>NZ_CM129672.1:0-3826435 GCF_052978405.1 Rhodanobacter sp. UC4438_H5
CGAGGGTGGGCGTTGGCCGAAAACATGCACGTAGTGAAGGACGTCAAATTCGTACTGAAGGGCACCGAGAATTTCTCAGCCGTAGCGAACCTTGGCACCGAGCGACCGGATGTCGCCAGCTATCTGAAAGATGCGAATCTAAGCTCGTCGGGGTTCAACTTTTCCACGACGCTGGAATCCGTGCCCGCGGGCGTGTATGAGGTACTTTTGGTAACGCAGTCTGGGGACGTTCCCTATGCTTGCGAAACCAAGAAGAGTGTGACGGTTTTTTAGCGTGGCTTTATTATGCCCGCAGGTAAATGCCGACGTCTTTGCATCTGGCTTAGCGAAACCCAACTGAGCTCGCACTCGCTTGCCCCTCCGCCTCAGTTGATATTGCATGTCACGCCCGGACAGAACCTGTGCTCGAACTCTATTGCTAGGTCATGTCACCGCAATTTTAGGTGTGGCGGCCGATGACCTGTCGGTGGCTTGGCAAACACTATCGGCTGTTAGCGAGTAATTGGGCCATCATTTGATTGTGAAGCCATGATGGGCGCTATGTGGTGGGTATCGCAAATCAAATCTGACCCGCGCGGCTCCGTGGCACCTAGGCGTGGTGAATTCCGGGCATTGCATGACCGTTCGGACATCCTGCTTCGGCTCAATTCCAAGCCGTCATCGCTAAATATCACGCCAAAATAGCCAGTCGTGCGCAGGAGAACGTCGAATGACAAGTCATGCATCGAGCCGAAATTATTTTATATTCTTCCTTCTGATCGCGGCTTTTGCCTTGTCTTTGCATTCGCCTGGGGAGATTTCTATAGACTCGGGTAGGCAGCTCCACGAAGCAGCAGTCGGGCGCTCGCTAAGTTGGAATCCACCGTTCATGTCAGCTTGGCTCCGTTTTCTTGGCGGAGGAGTGGTAGCTAGCTCGCTCTTTATAGCCATTAACTCCTTGGTGACGTATTGCGGTTTTGCCGCGATTCTTAGCTGTTTGACTTTCGAGAAGAAGCTTTCGCCTTGGCGAGCGATTGTTGGTGTGATTTTTTTTGTTAATCCGATATTTTTCTACTATGTCGGAATAGTGTGGAAGGACGTGCTAATCGGTACCGCTCTTGTTGCGCTGGTGGCCCTGATGATTTCCGCGACCCAGCGCTCAGATAAATGGCGCTATGGTTTCCTTGCGCTTTCGATCCTACTTGCATCAGTGCTTCCGCTGATGAGGCAGCAAGGCATCCTCATCGCGCCAGTTTTTGCCGTTATCGGCTCCTATCTCTTCGTTCGTGATATTCATCCAAAGCAGCTAATTCGGGCGTTACTTTTTGGAGTTCTTCTGATTTCCAGCTTTGGAGTCTACAAGGTTGTCCAGCTGTGGACGACGAGCACAATATCCGGATCAGGTAACAGAGATGTTTCGCAGGGACTCTCCCTGATCATGGCGTACGACATTGCTGGTGTCCTGGCGGACATTCCCGAGGGAGAGGTGCAGCAGTTCCCCCTTCCTGAACTGGTCTCCAGTCATTTTAGGACTAGCTACAGTGCGCAGCGCGTAGATATGATGATGGCCGACCCTGTTGTGTCTCAATATTTGAACTCCGTGACGGCAAAGGATCTCCGCGAGGTTTGGATACGCGCGTTGAAATCGCATCCGGGAGCTTATCTTCGTCATAAGGCGGATGCTTTTTCGTGGTTGCTCGGCATACACGACGTAGAGTTGTGTGTGCCGATATACGTGGGCAAGTACACCCTGCCAGATGATGCGGCTGCGTCCGGCGGACAGGAGTCATACGATGATAGGGCGAGACTGCTTAAACATGGTGAGCGAATTTTGCGAGACACGACAGTGTTCCGAAACTGGTTCTATGTGCTTCTTCTTGTAATATCTTCTGTCGTTGTAATTTTTTGGGCTCAGGGAGTCGGCAAGTTGGTAGGGCTTGGTATTTCGTGCTCTGCTTGGATCTACCTTTTGACCTTTGTCCCTACCTCCATTGCTTGTGATGTTCGATATCTCTATCCAGTGGTGGTACTGAGTACGATCGGCTTTGCAGTTGTTATTCTGAATTACGGCTTGATCAACAACGCGATGAATGTGCGGCTGACAAAAGATAGTGTTGAATGAAGTGCACTGTTATGCACGCAGCTCTGCCTTGTATTAGATTCGAGAGTGCGCGGCGAATGGGCTTGAGCGCGGTGGCGATTGCCACCGCGCTGGCCGGTTCGACCTTAACTTGTTGATGCCCGTTCTGGCTGGTTCGGATGTGGTTGTCGACTGGATAGATCGTGAGACCGCTTCTGTCTTCTGCCTGACTGTTACTGGTATCTCTGACTTCCGCGTTCGGTCTGCGGGGGTGGTCCTTGACATGGTATATCCGGGCCACCGACTGGCATACTCGAAGTTGTACTTGGGGATTTCCGCAGGACGCGAGACTCCCCCACAGCCGGTTCCAATGTCCCGCCGCACGAAGAACGACGCATGACCGGCGTCACAGTAATCGCGCCACAATGCCTATTGCAAAGAAAGCCAGTTGGACTATGAGCATCGCACGCCAAGGTATGTATTTCTTCATTGTAGGTTGCTGTCTCATCGTGCTCGATTGGGCAGTCTTCGTTGCGTTGACGACGATTGACGTGCTGCCCGTTACGGCCAATGTCGCAGGACGCGTTGCCGGTGCGCTGGTAGGTTTCTGGGCAAACGGCACTGTTACGTTTTCTACGCCCGGGTCTCCTCGCTTGGGGCAGCGTCGATTGGTGCGCTATTTGGTTGTGTGGGTGGCGCTCACGTTGCTCAGCACGGGGGTGGTTGCCGGACTAGCTGAACAGCTCAATCTGAAGATCGCGTGGTTGGCCAAGCCGGCGGTCGAGGCAGGAATGGCAGTCTTGAGCTTCTTTCTTTCTCGCCACTGGGTCTATCGCTGACATGAGTCAAATATCCGAACCACGTATCGCAGTGGTCATCCCCTGCTATCGCGTCGCCGCCAACGTGCTGGCGGTTATTGAGCGCATCGGGCCAGAAGTGGGCTGGATCATTGCGGTGGATGACGCATGCCCCGAACACAGTGGCGATGTTATCGAGGGAGGCTGCCATGATCCCCGGGTAACCGTGCTTAGACATGCTGATAACCAGGGAGTTGGTGGTGCCGTGATGACGGGTTACCTCGCGGCGCGTGGGTTGCCGGCCGAGGTGGTGGTGAAGCTGGACGGCGATGGACAAATGGACCCAGATCTCATCCCGGCGCTGGTCGTCCCGTTGTTGCGCGGTCGTGCAGATTACGCGAAAGGCAATAGATTCTATCGGTTGTCAAATGTGGCTGGGATGCCGGCGATCCGGCTCTTTGGCAACGCGATGTTGTCATTCCTGACCAAGTTGTCCTCAGGTTATTGGCAGTTGTTTGATCCCACCAATGGTTTCACGGCGATCCACCGCACCTTGCTACATGAGCTGGATCTGGATCGTATTGCCAAGCGGTATTTCTTCGAGTCAGACTTGCTCTACCATCTCAACCAGCTTCGTGCAGTGGTGGTGGATATGCCGATGAAGGCAATCTATTCAGATGAAACCTCCAGCCTGCAGCCGATGAGGATGATTGGGCCATTCTTGCGTGGCAATCTGCGCAATTTTGGCCGTCGACTCCTCTACAGCTATTTTCTGCGCGGCTTCTCTGCAGCCACCTTGGAATTATTGCTTGGTATCCCGCTGTTCCTGTTTGGCGTGGTCTTCGGCGTATTCCATTGGTGGCATTCAGTCGCCGACAATGTTGCGTCGACCGCTGGGACCGTCATGCTTGCTGCGCTACCGATGATCATCGGGGTACAGCTGTTTTTGTCGTGGTTGAGCTTCGACGTCGCGGCGGAGCCCCGTCAGCCCGTGCACCCGATGCTGAAGGAAACCACGTTGTCAATTAATGCAGGGCCCCTTCGAGCTCCGGAATGATCTTGAACAGATCACCGACGAGTCCGAAATCCGCCACCTCGAAGATCGGCGCCTCGCCATCCTTGTTGATCGCCACGATGGTGCCGGCGTCCTTGATGCCGGTGAGGTGCTGGATGGCGCCGGAGATGCCGATGGCCATGTACAGCTCGGGGGCGATGATCTTGCCGGTCTGGCCGACCTGCATTTCGTTGGGGCAGTAGCCTGCATCGACGGCGGCACGCGAGGCGCCCACGGCGGCGCCGATCCTGTCGGCGAACTTGTAGATGATGTCGAAGTTTTCCTTCGAGCCCACGCCGCGGCCACCGGACACGACCTTGCGGGCGCTCTGCAGGTCGGGGCGGTCGCTCTTGCCCTGCTGCAGTTCGACGAAGCGGGTGTGGGTGGGCAGCGCGGTGTCGACGGTGATGGCCTCGACCGGCGCACTGTTGCTGGCGCTGACAGCGGCGGACCACGACGCGGTGCGGATGGTGGCGACCACGGTGTGTGCCGGGTCGGCTTCGACCGTGATGATCGCGTTGCCCGCGTAGATCGGCCGCTTGAAGGTGTGCGGGGCTTCCACGCTCATCACATCGCTGACCTGGGCCACGCCGAGCAGGGCGGCCACGCGCGGCGCGAGATCCTTGCCGAAGGTGGTGGAGGGCACGAACACGTGACTGTAGCCGGCGGCGGCCTTGGCGATCTGCGGCGCCAGCACGGCGGCCAGCGGGTGTGCGTTCTCGGCGCGGGCGACGGTGAGTACGCGGCTGACGCCGTCAATCTTCGCCGCCTCGGCGGCGATCGCGTCGACGCTGTCGGCCAGTACCAGCACGTCGATCGCTTCGCCTTTCACCGCAGCGGCGGCGCTTACGGCGCGCGCGGTGGAGGAGTTGAGTTTGCCGCCGAGGTGTTCGGCGATGACGAGGATCTTGCTCATGTGTGTCTCCGAAGCTCTTTTGTAGGAGCCCGCTTGCGGGCGATGCTTCTGCTCTGCGTCTCGAAAGAAGGGGCATCGCCCGCAAGCGGGCTCCTACCGTTCTTGTAGGGCGGGCAATGCCCGCCGGATTTTCGTCTTTGCGGCGCGATGGCGGGCGGTGCCCGCCCTACGCGTCACAGCAGTCCTTTCTGCTTCAGCGCGGCGACCAGCTCGGCCGCGTCCTTCACCATCACGCCCTTGCTGCGCTTGGCCGGCGCGGCGTAGCGCGTGGTCTTCAGGTGGTCGTTCGCTTCCACGCCGAGCGAGCCGAACTCGATCGTGTCGATCGGCTTGGACTTCGCCTTCATGATGTCGGGCAGCTTGATGAAGCGCGGCTCGTTGAGGCGCAGGTCGGTGGTGATCACCGCGGGCAACTCGGCCTCGATCACTTCCAGGCCCGCATCGACCTCGCGGGTCACCGTGGCCTTGCCGGCGCCGCCGTTATCCAGCGTGATCTCCACCTTGCTGGCGAAGGTGGCCTGCGGGCGATCCCACAGCGCGGCGAGCATCTGGCCGGTCTGGTTGGCGTCGTCGTCGATCGCCTGCTTGCCCAGGATCACCAGCCCCGGCTGCTCCTTCTCGATCAGCTTGAGGAACACGCGCGCGGCGGTCAGCGGCTGCACGGCGTCGCCGGTGACCACGTGGATGGCGCGGTTCGCGCCCATCGCCAGGCCGTTGCGCAGGTGCGCGGTGAGATCGGCCGGGCCGATGCCGACCACGATGACTTCCTCGGCCACGCCTTTCTCGCGCAGGCGCAGCGCCTCTTCCAGCGCGATGTCGTCGAACGGGTTGGCGGACAACTTGACGCCGTCGGTGACCACGCCGCTGCCGTCGGGTTTGACCTGGATGCGCACGTTGTAATCCACGACGCGCTTGTAGCCCACCAGAATTTTCATCAGCTGTTCCTTTGAATTGCAGGGCGCCGAGACGCCGGGCGCGATGGATCAGTCCCGCATTCTAACCTGTCCGGGCTATCCATGCGGCAGCGTACGGAATGGGCGGGTTATGCCTTGCTCCGTGAACCACGCAGCCCGCCCGTGGAGCCGGGCGAGGCTCATGAAAGATCGCGGCGCATCGACACTATAGAATGCATGTATCCCCGGGCTGTGGGCCTGCCGGCAATGAAGGTGCTCGCAACGCGGCATCGCTTTCGCTGTCCGCCTGGCTTTCCGCGCCAACGAGCGACCATGACGCGATTGCGACTTTCCATCGTGCTTTGCACCTACAACGGCGCCGTCTATCTGCAGCCGCAGTTGGACAGCCTGTTGGCACAGACGCGCCTGCCCGACGAGATCGTGATCGGCGACGACGGTTCGACCGATACCAGCGTGGCCATGCTGCAGGCATTTGCGGCGCGGGCGCGGGATGCCGGCATCGAGGTGCAGCTATTGTGCCACCGGGAGAACCTGGGTTACGTCGACAATTTCTCGGCGGGACTGCGTGCGGCGCAGGGCGATGTGCTGTTCCTGTGCGACCAGGACGATGTGTGGCGGGCCGACAAGCTGGCGCTGATGGCCGAGCGGTTCGAGCAGGATTCGTCCTTGCTGTTGCTGCATGGCGATGCGCGGCTGGTGGATGCCGGGGGTCGTTCATTGGGGTGTTCGCTGTTCGACGTGCTGCAGATGACGCCGCAGGAACAGACGACCATCCACGATGGGCGCGCGTTCGACGTGATTCTACGCCGCAGTTTCGTGACTGGTGCGACGGCGGCATTGCGGCAAGAGCTGGTGGTAAGGGCATTGCCGGTGGCTCCCGGCTGGATACATGACGAGTGGCTGGCGGCGGTGGCTGCGGCGATTGGTCGGGTCGATTTTATCGATCTGCCCCTGATCGACTACCGCCAGCATGGCGCCAACCAGATCGGAATGCGCAAGCGCAACCTGGCGATGAAATGGCGGGATCTGCTGCGGCCGCGTGTGCAGCCGCTGGCTGATGAAGCGAAGCGGCTGCGCTTGCTGGAGGACTTCTTCCTGCAGGCGGGGTTTCACGGCAGTCGCGACCGCGCCGCGCAGGTGCGTGACAAGCGAACCCACTTCGAACGGAGGGTGGCGATCGGCCGCTTGCCGCGCTGGCGTCGGTGGTTGCCCGTGCTGCGCGAGGCGCGAGGCGGTTTTTATCGTCGTTACGGCACCGGCATCCGATCGGTGCTGCGGGATCTGCTGCGCCATGACTGATGCGACCGTCGGCGACGTGTGCGCGGTGGTGGTGAGCTACCGCCCTGAACCGGACGCGATGGTGCGACTGGTAGACGCGGTTATGCCGCAGGTCGGTGCGGTGGTTCTGGTCGACAACGCCAGTGATGGGGACTGGAACCAGGTGCTGGGCCGGCGCTTGTCTGCGCAAGGCGGAGCGATGCTGAGCCAGTCGCGCAACCTCGGTCTCGCCGCCGCGCAGAACGTCGGCATCGCGTGGGCGCGCGATCACGGTTTTCGCCACGTCTTGCTGCTGGATCAGGACAGCGAGCCGGCTGAAGGGATGGTGGTCGCGCTGCTGCGCGCGCTGCAGGAGTTGTCGTTGGCCGGACCGGTGGCGGCGGTGGGGCCGCGCTTCCACGACATGCGCGAGCGTCGCGCCGCGCCGTTCGTGCGCATCGGGTTTCCGTTCAATCGCAAGCTGTGGTGCGATGGTTCGACGCCAACCATCGCCTGCGATTTTCTGATCAGCTCGGGCACGCTGATTCCGCTGGCCGTGTTCGACCGGATCGGCGCGATGGATGCGGGCCTGTTCATCGACAATGTCGACCTGGAATGGAGCTTTCGTGCGCGGGCGCGGGGCTACTCGTTGCACGGCGTTTGCGCGTCGACCATGCGCCATCGCCTCGGCGACACCCGCCGCGCCTTGCCGCTCGGGCTGGGCCAGGTGGTGGTGCATGGGCCGCTGCGCCTGTATTACATGATGCGCAACCGGGTGCGGCTGTACCGGATGGCGCACACGCCGCGCGCGTGGGTCGCGCAGGACGTGCCGCGGGTGCTGGTCAAGCTGTTTCTTTTCGGCGTGTTGATCGGACCGCGTCGGCGCAATCTGCATTGCATGCTGCGCGGCTTGGTCGACGGCATGCGCGGTCGTCAAGGCGAAGCACCGGCCGACCTTCCTGGCTGATCCCGTGTGTTGTCGGCTCTTGATCGAATGTCGAGACAAGAGCGGCGGGCCGTGCCCGCCCTACGATTGTCGCGCGGCCTTATATCGTGATCGCCGTAGGGCGGGCACTGCCCGCCGGCTCTTCTGATCGGGTGCGACCGGATTACCCCCGGGTCCGCGCCTACAGGTTCTGGTAATTCGGCCCCGAGCCGCCCTCCGGCGTGACCCAGGTGATGATCTCGTACGGGTCCTTGATGTCGCAGGTCTTGCAGTGCACGCAGTTGGCGGAGTTGATCTGCAGGCGCTTGCCGTGCGGCTGGGTTTCGTCGGCCACCATCTCGTAGACGTTGGCGGGACAGAAGCGGGTGCAGGGGTTGTCGTATTCCTCTACGCAGCGCGTGGCGCAGATGTCGGTGTCGGCCACGTGCAGATGGATCGGCTGATCTTCGTCGTGTTCGGTGGCCGCGAAGTAGACGCTGGCGAGGCGGTCGCGCGGCGGCAGTGTGCGCTGCACGTAGTCGCGCTTGGGCTCTTCGCATTCGCCCAGCTTGTGCAGGCTGGACCAGTCGGCCTTGTTCTTCAGCGTCCACGGCGACAGGCCGGCGGTGACGGTTTCCCAGGCGGCGTTGAGCAGGCCGAACCACAGGCCCTTCTTGAAGCCGGGCTTGACGTTGCGCACTTTCTTCAGCTCGGCCATCACCTCGGAGTCGCGCAGTTTCGCGTCGAAGCCGGTGGCGTCGAGACCGCTGGCGGCGAGGTGTTCGGCGGCCAGCATGCCGCTCTTCAGCGCCTGGTGGGTACCCTTGATCTTCGGCACGTTGAGCAGGCCGGCGGTGTCGCCGATCAGGATGGCGCCCGGCATCTCGCACTTCGGCAGCGACTGCCAGCCGCCGGTGACGATGGCGCGCGCACCGGCCGAGAGGATGGTGCCGCCTTCCAGCAGCGATTTCACGCTCGGGTGGTTCTTCCATTGCTGGAACGCTTCCCACGGCTGGTACTTCGGGTCGCTGTAGTCGAGGCCGCTGATGTAGCCCAGCGCGATGCGGTCCTTGTCCAGGTGGTAGAGGAAGCTGCCGCCATAGGTATGCGTGTCGGCGGGCCAGCCGATGCTGTGCACGATCTTGCCGGGCGTGACGCGCCCGGCGGGTAGCTGCCACAGCTCCTTGATGCCGATCGAATAGCCCTGCGGATCGCTGCCGGCATCGAGCCCGAAGCGCTTGACCAGCTGCTTGGTAAGGCTGCCGCGGGCGCCTTCGGCCAGCACGGTGAGCTTGGCCTTGATGTCGATGCCCTCGGTGTAGCCGGGCTTGTGCGTGCCGTCCTTCGCCACGCCCATGTCGCCGATGCGCACGCCGGCGACAGAACCGTCGTCGTTGTAGATGTTGTCGGCGGCGGCGAAGCCGGGGAACACGTCCACGCCCAGCGCCTCGGCCTGCGGGGCCAGCCACGCGCACAGCGCGCCCAGCGAGACGATGAAGTTGCCGTGGTTGCGCATGCCGGGCGGCACCGGCAGCCGGGTGCCGCCGGTTTTCGACAGCAGCCAGAACTCGTCCTTGCCGGCCGGCACGCAAATGGGTGGTGGCCGGTCGCGCCAGCCGGGCAGCAGGGCATCCAGCGGCTGCGGCTCGATCACCGCGCCGGAGAGGATCTGCGCGCCGATGGTCGATGACTTCTCGATCACGCACACGCTCGTGTCCGGCTTCAGCTGCTTCAGGCGGATCGCGAATGCCAGGCCGGCAGGGCCGGCGCCGACCACGACGACGTCGTATTCCATGGTTTCGCGCTCGCTCATGGCGAACTCCTGCAGTGCGGGAAAGGGTGGCGTCTTAGATGCGTCATCGACGCACGATACCCTGCCGCATTGTCCGGGTTCGGGCCATGCAGAGCAACGCGTGCTGCGCCACCGCTTGCAATCGTCGCGGGTCGGGCGGTGATAATCGCAACCGTATTGCCAAGGAGCGTGGGTGGCAGAAATCTTCCGGGCTGCAAAAGCGGCTGCGTGGTCCGTATTTCCGCCGGTTCTTGACCCATGGAACCACCATGGGCCCGCGAACCGTCGAAAATCCGTCCTTGCGCATCCACTTTTTCGTCTCGGAAGTTTCTACCACCCACGCTCCTAGGAGAGTTCATGAATTCGATGCCGCCGATCGCCGATATCGACCTGCGCCGCGCATCGCTGTGCCAACTGCTGCACTGGCTCGCCACGGGCAGGGTACGGCCGGAAGCCCTGGCCGATGTCTACCAGCAGGCCATCGAGCGGCTCGATCCCCGGCTCAACTGCTACGTCGACCAGCGCCCCGGGCTGATGCAGGAACAGGCGCACATGGCCGATCGGCGTCGCCGCGACGGCGTGATCGGCCGGCTCGACGGCATCCCGCTGGCGCTGAAGGACAACCTCGACATGGCCGGCTGGCCGACTCGCGCCGGCCTGCCCGGGCGGCGCAAGCCGGCGGCGAACGATGCCCACGTGGTGGCACGGTTGCGCGCGTCCGGCGCGGTGGTGATCGGCAAGACCAACATGGACGAGGGCGCGCTGGGCGCGGCCACCGACAACCCGCATTTCGGCGCCACGCACAACCCGCATCGCCATGGCTACAGTGCGGGCGGCTCTTCCGGCGGCGCTGCCGCGGCGGTGGCCGCGGGCCTGGCGGTGGCGGCGGTGGGTTCGGACAGCCTCGGCTCCATCCGCATCCCGGCGAGTTACTGCGGTATCTACGGGCTGAAGCCCACGCACGGCGAGATCTCCGCCCGCGGCTTGGTGCCGGCTGCGCGTCGGCTCGATTCGGTGGGCCTGCTGGCGCGCAGCGTCGAGGACCTCACCGTACTGCTGCAGGTGCTCGCCGGTTACGACGCCGACGATGCGCGCTCGCGTCGCCGCCGCGTGGCGTTCGCGTTGCCGGACTGGGACCCGGGCCACCTGCGCGCGGGCCTGCTGCCGGATCTGGCGGCGGTCGGCGTGCAGCCGGAGGTGGTCGAGCTGTTCGAGTCCGCGCTGGCCCGGTTGCCGCACGCGCTGAGCGACCGCCGCACGGTCGACTTCGACGACTGGAACTTCGCCCGCACCCGCCGCGCCGGCTTGCTGCTGATGGAGGCGGAAATGCTCGGCACGTTCGCCGAGGATCTTTCGCCTGACGCGAAGCATCCCGTGTCCGACCGCTTCCGGCGCATGCTCGGCTACGCCGCCGGCAAGAGCGCCGCGGATTACGCCACGGCCGACCGCGTGCTGGACGCGGCCACGTTGAAGATGCGCCGGCTGTTCGCCCAGGTCGACGTGCTGGTGCTGCCGACCACGCCGCAAGGCGCGTTTCCGCTGGATGGCCCGCCTCCGGATTCAGCCGCCGACCTCACCAGCTTCGCCAGCCTCGCCGGTTGTCCGGCGGTGAGCCTGCCGATGGGCAAGCTCTCCGATGGCCTGCCGGTGGGCCTCCAATTGGTCGGCCCGCGCGGCTCCGACCTGCGCCTGCTGGAGCTGGCCGCCGCCTGCGCCGCAACGCTGGATGCCGAGCCGGCCTACCCGGTGCTGGAGTGACGCGCGGGTAGGGCGGGCACTGCCCGCCATTTGCCGTCCGTGGCCGGCGGGCAGTGCCCGCCCTACAACTAATGCAGGGGCGCTGTACCTCAGGGGTATGGCCGGCACGCCATGTCGATATGCGAACTCCTTTGGCCGTTCGTCAGGGGACCGGCGTTCGCGCGATCTATACTGCGAGTTTCCAGGATGTCGTTCGCCCGGCGGGCGACGTCGTTTCAGCCCTGCCTGCTGCCGAGTTCGCTACCCCATGACGGCTACTGCACCGCGTTCCCATCTCGACGATCTCGAGGCCGAAAGCATCCACATCTTCCGCGAAGTGCAGGCGGCGTTCCGTCATCCGGTGATGCTGTATTCGATCGGCAAGGATTCCTCGGTGCTGCTGCACCTGTTGCGCAAGGCGTTCCATCCGGCGAAGCCGCCGATGCCGCTGCTGCACGTCGACACCACCTGGAAGTTCCGCGAGATGATCGCGTTCCGCGAGCAGGTGGCTGCGGCGGGTGACGTGGAGGTGCTGGTGCACATCAACCAGGATGGCGTGCGCCAGGGCATCTCGCCGCTCACCCACGGCGCGGCCGTGCATACCGACGTGATGAAGACCCAGTCGCTGAAGCAGGCGCTGGACCAGCACGGTTTCGACGCCGCCATCGGCGGCGCGCGCCGCGACGAGGAGAAGTCGCGGGCGAAGGAGCGCGTGTTCTCCTTCCGCAACGCGCAGCATCGCTGGGACCCGAAGAACCAGCGGCCGGAGCTGTGGCGCAACTACAACACCTTCGTGCGCCAGGGCGAGAGCGTGCGCGTGTTTCCGCTGTCCAACTGGACCGAGATGGACGTGTGGCTGTACATCCAGCGCGAAAGCATCCCGCTGGTGCCGCTGTACTTCGCCAAACCCCGCCCGGTGGTGGAGCGCGACGGCGCGCTGATCATGGTCGACGACGACCGCTTCACCCTGCGCGAGGGCGAGAGCGTGCGAATGCGCGAGGTGCGCTTTCGCACGCTGGGCTGCTACCCGCTGACCGGCGCGGTGGAGTCGTCCGCCGACACCTTGCAGAAGATCATCGACGAGATGGCCGCCTCGCGCACCTCCGAGCGGCAGGGCCGGGTGATCGACCACGATCCCTCCGCGTCGATGGAGCACAAGAAGCAGGAGGGTTACTTCTGATGACCGCACCGGAGAAGGGACTGCTGCGCTTCATCACCTGCGGCAGCGTGGACGACGGCAAGAGCACCCTGCTCGGTCGCCTGCTGTATGACGCCGGCATGCTGCCGGACGACCAGCTGGCGGCGCTGGCGCGTGAAAGCCGCCGGCTGCATGCCGATGCCGACGAGGGCGTGCTCGATTTCGCCCTGCTCACCGATGGCCTGGACGCCGAGCGCGAGCAGGGCATCACCATCGACGTGGCCTACCGCTATTTCCACACCGCGCGGCGCAGCTTCATCGTGGCCGACTGCCCGGGCCACGAGCAGTACACCCGCAACATGGCCACCGGCGCCTCCAACGCGGAGCTGGCGGTGGTGCTGGTCGACGCGCGCAAGGGCGTGCTGACGCAGACGCGCCGGCACACTTATATATGCGGCCTGCTCGGCATCCGCCACGTGCTGCTGGCGGTCAACAAGATGGATCTGGTCGATTACCGCCAGGACGTGCACGAGGCGATCGCCGCCGAGTATCGCGAGCTGGCCCGCAGCCTGGGCATCGAACACGTGCATTGCCTGCCGGTGTCCGCGCTGAATGGCGACAACGTCGGCAGCCGCTCGCCGCGCATGCCCTGGTACGACGGCGGCAGCCTGCTGGAGCGGCTGGAGACCGCAGAAGTCGCGCGCTTCCGCGCCGCCGACTTCCGCATGCCGGTGCAATGGGTGAACCGCCCGGACCAGTCGTTCCGCGGCTACGCCGGTACCATCTGCGGCGGCAGCGTGGCGCGCGGCGACGAGATCGTGGTGCAGCCGGGCGTGCAGCGCGCGCGCATCGAGCGCATCGTGACCTTCGACGGCGACCTGGAGCGTGCCGACGAAGGCCAGGCGGTGACGCTGTGCCTGGATCGCGAACTCGACGCCAGCCGCGGCGACGTGATCGCCGACGCGCTGCGCCCGGCGCCGGTGGCCGACCAGTTCACCTGCCACCTCTTGTGGATGGGCGACGGCAACCTGCTGCCCAACCGCACCTACCGGCTGAAGATCGGCACGCGCACGGTCAACGCGCGGATCATGTCGATCAAGCACAAGGTCGACGTGAACAGCCAGGCGCAGCTGGCGGCACGTCATCTCGAACTCAACGAGGTCGGTTACTGCACCGTGGGCCTGGACGACGCGGTCGCGTTCGAGTCGTATGCGACCAATCGCGATCTCGGCGGCTTCATCCTGATCGATCGCCAGAGCAACGCCACCGTGGCCTGCGGCATGCTCGACTTCGCGCTGGGCCGCTCCAGCAACGTGCACTGGCAGCACGTGGACATCGACAAGCGCGTGCGCGCCGCCAGCAAGGGGCAGCACCCCCTGTGTCTTTGGTTCACCGGCCTGTCCGGCGCCGGCAAGTCCACCATCGCCAACCTGGTCGAGCGCAAGCTGCACGCGCTGGGTTACCACACCTACCTGCTGGACGGCGACAACGTGCGCCACGGCATCAACAAGGACCTGGGCTTCACCCCCGCCGACCGTGTCGAGAACATCCGGCGCATCGCCGAGGTCGCCCACCTGATGGTGGATGCCGGGCTGATCGTGCTGGTCAGCGCGATCTCGCCGTACCGCAGCGAGCGGCGCTCGGCGCGCGAGCTGTTCGGCAGCGGGGAGTTCGTCGAGGTGTTCGTCGACGCGCCGCTGGAGGAGTGCGAGCGGCGCGACCCGAAAGGTCTCTACCGCAAGGCGCGCGCTGGCGAGATCCGCAACTTCACCGGTGTCGACGCACCGTACGAGCCCCCGCTGTCGCCGGATGTGCACCTGCTCAGCGGCGGCCAGCGCGCCGAACAACTAGCCGAGCAGCTCACCGCGGAACTGCTGGCGGGCATCGACCGCAGCGGCGCCGGCGACTGAGCGTTTTGCCGCACGGCTTGGATTGCCCTGTGCCGACGGCGATAATGGCCCATTCCCCAATCAGCAGGGCGCCGCCGCGATGACCGAGAAGACCGTACTCAACGCCACCCATCGCGCGCTCGGCGCGCGGATGGTCGATTTCGGCGGCTGGGACATGCCGATCAACTACGGCTCGCAGATCGAGGAGCATCACGCCGTGCGCCGCGACGCCGGCATGTTCGACGTCTCGCACATGACCGTGGTCGACCTGCACGGCGCCCGCACGCGCGAATTCCTGCGCCACCTGCTGGCGAACAACGTCGGCAAGCTGAAGGTGCACGGCAAGGCGTTGTACTCGTGCATGCTCAACGAGCGCGGCGGGGTGATCGACGACCTGATCGTGTACTACCTCGGCGAGGAGTTCTTCCGGCTGGTCGTCAATGCCGCCACCCGCGCCAAGGACCTGGCCTGGATCGAGCGCCAGGCAAAGGCGTTCGACGTGCAGGTGAAGGAGCGCCCCGACTTCGCGATGATCGCCGTGCAGGGGCCGCAGGCGCGCGCGAAGGTGCTCGGCCTGCTGCATGAGGTCGACCGCCCGCGCATCGAGAAGCTGGGCAAGTTCGCCGCGGCCGCGGCGCAGGGCCCCGGCGGCATGCCGTTGTTCGTGGCGCGCACCGGCTACACCGGCGAGGACGGGTTCGAGATCATGCTGCCGGCAGAGCATGCAGTGGCGCTGTGGGAAGCGTTGCTCGCCGCCGGCGTGAAGCCGGCCGGGCTGGGCGCGCGCGACACCCTGCGCCTGGAAGCGGGCATGAACCTGTACGGCCAGGACATGGACGAGGACGTGACGCCGTGGGAGGCCAACCTGGGCTGGACGGTGTCGCTGGACGAGGGCCGCGACTTCATCGGCCGCACCGCACTGGAGCAGCAGCAGGCCGCCGGCGTGCCGCGCGTGATGATCGGCGTGGTGCTCGACGAGAAGGGCGTGCTGCGCCACGGCCAGAAGGTGCTGGCGGCGAACGGCGAGGGCGAGATCCTCTCCGGCAGCTTCGCCCCCACCCTGGACAAGGCGATTGCCTTCGCACGCGTGCCGGCCGGCGACAGCGGCGCGCTGCACGTGGACATCCGCGGCCGCGAGGTGGCGGTGCGCCAGGTGAAATATCCCTTCGTGCGCGACGGCAAGCCCTGCGACGGCATCTGATCGCGCGTTGCCCTTTCCCTTACGGCGAATGCCGCTAGAATCCCCACCCGTAACCGCATTTCCACCCAACCACTGGACCCGACCATGAGCGAGATTCCCGGCGATCTGAAGTTCCTCAAATCCCACGAATGGGCCCGCGTGGAAGATGACGGCCTGGTCCGGGTGGGCATTTCCGACCATGCCCAGGGCCAGTTGGGCGACCTGGTCTACGTGGAGCTGCCGGAGATCGGCGCCGCGGTGAAGGCCGGCACCGGCACCGCCGTGGTGGAATCGGTCAAGGCCGCTTCGGACATCTATTCGCCGGTGTCGGGCGAGATCGTCGAAGTCAACGAGCTGCTCAACGACAAGCCCGAGACGATCAACGAGGACGCCTTCGGCGACGGCTGGATCTTCCTCGTGCGTCCCAGCGATCGTGCCGAACTGGACGAGTTGCTCGATGCCAACGATTACCAGGAACTGATCGAGAACGACGATCACTGACCCGTCCGCTTCGAACCGCGTCGAATGCTCCGGCCGCCATGTGCGGCCGGTTGCATTTCTGGAGCTCGCCTCGGCGTTCGGTGATGTCGATGGAGTGCTCTTTCGGGCGATGCATCGAACTGTCGGATCGTGTTTTCGGGCGAGCGGATGAGCTCGCCTTCGCGTCGCCCGTCGCGAGCATCGGTCGATGCGTTTCGTCTTCGCCCGTCGCGCTTCGGCGCGGCGATCGCCGCGATCGCGGTCATCGGCGCCACCGCCGGGCTCCCCTCGGTCGTGTTCCGTTCATTTGCCGGAGACGGCCGGGTCGGGTGGCAATCGAGTGCCTTGGCGGCACTGCGTTCGTCGGCGCAGTGCATTCGGCAGATAACGCCGCGATTTGCAAATATCGCCTGTTTCACGCGGTTTGAAGCGTGTTTCTTGAAATGAGCGATTGAATGAATGGACGTCTAGACGTCCGACGTTGAATATGGTCCCTGTCGGCGCGGCCTTGCCGGCTGCGGCCTGCCGCGGCCATGGCCGTTCGGGATGCCGCCGACGCGTGGCGAAAATCAATTGACAGTTGAAATCTTCGGGGATAGCTTTCGCAGCAGATCACGGGGAATGCGTTTTATGGCGACAACGAAATTCATCAAGCCCTATGTCGAGCACGGTGAAAAAGCCAATGCAGTTCGCAAGATCACTGTCTCGATTCCGCTGCATGTCCTGCGACGGCTTTCTGATTTGCGCACCCACCGACAGGTGAACAATCTTCGGCACGCGACGAACAGCGACTTGCTGGTTGAAGCGTTCCTGCATGCTTTTACTGGGCAACCACTGCCAACTGATGAGGAGCTGAGACGAACCATGGCCACTGCCAAGAAATCCGCTGCAAAGAAACCGGCTGCCAAGAAGGCCGCTGCCAAGAAACCGGCCGCCAAGAAGGTTGCCGCCAAGAAGCCGGCGGCCAAGAAGCCGGCGGCCAAGAAGCCGGCCGCCAAGAAGGCTGCCGCGAAGAAGGCCGTCCGCAAGCCGGCGGCTGCCAAGAAAGCCGCGGTGAAGAAGGTCGCGGTGAAGAAGGTCGCCAAGAAGCCGGCGAAGAAAGCTGCACCGAAGAAGGCTGCGGCGGCGAAGGTGGTCAAGGCCACCAAGACCGCAAAGCCGAAGGCCAAGACCAAGAAGTAAGCCACACGCAACACGCAACAAGGCGACACCCACAACAAGATATGCCATCGACTTCTCCCCCCGCGGTGCCCAGCGCGGGGGGAGCACTTCGAGAAAGTTCGTCCCGGCCTGGCCGGGACGCTTCATTTCCGGGGTACGCAATGAGGCGGGTGACCGTGTCGCCGCCCCTGCCATCTTCGCCGCGCCGACGCGCGCCCGCCCGGGGACGCGGCATTGCCGTGCTGCGCCATTGGAGTTACCTTCTGCACATCCGCGCCGCGGCGTATCCGGGGGATCGCCGCTCCTACAGGGGGAAAAAGCGCGGGTATCTGTCGACACTCAGTGAGAGACCATGGATACCCGATATTCACTTCAGACGCGCCGGCGCGCGCGTGGGGCCGTCCGGCCGACCTACATCGCGATCATTGCCGTCTTTGTGCTGCTGGCCATCGGCGCGTGGTTTCTCATCCTCAAGCCGCATCAGGAACTGATGCTGGCCGATTCGGGCGGGCATCCGTCGACGCCGGTCACCGCAGTGACGCGGGCGACGCCGCCGCCGGTCAACGTGGCGGGGATGGACATCAACCAGCTGGTGGATGAAGCGCGTTCGGCCATGGGCCAGCAGCGTTATCTGGCGCCGGCCGGCAACAACGCATTCGAGTTCTACCTGCGTGTGCTGGAGAAGGACCCGGGCAACAAGGTGGCCTCCGATGCGCTGCGCGAGACCTTCCCGTTCGCGGCCAACCAGGCCGAGCAGGCGATCAACTCGCGCGACTTCGGCGAAGCGCAGCGCGAGATCGATCTGCTCTCCAAGGCCGATCCGACCAACTTCACGCTGACCATCCTGCGCTCCAAGCTCGACGCCCAGCGCAAGACGCTGGATCAGCAACAGCAGCAGGCGCTGGATCAGCAGAAGGCTGCCGCGCTGGCGGCGCAGAAGGCCGCCGCCGACAAGGCCGCCGCCGAGCAGCTCGCGCAGCAGCAGGCAGCCCAGGCGGCCCAGCAACAGGCAGCGCAGACGACACAGGCCAAGCCGGCGCCAGGCACGGCGCCGTCGAGCAACAACGCCTCGGCGGAGACGGCCGCAGCGGCGCCCACGGGCCAGACCTCCGAAGCAGTGCTGGTGAAGGCCATCGCCCCGCACTATCCACCTTCGGCCGTGCGTGCGCGGCAGCAAGGTTGGGTCGTGGTGGCGTTCCAGATCGATGCGGATGGCACCACCAGCGACATCAAGGTGGTCGACTCCGAACCGCGGCGCATCTTCGACCGGGCGGCCATGGAAGCCGTGGCGCGCTACCAGTTCACGCCGGCGATGAGAAATGGCGTGCCGGTGGCCAGCCAGCGTACGCAGCGGATCGAATTCAAGCTCTGAGAGGCGGCAAGCCTTTCAGCCTCGAAGCCGGGCGTCACACGCGCGAGCACAGCTCCTCCCCCTGCTTGCAGGGGGAGCCTGGCGACCGAGGGAAGTTCCCCGTGTGAGGGCAAAGCTCTTGTCCTTGTTGCTGGCCTGGTCGTAGTTCCTGGCCTGGTCGGAGCGACCCCATCCGGATTCTCCCCGGCGAGCATGAGAGGGACACAAGCTTCAGGACGTGAGTTGCCCTGCGCGGTCGGGCGCGCTCGACGCGATGCGCTGCCTGCCTGACGTGATTCAGTGCCGCCGGTGCGTCGCCTTGCGAACCTTCCTGCGCGGCGTGGCTTTCTTCGGCGGGCTCTCGATCTGCGCCCAGTCCACGTGCGGCAGGCCGAGCAGATCGTCGAACACCATCGGCATCAGGCCGCTGGGCGTCGGGCCGGTGGAGTTCCACAGGGTGACCACGCCGACGTTGTACTTCGGGAAGAAGCCGATCATGGTGCGATAACCGGCCACTGCACCGGCGTGATAGATCAGGGTTTCGCCGCCGTAGCGGTAGACGCGCCAGCCGAGCGCGTAGTGCGCGTCGGTCAGCCGCGCGCGGCGCCACGGGGAGGAGTGCAGTTCGCTGGGCGTGCTGACGCCGGGTGCGTGCAGCACGTCGAGCAGCGAGCCAGGCAGCACGTCCGGTCGCCCGCCCATCTGCGCGATCAGCCATTTCTCCATGTCGCGCAGGCTGGCGTTGACGCCGGCCGCCGGCGCCACGCGGTAGTAGGTTTCGTTCGGTTCGAACGGTACCCAGCCGTGGCGCGACGCATGGTGTGGACGCGCCCAGCTCTTGCTCGACTCCAGTCCGGCGCGACCGTAGGTGGCCGTGGTCATGCCCAACGGGTAGAACAGGCGTTTGTCGACCAGGTGGTAAAAGAAGTCGCCGGTGCGCGCGAGCACCACGTCGCCGATCATGCTGAAGGCCACGTTCTGGTAGCCGTAGCATTGGCCGACGCCGCAGGTCATGTCCACCTCGTCCAGCTTGCGCACCAGTTCCTGGTAGGGAATGTCACCCTCGAGCATGTTGTCGAAGGTGTTGCGCGGCAGGCCGATCTTCTGCCCGAGAATGTCGCTGACCGTGGCCTGGTCAGCCTCCTGCATGTTCTTGAGCTTGAAGTAGGGCAGCACGTCGATCAGGCGGGTGTCCCAATCGAGCTTGCCGTCGTCCACCAGCAGGCCGGTGATCGCGGTGGCGAAGGCCTTGGACAGCGAGGCCAGTCGGAACACCGTGGTCGGCGTCACCGGTTCGCGCGTGGCGGCATCGGCGTAGCCGACGGTGCCTTCGAACACCACTTTGTCGTCGACCACCACGGCGGTGACCAGGCCGGCGACGGCGTCGCGCTGGCCCAGCAGATTTAGCCACCGCTTGTAGTCGTCCAGGGTTTTCCGGATGCGTGCCGGCGGCAGCGTCGTCGTGCCCGCCGATGGCGCCGGCGCGGTGGCGGGCATGGCGGTGAGCGGGCGGCAGAAGAGCGCGCAGGACAGGCCGAGGCCGCCGGCGATCACGAGGAAGATCTTGCGAAACGGCATGGTATTCTGGCGGTGTTCCGGCGTGGGGATACGCCTCTGGGTGGAGAACTTGTCGATGGGCCTGATCATTTTTCTGGTTGTCGTCGTCCTGATTGTCTTGTACTTCGTGGCGATCTACAACGGACTGGTTACCTCGCGCAACAGCTACAAGAACGCCTTCGCGCAGATCGACGTGCAGTTGACCCGCCGGCACGACCTGATCCCGAACCTGGTCGAGACCGCCAAGGGCTATCTCGCGCACGAGCGCGGCACGCTCGAGGCGGTGGTGCAAGCTCGCAATGCGGCGGTCAACGGCCTGGCCGGCGCCAAGGCCAATCCCGGCGATCCGGCGGCGATGCAGCAACTGGCCAGCAGCGAGAACGCGCTGACCCAGACCCTGGGCCATCTGTTCGCCTTGCAGGAGGCCTATCCGGACCTGAAGGCCAACCAGACCATGATGCAACTCTCCGAGGAACTCACCTCGACGGAGAACCGCGTGGCGTTCGCGCGACAGGCGTACAACGATTCGGTGCTGACCTACAACAACAAGCGCGAGGTGTTCCCTGCGTCGTTCGTGGCCAACAGCTTCGGGTTTGCCGCCGCCGAGCCGCTGAAGATCGAAGACCCCGCCGTGCGCGAAGTGCCGAAGGTGTCGTTCAGCTGATCGTCGCGGCATCGCGGCCGCGACGCCGCTGACCGTCCGTCGGAGCCTCCATGGATTTCTTCGCCCAACAGGCGCGCGTGCGCGGCAGCAGCCGGCGGCTGGTGATCCTGTTCGTGCTGGCGGTGATCGCCATCGTGGTGGCGATCGACGCGGTGGTCTGGTTTGCGCTTGGTCAGCATCCGGCGCCCGGTGAGCCGCCCGCGTCCAACCTGAACCTGCTGCTGGGCAGCAGCGTGATCGTGCTGGCCGGCATCGGGCTCAGTTCGCTGTTCCGCATCATGAGCCTGTCGGGTGGCGGCAAGAGCGTGGCCGAAAGCATGGGCGCGACGGTGGTGCCGCCGGACACGTCTGATCCCGCGCTGCGCCGGCTGCGCAACGTGATAGAGGAAGTGGCCATCGCCGCCGGCGTGCCGGTGCCGGACATCTACCTGATGGCCGACGAGCCGGGCATCAACGCCTTCGCTGCAGGCTACTCCGCCTCCGATGCGGCGGTGTGCGTGACGCAGGGTTGCCTGGACAACCTCACGCGTGACGAACTGCAGGGCGTGATCGCGCACGAGTTCAGCCACGTGCTCAATGGCGACATGCGGCTGAACATCCGCCTGATGGGCTTGCTGTTCGGCATCCTGGTATTGGCGGTCGTGGGGCGCCGGGTGATCTGGTTCGGCGGTGGCCGCAGCAATCGTCGCGGTGGCGGACAGGTGTGGATGATCGGCCTGGCGCTGATCGTGGTCGGCTACATCGGTTATTTCTTCGGGCGGCTGATCCAGGCCGCGGTGGCGCGCTCGCGCGAGTCGCTGGCCGACGCATCGGCCGTGCAGTTCACCCGCCAGGCCGACGGCATCGCCGGCGCGCTGAAAAAGATCGCGATCCTCAGCGAGGGTTCGCAACTGCAGGCAGCCAACAAGCAGGAGGTGGCGCACATGCTGTTCGGCGAGGCCGGCAGTTTCAACGCGCTGTTCGCCACCCATCCGCCGCTGCTCGAGCGCATCCGCGCGCTGGAACCAGGCTTCAAGGAGGCCGACCTGGCGCGCATGGCGGCGGGGATGCAGCGCGAAGCGGCGTCGCCGCCGGCGAGCGCACCGACCGCCGCCTCGGGCGTGCCGGGGTTGTCGTTGCCGCCGGTGCTGACCGGCGTGCTGGCCGGCGGCGTGGCGGCGGCTGCTCCGGCCTTCCAGCGTGCCGCGGCCGTGCAGCAGGCGATGCCGGCGAGTTTGAACGATGCCGTGCAGCAGCCGGAATCCGCGCTCGCGGTGATGCTGGCGCTGGCGCTGTCACCAGCGGCCGAGTTGCAGCCCGCGCAGCGCCGGATCGTCGCCGATGCGTTCGGCGATGACGTACAGCGCGCCGTGCAGGCGCAGGCTTCCGCCGTGGCCGCACTGGCGCCGATCGCCCGCCTGCCGCTGGTTTCGCTGGCGTTTCCCGCGCTCAGGCAACTGCCCGACGGGCGCCAGCAGACCCTGGTGCGCACGCTCGACGATCTGGTCAAGGTGGATGGCCGTGTCGACATCAACGAGTACTGCCTGGCGCGGCTGCTGCGCATTCAGCTGAGCGAGGCACGCGCGCCGCGCAGCGCGCCGGTCGATGGCGTGAAGAAACTGCCGGCCGCGCGTGACAGCGTGATCCTGGTGTGCACCGTTGTCGCCGCAGCCGGCTGCTCGGACGAGGCCGGCGCAAGGCGCGCGTGGCTGTTCGCGATGCAGCAGGCGTTTCCCGGCGAGGCGATCGAGTGGGTGCCGCCACCGGCGGCCTGGCAGGCGTCGTTCGAGCGCGCGCTGGACGATCTGGACGGCCTGAGCCCGATGGCCAAGGAACTGGTGATCCAGGCCTTGCTGCGCGCGGTCCATGCCGACGGCCAGATCAGCGTGGAGGAGGCGGAACTGCTGCGGGTGATCTGCGCCAGCCTGCATTGCCCGCTGCCGTTGTAGGGACGCGCCGACGCGCGCGATGCCCGTTGCCTTTGCAGGAGCGCGCTTGCGCGCGATGCCCTTCGTCACGTGACGGAAAGCATCGCGCACAAGCGCGCTCCTGCAGTGCTCAGCGGAGGATCAACGCGCTGGCGCGCTCGGCGATCATGATGGTGGGTGCGTTGGTGTTGCCGGTCGGCAGGGTGGGCATCACCGAGGCGTCGACCACGCGCAACCCATCCACGCCGCGCACGCGCAGCTCGCTGTCGACCACGGCGCGATCGTCCTTGCCCATGCGGCAGGTACCGACCGGGTGGTAGATGGTTTCGGCCTTGCGCCGGATGAAGTCGGCGTATTCCTCGTCGGTGTGGATGCGTCGCTCGGGGAACACCGGCGCGCCGCGGTGCGCGGCGAACGCCGGCTGGTCGAGGATCTCGCGCGACAGCCGTGCTGCCTCGATCATCATTTTCAGATCGTGGCCTTCCGCGTCGCCGAGGTAGTTGGCGTGGATCGCGATCGGTTGTGCGGGATCGGCCGAGTGCAGGCGCAGTCGGCCGCGGCTGCGCGGGTGCAGATGGCATGCATGCAACGTGTAGCCGTAGCCGGGCAGGCGGTGGCGGCCATGGTCGTCGAGCAACGCCGGCACGAAATGGAACTGCAGGTCGCAGCGCGCGTCGACGGCGAAGCGGCTGCGCACGAAGCCGCCGGCCTCGGCCACGTTGGAGCTGCCCGGTCCGTCGCGGTGGCGCAGCCAGCGCCAGCCGGCGGACAGTTCGTTGAGATGGTCGTAGCTGAGCTTGCCGGGGTTGCCGTCCAGCGTGCAGATATCCAGGTGATCCTGCAGGTTGGCGCCGACGCCGGGCAGGTCGGCGTGCACCGCGATGCCGTGCTCGCGCAGGTGATCGGCGGGGCCGACGCCTGACAGCATCAGCAGCTGCGGCGAATTGATCGCACCGGCGGCCAGGATCACCTCGCCAGCTTCGATCCGCTCCGCTTCGTGCCGGCCCTGGCGCAGTTGCACGCCGACCGCGCGTCCATGGTCCAGCAGCACGCGCTCGACCAGCACGCCGGTACGCACATGCAGGTTCGTCCGCTGGCGCACCGGTTTCAGGAACGCCGCGGCACTCGAGCAGCGCGCGCCGTTGCGCTGGGTCACCTGGTACAGGCCGAAGCCGGCCAACTGCTCGCCGTTGAAGTCGTCGTTGCGCGGATAGCCGGCGCTGCCCGCCGCATCGATCAGCGCGATGGACAACTCGTTGCGATGGCGCAGATCGGACACCCCCAGCGGGCCGCCGGTTCCGTGCAACTCGCTGGCGCCGCGGCTGTTGTCCTCGCTGCGCAGGAACCACGGCAGCACCTCGCGCCACGACCAGCGCGGATCGCCGCTGGCTTCGGCCCAGCCGTCGTAGTCGGCTGCCACGCCGCGGATGTAGCACATCGCATTGATCGAACTGGAACCGCCGAGGGTCTTGCCGCGCGGCCACCACAAGCGGCGCTGGTTGAGCGCGGGCTCCGGTTCGGTGCGGTAGTTCCAGTTCAAGGCGCGGTTGTTGGCCAGCCGCGCGATGCCTGCCGGCATGTGGATCAGCGGGTGCCAGTCCGTCGGCCCGGCTTCCAGCAGCAGCACGCGCTTGCCCGGGTCGGCGCTGAGCCGGTTGGCCAGTACGCAACCGGCCGAACCGGCGCCGGCGATGATGAAGTCGTAATGGTCCAAGTCTTCCCCCTGCGCCTGCCTGGCGATGCGCGATCGCATGCTAGGCTTGCCGCGCCCCACGCTGGATGTGCCCGTGAGTTTGCCCCGCCAAGCCGTTGTGGAACAAGCCGCCGCGCCGCTGCTGTCCGCGCTGGCGTTCTTCTTCGTGATGACGTCGTACTACATCATCCGGCCAGTCATGGGCCAGCTGGGCGGTGCGGTCGGCTCGCAGTCGCTGCCGCTGTTCTACGGCGCGGTGTTCGTGGTGATGCTGCTGCTGACGCCGGTGTTCGGCATGCTGGTGGCGCGCTTCCCGCGCAGGCAATTGCTGGGCTGGAGCTACAGCTTTTTCATCTTGTGCCTGCTCGCGTTCGTGCCGGCGTTCATGGCGCAGGATCGCATCGGCGCGCGCGAGCTGGGCGTGGTGTTCTTCGTCTGGGCCAGCGTGTTCAACCTGTTTGTCGTGTCGCTGTTCTGGAGCTTCATGGCCGACATCTTCTCCAGCAGTCAGGCACGGCGGGTGTTTTCGCTGATCGCCTTGGGTGGCATGGCTGGCGCGGTCTTCGGTCCGCTGGTGACCAAGCTGCTGGTACGGCTGATCGGGGTAGCACCGTTGCTGGTGGTCTCTGCGTGCGCGCTGGCTCTCTCGCTGGCATTTTTGCTGCGGCTTTCCGCGCAACACGATCAGCGGTTGGGCCGCGCCGGTGAGGCAGCGATCGGCGGTTCGTTGTGGGCCGGGCTCAGGGAGTTGTGGTCGCGTCCGTTCCTGCGTTACATGGCCTTGCTGATGTTGTTCGGCGATGGCATCGGCACGCTGGTCTATGCGCTGATGGCCGACTACGCCAAGGCGCATTTCGTCGACGCGGTGGCGCGCACGGCGTTCTACAGCAACCTCGATCTGGCCACGAACTTGTTCGGTGCGGTCATGCAATTGAGCTTGACCCGCTGGCTGTTGATTCGCCATGGCGCGGGCTGGGGTCTGCTGCTGCCCGCTCTGGTAAACGTGGCGCTTCTGGGCGCGGTGGCGCTGATCGGCGGCGGCGAGCTGGCCGTGTTCGGTTATGGCGTGCCCGTCCTGGGAGTGATGCAGGTGATCACGCGCGGTTTCGCCTATGGCATGACCAAGCCCGCGGTGGACGCGCTGTATACGCGCGTGCCGCGCGAGACGCGCTACAAGGGCAAGAATTTCGTCGAGACGGCGGTGTGGCGTTTCGGCGACGTCGTGGTCACCAGCGCGGTGAGCGGCCTGCGCATGCTGGGTTGGGGCGTCGGCGGGCTGGCTCTGGCCGGTGTCGGTGTGGCCACGCTGGCTGCGGTGGTGGCCAGGCGCGCCGGTTGGTCGCCGGATCTGGCGCCGGACGAACATGCCTCCTCGGACAATGCGGAGAAAGCACCGGCTTGATGCTTTCCCGAAAATCCGCAGCCCCTGAGCTTGTCGAAGGGCCGGATCCCGGCTCTCAGCCCGTGATGTAGCGTTCCAGGTGTTCGATCTGCTCGGCCTGCGCGTCGATCACCGCCTTGACCAGATCGCCGATCGAGATCACGCCGACCAGCTTGCCGTCCTCGACCACCGGCAGGTGGCGGATGCGACGGTCGGTGCACAGGCGCATGCAGTCGAACACGTCGGTGTCCGGGCCGACCGTGATCGGCGTGCCGGACATGATGTCCGACACGGCGGTCTGCGAGGAGGACTTGCCCTGCAGGATCACCTTGCGCGCGTAATCGCGTTCGGAGACCACGCCGACCAGTTCGCCGTTGGCCAGCACCAGCAACGCGCCGATGCGGTGTTCGGCCATCTGCTTGATCGCCTCCAGCACCGGGGCATCGGGTGCCACGCTGAAGATGGTGCTGCCCTTGGTTTGCAGCAGGTGCCTGACTTGACTCATCTCGGGTCTCCTGGCGGTGGCCTTCGGTTGTCCGGGTCGAGTCTATCGCGCGGCGGCGTTGGCGTGTAGTGACGGGCCCTGGCGCTATTTCGGCGGCGGCGCGTCGAGGTAGTCCGGCCCGCCCAGTTGCTGCATCTGCTGCTCGATCCATGCGGTGCGGCGCTGCACGTACGCGCTCGGGCGGTCGACATGCAGCCGGCGCGGGCTGGGCAGCACCGCCGCCAGGCGTGCGGCCTGCGCCGGCCCCAGGCGCGCGGGCGAGGTATGGTAGTAAGCCTCGCTGGCCGCGCCCACGCCGTAGATGCCGTTGCCCAGCTCGGCGATGTTCATGTACACCTCGAGGATGCGCCGCTTCGGCCAGGTCAGCTCGATCAGCACGGTGAAGTACGCCTCCAGTCCCTTGCGCACGAAGCTGCGGCCGTTCCACAGGAACAGGTTCTTGGCGGTCTGCTGGCTGATCGTGCTGGCGCCGCGCAGGCGCTTGCCGTCGTCGGCCGCGTCGATCGCCTTGTTGATGGAGTCGAAATCGAAACCGTGGTGGTAGGGAAACTTCTGGTCCTCGCCGGCCACCATCGCCAGCGGCACCCAGGGCGAGACCCGCTTCCACGGCACCCAGTGCTGGCGCAGGCGGAAACTCATGTCCCCGTGCAGCCATGCGCCGACTTGGCGCTCGACCATCACCGCCGAGGTCAGCGGCGGCACGAAGCGCAGGATCAGCACCGCCAGCCAGGTCGATCCCAGCCACGCCATGGCGAGGATGCCCAGCCAGCGAAGCAGCTTGCGCCATCGGAGTCGGCGTGACGGTGAAGACATGGCTGCAGTATACGAGGCGTTGTACCGGTGCCGTGCCGACCCCATCTGTGCCGTTTCCCTGCCTGCCTCCGCGAGAACCGATCATGCCCGTGCCGTCCGACGACGACGTGATGTACCGCTTCCTGCTGCCGCGTGCCGGTGTGCGCGGCGCGCTGGTGCGCCTGGGCGCGTCATGGCGCGAGGTGGCGGGCCGTGCCGACTATCCGACGACGTTGCGGGCGCTGCTGGGCGAGACGCTGGTGGCCAGCGCGCTGCTCACCGGCAACATCAAGCTCGATGGCGCGTTGTCGATCGAATTGAAGAGCGCGTCCGCACTGCGCCTGCTGTTCGCCGAGTGCGACGACGCCGGACGCCTGCGCGGGCTGGCACGCTGGCGCGAGCCGCTGCCCCAGCCGCTGGCGCTGAACGACCTGGCCGAGGCGATCATGGCGATCACCATGGGCAACGTCGAGCGCGGCCAGCGTTACCAGGGCCTGGTCGAACTGCGCGACGCCGGCCTGGCCGCGTCGCTGGAGAACTACTTCCGGCAGTCCGAACAGTTGCCCGCGCGATTCCTGCTGGCCTGCGATGCGACGCAGGCGGTCGGCCTGATGCTGCAGAAGATGCCCGACGAGGGCGGCCACGCCGCGGACATCGACGAGGACGCCTGGAACCGCGTGCTGCAGCTGACCGCGACGCTGGGCGTCGACGAGCTGCTGGCCACCCCGGCCGAGCCGCTGCTGTTTCGCCTGTACCACGAGGAGTCCGCGCGCCTGCTCGAAAGGCGCGCGCTGGCGTTCGGTTGCAGCTGCAGCCGCGAACGGGTCAGCGCCATGCTGCGTTCGCTCGGGCGCGACGAAGTGGAAGCCGCGCTGGCCGCGCGTGACGGCGAGATCGAGGTGGTCTGCGAGTTCTGCGCGCAGCGCTATGCGTTCGACCGCATCGACGCCGAGCACCTGCTGAGCGACAGCGCCGCCCCCGGCGCGCCGGGCACGGCGCAGTAAGGACTCCGCTCAGGCCGGCAGCAGCGGGCTGTTGGCGGCCAGCCAGGTGCTGGCCGGCTGCGGCGAGGCGAACAGGAAACCCTGGCCGTAGCGGCAGCCGACCCGCAGCAGCGCCTGGCGCTGCGACTCCTGCTCGATGCCCTCGGCGATCACCTTCATGTGCAGCGAATCGGCCAGCACCTGGATGGCGCGCACCAGGGCCAGGCCCTGGGTGTCGCTGTCGTCCGGCGGCAGCTCGACGATGAAGGAGCGGTCGATCTTCAGGCTCTCGAACGGGTACTGGTGGAGATAGCTCAGCGAGGAATAGCCGGTGCCGAAATCGTCCAGCGCGATGCCCACGCCGTGGTTGCGCAGGTTTTTCAGGATGCGCTTCACCTGGGTGGGGTTTTCCAGCAGCGCATGCTCGGTGACTTCGATGCGGATGCAATGGCTGGGCACGGCGTACTGGTCGAACAGCGCGAGCAGGCGCTGGTCGAGGTCGACCGAACGGAAGTGCCGCCCGGACACGTTGATGCTGATGAAACCCTCGGTGCCGATCAGGCGCACCGCCTGGATGCACACCTGCTCGAAGATCTGCCAGTCGATCGCCTCGGCGCAGCCGCATTCCTCGGCGATCAGCAGGAAGTCGTGCGGCGGCAGCAGGCCGCGCTGCGGATGGTGCCAGCGCAGCAGCGCCTCGTAGCCGACGATGCGGCCGTCGGAGAGCTCGACGATCGGCTGGTAGTACGGCTCGAACTCGTTGCGGCCCAGCGCGTGGCGCAGGTCGCTCTCCATGTCCAGCAGGGACAGTGCCTCGCGGCGCAGGCGGTCGTCGAACATCGCCGCGCGATGGCGGCCACCGTCCTTGGCGTTGTACATCGCCGCGTCGGCGTCGCGCAGCAGTTCCTCCGGCTGGCGATAGTGCGGGGCGGCAAGCGCGATGCCGATCGAGGCGGAGGTGAAGATCTCCTTGGTGCCCAGCCGGAACGGCGTCTGCAGCTCGTGGATGATGCGTTCGGCGATCAGCGAGGCCTTGTCGGTCTCGGTAATGCCCTCCAGCAGCACGGCAAACTCGTCCCCGCCCAGCCGCGCGACCACGTCGCGGGTCTTCAGGCAGGCGCGGATGCGGCCGCCGACCTGGAACAGCAGGTCGTCGCCGATCAGATGGCCGACCGAGTCGTTGATGACCTTGAAGCGGTCCAGGTCGATGAACAGCACCGCGAACCGCTCGTCACGGTTGGCCGCGTAGCGCTGCATCGCCTGTTCCAGCCGCTGCAGCAGCAAGGTGCGATTGGGCAGGCCGGTAAGCGAGTCGTGCAGGGTCTCGTACTTCAGCCGGCGCTCGACCCGCTCGCGTTCGGCGATCTGTTCGCGCAGGTCGCGGTTGGCCAGCGCCAGCGCGCGGGTGCGCTCGGTGACGCGGCGCTCGAGCCCGGCGTTGGCCTGCTTGAGCGAATGGGCCGCCTGCTTGCGCTGCAGCGCGTTGGCCACGTGGTAGCTGACGAAGGTCAGCAGCTCCTGGTCGCGCTCGCTGTAGTTGTGCGCCGGCGAATAGCTCTGCAGGGTAAGCACGCCCTTGGCCTTGCCGCCCCAGATCAGCGGCACGCCCAGCCAGCACACCGATGGCGCGCCGAAGTGGGCGATCTCGCCTGCGGCGTGCAGCTTGTCGATCAGCTCGGGGGTGGCCAGCAGCGGGCGGGCGGTGCGCAATACGTACTCGGTGGCGCCGCGGCCGTGCACGCGCGCCGGGCGCACGCGATCGACCTCGTCGACCGAATAGGGGAACGTCAGCTGGTCGGTCTCCTCGTCCAGCAGCGCGATGTAGAAGTTGCGCGCGTACAGCAGGCCGCTGATGACCTGGTGCACGGCGGCGTAGAACTTGTCCAGGCTTTCCGAGGTGCTGGCCAGTTCGGCGATGCGAAACAGTGCCGCCTGCAGGCGCTCGCCGCGCTGGCGCTGCAGCACCTGCTGGCGCAGCACGCGATTGGCCTCGCGCAGTGCCGCGGTGCGGTCGGTGACGCGGCGGCCCAGCTCCAGGTGCGCCTCGCGCCGTTCCAGTGCGGTCTGCACGTGTTGCGCCACGTAGTTGAGCAGCTCCATGTCGTGCCGCGAGTAATGCGTGTCCGAGCGGTAGCTCTGCACCACGATGCCGCCCGCCACGTGCCCGTCGCGCAGCATGGGCACGCCCAGCCAGTCCTCGCAGCGCGCGCCGAACAGGCGGAAACGATCGCCGATCTGCTGTACCAGGTCGTCGAGCGAACCCATCATCGGACGCCCTTGGCGCAGCAGGTTCCAGGTCAGGCTGTATTCCATCTCCTGCAGCGGCATCGGCTGGTTGAGCACGGGAAGGTCGGTGTCGACGATGTCCACGCAGTAGGTGAAGCGGATCTGGTCGGTGGCCGGGTCGTACAGCACGATGTAGAAGTTTTCCGCGTACATCAGGCTGCTGACGATCGCGTGCAGCGAGCGCATCATCTGCGGCATGTCGTGCTCGGCGCTGGCCTGGTCGGCGATCGCGTACAGCGCGCGCTGCAGGCGTTCGGCCAGCGCCAGGCGGGAGATCGCCTCGTACAGGCGGCTGGTCTCGGCCAGCTGGCGCAGGCGGATGTCCGCCAGGCGGCCCAGCCATAGCAGCGAGTCGCGCGCAGCGGGAGACGGCGGGGTCTCGTCCCATGTCATCGACAAGGTGCGCGTGGCCTGCGGGTCTTCGGCCAGGTCCAGCCATTTCTCGTCGGGGGCGCCATCCTCGTCCCGGGCGCGCCAGTGCAGGCGGCCGCGGATGCCGAGCTGGTCCAGCATCAGCTCGCAGATTTCCATCACCCCGGTGGCGTCGACTGCCTCGAACAGGCGTTCCACGGCGCCGTTCAGGGTCGCGACATCCCGGGCCGCGTGCGGCGGCTGGGAGGGTCGGATCGTCGGGCTGGCGCTCATGGCTGGTGGTCGATTCCGGAACGATTTGACGCGTCGACGTCAAAAGGCCTTTATACAGGGTGGGCCGCCGCTCCTGCCAGCGGGATCATAGCGGGAACCTGGCCCGGTCGAACGGGTCAAAGCTTGACACAGCAACCCATGCAACTGTGCGCTGGGGCGGGTTTTGGGCTGTTAGCAAAACGTAAAATGCGCTACCATCCCGATCGCACGACATCATCAACGCGAGCCGTGTTCGGATGATGGTTCCATCAGTCCTGGAGTTTCGTTCAAAAGCCATGCGTCGCCTGCCTGCCATGCTGTCGATTTTCCTGCTGCCGCTTGCGGCCGCCGGGCAATCCGTGGGCGGCGATGCGGCGCAGGCCGCGCAGTTGCTGGCGCAGCCGCAGAACGGGGCGCAGTTGACGAATGCCGACCCGGCCAGTTCCGGCGTGAACGTCCCGTTGTGGCGTGACAGCCATGGCCGCATGCTGATGCTCAAGGCCGATCGCGGCACCACGAACGACTCCGCCACGTCCCTGTATTCGCCGCTGTTGCTGCAGCCGCTCGATGCCGGCAACGCGATAGCCGCCGGCCTGCAGTACGGCGTCGGCCCGTTGCAGGCGCATGCGCAGGTCAGCCAGCGCTCGTGGCTCAACCACGGCACGCGGGTGTTCGGCAGCGAAGTGGGTGCCACCTACGACGCCGGCGATTACAGCGTCGGCGTGAGCGTGGGCGCCACCAGCACGCCCCACCGCAATGCGCCGCTGCCGCGCGTGTTGCCGGGTGCGGCGCCGGGCGGCCTGTACAGTTTCGACAGCAGCAACCAGCTCAATGCACGGGGCCGGCTGGCCCTGGGCAAGCAGACCGGCATCGACCTCGGCGCCAGCGTGGGCCGTGTGCATCTGCTGCCGGGCAACCTGCTGGGTGTCAACGTGCTCGACCAGAAGGCGCTGAGTTTCGGCGTCGACCACGGCCCGTTGAGCGGCATGCTCACCGGTCGCACCATGCAGCCCGAAGCCGGCGTGCCCGGTAGCCTGTACGGCGATCGGCGCTGGAACAGCATCGACCTGGGCGTGACCTGGCGCCTGCCGTGGCGCGGCTCGTTGAGCGTCGGCGCGCAGAACCTGTGGTCGTCCGGCACGCCGGCGAACACGCCGGTCGGCCCGGAGCCGGACCAGTCGCGCACGCCTTACGTGCAATATCACCAGGATCTCTGAGGCAGGAGTGAGCGGAGAGGAGTGAGAAACGAGAGAAATGCGCGCAAGCTGCAGCTCTTCATCTCACTCCTCACTCCTATCCGCTCACTCCTGCTTCTTGACGCGCAGGTCGCCGCTGAAGGTCTCGAGGTGGATCTTGCCGTCGCCGGCGCCGATGCTCGTGTCGAGCGAACTGCCGGGGCCGCGCTCGGCTTCGACCGGCTTGCCGAAGTCGCTGCGCAGGTCGCCGCTGAAACTGCTGGCGTGCAGTTTGGCCGAGGTGTCGGCCGGCAGGCGCAACTGCACATCGCCGCTCATGCTGTCGATGTCGATGCTGCCGCCGGCGGCCAGCTTGCCGGACAGCTGCACGTCGCCGGAGACGGTGCTCAGGGTGATCGTCTGCCACGGCCCGCCGCCGGCCTGGATGTGGCCGGAGATGGTTTCCAGCTTGGCCGTGCGGCCCAGGGCCGGGGCCAGGATCTCGCCGCTCACGGTTTGCAGTGCGGCCTTGTCGGCCTGTCCGGAAAGCTCGATGCCGCCGCTGACACTGTCGACGTCCAGCGCAGGCGTGTTCGCGTGGATGCGGGCGTTGCCGCTGATCGTGTTGACCTTGATGTCGCCGCCGGCAAGGCCGTCGATCACCAGCGGCGCGCTGATCACCTTGACGTCCAGCGATGCGCCGCGCGGCACGTGCAGTTCCAGCGTGGTGGGCGCCATGCGGCTGTCGCCGCCGAAGTTGAACCAGCCCGAGCCCGAACCGCCGCGCGGCTCGACCTTGATCGACAGCCGGTCGTTGTCGCCGGTGATCTGCAGCGGCTTGGCGCCGTCGCCGAGTTCGCCGCCGACCTGGACTTCGTTGCGATCCCAGGCGGTGACATTCACCGAGCCGGCGATATTGCTGATGCTGATCCGCGTATTGGCGCTGGCGGCGTGCTGCAGTTGGATCGGCGTGCCGGCCAGTGCATCGCCGATGCACAGGCACAACAGCAGGGGCAGGCAGTGGGCGGTTTTCATGGGTTCTCCTCGGATGGTCATCAGCCGGCGCGGTCGGCCAGCTGGCGCAATTGCGCCTGTTGTCGTTCGGTGTGGCGCAGGAGCCGTTGCAGTGCCGCGGAATCCGGTGCCTGTTCGATCGCCAGCTGCAGTTCGAGGCGGGCGGCGTCCAGTTCGATGGCGGCGCCGGCCAGGCGCGGATCGGCGGGCTTCCAGCTGGCCTGGCGGGTCGTGCCGGCCGATTCGGCAGGTGCGGTGGGTGTGAACCACTGATGCCAAGCCATACCCACGACCAGCAGCAGCGATGCCGCCACGGCAGCGCCCGCCAGCATGCGCCGCCATGTCGCCCGGGCGGGCGGATCGGCGACGGCCTGGTCCAGCGCCGCGTCGATCGCCGGCCACAGGTCGCGGCGCGGCACATGCGGTTGCTGCAGCTCGCGCATCTGGCGGCGCCATTCGAATTCGTTCATGCGTTTTCTCCCAGCGTCTTGCGCAGCAGCTGGCGTGCGCGATGCAGTTGAGCCTTCGAGGTGCCCACCGCCATGCCCAGTTCGTCGCCGATGTCCTCGTGCCGCCAGCCTTCGATGTCGTGCAGTACCAGTACGGCGCGGGCGCGCGGCGGCAGCCTGCCGATGGCTTGTTCCAGTTCGTGTCGCTCGGCCGCGCAGAACGGCGTCTCGCCACTGTCGGGCAGGTGCTCGTCGTCCACTACGCGCACCGGATCGGCGCCGCGCGCGCGGATGTCCATCAGCGCCACGTTGACCGCCAGGCGATACAGCCAGGTGCCGAAGGAGCTTTCGTGGCGGAAGCCGGGCAATTTCTGCCAGGCGCGGATGAAGGCGTCCTGGGTGAGATCCTCCGCCCGCGCGTGGTCGTAGCCGGCCAGCCGGTGCAGCGCGCCGTAGACGCGGCCGACGTGCAGCGCGTACAGGCGCTGGAAGGCGCGACGGTCGCCCGCGGCTGCGGCGCGCACGTCGTCGCCGTCATGCGCGGCGCTGGAGACAGGCGGCATCAGGCTTCCGGAGGCAGGGCAGGCGGCGATCATCTTGCCAGCTTGGATGCCGCGGGGTGCGAAAGGGTTTGAAGCGGACGGGCCGCGCGGGCCCGTCCTTCGGGAGCGGCGAGGAAAACCACGAGCGTTGTTTTCCCGGTCGCGAGTCCGGTACGTGCCCGGACTCGCGCGTGCATCAGGACACGGCGGCCCGCCGCGCCGGCTTGGCGGTATCGGTCTGCAGCGCCTGCGTCACGCGTTGCTGCTCGCGGCGCAACCGCTCCGGCAGGCGCGGCGCGAAGGTTTGCAGGTAGGTGTCGATGGCTTCCAGCTCCGCCTGCCATCCGGCTACGTCGACCGCGAGCAATTCGTCCAGTCGCGCAGGCTCCAGCGCCAGTCCTTCCAGCTTCAGTTCGCCGGCCGCCGGCACGATGCCGATCGGGGTCTCGACGCCTTGGACATGGCCTTCGGCGCGGTCGATCATCCACTCCAGCACGCGCAGGTTCTCGCCGAAGCCCGGCCACAGGAACTTGCCGTCGGCGCCCTTGCGGAACCAGTTGACGTGGAACACCTTCGGCAGCTTCGCGCCGGGCTGGTCGAACGACAGCCAGTGCGCGAAGTAGTCGCCGTAGTGATAGCCGCAGAACGGCTTCATCGCCATCGAGTCGCGACGCAGCACGCCGACCGCTCCGGTGGCGGCGGCGGTGGTTTCCGAGCCCATCGCGGCGCCCATCAGCACGCCGTGGCTCCAGTCGCGCGCCTCCATCACCAGCGGCAGCAGCGAGGGGCGGCGGCCGCCGAACACGATCGCGCTGATCGGCACGCCTTGCGGCGCCTCGGCCTGCTCCGACCAGGTCGGGCACTGCTTCGCGCTGACCGTGAAGCGCGAGTTCGGGTGCGCGGCCGGGCCGTTGGCCGGGTCGTACGGACGTCCCTGCCAGTCGGTGACCGGGGTGCCGGGCAGGCCTTCCCACCACGGCTGGTTGTCGGCGGTGACGGCGACATTGGTGAAGATGGTGTCGTGCGAGATGCTCTGCATGGCATTGTGGTTGGTGGCGTCGCTGGTGCCCGGCGCCACGCCGAAGAAGCCGGCTTCCGGGTTGATCGCGTACAGCCGCCCGTCCGCGCCGGGGTGCATCCAGCAGATGTCGTCGCCCACCGTCCACACCTTCCAGCCGTCTCGCCGGTAGCCTTCCGGCGGAATCAGCATCGACAGGTTGGTCTTGCCGCAGGCGGAGGGGAACGCGGCGGCGACGTAGTGCGTCTCGCCGCGCGGGTTCTCGATGCCGACGATCAGCATGTGTTCGGCCAGCCAGCCTTCCGTGCGCGCCTGGTTGCTGGCGATGCGCAGCGCGTGGCACTTCTTGCCCAGCAGCGCGTTGCCGCCGTAGCCGGAGCCGTAGGACTTGATCGAGAGTTCGGCGGGGAAGTGCATGATCCAGCGACGCTCGGGATCGAGCTCACCGACCGAATGCAGCCCCTTCACGAACGTACCTTCGCGCTCGATCCGCGCCTGCGCGGCGGCGCCCATGCGGGTCATGATCTTCATGTTGGCGACCACGTACGGGCTGTCGGTGATCTCCACCCCGCAACGCGACAGCGGCGAGTCGATCGGGCCCATGCAATACGGGATCACGTACATCGTGCGGCCTTCCATGCAGCCGTCGAACAGCGCGTCGATCTTGGCGTGCGCCTCGGCCGGGTCCATCCAGTGGTTGTTCGGGCCGGCGTCCTCGCGCTTGGGGTGGCAGACCAGGGTCAGCTGCTCGACGCGGGCCACGTCCTTCGGATCGGAGCGGTGCAGGTAGCACCCCGGATGGGTGGTCTGGTTCAGTTCGATCAGGGTGCCGTCGGCCAGCATCTGCTGCACCAGCGACTGATATTCGTCCTGCGACCCGTCACACCAGTGAATCCGCGCCGGGCGGGTCAGTGCCGCCACCTGGTCGACCCATTGGGTAAGCGCTTCCAGCTTGCTGGTCATCATGTCCCTCGAAAGGCTTGTTGAAAAACGGAAGCGGCACGGTAGTTTGCGTGCACTGGTATTGCAAGGATGGGCGCAGCAACGGCAGCGCCGGAGGGCGCCGCGTGGCCGTTTGCGCAGGGCTACACCGGGGTGAGCGTGGCGATCATGTGTTCGACGTAGGCGTCGAACTCCTCGTGACTCAGGCGCGGCAGGCCCAGGGTGAAGTTCAGTTGCAGGAAGCCGACGTAGGCGGCATAGGTCAGCCGCGCGCGGTTCAGTGCCTGCGCCGGCGGCAGGCCGGCCTCGCGATACACGGTGGTGAGGAACTCCATGCGTCGCTGCGAGACGCGGGCCATCACCGGCACCACCTGCGGATGGTCCAGTGCCTTGAGCAGCGCGGCATAGACGCGATGCGGCTGCAATTCGTGCGCGACCCGGCGGAACAGCTCGGGCAGGCGCTGGCGCGGGTCGGCGATCTGCTCGATCTGGCCGATGATCTCGCGTTCGCCGTACTGTTCCCAGCGTTCCATGGCCGCATTGAGCAGCGCTTCGCGGGTACGGAAATGCCAGTAGAAGCTGCCCTTGGTCACCCCGAGCTGGCGCGCGAGGGCTTCCACTGCCAAAGCTCCGACGCCCTGGTCGGCGATCATCTGCAGGGCGGCCAGTTCCCAATCTTCGGCCGACAGGCGCGTGCGTTCCGGCTTGCTGCTGACATTCATGTCCGTATGGTAGCGACAGCCCGGGCATTTGTAATGGGGCGGCGTCCATCGGCGTGCGCCGCGGCCCGGCGAGCGGTTGACGGCCATCGCACAGGCAATCCATACTCTCCCGTATGGTCAATCCGATCCCGATGCCCCATACCGTCGAACGCGTCGCTGCAGGCGACCTGCGCCTGGCGGTGGAAACCTGGAACCCGCAGGGGACGCCGGGCCTGCTGTTCGCGCACGGCTTCGGCCAGACCCGCGGGGCGTGGAACGCCGCCGCCGCGGCGCTCGCCCGGACGGGTTGCCGCTGCGTCACGTTCGACGCCCGCGGTCATGGCGAGAGCGATCGCGTGGACGCCGCGACCGGCTATCACATGGACCAGTTCGCCGACGACCTGTTGCGCCTGGCCGCCGCGCAGCCGCAGCCACCGATCCTGGTGGGCGCCTCGATGGGTGGCCTGCTCGGCATCGTGCTGGCCGGCGAACGGCGACCCTCACCGTTCCGTGCGCTGGTGCTGGTCGACATCACGCCGCGCTGGGAAACCGCAGGCGTGCAACGCATCCTGGCCTTCATGCAGGCACACCCGGACGGCTTCGCCAACTATGCCGACGCGGCCGAGCAGGTAGCCGCCTACCTGCCGCAGCGGCGCGAACGCAAGAGCGCCGAGCAATTGCGGCCGCTGCTGCGCGAGGGTGCCGACGGCCGGCTGCGCTGGCATTGGGACCCGGCGTTGCTGGCCGGCGACCTGGTGCAGGAGAGCGAGCGCTACCAGCCGCGCCTGCTGGCCGCGGCGGCGAACATCGACGTGCCGGTGCTGCTGCTGTCCGGCGGCCGCAGCGACGTCGTCTCGCGCGGCACCGTGGACGAGTTCCTGCAACTGGTGCCGCAGGCGCGCCATGTCGAGCTGGCGCACGCCACGCACATGGTGGCCGGCGACGCCAATGACGCCTTTGCCAATGAAGTGATCCACTACGTGCACCACCTTGAAATCCCCGTGACGCCGCGTACCGCCGGCGCCGCCCCCTGACCCTGAGAGGTGTCGAGATGTCCGTGTTGCTTACCTTGCTGGCGGCGTTGATTGCCTCCGGCGTCTGCGCCTATCACCGCACCAGCCTGCGTACCTGGGCCATCGTCACCGTCGTCGCCACTCTCGTGGTGGGTCTGCTGGTGCGCGCGCCGGCCACGATGGTGATCCTGCTCCTCATCGAGCTGGCGATCGCGCTGCCGCTGCTGATGGTGGACTTCCGCCGCAAGCAGATCAGCGCGCCGCTGCTGAAAATGTTCGCGAAAGTCACGCCGAAGCTTTCCGAAACGGAACAGACCGCGCTGGAAGCCGGCACCGTGGGTTTCGAGGGCGAGCTGTTCTCCGGCAAGCCGGACTGGCATGAACTGCTGAAGCAGCCCAGGCCCGAGCTCTCCGTGGAGGAGCAGGCCTTCATGGACGGCCCGGTGGAACAGCTGTGCGCGATGATCGACGACTGGCAGATCACGCACGAACTGGCCGACCTGCCGCCGAACGTGTGGGAGTTCATCAAGAAGAACAAGTTCTTCGGCATGATCATCCCCAAGCAGTACGGCGGCCTGCAGTTCTCCGCGCTGGCGCACTCGGCGGTGCTGCAGAAGCTGTCCACGATGTCGGCCACGGTGTCTTCGACCGTGGCGGTGCCGAACTCGCTGGGCCCGGCCGAGCTGCTGCTGCACTACGGCACCGACGAGCAGAAAAACCACTACCTGCCGCGCCTCGCCGTCGGCGAGGAAATCCCCTGTTTCGCGCTGACCGGGCCGTATGCGGGCTCTGATGCCACCTCGATTCCCGACGTGGGCATCGTCTGCAAGCAGATGGTCGACGGCGTGGAAACGCTGGGACTCAAGCTCACCTTCGACAAGCGCTACATCACGCTGGCGCCGATCGCCACGGTGGTCGGCCTCGCCTTCCGCATGTACGACCCCGAGCACCTGCTGGGTGAAGAAGAGGATCTGGGCATCAGCCTGGCGCTGCTGCCGCGCTCGACGCCGGGGCTGCAAATCGGCCGCCGCCATTTCCCGCTGAACATTCCGTTCCAGAACGGCCCGGTGCACGGCAAGGATGTGTTCGCGCCGCTGTCGGTGCTGATCGGCGGACCGAAGATGGCCGGCCACGGCTGGCGCATGCTGGTCGAGGTGCTGTCGGTGGGCCGCGCGATCTCGCTGCCGTCCAACGCCACCGGTGGCATGCGCGCCTCGGCGCTGGCCACCGGCACCTACGCGCGCATGCGCAAGCAGTTCGGCCTGGCGGTGGCGCGCTTCGAGGGTGTCGAGGAGGCGCTGGCGCGCATCGGCGGCCTGGCTTACGCCACCGCCGCGCTGTCGCGCGCCACGGCGGCGGCGGTCGATCGCGGCGAGAAGCCGGCGGTCACCTCGGCGATTGCCAAGTACCACGCCACCGAGTGGGCGCGCCAGGTGGCGGCCGACACGATGGACGTGCACGGCGGCAAGGCGGTGCAGCTCGGGCCGAAGAACTACGCCGGCCGCGGCTGGTCGGCGGTGCCGATCGCGATCACGGTGGAAGGCGCCAACATCATGACGCGCAGCCTGATGATCTTCGGCCAGGGCGCGATCCGCTGCCATCCGTACGTGCTGAAGGAAATGCAGGCGCTGTCGATCGCCGACCGCGGCGAGCAGCTGAAGACGTTCGACCGGTTGCTGTTCGGCCACCTCGGCTTCGGCATCTCCAACGCGGTGCGCAGCTTCGCGATGGGCCTCTCCGGCGCGCGCATCGGCGAGGCCGCCGGCGATGCCTACACCCGCCGCTACTATCGCAAGCTCGATCGCTACTCCGCCGCGCTGGCGCTGTGCGCCGACGTGTTCATGGGCGTGCTCGGCGGCAAGCTGAAGTTCAAGGAGAAACTGTCGGCCCGCCTGGGCGACGTGCTGAGCTACCTGTACATCGCCAGCGCCATGCTCAAGCAGTACGAGGACAACGGCCGGCCGGAAGCCGACCGCCCGTTCCTGGCCTGGGGTTTCCACGAGTGCATGTGGCTGATCCAGAATGCGCTGGACGGCGCGATCCGCAATTTCCCGGTGCGCCCGGTGGCGTGGCTGCTGCGCGTCCTGGTGTTCCCACTGGGCCGCCGCGAGGTGCCGCCGTCCGATCGTCTCGGCCGCCGCGTCGCCGCGCTGCTCACCGCGCCGAACGAGGCGCTCGACCGCCTCACCGACTGGGTCTACACCACGCCCACGCCGAACAACACGATCGGCCGCATGAAGGCGCTGCTGCCGGACGTGATCGCCGCCGAGCCGGTCGACCGCAAGTTCGGCAAGGCGCTCAAGTCCGGTCAGTTCAGCTCGCACGACTATCTTGACCAGCTCGTCGAAGCACAGCAGGCCGGGGTGATTTCCGAAGCGGAGGCGGAGCTGCTCAGGCGCGTGCGCGAGGGCGTGTTCGAGTTCATCTCGGTCGACGATTTCGATACCGACGAGATGCGTGCGTTCAGGACGCGCGCCGACACGTCGGCGGGCGCGAAGCAGGGCGGCTAGGCCATGCGCGGCGAGGTCATCGTCTACCTGTGCGGCGTGCACAGCCTGGCATTCGCGCTGTTCCACCTGGCGTTCTGGAAACTGTTCGGCTGGCCCGGCGCACTGCAGCAGGCCGGCGTGGGCACACGAGCCGTCACGCAGATCCTCAACCTGCGCCTGATCTACGTGTTCCTCGGCGTGGCGACCCTGTGTTTCGCGATGCCGCGGGATCTGCTGGGCACGCCGCTGGGCCACGCGCTGCTGGGAGGCATGTCGCTGTTCTGGGTCGGGCGGCTGGTGGAGCAGTTCGTGTTCCTGCGCCACAACATCCTGCTGGTGCATGCGTTGACGGCCTCGTTCGTGCTCGGCGCCGTGCTGTTCGCACTGCCGCTGGTTCCGGGGCTGGCCGCATGAGCACGGCATTGGCGCTGTGGCGCAAACTGTCCCGCCGGCCTGGCGGCAAGTGGCTGTTCGGACGCCTGATCTGCCTCAAGGCGCCGTACTTCGCCACCATCGCCCCGCGTTTCGTGGCGTTGGAACCTGGTCGCTGCGAGATACGCATCGCCGATCGCCGTCGCGTGCACAACCATATCGGCACGGTGCATGCGATCGCGCTGTGCAGCCTGGCCGAACTCGGCGCCGGCGTGATGGCCGAGGCGACCGTGCCGGCGGACATGCGCTGGATTCCCAAGGGCATGAGCGTCGAGTACCTGAAGAAGGCGACAGGCACGATGCACGGCGTCGCCACGCCCGAGCTGGCCATGCCCGTCGCCGATGGCAGTCACGAATGGCCGGTCAGGGTGGAGGTGGTGGATGATGCGGGCGAGACGGTCTTCCGTGCGCGCGTGCTGATGTGGGTATCGCCGCGCAAGCGCGATTGAACGGCCACCCGCGCGCCGTCAGTCCGCCAGCACGCAACGGTTCTTGCCGCCGCGCTTGGCCGTGTACATGGCGTGGTCGGCGGCCTGCATCAATCGTTCCGCGGCATCGGTGTCGGCTTCGGGGGCGGCGCCGGCGCGGTAGGCCGCGATGCCGATGCTGGCGCCGACGCGCACCTCGATCGGGTGGCCGTTGAGGCGCAGCGTGTAGGGTTCGCCCAGCGCGCAACAAAGCTCCTCGCACAGTTGCAGCGCGGGCCGGCTGTCCTCGATGTCCTCCAGTACCAGCGCGAACTCGTCGCCGCCCAGCCGGGCCACGGTGTCGTTGCTGCGCAGGCGGTTCGACAGTCGCGCGGCGATCTCCTGCAGCAGGGCGTCGCCGGCGGCGTGGCCGTGGCCGTCGTTGACGCCCTTGAAGCCGTCGATGTCGACACAGGCCAGCGCGAACTGGCGGTGGTGGCGGTTGGCGCGCTGGATCGCGCCGTGCAGGCGGTCGCGGAACAGGATGCGGTTGGGCAGGCCGGTGAGCGGATTGTGGCTGGCCTGGTGGCGCACCGTCTCCTCGATCAGCTGCCGCTCGGCGATTTCGCGGTCGAGCTGGCGATTGCGCTCGGCCAGTTCGGCCAGCGCCTGCTTCAGCTTCGTGCGCGACGCATGCAGCTCCAGGAACACGCGCACCTTCGACTGCAGGATCACGTCGCTGATCGGCTTGGCGATGTAATCCACCGCGCCGGAGCGGTAGCCCTTGAGCCGGTTCATGTCGTCGACGTAGGCGGCGGTGACGAAGATGATCGGGGTTTCGCGCAGGTGCTCGGCTTCGCCGAGCAGGCTGGCCACCTCGAAGCCGTCCATGCCGGGCATGTTGACGTCGAGCAGGATCAGCGCGAATTCGTGATCCAGGCACAGCGCCAGCGCCTCGTTGCCGCTGCGTGCCTCGAACAGCTCGGCGCCGCTGTGGGCGAGCAGGCGGCGCATGGCGACCAGGTTGGCGACGGTGTCGTCGACGACCAGGATCTTCGGCAGCATCGTGCTCCCCCGACGGATGGTCATGCGCCTACCTTACCCCTTGCGCCTGGCCACCGGTGTGAAGACGGTCGAATCCGGCGCCTGCGTTTCCCCGGGCTGCCAGTCGCCGCGGGCTCGCGAGGGGCGCTGCTTCAGCGCCGCAGCCACGCCAGCAGAGTCGTCGCCAGCAGGTCGAGGTCGATCGGCTTGGACAGGTAATCGCTGGCGCCCATCACCAGGCATTTCTCGCGGTCGCCCTGCATCGCCTTGGCCGTCAGCGCGATGATCGGCAAGGCGCCGTGGTGCGGCTGGGCGCGGAGCGCGCGGATCATTTCGTAGCCGTCCATGTCCGGCATCATGATGTCGATCAGCAGCAGTTCCGGCGCGGAATCCTCGGCCAGCATGCGCAGCGCCTTGGCGCCATCCTGCGCCAGGCTCACCTGCATGCCCCAGCCGCGCAGCACCTTGGACAGCGCGAACAGGTTGCGCATGTCGTCGTCCACCAGCAGCACGCGGTGGCCGGTGAGTTCGTTGCCGTGCGCCGGCGCGCGACTGCCCGCGGCGCGAGGCGCGGGTGCCGGTGGCCGCGACGCGGCCGCATCGTCCGTCGCGGCGGCCGGCGCGAGTGCCGGCGGTTGTTCCGGCAGCAACAGGGTGAAGCGGCTGCCGCGGCCCGGCTCGCTGCGCACGAGCAGGTCGCCGCCCAGCATCCGCGCCATCCGCCGCGAAATGGCCAGGCCCAGGCCGGTGCCGCCGAACTGCCGGCTGGTGCCGGCGTCCACCTGCTCGAAGGCGTTGAAGATGCGCTCGAGCTTGTCGGCGGGAATGCCGATGCCGCTGTCCTCGACGCTCAGTGCGAGCAGCGGTTGGCCGCGCAGCGGTTCGGGAATCCCGATCGCCTCGTCGGGACGACCGATGCGCAGCGTCACCGCGCCCGCGGCGGTGAACTTGAAGGCGTTGCCGAGCAGGTTGTTGGCGATCTGTTCGAGCCGCGCGCCATCGGTGCGCAGGATGACCGGCAGGTCCGGCGCGATCTCCAGCGCGAATCCCAGCGACTTCTGCGCGGCGACGTGGCCGAAGGTGCGCCGCAGCCGCTGCGCCAGCTCGGCCAGCGGCAACTCGTCGATCACCAGCTCCATCTTGCCGGCCTCGATCTTGGACAGGTCGAGGATGTCGTTGATTAGATGCAGCAGGCTGTTGCCGGCGTCGTGGATGACCCGCGCCGACTCGACCTGTTCCGCGTCCAGGTTGCCGCCGGCGTTGTCGGCCAGGTCGCGCGACAGGATCAGCAGGCTGTTCAGCGGCGTGCGCAGCTCGTGCGACATGTTGGCGAGGAACTCGGACTTGTACTGGCTGGCCCGCGCCAGCTCGGCGGCCTTGTCGGCGGTTTCCTGCTGCAGATCCTCCAGCACGTATTTCTGCCGGTTCAGGCTGGCGGTCGTCGCGCGCAGTTCCTCGTTGGACGCCTGCAGCGCGCCGGCCTGCAGGCGCAGTTCCTCCTTCGAAGCGATCAGCCGCCGGGATTGTTCCTCCAGTTCCACCGTCTTCGCCTGCAGCGCGTCGTTGTTGATGCGCAGCACCTCCTTCTGCTGGCGCATCACCAGCTCCGACACGCGCAGGTCGTCGGCCTGCTCCTGCGTGCGCAGCAGCAGGTCCTCCACGTTGATCGTGCGATTGAGGTTCTCCAGGCTCAGCGCCACCAGCGGCAGCAGCTCCTCCAGCATCTGTCGCGCCAGCGGCGTCAGCGGACCGGAGCTGGCCAGCTCCAGCACACCGATCAGGGTGTCGCGATAAAGCACCGGCAGGATCGCCAGGTGAGTGGAAGGCGCCTCGCCGTCGCCGGCGCCGAGGTACAGCTCGGCGGCCGTCACGTCGTCGCGCACGATCGCCTGGCGCTCGCTCGCGCATTGCCCGACCAGGCCCTCGCCAGGCAGGTATTGCTCGGCCACGCGGTGGTTCGGGCGCAACCCGCAGCTGCCGATCAGATCGAGCCGGCGGCGCGCGTCGTCGTACGAATAGAACAGGCCCACGTCGGCCTTGCACAGCGGCAGCAGGGCGCGGGTCAGCCACTGCGCGAACTCCTTGTGCGTGGTGGCCTGCAGCAGCAGGTGGGAGATCGCCGACACCTGCTCCTTGATCCAGCTCTGCGCCTGGGTGTCCATCGACATCTGCCTGAACACCTGCAGCGCGCGGGTGATCTCGCCGATCTCGTCGCGGCGATCGAGCCGGTGGATCTCGAAATCGTGGTCGTGGTTCGCCAGCCGGGTCAGCTGGCTGGTGAGGCTGCGTAGCGGGCGGGTGATCAGGCGCAGGGTCAGCACGATCACCGCCAGGCCGAGCACGATGGCGAGCAACGCCGCCACGACATTGACCGTGCGGGTGACCGCGATGGACTTGTCCAGGCGCCGGCTGCGGGTGGACAGCAGGCGTTCCTCGTCCAGCGTCATCTGCGCGATGACGCTCTTGACCTCCCGCATGCCGATGCTGCGCTGCTGCAGGTAGTCGGACTGGGCACGCAGCCGCGGCAGCGCCGCCTGCGCGGGATCGTTCGTCGGCGAGCCGGCCGGGGCGTCGAGGACCTTGCTGCGGAACTCGCGTTGCCACAGCGCCGTCATGGCTTCCACCTGGTCGATGCGCGACAGCTGCAGGCGGTTGTCCGGCACCAGCTCGCGCAGCCGGGCGAGGGCGGCCCGCAGTTCGCGGGTGGCGCTGTCGAACGCTTCGCGCTGCGCGGTGTCGCGGGTCAGCAGATAGCCGCGCGCGCCGACCTGGCCGGCCTGCACCGACTGCAGCACGTGATCGAGCTGCAGCAGCACCTTGTAGGTGTGGATCGCCCAGCCGCGCTCGACCTCCTGCTGCCGCAGCGAGCGCAGGCTGATCGCTGCGGACAGCAGGAACAAGCCCAGCAGCAGCCCGATGGCCAGCATGATCTTGTGTTGCAGCGGCCGGTCGGCCAGCCAGGTGTGCGGCGAGCGGGTCATGGGCATGCGTGAATCATCGCAGTTCGCCGCGGCGTCTGCCGCATGTCCGGAGTGAGCGCTGGCGCGCGGCGGTCACCGGCTCAGCGTCGACGCCAGATCGGCGGCACGATCGAGCCGTGCCGCCGCGCCACGTACAGCAGTCCGATCGCGCACGCCAGGCACAGGCCCAGTGCCACCACCGAGGCCTCGGCGCCGAACACGCCGCCGCTCAGCCAGTCCGGGCCGCTGCGGGTGGACACCAGCCAGCCTTCCGCCCGCGACCCCGACACCGGGATGCCGTAGATGGTGCCCTGGGCGAAGTTCCATGCCGCGTGCACGCCCATGCACACCGGCAGCGAGCGGGTCACGTGGTAAAGCAGGCCGAACAGCAGGCCCGCCTCGATGGCGATCGCCGCCGAGCTCCACAGCGTGGCGCCGGGGTTGGCGATATGCACCGCGCCGAACAGCAGGGCCGACACGGCCAGCGCCCACCATGTGCCCAGGCCTTCCTCGACGATGCGGAACAGCACGCCGCGGAACACGATCTCCTCGCCGATGCCGGCGCCCAGGCCCACCACCAGCAGCGCGCCCAGCCAGGGTGCATCCGCGCGGATGGCCTCCACGCGGTAGCTGCCGGCGAGCCACAAGGCCGCCACCACGGCGCTGAACAGGACCAGCCCGATCAGCACGCCAAGCAGGCCTTGCGGCAGCAGCGTGCGCGGCGCCAGCTCGATCAGCGGCCGGCGTTCGATCTGCTTCACCAGGATCAGGTACGCCGCCAGCGGCACCAGCGCGCGCGCGGCGAACTGCGCGAGGTCGCGCAGCACCGGCGTGTCCTTGCCCAGGCCCAGCGCGAAGAAGACGAACTGCACCGCAATCATGAAGCCCACCAGCCAGGCCACGAAGATCGCGATCCGCGCCGGCGGGGAAAACAGCAGCCAGCGCTGCCATCGTGGTGCCGCGACCGGTGTGGAAAACGCCAGTGTCTGTTGCTGCATGCAGCCTCCCCTCGTGCGAGCGCCCACGGTAGCGGCGCGCCGGCGTGCTGGCCAGTGGGCTGCTCAGGCTTCCACGGAGGCGGCGTGCTCGCGCGTGGCGGCGAAGCGCACCTGCGGCCAGCGCTCCTGCGCGAGCTGCAGGTTGACCTGGGTCGGCGCGATGTAGACCAACTCGCCTGCGCCGTCGATGGCCAGGTGCATCGCGTTCTTCTCGCGGAACTCTTCCATCTTCTTCTCGTCGTCGCAGTGCACCCAGCGCGCGGTGCTCACGCCGACCGGCTCGAAGCTGGCGTCGACGTTGTACTCGTCCTTCAGCCGGTAGGCGACGACTTCGAACTGCAGCACGCCGACCGCGCCGAGGATCAGGTCGTTCGACATCAGCGGACGGAAGAACTGGGTGGCGCCTTCCTCGGAGAGCTGCGCCAGGCCCTTGTGCAGCGCCTTCATCTTCAGCGGGTCGCGCAGCCGCGCGCGGCGGAACAGCTCCGGCGCGAAGTTCGGGATGCCGGTGAAGGTGACCAGCTCGCCCTCGGTGAAGGTGTCGCCGATGGTGATGGTGCCGTGGTTGTGCAGGCCGATCACGTCGCCCGGGTAGGCCGTCTCGACGATCTCGCGGTCGCTGGCCATGAAGGTCATCGCGTTGGCGATGCGCACCTCCTTGTTGGTGCGGGTCTGGATCATCTTCATGCCGGCCGTATAGGTGCCCGAGCACACGCGCATGAAGGCCACGCGGTCGCGGTGCGCCGGGTCCATGTTGGCCTGGATCTTGAACACGAAGCCGGAGAGCTTCTCCTCCTCCGGCTCGATCTCGCGCGAGGTGGTGGCGCGCGGTCGCGGCGACGGCGCATGCTCGACGAAGAAATCCAGCAGCAGCTGCACGCCGAAGTTGTTCACCGCCGAGCCGAAGAACACCGGCGTCTGCCGGCCGGCGAGGTACTCGTCGAGGTCGAACGAGGGCGCGGCGCCCTGCACCAGCTCCAGTTCCTCGCGCAGCTCGCGCATCGCCTCGGCACCGATCTTCTCTTCCAGCCCAGGCGCATCCAGGCCCCTGAAGATGGTCGAATCCTGCCGCGTGAAATTCTTGCCCTGCTCGAAGATGTGCACCTCGTCCAGCGCCAGGTGGTACACGCCCTTCAGCCGCTTGCCCATGCCGATCGGCCAGGTCAGCGGCGCGCAGGCGATGCCCAGCACCGACTCCACCTCGTCCAGCAGTTCGATCGGCGAGCGGCCTTCGCGGTCGAGCTTGTTGATGAAGGTCATGATCGGCGTGTCGCGCAGCCGGCACACTTCCATCAGCTTGATCGTGCGCTCCTCCACGCCCTTGGCGCAGTCGATCACCATCAGCGCCGAATCCACCGCGGTCAGCACGCGGTAGGTGTCCTCGGAGAAATCCGCGTGTCCCGGCGTATCGAGCAGGTTGACGATCTTGCCGTCGTACGGGAACTGCATCACCGACGAGGTCACCGAAATCCCGCGCTCCTTCTCCAGCGCCATCCAGTCCGAGGTGGCGCTGCGCGACGTCTTGCGACTCTTCACCGAGCCGGCCATCTGGATCGCGCCACCGAACAGCAGAAGTTTCTCGGTCAGCGTGGTCTTGCCCGCGTCAGGATGGCTGACGATGGCGAAGGTGCGGCGGCGGCGGGTTTCTTGGAGATGCGAGAGCATGGAGGCGGGTCGGCTGGAGCGCGAACCGGTAATTGTAGCGTGGATCGGGGGTGCGGCTCGGCTCCTTTGCAGCGGCAACCAGCCCGCGGCTCCATTGTAGGAGCCCGCTCGCGGGCGATGCTGTTGCCTTTTGGTCTGATGATGCAAAGCGAAGAGCTTTCGTGCGCCTGCGGCGCCCGAGTTACTTTCTCTTTGCGTGGCCAAAGAGAAAGTAACCAAAGAGAAAGGCCACCCCGCTTGGCGCTTGCCGCCCATCCATGGGCGGCAAGTCCGTGAGTCGGGGCCGGGCTTTTCGAGCGGGCTCCTGCCCGCGCGAAAAGGCGAGGCCGTCCATGGCCTCGCCCGCTACGCGGCCTGTCGACCCCGCCTCACCGCCGCACAGGGGCCCCGGGTAGAGCGGCGCGCCACCGCTGCGCGTTGGCGGAAGAGCCGAGCGGCAGAGCCCATGCTTTGAGCACCATTCGCCAGTGTGCGAGTGTTTCAGCTCGGTCAAAAGCAGCTGCTCAAAAGACACTGGCCCGAGTTTTTAGTCGAGATCCCGCTTAAATTACTAACTATCAGCTGACGCGCCGCGGTACTGGTGAAATAAGACCATCCAGAAGCAGAGCGCCGGAGCCAATCACCGTCTGCTTCTGCGTACTTTTGTCTGTAATAAGCAACTCCGGTTGCGCAAGCGGCAGAAGAGCTTGGATCACGTCAACGACCGGAAATTCGCGGCGAGTCACTAGTTCTCGACAAACCTGTCGGTGTGAAGGGATGGGTAGCGCCACATCCTTGGGCATCTGAGCATCTGCATGAACGAACTGCTGGACTATCCCCCACGCGCTGAAAAATACCTCCATAAATGACTGGTCGTAAGGGAGCGGGCAGACAATTAGATTTCGCTTTTCATCTTTTCTGATGCGATCTGATCCGCCTTGGCTCGCCGGGACAATGCCGACGCGCAAGCCGTTTGCAGCCTCTAACTGTGCTTGATTGATCTTGACGGTGGTTCCTACGTATCTATCACCGTCACTTGTGCCTAAAAAAGGTCTGCCTTCCAGAGTCCGTTGATACTCGTTGGGAGCGATAAACGAGTCGTTGGGCGGCGAAATGCGGCAGCAAGAGTGTTCAGATAACCCTTCAACTTCGGTGGCTGTGAGCGTTTGCCAGTGAGAAGACGTGAGTCATCAGTCAATAGTTCTTCGGCTGTAGCAATGAGCTGGCTAGCCCCCTTCTTCTCGGCCCCGAAAAGTATTGACTGGTAAGCAGTGCCGGGAACACGACATTGCTTCAAGGCGTCTTCGACACGCTGCAGGACGTCCGCATCTCTCCTCATTACGGCGTCGTGGACCGCGTATTCAAAGCAGATTCCGCAGTCTCCGTCACCGGCGCGATATAGTCGGGGAAGCAATTTCAGCTTAACGTCGTTGAGGCCGCCGACTTCTTCAGTCACATCTTCTTTAAGGCTATGGAGTAAGCCTTCTAAAATCGGGCGCACGACGGCGATTAGTGCAGAAACCTCGTTGGCAACTGCATTGCGTTGGGTTTCTGATCGAACAGTAATTGTGGACAATACCTTCTCCCTTATTGGTAGCTAACCTAGCTGTAGAAAAGTCGATCAGTAATCGTCCTGCTTAGGCTCTGAAAACAAGGTCGGCCAAACAAAGAGGTCAAGTTCATTTAAATCGTCGACCTCACGCGGCCTGAATCACGAACTCGCTGGCCGTGGCTACAGGCTGCACGTTGCGCAGCGTACGGCGCATCTCGACCAGGCCGTAGCGTTCCATCGTCTTGAGCGTTCGCGAAAGATTGCTGGGTGCGCGGCCGGTGAGTTCCGCGAGCTGGCTCAGTGACGCGGGCTTCTGTTCCCGGATGACACGCAGCAACGCGCGGTTGTCGTCGGACAACACTTCGGCCAGCGAGCGCATGGAGGTGAACCAGACCTTCGGCTCGCCGGGGCGTGGCCGATGATCGCCGCGTGCAACGGCCAGTGCGCGGGCGCGGATGGCTTGCTGGGAGGCGATGCCGATGACCAGCTTTTTCATGACTTCATTTCCTCAAGTACGCGGTCGACTTCGTTGAAGAAATCCTCTGGCAGTTGCTGTGAGAAACCCGGGTCAGAAACCCGGGTCAGGGTGAATTTTCGAGTGTTCGCTACGGTCGGGAGCCGACATTACGCCAGCTCTGCTATCTACCTCATTTCGCCAGCTGCGTCAGCACCCGATGCCAGAACTCCAGCCCCGCCTCGACCTCCGAAGCCGGCAGCCTTTCGTTGAGTCCATGCGCAAACGTGTCGTCGGGCTTGGTGAAGGCGGCATCGATGCCGTAGCTGGGGACGCCGGCGTTGCGGAAGTGCTTGCTGTCGGTGGCGCCGGCGGACATGCTCGGCACCACGTCCACGCCCGGGAAACGCTGGTGCACGGCGGCGGTGACGGCGGCGATCACGTCCGGGCGCAACGGCGAGGCGGAGTTGGCCACCGGCGTGGACGACTGCCGGGTCACGCTGGCGGACTTGTCGTCGATCACCTTGACCAGGGTGTCGCGCATGCTGTCGACCGAGGTGCCTGGGAAGATGCGGCAGTTGATGTTGACGCTGGCGCGCTGCGGCAGCGCGTTGAGCGCGTGGCCGCCGTTGAGCATGGTTGCCACGCAGGTGGTGCGGATCTGGCCGACGTAGGCGGGGTCGGCGGAGATGGTGGCCGCCGCGGCGGCATCGTCGGGATGGGCGGCGAAGCGGGTCATCGCCGCGCCCAATGGGCCGGGGATGTGGGCGCCGAGGGCACGCAGCGAGGCGAGCGTGATCTCGTTGCTTTCCGTCGGAAACTGGTGGGCGGCGACGCGGTCGATGATGCGCGCCAGCCGGTAGATCGCGTTGTCCGCGCCGGGTTCGCTGGAGTGCCCGCCGGGCGAGGTCAGGGCGATCTGGAAGTCCGCATAAGTCTTCTCGGCGGCCTGGATCTGGTACAGCAAGGGCTTGCCGGTCTCGGCGTCGAGGGTGCCGCCGCCGGCGTCGGCGTTGAGCAGGAATTCGGCGTCGTGATAGCGCCTGGCCAGTTCGCGGGTCGAGGCCATCGCGGTCTCTTCGTCGCCGGACAGCAGCAGGATCAGGTCGTGGCGCGGCTGGAAGCCTTCGCGCTTGAGCCGGATCAGCGTCTCGACCAGCACCACCACCGCGGTCTTCATGTCGGCGGTGCCGCGGCCGTAGAGGTAGCCGTTTTCCTCGATCAGGGTGAACGGGTCGCGGGTCCAGTCCTTGCGGTTCGCCGCCACCACGTCCATGTGCCCGGACAGCAGGATCGGCTTGCCTTCGCCGGTGCCGCGGTAGCGTGCGACCAGCGCGGCGGTTTCGCCCACCGGGATGATCTCGACGTCGCCGGCGGGGAAACCGGCGGCCTTGAGCTTGTCCGCCAGATACGCGGCCAGCACCGGCACCTGGTGCTGCCCTTCGACGGTGTGGATGCCGATGGCGTGTTTCAGCATGGCCATGGTTTCGGGCTGTGCCTCGGCGGCGCTGCCGGCATGGGCCATGCCGATGCCGGCGCAGAAAACCAGCGTGGCCGCGGCGGGTCCGAGTGCTCGTGGTCCCTTCATGCGAGATCCCCTGTCGACGTCATGAACGAAGCACCGAGTATGCGCGGCGGCCCGCGCGCGTGCATCTGCCGCCTGGGTGCCCGCGCCATCGTGCTAAGCTTGCCGCCGCGCGGCTGGTGCCATCGGCGGCGCATTACCCCTTGGGGAGTAGCCTGCCTCGCTGCGGCGAGGCGTCTTCGTCAACATGCTCGGCGTCCATCCGCCGTGGCGAAGACACCGATCCTGGTTGGCGAGACCAACGGCTCACGGCGCAACGAAGGTCGGGCGCGTCGTGGTGCCGTTGCGCCTGGCCCGACCGAATGGCTGCTCATGAACCCCGTCTCCATCCTGTTGCTTGGCTTTGCCATGTCCACCGATGCGTTTGCCGCGGCGATCGGCAAGGGCGCGGCGATGGCGCGCCCGCGGCTGTCCCAGGCGCTGCGTGCCGGCGCGATCTTCGGCGTGATCGAGGCGATCACACCGGTCGTCGGCTGGCTGCTGGGCAAGGGCGCTTCGCGCTACATCGAGGCCTGGGACCACTGGGCCGCGTTTGGCCTGCTGCTGGCACTGGGCCTGCACATGATCTGGAACGGGCTCAAGCCCGAGCCGGACGAGCCGGTCGATGAAGCGAAGCGGCACGGTTTCGTCGGGCTGGCCATCACCGGCCTGTCCACCAGCATCGACGCGCTGGCGGTGGGCGTGGGGCTGGCCTTCGTCGATACGCCGATCGCGGTGGTCGCGGTGGTGATCGGCCTGTGCACCTTCAGCATGGTCACGCTGGGCATCATGCTTGGTCGCGCGCTGGGCGAGGTGGTGGGCAAGCGCGCGGAGATGATCGGCGGTTTCATCCTGATCGGGGTGGGCGTGGTGATTTTGTACGAGCACCTGGCCGGGTGAGGCGACGCCCACCCCGCTGGCACGGTCGCGCCGAGCGGCTTACTTCGCCAGCTTCGTCAGCAGGCTGTGCCAGAAATCCAGCGCGGCCGGGACCTCGGAGGCCAGCAGTTTTTCGTTGAGGCCGTGGGCGAAGCTGTCGCCGGGTTTGCCGAAGTTGGGCGAGACGCCGTAGCTGGGCACGCCGGCGTTGCGGAAGTGCAGGCTGTCGGAGGCGCCGGCGGACATGCCGGGCACCACGTCCAGCCCCGGGAAGCGCTCGTGCACGGTGGCGGTGACGGCGGCCACGATGTCCTCGCGCAGCGGCGAAGCCGGGCTTTGCACGGGCGGCGGTTGTTGCACGGTGATCTTCACGCTGGGGTCGGCCACCACCTGGTGGAGCGTGGCCTCGACGGCGGCGACGCTGGTGCCGGGGAAGATGCGGCAGTTGATGTTGGCGCTGGCGCGTTGCGGCAAGGCGTTGAGTGCGTGGCCGCCGTCGAGCATGGTCGCCACGCAGGTGGTGCGCAGCTGGCCGACGTAGGCGGGGTCGGCCGAGATGACCGCCGCGGCCCGGGCGTCGTCGGGGTGGGCGCTGAACTGCAGCATGGCCTGCGCCAGCGGGCCGTGGCTGTGTTCGCCCACCGCCTTCAGCGAGGCCAGGGTGATCTCGTTGTGCTGCACCGGGAAGGCGTAGCCGGCGACGCGATCGAGCGCCTGGGCCAGCCGGTAGATCGCGTTGTCGGGCGTCGGTTCGCTGGAATGGCCGCCGGGCGAGGTGACGGTGAGCAGGAAGTCCGCATAGGTCTTCTCGGCGGCCTGGATTTCATAGTCCACCGGCTTCAGCTGGTCGTCGAAGGTGCCGCCGCCGGCATCCGCGTTGAGCAGGAACTCGGCGTCGTGGTAGCGCCTGGCCAGCTCGCGGGTGGAAGCCATCGCGGTCTCCTCGTCGCCGGAGAACACCAGGATCATCTCGTGGCCGGGCACGAAGCCCTCGCGCTTGAAGCGCATCATCGTGGCGACCAGGGTGACGAGGTTGGTCTTCATGTCGGAGGTGCCGCGGCCGTACAGGTAGCCGTTCTCCTCGATCAGCGTGAACGGGTCGCGGCTCCAGTCCTTCGGGTTGGCCGCCACCACGTCCATGTGCGCCGAGAGCAGGATCGGCTTGCCCTTGCCGCTGCCGCGGTAGTGCGCGACCAGCGCGGCGGTCTCGCCGACCGGGATGACCTCGATGTCCGACTTGGCGAAGCCGGCCGATTCCAGCTTGCCGGCGAGATAGCGCGCGAATGCCGGCACCTGGCCCTTGCCTTCCACCGTCTGCGCGGCGATGGCATGGCGCAGCATGGCCATGGTTTCGGGCATCAGCTGTGCGGTGGTTTCGGCGCCTGCGCTGGAAGGTTGCACAAGCGCCAACGCGAGGCCAACACAGGGCAACAAGTGGCGCATCGACATGGCGGCATTCCAGGCAGTGGCGTTGAACGCCGAGTATATCCGCCAGTGCACGCCCATCAGCCAGTGGCGGCAAGGATTTCAGCTGGGTGCGGATTCGTCGCCGCTGCCGTCCAGGAAACGGTAGCCTATGCCCGGCTCGGTCTTCAGCCAGCGTGGCGCGGCGGGATCATCGCCCAGCTTCTGGCGCAGGCGGCCCAGCACGATGCGCAGGTAATGCGTGTCCTGCACATGCGTCGCCCCCCACACCTCGCGCAGCAATTGCTGCTGGCTGATCACGCGGCCGGCATGGCGCAGCAGCAGGGAGAGCACGGCGTACTCCTTGCGGGTCAGCGCGATCTGTTTGCCATCGAGGCTGACTTCGCGACGGGCCAGGTCGATCGCCAGATGGCCGTCGTCATACCGCGGCGGCACGTCGGCCGCGCCGGTGGCGGGATGGTGGCGCAGCAGGGCACGCAGCCTGGCCATCAGTTCCTGCATGCCGAACGGCTTGGTCACGTAGTCGTTGGCGCCGTTGTCCAGCGCGCGCACCTTCTCGCTCTCGGCGCTGCGCACGGACAGCATCAGCACCGGCACCGAGCTCCATTGGCGCAATTCGGCCAGCACTTCATGGCCTTCGCGGTCGGGCAGGCCCAGGTCGAGGATGACCAGATCGGGCGATTGGGTAGCGGCCAGGGCCAGGCCTTCGGCAGCGTTGGCCGCCTGCAGTACCTGATAACCCCCGGCACGCAGGCCGATGTCGAGGAAGCGACGGATCTGCATCTCGTCGTCTATCACCAGCACGCGTGGCGCGGAAGTGTTCAAGCGCTGCTCTCCGGTGCGGGTGGCAGGGGCAGGGTGATGCGGATGGTGGTGCCGCCGCCAGCGGTGGCCAGCGCTTCCACGCTGCCGCCGTGCGCGCCGATCATGCCGCGACAGATCGACAGGCCCAACCCGGTGCCGTTGTTGCCGCGATCGCCACGCGAGACCGAATGGAACATGTCGAAGATGCGCGCCCGCTCATCCGGCGGAATGCCCGGCCCGTGATCGATCACCTCGATCTGCAGCTGTTCGCCGATCACCGCCGCCTCCAGGCGCACGGCCTCGTCGGGCGGCGAGAAGTGTGCGGCGTTTTCCAGCACGTTGAACAGCGCCTGCTCGATCAGCGCCGGGTGCACATAGAGCAGTACCGTCTCCTGCGGCAGCGCGGTCTGCACGGCGAGCGCCGGGAATAACCGGCGCAGCCTGTCGGTGGCGGTCACCAGCACTTCGGTCGCATCGACCCAGTCGCGATGCAGCTTGAGCGCGCCATGGCCGAGCCGGGTCATGTCCAGCAGGTTCTGGATGTAGCGGTCCAGCCGCTGGCCCTCATGCACGATCGACTGCAGCAGCTCCTGCCGTTCGTCCCGCGGCAGCTGCGTTTCGTACATGGCTAGGGTGTCGGCGGCACCGATCATCGAAGCCAGCGGCGAGCGCAGGTCGTGCGAGACGGAGGAGAGCAGGGCATTGCGCAGCCGCTCGGTTTCGCCCTGCACGCGGGCCTGCTCGAGCTCGTGCCCCAGGCGGGCGCGTTCCAGTGCCAGGGCGATGTCCTGGCCCATCGCGAGGGCCAGCTCGCGCCGCTCGGCATCGGGTTCGTCCGAACCCCGCGTGGCAAACACCACCGTGCCGTGGCCGTGGGCGCCGACGGTCAACGGAACCACCCACTCGCCGCCGGACTCACCGTTCCGATCGACGGCGGATGCTTGCTCGTCAGGGTTGATGTGGGCGGTTGCGCCGACCGCCTGCGTCAATGCGCGAGCGCCGACCTCGCGAATCGCCGCGGCACCGGCGGCGGTGGCCAGTTGCCTGCCCAGCTGCAACAGCGTGCGCGTGCGCTGCTGCGCGGTTCGCAGGGAGGCGATCTGGTCGGAGAGCCGGGTGGCCATGCGGCTGCAGACGAGCGCGACGATCAGGAACAGCACGATCGCCAGCACGTCGTCGCCGTTGGCGATGGCCAGCGTGTACCGCGGGCGGGTGAAGAAGAAGTTGTAGCCGAGGAAACACAATACGGCCGTATAGACGGCTACCGCCATGCGCTTGCGTACCGCGACGGCGAGCACGCCGGTCAGAAGGATCAGCGAGAGATTGGCGATCGACAGGTAGCGGTCGGCAACGAAAGTCAGCGCAAAAGCCGCCAGCGTGACCGCGGTGGCGAAAAGGTAGTCGGCCGCGGCCGCGGCCGCGTCGTGCGGGCGGCGTGGCGCCGGCTCATGCATGCGACGGGTGTTCCCGGCGATGGGTCGATGGCCGATGTGGTGTCATATCTCCACCTCCGATCCCAGTTCGATGCGCCGGTTGCCGGGAATCCGGAAGAACGCGGTCGCGGACAGCGCATTGTGCGCCATGAAGGCGAACAGGCGGTCACGCCAAGCCGCCATGCCGTGGGCATGCCGGCCGGCCACGACGGTCTCGCGGGACAGGAAGAAGGTGGTATCCATCATGTCGAACGGCAGGCCGTGATGGCCGCACTGTGCCAGTCGCAGCGGCATGTCCGGGTCCTCGCTGAAACCGAAACGCAGGCGCAACCGGGTGAAGCCCTGGCCCAGCGCAGTCCATTCAAGTCGTTCCGGAGGTTCGGCCCGGGGCGTATCCAGTGTCTCGACGGTAAGCAGCACATTGCGCTCGTGCAGCACCTTGTTGTGTTTGAGATTGTGCAGCAACGAGCTGGGAATCGCCTCGGCATTGGCGGTCAGGAACACCGCGGTGCCCGGCACGCGCACCAGCGGATGATCCGCCAGGTTGCGGATGAACGGCGCCAACGCCACGCCGCCTTGCTGGATTTCCCGTACCACCAGTTCGCGTCCGCGGCGCCAGGTCGTCATCACCGCGAACACGCACAGGCCCAGCGCCAGCGGAAACCAGCCGCCGTGTTCCACCTTGACCAGGTTGGCGCTGAAGAAGGCGACGTCCACCGTGAGAAGGGCAGTGCCCGTGGCGATCACGGCCGGCAGGCGCCAGCGCCACTGGTAGCGCGCCACCACCAGTGCCAGCAGGGTGGTGGTGACCATGGTGCCGGTGACGGCGATGCCATAGGCAGCGCCCAGGTTGTCCGACGAGCGGAAGCCGAGCACGGCCGCCACGATCAGGATCAACAGGATTCGGTTGATCCACGGCACATAGATCTGGCCGGCCATCTCCGACGAGGTGTGCACCACCCGCATGCGCGGCATGTAGCCCAGCTGCATCGCCTCGCGCGTCATCGAAAACGCGCCGGAGATCACCGCCTGCGAGGCAACCACGGTGGCGGTCGTGGCCAGCGCGATCATCGGATACAGCATGAAGCGCGGCACCAGGTGATAGAACGGATTGGCCACCGCGGCGGGGTCGTGCAGGATCAGCGCGCCCTGGCCGAAGTAGTTCAGCACCAGCGCCGGCAGCACGAAGTTGAACCAGGCCAACTGGATCGGGCGCCTGCCGAAGTGGCCCATGTCCGCATACAGCGCCTCGGTGCCGGTAACCGCCAGCACCACTGCCCCGAGCGCGAAGAACGCCTCGGCGTGGTTGCGCAGGAAGAAGTCGATGCCGTAGGTCGGGCTGAGCGCCCGCAGAACCTCCGGATGGCGCGCGATGCCCAGCACGCCGAGGCCGGCGATGCTGATGAACCAGATCACGCAGACCGGGCCGAACACGGCGCCGATCCGATGCGTGCCGTGCTTCTGCAGCCAGAGCAGCCCGATGATCACCCCGACGGTGATCGGCAGCACCCAGGGCTCCAGCCCCGGTGCGGCGACCTTCAGCCCCTCGACCGCCGACAGTACCGATATCGCCGGCGTGATCACGCCATCACCATAGAACAGGGCGGCACCGAACAGGCCGAGCACGATCAGGCCCATGCGCAGATACGGCACGTCGCGCGCGCTGCGCTGGGCCAGCGCCAGCAAGGCCATGATGCCGCCTTCGCCGTTGTTGTCGGCGCGCATGATGAACAGCACGTACTTGATCGACACCACGATGATCAGCGACCAGAACACCAGGCTCAGCGCGCCCAGCACGTTCGCCGGCGTGACCGGTACGCCATGCTCGCCGAACACTTCCTTCAACGTGTAGAGCGGGCTGGTGCCGATGTCGCCGTAGACCACGCCCACGGCGCCCAGTGCCAGGGCGGCGAGCCGGCGCCTTTGCGACGGGTTGTTCATGCGCCATGGCCGATGGCGATGGGCCCGGCGGATGCCGGTGCGACGGGAAGAACGACGAGGTGAAACATCTGCACTGCCTGGAATGGATCAGGCGCGCAGTCTGGGCGTCGGGCCGTAACAGCGGCATAGCGCCACGCGCTGACGGCATAAAATTCGCGTAAAAATTGCCGTGGTCGCCGCGAGCAGCCACCAACGAAAAGGCCCGGGATGCCAGCTCCCGGGCCTGCTCCATGTGTCGCGGTGGTTCTCGCCGCAGCGGCTGTCGGACCTACTTCGCCTCCTTCTCCATCAGCTTCTCCACCATGCTGGCGGGCACTTCCTGGTAGTGGTCGAAGATCATGCTGAAGTTGCCGCGGCCGCTGGTGGCCGAGCGCAGGAAGTTGATGTAGCCGAACATCTCCGACAGCGGCACGAAACCCTGCACGAAGGCTGACGTGCCTTTCTGGCCCTGGTCGGAGATGCTGCCGCGGCGACGGTTGATGTCGCCGATGATGTCGCCGAGGTAGCTCGCCTCGGTGACCACCTCCAGGCTCATGATCGGTTCGAGCAGTTTCGGCTTGCTGAGCTTCTGCGCCTCGCGGAAGCAGGCGCGCCCGGCGATCTCGAAGGCCAGTGCGGAGGAGTCCACGTCGTGGTATTTGCCGTCGATCAGGCGCGCCTTGAAATCCACCACCTCGTAGCCGGCCACCTGGCCCTGGCGCGATTCGACCTCGATCGCGTGCTGCACCGCGGGGATGTATTCGCGCGGCACCCGGCCGCCGACCACCTCGTCGGAGAACACCACGCCCGAGCCCGGCTCGCCCGGCTCGAAGATGATCGTGACCTCGGCGAACTGGCCGGAGCCGCCGGACTGCTTCTTGTGCGTGTAGGTGTGCTCCACCGTCTGCCCGAACGCCTCGCGGAAGCTGACCTTGGGCTTGCCCATGTTCGCTTCCACTCCCAGCTCGGTGCGCATGCGGTCGATGGTGATTTCCAGGTGCAGCTCGCCCATGCCCTTGAGCACGGTCTGGCCGGTTTCCTGGTCCACCTCCATGCGCAGCGAGGGGTCGGCCTTGACCATCTTGTAGAGCGCGGTGGAGAGCTTGTCGACGTCGTTGCGGTTCTTCGGCTCCACCGACACGCTGATCACCGGGTCGGGGAAGCGCATGCGTTCGAGCAGGGCCGGGTGCGCCGGGTCGCTCAGCGAGTCGCCGGTCTCGGTCTCCTTCATCGAGACGAAGGCGCAGATGTCGCCGGCGCGGGTCTCGTCGATCTCGCGGGTGTGGTCGGCCTGCACCTCGACGATGCGGCCCACGCGCTCCTTCTTGCCGCGGGTGACGTTGAGCAGGGTGTCGCCCTTCCGGATCACGCCGGAGTAGATGCGGCAGAAGGTCAGCGTGCCGAACTGGTCGTTGATGACCTTGAACGCCAGCGCGCGCGCGGGCGCATCGTCGGTGACCGGCTGTTCGCCGATGGCGTTGCCGTCCTCGTCGACGATGGAGATGCCGCCGTTCTCGCCCGGGTAGGGCATGTAGTCGACCACGGCATCCAGCAGCTGCTGCACGCCCTTGTTCTTGTACGAGGAGCCGCACAGCACCGGCACCAGCTTGCCGCTGACGCAGCCCGTGCGGATGCACTTCTTCAGCACTTCCGGGTCGTGCTCGCCGGTTTCGATCAGGCGCTCGAAGGCGTCATCGTCCATCGCCAGCGCGTGTTCGAGCAGCTCCTGGCGCAGCGCGGGCAGTTGCGAGAGCCACTCGTTGTCGGCGGCCGTGGCGAACTTCAGGCGCTGCTGCGCCTCCTCGAAGGAGACCGTCTCCCACTTGCTGTCCTTGTCGTCGGACTGCCAGATCAGCGCCACGCCGGCGACCAGGTCGGCCATGCCGCAGAACTCGTCGCTGCTGCCCAGCGGCACCTGGCACAGCAGCGCCGGCGCGTTCAGGCGTTCGCGGATGCCCTTCACGCAGTGCGCGAAGTTGGCGCCGATGCGGTCCATCTTGTTGACGTAGCACAGCCGCGGCACGTGGTACTGGTCGGCCAGGCGCCAGTTGGTCTCGGTCTGCGGCTCCACGCCGGCGACGCCGTCGAACACGACCACGGCGCCGTCCAGCACGCGCAGCGAGCGGTTCACCTCGATGGTGAAATCGACGTGGCCCGGGGTATCGATCAGGTTGATCTGATGGCCCTTCCACTCCGTGGTCACCGCCGCCGACTGGATCGTGATGCCGCGCTTGCGCTCCTGCTCCATGTAGTCGGTGGTGGTGGAGCCCTTGCCGTCCTTGGTCTCGTGCGTGTTGACGATCTGGTGCTTGCGGCCGGTGTAGTACAGCACGCGCTCGGTCGTGGTGGTCTTGCCCGCGTCGATGTGCGCGATGATGCCGATGTTGCGGAAACGTTGCAGAGGTTTGCTGCGAGCCATGACGCGCGTCCATTGGAGAGGGCCGGAAGCGCAGGATGCGACCGGCGATCCGCCCATTGTAGCGAGGAGGGACGTGCAGGGATCAGGGCGTGGCCGGGCACGGGTGGCGGTGCGCCACGCGCTGCCGCTCCCCCGGGGATGGGGAGGGTGAGGGGATGAGGTTCTTGTTCTCGCTCCTCGTTTGCCGGGAGCGAGCCACCCGACCCTCCCCCGCAAGCCGGGGAGGGGGCGCAGGCTCAGCCCGCGACGATGCCGTAGTGCGGGTCGTTGCGCGCCGGTTCGCCCAGTTGGCTGAGCAGGATCGCGGTGCGGATGGTGAAGTCGTTCCAGCTCGGCAGCGCGGCCAGTTCCAGCCAGTCGGTCCATTCGGGCGCGAGTGAGCTGTCGTTGCGCCGTGCGGCGGCCTTGCGGCCGTCCAGGATGGCGTCGCGGATCGCCGGCATGCACGACATGAAGTGGCGCATGGTGTCCTTCTCCGTCACGGACAACCGGCTTGCCGGCGATTCCACCAGCCAGGTGCCGGCGGCTTCCATTTCCCACTGGTATTCGCCGGCCAGGAACCAGGTGAACACGTCGCCCTCGGCTTCGCCGGCGGCGACCGCGCGGGCGTGCTCCATGAAGCGGCGCACGGTCTGGTCGTGTCGATCTGACGTATCGGCGGAGTCGGTTGTAGTGGCCAGCATGTGCGTGTCCTCGTTCCCCAGTGGCGACGACCCGGCGAATGGGGCGCGTCGCGTTGCCTGCCTTGGCTCATGCACGAGCGGTGCCAAAAGTCTTGTCCACGCCGCCGGCCGCGCCAGCGCGGGCAGCGCCGGCCCAGGCTGCGCCTGCCTCGGCCGGTCGCGCTGCCGGCGGCCAGCGACGCGATGCGTCAGCTTGTGACCGGCGCGACCCTCAGCTCAGGCGGTTGCCCTCGAGCAGGTCTTCGTGGAAGGCGCCGAAGGGTTCGCTCGGGTGGGCGAGCTGGATCTCCAGTATCCACAGGCCGCTGGCCGGCACGCGGTCGAGGTCGCCGAGGTCGCCGCCGTGGTGGATCGCATGCGGAAAATCGCTGACCCGGTGGCCCTTGATCGCCTGGTTGAAACGCCAGCCCATGGCCGCGGCGCGTTGGGCGGCGAAGGCGTACAGGGCGCGGCCGCTCAGGCCGTCGTGGCGCCAGGCGTCGGCCACCTGCCGGAACAGGGCGCGCGCCGCGTCGGCGCAGGCTTGGCGTTGCGGCGCGTGACCGACCACGAAGGTATCGCCCACGTCGCCTTCGTGGCCGTCGAAGACCAGTCCGAGGTCGATGAAGTAGCTGTCGTTCTCGCCCAGCCGCACGCCCGGCTCGGAAGGTTCGCGGAACCCCTTGGTGGTGTTGCGGCCGATGCGGATCAGCGGCCGGTGCCACAACCGCTCGCTGCCGAGTTCGGCGAACACCTCGTGGGCGAGCGCCACCGCCTCGGGTTCGCTGATGCCCGGCTGCATGCGCGCGCGAATCGCCTGCAGCGCCGCCCAGCTGCGCTCGCGGGCGCGCAGCATCAGCGCCGGATCAAAGCGCGCCCCCACCGCTTCCCGGGTGGTGCCCTGCGCGCGGCTCAAGCGAGCACCAGCAGCAACGCGACCGCGGCCGGCAGTGCCTGGAACCAGAGGATCTTGCGCGCCGCGGTGAGCCCGCCGAACACGCCCGCGGCGAGCACGCAGCCAAGGAAGAACACCTTGATGGCGAACCCGTCCGGACCCAGCCACACGCCCCAGATCAGCCCGGCGACGAGGAAGCCGTTGTACAGCCCCTGGTTGGCCGCCAGCGCACGCGACTGTTCGGCGAACTCCTCGCTGAGGCCGAACGCGCGGCGACCGGAAGGTCGCGTCCACAGGAACATCTCGAGGATCAGGAACCACAGGTGCAGCAGCGCGATCAGGACGATCAGGAGGTTGGCGACGAGGGGCATGGCGTGCTCGCGATGAGGCCGTTCGGTGATTGTCGCAGCGGCCGATTCGATGGCGCAAATGGCCGCCGGCGAGGTGCGCTCAGGCGCCGGGGGACGCCGGCGCCGCAGCGCGAAAGGTCACCACCAGCACGTCGCGATGCGACGCTTGCGCCGGGTCGATCGGGGTGACCGCGGTGACGCCATGGCTGACGCGGGCGTCGATGACCATGGCCGCGTCCAGCGGATGGGCCAGGGTGAAACTGCCCAGCAGCGCGCCGTCATCGGCGTGGATGGTGGTGGTGCCGCTCTCGATGTTCTGGCGGTCGATCAGCAGCACCAGCACGTAGTCGACGCCGTCGTGGTGGACGCCCTCCGGGGTGGGCTCGCCAGGCTCGTCGGCGCGCGCCTCGATGCGGAACTGGTGCGTCTCGACATGCCAGCGGCGCGGCCCGCCGGCCGCCATCGGGGCGAACAGCGCATGCGCAAACTGCAGGATGCAGCGCATGCTGGCGCCACCGGCCAGCGCCGGCCGGATCGGCAGGAACCAGCGCTGGATGTCGCCCTGCAACGGGTTGTAGCGCGCGCTCTGCCAGTGCGGCTGGTGCGGCTGGCGCTGCAGCGTGCCGTCCGGCTCGATCGCGAACGTGGCGTGGCGCCGGCTGCGATGCCGACCTACCGCCGCCAGGTAGGTGTCGGGTGCCAAGTCGTTCCAGCTGGCGCGAAAGGCCGGCCAGTCGTCCATCTCCGGCATCGGCAGCAACTGGCGCATGTGTTCGGCGGTGACGAAGGCGAAGCCGTCGCGATGCAGGCGGGCCTGCAAGGCGGGGCGGTCGAGAGGGGGAGTCATGGGGCGACACGGTAGCAGCATCCCCCGCAGCCGGACAGTGCGCCGATCGCGCAACCCGTAGGGCGGGCACTGCCCGCCGCCATCGCTCGAAAATGCAACGGAATGTCACCCACCCATATAAACGTTTAGATGTTTAGACGTCTATTGACACAAGGCGTTCCAGGCGCCACCATCCGTCCACTCATCGAGACCGGCTGAGGGACAGGCCCTTTGAAGCCGGGGCAACCTGCGGAGCGTTTCCGTCAAGGTGCCAACTCCTGCGGAGGTGCGCGGTGCACCTGCCGGTAGATGGGCGTCACCCGTTTCGCGGCCTGCGCCGCCGAGTCACGGGCGGCGGCCACTCCGGTCCCCCGCGGGGCGATGCCGACCGGAGCCACTGGCATGACCTTGCAGTCCCAAGCCCGATGTATCGACACCCCGCACGACGCGTTCGTGCCGTCGGGGGAACCGTGCCTGCGCCTGGCCGCCCGGCGCGACAGCCGCCGGCTGATCCTGCAGCCGAAGTACGGCAGCGGCCCGCGCGAAGTCGAGGTTGGCTACGCGTGGCACGGCGCGGTGGGGGGACCCACGGTGATCGTGCAGGGCGGCATCTCGGCCGATTGCGATGTGAGCGGTGCGGCCGGCTGGTGGCGGGAGTTGGCCAACGACGGCGCGGCGATCGACCTGACGCGTTGCCGGGTGCTGTCGATCGACTGGCTGGATAGCGCGCAACTCGGCGCCGAGGCAGTCTCCAGCGAGGACCAGGCCGATGCGCTGGCTGGCCTGCTGCGCGTGCTGGGCATCGCCCGCGCGCATGCCTTCGTCGGCTCGTCCTACGGTGCGATGGTGGCGCTGGCCTTCGCCGCCCGCCATCCGCGTGCGGCAGACCGACTCGTGCTGCTGGCCGGTGCCCACCGGCCGCACCCGCTCAGCACCGCCCAGCGCAGCGTGCAGCGCGGCATCGTGCGGCTGGGCCAGGCCAGCGGCCATGTCGACGAGGCGCTGGCGCTGGCGCGGCAGCTGGCGATCACCACCTATCGCGGTAGCGCCGAATTCGGTCGCCGCTTCGCCGGCGCGCCCGAGCAGCGCGCGGAACGCTTCCATTTCCCGGTCGAGGATTACCTGGAGCACCAGGGCCGGCGTTTCGTCGAGCGCTTCGATGCCGATCGCTTCCTCGCCCTGTCCGAATCGATCGACCTGCACCAGGTCGAGCCCGAGCAGGTGGCCGCGCCGGCGACGCTGATCGGCTTTCCGTCCGACCGGCTGGTGCCGCTGGCCGACCTGTGCGAGTTGCAGCGCCGCCTGCGCGGCCCGGCCACGCTCGAAGTGGTCGAGTCGCCCTACGGCCACGACGCCTTCCTGAAGGAACCCGAACAACTCGCGCCGCTGCTGCGCGAGGCGCTAGCCCTGTAGGGCGGGCACTGCCCGCCATTCGCCCGGCACCGGCGGCGGGCGGTGCCCGCCCTACGACCAGAAGACATGACGAAGACGATCCGGAGAACGACATGAGCGCCACCCCCGCCCCCTGTACCCGCGCCGTGCGCGCCGGCATCGAAAGCGATACCCAGCACGGCGCGGTGGTGCCGGCGCTGCACCTGTCGACCAACTACAGCTTCGAGGGCTTCGGTCGCAAGCGCGCATACGACTATTCGCGCAGCGGCAATCCCACCCGCGATCTGCTGGCCGAGGCGCTGGCGGAGCTGGAGCAGGGCGCCGGCGCAGTGGTCACTTCCAGCGGCATGTCGGCGGTGGCGCTGGCGCTGGAACTGGTGCCGCCCGGCGCCACCGTGCTGGCGGCGCACGATTGCTACGGCGGCAGCTGGCGCCTGCTGGATGCGTGGGCAAAGAAGGGGCGCTTCGCGGTCGAGTTCGCCGACCTCACCGACAACGTGGCACTGGCCGCGGCGCTGGCGCGCAAGCCGGCGCTGGTATGGGTGGAGACGCCATCCAATCCGCTGCTGCGGATCACCGACATCCGCCACGTCGCGCAAGCCGCGCATGCGGCCGGCGCGCTGCTGGTGGTCGACAACACCTTCCTGTCGCCGGCGCTGCAGCAGCCCTTGCTGCTCGGCGCGGACGTGGTGGTGCACTCGACCACCAAGTACATCAACGGCCACAGCGACGTGGTCGGCGGCGCTGTGGTGGCGCGCGACGCGGCGGTGGCCGAGCAGCTGAAGTGGTGGGCCAACTGCACCGGGCTCACCGGCGCGCCGTTCGACAGCTACCTCACCCTGCGCGGCCTGCGCACGCTGGGCGTGCGCCTGCGCCAGCATCAGGAGAACGCGGCGCGCCTGGCCGAGCGGCTGGACGGCCATGCTGCCGTGCGCAAGGTCTACTACCCGGGCCTGGCCGGCCACCCCGGCCATGTGCTGGCGGCGCGCCAGCAGCTCGGCTTCGGCGCCATGCTCAGCTTCGAACTGGACGGCGACGTGCCGCAGATCGAGGCCTTCGTCGATGGACTGGAATATTTCTCGCTGGCCGAATCGCTGGGCGGCGTGGAAAGCCTGATTGCGCACCCGGCGACCATGACGCACGCCTCGATGGCGCCGAAGGCGCGGCGCACGGCGGGCATTTCCGACAGCCTGCTGCGCATGTCGGTGGGCATCGAGGACGGCGACGACCTGCTGCGCGACGTCGACGCCGCACTGGCCCGCGCCGAAGCGGTACGGACGTCCAAACGCCGGGTGCCCGCATGAGCGCGGTGCTGGCCGAGCGCGCGCTCCACGCGCGCGGCGCGGCGGCGTCGACCACGGCGATCGTGCTGCTCGGCACCGGCGTGGTGGGTGGTGCCTTGCTGAAGCTGCTCAACACCGACGCGGCCCGTTCGCTGCGCCTGGTCGGTGCGGCGAACTCGCGGCGCCAGCAGACCGATCCGGACCGGCTGGCCCGGCGCGGCCTGCGCGAGCAGCTCAACCAGCACGGCGCGCCGCGCGACAACGCCAGCCTGCTCGCGGCACTGGACGCCAGCGAGGCGGCGACGAAAGTGATCGTCGACGCCACCGCCAGCGCGACGCTGGCCGCGCGCCACGCCGAGTGGCTGGCGCACGGCTACCACGTGGTCACCGCGAACAAGGCGCTGGCCGGCGGTGAACTCTCCGGCTGGCGCGCGCTGCAGGCGGCGCTGGGCAGTGGCGGCAGTTATGGTGATTCGGCGACGGTCGGCGCGGGCCTGCCGGTGCTGTCCACGCTGCGTCGGCTGCGCGCATGCGGCGATCACCTGCTCACGCTGGAGGGCGTGTTCTCCGGCTCGCTGTCGTGGTTGTTCAACCAGTACGACGGCAGCCGGCCGTTTTCCGAGCTGCTGCGCGAGGCGCGTCGGCTGGGCTACACCGAGCCCGATCCACGCTCGGACCTGTCCGGCGAGGACGTGGCGCGCAAGCTGCTGATCCTCGCGCGCAACGCCGGCTTCTCGCTGGGCAGCGACGAGGTGCAGGTGGAAGGCCTGGTGCCCGAGGCGCTGCGTGCGCTCGATGCCGACACGTTCCTGGCGCGACTGGGCGAGCTGGATGCGCCGCTCGCCGCGCGTCACGCGGCCGCCGCCTCGCGCGGTTGCGTGCTGCGCTTCCTCGCCCGACTCAACCAGCGCGGCCTGGCTCGCGTGGGCCTGGCCGAAGTGCCGCTGACCCATCCGGCCGCGCGCCTGTACGGCACCGACAACCAGTTCGCCCTCACCACCACCCGCTACAACACCCAGCCGCTGGTGATCCAGGGCCCGGGCGCCGGCCCGGAAGTGACAGCGCAGGCGTTGCTGGGGGATGTGCTGGCGCTGGGGTGAGGGCGCGTCTCACTTGGCCGCAATCGCCTCGACCTGGATGCGCAGCGTCACGTCCATGCCGAAGCCGTAATCCTTGCCGGCATCGATGCCGAAGGTGTCGCGCCGGAACGTGGCCAGCGCATCGGCGCCACAGACTTCGCGCTTGAACACCGGGTGCTGCATGCACTTGAAGCTGTCGATCTTCAGGTCCAGCGGATGCGTAACGCCGTGCAGGGTCAGCTTGCCTGTGACCCGGGTCGGCGCTCCATTGACGAAGTCGACGAGCTTGCCGGTGTACCGGGCCTGCGGATACTTCGCCGTCTCGAACAAATCCTTGCCCCGCGCGCCCTTGTTGAGTTGCTCCTGACCGAAATCGGCGCTGGTCATGTCGACGGTGACGTCCACCGTGCCGAGGCCGGCCGCCTTGTCCAGCGTCACCGTGCCGCGAGTGTGGTTGAACTTGCCGCGCCATACCGACAGCCCGCCCATGTGATCGGCCTCGAAGCTGGGGTAGGTGTGATCCGGATCGATCCGGTACGTCGTGGCGGCGGCGAGGGCGCTGCCGCTGGCGGCGAGCAGGAACACGGTGGTGGCGACGGCGGTGCGGTTGGAAAACATGGGCGACTCCCGTTCGAAATGCGCAGCCGAAGATGGATGCATGTCCGGGCGACGAACGGGCCTCCGCGTTATCGACACGGCCAGGCACGCATGAACGAAAACGCACGGCCTGGGCCGTGCGTCTCGTCGATCGAATGGGGCGCGCTCAGCGGCCGGTGATGCGCTCGGCGCTCTCTTCGTCCGGCGGCACCTGCAGTTCGCCCGGATGCTCGTGCGCCTCGATCCGGATCGCTTCCACCGACGGCGTGCGCCAGCCGGATTTCACGCCCCACAGGTAGAACGCCAGGCCGATCACCGCCACCAGCGCCAGATCCCAGCCGTAGGCAAGGTAGCCCTTGCCGCCGAACATCGGGCTGCCGGCCCACGACACCAGCGCCAGCGTGGGCAGGTAGCAGACCAGCCACCAGGCGCCCTTCATCTGCCGACCGAAATCATGCCAGCCGGCCTTGGCCTGGTAGTAGAAGTACACCGGCAACGCGACCACCATCAGCACGATGATCTCGCCGGTCAGCGGCCACTTCGCCCAGTACAGCAACTCGGTGGACATGATGAAGGCAACCCCGGCGAGTACCGGCAGGCCGGCCAGCCGGAACGGGCGATTCAATTCCGGCGCGGTGCGGCGCAAGGTCATCACGCTGACCGGGCCGGTGAGGTAGGAGATGATCGTGGCCACCGAGATCACCGCCGCCAGCGCGCCCCAGCCGCGGAAGAAGAACAGGAACAGGAACGACACCGCCAGGTTCACCCACATCGCAGGCCGCGGCACGCCCCACTTCGGATGCACGGTACCGAGGATCTTCGGCAAGGTGCCGTTGCGCTCCATGCCATACAGCATGCGCGCGGTGGTGGCGGTGTAGGTCATGCCGGTGCCGCTCGGGCTGATCACCGCGTCGATGAACAGCAGCGTGGCCAGCCATTGCAGGCCGAGAATGATCGCCAGGTCGGCGAACGGCGACGAGAAGTCGATGCCGTGCCAGCCCACGTTGGCCAGCATCTCGCGCGGCACCGCGCCGATGAACGCGACCTGCAGCAGCACGTAGACGATCGTGGCCAGCGCGATCGCGCAGACGATCGCGAACGGGATGCTGCGGCCGGGGTTGCGCGCCTCGCCGGCCAGGTTCACCGGGCTCTGGAAACCGTTGAAGCTGAACACGATGCCGGCGATCGCCACCGCGGTGAGGATCGAGGGGAAGTCCGTCTTGTGCAGTTCGCCGTGGATGCCGACGGAGAAGTTCTCCGGATGGAAGCCGCTCATCATCAGCAGCACCGCGGTGAGCGCGGGGATCACCAGCTTGAACAGCGTGATCGCGGTGTTGGAGCGCGCGAACAGTTTCACGCTCCAGAAGTTGAACAGGAAGTACACGATCACCAGCGCTGCGGCGATCAGCAGGCCGGTGGTACTCAGCTCGCCATGGCTGCCAGGAACCTGGTGATAGAGATCCTTCGCCCAATCCCACTTCCACGACGACATGTACTGCGCCGACGCTTCCGCTTCGACCGAGATCACCGAGACGATCGCGATCCAGTTCGCCCACGCCGCGATGAAGCCGACCAGCGAGCCGTGCGAGTAGTGCCCGTAGCGCACCATGCCGCCGGATTCGGGAAACATCGCGCCCAACTCGGCGTAGGTCAGCGCGATCGCCATGATGACCACCGCGCCGATCACCCACGCCCAGATCGCCCCCGGTCCTGCGATCTGCGCCGCGCGCCATGCGCCGAACAACCAGCCCGAGCCGATGATCGAGCCCAGGCCGGTAAGCATCAGGGCGAACGGGCCGACATCGCGGCGGATCGCGCGTTCTTGGGTCATGCGAGGTTCCCGTAGCGGCGCGAAGCGCGCCGTGAAGGGGCCGATGGTTGCAGAATCGGGCCGCAGCTGTCACCTGCCGGCGGTCATGCAGCCGTTGCGGCTGTCCCTTCCTCGCGTACCGGTCACGACGCTCGGCCGAACGGAAGGACTTGCGCGGCCGGCAGCAGATGCTGGCGCAGCAGGTCGAGCGGGCGGTGGTATTCCATGTTGTGGCGCGTGTTGCGGCCCAGCGCAGGGTGCTTGAACAGGCCATCCCAGTCGCGTGCTGCGGCTTCGGGGAGGGAGCGGTCGCTGTGTTCCAGCGTCATCCACAGCTCGAACTTGCGCTGGTTGAGCGAGGCCAGCAGGTTGCGGTCACGGGTGGCGGCGAAGGCGAAGCCGGCGTCGAAGCCGTGCAGCTCCGCATCGACGCCCGGCCCGCGCAAGCCGTGATGTTCGGCGATGGCGGCGAACTGCAGCAGCGCGCGCTCGTGCAGCACGCGCAGGTTCGCCGCATTGCCCGGCAGGACCAGCACCGCACCGGTGACGGCATTGAGCAGCACCACGAACGGCTGCCGGCGCCAGAAGTCGATGTCCGCATACCACTCGCCCAGCGGGTTCGCCTCGGGCGCGGGTTCCGGCGGCTTGGCCGGCTGCTTCAGGCGCTTGAGCAGCTTGGCGGTGCAGCGCAGGAGGGTCATGCCACGCGCACCTGGCCGTTCATCAGCAGGGGGAGCAGCCAGTCGCGGAGTTGGGTGAGTTCGACGTTCTCCAGATTGTTTGCGCTGATCTTCTCAAACAACGGCGCAATTGCTGCGTTGAATTTCTCAATGACTGATCTCTCTCTCGGCACAGCCAAACTGATGTCCTTAAGAGTGTCTTGACTCACATTCTTAAGGATAGAGCCGCTTGATTGGGAAAGCAGCGACTGCTCCAGCTGCTTCAGTCGGAAGAAAAGCAGCAGCTTGTTTTCAGCGTTCGCAACTTTCAGGCAAATAATGAATCCGCAGTAGATTGTGTTAGTCGGGCACGGCTGCATCATGCGGGTCGCGCCGGGAATGCCACTTCGGGCAATCAAGATTGAGTCGGCCGTAACTAGGTACTTGTCTATGTCGGCCTGATCCAACTCCAACTCGTCCAGATCGTCACTATTCAGAAAGATGGAAGTGGCTGAAACGTTACGTACGTTGACAATGCGCGCGACGGAATCACCTCCGATGGAAGGATCGTAGTTGATGCCGTTACGGAAACTGCCAAGTTCGGATAGCGGTTGCGCCTTCCAGCCCATGGGAATCTCGCGCTTGAGGGTGTCGTTCCAGACCATCGCGCCGCCGCTGGATTTGTAAGGGCGGCCGTGGGCGTCGGGGAAGTCGAACTGCACGAACCAGTAGTCGTAGATCGTCTTCGCCAGCGCCTCCAGCTCGGCGTTGATGCGCTGGTTGAGGTCGATCTTGGCGTCGAGGGCGGAGAGAACGGCGGCTATTTTTTTCTGCTCTGCCTTGTTGCTGTGAATTTGAAATTTCAGCGCGTCGAAGTCCCCCTTGTTCAGCAGGGGGAGCGCAGTGCTCCCCGTCGCTGCATTTCGCAAAGAACGATAGTTGTTCGTGAGCGCGTAATAGATGTAGTCGGCGGAGTAGTCGTCACGAACGACGATGGAATTAATTTGCTGGTTCGAGATGCTAGCGACCTTGCACATCGCGACCTTACCCATGGCGGAGCCGATGCAAGTTACCAGCACGCTGTTGGGTGGCAGGAGCTTGCCTCTAAGTTTCGCGACGCCGGCAGCAGACAGCGATCGCTCGGTGTGCGTGATGAACTTCTGATCGAATGAGTCCGAAGGGGTAACAAACGGTGTGGCGTTACCGAAGTCTCCGGGCGACTCCGAGGATGGCGTTTTCCCGGTAATCGTTTCGCCAATCTGCGAAATCGTTGGGATGATGAAATCACCCATACCGCAAGCCTCCGATGGCTTCGGCAATCTCACCCTCTAGCTCCCGCGACTGCTCGAACATCCCTGCCAGATTCGCCTGATACGCCGCCACCTTCGCCGCAAATTGCTCCGGCGTCAGGTCCTCGTAATCGATCCTCACCTCGAAATACTGCCCCGCACTCAGCGAATAATTCTTCGCCGCGATCGCCGCGTGATCCACCACCACCGAAAAATCCTCCACCGCCTCTCGGGCGTTGAAGGTGTCGACAATCCGCTGCTCTTCGGTATGGCTAAGCAGGGTCTTCTGGTTCTTGCCTTCCTTGACCTTGGTGCCCAGCGCGGAGGCGTCGATCAGCACCACGCCGTCGCGGTTCGTGGTGTCGAGGAACAGGATGGATACGTTGGTGCCGGTCGTGGCGAAGATGTTGCTGGGCATGGAGACCACGCCTGCGATCATCTTTTCGTCCACCAGTTTCTGGCGGATGCGCAGCTCGATGCCGCTGCTGGCGGTGATGAAGCCGGTCGGCACGACCACGGCGGCTTTGCCGCCGGGTTTCAGGCTGGCGATGATGTGCTGGATGAACAAGAGGTAGATCGCCATCTTGTCCTTGGCCTTGTTCGGCACCTTGGGGATGCCGGCGAAGAAGCGGCTGGCGTTGGCGTCCGATTCCAGGTCGTCGCGGAAATCGGAAAAATCCATCTTGAACGGCGGGTTGGACACGATGTAGTCGAACTGGCGTAGCTTGCTGGGTGCGTTCGGGTCGCGGTGCACCGGGTGCAGGATGGTGTTGCCCTGGGTGATGTGCGGGATGGAGTGCACCAGCTTGTTGAGTACCAGGTTCAGGCGCAGCAGGCTGGAGGATTTCTGCGAGATGTCCTGCGACCAGATGCTGCAATGGTCTTCGCCGATGGCATGGGCCAGCGCCATCAGCAGGGTGCCCGAGCCCGAGGCCGGGTCGTAGCAGGCGGCGTTCTTCACCGCGCCGCGCTTGTCTTCGGGCACCAGGATGTCGGCCATGATGGTGGCCACCGCGTGCGGGGTGTAGTACTCGGCGTACTTGCCGCCGTTGTCCTTGTTGTAGTCCTTGATCAGGTATTCGAACAGGGCGGCGTAGAAGTCGTACTTCTGCTCGAACAGGCGCTCGAAGCTCACCCCCACCAGCTTGTTGAACAGCGCGCGGACGAAGCCGTCGCGCTTCTCCAAGCTGCCGGTGACGTATTCGCTGAGGCGGTCGAACAGCGGCACCTTTTCGCCGTCGTCGGTCTGCACCGCGAAGATGTCGTTGTTGGCCACGGCGATGGCGATCAGGGTGTCGTCCCACAGCCTGGCGAAGCCGGGTTCGCTCTGGCGGTTGAACAGGCTGGGGATCAATTGGTCGGCGGTGAGGCGCGGGGTTTCCGCAGGCAGCATGTCTTGCAGGTCTTGCTGCGCCTCTTCGGGCAGTGCCTGCCAACCGACGATCCAGTCATCCACGCCGGCCAGCGCCGGGCAAGCGCGCTTCATCTCGTAGGCGAACTTGTCGCACAGCAGCTTGTACAGAAAGGTCTGCACGATGATCTTGTATTCGTTGCCGTCGTTGCCGAGGCCGGCGCTGGCGCACACGGCCTTGAGGCCATCGATCAGGTCGCGGGTTTGTTGCTGGTAGCTGGGATTCATCGGGTCCGGGAATGTCGAAGGTTCGGTTTCAGTGGTAGTCGTCTTCGCGCTGGTGGCGGACGGCGAGGATGGTGAGGGTGTGCTCGTCTTCGATGTCGAACAAGGCGACGTAGCCGGCGTAGCCGAAAGGGATGACCAGCTCGCGCAGGAAGGGGTTGGCGTCGTCCACCTTGCGGCAGGAAAACGGCATGTCCGCCAGAAACGCGTAGCCGCGCTCGATCGCCGCGCGTGCGCGCAAGGCCGCGGGGTAGTCCACGGGTGCGAGGAAATCCAGCAGGCGCTCGAGATCGTGCTGCGCGGCCTGACTGATCCGGACCCGGAAACTCACTGGGCGTCGGGCTTGTGCTTGGCGAGAATGGCATCCAGGCCCGCGAGCGATTCATTGACCGTGAAGTACCCACCTGTGCGCTTGGCGTCTTCCCGCGCCGCCAGACCGCGGGCGATGAACTCGGCTTGCATGTGGCGGCGATTCACCTCGTCGCGCAGGGACTGTTCCATGAAACTGGACAAGGTCTCGCCCTCGCGCAGCACGGATTCGGCTGCCTGGCGCAGCTCGGGAGCGACACGCAGGGGCGGCAAGGTGGCGGTTTTCATGGCGGCATCCTCTTGCATAGCATTTGCGATGCAACCCTAGCACGGTCGACGCCGGGCCGCCAGAAACGGGGGTTCATCCCCGCTCGAACGGCAGGCGCCCTTGGGATTCGCCCAGGTATTCGCCCACCAGCAGCCGCTGGATCAGGCGGCGGGTATCGGCATCCGGCTCGGGCGGCTTGTCCTGGAAGTGACGCATCACGATGGGCATCACGCTGCGCTCGAAAAACGCCGGGTTGCCCAGCAGTTCGCGGTTGCCCAGCACCGCGCCGTCCATGTCGCGCTTGATGCCGACCAGCGCAGCGTGCAGGCGGGTCTGGTTGTCGCCCAGGCGGTGCGAATCCAGCAGGCGCTTGTGCACGCGCATCAGCTTGCCGTCGCCGCCGTAGCGGGCGGCCAGGTTGGCGTTGGCCTGGTTGAGTGCGCGGGCGTGCTGTTCGATGTCGCGCAGCGCAGTGATGTTCGCCTGCATCTCCTGCTGGCTCACTTCGCTGAGTTTCTTGGCCTTGAACAGGCGCTCCAGCTCGTCCTTGAGGCTGATCCACGCCGGGTCCTGCGGGTCCTGGGTGGAAGCCAGGGTTTCGCGGGTGCGGCGCAGGATGTCCTTCAGCTCGTCGGCCAGCTTCAGTTCTGCCTCGCCGATTTTCTCGAACTTGAAGATCACGTCCTCCAGCGCCTGGTTGAGCAGGCCGGAGGTGTCGTCGGCGTGCTCCAGTTGGTGCTTGAGATTGAGCGCGGCCAGCGCGTTCTGCGCTTCGATGTGCAGAAGGCGCAGCTTGCGGAAATCGAGCACGCCGGCGAGTTCCCCGTGGCCGCCGAGGCGGATCAGGTTGTACAGCTCGCGTGCCTGGGTGAGCGCCTTGACGATGGCGAGCAGTTGCTGGCGGTCATGGATCTGGCCGACCTGCTGCGAGAACAGCTCGGCGTCGTCCAGCGAAAAGGCGAACAGCGCCTCGCGGATGGCCTCGACGCTGGCGCGGATCTCGGCCTCGCTCATGAACAGCTGGCTGTAGTGCTCGATCTCGTCGCCCAGTTCGGCGGTGAGCTCGTCGTAGTAGTCGCGGTTGGCCTTGTCGAATTCGGCCTGGATGTCGGCAAAATCCACCACGTAACCGTAGCGGAACTTGCCGTAGCGGCGGTTGACCCGGGTGAGCGCCTGCAGCAGGTTGTGGTTCTTGATGACGCGGCCGAAGTAGAGCTTCTTGAGCCGCGGCGCGTCGAAGCCGGTGAGCAGCATGTTGTAGACGAACAGCAGGTCGATCCGGCCCTTCTTGTAGGCCTTGACCTGGTCTTCGCGCGACTGCTTGTCGCCCTCGTCGTGCAGGATCAGCGCGGCGCTGAGCGGCTGCCTGGCGTAATGGGCGGCATCCTCGGCCACGCGACCCTGCCGGTAGGCGTCGTCGTTGGCCGCCTCGGCCACGCTGGGCCGCGCCTCCCGTTGCATGAGCTGCTGGAACTGGCGGTGCAGCTCGCGCGCCTGCTCGGCGCTGTCGCAGATCACCATGCCGCCGATGCTGTCGTCGCCGAAGGTGATCCGGGACTGCACGAAGTCACGCAGGATGTAGTCGAGCATGGCGCCGACGAAGTGCTTGTGGGCGTACAGCGCCTTGCGCTCGATGCCGCCCTGTTGCACTTCGATGTGCGCTAGCGCCTGCTGCAGCTGCATCTTGTAGCGGGTGGCGATTTCCTCGCGGATCAGGCGCAGCGTGTAGCCATCGGCGATCGAAGCGTTGTAGTAGTACTTGTGGATGTAGTCGCCGAACAGCGCCTTGGACTGCAACTGCTCGCCGATCAGCGGCGTGCCGGTGAGGCCGATCTTGATCGCGCTGCGATCAGACTGTTCCAGGTTGGCGAGGAAGCTGCCTTTCGGGTTGTAGCTGCGGTGCACTTCGTCGAGGAAATACACGCGCTGCACGGCAAGGTTGTAATCCTGCGCGGCGGCGACGTCCGGGTCGTCCTTGAACTTCTGGATGTTGACCACGGTGATCTCGGCCGCGCCCCGGTCGTTGCGGGCGGCTCCGCCCTGTTTGATGTCGCGGGCGAACACGTCGCGGCTGTCGATCACGTGCACGGTGAGGCCGCGCAGGCGGAATTCGTCGCGCGCCTGCTTGAGCAGATCGAGCCGGTCGACGATGAAATAGAAGCGCGGCACCTGCCCGGTCTGCCGGAACCAGTCGGTGAGGAAGCGCACGTTGTAGTAGGCCAGCGCAGTCTTGCCGCTGCCCTGGGTGTGCCAGATGATGCCCTTGCGCACGCCCGCCGCCAGGCGCTCGGCGATGGCCAGCGTGGCGAACAGCTGCGGGTAGCGCATCACGTGCTTCTGGATGCCCTCTTCCTCGTCCAGCCAGGCGAAGGCGTATTGCAGGATGAAGGCGAGCCGCTGGCGACTGAACAGCGAGGTGAGCAGACGGTGGGTCGGCGTGTCGGCGGCCTTGTTGCGCTCGAACTCCGGCGCGCCCTTGATGCTGACCAGGTTGGTGTCGGTGAGGATGGCGTCTTCGGTGGCTTCGGACAGCGGCGCGATGAGGCCGGCAAGCTCGGCCTGACGCTCTTCGCGGAAGTAATTGAAGTGCGCGTCGCCATAGGTGGATGCGGCGTAGAACGCGCCCTGCACGGGATCGATGGCCGCCTCGTCGTACTCCATGTTGTTGGAGAACACCTGCAACTGGATCAGGTTGAAGAAGTGGCGGAACTTGCGGTTGGCGTGGCGGCGATCCATGCGCCGGCGCTCTTCGAGCACGCCGCCGGGATTCATGCGCTTCTTCACCTCGATGATCGCCAGCGGCAGGCCGTTGACCAGCAGGGTGATGTCGGGGCGGAAGTTGTCCTCGCCGTTCTCGAACGGCAGTTCGGTGACGGCATGCCAGCTGTTGTTGTCGGGATTGTCGAAGTCGATCAGGCGTACGCCCGAGCGTGCGGTGAGGCGCTTGTGGAAGGCCTTGCCGAGGTCTTCGTTCTGCAGGTCCAGGCGGATTTCATCGAGCAGGCTGGACAGGTCCTGGCGATGCAGGTCGGGGTTGATGCGCAGCAGGGCTGCTTCGAGAATCTCCGGAAAAATATTGCTGCGCTCATCGCGACGCGCCTGCTTCAGCGACAGGTAGTCGTAGCCCAGCCGCGACAGATGCAGCAGGGCCGGGATCTTGACTCGCGAATCTTCGTTGAACGTGGTCAAAAACGCTCCCTGCCCTGGGGCGGATCGTCGCAAAGATCGCCGGAGACGTCGTCGCGGCGCGCGCCTCCCTGACGCATTTATGCATCAGGTGCTTTCATCGGCGCAAATTCCGCCCCCCGTGCTCAGCACTCGATGACGTTGACTGCGAGGCCGCCGCGCGAGGTTTCCTTGTACTTGTCCTTCATGTCGCGGCCGGTGTCGCGCATGGTCTTGATGACCTTGTCGAGGCTGACGCGGTGCTTGCCGTCGCTCTTCAGCGCCATGCGACTGGCGTTGATGGCTTTCACCGAGCCCATCGCGTTGCGTTCGATGCAGGGGATCTGCACCAGGCCGCCGATCGGGTCGCAGGTGAGGCCGAGGTTGTGTTCCATGCCGATCTCAGCGGCGTTCTCGACCTGCATCACGTTGCCGCCGAGCGCGGCGGTGAGGCCGCCGGCGGCCATCGAGCAGGCCACGCCGACTTCGCCCTGGCAGCCGACTTCGGCGCCGGAGATCGAGGCGTTTTCCTTGTACAGGATGCCGATGGCGGCGGCGGTGAGCAGGTACTCGATGATGCCTTCGTCGTCCGCCTTCGGGCAGAAGCGCAGGTAGTAGTGGCCGACCGCGGGCACGATGCCGGCGGCGCCGTTGGTGGGCGCGGTGACCACGCGGCCGCCGGCGGCGTTTTCCTCGTTCACCGCCAGCGCATAGAGGTTCACCCAGTCGAGGATGGTCAGCGGGTCCTTCAGTGCGGCTTCGGGCTGGTTGCGCAGATCCTCGAGCATCGCCGGAGCGCGGCGCGCTACCTTCAGGCCACCGGGCAGGGTGCCGGGCGAGCGCAGGCCGCGGGTGACGCAGTCCTGCATGGCCTTCCAGATGGTCAGCAGGCCGGCGCGGGTCTCGGCCTCGGGGCGCCACACGCTTTCGTTCGCCATCATCAACTGCGCGATGGTCAGCCCGTGCTGCTTGCACAGCGCCAGCATCTGGTCGCCGGTGGTGAAGGCATAAGGTTGCTCGGTGGTGTCGGCGACGATGCGATCCTCCGCCGCCTCGTCGGTGTTGACCACGAAGCCGCCGCCGACCGAGTAGTAGTCGCGGCTGGCCAGCTCGTTGCCGTCGGCGTCGTACGCGGAAAAACGCATGCCGTTGGTGTGGAACGGCAGCTTCTGGCGCTTGTTGAAGACCAGGTCGGCCTTTTCGTCGAACGCGATCTCGCGCTTGCCGAGCAGAAGGATGCGGCCGGTGCCGCGGATGCGTTCGAGCGTGGCGGGGATCCGGTCGGGATCGACGGTGTCCGGGTGCTGGCCTTCCAGGCCCAGCAGCACCGCCTTGTCGGTGCCGTGGCCGCGGCCGGTCATCGCCAGCGAGCCGTACAGCTCGGCACGCACGCGGGCGACGCGGTCGAGCACGCCCTTTTCCTCCAGCCAGCGTTCGGCGAAGCGCGCGGCGGCGCGCATCGGGCCCACCGTGTGCGAGGAGGACGGACCGATGCCGATCTTGAACAGGTCGAATACGCTGACGGCCATGGATGCGCTGCGAGGTGAAGGATTGAACCAGCTATTCTACGCGGCGCCCCGATCCATTCGCAGCAGCATGTCCGACCTCATCCTCTACCAGCGCGATTACTGCCACCTGTGCGACAAGGCCCTCGCCGTGATGGCCGAGGCGCACGCGCCGGATTTCGACAGCGAGTGGGTGGACGATTCGCCCGAGCTCGAGCAGCGCTACGGCACCCGCGTGCCGGTATTGCGCGATGCGCGCGACGGGCGCGAGCTGGATTGGCCGTTCGATGCCGCGGCAGTGCGCGCGTTCCTGGGTCTGCCGTAGGGTGGGCACCGCCCGCCGGCTTTTCGACAGGGTGCAAGGTTGGGCAAGGGCGGCGGGCAGTGCCCGCCCTACGCGGTCCGTAGGGTGCCCCGTTGTTGCGATCAGCGGGAGCGTGACTTCAACCGCTTGAGGATTTCCTCGCGCGCCTCGCGCAGGATCGAATCGCGATCCAGGCTGGCGACGACATCGGCGACGGCGCGCTTGGCGCCGGCTTCGCCCCAGGACTTGCCGCCGACCAGGTAGCGTTCGGCGGCGCGGCCGATCAGCACGGTGGCATACCAGCCCAGCGCGCCCTGCGCGGCGGCGGTGACCACCACGGAGAGGCCGGCGCTGATGCCCTTCAGTGCGGAAGCGACCAGCTGCATGCCCCAGATCGCGCCCATCAGTGCGGCCAGCTGCGCCGAGATCACCGCCACCAGCCGGCCGGACTCGGCGCGGGTCAGCGGCAGGCCGTAGATGCGCGAGAGCTGCACCACCATCGCCGCGTCCAGCCCGGCGGCGGCGAGCAGGTCGGCCACCGGGATCGGGTTGAGCGCCACGGCGACGCCCTTGGCGATGCAGTAGTTGTGGATCAGTTTCGCCGCCACGGCCTTGCGGGTCTGCGCGATGCGCGCGCTGACCTGGTCGGTGAGGCGGCCGGCGTAGAGGCCGGCATTGATCGCCGAGAGCGCCTTGCCTTCGCGTGCGGCGATCGCCAGCAGGCGTTCGCGCAGCACCGCGACATCCGCCACGCGGGGTTGTTCGTGGACGTGCTCCTGGCCGCGCGCGTCGACTTCCACCACACGCTGCGGGGTCGGGTGCGCGGCGACGGCCAGCACGTCCTCGGTGCGGACGAGGCCGGCGGTGCGCTGGCGCAGGTGGTCGAGCAGGCCGTCGCGTTCGTCGGCGCCGTAGCGATCGGCCTTGTTCAGCGCCAGCAGCAGCGGACGCTGGGTGGCGGCCAGCGTCTTCAGCGCGTCGAGTTCCTCGCGGGTGAGGTCGCCGTCGCAGACGAAGATCACCAGGTCGCTGACCTCGGCGACGTCGAAAGCCAGCTTCTCGCGCGCCTCGCCGTCGAGCTCGTTGATACCGGGCGTGTCGATCAGCACCAGGCCGTCGTGCTGCGCCTCGTCGAGCACGGCGTGTTCGGCGTCCGTGGTGGTGCCGTGCAGGACGCCGACGCGGAACGCCTCGCGCCCGAGCAGGGCGTTGCCCAGCGCCGACTTGCCGGCGGAGACGCGACCGAACACCGCCACGTGCAGCTCGCCGCGTTCGAGCCGGGCCAGCATGCTTTCGATGCGGCGGAATTCGCCGGCCAGCTCGCTGCGCACCGAAGGCGGGATCGCCGGGTCGTCGAGCAGGCTGCGCAGGCTGTCGGCGACGCGGCTGGAACCGTCATCGACGCGTGCGGTGGGTGCGGTCCCGCGCGCCGGTTCGTGCCGGAGCCGGCTGCGCAGGCGCCGCCACCAGGACGCGTCGCTCATCGAGGGGTCTACTTCGCGGCCAACTGCAGGTGCGCGGTGATCTTCACCTCGGCACCGATCACCGAGGTGTCGGCGTACTCGCCCGAGCCCACGCCGAAATCAAGCCGCTGCACCGTGCCGCTCACGTCCAGCGTGGCGCCGCTCCCGTGCGGAGCGAAGTTCACCTGCAGGCTCACCGGCTTGCTCACGCCGCGCAAGGTGAGCGTGCCGTCGGCGACTACCTGGTTGCCGCTCTTGCGGAAGCCGGTGGTGACGAAATGGGCATCGGGATACTTCGCCACGTCGAAAAACGCCTCGCCGGGTAGCGCCGAATCGCGGTCGCTGTCGCCGGTCTGCACGCTGGCCGTGTGCACGGTCACGTCGAATTTCGATGCGGCCAGGTTGGCCGGGTCGTAGCTGATCGCGGCGCTCCACTGGCCGAAATGGCCCTGGAACGTTTCGCCCTGGAAGGTGCTGCTGAAGCCGAGCGTGCTCGACGCCGGCTGCACGGTGTAGTCCGCCGCGGCGGCCAGGCCGGGCAGGGCGAGGGCAAGCAGAAGAGTGGCGAGGCGTTTCATCGGCGGTCTCCTTCGGGCGGGTTCGCGCGCAGTCGGCCGAACGGAAGCATCCGGCGCAGCACGTTGTCCTGGTCGAACACATGATGCTTCAGCGCGCCGCCGACGTGGGCCAGCAGCAGCAGGACGAGAAACCAGAACAGGTACTCGTGAACGCCGTGCGCGAAGTGGCGCAGCGCATCGTTCTTTTCCGCCAGCGCCGGCAGGTTGAACTGCTTGAACCATTGCAGCGGCTTGCCGGTGACCGAGTTGAACCACCAGCCGCTGAGCGGGATTGCCAGGATCACCACGTACAGCACGGCATGCATCGCGTGCGCCGCCAGCGCCTGCCAGCGCGGCATCGGTTCGTCCGGCGGGCGGCGGTCGAAGGCGCGCCACACGATGCGCAACAGCACCAGCGCCAGCACGGTGAGTCCGATCGACTTGTGCAGCGCCAGCCAGTTGAGCTTGCGCATCGGCGAGCCGGCCAGGTCCATCATCAGGCCGAAGATGCCGTTGCCGATGATCGCCAGCGCGATGACCCAATGGAAGAACTTGCTGACCGCGCCCCATTGACGATCGTTGTTGCGCAGGCTCATGGCTGATCCTTGGTCGACGGTTGCTCGCGGGCGGCTTCCAGCTCCAGCCACACGCTGACATGGGCGCCGATGGAGTTGGGGAAGGCGGTGATGCCGAAGTCGTTGCGATCCAGGCTGGTCGTGGCCGAGAAACCGGCCACCTCGTGCAGTTCGTAGATGGTCCGGGCGGCGCGGTTGAAAGTGAAGGCCAGGTCCACCGGGCGGGTGACGCCGCGCAGGGTCAGCTCGCCGTGCAGCACGCCGTGGTGCTCGTCGTTGCCCGTCACGCCGGTGCTGCGGAAGTGCGCGTAGCGATGCGTGGTGCAGTCGAGCAGCGCCGGCTTGCATACGGCCTTGTTCCAGTCGGCGTCGCCCATGTCGAGGCTGGCCAGGTCGATGTCCAGTTCGGTCGCCGCCGTGCTCCAGTCATCGGGGTCGAAGCGCAACCAGCCACGCGCGATGTGCAGCCGCCCGAACGGCCGCGAGTAGCCGTTGTGGCTGATGCTGAAGACGATCTGGCTGTGCACGGTGTCGTAGCGCCAGGTGTTCTCGGCCGCATGCGCCGCTGCCAGCGGCAACAGCATTGCCGCGAGACTCCACAGCCAGCGGGTTGGAGGCAGACGGAACATGCGCCGAAGTCTGGCCGATCGACGGCCCGACTGCCAGCGCCGGGGGCTGAACGGTGGGTTTCCGTGGTTGATTCAATGAGGAGCGGTTGATCTCGACCTCTGCTCCCTTTTGAGCTTGGGCTTTTGCTCGCCCGCTCCTGCACATACGCGCGGACGGCCACGTCCGCGCCAAGGGCAAAACGTTCAGAACGTGCGCTGCACCGAGTAGTCGGCCAGCGTGGCCAGTGCGTCGCGATGCGCCGAAGGCGGCAGGGTGGCGAGGGCCTCGCGCGCAGCGCGGGCGTGGCGCAGGGCGCGGTCGCCGGTGCGTTCCAGGGCGCCGGAGTCGCGGATCGAGGCGATGATGCGTTCCAGCGAGTCGAGTCCGCCGTGTTCGATCGCGTGGCGCAGCGACTGCGCCTGTTCCGGGCTGGCTCTCTCCAGCGCATAGATCAGCGGCAGGGTCGGCTTGCCCTCGGCGAGGTCGTCGCCGATGTTCTTGCCCAGAGTGCCGGCGTCGCTGGTGTAGTCGAGCAGGTCGTCGGCGATCTGGAACGCGTAGCCCAGTTCCATGCCGTAGTGGCGCAGCGCGGCCACCTGGTCCTCGGGCAGGCCGCCGAGGATGCCGCCCAGTTCGGTGGCGGCGGCGAACAGCACGGCGGTCTTGCGTTCGATCACGGCGAGATAGGCCGCCTCGCTGACGTCGGCGTTGCCGATGTTGAGCAGCTGCAGCACTTCGCCTTCGGCGATGGTGTTGGTGGTGTCGGCGAGGATGCGCATGATGCGCATGTCGTCCAGTTCCACCATCAGCTGGAACGAGCGCGAGTAGAGGAAGTCGCCGACCAGCACGCTGGCGGCGTTGCCCCACAGCGCGTTGGCGGTCTTGCGGCCGCGACGCAGGTCGGACTCGTCGACCACGTCGTCGTGCAGCAGGGTGGAGGTGTGGATGAACTCGATGATCGCGGCGAGCTTGATGTGGTGCTCGCCGCGGTAGCCGGCGGCACCGGCGGCCAGCACGTGCAGCATCGGGCGCAGCCGCTTGCCGCCGGAGGCGATGATGTGGTCGGCGATCTGGTTGATCAGCACCACATCGGAGGACAGCCGGCGGCGAATCAGTGCGTCGACGCGCTGCATGTCGGCGGCGGCGAGGTCGCGCACCTGGGCGAAGTCGGCGGGGCGGTTGGCGTCGGCAGGCATCGAATTCATGGGTGCATCGCAGCGGCGTAAGGCGCGATTATAGGGTCTGCAGGAACTTGCGCCGCGACATGTCGCCGCAAACGGCAGCGCGGGACTCGCCCCTATAATGCGGGCCATGCCCGTCCCGACACCTCTTTCCCGGTGAGCAAACTCTCCAGCCTCGAACGACGCAGTGCGTTGACGCTGGCCTGCGTGATCAGCCTGCGCCTGTTCGGGCTGTTCCTGATCATGCCGGTGTTTTCGCTGTACGCGAAAGCGATGCCCGACGCGACCGGCTTCATGATCGGCCTGGCGCTGGGCGTCTACGGCATCGGCCAGGTGCTGCTGCAGATTCCGCTGGGGCTGCTGTCGGACCGGATCGGGCGCAAGCCGGCGATCACCATCGGCTTGATCCTGTTCGCCATCGGCGGACTGATCGCGGCCATGTCGCATACGCTGGCCGGCATCGTGGTCGGCCGCGCGGTGCAGGGCATGGGCGCGGTGGCCGGCGCCGGCATCGCGCTGGCGGCGGACCTCACCGCCGAGGAAAACCGCGGCAAGGCGATGGGCATCATCGGCGTGTCGATCGGCCTGGCGTTCCTGCTGGCGCTGATCCTGGGGCCGCCGCTGGAGGCGGTCGCCGGCTTGCCCGGGCTGTTCGCCGCCACCTCGATCCTGGCGCTGGTTTCGCTGGCGCTGCTGTGGCTGATCGTGCCCACGCCGGCGCGCGCCCAGGCGCCGGCGGCGGCGGGTTTCGGGGCCGTGCTGGCCATGCTGCGCGACGGCCGCATGCTGGTGTTGAACGGTTCGGTGTTCTTCCTGCACGCGCTGCTCACCGCCAGCTTCGTCGGCCTGCCGCTGCTGCTGGCGAACACCTTGCACCTGCCGGTGAACCGGCACTGGGAGCTGTACCTGCCGGTGATGACGGTCGCCGCGTTCGTGATGGGCGCGAGCCTGCACCACATGCGCGAGGTGGCGCAGAGCCTGCGCATCGTGACGGTCTGCGTGGTGGCGATCGGGCTGGCGCTGCTCGGCTTTGCGCTGTCCGGCAGCCACCTGGCCGCGTTCGGCGTGGCCGCGGCGGTGTTCTTCTCCGCCTTCAACCTGCTGGAGGCCGCGCTGCCCAGCCTGGTCTCGCGGCTGGCGCCGGGGCATCTGCGCGGCGCGGCGATGGGCGCGTATTCGACCAGCCAGTTCATCGGCGCCTTCGTCGGCGGCGCGCTCGGCGGCATTGCACTGGGGCGGCTCGGCCCGGATGGCGTGTTTGCCTGCGCCGCCGCGTTCACCTTGCTGTGGTTGCCGCTGGTGATCGTCGGCTCGCGCCGGATCGGTCGCCAGGCCGCCGGCGAAGCCCAGATCGCGTAGAGCGGGCACCGCCCGCCAGCTCTTCGTGATCCGGCAAACGGCGGGCGGTGCCCGCCCTACGCGATGGACTCGCGCCGGGGTTTGCATTCGCCGATGGGCGGGCCAATGATGGGGACTCGGCGGCTTCGCTGCATCGAGTACGGCTCCGATGGCTCACGAAATCATCGCGCTGATGGCGCAGTACGGCGTGCTGCTGGTATTCCTCAACGTGCTGGTGACCCAGTTGGGCGCGCCGCTGCCGGCCGTGCCCACGCTGGTGGTGGCCGGTTCGCTGGCGGCCGCCGGCGGGCCGCTGGCGCTGGCCGGCACGATGGCCGCGGTGGTGGCGGGCTGCCTGCTCGGCGATTCGTTCTGGTACGTCGCCGGCCGGCGCTACGGTGCCGGGGTGATGCGCCTGCTGTGCCGCATCTCGCTGTCGCCGGACTCCTGCGTGCAACGCTCGGAACTGCGTTTCCAGCGCTGGCGCGGGCAGGTGTTGCTGGTCGCCAAGTTCGTGCCGGGGCTGTCGACCGTGGGGTCGTCGCTGGTGGGTGCGATGAGGCTGCGCTGGCCTGCGTTCATGCTGTTCGACGGGCTGGGGTCGCTGCTGTGGGCCGCGCTGTGGACCGGGCTGGGCTACACCTTTGCCGCGAGCGTCGACCGCGTGCTGTCCGCTGTCGCCAGCGCCGGCACGCTGGCGATCCAGCTGCTGCTGGCGCTGCTGGTCCTGTACGTGCTGGCGCGCTGGTGGCAACGGCGCCGGCTGCTGCACACATTGCGGATGGCGCGCATCACGGTCGACGAATTGCACCAGGCGATGCGTACCGAGCGCGCCCCGGTGGTGGTCGACGTGCGGCCCGAGGCCTCGCGCCAGCTCGACACCCGCGTCGTGCCCGGCGCGCTGCTGGTCGATGCGCAAGGCATCGATCGCACCGTCCACGACATCCCGCTCGACCGCGAGCTGGTGCTCTACTGCAACTGCCCGAACGAGGTATCCGCCGCGCGCGCGGCAAAGGTACTGATCGCCCAGGGTTACCGCCGGGTGCGGCCGCTGCTCGGCGGACTGGAGGCATGGGACGCCGCCGGCTACGGCGTCGAACACGTGCCGGTCGCGGGCGATGCGGTGGACCGGCAGGCGGCAGGTACGCTGGCCTGAGGCGTCGACAGGTACGCACGGCAGACCGGGCCGATACCCACGCTCGTTTCCGCTCCCGGCCGCTGGACTGAGCCCCTCTCGCGGTTATGATAGCCAGCCAGTTTCACCACTCCGGTCGCAACCCCTCGCAGAATTTGCGACCGGCTCAACCGAGGACACATCCATGGCACGTGGCGTCAACAAAGTCATCCTGATCGGCAACCTGGGCTCGGACCCCGAGGTACGCAGCACCGGCAGCGGTACTACCGTATGCAGCTTCAGCCTGGCCACCTCCGAGTCGTGGACCGACAAGCAGAGCGGCGAAAAGCAGGAACGCACCGAGTGGCACCGCATCAAGATCTTCGGCCGCCTCGGCGAGATCGCCGGCGAGTACCTGAAAAAGGGCCGCCAAGTCTATATTGAAGGCTCCATCCGCACCGACAAGTTCACCGGCAAGGATGGCGTGGAAAAGTATTTCACCGACATCATCGCCAACGAGATGCAGATGCTCGGCAGCAATGAAGGCGGCGGTGGCGGCGGCTACCAGCGCGAGCGTCCGCAGGGCGGCCAGCGCCAGGGCGGCGGCAGCTATGGCGGCCAGTCCCGTGGCAGCGACGACCGCGGCTCCTCGCGCCCATCCTCGCCGGCTCCGGCCGACAACGGTTTCACCGACGACGAGATCCCGTTCTAGCACTCACGCCGACGGCGACCGTGTTTCCCGACAGCCCGCCCTTCGGCGGGCTGTTTTCGTGAAGGGTGCGCGAGCCACGACCGCGCCGGAGGTAACCCCCTTGTGGCGCAGGCGAAGTAAGCTGGGGTTTCCCGGTTTCACGTTTCTCCGTCCAACGGGCACGGTCGGCCTGGCGTTCCAGGCCGGTGCGATGCTCCCTCACGAGGGTCACGGCAATGAAAATGCGTTTTGCAGGATCCATGGCATTGGTTGCGCTGCTGGCGCTGGCTTCGTCGGCGTCGGTGGCCGCCGCACTCGCGCCCGGCACCACCGCGCCCACCTTCACCGCCCAGGCCAGCCAGGCCGGCAAGCAGTTCACCTTCTCGCTGGCCGACGCGCTCGGGAAGGGGCCGGTGGTGGTGTACTTCTACCCGTCGGCCTATACCGACGGCTGCGATCTGGAAGCGCATACCTTCGCGGTCAACCGCGACAAGTTCGATGCCGCCGGTGCGACCATCATCGGCGTGTCGGCCGACAGCATCGAACGGCTGGACGAGTTTTCGGCGGACCCGAAGTACTGCGCGGGCAAGTTCCCCGTCGCCTCGGATGCCGAGGTCAAGATCGCGCTTTCCTACGGCCTGGAGGCGATTAAGGCTCGCCCGGGCATGAAGGACGTGCGCGGCGTGGCCATCGACCATGCGTTCATCCCGCGCACCACGTTCGTGATCGCCGGCGACGGCAAGATCGTCGCCACCTTCTCTTCCGAAACCGACCACCTGCGCCCGGACGAGCACGTAAAGAAGTCGCTGGCGATCGTGCAGCGGCTGCGGGCCGGCAAGGCGCCCTGAACACCTGACCGGGGTGGCGGCCGCTCCGGCGCGGGTTCAATCGCGCGGCGTGGCGGTTCGCCTGCGCCCTGCGCGCCGGTATTCGCCGGGCGTCATGCCGTAGCGGTGCAGGAACAGCTCGCCGAAGTGAGAGGGCGTGGCGAAGCCCAGGCCTGCCGCGATGGCGGCGATGCTCTGCGGCGTTTCCAGCAGGCGCCGGCTGGCCAGGTGCAGGCGGTGCGTGCGCACGTAGTCGCTCCAACTCATGCCGACCTGCTGCTTGAAGCGCCGGCTGAAATAGGCGGCCGACATCGCGCACAGCACCGCGGCCTGTTCCGCGCCGGGGGCATCCGCGGGGCGACGGCGCAGGCGGTCGATGGCCGGGCGCAGGCGCTGCAGGCCGCGCATGTCGATGGCAAATTTCTCGGCGGCGACCGGCGGTGCAAGTGCCGCCGCGCGCAGCAGCAGTTCGGCCAGCGGCAGGGCCAGGGGATCGCGTGCATCGAGCCCGGCCAGCCAGTCGGCGAGCTGCTGCAGGCGGCGGCCGAGGGTCCGGCCGGGCCTGGCGCAGAACGGTTTGCGCAGCCGCTCCAGTTCGGCCAGGCGCGCCAGCGATTCCCCGGCGGCCGCCTCGATCTGCAGCAGCACCCAGTCGCGCGGCCCGGCGTCCAGCGCGAAATCGTGCTGGTGCATCGAGGGAATGAAGGCGATGCAGCCGGGCATCAGCGCGTAGCGACGATCCTCGACATCGAAATGGCCCGCCACGCGACCGAACAGCACCAGCTCGTGCACGTCGTGGAAGTGCACGAACGGCTCGCTGGCCGCGGCCCTCGCATCCTGGCGCACGCGCTCGACGCGCAGCGGCGCACCCGGCGGCAGTTCGACGGGTTCGCAGATGGGACGGTCGAGATGGGGCAGCGCCATGGGAGGATTGTCGCCCATCGGCTGGGGCGTCGCGTGGGCTTGCGCCGTCGTGCACGCCGAACTCTCAAGTCGTCATTCCGGCGAAGGCCGGAATCGCACTTCGGATGTGCAGCGAAAATATGTCCGGCCCATGGCTTCTGGGAGCCCTTCAACTCCGGCCTTCCAGGCCTACGCTCTGGGTGAACGGTGTCGGAGGCGAATGGCACTCACTCAAGGCTAATACTCAAGAGTCGTCATTCCCGCGCAAGCGGGAATCCAGTGACTCCAGCTTTCCAGTCGGACGAAAAGACGCTGGATCCCCGCTTGCGCGGGGATGACGGCGGGAAGGGTTGTCGGGGCCGGGCAAGAGGGGCGGGCTCTCGTCCACCGTTCGGGTTGAGCGTAGCCCGCGCAGCGGGCGAAGTCGAAACGTCTCGCTGCTGGTGGACCCTTCGACTTCGTCCTTCCGGCCTGCGCCCAGGGTGAACGGTGGCGAGAGTTCTCAGCGCGCGGGCGTACCCACGATGCGCACCTGCATCGGATGCAGGGTGGCGCCGGGCGAGGCGGGCGCGCCGTGGTCCAGCAGGTCGCCCCAGGTGCTGCCGGCGAGGAGCCCAGGATCGAGTCGCGGCTTTGCGTCGACCTTGCCCAGGTTCACCAGCAGCAACGTCCGCTGCGTGCCTTCCCCGCGCAGGATGCACAGCACCGCACTGTCGTCGTCGCACAGGATGCGCTGGCTGCCCGCGGAGATTTCCGCTCGCGCATGGCGCAGCGCGAGCAGCTGCTTGTACCAGTGGTAGAGCGAATCCGGCCGTGCCTGTTCTTCGCGCAGCGAGACACCGTCGTGGGAGCGGTTGAAGCGGTCCTTCCAGAACCACTGGTCGCCGCGGTACCAGATGGCCGAGCCCGGGGCTTCCAGGTTCGCGTCCCAGCGGAACGCCTCGCGCACCGGGATGCCCACCGCGTCGGTGAGCGGGATGCCGCCGGACTTGCCGAAGTTCTTCGGCTGCACGCCGCGCATGCCCAGTTCCTGCCCGTAGTAGATCAGCGGGTCGCCCTTGAGCATCAGCGCGATGGCAGCGCCGGCACGCGCCTTCGCCGGATCGCCGTGCACCTCGGACATGTAGCGGTCGGTGTCGTGGTTCTCCAGGAAAACCAGCTGGCGCTTGCCTGGCGGCGTGGCGGCGTCGGTGGCGCGGATGTTCTCCACGATGGTCGCCTTGTCCAGCGACACCAGCGCGCCGCGCAGCGGGAAGGCGAACACCATGTCGGCGTGGCCGTTGCGCAGCCATTTACCGCCGTAGCCCCAGTCGGCCTGTTCGGCGAGGATGCGCAGCTCAGGCCGGCGCGTTTTCAGCGCGTGGAAGATCGGCGTCCAGAAGCCGTCGAACAGGTTCGTGTCCAGGCCCTTGTGGTCGAGGTCGTCCATCATGTGGTCGATGCGGAAGCCGTCCACGCCGTCGCGGCCGCTGCCGTCGCCGTGCGGGTCGGCCCAGTACAGCAGCAGGTCGCGGAAGTAGTCGCGCACCGCGGGGTTTTCGAGGTTCACCATCGCGATGCCGATGTCGCGGCCGTCGTAGCCGGCCCACTTCGCCTTGCCGAGGAAGGGCTCGGCCACGCAGTGCTGCTTGTCCTTCCACAGCAGGTAATCGGCATGCTTCGCGTGCGGCTTGCAGATCGAGTCGCGCCACCACGGGTGGCCCTCGGCGACGTACTGGAACTCCTGGTCGAGGTAGACCTTGAGGCCCTGCGCATGCGCGGCGCGGACGAAGGCGAAGTAGTCGTCCAGCGTGCCGTAGGCCGGGTCGATCGCCTTGAACGCGGTGGCGAAATAGTTGTGGTAGTACGGCGAGGGCTGCAGCGGCGTGAGCAGCACGGTGGTGGCACCGAGTTGCCTGATGTAGCCGAGCTTCGCGGTCAGCCCCTTGAGGTCGCCGATGCGATCGCCGTCGGAATCGCGAAAGCTGCGGAAGAAGATCTGGTAGAACACCTGGCCCTGCGGCTGGACGGCTGCCGGTGCGGCGGCGCGCGCCGTCGGCGAAGCCATGCCGGCGAGCACGGCGACGGCAAGGATGGCGATGAGCGAGCGCGCGAGGTTCATGGATCGTCTCCGGTGGTGGACAGCACGTTGCCGCTCGCGCCGGAAGCCGCTGCCTCGGAGTACGTCGGCCGTCACGCGGTGGCCACCTTGGCCTCGAACAATATGGGATTCCCCGGCGTGTCGATGACCTCGCCGATCACCGCGCCCGTGCACCAGCGTTCCCGGTCGGTCTGCTGCATGGGGTTGTCCGGCGCCTTCAGGCGCATGTCGCGATCCATGTAGATCACCGTCATCACCGCGCGCGGCCGCGTGGAGCGGTTGGGGCCGGCGCGGTGGAAGGTCCAGCCGGAGTGGAAGCTCACCTCGCCGAGATCGAACGGTTCGTCCACCACGCGAAAGCCGTGCGCCTCCATGTTGGCGGTGATCGCGTGCTCGCTCTCGTCCGAGATGCCCAGGTCGCGACCGAACTCCACGTGCTGGCTGCCGGCGAAGAACGCCAGCGGCCCCATGTCCTGCGGCACCGCCTGCAGCGGCACCCAGGCGGTGATGGTGCGGTTGCTGGCCAGCGGCCAGTAATACTGGTCGGCATGCGCCGGCGTGATCCCGCCGGCCGGCTCCTTGTACAGCGACTGGTCGTGGTACAGCCGCACGCCATCCACATCCATCAGCGCGGCGGCAAGACCGGCGAGGCGCTTGCCGAACACGAACTCGCGCACCGTCTCGCTCTCGCACCACAGGTTCATCACCTGCAGGAACGCGCGGTCATAGGTGCTGCGCTCCTCCAGCGGCCTGGTCTGCGTGTTCAGCGCAATGGTGAGGCGCGTGATCTCCGCGCCGTAATGCGCCAGCTCCGCGGCATTGAACACCTGCTTGAGCCTGATGAAGCCGTCACGCCGATAGTCGGCGATCTGCTGCGCCGTGAGCGGGTAGGGGCGGTCGAGGTCTATGGCCATGTCGGATTCCTGTCGTGTCGTGCAAGCAGACCCGTAATCGTGGGTTTGCTTGACTTGCGCCATGGTAGGAATCGGGAACGCCGTGAACATCGGCGCTGCTTGTCCAATTGGTCCCTAGGACTGTCGGATTCATGACCTTGTGGGCCAGGCTGCCTGCGGCTGAAGCTATCGGCTGTTCCCGTATGCGATTGGTGACTCAACCGCCAAATGCCTGACCAGCGGATCGAAGCCGGTGTCATTGGACGATCGTGAACCGGATCGAGACACTATGTCGAGCCACCTACAAAACCGGAAATGGCGTCAGGGGCAATCCGTGGCTGCCACAGAGAAAGCTGCCTCCAACACCTTCCGCTCACGGCATCGCGAAACTATTGTTGCCGCGATTGCTGTCGGGCAACGCCAGGTCCGGGTCGATCGTGGCGGATTTCAGCTTGCGCATGCCGTCGACGTGGATCACGTAGCTGCGGTGCTGCATCCAGGTTTCCCACGGCACGCGCACGTCCTGCTTGCTGCCGTCGTCGTAGACGAGTTGCAGGGTGGCGGGCAGCACCAGTTGGTCGAGGTTGGCCACGGTGACGTCGACGCCCTTGCGGTAGTCGCCGTCGGTGTAGGCGGCTTTCTGCACGGCCATGTCGAACTGCCAGTTGTGCTCGAACCAGCCGCGCCAGAACCAGCCGAGGTCTTCGCCGGTGTCGCTTTCCATGAAGCGGAAGAAGTCGGACGGGCTGGGATGCTTGTACGCCCAGGTGGCGATGTAGCGGCGGAAGGCGGGGTCGAAGCGGTCCGGGCCGATGATCTGCTCGCGCAGCAGCACCAGGCCGAAAGCGGCCTTGAAGTAGGTGATCGGGTGGCGGTATTTCTCGGCGATCGCGTCGGCGTAGGTCAGCGGCGGCGGCGCGTCGGCATCCTTCAGGATGGCGGCGATCTGTTCGGCCGGGGTGCCCTTGCCGGGAGCGTATTCGCTGTCGCGCTTGGGCGCGTACTTGCCGCCGTCGAAGGCCTCGGCTTCGTACACGTCGACGAAGGTGTTGAAGCCTTCGTCCATCCACGCGTCGCGGCGCTCGTTGCTGCCCACGATCATCGGGAACCAGCTGTGGCCGATCTCGTGGGCGATCAGCATCTGCAGGTTCTTGCCCGCGGCCTTCTTGTGGTCGAAGGTGATGCCCGGGTATTCCATGCCGCCGGCGGTGCCGGCTTCGTTGATGGCGACGGGGTACGGATACGGGTAGTAGGTGCGCGAGAAGAACTCGACCGACTTTTTCAGGTTCTGCGTGGCCACGCCCCAGGCCTGGTCGCCGGCGCTTTCCACCGGATAGGCCGACATCGCCAGCGCGGTCTTGCCGTCGGGCAGGTTGATGCGCGCAGCGTCCCAGATGTACGCCTTGGACGCGCCGAAGGCCACGTCGCGGGTGTTCTTCATGGCGAAGTGCCAGGTCAGCGTGCCGCCCTGTTTCGGGCGGCTGGCCGGGTCGCCGACTTCGGCGGCGCTACGGATCATCACCGTCGCGTCGCTGTGGCGGGCCTGGTCCAGGCGCCTGCGCTCGGTGGCGGTCAGCACGTCCTGCGGGTTGAGCAGTTCGCCGGAGCCGACCACCAGCATGTCCGCGGGCACGGTGACGCGATAGTCGAAGTCGCCGTATTCGAGGTAGAACTCGCTGTTGAGGTAGGGCTGGGTGTCCCAGCCGCGCAGGTCGTCATAGACGGCCATGCGCGGGTACCACTGCGCCATCTCGAAGATCTCGCCCTGCCTGTTGGCGTTGACGTCGGTGCGCCCGCCGAACTCGCCGGGCACGGTGTAATCCCAGCTGATGTGCAGCTTGAGCCGGCCGCCGTGACCCTTGAGCGCGGTGGGCAGGGTGACCTGCATGCGGGTGTCGCTGATCACCCAGTGCGCCTTCTGCCTGTGGCCGCCGGCGTCTTCCACCTCGACCGAGCGGATGTGCTCGCCGCTGGTGAACTCGGTGGGGAACTTGCCGCCGCCGAACGCGCCGCGCGCATCCTTGCGGTAGCGGTTCTGTTCGATCTGCAGCCACAGCACGTCCAGCGTGTCGGGGCTGTGGTTGGTGTAGCTGATCACTTCGCTGCCGCTGAGCTTGCGCGTCGACGGATCCAGCGTCGCCTCGATGCGGTAGTCGGCGCGGTTCTGCCAGAACGCCGGGCCGGGCTTGCCGCTGGCATCGCGCATGGCGTTGGCCGGCTGCGGGTAGGTGTACGGGGCGAAGGTCTGCAGCGGGTTGAACGCAGGTGCAGCCGTGTCGGCGGCGAAGGCGGGCGACACCAGCAAGGCGGCAAGCGTGGCGGCGAGGGTGCAGGTGAGTTTGTTCATGCGCGGCCTTGGGAAGGGGGCGTGGTGTGTTCGCGGCGACGATGCAGCGCCAGCAGTTCGTGGCAGGCACCCATGGTGTGGTAGTCGGTCTTGCCGGCCGGGCTTTTCTCGTCGCTGATCTTGCGGTTGTCGGGGGTGAGGATGCGGTACCAGGCGCCATGCCGGTGATCCACGAAATGCTCCCACGCGTAGGTCCACAGGCGCCTGTACCAGTCGTCATAGACGGCCTCGCCGGTACGCGCGTGCAGCAGGGCGGCGGCGGCCAGCGACTCGGCCTGCACCCAGAAATATTTTTCGTCGTCGCAGATGCTGCCATCCGGCGCGAAGCCGTAGCAGATGCCACCGTGTTCGTCGTCCCAGGCGTGGGCCAGGGCGCGGTCGAACAGTTCCTTCGCGCGCGGCAGCAGCCAGTCCTGCGGCGTGCCGCGCGCAGCCAGCAGCGGCTCCATGATCAGCAGCAGCTTGGCCCATTCGGTCTGGTGGCCGGGCTGGAAGCCCCACGGCTTGAACAGGTTCTTCGGGTCGTCGCGGTTGAATTCGCGGTCGATGTTCCAGTGGCGATCGTAGTGTTCCCATACCAGGCCATCGGCCTTGGCGGCCTGGTCGCGGGTCATGCGGTCAGCGAGGGTGAACGCGCGATCGAGGTAGCGCGGCTCACGGGTGGCCTGGTAGGCGGCGATCATCGCCTCGCACATGTGCATGTTGGCGTTCTGGCCGCGGTAATCGCTGAAATGCCAGTCGGCATCGGCCTCGTCGCGGTACAGCCGCGCGTCGGCCTCCCAGTAGCGTTGCTCGAGCAGGTTCCAGGTCTCGTCCATCCAGCCGCGGGCTTCCTCGATGCCGGCCTTCAGCGCGGTGGCATAGGCCAGCAGCACGAAGGCGACGCCGTAGGCCTGGTTGGAGCTGTCTTCCGGCCGGCCGTCGCGGATGGTCCAGTGATAGCCGCCGTTGGCGGGGTTGCGATGGACCTCGCGCAGGTAGCGCAGGCCGTGCCGCGTGGCCTCCAGGTATTCGGGGTTGCCGAAGGCCAGCCATGCCATCGCGTAGTTGAAGACGAAGCGCGTGCTGCTGACCAGGTGGCGATGACTGCGGTCGTAGATCGTGCCGTCGTCCTTGAAGTAGTGGAAGAAGCCGCCTTCCGGATCGATCGCGCGCGGATGGTAGAACGCCATCGTCTGCGCGATGTGGCTGCGCAGGAAGTCAGGCGAGCGGAAATCGGGTGCGGCAGTCATGCCTGCTTCTCCATGAAGTCGAGCACCTCGGCGCCACTGGGCATCGCGGCGAACGAGCCCTGGCGGGTGACCGTGAGCGCGCCGCAGGCGGCGGCGAAACGCAGCATCGCGTGCAGCCGCGGCAGCTGGCTCACCAGGTGGTCGAGCCGGTCGGGCGTCGCGTCGAGTTCGGCCAGGCGGCACAGCAGGCCGCCGACGAAGGCGTCGCCGGCGGCGGTGCTGTCGACCACGGTCACGGCGTAGCCCGGCAGCTCCCCTTCGGCATCCGGATGGAACCAGCGCATGGGCCGCGTGCCGTCGGTGACCACCAGCAGCCGGGCGCGACCGCGCCACAGGCGGTCCAGCGCGGCCTGCTCGCCGTCCGGTGCCAGCCACGCGAATTCCTCGGCCGAGAGTTTCACCACGTCGGCCAGATGCAGCGCCGGCCACACCTGCGTCAGTGCATCGGCGCCGGCCGGCCACAACGCAGGGCGCAGGTTGAGGTCCATGCTGACCAGCGCGCCGGCGCCGTGCGCGCGCTGCATGCCTTCGCGAGTCGCGTCGGCGATGGCCGGCCCGGTCAGGCAGTTGGAGCAGACGTGGAACACCGCCACGTCGTCGAATGCCCCGGTGCGGAAATCGGCAACGCGGAATTGCAGATCGGCCGTGCGCTCGCGATGGAAGATGAAGCTGCGCTCGCCCGCGGCATCCAGCGTGACCAGCGCGAGCGCGGTGGGTGCGGCCGTGCGTGACACGTCCGCCGTGCCCACGCCGGCGCGTTGCAGGCCATCCAGCAGGAAGTCGCCGAAGCGGTCGGTAGAGAGCATCCCGGCGAAGCGCGCGTTGCCGCCCAGGCGCGCCACCGCCACCGCGACGTTCGCCGGCGCGCCGCCGGCGAACGGAACGAAGCTGGCGGCGAAGCCGTGCGCGTCGACGCCGCTGGCGTGCAGGTCGATCAGCGCCTCGCCGAAACAGAGGATCGGCCGGGGCGGGGCGGGATCAGTCGACACTGCTGCGGATCTTCGAGCCGCTGATGCCATAGAACACGATGTACAGGTAGCACAGCAGCGGCAGGAAGAACGCGTGCTGCAGGCCGATGTGGTCGGCCAGCACACCCTGCAGCTGCGGGATCACCGCGCCGCCGACGATGGCCATGATCAGCAGGCTCGATGCCTTGCTGGTCATCGGGCCAAGCCGCTCGATGCCGAGCGCGAAGATGGTCGGGAACATGATCGAGTTGAACAGGCCGATCGCGATGATGCTGTACATCGCCGTGGTGCCGCTGCTCAGCATGGTGGTCAGCACCAGCAGCGCGTTGATCGCGGCGAACGTGGCCAGCAGCTTGCGCGGCGAGATCCTGGCCATCAACGCCGAGCCGACGAAACGGCCGAGCATGGCACCGCCCCAGTACCACGAGACGTACTTCGCCGCCTGCTGCTCGCTCATGTGGCCGATGTCGGGCATCGACAGGTAGTTGACCATGAAGCTGCCGATCGACACCTCGGCGCCGACGTAGAAGAAGATGCCCAGCACGCCGAACAGCACGTGCGGGTGGCGCAGCACGTCGGCGAAGCCATGGCGGCCGTGATCGTCCTTGTCGGTGGACTCGGTCAATGCCGGCAGCCGGAACATCCACACGAACAGCGCCAGCAGGAACAGCACCACCGCCAGCCCGATGTACGGGAACTGCACCGCCTGCGCCTGCTGGGTGTCGTAGAGCAGGCGTTGCGCCGGTTCCAGCGCGGCGAGTTCCTCCGGGTTCTTGACCACGTTGGAGAGAATCAGCAGGCCGCCGAACAGCGGCGCCAGCGTGGTGCCGAGCGAGTTCAGCGCCTGTGCCAGGGTGAGCCGGCTGGAGCTGGTCTTCTCCGGGCCGAGCAGGGCCACGTACGGGTTGGCGGCCACCTGCAGCACGGTGATGCCGGTGGCCAGCACGAACAGCGCGCCGAGAAAGGCGGAGTAGAGGTGCAGCGCCGCGGCCGGCCAGAAGCCCAGCGCGCCGATGCCGGCGATCGCCAGCCCGGCCACGATGCCCTTCTTGTAGCCGAGTGCCGCCACCATGCGCCCGGCCGGCATGCCCATCAGGAAATACGCGCCGAAAAAGGTGAACTGCACCAGGATCGCCTGCGCGTAGTTGAGCTGGAAGATCGACTTCAGGTGCGGGATCAGGATGTCGTTGAGGCAGGTGAGGAAGCCCCACATGAAGAAGATCGTGGTGAGCACGCCCAGCGCCAGCCAGCTGCTGGTGTAGGGCGCGCGGGGCGCACCGTGGTCCGGCGCGAGGGGAGTGGGGCGGGGCGGCGTAACGACAGGGGCCATGGCGATTCCGGTACGGGAGGCGGTCGGGCGTGTGTCGCTCGGCGGGCAAGCAACCGGGGCAATGTAACCGTTTCCATGCGCCGACCGATCACGCGCTGCAACATGCCCGCGCGGGTGCTACTTTCGCAGCTTGCCCCGCTGCGCCGAGATCGCCATGACCCTCCGCATCCCGATGTTGTTCGCCCTGCTGGCCTGTGCCGCCTGTCCGTCCGCACTGGCCGCCAGCGGCCACGCCGGCAGTGTCGATCCCCGCATCGGCACCGGCGGCGACGGCCACACCTTCCCCGGCGCCACCGTGCCCTTCGGCATGATCCAGCTCTCGCCCGACACCGCGATGCCGGACTTCAAGCACGCCTACAAGTGGGCCGCCGGCTACCAGTACGGCGACAGCAGCATCATGGGTTTCTCGCACACGCATTTCTCCGGCTCCGGGCATTCGGACCTGGGCGACGTGCTGGTGATGCCGATCGCCGGCGACGTGCGGCTGGAACCGGGCGACCCGGCCACACCGGGCAGCGGTTATCGCTCGCGCTTCTCGCACGACAGCGAAGTGGTGCAGGCCGGCTATTACGCGGTGACGTTGAGCGACTACGGCATCCGCGCCGAACTCACCGCCGGCCGCCGCGTGGGCTGGCATCGCTACACCTTTCCGAAGGACAAGCCCGCGCACCTGCTGCTCGACCTGCGCCCGAGCATCTACGACTACCCCGGCAAGGTGCTGTGGTCGAAGCTGCAGGTGGCCGACGACGGCACCGTCACCGGTTGCCGCACCACCCGCGGCTGGGCGCCGGGACGCGAGCTGTGCTTCGCCATGCGCTTCAACCAGCCGATGACGTCGCGCACGTTGTACGACCGCGAGAGCGACGTCCTCTACAAGGGCTTCAAGGGCCCCGGCAACCAGCCGGTGGACCACGACGCGCAGAACGGCCGCGCGCTGGTCGGCGTGTTCGACTTCGGTGCGCTGAAGCAGCCGCTGGAGGTGAAGGTGGCGATCTCGCCGGTCAGCGCCGCCAACGCGGTGGCCAATCTCGATGCCGATGGCAAGGGCTGGGATTTCGACGCCCGCCGCGCGCAGGCAAGGGCCGCGTGGGATCGGGCGCTGGCGGTGGTCGACGTCGATGCCTCCGCCACCGTGCGCAAGCAGTTCTACACCGCGCTCTACCACGCCATGCTGTCGCCCACGTTGAGCATGGACGTCAATGGCGAATACCGTGGCCCCGACCATGCCGTGCACAAGGCGGACGGCTACGAGTTCTACTCGACCTGGTCGCTGTGGGACGTCTACCGCGCGCAGCAGCCGCTGATGGTGCTGCTCAATCCCGAACGCAGCACCGACTTCATCCGCTCGCTGATCGCCGCGCGCGAGGCGAGCCCGTTCGGCATCCTGCCGGTGTGGGCGTACCAGGGCCTGGAGACCTGGTGCATGATCGGCTACCACGCCGTGCCGGTGATCGCCGACGCGTACATCAAGGGTGTGCGCGGCTTCGACGCGGACAAGGCGCTGCAGGCCATGGTCGCCAGCGCCACCTACGCGCCCTACGGCGACCTGGCCGACTACATGAAGCTCGGCTACGTGCCGATCGACAAGGAGCCGGAGGGCGCCTCCAAGACGCTCGAATACGCCTACGACGACTGGTCGCTGGCGCAGATGGCGAAGGCGATGGGCAAGAACGACGTTGCCGCCACCTTCGGCAGGCGCGCCGGCAACTGGAAGAACGCGTGGGACCCGAAGACCGGTTTCATGCGCGCGCGGCTGGCCAACGGCGCGTTCCGCGAACCGTTCGACCCCACCGCCGCCGGCTACGGCAGCGACTTCACCGAAGGCAACGCCTGGCAGTATTCGTGGTACGTGCCGCAGGACGTGCCGGGCCTGATCGAGGCGATGGGCGGAGCCGCGAAGTTCGTGGCGAAGCTGGACGCGTTGTTCGACGCGAAGGTCGACCCGGCGCACTTCAAGCACGTCGAGGACATCACCGGCCTGATCGGCTGGTACGCGCACGGCAACGAGCCCAGCCACCACATCGCCTATCTCTACGACTACGCCGGCGCGCCGTGGAAGACGCAGGAGAGGCTGAAGCAGATCATGGACAGCCAGTACGCCGCGCGGCCGGACGGACTCTCGGGCAACGACGACCTGGGCCAGATGTCGGCCTGGTACGTGTTCACCGCGCTGGGCTTTTACCCGGTCACGCCGGCCAGCGACGTCTACGCCATCGGTCGGCCGTTCGTCGGGCGTGCCACGCTGCACCTGACCGACGGCAAGGACTTCACCGTCAGCGCCGCGCCGCTGGATGACGCGCACCCTTACGTCGGCGAGGCCACGCTCAACGGCAAGCCGCTGGCCGCCCCCTTCCTGCATCACGCGCAGATCCTCGCCGGTGGCGAGCTGCACTTCCGCATGCAGGCCACGCCCAACCGCCACTGGGGCGTGGGCGCCCCGCCGCAGGGATGATGATTCGCCGGGTCGTGCCAGAATGGGGCGGGCGTTGATGCTGGCCGTCGCGGAGGGCTGGATCGAATGAATTTCCGCAGCTTCATGAGTTGGCGGGTCGCCGGACTGCTGTCGGCCATGCTGATCATCGTCGGCCTGCCGTACGTGGTGACCCGGCTGAACACGCAGGACACCGTGCTGGCCAACAGCTGGGTCACCCACTCGACCGAAGTGCGCTCGGTCGCCTATCGCATCGCCTACCTGATCCGCAGCAGCGAGGCGGCGACCTACCGCATGCTGGTCGGGGACGTCGGCGCCGAGACGCGCGCCGAGGCCGAGAGCGCCGCGGCACAGGTGCCGCAACTGCTGCAGCGGCTGCGTGCGATGACCCGCGACAACCCGGCCCAGCAGGCCCTGATCGGCGCGCTGGAAAACAGCGTTACCGGTCGCCTCACCCTGATGGCTCGTGCGCGCGAGCTGCAGCGGCGCGGCGACGTGGGCCGCGCCGGACAAGCGATGGGCGAGGCCACCGACCTGTTTCCGTTCGCCACCAAGATCGACGGCATCGTCGCCAACGAGGATGAGTTGCTGACCGCCCGCAAGCAGGCCGCCCACCACCGCGAGTTCAACGGCCAGCTGGTGCAGGGCATTACCGCGCTGGCGCAGTTGGTGCTGCTGGCGATCATCGTGATCGCCTCGGAACGGCAGATTCGCCAGCGGCGCCGGGCCGAGACGCGCGAGGGCCGCGCGGTGCTGCGTTCGCGGCTGATCCTGCAATCGGTGCGCGAGCCGATCGCGCTGTTCGACGCCAACCTCAACAGCCTGCTGGTGAACAACGCTTTCGGCGACCTGTACGGCGAGGACCCGCAGCAACCGTCGCGCACGCTCGTCGAGATCGGCGGCGGCGTGTGGAACGACAGCGCACTGCTGCAGCGTTTCCGCGACGTGCTGCTGAGCGACCGCGAGCTGTGGGACTACGACCTGGTGCAGCGCACCGCCGACGGCGAGCAGCGCCACATCGTGGTCAACGCGCGCAGGCTGCAGCAGGATCTCACCGACGAACCGGCGCTGCTGCTCACGGTCAGCGACGTCACCGTGCGCGCGCTGACCGAGGAGAAGGTGATCGAGCTCAATCGCCAGCTCGAGGGCAAGATCAACCAGATCTCCGACATCAACCGCGAGCTGGAGGCGTTCAGCTACTCCGTCTCGCATGACCTGCGCGCGCCGCTGCGCCACGTGGCGGGCTTCGTGCGCAAGCTGGAGCACCACCTGGCCGGCCAGCTCGACGACAAGGCCAGCCACTACATCGGCGTGATCGACAGCGCGGCCCAGCGCATGGCGTTGCTGATCGACGACCTGCTGGTGTTCTCGCGCCTGGGCCGCGGCCCGCTGCGGTTGCAGGCGGTGGACATGCAGTCGCTGGTGGAGGAGGCACGGGCACTGGCCGAATCCTCGGCGGAGGGCCGGCGCATCGTGTGGACGATCGGGCCCTTGCCGATGGTCATCGGCGACGCCAACATGTTGCGCACGGTGTGGCAGAACCTGCTCGGCAACGCGGTGAAATACACCGGGCGCCGTGAGGTGGCGCGCATCGAGGTCAGCGCCGGGCGCAGCAGCCGCGGCGATTACGAGTTCGAAGTGGCCGACAACGGCGCCGGCTTCGACATGCAGTACGCGGACAAGCTGTTCGGCGTGTTCCAGCGCCTGCACCGCGCCTCGGATTTCCCGGGCAACGGCATCGGCCTGGCCAACGTGCGGCGCATCATCACGCGCCACGGCGGCAAGGTCTGGGCCGAGGCCGTACCGGACCAGGGCGCCACGTTCCACTTCTCGCTGCCGGCCATCGACGTGGCCGGGGCGCAAAACGGAGAGTCAGCGGCATGAACAAGAAAGAACTGCGCACCGTGCTGCTGGTCGAGGACAGCCTGGCGGACGCCGAGATGGCGATGGACGCGCTGGCCGAAGCCCACCTGGCCAATCCGGTGGTGCACGTCGAGGATGGCGTGGAATGCCTCGACTACCTGCATTGCACCGGCGCCTGGGCCGGGCGCGATCCGGGCGACCCGGCGGTGGTGCTGCTGGACATCAAGATGCCGCGCATGGACGGACTGGAAGTGCTCACCCGCATGCGCCACGACGAGCACCTGCGGCGCGTACCGGTGGTGATCCTGTCCTCCTCGCGCGAGGAGAGCGACCTGGCGCGCAGTTGGGACCTCGGCGCCAACGCCTACGTGATCAAGCCGGTGGACGTGGACCAGTTCTTCGAGGCCGTGCGCACGCTGGGCCGGTTCTGGGCGGTGCTGAACGAGGCGCCCGAGGCGAATTGACGCATGAACAGACGCGCCCGGGCGGTCGCCCGCGGTGTAGACAACGATGGCCGCACGGCCAGTGACGGAGAACCCCATGCCCAACCGGCAGATCAAGTCGATGCCGACGATACGGGTGCTGCAAGTGGAGGACAGCGAGCTCGACGCCGAGCTGGTGCTGGCCGAGCTGGACGCCGACGGCATCCCGCACGAGGCGCGGCTGGTCGACGATGAAGCCGGCTACCTGGCCGCGCTGGACGAGTTCGCCCCGCATATCGTGCTGTCCGACCTGAGCGTGCCGGGTTTCTCCGGGCAGCGCGCGCTGGAGCTGCTGCGCGAGCGCGACGAGGACCTGCCCTTCATCTTCGTTTCCGCGACGCTGGGCGAGGATGCCGCCATCGAGGCGCTGCGCAACGGCGCGACCGACTACATCCTCAAGCAGAACCCCGTGCGCCTGGCCAGTGCGGTGCGTCGGGCGCTGGTCGAGGCGGATGCGCGCAAGGCCAACCGCCGCGCCGAGGCCGACCTGATCCGCGCGCAGCGTTTCGAGAGCCTGGCGATGCTCGCCGGCGGCCTCAGCCACGACCTGCGCAACCTGCTGCAGCCGCTGTTGCTGGCCGGTGACAGCCTGCGCGACTACCAGGACGACCCGCGGCTGATGCGGCTGGGCAACCTGGTGCGCGATTGCGGCAAGCGCGGGCTGGAGATGGTGCACTCGATGCTTTCCTTCGCGCGCGGCGCCCGCCGCGCCGAGCGCGTGCGCGTGGGCACCCTGATGAGCGCGTTCGGCCTGCTGATGCAGGGCAGCGTGCCCCGTTCGGTGGTGATGGACCTGGCCATCGACGACCCCGAGCTGGCCTTCGAGGGCAACCACACCGAGCTGCAGCAATGCCTGCTCAACCTCTGCCTCAACGCGATCCAGGCGATGCCCGACGGCGGCAACCTGCGCATCGAGACCAGCCAGCAGCGGCTGGCCGACGACTTCTTCCTGCCCGAGGAGGTGCCGCACACCGGCTGCTACCTGCGCATCAGCGTGATCGACTCCGGGCCAGGCATGGACCAGGCCGTGCTGGAGCACCTGTTCGAACCGTTCTTCACCACCAAGGACGCCGGCACCGGCCTGGGCCTGATCTCGTGCAAGCGCATCGTGGCCAGCCACGGCGGCGTGATGCGGGTGGACAGCAAACCCGGCAGCGGCACCCGTTTCGACCTCTACATCCCGCTGGACGAAATGGAAGCCGACGCCGAGGCGATGGACGACATGCAGAGCCTTGAAGGCGCCGCCGAACGCGTGCTGGTGGTGGTGGAGGAGGCCGGCCAGCTGTCGCTGCTGTCCGATACGCTCGATGCCTACGGCTACCAGGCGCACGCCAGCCAGAGCGGCACCGCCGCGCTGCAGTGGATCGAGGCCGGCGGCCTGCCCGACCTGGTGCTGCTCGACGCCGACATGAACCTTTTCACCGGCGTGCGCACGCTGGCCGCGCTGGTCGAACAGGGTTACCAGGGCGGCGTCGTGCTGCTCGCCCGCCCGGACGCGCCACCGGACCCGCAGGAACTGCCCCCGCTGGACAACCTGCAAATCGTGGACAAGCCGGTCAGCACCGCGGCCCTCCTGCGCGCGCTGCGCAAGGGATTGGAGGGCGACGACTCCGCGTAGCCCAGGCACGGCGCGCCGCTTTGCGGTCCGCGTGGCCGGAGCAGGCGGTTGCCGCCCTGCGCGGCGGTCGCGGGACATTCCCCGTGCGAACGCCTTCCCTCGTTGCGCGGCGGAAAGCCGTCGCGCGCGGGTAGGCGTCGGGTTGCGCCTTCAGTCGATGCCGAGCTTCTTCAGCTTGTAGCGCAGGGCGCGGAAGGTGATGCCGAGTTTGCGGGCGGCGGCGGTCTTGTTGTAGCGCGATTCTTCCAGCGCCTTGACGATGGCGGTGCGCTCGATGTTGCTGATGTAGTCGTCCAGCCCGCCATCGGCGCTGGGTGCCGCGGCAGCGGCAGCGGCCGGAGCGCCGGCAGTGGCGGCGACCTCCGTCGGCGCCGGGCGCGCGCCGCGCTGGGGCAGCATCAGGTCGGAGGCCTCGATGCTGGCGCCGTCGCTCATCGCCATGGCGCGTTCGAGGATGTTCTCCAGCTCGCGCACGTTGCCGGGGAAGTCGTAGGCTTCCAGCGCATCGAGCGCGGCCGGCGTCAGCCGCCCGACTTCCTGGCCGCTCTTGCCGGCCAGCGACTTGAGGATGAACGCGGCCAGCTGCGGCACGTCGCCGCGGCGTTCGCGCAGCGGCGGCACGCGCAGCTCGATCACGTTGATGCGGTAGAACAGGTCCTGGCGGAACTGGCCCTGCTCGACCAGTTGGCCGAGGTTCTTGTGGGTGGCCGAGAGGATGCGCACGTCCACCGGGATCTCGTCGCGGCCGCCGATCGGGCGCACCGCTTTTTCCTGGATCGCGCGCAGCAGCTTGACCTGCATGTGCAGCGGCAGTTCGGCCACCTCGTCGAGGAACAGCGTGCCGCCCTGGGCGGCCTGGAACAGGCCTTCCTTGTCCGCGCTGGCGCCGGTGAAACTGCCCTTGCGATGACCGAAGAACTCGCTTTCCATCAGCTCGGACGGGATCGCGCCGCAGTTGACCGGCACGAACGGGCCGCCCGCGCGCGGACCGCGCTCGTGGATCAGCCGCGCGACCAGCTCCTTGCCTACGCCCGATTCACCGGCGATGTAGACCGGCGCCTGGTTGCGTGCCAGCTTGGCGATGGTGGCGCGCACCTGTTCCATCGCCGGCGAGTCGCCGATCAGGCGGTCGCCGGAGCCGCCGGCCTTGGCGGCGCCGCCGCCTTCGCGCTTCTCCTCGGCCAGCCGCAGCGCGGTGCGCACCAGGCCGCGCAGCATCTGGATGTCGACCGGCTTGGAGACGAAGTCGAACGCGCCGGCCTTGAGCGCGTTCACCGCCGCGTCGACGTTGCCGTAGGCGGTAATCATCGCCACCGGCGTGTCCGGGCAGGTTTCGGCGATCAGCTCGATGATCTCCTGGCCGTTGCCGTCGGGCAGGCGCATGTCGGTGAAGCAGAGGTCGTAGCTGTTTTCGCTCAGCGCGCGGCGGGCGTCGGCGACGGTGCCGACGGCTTCGACCTGCAGGTCCATGCGCCCGAGGGTGATGGTGAGCAGCTCGCGGATATCGCGTTCATCGTCGATGACCAGGACGGTCTGGAGGCTCATGGCATGTCGCGAGGGGAGGGTGGCTCAAGAATAACCGCGGCCCAAGTCAAGAGCAAAGCCGGCGCGCGGCGTCGGCGGCCTGCCGGAGCGTTCAGGCTTCGGGCTCGCCGTCGCCGGCGCCGCGGTTCATCTGCGCCGGCGTCAGGGTAAGCCGGAAGCAGCTGCCACCGCCGGCCACGCGCACGTACTCCAGCGCGGCCTGGTTGGCCTCGCTCATCTGCTTGGCCAGGTACAGGCCCAGGCCGGTGCCGTATTCGTGGGTGGTGTAGAACGGCTCGAAGATCTGTGCGGCCACCTTGGGCGCGATGCCGGGGCCGCGGTCGATCACCTCGAGGATCGGCACGCCATGCTCGCCCTGGCGTGCGACCACCATCACCCGCGCCGGCTCGCCGGGCAGGCGGCCGTAGCGCAGCGCGTTCTGCACCAGGTTCCACACCACCTGTTGCAGCTGCTGCGGATCGGCCAGCGCGACCACCGCCACGCCGGTGCTGGCGATCGCGCGCAGCGAGTCGGCGCCGAGGTCGTTGCCCTGGCGGTATTCCTCCACGAAATCCTGCGCCCAGTCGCCCAGGTCCAGCGCTTCCGGGCGCGAACGCTCGCGGCGCGACAGCTGCAGGATGTTCTCGATGATCTCGTTGAGCCGCACGCAGTGGTTGTTGATGATCTCGACCATGCGCTGGTCGGCGCCGTCCATGGTGCGCGATTCGGCCAGCAGCTGCGCCGAGTAGCGGATCGCCGCCAGCGGGTTGCGGATCTCGTGGGCGATCGAGGCCGACAGCCGGCCGAGCGAGCTGAGCGTGAGCTCCTCCGCGCGGCGCGACAGCAGCGAGGTGTCGTCGAGGAAGATCAATACGTGCGAGTCGTCGTTCGGCGCCAGCCGGGTGAAGCGCGGCACCACTTCCGGGACGCCGTCGGCGAGCTGGGTGGCGGTTTCGTCGAGCTTGCCCGAGGTCATCCAGTGGTACAGCCGGCGCGACAGTTCCGGCGCCAGCAGCCCGAGGTCGCGCTGGTCGGCGCCGGGATTGCCCAGCAGCATCCAGGCCGATTCGTTGATCTGGTGGATGCGGTTGGCGTCGTCCACCAGCAGCACGCCGGTCTTCATGCGGCGGATGATCAGTTCGTTGATCTGCGACAGGTTGGCCAGGTCGGTGCTGCGCTGCTCGGCCAGCGCCTCGGTGGCGCGCAGCTGCTGGCCCAGCACGCTGCACAGGGCGGTGGTGGCGAAATAGGCCAGGCCGAACAGCGCCGCTTCGAGCAGGTCGCGGTCACCGGCGTGGGGCGACAGCGACCAGCCGAACAGCGAGATGCCCAGCATGCCCAGCGTCGCCAGCGCGGCGAAGAAGCCGGACATGCGCAGCGGCAGGATCAGCGCGCCGGCGCAGAGGTTGACCGCCAGCATCATCGCGATACCGATGCGCGCATCGTGCATCGCCACGATCGCCAGCACCGCGGCGACGACGTCGACCACCAGGGTGGCGGCCACGGCGGTCTTTGCGTGGGCCATGCTGCGCCGGTTCAGCAGCAGCGCCAGCAGCGCGAAGATCAGGTACAGCGTGGCCAGCGTGCGCGCGAAGCCCGGCGCGGCCAGCTGCGGCCAGCCCATGCCGGGCGGGCTGAATGCCAGGGCGACGTACACCAGCGCCTGCACCAGCCTGAAAACATTGAGGAACGACAGCTCGTGGCGGATCGTGGCCGTCCCTGCGCGCGGATCGTTTAACGTAGCTAAGGTAGACACGTAGGCTGCGATTCCGGTGCGGTTGCGGTCGAGTATATGACGCCCCGGGCAAGCCCGGGCGGGGGCCGCGCCACCTTCGTGGAGGCCGGAAAATCGCCGCCCGGCCGGTCGCGATGCGGCCGCGCCCTTTCCATTGCGGCCCGCTTCCGCGAAAATGGGCGGCCGTTTGCTGCGGTTCGGCCCGTGTCCGGCCCTTGTGCCGCGACCGGGTCGTGTGTGATTCCACCGCCGATCCCCTGACCCACGCCTTTCTTCATGCGTGCGGCCGTCATCGTTTCTCCGTTCGCTCGAGGTATCGAATGAATTTCCACGAATACCAGGCCAAAGAACTGTTCGCGCAGTACGGCATCGCCGTGCCGCCGGGCAAGGTCGCCAACTCCCCCGACGCCGCCGTCGATGCCGCCAAGGCGCTCGGTGGCACGCAATGGATGGTCAAGGCGCAGATCCACGCCGGCGGCCGCGGCAAGTCCGGCGGCGTCAAGTTCTGCAAGAGCTTCGACGACGTGCGCGCCGCCGCCAAGGGCATGCTCGGCACCAACATGGCAACCTACCAGTCGGCCGGGCGTGCGCTGCCGGTGAACCTGGTGCTGGTGACCGACGCCACCGACATCGCCCGCGAGCTGTACCTGTCGATCCTGGTGGACCGCGATTCCAAGGCCATCTCGTTCATCGCCTCCAAGCATGGCGGCGTGGACATCGAGCAGGTGGCGCGCGACACGCCCGAAGACATCCACACCATCGTGGTCGATTTCGTCGAAGGGCTGCAGCCGTACCAGTGCCGCCAGCTCGGCTTCGCGATGGACCTCAACAACAAGCAGGTCAACCAGCTGACCAAGATCATGCTGGGCCTGTACAAGCTGTTCAACGAGCAGGACCTGGCCCTGGTCGAGCTGAACCCGCTGGCCGTGCTGGAAGACGGCAACCTCGCTGCGCTGGATGGCAAGGTCAACTCCGACGACAACGCGGAGTTCCGTCATCCGAACCTGGCCGCGATGCGCGACCTGACCCAGGAAGACGCCGCCGAAGCCGCCGCGCAGCAGAGCAACCTCAACTACGTGACGATGGACGGCAACATCGGCTGCATGGTCAACGGCGCCGGCCTGGCGATGGCCACCATGGACGTGATCAAGCTGGCGGGCGGCGAGCCGGCCAACTTCCTCGACGTCGGCGGTGGCGCCACCAAGGAGCGGGTGACCGAGGCGTTCAAGCTGATCACCTCCTCGGACAAGGTCAACTGCATCCTGGTCAACATCTTCGGCGGCATCGTCCGCTGCGACATGATCGCCGAGGGCATCATCGCCGCGGTCAAGGAAGTGGGCCTGAAGATTCCCGTGGTGGTGCGCCTGCAGGGCACCAATGTCGATCAGGGCCGCGAACTGCTGGCCAACTCCGGCCTGGCGATCACGCCGGCGGATGATCTCAACGACGCGGCGCAGAAAGCCGTGGCTGCGGCCAAGGCCTGAGGAGCAATCGAAACATGAGCGTTCTCGTAAACAAAGACACCAAGGTGCTGGTGCAGGGCTTCACCGGCCAGCAGGGCACCTTCCACGCACAGCAGTGCATCGACTACGGCACCAAAGTCGTCGGTGGCGTGACTCCGGGCAAGGGCGGTTCGGAGCACATCGGCCTGCCCGTGTTCAACTCGGTCGATGAAGCGGTGCTGGAAACCGGCGCCGACGCCTCCGTCATCTTCGTGCCGCCGCCGTTCGCGGCCGACTCGATCCTCGAAGCGATCGACGCCGGCATCAAGACCATCGTGGCGATCACCGAAGGCATCCCGGTGCTGGACATGCTGCGCGTGAAGAACGTGCTGCAGCAGCATCCGGAGATCGTGCTGATCGGGCCGAACTGCCCCGGCATCATCACCCCCGGCGAATGCAAGATCGGCATCATGCCCGGCCACATCCACAGCAAGGGCAGGGTCGGCGTGGTCTCGCGCTCCGGCACGCTCACCTATGAGGCGGTGTTCCAGACCACCAACGAAGGCCTCGGCCAGAGCACGGTGATCGGCATCGGCGGCGACCCGATCAACGGCCTGAACTTCATCGACTGCCTCAAGCTGTTCCAGGACGATCCGCAGACCGAAGGCATCATCATGGTCGGCGAGATCGGCGGCAGCGCCGAGGAAGACGCCGCCGAGTTCATCGGCGAATACGTGAAGAAGCCGGTGGTCTCGTTCATCGCCGGCGCCTCGGCTCCGGCGGGCAAGCGCATGGGTCATGCCGGCGCGATCATCTCCGGCGGCAAGGGCACCGCCGCGGCGAAGTTCGCCGCGCTGGAGAAGGCCGGCGTCACCACGGTGAAGTCGCCGGCCGACCTGGGCAAGGCGCTCGCCAAGCTGATGAAGTAGGCGTTGGCGCAGGAGAACAAGGGCCGCGCATTGCGCGGCCTTTTTTTTGGCTTCGGCGCCGTCACGCGCCGGCAACGATCCGCCGCACGATCGGCGGATCTGAATGCAGCGCCCGCGTGGACGGGCCACCCGGCGCGGCATTCCACTACCATTCGCCGATTGAATCCAAGGAATGCTGCGTCCATGGCAAAGCTGCGACTGGCGCTGGCCCAACACGATTTTGCCGTCGGCGCGGTGGCGGCCAATGCCGCCAAGGCGGCAGGACTGATGGCGCAGGCGCGCGAAGGCGGCGCCGCGCTGGTGGCCTTTCCCGAGCTGACCCTGAGCGGCTATCCGCCGGAGGATCTGCTGCTGCGGCCGAGCTTTCTCGCCGCCTGCGAGCGCGAGCTGTGCGCGCTGGCCTGCGCGGCGCAGGGCGTCGCGGCGCTGGTCGGCCATCCGCACAGCGCCGGCGAGGTCTACAACGGCGCCAGCCTGCTGCGCGAGGGGCGGATCGAGTGCACCGCGCACAAGCAGGCGCTGCCCAACTATGGCGTGTTCGACGACCTGCGCTATTTCCGCCCCGGCAACGGCACCACGACGCGCGTGATCGAGGGCGTGAGCGTGGGCCTGCTGATCTGCGAGGACGTGTGGCAGCCCGAGCCGGCCGCGCAGGCCGCGGCTGCGGGCGCGCAGCTGATCGTGGTGATCAATGCGTCGCCGTGGGACGACCGCAAGCAGGCCGAGCGCGAGGTCGTGCTGGCGGCGCGGGCGCGCGAAACCGGCTGCGCGATCGCCTACCTCAACCTGGTCGGCGGCCAGGACGAGGTGGTCTACGACGGCGCTTCGATCCTGGTCAACGGCGACGGGTCGATAGCGGCACGGGCGCCGGCCTTCGTCGACGCGCTGCTGTGGGCCGAGTTCGACCCGGCCACGCGCACGCTCGCGGCGATCGACTGGCCGGTGCCGGCCGACTCGTCGATGGAGGCGACGCTGTACGCGGCGCTGGTCCGCGGCGTGCGCGACTACATCGACAAGAACCGCTTCGACGGCGTGCTGCTGGGCCTTTCCGGCGGCATCGACTCGGCGCTGACGCTGGCGCTGGCGGTCGACGCGCTGGGCGCCCGGCGCGTCACCGCGGTGATGATGCCCACCCGCTACACCTCGCAGCTCTCGCTCGACGGTGCCCGCGCGCAGGCCGAGCAGCTGGGCGTGGACTACCACGTGATCCCGATCCAGGCGACGTATCAGTCGTTCATGGATGCGCTCACTCCCGCCTTCGCCGGCAAGGCCGCCGACACCACCGAGGAGAACCTGCAGTCGCGCACGCGCGGCGTGATGCTGATGGCGCTGTCCAACAAGCACGGCCGCCTGCTGCTCGCCACCGGCAACAAGAGTGAAATGGCCGTGGGTTACGCCACCCTGTACGGCGACATGTGCGGCGCCTACGCGCCGCTCAAGGACGTGTACAAGACGGTGGTGTATCGGCTGGCGCGGTGGCGCAATGGAGCCGGTAACCGGGAACGCATGTCCTCGCCGACATCCGGCTCTTCGACGATGCGCGATTCCCGATTGCCGATTCCCCCCGAGGTCATCGCCCGTCCACCCTCGGCCGAGCTGCGCGACAACCAGGTCGACCAGGATTCGCTGCCGCCGTACGACGAGCTGGATGCGATTCTCGAACGCTTCATCGAGGGTGAGCAGTCGCAGGCGGAGATCGTGGCCGTGGGCCACGATGCCGCGACGGTGCAGCGGGTGGCGCGGCTGGTGTTGCTCAACGAGTTCAAACGCCGCCAGTCCGCCCCCGGCCCCCGCGTCACCACGCGCGCCTTCGGCCGCGAACGCCGTTACCCGATCACGTCAGGGTGGCGTTGAATCGGGACTCCGGGGGGGCGCCCGACGCTCCTGCGCCTGCTTTTCCTATTCCCCATTCCCCATTCCCGGCCGCGCAGCGGCCAAACTCAATGATGCCCGGAGAACGGAATCATCTTGCGCACCAGCGAGGGTGCGTGCGGCCACTTGGGATCGGTGAGATAGGGGTGGTTCGGATAGTTCAGCGCCAGCACTTCGCGGGTCTGCGCAGCCAGTTCCTTGCGGTCCAGCGCCAGGTAGCTGCGGGCGAGGATGGCCAGCGCATCGCCGGTCTGCGGCGCCTGCTGGTAGTGCTCGATCACGTACTGCGAGCGGTCGGCCGCCGCGATGTAGGCCTTGTTCTGCAGGTAGAACTCGGCCACGTTGATCTCGTACTGCGCCAGCAGGTTGCGCAGGTAGATCATGCGCTGGCGCGCGTCGGCGGTGTAGGCGCTGTCGGGGAAGCGCCGCGACAGTTCGGAGAAATCGTCGAACGCCTGCAGGTTGTAGCCCTGGTCGCGGCGAGTCAGCCCGCCGGCGCGCTTGGTGAAGCGCTCGATGAAGCCGCTGGTGCGGTCGAAATTGATCAGGCCGCGCAGGTAATAGGCATAATCGACGTGTTTGTTGGCCGGATAGGTCTTGATGAAGCGGTTGATGGTGGACAATGCCTCGTCCGGCTGGTTGTCCTTGTACTGCGCATAGGCCAGCTCAAGCTGGGCCTGCTCGCTGTACGGACCGGACGGGAAGCGCGCGATCAGGCGCTGGAACGCCCGCACCGCGCCGGAGTAATTGCCCGCCTCCAGGAAGCTGTGGGAGCGGTTGTACAGCGGCTCCAGCGGCATCGTGTCGATGGTGTTGCCCTTGCGGCCGAACATCGAACAGGCGCCAAGCACGGCCACCAGGGCGACCACGGCGAGCAGCCTGGCGGCGTGCAGCGGGAACAACGATGGCGTGGTCGAGCCACTGGATGGGCGCATAGGAATGAATTCGGATGTCGGAACGAACAGGCATGATAACTGAAACCGGTTGCCGCCCGCGGGGGCTGGCATGACCACCATACGGCAGCAGGCGGAGGTTCCGCTGAGTGCAGCAGGCCGTCGCTTCGACCAGGCTTTGGCCGAGATGTTCCCCGCCTATTCGCGTTCGCGGCTCAGCGGCTGGATCAAGGCCGGCGCGGCGACCCTGGATGGCGCCCCGGCTGCGCCGCGGCAACTGCTGCGCGGCGGCGAGCGGGTCGAGCTGGATGTCGAACTGGAAACGGAAGTGCACAGCCAGCCCGAGGCGATTGCGCTGACGATCGTGTACGAGGATGCCGACCTGCTGGTGCTGGACAAGCCCGCCGGACTGGTGGTGCATCCCGGCGCCGGCAACCCGGCCGGCACGCTGCTCAACGGCTTGCTGCACCACGACCCGCAGCTGGCCGAGCTGCCGCGCGCCGGCATCGTGCATCGGCTGGACAAGGACACCTCCGGCCTGATGGTGGTGGCCAGGACGCTGTCCACCCATACCGCGCTGGTCGATCTGCTCTCGCGGCACGAAGTGGAACGCCAGTACGAGGCCGTGGTGATGGGCACGATGGTGGCCGGCGGCACGGTGGACCAGCCGATCGGCCGCAGCATGGGCGACCGCCTGCGCCAGGCCGTGCGTGACGAGGAGGACGGCAAGCGCGCGGTGACCCATTACCGCGTGCGCGAGCGCTTCCGCGCGCACAGCCTGCTGCAATGCCAGCTGGAAACCGGCCGCACCCACCAGATCCGCGTGCACCTGGCGCACATCGGCCACCCGCTGATCGGCGACCCGTTGTACGGCGGCGGCCTCAAGTTGCCCAAGGGCGCCAGTGACGGCCTGGTCGCCGCCTTGCGCGGCTTCCGCCGGCAGGCGCTGCACGCGGAGAAACTCTCGTTCGTGCATCCGGTCACCGGCGAGGCGCTGTCGTTCACGGCCGAGCGCCCCGCCGATCAATTGGCCCTGATCGAGGCGCTGCGTGCGGATCTGGCCGAACACGGTCCGGACCCGTATTGATGGGTCGGTACGCGCCGCCGCCAGCCGTGCGATGCTTGGGGAATCCCCGATCCCCGATCTCCAATCCCGGCCCCCATGACTGAAAGCTGGATCTTTCCCGACTGGCCCGCGCCGCCGCAAGTCCACGCGGCCGTCACCACGCGGCTGGGACCGGGCGTGTCTTCCGCGCCGTTCGAGCGCTTCAACCTCGGCCTGCGCAGCGGTGATGCGGCCGAGGCCGTGATGGCGAACCGCGGCGCGCTGCAGCAGGCGCTGCGACTGCCGGCCGCGCCGCGCTGGTTGCATCAGGTGCACGGTTGCGGCGTGGCCGAACTCGGCCCGCTGCCCAGCGCACACGAGCCGCAGGCGGATGCGGCGGTCTCGCACATTCCCGGCACGGTGCTGGCGATCCTCACCGCCGATTGCCTGCCGGTGCTTTTGTGCAGCGAGGATGGCGGCGAGATCGGTGCGGCCCATGCCGGCTGGCGCGGCCTCGCCGCCGGCGTGCTGGAGGCCACCCTGGCGCAGATGGTCAGCCCGCCGGCGCGCGTGCTGGCGTGGCTGGGCCCGTGCATCGGCGCGCCGTCGTACGAGGTGGGCGAGGAAGTGCGCGCCGCGTTCGTCGCGCGCGACGCGGCTGCCGCGGCGTGCTTCGAGGCCACGCGCCCGGGCCACTGGCGCTGCGACCTGGTCGCACTGGCGCGGCAGCGCCTGGCGCGCGCGGGCGTGACGCGCGTCTACGGCGGCGGCGACGATACCCATGCCGACCCGCGTTTCTACTCGTACCGGCGCGACGGCGCCGCCAGCGGCCGCTTCGCCAGCCTGATCTGGCTCGCTCAGGGCTGATCCGGCGCGGGTTTCCCGGGCGCGCGCAACGCCTCCAGGAAACTGGTGCGCCAATGCGTGATGTCGTTGTGGCGCAGTACCCGCATCATCGCCTTCCAGCGCCGGCGCCGTTCGGTCAGCGGCATGTGCAGCGCCTGCTCCAGGGCGTCGGCGACCTCTTCGGTGTCGGCCGGGTTGACCAGCAAGGCATCGCCCAGCTCCAGCGCGGCTCCGGCGAAACGCGAGAGCACCAGCACGCCGGGGTCTTCCGGGTCCTGGCAGGCCACGTACTCCTTCGCCACCAGGTTCATGCCGTCGCGCAGCGGCGTGACCAGGCCCACGCGCGCGCTGCGGTAGTAGCCGGCGAGCAGGCGGTGCGGGAACGACTTGTTGATGTAGCGGATCGGCACCCAGTCCGGCGCGGCGTACTTGCCGTTGATGTGGCCGGCGCTGCGCTCCAGCTCGCGGCGGATCGCGCGGTACTCCAGCACCGCGCCACGCGAGGGCGGCGCGATCTGCATGAAGGTGACGTGGCGGTGCAGCTCCGGGTCGCGTTCGAGCAGCCGCGCGTAGCCCTGGAAGCGATGCGGCAGGCCCTTTGAATAGTCCAGCCGGTCGACCCCGATGATCAGCGCGATGCCGCGGGTGCTTTCGCGCAGCTGCACGATTTCCTTCAGCCCCACGGCCTTCTGCGCGATCCCGGCGATGTGTTCGGTGTCGATGCTGATCGGGAAGGCGCCGGCGCGGAATTCGCGCCCGCCGGGCATGCGCATGCGCCCGCCCAGGCGCATCACCGCACCGGCCTCGTGCAGGAAATAATCCTCCAGCGCGCGCAGGTCGCGATGGGTGTGCACGCCGATCAGGTCGTAACTGGCCAGTGTTTCCAGCAGCTCGTGGTGGTTGGGCAGGGCAATCAGCAGGCCGGCGGCGGGCAGCGGCGTATGCAGGAAGAAGCCGATGCGGTTCTTCACGCCGAGCTTGCGCAGCATGGCGGCCAGCGGGATCAGGTGGTAGTCGTGGACCCAGATCGTGTCGTCCGGGCCGATCAGCGGACGCAGGCGCTCGGCGAAGATCCGGTTGACCCGCAGATAGCCGTCCAGATGGCTGCGCTGGTAGTCGACCAGGTCCGGCCGGTAGTGCAGCAGCGGCCATAGCGCGCCATTGGAAAAGCCGGCGTAGAACGCGTCGTGGTCGGCGCGCGAGAAGTCCACGGTGGCGTAGTCGATGCCGTGGTCGCTGGCCTGGTGCAGTTCGGCGCCGGTCTCGGCGGCGCTCACCTTGCCGCTCCAGCCGAACCACAGCCCGCCGTTTTCGGCCAGCGCCGCGCGCAGGGCCGAGGCGAGACCGCCAGCGGCGGTCTGGTGGGGCAGTGCGACGCGGTTGGAGACCACGATGAGCCGGCCGGGAGTCTTGCGCGCCATCACATGGCGTCCTCCCAGCGGCGGGAGAGGCGCATCGCCGACTGGATCAGCCCCACCAGCGAATAGGTCTGCGGGAAGTTGCCCCACGGCTCGCCGGTCTTCGGCGCGATGTCCTCCGAGAGCAGGCCCAGCGTGGTGCGCTGGGCGAGCATGTTCTCGAAGGTGGTGCGGGCGCGCTTCTCGCGGCCGGTGGCGGCAAGCGCGTCGATGTACCAGAACGTGCAGATGTTGAAGCTGGTTTCCGGCGCGCCGAAGTCGTCCGGCGCGATGTAGCGGAACATGTAGTCGCCATGGCCGAGCTTGTCGCCGATCGCGTCGACGGTGGCGACGAAGCGGGGGTCGCTCGCCTGGACGAACCCGATGTCGGCCAGCAGCAGCAGGCTGGCGTCCAGCCGCTCTCCGTCGTAGGCGTCGACGAAATGGCCAAGCTTTTCGTTCCAGGTGCGCGCTTCGATGCGCCCGTGCAGCGCGGCCGCCTCGTCATGCCACCAGCGCGCGCGGTCCTCCAGCCCCAGCTCGGTGGCGATGTGCGCCAGACGGTCGCACGCGGCCCAGCACATCGCCGCCGAGTAGGTGTGCACGGCCATGCGCCCGCGGTACTCCCACAGGCCGGCATCGGGCTCTTCGGCCATGCGCAGTGCGGTCTTGCCCAGCTGCTCCAGCCGCTCGAACGTCACCTTGTCGCCGCGATGCTGCAGGCGCTGGTCGAAGAACAGTTGTGCCGAGGCCAGCAGCACCGAGCCGTAGACATCGTTCTGGCGCTGCTGCCATGCGTCGTTGCCCACGCGTACCGGCCCGTCGCCGCGGTAGCCGGCCAGCGTGTCGACCTGCCGCTCGGGCAATTGCTCGGCAAAGGTGATCCCGAACACCGGGCCGAGTTCGGCCTGCCCGCGGTTGGCGACCAGGTTGAAGGCGTAGCGGATGTACTCCTCCATCGAGCGCGTGGCGCCCAGCCGGTTGAGGCCGCGCACGGTGAAGGCGGCGTCGCGCAGCCAGCAGTAGCGGTAATCCCAGGTGCGCCCGCTGCCGGGCGACTCCGGGATCGAGGTGGTCAACGCCGCCACGATCGCGCCGGTGGCCTCGTACTGGCACAGCTTCAGCGTGATCGCGGCGCGGATCACCGCCTCCTGCCACTCGAACGGGATGGACAGGTAGCGGGTCCATTCGCGCCAGTAGTCCAGCGTGCGTTCCAGTGCCAGGTGGATGAAGTCCGACACGTTGCCTTCCAGCGTCTCATCCGGACCGAACAGGAAGTGCGCGGGCTGCTCCAGGCCGAATGGCAGGCCGCGTTCGACCATCAGCGGCGCCACGTCGCAGGTCAGTCGCTGGATGGTGTCGCTCAGCAGGTAGCGGATGTGGTTGCTGCCGGAGGTGGTCTGCGGCGTGCGCGCGCCGTAGTCGCACAGCGGGCGCATGCGGACGCGGATGCGCGGCGAACCGGAGATCGGCGCCACGCGCCGCGCCAGCATTTCGGGATGGTAGAGCCGGCCGGAGGCGCGGTGGCGCGGGGCGAAGTCGGTGATCTCGATCGCGCCGCCCTGGCGGTCGAACAGCCGCGTGACCAGCACCGCGGTGTTGCGCAGGTAGAACTGCTCGGCATGGTCGAAGTGCTCCAGCTCGATGGCCCAGTCCCCGCCGGGGAGGGTCGGCGAGAGCAGGCTGCAGAAGCTGGCGTCGGCATCGAACCGCGGCAGACAACACCAGACGATGCGCGCGTGGCTGTCGACCAGCGCGGCCACGCTGCCGTTGCCGATCACGCCCAGTTCAAGACTGGCGCGAGGTTTCTCGTTCGGATGGTCGGGCATGGGTGGGGGCTCCTTGCATCAGTGCGCCCAGGACGCGGGTCAGCCAGGCGATCGTGGCGACCGGATCGGGCAGGGTGAAGCGCGCGGCGCTGGGATGGCGGTCACCGACGCGGACACTGAGTCCGTGCGCGCGATTGACCGCGTCGAAGGCGTGCTCGTCGGTGAGGTCGTCGCCGAGGTAGACCGGCAGCCGGCCCTTGAACGGTTCGCCTTGCAGCAGTTCGGCGACGGCGCGGCCCTTGTCCATGCCGCCGGGCTTGAACTCCAGCACGCGGCGACCGGCCTGCAGTTCGTAGCCGGGCAGATGGGCGATCGCGCCGATGGCCGCCTCGCGCAACTGTTGCCACTCGTCCGACGACCCGCGGCAGTGCAGCGCAACCGCCTGCTGCTTGTTTTCCAGCTGCACGCCGGCAAAGCGCGCGGCCAGCGCCTGCGCCTCGTGTTGCATGCGCGCCTGTTGCAGCGGCATCACCACGTGGCGGCGCAGTTCGCCGGTAGCCGCACGCAGCTCCACTCCGTGCAGGCCGATGGCGGCCCGGTGCGGGCGCTCGAACAGGCGGTCGATGTCGTCCAGCCGGCGCCCGCTGACCAGCGCCAGCGCGCCGTCGGTCGCCCCGTGCAGCGCGTCGAGCAGGGCGAGCAGCTCGTTGTCCACACGCACCGCATGCGGGTCATCAGCGAAGTCGAGCAAGGTGCCGTCCACGTCCAGCAACAGCGCCCAGGCAGTGTCTGCGGTGGGCAGCGGCGGAGGGGGAAGCGGCGCGTGGGTCGTGGCGTTGGCGGGGTGTGGCGTGGACATCGGGCCGCACCGTAACAGGGTGAATGTGAAGAGCCGGCCATGCGCCGCGTGCGGCCACGGTGAACGGCGATCGGCGGACCGGGCCAGCTTGAATCGGTGCATTCCGGCCACACGTCTGCGCCGTGGCGATTGCCGCCCTACCGATGCGGGGATTCTCGACATGCGAATGGACAAACTCACCTCGCGGTTCCAGCAGGCGCTGGCCGACGCGCAGTCGCTGGCCGTGGGCCGCGACAACAACATGCTCGAACCGGCGCACGTGATGGCCGCGCTGCTCAACCAGCAGGGTGGCTCGACCGGCCCGCTGCTGACCCAGGCGCAGGTCAACGTGCCGATGCTCATGCAGCGCGTGAACGAGTTGCTCGATCGCCTGCCGCAGGTCCGCGGGCAGGAGGGCAACATCAACCTCGGCAACGACCTCAACCGGCTGCTCAACCTCACCGACAAGCTGGCGCAGCAGCGCGGCGACCAGTTCATCGCCAGCGAGCTGTTCGTGCTGGCGGCGCTGGAGGACAAGGGCGAGCTGGGCGCGGCGCTGAAGGCGGCCGGCGCGAACAAGGCGAATCTCGAGGCCGCCATCGAGAAGCTGCGCGGCGGCGAGAAGGTGCAGAGCGAGAACGCCGAGGAGCAGCGCCAGGCGCTGGAGAAGTACTGCATCGACCTCACCGAGCGCGCCGAGCGCAACAAGCTCGACCCGGTGATCGGCCGCGACGAGGAGATCCGCCGCACCATCCAGGTGCTGCAGCGGCGCACCAAGAACAACCCGGTGCTGATCGGCGAGCCCGGCGTGGGCAAGACCGCGATCGTCGAAGGCCTGGCCCAGCGCATCATCAAGGACGAAGTGCCCGAGGGCTTGCGCGGTCGCCGGGTGCTGGCGCTGGACATGGGTGCGCTGATCGCCGGCGCCAAATTCCGCGGCGAGTTCGAGGAACGGCTCAAGGCCGTGCTCAACGACCTGGCCAAGCAGGAAGGCCGGGTGATCCTGTTCATCGACGAATTGCACACCATGGTCGGCGCCGGCAAGGGTGAGGGCGCGATGGATGCCGGCAACATGCTCAAGCCGGCCCTGGCGCGCGGCGAGCTGCACTGCATCGGCGCCACCACGCTGGACGAATACCGCCAGTACATCGAGAAGGACGCCGCGCTGGAGCGGCGCTTCCAGAAGGTGTTCGTGGGCGAGCCATCGGTGGAGGACACCATCGCGATCCTGCGTGGCCTGAAGGAGCGCTATGCCGTGCACCACGGGGTGGAGATCACCGACCCGGCGATCGTCGCCGCCGCGACCTTGTCGAACCGCTACATTGCCGACCGCCAGCTGCCGGACAAGGCGATCGACCTGATGGACGAGGCCGCCAGCCGCATTCGCATGGAGATCGACTCCAAGCCGGAGGAACTGGACCGGCTCGAACGTCGGCTGATCCAGCTCAAGATCCAGCGCGAGATGCTGAAGAAGGAGAAGGACAGCGAATCGAAGCAGCGCCTGGCCGACCTGGAAGCCGACATCGAGAAGCTCGAACGCGAGTTCTCCGACCTCAACGAGGTGTGGAAATCCGAGAAGGCCGCGCTGCAGGGCACGACCAAGGTCAAGGAGCAGATCGAACAGGCCAACCAGGATCTGGAAGCGGCGCGGCGCGCGCAGGATTACGCGCGGATGAGCGAGATCCAGTACGGCAAGTTGCCCGAACTGGAAAAGCAGCTCGCCGCGGCGCAGGCCGCCGAGACGCAGGATTTCAAGCTGGTGCAGACGCGCGTCACCGCCGACGAAATCGCCGAAGTGGTGTCGCGCTGGACGGGCATCCCGGTCAGCAAGATGCTGGAAGGCGAGCGCGACAAGCTGTTGAAGATGGAAGACGAGCTGCACAAGCGCGTGGTCGGCCAGGACGAGGCCGTGCACGCCGTGGCCGACGCGATCCGCCGCTCGCGCGCCGGCCTGTCCGATCCGAACCGGCCGAACGGCTCGTTCCTGTTCCTGGGCCCCACCGGCGTGGGCAAGACCGAGCTGTGCAAGGCGCTGGCCGAATTCATGTTCGACACCACCGACGCGATGGTGCGCATCGACATGAGCGAGTTCATGGAGAAACACTCCGTCTCGCGCCTGGTCGGCGCGCCCCCGGGCTACGTCGGCTACGAGGAAGGCGGCTATCTGACCGAAGCCGTGCGGCGCCGGCCGTACAGCGTGATCCTGCTCGACGAGGTGGAGAAGGCGCACCCGGACGTGTTCAACATCCTGCTGCAGGTGCTGGACGACGGCCGCCTCACCGACGGCCAGGGCCGCACCGTGGACTTCCGCAACACCGTCATCGTGATGACCTCGAACCTCGGCTCGCAGATGATCCAGGACGCGGCGGAAAGCGGCGGCGACGCGGAGGAGCAGTACACCCAGATGAAGGCCTCGGTGATGGGCGTGGTGCAGGCGCACTTCCGCCCCGAGTTCATCAACCGGCTCGACGAGATCGTGGTGTTCCGGCCGCTGGACAAGAACCAGATCCGCGCCATCGCGAAGATCCAGCTCGAATACCTGGAGAAGCGCCTGGCCGAGCGGCAGCTCAAGCTGGACGTGGGCGACGACGCGCTGACCCTGCTCGGCAACGTCGGCTTCGATCCGGTCTACGGCGCACGGCCGCTGAAGCGGGCGATCCAGCAGCAACTGGAGAATCCGCTCGCGCGGCAGATCCTGGAGGGTCGTTTCCAGGGCGGCGACACCATCCACGTGTCGACCGCCGGCGGCCAGCTGGTGTTCCGGTAGCCGCGGGTCAACCCGGCGCGGCGGATGCTTCCGGCGCGCCGGGTTCGGTGTCGGTTCCCGTGTGGAGGCCGCAGCGCAGATCCCGCGCGTCGACCTCGCCCCAGCCGATCAGCTCACCAGTGATAGGCCACCGTGCCGTAGTAGTACGCGCCGCTGAAGCCGAACGGCGACGAGCCCGAGTAGGTCAGGATGCCGTGGAAGTTGTTGGCGGCGCTGCTGCGTTCGGGGTAGGCGTTGTTGAGGTCGTTGGCGCCCACGGCGAAGGTCCAGTTGTTCCAGGCGTAGTTCGCGTTGGCATCGAGCACGAAGCGTGCGCCGTAGGTCTGGTCCGTGGCCGGGTTGTTGCCCAGCGTGGTGAACTGGCCGTAGCGGGTCAGCTGGCCGTGGAAGCTCCAGTTGCCGACGTTCCAGTCGGTGGCGAGGAACGCCTTGGTGCGCGGGGCACCCTTGGTGATGCGGCCCTGTTCGGTGCGGTCGATGATCGGCAAGGTCAGCCCGACCAGGCCCAGTTGCGGCGGGTTCGGCGCGATCGCGCGGATGTCGGTCTTGTTGTAGTTCACTCCGCCGGTGAACTTCAGCGCGGAGTGTTCCAACTGCAGCGGCCAGGTGGCCACCAGGTCGACGCCGCGCGTGCGCGTGTCGACCGCGTTGGTGAAGAAGCGGCCGCCGCTGACGAACGGAATGCCCACCGAGGTGAGGTAATCCTGCACGGGCGTTCCGACCAGGTTGCCGCTGAGGATGATCCGGTGGTCGATGTCGATCTGGTAGAAATCCAGTGTGGTGTACAAGCCGCTGGAAGGGGTCAGCACCAGGCCGAGGCTGTAGTTGCGCGATTTCTCCGGCTTCAGTGCCTGCGCACCCAGCGCCTGCGCGGCGGGGTTGCTGACCGGGAAGGTACGGATCGTGTACGGGATCAGGTTGCCGCTGCCGTCGGCGACGAAGTTGATCGCGGTGCTGGAGTAGTACTCCTGCTGCAGCGACGGCGCGCGGAAACCGTTCGACACGGTGCCGCGCAGGGCCAGCGTGTCGGTCAACGCGAAACGCCCGGACAACTTGGCCGAGGTGGTGCCGCCGAAATCGCTGTAATGCTCGCGGCGCACCGCCAGCCCGGCAGAGAGCTTGTCGGTGAGGTCGCTCTCCAGGTCCACGTAAAGCGCGCGGCTTTTGCGCGAGTGCGAGCCGGCGTCGCCGGGCTGGTAGCCGGGGAACACCTGCGCGCCGGAGCCGGCGTACGAGGCCGCGTCGCCCTGCTTGAGGGTGAACTCCTCGCGGCGGTATTCCAGGCCCCAGGCCACGGACAATCCGTTCGGCAGCATGGCGGGCTGGAAGTCGCGGCTGAAGTCGGCGTTGTAGACATCCTGCCGGTTGGTCAGGGTGCCGATGTAGAAGCCGGTGGGCGAATCCGGGTCCAGCGAGTAGTTGTAGGTGTCGCTGGTGTGCAGCTTCCAGTGGTTGCCGCCGGTGTTGGCGCTGAGGTCGTAATGCCAGCCGGCCACCGTGCCGCGCAAGCCGAGCACTTCGCTGTCGTCGCGGATCGCGCTGTTCTCGATCGGCAGATAGCCGTCCGGATAGACCGCCGCCGCGCCGGGGTAGCTGCTGGCATAGGTCGACAGCGAACGGAAGAAGCCGCCGGCGCTGACGTCGCGCTTGTTGAACAGGCTGAAGGCGTAGAGCTGCGCGTTCGGGGTGAAGTCGTACTGCAGGTTGATCGCCGCCTGCCTGGCCCGCACCAGCGGGATGCCGTAGTGGAAGGTGACTTGCCCGTAGCTGGGATCACCCGGGTAGCGCACGTCGGCACCGGCACGATTGGTCGGGTCCTGGTGGCTGGCGTTCGCGCTCAGGTGCACCCAGCCCTTGTCGCCGAGTTTGAAGCCGCCATCGGCGCCGCCCTGCCAGGTGGTGCCGTCACCCTTGCTGTACTGGCCGCCGGTGAGGCTGAGCGAGCCGTGTTGCGCGCCACCCTTGAGGATGATGTTGATCACGCCGGCGATCGCGTCCGAACCGTATTGCGCCGCGGCGCCGTCGCGCAGTACCTCGACGCGCTCGATCGCGTTGACCGGGATCGCGTTGATGTCCACCGGCGAGGAGCCGCGGCCCAGTGAGCCGTTGACGTTGACGATCGCGGTGGTGTGCTGGCGCTTGCCGTTGATCAGCACCAGCGTCTGGTCCGGCGAGAGCCCGCGCAGTTGCGCGGGCTGGATCGCGTCGGTGGCGTCAGTCACCGAGGGCTGCGGAAAGTTGAACGAGGGCAGCAGCACGCGCAGCGCGGTGGCCAGGTCGGTGGCACCGGTGCCGACCAGGTCCTTCGGCGTCAGCACGTCGATCGGCGCCAGCGAGGTGGCTTCGGTGCGGTCGAACACGCGGGTGCCGGTGACCACCACCGCCTGCAGTGCGGTGACATCCTTGGCGGCAGGCTTGTCCGGCGCGGCGCCGGGGTCCTGGGCGCGCGCGGGCAGGGAGAGGGAAAACGAGGACAGGACGAGGGCGATGGCGGCGGCGAGGCCGCCCCGGATCGGGAATGATTTGGCTTGCATGCGCGAACCCCGGGCAATGGCGAGCATGTAGTCGGCGGGTCCATGACTGCGACCTGGCACGCGCATTCGCTCGGGGATGTGGTGTCGTGCGTCCCTGACGGGCTCGAACTTAGGTTGCTGCAGAATGACCTGTCAAGCGCGGCGCCGTCGGCGCGGCGAAGGAACTTGCGAGGGGCTTGCGCCATCCTCCGCACGAGCGCCTCGCGAACGCATCATGGCGCCATCGGCGCCACGCAAACGGCGACATGATGCAGGCGTGGCTGCGCTCGCGCGGATCGGGCACCGGTGTGCCCGATCCGCATCCGGTGGTGCGCGGCCGGGCTTCGACATCGAGAACCCGGCGACATCTTCAGTCGAGATCCAGCGAATCGCGGTCGCCCTGGCGACGCTTCTGTTCCTTCTGCTCGTAGCGGGCCTCGCAGCCGTCGCGCTTGACCATGGCGCAGTCGAGATAATCGGTGGCCTCGATCAGCGCGGCGCGCACCGCCTTGCTGGCCGGCGTCTTCTCCTTGTGGCCGAAGTCGCCGCCGACGCCGCGGGTGTAGCCGCTCAGGCGAATCGCCTTGTCGGTGCTGCGCCCTTCCACCGTGCGCGAGAACACGACCTCCGAGGTTTCCGCGTCGATCACGCGCAGGTCGATCGCCACATAGGCCTTGGCCTGGCCGCCGCCGACGTGGAAGCCGGCGAAGCTGAGGCCGCCGCCGGTGTTGGAGGTGTCTTCCGTGTACGAGGCGACGCTGCCGGTGATCAGGTACTGCGCACCGGTGATGTTGCCGGTGTGCGGACTGCTGCCCGGGCGCATGCGGTAGGAGCTGGCCAGATCCTGCTCGGCCAGCACGGCGTTGATCTTCTGCCGCTCGATCACCTTGAAGTCGCCGGTGGCGCTGAGTTCGTTGCTGAGCACGTCAGCCAGTTGCGAGCCGACGCCGCCGTGCCACCAGGCGACGGAGTCACTGTTGTTGGTGAAGTCGACCACCGCGACGGTCAAGGTCGGTGCTTCGCGGGCCATGGCGGCGCCACTCGCCAGCACGGCAAGCGCCAGCATGGTGCCGGTGGCAAATCGTCGTGTTCGTTTCATCGTTGTCCCCTCCGCTTGATGGAGCGCTGATAACCCCCTGATTGCCGGCCCTCGCGCCGGCAAGCCGCGGCGCCGACGGCGTGGCCGACGCCGTGGCGGCGCCCACCCGGCTGCACCGCGTGCGGCGCAGGCCATAGTGGCCGTTTTTCGGCTCCCTGTTCAAGCGTGGCGCGCCGTGGACGTGTAGGCGCCGGCCGTGAAACCCTGTCCGCGGGATTCCGCCGGCCAGGTCGTCGCCCCTCCCGCGGCCGCCGGGAACCGCCGCCGCCCGCGGATCTGGCGACCACCCGGTGGCGCCGCTACGATGACGCCCTGTGCGTGCCGGCCCCGCGGCCCGGTCGCGCCGCCCGCGTTGAAATCGGCGCCGGCCCACCCGATATTGCGACCAGTCCCGCTCCATCCTGGTCCGGAGTCCAGAAACCACCATGCCCATCTACGAATTTGAATGCAGCGGCTGCGGCCATCGTTTTGATCGCCTGCAGAAGCTGTCCGATGCCGATCCCACCGTCTGCCCCGCCTGCGCGGCAGCCAAACTGCACCGCCGGGTCAGTGCGCCGGCATTCCGCCTGGCCGGCAGCGGCTGGTACGAGACCGATTTCAAGAAGGACGGCGAGAAGAAGCACAATCTCGCCGGCACCACGGCGGGCGAGGGCAGCAAGCCGGCCCCGGAAGGCAAGCCGGCGGCGGCGCCGGAGGCGTCCACCGCCAAGCCCGCTGCACCCGCCAAGGCGGCCGCGGCGGCGGATTGAGTCCGCCCGCGCGTCCTCCCGTTCGGCTCCAGCCGCGGCGGCCCGGCGTTTGCCGGAAGGCCGGCGATGCTAAGATTCCGGGTCTTTTCCCCCGTTCATGCCGCCAGTCGGCCCGGAGTTTCCAGCGCATGCGCACGCATTACTGCGGCCTCGTCAACGAGGCCCTGATCGACCAGACCGTCACCCTCTGCGGCTGGGTCAACACGATCCGCCTGCAGGCGCACGTGGCCTTCGTCGACCTGCGTGACCACGAGGGCGTGGCGCAGGTGGTGATCGAGCGCGACAACGCCGCGGCGTTCGCCATCGCCGGCGAGATCGGCAATGAGTACTGCCTGCGTGTCACCGGCACGCTGCGTCGCCGGCTGGCGGCGAACGACAAGCTCAAGACCGGCACGGTCGAACTGCTCGCCGACCGCGTGGAGATCCTCAACGCGGCGAAGGACCTGCCGTTCGCGCTGCACGAGAATCCCAACGAGGACATGCGGATGACCTACCGCTACCTCGACCTGCGCCGCCCCGAGATGCAGGCGATGCTGCGCAAGCGCACACGTCTGGTGCAGACGCTGCGGCGCTACCTCGACGCGCGCGGTTTCCAGGACATCGAGACGCCGATCCTGACCAAGGCCACGCCCGAGGGCGCGCGCGACTACCTGGTGCCCAGCCGCGTGCATCCGGGCCAGTTCTACGCGCTGCCGCAGTCGCCGCAGCTGTTCAAGCAGATCCTGATGATGGCCGGCTTCGACCGCTACTACCAGATCGCGCGCTGCTTCCGCGACGAGGACCTGCGCGCCGATCGCCAGCCGGAATTCACCCAGCTCGACATGGAGTTCGCCTTCGTCGAGGAGAAGGACGTGCAGGACATGGTGGAGGACCTGATCCGCCACGTGTTCCGCGAGGTGCAGGGCGTGGAGCTCGATGCGAGCTTCCCGCGCATGACCTGGGCCGAAGCCATGCGCCGCTTCGGTTCGGACAAGCCGGACCTGCGCATCGCTCTGGAACTGGTCGACGTGGCCGATGCGCTGAAGGGCGTGGAGTTCAAGGTGTTCGCCGAACCGGCCAACGATCCGGCCGGCCGCGTGGCCGCGCTGCGCGTGCCCGGCGCTGCGTTGCTGTCGCGCAAGGACATCGACGGGCTCACCGAGTACGTCGCCCGCTACGGCGCCAGGGGGCTGGCCTGGATCAAGGTCGAGGATCGCGCGAAGGGCCGCGAGGGCATCAGCTCGCCGGTGGCCAAGTTCCTCGATGACATGGCGCTCGATGCCGTGCTCGATGCGACCGGCGCGCAATCCGGCGACATCGTGTTCGTCGGCGCGGGCAAGTGGAAGACCGTCACCGACTTCATGGGCGCGCTGCGGCTCAAGGTCGGCAAGGATCGTTCCCTGGTCGAGGAGGGCTGGAAGCCGCTGTGGGTTACCGACTTCCCGATGTTCGAGTACGACGAGGGCGAGCAGCGCTACGTGGCCCTGCATCATCCGTTCACCGCGCCGAAGATCGACGACATCGCCGACCTGAAGAGCCATGCAGCCACTGCCGTCAGCCGCGGCTACGACATGGTGCTCAACGGCAACGAGATCGGCGGCGGCTCGATCCGCATCCATCGCCCGGAGATGCAGAGCGCGGTGTTCGGCCTGCTGGGCATCGGCGCCGACGAAGCGGAGGCCAAGTTCGGCTTCCTGCTCAAGGCACTGAAGTTCGGCGCGCCGCCGCACGGCGGCATCGCCTTCGGCATCGACCGCATCGCCGCGTTGATGGCCGGCACCGAGTCGATCCGCGACGTGATCGCCTTCCCCAAGACCACCAGCGCGCAGGACTTGATGACCGACGCACCGTCGCCGGTATCCGCCGCCCAGCTGAAGGAGTTGTCGGTGGCGACCGTCGAGGGCAAGCCCTGAGGCGCGAGGCGCGTACCCTCGCCGACAGCCGGTGGTGGCGAGACGCGTGATGACCGAATCCCGAAATCCCGATCCCGAGTCCCGGCTGCAGGCCCACGTGATCCTGCTGCACGGCCTGTGGATGCGCGGGTTCGCGCTGTCCATGCTGCATCACCGGTTGATGGAGGCCGGCTTTCGCGTGCACCGCTTCGATTACCTGAGCGTGGCCGCCAGCCAGCAGCACATCCTGGATCGCCTGCACCAGCGCATCGCCACGCTGGCCGGCGAGGCCGACGCGGTGCACCTGGTCGGCCACAGCCTGGGCGGGCTGCTCGCGCTGCGGGCCTGCAGCGACGGCAAGGCGCTGCCGCCGGGACGCATCGTCTGCCTCGGCTCGCCACTGCGCGGCAGTGCCGCCGCGCGCGGTTTTGCCCGCTGGGGTCGCGGCGGCGAGCTGTTGCTGGGACACAACCGCCAACTGCTGGAAGAAGGTTTCGAGCGCTGGGATGGCGAGCGCGAGGTGGGCGTGATCGCCGGCCGCGTCGCGCTGGGGCTGGGCGCCGTGCTGGGTCAGCTGGAGGGCGAGCACGACGGCACCGTGGCGGTGGCCGAGACGCGCCTGCCGGGGTTGGCCGACCATTGCGTGGTCGAATCGAGCCACACCAGTCTGCTGTTCTCGCCGGAGGTGGCGCGGCGGGTGGCCTGTTTCCTGCGCGAGGGGCGATTTGCCGCGGAGCCGGGCGCCGGCACACCTGCCGATTTCAGGTAAAATTGCCCGCTTGTCCAATCGCTTCATGCAGGAATCGCCATGGGTAGAGGCCCGTCCATCGAAGGTCGCAAGAACGCCGAGGACGCCAAGCGCGCCAAGGTGTTCACCAAGCTGATCCGCGAGATCACCGTGGCTACCCGCGCGGGCGTCGCGGATCCTGGCGGCAACCCGCGCCTGCGCGCGGCGGTGGACAAGGCGCTGTCGGCCAACATGACCAAGGACACCATCGAGCGCGCGATCAAGCGCGGCTCCGGTGCCGACGGCGGCGCCGACATGCAGGAGCTGCGCTACGAGGGCTACGGCCCGGCCGGCATCGCGCTGATCATCGACTGCTTCACCGACAACCCCACCCGCACCGTCGCCGACGTGCGTTACGCGCTGACCAAGCACGGCGGCAACCTGGGCACGTCCGGTTCGGTCGCGTTCCAGTTCACCCGCTGCGGCGAACTGGTATTCGCCACCGGCAACGACGCCAGCGCCGAGGAGTTCGTGCTCGATTCTGCACTGGAGGCCGGCGCCGACGACGTGATCAACGAGCACGGCGAGAGCATCGTGCTGTGCGCGCCGGAGCACTTCGAGGCGGTGCAGCAGGCCCTGATCGACGCCGGCCTCAACGCCGTGCACGCCGGCGTGGTGATGCGCCCGAACAATCGCGTCGAGGTGCCGGCGGAAGCGCTGGAGCCGCTGCTCGACCTGCTCGAGAAGCTCGATGCGCTGGACGACGTGAGCGAGGTCTCGCACAACGCCCTGCTGCCCGCCGGGACGGCCGAATAAGTCGGAGGCCTCGCGCCTTCGCATCGCATCGTGATGATCCGCATCATCGGCATCGATCCCGGCAGCCAGCGCACCGGCGTGGGCATCATCGACGTGGACGAGGCGGGCCGGCTCGCCCATGTCTTCCATGGCGCGCTGGCGGTGGCCGGCGAGGCCAGCTTCCCGCTGCGCCTGAAACGCATCTTTGACGAACTGTGTGACATCATCGCCGCCCATCACCCGGTCGAGTGCGGCATCGAGCGCGTGTTCATGGCGCGCAATGCGGATTCCGCGCTGAAACTGGGGCAGGCACGCGGCGCCGCGATCTGCGCGGTGGTCAGTCGGGGGATCGTGGTGCACGAATACGCGGCAACCGAGGTCAAGCAGTCCGTGGTCGGCAGTGGCCGCGCCGACAAGGCGCAGGTGCAGCACATGATCGGCGTGCTGCTCGGCCTCAAGGGCCCGCTGCAGGCCGACGCCGCCGATGCATTGGCCATCGCGGTGGCGCACGCGCACACCCGCGCCAGCCTGGCCCGCGTCGGCATCCCGCGCACGGCGTGGAGGCGGCGCCGGTGATCGGCCGACTGCGTGGCACCCTGGTTTCCCGCCAGCCGCCCTCGCTGCTGGTGGAGGTGGCCGGCGTCGGCTACGAGGTCGAGGCGCCGATGTCCACGATCTACGACCTGCCCGCCACCGGCACCGAAGTGACCTTGCTGATCCATCACGCGGTGAAGGAGGACAGCGTCGCGCTGTACGGTTTCCTGCGCGAGAACGAGCGCACGCTGTTCCGCAGCCTGCTCAAGGTCAGCGGCATCGGCGCGAAGATCGCGCTGGCGGTGCTGTCGGGGGTTTCCACCGATCACTTCGCCCGGCTGGTGCATGCCGGCGACGTAGTGGCGCTGACCAAGATCCCCGGCATCGGCAAGAAGACCGCCGAGCGCATCGTGGTGGAGCTGCGCGACCGCGTCGACGGCTTGTCCACTCCCGGCGGCGTATCCCTGCCCGGTGCCGCCGCGGCGCTGGACGCGGCGGGCGAGGCCACGGTGGCGCTGCAGCAGCTCGGCTACAAGCCGGCCGAGGTGAGCCGGCTGGTGCAGAAGGTCGCCGCCGACGGCGACAGCGCCGAGGCCATCATCCGCAAGGCCTTGCGCGCTGCGTTGGGCAACTAGGCCGTCAGGATTTCCATGAGCGAACAAGTGCACGACCAGGCGCCCGCTTCCAGCGGCACCGACAACGGCCACGGCGCCAAGTCGGCCTTGATCCTCGGGGCGCTGGGCGTGGTGTTCGGCGACATCGGCACCAGCCCGCTGTACACGATGCACGAGACCTTCCTGCCCGACCACGGCCTGCACCCGCACCCGAGCACGGTGCTGGGCATCCTGTCGCTGGTCACCTGGTCGTTGATCATGGTGGTGGCGGTGAAGTACGTCAGCCTGGTGATGCGCGCCGACAACAAGGGCGAGGGCGGCATCATGGCGTTGATGACCCTGGCCCAGCGCGCGGCCGGCAAGTCGGTGCGTGCACGGCGGGCGATCATGCTGATGGCCTTGCTCGGCGCCGCGCTGTTCTTCGGCGATGGCGTGATCACGCCGTCGATCTCGGTGCTCTCGGCGGTCGAGGGCCTGCAGGTGGCCGCGCCGGCGCTGTCGCACTACGTGGTGCCGATCACGGTGGCGATCCTGCTCGGCCTGTTCTGGCTGCAGCGCCACGGCACCGCGCGCATCGGGGTGCTGTTCGGGCCGATCATGGTGTTGTGGTTCCTGGCGCTGGCGGTGATCGGCGTGCACAACATCATCAAGGCGCCGGGCGTGCTGTGGGCACTCAATCCGTACCATGCGGTGCAGTTCTTCATGAGCCATGGGGCGGCGTCGTTCCTGGCGCTGGGTTCGGTGGTGCTGTGCGTGACCGGCGCCGAGGCGCTGTATACCGACATGGGCCACTTCGGCCGCTACCCGATCCGCGCGGCGTGGTTCGGTTTCGTGATGCCGGCGCTGCTGCTGAACTACTACGGGCAGGGTGGCTTGCTGCTCAACCACCCCGAGGCGATCGCCAACCCGTTCTACCATTCGGTGCCGGGCTGGGCGTTGTACCCGATGATCGGGCTGGCCACGCTGGCTACCGTGATCGCCTCGCAGGCGGTGATCTCCGGCGCGTTCACCGTGTGCCGGCAGGCGATCCAGCTCGGCTTCCTGCCACGCATGCAGGTGGTGCACACCTCGCGCGAGGCGATCGGGCAGATCTTCCTGCCGTGGGTCAACCGCGGCCTGATGGTGGCGGTGATCGCCACCGTGATTGGTTTCGGCTCCTCCAACGCCCTGGCTGGCGCCTACGGCATCGCGGTGACCGGCACCATGGCGATCGACACCGTGCTGACCATGATCGTGGCGCGCCGCATGTGGCACTGGAGCCGCACCGTGGTGATCCTCACCGGCCTGCTGCTGCTGGTGATCGACCTGAGCTACTTCGGCGCCAACACGCTGAAGATTCCCGACGGCGGCTGGTTCCCGCTGGTGCTCGGCGTGCTGTTGTTCACCGTGATGACCACCTGGCGCCGCGGCCGCGAGCTGGTGGTGCGCGAGATCAAGCAGGGCGGCCTGGCGCTGGCGCCGTTCATCGAGAACATGACCGAGCATCCGCCGATGCGGGTGCCGGGCACGGCGGTGTTCCTGACCGCCAACCAGGAGGCCGTGCCGCATGCGCTGCTGCACAACCTGAAGCACAACAAGGTGCTGCATGAGCGCAACGTGCTGCTCACCGTGGCAATCCTGGAGACGCCGGTGGCCGATGCCGAGGAGCGCATCCACATCAGCCGGCTGAGCGACGATTTCTACAGCCTGGAGCTGCGCTTCGGTTTCGCCGAGGACCCCAACATCCCGCTGGCACTGTCGCGCTGCACCCGCGAAGGGCTCGGTTTCGACATGATGGATACCACCTTCTTCCTGTCGCGCGAGAGCATCGTTTCCAGCGAGCGGCGCCCGGGCATGGCGCCGTGGCGCGACAAGCTGTTCGCCTTCATGGCGCGCAATGCGCTGCCCGCCACCGCCTTCTTCCAGATCCCCGGCAACCGGCTGATCGAGCTGGGCGCTCAGGTGGAAATCTGAAGCTGCAGGACAGCGCCCTGTGTGCGCGAAGCTTTTGCGCGCCGTGAAGAGGGGCACCGGGCACAAGGTGCGCTCCTACATACCCGGTGTGAGCCTGCCATAATCCCCGCATGACCGAAGCGCGCATCATCACCGCCGCCGCCCAGCTCGACGACGAAGCGCTGGAGGCGACCATCCGCCCCAGGCGGCTGGCCGAATACCTGGGCCAGCAGGCGGTGCGCGAGCAGCTCTCGATCTACATCGAGGCGGCGAAGAAGCGCGGCGGCGCGCTGGACCACGTGCTGGTGTTCGGTCCGCCGGGCCTGGGCAAGACCACGCTGAGCCACGTGATCGCCAACGAGCTGGGCGTGAACCTGCGCTCCACCTCCGGCCCGGTGCTGGAACGCGCCGGCGACCTCGCCGCGCTGCTGACCAACCTGGAGGCGAACGACGTGCTGTTCGTCGACGAGATCCACCGCCTGTCGCCGGTGGTCGAGGAGGTACTCTATCCGGCGATGGAGGATTTCCAGATCGACATCATGATCGGCGAAGGCCCCGCCGCGCGCTCGATCAAGCTCGACCTGCCGCCGTTCACCCTGATCGGCGCCACCACCCGCGCCGGCATGCTCACCGCCCCGCTGCGCGATCGCTTCGGTATCGTGCAGCGGCTGGAGTTCTACACCACCGACGAGCTCACCGCGATCGTGCGGCGGGCGGCGAGAATTCTCGGCATCGTGTGCGCGGCGGACGGCGCGCAGGAGATCGCCCGCCGGTCGCGCGGCACGCCGCGCATCGCCAACCGCCTGCTGCGTCGGGTGCGCGACTACGCCGAGGTGCGCGCCGGTGGCGAGATCACCCTGGCAGCGGCGCAGGCGGCGCTGGACATGCTGAAGATCGATCCGCAGGGTTTCGACGAACTGGACCGACGCCTGCTTGCCCTGATCATCGAGAACTTCGACGGCGGCCCGGTCGGGGTGGAATCGCTGGCCGCCGCCCTGAGCGAGGACCGCGGCACGCTGGAAGACGTGGTCGAGCCGTACCTGATCCAGCAAGGCTACCTGGTACGCACCGCCCGCGGCCGCATGGTCAGCGCCCGGGGCTGGCGCCATCTGGGGCTGGCCCCGCCGCCGCGGCAGGCGCAGGCGGCCGACCTGTTCGACGGCGGGACCGACGATGCCTGAGCTTGCCGCGGAGCCCCCCTTCAGCTGGAAGGTGCGCGTCTATTGGGAAGACACCGACGCCGGCGGCGTGGTCTACCACGCCGGCTACCTGCGTTTCATGGAACGCGCCCGCAGCGAGTGGATGCGCGCGCTGGGCGTGGACCAGATGGCCTACAAGCAGGCTACCGGGCTGGCCTTCATGGTGCGCGACATGCACATCGACTTCCTCCGTCCCGCCCTGCTGGATGATGAACTGTCGGTAACGGTGGAAGTCAAAGAACGCCGCGCTGCCAGTATCCTGTTCGCCCAGACGATCATGAAGGCGGACGGCAAGTGCCTGGTTCGCGCCAGCGTGCGCGTGGCGTGCGTGGAGCTGGAACGCATGCGGCCGGCGGCGATACCGCCGGATCTGATCCCGCAACCCGAAGCCTGACACCCGTCCCTCGTCGAAATCCGCGGAGTACCTGCAAGCCATGAATGGTGGACTGAACATTTTCACGCTGGTGGCCGATTCGAGCCTGCCGGTGCAACTGGTGCTGCTTATCCTGCTGGTGTTCTCGTTCCTGTCGTGGGTGATCATCATCCGCAAGTACACCCAGACCAAGGCAGCGCTGGAAGACGCCGAGGCGTTCGAGGAGCGCTTCTGGTCCGGCGGCGACCTGGCCCAGCTGTTCCGCGAGGTCAGCAACCGCGGCGACAGCGGCGGCATCGAGAACATCTTCGAATCGGGTTTCCGCGAGTTCGCCCGCCAGCGCCAGCGCAAGACGCACGACGCGCGCGCGGCGATCGAGGGCTCCGAGCGCGCGATGCAGGTGGCCGGCACCCGCGAGATCGGCCTGCTCGAGCGCAACCTGGAGTTTCTCGCCAACGTCGGCTCGATCAGCCCGTACGTGGGCCTGTTCGGCACGGTGTGGGGCATCATGGGCGCGTTCCAGGGCCTGGGCGACATGAAGGACGTGACCATCGCCGTGGTGGCGCCGCACATCTCCGAGGCGCTGATCGCCACCGCCATGGGCCTGTTCGCCGCGATTCCGGCGCAGTGGGCGTACAACCGCTACGCCACCAAGGTCGAGCGCATTGCCTCGCGCTACGACGTATTCCAGGAGGAGTTCTCCTCCGTGCTGCAGCGGCAGATCCAGACCGACGACGCAGCCTGAGCGGAGAGCGATCATGCGAACCTCCGGGCGCCACAAGCGCTACAAGCTGAAGTCCGAGATCAACGTCGTGCCCTACATCGACGTGATGCTGGTGCTGCTCATCATCTTCATGGTCACCACGCCGATGCTCAACAACAGCGTCGACGTCCAGCTGCCGCAGTCCGATGCCAAGTCGCTGCAGCAGAAGAAGGACCCGGTGCTGGTGTCGGTGCTGCAGGACGGCCAGCTCTACCTGACCCTGAGCGGGGCGAAGAAGGAGCTGGTGGACGAGGACACGCTCAAGCTCAAGGTCGGCGCCTTCGTGCGTGAAAATCCGCAGGTGAACGTGCTGGTCGGCGGCGACGAGCGCGGGAGCTATGGCGGCGTGTTCAAGGTGCTGGCCGACCTGCAGGCCGCCGGCGTGGCCAAGGTCGGCCTGATGGGCCAGCCGGGCCCCGCGAACGAGCCAGGCAAGGGCGCGTCCGATGGACGAAAGTAGGGCGACGCCGAAGGCGGTCGTGCTGTCCGCCGTATTGCATATCGGCATCGTGGGGTTCCTGTTCCTCGCCGTGCTGCCGTGCGCGTCGTACGAGAGCTTCTTCAACGCGTTGCACCTGCCGTCGTGGATGAACCCGATCACCTGCACGGTGCCGTTGAAGCTGCAGGGCCCGATCATCGAGGCCACCCTGATCGGCCCCACCGGCAGCCCGCCGCCGAAGGCGGTCAAGGTCAAGCCGGTGCCCAACACGGTCCCGCCGCCGCCCACCGTGACCCCGCCCAAGCCGACGCCGGAGAAGCCGGCGGTCAGCCAGTTGCCGCCGCCGCCGAAGCACCCGGACACGGTCGACCAGGAGCGCGTGGTCGAGGACGCCGCACTGAAGGCCGAAGAGGCAAAGAAAGTGCAGGAGGAGAAGGAGCGCCAGCGCCAGGCCGAACTGGACGCCCAGGCGGCCAAAAAGAAGGAGGAGGAGCGCAAGAAGCTCGACGCGATCTTCGCCAAGATGGCGGCCGCCTCGGCGCAGACCCGGCAGCTGGACAACAAGGCCAAACAGGCCCAGCAGCAGCTGGCCGACCTGAAAAACGCCCAGGACAACGCCCGTCCCGACCTGCCGGCCACCGACCAGCTGCAGAGCGGCAACAACAGTCCGGACAGCGATCTGAGCAGCGAGTACGCAGCGGCCATTCAGAATGCGGTCACACCGAACTGGCTGCGTCCGGATAACATGCCCGAGGCTCCCTGCGATGTTCACATCGTGCAATCACCCGGTGGTGACGTCCTGAGCGCCACAGTCGACTCCAGCTGCCCGTACGACGAGGCCGGAAGGCGCTCGGTGGAAAACGCCGTGCTCCGCACCAAGACCTTGCCGTACAAGGGTTTCGAAAAAGTGTTCCGGCGCAATCTCACCTTCACCTTCAGGCCGCAATGACCAAGCCCACGCGAAAGTTCAGCCTAGGCATCGCCCTACTCATGGTGGCCGCGGCCGCGCTGTTTGCCGGCCCGGTGGTGGCCCAGTCGCCGCTGACGGTGGACATCATCGGCGGCGTCAAGACCGCCACGCCGATCGTGGTGGTGCCGTTCGCCCAGCAGGGCGGTGTGCCGCTGTCGACCGACGTGGCCGACGTGATGCGCAGCGATTTCAACCGCTCCGGCAAGTTCCGCTCGCTGGCCAGGAGCGACATCGTGGAGACGCCGGCGCAGGGTTCGGAGATCAAGTTCGCCACCTGGCGGCTGCTCAAGCAGGACTACATCGTGGTGGGGCGTATCGCGGATGCCGGCAACGGCACGCTCACCGTCACCTACGAGCTGTGGGACGTCAACAAGCAGCAGGAGTTGCTCGGCGGCACCTTCACCACGCCGGCCGGCGACCTGCGCGGCGTGGCGCACCGGATGGCCGACAAGGTCTACGAGAAGATCACCGGCGTGCGCGGCGCGTTCTGGACGCGCATCGCCTACGTCACCTCGGTGGGGCTGGGCAACAGCACGACCTATTCGCTGATCGTCGCCGATTCGGATGGCTACAACCCGCAGGTGGCGGTGCGCTCGCGCGAGTCGCTGCTGTCGCCGGCGTGGTCGCCGGACGGCTCCAGCATCGCCTATGTCTCGTTCGAGGACGGCAACTCCTCGATCCGCATCCAGAACATCCTCACCGGCGCGCGCCAGCTGGTATCGGCCCGCAAGGGCATCAACGGCGCGCCGTCGTGGTCGCCGGACGGCAAGAAGCTGGCGGTCTCGCTGTCCTATGTCGGCAACCCGGAAATCTTCGTGATCGACCTGGCCAGCCACCAAGCCACCCGGTTGACCAACAGCCTGTCGATCGACACCGAGCCGGTCTGGGCGCCGGACGGCCAGAGCATCTATTTCACCTCCGACCGGTCCGGTCGGCCGCAGATCTACCAGGTCCCGGTCGCCGGGGGCACGCCGCAGCGGATCACCTTCCAGGGGCAGTACAACGCCAAGGCCTCGGTGAGCTACGACGGCAAGCAGATCGCGATGGTGCAGGGCGGCGGGAACGTGTATCGTATTGTCATTCAGGATCAGAGTCTGGGCGGGCAGCAGCGGTTCATTTCGCCGGGCCCGCTGGACGACTCGGTCAGCTTCGCACCCAATGCCAGCATGCTGCTGTATTCAGCCACCGAAGGTAGTCGTGGAGTCCTGTATTCCGTGTCCAGCGACGGCATGGTGCGTGATCGCCTGCGCCTCGCCGAGGGCAACGTGCAGGAACCCGCCTGGGGGCCTTATCGGGAACCTTGAATTTTCATGTCGCCGTGCGGTCAGCCGCACGGCGGCATGATGCCCATGGAACGGGCCCGGACGGCGCCATCGGCGCGTTTCGGTTTCGGGTGGGACGCAGTTGCGGACCCGCCGGGCAGAGCGGCATGCAGCGTCACGCATCGTCGATCTTTCGCATGTGAAAATAACAGCCGGTCAACCGGCGGCCAGCGTTTGTAACCTCCTCGTCATCTGTTTGTCGGAACTCAACTCGTTATAAGGAACGTCACCATGAACAAAACCGTTCGCATTGCCCTGGTTGCCTTGCTCTGCGTGGGTGCAGCAGCGTGCAGCAAGAAGCAGGAAGTCAAGCCGCAGCCGCCGGTCGAGCAGACCGCACCGGCGCCGACCGCGCCCGCGTCCGATGGCAAGTACACCCCCGCCGACCTCGATACCGATGCCTGCCTGCGTCAGCGCGTCGTGTACTTCGACTTCGACAAGTCCGAGATCAAGCCGGAGTTCCAGCAGATCATGGCGTGCCACGCCAAGTACCTGCAGGATCGCCCGAGCGCCCAGCTGCGTCTGGAAGGCAACACCGACGAGCGCGGCACCCGCGAGTACAACCTGGGCCTCGGCGAGCGTCGTGCCAATGCCGTCGACAGCGCGCTGCAGGCCAACGGTGCCTCGGCCAGCCAGATGACGGTCATCAGCTACGGCAAGGAAAAGCCGGTCTGCCGCGAGCACAATGAAGACTGCTGGAGCAAGAACCGCCGCGTCGAGATCGTCTACACGGCGCAGTAATGATGAAGCGACTGGCTAAGGGTTTTTCGGCCAGGATCAGCATGGCGGGCGCCTTGGCGTCCGCCATGCTGTTCGCGTTCCCGGTACTGGCCCAGGACGCCCGGCTCAGCCTGGCGGATCGTGTCAGCCGGCTGGAGCAGCAGACGCAGAATCGCGACCAGAGCGGCACCGGCCTGGTCAACCAGATCCAGCAACTGAGCTCGCAGGTACGCCAGATGCAAGGTCAGATCGAGGAGCTGCAGCATCAGTTGCAGGTGCTCGAGGACAAGAACAAGGCCCAGTACGGCGACCTCGACGCGCGCCTGGCGCGCCTCGAAGGCGGCGGTGCGGGCAATCCGCCGGCGCCATCCGGCACCCCGGCAGCGGCAGCGGCGACGACAGCGGCGACTTCCGCCAGCGCGTCGAGCGCGCCAGCGCCGGCATCGAGCAGCGCTGCCACGGCCGATCCGGCCGCGGCACAGGCAGCTTACGACACGGCATTCCAGTCGATCCGCGGTGGCAATTACGCGGCGGCCTCGCGGCAGTTCCGTGCCTTCATCCAGCAGTATCCGAACCATGCGCTGGTGCCCAATGCCTGGTACTGGCTGGGGCAATCGTATTTCGTCACCACCAACTACGGCGTGGCGCTGGATGCGTTCAAGCAACTGGTCGGGCAGTTCCCGCAGAGCGACAAGACCCCCGACGCGCTGCTCAAGATCGGCTATTGCCAGATCGAGTTGAAGCAGGTCGACGCGGCCAAGACCACGCTGAAGCAGGTCATTGCCAAGTATCCCGGATCGGACTCGGCGAGCCTGGCGCAGGAGCGCCTGCAGCGCCTGCAAGTCCAAGCCGGCGGTTGAGGCGGCGGTGAGTGGTGACGATACGCGCGTGGCCTCCGCCACGCCTGCGACGGCAGTTGCCGAGCGCCTGCGCATCACCGAGATCTTCCACTCGATCCAGGGCGAAGCCGACGCCATCGGCTGGCGCACCGTGTTCGTGCGCCTCACCGGTTGCCCGCTGCGCTGCGTGTGGTGCGACACCGAGTATTCGTTCCACGGCGGCGACTGGCACGCGATCGACGACATCATGGCCGAGGTCGCGCGGCACGGCGCGAAGCATGTCTGCGTCACCGGCGGCGAGCCGCTGGCGCAGAAGCGCTGCCTGATCCTGCTGCGCAAGCTGTGCGACGCCGGCTATGAGGTGTCGCTGGAGACTTCCGGCGCGCTGGACGTGTCCGCCGTGGACGCGCGCGTGCACAAGGTGATGGACCTGAAGGCGCCCGATTCCGGCGAGAGCGGCCGCAACCTGTGGTCCAACCTGGATCATCTGCTGCCGCACGACCAGATCAAGATCGTGCTCGCCAGCCGCGGTGACTACGAGTGGGCGCGCGCCATGCTGACCGAGCACGCCCTGACCGGTCGCTGCATGGTGCTGTTCTCCCCGGTGCACGGCGCGGTCGAACCGCGCGAACTGGCCGAGTGGATCCTCGCCGACAAGCTCGACGTGCGGTTCCAGCTGCAGCTGCACAAGCTGCTGTGGAACGACGCGAAAGGCAAGTAGAGGAAGCGAGAAGTGAGAGAACAGCGGCGAGCAACGCCTTTTCCTACTTCTCACTCCTCTTCACTCGCTTCTCGCCGTTTTTCTTTTTCCATGGATGCAAACCATGCCTGACCCACAATCCCGCAAGGCCGTCGTACTCGTTTCCGGCGGCATGGATTCGGCCGTCACCATCGCGATCGCCCGCGAGCAGGGCTACCAGGTGCACGCGTTGAGCGTGGCCTATGGCCAGCGCCACCGTTCCGAGCTGGCGGCATCCGATCGGGTGGCGAGCATGCTCGGTGCGGTCGAGCACAAGACCGTGGCGGTCGACCTGCGCAGCATCGGCGGGTCGGCCCTCACCGCCGACATCGAGGTGCCGCTGGATGCGGGCGACAGCAGCGAGATCCCGGTGACCTACGTGCCGGCACGCAACACGATCATGCTGTCGATCGCGCTGGGCTGGGCCGAGGTGCTCGGCTCCAGCGACATCTGGTGTGGCGTCAACGCGGTCGACTACTCGGGCTATCCGGATTGCCGGCCTGCCTTCGTCGCGGCGTTCGAAGCGCTGGCCAACGTGGCCACGAAGGCCGGGGTCGAGGGGGCGGGTATCCGCGTGCACGCGCCGCTGATGCACATGAGCAAGGCCGACATCGCGCGCGAAGGTCGTCGCCTCGGCGTCGACTTTTCGGCCACGGTCAGCTGCTACCGCGCCGATGACGAGGGTCGCGCCTGCGGCCACTGCGACGCCTGCCGGCTGCGCGCGCAGGGCTTCCGCGAAGCGGACATGGCCGATCCCACGCGCTACGCCTGAGCGCGCGTTTGCTTGTGCCATCATGGAGCACACCGTAAAATCGAAGGCTTGCCCGGCCACGGCCGGGCGCTTGCACGGGTCGTTAGCTCAGTTGGTAGAGCAGTAGACTTTTAATCTATTGGTCCCGGGTTCGAATCCCGGACGACCCACCAACTCCCCACGCGCCGCCGTTCGCGAATCCAGGCGGCGTCACGCCCCGTCACGGGCGGCCAGCGCGGCCAGCATCGCACTGCGCAAGCGCTGCGGCGAGACCGGTTTGTACAGCACCGTCAGCTTGTCGGCGAGCACCTCCTGCAGGCGCTCGGCGCGCGTCTCGCCGGTCACCAGCAGACGCGCGAAGCGCGCTTCGCCGTCGCGTTGGTAGAGGCGGTCGAGTTCCGCGAACAGGTCGATGCCGCGCTCGCCCGAGCGCAGGTGCAGGTCGCAGATCACGATGTCGACCGGCGCCGGCCAGTTCTCGATCGCCTCCTGCGCCTGCTGATGGTCTTCGGCCACCGCCACGTCGCAGCCCCAGCTGCGCAGCAGGAAGCGGATGCCGGAGAGGATCGCCGGATCGTCGTCGAGCACCAGCACCCGGCGGCCCGCCAGGTCGCCGGCGGGCTCTTCCTCCGCCTCCGTCGGCGGCGGCAACATCTGCGCGCTGGCCAGCGGCAGCTCGAAGTGGAACATGCTTCCGCGGCCGGGGCGCGAGTCCACCCCGACCACGGTGTCGAGCAGTTGCGCCAGGCGCTGTACCGTGGCCAGGCCCAGGCCGAGGCCCGACTGGGAGCCGTCGGCGAGCCCGGGGTCGCTGTGGTCGTCGATGCGGTAGAACTCGTCGAACACGTGCGCCAGGTGTTCGGCGGCGATGCCGCTGCCGGTATCCCACACCTCGATGCGCAGGCGATCGCCGCCGCAGCGGCGCGCACCGATCAGGGCGCCGCCGCGGTGGGTGAAGCGCAAGGCGTTGCTGACCAGATTGTTGAGCATGCGCGTGAGCATCGTGCGGTCGCTGCGTACCCAGTCGCGCACGGGGTGGAGGCGCAGCACCAGCCCGCGTTGCTCGGCCACCATGCTGAAGGTGCGGCTGACCGCGGCGAACACCTGGTTGAGCGGAAATTCGCTGATCTCGACCTGCACCGCGCCGGCTTCCAGCCGCGACAGGTCCAGCAGCTCGCCGAACAGATGGTCGAGCGAGTGCACGCATTCCTGGATGTGTGCGATGCGGTCCAGCCGCTGCGGGTCGTGTTCGTCGAGCGCCAGCGCGGCCGAGAACAGGGTCAGCGCGTACAGCGGCTGGCGCAGGTCGTGCGCGGCGGCGGCGAGGAAACGCGAACGGGCCTCGCTGGCCGCTTCCAGCGCGGCATTCTTGTGTTCCAGTTCGAGCGTGGCCTCCTCGATGCGCTCGCGCAGGCCGCGGCGACTCTCGAACAGCGCGGCGGCAGCGTGGTTGAAGCCCCGCTGCAGCTCGCCGATCTCGGTGTGATCGGTCACCGGCACGCTGGCGGGCTGGTCGTCCCGACCCAGTTGCCCCACCGCGCCGGCCAGGCGCCGCAGCGGTGCGCTGATCCAGCGCGCCGCCTGCCAGCCGATCACGCCGGCCACCAGCAGGCTCAGCAGCAGCGCGATCAAGGCGTGGCGCAGCGTGGCCCGTTGCGCGGCGACGGCGTCGCGCAGGCTCACGTTGACCAGTACCGAGCCCAGCACCTGGGGCGTCGCCTGCGCGGTGTCGACGACCTCGCGCACCACGCTGGTGACGTCGTGGCCGTCGTCGGCGGCGCGATGATCGGCCAGGATCTGGCCGTCCGCGGTGCGGATCTGCACGCGTGTCACATGGGGCAGTTCACCGATCGAATCGGCGATGCGCAGCAGTTCGCGCAGCCGCATCGTCCGCAGAGGCTGCACGCACACCGACGCGGTCTGGGTGGCGATGGCGTTGGCGTTGCCGCGCGCCATCTGATGCAGGGTGTCCAGTTGCCGCTGGGTGAGCAGGGTCACCAGCAATGCAGCCGTGATCAGGGTGGGCACCAGCGCCACGAAGGCCATGCGCTGGACCAGCGACGTGTGGTGCCACAACCTTGCCAGCCACGAGTTGCCCGCCAGATCCATCGTCTGCCCGCCCCGTCGGAACACCCCGCCGATACCCCGGTACCGCCGCGGGATGCGTCGTGCACGCCGGGCGCCGTTGCCGGGAATGTAGCGCAACCCCGCGCAAAGGGAAGCGCCGGCGCGCGCTTACTCCCCCGTGCGGCGACGCCGGCGGCGGGCCAGCCGCTCGAACAGCAGCGGCAGCAGGGCGAGCAGGGCGATCGCGCCCAGCGGCAGCAGGACTTCGCGGTGCATGAACAGGCCCAGGCCGATGCGGTCGCTCTCGCTCATCGCGTCGGCCAGGCCGGCGCCAACCGACGTCTCGAACACCAGCGACACCGTGCCGCCCAGCCAGCTGGCGCCGAGGAACAGCCACAGCGGACAGCGCAGCCAGGCCAGTGCCACGGTGACCGCGCCGAACGGCAGTACCGGCACGAAGCGCAGGAACAGGGTGTAGCTGACCGGATGGCGTTCGAAGCCGTGGTGCAGCCGCGCGACCAGCGGCGGCTGCTGCGCGCTGCCCGGGCCGAACGCCTGGCGGCTGGCGAGATACAGGATCAGCGCGCCAAGGGTGAGCCCAAGCGACGAGGTCAGTGTCGCGTCGACCACGCCGAAGGCGAAGCCGCCGGCCAGGATGATCACGATGGTGCCGGGGATGCCGGTAGCCACGCCGAGGGTCAGCAGGCCGACGTAGGCCAGCCGGGCCAGCCACGGGTGATGCTCGATCAGGGCGTGCAGCTCGGCCTGGTGGGCCAGCAACTGGCGCGGGGTCAGCGCGTGCAGCGAGCCCGAGGCGAACAGCAGCACGCCTGCCAGCAACAGCAGGGCCAGCGGCAGCGCGGCGCGCCAGCGGCTCAATACGGCGTGCCGGTGGCGCCGTAGCTGGCGAGCACGTCACGGGCCTGGTCGCGCAGGATGTCGCGGCGCACGGCGATGTGGCGGCGGGCCAGTTCGCCGATCCAGTCCGCCGGCAGCGGGCCTTCGTCGAACTGGGTGAGCTCCTCCACGTCTTCCGCGCGTGCGCCGATCAGCAACTCGTCGATGCCTGCCCACACGCTGGCGCCGTAGCACTGGCAGCACGGCTGCGAGCTGGTGGCCAGCGCGTATTGGCTTCCGTCCTCGTTGAGGCGGTGCCGGCTGAGCCGCTGCTGGGCGATCATGATCGCCATCATCTCGGCGTGGGCGACCGAGCAGCCTTGCGGCACCACGCGGTTGACGCCGACGGCGACCAGCCGCCCGCTGTGGTTGTTGAACACGGCCGCGCCGAACGGCCCGCCGCCGCCGCGCTCCACGTTCTGCCGGGACAGCTCGATCGCCAGCCCCACGCGCTCCTCGTCGCTGTGGTAGCGCTTGTTGGTATCGGCCACGTCGCCGATCCAGGGCGGCAGGGTCAGGTGGATCTGCAGCGGCAGCATCGCGGTCTTCCTACTGGCCGGCCGCGCGCGCCCAGACGTCGCGCAGGGTCACGGTGCGGTTGAACACCGGCGCGTCGGCGCGGTGGTCGTGGCGATCGGCGACGAAGTAGCCCAGCCGCTCGAACTGGAAACGTTGCTCGGGGTCGACGTTCGCGGCGGCCGGCTCCAGCCAGCCGCTGACCACGCGCTTGGCCTCGGGGTTGATGTGCTCCAGCCAGCTCTTGCCATCGTCCTCGCCATCGGGCGCGGGCACGCTGAACAGGCGGTCGTACAGGCGCACCTCGGCGGCCACCGCGTGCTTTGCACTGACCCAGTGGATCGTGCCCTTCACCTTGCGGTCCGCGCCGGGCAGGCCGTGGCGCGTGTCCGGATCGAGCGTGCCGTGCAGTTCGATCACGTTGCCCGCGGCATCCTTGACGACTTCGGTGCACTTGACGATGCCGACGCCGCGCAGGCGCACCTCGCCGTCCGGCTTCAGCCGGTGGAAGCCCTTCGGCGGCACCTCGGCGAAATCGTCGCGCTCGATCCACACTTCGCGCGCGAACGGCACCAGACGGGTGCCGAAGCTTTCGTCCTTGGGATGGTTGGGGAAGGTCAGGGTTTCCTCATGGCCCGCGGGCAGGTTGGTCAGCACCAGCTTGAGCGGGTCGAGCACCGCCATGCGCCGCGCGGCCGTGGCGTCCAGGTCCTCGCGGATGCAACCTTCCAGCACGGCGTAGTCGATCACGCTGTTCTGCTTGGAGACGCCCACGCGCTCGACCAGCAGGCGCAGCCCGGCCGGGGTGAAGCCGCGCCGGCGCAGGCCGCGCAAGGTGTTCATGCGCGGGTCGTCCCAGCCGTCGACGAAGTTCTCGCTGACCAGCTGCGCCAGCTTGCGCTTGCTGGTGATGCAGTAGCTGAGGTTGAGCCGGGAAAACTCGATCTGCCGCGGCTTGGCCGGCTTCGCCTCCAGCCCGGCCTCGACCACCGACTGCCACAGCGACGGGTTCGCGGGCAGGTCGACGTTGTCCACGCACCAGTCGTACAGCGGCCGGTGATCCTCGAACTCCAGCGTGCACAGCGAGTGGGTGATGCCTTCCATCGCGTCGGACAGCGCGTGCGCGTAGTCGTACATCGGGTAGATCGGCCACGCGTCGCCGGTGTTCTGGTGGGCGATCTTGCGGATGCGGTAAAGCGCGGGATCGCGCAGGTTGATGTTGCCGGCGGCCATGTCGATCTTCGCGCGCAGGGTCTTGCTGCCGTCGGCGAATTCGCCGGCGCGCATGCGCTTGAACAGGTCGAGATTCTCTTCGATCGAGCGCGTGCGATACGGCGAGTCGCGGCCCGGCTCGGTCAGCGTGCCGCGATAGGCACGCACCTGCTCGGCGTCGAGGTCGTCGACGTAGGCCTTGCCGTCCTCGATCAGCTTGAGCGCGCCGCGATAGAACACGTCGAAGTAGTCCGACGCGTGGCGCAGCTCGTGCCACCGGAAGCCGAGCCAGCGCACGTCCTCCTTGATGCCTTCGACGAACTCGGGGTCTTCCCTGCCGGGGTTAGTGTCGTCCAGGCGCAGGTTGCACCAGCCGTCGAACTCGCGGGCGATACCGAAGGAGAGGCAGATCGCCTTCGCGTGGCCGATGTGCAGGTAGCCGTTGGGCTCCGGTGGAAAGCGGGTATGGATCTCCACGTGCTTGCCCGAGGCCAGGTCGTCGCGCACGATCTGCCGGATGAAGTCCTGCGGCGCGGAGGCGGGGATGGGGGCGGGGTGGTCGGTCGGCATCGAGTGACGCTCGCGCGCGGTGGTGGAAACCGCAAAGTTTACCCCGTCGCCCGGACCGGGCGAAGAACGCCGTGGCCTTGCCCCGCGCCGCGCCGCGGGGTAGCTTGCCGCTCATGCACACCGTCTACCGCGCGCAGAACCTGTTCGACGCCCATCTGGTCAAGGATGCGCTGGAGGCGGCCGAGATTCCGGCGTTCATCGCCGGCGAGTACCTCACCGGCGGCGTCGGCCAGTTGCCGGCGATGGATTTCATCGCGGTGATGGTGCCGGAAGCGGGGCTGGCACGGGCGCAGGACGTGGTGCGAGAGGTCGAGGCGGTGCTGGGCGAAGCCCGCCACGCGATCGACGAGATGCCCGACGATCCGCTGGCCGTACCCTGCTGAGCGGCGTGCGCCCGAACCGCCGAACCGCCCTGCGGTTGCCCCTGCGTCGCCCGGTCGTGCGCGGGATACTTGCCGGCATTCCGGTCGCCGAGAGCTTGCGATGCATCCCGCCCACATCCGCCTGATCGCCCCCTCGGGCCATGCGCATGATCCTGTCGCCATGGCGCGCGGCGTGGCGCGCCTGCGCGAGGCGGGCTGCACGGTCGACGGCGAGGAGGTGCTGGCGCGTTTCGCGCAGCGTTTCGCCGGCAGCGACGCCGATCGGGCGGCCGACATCAACGCGCTGGCGACGGCGGCGGTGCTGCCGGACATCGCGCTGACCACGCGCGGTGGCTACGGCGCGGCGCGCTTGTTGCCGCAGCTCGACTACCCTGCGCTGCGCGAGCGCCTGCACGGCGCACCGATCGCGCTGGTCGGCCACAGCGATTTCACCGCGCTGCAACTGGCCCTGCATGCGAAGAGCGGCCTGTGCACGTTCAGTGGCCCGCTGCTGGCCGACCTCGGCGCCGAGGTGCCGGATGACTTCAGCTGGCGCCAGTTCTGGGCCACGCTGACCGCGCCGACGGCGCAGGTGTCCTGGGCGACTTTCGCCCGCGCCGGGCTCGACCTGCACGGCCCGCTGTGGGGCGGCAACCTGGCGATGCTGTGCAGCCTGCTCGGCACGCCGTACTTCCCCGTCATCGACGACGGCATCCTGTTCGTCGAGGACGTCGGCGAGGCGCCGTACCGGGTGGAGCGCATGTTGTACCAACTGCATCTGTCCGGCGTGCTGGGGCGGCAGCAGGCGTTGCTGCTGGGTGGCTTCAGCCAGTGCGCGCCCGGCCATCGCGACAACGGCTACGAATTGCGCGACGCGTTCGCCCAGATCCGCGCCGTGGCCGGCGTGCCGCTGGTCGACGGCCTGCCGCACGGCCATGGCGCCGAACAGCTCACGTTGCCGTTCGGCGCGCCTGCGCGCCTGCGCGTCGAGGACGGCCGCGCGCGGCTGGAAATCGGCGGCTATCCCCACCTCGATTGCGCCAACCCGGCCGGCCCGCCCGAAAAGCCGTAAAATGGCCGGCCCGCACGGGCTTGCTCCCAGGAACAGACCATGAAGACCATCGAAGGCGATTTCGCCACGCCCCACGGCCGCTTTGCCATCGTCGCCGGACGCTTCAACGGTTTCGTGGTCGAGCCGCTGGTTGCCGGCGCCCGCGACGCGCTGCTGCGCCATGGCGTGGCGGATGACGCGATCGAGCTGGTGCGCGTGCCCGGCGCCTGGGAAATCGCGCTGGTCGCGCACAAGCTGGCGCATTCGGGTGAGTACGCGGCGGTGATCGCGCTCGGCGCGGTGATCCGCGGCGCCACCCCCCATTTCGATTTCGTCGCCGGCGAATGCGCCAAGGGCCTGGCCTCGGCCGCGCTCGGCTCCGGCGTGCCGGTGGCGTTCGGCGTGCTCACCACCGACTCCATCGAACAGGCGATCGAGCGCGCCGGCACCAAGGCCGGCAACAAGGGCGCCGACGCCGCCTTGGCGGCGCTGGAGATGGCCAACCTCTACCGGAAACTCGGATGAGCGCGCGCGTCCACGGCCTCGACCTGCAGGCGCGCTCGCGGGCACGCCGCCGTGCTTTGCAGGCGCTGTACGCATGGCAGCTCAGCGGCAGCCACATGAATGCGGTGATCGAGCAGTTCCGCCACGAACAGGACATGGAAGTGGCCGACCTGGAGTATTTCGAGGACCTGCTGCACGGCGTCGAGCAGCACGTCGACGAGCTCGATGCCTGCCTGCGTCCGCACCTGGATCGCGAGGTGGCGCAGGTCGATCCGATCGAACGCGCCGCGCTGCGGCTGGCCGCCTACGAACTGAAGCATCGGCCCGACGTGCCTTACCGCGTGGTGCTGAACGAGGCGATCGAAGTGACCAAGCGCTTCGGCGCCGATCACGGTCACAGCTACGTCAACGGCGTGCTGGACAAGCTGGCCGCCGAGTTGCGCGCGCTCGAGAAGGGCGCTTGATGCAGCCCGCCGTCGTGCCTGCGGGCATCGATCCGGTGCCTCCGCTCGAAACCGCGCGCCTGCGCCTGCGCGGCCATCGCGCCGACGACCACGACGCCCTGCTGGCGATCTGGTCCGATCCGGTCGTGGTGCGTTACATCGGCGGTCGCCCGTCCACGCGGCAGGAAGCCTGGTTGCGGCTGCTGCGCTATCCGGGCCTGTGGTGCGTGCTCGGCTACGGCTACTGGGCGATCGAGGAGAAATCCAGCGGTCGCTGCATCGGCGACATCGGCTACGCCGATTTCCGGCGCGAGATCGAACCCTCGCTCGAAGGCATGCCCGAACTCGGCTGGGTGCTGGCCGCGGACAGTCACGGCAAGGGTTACGCCAGCGAAGCGCTGGCGGCGGTGCTGGCCTGGGGCCAGGCGCATCTGGGCGACCACACCGCGGTATGCATCATCGATCCGGACAACGCCGCCTCGATCCGCCTTGCCGAAAAGGCCGGCTTTGCGCTGCGCCAGCAGACCACCTACATGGGCGACCCGGTGCTGCTGTTCACGCGCTGACGGGCCCGGCAACAGAGGCGAGCGACGCTGATGGAATTCGACCTGATCGAGCTGATCCGGCAGCGCACCGTGCAGGCGCGCGACGACGTGCGGCTGGGCATCGGCGACGACGCGGCCGTGCTCGCCGTGCCCGCCGGGCAGGAGCTGGCGGTGGCGATCGACACGCTGGTCGAAGGCGTGCATTTTCCGCGCGGTACCGATCCGGCCGACATCGGCTGGAAGGCGCTGGCGGTGAACCTCTCCGACCTGGCGGCGATGGGTGCCACGCCGGCCTGGGCGCTGCTGGGGCTGACCCTGCCGCAGGCGGATCGCGCCTTCGTAGAAGGCTTCGTCGACGGATTTTCGCGGCTGGCCGCTGTGCACCGGCTGGCGCTGGTCGGTGGCGATACCACGCGCGGCCCGCTGACCGTGAGCGTCGCGGTGCACGGCTTCGTGCCGCCGGGCAAGGCGCTGACCCGGGCCGGTGCGCGCGTGGGCGACGCGGTGCTGGTCACCGGCACGCTGGGCGATGCCGCCGCCGGCCTGAACGTGCTGCAGCAATGGCGCCGCGAGGAGGATGATCGCGGCCAGTTGCGCGACTACCTCGTCGAACGGCTGAACCGGCCGACGCCGCGGCTGGCCGCCGGTGTCGCGCTGCGTGGGCAGGCGCATGCCTGCGTCGACGTTTCCGACGGCCTGCTCGCCGACCTGGGCCACATCTGCGCCGCCAGCGGCGTGGGAGCCGAGATCGACGCCGCGCTGCTGCCGCGCTCGTCGGCGCTCTTGGGCCTCTACGACGACGCCACCGCGCTGCACTTTGCGCTGGGCGGCGGCGACGATTACGAGTTGTGCTTCTGCGTGCCGCCCGATCGGTTGAGCCAGGTGCAGGCCGACCTGTCGCGGCTCGGCTGCGGTGCCACTCGCATCGGCCGGATCGTGGCCGGCACCGGGGTGCGCGTACGTGGTCACGACGGTGGCTGGATGGAGCCCGGCACGCCGGGCTGGGAGCATTTCGCGTGAATGACAGAAAGCGCCTGAGCGCCACGCAAAGGCGTGCCCTGCTGGCCACGCCGTGGGGCTGGCTCGCCTGCGGGTTTGGTTCCGGCCTGGCGCCGCTGGCGCAGGGCACGTTCGGTTCGCTGGCCGCGCTGCTGCCGTGGCTGGTCCTGCGCGGCCTGCCCGCGTGGGGCTACGTGCTGGTGCTGCTGACGGGCTTCGCGGTCGGCGTGCGTGCCTGCGACATCGCCGGCCGCGCGCTGGGCGTGGACGATCATCGCAGCCTGGTCTGGGACGAGTTCATCGGCCAGTGGCTGGCGCTGCTGCCGCTGCTGGGCGTGCTGCTTCCCGCCGATGGCCTCGCGTGGTGGATGCCGGTGGCCGGTTTCGCGCTGTTCCGCCTGTTCGACGTCTGGAAGCCATGGCCGATCCGCTGGCTGGACCGGCGCGTGAAGGGCGGTTTCGGCGTCATGATCGACGACGTGATCGCCGGCGTGTTCGCCGCGATCGCGCTGGCCGCGCTGCTGCGCATCCTGGCCTGAGTCCCGCCGGCCTCGGGCATTCGGCCCGGGCCGGGATGCACAACCGCGTGCGCATGGGACGAAGCAATGCTCCGGCACGGCGGTTAGCCGGCGTCGATGGTCGATCAGGGGCAGTCGCGGCAGCAGGCGCCGGACGCGTACGCGGCGTCTCCGGCCGGCGCCGGCGGCGCATCGGGGTAACCGCGGCCGTCGTACCAGCGAAAGGAACCAGGCACCCTCGTTTCATCTCCATTGACCGGAGGCTCCATGCTTGATTCCGATCCCGCCGCCATTCCCGCCAGCCGTCGGCGTGCGACCTTGGCATGGCTTGCCATCGCGCTGATCGTCGCCGCCGTCGCCCTTGCGTTCGCATGGGTCGGCGGCTGGCTGGGTTCCAGCCGTCTCACGTCGCAACGTTTCACCAACGCGATCGAAACCGCCAACGGCCAGGTCTGGCGCGGGTTTCGCCGGGCTCACGCCAAGGGCGTCTGCGTGGCCGGCTACTTCGAGGGCAACGGGCAGGGAACGGCGCTGTCGAGCGCGCGATTGTTCGCGCCGGTGCGCACGCCGTTCGTCGGCAGGTTGTCGATCGGCGGCGGCTCGCCCTACGGCCTGGACGCCAAGGCGCGCGTGCGCAGCATGGCGCTGAAGCTCGACGGCGGCGACGGCCAGCAATGGCGCATGGCGATGAACAGCTTTCCGTTCTTCGGCGTGTCCTCGGTCGAGGCCTTCTATGAGCAGACCCGCGCCAACACGCCCGATCCGGCCACCGGCAAGCCCGATCCGGCGCGCCAGGCGGCGTTTGCCAAGGCGCATCCGGAATTCGCCCGCTTCGCCGATTGGGCCGCCCACGCGCCGTGGTCCACCAGTTGGGCGAACACCACGTTCAACGGCGTCGACACCTTCCGCTTCGTCAACCGCGCCGGCAACGTGCGCAACGTGCGCTGGTCGATGCAGCCGCAAACCCCGTTTGCCGGGATGACGCCGGAACAACGCGAGCAGGCCGATGCCGATTACCTGGCCGAGGATCTTGCGGCGCGTCTGGCGAAGGGCGAACTGCGCTGGGACATGGTGGTGACGCTGGCGCAAGCCGACGATCCGGTGAACCCCTCGCAGAGCTGGCCGGAGGATCGCCCGCGGGTCACGGTCGGCACCGTGGTGGTGGAGAGCAGCAGCGCGCAGGCCACCGGCGCCTGCCGCGACATCAACTACGATCCGCTGGTGCTGCCCACCGGCGTGGAGGCTTCCGACGATCCGATCCTGGCGGCGCGTTCGGCCGTCTATTCGGTGTCGTTCAACCGCCGCGAGCACGACATCGCCAGCGGCGAGGCCGGCGCCGCCACCGGCCACGCCGCGACACCGGAGTCGGACCGATGAACCGCGCCGGCAGCTCCGCCCATTTCAACCTGCTCGCCCGCGTGCTGCACTGGACGATGGCGCTGGCGATCCTGGCGATGCTCTTCGTCGGCGTCGGCATGGTCGCCTCGCTGAGCCTGCGTCCCGCCCTGGTGAGCCTGCATCGCCCGCTGGGCATCGCGATCCTCCTGCTGGCGGTGGTGCGCCTGGCCAATCGCCTGCGCCATCCGCCACCGGCGTTGCCGGCCGACCTGCCGGCCATCCAGAAGGCTGCAGCCGGGGCCTCGCACATCCTGCTGTACGCCTTGATGTTCGCCATGCCGCTGGTGGGCTGGGCCATGGTCTCGGCTGGCGGCTATCCGGTGACCATGCCCGGCGGGGTCAGCCTGCCGGCGATCGCACCGCACGACCCGACGGTGTACGCCGTGCTGCGCACGGCCCATACCTGGCTGGCGCTGCTGCTGTTCGCCGTCGTGCTCATGCATCTGGCGGCGGCGCTGTACCACGCCTGGATACGCCGCGATGGCGTGTTCGCCAGCATGGCAAGGGGAGCGGGGCGGCACCGGAGCGATATCGGCTCCTAGGCCGCCGACGCCGCGCCTGGTGGCGACAGGGCATCCAAATGCGAACGTGCGCCGTATGAGCTGCATGTAGCGGTCCTGATCGCAGCAGACGAGGTTGCCCCGGGTGAAACGCTTGCTCATCCTGACGCTCCTCGCCGTGTGGGTGCTGCCCACGCCGGCGGCGCGTGCGCGTCAGTTCGACCCGATCCGGCCGGTGCACACCGCGGATGTGGGTCGCTACCTGGGGCGCTGGCATGTCCTCGCTGCCATCACGCCCCGTTTCGAGCGCGACAGCTACAACGCGGTGGAAACCTTCCGGCGCAACGACGACGGCTCACTCTGCATCTGGCTGCGCCAGCGCCACGGGGGTTTCGACGCGCCGGCAAGGCTGTTCAAGTCGACTGCGAGCGTGGTCGAGGGCAGCGGCCATGGCGAATGGCGCGTACGCTTCTTCGCCTTCCTGAGCGCCCGGTATCTGGTCGGCTGGCTGAAGGCCGACGGCACCCAGGCGATGGTGGTGCGCGATGCGCGCGACTATCTCTGGTTCCTTTCCCGTACGCCCACCGTGTCGGAGGCCGACTACGCCGCCATGCTCGATCGGGCGTCCGCCATGGGGTATGACCCGACCGCGATCCGCCGGGTGCCCCAGCGCTGGCCCGAGCTTGGCGCAGACCGCGATCGCTTTGCTGGAGAATGCCCGTGAAATACCTCGTCGCCTTTCTCGCCTGGGCGATGCCCGTCGTCGCCTGGCTGTCCAACACCGGCGCGTTCGGGCCGACCAATGGCGAAATCTCGGATCGCTATCCCACCCTGATCGTGGCCGCCGGCTACGCGTTCGCCATCTGGGGGCCGATCTTCGTGCTGGACGCGATCTTCGGCACGCGACAGCTGTTCGAGCGGCACGCCACGGCGGCGCTGCGCCGCATCCGGGGGTTGACGGCGGCCGGCTTCGCGCTGACCTCGGCATGGATGATCGTGTTCTCGCAGCAGTGGTTCTGGCTCGCGCTGTTCGTCATCTGGGCCAGCCTGGCGTGCCTGCTCGCAGCCGCCTGGCAGGCGTCGCACACCGCCGGCCACGCGCGCGGGCCGTGGTGGCAGTGGATCCCGCTGTCGCTGCACGCCGGCTGGGTGTCGCTGGCGGTGTTCCTCAACCTGGCCCAGGTGATCGTGGCGTTCCGCCTGTTGCCGGTGGCGGACATGCTGGCGTGGACGCTGGTGCTGTTCGCGCTGGCGGCGGCGCTGGTACTGACCATGATCGTGCGCATGCGCGGCAATCCCTGGTATGCGCTGGCGGCGCTGTGGGGCCTGCTGGGGGTATGCGTGAAACAGCGCAGCGCCGGCCTGGCCGGCGCGGATGCGGCCGCCAGCGTGGCCCTGCTGCTGGCCGTGGCGGTGCTCCTGGTGTCGCTGGTCTCGACGCTGCGCCAGCGCCGGGCGGCGACTTCGCCCACGGCGCGCTGAACCGGACGGCCACGCCCCATGACCATGCTGCGTCTGCTGCTGGGAGACCAGCTCGACCCCGGACATTCCTGGTTCGCGGCCAGCGATCCCGACGTGCTTTACGTGCTGATGGAAGTCCGCCAGGAAACGGATTACGCCCTCCACCACGCGCAGAAGATCCTGGCGATCTTCGCCGCCATGCGCGACTTCGCCCGCGGGCTGGAGGCGAGCGGCCATCGCGTGCGCTACTTCGCGATCGACGACGTCGCCAACCGTCAGTCGATCACCGCCAACCTCGACCAGCTGATCCGGGAGTACCGCGTGCGCACGTTCGAGTACCAGGCACCGGACGAGTGGCGCCTGGACCGGCAGCTGGCGGAGTACGCGCAGCACTTGCGCATCCCCGCACGGAAGGTGGACAGCGAGCACTTCCTGACCCGCCGCGACGACGTCGCGACATTCTTTGCCGGTCGACGGCGCTGGAAGATGGAGCTGTTCTACCGGCACATGCGCGCGAAGCACCGCGTGTTGCTGGACATGCAGGGGCGGCCGGTGGGCGGCCGATGGAACTTCGATGCCGACAATCGCAGGCGCTGGCCAGGCGCGCCGTCCGAACCGGCCGATGCGCGACCGTCGCACGACCACCGCGCGCTGTGGCGGCGCATCGCGGCCGCCGGCGTGCAAAGCTTCGGGGCGCCCGAAGCCGGAGCGTTTCGCTGGCCGCTCAACCGGGACGAGGCGCTGCGCCAGCTCGATGCCTTCCTGCGCGACGGGCTCGCCGATTTCGGCGACTACCAGGACGCGATGAGCACGCAGGCGCCGCGCCTGTTCCATTCGCTGATCTCGTTCGCGCTCAACGTCAAGATGCTTTCGCCAGGCGAGGTGATCGAACGCGCCGAAGCGTGCTGGCGCGAGGGTCGCGCGCCGCTGGCGGCGGTCGAGGGTTTCATCCGCCAGATCCTCGGCTGGCGCGAGTACGTGCGCGGCGTGTACTGGGCGCGCATGCCCGCATATGCCGAGGCCAACTTCTTCGGCCACCGGCGCGATCTGCCGGCCTGGTTCTGGACCGGCGCCACCGGCATGAACTGCCTGCACCAGGCCATCACGCAGTCGCTGGAGCATGCCCACGCGCACCACATCCAGCGGTTGATGGTGATCGGCAACTTCGCGCTGCTGGCCGGCCTGGACCCCGGACAGGTGCACCGCTGGTATCTCGGCATCTACGTCGATGCCTTCGAGTGGGTGGAGTTGCCCAACACGCTGGGCATGAGCCAGTTCGCCGATGGTGGCCTGCTGGCCACCAAGCCCTACGTTTCGTCGGCGAACTACATCCACAGGATGAGCGATTACTGCGCCGGCTGCCGCTACCGGCACGATCAGCGCACCGGCGAACGCGCCTGTCCGTTCAACGCGTTGTACTGGGATTTCCTGGCACGCCATCACCGCGCACTGGCATCCCATCCGCGCCTCGGCATGGCCCTGCGCCAGCTCGAGCGCATGCCGTCCACGCAACGCGCCGAAGTGCAGCGGCGGGCCGAGGCCGTGCTCGGCGATCTCGACGCCTTGTGACCGGCAACGCACCTCGCACCCGCTTCCTGCCTCCACCGGAAAACCATCGATGCCCGACCAAGCCCTGATCCTGGTGAACCTCGGCTCCACGCCCTCCACCGACGTCGCCGACGTGCGGCGTTATCTCGACCAGTTCCTGATGGATCGCCACGTCATCGACGTGCCGTGGCCGCTGCGCCGGCTGATCGTCTCGCTGGTGTTGCGCACGCGTCCGGCGGCATCGGCCGCGGCCTATCGCTCGATCTGGTGGGACGAAGGCTCGCCGCTGCTGGTGATCGGTCGACGCCTGCAGGCGCGGGTGGCCGAACGCTGGCACGGCGCGCCGGTGGAACTGGCGATGCGCTACGGCGAACCCTCCATCGAGAAGGTGCTGTGCGACCTCGCCCGCCGCGGCATCCAACGCGCGACCCTGCTGCCGCTGTATCCGCAGTTTGCCGACAGCACCGTCACCACGGTCCTGGAAGAGGCGCGGCAGACCCTGCAGCGCCATCGCCTGCGGCTGCAGCTGGATCTGGTTGCGCCGTTCCATGACCGGCCGGAGTACCTGTCCGCGCTCGGCGCCAGCATGCGGCCCTATCTGGCGCAGCCGCACGACCATCTGCTGCTGAGCTATCACGGCCTGCCCGAGCGTCACATCCGCAAGGCGGACCCGACCGGCCGGCACTGCCTGTGCGGTCCGTCGTGCTGCCTAGAGCCTCCGGCAAACGTGCTGGAGCGCTGCTATCGCGCCCAATGCGTGCGCACCAGCGAGCGCCTGACCGCCGCACTCGGCGTCCCGCACGAGCGCTGGTCGCTGGCGTTCCAGTCGCGGCTGGGCCGCGCGAAGTGGATCGAACCGCATACCGACGTCGTGCTCAAGGAGCTGGCTGCGCAGGGCGTACGCCGATTGCTCGTGGCCTGCCCGGCGTTCGTGGCCGATTGCATCGAGACCCTGGAGGAGATCGGGATCCGCGGACGCGAAACCTTCCTCGCCGCCGGCGGCGAGGAGCTCACCCTGATCCCGTGCCTCAATGACCAGCCACAGTGGGTCGATGCCGTCGCGGCGCTCTCCCGACAGCCTTCGGGCAAACCCCTGGCCGCCTGAATCCGTCGATGGACGGCAAGCATGCATCCGGATGGCCCGGTGCTGCGTATGAGCTGATGGTGCATGCCGGGCATTCGGGTTCGACAGCGCACGACGCCATCCGCCGCTGCCAAAGGCCTGATCATGCAAACAGCACCCTCCGATGTGGCATCCATTCGCCATGCCGATGCCACCGCCATCTCGGACCGCATCCGCCACCGCCTGCGCGAGGCCGGCGCACGGTTCCACGCCAACGACAACGTGGCGGAGTTCATCCGGCCCGGCGAGCTGGACGAACTGCAACGGGAGGTGGCCGACAAGGCGGACGCGCTGCTGCGCGCCCTGGTGATCGACGTCGAGCACGACCACAACACCCGCGAGACCGCAAAGCGGCTGGCCAAGATGTTCGTGCGCGAGGTCTTCGCGGGCCGCTATCGGGCCGCGCCCGAGGTCACCGAGTTTCCCAACGTGCAGCATCTGAACGAGCTGATGATCGTCGGGCCGATGCGCGTGCGCAGCGCCTGCTCGCACCACCTGTGCCCGATCATGGGGCGCGTGTGGGTGGGCGTGATGCCCCATGCCGCATCCAACCTGATCGGCTTGTCCAAGTACGCGCGACTGATCGACTGGGTGATGAGCCGGCCGCAGATCCAGGAGGAAGCGGTGGTGCAGATCGCCGACCTGCTCGAAACACGCCTGCGGCCCGACGGCCTCGCCGTGGTGCTGGAGGCGGACCACTACTGCATGCACTGGCGCGGCGTGAAAGACGATGGTGCCAGGATGGTGAACAGCGTGATGCGCGGATCCTTCCTCGAGGACACCTCGTTGCGGAAGGAATTCCTGAGCCTGTTGGCCGAGCGCAGGGCTTGAGCCTCGCCGTCGTGCATGGCCGCCCGGCTGCACGAAACTTGCCGGGCGCTCCGCGCAAACCACCCCGGACCCGATCAGGGCGCGGCGAATGTGTTGATCTGCCTGTTCTCGACCACGACCATCCCGGTCCCTGAGGTCTCGGCCCTCGCCATGGCCAGCATGCACCTTCCCACGGCCGCGCTCGTGGTGAAGCTGCCGGGCATCAGGCGCACCGCCACGGACAGCACGGGACCGGCCAGCGCATAGAGTGCCCGCCGCGCGCGATGCGGAGACCGCTCGCCCTGCACGGGGCAGATGGCACCGGGCCGCAGTACCGTGGTGGCCAGCGCGAAGCGGCCGGGCACCTGCTCGGCCTCGCCCTTGATCCGCAACGGCATCAAGCGGCTGCGGATGTCGGCGCCGGCGCCGGAGACATAGATCATCCGTCCTCGCGGATTGGCGCGCGCAAAGGCCCGCGACACACACTCGAGGGTGGCCACCGTCGCCTCGCGATAGGCCGCTTCCGAGAGAAGCAGGGGCAATGGCCCGGCGCAGTACAGGCAGGCATCGATGCCGCCAAGGTCGAGTCCTTCCAGTGCCTTGTCGCGGAGTTCCGGTACTTGCAGCACGCGCACTCCCTGCGGCACGTCTGGCGACCGGCGGCGGACCAGCAACGTCACCCCGGGCCGCTCGGCGTCCTGCAGCAGCACCTTGAGGACGCCTTGTCCGACCAGTCCGCTCGCTCCGACCAGCAGTATCTTCATGGGTGACCTCCCGGGCAGGCCCGCCATCGACAGCGCCTGGACCAGTATTCCACCCCGGCCGGCCCGCGTGCCCATCTTCCGCACCCGTGGACACCGCGGCGAGGGTGCACGCCAGGCTTGCCAGGCAACTCGCGATTGCTGCGCATTGCGCTGCCTGCTCCGGTCACTTTCCGGCGATGGCCGCGCGCCCGCCATCCACGCCGATCACTTGCCCGGTCATCCAGCCGGAGCGTGGCCAGAGCAGGTGGGCAGCAAGTTGGGCGATGTCTTCGGGTTCTCCCAGGCGGCCCAGGGGATGGGCGGCGGCGAACGCCTCGCGAAGCTTCGGGTTGGCCACCATGCGTGCGGCCAGCGGCGTCCGGATGAGCGATGGCGCAATCGCGTTGACCCGCACCGCGGGTGCCAGTTCGGCGGCAAGCGACCGGGTCAGACCCTCTACCGCCGCCTTGGCCATGGCGATGGACGCATGCGACGGAAAGCCGCGCGATGCTGCTACGGAGGAAAACAGCACCACGGACGCACCGGTGGTGCTTTTGCGCAGCGACGGCAGGGCCGCCCGGACGGCCAGCGCGGCGCCGATCGCGTTCAGCCGGTAATCGTGGGCCAGGTCAGCTTCGGAGACGCGCGAGATCGGCTTCACCGCGATGTTGCCGACCGCATAGACCAGGCCGTCGAGGCTCGCGGGCGCAGCCTCGGTCACCGCCGCAAAGGATGCTTCATCCAGTACGTCGGCCACCGTCCATGTCGCCCCCAGGGATTGCGCCAATGGTCGCAACGTCTCCTCATGGCGCGCCACCAGGTGCAACTGCGATCCCGTATCGGCGAGTAGCCGGGCCAGGCATGCGCCGACGCCGCCGGTGGCGCCGTAGATGAGTATGGATGAGGACATGGCCAGAGCCTGTGGGTGCCTGATTACAGGTACGGAGATCCGGTGCGAATGGATGCAAGGCTTTCGGCAGCGCCGGCGGAGAAGCACGGGGAACGATCAGCGTCGCGGACGTCCTTCATCGCCGGTGAATGCGCATCCGCCGGTGGACGCGCTCCGTATGGATGGATATGCCCTTCTGCGTGGCAACGTCTGCAGGCGAGCGTTGCCTTCCCCATCCGACCGGAGTGCCGACCCATGCTTCCCCCCTTCCTCTGGATCGTTGTTGCCGGGTTGCTCTGCGCGTGCTGCTCGGAGGCCTTCGCCGCCGGGGAGACGGCCTCGCGCCGGGTACAGCGAGGCTGGCAAGCCGGTGCCATCGCGCTGGTCAGCAACGGTGGCTATGCCGGTTCCTCCCGTCGCCAGCTGGTGGTTCCCGCGGCGGCTTACGAAGGCGAGCACGCCTTCCTGCGCGGCCTGCAACTCGGCTGGCATGCCTGGCAACGCGACGACTGGCGGCTGGACCTGGTGGCGCAGGCACGGCTCGACGGATTCGATGCCGACGACATTCCCCTGGACGGTCTTCGGGACCGGCGCCGGAGCATGGATGTCGGCGCCGTGTTGACCCGCTCCGGCAGGCTGGGAAACCTGCAGCTGACCGTGCTGACCGATGCCTTGTCGCGAAGCCGCGGGCAAGAGCTCGCCATGCAGTACGGCTACCCGCTGCGGTTCGGCAAATGGCGCGTCACGCCCGGCCTGGGTGTGCGCTGGTGGTCGCCCCGGCTCGCCGACTACTACTACGGCATCCGCCCCTCCGAGGCAGCCAACGGCGCACCGGGGCCCTATGCCGTTCCCGGCGTGCTGGTGCCGGAAGCCAGCCTCGGCGCGGTGGCTCCGATGGGTCGCCGCTGGACGTTCTGGAGTGCCCTGAAGTACCAGCGGCTGCCTCGCGCGATCACCGACAGTCCGCTGGTGGAGCGCTCCTCGGCAAGCACCGTGCTGGCGGGTTTCGTCTACGCCTTCTGAGGCCGAACAGATTCCGTTGCCGGCGGATGGCGGCACATGCACGACGGCGTGGCGGTCGATGTCCCTCGGGTCGCCCGGCGGACGCCCGCGCTAATCGGCGAGCTCAAGCGCCGTACGTGGACGGATCAGCTCGCGCAACAGCGGATTGGGAAAACGCCGCTTCATGGTGACGGCAAAAAAGGTCTCGCTGAGCTGCGGCAACTGGTGAACCTCCACCAGGCGGCCGCTGCTCAATTCATCCTTGACCACGATCGGCGGAACCACCGCCAGGCCGACGTCCTCCCGGGCGATCAGTCGCAGCATCGCCATGTCGTCGATCTCCGCCGCCACCCGCACTTTCCAGCCCATGCGTTCGACCAGCGCGTCGAATCCGATGCGTACGCTGCTCTCCATCGTCGGCAGCACGAGGGGTTGCCTGGTCAGCAGTGTCTTCAGCGTGCCGCCCTTGCCGATGCGTTTCGGCGTTCCGATCAGGCTGACGGGTTGTTCGGCAATGGCGTGGGAAACCCAGGGAGTGGCCGCATCGCGGGCGGGCGCGACATTGACCAGCGCCACGTCCAGCCGATGGGCTTCCAGGCTTTGCAAGAGGAACGCGGTGGTCCCCGAGCGAACGATGACCTCGACATTCCGGCGTCCCAGCAATGGGCGCAGGAAGCCGATCTGGAAATTGCGCGACAGCGTGGCCAAGGCCCCGACCCTGAGTATCGAACGCCGGCCGCCGGAGCGCTGCTTGAGCGTGGCGAGCAGGTCGCCGCCGGTGGCGAAGATCGATTCCGCGTGGTCGAAGGCGATGCGCCCGGCCTCGGTCAGCACGAGTTGCCGCCCGCTGCGTTCGAACAGGTCCTGTCCCAGCTGACCCTCGAGCTTCCTGATCTGGATCGACAGCGCCGACTGCGAGATCAGCAGCTTCTCCGCGGCGCGGGTGAGGTTTCCCTCGCGGGCGACTGCCCAGAAGTAGCGCAGGTGGTTGTAGTTCAGTGCGGCCATGCAATCATTCTATTTTGTATATCGACAGGTTTCGTTAAATGAATTTTTTAGAATGATGCGCGAAGCGTAGGCTTGCCGCGGCTCACCTGACCGCGGAGTGATTGATGTTGCCTGCCCTTGCGACGCTGTTTCTGCTTGCCCCCGCCAGCCTGTTGTTGGCGACCCTGTTTCCTTCACGGCCGGGACCTCGTCGGCCGCACGCCATGCTTCTCGCAAGCCGCCTGGCGACGTGGTTTTGCCTGGTGCTCGCGGTGCTGGCCTGCCTGCTGACCGCGTGGGAAGGCCCGGCCACCAGCGGGTTGCTGGGAGACAATGGCATCGGCTTGTCGGTCAGGCTGGATGCCATCAGTTGCACCATGTTCCTGCTGGTCGCCTTCGTCGGCGTCGTCGTGGTCCAGTACAGCCGCAACTACATGGACGGCGAGCCGCGCCAGGGCGCCTTCATGGCCGGCCTGTGCCGGACGCTGGCAGCCGTGACGCTGCTGGTCTTCGCGGGCAACCTCGTGCAGCTGGTGGTTGCGTGGGTGGCGATGAGCCTCTCCCTGCACCGCTTGCTGGTGTTCTACCCGGAGCGCCGACCCGCAAGGATCGCCGCCCGCAAGAAGTTCCTCGCCGCCCGCCTCGGTGATGCGTGCATGCTCGGTGCCGCCGCCCTGCTGGTGACCACGTTCGGCACGACCGACCTGGCCACCGTGCTGGCCCGGGCGCAGGCCATCGCCGCCGACGCCGCGCCGCCCGCACTCTCGCTGGCGGCCTTGCTGCTGGGTGTCGCGGCGCTCATGAAGTCGGCGCAGTTCCCCACCCACGGCTGGCTGCCGGAGGTGATGGACACGCCGACGCCGGTGTCGGCCCTGTTGCATGCGGGCATCATCAATGCGGGTGGATTCCTGTTGATCCGCTTTGCCGACGTGATGGTGCTCTCGATGCCGACGCTGCACGGCGTTGCCATCGTGGGCGGCTTCACCGCCTTGTTCGGCGGCGTGGTGATGCTGACCCAGACCAGCGTGAAAGGATCGCTGGCTTTCTCGACCGTGGCGCAGATGGGTTTCATGACACTGCAATGCGGGCTCGGCGCGTTCGCGATCGCGCTGCTTCACCTGGTCGCCCATTCGCTGTACAAGGCCCACGCCTTCCTCTCGGCCGGGGGCGTGGTGGAAACCGAGACGCTGCCGCGTTTCGCCAGGCCGCGCCTGCGCCCCGTCCTGCTGAGCCTGTTGCTGGCGACCGCGATCTACGTGCTGTTTGCCTGGGTATTCGGAACCTTCGTGCGGGCGGAGCCTGCCGTGCTGACCCTGGGCGCGATCCTGGTGATGGGCGTCAGCATGCTGCTGGCATCGTCACTGCAAGGGGCCACTACTACCCGCCTGGTTGTGCAGACCCTGCTCGGGGCCGCCGGAACCACGCTGGCCTATTTCATCCTGGAAACCGCCTTCACGCGGCTGACCGCCGGCAGCCTGCCGGCGATTCCCCGGCCCGACGGCACGGGCCTGCTGATCATGGGGCTGGCCATCGCATCGTTCACCGCGGTCACCGTGCTGCAAAGCCTGGTCGTGCTGTGGAACCAGCGGCCGCTCTGGCGGGCGGCACGCGTCCACCTGGCCAACGGCCTCTACGTCAACGCCATCTTCAATCGCCTGGTGGGTGCCTTGCGTCGGGAAGACGCGCGCCATCACGCCCGGACCATCGCCTGAGGAGCCGCCCATGAACGCCATCGCATTGAAGATCAGGGAACAAGCCGATCCCATCCCACCTTCCTCCGACATCGGGGCAGGGCGTGCATGTGAAGCCGCGCAGCGCGCGTGTGGACGCATCGCGCCACTGTGGCCGCTGAAGAATTTCGTGGCCGTCAATCCCTTCCTCGGCATGGCCGACCGCCGCTTCGGCGAGGTCGCGCGCGTCATGGCCGAGGTGGCAGGCGCCCGCATGACCATGCCGCGCGCGTTCTACCGCGACGCCATCGCCCAGGGTCGCATCACCGACCGGGATCTTGGCCAGGCCCTGCTGCGCAAGGGAAGTGCCGCCCCTCGCACCCTCGACGTCGCGGCGCTGCGCCGCCAACTGCAAACCGAGGATGTGGCAACGCATGCGCCGCTGCCGACCGTTGCCGACGTCGCCGGCAAGCTGACCGGACGGGACTGGGCCAGCTTTGCCGGCGAGCGGGTCTCGCTGTGGGCGGCCGGCTACTTCGACGCGGGGCAGGCGCTGTGGCCAGCGTCGACACGGCACCTGGGCCCTTATGCGGCCTGGCGTGAGGAGGCCGCCATCGATCGCACGCCCCAGGTCATGGGGCTCGCCGGATTCCACCGCACGATCGGCGCGCTTCCTGCCACTGCCGAAGCGATGATCGCCCATGGAGCGGCCCGCCTGAAGATGGACGAACCGGGCCTTGCCGATTATTTCCACCGGCTGCTGATGAGCGTGGGCGGCTGGGCCGGCTACGCCCGCTACCAGGTCTGGCAAAGCGAGCTGGCGGGGCGGCGCGACGACACCTTGCTCGAACTGCTGGCGATACGGCTGGCTTTCGAGGTGGCGCTGCTGGAAACGTGCCAGCCGGTCGCCGCACTGGCGGCCGGATGGGAGCAGGCCCGCGCCTGTTTCGCTGCATCGGCCCGCGAAAACGAGCCGGCCGCGCCGACGCTGGAAGAAATCCTGCAGGACGCCTACGAAATCGCCTGGCAGCGATGCTTCCTCGCCAAGCTCGCCGCACCGCGGCCATCCGTGATCGCCATGCGCCCGGCGGTGCAGGCCGTGTTCTGCATCGACGTGCGCTCCGAAACCTTCCGGCGTGCGCTGGAGAAGGTGGCGCCCGGCGTGGAGACGCTGGGCATGGCCGGATTCTTCGGCATGCCGATGGAATATGTGCCGCTCGCCCGGGGCCAGGGTGGTCCCCGCTGCCCGGTGCTGCTGGCACCCGGCCTGACGGTGCACGAGACAGTCGGGGGTGCGACGGCGCAGCAGCAGGCCGACATCGCCACGCGGCGGCGGCGGCGGCTTCGCGCCATCGGCCAATGGCGCTGGTTCAAGCTGGCCGCGGTGTCGTCGTTCACCTTCGTCGAAGCGATGGGATGGAAATTCGCCGGCAAGCTCATCGCCGACAGCCTGGGCTTCACCCGGCCCGAAGCGCACCCGGCGGAGCGCGGTATCGACGCCGCTGCACTCACGCGACTGGCGCCGGACATCACGCCCTCGACCGCGAACGACCGCGCCACCGGCATGCCGCTGGAAACCAGGGTCGCGCTGGCAGAGGGCGCCCTGCGCGCCATGTCGCTGCGGCAGCAGTTCGCGCGCGTGGTGCTGTTCGTCGGGCACGGCGCCAGCTCGGTCAACAACCCGCATGCCAGCGGCCTGGATTGCGGGGCTTGCGGTGGGCACGCGGGCGACGCCAATGCGCGGGTGGCGGCTGCGGTGCTGAACGACCGCCAGGTGCGCCAGGCCCTGGCAGAACGCGGCACGGTGATTCCCGACGAGACACATTTCCTCGGCGCGCTGCACGACACCACCACCGACCAGGTGACGATCTTCGACACCGACGGCTTGCCGGCGACGCATGCCGACGACCTGGCCCGACTGCAGGCAGCGCTGGCCGAGGCCGGCCGGGTGACCCGGCAGGAACGTGCCGCCATCCTCACCTTGCACGACCGGCGCTCGATCGAGAACCAGGTCCTGGCGCGCAGCAGGGATTGGAGCGAGGTACGGCCGGAGTGGGGCCTGGCGGGTTGCGCCTCATACATCATCGCCCCGCGCAGCCGCACCGCGGGCCTCGACCTGGCGGGGCGTGCCTTCCTCAATTCCTACGACTGGCAGCGCGATGACGGCTTCAAGACCCTGGAATCCATCATGACCGCGCCGATGATCGTGGGCGCGTGGATCAGCCTGCAGTATTACGGCTCGGCGGTGGACAACCGGGTCTTCGGAAGCGGCAACAAGACGCTCCACAACGTGGTCGGCAAGCTGGGCGTGCTGGAGGGCAATGGCGGCGACCTGCGCACCGGCTTGCCATGGCAGTCGCTGCATGACGGCAAGCGCTATGTCCATGAGCCGCTGCGGCTGTCCGTCGTCATCGCCGCTCCGCTGGACGCCATCAACGCCATCGTCGCCAGGCATGAAGCCGTGCGGCACCTGTTCGACCACGGCTGGGCCCACCTGTTCGCCTTCGGCGACAAGCCAGGGTCCATGCATCGCTACACCGGCCATCTGACCTGGGAGGACGCGGCATGAACATCAAGGATCGGGAAGACATCAGGCTCTCCGGGAGTGCTGGCGTGCGCGACGCGGTGGATGCGCTGCGCCGCGGCGCCTTGATCGGCCTGCCGACCGAGACGGTCTACGGACTGGGCGCGGATGCCGGCAACCCCGCCGCGGTCGCGAAGATCTTCGCGGCCAAGCAGCGCCCGGCAGACCATCCGCTCATCGTGCACCTGCATCGGGCCGCCCAGTTGGCGCAGTGGGCGCGGGACATTCCCGCGCTCGCATGGAGCCTTGCCGAAGCCTTCTGGCCTGGCCCGCTCACGCTGGTGTTGCCCCGCGCCGCCACGGTGAGCGACGGCGTGACGGGCGGCCTGGATACGGTGGCGCTGCGCGTGCCCGCACACCCGCTGGCGCTGGACGTGCTGGAAGCGTTCGGCGGGGGGATCGCTGCGCCCTCTGCCAACCGGCACAAGAAGATCAGTCCGACCACCGCCCGGCACGTCCGGGAAGAGCTTGGCGATGCGGTCGAGGTGCTGCTGGATGGCGGCCCCTGCCGCGTGGGCATCGAGTCGACCATCGTCGATCTTTCCACCGGCCTGCCGCGGCTGCTCCGGCCCGGTGCGATCACCGGGGAGGACCTGGAGCGGGTGACCGGCAAGCCGGTCGAGTCGCCCATCGACACGTCGATACGCAGCCCCGGCCGCATGAAGCTTCACTACGCCCCCAACGCCCGCGTGGTGCTGGCATCGATGGAACAGGTGCCCGAACGCATCGCCGAATACACCGCGCTCAGCGCTCGCGTGGGCGTGCTCTCCGAGCGGCGTGCCGGCAGCTGGCCGGCCCACGTGCCGTGGTTGTCCATGGGGCACTCCCCGGACCAGCAGGCGCAGCAGTTGTACCGGCGCCTGCGCGAAGCCGATGACCTGGATCTCGCCGTACTGATCGTGGTGCCGCCGGATGGCCGCGGACTGAACCATGCCCTGCGCGACCGCTTGTGGCGGGCGGCGGGTCTTGGCCATGCGCTCGCATGACCAGCGCGCCTGCCCTGGCAACCGGTCATCTGGCGGACCTGGAGAACGAGGCTGTCTTCATCCTGCGCGAGGCCGTGGCCCAGGCGCGAAAGCCCGTACTGCTGTTTTCCGGCGGCAAGGATTCCACCGCGCTCGCCTGTCTCGCGGCGCGCGCCTTCCACCCCGCAGCGCCCCCGCTGCCGCTGCTCCACGTGGACTCCACCTGGGAGTTCCGCGACGTGCTCATGTTTCGCGATCGCTTCGCCCGCAAGCATCGTTTCCGGTTGCTTGTCCACGCCAACGAGCAGGGCAGGGCGGCCGGCGTGAATCCCTTCGATCATGGCGATGCCTACACCACGGCCATGCGCACGGATGCGCTGAAGCAGGCCCTGGACACAGGCGGTTACGACGTGGTGTTCGGTGGCGCGCGTCGCGATGAGGAGAAGTCGCGTGCGAAGGAGCGCGTGTTCTCGCTGCGCGAGCGAGGACACGCATGGAACCCTCGCCGGCAGCGACCGGAACTGTGGAAGCTGTTCAACACCGACATGGCCAACGGGCAGTCGTTGCGCGTCTACCCGTTGTCCAACTGGACGGAGTTCGACATCTGGCAGTACGCGATGCTGAGGAAGATCGAGCTGGCGCCCCTGTACTTTGCGGCGTGGCGGCCGGTGGTTCGGCGCGATGGTGCGCTCATCGTGGTGGACGAGCCCGAGCGCATGCGCTTTCGGCCCGGCGAGAGGGCAGGTCTTCGCCGCGTGCGTTTCCGCACCCTGGGTTGCTGGCCGGTGACCGGGGCCATGGAGTCCGATGCGGCGGACCTCGAGGCCGTGTTGACAGAGACCATCGCGTCACGCTTGTCCGAACGCCAGGGTCGGCTGGTCGACCGGGATTCAAGCGGAAGTCTGGAGAGGCACAAGCGCGAGGGCTATTTCTGATGCCACTGGATCGTGTCGTGATCGCCACCATGCACGGCAAGGAGGCCGTGATCGGCCCTCTGCTTAGGGGCGCCCTGGGCCTGCAACCGCAACTGCTGGCCGGCTTCGACACCGATCGGTTCGGTACCTTCAGTCGTGACATTCCTCGCCGGGATACTCCGCTCGCAACGGCCCGAGCCAAGATCGCCGCTGCCCTGGAATGCATGCCTGAGATGCATGCAGGTGTTGCCAGCGAGGGCAGCTTCGGTCCCCATCCGCACGTGCCGTTCGTGCCTCTGGACACCGAGCTGGTGATGCTGCTGGACCGTCGCGACGGTGTCGAGATCGTCGGAACGCACACCACGCCGCGCACCAATTACGCCCAGCGCGTCGTGGTGGATGCGCGCTCCGCCGTGGAGTTTGCCGAAGGCATCGGCTTTCCCGCGCACGGAGTGATCGTGACGGCGGCAGTCGATGGCAAGCCCGATCCAGCGGTGTTGCTGCGCAAGGACAACATGAGCCCGGAGGAACTGCTGGCCAACGTTGCCGATGCGATTGCCATCAGTGGCGCAGCCTGCGTGGAGACGGACATGCGCGCATGCCGCAACCCGACCCGGATGCGCGCCATCAGGCGTGCGGCCATCGATCTCGTGCGGCGCTGCAGATCCTGTTGCCCGCGCTGCGGACGACGCGGCTTCGTGGCCACGGAACGCATCGCCGGCCTGCCTTGCGCGTCCTGTCATGCGGCCACGGCCGCAACCCGCGCCATGATCGAGGTGTGCGCAGGGTGTGGATTTCGCCGCGAGCAGTTCGCGCGGGAGGCCTGGGCGGACCCGGGTTTCTGCGATTGCTGCAATCCGTGACCGGGACGACGCCTGCGCCGGATCATTCGACCAGGCCGGCAACGTCTTCGCCGCCATCAGGAAAACCCGGGCCGGTCTGCGATCGATGTGCAGGTTGCGATTGCCGCGCCAACCCGGCCAGCAGCTGGCGATGGATGCGTGCCGCTGGCCCCGTGCGTGGCGACGGCGGTTCATGGCCTGCCGCATGGCCGGGCTTCGGTTCAGCACGAATTCAGTCCAAAACTTGCGGGTGACCGTACAGGCATTCGCGTAGGGGCATTTCCCAGCGCGAAGCAGGACTCCTTCCTCGAGAGTCTCGAACCAGTCTGTCACCTCATTGGAGATGCCAACATGAAAGTTTTGCCCTTGATTGTCGCCGGTTGCGCTCTGGCTGTTGCCGGTGCCGGTACTGCCCGGGCCCAGGATTACAGCGCGCCAGGCTTCTACGGCGCGGTGGGTTACAACGGTGTCGCGCCCAAAAGCAGCAACGGCGTCCTGGCGGGCGCGTTCCGCTCCAGCATCGGCGATGACTGGGAGCCGACCCTCACGCTGGGCTATCGCTTCGCGCCGAACTGGGGCGCCGAGCTGTGGCTGCCGCTCGTGAAGTTCGAGCACGACGTGAAGCTCGATGGCGCGAAGTCCGCCACCATCAAGCACATGCCGCTGCTGCTCACCGCCCAGTACCACTTCCTCGCCGACCAGGCGTGGCAGCCTTTCGTCGGCCTGGGCTATGGCTGGGTGAACGTGAGCGACGAACGCACCACGGGACCCATCGCGGGCACGAACCTGGACGTGAAGGACGGCAGCGGCTTCGTCGGACAGCTGGGCCTGGATTTCCACGCCACGCCGAACGTGTTCGTGCGCGCCGACGCAAAGTACTTCGACTGGAGCAGCGACGTCAGGCTCAACGGAGCAGGCATCGGCAAAGCCAATGTCGATCCCTGGATCTACGGCATCAGCGTCGGCTACAGCTTCTGACGTCTGCTGCCGCGGCATCGCCTGAAGCCGCTCGTCGTCCCGGCGCAAGCCGGGACTCCAGGTCTGTCGGACGCTGGATGCCTCATCTCGCCGGGACGACAAGCAGCTGGCCGCACGCTCGGAGCGTCTCCATGCAGTGGTCCGGGGTTTTGCCGGGTTCAGCGCAGCAAGGGTTCCACCATCTGCAGGATGCCCCACAGGCTGGCGGCCCACACGGCCGTACGCAGGTAGGGGATACCCACCACATAGATCGGCAAGTACGCGAGTCGCGCCCAGAAGTAGACCTGCGCCCCGATCGCGGTATGCGCATCGGTCTGCTGCGTCGCCACGACCGCCAAGGTCGCCGCGGCGAAGAAGGCGAAAGTCTCGAGGAAATTGTGGCTGGCGCGGGCGGCGCGTGCGGCGGGCCCGCGAAGCGGCTCGGGGTCGCCGTCGCGGTTGCCGACATTCCAGCGCAGGCCACGCTGCCATGTGCCCAGCGCGGCAGCGAACAGCACGTAAACGATCCCGAGCAGCACCGACCAGCCCAGCATCTGCAATTCAGTCGTCATCTCCAACTCTCCCGGCAGGTCCACAACGTCAAGACGCGGCCACGCACGCCACCGGCGGGCCATGGGTGTTGTACGTTGCCAGCCAGCCTATGGATGCACACGGGGCGTTCGCGGAGAAATGGTCCGGCAGCACGCAGGTGCCGGCGCCGCCCGCCCCTGCGGCATGCTTGGGCGGGGCGTCTTCACGGGATGCAGAGCATCGCTGTTCGATGATGCGGCTTTGCCACCCAGGAGGACGATCGATGAACATCAAACCGAGTCTGCTTGCTGCCGCCTGTGCGCTGGCGCTGGCCGCCTGCAGCGACAACTCGTCGTCGCCGGCGACATCCGAGTCGGCGCCGGCCCCGTCCGCCACCACGACCCCGGCCCAGGCTCCGGTGGCGATGACGCCCGCTCCGGCGACGACCGCCGCCGGCATGGCCAACGCGCCTGCCGGGTCGGCCATGGACACCAGCAAGGGCACCGCGGTGGTCACCGATTGCGCCACCGAGATCGAGGGTTCGGACGCGATGCAGTACAACGTGTCCTCCATCGTGGTGCCTTCCTCGTGCAAGGACTTCAAGATCACGCTCAAGCACACCGGCACCATGCCGGTCACCGCGATGGGCCATGACGTGGTGATCACCAAACAGTCCGACATGCAGGCCGTGGATGCCGACGGCGTTGCCGCGGGCGCGGCCGCCGGCTACGTCAAGGCGGACGACTCGCGCGTGATCGCCCACACCAAGCTGATCGGCGGTGGCGAGACCACCTCGGTGAGTTTCCCGGTCAGCAAGATCCAGGGTGACGGTCCGTACGTGTTCTTCTGCAGCTTCCCGGGCCACTCGGCCCTGATGAAGGGCAGCATCAGCGTCCAGTAACCGGCGCGCCGGGTTCCGGCCCGGTCAGGCGGCCGGAACCCCTGGCCCGCGCGCGGCGGCATCGAGTGTCGCCGCGACGGCGGATTCCGGCACCGCGGCGACGATCTCCGCGCGACCGATGCCGCGCCACAGGATCAGGCGCAACTGGCCGGCGGCGTTCTTCTTGTCCAGCCGCATCCATTGCAGCAGCCGCGCCGTGTCCATCCCCGCCGGGATCGCCAGCGGCAGGCCGAGCGTGCGCAGCAACCGTTCCAGCCGCGCGGTATCGCCGGGTTCGCTCATGCCGGAGCGTTCGGACAATTGCGCGGCCAGCAGCATGCCGATCGCCACCGCCTCGCCGTGCAGCAGGCTGGCGTAGTGGCCCGCGGTTTCCAGTGCGTGGCCGAAGGTGTGGCCGAAGTTGAGCAGGGCGCGTTCACCCTGCTCGGTCTCGTCGCGCGCCACCACGCCGGCCTTGTACTGCACCTTGCGCGCGATGGCTTCCAGCACGGTGTCGACGTCGCGCGCGGCCAGCGCGTCGGCGTGCTGCTCCAGCCACACGAAGAACGTCTCGTCGCCGATCGCTGCGCCCTTGACCACCTCGGCGAGCCCGGCGCGGTATTCGCGCGCGGGCAGGGTGGCGAGTGTGTCGATGTCGGCGATCACCGCGCGCGGCTGGTGGAAGGCTCCGGCCAGGTTCTTGCCCACCGGCAGGTTCACCCCGGTCTTGCCGCCGACCGAGGAGTCGACCATCGCCAGCAAGGTGGTCGGCATCTGGATGAAGTCGATGCCGCGCATCCAGCACGCGGCGCTGAAGCCGGCGAGGTCGCCGACCACGCCGCCGCCCAGGGCGATCACGCAGGCGTCGCGGGTGGCGCCGAGCTGGCCCAGCGCGTCCAGCACGCGGCCGACATTGGCGAAACTCTTGTGCACCTCGCCGTCGTCCAGCAGGAACGACGACCAGTGCAAGCCCTCCAGCCCCGCCTCGACCCGCTCCAGGTACAGCGGCGCCACCGTGGTGTTGCTGACCACCAACGCATGGCGCCCGCGCAGCAGCGGGCGCCAGCGCGCCGGATCGTCGAGCAGGCCGCTGCCGATCCATACCGGGTAGCTGCGCAGGCCGAGCGCGACGTTGATGCTGTGCAAGGGGGGCTTGTTCATGCGTGCTGCGCGGGACGGGAAGAAGGGTCGCGTTGCCAGTGCGCGTCGATCAGTTCGATGCATCGTTCGCTGGCGGCGCCGACGCTGCCATGGTGGCCGGGCACGACGAGGTCGGCAAGGTCGCGGTAGATCGGCTCGCGCACCGCGGCCATCGCCTGCAGGCGTGCGAGGCGATCGGGCACGGCCAGCAGCGGGCGGCGATGGTCGCGTTCGAGTCGTTCAAGCTGTTGCTCGACGCTGGCCTGCAGCCACACCACGAAACCGCGCTGGCTCAGCCAGCGGCGATTGTCGCTCGCCAGCACGGCGCCCGCGCCGGTCGCCAGCAGCATGCCGCAGCGCCGGCTCAGCGCGTCCAGCTGCGCGCTCTCGCGCTGGCGGAAGCCGGCTTCGCCCTCGAGCTCGAACACCGTGCCCACGTCCACGCCGCAATGCTGCTCGACCTGCTGGTCGAGATCGACGAACGAGAGCCCATAATGCACGGCGAGCCGCCTGCCGACCGAGGTCTTGCCGGCACCGGTCGGACCGACGATGAACAGGTTGCACGACGGATTCATGGCGTGATGCTAACAGGCGCCGAAGGAGGGTTGCGGTGAGCGAGCGGGTACTGCTGGCCGGTTGCGGCGATCTCGGCCTGCGCGTGGCGCAGCAGCTGCGCGGGCGCGGTGACGAGGTATGGGCATTGCGCCGGCACCCGCCTGTGGCAGGGGGCCCGGACATCCGCTGGCTGCAGGCGGACCTCACCCGGCCGGACAGCCTCGCCGCCTTGCCGCGCGCATTCACGCAGCTGGTTTACCTGCCCACGCCGGACCACCGCGACGCGGCAGCCTATCGCGCGACTTTCGTCGACGGGCTGCGCCATCTGCTGGCCGCGCTCGACGATGGCAGGTTGCAGCGTGTGCTGCTGGTTTCCTCCAGCGCGGTGTACGGCGCGCACGACGGCGACTGGGTGGACGAGGACACGCCGCCCGCCCCACCCGGTTTCAACGGCGCCACCTTGCTCGAGGCGGAGCGCTGGCTGGCCGCGCAACCGGTGTGCTCGGTGGTGCTGCGCCTGGCCGGGCTGTACGGGCCGGGGCGAACCCAGCTGTTCGAGCGCCTGCGCGCCGGCACGGTGCAGGTGCCGCGGGCCGCGCCGCACTGGGCCAATCGCATCCATGTGGACGATGCGGCCGCGGCGATCGCGCACTTGCTGGCGCTGCCCGATCCGCAGGCGTGCTATCTCGGCGTGGACGACACGCCGCTGCCGCTCGACGTGCTACACGATCATCTGGCGCGACTGCTCGGCGTACCCCCGCCGGCCGCCGGCGCGCCGCCGCCGGGCATCGGCAGCAAGCGGCTGAGCAATGCGCGGCTGCGCGCCAGCGGCTTCGCGCCGCGCTGGCCGGATGCGCGCCTCGGCTACGCCGCGCTGCTCGACAGCTGATCTTCGTTCCACCCGCCATCCAGGAGAGCGCCATGACTGCATCCATCCCGCATCACCAGGTCAGCACCGGCAACGACATCCCCGGTTGCCGCATCGTGCGCTCGTTCGGCATCGTGCGCGGCATTACCGTGCGTTCGCGCAGCGTGGTCGGCAACCTCGGCGCCGCGCTGCAGACCATCGTCGGCGGCAATATCTCCATCTACACGGAACTGTGCGAGAAGGCGCGCGAGGAAGCCTTCGAACTGATGCTGCAGCATGCCGCCGCGATGGGCGCCAACGCCGTGGTGGCGATGCGCTACGACGCCAACGACGTGGCCCAGGGCGTCACCGAAGTGCTGGCCTATGGCACCGCCGTGCAGGTGCAGCCCGCCTGAACGCATGACGCGGTGCGGCTTGTGCCGCGTCGTGCGTGCGGGCCAGACTCGGGCTTCGGGACAGGGAGCGCCGCGTGCCGCTTGCACGCCCGGACGGGAGGTTCACGCCATGTCAGTAGCCAAGGTCATCGAGATCAACGCGTCGTCGAAGCAGGGCATCGAGGATGCCGTGCAGCACGGGTTGCGCAAGGCCGGGGAATCGGTGAAGAAGATCAAGGGAGCCTGGATCAACGAGATCAAGGTGGTCACCGCCGACGACGGCAGCGTCACCGAGTGGCGCGTCAACATGAAGGTCAACTTCGTCGTCGACTGAGGGCGCGCGGCGTCAGGGCGGCGCCTCGACGCTGCCCTGTCAGCCGTGCGTGAGTCCGGTCACGTGGCGGTCGTCGTCGTACTCCACCACCGTGTCGGCCAGCGCCGGCAGCGTCGCCAATGCGTGGCGGCTGAGGCGTTCGAAGTGCATCAGGAAGCGGCCCATGCTGGCCGCGTCCATCGCCAGCGGGGCGTGGCGTGCGACCAGTTCCTCCTCCTGCTCGCCGCGCCAGCGGCGCACGATGTCCCAGTTCGGTGCCTGCAGCACGATCAGCGCGTCGAACTTGCGCCATAGCGGCTGGTAGCCGCGCAACTGCTTGTTGACCCAGCGCCGCCAGGCGCCGTCCGGGTCCTCGTCGCGTTCCAGTGCATTGATCGGCCGGGCCAGCGCCGTCAGCGGCTGCGGCCGGATGCCCAGCGCCCAACCCTCCACGATCACCAGCGCGGGTCGCTTGGTGATCCGCGGCCAGCGCGAGGGCGGCAGGCGCGTGTCGCGGCCCTTGTCGAAGCGCGGATGGGTCACCGCCAGCCGGGCGGAGGCGTGCGGCACCGCCGCCAGCACCGACAGCAGCAGCTCGATCTCGTGGGTGCCCGGCACGCCGCGCGAACGCAGCAGCGGGTGCACGTCGCGCGCCAGCGCCTCGCGCTCGCTGCGGGCGTAGTAGAAATCGTCCAGCGAGAGCACCTCGGTGTCCCAGCCGCGCGCCTTGGCCTGCGCCTTCATGACTCGCGCCAGGGTGCTCTTGCCGCTGCCCTGCAGGCCCGACAGGCCCAGGATGTAGGGCCTGCGCGAGCGCGCAATGCGCCCGGCGTACTGGTCCAGAAGGTGTCCGGCCAGCGCCTCGTTCTGCTGCTGCGCCAGCGACATCATCGGCGGCGACTCCCGGCCTGGCCCGGGCCGGCACGACGGCAGGCTGGCGCATGGCCATTGCCGCCATTTTCACCTTGCGTGGAGAAGCATCGCGCCGTTGCCGCCGGGGGCGGGATGCGGGGTGCGGGGATCATTGCACTATCATCGGACAGTTTCATTCGCTCCATGATGGCGCGCTTTGGCCACGACGCAAAAGGGAAGTTTCACACATCATGCTCAAACCTGAAATCCTGGACACTTTCATCCGGCTGCTGGACGAGGCCAAGGCCAGCGGCGACCCCGAACCCACGGCGATGAACCTGGCCACCGCGGAAAGCGCCGGCCGGGTCGCCTCGCGCATCGTGCTCCTGAAGGGCGTCGACGAGCGCGGCTTTCGCTTTTTCAGCAACTACCAGAGCGACAAGGGCGGCCAATTGGAGGCGCACGCGCAGGTCGCGCTGTGCTTCCACTGGAAACACGTGCGCCAGGGCGTGCAGGTGCGCGTCGAGGGAGTCGCGCGGAAACTGCAGGAGGAGGAGTCCGACGCCTACTTCGCCAGCCGCCCGCGCGGCAGCCAGATCGGCGCCTGGGCCTCGCTGCAGTCGCAGACCCTGCCCGACCGCGAGACCTTCGAGCGGCGCGTGCAGCACTACGAGGAGGAGTTCGCCGGGCGCAACGTCAGCCGGCCGCCGCACTGGGGCGGTTACCTGGTGGAGCCGGACATGATCGAGTTCTGGTATGGCGCCGAGTTCCGCCTGCACGAGCGCGTGCGCTGGAGCCGCCACGGGCAGACCTGGACGTCCCGGATGCTGTACCCGTGAGCGCGTCGGCGGTGGTGGTGGCGCAGCGCGAGTTCGTGGTCGACACCCGCGGCCGCGGCTTCCACGACATCACCGCCGAAGTCGCCGATGCGGTCGCGGCCAGCGCGGTGCGCATCGGCACCGCGCTGGTGTTCACGCCGCACACCAGTTGCTCGCTGCTGCTCGGCGAGAATGCCGACCCCGCCGTGCGCGCCGACCTCGAGCGCTGGTTCGCCCGCGCGGTGCCGGACGGCGATCCGCTCTTCCGGCATGACGCCGAAGGCCCCGACGACATGCCCGCGCACGTGCGCTCGATCCTCACCGGGGTCAGCCTCGGCGTGCCGGTGCGCAACGCCGCGCCGACGCTCGGCACCTGGCAGGGCATCTACCTGTGGGAACACCGCCACGCCGCGCACCGGCGCCGGGTGGTGGTGACCGTGACGGGCATGCCGACGGACTGATCTCGCTCAGAGCAGCCGCATCAGTTCCTTCATCAGCGGCAACCGGCGCACGCGCACGGCGCTGGCGCGGAACACGGCATTGGCCAGCGCGGGCGCGACGCTGGGCATCGCCAGGAAGCTCGCGCCACTGGGGTCGCGGTCGCCGGGCACGGTGATCACTTCCACCTCGCGCGGCAGCTCGGTCATGGTGGCCAGCGGGTAATCCTTGTAGCCGTGCTGCTGGACCTGGCCATCCTTGAAGGTGATCGCCGGGTGCAGCGCGAGCGACAAGGCGTCCAGCGTGGCGCCGGCGATCTGTCCTTCCAGGCCCAGCGGATTCACCACGCGACCCACGTCGACGGCGCACGCCACACGGCGGACCACCAGCGTCTGGCCTTGCAGAGCGACCTCGATGGCATGCGCCACGTAGGCGCCGTCGACGTGCCAGCAGGCGAGGCCCAGGCCGTTGATGCTGTGCAGCCAGTTCTTCCACACGATGCGGTCGGCGACCAGTTGCAGCACGTTGCGAAGGCGGCCGACGTCGAGCACGGCGTCGCCGCCCAACGGCAGCTGGCGCGGTTCGCCGAGGATGCGCAGCCGCGTCTTCAGCGGATCTTCGCGCAGCTGGTGGGCGATCTCGTCGATGAAGCTTTCCACCGCGAACGCGTTGCTGAGATGCGGCATGCCGCGGAACGGTCCGCGCGGCATCGCGGAGGCCTGCGCGTACCAGTCGCTGCGGTAGTTCGGCACCAGGCCGGCGGGCAACTGGTCGGCGCGCAGCTCGGAGCGCCACAGTCGATCTTCCGGCACGCCGCGCAGGCTCGCCGCCGAGGCGCTGACCATGCGCTGGTTCCAGCCGATCAGCCGGCGCTTGCGGTCGACGACGGCGTTTAGCTGGTGCACGCAGCCGGAGCGGTAGAAGTCGTGGCTGAAATCCTCGTCGCGGGTCCACAGCAGGCGTATCGGCTTGCCGACCGCCTGCGCCAGGATCACCGCCTCGGCGACGAAATCGTGGTCCAGCCGGCGACCGTAACCGCCGCCCACGCGCGGCACGCGGATGTCGATCTGCGCCGGCTGCAGCCCGGTCAGGCGCTGCACCACCGCCCAGGCTTTCTGCGGCGCCTGGGTTGGCACCACCAGGCTGGCGCGATCCTTGTCCAGCCGCACCAGGCAGTTCATCGGCTCGGCGGTGGCGTGCGCCAGCCACGGCTGCACGTAGGTGGCCTGCAGGCGGCGCGCGGCTTTCTTGCCGGCGGCGTCGACGTCGCCGTCGTCGCGCACGCGCGTGGTCGGCGCATCGGTGCCGGCGAGCGTGGCCAGCGCCTGTTGCTCCAGCGCGCTGCTGCTCTCCCCGCCGCCTGCGCCGGGCTTCCATTCGAGCTTGAGCTTGGCGCGGCCCCGCAGCGCAGCCCAGGTGTCGGTGGCCAGCACGGCGACGGCCGGGGCGATCACCGTCATGCCGCGCGGCTGGCCCGGCTCGGGCTTGAGCTGGATCACCTTGACCACGCCGGGCTGCGCCAGCGCGTCGCCGGTGTCGATGCGCGCCAGCGTGCCGTCCGGCCACGGGCAGTGCACCAGCACGGCGACCAGTGCATCGCCGAGATGCTCGTCGATCGCGTAGCGCGCCTGGCCGGTGACGATGGCATGCGCGTCCACGTCGCCAGCGGGCCGGCCGATCAGCTGGTAGCTGCTGGCGGCCTTCACCGGCGGCGCCTGCGTGGGCAGCGCGACCTGGCTGGCGTCGGCGGCGAGACTGCCGTAGGTGGCCCGGCGCCCGTCGGGCGCGATCACGGTGCCCGCATCGCAGCGCAGCCGGCTGGCGGAAACGCCGAGCCGTCGCGCCGCCGCCTGCAACAGCAGCCAGCGCGCCAGCGCGCCGACCTGGCGCAGGTCGCGCCACGCGGCCGGGATGGAATTGCCGGTACCGCCCACCTGGTGGCCGTAGGTCCACTTCGGCCGGCCGTTGTCGTTGCTGACGCCCAGCCCCAACGCAACCACGCGGACCCGCTCCCAGTCGGCGTCGAGTTCGTCGGCGATGATCCGCGGCAAGGCCGTGGCCACGCCGGTGCCGGTATCCGGGTCGCGCGCACCGATCAGCACCAGGCCGTCGGCGTCGATGCGCACATAGGCGCCGAGGTCGTGGAAATCGTTGCCGAGCAGCGCTGGCGGCAACGGAGCGTCGGCGGCGTCGGCCAGGCGGATGCCGACCACCAGCGCACCGGCGGTGCCGGCCAGCACCTGCAGGAATCGACGGCGATCGAGGCGGATCGTGGAGTTGCCGCCCTCGCTGCTCACGACTGGCCCGCCTTGCCGGCCGCCGCCCGCTTGATCGCGCGGCGCACGCGGGTCTGGCAGCCGCAGCGGCACAGATTGGGCAACTGGTCGATGTCGTCGTCGCTCGGCTTGGGCTTGCGCCGCAGCAGCGCCACGCCGGCGATCAGCCAGCCCGGCGTGCAGTAGCCGCAGCCGATCGCGTCCTCGTCGATGAAGGCCTGCTGCAGCGGATGCAGGCTGTCGTCGCCGCCGGCCAGCCCCTCCACCGTGGTGATCGACTTGCCGGCCAGCGTCTGCATCGGCGCCGTGACCGCGGAAACCGCCGCGTCCGCCACCAGCACGAGGTCGGCGCCGTTCTCGCCGTGCGCGCCGCCGTACTTGGTGCCGGTCAGCCGCAACACGTCGCGCAGGTACCACAGCAGCGGCATCTGCGGGTCGCCGGTGTGCCGGTAATGCTCGCCGTTGATCTGCACATCGATGCCCTCGCGTGCCTTCTCCGGCACGATGGCGCTGGCCGGTTCGGCCGGCAGGATGTGGGATTGGAGCATCGGGACTTCTCCGCGGATCGTCTGCCTATTGTGGCATTGCCGTGTGGCCGCAGCAGCCCCGCAGCCACATGCCGTTCATCGTCGACGGCGGCGAGCGGTGCGCCGGGCCGGCGTCACGCGCCGCGGTGCTGCTTGCCCAGGCGGCGCCAGATGCCGTACACCGGGATGCCCGCGGCCATGATCAGCAGGCCCATGCCCGCGTTGCGCGGGTTGTCGAGCAGGGTGGCCACCACCACCGCGCCAACCGTCGCGATGAACAGCCACGGCAGCCACGGGTAGCCGGGCACGCGGAAGCCGGGGTTGGCCGGATCGTGCCGGCGATACCAGAACAGCGTGGCCACGCCCACCGCGCAGGCCAGCCAGTCGCCGAAGGTGGCGTAGTCCAGCAACTGGCCGTAGCCGCCCGAAAGGGCCAGCACGATGGCCCAGCCGGTCAGCAGCAGCAGCGCGGTGTTCGGCGTGCGCCAGCGCGGATGCAGCCGCGCCACCGCGCGGAAGAACAGCCCGTCCTCGCCCATCACCTGCAGCACCCGCGCACCGGCAACCAGGGTGATATTGCAGAAGCCGAGGGTGGAGATCGCCACGCCCAGCGCGATCACCTTCGCGCCGACCGGGCCGGCCACCTGCTGCATCACGTCCGCCGCCGGCGCACTGCTGGCGGCGAGCCCGGCGTGACCGAGCACGGCGAGGTAGGCCACGTTGACCAGCGCGTAGGCGCCGATCACCAGCAGCATGCCCAGGGTCAGCGCGCGCGGCAGCGTGCGCTGCGGGTCGCGCACTTCGCCGGCCAGGTTGTTGAGGTAGGTGAAGCCGGAGTACGCGAACAGCACCGGCAGCGCCGCGCCCATGAAGCCGACGCCGTGGCGCGCCGGATCGACGGCCAGCACCTGGCCGTGGCCGGCGCCGGCGAGGAACAGGCCACACACCACCAGCACCGCCACCGCCAGCAGCTTGAGCAGGGCGAACAGGTTCTGGATCTGCGCGCCGAGGCGGATGCCGAACAGGTTGATGCCGCCGACGAAGACCAGCGCGCCGACGGTCAGCGGCAGCGCCCAGGCCGGCGGCAGCCCGAACAGCGAAGCGGCGTAGCTGGCGAAGATCGTCGCCACCGCCGCGCTGGAGCCGGAGTAGATCACCAGCAGCATGGTCCAGCCGAACAGGAAGCCGGCCAGCGGCCCGAACGCCTCGCGCAGGTAGACGTAGGTGCCGCCCGCGTGCGGCCGGCGCGCGCCGAGCTCGGCGTAGCACAGCGCGCCGATCAGGGTGAGCACGCCGGCGGCCACCCACATCAGCAGCAGCGCCAGCCCCGACTCGGTGCGCTGCGCCACGATGCCGGGGTTGAGGAAGATCCCGCCGCCGATGATGCCGCCGACCACGATCAGCGCGGCGTCCCATGGGCGCAGGCTGCGCAGGTAGCTGCCGGAGGGATGGGCTGAGGGCATCGGTCGGGTCATGTGGATGGCGGCGCGACAGCATGGCGGCGCGCCGCGCGTTCGGCAAGGCGGCGGTGATCAGTCCGCGGCCGGAAACAGCAGTTCGCCGCGCACGCCGATGACGCAGGCTCCGCCGATGGTGACGGCGCCGGTGGCGTCGTCGCGCGCCACATCGACCAGGCCGTCGCGACCCACCTCGCGCCCCTGGCTGGCGCGATAGTTCAGGCCATGGCCGTCACGATCGCCGCGCGCGCCGAGCCAGGCCATGATCGCCGCATTGGCGCTGCCGGTGACCGGGTCCTCCGGGATGCCGTCGGCGGGACAGAAGGCGCGCACCGCCATGGCCGCGACATCGGAACGTTCATGCCCGAACACACTGACGCCGACCGCGTCGTGCCGGAGGCACAGCGCCGCCAGCGCCGCCATGTCCGGCAGCAGCGCGCGCACCGGTGCCGCCTCGCCCAGGTTGCACAGGATCCAGTGCGGTCCGTTGTCGACCAGGACGACGTCGTCGCGCGCAAGTTCCACCCGCAATGCAGATGCGAGCTGCGCGCGCAGGGCATCATCGATCTCGCCCAACCGGGCCGGCGGCGCCTGCACGTGGATGATCCGTGTCGGGCCGTCGCCGACCACCTGCACCGGCAGCAGGCCGGCCTCGCACTGCTGGGTCAGTCTGCGCTTGCCGGCATCGACCAGCCCTGCCTCGATCGCTGCATACGCGCTGCCCACACTGGGGTGGCCGGCGAACGGCAACTCCTGGCGCGGCGTGAAGATGCGCACGCGGTAGTCCGCCTGCGGCTCGGTAGGCGGCAGCAGGAAACTGGTTTCAGAGAGGTTGGTCCAGCGCGCGATGCGCTGCATCGCTGCGCCATCCAGCCCCTCGGCGTCCACCACGACGGCCAGCGGGTTGCCGTTTAGCAGGCGGTCGGCGAAAACGTCCAGTTGCAGGAAACGGCGTGCTGGCATGGCGGTTCCGGGGGGAGGGAGTCGCCGGAAGATCGCATTGATGGCGTTCGCCGACAAGCCGGCGAACCGGCCCGCGCATTCGGCGCGGGCCGGGGCGTTCGCTCAGAAGCCCACGCGCAGGAACGTGTCGAAATTGGCCACGTCCAGGGTGCCGATGCCGGCGCCCGGGTTGTAACGGCCATTGCCGGCGTAGAACCAGTTGTCGCCGGCACTGATGCGGTTGAACGCCGACCACTTGCCGTAGCCGAAGAGGTTCTGCAGCAGGTACATGTGCGGGTTCCACAGGCCGATGCGATGGCCCGTGCTCTGCCGCAACAGCGCGGTGATGCCGTTCAACTGCGGTGCGACGAAGCTGGTGCCGCCGGAGCTGTACAGGCCGCCCTGGAACACCAGCAGGTAGCCGGTTTCCGGATCCGCGTTGAGCGAGATGTCCGGCAGGTTGCGACCCTTGAAGTTGCCGGGCAGCTTCAGGTAGGTGTACGGGCCGGTGGCCGGATCGTTGTAGGTCAGCTCCTGGTTTTTCTCGCTGCGCTCCATGCCGCTGGTGAAGAGCTGGTACATCGGCTGGCGCCAGTAGACGCTGACGCCACCGCCGCCGCCGACCGAGAACACATAGTCACGGCTGGGCACGAACGGCAGCAGGTAATCCCAGCCCCACACGCTCTCCTGGTCGATCGACAGCACCACCTGGCCGGAGGAGTTGACGAACTTCACCGGCACCGTGGTGCCGCCGGCAGCGGTGATGTACGGATCAGACGCCGGGGCATCGACGGTGAGCGGTGCGCTGAACTCGCCCGGTCCGTCACCGGTGCCGAGGGCGCGTACCGTGTCGTAGGCGCCGGAGTCGCCGCTGGCGGCGAACATCGACTGCCCCTGCGCGGCCGCCTCCAGGAAAATCTGGTGATAGGCACGCAGGTCGCCGACGTCGGTGGTGTCGGTGTTGCGCGCGCCGTCCACGTTCAGCGCCGCGAAGTTGAAGATCTCGCCCAGACCCCAACTGGCCGAGATGCTGTCCGCCCGGTTGTCGGAGACCGCGCGGGCGAACGCGTCGACGAAGCCGGAGCCGGCGTTCGGCGCGTCGTAGACGATGATGTTGGCCTGCGGCGCCAGCCCGCCGGCCTGCTGCACGTCGAGCGTGGTCTCGTCCGCGCCGTTGGTGCCGCCGCCGCCATCGACATGCACCTGGGTGATGCGGTTCGGCTTGGTGTCCAGCCCGATCGCGGTCCAGTAATCCTCCGCGTCAGACGGGTCGAAGGTGGCCAGGGTGACGATCGCCAGGGTCGAACCCTTGCCGGTGATGCCGCGCCGGTACAGCGGGTTGATGTTGTACAGGTTGGCCACGTCGCCCACGGTGTACTGGCCAGGCACCCCGGTGGCGGTGGGGTTGCCGGTCGCTGCCGCACGCGCCTGCGCCGACAGCGTGGTCGGCGGGTTGGCCAGCCGCAGGTTGGTCACCGGCAGCTTCGACGTGTGGTGCGGCACGTAGTGCCACTCGTTGCTGAGGCCGCTGGCCAGGATCACGTTGTCGCCCAGGCCGACCGGCATCACCAGCGGACGCGCCGGGCGATGGAAGCGCTGGCCCGTCTTGCGCGACACGTAGTTGTGCACCGGCGTGCCGAACAGCTGGCTGAACTGGCCGATCGTGCCGCGCACACTGATTACCAGGTGGCTGTCCAGCAGCTCGCCCTGCAGCCCATGCTGGCTCAGGTAGCCCTGCACTTTGGCGATTTGCGCATCGGTGGCGCCGTAGCGCTCGGCGAACTGCGCCGTGGTGAGGAACTTCTGGAAGTTCGCGCTGCCGGGCGTGGCCGTCTGACGAACGTAGTTTTCAAGCTCGGCCTCGTGGCGCAATCGCAGCACGAGGCTGACGGTGACGCTCTGGTCGGTGGGTGCCAGGCCCTGGTCGGTGACGGCCTGCAAACCCGCGGCGGAGACCGAGGTGGCCACACCGGCCAGCATGGTCGCGAGGCTGATGGCGAGAACTTTCCTGCGCAATTTGAAGTGCATGAGTGCTTCTCCCTGGAGTGGACAGGGCTGGCTGGAAAGCGGATGCACTTTCGGCAGGCAACGAACGGAAGGTGGCGGCGCTTTGAAGCTCAGCCCTGCGTTTCACGTGCGAATTGCAACTTCCCCAGCGACGTCGTCAGTTCCCCCTGACGACCGGCGTTGCGCCGCTCGCGCGAGATTAGTACCAAGTGCCTGCCGAGATAAAGACGCCCGGGTGCCTTCGTCGGCAGGCCGGCCCGCACTGCACCCGGTCGGGTTTTGCCGCCGGTGGCCGGTGCGGCACAATGGCGGTTTTCCCGGTCTGCCCACAGCGAATCCATGGCCTCCATCAAGCAAGAAGACCTGATCCAGTCCGTCGCCGACGCGCTGCAGTACATCAGCTACTACCACCCGGTCGACTACATCAAGAGCCTGGCCGCCGCGTACGAGCGCGAGGAGTCGCCCGCCGCGAAGGACGCCATGGCGCAGATCCTGATCAACTCGCGCATGGCCGCCGAAGGCCACCGGCCGCTGTGCCAGGACACCGGCATCGTCACCGTGTTCCTCAAGGTGGGCATGAACGTGCGCTGGGACGACGCCACCATGTCGCTGGAGGACATGGCCAACGAGGGCGTGCGCCGCGCGTACCTGGACCCGGACAACAAGCTGCGCGCCAGCGTGCTGGCCGACCCGGCCGGCAAGCGCATCAACACGAAGGACAACACGCCGTCGGTGGTCAACATGTCGATCGTGCCCGGCGACACCGTCGAGGTGATCGTGGCGGCCAAGGGCGGCGGCTCCGAGGCGAAGTCGAAGTTCGCCATGCTCAATCCGTCCGACTCGATCGTCGACTGGGTGCTGAAGACCGTGCCCACGATGGGCGCCGGCTGGTGTCCGCCGGGCATGCTCGGCATCGGCATCGGCGGCACCGCCGAGAAGGCGATGCTGATGGCGAAGGAGGCGCTGATGGAGTCGATCGACATCCAGGAACTGATCGCGCGCGGCCCCGCCAATCGCGCCGAGGAGCTGCGCATCGAGCTGTTCGAGAAGGTCAACGCGCTGGGCATCGGCGCGCAGGGCCTGGGCGGCCTGACCACCGTGCTCGACGTCAAGGTGAAGGATTTCCCGACCCACGCGGCGAACCTGCCGGTGGCGCTGATCCCGAACTGCGCCGCCACCCGCCACGCGCACTTCGTGCTGGACGGCTCCGGCCCGGTGATGCTCGACCCGCCGTCGCTGGAAGACTGGCCGAAGCTCACCTACGACGCCTCCAAGGGCCGCCGGGTGAACCTCGACACGGTGACCCGCGACGAGGTCGCCAGCTGGAAGCCGGGCGAGACCCTGCTGCTCAACGGCAAGCTGCTCACCGGCCGCGACGCCGCGCACAAGCGCATGGTCGAGATGCTCAACCGGGGCGAGCCGCTGCCGGTGGATTTCAGCGGCCGCTTCATCTACTACGTCGGCCCGGTCGATCCGGTGCGCGAGGAAGTGGTCGGCCCGGCCGGCCCCACCACCGCCACGCGCATGGACAAGTTCACCGAACAGGTACTGGCGCAGACCGGCCTGCTCGGCATGGTCGGAAAGGCCGAGCGCGGCCCCGCCGCGATCGAGGCGATCAGGAAGCACCGGTCGGTGTACCTGATGGCGGTGGGTGGCGCCGCGTACCTGGTCTCCAAGGCGATCAAGGCCTCGCGCGTCGTCGGCTTCGCCGACCTGGGCATGGAAGCGATCTACGAATTCACCGTCGAGGACATGCCGGTCACCGTGGCCGTCGACTCGGGCGGCAGCTCGGTGCACCAGACCGGTCCGCGCGAGTGGCAGGCGAGGATCGGCAAGATCCCCGTCTTCATGCAGTAAAAGCAGTGCGCGAGCGCACGCGTTTGCCTCCTCCCCCTCCGGGGGAGGATTGAGGAGAGGGAGTTTCAGGATCACCTCAGCTCTCCATCGAAAACCCGAACACCCCGCAGGGCGGGCACTGCCCGCCGCCCCGCACAAGGCAAAGGAAGGGCCGGAGGGCACTGCCCGCATACGGCAAACAGCAGTCTAGACGTCCAAACGAGTCGTCCTCGAAAAACCATTTGCAATTCCAATGCCGCAGCGCAACACTGGTCGAATAACCATCCCCTGACAGCGAACTCCCGTGACCTCGCCAACCTCCGCGCCGCTGCCCGCCGACGCTCCCTGGATCGTGATGAAGTTCGGCGGCACCAGCGTCGCCACGCTTCCTCGCTGGCAGAACATCCGTGAGCTGGTCGCCAGCCGCCGCGCCGAAGGCGCGCGCGTGCTGGTCGTCGTTTCCGCGCTGACCGGCATCACCGACGCGCTGAAACAACTGTGCGGCGAGGGCGGGCAGGACAAGCGCAAGGCGGCGGCCGGCGCGATCGCGCAACGCCACTACGACCTGCTGGAGCATATGCAGCTGGCGTTGCCGGACACGCTCGGCGAGCGGCTGGGCGAGCTGGCGCGGCTGGCCGAGGACGGCCCCGCGGCGCGCGGCGAGCTGGCCTGGCAGGCGCAGGTGCAGGCGCACGGCGAGCTGATGTCCAGCGCGCTCGGCGCCGCCTTCCTCAGCCATAGCGGCCTGCCCACGCAGTGGCTGGACGCGCGCGACTGCCTGGCGGCGGTGGCGTTGCCGAACCAGAACGAGCGCACCCGGCTGCTGTCGGCCATGGTCGAGGCGAAGCCCGACCCGACCTTGAACGCGCGCCTGGCCGCGCTCGGCGAGGTGTTCATCACCCAGGGCTTCATCGCGCGCGAAACGCATGGCCGCACCGTGCTGCTCGGGCGGGGCGGTTCGGATACCTCGGCGGCGTACTTCGGCGCGCTGCTGAAGGCGGCGCGGGTGGAGATCTGGACCGACGTGGCCGGCATGTTCACCGCCAACCCGCGCCAGGTGCCGGGCGCGCGCCTGCTGCAGCGACTGGATTACGAGGAGGCGCAGGAAATCGCCTCCACCGGCGCCAAGGTGCTGCATCCGCGCTGCCTGTCGCCGCTGCGCGAGCCGCGTGTGCCGCTGCTGATCAAGGACACCAACCGGCCCGAACTCGACGGCACCGTGATCGGCCCGGAGGTGCGCGCGCATGCACCCAGCGTCAAGGCGATCAGCGCGCGCAAGGGCATCACCCTGGTCTCGATGGAGTCGGTCGGCATGTGGCAACAGGTCGGCTTCCTCGCCGACGTGTTCGCGCATTTCAAGCAGCACGGCCTGTCGGTGGACCTGATCGGTTCGGCCGAGACCAACGTCACCGTGTCGCTCGATCCCACCGAGAACCTGCTCGACTCCGACGCGATCGCCGCGCTGGCCAGCGACCTGGCCAAGGTGTGCCGGGTCAAGGTGATCGCGCCGTGCGCGGCGATCACCCTGGTCGGCCGCGGCATGCGCTCGCTGCTGCACACCTTGTCCGGCGTGCTGGCCGAGTTCGGCCAGCTGCGCGTGCACATGATTTCGCAGTCGTCGAACAACCTGAACCTGACGTTCGTGGTGGACGAGGAAGTGGTTGATGCGCTGCTGCCGCATCTGCACGACTTGCTGATTGGCGCCGGCGCCCTGCGCACGGACGACAGCGCGCTGTTCGGCCCCAGCTGGCAGATGCTGTATGGCGGCGGCGAAATCGTTCCCGCCGTGCCGGCATGGTGGCGCCAGGCGCAGCGTCCGCGCCTGCTGGAACTGGCCGCCGAAGCCACGCCGCGCTACGTCTACCACCTGCCCACGGTGCGCCAGCAGGCGCGCGAGCTGAAATCGCTGGCGGCGGTGGATCGGCTGCACTACGCGGTGAAGGCGAACACGCATCCGGCGATCCTGCGCGCGCTGGCGGCGGAGGGCTTCGCGTTCGAGTGCGTGTCGCCGGGTGAACTGAAAGCGGTCGCCGCGGTGGTGGCGGAATCGGTGCCGCTGCTGTTCACGCCGAACTTCGCGCCGCGCGAGGATTACGTCCATGCGCTGGGCACCCGCGCCAGCGTCACGCTGGACGCGTTGCATCCGCTGCAGCACTGGGGCGAGCTGTTCCGCGGTCGCGAGATCGTGTTGCGGGTCGACCTGGGCCGCGGCCTGGGCCACCACGAAAAAGTGCGTACCGGTGGCAGCGCCAGCAAGTTCGGCCTGCCGCTGGATCAGTTGCCGACATTCCTGCAGCTGGCCGATGCGCATGGCGTGGCCGTGCGCGGCCTGCACGCGCATCTTGGCTCGGGCGTGCTCGACGCCGCGCATTGGGGCGAGGTGTATGCGCAGTTGGCCAGCCTGGCCGAGCGCATCGCCAGCGTGGTGTTCCTCAACATCGGCGGTGGCCTCGGCGTGCCGGCGCACCCGGGCGAGGCGCCGCTGGACATCGCCGCGCTCGACCGTGCGCTGCGCGAGGTCAAGGCGGCCTATCCGCAATACCAGCTGTGGATGGAGCCGGGCCGTTACCTGGTCGCCGACGCCGGCGTGCTGCTGACGCGGGTGACCCAGCTGAAGGACAAGGGCGGCTTCCGCTACCTCGGCGTGGACACCGGCATGAACAGCCTGATCCGCCCCGCGCTGTACGACGCCTGGCACAAGATCGTCAACCTCACCCGGCTTGGCGAACCGGCCACCGCGCTTTACCAGGTGGTCGGCCCGATCTGCGAGTCGGGCGACGTGCTGGGCACCGACCGCCGACTGCAGGAGGCGGCCGAGGGCGACGTGATCCTGATCGCGCAGGCCGGTGCCTACGGCAAGGTGATGTCCTCGCATTACAACCTGCGCGACGAGGCCGACGAGGTGGTGATCGACGACTGATCCGGAGCGCGCCTGTCCCGCTCTTTGGCCGGCGAAAGCCATCGAACGGGCACCGCCTGAAGCTAGAATCAGCCTGTTCGCTCCCGACGATGCGGGCGATGGAGAAAGATGTGAGCAACACGATGCAACCGCGCCTCACCCGGGTCTTCCGCTTCGTGCGTGCGAGCTACGCCGATGGCGTGGCCGAGCTGGCGTATGCGTTCGACGACGGCGAGGAGTTGGTCGAGACGATCCGCTTTCCGCAGGCGCCGGCGGTTCCCGCCGAGCGGCGCGCGGCGTTCGATGCGGCGCTGAAACTGCTGCACCTGGTCGCCGGCGTCAGCTACTACAAGGCCGGCGTGCCGCCGAAGATCGAGCTGGCCGATGGTCCGCTCGACGATGCCACCGCCGAACTGCTGGAACAGCTGTACCTGCACGGGCTGGCCGAGTTCGCCTATCGCAACGGGCTGGACCTGCGCGGGCGGATCAACTTCCCGCGTGGCGGCAGCACGCCCACGGTCGGCGCGCTGGAGTTGCCCAAACGCACCCTGGTGCCGATCGGCGGCGGCAAGGATTCGCTGGTGGCGGTGGAGGCGATCAAGTCCATCGGCGGCGAGGCGACTGCGGTATGGGTCGGCAGCTCCGCGCTGATCGCCGGCTGCGCCGAGCGGACCGGCCTGCCCACCTTGAACATCCAGCGCGAACTGGCGCCGGGCCTGTTCGAGCTGAACCGGCTCGGCGCGTGGAACGGGCACATTCCGGTGACCGCGGTGAATTCGGCGATCCTCGCCGTCGCCGCGGTCCTGTACGGCTACGATTCGATCGCGTTCGCCAACGAGCGTTCCGCCTCGGCTGCCACCTTGGAATACGACGGCCAGCAGGTGAACCACCAGTGGAGCAAGAGCCTCGCGTTCGAGACGCTGCTGGGCGACTGGCTGCACACGCACGTGGCCAGCGACCTCGACTACTGCTCGCTGCTGCGGCCGTACTCTGAGCTGGCGATCACCCATGCGTTCGCGAAGCTGACGCCGTACTTCGACGTGTTCTCCAGCTGCAACCGCAACTTCAAGCTGCTCGGCCCGAAGCCGGTGGACCGCTGGTGCGGGCAGTGCCCGAAATGCCACTTCGTGTTCCTCGCGCTGGCGCCGTTCCTGCCCAAGCCGCGGCTGCTGGCGATCTTCGGCCGCAACCTGCTGGATGACGAAAACCAGGCCGCCGGCTTCGACGCGCTGCTGGAATACCAGGACCACAAGCCGTTCGAGTGCGTGGGCGAGGGCGCCGAGGCGCGCGCGGCGATGCATGCGCTGAGCCAGCGGCCGGAGTGGCAGGAAGATGCGCTGGTCGAACGCTTCCGCAGCGAAATCCTGCCGCAGCTCGACGCAACGCAGCTGGCGCTGGAGCCGTGGCTGCAGCCGTCGCCCGAACACCGCGTGCCGGCACGCCTGCAGGCGGCGCTGGCGGCGATCGGTTGATGCGCTTCGACGAGCTTCGCGATCGCCGCGTGGCGATCTGGGGTTTCGGCCGGGAGGGCCATGCGGTGATCAAGGCCTTGCGCACGCGCCTGCCGGAACAGGCGCTGACCTTGTTCTGCAGCGCCGCCGAAGTCGAGGCCGCGCGTGCGTTCGACGCGGCGCTGGACATCGTCGTCGGCGAGCCGGATGCGGTGGCGCTGGCCCGCTTCGACGTGGTGGTGAAGTCGCCCGGCATCTCCGCCTACAAGCCGGCGTTGCTGGCCGCGCAGGCGCAGGGCACGCGGTTCACTTCCGGTACCGCGCTTTGGTTTGGCGAGCATCCGGATGCGCGCGTGATCGCGGTCACCGGCACCAAGGGCAAGAGCACCACCAGCGCGCTGCTCGCGCACCTGGCGCGCGCACTCGGCGTGCGCACCGCACTGGCCGGCAACATCGGCCTGCCGTTGCCGGAGCTGCTCGACCAGCACGCGGACCTGTGGGTGATCGAACTGTCCAGCTTCCAGACCGGTGAAGCCGGTCCGCTGGAACTGGGCGTGGTCACCAGCCTGTACGAGGAACACCTGGACTGGCACGGCTCGCGCGAGCGCTACGTGGCCGACAAGCTGAAGCTGGCCGACGTGTCGCGCACGCTGCTGGTCAACGGCCTGCAGCCGAATCTGCTGCAGTACACCGCCGCGCATCCGCATCGCCTGGTGTTCGGCACGCCGGAAGGCTGGCACGTGCGCGATGGCATGGTCTGCCGCGGTGCGCAGCCGGTATTCGACAGCGTCGCGCTGGCGGCGCCCGGCCTGCACAACGCGCTCAACGCCTGCGCCGCGCTGGCCGCGCTGGAAACGATCGGCATGGACGCGCTCGCCGCCGCGCCGGCACTGGCCACCTTCCGCCCGCTGCCGCACCGCCTGCAGCCGCTGGGCGAACACGACGGCTGGCACTGGGTCAACGACTCGATCAGCACCACGCCGCTGGCCACGCTGGCCGCGCTGGAAAGCCTGCACGGCCGCACGGTGACCGTGCTGGTCGGCGGCCACGATCGCGGGCTGGACTGGACGCCGTTCGTCGAGGCGATGCGCAGCGCGCCCGCGCACGCGATCGTCTGCATGGGCGCCAACGGCGCGCGCATCGAGGCGGCGCTGCGCGAGGCGGAAGTACGTTGTCCGATCCTGCCTGTCGACGACCTCGCCGGCGCCGTCGCCGAGGCGAAGACGCACACCCCGCGTGGTGGCGTGATCCTGCTCTCTCCGGGCGCGCCGAGCTTCGACCAGTTCAAGGACTACGCCGAACGCGGCCGTCGCTTCGCCGCGCTCGCCGGGTTCGATGTGGCCATCACCGGCATCGAAGGCCTGGGCATCGACTGAGCCGGTCCACCAACCGCGTGGCATGTCGCGAAAGGCATCGGTCGACTTGTCGCGTCTGCAGGCGTCTGCCATTCGACCCGCTGCGCATGTTTCATGGATGACCTGCGCGGGGGAAACCGATGCAGAGGGGCGGGAGCCGGGAATTCACGATGGCCGTCCGTGGCACGGCGGATGTGTACAAGGGCTGGCCTTTCGGCCTGACTGGCCCGCGCCGATCGGCGAGCGGCGATTCGCCGAGTCGGTGTCGGGGCGTTCTGAAATACTGCCGAGGGCAGGTGACACCTGGGCGCAGTCATCCCCGCGAGTTGTTCGACAACGAGGCTGGACAAGCTGGGACAGTGTTTCGGTTCGACCTGAGAATGACCGAGGACATCGGATTCCCACTTTCGCGGGAATGACGGAAAAGCGGGGCTTCAGCGCGCGTAGCGCGTACGCGGCTCGTTCACGCGCTTCTTGCCGTCGAGCTTGATGTGCTGGCGCAGCCAGGCGGCGAACTCGGCTTCGGCCAGGCTGCCTTCGGCGAGGGCGATCATGGCGACGTACTTGTCTTCGTCACTGGCGACGAGATCGGCGTCGTTGAGTGCAAGGAAGACCCGGTAGCAGACATGCGCCGTGCGTTTGTTACCGTCGACGAAGGGATGGTTGTGTGCCAGCCCGTAGGCGAGGCTGGCGGCGAGGTCGGCAAGGTCCGGTGGCGGACCGACGTAGGCATGCAATTGTCGGGGGCGTGCAAGTGCTGAATCCAGCAGATGGTCGTCGCGCACGCCGGTGCCGCCGCCATGTTCGGCCAACTGGCGTTCGTGGATGGCGATGGCGAGCGGCCTTTCGATCCAGACGATCATGGCTGCCACCTATTGCGCCAGCTTGTGCAGGACGTTGCGGTCCTTGCGCATGACCTCCTCCGCCACCTCCATCTGCCTGGCCAAGGCGGGGTCGTAGGTAGTGAGGCGGATGCCGTCGGGGGTTTCCAGCGCAAACAGCTCGTCGCCTTTCTCCAGCCGCAGGCGGGCCAGCAGTTCGCGCGGCAGGATGACGCCGGCGGAGTTGCCGATGGTGGTGATCTTCAGTTTCATGGCGGCCTCCGGAATGGTTATAACGTATGTTATACGCTCGATTTCCCGGCTGCAACGCGTGGCACGTTGCGGCGCAGCCGCATTGCCGCCAGCGCGCGAGAATACGGACTTGGCATGACAGGCATCGTTGCCGACCTTGCCGTGACGTCCGCCATGCCATGCTCGGGTATTTCCCGCTCATTCCGTTCCTGATCTAAGGAGTCATCCCATGCAATACCGTCGCCTCGGCCGATCCGGCCTGCAGTTGTCCGCGTTGTCGTTCGGCGCCTGGGTCACCTTCGGCAGGCAGGTCGGGCGCAGCGAGGCGCGCGACATGCTGGCGCTGGCGCACGATCGCGGGGTGAACTACTTCGACAACGCCGAGACCTACAACAACGGCGTGGCCGAGCAGGTGATGGGCGACGTGCTGGCCGATCTGCGCTTTCCACGCGACAGCTACTGCGTATCCAGCAAGGTGTTCTTCGGGGCCGTGGACGAGCCGCTGCCGACCCAGCGCGGCTTGTCGCGCAAACACGTGATCGAGGCCTGCCACCAGGCCATGCAGCGCCTGCGCGTGGACTATCTGGACCTGTATTTCTGCCATCGTCCCGATCCGGACACGCCGGTCGACGAAACCGTGGCGGCGATGGATACGCTGATTCGCCAGGGCAAGGTGCTGTACTGGGGCACCAGCGAATGGCCGGCCGAGGCGATCGAAGAGGCCCATCGGGTGGCGCGCGAGAATCATTTCTACGCGCCGGTGATGGAGCAGCCCCAGTACAACCTGCTGCACCGCGAGCGGGTGGAGCGCGAATATGCGCCGCTGTACGAGAAGTACGGCATGGGCACCACGATCTGGTCGCCGCTGGCTTCGGGCCTGCTGAGCGGCAAGTACGACCGGGGCATCCCCGCCGACTCGCGGCTCGCGCAGCCGGGCTACGAATGGTTGCGCAAGAGCGTGCTGGGCGAGGGCGACGAGCGCCTGGTGCAGGTGCGCGCGCTGCATCCGATAGCCGACGAGTTGGGCACCAGCCTGGCGCAACTGGCGATCGCCTGGTGCCTGCTGAACCCGCACGTATCCACCGTGATGCTGGGTGCGAGCAAGCGCGAGCAGCTGGCGCAGAACCTGGACGCGCTGGAGCTGCTGCCGCGACTGGATGCGGCGCTCGCCGGGCGCATGCGGCAGGCGGTGGGCGGCTGACCCGTCGCGCGTGGAGTCCGCGAGGGTGGTTGACTCTCAAATGAGAATGATTATTATTTGAGTACCCGCCACCGCAGGAACTCCGATGCCCGTCCTCTCCTTGCGTCCGTCCCCGTTTCCCCCTTCTGCCGTGCACCACGGCGCGGCGCCGCGGCTCGCCACCGCCACGCGCCGGGTCGCCAGCGATCTGCTCCTGGCCGGCGGGCGCGAGCTGGTGATCCAGCATCAGGGCAGCGAGTACCACCTGCGCCTGACCCGCAACGACAAACTGATCCTGACCAAATAGCCATGGGCATGCGGCTGGATCGTGCCGCCCTGTTGCGGCGGATGACGGCGCAGTTCGCCACAGGCAGGCGAACCGGCATCTATGGATCGGAGGAGGCCGCCGCCACGTGCAGGTCGCGGTTGTGCTTGTCCACCGCGCGATGGCTGGCCGGACTGCCGGCGCTGGGCAACGTGTTGTATGCGCCGAGTGTGATGCCCTGCATGTTGCGCGGCAGGCCGTTGCCGGGCTTGCTGGTCGAATCCGCCGATCTCGCGCCGTTGCTGCATACGCGCACCCTGGCGTTCGCCAGCGCAGTCACTGCCGATGGCCCGCGCGAGTGGATGGAATGCCGCGATGCGCAAGAGTGCCTGCTCGCCCGGCTCTACCTGTTGCCGGATACCGACTATCTGGCCTGGGACGCCTTGTGCGCCGGTGCCGACATCGCGGCGGCCGGCGCTCGCGCGGACGCGTTCGCATCGCCGCCGGCCGCGGTGCGGGTGCTGCGTTTCCGATTGCGCCGCTTCGCCGCCGGCCTGAAATTGCTGGGCGCAGATGCCGTGGCGTCCGCCTCGCCGCTGGGGCGCGACGTGGCAGCGCGCATCGCCCGCGACGCGGCCACGCTCCGCTGAACCCGCCGGTCGTCGCCAGTGGCGGCGTCCGGCTGTCCGTGCACTGTCCGCGGACACTGCACAACCGCCACGGGTGCGTCGCAACACATTGAAAAAACGGTGTTTTCGCGGCATCGCCTCGATGGCATGCGGATTGCTCTGTCTCCTGCGTAGCCGCCCTGCACGCGGCCGGGAACGACACGATGATTCGCGACACATCGGCACAGGACAAACTGGTAGAGGTCAAACCCAATCGCAAGCGGCAGCTGATCCTCGCTGCCGTCGGCGTGCTCGTGATCGGCCTGCTGGCCTGGCTGGCGCCGGGGATCGGCCGGCTGTTCTCCGCCTCCGGTTCGGTGAGCGCCTCGCGGCTGTCGTTCGCCACCGTCGAGCGCGGCCCGTTCGTGCGCGACATCGCCGCCGAGGGCAAGGTGGTGGCCGCGGTCAGCCCCACCTTGTACGCGACCTCCGGCGGCGCGGTGACGCTGCAGGTGCACGCCGGCGACACGGTGAAGAAAGGCCAGGTGCTGGCCACCATCGACAGCCCCGAGCTGACCAACAAGCTGGCGCAGGAACAGAGCAACGCCGACGCGATGCAGGTCGACTACCTGCGTGCTCAGGTCGACGCGCGCAAGCAGCGCTCCGCCCTGCAGAAGGCGTACGACAACGCCAAGATCGACCTGCAGACCGCGCAGCGCGATCTCGCCCGCTACCAGAAGGCGTTCGCCCGCGGTGCCGTGCCCAGCATGGACGTCGACCGCGCCAAGGACACCCTGGACAAGGCCAACATCGCCCTGGAACACGCGCGCAGCGACCTGGGCATGGACAACGCCAGTCTCAACTTCGACATCCAGTCCAAGAAGCTGGCGCATGACCGCCAGCTGCTGCTGGTGGCCGACCTCAAGCGCCAGGTCGACGACCTCCATGTGAAGTCGCCGGTGGATGGCCAGGTCGGCCAGCTGTTCATCGCCGAAAAGGCCACCGTGGCCAAGGATGCGCAGCTGCTCAGCGTGGTCGACCTGTCCGCACTGCAGGTGGAGATGCAGGTGCCGGAGAGTTTCGCCCGCGACCTCGGCATCGGCATGACCGGCGAGATCAGCGGCAACGGCCACACCTGGAAGGGCATCGTCAGCGCGATCTCGCCCGAAGTGGTCAACGGCCAGGTCGCCGCGCGGCTGCGCTTCGACGGCACCACGCCGAACCAGCTGCGCCAGAACCAGCGCCTGTCGGTGCGCGTGCTGCTGGACAAGCGCGACAACGTGCTCACCGTGCAGCGCGGCTCCTTCGTCGACGAATCCGGCGGCAGCTACGCCTACCTGGTGCACGACGGCATCGCCACGAAAACCCCGATCCGCATCGGCGCCTCCAGCATCGACAAGGTGGAGATCCTCGAAGGCCTGAAGGAAGGCGACAAGATCGTGATCTCCGGCACCGACAGCTTCAAGGGCGCGGCGAAGGTTGCCATCTCGCAATAGCGAGATGGCAGCCGGGAATAGGGAATAGGGAATAGGGAATCGGAAAAACTCGCGATCCCACGCCGCTGCTCTCTATTCCCGATTCTCTATTCCCTATTCCCACTACACCAACCACCGAGGAACCAGCATGCTCAAGATGACCCACCTGTCCAAGGTCTACCGCACCGAAGTGGTGGAGACCTATGCGCTGCGCGATTTCAACATCGACGTGAAGGAGGGCGAGTTCGTGGCCGTGACCGGGCCGTCCGGTTCGGGCAAGACCACCTTCCTGACCATCGCCGGCCTGCTGGAGACGTTCACCGGCGGCGAGTACCACCTCGACGGCGTGGAGGTGAGCAACCTCAACGACAACGCCCGCTCGAAGATCCGCAACGAGAAGATCGGCTTCATTTTCCAGGCGTTCAACCTGATCCCCGACCTCAACGTGTTCGACAACATCGAGGTGCCGCTGCGCTATCGCGGCATGAAGTCGGCCGAGCGCAAGCAGCGGATCATGGACTCGCTGGAACGCGTGGGCCTGGCCTCGCGCGCCAAGCACTACCCCGCCGAACTCTCCGGCGGCCAGCAGCAGCGCGTGGCGATCGCCCGCGCGCTGGCCGGCTCGCCGCGTCTGCTGCTGGCGGACGAGCCCACCGGCAACCTCGACACCCAGATGGCCCGCGGCGTGATGGAGCTGCTGGAGGAGATCCACCGCGATGGCGCCACCATCGTGATGGTCACGCATGATCCGGAGCTGGCCGCCCGCGCCCAGCGCAACGTGCACATCATCGACGGCCAGGTGGTGGATCTGGCCGAGGAGCCGCGCTTCCATGCCGTGAAGGCAGGGAATAGGGAGTAGGGAATAGGGAATCGGAAGGGCATCGGCCTTTCCGAATCGCGAATTACGAATCCCGTATCCCGGAACCAGAGATGTTTGCCTACTACCTCCAGCTCGGACTGCGCAGCCTGCGCCGCAACCCCGCCCTCACCGCGCTGATGGTGATGGCGATCGGTTTCGGCGTGGCCGCGTCGATGATCACGTACTCCGTGTTCCGGGCCGTGTCCGGCAACCCGATACCTGGCAAGTCGGCGCAGCTGTTCACGCCGCAGGTGGACGGCTGGGGGCCGCAGCAGAACCTGAAGGGCGAGCCGGCCGAAGCACTGGCTTACATCGACGCGATGGCGCTGATGCGGGCGCACGAGGCGAAGCGCCAGACCCTGTTGTATCCGGTGCAACTCTCGGTGATGCCGGGCGGCAACCGCGACCTTCCCCTGAACGCCAGCGGCTATGCCGTCACCGCCGACTTCTTCACCATGTTCGAGGTGCCGTTCCGCTTCGGCAGCGGCTGGAGTGCGCAGGACGACGACGCGCGAGCCAGCGCCGTCGTCATCAGCGGCGAACTCAACCGGAAGCTGTTCGGCGGCGCCAACAGCGTGGGGCGCACGTTCAACCTTGGCGGGCATGACTACCACGTGGTGGGCGTCACCAGCCACTGGAATCCGCGCCCGCGTTTCTACGACCTGTTCAGCACCAGCGGGTTTGCCGACGAGCCGGACATCTACATGGTGTTCAACCGTGCACTGGACTTGCAGATGCGCTCGGGCGGCCGCAACAGTTGCCGCGGTTCGATCACCTACACGAGCTGGCAGGGTTATCTGCAGAGCAACTGCGTGTGGATCACGCCGTGGGTGGAACTGGACAGCGCCGCCGAAGTCGCCGCCTATCGCCGTTTCCTCACCAACTATGCCGCCGACCAGCAGCGCGCCGGTCGCTTCGGCTGGGCCGCCAACGTGCGTCTGCGCGACGTGATGCAGTGGCTCGAATACGAACACGTGGTGCCGCCGGAAAGCCGCATCTCGCTGGCGGTGGCGCTGGGCTTTTTCCTGATCTGCCTGGTCAACACCATCGGCCTGCTGCTGGCGAAGTTCATGCGCCGCGCCGGCGAGATCGGCGTGCGCCGCGCCCTGGGCGCGACCCGGCGCGAGATCTACGCGCAATACCTGATCGAGGCCGCCACGGTAGGCCTGGCCGGTGGCGTGCTGGGCTTGCTGCTCACGGCCGCGGGCGTGTCCGGCGTGGGCATCCTGTTCCAGCCGGAGATCGCCCGGCTGGCCCGGCTCGATCTCTCACTGGTGGGCCTGACGTTCGTCGTCGCCATCATCGCCACCGTGCTGGCGGCGTTCTACCCGGCGTGGCGCGCGGCACACGTGCAACCCGCCTGGCAACTGAAATCGAGCTGAGGAGAGCGCCATGAATTTTCAGGTCAGGCCCATCCTCACCGCGCTGCGCCAGCACAAGGCAGGCACCTTGCTGATCGCGCTGCAGATCGCGTTGACGCTGGCCATCGTGTGCAACGCGCTGTTCATCATCCACCAGCGACTGGGCAACCTCTCCGCGAGCAGCGGCGTGGACGAGGCCAACGTGTTCGTCATCACCAACATGTGGGCCGACATGGGCCAGTCGACGTCCCAGGTCGATGCGCAGGTGCGCGCGGACCTGATCGCGCTGCGGCAGTTGCCCGCCGTGCGCGACGCCACGCCGGCCAGCGGGTATCCGCTCAGGGGCGGCGGCTGGGACAACTTCGTCACCATGACGCCCGAGCAGGTCAAGCCGACCACGGATGCCGCGGTGTACACCGGCGACGACCACTTCATCGACACGCTGGGCCTGAATCTCGTCGCGGGCCGCAACTTCCGCCCCGATGAGGTGATGGTGATGGGCACCCAGGAAGCCGTCACCCCGCCGACGGTGATCGTGAGCAAGGTGCTGGCCGATCGCCTGTTTCCCGACGGCGACGCGCTGGGCAAGAGTTTCTATGCGATGGGCGCCACGCCGACCACCATTGTCGGCATCGTCGATCCGCTGCACCGGCAGGGCGTGGACTCGTGGAGCAACGGCTATGCCGGCCAGGCGCTGATCTGGCCGTTGCGGGCGGATGATTCGCGCGGCGTGTTCTACATCGTGCGCGCCAGGCCCGGCCAGCTTGCCGACGCCATGCGCGAGGCGCCCAAGGCGCTGTACGCGCAGAATCGCCTGCGCATCATCGATTCGAAGGACGGCATCCAGGACTACGCCACCATCCGTCACAAGGTCTACGACCGCGACCGTGGCATGGCGATCCTGATGGGCATCATCAGCGTGGTGCTGCTGGCGATCACCGCGGCCGGCATCGTGGGCCTGACCAGCTTCTGGGTCGGCCAGCGCCGCAAGCAGATCGGCGTGCGCCGCGCCCTGGGTGCCCGGCAGCGCGACATCCTCGCCTATTTCCTCACCGAGAACTTCCTGATCAGCGTGTCGGGCACGGTGCTGGGCATCGTGCTGGGCTTCGCCTTCAACTTGTGGACGGTGACCCGCTTCGCGATGGACCGGATGTCGCTGGCCTACGTGGGCGCGGGCGTGCTGGTGCTGGTGCTGCTCGGCCAGGCCGCCACGCTGGCGCCGGCGCTGCGCGCCTCGCGCGTGTCGCCGGTGGAGGCGACGCGGAGCGTGTGATTTTTCCCCTCTCCCGACGGGAGAGGGGCTCAAACGACGGAGAGACAGAATGTTTGCCTACTACCTCGAACTGGCGATGCGCAGCCTGAAACGCAGCCCTGGCCTCACCATACTGATGGTGCTGGCGATCGGCTTCGGCGTGGCTGCGTCGATGACCTCGTGGTCGGTGTTCCGTGCGGTGTCGGGCGACCCGATTCCGTGGAAGTCGTCCAAACTCTTCGTGCCGCAGATCGACATGTGGGGGCCGAACGGCCGCAGTCCCGACGGCGAGCCGCCGAACGCGATGGACTACACCGACGCGGTCGCCCTGATGCGCGATCACCGCGCCAAGCGGCAGTCGGCGATGTACCAGATCTCGCCCTCGATCGTGCCGACCGACGCCAGCAAACATCCGCTCAACGTCAGCGGGCATGCCGTGTATGGCGAGTTCTTTCCGATGCTGGACGTGCCGTTCCGGTATGGCCGCGGCTGGAGCGCCAGCGACGACAGCAACCGCGCGCAGGTCGTGGTGATCAGCAGCAAGCTCAACCAGAAGCTGTTCGGCGGTATCGACAGCGTCGGCCGCATCGTCAATGTCGAAGGCCGCGATTACCGGGTGGTTGGCGTGCTCGACCAGTGGAACCCGCAGCCGCGCTTCTACGACGTGGTCAACAGCGGTGGCTTCTCCACCACCGACGCCGACGTGTTCCTGCCGTTCCAGACCGCGATCCAGACGGGCATCACCAACGACGGCAATACCAACTGCAACGCGGTGCCGGACGAACCGGGCTTCGTCGGCCTGCAGCATTCGCCCTGCGCGTGGATCGCGTTCATGGCCGAACTGGACGATGCCGCGGCGGTGACGGCGTATCGCGCCTATCTCGACGGCTATGCCAAGGATCAGCAGTCCGCCGGGCGCTTCCGCTGGGCGCCGAACAACTGCCTGCGCGACGTGCCGGCGTGGCTGGAAAACCAGCACGTGGTGCCCAGCGACACCAGGGTGTCGTTGCTGGTGGCACTCGGCCTGCTGCTGGTGTGCCTGGTCAATACGGTGGGCCTGCTGCTGGCCAAGTTCCTGCGCCGCAGCAGCGAGATCGGCGTGCGTCGCGCACTCGGCGCGCCGCGTGCGGCGATCTACACGCAGTTCCTGGTCGAGGCGGGCATCGTGGGTGCGGCCGGCGGCGTGCTCGGCTTGCTGCTGACCGGCGCCGGCGTGGCCAGCGTGGGCTGGGTGTTGCCGCGCGACATCGCCTCGCTGGCGCGGATCGACGTGTCGCTGCTGGTGCTGACCCTGCTGGTGGCGGTGGTCGCCACGATGCTGGCCGGCCTGTATCCCACCTATCGGGCTTCGCGGGTGCAGCCCGCCTGGCAACTGAAGAGCAACTAATGCGCTCTCCCTGCGCGAGAAAGCGGCCATCCATGGCCGCACTCCTCAAGGAAACCCGTTCCATTTGACGGTGCGACAAGGAACTACATCATGAAACTGCATCCCATCCTCGCCGCCCTGCGCAAGCACAAGGCCGGCACCGTGCTCATCTCGCTGCAGATCGCGCTGACCCTGGCGATCGTGTGCAATGCGATCTTCATCATCGGCCAGCGCATCGAGCGGGTGAACCGGCCCACCGGGCTGGACGAGAGCAACCTGTTCCTGGTCACCCAGCAATGGGTGGGCGCGCCCAGCGCCGACACCGCCGACGGCGTGGAGAAGCTCGACGCGATGCAGCGCGAGGATCTCGCCGCGTTGCGCAACCTGCCCGGCGTGACGTCGGTGGCGCCGATCAATTCGCTGCCGCTGCTCAACTCGTCGTGGACGGGCTCGATGTCGCACGATCCGGGCGCCAAGCTCGGCGGCAAGGACAACACCCGCACGGCGTACTACTTCACCGACGACCAGGCGCTGGATACGTTGGGCCTGAAGCTGGTGGCCGGCCGCGCGTTCACCGCCGGCGACGTGCAGCACCAGGGCTTTCGCGACCAGCCGCCGCGTCCCATCGCGATCATCACCAAGGCGCTGGCCGACAAGCTGTTCCCGAACGGCGGCGCGGTGGGCAAGGTGATCTACAGCGACGGCAGCAATGCGCCGACCACCATCATCGGCGTGGTCGAGCGCATGCAGACGCCCGCCAGCGGCAGCTGGGGCAACGATTTCGCGTGGTACTCGACCCTGATCCCGACCCGGCTCGACGCCAACTTTGCCCGCTACGCCGTGCGTACGCGGCCGGGCCAGCTCGACACGGCGATGCGCGCGGTGACGCCGCTGCTGTACAAGGTCAACCCGCTGCGCGTGCTCGATGACGACAGCGTCAGGCCCTTCAGCGAGATCCGCGCCAAGGCGTATCGCGCCGACGTGGGCATGGCGATCCTGATGGGGGTGATCTGCCTGATCCTGGTCGCGGTCACTGCCGCCGGCATCGTGGGTCTGACCAGCTTCTGGGTCGGCCAGCGTCATCGCCAGATCGGCGTGCGCCGCGCGCTGGGCGCACGCAAGATCGACATCCTGCATTACTTCCAGATCGAGAACCTGCTGATTGCCGGCATCGGCGTACTGCTCGGCATCGCGCTGGCGATAGCCCTGAACCTGTGGCTGATGACGCGCTACGAGATGACCCGCCTGCCGGTGTCCTACGTGCTCGTCGGCGTGCTGGCCATGCTGGTGATCGGCCAGGCCGCCGTGTTCGTGCCCGCGCGGCGCGCGTCCAACGTGCCGCCGGTGTCGGCGACGCGGGCGGCTTGAAGCCGGGAATCGGGAATCGGGAACAGGGAATCGTCAAAGGCAAAAGCCGCGCGCTTTGGTGCTTCCTATTCCCCATTCTCCATTCCCTATTCCCTCCTCCGAAGGAGACACCGAACGTGCTTGCCTACTACCTCGACCTGGCCCTGCGCAGCCTCAAGAGCAACAAGGCGCTCACCGCGCTGATGGTGCTGGCGATCGCGCTGGGCATCGGTGCGTCGATGACCACGCTCACGGTGCTGCACGTGCTGTCGGGCGACCCGCTGCCGGGGCGCAGCGGCACGCTGTACTACCCGCAGATCGACCCGCGCGACAACAGTGGCCAGCTGCCCGGGGTCGAGCCGCCGGAGCAGGTCACCCTGATCGATGGCCTGAACCTGCTGCACGCCGGGCGCGCCGATCGCCAGGCGCTGATGACCGGCGGCTCCGTGCCGATCCAGCCCGACTCCTCGGCCGTGGACCCGTTCTACGTGGAGTCGCGTTACACCACTGCCGACTTCTTCCCGATGTTCGGCACGCGGTTTCGCTATGGCCGCGGCTGGAACGCCGCCGACGACGAGGCCAAGGCGCGCGAGGTGGTGATCAACGGCGAGCTCAACGAGCGCCTGTTCGGCGGCGCCGACAGCGTGGGCCGCAACCTGCGCATCGCCGACGCCAGCTTCCGCATCGTCGGCGTGCTCGACGACTGGGAGCCCAACCCGCACTTCTACGATCTCAACACCGGCTCCTACGGCCGCGCCGAGCAGGTATTCGTGCCGTTGCAGACGGCGCTGGATCTGAAGATGGAGCACAACGGCTCAAACGACTGCTGGGGCAGGGGCGCCGGTGGCGTAGGCCGGATCTACCCTTCGGAAAGCTGCGTGTGGCTGCAGTTCTGGGTGCAGCTGGACAGCTCGTCCAAGGCGGCCGACTACCAGCAGTTCCTGGTGCATTACTCGCAGGAGCAGAAGGCGCTGGGGCGTTTCGCGAAGGCGCCGAACGTGCGACTGCGCAACGTGATGCAGTGGCTGGCCCATGAACGGGTGGTGCCCGACGACGTGCGCCTGCAGACCGGTCTGGCGTTCGGCTTCCTGCTGGTGTGCCTGGTCAACACGGTCGGGCTGATGCTGGCCAAGTTCATGCGGCGCGCCGGCGACCTCGGCGTGCGGCGCGCGCTGGGCGCCTCCAAACGCTCGCTGTTCGGACAACTGCTGGTCGAGTCCGGCGTGATCGGCGTGGTGGGCGGCGTGGGCGGCCTGTTGCTGGCAGGACTGGGCTTGTGGGTGGTGCGCCAGCGTCCTTCCAGCTATGCCGCGTTGGCGCACCTGGACGGCACGATGCTGGCGACCACCTTCGCGCTGGCGCTGGGTTCGACCCTGCTGGCCGGCATGCTGCCGGCGTGGCGCGCCTGCCAGGTGCCGCCGGCCCTGCAGCTCAAGAGCAACTGAGGGTTACCGACATGGAACTGCGACCGATCCTCTCCACGCTGCGGCGGCACAAGACCACCGCCTGGCTGCTGATCCTGGAGATCGCGCTGACCTGCGCGATCGTGTGCAACGCGGTGTTCATGATCAACCACCGCCTGCAGCACATGGAGATGCCCACCGGCATCGACGAACATGCGCTGGTGCAGATCCAGCTGGCCGAGGTGACGCCATCGCCGGACATCTACGCGCGGGCAAGGGAGGATCTTGCCGTGATCCGGCAAGTGCCCGGCGTGCTGGACGTGGCGCTGGTCAACCAGTTGCCGCTGGGCGGCTCCTCGTCCAATGCCAGCATCAAGCTGGACCCGGAGCAACGCCAGCCGACCCTCAGCGCCGGCACCTATTTCGGCGGGAACCTGGCGCAGACGATGGGTCTGCGCCTGCTGGCGGGGCGCCACCTGCAGCCCGACGAGGTGCTCGACGCCGACGTGGTGCTCAAGGCGCTGGCCACCGGCGACACCAAGGTCATCGCACCGGTCACGGTCATCACGCAGGCCATGGCGCAACGGCTGTGGCCGGGCGCCGACGCGCTCGGCAAGACGATCTACGTCGGCCCGGTCGGCGTGCGCGTGGTCGGCGTGATCGCCGACCTGGCGCGCGCCAATGCCTACGATGACGCGACCGCGCACTACTCGATGATCCTGCCGATGTTCATGGGCGCCGGCAAGGACCAGAGCTACCTGATCCGCACGCGCCCGCAGGATCGCCAGGCCGTGCTGAAAGCCGCCGTGGCGGCGCTGAAGAAAGCCGACCCGCGGCGGGTGGTGACCGAGCAGCGCACCTACGACGAAGTGCGCGACAAGTTCTTCGAGAACGACCGCTCGATGGCCGGCATCCTGGTGGGCGCGATCGCCGCGCTGCTGATCGTCACCGCGCTGGGCATCGTCGGCCTGGCCAGCTTCTGGGTCGCGCAGCGGCGGCGCACGATCGGTGTGCGCCGTGCGCTGGGCGCCACGCGCCGCAACATCCTCAATTATTTCCAGACCGAGAACCTGCTGCTGGCCACGATCGGCATCGTGCTCGGCATGGTGCTGGCCTACGCCATCAACCTGTTCCTGATGCTGCACTACGAGCTGCCGCGATTGCCGGCGATCTATTTCCCGGTGGGCGCGATCGCGCTGTGGCTGATCGGCCAGCTCGCCGTGCTCGGTCCGGCGCTGCGCGCCGCGGCGGTGCCGCCTGTCGTGGCAACGAGGTCGGTGTGACGCAGGAGCCCGCTCGCGGGCGATGCCCTTGATTTGATCTGCGTCGCGCATTTGAGCAGGAGCATCGCCCGCGAGCGGGCTCCTGCGAAAGAACGAGTCAACAGGAGTAATTCGGACGTGTTCACCTATTACCTCGATCTCGCCCTGCGCAGCCTCAAGCGCAACAAGGTGCTCACCGCGCTGATGGTCATCGCCATCGCGGTGGGCATTGGCGCCAGCATGACCACGTTGACGGTGATGCATCTGCTCTCCGGCGACCCGGTGCCCACGCGCAGCGGCACGCTGTTCTATCCGCAGGTGGACGGCAACCCGACGCCCGGCGATTTCAAGCAGCCGCTGGACGTGATGGATTACCAGTCGGCAGTGGACCTGTGGGGCGCGCATCGGGCCGATGCCCAGACGCTGGTGGTGGACAGCCCGGTGCGGCTGAGCGCGCCGGGGGTCAACCTGCCGACCTTGATGCCGAGCATGCTGTCCACCACCAGCGACTTCTTTCCGATGTTCGACGTGCCGTTCCGCTACGGCAGCGGCTGGAGCGCGGATGACGATGCCCGGCACGCGCGGGTGGCGGTGATCTCCGACGATCTCAACCACAAGCTGTTCGGCGGCCGCGACAGTGTCGGCCAGGTGCTGCGCCTGCGCGACACGGACGTGCGCATCGTCGGCGTGCTGCGTCCATGGCGCCCGTCGCCGGTGTTCTACACCGTGGCCGGCGGCCGCTTTGCCAATGGCGACACCGCGGACTTCTACGGCAAGACGCAGGACGTGTTCACGCCGTTCTTCACCGGTCTCGAACTCAACGACGGCAACTTCCAGCAGTTCACCTGCTGGCACATGCCCGAGCGGCCGGGCCATCTGCAGAACTCGCCGTGTGCGTGGGTGCGCCTGTGGGTGCAGCTTGGCGACGCCGGCAAGGTCGCCGCGTACAAGCAGTTCCTGGATGGCTACGCGGCGCAGCAGGCCGCGCTGGGACGCATCGTGCGGCCGCAGAACACGCGCCTGCGCAGCCTGATGCAATGGCTGGACTACAACGGCGTGGTGCCCGGCGACGTGCGGCTGCAGACCTGGCTGGCGTTTGCGTTTCTCGCCATCTGCCTGTTCAACATGATCGGCCTGCTGCTGGCGAAGTTCCTGCGCCGCAGCGGCGAGATCGGCGTGCGTCGCGCGCTCGGCGCCAGCCGCGGCGCGGTGTTCGCGCAATGCCTGGTGGAGGCCGGGCTGGTCGGCCTGATCGGCGGCATCGGTGGCTTGGGCCTGACCCTGCTCGGCCTGTGGCTGGTTCGCCGGCAGCCGGTGGCGTACGCCGATCTTGCGCACCTGGACGTGTCGATGTTCGTCGCCACCTTCGTCACCGCGATCGCCGCCAGCCTGCTGGCCGGGGTCCTGCCGGCGCTCCGCGCCAGCCGGGTGGCGCCGGGACTTCAGCTAAAGACTTTGTAGTGCGCTGTTCCTGCGCAGGAGCCCGGCCATCCCTGGCCGGACATCTCAGACAGGCACCGTTTTCACCAGGCATCAGGTAACGAGACATGCAGATTCGACCCATCCTCGCCGCGTTGCGCCGCCATCGCATGGCCACCGTGCTGATCGCGCTGGAAATCGCGCTGGCCTGCGCGGTGCTGTGCAACGCCTGTTTCCTGATCGCCGGCCGGATCGACGCGATCCAGGTCGACAGCGGCGTCGACGAGGCCTCGCTGGCGACGGTGCAACTGGCCGGCTACGAGAACGCGCACGCGGTCGACCTCAACGCCCGGGTGCTGGCCGGGCTGGGCAGCATTGCGGGCGTGCAGTCGGTGAGCCTGCTCAACTCCATCCCGTTCGGCGCGCGCCGCGGCACCGCGGGCGTCACCACGGACATGGCCGGCAAGCACTTCGGCGGCGTGGTCGAGTTCTACGTCGGTGGCCCGGGCAGCCTTTCGGCATTGGGCACGCGGCTGGTTGCCGGGCGCAATCCGCAGCCCGACGATTTCCGTCCGTTCACCGCCTTGATGCCGGACGACGCCTCGGTGCAGGTGACGCGGGCACTGGCCGAGCACCTGTGGCCGGGCGCCGATCCGCTGGGCAAGGAGTTCTGGCTGGACAAGTCGCACTTTCGCGTGGTCGGCGTGATCGACCACCTGGTGCGACCCGACCCGGGCGGCTGGCCCGGCGACAGCCGCGACTGGTCGGTGTTCGTGCCGGCGCAGTCGAGCGTCTATCTCTCCGGCAGCTACCTGCTGCGCGCCGCGCCGACGGACCTGCCGCGGGTGTTGCGCGATGCCCGCGCCGCGATCGCGAAGATCGCCCCGGATGCCGTGCTCGACCAGGACGGCACGCAGACCCTCGGCGACCTGCGCACCCGCAGTTTCCAGAAGGACCGCGCGATGATCGGCATGCTGGTGGGCGTGATCGTGGCGCTGCTGCTGGTCACCGCCCTGGGCATCGTCGGCCTGGCCAGTTTCTGGGTGGCGCAGCGGCGCCGGCAGATCGGCATCCGCCGCGCCATCGGCGCCACCCGCCGCGACATCCTGCACTACTTCCAGACCGAGAACTTCCTGATCGTCAGCTTCGGCATCGTGCTGGGCATGGTGCTGGCCTATGCACTCAATCTGTTGCTGATGACGCACTACGAACTGCCGCGCCTGCCGCTGGCCTACCTGCCGATCGGCGCCGTCGCACTGTGGCTGCTCGGCCAGCTCGCCGTGCTCGGCCCCGCGTTGCGCGCCGCGGCCGTGCCGCCGGTGGTGGCGACGAGGGGATAGCGGTGCCGGGAATGGAGGGTCGGCAATGGGAAACGGGAAAGACCAGAGCGTGAAGCGTCACGGCCTTGCGATTCCCCAATTCCCCCTTCCAGGCTCCGTGCATTCCGGCACGGGCTGACCGCCCCTCGACGCGATCACAATCCACCGTATCGATTCACCACGACCCAAAGGACGCTGCCGATGAAAACCCTGCCGTTGTTGATCTGTCTGGCCCTCGCGGGCTCGGTGACCCTGGCCGCTCCGCTGCAGGCGGCGCCCGCGGCGCAGTCCGTCGCCAAGGGCGACGTGGCCAGTCGCGTGCAGGCGCTCAACGCGCTGCTGGCGGAGCAATGGGAGTACACGCTGAAGAACAGCCCCGAGTTCGCCACCATCCTGGGCGACTTGCGCTACAACGATCATTGGAGCGATGTCTCGCTGGCGCACATGCGCGCGGACCATCAGGCGACGGCCGATTTCCTCAAGCGCTTCGAGGCGATCGACACCAGCGGTTTCCCCGACAGCGACAAGCTCAACCAGCAGTTGATGGTGCGCCAGCTGAAGGATTCGCTGCGTTCCTACGACCTCAAGCTCTACGAGATGCCGCTGGACCAGATGAGCGGCGTGCACATCGCGCTGGCCGGCTTCGTCAGCTCGATCCCGTTCAACAGCACCAGGGAATACGACGACTACCTGGCGCGCCTGAAGGCAGTGCCGAAGCTGTTCGACCAGGTCACCGCGGTGGCGCGGCAGGGCATGGCCGACAAGATGATGCCGCCGAAGTACCTGCTGGAAAAAGTGGTCAAGCAGATCGCCAGCATCGAGCAGCCGGCCGGCATGGACAGCGTGTTCGCCGAGCCGCTGAAGCATTTTCCCAAGTCGGTCTCGGCGGCCGACCAGAAGCGCCTGCATGACTCCATCGTCGCCGCGATCGACCACGACGTGCGCCCGGCCTACGCAAAGCTGGGCAAGTTCGTGGCCGACGACTACGCCCCGCACGGGCGCAGCCAGCCCGGCGTGTGGGATCTGCCCAACGGCGAGGCGATCTACCGCTTCCAGGTCGAGCAGATGACCACTACCAGGGAAACCCCGCAGCAGATCCACGAGATCGGCCTGGCCGAGGTCAAGCGCATCGAGGGCGAAATGACGAAGATCGCCCACGCGCAGGGCTTCAAGGACCTGGCCAGTTTCCGCGCCTCGCTGAAGACCAACCCGAAGACGCACGCCACCTCGCGCGAGGACATCCTCAATCGCTATCGCGGCTACATCGCCGGCATGGAGCCGGAGCTGCCCAAACTGTTCGGGCGCCTGCCCAAGACCGAGGTGGTGGTCAAGCCGGTGGAGAAGTTCCGCGAGAAGGAGGCCGCGGCGGCCGAATACCATCAGGGCACGCCGGACGGCTCGCGGCCCGGGCAGATCTTCGTCAACACCGGCGATTTCGCCAACCGCAGCGTGCTGACCATCGAATCCACCGCCTACCACGAGGGCATCCCGGGCCATCACCTGCAGATCTCGATCGCGCAGAGCCTGCCCAAGCTGCCGCCGTTCCGCCAGCAGGCCGGCTACACCGCCTATGTCGAGGGCTGGGCGCTGTACGCCGAGCAGCTGGGCAAGGAGGTGGGCTTCTACAAGGACCCGCTGTCCGACTACGGCCGCCTGTCCGATGAGCTGCTGCGCGCCGATCGCCTGGTGCTCGACACCGGTGTGCACTACAAGCACTGGACGCGCCAGCAGATGGTCGATTTCTTCCACGCCCATTCCAGCGAGGACGAGCCGGACGTGCAGGCCGAGACCGACCGCTACATCACCTGGCCCGGGCAGGCGCTGGCGTACAAGACCGGCGAGCTGAAGATCCTGGCGTTGCGCGCGCGAGCCAAGCAGGCGTTGGGCGACCAGTTCGACATCCGCGCCTTCCACGACGAGATCCTCGGCGGCGGCGCGCTGCCGCTGGACGTGCTGGAGGACCGCGTCAACGACTGGATCGCCGCGGTGAAGGCCGGCAAGGCGCCGGCGCATCCGGCGGCGATCTAGCCGGTTGGCCCCTTGTAGGGCGGGCACCGCCCGCCATCGTCCCGCTGTGGAATAGCCGGCGGGCGGTGCCCGCCCTACACGCTAGCCGGGCCGGTCGATGACGCCATCGGGGCTTGCATAGCCCGATGGTCATGGCAACCTTGCGGACACGAGCGGCATCCATGTCCGCATGTGCAGAAAACGAATGACCCGAACCGTACTCATCATCGACGACAATCCCGCCGTGGGCGAGGCGCTCTCGCTGGCGCTGTCGCTGCACGAGATCCTCCCGCTGACCGCGCTGACCCCGGAAGACGGCCTGGCCATGCTGGAGCGCGACACCGTCGACGTGGTGATCCAGGACATGAACTTCACCGCCGACACCACCTCGGGCGAGGAGGGCGTGGAGCTGTTCCGCGCCATCCGCGAGCGCCATCCCGACCTGCCGGTGATCCTGCTCACCGCCTGGACGCACCTGGAAACCGCGGTGGAGCTGGTCAAGGCCGGCGCGGCCGATTACCTGGCCAAGCCCTGGGACGACCACAAGCTGCTGGCCACGGTGGAGAACCTGCTGGAGTTGTCCGAATCCAGCCGCGAGCTGACCCGCAGCCGGCGCGAGCGGCGCCAGCGGCGCGAGCACCTGCGCAGCAAGTACGACCTCGACGGGCTGGTATTCGCTTCCGAGGCAATGGGGCGCACGCTCAACCTGGCCTGCCAGGTCGCCCGCTCCGACGTGCCGGTGCTGATCACCGGCCCCAACGGCACCGGCAAGGAGCGCATCGCGGCGATCGTGCACGCGAACTCCGCGGTGAAGCGCGGGCCGTTCGTGGCGGTCAATTGCGGCGCACTGCCGGGCGAGCTGATCGAAGCCGAGCTGTTCGGTGCCGAGGCCGGCGCCTATACCGGCGCCAACAAGGCGCGCGAGGGCCGCTTCGAGCTGGCCGACGGCGGGACCCTGTTCCTCGACGAGATCGGCAACCTGCCGCTGCCCGGCCAGATGAAGCTGCTGCGCGTGCTGGAAACCGGCCAGTTCGAGCGGCTCGGTTCGGGCAAGACGCGCCACGCCAAGGTGCGCGTGCTCAGCGCCACCAACGCCGACCTCAAGGCGATGATCCAGGCCGGTACCTTTCGCGAGGACCTGTACTACCGGCTCAACGTGATCGAAGTGAACCTGCCGCCGCTCACCGAGCGCACCGACGACATCCTGCCGCTGGCGGAATTCTTCCTCGACGGCCGCGCGGAACTGGGCGACGCCGCGCGCGAGGCGATGCAGAGCTATCCGTGGCCGGGCAACGTGCGCGAGCTGAAGAACGCGATCGAGCGCGCCGCCCTGCTGGCGGGCGGCAACCCGATCACGCCGGAGCTGCTCAACCTGCCGCAACATGCGGCAGCGAGCAACCGCAACCTGGACGAACCCAGCCGCGACGCCGTGGAGGACGCCTTGCAGCATGCCGGCGGCGTGGTCAGTCGCGCCGCGCAGCAGCTTGGCCTGTCGCGCCAGGCGCTGTATCGGCGGATGGAGCGCTACGGGCTGGCCACCTCGGGCTGACCGGAGCGGGCTTGCCGCCGCGCGTGCGGCGGACAAAGATGCGCGATCGAGAAGGCGGAGGTGTGCGATGAAGTTTCGAGGTCTGTTGATCCCTTGCGCGATGTTGCTGGCCGGCGCCGTGGCCGCGCAGTCGGCCGCGCCGCAGAGCGACTCCCGCGACGATCGCTGGGATGCCGCACCGCCGGCGGCCGGCTCGACGAATTACCGCAGCGTACCGGTGCTGCCCGGCAACGACGCCCATGGCGTGTTCCAGTTCAGGCAGGCGAAGCATCAGGGCCCCGCCTATGAGCCGCCGCCGCAGGCCAACGACAAGGCCGCCGTGATGGGCAAGTCGCGGCCGTGGCAGAACGGCCGGCCGCCACTCGATTGCGCGATGCATCCGAGGGCGCCGGGATGCCGCTGATGCGGTGGACGCGCGGGCCGGGGTCGGTGCCTGCCGCCGTGCGCAGCGGCCGGAGCGGCGCCCCATGTGGCAACTGCTGAACTCGCTGCGCGCGCGGCTGAGTCTGCTGCTGGTCGCCGCCGGCGTGGTCGGCGCACTGATCCTCGTCGGCGTCACCCGCTGGCCACTGCCGCAACTGCTCGCGTGGTTGCATGGCGGCGCGGCCGGCGCCGGCGAGGCGGCATCGGCCGCGGTCACCGCGACGCCGCCGCAGGATGTCTACATCGCACTGGCCGTGGGGCTGGTGTTGCTGATGCTGGCCGCGATCTGGCTGGCCGGGCGCGCGCTGGACCCGGTGAGCCGCCTGCTGCGGGCGCTGGAAGGCGCGGTGGCCAGTTATCGCGACGGTGATTTCAGCTTCTCCATCGCAGCCAACCGCCGCGACGAACTGGGCAAGCTGATCCGCATGCACAACGAGCTGGGCCACACCTTGCGTGAGCAGCGCCAGCACCTGGCGCAACGCGAGCTGCTGCTGGACACGGTGGTGCAGAACACGCCGGTGGCGCTGGTGCTCACCGATGCCGCGGGCCGCGTGGCCTACGCCAACATCGCCTCAAGGCACCTGTTCAATGAGGGGCGCAGCCTGGCCGGGCTGGATTTCGCCGAACTGCTGGCAGAGGCGCCGCAGGTGCTGCGCCAGGCGGTGGAGAGCGGCGAGGATGCGCTGCTCACGGTGGACATGGACGGCAGCGACGAAACCTTCCACCTGTCGCAGCGTGCGTTCCGCCTGCAGGGGCGGCCGCATCGCCTGCATTCGTTCCGGCGCATGACGCGCGAGCTCTCGCGGCAGGAGGTGGCGACCTGGAAGCGGGTGATCCGGGTGATCAGCCACGAGCTCAACAACTCGCTGGCGCCGATCTCCTCGCTGGCGCACTCTGGCGCGGAGCTGGCGCGGCGCGGCGACGTCGATCGCCTGCCCAGCGTGTTCGCCACCATCGGCGAACGTGCCCGCCACCTGCACGGCTTCATCGCCGGCTATGCCAGCTTCGCCAAGCTGCCGACACCGCGACCGGTCGCGGTGGAGTGGGCGGCCTTTCTGGAAGGCCTGTCGCTGCACTGCCGCTATCGTCTGGCCTCGGCCGTTCCGGAGCGGCCGGGCTGGTTCGACGCCGCGCAGGTCGAGCAGGTGTTGATCAACCTCATCAAGAACGCGCACGAAGCCGGCGGCCCGGACGACGAGGTCACGCTGTCGATCCACGATGTCGGCGCCGAGATGCGCGTGGAGGTGGCCGACCGTGGCCCGGGCATGAGCGAAACGGTGCTGGCGCAGGCGCTGCTGCCGTTCTATTCGACCAAGCGCTCCGGCACCGGCCTGGGCCTGGCGCTGGCGCGCGAGATCGCCGAGGCGCACGGCGGGCGCGTGTTGCTGGCCAACCGCGAGGGCGGCGGCCTGCGCGTGACCTTGCTGTTGCCGACCGCCAAGGCGCCGCCGCGCGGCTGATCAAGGGCGCGCGGGCTTGTCTCCAGGTCCGGCCAGCCCGGAGAAGTCCGCGCTGGAGGTCTGGTCGAGTTTCCTGCGCTGCGATTGCAGCGGTTCGCCGGTGACCTGGAACCACACGTTCTCGGCGATGTTGGTGGCATGGTCGCCGATGCGCTCGATGTTCTTGGCCATGAACAGCAGGTGCGTGCATGGGGTGATGTTGCGCGGGTCTTCCATCATGTAGGTCAGCAGCTGGCGGAAGTAGCCGGTATAGGCCTCGTCCAGCACGGTGTCGTTCTTCCACACCGCGTGCGCGCGCTCGGCATCGCGCTCCTGGTAGGCCGCGAGCACCTCGCGCACGCCGGTGGCCGCCAGCCGCGCCAGGTGTTCCAGGCCCCTGGCCGGCTGCACCGGGGCCACCATCGACAGGGGGATCGAGCGTTTGGCCACGTTGGCGGCGTAATCGCCGATGCGCTCGATGTCGGCCGCCGTGCGCAGCGCCGCGAACACGTTGCGCAGGTCGCCGGCCATCGGCGCGCGCAATGCCAGCAGACGCACCACGTCGTGGCTGATGTCGTGCTCCATCTGGTCGATCGTGTCGTCGTTGTCGACCACGCGCTGGGCGGCGCGCTCGTCGCGCCGCTCGACCACGTCGATCGCCGCCTCCAGCTGTTTCACCGACAACTCGCCCATGCGCACGATCTCGGCGGTGAGCCGGCTCAGTTCGGTGTCGTAGCTCTTGATGATGTGGTCTGTGCCAGTGCTCATGATGTGCCTCTGCTTGTTCCTTCTGCCTTTGGGAGAAGGTGCCCCGAAGGGGCGGATGAGGGTGCGGGGCGGAGCGAAGCATCGCGCTTCGCCCGGACCCTCACCCCAACCCCTCTCCCATGGGGAGAGGGGCTTTCAGTCGATCAGCCGAATCGCCCGGTGATGTAATCCTCGGTCTGCTTCTTGTCCGGCTTGGTGAAGATTTTCTCGGTCTTGTCGAACTCGATCAGCTCGCCCAGGTACATGAAGGCGGTGAGGTCGGAGACGCGGGCTGCCTGCTGCATGTTGTGGGTGACGATGACGATGGTGAACTGGCTTTTCAGTTCCTCCACCAATTGCTCGATGCGGCCGGTGGCGATCGGGTCGAGCGCCGAGGTGGGTTCGTCCAGCAACAGCACTTCGGGTTTCAGCGCGATCGCGCGGGCGATGCACAGGCGCTGCTGCTGGCCGCCGGAGAGGCCGAGCGCGTTGTGCTTGAGCTTGTCCTTCACCTCGTCCCACAGCGCCGAGCTTCGCAGTGCCTGCTCGACGCGGCCTTCCATGTCGGACCTGGACAGCTTCTCGTGGTGGCGGATGCCGTAGGCGACGTTCTCGAAGATCGTCATCGGGAACGGCACCGGCTTCTGGAACACCATGCCGATCTTGCTGCGCAGGCGGTTCATCGAATAGCGCGGGTCGAGGATGTTCTCGCCGTCGAGCAGGATCGAGCCGGTGGCCCGCAGCTTCGGATAGATGGCGTAGATGCGGTTGAAGATGCGCAGCAAGGTGGACTTGCCGCAACCGGACGGCCCGATGATCGCAGTGACCTGCTTCTCGGGGATATCCATGTCGATGCCTTTCAGCGCATGGAAATCGCCGTAGTGGAAGTGCAGGTCGCGCACGGTGAACTTGGGCGACGCCACCGGCAACGGCCGGGCGGCGAGGGCGGGATCAGTCATGGGACACCTTGGTGCGGGAAAGGATCAGGCGCGAGGCCAGGCTCAGCAGCAGCACGAACATGGTGATCACGAACGCGCCGGCCCACGCCAGCGCGTGCATCGATTCGCCCGGGTCGTTGGCGTACTGGTAGATGATCTGCGGCAGGCTGGACATCTTCTCCATCGGGTTGATGGCCATGTAGTTGTTGCCGAACGCGGTGAACAGCAGCGGCGCGGTCTCGCCGCTGATCCGCGCCAGCGCCAGCAGCACGCCGGTGATGATGCCCGAGCGCGCCGCGCGGATCAGGATCTGCACGGTCAGCTTCCACTGCGGCACGCCCAGCGACAGCGCGGCTTCGCGCAAGGTGGAGGGCACCAGCCGCAACATCTCGTCGGTGGTGCGCACGATCACCGGCAACGCGATCAGCGCCAGCGCCACGCCGCCGGCGAAGCCGGAGAAGGTGGTGTTGCCGTGGGTCAGCGCCGTGCTGGGCAGCACGATGATGGTGTAGACGAACAGGCCCATCACGATCGACGGCGCCGACAGCAGGATGTCGTTGAGGAAGCGGATCGACTCCCCCAGCTTCGTGCGGTTGGCGTACTCGGCCAGCCAGGTGCCGGCCAGCACGCCGATCGGCGTGGCGATGCCGATGCCGATGAAGTTGATCACCAGGCTGCCGACCATCGAGTTCAGCAGGCCGCCGTCCTCGCCGTAGGCGGTGATTTTCGTGAACAGCTTCAGGTCCAGCGCGCTGATGCCCTGGCGCAGCGTTTCCCAGAGAATCCAGGCGAGGAAGGCCAGCCCCACCAGCGTGGCCAGCATGCTCATGGTCATGGCCAGCGCATTGGTGATCCGCCGGCGCAGGTAGAGCGCGTTCATCAACGACCCTCCTTGCTCGCCAGGCGGCGCAGCATCAGGCGGGCGATCAGCAGCACGATGAAGGTGACCACGAACAACAGGAAGGCCAGCGCCATCAGTGCGGACTTCTGCAGGCCGGCGGCTTCGCTGAACTGGTTGGCGATGGTCGAGGCAATCGAGGTGCCGGGGTCGAGCAGCGAGGCCGACAGCTGCATCGCGTTGCCCAGCACGAAGGTCACCGCCATCGTCTCGCCCAGCGCGCGGCCGAGGCCGAGGAAGATGCCGCCGATCACCGCCGAGCGGGTGTACGGCAGCACGATGTCCCACGATACCTCCCAGGTGCTGGAACCCAGCGCATAGGCCGATTCCTTCAGCCGCGTCGGCACGGTCTGGAACACCTCGCGCATCACCGAGGAGATGAACGGGATGATCATGATCGCCAGCACGATGCCGGCGACCAGGATGCTGGCGCCGAACGGATAGCTGCTGCCGAACAGCTTGCCCACGAAGGGCACGTGCTCGGCCACCCACGACAGCTGGCCGTCGTCGGGCTGGTTGCCGAGGTTGTTGGTCAGCCACGGCTTGACGTGTTCGGCGAAGAACGGGGCGAAGATGAAAAGCCCCCACATGCCGTAGATGATCGAGGGGATGCCGGCCAGCAGTTCGATGGCCGAGGCCACCGGCGTGCGCAGCCAGGCCGGCGCCACTTCGGAGAGATAGACCGCGATGCCGAAACTCACCGGCACGGCGATCAGCAAGGCGATGAAGGAGGTGGCCAGGGTGCCGTACACCGGCACCAGGGCACCGTAGACCTCGTTGCCCGGGTCCCATTCGGAGCTGACCAGGAAGTGCCAGCCGAAGGTGGCGAACGCGTCGCGCCCGCCCCACAGGGTGGCCGCGGCGGCGCCGAGCAGGGATGCCAGCACCAGCAGCGCGCAGGCCTTCAACAGCCAGCGGAACAGCCGCTCGTGACGGGCGTCACGGCGGCTGCGCTGTTCCAGGATGTCGGTGGTGATGGCTGTCGTCATGCGGGACTCGGTGACCGGCTTGTGATTGAACAAACCCCGTTCGCCCCGAGCGTAGCGCAGCGGAGCCGAAGGGCAGTCTCCTTCGGCTCCGACCCTGCGCCACGCGCTCGGGGCGAACGGGGCGGGCGGCGGCTTCGATCAAGCCATCAATGCTTGAACTCGGACGTCCAGTACGCCTCGATCTGGCTGACAAGCGACGCCGGCAGCGGCACGTAGTCGAGTTCGCTGGCGGCTTGCTGGCCATGCTCCAGCGCGTACTTGAAGAAGTCGAAGGCGACCTTGCTGTTGCCCGCGTTCTTCGGCGACTTGTACATGATGATCCAGGTGGTGGCGGTGATCGGCCACGCCTTGGCGCCCGGCGCGTTGGTCATGATCAGGTTGAAGTCCTTGGCGCTGGCCCAGTCGGCGGTAGCTGCGGCGGCCGCGAAGCTCTCCGCTTCCGGCGCAATCACGTTGCCGGCGGCGTTCTTCATGTTCACCCAGCTGATCTTGTTCTTCACCGCGTAGGCGTATTCGACGTAGCCGATCGAGCCCTTGATCTGGCGCACGTACTGCGACACGCCCTCGTTGCCCTTGCCGCCCACGCCGGTCGGCCATTCCACGGCGGTGCCGAACTTGACCTTGCCGGCCCACTCCGGGCTGACCTTGGACAGGTAGTTGGTGAAGTTGAACGAGGTGCCCGAACCGTCCGAGCGATGCACCACGGTGATCTTGCCGGCCGGCAGGGCCAGGCCCGCGTTCAGCGCGGCGATCTTCGGATCGTTCCAGTTCCTGATCTTGCCCAGGAAGATGTCGGCCAGGGTGGCGCCGTCCAGCTTGATCTGGCCGGTCTGCACGCCGGCGATGTTGACCACCGGCACGATGCCGCCGACCACGATCGGGAACTGGCCCAGGCCGTACTTCTTCAGGTCCTCGGCCTTCATCGGCGCGTCGGAGGCGCCGAAGTCGATGGTGCCTTCCTTGATCTGCGCGATGCCGGCGCCGGAACCGATCGACTGGTAGTTGAGGCGGTTGCCGGTCTTCTCGGCATACGCGGCCGACCACTTGGACATGACCGGGTAGACGAAGCTGGAACCGGCGCCGGTGATGTCGGTGGCGTGGGCGGCCACGCCGAAGGTCGAGGTCACGGCGAACGTGGCGACGGCGGCGAGCCGGACTGGCAGTTTGCGGAGGGTCAACATGGAAGCTCCTTTCGAGTAGGGTCGGATGCGACCCCGCCATTTCAGGCTTTTCGTGTTGCCATTGAATGAAATGAATGTTGCAGCAAGATGACAGCCCCTGCGACAGTGCCGGCGGGCCGCGCGCGGGAGTGTCTCGAATCTGTCATGTCAGTGGCATCCAGCCGTAAAAGTCCGTCTGCAAACTTTTAACCAATCGCCGGCCAGGCCCCTCCGGTTCGGGCGGCGACCCAGCGATTTCCCACCCACTTGCGGAGAAAGACATGCGTTCCAAACTGATTGCGGTGGCGATTGCCGCCGGCCTCGGGGTTGCCAGCTTCACGGCCGCGGCCGCGCCGCAGAACCGGACGTCGGCGACCACCAGCGCCGAGGTCGAGTCGCTGAAGGCCCAGCTCGCCGCACTGCAGGCCAAGGTGAACGAACTGGAACAGCGCACCGATGCGCAGTCCGACATCAACGTCAGCACCGGCCAGGCGGTGGAGAAGGCGACGGCGGTGACCACCGCCAGCGACAAGAAACTCGAGTCGCTGGAGAAGCTGGTCAACAACACCAAGTTGTCCGGCCGCATGTACTTCGACTTCACCAACATCGACCAGAAGGACAGCGACAGCGGCAAGACCGACAAGTCCGGCATCGGCATGGACGTCAAGCGCTTCTACCTCGGCGTCGACCACAAGTTCAACGACATCTGGTCGATGAACCTGACCACCGATTTCAACTATTCCAGCAGCGACGGCCAGACCAGCCTGTTCGTCAAGAAGGCCTACGTGCAGGGCAAGTTCGACGACGCGGCGGTGCTGCGCATCGGTTCGACCGACATGCCGTGGATTCCGTTCGCCGAGCAGTACTACGGTTTCCGCTACGTCGAGAACACCATCACCGACCGCCTGAAGTACGGCAACTCGGCGGACTGGGGCCTGCACCTGGGTGGCGAGCTGGGCGCCGGCAAGTCGTTCAACTACGCGGTGTCGGTGGTCAACGGCAACGGCTACAAGAATCCGGGCCGCAGCAAGGGCGTGGATGTCGAGGGCCGCCTCGGCTTCGTGCCGTTCGAGAACATGGTGGTGGCGATCGGCGGCTACCGCGGCCATCGCGGCCAGGAGACCGAGAACGTCAACGCCGTGAACACGGCCGAGCGCGGCGACATCATGGTCGCCTATGCCAGCGACGCGTTCCGTCTCGGCGCCGAGTACTTCACGGCGAAGAACTGGAACAACGTGCTCACCACGGCCACCGACAAGGCCGACGGTTACTCGCTGTGGGGCAGCGTGGCGGTGGCCGACGACGTGAGCCTGTTCGCCCGCTACGACAACGCCAAGCTCAGCAAGACGCTGGATGGCGCCAACAAGAACGTCTACTACAACGCCGGCGTCGAGTACCAGGTGACCAAGGGCTTCAAGCTGGCCGGCGTGTGGAAGCACGAGAAGGCCGACAAGTCCGTCAGCACGCCGGTACCGCCGCACGTGCGCAACGTGAAGACCAACGAGATCGGCGTGTTCGGCGAAGTGCGCTTCTGAACCCCGTGCCGCCGCGGCAGTCCGCGGCGGCGCGGCGGGGCAAACGGTTATCGTGAGGGAGTTCCACCCAGGGATGGAGAGCGGCGGGCCAGGATGCCCGCCGTTTCTTTTTTTTGCGCGGATGATGGCGATGACGCTGCGCGCGCGTCCGCCGAGGCGTCAGGTCTTGTACCGGTCCAGCAGCCAGCCCTGCGCCGCATGCGCCGGTGCGTCGCCCGGCGTGGCGCGGCGATAGTGCCCATCGGCGTCCAGCAGCCAGGCCTGCACGTTGTCGTCCAGGTAGTTCTGCAGCGTCTCGCGGAAGACACGCGCCGCGATGCGCGGGTCGCGTATCGGGAAGCATGCCTCGACCCGGCGCAGCAGATTGCGCTCCATCCAGTCGGCCGAGGAGCCGTAGATCTCGGCGCAGCCGTCGTTGGCGAACCAGTACACGCGGCTGTGCTCGAGAAAGCGGCCCAGCACCGACCGCACGCGGATGCGCTCGGAGACCCCGGGCAGGCCCGGGCGCAGGATGCATGCGCCGCGCACGATCAAGTCGATCTCGACGCCGGCGCAGGAGGCGCGGTAGAGCGCGGCGACCATGGAAGGTTCGTTCAGCGCGTTCATGCGCGCGATGATCCGCGCCGGCTTGCCGGCGCATGCGTGCGTGATCTCGCGCTCGACCAGGGCGAGCAGGCCGCGGTGCAGGCTGAAGGGCGACTGCAGCACGTGCTCCAGCTCGACTGCCGGTCCGAGGCTGCACAGCTGCTGGAAGATCCGGCCCACGTCGGCGCAGATGCCCGGGTCGCGGGTCATCAGGCCGATGTCGGTGTAGAGCCGGCTGGTGGCCAGGTGGTAGTTGCCGGTGGACAGGTGCGCGTAGCGGCACAGCACGCCCCGTTCGCGGCGCACGATCAGCAGCATCTTGGCGTGGGTCTTGTAGCCGACGACGCCGTACACGACCTGCACGCCGGCCTCCTGCAGACGGTCGGCCAGGCGGATGTTCGCCTCCTCGTCGAAGCGGGCGCGCAACTCGATGACCGCCGTCACCTCCTTGCCGGAGCGGGCCGCATCGGCAAGGTAGCCGACCAGCGGCGAGTCCTCGCCGACCCGGTACAGCGTCTGCCGGATCGCCAGTACGTCGGCGTCCGTGCTGGCCTGGCGCAGCAGTTCGAGCACGGGCGTGAACGAATCGAACGGGTGATGCAGCAGCAGGTCGCCCTGGCTGATGGTATCGAACATGCCGGCGTCCGCCGTGAAGGCGCGAGGCACGGCCGGCACGAACGGCGGATATTTCAGATCCGGGCGATCGACCATGTCATAGACCGCCGACGCGCGATGCAGGTTGACCGGGCCGCTGCACAGGTACACGTCGGCATCGGTCAGGCCGAAGTTCACCAGCAGCATCTGCCGCACCTCGGGCGTGCAGCCCTCGCCGAGTTCCAGCCGCACCGCGTCGGCGTAAGCCCGCTCGCGCAGTTCCATGCTCAGCACGCGCGCCAGGTTCTCGGTGTCGCCTTCTTCCAGCTCCAGTTCGGAATCGCGCGTCACGCGGAACTGGCAGGCGCCGCGGATCGTCATGCCGGGGAACATCGCGTCGGCGAAGCGCTCCAGCAGCGTGGAGAGGAACACGAACTGGTGTGGCGCGCCGGCGACCTCCGGCGGCAGGCGGATCACGCGCGGCAGCGAGCGCGGCGCGCGCACGACCGCGACATGGCCCTCGCGACCGAAGGCGTCCTCGCCGTCCAGCACCACCGCGACATTGAGGCTCTTGTTGAGTATCCGCGGGAACGGGTGGGCCGAGTTCAAGCCCAGCGGCGAGAGCACCGGCAGGATCTCGCGCTCGAAGTGCGTGCGCGCCCAGCGCGTCTGTGCGGGCGACCAGGGCGTGCCGTCGATGAACACGATGCCCTCGCGCGCCAGCGCCGGGCGCAGCTCGTCATGCCACGTTTCGTACTGGGTGTGCATCAGCCGGGTGGCGTTGTCGCGCACCTGCGCGAGCACCTCGGCCAGGGGCATGCCGTCCGGGCCTGGGCGCGCGTCGCCGTAGGCGATCCAGTGCCTGAGGCTGGCCACGCGCACCTCGAAAAACTCGTCGAGGTTGCGCACCGAGATGCACAGGAAGTGCAGCCGTTCCAGCAGCGGTACCGTGGCGTCGCGCGCCTGGGCCAGCACGCGGGCATTGAATTGGAGCGCCGAAAGTTCGTGGTTGAGGCAGAGGTTCGCCGCGCGGAAACCGACGCTGGCCGGCTCCGGCTCGACGTGCTGCGGCGCGCTTGCGATGGTCATGGGCGGAGGGTCGGCGGGTGAGGGCGGTTCAACCCGCCAGGGTGCCGACGAGTGCGGCGTCGAGCCCGCGCGAGCCGAGGCCGAGCAGCGCGCCGAGTGCGGCACCGGCGAGCACGTCGCTGGGGTAGTGCAGGCCCAGCACCACTCGCGACATCGCCACCAGCACGGCGAACAGCGCCAGCGGAAGGGCCAGCACGGGAAACCAGCCGGCGGCGACGATGCCGAAGCTCACCGCGTGCAGCGTATGTCCCGACGGGAAGCTGAACTCGTCCAGCGGCGGTGCGCGCGCGATCACTTCGCGGTGCACGCGGAACGGCCGCGGGCGACGCGTGCGGCGCTTCAGCGTGCGGTAGAGCAACCACGCCACGATGCCGGTGCCGGCCATCTGCAGTGCGGCGTGCCGACCGCGGTCACTGCCGCCGATGGCCAACGCGGCGATCAGGCCGTACCAGAGCCAGCCATCGCCGAGGCGGCTGGCCGCGCCGAAGATCCGTTGCACCGCGCGACGCGCGCCCCAGCGGCTGGCCGCGCGACACAGCAGCGCGTCCAGCGACAGAGTTGCCGGTTCAGGCGACGGCGCGGAGACGGTCATCGGGATGGCCATGCAGCAGCGAGACCAGCAAAGTCTCGAATTCCGCGATCACCATGTCCGGCGGGCACCGCAGCGCGGCGCGCCGCGCATGGGCGCCGAGCCTGCGGCGGGTCGTCGGGTCGACGCCGAGCTGATAGGCCGAGGTGATGAAACTGCGCGCGTCCGAGGGCGGCACAATGCGCCCGGAGATGCCGTCGACGACGTGCTCCTGCGCCGCGGCATGGTCGAACGCGACCAGCGCCAGCCCCGAGGCCATCGCTTCCAGTACCACGTTGCCGAAGGTTTCCGACAGGCTCGGGAACAGGAACACGTCCGCGCTGGCGTAGTGCGCGGCCAGATCCGCGCCGTGCCTGGTGCCGACGAACAGGGCCTCGGGGCAGGCGCTGGCGAGCGCCGCGCGTTGCGGACCGTCGCCGACCATCACCAGGCGCGCGGCGGGCGTGCGTGCCTGCAACGCGCGGAAAGCCTGCACGGCGAGGCCCAGGTTTTTCTCCGCAGCGATCCGTCCGACGCACAGCAGCACCGGCGTCTCGTCATCCACGCCCCAGCTGCGGCGCAGCGCCGGATCGCGCCGCTCCGGCGAGAACAGCCGGACATCGACGCCGCGGCGCAGCTTGCGCACGTGGTCGACACCGGCATCCGTCAGCTCGGCGTGCAGCGCGTTGGTCGGCACCAGGGTCATCTGCGCGCGACGGTGGAAGCCGAGCAGGTGGTTGCGTACCAGCGGCGCCAGCAGGCCGACGCCATAGTGGGCGGCGTAGTCGTGGAAGCGCGTGTGGAACCCGCTCACCACCGGGACCTGCAGCGCGTTGGCCACGCGCAGCGCCGACGCGCCCAGCGGACCTTCCGTGGCGATGTACACCGCATCGGGCCGCTTCGCATGCCAGCGCCGGCGCAGCGCACTGCCGGCGGGCAGGCCGAACTGCATGCCCGGGTAGCGCGGCAGCGCCACGCCGCGTGCGCCCACCAGCTCGACCTTGCCGTCGCGGCCCCCATGACCGGGGCGTATCACGTCGACGCCGAGCCCGCGTGCCGCCAGGCCGGTGGCAAGCGAACGCACGGTGAGGGCGACACCATTGACCTGGGGCGGCCAGGTTTCCGTGACGAAGCTGACGCGCATCGCTGCTCTCCGATCGGAACTGGCAACGATCGTGGCGCGGCCCTGTTGCACGCGGGCGACGGCTGCATGACGCTTGTGCGCTGGTGTCCTGCGCGCCGGGAGGCAGCGCGCACGGCCGTCGTCGACGGCTTTCGGCAGTGCAACGCGCGGTGCGCTCCGTCGCCAGACGAGAAGACCGGACCCGCCTCGCGTGTCATCGGCCTGTCACGCGGCGTCGCGATAATGCCTGCGCCTGCCAGGCACTCCCCTCCATGGCAGGCATCTTCGAGATGCCGCTCTCCTCCTGAATCGGCTCCCGGCGCGGACTTTCTCCGTGCCGTTTTTTTTGCGACAAGGAGTTGCGCGCAGGCGCCGCTCAGTTCGTCGGCGTCTCGGCGCGGAAGATGCCGCCGCGGTCCGGCGGCAACACGCGCGAGGCTTCCATCACGCAGGAGAAGGTCGAGCCGCGGCCGGGCTCGCTCTCGATCACCAGGCGCCCCTGGTGCAGGTTCAGCACGTGCTTGACGATGGACAGGCCCAGGCCGGTGCCGCCGGACTCGCGCGAGCGGCTGGACGACACGCGGTAGAAGCGCTCGGTGAGTCGCACCAGGTGTTCGGCGGAGATGCCCAGCCCGCTGTCGCGCACGGAGAAGATCGCGCCGCCATCGGCGGTCTGCCGCCAGCCGATCACGATCTCGCCGCCGCTGGGCGTATAGCGCACGGCGTTGCTGGTCAGGTTGGAGAACGCGCTGTGCAGGTGATGGATCGAGCCGCGCAGGCGCACCGCAGTGGTCGCCTCCACGCTGATGCGGTGCCGGCCCTGGCTGAGCGCCACCGCCTCGCGGCGCAGCGTCTCCAGCAGCGGAATCATGGCCACTTCCTCGTCCGGCAGGGCCTCGCGCGTTTCCAGCCGTGACAGGGTCAGCAGATCCTCGACGATCTGCTGCATCCGCTGCGACTGCATGCGCATCTCGCCGAGCACCGGCGCCAGCTCGGGCACGTCCACGGGGTCCAGCAGTTCCAGATAGCCGTGGATCACTGTCAGCGGCGTGCGCAGCTCATGCGAGACGTTGGCCACGAAATCGCGGCGCACCTGCTCCAGCCGGATCAGCGTGCTGATGTCACGCGCCAGCAGCACCTTCAGCTGCTGGCCGAAGGGGATGATCGTCGCGGCCAGGCGCAGCGACGCATCCGCCGGCGCCGGCAGGTCGGCGGCCGGCTGCGTGGCATTCGTGCGCAGCCACGTGCCCAGCTCGCTGCCGTCGAGCCATTGCGCGAGCGGCTGCCCGACGTGTTCGCGCCGCACGCCGAGCAGACGGGTAGCGGCCGCGTTGAACCAGCGCACGCGCCCCTGATCGTCGAACAGCACCACGGCATCGGCCAGTGCGCCCACCGCGTCGCGCACGTCGTGCAACTGCGCGCGCAGGCGCGACTGGCGCAAGGCGCGTGCGGCGCGGAGTTGGCCAGGTGTATCGGGTCGCGTCCGGCGTGCACGGCGTGCGCGCAGCCACCACCCCAGCGCGACGGCTTCACCGCCCAGGGCGACGCCGAGCGCCCACCATGGCGACGCCCACAGCGCGGCGACGATCGCGCCGGTCATCGAGCCGATCACGATGACGAGGAAGCCGGTGTCGAAGGAGGTGCGGATGCTGCGCATGCGCCGGCCGGAGCTGCTCAGGGCCGCACGGGTGCGGGCTGGGCGGAGAAGCGGTAACCGGTGCCGCGCACTGTCTGGATCAGGGCATCCAGGCCCCATGCTTCCAGGGTCTTGCGCAGGCGCCGGATGTGCACGTCGACGGTGCGCTCCTCCACGTAGACGCTGCCGCCCCAGACATGATCGAGCAGTTGCGCGCGGGAATACACGCGCTCGCTGTGGCTCATGAAGAAGTGCAACAGGCGGTATTCGGTGGGGCCCAGGTGCACCGGCTCGTCGCCGGCGAACACCCGGTGCGCCTGGCCGTCCAGACGCAGCCCGCCCAGCTCGATCATGCCGGCGCCGTCCTCGCCCTGGCTGCGGCGCAGCACCGCCTTGATCCGCGCCACCAGCTCGCGGGTGGAAAACGGCTTGACCACGTAGTCGTCCACGCCGGCATCCAGGCCGGCCACGCGGTCGGTCTCCTCGCCGCGGGCGGTCAGCATGATGATCGGCAGGTCGCGGGTCAGCTCCTCGCGGCGCAGGCGCCGGGCCAGGTCCATGCCGCTGATGCCCGGCAGCATCCAGTCGAGCAGGATCAGGTCGGGCACCGCCTCGGCGATGGCCAGCTGCGCTTCACCGGCATCGGCGGCGCAGACCGGCAGCATCTCTGCGCGGCGCAGCGCGAACGCCACCATGTCGCGGATCGGCGCCTCGTCTTCGATGATCAGGATGCGTTTTTGCATGCATATGCCCAGTGGCAGCCGGCGCCATGGAATCACGGCCATGTTACGCGACGATGACAGCGCCGGGCTGCCCGGCCGCGGTCGTGATGATCGTTCCATGACGCCATGGTCCGGCCCGCTCGACGGCGCTGCGCTCGCCTATACTGACATCTTCACGGAAAGGGGAGAGCTTCATGGGTATCGCACAACTGCTGGCGCTGGTCATCCTGGTCGTGGTCGTCATCGGCATCGTCAAGCTGGTGCGCATCGTGCCGCAGGGTTACGAATGGACGGTGGAGACGTTCGGCAAGTACACCGGCACGTTGAGCCCGGGGCTGCATTTCCTGATCCCGATCTACCAGGCGATCGGGCACAAGATGAACATGATGGAGCAGGTGCTGGACGTGCCCTCGCAGGACGTCATCACCAAGGACAACGCGGTGGTGCGTGTCGACGGCGTGGTGTTCTACCAGGTGCTGGATGCGGCCAAGGCGGCCTATGAAGTGGCCAATCTGGAGCAGGCCTCGCTGGCGCTGGTGATGACCAACATCCGCACCGTGCTCGGCTCGATGGACCTGGACGAAAGCCTGAGCAAGCGCGACGAGATCAACGCCCGCCTGCTGCGCGTGGTGGACGAGGCGACCCACCCGTGGGGCGTCAAGGTCAACCGCATCGAGATCAAGGACATCTCGCCGCCGCGCGACCTGATCGACGCGATGGCACGGCAGATGAAGGCCGAGCGCGAGAAGCGCGCCAACATCCTCGACGCCGAGGGCTTCCGCCAGGCGGCGATTCTCAAGGCCGAGGGCGAGAAGCAATCGGCGATCCTCTCTGCCGAGGGTGAGAAGGAGGCCGCGTTCCGCGCCGCCGAGGCGCGTGAGCGCACCGCCGAGGCCGAGGCCAAGGCCACCACGATGGTCTCCGACGCGATCGCCGGCGGCAACATCAATGCGCTGAACTATTTCGTCGCCAACAACTACATCGGCGCGCTGAAGGAAATGGCCAATTCGCCCAACCAGAAGATGCTGCTGCTGCCGATCGAGGCCACCGGCGTGATCGGCGCGATGGCCGGCATCGCCGAACTGGCCAAGGAATCCCTCACCCAGCAGCAGCGCCCGGCGGCCGCGCCGGTGCCGCCGCTGCGCTGAGTGGAGTCCTCGACCATGTGGCAACTTGCCGTGCATTACCTGTGGTGGATCCTGGCGCTGCTGCTGATTGCCGGCGAGCTGCTGCTGCCGGGCTATTTCCTGCTGTGGATCGGCCTGGCCGCGGCGGCGATGGGCGTGCTGCTGTGGGCCGTGCCGACGCTGGGCCTGCTGGCGCAGGCGATCGTGTTCGGCCTGCTCGCATTCGCCTTCTGCGTGGCCTACGCGCGCTGGCTGCGGCCGAAGCTGGAGCGTCGCGTGCCGGGCAGCGAACGCCTCAACCGTCGCGCCGAGCAGATGATCGGCCAGCGTTATGAGCTGATCGAGGCGATCGTCAATGGTCGCGGCAAGGCCCGCGTGGGCGACGGCCAGTGGCTGGTCAACGGGCCGGACCTGCCGTTGGGCGCCATCGTGGAAGTGGTTGCCGTCGATGGTTCCACCCTGCAGGTGCGCGCGGTGGCATGAGCGGCACCATCAGCCAGCAGCAATTCGCCACCACCGCGCTGAACACGCGCATGGCGTTCGTGCTGGAGCTGGCGCGGCGCCTGCACCAGTACGGCACCACCGCGCCGCGACTGGAGATGGCCGTGGCCGGCGTGGCGCAGCGGCTGGGCTTGTCCGCCGACGTGTGGTCCAGCCCTACCGCGGTCATCATTTCCTTCGCCGACCTCGCCCAGGGCGAGGAGCGCGTGGCGACGACCACCCAGGTGGTGCGGCTGCCGCCGGGCGAGGTGAACCTGGAACGGCTGTGCCAGGCCGACGACATCGCCGACCGCGCGATCGCCGGCGAGCTGGGCCTGCGCGAAGGCTTTCGCCTGCTGCGCGAGCTGGGTCGGCCGGACAGCCGACGCGAGAAAATCGGCCTGATCGCCAGCTACGGCTTGTCCGCGGCTTCGATTGCGGCGCTGTTCCTGCACAGCTCGTGGGTGGACCTGGTGGTCGCGGCGGTGATCGGCACGATCATCGGCTGCATCACCCTGGCGGCTGCCGTGCGGCCGCAGCTGGCGGCGGCCAGCGATGCAATCAGTGCGCTGGTGGCGACCATGGTGGCGATCCTGGTCAGCGCCTTCATCGTGCCGCTGGCGATCAAGTCGGTGGTGCTGGCCAGCCTGATCATCCTGATCCCCGGCATGTCGCTGACCACCGCCGTGCGCGAGATCTCCAGCCAGCACCTGGTTTCCGGCATGGCGCGCATGGGCGGCGCGATGGCGACCCTGCTCAAGCTCACTTTCGGGGTCATCGCCGCGACCGAGTTGTGCAGCGCACTCGGCATCACTGCGCGCGATTTCGCCTTGCCGCCGCTGCCATCATGGACCGATTACCCGGTGCTGCTGGTCGCCGCGATCGCCTTCGCGATCCTGTTCCGCGCCGCCCGGCGCGACTGGCCGGCAGTGATCGCGGCGGTGGTGGTGGGTTATCTGGCCACGCGCTGGGGTGGCGAGATCTCCACCTCGTTGCCGGGCGCGCCGGTAGGCGTGTTCCTGGGCGGCTTGCTGCTGGGCGCGCTGGCCAACGTCTACGCGCGCTATGCGCATCGGCCCGGCGCGGTAATCCGCGAACCGGGCATCCTGTTGCTGGTGCCGGGCAGCGTGGGCTTCCGCAGCATGTCGTTCCTGCTCGAACGCGACACCTCGCTCGGCCTGGACGCCGGCTTGCTGCTGGTCACCCTGCTGGTGTCGCTGGTGGCGGGGCTGATGTTCGGCGACTTGCTGATTTCGCCGCGGCGCTCTCTGTAAAACAAAAGCGACCGGGCTAGCCGGACTTCACGCCACCCGGTTCATCACGGGAGACGAACCCGCGCGGCACCTTCGCCTCCTCCCCTTTGAAGCAGGGGAGGATTGAGGAGGGTGCTCCTGGCCCCGGCAAGATCAAGAGCCGCGCCTTCCTGACCTACCTTTGCGTTGCGTCCGCATGAGCCTTGCGCGGCGAATGGACGTCGCATAGTTCAAGCCAAAAAAAAGCGCCGGCGCGAGGCCGGCGCTGTTTCCATGGCGTGGGGACGGCGATCAGATCGTCAGGTCCTTTTCCTTCTTGCCCGCCTTCAGCGCGTCGTTGAACCAGTGCGGACGCTTGCCGCGGCCGGACCAGGTCTGCGCCGGGTTGGCCGGGTTGCGATACTTCGGGGCAACCTTGGCGCCGGCGCGCTTGCTCTTGCGGGCACCGCCGAAAATGTCCTCGAACGAATAACCCTCGGCCTTGATCAGCGCGTGGACCTTCTCGCGCAGCTTGACGACCTTCTCCTTGCGCAATTCGTCCTGACGGATTTGTGCCTTGCTGATGAGATCGTTGAGCTGATTGTGGTTGAGATTCTTGATATCGACGGCCATGGACGGACTCCGGTGAGGGTGACGAATCATGCCCCATTATCGAGGCAATGCGGGCATGGTGAATGCCGGCCAGTGGGGATTCTCCATGATCGGACAAACATTTGTAAAGCGCCAAACTCCCCGACGCGCGTCACAGTTCATATTCGAAACGATTATGAAACAGGGTTGCAAGGGCAAATGTACCGATATTCGAAACCCGCCGGTTTCATTAATCAGGCCAGCAGTGCGAACAACTCATCCTGGCTCAACGTGCGGCTCTCGCTGTCCTCGCGGCCGCGATATTCCAGCGTGCCGGCGGCCAGCCCGCGTTCGCTCACCACCACGCGATGGGGGATGCCGATCAACTCCATGTCGGCGAACATGTTGCCGGGACGCAGGCCGCGATCGTCCAGCACGGTTTCGATGCCGCGCTGGACGAGTGCCTGGTACAGCGCCTCGGCGGCCTCGTTGACCGCGGCGGAGGCGTTCTTCGGGTTGATCACGCACACCGCCACCCGCCACGGCGCCATCGCCTCGGGCCAGATGATGCCCGCGTCGTCATGGCGCTGCTCGATGGCGGCGGCGACGATGCGGCTGATCCCGATGCCGTAGCAACCCATGGCCATCACCTGGGCCTTGCCGCCTTCGTCGATCACGGTGGCGCGCAGGGCGTCGGCATACTTCGTCCCCAGCTGGAACACGTGGCCCACTTCGATGCCGCGGGCCAGGTGCAGTTCGCCGTGGCCGTCGGGCGAGGCATCGCCCTCGACCACGTTGCGCAGGTCGGCGATGCGGCTGATGCGCGCGTCGCGCTCCCAGTTGGCGCCGGTGCAGTGCACGCCGTCGGCATTGCCGCCGCAGACGAAGTCGGCCAGTACGGCGGCGTCGCGATCGACGATCACGGGGATGGAATCGGGCAGGCCGACCGGGCCGATGAACCCGGGGCGCGTGCCGCAGGCGGCGCGGATTTCCTCTTCGCCGGCGAGCACCATCTCGCCCGGCAGCTCGGCCAGCTTGCCGGCCTTGACCTCGTTGAGTTCGTGGTCGCCGCGCAGGCACAGCGCGACCAGCCCTTCGACGCCGCGCACCAGCAGGGTCTTCACGCATTGCCGCGGTTCCACTTTCAGGAAGGCGGCGACGTCGGCGATGGTTTTCTGGGTCGGCGTGTCCGCGCGCTGCAGGCCGGCGGCGGGCGCAGGGCGTTCGACGGACGGGGGCAGCGCTTCGGCTTTCTCGAGGTTGGCGGCATAGTCGGAGCCGTCGGAAAACGCGATCGCGTCCTCGCCCGAATCGGCCAGCACCTGGAATTCATGGCTGGCATTGCCGCCGATGGCGCCGGTGTCGGCCTGCACCGCGCGGAAGCTCAGGCCGAGGCGGGTGAAAATGCGCACATAGGCCTGGTACATCGCGGCGTAGGTTTCCGCCAGCGACTCCTGCCCGAGATGGAATGAATAGGCATCCTTCATAAGGAATTCGCGCGCGCGCATCACGCCGAAACGCGGGCGGATCTCGTCGCGGAACTTGGTCTGGATCTGGTAGAAATTGACCGGCAGCTGCTTGTAGCTTTTCAGCTCGTTGCGGGCGTAATCGGTAATCACTTCCTCGGCGGTCGGCGCATAGCAGAATTCCTGCTCCTTGCGGTCGCGGATCTTCAGCAGCTGCGGGCCGAATTTCGCCCAGCGACCGGTTTCCTCCCAGAGTTCACGCGGCTGGATGGTCGGCATCAGCAATTCGATCGCGCCGGCGCGATCCATTTCCTCGCGCACGATGCGCTCGACCTTGCGCAACACGCGCAGGCCCAGCGGACTCCAGGTGTACAGGCCGGAAGCCAGCCGGCGGATCATGCCGGCGCGCAGCATCAGGCGATGGCTGGCGATCTCGGCGTCGGCAGGGACTTCCTTGACGGTGGCCAGGTGGAATTGGCTGAGGCGCATGCGGGCGATTCCGGCGTGTAAAGCGCCCATTGTAGCGGCGCCACCGCCGCCGGAGTGCGGCCCGGGGGCTTACTTGCCCTGGCAGTACTGGTCGTACTGGGCCTGGGCGGTGGCGATCTGTTGCTGGCGTTGCGAGGCGTCCAGTGCGTTGGGCTTGCCATCCTTCTCCATCACCACTGGACCGCTGCCCTGCAGGGTCGCCAGGTTGGACTGCAGCGAGGCGCACAGCGATTTGCGGTTCTCCGGGGTGTCGGCCATGGTCTTCGGCGCGACGGCGGGCTCGTTGCTGCCGCCCGCGACGTCCTCCGGATTGCTTCGTTCGGCCGGCTTGACCAGCGGCTCCACCGTGCCGGTCGTGGTGACCTTGCTGTACTTGACCCCCTGCGTCGGCGGCGCCTCGGAGTAGTGCACGGTGCCGCTGGCGTCGGTCCACTTGTAGACCTGCGCGGCACACAACGGGGCAAACAGCAGCAGTGCCACGACAATCAGCGAACGGCGCATGGGGGTCTCCGGACAGGGGAAAATCAGTCGTTCCTTGTTATCACTCCGGCGCCCCGGACTCAAGCAGGCAATGGTTTACACTGCGCCTACTCCGTCACGATCCTGCTTCATGAGTCCACCCATGCCCGTTCAACCGCCCCGGCACCGCGGCATTTACCTGTTGCCGAACCTGTTCACCACGGCGGCGATGTTCGCCGGGTTCTACGCGATCATTTCCAGCATCGGCGGCCATTACGTCGAGGCGGCCATCGCGGTGTTCCTGGCGGCGGTGCTCGACGGCATGGATGGGCGCGTGGCGCGCATGACCGGCACGCAGACCGAGTTCGGCGTGCAGTACGACTCCTTGTCGGACCTGGTCAGCTTCGGCCTCGCGCCGGCGCTGGTGATGTACACGTGGTCGCTGTCGGCGCTGCGCGACGTGGGGCCGCTGTGGGGCAAGCTGGGCTGGGCGTGCGCGTTCATCTATGCCGCCTGCGCCGCGCTGCGGCTGGCGCGCTTCAATACCCAGGCAGGGGTGGCCGACAAGCGCTATTTCCAGGGCCTGGCCAGTCCGGCCGCGGCGGCGGTGAACATGTCGTTCGTGTGGACCATGGAGAAGGCCGGCTGGAGCGGCGCCGAGCTGGCCTTCGCCAGCGCGGCGATCGTGGTGGTCACCGGCCTGCTGATGGTCAGCCGCTTCCGCTATTTCAGTTTCAAGTCGCTGCCGATGGGCGAGCGCGGCAACGTGCCGTTCGCCTGGATGGTGGTGGCGGTGCTGCTGCTTGCCTTGCTGTATCTGGCGCCGGCGCGGGTGCTGCTGGCGGGTTTCACCGTGTACCTGTTGTCCGGGCCGGTGTGGACCATCGCGGCGCGGATCGCGCATCGGCGCCGTGCACGGCACTCCGCCAGATGAACGCGCCCATGCCTGCCGCCCACCGCGCCCGCGTCCTGCACGCGCTGGGGCTGACGCCGTGGGTTCGCCGCGTGGCGAAAGTTGTGCCGGCCATGGCCGAGCCGGAGCTGGGCGACGCCGACGTGGCCTGCGTGGTGATCCTGCCGGCGTCGTGCAACGCCCGCGAGCTCGACCTGCTGGGCCGCGCGCTGCATGCCGGCGGTGCGGCGCTGGCGCGCGCGGCGCGCATCAGCGTGCAAGGTGGCCAACTGGCGTCATCGGTGCCGGCGGCGCGCGCCTACCTGGTGTTCGGCGATGCGCAGGCGCATGCACTCGGCCGCGCCTTGCCGGCGGCAGTGATGAGCCAGGCGCTGATTGTGCTTGCCGATGAGCCGAAGCTGGTGCTGGCCGACGCGACGGCCAAGCGTCGGCTGTGGAACGCGCTGCGCAGCGTGCGCCGTGCCCTGGCCAGCGCGGGAGCCTGAACGATGGTCGCCGTGCCGAAGGCGGCGATCCAGGTGCGCGGCATGTACCTGGATGATCTGGCCGCAGTCAGCGCGCTGGAGAACGCCTCGTACGAATTCCCGTGGTCGCCCGGCATCTTCGGCGATTGCGTGCGGGCAGGGCATTCGTGCTGGGTTCTGTGCGTGGATGGCAGCGTGGCCGGCTACGGCATTCTCTCGACCGGCGCCGGCGAGGCGCACTTGCTCAATTTGTGCATCGGCCCGGAGCATCGCGGCCGCGGTCTCGGCCGGCATCTGCTGATGCGCCTGCTCGACGTGGCGCGCTGGAACCGGGCCGAGCGACTCTTCCTCGAAGTGCGCCCGTCCAACCCGGGCGCGAAAGCCTTGTACGAGTCGGTGGGCTTCCACGAAATCGGAAGGCGCCCGCGCTATTACCCGGCACGCGACGGACGCGAGGACGCGATCGTGATGGCGCTCGATATGGCCGCAGGCCATATCGAGAAATAGGCAAGAACCCGATCGCCAAAAAGCCCGAGGCGGCGTGCGGCGGTGCCCGCGCTACAGCTTGCCGGCCTGCTCGCGCAGCGCGCCCAGCGTGGTGTTCCAGTCGGCGATGCGCTGGCGCTCTTGTGCCACGACCTCGGCCGGCGCATTGGCGACGAAGTTCGCGTTGCCGAGCTTGCCTTCGCATTTCCTGATCTCGACCTCGATGCGGCCGATTTCCTTGGCCAGGCGCGCTTTCTCGGCGGCCACGTCGATCAGCCCGGCCAGCGGGATCAGCACGCGCAACGTGCCGACCACGGCGGCCGCGGCGGCGGGTTCGTCGGCGCCAGCAGCGATCCACTGCGGAGTCTCGACGCGGGCGAGGAAGGCGATTTGTGCGGCAAACTTTGCCACCCGCGCACGATCGCCGGAGTCGCCGTCTGCGAGCAACAGCGGGATCGTCTTGCCGGGCGGGATATTCATCTCCGAACGGATCCGGCGGATGCCGGAGAGCACGTTCTTGAACCATTCGATCTCGGTCGTGGCCGCATCGTCGGCGGTGATGTCTTCGGCGCGTGGCCAGGGTCGTTGCAGCAGGCTGCTTTCGCTGAGGCCGAGCACCGGCGCCACTGACGCCCATATTTCCTCGGTGATGAACGGGATCACCGGATGCAGCGCACGCAGCACGCTTTCCAGCACCACCAGCAAGGTGTGGCGGGTGGACGCGGCAGCCGCCGCGTCGTCGCCGTTGAGCGCCGGCTTGGCCAGTTCCAGGAACCAGTCGCAGTACTCGTTCCAGACGAACTCGTACAGCGCTTGCGCCAGATGATCGAAACGATAGCTGACAAAGTGCCGCTCGACCTCGTCCAGCGTCTGCTTGAGCCGCGTCAGAATCCACCGCTCCGCCTCGGTCACCGGCTTTTGATCTCTCCGATTCCCGATTCCCGATTCCCCGTTCCCCGCGTTCAAAAGAACAAACCGCGCCGCATTCCACAGCTTGTTGCAGAACGCCTTGTAGCCCTCGGCCCGCTTGATGTCGAAGTTGATCGTGCGGCTGTAGCTGGCCAGCGCGGCGAAGGTGAAACGCAGCGCATCGGTGCCGATCGCCGGGATGCCGTCGGGGTAGTCCTTGCGGATGCGCTTCTCGACCTTGGCGCGCACCTGCGGAATCAGCAGTGACTTGGTGGATTTCTCCACCAGCGGTTCCAGCGCGATGCCGTCGATCAGGTCCAGCGGGTCCAGCGTGTTGCCCTTGGACTTGGACATCTTCTGGCCTTCCGCATCGCGCACGATGGCGTTGATGTAGACCTCGCGGAACGGTATCTGGCCGGTGAAGTACTTCGTGGTCATCACCATCCGGGCGACCCAGAAGAAGATGATGTCGAAGCCGGTGACCAGCACCGCGCTGGGCAGGAAGATCTTGTCCTGCGCCCAGTTCGCCACGACCTCGCCGCGCTCGTTCTTCACCGGGCCATCGGCCGGCCAGCCCAGCGTGGAGAACGGCCACAGCGCGGAGGAAAACCAGGTGTCCAGCACGTCGTCGTCCTGACGCAGGGCGCCGACCGGCACGGTCGCGGCATGTGCGCGTGCGTCGGCCTCGTCCTCGCCCACGAAGATGTTGCCGGCCTCGTCGTACCACGCCGGGATGCGATGGCCCCACCACAGCTGGCGGCTGATGCACCAGTCCTGGATGTTGTCCAGCCATTGTGTATACGTGTTCGCCCAGTTTTCCGGCACGAACCTGATATCGCCCGAACGCACGGCATCGAGCGCCGGCTCGGTGATCGCCTTGCGGCCGCCCGGGCGGCCATCCGCCTGGACGTCCGAAGTGAGGTCGACGAACCACTGGTCGGTCAGCATCGGCTCGATCACCGCGTCGGAACGCTGGCTCACCGGTACCTGCAGCTTGTGCGCCTTCGTTTCGACCAGCAGGCCGGCGGCTTCGAGATCGGCCAGCACGGCCTTGCGCGCGTCGTAGCGATCGAGTCCGCGATACTTCTCCGGCGCGTTGTCGCTGACCTTCGCGTCCAGCGTGAAGATGGTGATCGGCGGCAGCTTGTGCCGCTGGCCGATGGCGTAGTCGTTGAAGTCATGCGCCGGAGTGATTTTCACGCAGCCGGTGCCGAAATCCTTGTCGACGTAGTCGTCGGCGATTACCGGAATCTGCCGGCCGGTGAGCGGCAAATGCAGCGTCTGGCCGATCAGGTGCGCATAACGCTCGTCCTCCGGATGCACGGCCACGGCGACGTCGCCCAGCATGGTCTCCGGACGCGTGGTGGCGACCACCAGCGACGCGGCGCCGTCGGTGGTCATGTAGCGGATCGACCACATGTGGCCGTCGCGCTCGACGTTGTTCACTTCGAGATCCGACACCGCCGTGCCCAGCACCGGGTCCCAGTTCACCAGCCGGTTGCCGCGATAGATCAGGCCCGCGCGATACCAGTCGATGAACACCTTGCGCACCGCGGCCGACAGGCCTTCGTCCATGGTGAAGCGTTCGCGCGACCAGTCGGCCGCGGCGCCGATGCGGCGCATCTGGTGGGTGATGGTGGAGCCGGACTCCTCCTTCCACTGCCAGACCCGCTGGATGAACGCATCGCGGCCCAGGTCATGCCGGGTCTTTTCCTCGACGGCGAGCTGGTTCTCCACGATCTTCTGGGTCGCGATGCCGGCGTGATCGGTGCCGACCTGCCACAGCGTGTTCATGCCGCGCATGCGCTGGTAGCGCACCAGCATGTCCATCACCGTCTGCTGGAACGCATGCCCCATGTGCAGCGTGCCGGTGACGTTCGGCGGCGGCAGCAGGATGCAGTACGGCTCGCCCTGGCCGCTCGGCTTGAACGCGCCGCTGGCTTCCCAGCGCTCGTACCACTTCGACTCGATCCGGGCCGGCTCGAAACTCTTTTCCATCGGGAAACGCTCGCTGGCGCGCAGGGGCGCGCTTTTGTTGTGGGGTAAAGCCGTGATTGTACGGTGCCGGCAGGGGCCGGCCAAAGATGGTGGGGCCGCCTTGGGGCGTGATGTGTCGTGTGGCCGTTGCCCGCATGGACGAACAAGAGCCGGCGGGCAGTGCCCGCCCTACAGCCGAGGGGAACCCTTCGCGGACGACGGGCAGCGTAGGGCGGGCACTGCCCGCCGCCCTTGTCTCAGCCGCCCACGGCCAGCCCGGCGCCAAGATCCAGCAGCGGCGCGGCGATCAGCATGCGGGCGAGAAACAGCACGATGATCACCGCCATCGGCGCGAAGTCGATCTGGCCGAACACCAGCTTGTCGTCCAGCGGACGCAGCAGCGGGGCGACGATCTTCTCCACCAGTCGCAGCATCGGCTGGCGGCGATCGACGGAAAACATGCTCAGCAGCGACCAGCCGAAGATGAGCACGATGTAGAACAGCAGCACGAAGTCGAACAGCTCGGCAAGCGACAGCACCAGCAGACCGGCAAGGTTGGGCATCGCCCCGACCAGCGCGAACAGCAGCAGGCGCTTGAGCAGCATCGCCAGCCACGCCAGCAGCAGGCCGGCAAGGTTGATCCTGCCCCAGTTCGGCACCACGCGGCGGATCGGCGCCAGCACCGGGTTGGTGGTGCGGTAGATGAACTGGCTCAGCGGGTTGTTGAAATCGGCGCGGCAGGCTTCGGCAGTCACCCGCAGCAGGAACAGGATCACCACGGCGTCGAACGCCAGGCCGATCAGCATCGAGAGTGCGTTGAACAGATAGCTCACGGCTGCGCGTCCAGTTCGGCGGCGAGCTCGGCGCCGCGGCGGGTGGCCGCGGCCACGGCTCTGGCCACGATGCGCGGCAGTCCGTCCGCGCCGAAGCTCTCCAGCGCGGCCTGGGTGGTGCCGTGCGGCGAGGTGACGCGCTGGCGCAGCACGGCCGGGTCGTCGCCGCTCTCGGTGAGCATGCGGCCGGCGCCGAAACAGGTCTGCGCGGCCAGTGCGCGCGCGGTGTCGCGCGGCAGGCCCTGGGCCACGGCGGCTTCTTCCAGCGCTTCCACCAGGGCGAAAAAATAAGCCGGCGCCGAACCGGAGATCGCGGTGACGGTGTCCATCAGGGCTTCGTCGTCGATCCAGCGGGTGAGTCCGGCAGCGTCCAGAATGTGCTGCGCCTGCGCCTTCTGCGCGGGGCTGACGCGCGCGTTGGCGCACAGACCCGTGGCGCCGGCGCCGATCAGCGCAGGCGTGTTCGGCATGCAGCGCACGATCGGCAGGCTCGCGCCGAACCAGCGTTCGAGCTGGTCCAGCCGCACGCCGGCGGCGATCGAGATCAGCAACGGGCGCTGGCGCTGCAGGATGTCCTGCAACTCGCCATGGACGGAGGGCAGCACCTGCGGCTTGACCGCCAGCACGATCACCTCGGCCTCGGCCGCCGCCAGCCGGTTCTCCGCGTAGCAGGCGATGCCGAAATCGCGGCCCAGCTCCTGGCGCCCCTCGGCGCGGGGCTCGGCGACGCTGATCGTGGCGGAGGCGACGCCCGTCTTCAGCAGGCCGCCGATCAGGCTGCGCGCCATGTTGCCGCCGCCGATGAAGGCTAATCGTGTCATGCAGGACTCCTTGATCGTTGCAGCCGCCTACCTTACCGGAAGCCGGCGCGCCGGCGCGCGGACGACGCGCCGCCGCCGCCGCGACGAGGCCGACGGCGGGGCAACCTCGCGTTTTTCGACGGGATGCGCAAATCCCCGTTGCGGTTGCGGCATGATAGGCGGGAAAGGCTGGCCGCACAGCCGCTTGCGCGAGTAGTATCGACGCGGCTACAGGGGGATTCGGGTTGCCGGTCCGCAGGGTTCCAGGGGCAGCGGTTGCGTGCCCGGGCGGCGGCTGGCGGCGACGGTCCGGACCCCTGTGCATCCGCATTCATGCCACCAGACGATCGGTTGAGGGGAAACGACTTCATGGACATTGCCGAACTGCTTGCCTTCTCGGTAAAGAACAAGGCCTCGGATTTGCACCTGTCCGCCGGCCTGCCGCCGATGATCCGCGTCGACGGCGACGTCCGCCGGATCAACATCCCCGCGCTCGAGCACAAGCAGGTGCACTCGCTGATCTACGACATCATGTCGGACAAGCAGCGGCGCGACTACGAGGAGTTCTTCGAGACCGATTTCTCGTTCGAGATCCCCGGCCTGGCGCGCTTCCGCGTCAACGCGTTCACCCAGAACCGCGGCGCCGGCGCAGTGTTCCGCACGATTCCGTCCGAGGTGCTGACGCTGGAAGACCTGGGCGCGCCGCGCGTGTTCAAGGAGCTGATCGAGCAGCCGCAAGGCCTGATCCTGGTGACCGGCCCGACCGGCTCGGGCAAGTCGACCACGCTGGCGGCGATGGTCGACCACATCAACAAGAACGAATACGGGCACATGCTCACGATCGAGGACCCGATCGAGTTCGTGCACACCTCGCAGAAGTGCCTGGTCAACCAGCGCGAGGTGCATCGCGACACGCATGGTTTCAACGAGGCGCTGCGCTCGGCGCTGCGCGAGGACCCGGACTACATCCTGGTCGGCGAGCTGCGCGACCTGGAAACCATCCGCCTGGCGCTGACCGCCGCGGAAACCGGCCATCTGGTGTTCGCCACCGTGCATACAAGTTCGGCGGCCAAGACCATCGACCGCATCATCGACGTGTTCCCCGCCGGCGAGAAGCCGATGGTGCGCTCGATGCTGTCCGAAAGCCTGCGCGCGGTGATTTCGCAGTCGCTGCTGAAGAAGGTCGGCGGCGGCCGCATCGCGGCGCACGAGATCATGGTCGGCATCCCGGCCATCCGCAACCTGATCCGCGAGGACAAGGTGGCGCAGATGTACTCGTCGATCCAGACCGGCCAGCAGTTCGGCATGCAGACCCTGGACCAGTGCCTGCTGGACCTGGTCAAGCGTGGCGTCGTGACGCGCCAGCAGGCGCAGGGCTACGCCAAGAACAAGGACAGTTTCAAGTGAGGCCGGGAATCGGGAATCGGGAATGGTTGAGAAGCGCACAGCGGCACCGGCTCTCGGCTTGAACGTCTCGGCTTCCCGCGGCGGATTTGCAGCGTGCCTCAAACCCCTATTCCCTATTCCCCATTCCCTATTCCCGGACCCAAAGCCATGAGCGACTTCGATTTCACCTCGTTCCTGAAACTGATGGTGCACAAGAAGGCATCGGATCTTTTCATCACGGCCGGCGTGGCGCCGTCGATGAAGGTACAGGGGCGCATCGTGCCGATCACGCAGAGCCCGCTCAGCGTGCAGCAGGCGCGCGACATGGTGCTCAACGTGATGACGCCGGGCCAGCGCGAGGAGTTCGAGAAGACCCACGAGTGCCAGTTCGCGATTTCCGCGCAGGGCGTGGGCCGTTTCCGCGTGTCGTGCTTCTACCAGCGCAACTGCGTGGGCATGGTGTTGCGCCGGATCGAGTCGAAGATCCCCACCACCGAGGAGCTGAACCTGCCGCCGGTGATCAAGCAGCTGGCGATGACCAAGCGCGGCATCATCATCTTCGTCGGCGCCACCGGTTCGGGCAAATCGACCTCGCTGGCGGCGATGGTCGGCTACCGCAACCTCAACTCGACAGGGCACATCATCACGATCGAGGACCCGATCGAGTACGTGCACAAGCACGAGGGCTGCATCATCACCCAGCGCGAGGTCGGCATCGACACCGACAGCTGGGACGCTGCCCTGAAAAACACCCTGCGCCAGGCACCCGACGTGATCATGATCGGCGAAATCCGCACCCGCGAGGGCATGGACCACGCCATCGCGTTCGCCGAGACCGGCCACCTGGTGCTGTGCACGCTGCATGCGAACAACGCCAACCAGGCGATGGACCGCATCCTGCATTTCTTCCCGGAGGATCGCCGCCAGCAGTTGCTGATGGACCTGTCGCTGAACCTCAAGGGCATCGTGGCGCAGATGCTGATTCCGACGCCGGACGGCAAGGCGCGTCGGGTCGCGGTGGAAGTGCTGCTGGGCACGCCGCTGGCGCAGGACTACATCCGCCAGGGCGAGATCCACAAGCTGAAGGAGCTGATGAAGGAGTCGACCCTGCTCGGCATGAAGACCTTCGACCAGGCGCTGGTCGAGCTCTACCACGCCGGCGAGATCAGCTACGAGGATGCGCTGCGCTACGCGGACAGCTCCAACGAGGTGCGCCTGCGTATCAAGCTGGCCCAGGGTGGCGACGCGCACACCTTGTCGCAGGGGCTGGACGGCGTCGAACTGGAAGAAGACCCCAACGACAAGAGCTTCGGCGGCAGCAACCTGCTCAACCGCTGAGCAGATCCTGCGGCAAGGAAAAAGGAGCCTCGCGGCTCCTTTTTCCGTTCACGGGTTGTCGCGATCGATCAGTGGCTGCTCATGCTGGACGAGGGCCGGTCGTGGTGTTTCGTGGCGGCGGGGGTGATCGCCAGCGCGGAGGCGTCGACGCTCTTCACTCCCTTGACGCCCTGCGCCACGCGCACCGCGTTCATCTTCTCGCTGGCGCTGCCGACGTTGCCGGTCAGGGTTACCACGCCATCGTTGGTGGTCACGTTGATGTCGGTGGCGCTCACGCCCTTGGTGGTGCCGAATTCGGTCTTCACCTTGGTGGTGATCCATGCGTCGGCGGCCTTGTCCGGCACCGTCTGGTTGTCCGATGCCTGCGCGGCGGCCTCGCTGCTCTGCGCTGCCACGGCTTGGCTGAGTGGCACGGCGGCGAAGGCGAGCGTCAGGGCGGCGGCGATCATGCTGCGGCGAATCACGGGATGGTTGTGCATGGCAATCTCCTTGGAGAAGGGGTTGTCGGTGGTGACAACGGGGTCGCCGGGTTTGCGATCCTTGTGGCCATGACAGCAGCGGCGGAGTGAACGCCATGTGCGCAGGCGCCGCCGCGATTCAGGTGCCGCCACGGTTTGCGAAGGCGAGGTCACGAGCATGTTGGCGGTACGTTGCGTGCGCAAAAAAAGGCCGGGGTGCGCGCGGCGCCCCGGCCTGGAGTGGAACGACCTGCCCTGGCGTCGCTTATGTCACTTCAGCGTCGTCTGGCTGGTGATCACCATGCCGCCGGCCTCGACATGCATCTCGGCGTGGATGTCTTCCACGCGCTGCGCCTGCTGCTTCATCGCCTCGAACTGCGCCTTGGAACGCGCCGCCGCCTCTGCCGCCTGGGCGGCGCTGTCGTCGGGCTTGTCCGCCGATGCATCACCGCTGTTGTTCATCGCGCTGGCCGCGGCGGTGAGCGCGTCGACCTTGTCCTGCATCAGCTGCACCCAGGACAGGTACATCGCTCCGCTCAGGTGCATCCGCGCCATCTGGCCCGCGTTGCCGCCGGCTTCCTTCAGGGTGTCGGCCAGCTTGGCGTCCTCGCCGGCGCCCACGCCCAGCGCCAGCGCCTTGTCGCTCATCGCCACCCAGCCGGGCTGGCCGAGCATGCCGGCCATCTGCTGCGGCAGCGCCACCGGCTTGCCGTCATTGGTCAGCTTCAGCTGCGCCAGCGCGGGCACCATCATCTGGCCCATCGCCAGCAGGCCGGTCGGGTTGCTGGTGGCCAGCACCAGCCGGCCGCTGAAGGTGGGCAGGCTGGAGGTGGGGTTGTCAGTGAGCGTATCCAGCGCCAGGCGCACGCCCAGCAGGTCGCCGAACGGCGGGATCGCGGCTTTCTGCGTGGCCGGGCCGAGCTTGGCGAAGCCCTCGTTGAGATCGCTCAGCGCCGGGCAGGTGAACGGCTTGGCCGCCACTGCATCGGCCTGGGCCATCCAGAACGTGCGCAGGTTCGCGATCGGCAGCGCCAGGCTCACGTCGAATGGCGCGGTACCGGCCTGACCCAGCCCGGGCAGTTCGACCTTGAGCCCGGAGAACGCCTTGCTGATGTCCTCGGCCAGCGCGATGTCGAGGCGGCCGTCCTGATGACCGGCGTCGAGCCGGGTGTAGCCGAAGCTGATCGTCGGCACCCGTGCGGCGATGCGAGCGGCATCGGTGCTGCACGACGGCGGGACCTGCAACTGATTGGCCACCGGCTCGCCGGTCTTGGCCGACTCGGCTACCGCGTGCGCCTTGCGCATCGCATTGGCCAGTGCGTCCGTGCCGCCGATTGCCAGCGGCAGCACGCGGGTCAGGTCGAGTTCGCCGACCAGCCACTTCTTGTAACCGTTGGCCTTGGCCAGGTCGGCCAGGCGACCGTCGTCCTGCATGCTCTTCTGCGGCCGATCCAGTCCCAGCGCCTCGCGCAGCATGGTTTTCGGCGCGTCGATCGGCAGCAGCGCTGCCACCGCCTGCTTGTCCACCGTGGCCAGGATCACCTCGGCGCCCGATTCGGTGGACGCGTAGCGGCGGTAGCTCTGCTTGCCTTCGCTGGCCACCTCGAACTTCTTGCCGTAGGCGGTCTCCAGGCGGCCCACGAACGCGTCGAAGGCGGCCGCGTCGGCGAGCTGGAAGCGCAGCACGGGCGCCAGGCCCAGGCCGTAGAGGGCCGAGTAGCCCTTCAGGTCGAGGCCGGCGGACTGGGCGAAGCCCTCCACCGTCTTGCCGTTGAACTCGGCGCGCAGCGCGCGCAGCAGGCGGGCGCCGTCAGGGTCCTTCTCGGCGAGCCGGTCGGCCGCGGCGTCCATCTGTTCCAGTTGCGACGGCAACTGGGCGTCGGCCTGGGCCAGGAGAGCCTTGCGGGTGTCGTCGTCGAGCACGTCCAGGTTGGCCACGACGTACGGCGTATCGGCCGGCACGAACGCCAGCGGTGCATCCTTGTCCTTGTGCGAACAGGCAGCCAGCAGGACGCTGGCCAGTCCCATCGCGAGATAGCGGGTTGTCGCGCGCATGTTGATCCCCGTGGTGAGCAGCAGCGGCCATTATGCCCGCTGGGAGCGTGGGCGGCAGAAACTTCGGAGACGAAAAAAAGCTGCGCGAGGACGGGGTATCGACGGTTCGCCGACCCATGGTGGTTCCATGGCTCAAGAAGCGGCGAAGCGCTTTACAACAGCGAAGCTGGTCGAATGCGGACCGCGCAGCCGCTTTTGCAGCCCGGAAGATCTGCGCCGTCGCTCCCGGGTTGCGTCCGTGGCGGGCGCGGCGCCGGCGCTGCAGCGGGCATTCAGCGCGCAAGCACCTCGTTGAGCACGGCCATGCGCACGAACACCCCGTTGCCGACCTGTTCGAGGATGCGTGACTGCGCGCCGTCGGCCACCTCAGAGGCGATCTCGATGCCCCGGTTGATCGGCCCCGGATGCATGACCAGGCAACCCTTGGCCGCGCGCGCCAGGCGGCGACGGTCCAGCCCGTAGCGGGTGAAGTAGGCGGCCTCGTCGGGCAGTTCGATGCGCGCCATGCGCTCCTTCTGCAGGCGCAGCATCACCACCGCATCGGCGCCTTCGATGGCCTGGTCGAAGTCGGTGAAGCGCTGGCCTTCGACGACTTCGTCGGTGGCCGGCATCAGCTCGGGCGGGGCGCACAGGCGGATCTCCTTCACGCCCAGCGCGGTGAAGGCATTGACGTCCGAGCGGGCCACCCGCGAGTGGCTGATGTCGCCGCAGATCACCACCGTCAGATTCTCGAAATCGGGCCGGTGTTGGCGAATGGTGAGCGCATCCAGCAGGCCCTGGGTGGGATGCGCGTGGTTGCCGTCGCCGGCGTTGATCACCGACACGCCGCTCATTGCATGGCGTACCAGTTCGTCCGGCGTGCCGGACTGCTTGTGGCGCACGATGATCGCGTCCAGGTGCATCGCCTCGAGCGTATGCAGGGTGTCGAACAGCTCCTCGCCCTTGCTGGTGGAGGACAGCCCGATGTCGAAGTTGACCACGTCCGCACCGAGCCGCCGCGCCGCCAGTTCGAACGAGGTGCGGGTGCGCGTGGACGGTTCGAAGAACAGGTTCAGCACGGTGCGCCCGGCCAGCACGTCCAGCTTGCGGGTGCCGTGGGCGCAGGCATCGCGCAGCGCCTCGGCGCGGTCGAGCAGGCGCTCGATGGTCTCGCGCGGCAGGTTTTCCAGGGTGGTCAGGTGGCGCAGGCGAGGGCTCATGGGGGTTCGCGGATTGGGGAGGAAGGTGCTGATCAGTGCGGGGTGGCGTCGTGCGGGATCACGGCGGCCTCGAGCAGCCAGCGTTCGAGGATCACTGCCGCCGCCTCGGCGTCGATGGCGGCGCCTTCGCGGCGTCGCCGCAGGCCGGCGGCGCGTCCGGCGGCGAAACGTTCGGCAGCTTCGTGCGAGCTGTGGCGTTCGTCGACCAGCACCACCGGCAGGCGGTAGCGCTCGGTCAGCTTGCCGGCGAAGGCGCGTGCGCGCCGACTGGCGGGTTGTTCGGCGCCATCGAGGGTCAAGGGCAGGCCGACCACCAGGGTGTCGGGCTGCCACTCGCGCTGCAGGGCGTCGAGCCGGTCCCAGTCGGGCTGATCGTCGCGGACGGCGACCACGGCGAGCGCGCGCGCGGTGGCGGTCAGGCGGTTGCCGATGGCCACGCCGGTGAGGCGACTGCCGACATCGAAGCCGAGCACACAGCTCATGCGTGGCCCGCGTAGCCGGACAACTGGCGCGGGTCCACCCCGACCAGGCCGGCGGCGGCGCTCCAGCGCTCCTCCAGCGGCGTGTCGAAGACGACCCGGCCGTTGGCTTCGGCGGTGAGCCAGGCGTTGGCCATCAGTTCCTGTTCCAGCTGGCCGGCATCCCAGCCGGCGTAGCCGAGCACCATGATGGCCTGGCGCGGGCCTTCGCCGGCGGCCATTGCCACCAGGATGTCACGCGAGGTCGTCACCGACCACTCGGCGTTGATGCGGTAGGTCGATTCCCAGTCGCCCGGTTCGTGGTGCAGCACGAAGCCGCGCTCCTGCTGTACCGGGCCGCCGATCAGCACCGGTGCGTCAGCCAGGTCGGCGTCGGCGCATTCGAGCTTCATCTGCGCCAGCACGTCGCCGAAGCGGTATTCGGACAGCTGGTTCACCAGCAAGCCGACCGCGCCGTCCTCGTCGTGCTGGCACAGCAGCGCCACGCCGCGCGAGAACGGCGGCTCGGCCAGGCCCGGCATGGCGATCAGGAAGTGACCGGTGAGGGTCGCGGGTTGCATGGCAGCCATGGCGCCATTGTAGTCGCAGCCGAATCGCGGCGCTCCTAGCGCGTCTGCAGCACGTTGTTGGGCTGGAACTGCCAGGTGCGGGTGATGTTCAGCTCGTCGACGTGCTCGCCGGCCCGCGGTGCCGGCGGAAACGGTGCGGCCAGGCGCACGATGCGTTCGGCCGCGGCGTCGAGCACCGGCTGGCCGGAACTCTGGATCACGTCGATGCTCTTGATGCTGCCGTCGAGGTTGAGCACCACGGTGAGCAGCACGTTGCCGTGCAGGCCGCGGCGACGCGCCTCCTCGGGATAGTTCAGGTTGCCGACCCGCTCCACCCGATCCGACCATCCGCGCATGTAGGCGGCATAGGCGTATTCACGGGTGCTGGCGGTGAGGTATTTCACCTTCGGCCGCTTGGCGTAATCCACCTTCTTGCGGCGCAGTTCGGCGGCGAGCTGGGCGATCGCCTGCTGGCGCTTCAGTTCGGCCGCGGTGGGCGTGGCGTGTTGCGGGTCGACTTCGGTCTGCGCGGTATCGCTGGCGACGCTGAAATCGCTGCGGCCGCTGGTGGTGACCATGCGCGCGGGGGTGGCCGGGTGCGGCAGCGGCGTGGATTCCTGCACCGGTTGCGCCGCGACCCCGGGATCAGGTCGGGGCAACGCGCCGGAGAACAGCTGCGAGGGGCGCGCGGCACGGTCACTCTGGCCGCCGCCGCGGTTGTTGGCCTGGGCCAGGAAATCGGCCTTGTCCGGCGCCTCCTGGTTGGCCACGTTGACCAGCGCGACGTCGAGCGTGGGCAGGCTTGGATCAGGCTTGGCAAAGTGGAAGGTGATGCCCAGCAGCAGCACGCCGTGCAGCAGCAGCGAGAACAGCATGGTGGCGCCGATCGGCTCGGGTCGGGCGGTAACGGTTGCGGTTGCACTCACGCAGGACGATTTCCACTGGCGTGCCGCTCGATGACGTCGAACAGCTGGCCTGCAATGTTAAGCCCGAACTGTGCGTCGAGTTCACGGACGCAGGTCGGGGATGTGACGTTGATCTCGGTCAGGTAGTCGCCGATCACGTCCAGGCCGGTGAACAGCAGTCCGCGGCGACGCAGTTCCGGTGCCACCTGTGCCACGATCCAGCGGTCGCGGTCGGACAGCGGCACGCCCTCGCCGCGACCGCCGGCGGCGAGGTTGCCGCGAAAATCGCTGCCCTGCGGAATGCGCGCGAGCGCGTACGGCACCGGTTCGCCGTCCACGACGAGGATGCGCTTGTCGCCGGCGCTGATCTCCGGCAGGTATTTCTGGGCGATCGTCAGTTGCCGGTGCGCGCCATGGCCGTCGCCACCGAGCAGGGTTTCCAGCATCGAGTTCAGGTTGCTGTCGCCGTGGCGCACGCGGAAGATGCCGCGCCCGCCCATGCCGTCGAGCGGCTTGAGCACCACCTCGCCGTGTTCGGCGGCGAACCGGCGCAGTTCGGCCGGGTCGCGTGCCACCAGGGTGGGCGCGATGCACTGCGGAAACTCGAGCGCGAACAGCTTCTCGTTGCAGTCGCGCAGCGAACGCGGATCGTTCACCACCAGCACGCCGCCGCGCTGGGCCGCTTCCAGCACCATGGTGTCGTAGACGAACTGCGCGTCGACCGGCGGGTCCTTGCGCATCAGCACCATGTCCAGCTCGCGCAGGTCGTGCCAGCGCGGCTGGCCCAGCGTGTACCAGTCGCGCGGATCGTCGCGCACCTCAAGCGGGGCGCTGCGCACCCACGGCGCGCCGTCGCGCAGGGCGAGGTCGCCCTGTTCGAAATAATGCAGGGCGTGGCCGCGTCGGGCGGCCTCCAGCAGCATCGCCAGGGTGGTGTCCTTGGCCACTTTGATGGCGTCGATGGGGTCCATCAGGACGCCGACGGAGAAGGTCATGCGGGGTGCTCCGCGGATTGCCGGGTTTGTGCGGTCGCGCCGGCAGGGGCGCGACGACTGCCGGCTATACTAGCCGCGTCGTTCATGATTGTGCCGGTCGTGGTGCGCGCGGCATGAGGTGCCAATATGCGTCAATTAGTGCGATCGGCGGGCATCGCGTCGCGGCGGTCGCTTGACAGTTTCGACGGGCAGGCAGTAAACAGCAAAGCTTCGGGGATGCCGCCACGGTGCGGGTTTGCAGCAGCCGGATCACCGGGATTTCCACACGCGTACCATTGGGCACAACAGTTGCATGTCCTGATACTTGTCCTGAGCTCGTGGCGAGCCACAGGGGGGAGTGAGTGAATTTGAACGTGAGCGTTACCGATTTGGCGGGCCTCAAGGTCATGGTGATCGATGACTCCAAGACCATCCGCCGCACCGCCGAGACCCTGCTGAAGAAAGAGGGCTGCGAGGTGCTGACCGCGGTCGACGGGTTCGAGGCGCTGGCCAAGATTTCCGACCAGAAGCCGGCGATCATCTTCGTCGACATCATGATGCCCCGCCTCGACGGCTATCAGACCTGCGCCCTGATCAAGAACAACCCCGAGTTCCGCGCCACGCCCGTGATCATGCTCAGCTCCAAGGACGGACTCTTCGACAAGGCGCGCGGCCGCATCGTCGGCGCCGAACAATACCTGACCAAGCCGTTCACCCGTGACGAGCTGCTTGGCGCAATCCATCGACATGTCAGTACTGCAGCAAGTCACTGACTGCAGACCCTGAGGGGGAGCTGTGGCAAACATTCTCATCATCGACGACTCACCCACCGACGTACGCGTGTTCACCACGCTGCTGGAGCGGGCCGGGCACCACGTGGCAGCCGTGAGCACGGCCGAGGAGGGCATCGAGCGCGTGCGCGCCGAACAGCCTGACCTGGTCATCATGGACGTCATCATGCCCGGCATGAACGGCTTCCAGGCCACCCGTACGCTCACCCGCGACCCCAAGACCCAGCACGTGCCGGTGGTGATGATCACCACCAAGTCGATGGAAACCGATCGCGTCTGGGGCATGCGCCAGGGCGCGCGCGCCTTCATCACCAAGCCGGTGAACGAAAAAGACCTGCTGGCCTGCATCAACGATCTGCTGTCGAGCGGCTCATGAACCAGAGCGCCAACCGTACCCCGTTCGAGATTCTGGCGCGCTACGAGCGGCTGTCGCTGGCGCATGCCTCCGATACCCAGGACAAGTTCGAGGCACCGGGCCTGTGGCGCGGCATCGGTTTCCGGGTCGGTTCCAGGCTGCTGGTCAGCGGCATCGACGAGATCAACGAGCTGCTCGCCGTGCCGGTGCTGACCCCGGTGCCTGGCACCCAGCCATGGCTGCTCGGCGTGGCCAACGTGCGCGGCAACCTGGTGCCGGTGGTGGACATCGGGCGCTTCCTGTTCGGCGAACGCACCCAGCATTCCGATCGGAGCCGGTTGCTGGTGGTGCGCCAGGGCGGCGGCAGCGTCGCCTTGCTGGTGGACGAGGTGCTCGGCCAGCGCACGGTGGACGCGGAGCAGCGCCAGCAGGCGCAGGAAGAAGCCGATCCGCGGCTGGCGCGTTTCGTGGACAACCGGGTGGGCGAGCAGCAACTGGCGATTTTCAGCATGAACCGGCTCGTGCGTGCACCGGATTTCCGTCAGGCGGCTGCCTGACGACCGGGTGAAGCCGGCAGGGGATGCCGTGCGGTTGGAGCGGGGAGACCGGAAGGCCGGCACCCGCTTCGGGGCAGCGCGGCAGGGGCCGGTGCGTATGGGCGGCACATATCAGTTAGACCGATGAGGTGAACATGAGTACTACAGGGGGCGTCAGCCGGGAACGCGGATATACCGCACTCATTGTCCTGCTGCTGATCGCGATCGGTTTCGCGGCACTCGACTTCTTCATGCTCAACCAGAAGAACGGCGAGGATCGCCAGGCGGTCGCGCTGACCACGCAGATCCAGGTGCTGTCGCAGCAGACGGCGAAGTTCGCGCTGGAATCCGCCGACGGCAACGTGGACTCCTTCAAGGAACTCGAGTCCACCCGCAATGCCATCGACTCGGCGGTCAAGCGACTGGACAAGGGTGACCCCGACAGCGGCATGCAAGCCTATGCCGACGGCAACAAGTCGCCGGCCGGCCGTGCCGTGACCGCGCTGGACGCGGCCTGGGCGCAGCTCGACGCCGATATCGGCAAGATCCTTTCGAACAAGGCGGTGGTGCTCGACTCGGGCCAGCGCGCGGCGACGATTTCGCAGCAGATGCCGCTGCTCAACTCCAGCATGGAGCAGGTGGTCAACATCCTGCAGCAGCGCAACGGCAGTTCCGAACAGATGCTCGGTACCTCGCGCCAGATGCTGTCCGCCGACCGCATCATCCGCCGCGTGCAGGAGGTGCTGCAGGGCGGCGACAACGCCCAGTCCGCGGCCGACGGTCTGTCGCGCGACGCGCAGTTGTACGGCAGCGTGCTCAAGGGCCTGATCGAGGGCAACCCGGACAGCGGCGTGCGGCCGATCTCCGACGCCAATGCGCGCAAGATCCTTACCGAGATGGACGCCAGCTGGACGAAGCTGGCCGACCCGGTGGCCAAGCTGTCCGCCGCTGCCGCCAACATCGCCGACGTGAAGCGCGCCGGCAACCAGGCCTCGCTGGATTCGCAGACCGTCCTGCTGCGCGCCAACGACCTGTCCGACCAGATCGGCAAGCTGCCGCTGCGCCGGTTGTTCCCGAACGTGTGGTGGGGTCTGTTCGGCGCCATCGCCGCGGTCGCCTTCGCCCTGCTGCTGGTCATCGCCCTGGTCACCGACCAGCGCAAGCGTTTCGCCCAGAGTACCGAGCTGAACCAGCGCAACCAGGAGGCGATCATGCGCCTGCTGGACGAGATGGGGTCGCTGGCCGAAGGCGACCTGACCGTGAAGACCACGGTGTCGGAGGACATCACCGGCGCGATCGCCGACTCGGTGAACTACGCCATCGACGAGCTGCGATCGCTGGTGACCACCATCAACGAGACTTCCGAGCAGGTGTCGTCCTCGGCGCAGGAAACCCAGACCACCGCCCGTCACCTGGCCAACGCGGCCGAGCAGCAGGCGCAGCAGATCACCTCGGCGACCTCGGCGATCAACCAGATCGTGAGCTCGATGGACGTGGTGTCCAAGGATTCCGCCGAATCGGCCGACGTGGCCGAGCGCTCGGTGAAGATCGCCTCGCGCGGCGCCGAGGTGGTGCGCGAGACGATCTCCGGCATGGACTCCATCCGCGACCAGATCCAGGAGACCTCCAAGCGCATCAAGCGCCTGGGCGAATCCTCGCAGGAGATCGGCTCGATCGTGGAACTGATCAATGACATCGCCGAGCAGACCAACATCCTGGCCTTGAACGCGGCCATCCAGGCGGCCTCGGCCGGCGAGGCGGGTCGCGGTTTCGCGGTCGTGGCGGACGAAGTGCAGCGACTGGCCGAACGCTCCACCAGCGCGACCAAGCGCATCGAGACGCTGGTGCAGACGATTCAGTCCGATACCAACGAAGCGGTGAACTCGATGGAGCAGACCACCGCCGAGGTGGTCGCCGGTGCGCGACTGGCCGAGGACGCCGGCAGCGCGCTGGGCGACATCGAGCGCGTCTCGCACGATCTGTCCGCGCTGATTCAGAACATCTCCACCGCGGCGCGCGAGCAGTCCGCGGCGGCAACCGATATCTCGGTGTCGATGAACGCGATCCAGGAAATTACCTCGCAGACCTCGCAGGGCGCGAGCCAGACGGCCGACTCGATCGGTACCTTGGCGCAACTGGCAAGCGACCTGCGGCGTTCCGTGGCCCACTTCAAGCTGCCGGGATGATTTTGCTCGACGTGGGCAGCAGCCGGATGAATACACGCACAGTACGGGGGGCAGTCTCGCTGGTTTCGCAATGCCCGCATGGCGTGACCGCTGAGAGAGGCGCATGAGACTTCAAGACCACATCGATTTCACCACGCTGCAGTGGGTCAAGCCGGAACTCGACGACACCTTGTCGATCGCCCGCGAGGCACTGGAGTCGTACGTCGACAATCCGGGGAAGCGCGATTTCATGCGCACCTGCACGGATCATCTGCATCAGGTGCACGGCACGCTGAAGATGGTCGAGCTGTACGGCGCGGCGGCGGTCACCGCGGAGATGGAGGCCCTGGTCGGCGCGCTGTTGAACGACCAGGTGCTCCAGCGCGAGGAAGCCTACGCCGCCCTGATGCGTGGCTTGATGCAGCTGCCGGACTACCTGGAACGGCTGTCCAGCGGCCATCGCGACGTGCCGGTGGTGCTGCTGCCGCTGCTGAACGATCTGCGTGCCACCCGCGGGCTGGAGCCGCTGCCCGAGTCGTCGATGTTCCATCCGAACCTCGACGCCTTCCTGCCGGAGCAGGCTCCGGCGGCGATGAGCGAGGCTTATGCCGCGGCGCACCGCGTGGAGCTGGCCGGTTTGCGCCTGCGTTTCCAGCAGCAGTTGCTGGCGTGGTTCCGCGGCCAGGATGCGGCCCAGCAACTGGTCGCCATGCGCAAGACCCTGCTGGCGATCACTGCGCGTTGTTATCACGTGCATGGCCGGCGCCTGTGGTGGATCGCCGCCGGGGTGCTGGAAGGTCTCGAACAAGGCATGCTCAGGGGGCACGCCCCCGAAGTGCGCCAGCTGATCGGCAAGGTGGATCGTAACATCCGCCTGCTGATCGAACATGGCGAGAACAGCCTGCGCGCGAGCGATGCCGACGAGGTGGCCTGCAAGCTGCTCTACATCGTGGCCCAGGCCAAGCAGCGCAGCCCGCACATGGAGCTGTTGCGCAGCACCTACGCGCTGGACAGCCTGCTGCCCGATGCCGGTGAACTGGAACACGCCCGCGGCTCGATGGCCGGGCACAACCGCGCCCTGCTCGATTCGGTGTCGCGCGCGCTCAAGGACGACCTGCTGCGCGTCAAGGAAGCGCTGGACCTGTTCCTGCGCGAGCAGGACGGCGATCCGGCCCAGCTTGCCGCCCAGGGCGAAGTGCTCGAACGGGTCGGCGACACGCTGGGCATGCTGGCGCTGGCGGTGCCGCGCCGCGTGGTCGGCGAGCAGCGCCGCGTGCTCGACGAAATCGCCAACCGCCTGCGTCCTGCCGACGAGGAAACGCTGCTGGATGTCGCCGGCGCGCTGCTCTACGTGGAGGCGTCGTTGGACGACCACATCGAGAGCCTCGGCTCCGAAGGCGAACCTGCCGCTGCCGCCGACCCCACGCAGGGGCTGCCGCGCAGCGAAGCGCTCGGCGTGGTCTCCACCCTGATGCAGGAAGCGATCGGCAACACCGGCAAGGTGAAGGACGCGATCGTTGCCTTCGTGGAGTCGGGCTGGCAGCACGATCGCCTGGCCGGTGCGCCGCCGTTGATGGACGAGGTGGCCGGCGCCATGCGCATGCTGTCCTCGCCGCGCCCGGCCGAACTGGCCCAGGGCGTGGGCCGGTTCATCGACTACGAATTGCTGCAGGACCGTCGCGTGCCCAGCGGTGCGCAGATGGATCACCTGGCCGACGCGCTGGCCGCGCTGGAGTACTACCTGGAGGCGGCGCGCGAGCACCGTGGCGGCCTCGAACACATCCTCGACGTGGCCGAGCACAGCCTGGCCCAGCTTGGCTACTGGCCGGTCCCGGCGCAGCGCGCGGCCGTGGAGGAGCCCGCGCCGGTCGCCGAGGCACCGGCTTCCGTTTCGCTCGAAGCCGAGCAGCACCCCGACCTCTCCGAGTCCGTCAGCCTGCTGCCCGGCGCCGATCTCGGCAGCCTGTTCGTCGGCGACGCGCAGGCTTCGCCCGAACCCACGCATGACCTCGACGGGCTGCGACTGGCGGAGACCGGCGCACCGGCGAGCCCGGCCAGCGCCGTCGGCGAGGACTGGGTCGAGATCGAGGAGCAGGTCACCGAACAGGTGCCCGTCGCCGATCCGCTGGCGGCAAACACCCGCTTCAACGCCGATGCCGAAGGCATCGACGACGACATCCGCGACATCTTCCTGGAGGAAATGCAGGAGGAGATCGACAACCTCGCGGTGGCCCAGAAGGATTGGCTGGCCGACCCGGCGCAGACGCCGGCGCTGGTCGGCATCCGCCGCTCGTTCCACACCCTGAAGGGCTCCGGCCGCCTGGTCGGCGCCGGTGTGCTGGGCGAGTTCGCATGGAAGGTGGAGGACATGCTCAACCGCGTCCTCGACCACACCATCGAGCCGGACCAGAACGTGCAGGACGTGGTTCGCCACGCCATCGACGCGCTGCCGCAGCTGCTGGCCGCGCTCAAGGGCGAGGGCGATCCGCAGGCACCGCTCAGCGCGATCATGCAGGCCGCCGAACGGCTCGCGTCGGGCCAGCCGGCCCGCGTGGAAGACTTCATGTCGCGGGGTACCGAGACGGTGACCCGCACCGTGGTACGCCGGGTGCCGCGCGCCGCCGTCGAGGCGGCCGACGTGCCGCGGGCCAGCCTCACCGATGCCGACGTGGCCAGCGCTTCCGTGACGGCCGAGCCCGTGGCTGGCGAGCCGGAATCCCTCGTGGACATGCCGGCGATGCCGCCGATAGACCCGGTGCTGCTGGAGATCCTTCGCAGCGAGGTGGCCCAGTACCTGCAGACCATCCGTGCGGCGACCCAGCGCAGCGAGGGTGCCTTGCCGGTCAGCGAGGAGCTGCTGCGCGCCGTGCACACCCTGCACGGTGCGATCGCGATGGTCGACATCCCGCTGCTGACCCAGTTGCTGTCGCCGCTGGAGGGGCTGTTCAAGCGCTTGCGCGCCTCCAGCGAGCCGCTGTCCCCGTTGGGCGTGCGCCTGCTGGGACAGGCCGCCGACGTGGTCGACCTGGTGATGACCCAGTTCGACGCTCCGGTGTCGCAGCTGCCCGACGTCGACGCGCTCACCGCGCAGATCACCGAGATGCGCGACGACTATCCCGAGTCGCAGGTCGCGCACGTGGTGTTCGAGCCGCAGGCGGGCGAAGGCGCGGCGAACGAGGAGTTCGACGAGGCCGACACGGCCACCGACGAGGCGGGCGCGGCAGCCATGTCGCTGTCTGCGTCGGAGCAGCCGGATGCGGCCGCCGGGGCGGGACAGGACGATCACCTCGATGCCGCCGCCGAGATGACGGCGGCGCTGCATGCGTTCGAGATCGACTCCGCCGTTGCCGCGGCCAAGGCTGCCGAGGAGGCGGCCCGTCAGGCTGCCATCGAGCAGGCGGCAGCCGAACAGGCCGCCGCGGAGCAGGCGGCGGCAGAGCGGGCAGCGGCAGAGCAGGCGGCAGCAGAGCGAGCTGCAGCGGAGCAGGCGGCAGCGGAGCAGGCTGCGGCGGAGCAGGCTGCGGCGGAGCAGGCGGCAGCGGAGCGAGCTGCAGCGGAGCAGGCTGCGGCGGAGCGAGCCGCCGCGGAGCAGGCTGCGGCGGAGAAGGCTGCGGCCGAGGAAGCCGCCAGGGCCACTGCCACCCGCGTGGAACCGGCGCCCGCGTTCGTGCTCCCCGATGGCAGCCGCATCGACGCGGACCTGCTGGAGGTGTTCATCGACGAGGCGCGCGAGATCCTCGACAGCGCCGATGGCGTGCTGGCCAAGTGGCATGCCGAACCCGGCGAGCTTTCCTACGTCGGCGAACTCCAGCGCGACCTGCATACGCTCAAGGGCGGCGCACGCATCGCCGGCCTGGCTTCGGTGGGCGATCTCGCCCATGCCATCGAGACGGTGCTGGAGAAGCCGATCCGCGACCCCGGCAAGACCGGCGAGCTGATCGGCGCGCTCGAATCGAGCTTCGATCAGCTCAACGCGATGGTGCAGCGGGTGTCGCAGGGACACATGCCGGATTACCCGCAGGCCACGATCGACCGCCTGCTGGAACTGGCCGGTGCCACGGCCCTGGTCGGCGACGGCGACGATACGCCCGGGAGCGCGCAGGCGCCGGTGGCCGAGGCGCCGCAGCCCGCCGCCCACGGCGACGACGCGCGCGGCTTGCCGGAGTTGCTGCCCGAGACGGCGCCGGAATCGCGCTCGCCGCAGGAACAGATCCGTGTCCGCGCCGATCTGCTCGACAACCTCGTCAACCACGCCGGCGAAGTGGCGATCTACCGCTCGCGGCTGGAACAGCAGGTGGCGGGCTACCGCTTCAACCTGGTCGAGCTGGAACAGACCGTGGCGCGCCTGCGCAGCCAGCTGCGCATGCTGGAGATCGAAACCGAGGCGCAGATCATCGCGCGCTTCCAGCGCGAGCATCGCGAGGCGGGCCTGACCGCGTTCGATCCGCTCGAGCTCGACCGCTACTCGCAGCTGCAGCAGTACTCGCGAGCGCTGGCCGAGTCGGTATCCGATCTGGTGTCCATCCAGAACATGCTGGACGAGCTGACCCGCCAGGCCGAAACCCTGCTGATCCAGCAATCGCGTGTCAGTACCGAACTGCAGGACGGCCTGCTGCGCACGCGCATGCTGCCGTTCGACACCATGGTGCCCAACCTGCGCCGCACCCTGCGCCAGGCCGCTCAGGAAGAGCACAAGCAGGCACAGCTCTACGTCGACGGCGCGCACGGCGAAATGGACCGCAACCTGCTCGATCGCATCAAGGCGCCGTTCGAGCACATGCTGCGCAACGCCATCGCGCACGGCATCGAAAGCCCGGCCGAGCGCCGCAAGCTGGGCAAGCCGGCCGAGGGCGCGGTGCGGATCAAGGTGGCGCGCGAGGCGACCGAGGTGGTGGTGCGGGTCAGCGACGATGGTCGCGGCCTCAATCGCGAGGCGATCCGCAAGCGCGGCATCGAACGCGGCATGCTGCGTCCCGAGACGCGGCCCACCGACAACCAGCTGCTGTCGCTGATCACCCAGCCCGGCTTCTCCACCGCCAGCCAGGTCACCCAGCTGGCCGGTCGCGGCGTCGGCATGGATGTGGTCGCCAACGAGATCAAGCAGCTGGGCGGCTCGCTGTCGATCGAGTCGGAGGAAGGCCAGGGCACCACCTTCGTGCTGCGCCTGCCGTTCACCCTCGCCGTCACGCAGGCCATCCTGGTGCGCATCGGCGAGGCGACCTTCGCCATCCCGATGACCTCGGTGCAGGGCGTGGCGCGGGTCAACCCGGAAGAACTCGCCGCGCTGCTGGCCGCCGACGAGCCCTCGTTCCAGCACGGCAACGAGGACTACGGCATCCACGACCTGGCCGAACTGCTCGGCCTGCCGCCCGGACTCGCCACCGAGGACGAGCAGCAACCGCTGCTGCTGACCCGCGCGGGCGACCTGCGCGCGGCGATCCGCATCGACGCCGTGCTGGGTTCGCGCGAGATCGTGGTCAAGTCGGTCGGCCCGCAGATCAGTTCGGTGCCCGGCCTGCTCGGCGCCACCATCATGGGCGACGGTTCGGTGCTGATCATTCTCGACCTGGCGCCGCTGGTGCGCCACGGCATGATCCGCCGCGAGCAGCGCCTGGCCGAAGGCCTCAGCGCGGTGGAAGCGCCGGTCGTCGAGGAGGTGCAGGTGCGTCCGCTGGTGATGGTGGTCGACGACTCGATCACCATGCGCAAGGTCACCGGCCGCGTGCTGGAACGCCACGAGTACGAGGTGAGCACCGCCAAGGACGGTGTCGACGCACTGGAGAAACTGCACGAGCGCGTGCCCGACCTGATGCTGCTGGACATCGAGATGCCGCGCATGGACGGCTACGAGCTGGCCACCCAGATGAAGGCGGACCCGCGGCTGCGCGACGTGCCGATCATCATGATCACCTCGCGCAGCGGCGACAAGCATCGCCAGCGGGCCTTCGACATCGGCGTGGATCGCTACCTCGGCAAGCCGTACCAGGAGGCGGAATTGCTGCTGCAGATCGCCGAGGTGCTGGAGCAACGTGCCGCGGAGCCGATTCATGACTGATACGCCACCCGCGGTCGCGCTGCTGTTCGACGACAGCGAACTCGGTGGGCATTTGCGCGATGCGCTGCACGAGCGCGGCGCGCGGATCGTCCACGAGGGCGGCGTGGCCGGGCTGAACCGCGAACTGCTGCAGCAGGTGGGCGCGGACGTACTGGTGATCAACCTGGACGACGACGCCGACGATGCGCTCGACCAGTTGTACGACATCATCGACGGCGACCGGCCGCGGGTGGTGTTCAACGATGCCCAGGCCAGCCGCGCGCTGTCCGGCTGGGATCGTGCGCGCTGGGCGCGCCACCTGGCGGTGAAAGTTCTGGCGATGGGCGACATCGACCCGCCGCGGCCCGAGGATGCGCGCGAGGTGCAGGTCGCGCCTGCGGTGGTCGCACCGGTTGTGCCGGTTGTGCCGGTGGTGACGGAGGCCCTTGATCGCGACGCGGTCGACGAATCCGCGATCTTCGCCACGCCGGCAGAAGACGATCTGGCAGCGCCGATCGCGCAGGACGCGGCGACGCCGGTGACGGCAGACGAGCCGCCGCCGGACCTGCCCGCCGACGAGCCGCTGCAGACCGCGGCCAGCGAAGACGACGCTCCCGGCGCTGCGTTCGATGCGCACGCCGGCATTCCGTTCGATGACGAGATCGAGCCGGCGGCCGACCCCGGCATCACCGCCGAATCGGATGACCTGGCTGCCGAACTCGAGGCGCTGCTCGCCTCCGGCGAATTGCCTGACGAAGAGGACGAGCAGACGGTCGGCGCGGGCTTGCGCTTCACCGGCGACGAGGAACTGCCGCCGTTGCACGACGGCGACTTCGGCGTGGTGGAACTGGCCGATTCCGACGACGACCGCATCGCACTGGACGAAAGCGCGCCGTCATCCGCGGTCGATGAGCTGGACTTTTCGGCGCTGGATGCCCCGGAGCTGACCGCCGAGGCGATGGATGCCGCCGCGTCGGTCGTGCCCGCCGCACCCGAGACGCCGGTGCGCGCGCCGGACAACTGGGCCTTGCTCGACGAGGAGGCGCCGGTCGAATCAAATGACAAGCCTGACGCCGCCGTGTTCGGCATCGAGAAACTCAGCGCCGCGGAATTCCTGGCGCCCGACGTGGAGCCGGTCGCCGCCGATCTGCAGCCGACCATGAGCCTGGAACTGGTCTCGATGGAGGAGGCGATTGCGCCGCAGGCCTTCGTGCCGGATCACGAGATGGTGCTGGACGAACTCGGCTCGGCGCTGAGCCGGATCGTGTTGCTCGGCGCGGCGGTCGATGGCGTCGACTCGGTGTGCGAGTTCATGCGCAGCTTGCCCGCCAGCACTCGCCTGACGTTCCTGCTGACCCAGCACCTGGGCAGCCACACCGAGCAGGAAATGCTCGCGCGGCTCGCCGAAAAGAGCCCGCTGCCGGTACGCGTGGCCGAAGCCGGCCGTCGCGTCGGCATGGGCGAGGTGCTGATGGTGCCCGCCGGCCAACAGGTTCGCCTGCGTCGCGACGGCAGCGTGGAGCTGCTTGCCGACGCCGCGCCGGAACCGTCGATCGACGCCAGCCTGAGCATGGCCGCGAACGGCTTCGGCCGCGATGCGGTGGCGATCGTCTTTGCCGGGCGCGGCAACGACGCGATCGCCGGCTCACAGGCGATCCATGATCGAGGCGGCCAGGTCTGGGTCGAATCGTCGTCCGGGGATCATTTCGCCGACATGGTCAGCGGGATCTTCGCCGAGCGACTGGTCAGTTTCTCCGGTACGCCGTCCGAACTGGCGGCGCACCTGATCGAGGTGTTTCCATGAGTGATCCGTTGCCGCGTGAAATCCGCTGCGTGCTGGTGCCGGTCGGCGAAGCGCGCATGCTGCTGCCCAATGCCACGATCGCGGAGGTGGTGACGTACAGCGCGCCCGAGCCGGTCGAGGGCGCGCCGCACTGGCTGCTTGGCCGCATCGCCTGGCGTGGCTGGCGCGTGCCGCTGGTGTCGTTCACGCAGCTCGCCGGCACCGCCGAGGGCGACAGCGAGCTGGTGGTGCGCGTGGCCGTGCTCAAGGCGCTGGGCGGCGATCCGCGCCTGCCGTTCATCGCGGTGCAGACCCAGGGTTTCCCGCGCCTGACCACGCTCAATGCCGAGCTGATCATCCCCACCCACGACGGCAAGGGCTTGCCCGACGGCGTGCGCGCGCACGTGCTGGTACGCGACGACGTGGCGATGATCCCCGATCTGGAGTGGATCGAGGCGCATCTGCTCGACCTGCTCGATGCCGGCCAGGATGACGCTGCCGCCGGCGAGATGCCGCCGGACGCACCCGGCGCGGCCGACATCCTGCACTGAGTCCACGGCATCGGCGCGACTGCGCGTCGGTGGCGGGCCGTGTACATCCCGGCCCGCAACATCCGGATGGCGAAATTTGACGCGTTGTGCACCTTGTTGGGGTGATCGTTCGCCCCGGCGAACTTGCTCGGGCCACCGGGCAGGGGGCTCGCCTGTGGGGTCCACTTCGAGGAGCCGTTGCCATGCCGAGTTCGTGCCTGTCGTTTCCTGCTGCTTTGCGTCTGGCCCGCCGTCACCCGGCGGGCCTGCTTTTGGCGGCCTTGACCTTCGCGCTGACGCCACTGCCTGCCGGCGCCGCGACGCCGCAGGACAGCGCCGGGCCGGCCAGCGCATCGAGCACGCCGCCACCGGCGGATGCGACGAACCCGCGCCTGCCGGTGAAGAACCTGCAGCGCGTCGTCGTCACCGGCATTCGCGGCAGCATCGAGAAATCGCTGCAGGTCAAGCAGCAGTCCAACGAGATCGTGGAGGTCGTCTCGGCCGAGGACATCGGCAAGCTGCCCGACCCGAGCATCGCCGACAGCCTGTCGCGCCTGTCCGGCCTGGCCACCCAGCGCGGGCTGGACGGGCAGGCCAACCAGATCTCGATTCGCGGCCTGTCGCCGGACTTCACCGCCACGCTGTTGAACGGCCATGAACAGGCCTCGACGGGCGAGAACCGCGGCGTGGAATTCAACCAGTATCCGGCCGAGCTGATCAACCAGGTGGTGGTCTACAAGACACCCGATGCCAGCCTGCTGGGCCAGGGGCTGGCCGGCACCGTCGACATGCACACCATCAAGCCGCTGGACTTCGATGGCATGAAGCTGGCCGCGAACCTGCGCGGGCAACGCGGCAGCAACGGCTCGCTCAACCCCGGCTCCGGCGTGGGCGACTGGGGGAACCGCTTCAGCCTGTCCTGGATCGACCAGTTCTTCGACCACACGCTGGGCATCGCGCTCGGCGCGGCGCGCGAGGACGCGCCGATCCAGCAGCGGCAGTACCAGGCGTGGTGGTGGAGCGTGGACAACGGCACGGCCGGCATCGACCAGAACTGGGGCGGGCCGCATACGCCGGGCATGCCCGACAACGTGATCTCGCAGGAAGGCATGCAGTTGCGCGCGCTGTCGCAGGACCAGGTGCGCGACGGCGTGATGGGCGTGCTGGAGTGGGCGCCGAACGACACCTACTACTCGACGCTGAATCTGTTCTACTCCCGCTTCGACAAGCGCTCGTACAAGAACGGCCTGCAGTGGTCCAGCAGCCCGTACGACAACGTGTCCTACGCCAACGTCGGCACCGTGCCGCTGCAGCCCTATCCGCTGGTTACCTCGGGCACCCTCATGGGCATCGCGCCGATCCTGCAGAACGGCTACAACCGCGAGCGGGATTATCTGTTCTCCGCGGACTGGAGCAACCAGATCCATTTCGGCGATGACTGGGTCGTCAGCGGCGACGTGGCCTATTCCTCGGCGCGGGTGAAGCTGCTCGATGCCTACACCTTCACCGGCCTGCCCGGCGGTGCGCTCGGCGACGTGCAGTTCACCACGCCGCGCGATTTCGGTTTCCCCGACTTCCGCACCTCGTTCAACCCCGGTGACCCGGCCAGCCTGGTGTTCACCGACCCGGACAACTACAGCTACAACGGCCGCCAGGAATTCGACCGGCAGAAGGACCACCTGAAATCCGCGCGGCTGGCGATCTCCCATCCGCTGGGCTGGATCTTCTCCAGCGTCGAGGCCGGCATCGCCTGGTCCGACCGCGAGAAGACCAAGCAGGCCGACGTGTTCTTCGCCTACCTCAACGGCAACGGTTCCGACCCCGGCACCTACGACCACGCCTACGGCGTGCCGATCGACCCGGCGGTGCTGCGCGGCAGCACCTCGCTTGGCTATGGCGGCATCGGCCCGATCGTGGACTACGACGTGCTGGCCGCGCTGGAGCGGCAGTTCTACCTTACCCAGCGCAACGGCGCTGGCGACTACGACCGCAACTACACGGTACGCGAGAAAGTGCCGGTGGCCTACCTGAAGTTCAACCTGGACACCACGCTGGGCAGCATTCCCCTGCGCGGCAACGCGGGCGTGCAGGTGGTGCGCACCGAACAATCCTCGCAGGCATTCCAGACCACCGGTGACGACAAGGTCGGCACGCTCACCGGCGGCGCCACGTACACCAAGGTGCTGCCCAGCCTCAACCTGGTGGCCGAGCTGGGCGACAAGCAGTACCTGCGCTTCGGCTTCGCCAAGACGCTGACCCGCGGGCGCATCGACGACGAAAAGGTGGCTTCGTCCGCCTCGGTCTCCGAAGTCCAGAACGGTCCGGGTGCCGGCCAGGTGCGCTGGTCGGGCAGCGGCGGCAACCCGAAGCTGCGCCCGTACATCGCCGTCGGCACCGACCTGGCGTGGGAGAAGTATTTCGATGACGCCACCTATGTCGGCATCGACGTGTTCAACAAGAACATCCTCAATTACATCTACACCCGCACCGTGGCCGATTACGATTTCAGCGGCTACACCAACAACAACCCGCTGCTGACGCCGAGCAGCAATATCGGTACGTTCTCCACCCCGCAGAACGGCACCGGCGGCCGCATGCAGGGCGTCGAGCTGGAAGGGGCGCTGTCCGGGGCGCGGCTGTCGCCGGCACTGGCCGGGTTCGGCGTGCAGGCCAATTTCGCGCTGACCAACAGCACCATCCCCGACAGCACCATCTCGAACATTCCAGGTGGGCCGAAATCGCTGCCGGGCCTGTCGCGCAAGACCGCCAACCTGCAGATCTACTACGAGGCCCACGGTTTCGCGCTGCGGGTGGCCGAGCGCTACCGCTCCAGTTTCACTGGCGAGGCCGTGGCGCTGTTCGACCAGATCGGCTACACGCGCATCCGCGCCAACAAGGAGACCGACCTGCAGGCCAGCTACGAGTTTCCGGACGGACGGCTGAAGGGTTTGTCGCTGCTGCTGCAGGTGTCCAACCTGACCAACGAACCGTTCGAGTCGGAACAGGTCAGCGGCCTGCCCAACGGCGTGGAAGTCGCGCGTCCGCTGGAGTACGACACCTGGGGCCGCACCGTGCTGCTCGGCGTCAACTACGCCTTGTAGCGCGGCTCACGCGCCGTCGATCGCCAGATCGCCGTGGCAGGCCTGCAAGGCGCTGAGCGCCGCCAGGCCTGCCGTCTCGGTGCGCAGGATGCGTGGGCCCAGGCGCAGGCCGAGGAAGCCGTGCTGCGCCAGTGCGCGGGTGTCGGCTTCACCCAGGCCACCTTCCGGCCCGATCACCAGCACGCCGCCGGCGGCACCGAAGCGCAGCGCGCCGATCGTCTTCTCGGCGCCCGGCAGCAAGGCCAGTCGCAGCGCGCCATCGTCAGCCAACCCGCCCAGCCATGCCGCCAGCGGCTGGATCGGCGCGATGCGCGGAATGCGTGCGCGGCCGCTCTGCTCGCAGGCGCTGACCGCCACCGACTGCCAATGCGCCAGCCGCTTGGCGGCCCGTTCCGCGTCCAGGCGCACTTCCGATCGTTCGGTCAGCAGCGGCACGATGCCGGTCGCGCCCAGCTCGGTGGCCTTCTGCACGATCAGGTCCATCTTGTCGCCGCGCGCGATGCCCTGGGCGAGCAGCAGCGGCAGTGGCGACTCGTTGTACACGGGGCTGCACGCCGTCACCTGTACCCGCACCGCGCGCTTGTCGATGCTGCCGATGGTGGCCGCGTAGTCGCAGCCGTCGCCGTTGAACAGCACCACCGGCGCGCCTGCGGGCAGCCGCAGCACCCGCGTGGCGTGCTCGGCCGCGTCGGGCGGCAGCACCAGGTCGGCGCCCACGGCAAGCGGCAGGTCGGCGTGGAATCGGATGGTGCGCATGCGTCAGGGCCGCAAAAATCCAAGCATAACGGAGCGCGTGGACGGTGTCGGTCAACCGGCCACGGCGTGCTTGATGCCCTGGATGGCGGTATCCACCAGCAGGTCGATCTCCTGCTCGGTGACCACGTACGGCGGCATGAAATAGACGACATTGCCCAGCGGGCGCAGCAGCACGCCGTGCTGCAGGCCGTGCAGGTAGACGCGCAGGCCGCGCCGCTCGTCCGCGGGGTACGGGCGTCGGCTGGCCTTGTCGGCGACCAGCTCGACGGCCGCGATCATGCCGGTCTGGCGCACGTCGGCGACCTGCGGATGCTCGCGCAGCGGCGCCAGCCGGCGCGCCAGGTGCGTGGCCAGCTGCCGGTTGCGTTCCAGTACCGGCTCGTCGCGGAAGATCGCCAGCGTCTCCAGCGCCACCCGGCAGCCCAGCGGATTGCCGGTGTAGCTGTGCGAATGCAGGAAGGCCTTGCCGGCACGGTACTCGGCGTAGAACGCGGCATAGACCTCGTCGGTGGTGAGCACCGCCGACAGCGGCATGAAGCCGGCGGTGAGTCCCTTGGACAGGCACATGAAGTCCGGCGACACGTGGCCCTGCTCGCAGGCGAACAGCGTGCCGGTGCGGCCGAAGCCCACCGCGATCTCGTCGGCGATGAAGTGCACCGCGAACTCGTCGCACAAGGCGCGCAGTCCGGTCAGGTAATCCGGGTGATACATGCGCATGCCGCCGGCGCACTGCACCAGCGGCTCGACGATCACCGCGCAGGTTTCGCGGGCGTGGCGTTCCAGCAGCGTGCGCAGCTCGGCGAGCCGGCGCGCCGCTATCTGTGCCGGTGTCTCGCCCGGTTCGCCTTCATAGGTGTCCGGCGAGGGCGCCAGCAGCGGGGTCAGCAGCAGCGGTGCGTAGGTCTTGCGATACAGCGCCACGTCGCTGACCGACAGCGCACCCAGGGTTTCGCCGTGATAGCTGCCGCTGAGCGCGATGAAGCGGGTCTTCTCGCCATGACCGCGGTTGAGCCAGTAGTGGAAGCTCATCTTCAGCGCCACTTCGATCGCGGACGAGCCGTTGTCGGCGTAGAACACGCGCTCCAGTCCGGGCGGCGTGATGCGCACCAGTTCCTCGGCCAGCCGGATCGCCGGTTCGTGGGTGAAACCGGCAAAGATCACCTGTTCCAGCGTGCGGGCCTGGTCGGCCAGTGCGGCGGCAATGCGCGCATTGGCGTGGCCGAACAGGTTGACCCACCACGAGCTGACGCCGTCGAGATAGCGCCGGCCCTCGGCATCGACCAGCCAGGCGCCTTCGCCGCGCACGATCGGCAGCATCGGCACCGCGCCTTCGCCGTGGTCGTGCATCTGCGTGCATGGATGCCAGACGTGCCTGAGATCGCGCTCGGCAAGCGCGGCGTTGTTGTTTGCGGGAATGGTCATCCGGCTATGATCGACGCTGCGCCCGGGATGCTCAAGCGGTGCGCGGGACATTCGGAACTGGACGCTTGATTCGACTTCGAAAAATTCTCGTCGCCCTGGCGGTGCTCGCGGCAGTCGTGCTGGTGCTGGCGTGGTTTCTGCCGGCGCGCTGGGTGATGCCGTGGGTCGAGCCGCAGTTGCACGGGCTGCGGCTGCAGCAGGTGCAAGGCACGGTTTGGAACGGTGCTGCCGGTAACGTCTTGGATGCCGATGGGCGACGGTTGGGACAGGTGCGCTGGCAGTTGTCGCGCCGCGCGCTGCTCGGCCGGCTGCAGATGCAGCTGGCCTTCGACGGACCGCAGGCGGATTTCTCCGGAACCGTGCGGCGCACGGCGCAGGGTCGCGTCGAGGGCGAAGGCTGGCGGCTGCATGCCGATCTCGCCGCGACGGATGTTCCGCTTCCGGTCGACTGGGGCGCGCCGCTGGGCGAGCTGCAACTGACGGTCGATCATGTACTGCTGCAAGGCGGCTGGCCGCTGCAGTTGCAGGCGCAGGGCCGGTGGCAGCGGGCCGCCGTGCACACGACCGAAGGCGAGCTGGCGCTGGGTGAATTGCAGGGAAGCGCGCAGGCGCAGGGCGGCGTGATCCACGCGCAATGGCACGATCAGGGCGACGGGCCGCTGCAGGTGCGCGGCGAATTGCAGCTGAGCCCGCTGGGCTGGCGTCTGGACAGCACGCTGCGCGCCCGCCATGGCGATCCGGCGTTGCAGCGCTGGCTGGCCCGGCTCGGGCCGGTCGCGCCGGACGGCAGCGTGCACATCCGGCAGGCCGGTGGCCTGGCCGCCAACCCTCCATCGAACCGCCAGGACGCCACGCTGCCATGAACCCCGAGACTACCGCCGTCGCGCTGGCCGCGGCACGCGAGGCTGCCGCCGCCGCCGCCGAAATCATCACGCACTACTGGCGTCGCGGCGTCGAGGTGGAGCTGAAGGCCGATGCCACGCCGGTGACGGTGGCCGATCGCGAGGCCGAGCAGGCGATTCGCCGCGTGCTGCAGGCCGCGCTGCCGCAGGCGGCGATCTACGGCGAGGAGTTTGGCCTGGAGGGCGAACGAGACGCTTTGCTGTGGCTGGTCGATCCGCTCGATGGCACCAAGAGCTTCGTGCGCCGCACGCCGTTCTTTTCCACCCAGATCGCGTTGATGGACCGCCACGAACTGGTGCTGGGCGTATCCAGTGCGCCGATCTACGGCGAGACGATGTGGGCCAGCGCCGGCGGCGGCGCCTGGTTCGAGGGCGAACGCGTGCGCGTGGCGGACACCACCGACATGGCGCAGGCGGCGATCTCGACCGGCAACATCAGGACGCTCGCCGGCGATGCCCGCTGGGCGGCGCTGGGCGGGCTGATCCGTGACAGCAACCGCATCCGCGGCTACGGCGATTTCTGCCACTACCACCTGCTGGCGCGCGGCAGCCTGGACCTGGTGATCGAGTCGGACGTGAACATCCTGGACATCGCCGCGCTCGCGGTAATCGTGCGCGAGGCCGGCGGTGTGTTCACCGATCTCGACGGCGCCCCGCCGACGCTGGATACCACCAGTGTGCTGGCCGGCACGCCGGCGCTCCACGCGCAGGCCTTGCAACGCCTGCGGCGCTGAGGCGCAAAGGTTAGAATCGCCGGATGCGCAAACTGCCGATCATCCACGCCATCCGCGACGTCACCGACAGCCGATTCCTGCAGGTCGAGCAGCTGGACCTGGAATTCTCCAACGGCGTGCGGCGCACCTACGAACGACTCAAGGGCAGCGGCCTGGGCGCCGTGATCATCGTGCCGATGCTCGATGACGAGACCGTGCTGCTGGTGCGCGAGTACGGCGGCGGCGTCGGTCGCTACGAGCTGGGCCTGCCCAAGGGCCGGCTCGACCAGGACGAAACCGCCGAGCAGGGCGCCGAGCGCGAGATGAAGGAAGAAATCGGCTACGGTGCACGCAAGCTGAAGATCCTGCACAACCTGTCGCTGTCGCCGTCGTACATGACGCACATGGCGCACGTGGTGCTGGCGCAGGATCTGTATCCGGAGAAACTCGCCGGCGACGAACCGGAGGAACTCGAAGTGGTGCCGTGGAAGATGTCCGAGCTGCACACCCTGCTCGGTCGCGACGACGTCACCGAGGGGCGCTCGATCGCTGCGTTGTTCATGGCCCGCGAATACCTCGCCGGGCGCTTCCAGAGGACCTGAGCTTGCCCCCCGAATTGGCACGGCAGGTGGGCGCGATTGCCCGCGCGGCGGCGGCGGCGATCCTGCAGGTGTACCACGGCGACTTCGCCGTGCAGACCAAGGGCGACGACTCGCCGTTGACCGCCGCCGATCTCGCCGCGCAGCGGGTGATCGTGGCCGGCCTGGCCACGCTGCAGGAGCAACTGCCGGTGCTGTCGGAAGAGGCCAAGGCCCTGCCCTGGTCCGAGCGCCGGCACTGGACGCGCTACTGGCTGGTCGACCCGCTCGACGGCACCCGCGAGTTCGTCAAGCGCAATGGCGAGTTCACCGTCAACATCGCGCTCATCGACGACCACCGCAGCGTGCTGGGCGTGGTGCTGGCCCCGGTCACCGGCGAGCTGTACGCCGCCGCTCAGGGCCAGGGTGCGTGGCTGCAGGAGCGCGAGGGTGGCCCGTGGCGGCGCATCCGCACGCGGCCGCTGGGCTCTCCGCCGCGGGTGGTCGGCAGCCGTTCGCATGGCGGCGCGCAGGGTGGGCTGCTCGAACAATTGATCGGCAACGACTACGACCATGTGCCGCTCGGCTCCTCGCTGAAGTTCTGCCTGATCGCGCGCGGCGAGGCGGACATCTACCTGCGCCTTGGCCTCACCAGCGAATGGGACACGGCCGCGGCGCAATGCGTGCTGGACGAAGCCGGGGGCGCGGTGCTCGATCTCGCCGGCCGGCCGTTCCGCTACAACCGCGGCGAGTCCCTGCTGAATCCGGAGTTCGTCGCGGTCGGCGACCTCTCGATCGACTGGACCGTGCGACTGACCAGGAGCGAGGAGTGAGTGAAGAGGAGTGAGAGATGAGAGGGGTTCGTCCTCCGCCCGCTCCACCCGCGCACGCTTCTGCTTTCTCTCACTTCTCACTCCTCTCCACTTTATGACCCGACACAGTCTCGACGACCTCCTCGCCATCATGGCGCGCCTGCGCGATCCGCAGCATGGCTGCCCGTGGGACGTGCGGCAGGATTTTTCCTCGATCGCCGCCTACACGATCGAAGAGGCGTACGAGGTCGCCGATGCGATCGACCGGCGCGACTGGACCGACCTGTGCGACGAACTCGGCGACCTGCTGCTGCAGGTGGTGTTCCACGCGCAGATGGCCGCCGAGCAGGGCCTGTTCGAATTCGCCGACGTCGCCCACGCCATCAGCGCGAAGATGGTGCGCCGCCATCCGCACGTGTTCGGCGACACGCGTTACGCCGACCTGACCGAGCAGATGCAGGCGTGGGAGCAGATCAAGTCCGCCGAGCGCGTGGCGAAGGGCCGGACCGCCGATGACAGCGCGCTGGCCGGCGTCTCCACCGGGCTGCCGGAGTGGAAACGCGCCCACAAGCTGCAGCAGCGCGCTGCCGCCACCGGTTTCGAGTGGCCCGGCCCGCAGCCGGTGCTGGAGAAGCTGGCCGAGGAAGTGGAGGAGGTGCGCGTCGAGTTCACCCACGGGGCCGACCCGGCGCGCCTCGAGGACGAGATCGGCGACGTGCTGTTCGTGATGGTGAACCTCGCACGCCATGCCGGCGTCGATTTCTCGCAGGCGCTGCGGCATGCCAACGCGAAGTTCGAACGGCGCTTCCGCCGCATGGAGCAACTGGCTGCGGCCGATGGCGCGGCGTTTGCCGGGCGCACGCTGGAGGAGCAGGAACAGTTGTGGCGGCGCGCCAAGCAGGACGAGGCCGGCCACTGACAGACGCGGCGGCCGTGGCCGCCGCGTCGTCCCGTTTTTGCTGTCGCGACTACTTCGCTGGAGCTGTCGCGTCGCTGGCGGCGCGCGGCTGCCATGCCGCACGCATCTTCTCGCGCTCGGCGCGCATCTTCGCCTCGTTGGCCAGGTTTTCGTCCAGCCCCTTGCGCAGCGTGGCGATCGCCTGGTCGACATTGGTCGGCTGTGCCTGCAGGCGGGCCAGTCGCTGGTAGACGTAGTCGCGCACGCGCGGGTCCTGCGACTTGGCCAGCACGTCGTTGTAGACCGCCGCCATGTCCTTGCTGCGGCCGGCCTGCTGGTACAGCCGTTCCAGCGCGCGCAGGTCGCCGATCACGCCGCTGCGCTGGTGGTGCATGTGATGGCCCGCCATGCCGTGGTCGCGGTCGCCGGGAAGGATGCGTGCCTGCTTGGTGACGACCATGTGCGGATTGGCGGGCGACGCCGGCGCGTTCTGGGCCATCGCGAACGTGGCCGACCCGGCCAGCAGGGCGACGAGGGCGGAAGCGAGGAGGGTCTTGCGTTGCATGGGCTGTCTCCGTGGGTAGTGGGATGATCAACGCGCCGGCCGCGCAGGAGTTGACTGCGGTGTGCAGACTGCTGTCATCCTTGCAACCCTTTTGCGATCCGCTGCATCCAAGCCTGACCGACTACCGAGGAGAGTCCCATGCGCCGTCTTTTCATCGCCGCCATGCTGTGTGCCCCGTTCGCCGCGTTTGCCGCCGGATCGTGCGAGTTCGAGGCCCCGCGCAACCTGCAACTGGACCTGGCTGGCGTCCGCAGCGTGCAGATCGACGTCAACAGCCACGACCTGCACCTGATCGGCGGCGCCGACACCAGGGGCCTGACCCTGGTCGGACGCGCCTGTGCGTCGAAGAAAGCCGCGCTGGACAAGCTCACGGTCACCCAGCGACGCGACGGCGACCAGCTGTTGATCGACATCGGCGGCGACCACCAGGGTTTCAATTTCAACCTGTTCGGCGGCAACGTCAGCATGAGCCTGGACGTCACCGTGAACCTGCCGGCGAACGTGCCGGTCACCGTGCGCGTGGGCTCCGGCGACGCCGACGTGCGCGGCGTGCAGGAGCTGCGCAGCACGGTCGGTTCCGGCGACCTGCACGTGCGCCAGATCGCCGGCAAGTTCGCCACCAGCGTGGGCTCGGGCGATGTCGACGCCAGCGATGTCGGCAGCCTGCAGCTGGGTTCGGTGGGCTCGGGTGATTTCAAGATCGATGGCGTCAAGGGCGACGCCAGCATCGGCAGCATTGGCTCGGGCGACGTCACGCTGCGCAACGTCGGCGGCAGCGTGCACGCCGACACGCTGGGCTCCGGCGACCTCACCGTGCACGATGTCGGCGGCGATCTCACGCTCGGCGCCAAGGGCAGCGGCGATGTCGACCACTCCGGCATCAAGGGCAAGGTCAGCGTGCCGCACGACGACGATTGATTCCGCCACAAGCCGGCATCCCGTAGGGCGGGCACTGCCCGCCGCTCTTGATCGCGTGCATCACCGAAAGGCATGGCGGGCAGTGCCCGCCCTACGAAGCTGGAGCGAACAACATCGGGCACTTCGGTGCGTCTACGGCTGAATTCCGCGCCAGACCAGATACACCAGCGGCGCGCACACCAGCAGGAACGGAATCGACACCCGGTGCAGTTGCCGCAGGCCGTGCGGCTGCCCTGCCAGGCGCAGGGCGATCAGGTTGGCCAGCGAACCGATCGCCACGCCGAAGCCGCCCACATTGACCGCCACCGCCAGCGCGATGGCATCCGGCGCTCGCTCGAGCAGCAGCACGGTCGCCGGCACGTTGCTGATCAGCTGCGCGGCGACAATGCCGCTGGCGAACAGCACCATCGGTTGATCGAGATGGAGCCCGTCGAGCACGCGCTGCATCAGCGGCAGCTCGGCGAAGTGGCCGAGGCCGAGGAAGATCGCGGCGAAGGTGAGCAGCAACAGCCAGTCGATCCGCACCAGCGAGGCGCGGGCCAGCGCCCCGAACAGCACCAGCAGCGCCACGGCGCCCAGCGGCGCCAGATCGTATTCCATCGCCACCACCATGCCGATCAGCGCAATCATCGACCACGCGCCGAGGCGGCCCGAGTGCACCGCGCCGTCGATGTGCCGGGGGCCCAATGCCACCCGATCGCGCGGCAGCCAGTACCAGGTGAACGCCGCCACCAGTGCCAGCATGACGGCCGCGGCCGGCAGCATCGCCAGCGCGAAATCGAGGAACGACAGCCGCGAGTGCTGCCACAACAGCAGGTTCTGCGGGTTGCCGATCGGGCTGAGCGTGGAGCCGGCGTTCACCGCTAGCGCCTCCAGCACCACCATGCGCAGCACCGGCAGGTTGGAGATCGCGCCGATGGACACGGTCAGCGGCACGATCAGGAACAGGCTCACGTCGTTGGTCAGCACCATCGAGAGCAGCGCGCTGGCGGCCACCAGCAACAGCCCCAGGCCGCGCAGCGAGTGCGCCCGCGCCAGCGAAGCGGCCGCTGCGTGCTGCACCAGGCCGCTGTCGCGGATGCCCTGGATCGCGATCAGCAGGCCGGTCAGGCCGGCCAGCGTGGGCAGTTGCAGCCAGTGCCGATAATCGTCGACCGGACGCGGATCGAGCAGCGCCAGCAACAGCACCAGCGCGGCGAACACCAGCAGCAGCCATTCGTGCTGCAGGCGTTTGCGCCAGCCGGTGGCGGGTGACGACGCGGCAGGTTCCACGCGCGCTCAGCCCTCGCGCAGCAGGCGCATCGGTGGCGTGCGGCTGACCCGGCGCGTGCCGGCCAGTCCCAGCAGCATCACCACCAGCGCGGCGGCGGCCGCGCTGGCGACCAGCGGCCACGCCGGCGGCACGAAGCCCTCGATGTGGAATACCGCCCGACCCAGCCACCAGCCGCCGCCGGCGGCACCCAGCGCGGCGGTCAGGCCGGCGACCAGGCCCAGCATGGCGAATTCGCAGGCGGCGGCCACGCGCAGCTGTGCACGGCGCGCGCCCAGCGTGCGCAGCAGCGCGGCCTCGTGGCGCCGCTCGGCCGCGCTGGCGGCCAGCGCCGCGGCCAGCACCAGGATGCCGGCCAGCAGGCTGAAGCCGAGGATCCAGCGCACCGCGCTGCCCACGCGGTCGATGATCTCGCGCACCCGATCGAGCAGCGAGTCGACGTCGACCAGGCTGAGGTTGCCGTATTCGCGCGACAGTTGCGCCAGTTCCGCCGCGTGTCCGGACGACAGGTGGAAGCTGGCCAGCCAGGTGTGCGGCAGCTCGCTGGCGTGGGCCGGGTCGAGCAGCAGGAAGAAGTTGACCCGGAACGAGCTCCAGTCGACCTTGCGGATGCTGCCCACCCGCGCCTCCAGGCTCCCTTCGCCGACGTCGAAGCGCATCGTGTCGCCGAGCTTCAGGCCGAACATGTCGCGCCACATGGTGTCGATCGACACCTCGGGCCGATCCGGCGCAGCCCCATGCCAGTGGCCGGCCACCACCTCGTTCGCCGGCGGCAGCGCGGCGGACCACGACAGCCGCAGCTGGCGATCGGTCCACTCCTTGGCGCGCGGGTCCGCGAACTGCAGTCGGTCGATGGCGTGGCCGTTGATCGCGGTGAGCTTGCCTACCGCCAGCGGCAGCATGTTGAGCTGGTCGGCGCCGATCCGCGCCAGCGATTGCGAAAAGCCGGCGCGCTGGTTGCTTTGCAGGTTCAGGGCGAACCAGTTGGGCGTATCCGCCGGCAATTCCTGGCGCCAGCCCTGCAGCAACGCCGGTGCCACCACCGCAAGCAGCAACAACGCGCACAGACCCAGGCTGAGCGCGGTCGCCTGGATCACGCTCAGCGCCGGTCGTCGCGCCAGTGCGGCCAGGCCCAGCCGCAACGCCGGATGCGCGCCCGGCGCAATGCGCCGGGCCAGCCACAGCAGCGCGCCGGCCAGCAGCGCCGCGAGCACGCTCACGCCGAGCAGGCTGCCGGCGAGGATACCGGCCAGCTGCAGCGAGCCGCTCTGGCCCCAGATCAGGCCCAGCGCCACCAGGACGGGGATCAGGTACAGCGCATCGAAGCGCCGCACGCGGCGCGACAGGCTCTGCCGGAACACCGCCACCGGAGGTACCTCGGCCAGCCGCGCCAGCGGCGGCAGCGCGAAGCCGACCAGCACCGCGATGCCCATCGCGGCCGCGGCGAACGCCGGCGCCAGCGGCAGCACCGTGGGCACGTTGCCGAACAGCTGGCTGGCCAGCAGCCACGCCAGCTGCGCCAGGCCCAGCGCCAGCGCGATGCCCAGCGCGGCCGCCGGCAGGGCCAGCGCGCCCAGGGTGCCCAGCAGCAGGCCCAGCACGCGCGGGCGCGAGGTGCCCAGCGCGCGCAGCAAGGCCACTTCGGCGGTCTTGCGCCGGGCATAGCGCTGGGCGGAAAGGGCGATGGCAATGCCGGCTAGCAGGGCGGACAGCAGCGCGGTCAGCCACAGGAACGAGCCGGCGCGGTCGAAGGCATTGCGCATGCGTTCCTGGGTCTGCTCCGGCGTGATCAGCTGTGCGCCCGCGGGCAGCTCGGTCGCCGCCGCCCAGTCGCGCCAGGCGCGCACCGCATCCGGCGCGCCGGCCAGCAGCAGCCGGTGACGCGCGCGGCTGCCGCGCCCGAGCAGGCCGGCCTGCTCGGCATCGGCCAGGCTCATCAGCGCGCGCGGCGCCAGCGCGAGCAATTCGCCGCCGTCGGGCTGGCGCAGCAGTTCGGCGCCGATGGTGAGCGTGCGCCCGCCCAGTTGCAGGCGGTCGCCCACCGCGAGGCCCAGCGCGACCAGCGCGCGATGATCCAGATAGACCTCGCCGGCGACCGGCGCGCGGCTCGGCGGCAGCGCATGGCCGTTGCGATCGCGCAGCTCCAGCGTGCCGCGCAGCGGATAGTGCGCATCCACTGCCTGCACGTCGAGCAGTTGGGTGCGTTCGTGGGCGAACGCCACGCTGGGAAAGCCGGCGGTGCGCGTCAGCTGCAGGCCGTCCTGGCGTGCCTTGTCGGCGAAGGCGGCAGGCAGGGCCTGCGGCGCGGATACGCCGATGTCCCCGCCGATCAACTCCGCGGCGCTGGCCAGCATGCCACGCTCGATCCGGCTCGCCAGCGTGGCGACCACGCCCAGCGCCACCACCGCCAGCACCAGCGAGGCGGCCAGCGTGCGCAGTTCAGGCAGGTGCCATTCGCGACGCAGGCTGCGCAGCGACAAGCGCAGCAGGCTCATGCCGGCACGCCCGCGTCGGTCGACGCCACGCGCCCTTCCTCCAGCTCGATGCGGCGATCGCAGCGCGCGGCCAGGCCGGCGTCGTGGGTGACCAGCACCAGGGTGGTGCGGTGGTCGCGGTTGAGCGCGAACAGCAGGTCGCAGATGTGGTGGCCGGTGCGCTGGTCGAGGTTGCCGGTGGGCTCGTCGGCGAACAGCACGCGCGGGCCGTGCACGAAGGCGCGGGCGATCGCCACGCGTTGCTGCTCGCCGCCGGAAAGCTGCGCGGGGTAGTGCCGCCGCCGCGCGCTCAGGCCCACCGCCTCGAGCGCCTCCCGCGCACGGCTGCGCGCCGCGCTGCTGCCCTCCAGTTCCAGCGGCAGCATCACGTTCTCCTCGGCAGTGAGCGCCGGCAGCAGGTGGAACGACTGGAACACGAAGCCGACCAGTCGCCGCCGCAGTTCGGCGCGGGCTTCCTCGTCCAGCTGCTCCAGCGCGTGGCCGTCGAGGGAGATGCTGCCGCGGTCGGGCGTGTCCAGCCCGGCCAGCAGGCCGAGCAGGGTGGTCTTGCCCGAGCCGGAAGCGCCCACGATGGCGAAGCTCTCGCCGGGCATCACGCGCAGGTCCACGCCGTCGAGGATGTCGAGCCGCCCCTCGGGGCCGTTGACCGACTTGCTAACATCACGGGCTTCGAGGACGGGACGGGAAGAATCATTCATGCGGCGCTGCCTGTGGTTGCTGGTTCTGCTCTGCGGTTTCGGCGTCGCCCACGCGGCGGCGCCGAAGACCGTCCTGGTGCTGGGCGACTCGCTGTCCGCCGCGCACAACATTCCGGTCGAAGCCGGCTGGGTGCATCTGCTGGATGTCCGTCTGGGCAAGATGGTGCCGAAGTGGCGTGCGGTCAATGCCAGCATCAGCGGCGAAACCTCGCTGAGCGGCCGACACCGCTTGCCCGCCTTGCTGCAGACCTACCAGCCGGCGGTGCTGGTGATCGAACTGGGCGCCAATGACGGCCTGCGCGGGTTGCCGCTGCCGGCCTTGCGCGACAACCTGACGGCGATGATCGAGCTGGCGCAAAAGCACAAGACACGCGTGCTGCTGCTGGGCATCGAGCTGCCGGTGAACTACGGCCCGCAGTACCGCGACGGCTTGCGTGCGATCTACGCCGACCTGGCGCGCCAGCGGAAGGTCGCGCTGCTGCCGTTCCTGCTCGACGGCGTCGCGCTGGACCCCGGCCTCATGCAGGCCGACGGCCTGCACCCGGTGGCCGCCGCCGAGCCGCGCGTGCTGGAAAACGTGTGGAAGGTGCTGCAACCGCTGCTGCAAGCGCCCAACGTCCACTGAACGGCGCCGCGGCCAGTTCACGCCGTCGTCACCGTGGCTCCGGGTATACCTTCACAAATGTGAAACCGGACCACAGCGAGGCAAGACATGACGACTCATGACGAGCAAGCGGGCCTGATCCTGCTGGTTGAAGACAACCGCCAGATCGCCGAGATGGTGGGCGAGTTCCTTGAAATGCGGGGTTATTCCGTCGATTACGCGGCCGACGGCGTGAGCGGGTTGCACTTGGCCGTATCCAACAGTTACGACGTGATCGTGCTGGACCTGATGCTGCCCGGACTGGACGGCCTGGAGCTGTGCCGCAAGCTGCGCAAGGAGGCGAAGAAGTCCACGCCCGTGCTGATGCTCACCGCGCGCGACACGCTGGAAGACAAGCTGGTCGGCCTGGAGGCCGGCGCCGATGACTACCTGGTCAAGCCGTTCGAGGTGCGCGAACTGGTGGCGCGGCTGCGCGCGCTGATCCGCCGCGACCGCCGCCAGGTATCCACCGAAGTGCTCACCGTGGGCGACATGACGCTGGACACCGCCACGCTGCGGCTGACCCGCGAGGGCCAGGATCTGGTGGTGTCGCCGATCGGCCTGAAACTGCTCGCGATCCTGATGCGCGAATCGCCGCGCGTGGTCAGCCGGCGCGACATCGAGCGCGAGATCTGGGGCGACACGCTGCCCGATTCGGACACGCTGCGCTCGCACCTGTACAACTTGCGTCGCGTCATCGACAAACCCTTCGCACGACCTTTGCTACATACCATCCATTCCGCTGGCTACCGGCTGGCCGACCTGGAATCGGAAATGGCGTCGGCGCAGCAACCTGCGTGATGGCGAGGCGGCGAGGGCAATGAACAGCAGGGTGTCGAACGCGATCACATTCCGCACGGGAGCCTTCAAGCGACGCATCGCCTGGGTGTTCGGCTTGCAGTTCGTGGCCCTGCTGATCATCGGCGCGATGGGCATTTTCAACGTCGCGCCGTGGGAAGCGGTGATCGTGCTGATCCTCATCACCACCGTGCTGGCGTGCCTGGCCGCCCAGCACGAGTGGGTGCAGATCCGCTCGCTGGCGCGATTGATGGCCGGCTGGAACGATGCCCGGCCCGACCCGGAAGCGTTCCACCCGCAACGCCTGTCACGCCGCACGGATGCGGACGTGGCGTCGCTGGCGCGCGGCCTGCACGGCTTCGCCACGCGCATCGCCGGTTACGGTCAGCGCGAGCGCAACTTCACCCGCGACGCCAGCCACGAACTGCGCAGTCCGCTGACGGTGATCCGCATGTCGGTCGACATGCTGGTCGACGAGCAGGGCCTGAGCGATTTCGGCTCGCGCTCGGTGCGCCGGATCAAGCGTGCCTCGCGCGAACTGGAAATGCTGGTCGAGGCGCTGCTGGTGCTCGCACGCGACGCCGGCACGCCGGTGGATACCGAGCGCTTCGTGGTGAACGACGTGCTGCAGGGCGAACTTCAGGCCGCGCGCGAAATGCTCTGCGGCCGGCCGATCGAGTTGCGCCTGGAACAGCCGGCGACCTTTGCGCTGGACAGCTCGCCACGGGTGTTCTCGGTGCTGTGCTGGCAGTTGCTGCGCAATGCCTGCCAGCAGGCCGAGCGCGGCAGCGTGGTGGTCAGCGTCGAACCCGGCATGGTAAGCGTGCGCAACCTCGCCCCGGCGAAAGGCGCTGGCGTTGGCGATGCCGATGCCGTTGCCGATGCGGGCGCGCCCGGTGCCGATCGGCACGGATTCGAGCTGGCGATCGCGCGGCAGATCAGCGACCGCTTCGGCTGGCCGCTGGAGCTGCAGACGCATGCAGGAGGCGAAAGCATCGCGCGCATCCGTTTTCCCGACGCCCTGCCGGCCGACGCCACGTCGCGACCCGCTCCGTAGGGCGGGCACTGCCCGCCGGCTCTTTCGGTTCCGGAGCAAAACGGCGGACAGTGCCCGCCCTACCATCAATCAGCCCGCTTGCAGCGCCGGCGCCACGGCGAACGCGCAGCCGGTCTTCGCCTTCACGTCGCCCAGGCTCACGCCGTCGTTGAGCTCGATCAGGGTCAGGCCCTTGCCCTTCTCCACCGAGAACACGCACAGGTCGGTGATGACGAGGTCCACGCATTCCTTGCCGGTGATCGGCAACTCGCATTGCTGCTTGATCTTCGGCGAGCCGTCCTTCGCGCAGTGCTCCATCAACACCACCACGCGGCGCACGCCGCTGACCAGGTCCATCGCGCCGCCCGGGCCCTTGACCATCTTGCCGGGCACCATCCAGTTGGCGAGATCGCCGGTGGCGGAGACCTCCATGCCGCCGAGGATCGACAGGTCGATGTGGCCGCCGCGGATCATCGCGAAGGAATCGGCGCTGGAGAAGAACGCCGAGCCGGGCAGGGTGGTGATGGTCTGCTTGCCGGCGTTGATCAGGTCGGGGTCGACCTGATCCTCGGTGGGGAACGGGCCGATGCCGAGCAGGCCGTTCTCCGACTGCAGCACCACGTTCACGCCGGCCGGGATGTGGTTGGCCACCAGGGTGGGGATGCCGATGCCGAGGTTCACGTAGTAACCGTCGCGCAATTCCTTCGCGGCGCGCTGTGCCATCGCGGTGCGCGTCGGGTTTTCCTTGCCGGTGTTGGCGCCGGCGAGGGTGCGGATCTCGATGCGCTTCTCGTACTTCTCGCCCTGCACGATACGGTCGACGTAGATGCCCGGCACGTGGATGTTGTTCGGGTCCAGCTCGCCGACCGGCACCAGGTGCTCCACCTCGGCCACGCAGACCTTGCCGCAGGTGGCGATCATCGGGTTGAAGTTGCGCGCCGTCTCGCGGAACACCAGGTTGCCCATCGCGTCGCCCTTCCACGCCTTGACGATGGACAGGTCGGCGGTGATGGATTCCTCCAGCACGTACTCCTTGCCGTTGAATACCTTGGTCTCCTTGCCCTCGGCCAGCTTGGTGCCGAACGCGGTGCGCGTGTAGAAGCCGGGGATGCCGGCGCCGCCGGCGCGCAGCTTCTCGGCCAGCGTGCCCTGCGGCGTCAGGTGCAGCTCCAGTTCGCCGGCCAGCGTCTGCCGCTCGAACTCCTTGTTCTCGCCCACGTACGAGGCGTACACGCGCTTGACCTGGTGGGTCTTGAGCAGCGGGCCCATGCCGAAATCGTCCACGCCGGCGTTGTTGCCCACGATGGTCAGGTCCCTGGTGCCCGCCTGCAGCAGGCCGCCGATCAGGTTCTCGGGGATGCCGCACAGGCCGAAACCGCCGGCGGCGATCGTCATGCCGTCGAACAACACGCCCTCAAGGGCTTTCGTCGCGCTCGGGTAAACCTTGTCCATTGCCGTGCCTTCCTCATGGAGAGTCAGCTGCCAAGGATACGACGGAATCGCGCCGGCCGGCCTTGTACCAAGGTCGCAGACAGGCAGGCACATGGCTTGACGCGAACAATTACGCATGTAAACATGGATTCACTTACACGCGTAAACGGTGACTCATGGCGATCAGCGAAGCCGAAGCGGTGGTGATGGACGTGCTCTGGCGCGAGGCCCCGCGCACGGCCGAGGAGATCCTGGCCGAGGTCGGGCCCGCGCAGGGCTGGCAGGAGGGCACGGTGAAGTCCCTGCTCAACCGCCTGCTGAAGAAAAAGGCCGTGCAGGCCGAACGCGACGGCCGCCGCTACCTCTACACGCCGCTGCTGGCGCGCGAGCAATACGTGCAGCAGGAGAGCAAGGGCCTGCTCGATCGCCTGTTCGGCGGCCGCGTGGCGCCCTTGGTGGCGCACTTCTCCGAGCAGCGCAAGCTGTCGAAGAAGGACATCGCCGAACTGCGCAAACTGCTGAAGGAGCTCGACGATGAGCAGCATTGATGCGCTGGTGACCGCATGGACCGCCCGCGGCTGGCTGGCACTGCTGGCATTCACCGCTGCCGTGCTGGTCGTCGCCGCCGTGCGCAGGCCCTGCCGCCGTCTGTTCGGCACCGGACTCGCGTTCCAGCTGTGGCTGTTGCCGCCGCTGGCGGTGCTGGCTAGCCAACTGCCGCATGCGGCAGTTGCTCCGGTCGTGGTGTGGTCGCCGGTGATATCCGCAATCACCTCGGCCGCCGCGTTGCCGGTACAAGCCGCCGGGTCGGCTGTCATCGACTGGCGCACATGGGTCGTGCTGGCATGGCTGCTTGGTAGCGTGCTAAGTCTGCTGCTGGCGGCGCTCGCGCAATCGCGTTACCGCGCGCGGTTGCGTGGTGCCACCCGTATCGTTGACGAGCACTCGCACTGGCCGATGCTGCGCGCGCCCGGCTCGGATATCGGCCCCGCCCTGGTCGGTGCCTGGCGCAGTCGCATCGTGCTTCCGGCCGATTTCGAATGTCGCTACGACCCCACCGAGCAGATGCTGATCCTCGCCCATGAAACTACCCACGCGCGCCGCCGCGATGGCTGGTGGTGCTTGCTGGCGCAACTCGTTGTCGCGTTGTTCTGGTTCCATCCTCTGGCCTGGTGGGCACTCGCCGCGTTACGCCATGACCAGGAACTGGCCTGCGATGCCGCGGTGTTGCGCGCGCATGGCACGCAGCGGCGCAGTTATGCGAATGCGATGTTGAAGACCCAGTCGGCCGCGCTCGCATTACCGGTGGGTTGCCCCTGGTCACCCCGTCATCCCATCACGGAGCGAATCGCCATGTTGAAAATGCAACAGCCTGATCTATTCCGCCGGCGTGCCGGTGGCGTTCTCCTCGCCGTTCTCGCCATCGGCGTGGCCGGTGCCGTCTACGCCTCGACACCTTCGCCACAGGCAAATGTCGGCGGCGGCATCAGTGATCGCTACACGCTGAAGATCGACGTCGCCATGGCAGGCCATTCCGACTCGATGCATTTCATCCGCTGCCTGAAGCCGGGCGAATACGCCGAGCTGAGCGGAACCGACGCCAGCAAGCTGTCGTGGCAGGGCCGTTTCGCGGTGTCGCCGGAGGCCAGCGGTCAACTGGAAATCAGTGCGGAGGTCGATACCCGTTTTGATCGCGGTGGCGGCAATGTGCGAACGCAGTCGGCCAAGCCGATCGTGCGGACCATGCCTGGCCAGCAGGCGAGCATCGTGTTCGGCCAGGTCGTTGACGGTGGACCCCAGCAAAGTGGGAAGCTCGAAGACAACACCATCAACATCGCGCTCACGCCAAGCATGGGCTGCGATGGTGAATCGCTGTCTTCTGCCGCGGCCCAGCCAGGCACGATCAGTCTGAAGCTCAAGAATGTTTCCGCGCGGGCTGCCGCTGAATATGTCGCGGCCAAAGTAGGGTTTGTACTGGTCGATCCGGAGGTGCTGGATGAGCGCCAGATGACTTTTGATTACGCCGAGATATCGGCTGAGGCAGCCCTCCATATGATCGGAATGATCGAAGGCAAGCAGGCAGTGATTGAGGGCAAGCAGGTGCGTTTCGTGGATAAGTGACCGAGCAAGCTGGCTATACTCATCCGATCACTATTTCGGAGAGCGTCGTGAAGCCGCGTCATCTGCTTGTTGCCCTTGCCACCCTCGGAATCACCGCCATGAGCCATGCCGCCGTTTCGCCCGTGCTGGTCATCCATGGCGGCGCCGGCGTGGTCGTGCGTGACATGACGCCGGCGAAGGAGCACGCCGTGCGTGCGGCGATGACCCAGGCGCTGCAGCAGGGTCATGCCCGGCTCAAGGCCGGCGACAGCGCGCTGGACGCGGTGACTGCGGCGATCACCGTGCTGGAGGACGATCCGAACTTCAACGCGGGCAAGGGCGCGGTGTTCACCCATGACGGGAGAAACGAGCTCGACGCGGCGATCATGGATGGCTACACCTTGCGTGCCGGCGCGGTGGCCGGAGTCGAGCACGTGAAGAATCCGATCCTGCTGGCGCGCGCGGTGATGGAGCATTCGCCGCACGTGATGCTGTCCGGCGCCGGTGCCGAAGAGTTCGCGAAGGAGCAGGGCATCACCCTGGTCGATGCCGCGTATTTCCGCACCGATGCGCGCTGGCAGCAATTGCAGCGGGCGCTGAAGGAGGATGCGGCAAAGCAGCCGCATGCGGACGTCGAGACGGCCAAACACTTCGGCACGGTGGGTGCGGTGGCGCTGGACGCGCGCGGCCACCTGGCCGCCGGCACCTCCACCGGCGGCATGACCGACAAGCGCTGGGGCCGCATCGGCGATTCGCCGATCATCGGCGCCGGCACCTACGCCAACGAGAGCTGCGCGGTCTCCGGCACGGGCTGGGGCGAGTTCTACATCCGTGCCGTCGCGGCACATTCGATCTGCATGAAAGTGACCCAGATGCGCGTGCCGCTGAAACGCGCCGCCGCCGAGGTGATCAACCAGCAGATCCCGTCGATGGGCGGCAACGGCGGCGCCATCGCGCTGGACGCGGAGGGCCACATCGCGATCCCGTTCAACACCGACGGCATGTATCGTGGCTGGATCGGCGCCGACGGCGTGCCGCACGTGGCGATCTACGGTGACGAGGATGACGGCACCACGGAAATCCCGGAGCCGGTTCCCGCCGAGAGCGACGCCCAACCCTGACGCGCTGGGCGGACACCGTCCGCCGCTCCCGGCCGCGGTGCACGGAAGAGCCGGCGGGCAGCGCGAGTCCTACCTGATTTTGCGCATCTGCGCGGGAGTGAGTTCGCCGCTGATGCCCAGGCGACTGCCGTCGGCGCGAATCACCAGTACGCGCGGGGTCTCGCCGCCCCAGGTCGGATCGAGCAGGAAGTTGAGGCGCTCGGGCATGGCTTCGGCGTAGGCGCGATTCGGGAGGCCGTCCACTTTCATGTGCTGCAGCCGTGCCTCGATCGCCCGGCGGCGTTCGATGCTGTCGGTGGTGACGATCACCAGTTCGATGTCGCGCGGGTGGGTGCGCTGCAGTTTGGCCAGCGCCTCCAGATTGGGCTCGCAATAGGCACAGTCCAGCGCCCACAGCGCGATGATCCGCTCGCCGTGCGTCGGCGGCTTCAGCAGCGCGGCGATGTCGCCGGCGGCCAGCGGTTGCAGCGTGCCGGCCATGGCCAGCACGGGGAACAACAGGGCCACGATCAGCACCAGTCGCTTCATGGCGTCACCCGGATCAGGCGAAAGCCTTGGGCCGTGTTCCATGCGACGAAGGCGTGGCCGTCCTTCTGCAACAACTGCGGCGAGCCGGCGGCGCCGGCGCTGCTCGCGATCTCGCGGGCAGCGTCGAAGTGTGCGCCGTTGTCGGTCGATCGGCGCAGCATCAGGCGATAGCCATCCGCATCGACCTGGTTCCAGGTCACCCAGACAGTGCGGCCATGCACTGCCACGTCGGCGTGGCTGGCGCCGGCCCCGGCGAGCTTCAGCAACTGCTGCGGCCGCTGGCCGGGATCGAGCTGGCCGTACCAGATTGCGGGACCGTGGCCGGCCTCGTACCACACCGCGTGACGCACGCCGTCGGCGCCGACGCCCAAGCCCGGACCATGGTGCGGGCAGCCGGCGATGTGCCAGTCGCTGAAGGTCGCACGCTCGACATGGGGTGCACGGCCGTCGGTGTGCAGCACGGCAAACGCGTGGTCGCGGATGTTGTCGCCATAAATGCCGCGGAAGAACGCGGCGACCTCGCCGTCGGGCATGCGCGCCAGCGCGATGCGGCAGCATTCGCAACTGTGGTCGACCAGCCTGCGTTCCGGCACGAAGCTCTTGCCGCCATCGTCGGACCAGCTGTAGTACACCGCGGCACCTTCGTACGGCCGGCCGGCTGCCTTTGCGGCCTCGAGATCACGCTTGTCGATCCAGGCGACCACGATGCGGCCGTGGCCATCCACGGCCAGCGCATCGAAGCGATGGGTGATCTCGGCGCGGTCGTGGTGCACGGTGATCGGCGTGCTGAAGTGTTCGCCGCCGTCCACCGAACGGGCGAACCGCACGAAGCCGGTCCACGGCGCGGCGCGCGGCTGCGACCAGCTCACGTAGAGCTCGTCGTGCGGACCGAAGGCGATCTTCGGCCGGTTCTCGCCTTCGCTGTAGATGCGTTCGGCGACCGCGTTCACCGGCATCGGCGCGCTCAGCGTGCGACCGTCGTCGTCGGAGCGGCGCAGCCGCACGTGGCCATCGGCCGCGTCCACGACGTACAGGCCGCCATGGCTGTCGAACGCCGCGCTGGCGCCCAGCGCGGGGCTTTTCGGCATCTCCATGTGCATGCCGTCGTGGGCGAAGGCGACGGCCGAGAGCAGGCAGAGCAGGGCGATCAGCAGGTGGCGCATGGAGTGTTCCTCGGGTTTTCGGCCTTGCTTCCCCTGCCCGCAAGGGGAGGGCGGGAGTGGATGTCACAACTCCCAGCGCAGCTCGCCGAACCAGGTACGACCGGCGTAGGGATGGTAGACCCAGTAATGTGTATTGCCGATGTTGTCCACGCCCAGCGCGGCAGTCCAGGCCGGCGCGAATTTCCAGCGCAGCTTTGCGTCGGCGACGGTGAAACGGCTCACCGCGCCGTAGCTGTCGACGTGGTCGCTGTTGTCCAGGCTGCCGTACTGGCGGCCGGAGTGGCGGATGCCCAGCGAGGCGTCCCACTGTGGCGCGAACCGGTAATCCGCGAACACGCTGGCGCGCAGCTTCGGGATGCGCGGAAATACCTTGCCCTCGGCCAGCGGGTACTGGCGATCGCGCAGCGTGCGGGCATCGTTGAAGGCGAGGCTGGCGGACAGGTCGAGCCCGTCGAGCCAGACGTCGTGGAAGTCGAACGCGCCTTCGATGCCGCGTCCGCGCATGCGGTCGATGTTCTGCACGCTGGTCACGCTGGGGCTGACGGTGATGTCCGTCTGCGTGTACAGCGAATCGGCGATCAGGTCCTGGTACAGCGAGACGCGCCAGTGGCCGTTGCCCGTGTGGCGGGTCAGGGTGAGGTCGGTGGAGCGGTCGACTTCCGGCGCGAGCGCGGGATTGTTGTTGACGATGGCGCCGGCCGAGATGCTGCCCTGGAACAGTTCGGACGCGGTGGGGTAGCGCACCGCCTTGCCCCAGGCCAGTCGCAGCTCCCAGTTCTGTGCGAAGTCCCAGGTCAGCGCAGCCTTGGGCGAGAAATCGGTGCGCTTGCGGTCGGCGTAGCGCAGCGTGTCGACGGCGTTGGCGAGCACGCCGCGGTAGGCGCGCCATTGCTCCAGCCGACCGCCGAGGGTCAGCGTCCAGGTGTCGGTGAAGCTCCACACGTCCTGCAGGTAGGCGGCGCGGGTCTGGGTGCGGCCGGCGTAGACGCTGCGCAATGCTCCGTCGGCGCCGCTGCGCCAGTCGCTGGCATCGCGCACGCGCGTCGTCAGCACGTAGCGGTCGCCGTGCACGCCGGCGTACAACAGGTGGCGCTCGCCGAGCGGGCCGGAGCTGCGCAGGTCGAACGTGTCCCAGCCCGAACCATCCTTGCTCGCCACGGTGCCGGGGCCGCCGCGTGGCCTGCCGGGCTCGGCCAGGCTGGCGCTGTGCAGTCGCGAATGCCGGAAATCGTAGTGGCTGGCGACGGCGGTCCAGCGCCAGTCGTTGTCCAGCGTGCCGTTCAGTTCGAGCCCGTACAGCAGGTGGGTGTCGCGCGCATTCGACGGCGCCAGGCCGCTGGCGGGCAAGGTCCAGGTTTTGCCGGCCGCGTCGATCACGCCGCCGCTGACCAGGGTGCCGTCGGCATCGCGGATCAGGCTGCGGGTGCGATCCTCGGCGCGGTTGTGCCACCAGCCCACGGTGGCCAGCGCCGCGACATGCTCGCCGAGGTCGAAGCCGAGCTTCAGCTTGGCCTGGTCCTGCACGGTGTGCTCGATGCTGTTGGCGCCGTAGACCAGCCGCGGCGAACCGTTCGGGTTGCGGTCGGCGGTGGCACCGGTCACCGGCACCGCGAGCGCCGGATCGCCGCCGGCCCGGGCGGTGGCGTACTGCATCGGTTGGCCGTGGTTGTCGAGGCGGCTGTATTCCAGCAGCCAGCTGAAACGCCCCCGCTTGTCGCCCAGGGTGAACGCGGCCTGGTGGCCGTCGTAGTGGCCGCCGGCGCCGTAATCGTCGGCATAGTCCTGGCTGAAGAACCTCGCGTCGACGCTGGCGGTGAACTGCTGCGGCAGCACGGTGTGGATCAGCACCGTGGTGCCCAGCGAGTTGCCCGGATACAGCGCGGAATACGGTCCGTACAGGATGTCGACCGCGCCGATCTCGCCGGGCGCGACCATGCCCCAGCGCGGTGCGCCATCCCAGCCGTTGGTCATCAGGTTGGAGAGCAGCAGCCCGTCGGCATAGACCAGGCTGCGCGCGCTCTGCAGGGTGCCGGCGTTGCGGCCGCTGATGACGGCGTTCGGATCGCCGATGTAGCGCTTGCGCACCTGCATGTTCGGCACGTACTTCAGTGCATCGGCGCTGTCGGTGCTGTTCTGCCGCTGCAGTTGCAGGCGCGTCACGCGCACCTGCACGGCGGGCGTCTCGGTGACCATGGTGTCGCTGGCGTGTACCGAGACCGGCGACAGCGTCACCGGGTGGGTGGGATCGGAGGCCAGCGCGGGGCTGGCACACAACACGAGCGCAAGTGCGCAAAAGCCGGAGGGGAGGCGTTTCAAAGTGAAACTCTGGATGGGGGTCCAAGGTTCAATCATAGTCCGCTGCACGCGGTGCGACAGACGGCAACTTGTCGCAGCATGGAGCGTGCATGGGATGCGCGCGGCACCAAAAGGTGCCGGCGCCGAACCTCACTCCTCGCCGGGGCGCTCGCGCACCGGGTGCTTGCCGAGCTTGCGCTGCAGCGTGCGGCGGTGCATGCCGAGCCGGCGCGCGGTCTCGGAAATGTTGCCGTCGCATTCGGTGAGCACGCGCTGGATGTGCTCCCACTCGAGCCGGCGCAGGGCCAGCGGCTGTTCGGGGGCGTCCGGCGGCTCGTTGTCTTCGGGCGCGGCGGCATCGCCGTCGAGCAGGGCGCGCACCACCGCGTCGGCGTCCACCGGCTTGGCGAGGTAGTCGTGCGCACCTCGCTTGATCGCCTCCACCGCGGTGGCGATCGAGGCATAGCCGGTCAGCAGCAGCACGCGCAGGTCCGGCACCAGGGTATGCAGCTCGGGGATCAGTCGCAGGCCGTTCTCCTCGCCGAGTTTCAGGTCCAGCACGCAGTAGCGCGGGCGATGGCGGCGGGTCAGCGCGCGTGCCTCGTCGAAATTGCTGGCGGTGATGACCTCGAAGCCGCGCGAGCCGAGCGCGCGGGCCAGCACGCGCAGGAACGTGGCATCGTCGTCGACCAGCAGCAAGGGGCGCACCGGATCGGCAAGGGGCGACTCGGTCATGGTTCGGTTTCCTTCACTCGGGCAGGCGTCCATTCTTGCCGGAAGCGGCGCCGGTTGCACGCCTGGCGCGTCAGCGCCCGGTATCGACCGGTTCGGCGATCACCGCCAGCGGCAGCCGCAGGCACATCTCGGCGCCCTGTTCGACGTTGCGCGCCACCAGTTCGCCGCTCAGGCGCTCGGCCGTGGCCTCGGCCAGCGCCAGGCCGATGCCGAGCCCGCTCTGCTTGCGCGAATAGCCGAGCCGGGTCAGTTCGTCGGCGGTGTCGAAACCCGGGCCGCGGTCGGACACGCTCAGCTCCAGCCAGCGGTCGTCGCGGGTGATGCGCAGCGACACGGCATTGGAGCCGTTGGCCGCCGAGGCGTCGGCGGCATTGTTGAGCAGGTTGATCAGCGCATGGCGCAGCCCGGCCGGCGTGCGCAGCACCAGCGCCGCCAGCGTCTCGTCGAGGCTCAGGGCAAGCTCCGCTTCGGGCCGCAACAGCTGGAAGCGCTCCAGGCAACCGTGGATGAACTTGTCCACGCGGATGCGCTCGGGGTCCTGCGACAGCTGCGCCTTGCCGAAGGCGATCATCTCGCGCAGGATCGTGCGGCAGCGATCCACCTGGTCCTCCAGCAGCGCCAGATCCTCGTCCAGCAGCGGGTTGCCGGCGTGTTCGCGGCGCAGCTCCGGCAGCAGCGTGCGCATGGTCGACAGCGGCGTGTTCAGCTCATGCGCGGCCCCGGCCGCCTGGGTGGCGATGGCCAGGATGCCCTCGCCGCGCAACGCGCGTTCGCGCACGCGCTGCACCTCTTTCTGCTGCTCGCGCAGCACCCGCGCCAGGCGGCTGATGAAGAAGCTGAGCAGCAGCGCCATGATGACGAAGTTCACGCCCATCCCCGCCACGTGCAGCGAGAACCGCCCGGGCGCGCTGCCATGCGGGGGCAGCGGCAACGGAACATGCGCGTAGAGCAGGATCACGTAGGCCACGCCGGCCAGCGCCGACACCGCCAGCACCGAGCGCCCGGGCAACGCCGCCGCGGTGAGCGCTATCGGCACCAGCAGCAGGGTGATGAACGGGTTGCTGGCGCCGCCGGTGAAATACAGCAGGTAACCCAGCACCAGCGTGTCGAACGCGATGTGACAGACCGCTTCCCACTCGCGCAGCGGCCACGGTTGCGCCAGCCGCCAGGCGGCAAACACGGCGAACACCGCCAGCACGCCGATGCCCAGCAGCAGCGGCAGCAGCGGAATCTGCAGATCCATCCACCATGCGCACACCAGCACCGCGGTGCTCTGGCCGGCGATCGCGCACAGCCGCAGCCACGCCAGCGCGCGGGTCAGTGCGTGGGGTCCTACCTGTCGGATGACGATCTGCTGTGGCATGGCAGGCAATGTGTTGCGCGGTGTCGCGACCCGCCGGGTCGGCGGGTCGCCTGATCGCCGCCGGGCTTACTGCTCCGAACCGATCGTCGGCAGCGGCGCCGGGTTGTTGTGCGCGTGATGCTGTGCCGACAGCTTGCGCATCAGCGGCAGCACGGCCAGCGCGATCACGGTGCAGGCGATGCCGGCCCAGCCCAGCTTGCTGAACAGGCTGGTGTAGATCGGCATGGTCTGCAGCGGGTCGGTGATGTTCTCCGGAATGCTGGCGAAGTTGGCCACGATGCCGCCCAGGTACTGCGACACGCCCGAGGCGACGAAGTACGCGCCCATCATGAAGCCGCCCATGCGCTCGGGCACGTAGCGCGCGATCATCGCCAGGCCCAGGCCGCTGACCAGCAGCTCGCCCAGCGACGAGGCGCCGTAGCCCCACACCATCACCCACGAGCTGGTCTTGCCATCCACCGCGAAGTGCGCGGCCCAACTGTAGATGAAGAAGCCCAGCGCCACCGCGGCGAAGCCGAGCGCGAACTTGGTGGCGATGGAGATGTCCTTGCCGCTGCGCCCGGCGGCGTTGTAGAGCAGCGCCAGGATCGGGCTCAGGATGAAGATCCAGATCGGGTTGAACGACTGGAACTGCGCCGGCGCCCAGTTCCACAGGTGGACGCCGAATACGTCGAAGCTCGGGTTCACGTTGCGCAGCGCGAACAGGTTCAGCGAGGTCGACATCTGCTGGTAGAAGATGAAGAAGAACACCGTCTGCACGGTGAGCACCAGCGCGGCGATCAGGCCGGCGCGCTCGGAGCGCTCGCTGGTGCCGATCAGCCAGGCGAAGATGCCCAGCACCACCGCGGCGGCCACATAGACGAAGATGCGCGCCACTTCTTCATGGGCCAGCACGTAGGCCGAGGCGAACACGGTCAGCACGCCGACGCCCAGCACGGCCAGCAGCTTGCCCACGTGCATCGGCTGTTCGTCCGGCGCCGAACCGACGTGGTTCAGCGTGTGGCGCATCACCAGGTAGTTGGCCAGGCCCACCAGCAGGCCGAACGAGCACACCGCGAACGCGGCATGCCAGCCCAGCTCGTTGCCGTAGTGCAGGTTCACGTAATCCTTGATCCACGGCGTGAGCAGCATCGAGAACGTCGAGCCGATGTTCACCGCCATGTAGTAGATGGTGAACGCGCTGTCGATCTTGGAGTCGTCGCCCTCGTAGATCTTGCGCACCAGGTTGCCGGCGTTCGGCTTGAACAGGCCGTTGCCGACCACGATCACGCCCAGCGAGCAATACAGGAACCAGACGCTTTCGGTCGGTACGGCCATCAGCCCGTAGCCGACCGCCAGGATGGTGGCGCCCAGCAGCATGGTGCGCCGCGTGCCGAGGATCTTGTCGCCCACCCAGCCGCCGATCGCCGGTGCCACGTAGATCAGCGCCGCCGCGGCGCTCCACACCAGGTTGGCCTGCTCATCGGGGAAGCCCAGGCGCTGGACCATGTAGTAGACGATGAGCGCCTGCATACCGTAGTAGCCGAAGCGCTCCCACATTTCGATCAGGAAGACGGTGCTGAAGGACTTCGTCTGCGAGACGGCTGGGTTCTGGGTGGCCATGTTTTCCCCGGGCATTGGTTCAAATCCTGGTGGCGTGCGCACACGCACCGGTGCCGCTGGACCCTGAACGGATCACAACCGGGCAAGGGTAGCGCATCCCCCCAAAGGTCATAGCTGCACCGCCGCATGACAATTCGTGCGCTGCGTGCTTGCGCTGTGTGCGCCCGATGGGGCGGAGGAACGGCTGTGGCATCATGGCGTGCCCGCGTTCCGCGGCGCGACAGGAGCCCGTTCGCCATGCCCCAGGCAAGCTTTCCCCGGACCGCGCGCGTCCGCGTTTCCTCCCGCACCGGCGCCGCGTCGCCGGTGTCGGCCTGAAGCGGAGGCGCAGCATGCCGGCCGAGGGTTTTCGGGGTCCGCGCCAGGTCTGGAACGCGTTTCGCTGGTCGATGAAGGGGCTGCGCGCCGCCTGGCGCCACGAGGCCTCGTTTCGGCTGGAGGCGATGCTGGCGGTGGTGCTGATTCCGCTCGGCCTGTGGCTGGGCGAGGGTGGCGTGGAAAAGCTCCTGCTTGTCCTCGCGCCGCTGCTGGTGCTGTCGGCGGAGCTGCTCAATTCGGCGATCGAGGCAGTGGTGGACAAGGTCAGCCCCGATTTCAACGAGCTGGCCGGCCGCGCCAAGGACATGGGTTCGGCGGCCGTGTTCGTGCTGCTGGTGCTGGTGGCGTTGAGCTGGGGCCTGATCCTGCTGCCGCGCTGGTTTTAGCTCCCGGTCGTGCTCATTGCGCCGGGACAGGCCGGATGCTGCAATGCAGATCCGTCCGCTCAGGAGCGATGCCATGAAAATCTTGCGTACCTTGATGATTCTGCTGCTGGTCGGCTTGATGTCCGGCTGCGGCTACAACGCCATGCAGCGTCAGGACGAGGCGGTCAAGGCAGCCTGGTCCGAAGTGCTGAACCAGTACCAGCGCCGCGCCGACCTGGTGCCGAACCTGGTCAACACGGTCAAGGGCTATGCCCAGCACGAGGAGAAGGTCTTCGTGGAGGTGACCAACGCGCGCGCCAAGGTGGGCAGCCTGCAGGTCAACGCCGACACCATCAACGATCCGCAGAAGCTGCAGCAGTTCCAGGCCGCACAAGGCGAGCTGGGCAGCGCGTTGTCACGGCTGATGGTGGTCAGCGAAAACTATCCGCAGCTGAAGGCCGACGGCCTGTTCCAGAACCTGCAGGCGCAGCTGGAAGGCACCGAGAACCGCGTCACCGTGGCGCGCAACCGCTACGTGCAGGCGGTGCAGCAGTACAACGCGATGATCCGCACCTTCCCCAACAACATGACCGCCAAGATGTTCGGCTACAAGGTCAAGCCGAACTTCAGCGTGGACAACGAGAAGGCCATCTCCACCGCGCCCAGGGTGGATTTCGGCACCAGTGCGCCAGCGCCCGCGACTTCGGCGCACTGAAGTGATCCGCCGCCTGCTGCCGCTGCTGGCGTTGCTGCTGTGCCTGCCGGCGGCGCTGCAGGCGGCGGTGCCGCAACTGGCGCGGCACGTGACCGATCTCACCGGCACGCTCAACGCGGCCCAGGTCGACCAGCTCGACGCGCAACTGGTGGCGCTGGAAAAGGCCAAGGGTGCGCAACTGGTGGTGCTGATGGTGGGCAGCACCGGCGAGCAGCCAATCGAGGAGTACTCGCTGGCGGTCGCCGAAGCCAACAAGATCGGCCGCAAGGGCACCGATGACGGCGTCCTGCTGCTCGTCGCCAAGAACGACCGGCGCGTGCGCATCGAGGTCGGTTATGGCCTGGAGGGCGCGATCCCCGACGCCGCCAACGCGCGCATCATCCGCGAGTACATCGCGCCGAAGTTCCGCACGGGCGACTATTTCGGCGGCATCCACGACGCCGTCGGCGCGCTGACCCAGCTGATTGACGGCGAGCCATTGCCGCCACCGGTGGAAGGGGCGCCGCGCGAGGATCGCGGCCTCGGGCTGCAAGGCATGTTGATGATTGCGTTGTTCGCCGCGATCTTCCTGCGCGGCGTGCTGGGCCGGGCGCATGCGCTGGTACGGGTGCCGCTGGGCGGCGCGCTGATTGGCGGCCTGTTGTGGCTGCTGGTTTCCGTCGGCGCCGGCGTGCTCGGCGCGGTGGTGGGCGGCATCGTGATGCTGCTGCCTTCCGGCGGCGGGCGCTCGATCGGCGGTGGCGGCTGGGGCGGTTTCGGTGGCTTCGGCGGCGGCGGCTTCGGCGGCGGAGGTTTCGGCGGCGGAGGTTTCAGCGGAGGCGGCGGCAGCTTCGGCGGCGGCGGTGCCTCGGGGAGCTGGTGACATGACGCGCATGCAACGAGTGCTGGCAAACATGTTCGAGGGCTGGTTCCAGCTGCGGCGGCGTTTTCCCGCCAGCTTGCTGGACGAGATCACGGCTGCCATCGCCGCCGGCGAACGCGGTCACCACGGCGAAGTGCGCGTGGCCATCGAATCGCGACTCCACCCGCTGGCCGTACTGGGCGGACTTGACGCAGCCATCCGCGCGCGCCAGCTGTTCAGCCAGCTGCGCGTGTGGGACACCGAGCACAACAGCGGCGTGCTGCTGTACGTGCTGCTGGCCGAGCATCGCATCGAGATCATTGTCGACCGCGGCATTGCCGCACGCGTGTCGCCGGCGGCATGGGCCGGCATCTGCACCACCATGCGCAACCACTACGCAAACGGCGAATGGCGCGAAGGCAGCCTGGGCGGCATCGCCGCCACCCACGCCCTGCTGCTGCAGCACTTTCCCGCCCACGACAAGGCCAATCCCGACGAGCTGCCGGATCGGCCGGTGTTGCTGTGAACGCGCGCGGGCGTGTCCCGTGGCCAGACCGGCACTCGTAGGAGCCCGCTCGCGGGCGACGTTTTTGCAGGTCCCTGGTCCGAGACAAGAGCATCGCCCGCGAGCGGGCTGCGTGCCTGCGCCCGCGGCATCTTTCCGAATCCTTGCGTGACGCTACACTTGGCCTTTGCCCGATCGGCCCCTTCCGCATGTCGCAGCCTTTTGTCGCCCAATTCGATCCGGTCGCCTTCCATGTCGGCCCGGTGCAGGTGCACTGGTACGGCCTGATGTATCTGCTGGGCTTCCTCTTCGTCGCCGTGCTGGGCGAATACCGGCGCCGCCGCGGACGCCTGCCGGTGAGCCGCGACGCGCTGGGCGACTTGCTGTTCTACGGCATGCTGGGCGTCATCGTGGGCGGGCGCATCTGGTACATGCTGTTCTATTACGAGGGCGGCATCGGCTGGATCTGGCGCGAGCCGCTGGTGCTTTTCAAGGTGTGGGATGGCGGCATGAGTTTCCACGGCGGTCTGCTCGGCGTGCTCGCCGCAGGCTGGTGGTGGTCGCGGCGCAACGCGCTGCACTTCTTCGACACGGTCGATTTCGTGGCTCCGCTGGTGCCGCTCGGACTGGGCCTGGGACGGCTCGGCAACTTCATCAACGGCGAACTGTGGGGCAAACCCGCGCACCATGCATGGGCGATGATTTTCCCCGGCGCACAGGCCGAGGACATCGCCTGGGCCACGGCGCACCCGGCCTGGCTGCCGCAGCTGCAGCAGTTCGGCGGGCTGACCCGACATCCCTCGCAGCTCTACGAACTGTGCCTTGAAGGCGTGGTGATGTTCGTGGTGCTGTGGCTGGTGTCGATGAAACCGCGGCCGCGTTACCTGGTGTCGGGTTTGTTCGCGCTGCTGTACGGCGTGTTCCGTTTCGCGGTGGAGTTCGTGCGCGTGCCCGACGCGCAACTGGGCTATCTGTTCGGCACCGACTGGGTGACGATGGGACAGATGCAGTCGCTGCCGCTGATCGCGGTCGGGCTGGTGCTGATCGCCATGTCCCGCCGCGCGCCCACCTTGGCACTGGCGAATCCGGCGTAGGGCGGGCACTGCCCGCCAAGTTCCTGACGTACGTGCGGCGGGCATTGCCCGCCCTACAAACTGGCCGGCCCCTCGTAGGGCAGGCACCGCCCGCCGGCCGTTCCCGGCACGGCAATGGTGGCATCGCCCGAACTGCGGGCGACGTCAGAAGTTGCGGTCGCCGCCCAGGATGTCGCCCAGGCCGCCGAGGATCGAGCCCTCGCCGCGACGTTGCCCGCCGCCCTGCGGCGCGGCTGCCAGCATGCGACCGGCCAGTCGCGAGAACGGCAGTGATTGCAGCCACACCGTGCCCGGGCCGGTCAGCGTGGCCAGGAACACGCCCTCGCCGCCGAACAGCATGCTCTTGATGCCGCCGACCGCTTTCACGTCCATGTCCACGGTGTCGTGGAAAGCCACCACGCAGCCGGTGTCCACGTCCAGCCGTTCGCCGGCGGCCAGCTCGCGTTTGATCATGGTGCCGCCGGCATGCACGAATACCCAGCCGTCGCCTTCGAGCTTCTGCATGATGAAGCCTTCGCCGCCGAACAGGCCGGTGAGGATCTTGCGCTGGAAGAAGATGCCCAGTTGCACGCCGCGCGCGCCGGCCAGGAACGCGTCCTTCTGGCAGATCAGCCGGCCGCCGTGGTCGGAGAGTTTCATCGCCAGCACGGTGCCGGGGTAGGGCGCGGCGAAGGCGACCCTGGCCTTGCCCTGGCCGCGGTGGGTGAACACCGTGGTGAACAGGCTCTCGCCGGTGATCACGCGCTTGCCGGCGGAGAGCAGCTTGTCCATCAGGCCGCCGCCGCTCTGGCCGCCGCTGGAGCCGTCGCCGAACACGGTATCCATCTGCACGCCGGCCTCCTTGTACATCAGCGCGCCGGCCTCGGCGATCGCGCTTTCGCCCGGATCGAGTTCGATCTCGACGAACTGCATGTCCGTGCCCACGATCGTGTAGTCGATCTCGTCGGCGCGTCCGCTGCCCAGCGTCGCCGGCACCGGCGGCGGACCCATCGCCGCGCCCAGTTCGGCCACGCTGCGGATCGCCTTCCACTCGGTGAAACCTTCGCGCCAGCAATAGCCGTCCGGCTGGCGCCGGGCCTGCGCCATCGCGGCGGCGTCATCCAGCGGGCCGACGCGTTCGGTATTCTTGCCGTAGCTGAAAAACCACGCTGCCATGACCGTCTCCGTGCGGAAAAGCCAGAGTCTAGCCGTGGCCCCTGCAGGAGTGCACCTTGTGCGCGATGCTCTTGTGCCGTGCCTCGAAGAGCATCGCGCACAGGGTGCGCTCCTGCCTATACTTGGCCGATGCATCCATACCTCGACCTGCTCCGCCACGTCCTCGACCACGGCACCCCCAAGGCCGACCGCACCGGCACCGGCACGCGCAGCGTGTTCGGCTGGCAGATGCGGTTCGACCTTGCGCAGGGTTTTCCGCTGGTCACCACCAAGAAGCTGCACATCAAGTCGATCGTGCACGAGCTGATCTGGTTCCTGCGCGGCGACACCAACATCGCCTACCTCAAGGAACACGGTGTGCGCATCTGGGACGAGTGGGCCGACGCCAACGGCGATCTCGGCCCGGTCTATGGTCAGCAGTGGCGCGCGTGGCCGACGATCGACGGCGGCACGATCGACCAGATTTCCTGGGTGGTGGACGAAATCAGGCGCAACCCCGATTCGCGGCGGTTGATCGTCAGTGCCTGGAACGTCGGCGAGTTGCCGAAGATGGCGCTGATGCCGTGCCACACGCTGTTCCAGTTCTACGTGGCCCCTTCGTCGGGCCCGGGACAGGCTGCCAGGCTCAGCTGCCAGCTCTACCAGCGTTCGGGCGACATCTTTCTCGGCGTGCCGTTCAACATCGCGAGTTACGCGTTGCTCACGCACATGATTGCGCAGGTCTGCGGCCTGGCCGTGGGCGATTTCGTGCATACCCTGGGTGACGCCCATTTGTACGACAACCATGTCGAGCAGGCACGCTTGCAGCTGAGTCGCGAGCCGCTGCCGCTGCCGCGGCTGGTGCTCAATCCCGAGGTGCGCTCGGTGTTCGATTTCCGTTGCGAGGACATCGCGATCGAAGGCTACCAATCGCACCCGGCGATCAAGGCCGCGGTGGCGGTCTGATTCCGTGCGCGGCGCGGCCTGCTAAGATTCCAGACATCCCGCGGCGCCCGAGTGGCCGCCTTTTCGATGATCACGATTGCAAGGATTTCCCATGGCCATCTCGCTCATTGCCGCACTCGATGAAAACTTCGCGATCGGCCGCAAGGGCCAACTGCCATGGCACCTGCCGGACGATCTGCGCTGGTTCAAGCAGCTGACCGTCGGCAAGAATGTGCTGATGGGCTACAACACCGCCGTCTCGATCGGCCGCGCGCTGCCGGACCGGGTCAACATGGTGCTCACCCGCCGCCATGAGGCGCCGTTTCCCGGCCAGATCACCGTGCGCTCGATCGAGGAGGCGCAGGCGCGTTGCAGCAACACCGGCCTGTTCGTGATCGGTGGCGGCATGGTGTTTGCCGAGGCGCTGCCCAACGCGCGGCGGATGTACCTGACCTGGGTCAGCGCGGCAATCGACGGCGCCGACACGTTCTTCCCCGGCGTGCACTTCAGCGATTGGACTGAAGTCTCGCGCGTGCACCACAAGGCCGATGCCGAGCACGCCTACGACTTCGACATGGTCGAGTACCTGCGCAACGCGTGATGCCCGCAACGGTCATGCACGTGATGGCTGGCGTCCTGCTGGACGACAATGGTTGCGTGCTGCTGGCGCAGCGCCCGGCAGGCAAGCATCTGGCGGGATTCTGGGAGTTCCCCGGCGGCAAGCTCGAAGCCGGCGAGACACCGCTGGCGGCACTGGCGCGTGAACTGCTGGAAGAGCTGGGCATCCACGTGCGCGACGCCGAGCCCTTGGTCTGCTTGCCGTGGCGATACGAGGATCGGGAGCTGCTGCTCGATGCCTGGCGCGTCTCGTCGTGGCGCGGGGAACCCCGTTCGCTCGAAGCACAGCCGTTGCAGTGGATGCTGCCGGCAAGCGTCGACCCGATGATCCTCGCTCCCGCGGACCGGGTGATTCTGGCTGCGCTCGGGTAGGGCGGGCACCGCCCGCCGCTTTTCTGCACAGCAGCCAGCGGGCGGTGTCCGCCCTACTCGCCGAAGTTGCGCCCTCCCGAGTGGCGCGGTTCGACGCAACCCCAGTCTGGGGGATAGATACCTTCTCGAACCGCGCGGTGAAAACTGGAGTATGGCCAATCTTTCACCTGCGCCACGAGCCCATGTTTGGCCGGGTTGTAGTGTGTGTAATCCATATGGGCGTGGTAATCGCGGATATTGCGAATCCTGTGCTCCCAGAACCGGGGTTGCCACAAGCCGCTGTCGCGACGTGGACCGGTTGCGTGCGGCAGATCCGAGTGTCTGGAGAAGCTCGCCTTGATGAGGCCCCAGCGAGTGGAAAAATCCTGGTCGCCAGCCGGCAACGTCCAGATGGCATGCATATGGTCGGGCAGGATCACCCAGGCATCGATGTGGAACGGCATCCGTCGAAGTACCGCGGCTACGCTTTGGCGCAAGATGGACGCCGAGTGTTCATTCGCCAGAAAACGGCGTCGCTGCGCAGTGACCACGGTGAAGAACCAGGTGGCGCCGTTGACCCGGGCTCGTCGATAGTTCGGCATGTACATGAGGCTAACCGGCCGGCGTGTGGGGGCAACGTCGGCGCGCGACCATGGATGTTGTCGGGGGTTGCGGCCAAGGTTGGCGGGCGGTGCCCGCCCTACACGGCGATCCTGTAGGGCGGGCACCGCCCGCCGCTCCTTCGCACGAGGTCGGTGGGCGTTGCCCGCCCTACGCGGTGGCCAGTGCCAGGTACCGCTGGTGCAGTTCGGCCACGGGCTGATCCAGCGCGCTTTCGTCGCCGCTGTTGTCGATCACGTCGTCCGCGAGGGCGAGGCGCTCGGCGCGAGTGGCTTGCTGCTCGATCATGCGCCGGGCCAGGGCCTCGTCGACGCCGTCGCGGGCGATCAGGCGAGCCAGTTGCACCGACTCGGGGACGTCGACCACCAGTACGCGGTCGACCCAGCGGTACTGCGCGATGTTCTCCGCCAGCAGCGGGATCGCCAGCAGGCAATACGGCGCGCTCCCGCTCTGCGCGCGTTCGCGCAACCAGGCACGCACGCGCGGGTGGATGATGGCTTCCAGCCTGCGTCGCGCGGCGGGATCGGCGAAGACGCGCCGGCGCATCGAGGGACGATCCAGCTCGCCGCGGTCGTCCAGCACGTCCGCCCCGAATGTGGCAACCACCTCGGCAAGGCCTTCGCTGCCGGGTGCGATCACCTCGCGGGCAGCCACGTCGGCGTCATGCACCGGCACGCCCAGCGCCTCGAAGCGCCGCGTCACCGCGCTCTTGCCGGCGGCCACGCCGCCGGTCAACGCCACCACGAGGCGCGGCCCGCCGCTCATCGCAGGCCGGTGAAGTGCATGTAGCCCTGCAGCAACTGGGGACCGGCCATGAACCACACCCAGCCGGCGGCGGCCAGGAACGGTCCGAACGGCATCGGGATTTCGCGCCCGTGCCTGCGCAACGCGATCAGGCTGCCGCCCACCAGGGCGCCGATCAGCGAGGACAGCAGGATCACCGGCAGCAGGGCCACCGGCCCCATCCACGCGCCCAGCGCCGCCAGCAACTTGAAGTCGCCGTGGCCCATGCCTTCCTTGCCGGTGAGCAGCTTGAACGCCCAGTAGACGCTCCACAGGCTCAGGTAGCCGATCGCCGCACCGATGATCGCCGAAGGCGCGCTGGCGAACAGCGGGATCAGCGACAGCACCATGCCCAGCCACAGCAGCGGCAGGGTCAACTGGTCCGGCAGCAACTGCGTGCGGAAGTCGATGCCGGCCGCGGCGATCAGCACCCAGGTGAACACCAATCCTGCCAGCGCGGTCCAGGACGGTCCGAATTTCCAGACCACCAGCGCGCTCAGCACGCCGCTGAACAGTTCCACCAGCGGATACTGGATCGAGATCTTCGCCTTGCAATAGCGGCAGCGTCCGCGCAGCAGCAGCCAGCCGAACAGCGGAATGTTGTCGGCCGCCGACAACGGATGCTTGCAATGCGGGCAGTGCGAAGGCTCGCGCACGATACCCGGCGGCAGCGGCGCGTCATCCGCCGGCAACTCCAGCACCTCGCGCGCCTCCCGGCGCCAGCTTGCGGTCATGCGCTCGGGCAGGCGCAGGATCACCACGTTGAGGAAACTGCCCACCAGCAGGCCGAGCACGGCGGCGAGGGCGATCCAGACGGCGAGGGGTAGTTCGGGCATGCGTCGGCCTTGTGCGTTCATGGTCCCCGGGCGGGGCAGGGTTCAAGGGTACGGTGCCGGGGCGCCGCCCACAAACGAAAGCGGCGGGCAGTGCCCGCCCTACGAGATATCACGCCGTAGGGCGGGCACTGCCCGCCGCTTTTTGTTTCGAGCGCTCTAGAACGTGCCGGCCAGCTTGAAGATCGGCAGGTACAGCGCGATCACGATGCCGCCGACCAGGGTGCCCAGCACCACCATGATGAGGGGTTCGAGCAGGGTGGAGAGGGTGTCCACCGCGTTGCTGACCTCTTCCTCGTAGAACTCGGCGACCTTGAACAGCATGCTGTCCAGCGAGCCGGACTCCTCGCCGATGCCGGTCATCTGTACCACCATGTTGGGGAACAGGCCGGTCTGTTTCATGGCCAGCTGCAACTGGTGGCCGACCGAGATGTCGTCGCGCATCTGTCGCACGGCGTCGCCGTAGACGATGCTGCCGGTGGCACCGGCCACGGCATCCAGGGCTTCCACCAGCGGCACGCCGGCGCGGAAGGTGACGCCCAGCGTGCGGGCGAAGCGGGCGATCGCGGAGTTGCGCACGATGTCGCCCATCACGGGCATTTTCAGCGCAAGGCGATCCAGGAAGTGGGCGAACTTCGGCGAGCGCTTCTTGCCGATGACGATGGCGGCGATGCTGCCGACGATGATGCCCACCACGATGTACCAGTAGCCCTGCATGAACTCCGAGGCGTCGACCAGGAACTGGGTCGGCGCGGGCAACTGCGCACCCGCGTCCTGGAAGGTCTTGGCGAACACCGGCACCACGAACAGCAGCATGATCAGGATGACGATGAACACCACCGCCAGCACCATCATCGGGTAGAACAGCGCCTTCTTGATCTTCTTCTTGATCGCCTCGGTGCGTTCCTTGTAGGTGGCCACCGTGTCCAGCACGGTGTCCAGCACGCCCGAGGTTTCGCCGGCATGCACCAGGTTGCAGTACAGCTCGTCGAACTGCACCGGGTAGCGGCCCAGCGCCTCGTGCAGCGAGGCGCCGCCCTCGATGTTCTGCTTGACGTCGAGCAGCACGTTCTTGAAGCGGACGTTCTTCTGACCGTCGGCGATGATGTCGAAGGACTGCACCATCGGCACGCCGGAAGCCATCATGGTGGCGATCTGGCGGCTGAAGATCGCCACGTCGCCCGGCTTGATCGTGCTGCCGGAGGCGCCGAACAGCGGCTTGGCCCGTTCGCGCACGGTTTGCGGGTTCATGCCCTGGCGGCGCAATTCAGCCTTGACCAGCGAGGCGTTCTTGGCGGGCATGTCGCCCTTCATGCGCTTGCCGCGCTTGTCCAGCGCCACCCATTCGTAAGTGGTCAGTTGACTGACCTCGGCCCGCTGGGCGCCGAGCGCACGCGTCTTGTCTGCCCTTGCTTTTGCGGTTGCGGTAGCCGTGGCCATGCGCATCTTCCCCCGATGGTTCGATCTCGAAGCCGGCGCGCGGGCCGGCTGGCAAGTCATTTTCTACAGCTTAGGTCATTTTCGGCGCTGCAAACCGTGGCGCCTTGCGCAAGTTCCGCAGCGCTGCAGCCCCGCCGGGCGTCATTCCTTGGTCACCCGGTCGATCTCGGTGAGACTGGTCAGCCCCTGCTTCACCTTGAGCAGGGCCGAGGCGCGCAGGTCGTTGACTCCGGCGGCCTTGGCCACTTCGGCGATCTGCATCGCATTGCCGCCCTGCAGGATGATCTTCTGGATATCCTCCAGCATCGGCATCACCTGGTAGATGCCCACGCGGCCCTTGTAGCCCTCGTTGCAGCCCTCGCAACCCACGGCCTGGTAGATGGTCAGGCCGGCGTCGATGTCGGCCTGGCTGAAGCCGGCATCCAGCAGCACCTTCGGCGGCAGCTCGATCGGCTTCTTGCATTCGTGCAGGCGCCGGGCCAGGCGCTGGGCGATGATCAGGGTCACCGACGAGGTGATGTTGTAGGGCGCGATGCCCATGTTCATCAGGCGCGCGATCGTCTGCGCCGCGTCGTTGGTGTGCAGGGTGGACAGCACCATGTGGCCGGTCTGCGCGGCCTTGATCGCGATCTCGGCGGTTTCCAGGTCACGGATTTCGCCGACCATGATCACGTCCGGGTCCTGGCGAAGGAACGAACGCAATGCGCTGGCGAAGGTCATGCCGCGCTTGGCGTTCTGCTGCACCTGGTTGATGCCCTCGACGCGGATTTCGACCGGGTCCTCCACCGTGGAGATGTTGCGCTCGGCGGTGTTGAGCATGTTCAGGCCGGTGTACAGCGACACCGTCTTGCCCGAGCCGGTGGGGCCGGTGACCAGCACCATGCCGTAAGGCTTGTGGATCGCATCGACGTAGAGCTTCTGCTGCTCCGGCTCGTAGCCCAGTTTCTCGATGCCGATCTTGGCCGCCGAACCGTCGAGGATACGCAGCACGATCTTCTCGCCGAACAGCGTCGGCAGCGAGCTGACGCGAAAGTCGATCGCGCGGGTCTTGGAGAGGTTGAGCTTGATGCGGCCGTCCTGCGGCACGCGCTTCTCGGCGATGTCCAGCTGCGCCATCACCTTCAGGCGCGAGGAGATCCGGTTGGCCATCTTCATCGGCGGGCTGGCCACGGCCTTCAACATGCCGTCCATGCGCAGGCGCACCCGGTACTGGGTTTCGAACGGTTCGAAATGGATGTCCGAGGCGCCGCGGCGAATCGCGTCGACCAGGATCTTGTTGACGAACTTCACCACCGGGGCGTCGTCCGTGGCATTGGCGTCGATGCCGGTGGATTCGGCCTCGTCGCTGCCCACCTCCAGATCCAGCTCGTCGAACTCGCCGGTATCCATGTCCGGCATGTTGTCGCGCATGGAGTTCAGCAGGTTCTCGATCGTCCGCTGCAGCGAACTGCGCTCGACCAGGATCGGCTCGACCAGGCAATTGGAATGGAACTTGATCTCGTCCAGCGCGTGCGACTGGGTCGGGTCGGCGATGCCCACGAACAGGCGCTTGCCGCGCCGGAACAGCGGCAGCGCCTGATGCTTGGTCATCAGCGCCTCGCTGATCAGGTCCAGCGGCATCGTGGTCGGGTTGAGCGAGGTCACGTCCATCATCGGCATGCCGAACTCGAGCGAAAGCACCCGCGTCAGCTGCGCGTTCTCGACCAGGTTGTGATCCAGCAGCCACGCGCCCAGCGACACCTTGCGTTGCGTGCTGTCGACCATCGCCTTGCGAACGTCATCCTCGGGCAGCAGCCCTTCGGACACCAGGCGGCGCGCCATGCCGGTCAGGCCTGCGAGCGACGGTTGCGGTTGCGATGACATAACTTACGTGACCCTTTCCCCGTATGTGGTTGAATCTACCGCAGTCTGGCGCTCAGGTCATCCTTTGCCTGCGCTTCGATCCGATAGGGTGATGCAGCGCACAAGCCGGCAGCCGCGCCAGGCTTGGCGCAGGCGTCGGACGGCTTGCCGAATGGACAAGCAAGAATCGAACCGCATCGGCACGCCGTGTGATCGAATCGCATCATGGGTGTCCCCCGGCTTTCCAGGCAGCGAACTCCGAAGGGCGCAATTGATACCGCGCAATATTGCCTTCGTGCAATTGCAGCAACTCATTGAGGGCCATGGCAACGAAAGCTTCCCTGTCCTCGGCGGCCACGTTATCGCCAGCCAGGGGCTGGATCACCTCGGCTGTGGCGGCGAGGCCGTCACGAACCACTCGGCCGACGACTCGCAACAGCTCGTCGCGATAGCGCAGGCGCAGTGGATCGGGTTCGGGCAGCGCCTGCTTGATCAGGGTGTAGCGGCGGCACGAGCGTTCGTAGGCCCAGGCAAAAACATCGCGCAACAATTCGACGCGGTTGAGTTCATACACGGCCAACGTGCCATCGACATACGCGGCCTTGGGGACATCCACGAACGACAGCGGCGCCAGGTTTTGCTTGATCAAGGGGATGTTCGCCGCGAGCCGGGACACGCGTTTGTTGACGTCAACGAAAGGTTGCAGATAAGGCAGTTGCACCATCACGAAAAACGCTTGTTCAAAAGCATCCTCGATGGCGGTTGCCTTGGCCAGCAAGGTATCGAAGCCGTCGACGATCTGCTGAGGAATGGCGACAGGGTGGTAAACCGTACCCGTGATGCCGATGTCGATCCCGCGCAAGCGTCCACCGGCCCCAGTGTCCGTCAGCAGGTTCTCCGCCAGCAGGGCGTGCAGGTTCTGCAGGGTGTAACGGTTGAACCCGATCAGATCCGCTTGGCCCACCAGCATCTCGATGGCAGCCTTGTGGTTCAGGATCATCTGGGCTTCCAGGCGATCCTTTCCCGCGGCATAGCGGCCGAACTCGACCAGGTTCTGCGTGTCCAGCCGTGAATAGGTGTTGCCTTCCAGGCGGCTCGATGACCACGAAAGATCGACCAGCAGGCGATCCATGACTTGGCGTGCGTACGTTCCGGCCGGTTGCAGATCAGCTTGCGAACGGCCGAGTTCATGCAGATGTGCACGCAGGTCACGCGCCAGGTAGAAGCTGTGGTTGGGCTGGTAATCGTCGAGAAATTTTCGCTGGTAGCCGACCGGCGTGCGCTGGAACAGGGGGCGGCGCATCAGGGTGCGCAGCTCGCTCCCTTCAGGGGAAAGGGGAATGTCGTCGTCGATGCCCGATGGATTCGTGCCGCTGCTGTCGCGAATATCCAGTGCCGAGGATGGCAGGGGGGGGTGGTAACGCCGGGCCGGTCCCTTGCCCTCCGCTCGTAGCCGCCCGTCCCGCACCAGTCGAGCCAGCCTGCGTTGCAGGGTTCGCCGGGGCAGGTTCGGAAAGCGCCGACCCAACATGTCTATGGATGCGCCGTGGCCGCCGTCTTCGATGGCGGCGACCAAGGCGTCCAGTTCTGCCGCAGGCAAGGTTTTTGGCATGACCGGTGTCTCTCGCAAGAAGTGGCGCAATCGGCATCATGGCCACGATTGCGCCATATAAAGTGGCGCGATGCAAGCGGAAAGGGCTATTGCGCCATATACAGTGGCGCGATACAGGCGGAAAGAGCTATTGCGCCACATAAAGTGGCGCGATAGGCACAAGGTCGTGTGCGGCAACACAGCCTGCGCGAGCTGACAGCTCAGGGCGGGCGGCGCGTCACACCTGCTCGAAGGGGAATCAGCGGGAGTTGTCGTCAGCAACTTTTTCGCCGCCGCCAACGCGGCCCCAACCAACTGATCCAGGTTGTAGTAGCCGCTCCACGAAAGTCACGTGCGGTTTGTCCTTCGCCAACTCCGCGTACTGCTTGAACAAGGCCCCGTTCTCCGCACGTGGTACGGGGTAGTGCCTGTTTCGAAATGTGCCGCCGCCGACCACCAATTGGCCTTCACGCTATGATCCCTTTTTCCCGGGGAGCCCGATCTTGAACCAGCTCAGCATCATCCTGCCTGCCAAGAACGAGGCGCCCGCGCTCGCGGTCTTGTTGCCGCAACTGCGCGCGGCGCAGCCGCAGGCCGAGATCATCGTGGTCGACGACGGTTCCACCGACGACACCCGCAGCATCTGCGAAAGCCACGGCGTGCAATGCCTGTCCTCGCCGTACTCGATGGGAAACGGCGCGGCGATCAAGCGCGGCACCCGCGCCGCCACGGGCGACATCCTGGTGTTCATGGATGGCGACGGCCAGCATGATCCCGCCGACGTCGCCCGCCTGCTCGACCAGTTGAACCGCGGCTACGACATGGTGGTGGGCGCCCGCGACTGGAGCAGCCAGGCCGGTGTCGGTCGGGGCATCGCCAACACCTTGTACAACTGGCTCGCCACCAAGATGACCGGCCACCCCGTACTCGACCTCACCTCCGGCTTCCGCGCCGTGCGCGCCGACAAGTTCCGCGAATTCCTGCACCTGCTGCCTAACGGCTTCAGCTACCCCACTACCAGCACCATGGCGTTCTTCCGCAGCGCCTACGCGGTCGCGTACATCCCGATCAAGGCCGCCCAGCGCGTCGGCACCAGCCACATCCGACCCCTGCGCGACGGCATTCGCTTCCTGCTGATCATCTTCAAGATTGCCACGCTGTATTCGCCCCTGAAGCTGTTCGTGCCGGCGAGTGCGGTGTTTTTCCTACTGGGGTGCGCGAATTACGCGTGGACCTACAGCCATTACGGCCGGCTCACCAACGGCAGCATGTTGATGTGGAGCGCGTGCGTGATCGTGTTTCTGATCGGGCTGGTTTCAGAGCAGATCACGGGACTGACCTACCGGCGCCATGACTGAATACCCCAGGCCCACTGTACTGGTGCTGGCTTCGACCTATCCGCGTTGGCGTGATGATCCGGAACCGGGCTTCGTGCACGAGTTGTGCCGTCGACTGGCCGGCCGCTTCCGTGTCATCGCCTTGGTTCCGGATGCGCCGGGTGCCGACGCCAGCGGCGAGCTAGATGGCGTCGACGTGGTGCGGTATCGCTATGCGCCCCGTCGCCTAGAGACGCTGGTGAATCACGGCGGCATCGCGACCAACCTGCGCCGTAGCCGGTGGAAATGGCTGCTGGTTCCCGGCTTCCTCATCGGCCAGTACGTGGCGGCCCGGCAATTGCTGAAGCGCCACCGCGTGGACGTGATCCATGCGCACTGGCTGCTGCCACAAGGGCTGATCGCACACCGGCTCAAGCGTGTTGCCGGTATTCCCTACCTGGTGACCTCGCATGGCGGCGACCTTTTCGGCCTGCGGGGCCGTACGTTGAATACACTCAAGCGTCGTGTGGCTGCTGCTTCCTCGGCGATGACCGTCGTCAGCAGTGCCATGTGCGAAGAGGCGGCGCGTGTGGGCCTGCACCCGCCGCGCATGACCGTGCTTCCGATGGGCGTGGACATGCGTGAGCGGTTCATACCCGATCCGACGATCCAGCGGGGCAATGACGAACTGTTGTTCGTCGGGCGGTTGGTGCCAAAGAAGGGCCTCGTCCACTTGCTTGATGCCATGCCTGCAGTCCTCGCGCAGCGGCCTGCCACGACCCTGACCATCGCGGGGTTCGGCCCGGAAGAGGACGCGCTGAAAGCACAGGCGAGCCGGCTGGGCATCGCGGCGAGCGTGAAGTTTCTCGGTGCCACAGCTCAATCCGCGTTGCCCGCACTCTATCGAGGCGCGAGCCTTTTCGTGGCGCCGTTCGTACGCGATGATTCGGGCAACCAGGAAGGATTGCCGGTAGTGCTGATGGAGGCCATCGGCTGCGGGTGCCCAGTTCTCGTGGGTGACGTTGCCGGCATCGGGGATCTGCTGGGCGAGACTCGTGCCGATGTCTGCGTGAGGCCCGGTGACAGCCACGCGCTGGCCATTGCGATTGTCGCCTCACTTGGCAATCCGGAGCAGGCACGCCTGCGTGCCGCCGCCATCCGCAAGGCTGCTGCAGAGCGCATCGACTGGCAGAACATCGCCGACGGCTATGCACGGCAATTGCAGCAATGCGTCGATGGTGCGGGCACGACCGCTCGTCGCGCGGCGTATCCGTCCGGGCGGGAATGATCGAAGGTTCCGGGGCATCCATGCAGAAGCAACCCAAGCTGATCCTGCGAGAAAGTACCATTCGGGACGTAAGCCGTTCATGGCCGACGGGACGGTTCGTCGAGATGGGCGCCGGAACCGGTCACATGACGCGACTCTTCCTTGAGCGAGGGTTCTCCGGCGCGTGTCACGACTTGGGCGAGGACAGCCGGAAGCTGATCCGCCGCAACCTGGCCGATGCCGGAGAGCGCATGCGGGTGGTCGACGAGTTGTCCGAGCTTCTGCCCGAGGAGTTCGACTATCTGTTTGCTTTCGAGGTGCTTGAACACATCGAGAACGACCTGGACGTGTTCCGCGAATGGATGCGCTACCTCAAGCCCGGCGGCAGGGTCCTGCTCTCCGTGCCGGCGCATTCCAGGAAGTACGGCCGTTCCGACGAACTCGTCGGGCACGTGAGGCGGTACGAAAAGGATCAGCTTCACCAGCTGATGCGCGATGGAGGTGTTGATGACGTCCGCATCATCAACTACGGCTACCCGATCACCGAACTTACCCGGCGCCTGTCCAATCGCATCGTGCGCAACGACAGCAGTTACGACGGTCTGAGCGCCGAACAGCGCAGCATCCGCAGTGCCCAGGCGAAACCCAAGGCGATCAATCGCACGTTGTCATTGCTGAGCGACAAGCTGGTCCTGCCGTTTTGCGTAGCGCAGCGCTGGTTCTACACCCGGGACCTGGGTGACGGTTACGTGGCTTGCGGCATCAAGCGATCGGGTTGATCGGTCGGCAAACCCGGCTCTTCACTCTCGGGATGCACCGGGGGAAGGGAAGCCTTCCATGATCTGCCCAAGCCGCTGTTCCATCACCCCCACGAGATGTGCCCAATCGTCGATCGGCACGGTGGCCACGGCAGGGCGGTCAAGCAGATCCAGCACTGCCCGCGCAAGGTCGGCCGGATTGTCTGCCGCGTACAGTCCTTCCGGTGCCGAAGCGAGCAATTCCGGCATCACGCCGACTCGTGCCGAAGCAATCGGCAGGCTGCACGCCAGCATTTCGTAGGCCTTCTGCGGAAAGCAGTAGCGACCGAACGGGGTGTCGCGCAAGTAGATCACGCCGACATCGAGAGCGTTGAACAGTTCGGCGGTGCGCGCATGCGGCAGCTGGCCCAAGTAGTGCACACGCGGATAGGCCGGTGGTGGAAAGCCCGTATCGAAAGGGCCGGCCAGCACCAGGTGCGCGTCGGGATGTCGTGAGGCGATCGTGGGCCACGCCGCGTACAACGCATCCACGCCCTTGTCCCGATGCAACCCGCCCGCCGTGCCGACCAGTAGGGCGTCCTCTGGCAAGTCCAACGCACGGCGACAGGCAGTGCGATCCCGGGGATGGAACACACTCTTGTCCACAGTGCTCGGCATGGCAAGGACCTCGCCACGTGCGCGGTAGGTATCCACGACCAGTTCCTTCAACGGCTCGCTCGTGGTGGTCACCAGCGCGGCCCCCCGCACGGCGTGGCGAAGCGCCGTCACCATGCCCGGAATGCGCGCCTGGCCGAAGCCTTCGAAATTGTCGTAGAGATCGGCGGCATACGGCGCACCGAGACGCTTGGCCAACCATCCCGCAAGAGCAACGTGGGGAATGTCCGAAGCGCCAATCAGCACGTCGGGTGTCCAGCTGTGCAACTGCCGCAGCAGATGCCGTGGATAGCCCGCCAGTGCAGGCAGCACAAACCGGCCCAGCGAGTGCGACCCCCAATGCAACTTGCCTGGCTCGCCCTCATGCTCCCATTCGCCATCGTCGTGGCCCTGGTAGCTCAGGCAGAAGCCCCGCACGTCGTGACCAAGCCGCGCCAACTGGAAGGGAATCTCGTACAGCCGCGCATAGCGATCGAGGATCACGTCCTTGCCCATGTAACGGCGTTTGCACAGAAAGGCGATGCGCATCGTCAACCAAGTATTCGGGTGTTCAGCCCCGCCACGCGGCGGAAGCCGGTGTCGCCGGTAAGAAATACATGATCCTTGCCAAGCTGGAGGCAGCAAGCCGCCTGCAGGGCGTCTGGCGTCTTCAGTCCATGCCGGGCGCGGATTGCCGTGGCCAGGTCGACGACATCGGCGCCCATTTCCACACAGATCAGATCCGCCCGCGCGAAAAATTCGTCATAGGTGGCCAGCGTTTCAACGTCTCCGGCTTTCATCGGTCCCGTCCGGCACTCCAGCCACGCAAGCCGGCTGACGGCGGTGCGCAACGCCGGTTCGGCGAGCGTCAGCGTCTGCAGTTGTCGGCGAACCTTGTCGACAAAAGGCTTCTTGCCTTCGACGAGGTAGATGATTGCGCTGGAGTCAAGAAAGGCGATCACCAGTCGCGGTCGTTACGCAGGCGACGGTTGATCTCCCGCTTGCCCAGTCGCCCGGTGCCCGGATGCGCCAGCAACCACTGCATGGCAGTCAAGCCAGGTACTTTCTTGCGTTGTTCGCCAGCCAGGCGCCGGTATTCGGCTTCCGAAAGCACCACTGCCGCCGTCTTGTTGTGTTTGAGCAAGTGGATAGGGCCATGCTCAAGGCCGTCCTCGATGGCGGCGGCACCACGGCGCTTGAGTTCAGCGACGGTCAGCGTGTTTTCCATGGCAATGCAGGAGGTTGAGTGGGCTTGGAACAAGTTTAGTACGGAAATCGGTACTGTTCAAACATCGTCGCCCTTGCCCAGGAATCGCTTGGCCGCCACTAGTGCGGCTCCCACCACCTGGTCCATGTTGTAGTAGCGGTACTGCGCCAGCCTGCCGACGAAAGTGACTCCCTTTTCCTCCCTGGCCAGTGCCGCGTAGCGTTTGAACAACGCTTCGTTTTCCTCGCGCGGCACCGGGTAGTAGGGGTCGCCATCGGCCTGTGGATATTCGCGTACGATCGACGTGCCTGCATGTTGTTGGCCGGTCAGATGCTTGAACTCGGTGATGCGGGTGTAGGCGTGGTCGTTCGGGTAGTTCACGGTGCCCACTTCCTGGTACCGGTCGACAGCGGGCAGGTGCTCGTGCTCGAAGCGCAGCGAGCGATAGGGCAGGCGGCCGAAACGGAAATCGAAGTAGGCGTCGATGGGCCCCGTATAGACCACGTGGCCGTACGTGTCACGCCCGCGCGCATCGGCGAAATCGACGCCCAGCTCCACCCTGATGTTCGGATGATCCAGCATGGCCTCGAACATCTTCGTGTAGCCGTGCAGCGGCATCGCCTGAAAGGTGTCGGTGAAGTACCGGTCGTCCGTATTGGTGCGCACCGGAATACGCGCGGCCACGCCCGCCTTCAGTTCCGATGGATCCAGGCCCCACTGCTTGCGTGTGTAATTGAGAAAAAACTTCTCGTATAGGTCGCGTCCCACCGAGTTCAGCACCACATCTTCGCTGGTCAAGGTTGGCTCGCGTGGTTCGCGTACCCGGTCGAAATACGCTGCCGCACCTGCCTCATCCAGGTCCAGCCCGTACAGCTGGTTCAGGGTGTCGCGATTGATGGGAAATGGATAGCGCACTCCACCCACCACGCCGCGGACCCGGTGCTCATACGGGCGCCACTCCGTGAAGCGCGACAGATACTTGAAGATCCGCTCGCCATTGGTATGGAAGATGTGCGGTCCGTAGCGATGCACCAGCACGCCGTGCTCGTCCAGTTCGTCGTAGGCATTGCCGGCGATATGCGGGCGCCTGTCGATGACGTGCACGCGGTGGCCGGCATCGGCGAGTTCGCGCGCCATGACGCTGCCGGCGTAGCCGGCGCCGACGATGAGGAAACTGGCATGAATCTTAGTCAATTTGGTCAAGCACTCAGGCCGAGGCGACGTAAGGCAGCAAAAAGTGAGGACTGATAGTCGAGCTTCATGGTCGCCAATATGAAAAGATCGATCGACGTACGTGTTCCCGCATCTGCGAGTATGCGTAATGGTGAAGTTCGATAAGCACTCAACATACGCATGCCTAGTGGTGCTGCGCGTACGCATGCGCGAATCCATTGCGACGCGATGATCTGCTTTGCTTCAGGACTCTCGTAAAATGAAACAAGTCTCAGCAGCCACGCTTCGATACCATCCAAGTCTTCGCGTTTGCTTATGGACTGGGGCGCGCGGATCAAGTTGTGCAGGCGCCGTTCTTCATTGGATGCGTTGATCCCTTGGTTGGCCAATATTTCAAGCCGGATACCTCTGGTCACCTCCTCCATCGCTTTACGTTGTGTCTGGGTAGCCTGATTTGAATGGCGACGATAACGCAGGAGCACCTCTGGAACGTTCGCCATCCGGAAATCAGCCATTGCTCGAGCGAACAGATCGTAATCCTCGGCCAATCGATACTCCTCACGATAGCGGTAACGGTCGAATACTTCACGGCGAGCCATGACCGTTGGGTGGCAAATGGTGCTCTGGAACAACATCGCTGCGCGGAGTGCCGGCTCAGTATGTGGCCAGCGCGCTGTACGCGCTGGACCCTGTCCGAATTCCACAAACCAGCTGCCACACAGATCCAGGCCGGCCTCTTGTAGAAACTGAACTTGTCGGGCGAAACGATCTGGCAGGCATAGGTCATCAGCGTCCAGAATGGCAATCCAGTCGCCTCGCGCTTGATCCAAACCGACGTTACGAGCCGTTGACGGGCCAAGGTTATGGGGAAGCTTGATGAGGCGAACCCGTCCGTCCACTAGCGCCAAATTTTTAACTAACGCCGCAGTTCCGTCCGTGGAGCCGTCATCAATGATCAAAATCTCGAGTGCCGGTAGCGATTGTTCAAGTGCAGAGGCTATCGATTTGGGAAGAAAACTTGCCCCATTGTAGGTTGCGATGATCACTGAGACGGAAGGTCTGTCACTGACACAAACAGGCTGCGGGGATGCCGGATCCATGAACTGCTCCAGTATTTCAGGTGAAGCCGTCGGTTGAGTCTTTGTTTTGGAAACACGTTCCAGAAATGCCCACCTACCTACCACAACCGTCGGTCGCGAAGCACCAATGTTGGCGGGCCACTGCAAATTCGCTCGTAAGATGGCGCCTGCGCGCTCGACATCGTCAAATTCCCCGGGTGTACATCAACCGAGCCAATGGTGTCATCATTTCGCTACTAGGTTACTATTTTCTCGCAATGAAAAACTTCCATCTACAGCAAACTAAGCAAGTTCAACGTACTGCGGCGCATTGCCGAACTGGCGCCGGAACGAAAGATGATGCGTCTCCAGCACCGCGATTCAGCATCATCACAGCAACCTTCAATGCGTGCGACGCGCTGCTGATTACCTCCCGCTCGCTGGAGGCGCAGACTTGCAAGAGCTTCGAGTGGCTCATCACCGATGGTGCGTCGACTGACGGTACGCTGGCTGCGGCACGTGGGCTCGGCGAACTTGTGACCATCTTGATGTCTGAGCCGGACACAGGGGTCTACAACGCTTGGAACAAAATGCTGCCTCATTCGCGCGGGGAATGGGTATTGTTTTTGGGCGCTGGTGATGTTCTGTACGACGTCGATACGCTGGCCAAAGCCGCTGACGCACTTGATAAGCTGCCACTGGAAATCACTACCGCTTACGGTGGTACCATCGTATTTGATGCAGCTTCAGGTATCGATCTATGCGCGCGCAGCCCGGAGTGGCGGGGCTTGCTTGGACCTTGGGGGGGCGCTCGGCCGTGGATGCCATGCCATCAAGGCGTCTTCCAGCGTGCGACTGTGTTCCGGGGGTTTCGCTTTGACGAGCGGTGCCATATTTGCGCCGATGCTGAGCCGCTTCTGGGAGAACTACTGGCCGGACGTGGCGCGAAGCTCGATCTCATGGTGGCACGCTTCGACGCCGGTGGCATTAGCTCACAACCGAGAAACCGTCTGCGGATGGTCTCCGAGTCCGTATATATCAACTGGAAGCTCGGCATTTTTCACGTGCGACCTTTTTATCAAATGGCCGTGGTATTTGTTAATGGGCTACTTCATCCATGGCGTGTCTGGCGCACCTGGAGAAAGCGAAGATAGTTCACAACGGTATCTAGTCATGCAATGCCCTTCCCATTAGATCCATCAGTTCTTAACCATCCAAGGTGTTCCACCTTGGAGCGAACGGTGGACTTCATATGCTCGGTGTGTCGGGGGTGGGCTTCTTGGGGCTTGTCGCCATAATGCCTCAAACGGAGAAGAGATCAGGCCATCCTTAGGGGGCCACTAGAATCGCTGTGCTTCCATTAGAAGAATGATCTGAGCGCCCAACGAAGCTGGAATAACATTTTGCGAGTACCGCTCATGGTCTGGTGTGCGCCAGGTTGAGCTAAGTAGAACGCCTTCGCTACACCATACGATTCGGCCAGTGCGACGCTTTGACCCGTGCGCTGCGCATTGACAGTAATGCTTCCGGGATGCGCGAGGAAGTCTGCAAGTGGCTCCGCCACGTGCGCGTACTGGCTGTAGCTTAACGACGTGAGCAGGAACAGCAGTAAATCTTCCCCAACGCCGGACTTCTTTCCGTATTGACCGGTCGCTCCTGGAACTTCGAGCAATAGGTTCTCCAAAACGTCCGCACGCCGAAATATCGCACAACCGGGGCTGATGGTCAGTGGTGACAGCAGCAGATATTGCACCAAGTCCTTGATCGCATTTTTTCCCGATGGGTGACGCAGCAATACGCCTTGTTTGCCAGCGCTGAGGTCATGTAGCGCCGCCCGCGAGTAGACAAAAGCGACGTCATCGCTGAACCGATCAAGGCACTTTTCTATAAATTGTGGCTCCAACCAGTCGTCGTCGTAGGTGAAATGCAGGTACTTGCCCGTCGCGCACTCCGCGCCATCGCGCCACGCTTCAATAGGGCCTCGATCGTCGTCGCGACGTATGTAGCGAATGCGAGTGCCGTACCTCTTGACCACTGTGGAAATATCGTCAGTACTTCCGTGGTCGACCAAAAGTACTTCGCACGCGATCGTTTGGTCGAGGGCGCTGTCAATCGCGCGGTGAACAAGATGGGCACGATTGTAGACAGGTATTATGATAGAGACTGAAGTAGACGTCATACAGTGAGCCCTGTCGATATCAATTTACGCAACTTTGAGGTATTGGCGACAAGTCCCCCTGGATTCGCCGCAGGTAGATATTGGAGCGAAATATTTTTCCGTGAGAAAAAACGGACTCGGTCAGCGATTTCCCCAATACTAGTCGCTTGGCCCGATCCGATGTTCACCGTAGTGGTTGCGCGCCGCGCGCAGAGGAGCAACATGGCGTCGACGACCATGTCTGCGTACAGGAAGTCGCGGATGGCGTCAGCATCTCTTACTTCGATCACGGAGCCGTCGTCTGCATCGTTGATTCGCGAAAGCAACCCGGGGACGAGGAAGGAGGATGGCTGTTGTTCGTGGAAGTAGCTAAAAATTCGCCCAATGCAAAGTTGTGTCCTTGAATGTCGTGCCAACGGCTCAAGAACACGTTCGCCCGCAAGCTTCGTAGCACCATACAGACTTAGGGGTTCGACGGCAGACTTTTCGGAGACTCGTCGACAGTTTCCCCGCAGACTTGCGGTTGCGGCGTAGACGTGGCTCGTAGATCCGAGGAATAACCAACTGTCAGGAATGAATTTGGCGACCGCTTCTTGAATTGCCACCAACGCCGTCGCATTCACTTTCATGGCAGCGAAAGGATCGGCTTCAACCTTTGGTAGAGGAACAATAGCTGCGAGGTGAAATATGGCTGTTGGTCGGGTTAGATCGATCCACCGCGTGATGCCGGCGATGTCACAGACGTCTCCCGGATATGTGTCTACGTGGATGGCATGATCCCGCAAGCGGTGAGCGAGCAGAGAGCCTAGAACTCCACGGTGCCCCGTAACAGCAATACGTGACCCTTCCAGCGTATTCCAAGCGCGGAAGCTCGGCAGGAATTGGGGTCGGGGAACGAGGGAGGAGAGGTTCACTTGCATGCGGCCGTGAGGGCATCCAGAACAGTTTCGGCCAGCCATGTCATACGATCGGCTTCGATCGGCTTGGCATGAACACCTATGAAAACTCCGTGGTCATGTACTTGTTGGGCCCCGGCGAATGGTGCCAGCGAGCGTTCGATGTTGAATAGGCGAGTCGCAGGCTGCAGATCCATGTTTCCCGAAACAATAGGACGTGTGTCAATATGGGCATCCATCAGCAGCTCGGTGAAGCGCTTGTAATCTATTGAAAGTTCGGGATTGACTAGGAATGGAAAGCCAAACCAACATGCATCTACGCCTGCAGGGGCAGTCGGAAATTGGAGCTGCGATCGCCATTTCGTGCTGTGCTCAAAGGATTTGCGCATCAGGATGGCGTTCTGCTTTCTGTGGCTATTCATTTCGTTCAGCCTTCCCAATTGTTCGATGCCAAATGCTGCTTGGATTTCCATCGGCCGAACGTTATAACCGACGTTGACGAACAGGAATCGCGGATCGATGGCCGAGTTTTCGGCCTCCAATTCACTACGATTACTTTGCTCACGGCTCCAGCCATGAGAGCGCAGGCATCGAAGCAGGTCGTAATCCTCGAGAGTTCGCGCGACGACCATACCACCCTCAATGGTCGTCATATGGTGCGAAAAGTAAAAACTATAAGTGCCGAAATCCCCCAGAGTTCCCAGATGCCGTTGTTGGAACGTTGTGCCCAGGGACTCGCACGTATCCTCTATTAACAGCAGTCCCTTGTCATCTACGATATCCAGCAGTTGTTGCAAATCGGTGCTGTTGCCAAGTACATGCACCATCATGATCGCTTTAATCGGAAGTCGGCGCATCGCCTCGTGTAGGGAAGCTATGGACAAATTCAACGTAGAAGGGTCCACATCTATTAGTACAGGCTTCAAGCCGAGCTGCACGAGAGGCCAAATCGATGTCGACCAGCAGACGGCTGGCACCGCCACATAGTCGCCGATGTCTAACCGCTTCGACCGCAGAGGGTTAATGATCGCGGACGCAGCCAAAAGGTTGGCAGACGACCCAGAGTTCACCATGACTGCATAGGGAGCCCCTATGTGCTCCGCAAATGCAACCTCGAAATCATGCACTCGCTGTCCCATGGTAAGTTGACCGCTGAGCAACGTTTCCATGCAACGCAGGATTTCCTGGTTGTCGTAGCTTGAATCTACAAGCGGGAATTCGTAATTGGGGTTGGTCGTCATTGTAGTTGGAATCCGTAGCAATTGTTCATCGGCGCAAAGCTGTCAATAAAGTTTCGAGTGAGTGAACGCGATGATGCGTGGCCACAAAAGGAGGGTTGGAATTAAATTAAGGCACAAGAACGTAGCCGCTGTTATCCAAGGAACGATCCAAATCCCGAGATGGCTGATTGCCCAGGCCTTCAATCCAAAGCATATGATCGCGAAGATGGAGGCCGTGATTACCTGAAATCGCATGATGCTCGCCGCATTGAGAAAGGTGGCAACAGCAGTTCCCAGAGCGTCTATGGTCAACCACACTGCAAATCCTGCCAGCAGGGTTCCACCAACGGCTAAGGGTTGGTGCACCCAGAGTTCGGCGATGTGGTGAAAGCCCAGTGCCAGAGCGAAGCCTGTACTCATTGCAGCGACTACTGCCAACAGCACGGAGCGTCGCAACGTTCGCTTGACCCATCCATGGTCGCCAATCGCGAGCGCCTGCCGGTAGATCGGCCATAGTGGCACCCAGACTAAGCCAAGGGCGAGAGGAATGACTGAGAACAGGCGCTGGACGATTGCGTAGGTGCCAGCCTCTGTGGATCCCTTAAGGGTGGAAATTAAGGGAAGGTCGGTTGAATAAGCGAGCGCTGCAGCCAACTGGAGGATGAAGAATAGTAATCCTTCCTTGCGGATGTGGGCGGCGATTGCAGGATATCGCTGCTGGGTCGGGGTAGCCATCTGAGGGTCGAGCCATAACAACCAAGTGTTGGCGACGGAGCTAAGCAGGGGGGTGGCGACAGCCGCTAACACGAGAAATGGAAGCGGCGCACCTGATTTTGCGAGCGTGATCACGGTCACAAGGGTTAGTAGTTGGCCCAGTGCTTGCCATTTAAAAGCGCGATCACCATGCCCTAATCCGAGTTGTACTCGGTTCGCGAGGTTTAGCGGAACCGCGAGTACGACGGCAAAAAATATCGCGGCGACGGCCGCGCGGCTGGTGGCTGCCATTTGCTCTGGAAGTCCAAGCAATCGTTGCCATGGGATCAGCGGTACTGCAATCGAGGCGGCGACAGCCAACCACAGGGCAAGCCAAAGCAACGTACGACGCCCTTCGTAAAGTATACGGCCAACCTCGTCATGTGCGCCGCGCCCGTGCGCAGCAGCGATGAGGTTCATGGTGCCATTGCCGAGACCGAAGTCTAGAAAACCTGCAAAGGTTACCAGCGAGACCAAGGTCACCCAAACGCCGAAGAGTGCTGGCCCTAAAGCATGCAAGACGAACGGTACGGTCAGGAACAGGTTGGCTGCGGCGGATGCTTTCGCTACCATCGACCACGCACCGGTATGAATGATACGTCGACCACGTATGCCGACCCACCGGGACATCACGTCGACCGGGGTGGTCGGGTCGTCATTGCTCATGGGGACACAAGCGAGAACGCATCGACCGTTTGCTTCAATCCTTGCTCCAGTCCGATCTGTGCTTTCCACCCGAGCGCATCCATTCGGGCGGTGTCTAGTAGTTTGCGCGGGGTGCCATCCGGCTTGGTTGTATCAAACACGAGTTCGCCCGCGTAGCCGACCGCTCGCGCAATTGTACTTGCCAGTGCGGCAATGGTTATCTCCCGGCCGGAACCCACATTGATCGGGTCCCTATGGCTGTAACTACGCATTAGAAACAACGCTGCATCGGCGAGGTCGTCGACATGCAGGAATTCGCGCAGCGGCTCGCCGCTTCCCCAAATTGAAACCGTGGGCGCATTGGTGGCTTGTGCCTGGCGGACACGGCGGATCAATCCAGGTACGACGTGGGCGTTTTCAGGGTCGTAGTTATCGCCTGGTCCGTACAGATTGGTTGGCATGGCACAGATCGCATCGAACCCGTACTGTTTAAGGTATGCCTGACACATCTTGACCCCGGAAATCTTGGCAATGGCATACCACTCATTGGTGGGTTCCAGTGGCCCGGTCAGCAGGTATTCCTCTTTGATCGGCTGCGGGCAATCGCGAGGGTAGATACACGATGAGCCGAGGAACAGCAACTTTCTTGCGCTGTGCTTCCATGCGTTGTGGATCACGTTGGTTTGGATGGCAAGGTTGTCGTGGATGAACTCGGCGGGATAGGTGCTGTTGGCGCGGATGCCCCCGACTTTGGCTGCCGCCAGGAAAACGTATTCAGGGCGTTCAGTGGCAAAGAATGTTTCGACGGCCGCTTGATCGACCAGATCGAGTTCGTGGTGCGTACGCAGGATGAGATTGGTTGCGCCATCGGCCTGCAGTCGTCGGACAATGGCGCTGCCGACCAGACCACGATGGCCGGCAACATAGATGCGTGCGTCGAGATTCATCACTTCATTCCTGTGGCGAGTGCGCGTTGAAGCCGGCGTTGATCATCAGCGCATCACGTTGCGCAAGCGCCAAGTCATTTTGCGTCATCTCGCGTACCAGTTCGGCAAAGCTCGTGCGGGGAGTCCAGCCGAGGATTTCGCGCGCCTTGCTTGGGTCGCCGAGCAGCGTGTCTACTTCGGCAGGTCGGTAATAACGCGAGTCAACGCCCACAACATGTTGTCCTGGTTTTGCCGCGGAGTGATCCGGTGCGGTCGCGATGAGTGCACATTCATTTGCGCCAGATCCCTGCCACGCCAAGGTAATACCCAGTTCACCTGCGCTGTGTTCGACAAATTCGCGAACCGAGTGCTGCACACCCGTGGCGATCACATAATCCTCGGCACTAGGTTGTTGCAGCATCAACCACTGCATCTCAACGTAGTCGCGCGCGTGGCCCCAGTCACGCCGAGCGTCGAGGTTTCCGAGATAGAGACAATCCTGCAGTCCGAGGTGGATACGGGCTAGCGCCCGGGTGATCTTGCGTGTGACAAAGGTTTCGCCGCGCATGGGCGACTCATGGTTGAACAAGATGCCGTTGCAGGCATACAGGCCGTAAGCCTCCCGATAGTTGGCGGTGATCCAGTACGCATACAGTTTGGCTACGCCGTAGGGCGAGCGTGGGTGAAATGGGGTGCATTCGGTTTGCGGCGTCTCTACCACCTGACCATACAATTCTGATGTTGACGCCTGGTAGAACCGCGTCTTGCTTTCAAGACCAAGAATGCGAATTGCTTCTAGCAATCGCAGTGTGCCCATGCCGTCGGCGTTGGCGGTGTACTCGGGGGTCTCGAAAGACACTTGCACATGACTTTGCGCACCAAGGTTGTAGATCTCATCCGGCTGCACTTGTTGGATGATGCGGATCAGGTTGGTGGCGTCAGTCAGGTCGCCATAGTGCAGGAATAGCCGGCGATCTGGATCGTGCGGATCCTGATACAGATGGTCGATACGCGCAGTGTTGAACGAAGAGGCGCGGCGCTTGATGCCATGCACTTCGTAGCCCTTAGCCAGAAGAAACTCTGCCAGATAGGCTCCATCTTGGCCGGTGATTCCCGAAATAAGTGCACGCTTCACTTGGTACTTGTCCCCTCGAATAACCTATGGGCGGGTAGTTTAAACGCTACGCAAGCTTGTAGAGCGGATATCAACTATCAATGCAGGCCGGGGAGTGCTTGCAACTCCTTCAGGCTGCTGTCCAGCCGCCCGCCGATATCCAGCGATCGCAGACCTTGCAGTGCGGCATTGGCCTCGGCCTTGCGTCCCTGCGCGGCCAACATGCGAACGTGAGTGATGCGGTATGCGGGCTCATTCGGTGCGGTCTTCACAGCATCGGCCGTCATACGCTCGCCGAGATCGTGGTCGTCCAAGACGTTCCAGGCATAGTCACCGTACATCGCCAAAAGTCGGGCACTGGGATCCGGGTGGGACAATGCGGCCAGATAAGCCCCGACCATGCGCTGCTTCGACAGATCGCAGCGACCTTCGCGCGCGCATTGGGTCAGCGCTCCAAGCGAGCTTTCATCTTGCACGCCGGGGCGGCGGGCCTCGAGTTTGGCGATCAGGCTGTCCCACCAAGCATCCTTGATGGGCTGGTGCATGCGCGAGTTCATGAAGATCAGCGCCTGCTCGGGAAGGATCGAGGCCTCGGGCAGGGCGGCTGCCTGCTCGAGCGGCGCATAGGCCAATTTGGTGAAGGGCGAGGCCGGGTCGTAATGGGAGTAGATGATGTAGGTGCGGCCCAGTTCGTATTGGGCGCGTGGGGATTGCGGGGCACGGCTGGCCAGGTCTTCGGCCAATCGCAGCGGGTTGCCCCAGGCATAGGCGGTGAGCGCGGTCAGCGCGGTCCAGCACGCCAGCAACGCGCCAAGGAGAACGTGGCGCGGCAAGGCAAACGCTTCGCCTCGTGATGCAGCGAGCAACGGCACGATCGCCAACATCAGGCCGAAGCTGGCGAAGTAGTTGCGATGTTCGTAGATCAGTTCCAGCGGCAGGATGGTACCGGTGAGCAGCTGGCAGCCCAGGAACAGGCCGATGCCCAGCGCGGCCAGCGGCTGGTGCTTGCGCAGCCAGATCATCAGCGCGACCAAGGCACCGAGAGCCACGATACTGGCAAGCGTCGTCCACGGCGAAAGCAGGCCTTGCGAGGTGCGGAAGTCGTCGTGGTAGAACGACAACGCATCCGGTGTCGGCAGCAGCGTCCAGCGGATGTAGTCGACCACGATGCGCGCTTCGCTGAGCAGGCGCGTGCGCAGGCCAAAGTCGCGTGTCGACCAGTAGCCTGGGTTGAACACCTGCGGCAGCAGCCAGATCAGACCCACGATCATCGGCAACAGCAGCAGCACGACAAACAGGCCGATGAGGCGTCTGTCGCGTCGGCCGGCAGGCGAGCGGAAACCGAATACCAGCCATTCAATCAGCACCGCATACAGCGGCAGCATCACCGCGGTTTCCTTGGCCAGCACGCCCATGCCGGTGCAGGCCACGAGGCTTGCGGTGCAAAGCAGGAATCCGCGAAGGCTGGGCGACCAGCGGGAGGCGGGCACGTCCGAGAGGCCACTGGGGCCGTAGTGAGCATCCCCCAGCATGCGCTGGCGCCCGGCGACATAACCAAGCAGGCCCAGCAGCACGAACAGGTTGGCCATACTCTCCATGCGCTGCACCACGTAGAGCACGCCGGTAAGGTTGATCGGCAGCAGCATCCAGCCACCGGCGATCAGGGCGGCAATCATCCCCGTGCGGGCCCTTGTAGGAGCGCACCCTGTGCGCGAAGGCCTGCCATTCAACCTGGAGGAAGAGCGTTCGCGCACAGGGTGCGCTCCTACAAGGGCTTGCAGCAGGGCGCGAGTGAGCAGGAATATCAGCAGTCCGTTGAGCAGATGAAGCACCACGTTGGTCAGCTTCATCCAGTACGGATCGAGCCCGCTGATCAGGTAGTTCGCGGCGAAACTCAGCGAGGCCAGCGGTCGCTTGAATTCACTGGAGGGGGAGGAAAGCGCGGCGCCCACCAGGGAGGAGAAGCTGCCATTGGTTGGCTGCACGCCGTGGTTGTCGACGATGTTGGGGTAGTCGTCAAACAGGAAACCGCCGGACAGGCCGGGCCAGTACACCACCACGGTGATTGCGAAGGCGGCCAGCAACAGCCACCAGCCCAGGCGTTTGGTCGTGGCGGCGTTATCGGGCGGAGTGGGTGTCATCGGTGACAGGCGCTTGCTTGGTGGCGTCATCGCGCAGTGTAGCGCGCAGGTGCGCCAGCTCCTTGGGCCAGTATTGTTGTCGTCGCAAAACCCACGCATGCACTCGCGGCATGCCGAAGCCGGGTTGGTAGGCCTGTTCGGGTTCGGCAGCCAGATGATCCAGATGCGCCAAGCCTTGGCGTGGGAAACCGTTCGCACCGAGCAACGCGGCCTGCTTCAGCGCGGCCGATGTACGTACCTGCAGATCCAGCGCCTGGTTGAACTCGGCCAAGGCCGTGTCTGCGTCACCCTGGTGGAGGGCGAGACGCCCCAGCAGGTAATGGATATCTTGCTGCCGGCCGGGATTGCTGGCGAGGTGGGGATTGGCCAGCGCCGCCTGCAGCAGACCGTGCAGGGTGGCATAGCTCAATTGTGGACACGACGGATGGACCACCTGCTCCATCGCGCGCTCGAACCAGCTCGTCAACAGGGTGCCCGGGTCGCGCGTGGTAAGCAGGGCGGTGCGCGATGCAGCCAGCGTCGATTCATCAATGTTGCCCAACAGGCATTCCGCGCCGAACAGGTTGAGCGCCAGCTGCACCTGGTCGGGCGCCCTGGTCAGCGGGCCGAGCAGCCGGTCGACCGCCCGCTCTGGATGACCGGCGCTCGACTCGACCTGCGCTGCATTGGCCTGGGCGCGCGGGGAGTCGGGGTTCAGACGGGCCCACATCAACGCCTGGTCATGGCTGTTGCCCCACAGGTTGGCGCGTGCGTGGGTCATCAACCCAAGCCCCAGCAGGATGACTGCAGCCAGTGCGAGCTTGGCCACGCGTACTGCTCTATTCGTACCGGTTGCATTGCTTGTCAAATAGCGGCTTCTTTGGCCGTCATTCCCGCGAACGCGGGAATCCAAATTGTTGTTCCGTGAGATCAAAATGGATTCCTGCTTTCGCGGGAATGACGTCACGACTGATTCTTCGACATTTCTCGTAGGAGCGCTTTCAGGTGCGATGGGACTCTCAACAAGTGCCGCATCCGGACGAGTGCGCACGTCGCACAACCACAGTGCCAATGGCCAGAACATCAACATCGCCGGCAGGTAGTTGCGGTGTTCGAAATAGAGCTCCAGCGCCACGGTGCTGGATTCCAGCGACTGGCCCACGAAATAGAACAATACGGCCACAGCCAGCGCGGGCCAGCGGCGGCGCAACAGCCACGCACCGATGATCAGGCCAACTAACGCGAGGATGGCAGGCAGCGTTGTCACCGGAGACAACCAGGAAGTCGACGCCTGGATGTGGTCGTTGAACAGACCCGGCGTGAACGGTCGCGGCAACCACAACAGTTCCAGGTAATCCAGCAGCACGCGCGGTTCGGTCAACAGGCGTTGGCCCAGCGTCCAAGGACGTACCGATGAGATGCCGCGAGTGAGCCCGCTCCAGCCTTGTTCCAGCAGGTAGCCGGCCACTATTGCCGTCGGTAGCCAGCCGAACAACCACATGCTGCGACGGTAGATGTATCGCCGGTGCTGTTCCATCGGCGTGGTGGGGTGTTCTGGCGACCGCAGCAGCACATATTCCACCACCAAAACCAACGCAGGCAGAAGGATGCCATTGGCCTTGCTCAGCACGCCGAGTACGGTGCAGCCACCCAAGCCCGCAGCGATCCACACCAACCCCCGCCAGACATCACCGCTCGCGATGCGCGCCCGGCCGTGCAGCCATGCCAGCAGGCCAAGGAGCGTGAAGGTCGCTGGCAGCATCGCTTCGCGCTGAACTATGTAAAGCGTGGTGGAGACGAATAGAGGATGCAGCAACCACATGCCGGCGCCGATGGCGGCGGCGAGATCGACGCGACGTTGGTCGGCGGTGCTGAAAACCGTGCGACCCAACCGGCGTAGCAACAGCGCCAGCAGCGCGCCGTTGAGCAGGTGGAGGATCAGGTTGGTGCGCTTGAACGGATAGGGATCAGCGGGCCAGTCGTGCGCGTCAAGAAGAAACATCAGCAGGGTCAGGGGCCGTCCGGTGGGGTCGGCCGTACCGGAAGTGAGGTAGCGCCAAAAGGTCGGCCACGTGTCGACGGGGCCGGTGGCGCCCAGCGCCGGTAGATTGCTGTAATCGTCGAACAGAAACGGTCCGTGCAACCCTTCGTGATAGCACGCCCAAACCATGGCCAAGATCGACAGGCCAATCAACGCGGTCAGGTTGGGATATCTGGTCATCCGGGTGGTCTGCAAAAGAAAGGGCCGCACAGGGCGGCCCTTTCTGTTTGAAGCGATACCAAAATTACTGGCGGCAAGACGTCGGCAGGTACTTGCTAGGGACGGTACCGCCCGTGCAATGCCACTCAATGCTGCCACTGTTGGTGACGGCGGAGAAGATCAGCGTCTTGGGGCCAGTGCTGATCGCGGAGTTGGCTTTGACACCACCGTAAGACACGGTAATTTTGCCCACCGCCGTCGCCACGTTCACCTGGCTAACGTACTGCCCCTTGATACTGGTTGCGCTGGCGAGACCGGCGGAACCATTGTTGGAGGGGAAATGGCCAGTGTTGCTGTAGAACTCGGCCATCGCCGTCTTGGCACCATCCGCGAGAACGGAGCCTTCCGACACCTGCGAGCGAACCAGGTAATCCTGGTAGGCCGGGATGGCGATGGCGGCGAGGATCGCGATGATCGCAACCACGATCATCAGTTCGATCAGGGTAAAGCCTTTCTGCATGCTCTTCATGGTGGTTCCTCTTTTGCGATTGGTTAGCTAACCGGTGATGCCCCCTGAGCCCCAGTCCTGGATCCCCCTAGGCAGGATCGGACCCCATCTCGTGGTCAGGAACGACCAGGAAGCTCGCGGCGAAGCGAAGCAGGTTGTGTGCCACTTGCGCCGCTGGTGTATTCCCGCATATCACGGGCATCGAGATTGTGCCTTTCGTCACGTATGGCCGCAAGCGTTGCTGAATCTCGGCTTGCAGGGATTCGTCCATCCTGTGTCATGTCGTCTCAGTGGTTGGCGTGATACGTCAAATTGTGACCAATTGGGTCAGTTCGTGGACGTCCATGGGCCGACAAGCACCTATGTACGGCAGGAAGTCGGAAGATACTTTCGGTCCACCGTGCTGGGCGCGCATGTCCACAAGATGCTGCCTGCTTGAGTGACGGGCGACAGCATCACGTACTTGGTGCTAGGCCGGATGGCATCGTTGGCCTTTGGGCCATTGAACAACACTTTGATGACACCGTTGGTGACATCCACGCTTGATACGTATTGGCCCTTGATCGATACGTTCCTTGCGAGGCCGGCGGATTCGTTGTTCGGTGGAAAACGCCCCGTGTTGGAAACGAAATCCCAATCAGCAGCCTTGGCGCCGCCCGCCAGAACGAACCCTTCGGAGACCTGTGCCCGGATCAGATAGTCCTGATACGCCGGGATGGCGATGGCGGCAAGAATGGCGATGATCGCCACGACGATCATCAGTTCGATCAAGGTGAAACCGGCGGACAGGCGCTGGCGTGACATTGGTGGATTCCCCCTGGAAGTCGCCAGTGGATCAAGCACGTTTTGTACCGAAGTCGAGGACGACGATGTGCTGCCGGTCACGGTTCCGTATCGACCCGCCGGCGCGGGTCGTTTGTACGTTTCCAGGCCAAGGCGTCGCGGTTTCGATCAACGCCTGCCTTGATCTATAAGGCGAGCGAAATCCTCGAAGTCACCGAGGTGGCAGGTGGCGATCGCGTGGACGATGGCCCAGTCGATGGCGTTGTAGCTGTGCACGGCGATGTTGCGGAAACCCACGGCCACGTCGCTTTTTTTGTAGGAGCGCACCTTGTGCGCGATGCCTTTCGCGACGTGACGGAGGGCATCGCGCACAGCGCACAGGGTGCGCTCCTACGGGTTATGGGCGGGCCTGCGCGGGCCTCGTTCACGCGCAAAGCTTGTCCGTGACGTATCGGTTGAGGCTGATGCCTTGTTCCGCTGCCTGCATGGCGAGCGCTTTGTGGCGCTCGGGCGGGATGCGAACCTGGAACTTGCCCGAATAGGACTTGGCGCTTATCGGCTCCGGCGGTGTTTCGCCATTGGCTTCCATGTCGCTGACGGTTTCATCCACCAGACGCACGATGCCCGCCAGCGCCTTCGCCTGGTTGCCGTGCAGCCATGACAGGCCCGGGAACTCGGCGCACAGGCCTACGTATTCGGCGTCTTCCGGGGACCAGATGACGCGGTAGGTGTAGTGACGAGCGTCCATCATTTGTCCTCCAGCTTCTTGATTGCTTGCAGCACTTGCCGTACCTGGTACGGCTTGGCCTTCCCGGCGTCACCTTTCTGGATGTTTACGCGGGGATCGCCATGCCAGGGCGTCTTGTATACGCGATGGCTTGTGCCTTCCTGCCTCGCTTTTCCGAAATGGTGGTCGCAAACCTTGCAGAGGTCGGTATAGGCCACGTTTTTCGGTGCCTGGCGCATCCGTTCGATCAGATCCGTGATCTTGTCCATGCGAGCAATATAGTATCAATAATGATACTGTTCAAGTAGGCCGGTCGTGTATGTCGTTGCCACGGTCATTCAGGAACACGCTCTCGTGAATGCTGTCGCTGCGTTGACCTCGCTCCCCTGCGCGCCGGACCTGCTGTTGCGAAGCTGCGCCTTGCCGTGGCTGTTTCACCGCACAGTTTCGCGGTATGGCGATGGCGGGCATTGCCACTCTGCGGTTTGCTTGCGTTGTGCGCGATGCTCTTCGCCAGCGCGCCGAAAGGCCCCGCGTGTAGAGCCTGTCCCGGACTCGACCCGGGGGCGGGCACCGCCCGCCGGCAGTTCCGGGATGCGACTGCATGTGGGAGGGGCGGTTTCAGCGGGCTATCCAGTTCTCGATGACGAGCCCGGGTACTCGTTCGAACTCTGCGGTGTTGTCGGTTACCAGCACCAAGCCCAGCGCACGGGCGTGCGCAGCAATGAACAGGTCATTCTGGCCGATCGGTTGCCCCAGTCGCGCCAGTTCCGCGCGGATGCTCCCGTAATGCTGGTCGACGGGTTCTTCCAGCGGCAGGATGTCAATTCCTTCCAGGACGGTTTCGACCTGCGTTGCCAGCCTGGCCGAGTGTTTTCGGCAAACGCCGAAGCGCAATTCGGCGGCGACAACGATGCTGGTGCAGAACACCTCTCGCGGCATCGCGGCCAATTGGCGGGAGACGTCACAGCCGGGCTGCCTGATTACGGCCGAGATGATGTTGGTGTCGAGCATGTAGCGCAGCGAGGGCATCTCAGAAGATGTCCTCGTCCGTGCTTGGCATGTCCTCGATAGGCGGGAAAGACTCATTGAGTGGCAGCAGTGTGGGCAGCAGCTCACGCAAATCGCGGCGTCGGGCGATGGGCTCGATCACCAGCCGTCCGCCTTCCTTGCGCAGAATCGCCTCATCACCCGGCAGCTCGAACTCGCGCGGGATGCGCAGAGCCTGATTGCGGCCATTTCGAAACAGGCGCACGTGACGTTGGCTTTCCATGGGGCACCCTCATTGTCGCTGACATATGCCAAGCATATGCCGTGCAACGGAGGGTGTAAAGCGCGATACCTCCATGGTCAGTCACAGGACTTCATACCATGCGCCGGGCGCTGCCCTGCGCGGCTGCACGAGGGCGTGCGCAACCAAGCCAGGGCTTGCCTGCCGCCCGCCTGCGACTTACCGTCAACGTTTCCGCCCGCCTGCAAGGACCCCCCATGAAACCCCTGATAGCTGCGTTGCTTCTCGCCCTGGCCGCGTCCCCTGCCCTGGCGGGCGATGTCGTCGACACCACCTTTGCCAAGGCCCAGGGTCCGCACGCCTTCAACGTGCGTGACCTGGTGATGATGGATCGGGTCAGCGACCCGCAGCTGTCGCCGGATGGGCGCCATGCGGCGTTCAGTGTGCGCAGCACGGATTACGCGGCGAACAAGGGCGTCACCGCGATCTACGTGCTGGACCTGGAGCGCAAGGGTGCGCAGCCGGTGAAGGTGGTGGACAAGGGCTCGTCGGCGCGCTGGTCGGCCGATGGCAAGAGCCTGTATTTCGTGGCGCCGGCGAAGGACGTGGCGCAACTGTGGCGCGTGGACCTGGGTGCGGACCTGTCCCACCCGGCGGCGCCGGTGCAGGTCAGCCATGCGCCGCTGGACATCGTCGATTACAAGCTGGGCCCCGACGGCAAGCAGGTGCTGCTCTCTTACGAGGTGTTCACCGATTGCGCCACACTGGCGTGCACCGAGCAGCGCATCGAGAAGCGCGCGCAGGACAAGGCCAGCGGCACCTTGTACAACAAGCTGTTCGTGCGGCACTGGGATACCTGGGCCGACGGCCGGCGCAACCAGTTGTACGTGGCAGCGTTCAACGCCGATGGCCAGCTGCCGGCGGAGCCGACGCTGCTGAGCCGCGGTATCGACGGCGACATTCCCAGCAAGCCGTTCGGCGATGCCAGCGAGTTCGCCTTCGCGCCGGATGGCAAGAGCGTGTATTTCGACGTGCGCATCGCCGGCACCACCGAGCCGTGGTCGACCAATTTCGACGTTTATCGCGTGCCGGTGGATGGCTCGGCCGCGCCCGTCAACCTCACCGCCGACAACAAGGCGTGGGATGCCTACCCGGTGCCCTCGCCGGACGGCAAGACGCTTTATTACCTGGCGATGAAAACGCCGGGCTTCGAAGCCGACCGCTTCGCCATCACGGCGATGGACCTGGCCACCGGCGCGAAGCACGAAGTCGATCCGCGCTGGGATCGTTCGCCCGGCGGCCTGGCCATTTCCGCCGACGGCAAGACCCTGTATGCCATTGCGGACGACGAAGGCCAGCGCCCGTTGTTCGCGATCGACCCGGCCAACGGCGAGGTGCGCAGCCTGTCCGGCGCCGGTGACGTGAACGCGTTTTCGCTGGCGGCGGGCAAGCTGCTGTTCGCGCGCGACGACCTGAAGCGCCCCGCTGATTTGTACCTGGCCAAGGCCGACGGGCGCGGCCCGAAGCAGGTTACCCATTTCAACGCCGAGGCTCTGAAGAACGCCAGGGTCGGCGACTTCGAGTTCTTCCAGTTCCCGGGCTGGAACGATGAAACCGTGCAGGGCTACGTGGTCAAGCCGGTCGACTACCAGAAGGGCAAGACCTATCCGGTGGCCTTCATCATTCACGGAGGCCCGCAGGGCGCGATGAGCAACGGCTGGAGCTACCGCTGGAACCCGCAGACCTATGCCGGCCAGGGCTTTGCGGTGGTCACCATCAACTTCCACGGTTCCACCGGCTACGGCCAGAAGTTCACCGACTCGATCTCCGGCGACTGGGGCGGCAAGCCGCTGGAGGATCTGAAACTGGGCTGGAAGGCCGCGCTGGACAAGTACAAGTTCCTCGACGGCGACCGCGCCTGCGCGCTCGGCGCCAGCTACGGCGGCTACATGGTGTACTGGATCGCCGGCGTGTGGAACCAGCCGTGGAAATGCCTGGTCGACCACGACGGCGTGTTCGACGCGCGCATGATGTATTACGCCACCGAGGAGCTGTGGTTCGAGGAGCGCGAGAACGGCGGCACGCAATACGACGTGCCGCAGAACTACGAGAAGTTCAACCCGATCGACCACGTCAAGGACTGGCGCGTGCCGATGCTGGTGGTGCATTCGGGCAAGGATTTCCGCATCCCGATCACCCAGGGCCTGGGCGCCTTCACCGCGCTGCAGCGCCGCGGCATCCCCAGCGAGTTCCTCACCTTCCCGGATGAAAACCACTGGGTGCTGAAGCCGCACAACAGCGTGCAGTGGCATGACACGGTGAACGCGTGGTTGAAGCAGTGGACGGCAAAGGACGCACCATCGGGCGCGTCGAAGTAGCGTCGTAGGGCGGGCACTGCCCGCCGACGGTTCCCCGGTACGCCGATGGGCGGGCACTGCCCGCCCCACGCTTCGCTTCGCTTTTGTAGTGCGCGATGCCTTCCATCACGTGACGAAGAGCATCGCGCACAGGGTGCGCTCCTACACAGGTTTGACAGGCTCGTTGGCACGGACGCACCGTCCGGCGCGGCGAAGTAAGCACCGTAGGGCGGGCAATGCCCGCCGGTGACGTCGCGGCACGCCGATGGCGGGCAGTGCCCGCCCTACGATCGAGCCGCATTTTTTGTAGGGGCGCACCGTGTGCGCGATGGTTACACGGGATGGGCAGGTTCGTCGGTGACGAGGCGTTGGAGCAGCTTGCGCACGGGGGCGGGCAGGCCGAGGGTGTCGAGGTCGCTGGTGCTGCACCAGCGCAGTTGCGCTTCGTCGGCAACACGCTGCCGCGCGGTTGCCTGGTCGAACAGCAGCGGCTCGATATTCAATCGGTAATGGCTGAACACGTGGGTGAATGGCGCGAGCGCCTGGGCGTCGTCGATGCGTGCGAGTTGCTGGGCGATGCGCCAGGCGCCATCGGCATCGGCGGCTTCGGGGAGGCTCCACATGCCTGACCACACACCTTGGGGACCACGCCGCTCCAGCAGGATGCGTTGCCGCGTGTCACGCAGCACCAGCATGACCGTGGCGCGGGTGGGGACGGATTTGCCCGCCTTGCGCGTGGGCAATTGCGCAGTGCGGCCTTCGCGGAAGGCAACGCAATCGCCAGCCAGCGGACAGGCATCGCAACGCGGGTTGCTGCGCACGCAGACGGTGGCGCCGAGATCCATGATGGCCTGGGTGTAATCGGCCACGCGGCGCACGGGTGTATGCGCCTCGGCATGCAACCACAGTTGCCTCTCGACCGCGCCGGTGCCGGGGTCGCCGTGGACGCCGTGGTAGCGCGTCAGCACCCGCTTGACGTTGCCGTCGAGGATGGGAAAGCGCAGCCCGTGCGCCTGCGCCAGGATCGCACCGGCCGTGGAGCGGCCGATGCCGGGCAGGGCGGCGAGGGCGGCGAAGTCGCGCGGCAGTTCGCTGTCGTGTTGCGCCACGCAGATCTGCGCGGCGCGATGCAGGAAGCGCGCGCGACGGTAGTAGCCGAGGCCCGACCACAGCGCGAGCACGGTGTCCTCGTCGGCGTTGGCCAGGTCGCGCAAGGTCGGCAGGGCGGCCACGAAGCGCTCGAAGTAGGCAAGCACGGTGGCGACCTGGGTCTGTTGCAGCATCACTTCGGACAGCCACACGCGGTAGGCGTCGCGCTGGCCCGGCGAAGTCTCCGACTGCCACGGCAGATCCTTGCGGCCGTGCCGGTCGAACCAGTGCAGCAGGCGTGCGGCCACGTCGGTATTCGCCATGGACCCTGATCTACTTCGCGGTCGCGGCGGCAGGCGTCGCGCTGCTGGACACGGTCGCCGGCACGTTGTCGCCGGCCCGCAGGGTCAGCCCTTCCACGCGCACGCCACCGGCGTCGATGCTGTCGAACTCGGCGTGTCCGCTGCCGGGCGGCACACCGAGTTGCGGTGCCTGCGGATCGCCCAGGCGACCCCACCAGCGCGCCAGTGCCAGCGGCGGCAAGCGCAGGTCGGCGTGGTTGCCGGGGCCGTCGAGTTTCAGCGCCAGCAGCAGCGGGTTGTCCTGGTTGGCGGGCGTGAGCGTCAGTGACAGGTCGTACTGGCCCGCGCCGGTGCGGTCGAGCTTGCCGGCCAGGCTGGCCGCGGCATCGGCTGCGCCGTGCCAGTGCGCGCGGCCGTTCAGCGCCAGCGTCACCGCATCTTCCTGCGCCAGGTGCAGGCTGATGTTGTCCAGTTGCAGGGCGTTGCCCTGGATGCGCGGCGTCGCCGACAGGTGCAGCTGCCACGGCTTGCCGGCGACGAAGGCGTTGATGCTGAGCGGAAACGGCTGCCCGGAAACGAGGCTGCCGGCCCTGATCGAGACGTTGTCCAGCAAGACTTCATTGCCGCGCACCACGCTGCCGTGGGTGATTTCCACGCCGGTGTCGATGCGCGGGATGTTGAGCGGCGCCTGCTGTGTCTGCGCCGGCAGCGCGGCCATCCATGCCTGCAGGGCATCGAGGTCGACGCGCGGCGAGTCGATCTCCAGTTGCGAGATCACGGCGGGCCCGCCGAACAGGGTGTGCCACGGCAGCACCAGCCGGCCGCGCGCGGCGAGCAGGATCGGTGCGCTGGCGCCTTGGGCGTTGAGCGTGATACCACGCAGGTCCAGCGCCGGCCGCGGGAACAGGCTGGGGCTGGCGGGGCTGGCCAGGTTCAACTCCAGCCCGGCGGCGCGCGCCTGGCTCTGCAGCATGGCGGTGAAGCGGTCGGGCTGCAGCAGCAGGTAGACGGCGGCCACCACGACGAGCGTGGCCGCCACGACCACACCGCCGAGCACCGTTGCGATCAGGCGCAGTCGGCGCGACACCGGATCAGCCCCGCCAGCCGGCGTCAGCCATGGTCTCGAACCTGGCCGAGGTTGGCGGGCAGCAGGCCGTCGACGAAGGCTTCGGCCTCGAACGCGCGCAGGTCGGTGGCGCTTTCGCCCAGGCCCACGAAACGGATCGGCAGGCCGAACTCGCGCGCCAGCGCAAACACCACGCCGCCCTTCGCGGTGCCGTCGAGCTTGGTCACCACCAGGCCGGTGACGCCCACGATCTGGCGGAACTGGCGCACCTGGTTGACCGCGTTCTGTCCGGTGGTGCCGTCGATCACCATCAGCACTTCATGCGGTGCGTCGGCGTCGAGTTTCTTCAGCACGCGGGCGATCTTGCCCAGTTCGTCCATCAGGCCACCCTGGGTGTGCAGCCGTCCGGCGGTGTCGGCGATCAGCACATCCATGTGGCGCGAACGCGCGGCCTGCAGGGCGTCGAAGATCACGCTGGCCGAATCGGCGTCCTGGCCCTGCGAGATCACCGGCACCGCGTTGCGCTCGCCCCAGGTCTTGAGCTGCTCGACCGCGGCGGCGCGGAAGGTGTCGCCGGCAGCCAGCATCACCGCGTGCTTTTCGTCGCGCCACCTGCGGGCCAGCTTGCCGATGGTGGTGGTCTTGCCGGCGCCGTTGATGCCGACGACCAGCACCACGAAGGGTTGTCTGTCGCGTACGTCCAGCGGCTGCTCGACCGGCTTGAGCAGCTCGATCAGCGCCTGGCGCAAGGCCGCCAGCAAGGCCGCGGCGTCGGCGAACTCGCGTTTGTGCATGCGCTTGCGCAGGCCATCGACCAGCGCGCTGCTGGCTTCGACGCCGACGTCGGCGGTGATCAGCACGGTTTCCAGCTCGTCGAGCAGGTCGTCGTCGAGCTTCGGGTTGCGCACGAACAGCGAACCGAGGCTGCGCGAAAACACGCTGCCGGACAGGCGTTCGCGCCAACTGCGCTTCGGCGGCGCTTGGGCGGGTTCTTCCGCCGGCGCCACGAAGCGCTCGGTGTCGCGGCGGATGTCCTCGGCCGAGGGCATTTCCGCCAGCGCCTCGCGCAGGCCCGATGCCACGGCTTCCGGCAGGCCCGCGTCGACCGCCGCATCCGGCGCGGCAGGCGGCACTTCCTTGCCGTGGGCATCCGTCTCGGCGGATTTTTTCTTCCAGAACTTGAGCATGGCCGGGGCGATTCAAAGACAATGGCCGGCATGCTAACACCCCGACCCGTACTCCCAGCTGAGGGCCCGCGCGCGTGAGTGGCGGGCGAAAACCGTCGCCTGGCCAGGTGCGCATCATCGGCGGCAACCTGCGCAATTCGCGCCTGCGGGTGCCGGAACTGCCCGGCTTGCGGCCGACCCCGGCGCGCGTGCGCGAGACCGTGTTCAATTGGCTGGCGCCGATGATCGCCGGTGCGCGCTGCCTGGACCTGTGCGCCGGCACCGGCGCGCTGGGCATCGAGGCGTATTCGCGCGGCGCAGCCAGCGTGCAGTTCGTGGAGCGCGACGCGCAGGCGGCGCAGGCGCTGCGCGCGAACCTGGCGCGGCTCAAGCTGACGTCCGCGGTGGTCACCACCGCGGAGGCGGCGACTTTCCTGCGCGGTCCGGCGCAGCCTTGCGATCTGGTCTTCCTCGACCCGCCGTTCGCGCTCGACCTGTGGGCACCGTTGGCCGCGCAGTTGGAAGCGGGCGGCTGGCTGGCGGCGCAGGCACTGATCTACGTCGAATCGCCCCGCGCCGGTGTCCCCGGGCTGCCGCCGAACTGGTCGTTGCATCGCGAGGGACAGGCCGGCGAGGTACGTTTTGCGCTCTATCGGCGTTCGCTTCCGTTAAGCTAAGGGTCACACCGTCGTCGGCGACTGCATGCCTTCCGTGAGAAAAAATCTGGGGAATCCCCGCCTGGCCATCTATCCGGGCACTTTCGACCCGATCACCAACGGCCATGCCGATCTGGTGACGCGCGCCGCGTCGCTGTTCGACCGGGTGATCGTGGCAGTGGCGGACAGTTCCACCAAGGGGCCGCACTTCAGCATCGGCGAGCGGGTGGCGCTGGCGCGGCTGGCGCTGGCCGACCTGCCCAACGTGGAGGTGCGCGGCTTCGATTGCCTGCTGGCGACCTTCATCGGGCAGGTGGGTGCCGGGGTGATCATCCGCGGGCTGCGGGCGGTGTCGGATTTCGAGTACGAATTCCAGCTGGCCAGCATGAATCGGCATCTGATCCCGCAGGCGGAGACCTTGTTCCTGACGCCGGCCGAAGAATACAGTTTCATCTCCTCGTCACTGGTGCGCGAAATCGGCCGCCTCGGCGGGGACATCTCCGGCTTCGTGCATCCGGCCGTGCAACAGGCGATGCGCCAGCGCTGGCAGAAGTCGCTTCATCCATCCAACCAGCAACCCGAAGCAGAAGGTGATGACCATGCGTAAATTCGTTCTCATTGCGGTTGTCGCGCTGAGCGCTTGCCTGGGCCTGAGTGCCTGCAACAAGCAGGGCGACGACCAGCAGGCCCAGGAACAGGTGCAGAAGGCGCCCAAGCCCACCGACGTCAATGACGCCAAGGGCTGGAATGCCTATCTCGGCCAGTTGGTGCAGGCCAACCTGCAGGGCATGAAGGCGCCGCAGCCGTATGCCTACATGGTCACCCCCGGCCTGACTGAGGACCAGCAGGCGCAGAACGCGCGGCAGTTGCAGGGCGTGCAGGACACCGTCGCCCGCGGCGTGCTGCCGGGCAACCTGCTTGCCTTCGGCGGCCCCAGTTCCGCGGCGACCTCCGAGTTCGTGATCGACGCGTTCAAGAACGCCAACCCCGGCTCGTTCAAGGACGTGATCGTGGTGTTCATCGGCGACAAGGCCGACGAGCAGAAAGTGACCGACGCGCTGAAGCCCACCGGGGCGACATTCCGTTTCGTCGAAATGTGATGAGGCGGGAGTGAGAAACGAGGAGTGAGAAATGAGAGAGAGCATGGCGAGGTCCTGCCTTCTCTCGTTTGGCACTCCTCTTCACTCACTCCTGGCTTGCCCTCATGTCGCTCAAGATCCTCGACTCCTGCGTCAATTGCGACGTTTGCGTACCGGCGTGCCCCAATCAGGCAATTTCGCTGGGCGAGGAGTACTACGTGATCGACCCGGCGCTGTGCACCGAGTGCGTGGGCCATCACGACGAGCCGCAGTGCGTGGAGGTGTGCCCGGTGGAGTGCATCATCGGCGACCCCGACCATGTCGAATCTCCGGCCCAGCTTGAGTTGAAGTATCGACACCTGATGAGCAAGGAGTCCGTGGCATGAGCATCTCCTTCGATTGGCGCGCGCTGGCGCTGGGTCTGTTGCTGAGCGGTACCGCCGGCCTTGCGCCGGCGGCTTCGGCGAAGCAGGCGCCGCCGGCCGCGCCCGCCGCGCAGCGGCCGGGCCATGCGGCGATCGCCAGCGCGAATTTCCTGGCCACGCGCGCCGGCCTGGAGGTGTTGCGCAAGGGCGGCAACGCGTTCGATGCGGCGGTGGCGGTGGCTTCCACGTTGTCGGTGGTGGAACCGGAGAGCTCGGGCATCGGCGGCGGTTTCATGGCCGTGCTGCACCGCGCCAGCGATGGCCGCAACCTGTTCATCGACGCCCGCGAGACGGCGCCGGCGGCGGTCGATCCGAAGGATTACCTGAAACCCGACGGCAGCCCCAACCGCGATACCGCATTGACCGGCCCGCTGTCCGCCGGCATCCCCGGCGAGCCGGCCGGGCTGGCGCTGCTCGCGAAGGATTACGGGCGGTTGTCGCTGCAGCAGTCGCTGGCGCCGGCGATCCGCATCGCGCGCGACGGCTTCGTTCCCGATCCGCGCCTGCATGGCGCGATCGTCTCCGAGCAGAAATCGCTCGCGCGCTGGCCCGCCTCGGCCGCGAAGTACCTGGTGAACGGGCAGCCGCCGGCCGAGGGCGCCACCTGGCGCGATCCGGACCAGGCCCGCACGCTGGAGGCGCTCGCGCGCCATGGCCACGATGGTTTCTATCGCGGCGAGACCGCGCGCAAGCTGGTCGACGCGGTGCGTGCGGCCGGCGGCAACTGGACGCTGGCCGACCTGGCCGCGTACCAGGCGAAAGAGCGCACGCCGATCAGCGTCGACTACCGCGGCTACCAGGTCATCACTGCGCCGCCGCCGTCTTCCGGCGGCGTGGCGATCGCCGAGATCCTCAACATCCTGTCCGGCTACGACCTGACGAAGATGGATGCCGCCACGCGCGTGCATTACGTCGTCGAGGCGATGCGGCGGGCGTTCCGCGACCACAACGATTACCTGGGCGACCCGGATTTCGTGAAGATGCCGCTGGACATGCTGCTGTCGCCGTACTACGCCGACGGCCTGCGCCAGAGCATCCTGCCCGACCGCGCGACGCCCTCCTCGATGCTGCCGCGCGCCGAGCCGGCCGATGCGGGCATGCACACCACGCATTTCTCCATCATCGACGCCGACGGCAACATGGCCGCGGTGACGCTCACCGTCAACACCACGTTGGGCTCGAAGTTCGTCGCCGCCGGCACCGGCGTGCTGCTCAACAACGAGATGGACGACTTCGCTCTGGTGCCGAACAAGCCGAACGTCTACGGTCTGCTCGGGAGCAAGGCAAATGCGCCGGTGGGCGGCAAGCGCATGTTGTCGTCGATGTCGCCCAGCATCGTGATCGGGCCGGAGCGCACCATGGTGATCGGCTCGCCCGGCGGCTCCACCATCATCACCCAGGTGCTCGAAGGCATCTTGCATTTCATCGACGGGCAGGGCGCGCAGCAGATCGTGGCGCACAAGCGCTTCCATCATCAGTACCTGCCCGACGTGGTCATGACCGAGCCGCAGGCATTCGATGCGGGCACCGAGGCGGCCTTGACGAAAATGGGCTACGTCCTGAAACAGCGCGAGCCGTGGGGGTTCATGAACGTGGTCACCTGGGATCGCAAGACCAACCAGCTCGACGCTGCCAGCGACCCGCGCCGACCGTCGGGCCTGGGCCAAGTGCAGTAGGCGCCGGCATGGAGCATTCCGCCTTGCATCCCGCCTGCCCGTCGCCGCCGGTGCGGTGCGCCTGATGGAGCTGGGCAAGGGCATGTCCTGGCGCCTGCTGGCATTGAACGTCATCGGCGCCCTGCTGGTGATCGCCGGCATCGGCCTGGAGGCGCTCAACGCCAGCAGCCTGATCGATTTCCGCCAGGCGTCCGTCCGGCACGGCGGCGAGGCGATCGAACTGGGCGCGGATGCGCTGCCGCAACCCGGCCAGCACGGCTACATGGCACGCCTGGCCGGGACGCCACGCGTGGTCGAGGCGCCGCACGACCCGGAGTTCAACCAGACCGCCAATACACCCGTGCTGGTGCGGCATGTCGAGATGTTCCAGTGGCGGGAGATCAGCATCGGCGGCAGCGTCCACTACGAACTGGACTGGGTCGACCAGCCGGTGGATTCCAGTCGGTTCCGCGACGCCCGCGGGCACGCCAATCCCGGCCGTTTCCCGATCGAAAGCAAGCAGTTCGACGCTGGATTGGTGCAGATGGGCGGCTTCAAGCTCGGCCGCGTGCTGGTGCACGCCTTGCCCGGTTCGGAACTGATCGAACCCGACCCGGCGGCGCTGCCGCAGAACCTTGCCGTCACCTTCAGCCGTTATCAGGATTACCTGGTGACCAGCGCCCATCCCGGCGATCCGCGCCTGGGCGACCTGCGGGTGAGCTGGAGCGCCGTGCCGCTGCAGCAGGTCACCATCGTGGCACGCCTGGATGGCGCCCGGCTGGAAGCGGCCGCCGATGCTCCCGACGGCAAGGGCTACCAGGTGCAGGTCGGCGACGTGCCCTTGCTGGCGCTGTTTCCCGACCTGCCGGTGCCGCCGCAACACGTGACGCTGTGGCGGGTTCTCTCCGTGCTGCTGGCGGCGCTGGGCGCACTGGCGCTGCTCGCGGCCCAGGGGCGCCGCCGTGACCCGCTGCTGGCGCTGGGCCTGGGTTCGATCGGCGTGGGCGCCGTCGCCAGCGTGTTGTGGCTGGGGGGCGAGAACGCCCACGTGCTGGGCGGCTGGGTGGTGGTGACCCTGGTCGGCGTGGCGCTGTCGGTCTGGTGTCTGCGCCGGCAAGATCACTGACTTGGACCCGTTCACCCTGGGCGCAGGCCGAAGGCCGCACGCGGAGAATGGCCATGGACAGCCACAGTCCTGAGGAGCGAGGAAGTCGAAAGGCACGCCGGCGACGGGCTTCCCGATAGGCGCCGCTTCGACTCCGCCCGCTGCGCGGGCTACGCTCAGCGCGAGCGGTCGGACATCACGGACTGCTTTTCTGCACCGTCGTGCTCGATGAACCACAGCCCCGCGAACAGCTTCGGGTCGATCGAGTAGCCCTCGGCCGCGCGCGCGAACAGCCAGGCGCCGGCCTCGCGCCGCGGCACCTCGTGCACCACGATGTTCTCCGTCTCGTCGCCGCCACCAGGGCCGATCTTCTGCAGGTCGCGCGCGCGCACGAAGGCGATCATCTCGGTGCTCATGCCCGACGACGACGGGCCGCGGTGGATGAACTCCACGCTGGCGCAGCGGTAGCCGGTCTCCTCCTCCAGTTCGCGTTGCGCCGCCACCAGCGCGCTTTCGTCGGCCTGGTCGGCCAGGTCGCCGACCAGGCCGGCCGGCATCTCGATCGTGTTCTGCAGGATCGACACGCGGTACTGCTCGACGAACAGCACGCGGTCTTCCGGAGTCACCGCCACGATGATCACCGCGCCCGCCGGATTGTTGCGCTCGGCGTACTCCCAGCGGCCGCGTTTGCGCAGACTCAGCCAGCGACCCTCGTACAGGGTTTCCACCGGTGCGCCGGCGTCGGCGGGAATGGGGTGGGCGGTGTCGTTCATCGGTGCTCGCAGGTCCGGGCTGAAACATCCATGGTGGCCCGTCGGGCGTGCCGCGACAAGCGATCAGCTCAGATCGCCAGCGCGCGCAGGCGGCTGCGGGTCAGCGGGCCGAAGCGCAACTGCTCGCACAACGCATCGAGCTGATCGACCGGGCGAGGCCGGCGCTGCAGGAGGTCGACTTCGCCGGCGCCGGGAGCGTCCAGCGCGATCCGGGTCAGCCGGCGGCACATGCGTGCCTGTTCGGCATGCTGGCGCAGCCGCGCCGCGCAACTGGCCGCGCCACGAAGGCGCAGGAAGGCCACTTCGTCGATGCGTTCGAGCAGGGCATCCAGGCTGCCGAAGTGGGCGAGCAGGGCCGCGGCGGTCTTGGCGCCGATGCCGGGCACGCCGGGGATGTTGTCCACCGCGTCGCCGCACAGCGCGAGATAGTCGGCGACCTGGTGCGGATGCACGCCAAGCTTGTCGTGGACGCCGGCCGGCCCCCAGCGCAGGTTGCGGGCGTAATCCCACTGCTCGTCGTGCTCGCCCAGCAGTTGGCCGAAGTCCTTGTCCGCCGACACGATCACGCTGCGCCAACCCAGCGCGCGCAGGTTCCACACCGTGCTGCCGATCAGGTCGTCGGCCTCGTATTCGTGGTCGATCATCAGGTGCACGCCGAGCGCTTCGGTGAGCGCCCGGCACTGCACGAACTGCCGTTCCAGGTCCGGCGGCGGCAGCTCGCGGTTGGCCTTGTAGGCCGGGTAGATCGTGTTGCGGAACGAGCTGGTCAGCGAGGCGTCGAACGCCACCGCGACATGCTCCGGTCGCGCCCGCTCCAGCAGCTCGCACAGGAAGCGCGCATAGCCGTGCACGGCGTTTACCGGATGACCGTCGACGTCGTGGAACTCGTCCGGCATCGAGTGCCAGGCGCGGAACACGTACAGGCTGCCGTCGACGAGATGGGCAGTGGGAAGATGGACGTCCGGACGTCCGTCTGGCGAGCTGGTCATGGCGTCCATGTGGTGAGCAGGTCGGCCAGCGCCGGTCGGTCGCGGTCGGGAACCTCGACCTGCGGCGTGCCCAGGTGGACGAAGCCGACCACGTGCTCGTCGGCGTCCAGGCCCAGCAGTGCGGCGACTTCGCGGTCGTAGGCGGCCCAGCCGGTCAGCCATTGCGCGCCGTAGCCAAGCGCGAAGGCACCGAGCAGGATGTTGTAGGCCACGTTGCCGGTGCACAGCTTCTGCTCGATTTCCGGCACCTTGCTGTCGGGGTCGATGCGTGCGACCACGGCCACCACCAGCGGCGCGAAGGTGTAGCGGTGGCGCTCCTTCTCCAGCTTGGCGCCGATCATCGCCGGGTTGTTGCGGATACCGATCGCGGTCACCTGTTCGCCGAACGCCAGCTTGGCCTCGTCGCGCAGCAGAATCAGCCGGAACGGCACCAGCTTGCCGTGATCGGGCACGCGGATGGCCGCTTCGAGCAGGGTGTGCAGCGTGGCGTCATCCGGCGCCGGCTCGCCGAGCTGGCGTGCGGGGACGGAATGGCGTTGCTGCAGCAGGGAAAGCGCGTTGGTCATGGGGTGGTTCGACGGGGCGGAACGCTCCATCCTAGCTGGCGGGTCGCCAAGGTGCGAACCGTCGAACGTAGGGCGGGCACTGCCCGCCGGCATTCTGCTTCGCGACGGCGTGACGGGAAGCGGCGGGCAGTGCCCGCCCTACGCTATTTCCACACAACCTCTCAAGCTCGCAGCGGCAGCTTGAACGAGCCGGGCAGCAGCGCGGCCACGCTGGTTTCGCGGATGGCGCCGGTGAGGTTGGCCAGCAGCACCGGGGTAGCCTCGTCACACAATTCGGCCATCACCTGGCGGCAGGCGCCGCAGGGCGTGACTGCCTCCGGGGTATCGGCGACCACCGCGATGGCAGCGAAATCGCCGGGTCGGCAACCGGCGGCGACCGCACTGAACAGGGCCGTGCGTTCGGCGCAGTTGCACAGGCCGTAGGCGGCGTTCTCCACGTTGCACCCGCCGAACGTCCGGCCGTCACGGGTCAGTACCGCGGCACCCACGTGGAAGCGGGAATACGGCGCGTAGGCGTGTTCGCGCGCGGCGCGCGCCAGCGTGAGCAGGTCATCCAGGGCGGGGGGGCTTGCGGGCATCGTGATCTCCGGTGATGACCCCGGCGCTGCGTGCAGCGCGATCCGGCGGGCCAGCTTACTCTCGTGCGCGCGCCCGGATCAAAGCCAACTGCCGCTAAGATGGCAGGAACATTCCACGGGGATCGCACCATGCCTGTCACCATTGCCGCCTTGCGAGAGACTGCCGCCGGTGAGCGGCGCGTGGCGATCACTCCGGAGATGGCGAAGAAGCTGCGCGGCAAGGGGCTGCGCGTGCTGCTGGAGCACGACGTCGGGCGCGCGGCCGGCTTTCCCGACCAGGCCTATGCCGACGCCGAGTTTGCCGATGCCAGCGACGTGCTGGCGCAGGCCGACGTGCTGGCGTGCGTGTTGCCGCCCGAGGACGCGGTGTTCTCCAGCCTGCGCGAGGGCAGCGTGGTCGTCGGCCAGTTGCGGCCGTACGGCGCCGCCGAGCGCATCGCCGCGCTGACCGCGCGCAAGCTGACCGCGTTCTCGCTGGAGCTGCTGCCGCGCACCACGCGTGCGCAGGCGATGGACGTGCTCAGTTCGCAGGCGGCGGTGGCCGGTTATCGGGCCATGCTGATCGCGGCCGAGGCGTCGCCGAAGTTCTTTCCGATGCTGACCACCGCGGCCGGCACGATCCGGCCGTCGAAGGTGCTGGTGATCGGCGCCGGCGTGGCTGGGCTGCAGGCGATCGCCACCGCGCGCCGGCTCGGCGCGCAGATCGAGGGTTACGACGTGCGCCCGGAAACGCGCGAGCAGGTGGAATCGCTGGGCGCGAAGTTCCTCGACCTGGGTGTCAGTGCCGCCGGCAGTGGCGGCTATGCACGCGAGCTGTCGGCGGAGGAACGCGCCGCGCAGCAGCAGGCGCTGGCGAATCACCTGAAGTCGTTCGACGTGGTGGTGAGCACCGCGGCGGTGCCAGGTCGGCCGGCACCGAAGATCCTCACCACCGCGATGGTCGAGGGCATGAAGCCCGGCGCCCTGATCGTCGACCTCGCCGCCGAGGGCGGCGGCAACTGCGAGCTGACCCGTCCCGGCGAGCACGTCGAGCATGGCGGCGTGACGATCATCGGGCCGCTGAACCTGCCGGCCGGCGCGCCGCTGCATGCCTCGGAGATGTACGCGCGCAACGTGTACAACTTCGTCGAGCTGCTGCTGCACGACGGTGCGCTGAAACCGGATTTCGACGACGAGCTGCTCGCCAGGAGCTGCCTGGCGCACGCCGGGGAGACCCGCTTCCAGGGCTGATGGCCGCGGTCATCCGCGGCCCGGCGTGAGTTACCGGGGCGGATGCCCGGTGCCGGTGCCGCCGTCGCGGTCGTGCTGCTGGATTCGCTGCTGCCGCTGCTCGGGCGACAGCTGGCGCCATTCGCGTTTCAGCTGTTCGCGCTGCGCGGGAGGCAGGCTCTGGAAGCGCTCGAAGCTGCGGTGCACGCGCTGGCGTTCTGCCGGCGACATCTCGCGGAACCGGTGCTCGTTGGCGCGCGCCTGACGGCGCTGCTCCGGCGTCATCTGCTGCCAGTGGACGATGCGCTGGCGGATCTCCTCGCGGCGCTCGGGTGGCAGCGTGGTCCAGTACCGGGTGCGGTGCAGCAGGTGCGCCTGCTTGCGTGGCGACAGCTGATCCCATTCGTCCTTGAGCGGCGCCAGCATCTCGCGCTGGCTCGGTGCCAGGCCGTTCCACGGGGTGCGTGCAGGCGCGTCCGCGCTCGCCGGTGGCGGCGTGGGCGTTTGCGCGCACAGCGGCGTGGCCGCGACCCCGAGCAGGGCGGCAAGCAACAGCGACAAAAGGGAAGGCAGCGGCTTGTTCATGGGGTCAGCGTGAGGTCGGGTGCCGGTCGTTGGCGGCGAGCCAGGCGTAGAAATCGAGGTTCTGGTACAGGCCCGGATCGACCTGCTCGGCGTCGGGCGGCAGCTCGTTGTCCACGTCCTGCGGGGCGCTGCTGGCCGCCTGGTTCGCCGATGGCGCGTGCGCGTGCGGCAGCGGTTGCCACACCATCATTACCGCCAACGCCATGGCCGCCAGCGCGCCGGTGGGGATCAGCCAGCGCACCGCCTGACGCTGCGGTGCGGTTGACGGCTGCAGCGCTTCGCGACGGGCGGCGCGCAGCCGCGCGGTCGTGCTCGCGTCAAGATGGTGTGCGGCCTCGCGCCACAGCTTGTGCGCGCGCCGTTCGATCGGTTCGTGCTCGTGCTCGGGCGAGTTCATCGCCAATCCTCCAGTTGGTCGCGCAGCTGATGCATGGCGCGCGACAGATGGGTTTTCACGCTGCCTTCGCCGCAGCCCATGGCGCGTGCGGTCTCCGCCACGTCAAGCCCTTCCAGCATGCGCAGGATGAACGCCTCGCGCTGGCGCCTGGGCAAGCGCTGCACCGCCGCGGCCATGTCCGCGTACGACTGCGCGTCGTGCAGCCGGCCCAGCGGGTCCTTGCCCGGGTCGGCCGGCTCCCACACGGGCAGCTCGTCGCCGCCGTCGTCATGCCCGCCGCCGAGCCAGCCGACCACGATCGAGCGCACCTTGCGCCGGCGCTGCAGGTCCACGATGCGTCGACGCAGGATGCCCCAGAACAGCGGCGCCCATTCCGCGGCCGGCTTGTCGCGATAATGCCGTACCAGTCGCAGCATGGCGTCCTGCACCGCGTCCATGGCGTCCTCGCGATGGCGCAACTGCAGCTCGGCCATGCGGAACGCGCGGCGCTCCACGTCGGCCAGGAACGCATCCAGCGTGGCCGGCACCGCGCGCGCAGCGCCCGGCTCGCCCGCGGCGAGCAGGTCGGCCTCGAGCATGCCGGCGGCGGCATTCACGGCCGACGCTCCGCTGCCATCGGTGATGTCATCGACGGGCTCCATCGGTGGTTCCTGCCTGTTCAACGCGGCAGGCCCGCCAGGGTTGACCGCCTGCGCGAGTCGCGCGGCGCCGTGCGCCGATCGGCGGCCCGGCCTCGACGCACGCCGGGCTTCCCGTATGATGCAGGTTCGGATGCATCCTGGCGGGCGGCTCTCACGGGGGATGGGCTCATGATCGACGGTTTCCTGGCGCTGTACATCTTCATGCTGGCCGCCTTTACCGGCTATGAAATCATCGCGCGGGTGCCGGTGATCCTGCATACGCCGCTGATGTCCGGTTCCAACTTCGTGCACGGCATTGTGCTGGTCGGGGCGATGATTGCGCTAGGCCACGCGAACACACCGTTCGAGATCGCGATCGGCTTCATCGGCGTACTGCTTGGTGCGGGCAACGCCGCCGGCGGCTACGTGGTGACCGAGCGGATGCTGGAAATGTTCAAGTCCAGCAAGCCGGACGCCGGCAAGGGGGCCAAGTGATGAGCTGGCTGCCCACCGTCATCAAGGCCTGCTACTTCCTCGCCGCGCTGCTGTTCATCCTGGGCCTGAAACGCATGAGTTCGCCGCGCACCGCGCGTGGCGGCATCGTGTGGGCCGGTTACGGCATGGTGCTGGCGGTGCTGGCCACGTTCTTCCTGCCGGACATGCACAACCGCGGGCTGATCCTTGCCGCGGTGCTGATCGGCGTCAGCGCCGCGTGGTGGACCGGCCGCCGCGTGGCAATGACCGCGATGCCGCAGATGGTGGCGCTGTACAACGGCATGGGCGGCGGCGCGGCGGCGGCGATCGGCGCGGTCGAGCTGATCGGCTACGCGCGTTCGTCGGGACTGCTGCACGCGGTGCCGGATACCTCGCCGCTGCGGCCCGAAGCCTGGGCGGTGAACGGCCTGCCGCCGGCGCTGTCGCCGACCGAACTGGCGCTGGGCGTGCTCGGTGCGCTGATCGGCGCGGTGAGCTTCTCCGGTTCGCTGGTCGCGTTCGCCAAGCTGCAGGGCTGGATGGACAAGCGCTTCGTGTTTCCCGGCCAGCGCGCGGTGAATCTGTTGCTGCTCGCCGCGGCGGTGGTGGTCGGCGTGCTGCTCGCCACCGGGCATGCCAGCCCGGCGCTGATCGCGGCGTTCTTCGCGCTGGCGCTCGCCTTCGGCCTGATGATGACGCTGCCGATCGGCGGCGCCGACATGCCGGTGGTGATCTCGCTGTACAACGCGTTCACCGGCCTGGCGGTGTCCTTCGAGGGTTTCGTGCTGGGCAACGAGGCGATGATCATTGCCGGCATGGTGGTCGGCGCGGCGGGTACCTTGCTGACCCAGTTGATGGCCAAGGCAATGAACCGCTCGATCGGCAACGTGCTGTTCGGCAGCTTCGGCGCGGCCGGCGGCGAGGCGCAGGCGATCGAGGGCGCGCAGAAGCCGATCGACGCCGCCGACGCGGCAGTGATGATGGCCTACGCCGAGCGCGTGGTGATCGTGCCCGGCTACGGCCTGGCGGTGGCGCAGGCGCAGCACAAGGTGTGGGAGTTCGCGCAACTCCTGATGAAGCGTGGCGTGAAGGTGAAGTTCGCGATCCACCCGGTCGCCGGTCGCATGCCCGGCCACATGAACGTGCTGCTGGCCGAGGCCGGCGTGCCGTACGACCTGATCGCCGACATGGACGACATCAACCCGGAGTTCGCCACCACCGACGTGGCGCTGGTGATCGGTGCCAACGACGTGGTCAATCCGGTAGCCAAGACCGACCCGGCCTCGCCGATCTACGGCATGCCGATCCTGGACGTGGTGAACGCGAAGCAGGTGATCGTGATCAAGCGCGGCAAGGGCACCGGCTTCGCCGGCATCGAGAACGCGCTGTTCTACGCCGACAACACCCGCATGCTGTACGGCGACGGCCAGGCGGCGGTGGGCGAGCTGGTCAACGAGGTGAAGGCGATCGACGGCTGAGGCCGCCTCGCTGCATGCCGTAACGGGCACGGCCCGCCGGCTCTTGCTTCGCGGAATGAAAGGCGGCGGGCGGTGCCCGCCCTAGGTGTTCTTCACGGGTGGGAGTGAACGCCGTTGGCGGGAGGCCAGCCACCCGGCCAGCAGCATGGCCAGCAAGGTCCAGATGAAATCGGCGGGGGTCAGGCCCATGCGCGCCAGCTGCCACAGCATGCCGATGCCGGCGGTGCGCATCGCCTCGATCAGGTCCAGGCCCATGCTGCCCGCGACCTTCACGCCGGCGATCAGCAGGTTGACGTAGATCGCCGACAACGCGGTGGCGCCGGCGGCCAGCAGCAGCGCGCCGATGCCGGGGCGATGCACGCCGGCGCGGATGACCCACGCCAGCATGACGCCGATCGGCACCACCAGCCAGGGCAGGGGATGGCGCGAGTACAGCGCCACCACCATCCACGCGGCGCCGGCGGCAAGCCCCAGCATGGCGGCGCTGAACAGCGCAAACAGCAGGGCCGGCACGCTGCGCGCCCTCATTGGTGGCGTCCCGCCAGGTGGGTGCAAGGCATCGCTTGATCCGTCGGCAAAGCGGCCATCATACCGTGCGTTGTGCGCCGGGACGGGCGGGCAAAACGTCGCCTCATCTCCCGCCGGGCTGATCTGGAACAAGCGGTCGCGCGTCGCGGGCGGCATAATGGGCACTTCGGTACGGCATGTGGCCGCGCCTGTGGATACGGGAAAGTCGTTGGCATGAGTGGTTTCAGTCTGAGCAGCGAACCGGTCACCCTGGTGCGCGATTGCAGCGCCGTGATGGTGCCGCAGGGCGAGGTGGTGACGTTGCCCGCGGGCCAGATCGGCTACATAACCCAGGCCCTCGGCGGCAGTTTCACCGTCTACGTCGAGGGCAACCTGTTCCGCGTGGCCGGCGACGATGCCGATGCGCTGGGCAAGGATCGGCCGGTGCCGATCGAAGTGCCGCCGGACGCCACCGATGCCGACGTGGAGAAGCTTGCCTGGGACCAGTTGCGCACGGTGTTCGACCCGGAGATCCCGGTCAACGTGGTCGATCTCGGGCTGGTCTACGACCTGAGCATGGAGCACGGCGAATCCGGCGAACGCAAGGTCTACGTCAAGCTCACCCTCACCGCGCCCGGTTGCGGCATGGGCGACATCCTGGTGGACGACGCGCGCACCAAGCTGGAGATGATCCCCACCATCTCCGAGGCCGACGTGGACCTGGTGTTCGACCCGCCGTGGAACCACTCGATGATGTCCGACGAGGCGAAGCTGGAAACCGGCATGCTCTGAACGGCGCGAGGTCGGTGTCGGAAAATCTTGCGTCGCGCTGACGCGCAGGAACAGTTCGGTACCATCGCGCCCGCAGCGCTCGTCGATGGACTTTCGCGTTCGCGAAAGTGACCACGGACAAGCCATCCGAAAGCTTCCGAAGCATCCGCGACGCTGCGGCGTCGATGTCGTGCGCGCATCCGGCAGGACGTGACCGCGATCACCCGGCGTAGGAAAAAGTCGGATTGTCAGGCGGTATCGCAAGTAATAACGTCGCCGGGTCCACCATCTGGGAGGCTGGGGGATGATCCCGTGGCGACGCCTTTGTCGTCTTGCAGTTACGCGTCCATGTGCTGTCCCTGCAGGGAACCTCAGGGGGAAGGCAGCCACCGGCGGACGTAGTTCGGGATCGCCGGACCGCTGACGAATACCAACGCCGTGTCTCGCACGGAAATTCTTGCATGGGGCTTTGCGGCCGCATCGGGCGCGTTTGTCCCCAATTTTTCCAGGAGCTCATTACATGCCCTATCCATCCCGCCTGAAATTGCTGGTGGCCGCCATCGGCATGGCCACCGCCACGGCTGCCACCGCCGCCAACACGCAATCCCTGCGCGCACAGAACCTGGGCGCCGTACCCGTCGCCTCGCTCGCCACCCAGTTGAACCTGGGCCCGGGCATGACGCTGGCGCCGCACGGCGCCGTGGCGCTCGCCGGCCAGCACCGCGTGGTGCGCCAGCAGCAGATGTACCAGGGCGTGCCGGTGTACGGCCGCAGCATCGCCGTGGTGCAGGACGCCCAGGGCAACGCCTTGCGCGCCACCGGCGAGCTGATGCAGCAGGGCCAGCAGCAGATCTCGGTGCGCCCCCGGCTGAATGCCGCGCGCGCTATCGCGGCGCTGAAGGCGCACGCGCACACCGTGCTGGTCGCCGGTACGGCGATGGAGAACGCCCGCGCCGACCTGTTCGTGTATCCGCAGGAAGGTGCGGCGCCGCGACTGGTCTATCGTGTCTCGTACTTCGTCAACGGCGCCAACCCGACGCGCCCCACCGCCATCGTCGACGCCAACACCGGCGCGGTGATCAAGAGCTGGAACGGTCTCACCGATGCCTCGGCCAACGGCCCGGGCGGCAACCAGAAGACCGGCATGTACACCTACGGCACCGACTACGCGGCGCTCGACGTCACCCAGTCGGGCAGCACTTGCACGCTGCAGAACACCAACGTCAAGACCTACAACCTCAACCACGCCAGCAGCGGCGGTTCGGTGGTCAGCTTCACCTGCCCGACCAGCAACACCGACGCGATCAACGGCGCCTATTCGCCGGTCAACGACGCCCATCACTTCGGCGGCGTGGTGCACGACATGTACCAGTCCTACACCGGTGCGCCGCCGCTGAGCATCCAGCTGCTGATGAAGGTGCACTACCAGTCCAACTACGAGAACGCGTTCTGGGACGGTTCGGCGATGTACTTCGGTGACGGCGCCAGCACGTTCTACCCGCTGGTGTCGCTGGACGTGACCAGCCACGAGATCAGCCACGGCTACACCGAGCAGAACTCCGGCCTGGAATACAGCGGCCAGTCCGGCGGCATGAACGAGGCGTACTCCGACATCGCCGGCGAGGCGGCTGAATACTTCGATCGCGGCTCGGCCGATTTCCTGGTCGGCGCGGACATCGTCAAGGCCAGCGCCGGCATCGGCGACGCGCTGCGCTACATGTGCAACCCGCCGCAGGACGGCGGCTCGATCGACAACGCGGCCGACTACACCTCCAGCCTCGACGTGCACTACTCCAGCGGCGTCTACAACAAGTCGTTCTGCCTGCTGGCCAAGACCACGGGCTGGGACGTGAAGAAGGCGTTCCAGGTCTACGCGCTGGCCAACAAGGTGTACTGGACGGCCACGTCCACGTTCAACTCCGGCGCCTGCGGCGTGGAGTCGGCCGCGACCGACCTGGGCTACGACAAGAATGCGGTGATCGCCGCGTTCAACGGCGTGGGCGTGGCTTGCCCGGGTACCGGCGGCGGTGGCGGCGGCAGCACCACCGAGCTGCAGAACAACGTCGGCGTCACCGGCGTGTCGGGTGCCGCCGGTGCCGACAACGACTATTTCATCACCGTGCCGACCGGCGCCAGCAACCTGGTGATGTCGATCTCCGGCGGCACCGGCGACGCCGACCTGTACACCAAGTTCGGCAGCGCGCCGACCACCAGCAGCTACGATTGCCGCCCGTACAAGGCCGGCAACTCGGAAAGCTGCAGCGTGGCCTCGCCCGCCGCCGGCAAGTACTACATCAAGGTGCACGGCTACTCGTCGTACTCCGGGGTAACCGTCAAGGCTTCCTATTCCACCGGCGGTGGCGGTGGTGGTGGCAGCTCCGACTCGGTGAGCCTGCCGACGGTAAGCACGGGCAACTGGTCGGCCACCTACAGCGAGACGGTGCAGGCCGGCCACACCGCGACCTTCGCGATCTCCGGCGGTAGCGGTGATGCGGACTTGTATGTGCGGGCGGGCGCGGAACCGACCACCAGCTCCTACAGCTGCCGCCCCTACAAGACCGGCAACAGCGAGAGCTGCACCTTCAAGCCGTCGACGACCACCACCTATTACATCAAGGTGCGGGCGTACAAGACGTTCTCCGGCGTGACCTTGACGGAAACGATGAACTGAGGGTTGGTGGATTTTTCCACCTCGAAGCCCGGCAGGGACATGGCGAGGGCAAGGATGCCCGAGTTGAGGCAACGCTTCGGGCAGTTGCCCGATAGGCGGGCGCGATGGGTGCGCCACTGCATGATGCGCCTGAGCGCGTCCGGACGTGTGCCGGGCTCGCGATCGAAGAAGGCCGCAGGAAGCGGCTTTCTTCATCAGCCTGGACGGGCCATGGACAGCCCGTTGTACTGATCGGGGGAGAAGTACCTGCAAGGCAGGCCTGGCTGGTTCGAGCAGGCCTTCCTTGCCTTGTCCTGGAACCGCCGCTGGCGGCATGACGGGAGTTCACGAACATTCGTCGCGGCCCCGCGCCGCGGCAATCCGGGCGCCCGCCGCTATAATGGCCTTCGCCGAACGCATGGCCCGTCCCCGGGACGGATGCGGCGCAGGGGGACTGCCGGATGATGTTCGAACACCTTGGATTTCCGCGTGTCGCCACCCGCGCTTGCCGCGCCGGGCACGAGCGCGCACGCCGAAGCCGCCACTGGTCGTGGCCGGCGCGTGATGGGCTGACGAATCAATGGGCATGAGCCATGCGCATCGCCTGGCCTCGACACGCCACGTTCGCCTGCCTTGGCGGCCGGCGACGACGCTGATTCTCGCCGCACTGGCCGCCGTGTGCGTGTCCGGCTGCCGTTCGTTGGGCGGCTATTCCTCGGCCGTGGTCACCCCGGCGCAATCGTCGGCGCCGCCGACACCGGCCGTGCCCGCGGCGACAGCCCCGGCACCGTCGCTGGCCTCGATCGTCAAGCACCAGCTGCAGCCTGGCCACTACGCCGAAGGCGAGCAGGCGCTGCGGCTGTACGTGGAGCAGCATCCGCAGGATCGCGCCGCGCGCGGCATGTTGCGCCAGCTCACTGCCGATCCGGAGCGTTGGCTCGGCAGCCGCTCGCGGGCGCATGTGGTGCAGTCGGGCGAGTCGTACAGCACGCTGGCGGCGCGCTATCTGGGCGACGCCAACCTCTTTCTGATCCTCGCGCGCTACAACCACTCCACCAATCCGTCGCTGCTGCGCACCGGCCAGACGCTGCGCATCCCGTTGTCGGCGCGAGGCGCATCACCGGCGGCGGGAGCGGCGGCCAGCAGCGCGGCGCCTGCCGGCCAGGCCGTCGCCGAATCGTCGGTGGCTAAGGCGCGCCGCTTGCAGGACGAGAGCGTGTCGCTGTTCGACCAGGGCCATGCGCAGCAGGCGCTTGCCCGCATGGACGAGGCGTTGCGCCTCGATCCGCGGCTGCAACCGGCCGGCGCCGAAGCTGCCAGTCTGCGCAGTCGCCTGCTGGACTCGTACCACGAGCAGGCCGTGGTGCTGTACCGCGACCAGCAACTGGACAAGGCCATCGCGCTGTGGAACCGCGTGTTGGCGATCGCCCCGAACTACGAGCCGGCCGTCGCCTACCGCGCGCGTGCGCTCGAGCTCAAGCAGCGGCTGAAACAATACTGATTCACGCCACCGCAGGAGCCCGCTCGCGGGCGATGCTCTTGTGTCGGTACTCGGCAAAAGAAAAGCATCGCCCGCGAGCGGGCTCCTACGGTGGTGCGGGCGGAACGGGCGTGAGGGTGACCTCGGCCGCTACCGTCGACATGATGCGGGTCGGGCGGGTGACGTCCGCCTCGCCGGCTGGCGGTGCGGCTTCGGCGGTGCGGCGCCGGCGGGCCTGCAGGGTGCTGTTCATCAGGTTGAAGGTGGCGAACAGGCGGCCGAATTCGTCGCGCCGCACCAGGCGGATGCGGTGGCCAAAGTCGCCGCGGGCCACGCGCAGCAGGGCGTCGCCGAGCAGGCCCAGCATCATCAGCGGGCGGCGGAACAACCAGTATGCCGCGCCGACCACGGCAGCCAGGGTCAGCGCCAGCACCAGCGCGATCACCCACAGCGTGGTCTTCTGTGCCGCGCGCAGTCCCGCATTGCTGATGCCCAGGCGCAGGCTGCCGATGGTCTTGGTCTGGTACTGGATCGGCACCTCGAACAGCAGCATGTCGCCTTGCCGCTCCGCAGCGGGCAGCTTGCGGCCGACCTCGGCCTGCTGCGTGCTGGCGATGACTTCGCCGCTGCGGTCGGCGATCGCCAGGTAGTGGATCTGCCGGTTGCGCGAGACATCGGTAACCAGCGCGCGGGTGGCGGCGTGGTCGCCGAGCAGCAGGTTCTCGGCCGATTCGCCGGCGATCATGCGCCCCATCGAACTGCCGAAATCCAGCGCCAGGCCGGTCACCGCGGCATGCTGCTTGGCGTAGATCGCGGCCAGCCCCAGCACCAGCACCAGGCTCAGGATCGCGCCGAGGCTGCTGGCCCAGCGCAGTCGCAGCGAGATGATGCGCTTGGCCAGCGGCTTTTCGCGTTCGCGTTCGTACTCGCGTGCGGCCAGGCGCAGGTCGTCGATGACCTCCGCGCCGCGCTGGTAGCGCGACTCGGCCGCGCTCGCCAGCAGCGTGCGCGCGATGCTGATCAGCATCGACGGCGTGGCCGGGTCGCGCGGGCGGATCGGCGGCAGCGGCGAGCGCAGCCGCTTGCGCATCAGCTGCTGCACATTGCCCGGCTCCGGCCACGGCAGCTTGCCGGTGAGCAGCCAGTACAGCACCACGCCCAGCGAGAACAGGTCGCTGCGCGCATCGCTGCGTTCGCCGCGCAGGCGCTCCGGCGCCATGTAGGCCGGCGTGCCGCCGACTTCCTTCGCTCGCCGCGGCGTGTCGCGGGGCGAGGCGCGGCGTTCGGCGATGCCGAAATCGCTGATCTTGGCGTAGCTCCAGCCGTCGAGCAGCATGATGTTCTCGGGCTTGATGTCGTGGTGCAGCACGCCGCGCGCATGCGCGTAGTCGAGCGCGGCGGCGAGCTGGCCGATCAGGTCGATGATCGCCGGCAGCGGCGGGAATCCCTCGCGGCTGACCTTGCCGGCCAGCGTCTCGCCCGGCAGTCGCTCCATCGCGATGTACGAACGGCCGTCGTCGGTCTCGCCGACGTCGAAGATGGTGACGATGTGCGGGTGGGTCAGGTGGCCGGCGGCGCGGGCCTCGACCAGGAACCGGCGCCGGTACGCGGGGTCGGCAGCGACCTCCTGGTGCAGGCACTTGATCGCGACATTGCGCTGGATCTCCGGGTCGAAACCGGCATAGACCACCGCCATCGCGCCTTCGCCGAGCACGCCCTCGACGCGATAGCGGCCGACCCTGGGCGGCAGTGCGCGCGCGCTCACGGCGAACGCAGCCACCACCAGGCCACGGCACCGGCAACCAGCAACAGCGCCACGGCGCCGCCGATCCAGCGCCCGTACGAGTGCCTCGGCTGGCCGTGTTCGCGGGTGAGGAACACGAACTCCGCCTGACCGAGGCGGATGTGGTCGCCGTGGCGCAAGGCCACTTCGTGGATGCGCCGGTCGTTGACGAAGGTGCCGTTGGTGGACAGCGTATTCATGATGATGCAGCGGCCATGCTGCTGGGTGATCCACGCATGGCAGCCGGACACGCTCAGGTCGTCGACGACGATGTCGTTGTCGAGCCGGCGGCCGATCGCCTGCCGGCCGGGGCGGATGACGAAGCGACGCCCTTCGATGCCGGGGCTGCTGCCTTCCAGCACCGGCGTGCGCGCGCTGACTTCGCTGTCCCGCCCGTTCGCGGCATCGCTGGCGTATTGCCGCAAGGCCTCGGTCGAGAAGAAGCGGGTGCCTTGCGGCCCGGAAGATCGCTTGCCGGAATGGCGAGACGGTTCTTGCTTGCTGTCACTCATTGATTCCCCGGATGGCCCCTGCCTGTCGGCACTATAGCCAAGCCGCGGGTGCGGCAAGCGTGATCGCCACCTCAATGGCGTCCGGCCGGCCCGGCTGCCGGGGGATCAGGAGGGCTTCGCTTCCTCGAAGCGGTTCTCCGCGCGGTTCTTGCGCACCTTGGCCGGATCCCACACGCGGCCGTTCATGGCGATGTAGACGCCATCGGGCAGGGTCTGCACCGCGGCCACCGCGCAGCCGATGTTGAACACCGCGTCGGAGCCCTGGAAGCGCGCCGGGTTCAGCGCGCCGGTCAGCACGATCACCTTGCCCTTGATGCTGGCCAGCTCGCGCGCGGTCTCGACCATGGTGTCGGTGCCGTGGGTGACCAGCACGTGGCGGTGCGGCTGCGCCTCGATCGTCGAGCGCACCAGCGCGCGGTCCTCGGCGCCCATGTGCAGGCTGTCCTTGCGCAGGATCGGGATCACGTCGAACTCGAACGCCACGCCGAGGTGGCCCAGGATCTCGCCGATCTGCGGCGCGCCGATCTTGTAATCCGACTTGTCGTCGAAATAGACCTTGTCGATGGTGCCGCCGGTGGTGACGATGGTCAGGTGCTGCATGTCGGTGCGCCAGGGAGGGAATCGCCGCATTTTAGCCCGCGCCGGCCAGGCGCGCCCGCGGGAGCGTACCTGGGCGATCCGTGCCGCCCCGACGTCCCGGTAGGAGCGCACCCTGTGCGCGATTCTCTTGCTGCGGGGATTCGGGATTCGGGATTCGGGATTCGGGATTCGGGATTCGCAAGAACATCGCGCACAGGGTGCGCTCCTACGGCGAGGCGCTTCAGGGTAGGGCGGGCACTGCCCGCCGCTCTTGGTGCCGGCGCGCGGCGCCCGCCCTGCGTCAGCTCAGCAGCGACGCGGTGTTGCCGGCATCGGGTGCGACCAGCCGGTCGAGGCCGCGGCCGACGAAGCGGTGCAAGGCTGCGGCGGGGCGCGGCTCGCCGCGACCTTTCGACCATGTGGCCTGGCGCGCCAGCAGCGCCGCGGCGGCGCAACGCGCGAGGGTGAAGGCGAGGCCGCGTGCGCCGGCTTCCAGCGTGTCGCGCGCGGACGCGTGCTGGTCGAGCCAGCGCGCGGCGGCGTCCAGCGTCTGCCGGATCGCGCTGGCCGCGTGCATGTCGTCGTTGCCGTCCAGCCAGCGGCCGGTCGCATGGCGCAGGGCGCCGAGGCTGTCGCCGGCCAGCGCGCGCAGGCTGTCCAGCGAAAGGACATTCGTGGTGCCTTCCCAGATCGCGTAGACCTGCGCGTCGCGCAGCAGCTGCGGCAAGCCGGTGTCCTCGATGTAGCCGGCGCCGCCAAAGCATTCCAGCGTTTCGGAGCAGGCCTTCACCGCCAGCTTGCCCGTCCACAGTTTGGCCAGCGGCGTGAGCAGGCGCAGCACCGCGGCTTCTTCCGCGCTGGCCGCACCGTGCTCGACGCGGCCGAGCAGGTGGGCGACCTCGAAGGCCAGCGCGAATGCGGCCTCGAAATCCGCCTGCATGTCGGCCAGCGTCTGCGCATGCAGCGGCTGCTCGATCAACGGACGGCCAAACGCGCGGCGGCGGGTAGCGAAATCCCGCGCCAGGCTGATCGCGCGAGCCATGCTGGCCACCGCGCAGATCGCGTTCCAGCTGCGGGTGACATTGAGCATCGGCGCCACCTGGCGCACGCCGTGGGCAAGCTCGCCCAGCGGCCAGGCGGGCAGGCCGTCGAGATGGATTTCCGCGGTGGGCAGTTCCTGCGTGCCGAGCTTGTCCTTCAAGCGATCGATCACCAGTTCGCTCTTGCGTCGCGCGCCGTCCATCGTCTCCACGTAGAACAGCGCCAGCGCGCCGGTGCCGCCGCTGGCGCCTTCCGGCCGTGCCAACGCCAGCGCTGCCTCGCCGACCACTGCCGAGCTGAACCACTTGCGGCCGTACAAGCGCCATTGGCCGTCTGCGTCCTGGCGCGCGATTGTCTCGGTATTGCCCACGTCGGAGCCGCCGGCGGTCTCGGTCATCCACTGGCCGCTGAGCCAGAACGTGGCCGGGTCGCGACTGAGGAAACGCGGCAGCACGCGCGCGATCAGTTCGCGGTTGCCGGAGGCCTTGATCGCGGTGGCGGCACCGTCGGTCATCGCCAGCGGGCAGGTGTAGAACCCGCTGGCGAGGTGGTACAGGTAGACGCGGGCGAATTCCTCCAGCCGCGCGTGCTCGCTGTCCGCATGGCCGGCGGCGAGCACCGCATGCCGCGTCGTCATCGCCGCGCCTTCCTGCCACGCCGGTGTCAACTCGATGCGGTCCACCCGTTGTCCCCACGCGTCCCACTGGGTCAGTACCGGCTTGCGCCGCGTCGTGGTGCATGCGCGCTGCCAGGCCATCAACGCGTAGTCGCCCAGCGCGTCGAGGTCGGCGTCCAGCGCGGCGCGGCGCTCGGCCGGCAGCGCACGATCGAGCAGGGCCAGCAGAACGCGGTCGCTGCGATACGGGTGCGGCAGTTGCGGTGAATCCTGCAGGAAGGCCATGGCACGCTCCGTCCAGAGTCGAGGTGTCGAGTATAGGCATGCGGGCATTCGGCGCGTGGCGCTGGCATCATCGAAAGCCATTCCCCGGCGCAGGCGCCTTCCATGCGATTTTCCGAAGCGATGCCTACGGTCACGCGCCATGGCGATGGCTGGCAGGCCACGGTCAGCGAGGACTGGCTGCAGGGGCGCAGCGCCTTCGGCGGACTGCAGGCGGCGCTGGCCCTGCGTGCGATGCGCGAGTTGGTGCCGGCGGACATGCCGCTGCGCACCCTGCAGGTGACGTTCATCGCGCCGGTGCCGGCCGGCAGCGTGGCCATCCGCGCGCGATGCCTGCGCACAGGGCGCAGCGTCATCCAGGTCGAGGCCAGCCTGTGCGACGGCGAGCAGACGCTGTGCCGGCTGCTCGGCGTATTCGGTAGCGCGCGCCCCTCGGTGCTGGACTTCCAGCCCGAACAACCTCACGTCGAGGCGCCGGCGCCGCAGGAACTGCACTACGTCGAAGGCCGCATGCCCGCCTTCACCCAGCACTTCCGCGCCAACTGGCTGCGCGGCGACCTGCCGTTCAGCGGCGGCCACCAGCGCGACAGCGTGCTGCAGCTTTCCCTGCACGACGACGGCCCGCCCGACGAAACCCACGTGCTCGCCTTCGCCGACTTCATCCCGCCGATCGCCCTGTCGATGTTCGCCGCGCCCACCCCCGGCAGCTCGCTCACCTGGATGCTCGAACTGCTGCGCGACCGCTACGACGACCTCGGCTTGGACGACTGGCGCGTCGACGCCAACCTCATCGCCGCCCGCGACGGCTACACCAACCAGAGCGTGATGCTGTGGGGGCCGGGCGGGGAGGCGGTGGCGTTGAGCCGGCAGAGTATGGTGGTGTTTGGGTGAGGTGGGGTGATTCGGGTACGGCGTTCGCGCCTGGATCGTGCGCGTGGAAACACGGCGGGATTAGGCGGCGGGATTAGGCTGCACCAAGCGCAGCAACTCGTTGATCTGTTTAGGCCTGAGCCCGGTCGTGTAGGGTGACGAGCGCGGGATAGGCTGCGGGGTTACACTTCATTTCGTAATCTACATAGCGTTAGACGTAGAAAAGTATGGGTAAATACATGCACTGCCCACATTGCAAGCACTTCATTGAGCTTCGATACTTGGGGCTGTGTCGCGTAACCATGCGGGGCTCCAAGGTCTGGTCGATGCAGTGCCCTCGCTGCAAACAGAAAATAACCGTGTCAAAGATGCGTGACATTGTTGCTTGCATTTTGCCTTACTTGTTCGTGACGGTTGCTGCTGGAAGCCTAATTCCATACCACCCCAATCCACCTATCTTTCTTGTTATAGCGACTACGGCGCTATTTTTTCTGGCGGTGTACTTCCTCACCGGCTTGAGTCGGATGTTTTTCTTTCCCAAGATTGGCGTCAAGGCGAGTGAAGATTAATAGCTGGCCCAAGCGTAGGTCGTCGCAACCGTCTAACATCTCGTTCAAGGCGGACGGCTTCGCCGCCGCTTAACTCCAGCGTTAGGCGCCTTAGAAATGATTTCGCACGCCGAAACCGTCGAGTCCATCTTTGGGTACTGGCCCGAGTTCGCTGATGGCCGCATCGAGCTCTTCTCGTTCGTGTGGCCTGGCATCATCTGCCTCACAATTTCCTACGTCGACTCCAACATCCAAAAGGCAGCTTTTGTCAGCCTTCGGTTCTCGGGCGTTACCGACGTAGATCTCTCTGAGCTCCGCTCCGAGAACATTGTCGACGTCCTAAGCATCTCTTCCGAATCTCCTACTGTCGTTACAATCGAGGGCTGCTACGGTTTGTGCGGCACCTTCAAGTGCGACGCGGTGGAGGTTGCGGATGTGGTGCCTAACCACTCGTTCAAGGCGGACGGCTTCGCCGCCGCTTAACTCAAGCGTTAGGCCGCATGATGCAGCTCACGTCTCAACCGGAAATCTGTGCGCAGTTCGGCTCGTTGTTCGAGCCTCCCAGCGCAGATCAGCGATTAGGTGTTGCGCTTGCCACACTCTCGCAGCTTCCACTGAATGCGCTTCGTCATCCTCCGCAGAATGGGTCATGTGGCTGGTATATCTGGGGCGGCGAGTTGTGTGACGATCCTGAGTTCTTTCAATCGCTGCATGTCCATCATCTTGTTGCACACGCTCCCTCCTTAGTCCCGTTCCTGGCCCTTGCTCCTGGCTGGCGTGTTCTCCTCGCGCCAGAGCAAACTGAGGTCTGGTACGACCCCGCGCTTTTGGCCGTGTAGCATGCGGTCTAACATCTCATTCGAGGCGGACGGCTACGCCGCCGCTCAATTCTAGCGTTAGAGGTCACAACATGTCCGCGATGGCGAGAGGAGTTTTCACTGCGCTTTTTCTGCTCATCGCGGCGTTCCCGGCATTGGCGCAAGACGAGGTCACGCTTTTCAACGGCGCGGGCAAGCCAGAGGCGTACATCGCCGTCGATGACGAGCTCACCATTTACTTGTGGAGCGGCAAGCCCGTTGCGTACCTCAAAGAAGATAGTGCGGGCGGCTACGATGTCTATGGCTTCAACGGACAGCATCTTGGCTGGTTCCTCAAAGGCATCGTCTGGAGCCACGACGGCACTGCGTCCTGTGCCGTCAAAGAGGTCTTGCAGTCCACCGAATATGAGCCGTACAAAGCATATAAACAGTACAAACCCTACAAGGCTTACACTCAGTACGCGCCCTACCGTCCATATTTCTCTAACTCCTTCGGCGATACCCCGTGCCGTTTTCTCTTGGGGTCTGGCGCGCAGTGACCTCTAACCACTCGTTCGAGGCGGACGGCTACGCCGCCGCTCAACTCAAGCGTTAGCTACGAGGGGATGCAAATGTACAGGGTAGCGTTGGTTCTCGTGATCGCAATGGCGTCTACTATCAGCTATGCGAATGCGGCTGGGCCTAATTATCTCGACTATGACTCGCTAACAGCGCAGCAGCGCATGGCGCTTGGTATTTACGTCATTGGTGCCAGTGAGGCATACGGCTGGGCGAATGTTTCACTTGTGCAAAGAGGTGACGCACCGCTGTTCTGTGTGCCAGCTAACTTGCACATCAATGGAAACAGATACCTGGAAATATTCAAAGCAGAATCTGCAAATCACCGATCAGCTTACAAGCAGATGGTTGATAGATCAGGACACAAAAGCATGGCCTTCGTCGACATAGTGTTGCTAGATGGACTGAAGTCAACGTTTCCATGTGGAAAGTAGCTAACAACTCGTTCAAGGCGGACGGCTTCGCCGCCGCTTAACTCCAGCGTTAGGGCTCATGACCGACCAATCAGATCTCCGTGAACTCTATCGGCTTCATTCGGACGGCCAGTCCAAGTACGTGTACTTCTTGCTCGCCGCTACTGGTGCAGCTCTCGGCTACGGATTGCAAAAGCTCGATGGACTTCCTATCTCCTGGTGGGTTGCCCCTGGATTACTGGCACTAGCATTTTGGCTCGCGAGCTTCTTTTGCGGTTGCAAGCGCATAACTTGGGTGCATTCCGCTATCTACGCAAACTATGCATTGCTTCAACTCAAGCACGGACTTCACCCTGAGCAACCTGCCCATCCTCAGGCAGCACAAGCTGCAGCGGACGGCACTCGGTCAGCTGTGGAGCGCAACACCAATCGCGCACGTACCTACCAGAGACTCCAGTTCCGGCTCCTCGCGCTTGGAGTTGCTCTGTTCGTGGCATGGCGCATCATTGAGATGGTTAGGGTGACGTATGCGCCCTAACAATTCGTTCAAGGCGGACGGGATAGTTCCTACGCTTTAGTGGACACCCTGAACTAACATTTCAGGAGCGTTCCATGCCCAAGCCAGGCCCCCGAACCACCACTCGCTACCGCCGAACGGGGTCTACCGCCGAACGGGGTCAGGTTCACTTACCCACTCAATCCGGACGGGATTAAGCAAGCCTGACCACGCTTTTACCGCGCGCCATTGCGCCGGAAGCACGCCATCGAGCAGCGCCAGTAGCCAGGCGGTTGCCGCATTGAGGGGCGAGTCGCGGGGCGTCCTGCCGAAAGGCCATGGCATCCTCGGCGAGGCGAAGCGGGGAGTTCGAGTACAGGCGCAGCGATCAGGAGGCGATCCCGCTCGCGGACTTGGCTGCGCTACCATCCGCGCACATGGATATCCGACCCGACGATCTCACCGCGCCTGCCGTCATCGACCTGCTGCGCGAGCACCTGCAGGGCGTGGCGTTGCACTCGCCGCCGGAGAGCATCCATGCGCTCGACGTCGACGCATTGCGCCGGCCGGAAATCAGCTTCTGGACGGCGTGGGAGGAGGGCGAACTGCTGGGTTGCGGTGCGCTGAAGCAGCTCGATGCGCAGGAGGCGGAGGTCAAGTCGATGCGCACCGCCGCGCGCCATCTGCGCAAGGGCGTCGCCGCGGCGCTGCTGCGGCACATCATCGACGAGGCGCGGCGACGCGGCTGCCGTCGACTGTGCCTGGAAACCGGATCAGCCGCGGCGTTCGCGCCGGCCCATCGCCTGTACGCCAGCTTCGGCTTCGTGCGCTGCGAACCGTTTGCGGATTACGTCGCCGATCCATACAGCGTGTTCATGAGTCGCGAGCTGTAGTGGTCGCGGGATCACCGGTGCCAGCCATCCTCGACAACATCTTCTGGCATGCGCTCAGCGGGCCGCAGGCGGGCTTTGCCCAGGGTGCGGGCGGTGCGCGGCGGTTCGCGCCGGGGTTCTCGCCGATCCTCGGCTTTGCCGATCCGGCCGAACCGGCATTCGGCGAACTGCAGCCGTTCTGCGCGTCGGGCGAATCGTTCTACACCGATGGCTGGTCGGGGCCGGCGCCGGTCGGGTGGAGCATCGAACTGGAATCGACCATGTTCAAGATGCGCTGGGCCGGCGAGCTGCCCGCGCGGGACGATGCGCCGGAGGCGTTGCCGCTGGAGCCGCAGCATGCGGAGCAGGCCATGGCACTGGCGGCGCTGACCAAGCCGGGGCCGTTCGGCCCCCGCACGCTGGAGCTGGGCGATTACTTCGGCGTGTTCGACGGCGCGCGGCTGATCGCCATGGCCGGCGAGCGTGCCTTCGCTGGCGGCTGGCGCGAGGTGAGTGGCATCTGTACCCATCCCGACGCGCAGGGGCACGGGCTGGCCCGCCAGCTCACGGCCAGGCTGATCCGACGCCAGCTGCTGCGTGGCGAAACGCCGTTCCTGCACGTGATGCGCGCCAATGAAGGGGCCCGCGCGCTGTATCGGAGCATGGGCTTCGTCGATTACCGCGAATCGGTGGTGCGGGTGATCCGGCGCGCGTGACGATCAGTGCGGCGTGCTTCGCCGCTTGACGCCGGCGCCCAGCACGGCGATCAGGCCGACCGTCAGCACGATCTCCGCCCATGCCAGCACGCGTTCGCCCGGCGCGCTCCATGCCTCGGCCACGCCGTGGCAGAAATAGAACAGGCTGAGGATGCCGACCCAGAGCAGGGCGCGGCGCACGTTGCGGATCGCCAGCAGCGGCAGCAGCAAGGGAATCACGGTGATCGCCAGCACCAGCCAGGCGGACAGGGTTTGCGATGGCACCAGCCAGGCATGCCAGACGAGCTGCAGCACGACGAGCAAGGCCCAGGCGGCCAGGCCGACGCGATAGACGGGCAGGATGGGCGCGTGCGTGGCGGCGGTCATGGCGTATCCGCCAGGCGGCTGGCCACGTCGGCCAAGCGGCGGCCCAGCGCGCGGGCCAGCTCGCGCTCGTGTTCGCTGATCGGGTTGTCGCCCTTGGCGCCGGCGACGTGGCTGGCACCGTAGGGGGTGCCGCCGCTCTGCGTGCTCGTCAGCGCCGGCTCGGTGTACGGCACGCCGACGATCAGCATGCCGTGATGCAGCAGCGGCAGCGCCATCGAGAGCAGGGTGGATTCCTGGCCGCCGTGCATGGTGCTGGTGGAGGTGAACAGCGCCGCCGGCTTGCCGGCCAGCGCGCCGCTGGCCCATTCGGCGCCGGTGGTGTCGAGGAAATATTTCAGCGGCGCGGCCATGTTGCCGAAGCGGGTGGGGCTGCCCATGGCGAGTGCGACGCAGTCGAGCAGATCCTGCTTGGTCACGTATGGCGCGCCGTCCTCCGGTTCCGGCGGCTGCGCGATGTCGGTCACCGGCGCCACCGGCGGCACCTGGCGCAGGCGCGCGCGCATGCCGGGTACCTCCTCGATACCACGCGCGATCAGGCGCGCCAGTTGGGCGGTGTGTCCGCTGCGGCTGTAATACAACACCAGGATTTCTCGGGCCATGCGGCGATTCCACGCGTTGAGGCGTTCACGGGCAATGGGCTAGTGTACCGGCCGATACCCCGAACACCGGAAGCGGCAGGCTGCCGCGACAACCCGAGGATAGCGATGGCCCGCCGCTTCGATCCCGATCGCATGCGCTATTTCCGCCGCTTCGTGTGGCAGCGCTTCATCGACGACAAGTGCTTCGAGACGGCCGGCGCGCTGTCCTACACCACGCTGGTGTCGCTGGTGCCGCTGACGGTGGCGGTGCTGGCGATGTTCGCGGTGTTCCCGGTGTTCGCGGGCGCGCGCGACACGCTGCTCAATTTCGTCTTCAACAATTTCGTGCCGACGGCCGGCGAAAAGGTGCAGGCGGCGCTGCAGAGTTTCGCCGACAACGCCAAAGGGCTCACCGGCGTCAGCATCCTGGTGATGCTGTTCAGCGCGCTGTCGATGATGATCAGCATCGAGGACCGGCTCAACCGGATCTGGCGCGTGCACCAGGCGCGTCGCTGGAGTTCGCGCCTGCTGCTGTACTGGGCCGCGCTGACGCTGGGGCCGATCCTGGTCGGCGGCGGCATCGCCACCACGTCGTACGTCACCGCGATGCCGTTCCTCAGCGTGGCGGCCGGCCAGATCCACTCGATCGGCGCCAGCCTGCTGGCGACGCTGCCGTTCCTGGTGACCTTCTGCACGTTGTGGCTGATGTACGCAGTGATCCCCAACACGCGGGTGTCGCGTCGCGACGCGGCGATCGGCGCGCTGCTGGGCGCGGTACTGTTCGAGATCGCGCGCTGGGGCTTCGGCCAGTTCGTGGGGCACGCGCAGACCTACCAGCAGATCTACGGCGTGCTGGCGACGATCCCGATCTTCCTGCTGTGGATCTACCTGTCGTGGGTGATCGTGATCCTGGCCGCCTCGGTGGCGGCGTCGATCTCCGCCTACGAGTACGTGCCGCCCTCCGCAACCCTGCCGGCAGGGGCCGAGTTCCTGGGCCTGCTGGTGGTGCTGGGGGTGTTCGTCGACGCGCAGCGCAAGGGTGCGTGCGTGGACGTGGCCGAGGTGCGCCTGGGCGCGCCGAGCCTCAGCGCAGGTGCGGTCGCCGGCTATTTCGACGACCTGCAGGACGCCGATCTGATCCAGCGCGGGGAGGCGGGCGGCTGGCTGCTCTGTCGCAGCCTGGACAGCACCGACCTGCTGCGGCTGTATCGTTGCACTCATCACCGCCTGCCGCTGCAGCCGCGCGAGGAAGCCGCGGCGATGAACGTGGTGTTGCCGGCGGAGCTGCTGCTGCTGCTCGACGAGGTGGCCGCCGCGTTGCATTCGAAGCTGGGCACCCGGCTCGACCAGATCTATCCCCCGGCCGCCGACCCGGCCGCCGACACCGAGGAACTCCCCGCATGATGTTGCTGAGCCGTTTCGCCGCCGTCGCCCTGGCGCTGGCTTTCGTCACTCCGTTGCAGGCCGCGATGCCGGAGCAGCCAACGCTCAAGGTCAGCACGCTCGATGGCAAGAGCTTCGACCTGGCCGCGCAGCGCGGGCACTGGGTCATCGTCAACTACTGGGCGACCTGGTGCGTGCCGTGCATCAAGGAAATGCCGGACATCTCGCACTTCGTCGCCGCGCACCAGAACGTGCGCGCGATCGGGCTGGCCTACGAGGACAGCGACACGGCCGACATCAAGGCGTTCCTGGCCAGGCACCCGGTGGTCTATCCGATCGCCCAGGTCACCGTGGACAAGCCGCTGAAGGATTTCGACGCGCCGCGCGGCCTGCCGATGACCTACCTGATCGACCCGCAGGGCAAGGTGGCGCAGCGGAAGCTGGGGCCGGTCACCGAGGCCCTGCTCAAGCAGTGGATCGGGGCGGACTGATGCCGACGGCGCGGTTTCTCGTGGACGGTCGCGTGCAGGGCGTGTTCTTTCGCGCCAGCACCCGCGAGCAGGCGCTGGCGCTGGGCATTGCCGGTCACGCGAGGAACCTGGATGACGGACGCGTCGAAGTGCTGGCCAGCGGCAATGCCGAAGCGCTCGACGCGCTGGGGCGGTGGTTGTGGCAAGGTCCGCCAGCCGCCGCCGTGACCGCGGTCAGGCGCGAGGACCTTTCCGACCGGCAGTTGCAGGGTTTCCACACCGCCTGAGGTCGCCCGAACCCTGCGGCATGACTGTTTCTGCGGTAGGTGGACTTCAGCGCGTAGGGCGGGCACTGCCCGCCGGCGGCTTCGAGGCGCGACGGTGGCGGGCCGTGCCCGCCCTACGAGGCGCCGCCGAGAGCCTGGAGCTGGTCGGCCTGGTGCTCACGGGTGAGCGTGTCGATCAGTTCGCCCAGGTCGCCCTGCATGATCTCGGGCAGGCGGTAGAGGGTGAGGTTGATGCGGTGGTCGGTGATGCGGCCCTGCGGGTAGTTGTAGGTGCGGATGCGCTGGCTGCGGTCGCCGGAGCCCACCTGCAGGCGCCGTTCCTGCGCCTGCGCGGCGGCCTGCTTGCCTTGCGCCTCGTCGAGCAGGCGCGCCTTCAGCAGGCTCATCGCGCGCGCGCGGTTCTTGTGCTGACTGCGTTCGTCCTGGCACTCCACCACGGTGCCGGAGGGCAGGTGGGTGATGCGGATTGCCGAGTCGGTCTTGTTGACGTGCTGGCCGCCGGCGCCGGAGGCGCGGAAGGTGTCCACTTTCAGGTCGGCCGGGTTGATCTCGATCTCGTCGATCTCGTCCAGCTCCGGCAGGATCGCGACGGTCGCGGCCGAGGTATGGATGCGGCCCTGCGATTCGGTTTCCGGCACGCGCTGCACGCGGTGCGTGCCCGATTCGAACTTCAGTTGCGAGTACGCGCCCTTGCCCTCGATGCGCGCCACGATCTCCTTGTAGCCGCCGTGCTCGCCGGCGTGCTCGCTGAGCACCTCGACGTGCCAGCGGCGGCTCTCGGCGTAGCGCACGTACATGCGGAACAGGTCGCCGGCGAAAATCGCCGCCTCGTCGCCACCGGTGCCGGCGCGCACTTCCAGATAGAGATTGGCCTCGTCGCGCGGGTCCTTCGGCAGCAGCAGCAGCTGCAGTTCGCCGTCGAGATCCTGCAGGCGACGCTCCAGGCGGGCGACGTCGTCGACGGCCATCTCTCGCAATTCGGGATCGTCCAGCATCGCGCGCGATTCGGCCAGATCGCGCTCGGCGCGCTCGTGCTCGCGCAGCGAACCGGCGATCGGTTCCAGCTGGGCGTACTCCTGCGACAGCTCGCGAAAGCGGCTGTTGTCGGCCAGCACCTCGGGCTGCGACAGCAGCAGGCCGATTTCCTGGTGGCGCTCGGCGAGTGCTTCGAGCTTGCGGCGGATCGAGGGGGTCATGGGGAGCGGCGAGAAGTGAGTGGAGAGGAGTGAGAAAAGAGAGGACCGGAGCGATGCTTTCTCTCACTTCTCACTTATCTTCACTCGCTTCTGAATCAAGCCCGTACAGCCGCCCCGCGGCGTGCAGCAGGTCGAGATCGCCGCTCAGGGCGGCTTCGCGCAAGCGCGCGCTGGGATGGTGCAGCAGCTTGTTGGTCAGCGTGTTGGCGAGAAAGGCCAGTGCCTCGTCCGGCGACTTGCCGTGGGCGAGCATCGCGCGGGCCTTGCCCAGCACCTCGTCGCGGTAGACCTCGGCGTGCTGGCGCATGTCCAGGGCGGGGTTCTTCGTGGTCAACGCGCGGCGCCAGGCCATGTAGCGGTCGACTTGCAGGTCGATGATCGCATCCGCCTCGCGGGCGGCCGTTTCGCGCGAGCGGCGGTTGTCGTCGATCACCTGGCGCAGGTCGTCGATGCCGTAGAGATAGACGTCCGGCAGTTCGGCGACGGATTCCTCGATGTCGCGCGGCACCGCGATGTCCACCATGAACATCGGCTTGCGCCGGCGGCTCGCCATTGCCTGCCCGACCATCGCGCGGGTGACGATCGGCTGCCGCGCCGCAGTGGAGGAGATCACGATGTCCGCCTCGGCCAGGTGTTGCGGCAGGTCGGCCAGTGCCACCGCGTAGCCGCCGTAGCGGCCGGCCAGATCCTGCGCGGTTTCCAGCGTGCGGTTGGCCACGATCAGGCGGCGGGCGTGGCGTTCGGTCAGGTGGCGCGCGGCCAGCTCGATGGTGTCGCCGGCGCCGATCAGCAGTATGCAGGCCTGTTCCAGGTCGGTGAATACCTGCTCGGCCAGGCGCACCGCGGTGAATGCCACCGACACCGTGTGCGCGCCGATGCGGGTGTCGGTGCGCACCCGCTTGGCCACCGCGAAGGTGTGCTGCAGCAGGCGATCCATGGGCGCCTTCAGCGCATGCGCCAGGCGCGCCTGCTGGTAGGCGTCCTTCACCTGACCCAGGATCTGCGGCTCGCCCAGCACCATCGAATCCAGCCCGGTGGCGACGCGGAACACGTGGCGTACCGCATCGCGTTCCTCATGCCGATAAAGGAACTCATCGAGTTTGCCGGGGGTCAGATGATGATGACGGTTCAACCACACCTGCGGGATGTCCTCGGCACCTTCGGCCACGCCCACGTACAGCTCGGTGCGGTTGCAGGTGGACAGGATCATCGCCTCCTCGATGCCCGGCTCGCTGGCCAGCTCGCGCAGCGCTGCGCTGGCGGCGTCCTCATCGAACGCCACCTGCTCGCGCAGGCTGACCGGCGCGGTGAGGTGATTGAGCCCGAGGGCGATCAGTGGCATGGGATGGCGGATATCTCGGCGGCAGGAGTTTGGCGGCGTAGGCTAAGCTTGGCGCGAGCGCCGATCATCGCGGATACGGCTGCAGCAGGTCGGTTGACGGAGAACAGTGTGCGGAGCGGGTCGAACAAGTTCAAGCAACTGCGGCATTTTACGGCACTGGCCGCAATGGCGCTCGCGCTGGGCGCCTGCACCACGGCGCCGCTGCGTCCGCAGGCCGCGCCGACGCCGCAGCCGCTGGCGCACCTGGTGGTGGCCACGCCGGATGCCGACCACGACTTGCTGGCCCAGTTGCTGGCCGGCGAAATGGCGTTGGGAAACACCGATCTGCCCGCCGCGTCGGCTCATTACGACAAGGCGATGGCCCTCAGCACCGATCCCGCCGTTGCCGAGCGGGCAGCGGAGCTGGCCATCGCCGTGCATCACGGCGAGGCGGCCGGCCGCGCGCTGGACCGCTGGCAGGTCTTGGGCGCCAAGCCCGCATCCATTGCCCGCGCGCGCGCCGAGCTGGCACTCGACCAGGGCAATGCGACCGAGGCGGAACAGCAGCTGGAACGCCTGGTCACCAGCGGCGACAAGGATGCCTGGCGCCAGTTCGGCCGCGTGCTGCTGGGCGCGCGCGACCAGGCGCAGGCGGCGCGCCTGTTGGAGGCGCTGGCCGTGCCTGCGCGATTGCCGGCCGACCCCAAGGCCTGGCTGGCGATGAGCGAACTGGGCGACAAGCTCGGCCGCCATGCCTATGCGCAGCAGATCGCCACGGCGGCGGTGCAGCGCTTCCACAACGCCGAGACCTACGCCTGGGCCGCGCAAATGAAAGCCAAGGACGGCGACCGTGCCGGCGCGCAGGAACTGTTGCGCAAGGCGCTGGCACAGGCACCGTCCGATACGCGCCTGCGCCTGGCCTACGCCGGCCTGCTCAGCGCGTCGGGTGACGACGCGGCCGCCCGCCGGCTGCTCGCGCACGGCACGCAGAACGCCGACACCTACGCCATGCGCGCGGGGCTGGCCGCCCGCCACCAGGACGCGAAGGCCCTGGCCACGCTGTACCGCCAGTTGCAGCAGGCCGCGCCCGACGTGCGCGTGCAGAGCAGCTACCTGCTCGGTCAGCTGGCCGAGATGCAGCATCGCGAGGCCGAGGCGCTGGACTGGTACGAGCAGGTCGGCGACGACGATCCGCATGCGTTCGACGCCGCGATACGCAGTGCGCTGATCCTGCACACGCAGGGCAAGCACGAACAGGCGCATCAGTTGCTCGCCCAGCTGGAAATCGACTACCTCGAACAGCCCGAGCAACTGAGTCAGGCCTTGCAGGCCGATGCCGAGCTGTACCTGCGCGAGCAGGACTACGCGCAGGCGGAAACCGCGTTCGGCCGCGCCCTGCAGGTGATGCCCGACGATCCCGGCCTGCTCTACGGTCGCGGCCTGGCCTATGCCCAAGCCGGCCAGATCGACCTGGCGGTGAAGGATTTCCAGCACCTGCTGAAGATCAAGCCCGGCGACATCGACGCCAGCAACGCGCTGGGCTACACCCTGGCCGACGCCAATCGCGACCTGGCCGAGGCGAAGAAGCTGCTGCAGGTCGCGCGCGCGGCCAAGCCCGACGATCCGGCCATCGCCGATTCGTGGGGTTGGCTGCAATATCGCCTCGGCCATCTGGCGCAGGCCGAGCAAACCCTGCGCGGCGCCTGGCTGGCGCGCAAGGACGCCGATGTCGGCGTGCATCTGGGCGAAGTGCTGTGGAAGCAGGGCCGTCGCCACGATGCGCAGCAGGTGTTCGACGAGGTGCGCAAGCTCGACCCGCACAGCCTCGCCCTGCGCGATGCCCTGAAGCGCCTGCTGCCGGTCGGAGCGCATCCTTGAGCCGGATCACCGCGTACGGCGCGGCATTGCTGCTGCCGTTGCTGCTGACTGCCTGCGCGCCGGCGGTACGCATGCCCGGCGACGCCGGCCTGCTTGCCGCCCAGCGCGCGCGCGAACACGCGCTGTCCGACGCCGGGCACTGGTCGCTGCAAGGCCGGCTGGGTGTATCGGATGGCCACGAAGGCGGCAGCGGCAGCTTCAGCTGGAGCCAGGACGGCGCGCGTTACGAGTTCGTGCTGCGCGCGCCGGTGACCGGCAAGAGTTTCCGGCTCAGCGGCGATGCGCACGATGCCTTGCTCGAAGGGCTGGACGGCGGGCCGCTGCGCGGCAACGACGCCGAGGCGCTGATGCGCAAGGCACTGGGCTGGGAAGTGCCGCTGCGCGAGTTGCGCGCGTGGGTGCTGGGCCTGCGTGCCGCTGGCGGCCCGGCGGAAATCCGCTTCGGCGAAAACCGGCTGCCGTCGCTGCTGCGGCAGGACGGCTGGTCGGTGGAATACCGCAGCTGGGACGAAACCCGCGATCCGCCGTTGCCGACCAAGGTCTACGCCGCGCGACCGCCGTACAAGGTGCGGCTGTCGATCGAATCCTGGCAGTTTCGGTAAGCGCCATCGGTTGGGTTAGGCTTTGCGCCCTGCCGACGGTGCGCCGCTGCCATCCATGAACGTCCACATCGACCGTGCCCAGCCGGGCCATGTCGCCGCCCTGTGTGCGATCGAACGCAAGGCCGTGCAGATGTTTCGCGGCCATCCGGCGTGGCCGGCGTACGCGGCGGTGTCGATGCCGGTCGAACTGCTGCGGCAGGCTGTCGAGCGCGGCCTGGTCTGGGTGGCGCCGGATGAAGCGGGCGATCCGCTCGGCTTCATCTGGCTGGACGAGGAGCCGGGCGACGGTGCGATCGGCGTCGCCGAGATCGACGTGCTGCCCGGGCATGGTCGCCGCGGCATCGGCGCGGCCCTGCTCGAACACGCCTGCAACTGGGCGCGCGAGGCGGGCTATCGGCGGGTGGATCTGGGCACCCTTGCCGACGTGCCGTGGAACGCGCCGTTCTACGCACGGCATGGTTTCGCGGTGGTCGACAAGAACGCCCCGGCGTTCGCCAACGCCCGCCAGCGCGATCGCGAGCACGGTTTTCCCGACGACCTGCGCGTCTTCATGAGCCGCCCGCTGGCCACGCCGGCGCGCGGTGAATGGACCGCATGGCCCGCGCCGGCCAAGCTGAACCTGTTCCTGCGCATCACCGGTCGCCGTGCCGACGGCTACCACGAACTGCAGACCGTGTTCCGCCTGCTGGACTGGGGTGACGAAGTGCGCCTGCGAGTGCGCGACGATGGCGAAGTGAAGCGCCTGAACGGCGCGCGGGGGGTGGCCGAGTCGGACGACCTGGTCGTGCGCGCGGCCTGCTTGCTGCAGCAGCATGCCGGTTGTGCGCTGGGCGCGGATCTCGCCGTCGACAAGCGCATCCCGATGGGCGGCGGCCTCGGCGGCGGCAGTTCCGACGCGGCCACCGTGCTGGTGGCGCTCAATCACCTGTGGCGGCTGGATCTGGACGAGGACAGCCTGGCCGCGCTGGGCGGCCAGCTCGGTGCCGACGTGCCGGTATTCGTGCGCGGGCGTTCGGCCTGGGCCGAGGGTGTCGGCGAGCGGCTCAGTCCGATCCATCTGCCGCGAAGGCATTACGTGGTGCTCGACCCGCGCGAGCAGGTGCCTACTGCAGCGCTCTTTCAAGCGCCTGAATTGACACGAAATGCGCCGCGGGCGACAATTTCGTCCTTTGTTTCCGGCGCAACGGTCGAGAACGCCTTCGAGCCGGTCGTGCGGGCGCGTTACCCGCGGGTCGCGGCGGCGCTGGCGTGGCTGGGCGGTTTCGGCACGGCGAGGCTTTCGGGTACCGGCGGCTGCGTGTTCCTGGAGCTGCGCTCGCTCGCGCGTGCCCACGCCATCGCAGAACGTTGTCCGGCGACATTCAGGGTACACGTGGCGAGCGGGATGGATGTCTCGCCGCTGCATCAGGCGCTGGCGCGGCAACGCGCAAGTTGACGGATTTCAGGCAAAGGCACGACCGAATACACCAAGACACTGGGGCGTCGCCAAGCTGGTTAAGGCACGGGATTTTGATTCCCGCATTCGCAGGTTCGAATCCTGCCGCCCCAGCCACTTCATTGTTGGCTGAGTTTTCGAGGTAGCACCGTGGACACGTCCACCCCGATGATGCTGTTCACCGGCAATGCGCATCGCGCATTGGCCGAGGATGTCGCCCACCGCCTGGGCGTGCCGCTGGGCAAGGCCCTGGTCGGCACCTTCAGCGACGGCGAGGTGCAGATCGAGATCGAGGAGAACGTGCGCCGTCAGGAAGTGTTCGTGATCCAGCCGACCGGTGCGCCCAGCGCGGTGAACCTGTTCGAGCTGCTGGCGCTCACCGACGCGCTCAAGCGCGCCTCGGCGGCCAGCGTCACGGCGGTGATCCCGTACTTCGGCTACGCCCGGCAGGATCGCCGGCCGCGCTCGGCGCGGGTGCCGATCACCGCCAAGCTGGCCGCCCGCATGATCGGCGCCGCGGGCGTGGACCGGGTGCTGACGGTGGACCTGCATGCCGACCAGATCCAGGGCTTCTTCGACATCCCGGTCGACAACGTGTACGCCTCACCGGTGCTGCTGGCCGACATCTGGCGCAAGTACAGCATGGAAGACCTGATCGTGGTCAGCCCGGACGTGGGCGGCGTGGTGCGTGCCCGGGCGATCGCCAAGCGGCTGGACGACGCCGACCTGGCGATCATCGACAAGCGCCGTCCGCGCGCCAACGTCTCCACCGTGATGAACATCATCGGCGACGTCGAAGGCAAGACCTGCGTCATGGTCGACGACATCGTCGATACCGCCGGCACCTTGTGCGCGGCCGCTGCAGCTCTCAAGGAGCGTGGCGCCCGCAAGGTGGTCGCCTACTGCGTGCATCCGGTGCTGTCCGGCGCGGCGATCAGCAACATCGAAGGCTCCCAGCTCGACCGGCTGGTGGTCACCAACACCTTGCCGCTGCGCCCCGAAGTCCAGGCCTGCAGCAAGATCCGCCAGCTCTCCGTCGCCGAACTGCTGGCTGAAACCATTCGCCGCATCGCCTTCGGCGAGTCGGTGAGTTCGCTGTACGTGGATTGAATCCGGGAATAGGGAGTAGGGAATAGGGAATCGAAGAGCCGCACCCACGCTTTTCCTATTCCCTAATTCTCCATTCCCTATTCCCCTCCAAGGGCTCTCCTGGTCGCGGGAGAGTCACCCATCCGTCGCAAGGCGGAAAACGCAACCCAAGGTAATAAAACAATGACCCAGACTCATGAAATCAAGGCGCAGAGCCGCAAGGACGAGGGGAAAGGTGCGAGCCGCCGCCTGCGTCGCGCGAGCTTCGTGCCGGCCGTCGTCTACGGTGGCAGCCAGCCGCCGGAAAGCATCCAGATCGAGCACAACACCATCCTGCTCGCCGCCAAGAACGAATGGTTCTTCTCCTCGATCCTCGACCTGAACGTCGATGGCAGGGTGCAGAAGGTGCTGGTGCGCGACTGGCAGAAGCATCCGTTCAAGCAGCTGATGATGCACATGGATTTCCAGCGCATCGACGAGAACGCCAGGCTGCGCGCCAACGTGCCGCTGCATTTCCTGAACAAGGAACTGTCGCCGGCCGGCAAGATGTCCGGCGTGGTGATCTCGCACAACCTGACCGAAGTGGAAGTCAGCTGCCTGCCGAAGGATCTGCCGGCGTTCATCGAGCTGGATCTGGGCGCGCTGCAGGCCGGCGACATCATCCACCTGTCGCAGCTGAAGCTGCCGGCGAACGTGGAACTGCCGGCTTTGCTGCTGGGTGAAGCCCACGACGTCGCCGTGGTGACCGTGAACGCGGTCAAGGAAAGCGCCGCGGATGTCGCGGAAGACGCTGCCGAAGCCGAGGCCGAAGCGACCAAGGCCGCGGCTGCCAAGCCGGGTGCGAAGTCCGACGCCAAGCCGGCTGCCGACAAGAAGTAAGTCGTGCGGCCCCGCGCCCGACCGGCGCGGGGCCATGCATGGCTGGCTGCGCAATGGCTGGATTGAAACTCATCGTCGGGCTGGGCAATCCCGGCGCCGAATACCTCAGAACCCGGCACAATGCCGGGTTCTGGCTGGTGGACGCCCTTGCCGGCGGCCAGGGCGAGCGGTTCGCCTTCGACGGCAAGCTGCATGGCGAGAGCTGCCGCGTGCGCCTTGGCGGCGAACCGGTCTGGCTGCTCAAGCCCGCCACCTTCATGAACAAGAGCGGCATCGCCGTGGTTTCGGCGCTGCGCTATTACAAGATCGAACCCGAACAATGTCTGGTCGCGCATGACGACCTGGACCTGCCGCCCGGTACCGTGCGCCTGAAGTTCGACGGCGGCCACGGTGGGCAGAACGGCCTGCGCGACATCATGGGCCACCTCGGCCACGGCAAGTTCCATCGCTTGCGCGTGGGCATCGGCCACCCCGGCCACAAGGATCAGGTCACGCCGTGGGTGCTGGGCCGGCCTTCCGCCACGGACGAAACCGCCATCCTGGACGGCGTCGCGCGCGCCCTGGACGTGCTGCCGCTGGCGGTGGATGGGCAGTTCGACAAGGCGATGCAGCAGTTGCACACGACGAGGGAATAGGGAATGGGGAATAGGGAGTCGCAAGAGCATCCCGACCCCCGCTTTTCCTATTCCCCATTCCCTATTCCCTATTCCCGGAATCAAATCCATGGGCATCAAATGCGGCATCGTCGGACTGCCCAACGTCGGCAAGTCCACCCTGTTCAACGCGCTGACCAAGGCCGGCATCGCGGCGGCCAATTTTCCGTTCTGCACGATCGAGCCGAACGTGGGCGTGGTGCCGGTGCCGGACCCGCGGCTGAATGCGCTGGCGGCGATCGTCAACCCGCAGAAGGTGGTGCCGACCGCGGTGGAGTTCGTCGACATCGCCGGCCTGGTCGCCGGCGCGTCGAAGGGCGAGGGCCTGGGCAACAAGTTCCTGGCCCACATCCGCGAGGTCGACGCGATCGCCCACGTGGTGCGCTGCTTCGAGGGCGACGTGATCCACGTCGCCGGCAAGGTCGATCCGATCGCCGACATCGAGACCATCGACACCGAGCTGGCGCTGGCCGACCTGGAGTCGGTGGACAAGGCGCTGAACCGCGCCGAGCGCGCGGCCAAGGCGAACGACAAGGATGCGTTGGCGAAGAAGCCGGTGCTGCAGAAGCTGGCTGCCGGGCTCAACGAAGGCAAGTCCGCGCGCAGCCTCGGCCTGGACGAGGAAGAGAAGGCGCTGGTGCGCGACCTGTTCCTGCTCACCCTGAAGCCGCTGATGTACATCGCCAACGTCGCCGACGACGGCTTCGAGAACAACCCGTTGCTGGACGCCGTGCGCGAGCGCGCCGTCGCCGAGGGTGCCGAGGTGGTGCCGGTGTGTGCGGCCATCGAGGAGGAACTGGCGCAACTCGACGAAGCCGACCGCGACGAGTTCCTGAAGGACATGGGCCTGGACGAGCCGGGCCTGAACCGGGTGATCCGCGCCGGCTACAAGCTGCTCGACCTGCAGACCTATTTCACCGCCGGCGTGAAGGAAGTGCGCGCGTGGCAGGTGAAGCGCGGCGCCACCGGGCCACAGGCTGCCGGCGTGATCCACAGCGATTTCGAGAAAGGCTTCATCCGCGCCGAAACCGTCTCCTACGACGACTTCATCCAGTACAAGGGCGAAGCCGGCGCCGCCGCCGCCGGGCGTCTGCGCAAGGAAGGCAAGGAATACATCGTCAAGGACGGCGACGTGCTGCACTTCCTGTTCAACGTCTGACCGGCGCGTAGGGCGGGCACTGCCCGCCGCTCCCGATGGGTGCGTTGAAGCGCCGGCGGGCAGTGCCCGCCCTACCTCGCCGCAAAGAGTCGCCTACAGCGCGCTGCCGCCGAACTTGTAGGTGAACTGCACGAAGTAGCTGCGGCCGGCAGCGTCGAACCATGAGATGTCGTAGTACGGATACGACGTATAGGTGGGGTCGCGCGGGGGCATCTTGTCGAACAGGTTGTCCACTGCCAGCGACAGCTGGGCGTGGTCGCTGAACTTGTACTGCAAGGTGGCGTTGTAGCGGTAAGTGGCGTGAACCCAGGCGGGATCGCCGGCCGAGGTGTCGACGACCTGATCGTACGACCACGAGTTTGGCAGGCGGCCCAGGCGGGTGCCGAACAAGGTGGCCGACCAGGCCTTGCGCTCCCACGAGATGCTGGCGCTGGTCTTTTCACGCGGGATGTCGAAGCCGCTGTTGACCGCCAGTTCATCCCGGGTCGGGTCACCGGGGTATTGCTGGAACAGGTGGTTGCGGGTCCAGGTGTAGTTGCCGGCGAAACGGAAGGTGCCGATCGCGGTTTCCAGCTTGTAGTGCGCGCTGGCGTCGATGCCGCTGGTGCGCTCGTTGGCGACGTTGATCGGGTTGACAAAGATGCCGTACAAGCGACCCGTACCAGCGGTGCGGGTGACGCGCGCCACCGCGTCGATGCAACTGGGCGAGTTCGGGTCGACCGGATTGCCGTTGACGTCCTTGCCGATGCGGCAATCGGCTTCCAGTTGCAGGATGCGGTCGGTGCTGAGGTCCTGCACCTGGTTCTGCATGCGGATGTTGAAATAGTCCACCGACAGATCCAGGTTCGGCGTCGGTGACCACACGAAGCCGCCGGTCCAGGAGGTGCTGGTCTCGGAGTTCAGGTCGCGGTTGCCCTGGCGCGTGCGGATCAGACCTTCGTCGGAATACGAGCAGTCGGTGATGTCCTCATCCGGCTCCTCGGTGCGGCAGCGGTAGTAGTCGTTGCCGGAGGTCTCGTCGTTGCCGATGCCGGCGTAGACGTAGTGCAGGTCCGGCGCACGGAACGCGGTGCCGTAGGAGCCGCGCAGCAGCAGGCTGTCGAGCGGGCGCCATTCCAGCCCGGTGCTGTAGGTCAGCTTGCCGGTCTTGTGGCCGGAGAAGCGGTACTGGTCGTAGCGGCCGGCCAGGCTGAGGTTGAGCGATTCCAGCAGCGGCAGGCGCAGCTCGCCGGCGGTAGCCCAGCGGTTGCGGCTGCCGTGGCCGTCGGAATCCTTCCAGCTGTAGTAGTAGTACTGGGTGGCCAGCGGGTCGGGGTTGAGGTCGTAGGCCTGGTTGCCGAACTCGACCACGCCGGCGAAACCCGCCGGCCCGGCGGGCAGGTTGAACAAGGCGGTGTTGGTCAGGGTGAACGCCAGCGTGTCGCTGCGCGATTCGGGGTGGTAGTTGGTGCGCGCGGTGATCGCGTCGTACTCGGCGCGGGTCAGCGGCGTGTACAGGCGGACGGGATCGGCGTCGAAGATCGGCAGGCCGCTGTCCGGGTCCACGCCCAGTTGCGGGCCGAGGTAGAGATCGTTGGCCTTCGCGGCGACGGTTTGCGGCCAGCTGATCAGCGCCTTGTACTGCGAGTGGCTGAGCGAGGCCTCGTAATCCCAGGCCTGGCCGAACGTGCCCTTGAAGCCGGTGGTGAGGCTGAAGGTCTTCTGCGTGTTCTCGATCATGCCGCGGCCGAGGCCGCCCATTTCCTCGGGCGTGAACTGGCGATACCAGTTCTCGATGCCGCCGCTGTGCGCGTTGTAGAAGTAGCCGTCCTCGTTGCCGTCGGGCGCCTGGTAGTTCCATTGCTCGACGTCGCGGAACAGCTCGACCTTGCTCCAGCCCAGCTGCATGTCGCCGAACCAGCTCAGGTTGTCGTTGATCTTGAAGTTGGCCGAGGTGTAGGTGTTGATGCCGCGGCGCTGGCTGAGGATGGTGCCGTAGCCGATCGACTCGGCGCTGCCACAGAAATTGCCGTAGCGCGGCCGGTTCGCATACACCGTGGTGCCGCCGTTGAGGTACGACAGCGCGTCGCAGGTGGCCTGGCCGGGGTCGATGTAGTCGTCGTTCCAGTCGCCGTTGAGGAAGGTGCGGCGCGGCACCTGCGAGCGCGCGGTGGGCGCGTCGGCGGTGGAGTCCTGGATCTTGCGGTCGTAGGCCCACAGCGGCTTCTGGTCGATCAGCTCGGCGCCGAACACCAGGTTGAAGTCACCCTGCGAGAAGCCGGTGGAGAAGTTCAGCTTGGTCGACGCGCCGCCGCCGCGGGTGGTGTCGCCGTAGCGCAGGTCGATGGTGGTGCCGTCGGCGTGGTCCTTCAGGATGAAGTTCACCACGCCGGAGATCGCATCCGAACCGTACACCGCCGAGGCGCTGCCGGTGAGCACCTCGATGCGGTCGATCATGCCGATCGGAATGTTGGAGATGTCGGTGAAGTTGCTGCGGCCCTTGAACGGCAGCGGAAAATCGGCGATGCGCCGGCCGTTGACCAGTACCAGGGTGTGGTTGGGGCCGAGCCCGCGCAAGTCGACTTCCTCGGCGCCCGGCGAAAAGTCGGCGCCGCTGGAGGATTGCTGGCTCTGCGTCTCGCCGCTGTTCTGGGTGATCGCGCGCATCACGTCGGGCACGCTGGCGAAGCCGGCGGCCTTGATCTCCTGCGCGGTGACCACGGTGACTGGCGCCGGGCCCTCGACCTGCACCCGCGGAATGCGCGAGCCGGTGACCTGCACTTCGTCCAGCCGTGTGGCCTGTTCCGGGTCCGGTTCGGCGGAGCCGCTGCCGGCAGGCGCGGGTGCGGTTGGCGGCGCGGTTCGGCGGGCCGCCTTGACGATCACTACCGCGCCGGACTCGTCGTGCTGCGTGGTGAAGCCGCTGCCGGCCAGCAACCGCCGCAGCGCCTCGTCCGTCGACAGCGTGCCGCGCACGCCGGCGGTGCGCAGTCCGCGCAGCTGGTCGGCCTGGTAGATGAACTGCGCGCCGGACTGGCGGGCCAGCGTATCCAGCGCGGTGACCAGGTCACCGGCCGGGATGTCGACCGGCCGCGTCGCCGGGGCCTGTGCGGCGGCGAGGGCCGGTGCCGAGCAAGCAAGGATCAACAGCGCGCCGCGTAGCGAACGAGTCATGTGCAGTTCTCCCCGGGCAGGCGCGCACGATGCGCACCGCGTAGATGCCATGACGAGCGGACGCGGAAAATCCCCCCAGGCACCGCTCCGCTCAGCGCGGACTCAACACGATAGTGTTCCCGCGCGCGGCGGCCTTGACCGGGAAGCCGCGCGTCAGCAGCCGCACGAAGGCGTCGGTGTTGGACCAGCGGAAGTTGCCGCCCACGCGCATGGCGCCGACCCGTACATCGTCGATCACGATCTTGCGCTGGTTGTAGCGGTTGAACTCGGCCACGGCGGTGGCCAGCGGGGTGTCGTGGAAGCTGACGAAACCGTTGCGCCAGCTCAGGTATTCCTGCGCCTGCTGCACGGTTCCCGAATGCACGACCACGCCGCCGTCGCTGGCGATGGCCACGCTGCCGGCCGGCAACAGGGTGGTGGCCTGGTGCGGGCCGTCGGGACGACCGTCGGATTCCAGCCGCACCAGGCCCTGGGTGACCACCACGCGCAGATCCGCCACGTCACGGCGCACCGCGAAGCGTGTGCCGACGGCGATCACCCGGCGCGCGTCGGCGCTGACCACGAACGGTCGTGCGCGATCCTTGGCCACGCTGAAGAACGCCTCGCCTTGCTCGAGATCGACGTGGCGTTCGCGGCGCGACCAGGTCAGCCGGATGCGGCTGTCGCTGCTGAGCGTGGCCACCGAGCCGTCCGCCAGTTGCACCTCGCGCAGCTCGCCGACGGCGGTTCGATAGGACGCCTGCTCCACCGCGCCGTACCCATGCCAGGCCAGCGCCAGCGTCACGACCGCCAGCAGCGAAGCGGCGACCGCCAGCAGCCGGGCGTGCGGCCAGGATCGGCGTCGCGTGGCTGCCCGCCAGCCGCGCGGAGTCGCGGCAGGGTGCGGTTGCGCCAGCGCAGGTGCACCGGTGTGCGGCGTCGCCCAACTGCCACGCGGCGGCACGCCGCCGGCGCGCCAGCCGGCACCCAGCGCCTGCAGCCGGCCGCTTTGCTGCCACGCCGCGTCGAGCCGCACGTAGGCCACCCGGTGCGCGGTTGACGCATCCAGCCACGCGTCCAGCCGGCGCTGGTCGCGCTCGTTCCAGTGCTCGCCGTCGCGTCGGGCCAGCCAGCTCGCGGCGATGTGTTCGATCTCCCTGCTACTGGTCATGACCAAGCTCGATGGCGGTTTCCTGTTCGCCTGCACGGGTGTGGCGATGGGCGTGGCGATCGCCGTGCACATACTGAGCGATCAGCCGCGCGCCCTTGGCGATCTGCTTCTCCACGGTCTTCTCGCTGATGCCCATGCGGGCGGCGACCTGTTTCTGCGACAACTGCTCGACGCGGCGCAGCCAGACCACCTCGCGGCAGCGGTCGGGCAGGCGGTCGAACGCGTCGGCGAGGCGTTTCAACTCCTGGTGTGCGTCCAGCCGGCGGTCCGGCGTGACCTCGTCCACCGAGACGTTCAACGCGTCGATATCACCCACGGCCTCGATCGAGACCACCCGTTCGCGGCGCAGGCGGTCGGTCATCAGGTGGCGCGCCGTGGTGAACATGAACGACTTGGGTTGGGTCGGGCGCGACCGTGCCGCGGCTTCGTAGACGCGAACGTAGATCTCCTGGCGCAGGTCGTGGACCTCCTCGCGACGGAACCAGCTGCGCCGCAGATAGCGCATCAGGGCGCCCTCGTGGACGAGGATTTCGCGGGCAAACCAGCTGTTGAGGGAATTGTCCACGTGGCGACCTTAGCGCCAATCCGGGGCGGCTGGACAGCGGGGCGAACGTGGGGGATATCCGCGGGCCGCTCGTCCCGGACGATAACCACGGACGGGCATGCGCCCGCTCTGTCATGGCCCGGGGAAGTGCCGATGAAAACGTTCCGACCAACTTTCCGCTGGCTGTGGCTGGCGTGCTGCCTGCTGTTGGCGGGCTTCGGGCCCGGCAGCGTGGCCAAGCCGTCGGGTGCAGGCTACGACTATTACCGGATCGGCAAGCTCGACGCCGCGCGCCCCGGAACCACCGAGCCGGCGCTGCTGCTGATGGGCGGTGGTGACTGGCCGCCGGCGGCGTTCGCATGGTTCGCCGCCAGGGGCGGGCACGGGCATTTCGTGGTCCTGCGCGCCTCCGGTGCCGATGAATTGCAGAAGGAGCTGTACGAAGACATCGGCGGCGTGGCCTCGGTGCAGACCCTGGTGTTCCACGACCGCGCGGCGGCCAGCGATCCGCGCGTGCTGGAGATCGTGCGTTCGGCCGACGGCATCTTCATCGCCGGCGGCGACCAGGCCAACTATGTGCGGTTCTGGAAAGGCACGCCGTTGAACGCCTTGCTGGAACGCCATGTGGCGCAGGGCAAGCCGCTGGGCGGCACCAGTGCCGGCCTGGCGATCCTCGGCCGCTTTGCCTATGGCGCGCTGGACGGCGGCAGCATCACCTCGGATGAAGCGCTGGCCGATCCGCTGGGCAAGGCGGTGACCGTGGTCGAAGGTTTCCTGCATCTGCCGTACCTGCGGCACGTCATCACCGACACCCACTTCCATGCGCGCAAGCGGCTGGGCCGGTTGGTTGCGTTCATCGCCCGGTTGCGCCACGAGGGGCATGCCGACGTGATCGGCCTGGGCGTGGATGAGGATGCCGCGTTGTGCGTGGAGGCCGATGGACAAGGGCATCTGGTCACCCTGAACGACGGTTTCGCCTGGCTGGTGCGCCCCGCGGGTCCGCCGGCGCGGGTCGTTGCCGGCCAGCCGCTGGACTATCGGGGCATTCGCGTGACCGGCATCGGCCCGCACAGTCGGATCGACCTGCGCGATCTGAGCGTGCAACGCCCGGCGTTCGAGGTCACCGCTGACGTGCGCGACGGCAAGCTTGAGTTGCACGGCGATGCCGTGCCGGCCGCGACGCCGGCACGTTAGCTGGCTTCGGCGCGCGCATGGCGACGCCGGTTGCCGGCGTAGCGATCGTGGTGAGTGGGTGAAGCGGGCATAATCGCCCTTCCGATCTTGCTTTCGCGGACCCGCCATGCCCGGAAAACAGCAGGAAGTCAGTTTCCGTTTTCTCGCCCAGCCCACCGACGTCAACTTCGGCGGCAAGGTGCACGGCGGCATGGCGATGAAGTGGATCGACCAGGCCGGTTATGCCTGCGCGGTTGCCTGGAGTGGAGCGTATTGCGTCACGGCCTCGGTCAGCGGCATCCAGTTCGTGGCGCCGATCCTGATCGGCGACCTCGTCACGGTGAGGGCGCGCCTGATCCATACGGGCCGCAGCAGCATGCATCTGGCCGTCGACGTGATGGCCAGCGACTTGCGCAAGGGCGACCAGCGCCTGGCGACCAGCTGCGTGATGGTGTTTGTGGCGCTGGACGGCGCCGATGGCAAGCCCACCCCGGTGCCATGCTGGGAGCCGCGCAACGAGGCCGACCGGCGCCTGCAGGCCAAGGCCCGGCAACTGCTCGAGTTGTCCCGGGGGATGGAGCAGTTGGTCGATCCGCAAGACCTTGCCGACACCTGACGGGCACGGCCGGATGGCGCGCCGACATGCGATATGCGTGCCATGAGGTGTTGACAGTTCCCGGCACGATCCACACAATACGCGTTCTTTGTTGGAGGGATACCCAAGCGGCCAACGGGGGCAGACTGTAAATCTGCTGGCTTACGCCTTCGGTGGTTCGAATCCACCTCCCTCCACCAGCAACAAGCGACGCGAAAGCGGCGCGCAAGACACGATTTCCGCGCAGGGCGGGAGTAGTTCAATGGTAGAACCTCAGCCTTCCAAGCTGATGATGCGGGTTCGATCCCCGTCTCCCGCTCCATTGCACTGCAAGTGTCAGAAGCTGTTGATCGACGCGATCGCGGCATAAGTTTCGAATCATCCGGCAGGACGCCGGTCTGTTCTTCGTCATCATGGAGGATGGCTGAAGTTATGAAGAGTCCGACAGGATGTCGGTCTTGTCTTTGCCGTCATGGAGGACGGCTGAAATACACGCTCATGTAGCTCAGTCGGTAGAGCACTTCCTTGGTAAGGAAGAGGTCACAGGTTCGATTCCTGTCATGAGCACCAGCTTCCGGCCTTCACGGCCAGCCCGTAAACGGGCTGTTCTTTTCTACAATTGATTGACTCCATCGGGGTTTAGCGCGCATGGCAAAGGGTAAATTCGAACGCACCAAGCCGCACGTCAACGTCGGCACGATTGGTCACGTGGATCACGGCAAGACGACGCTGACGGCGGCGCTGACGAAGGTCGGTGCCGAGCGTTTCGGTGGAGAATTCAAGGACTACAGCGCGATCGACGCGGCGCCGGAAGAGAAGGCGCGCGGCATCACGATCTCGACCGCGCACGTGGAATACGAGTCACCGACCCGTCACTACGCGCACGTCGACTGCCCCGGCCACGCGGACTACGTGAAGAACATGATCACCGGTGCGGCGCAGATGGACGGCGCGATCCTGGTGTGCTCGGCCGCGGACGGCCCGATGCCGCAGACGCGCGAGCACATCCTGCTGTCGCGCCAGGTCGGCGTGCCGTACATCGTGGTGTTCCTGAACAAGGCGGACATGGTCGATGACGCCGAGCTGCTCGAACTGGTCGAGATGGAAGTGCGCGAGCTGCTGAGCAAGTACGACTTCCCGGGCGACGACACCCCGATCATCCATGGTTCGGCGCTGAAGGCGCTGGAAGGCGACCAGAGCGAAATCGGCGTGCCGGCGATCATCAAGCTGGTGGACGCGCTGGACAGCTACATCCCCGAGCCGGTGCGCACGATCGACAAGCCGTTCCTGATGCCGGTGGAAGACGTGTTCTCGATCTCCGGCCGCGGCACCGTGGTGACCGGTCGTATCGAGCGCGGCGTGATCAAGGTGGGCGACGAAATCGAAGTGGTCGGCATCCGCGACACGCAGAAGACCACGGTCACCGGCGTGGAGATGTTCCGCAAGCTGCTGGACCAGGGCCAGGCGGGCGACAATGCCGGCCTGCTGCTGCGCGGCCTGAAGCGCGACGACGTGGAGCGTGGCCAGGTGCTGGCCAAGCCGGGCACGATCACCCCGCACACGGATTTCGAGGCCGAAGTGTATGTGCTGTCGAAGGACGAGGGTGGCCGTCACACGCCGTTCTTCAAGGGCTACCGCCCGCAGTTCTACTTCCGCACGACCGACGTGACCGGTGCCGTGACCCTGCCGGAAGGCGTGGAAATGGTGATGCCGGGCGACAACGTGAAGATGGTGGTGAGCCTGATCCACCCGATCGCGATGGACGAAGGCCTGCGTTTCGCCATCCGCGAAGGCGGCCGCACCGTCGGCGCCGGCGTGGTGGCCAAGGTCATCAAGTAAAATACATCGGGAGTAGGGAATCGGGAATCGGGAATCGCTGGAGCGAAGCACGACACGCTCCGGATCGTTTACCATTCCCGATTCTCTATTCCCTGTTCCCGTTTTTACGCCAGTAGCTCAATTGGCAGAGCAGCGGTCTCCAAAACCGCAGGTTGGGGGTTCAAGTCCCTCCTGGCGTGCCACTTTTCCCGAGGATTCGGACGGGTGACGATGGCAGGGTCGACCGCAAGGCTCGGCGTGCTGCCGCCACTCGACAAGCGCACATGATTACCAAGGCAGAACAGCCCAAGGGCACCAACGCTGGCGACATCGGCAAGCTGATACTGGCGGGGCTGGTGCTGGCAGCGGGCATCTTTGCCTATTCCTGGTTCGGTCGTGACGGCAGCGTCCCCGTGTCGATGCGCCTGCTGGGCGTGCTCGCCGCGCTGGTGATCGCCGTGGCGATCGCCGCGTTCACCGGGCTGGGGCGGCGGGTCAGGAATTTCCTGGCCGAATCGCAGTTCGAGATGCGCAAGGTGGTCTGGCCCACGCGCGACGAGACGATCAAGACGACCGGCGTCATCCTGCTGGTAGTGATCGTCCTGTCGCTGCTGCTGGGGTTGATCGACCTGATCCTGAAGTCGGTCATCCTCGACTGGCTGTTGAAGCTGGGTGGTTGAGATGAGCATGAGCAAGCGCTGGTACGTGGTGCACGCCTATTCGGGCTTCGAGAACCAGGTCAAGCGTTCTCTCGAGGAGCGCATCAAGCGCGCCGGGATGGAAGAGAAGTTCGGCGAAGTGCTGGTGCCGACCGAGGAAGTCATCGAGATGCGCGGCGGGCAGAAGCGCCGCAGCGATCGCAAGTTCTTCCCCGGCTACGTGCTGGTGCAGATCGAGTGCAGCACCGAGGGCAAGGCGCCGCGCATCGACGACGAGTGCTGGCACCTGATCAAGGAAACCCCCAAGGTCATGGGGTTCATCGGCGGCACCGCCGATCGCCCGTTGCCGATCAAGGACAGCGAAGCCGACGCCATTCTCAGTCGCGTGCGCGAGGGCGTCGAGAAGCCCAAGCCGAAGGTGCTGTTCGAGCCGGGCGAGATGGTGCGCGTCACCGAGGGCCCGTTCAACGATTTCAACGGCGTGGTCGAGGAAGTCAACTACGAGAAGAGCCGCCTGCGCGTGGCCGTGTTGATCTTCGGGCGTTCGACCCCGGTGGAACTGGAGTTCGGTCAGGTCGAAAAGGCCTGAGTCCAGAGAAAAGATTGCCCGGAGCGCACTCGCTCGGCATCTTCGTCTTTTCCTCCGCTGGCGGGGGAGGGTAGCGCCGGTCAGGCCGACACTCTCCGCTTCCGATTTCGGTCTTGGTGCCGCAACTGGCACGGGGCTTGCTGATGATCCGGTAAATCTCTATACTGCGCGGTTCACGCGGGGTCTTTTTGGCCCGGCGTGTCCGCGTTTCGGATCTGCACGAGGCAGGTCTTCCTTCCATCCACGGAGCGGTGAACAGCGAGGAGCCGCAAGGCGCCTGGACTCGCGAGGAAAATCCCATGGCAAAGAAAGTTGTCGGTTACATCAAGCTGCAGGTCAAGGCCGGTCAGGCCAACCCCTCGCCGCCGGTCGGTCCCGCCCTCGGTCAGCGCGGCCTGAACATCATGGAGTTCTGCAAGGCGTTCAATGCCGCCACGCAGAAGCTGGAGCCGGGTCTGCCGATCCCGACCATCATCACGGCCTATTCCGACCGCAGCTTCACCTTCATCACCAAGACCCCGCCCGCCACCATCCTTCTGAAGAAGGCCACCGGCGTCGCCAAGGGTTCGCAGAAGCCGAACACCGACAAGGTCGGCAAGGTCACCCGCAAGCAGCTGGAAGACATTGCCAAGCAGAAGGAGCCGGATCTGACGGCTGCCGATCTCGACGCCGCGGTGCGCACCATTGCCGGTAGCGCCCGCAGCATGGGCCTTGTGGTGGAGGGTTAAGACATGGCAAAGCTCACGAAGCGCATGAAAGCCGCGCAGGCCGCGGTGCAGCCGGGCAAGTTCTACGGCCTGGAAGAGGCCCTGAAGATCGTCAAGGACAACGCCAAGGCGAAGTTCGCCGAGTCGGTGGACGTGGCGGTGCGCCTGGGTATCGACGCAAAGAAGTCGGACCAGGGCGTGCGTGGCTCCTCGCTGCTGCCGCATGGCACCGGCAAGACCGTCAAGGTCGCCGTGTTCTGCCCGCCTGGCGAGAAGGCCGAGGCGGCCAAGGCCGCCGGTGCCGACGCGGTCGGCATGGACGACCTGGCCGAGCGCATGCAGGGCGGTGATCTCGACTTCGGTCGCGTGATCGCCACGCCGGACGCGATGCGCGTGGTCGGCAAGCTCGGCCAGTTGCTCGGCCCGCGCGGCCTGATGCCGAACCCGAAGGACGGCTCGGTCACCGCCGACGTCGCCACCGCGGTGAAGAACGCCAAGGCCGGCCAGGTGAAGTTCCGCAACGACAAGGCTGGCATCGTCCACGCCACCATCGGCAAGGCCAGCTTCGAGGCCGCCCAGCTGGCGGACAACCTCAACGCGCTGATCGCCGATGTGATCAAGGCCAAGCCGTCGACGGCCAAGGGCGTGTTCCTGCAGAAAGTGGCGTTGTCCAGCACGATGGGCGTCGGCGTTGCCGTCGATACCTCGTCGCTGACGATCGCCGCCAAGTAATCAAGCCCCGCGTCGACCTCGAAGTCGACGCGGGCAGTTTTTGAGGGCAGTCCCGGCCCGTTCGCGAAGCCGGGATCGCTGTCAAAGACCGCAGGCGCAACCAACGCGCGACGACGACGGGCAGGGAGCTCGAACCTGGCAGGGAATCGCCGCGTCGCCAACGGGGTTGCTTAATCGGAGTCGCCACGATCCGGCCTGCGCAGATGGTGCTGCCCCTACTGGAACGGTTCGTTGTTCAGTTCTGGAAAGGCCAACACCCGGGGCACGAGGTGTCCCCGGCGCCAGGGACGGCGTCGCCCAGGACCGCAAGCGGCAGGAGCCGCGAGCGGAGTTCATTTGGAGGAGTGCAATGGCTCTCAATCTGTCTCAGAAGCAAGAAGTAGTCGCAGAGCTGGCTGAAGTTGCCGCGAAGGCTCACTCCCTGGTCGCTGCCGAGTATGCGGGCACCACGGTCGCTCAGATGACCGCGATGCGCAAGAAGGCCCGCGAATCCGGTGTGTACTTGCGAGTCGTCAAGAACACGCTGGCGTCGCGCGCCGTGGCCGGTACCGAGTTCGAGGTCGTCAAGGACGCCCTGGTCGGTCCGCTGCTGTACGCATTCTCGACGGAAGAACCCGGCGCTGCCGGGCGTCTGATCAAGGAGTTCGCCAAGGACAACGACAAGCTGCAGGCGAAGCTCGTCTCGGTCGAAGGCAAGCTGCTGCCGGCCTCGCACGTCGACGTGCTGGCCTCGCTGCCGACCCGCGAACAGGCGCTGGCCATGCTGGCCCGCGTGCTGGCCGAGCCGGCCACGATGTTCGCCCGCGTCGTCAAGGCGGTGGCCGACCAGCAGGGTGGTGGCGAAGTCGCCGCCGAAGCCCCGGCTGAAGCCGAACCGGCCTGATCGATCTGCGTCTCATCAAACCGAACCGAAATATATCCAGAGGTAAATGCAATGTCCCTGACCAACGAACAGATCGTTGAAGCCGTCGCCGCCAAGTCGCTGATGGAAGTGATGGACCTGGTGAAGGCGATCGAAGAGAAGTTTGGCGTGACCGCCGCCGCCCCGGTGATGGTCGCTGCCGGCCCGGCTGCTGCCGGCCCGGCTGCCGAAGCGCAGACCGAGTTCGACGTGATCCTGAAGAGCGCCGGTGCCAAGAAGGTCGACGTGATCAAGGCTGTCCGCGCGATCACCGGCCTGGGCCTGAAGGAAGCCAAGGACCTCACCGAGGCCGGCGGCGTCCTGAAGGAAGCCGTGTCGAAGGAAGACGCCGACAAGTTCAAGAAGGATCTGGAAGCTGCCGGCGCCACCGTCGAATTGAAGTAATCGGCGTTTGTACGCCGCTGCTTCGACTTGATGTCAAGCGAGCCTGGGAGCGAAAGCTCCCGGGCTTTGCCCGTTTGAACGGGAATGGGGAATGGAGAATGGCGAATCGTCAGTAACGGCCTTCGGGCCTTGACCGATTCCCCATTCTCGATTCCCGAATCCCCGGCCCGGATGGCGTTGGCCGTCCGGCAAAGACAAATCATCCCTTCAGCCGGTGTGTGCACCGCCGGCGTCACTGCGAACCGAGGCGCTACCGATCATGGCCTACTCGTTTACCGAGAAGAAACGCATCCGCAAAGACTTTGGCAAGCGTCCGCCCGTACTGGGCGTGCCCAACCTGCTGACCATCCAGACCGATTCCTACCGTGAGTTCCTGCAGGAGCACGTCGCGCCGAAGCAACGCGGCGAGAAGGGTTTGCATGCCGCGTTGAAGTCGGTGTTCCCGATCTCCAGCTATTCGGGCAATGCCGCACTCGAGTATGTCGACTACCGCCTCGGCGAGCCGGCGTTCGACGAGCGCGAATGCCGCAACCGCGGCATGACCTTCGGCGCGCCGCTGCGCACCACCGTGCGTCTGGTCATCTACGACAAGGACAGCCCGGCCTCCAAGAAGGTGGTCAAGTACATCAAGGAGCAGGAGGTCTACATGGGCGAGATTCCGCTCATGACCGACACCGGCACCTTCATCATCAACGGCACCGAGCGCGTGATCGTCTCGCAGCTGCATCGTTCGCCGGGCGTGTTCTTCGACCACGACCGCGGCAAGACGCACAGCTCGGGCAAGCTGCTGTTCTCGGCTCGCGTGATCCCCTACCGCGGCTCATGGCTGGACTTCGAGTTCGACCCGAAGGACGCGCTGTTCACCCGCATCGATCGTCGCCGCAAGTTGCCGGTGACGGTGCTGCTGCGTGCGCTCGGCTACAACAACGAAGAGATGCTGGGCATCTTCTTCGAGCACAACGTGTTCCACCTGGGCAAGAAGGGCGGCACCACGCTGGAGCTGGTTGCCGAGCGCCTTCGCGGCGAGACGCTGAGCTTCGACCTGGCCATCGGCGGCAAGGTGCTGGTGGAAGCCGGCAAGCGCATCACCGCGCGCCACGTGCGCCAGCTGGCGGCCGAGAACATCACCGCGCTGGAAGTACCGGATGACTATCCGGTCGGCCGCATCGTGGCGAAGGACATCGTCGACAGCAAGACCGGCGAGCTGCTGGCCTCGGCGAACGACGAGATCACCGCCGAGCAGTTGGAGAACTTCCGCAAGGCCGGCATCGAGATCGTGCCGACGTTGTACGTCAACGACCTGGACCGCGGCGCCTACATCTCGCACACCCTGCGCATCGACAACACCACGACGCCGCTGGAGGCGCTGGTGGAGATCTACCGCATGATGCGTCCGGGCGAGCCGCCGACCAAGGACGCCGCGCAGAACCTGTTCTTCAACCTGTTCTTCACCTTCGACCGTTACGACCTGTCGAGCGTGGGCCGGATGAAGTTCAACCGCCGCGTGGGCCGCAAGGAAATCCTCGGCCCGGGCGTGCTGTACGACTACAAGTACTTCAGCGAGCGCAAGGAAGAGGAGTCGCAGCGACTGGTCGCCGAGCAGGGCGAGAGCTCCGACATCCTCGACGTGCTGAAGGTGCTGATCGACATCAAGAACGGCCACGGCACCGTGGACGACATCGACCACCTGGGCAACCGCCGCGTGCGTTCGGTGGGCGAAATGGCGGAGAACACCTTCCGCATCGGCCTGGTGCGCGTGGAGCGTGCGGTTCGCGAACGCCTCAGCCTGGCCGAAGCCGATGGCCTGACCCCGCAGGACCTGATCAATGCCAAGCCGGTCGCGGCGGCGGTGAAGGAGTTCTTCGGTTCCTCGCAGCTGTCGCAGTTCATGGACCAGAACAACCCGCTGTCGGAAGTCACCCACAAGCGCCGCGTCTCCGCGCTCGGGCCGGGTGGCCTTACCCGCGAACGCGCTGGCTTCGAGGTGCGCGACGTGCATCCGACCCATTACGGCCGCGTCTGCACCATCGAAACGCCGGAAGGCCCGAACATCGGCCTGATCAACTCGCTGGCCGTTTACGCGCGCACCAACGCCTACGGCTTCCTCGAGACGCCGTACCGCAAGGTGGCCGGCGGCAAGGTCACCGACACGGTCGATTACCTGTCGGCGATCGAGGAGGGCGACCACGTGATCGCGCAGGCGAACTCGCCGCTGGACAAGCATGGCGCCTTCATCGAGGACTTCGTGTCCTGCCGCTTCCGCGGTGAATCCGAGCTGCGCCCGGCGTCCGAAGTGGACTACATGGACGTCTCGCCGATGCAGACCGTGTCGGTCGCCGCGGCGCTGGTGCCGTTCCTGGAGCACGACGACGCGAACCGCGCACTGATGGGCGCGAACATGCAGCGTCAGGCGGTACCGACCCTGCGTTCGCAGACCCCGCTGGTCGGCACCGGCGTCGAGCGCGCCGTGGCGCGCGACTCCGGCGTCATCGTCTCGGCCAAGCGCGGCGGCGTGATCGACCAGGTCGACGCGGCGCGCATCGTGGTGCGCGTGAACGAGGACGAGGTGGGCGACAACGACGCCGGCGTCGACATCTACACGCTGACCAAGTACACCCGCTCCAACCAGAACACCAACCTCAACCAGCGTCCGCTGGTCAACGTCGGTGACGTGGTGGCAAAGGGCGACACGCTGGCCGACGGCTCGTCGACCGACCTGGGCGAGCTCGCGCTCGGCCAGAACATGCTGATCGCGTTCATGCCGTGGAACGGCTACAACTTCGAAGACTCGATCCTGCTCTCCGAGCGTGTCGTGCAGGAAGACCGCTACACCTCGATCCACATCGAGGAGCTGTCCTGCATCGCGCGCGACACCAAGCTGGGCGCCGAGGAAATCACCGCCGACATCCCGAACGTGGGCGAGCAGGCGCTGGCGCGCCTGGACGAGTCGGGCATCGTCTACATCGGTGCCGAGGTGAAGGCCGGCGACATCATGGTCGGCAAGGTCACGCCGAAAGGCGAGAGCCAGCTGACCCCGGAAGAGAAGCTGCTGCGCGCGATCTTCGGCGAGAAGGCATCCGACGTGAAGGACAGCTCGCTGCGCGTGCCGCCGGGCATGGACGGCACCGTCATTGACGTGCAGGTGTTCACCCGTGACGGCATCGAGAAGGACAAGCGCGCCAAGCAGATCGAGGAAACCGAGGTCAAGCGGGTGCGCAAGGATCTGGACGACCAGTTCCGCATCCTGGAAGGCGCGATCTACAGCCGCATGCGCACCCAGCTGGTCGGCAAGACCGCACAGAGCGGTCCGGGCGGCCTCAAGCGCGGCACCGAGATCACCGACGCCTACCTCGACGGCCTGAAGAAGGACGACTGGTTCAAGATCAACGTCAAGGACGAGGACGTCACCGAGTTCCTCGAGCGTGCCGCCGACCAGATCAAGCGCCACAAGGAAGAGTTCGACAAGCGCTTCAAGGAGAAGCAGGGCAAGATCACCCAGGGCGACGACCTCGCGCCGGGCGTGCTGAAGATGGTCAAGGTGTTCCTGGCCGTGAAGCGCCGCATCCAGCCGGGCGACAAGATGGCCGGCCGCCACGGCAACAAGGGCGTGGTTTCCAACGTGGTGCCAGTCGAGGACATGCCGTACATGGCCAACGGCGAGGCGGTGGATATCTGCCTCAACCCGCTGGGCGTGCCTTCGCGCATGAACATCGGCCAGATTCTGGAAGTGCATCTGGGCTGGGCCGCCAAGGGCCTGGGCAAGAAGATCCAGAAGATGCTCGAGGCGCAGGAGAAGGTGGTCGAGATCCGCAAGTTCCTCGACCAGATCTACAACACCCACGTCGCCGGCGCGGTGCAGCACGTCGACCTGAAGTCGCTCACCGACAAGGAGATCCTGGCGCTCGCCACCAACCTGCAGGAAGGCGTGCCGATGGCGACGCCGGTGTTCGACGGCGCCGAGGAGACCGAGATCAAGGCGATGCTGAAGCTGGCGGATCTGCCCGAGTCGGGCCAGACCACGCTGTACGACGGTCGCACCGGCGAGGCGTTCGATCGCCCGGTCACCGTGGGCTACATGCATTACCTGAAGCTCAACCACCTGGTTGACGACAAGATGCACGCACGCTCCACCGGCCCGTACTCGCTGGTCACCCAGCAGCCGCTGGGCGGCAAGGCGCAGTTCGGCGGCCAGCGCTTCGGCGAAATGGAAGTCTGGGCGCTGGAAGCCTACGGCGCGGCCTACACCCTGCAGGAAATGCTGACGGTGAAGTCCGATGACGTGCAGGGCCGCAACCAGATGTACAAGAACATCGTCGACGGCAACCACGAGATGTCGGCAGGCATGCCGGAGTCCTTCAATGTGCTGGTGAAGGAAATCCGCTCGCTCGCCATCAACATCGACCTGGAAGAGGTCAAGTGATCGACGGGGTTCGGGATACGGGATTACCAGACATTCGTCTGTTAAAAGCCGGGATTTGCAAAAGCAAACCCGGTCCCGGCCCCGGATCCGGCGAACCTGATCTTGTTCGAACTGCGGACCTCGACCCAAGAATTTGCTCCGACCGGAGATTCAAATGAAAGACTTGCTCAACCTCTTCAACCAGCAGCGTGCGACGCCGGATTTCGACGCGATCAAGATTGCGCTCGCGTCGCCGGAGCTGATCCGCTCGTGGTCGTACGGTGAAGTGAAGAAGCCGGAGACGATCAACTACCGTACCTTCAAGCCGGAGCGTGACGGCCTGTTCTGCGCGGCCATCTTCGGTCCGGTGAAGGACTACGAGTGCCTGTGCGGCAAGTACAAGCGCATGAAGCACCGCGGCGTGGTCTGCGAGAAGTGCGGCACGGAAGTGACGCTGGCCAAGGTGCGTCGCGAGCGCATGGGCCATATCGAGCTGGCCAGCCCGACCGCCCACATCTGGTTTCTCAAGTCGCTGCCCTCGCGCATCGGCCTGATGCTGGACATGACCCTGCGCGACATCGAGCGCATCCTGTACTTTGAGGCCTTCGTGGTGATCGACCCGGGCATGACCGCGCTGGAGCGCGGCCAGCTGCTCAGCGAGGACCAGTACCTGGAGGCGACCGAGGAACACGGCGACGAGTTCGACGCGCGGATGGGTGCCGAGGCGGTATTCCACCTGCTGAAGTCGCTCGACCTGCCGGGCGAAGTCATCCGCCTGAAGGAAGAGATCGCCTCCACCAATTCCGAGACCAAGCTGAAGCGGCTGACCAAGCGCGTCAAGCTGATCGAGGCGTTCCTGGAATCCGGCAACAAGCCGGAGTGGATGGTGCTGACCGTTCTTCCCGTGCTGCCGCCGGATCTGCGTCCGCTGGTGCCGCTGGATGGCGGCCGCTTCGCGACCTCCGACCTGAACGACCTGTACCGCCGCGTCATCAACCGCAACAACCGTCTGAAGCGGCTGCTCGAGCTCAATGCGCCGGACATCATCGTGCGCAACGAGAAGCGCATGCTGCAGGAATCGGTCGATGCGCTGCTCGACAACGGCCGCCGCGGCCGTGCCATCACCGGCACCAACAAGCGCGCGCTGAAGTCGCTGGCCGACATGATCAAGGGCAAGCAGGGCCGCTTCCGCCAGAACCTGCTGGGCAAGCGCGTTGACTACTCCGGTCGTTCGGTGATCGTGGTCGGCCCGACCCTGCGCCTGCACCAGTGCGGTCTGCCGAAGAAGATGGCGCTGGAGCTGTTCAAGCCATTCATCTTCGCCAAGCTGCAGGCGCGTGGCGAAGCCACCACCATCAAGGCGGCAAAGAAGCTGGTCGAGCGCGAAGAGGCCCAGGTGTGGGACATCCTCGAAGAGGTGATCCGCGAACATCCGGTACTGCTGAACCGTGCGCCGACCCTGCATCGCCTCGGCATCCAGGCGTTCGAGCCGAAGCTGATCGAAGGCAAGGCGATCCAGCTGCATCCGCTGGTCTGCACCGCGTTCAACGCCGACTTCGACGGCGACCAGATGGCTGTCCACGTGCCGCTGTCGATCGAGGCGCAGCTGGAAGCGCGCACCTTGATGATGTCGACCAACAACATCCTGTCGCCGGCGAACGGCGAGCCGATCATCGTGCCGACCCAGGACGTCGTGCTGGGCCTGTATTACCTGACCCGTGAGCTGATCAACGCCAAGGGCACCGGCATGGTGTTCTCCGGCATTGGCGAGGCACGTCGCGCATACGACAACCGCGCAGTCGAGTTGCACGCCAAGGTCAAGGTGCGCATGAAGCTGGTGCACATCGCCGAAGACGGTACCCGCACGCAGCAGACCAGGATCGTCGATACGACGGTCGGTCGCGCCTTGCTGGCCGAGATCATGCCCGAGGGCCTCCCGTTCGAGCTGGCCAACACCGAGCTGACGAAGAAGAACATCTCGCGTCTGATCAACTCCAGCTACCGTCTGCTGGGCCTGAAGGACACGGTCGTGTTCGCCGATCAGCTGATGTATGCCGGCTATCGCTACGCGACTCGTTCGGGCATCTCGATCGGCATCGACGACATGCTGATTCCGGCCGAGAAAAAGCCGATCCTGGAAGAGGCCGAGAAGGAAGTCGTCGAGATCCAGCAGCAGTACCAGTCCGGTCTGGTCACCGCCGGCGAGCGCTACAACAAGGTGGTCGACATCTGGTCGCGCACCAGCGAGCTGGTGGCCAAGGCGATGATCGACGGCATCGGCACCGAGAAGGTGGTCGATGCCGACGGCAAGACGGTCAACCAGAAGTCGATGAACTCGCTGTACATCATGGCCGACTCCGGCGCGCGTGGCTCGGTGGCGCAGATTCGCCAGCTGGCCGGCATGCGCGGCCTGATGGCGCGCCCGGACGGCTCGATCATCGAGACCCCGATCAAGGCCAACTTCCGCGAAGGCCTGAACGTGCTGCAGTACTTCAACTCGACCCACGGCGCCCGCAAGGGCCTGGCCGATACCGCGCTGAAGACCGCCAACTCCGGTTACCTGACCCGTCGCCTGGTCGACGTGGCGCAGGACGTGGTCATCACCATGGACGACTGCGGCACCGAGGACGGCATCACCATGCAGCCGATCGTCGAAGGCGGCGACGTGGTCGAGCCGTTGCGCGACCGCGTGCTCGGCCGCGTGGTGGTCGAGGACGTCTACGCCCCGGGCGACGACGACCAGCCGATCGTCACCCGCGACACCCTGCTCAACGAGGCACTGGTCGAGAAGCTGGACAAGGCCGGCGTGCAGATCATCAAGGTGCGTTCGCCGATCACCTGCGAAGCCGAACATGGCGTGTGCAAGCTGTGCTACGGCCGCGATCTGGCCCGTGGCCATCTGGTCAACATGGGCGAGGCCGTGGGCGTGGTGGCCGCGCAGTCGATCGGCGAGCCCGGCACCCAGCTGACCATGCGCACCTTCCACATCGGCGGTGCGGCTTCGCGTGCGGCGGCGGTGGACAACGTGACGGTGAAAACCACCGGTTCGCTGAAGTACAACAACCTGAAGTCGGTGCAGCACAAGCAGGGCCATCTGGTGGCGGTGTCGCGTTCCGGCGAACTGAGCGTGATCGACGCCAGCGGCCGCGAGCGCGAGCGCTACAAGGTGCCGTACGGCGCCACCATCGCGGTCAAGGACGGTGCGGCGGTCAAGCCGGGCCAGACCGTGGCCAACTGGGACCCGCATACCCACCCGATCGTCACCGAGGTGGCCGGCGTGGTGCGCTTCATCGACTTCCTCGACGGCGTCACCGTGCAGAGCCAGACCGACGAACTCACCGGCCTGGAGTCGGCGGTGGTCACCGATCCGAAGCGCCGCGGCGCACAGGCGAAGGACCTGCGTCCGATCGTGCGCCTGGAAGACGCCAAGGGCCGCGAGCTGAAGCTGCCGGGCACCGACATTGCCGCGCAGTACTTCCTGCCGGCCGGTGCCATCGTGTCGATCCAGAACGGCGCCGAGGTGGGCGTGGGCGACGTGATCGCGCGCATTCCGCAGGAGAGCTCGAAGACCCGCGACATCACCGGCGGTCTGCCGCGCGTGGCCGACCTGTTCGAGGCGCGCAAGCCGAAGGAGCCGGCGATCCTGGCCGAGCGTTCGGGCATCGTCAGCTTCGGCAAGGACACCAAGGGCAAGCAGCGCCTGGTCATCAAGGACGTCGACGGCAACGAGCACGAGGAACTGATTCCGAAGTGGCGTCAGGTCATCGTGTTCGAGGGCGAGCATGTGGAGAAGGGCGAAACCGTCGTCGACGGCGAGCCGAGTCCGCATGACATCCTGCGCCTGCTGGGCGTGGAGCCGCTGGCCGGTTACCTGGTCAAGGAGATCCAGGACGTGTATCGCCTGCAGGGCGTGAAGATCAACGACAAGCACATCGAGGCGATCATTCGCCAGATGCTGCGCAAGATCGAGATCGTCGAGCCGGGCGACAGCCATTACCTGCGCGGAGAGCAGATCGAGCGCGTGCGGATCAACGCCGAGAACGAGCGGGCCGTGGCCAAGGGCGAGCGACCGGCCGAATACCAGTCGATCCTGCTTGGCATCACCAAGGCTTCGCTGGCGACCGAGTCGTTCATTTCGGCCGCCTCGTTCCAGGAAACCACCCGCGTGTTGACCGAAGCTGCGGTGCGCGGCACCCGTGATACCTTGCGGGGCCTGAAGGAAAATGTTATTGTCGGCCGTCTCATTCCGGCAGGCACGGGCTTGGCGTACCACGCATTGCGTCGTCGCCAGGGCGGTTTGACCGCCACGGAGCTCGAGACGCTTTCCGGAACCACGCCTGCGACCCCGGTCGCAGAGGTGACCGGTGCAGATGGTGGTGCCGAGTAAGCCCGTTCGAGGCTTCACTCGCTGACATACGAAATGAGGCGCAGGGACGCGCCTCGTGTTCGGGTCAAGGACGGCAGGGCGTCAGCTTGCCCATGGCAAGCGGCTCATGTTAAATTCCCGCTTCTTGGCAGACCGAGCTTGATCGGGCTGCCTTTATGTTTTCAGGAACAGCTACGCATGACGACAGTCAACCAGTTGGTGCGCAAGAACCGCAGTCCCAAGACCTACAAGAGCGGTTCGCCGGCCTTGCAGAGCAGCCCGCAGCGCCGCGGCGTCTGCACGCGCGTTTACACCACCACCCCGAAAAAGCCGAACTCGGCCCTGCGCAAGGTCGCCAAGGTGCGCCTGACCAACGGTTTCGAGGTCATCAGCTACATCGGCGGTGAAGGGCACAACCTGCAGGAGCACTCCGTGGTGCTGATCCGCGGCGGCCGTGTCAAGGACCTGCCGGGTGTGCGCTACCACACGGTGCGCGGCAGCCTCGATTGCGCCGGCGTGACCAAGCGCCGCCAGTCGCGTTCCAAGTACGGCGCCAAGCGCCCGAAGAAGTAACGCCCGGGCCTGCCAGGCAGGCGGGCAGGGTCGACCGCCCGGGTTGCCGGGTCGGGCACCTGCAAGAGTGAGACATCTGGAAAGTGCGGCCATGGACGGGCGCTTTGGCTTCGCAGGCGGGATGCCTGCAAAAACATCGATGCGGCCATAACGGCTGCTTTTCGTGCGGGCAGGGTTGCCTGCGAAAACAACGGACAACAAACATGTCGCGCAAAGGTTCACATCCCGCCCGTCTGGTTCTGCCGGATCCCAAGCATGGCAGCCAGCTGATTGCCCGCTTCATCAACATGGTGATGAAGAGCGGCAAGAAGTCCGTGGCTGAGAGCATCGTTTACGGTGCGCTGCAGCACATCGGCGAAAAGAATGCCGAGCCGGTGGCCCTGGTCGAGAAGGCACTGAACAACATCGCCCCGGCGGTCGAGGTGAAGTCCCGCCGCGTGGGTGGTGCCACCTACCAGGTGCCGGTCGAGGTGCGTCCGGGCCGTCGCATGGCGCTGGCGATGCGCTGGGTCATCGATGCTGCCCGCAAGCGTGGCGAAACCTCGATGCCGCGCAAGCTGGCTGCCGAGCTGCTGGAGGCCTCCGAAAGCCGCGGCGGCGCCGCCAAGAAGCGTGAAGAGACGCACCGCATGGCCGAGGCCAACAAGGCCTTCTCGCACTATCGCTGGTAATTGAAGTTGCGCTTGCCGCCAAACAGTGGCGGCGAGCGACAAAAGCCGCCGTCCATGGCGGACCAGGGATACCGGGCCGCTTCAATGGCGGCCAAAAGCAAGCCGCCTTCAAGGGCGGATTTCTCACAAGCTCTCGGCCCGGACGGCCGCGTCCAGACATGGGGCAGGGCTGCCCGGCAAAGGTAATCATCCATGGCACGCAACACTCCCCTCGACCGCTACCGCAACTTCGGCATCATGGCCCACATCGATGCCGGCAAGACCACGACCACGGAGCGCATCCTGTTCTACACCGGCGTCAGCCACAAGATCGGCGAGGTGCATGACGGCGCGGCCACCATGGACTGGATGGAGCAGGAGCAGGAGCGCGGCATCACCATCACCTCCGCGGCTACCACGGCCTTCTGGAAGGGCATGGATGGTTCGATGGAGCAGCATCGCTTCAACATCATCGACACCCCCGGACACGTCGACTTCACCATCGAGGTGGAGCGCTCGCTGCGCGTGCTCGACGGCGCCGTATTCGTGCTGTGCGCGGTCGGTGGCGTGCAGCCGCAGTCCGAGACCGTGTGGCGCCAGGCCAACAAGTACAAGGTGCCGCGCCTTGCGTTCGTCAACAAGATGGATCGCACCGGCGCCAATTTCGAGAAGGTCGTCGGCCAGCTGAAGTCGCGCCTCGGTGCCCACCCGGTGCCGATGCAGGTGCCGATCGGTGCCGAGGACAACTTCACCGGCGTGATCGACCTGTTGCGCATGAAGGCGATCAGCTGGGACATGGAAACCCAGGGCATGAAGTTCGAGCTGAACGACATCCCCGCCGAGCTGGCCGACAAGGCGGCCGAGGCGCATTCCTTCATGGTGGAATCCGCTGCGGAAGCCACCGAAGAACTGATGAACAAGTACCTCGAAGGCGGCGACCTCTCCACCGAGGAGATCATTGCCGGCCTGCGTCAGCGCACGCTCGCCAACGAGATCATTCCCGTGTTCTGCGGTACCGCGTTCAAGAACAAGGGCGTGCAGGCGATGCTCGACGCCGTGGTGCAGCTGTTGCCGTCGCCGGCCGACCGCCCACCGGTGGCCGGTATCGACGAGAACGAGCAGGCGGCCACGCGCAAGGCCGATGACGCCGCGCCGTTCTCCGCGCTGGCGTTCAAGATCATGACCGACCCGTTCGTGGGCTCGCTGACGTTCTTCCGTGTCTACTCGGGCACGCTGAACTCGGGCGACGCCGTGTACAACCCGGTCAAGAGCAAGAAGGAGCGCATCGGCCGCATCCTGCAGATGCACGCGAACGAGCGTCACGAGCTGAAGGAAGTGCGTGCCGGCGACATCGCCGCCGCGGTCGGCCTCAAGGACGTGACCACCGGCGACACGCTGTGCGCGCAGGATCACGTGATTACCCTGGAGCGGATGACGTTCCCGGAGCCGGTGATTTCGATGGCGGTCGAGCCGAAGACCAAGTCGGACCAGGAAAAGATGGGCATCGCGCTGGGTCGCCTGGCTGCCGAAGATCCGTCGTTCCGCGTCCGTACCGACGAGGAATCCGGTCAGACCATCATCTCCGGCATGGGCGAGCTGCACCTGGACATCCTGGTCGATCGCATGCGCCGCGAGTTCAACGTCGAGGCCAATGTCGGCAAGCCGCAGGTGGCTTACCGCGAGACGATCCGCGCTTCGGACGTCAAGTCGGACTACAAGCACGCCAAGCAGTCGGGCGGCAAGGGTCAGTACGGCCACGTCGTGATCGAGCTGTCGCCGATGACGGAAGAGGAGCGCAAGAGCCCGGACGTCAAGGACGATTTCCTGTTCGTCAACGAGATCACCGGCGGCGTGATCCCGAAGGAGTTCATCCCCTCGGTCGAGAAGGGCCTGCGCGAGACCATCACCAGCGGTCCGCTTGCCGGGTTCCCGGTGGTGGGCGTCAAGGTGAAGCTGGTGTTCGGTTCGTACCACGACGTCGACTCGTCGGAAATGGCGTTCAAGCTGGCCGCCTCGATGGCGTTCAAGCAGGGCTTCAACAAGGCCAATCCGGTGCTGCTCGAGCCGATCATGAAGGTCGAGGTGGTGACTCCGGAGGAATATGTCGGTGACGTGATGGGCGACATGAGCCGCCGTCGCGGCCTGCTTCAGGGCCAGGACGACACGCCGTCGGGCAAGACCATCGACGCGATGGTTCCGCTGGGCGAGATGTTCGGCTATGCGACCACCATCCGCTCGCTGACCCAGGGCCGTGCAACCTTCACGATGGAATTCGACCACTACGCCGAGGCACCGAACAACATCGCCGAGCAGGTGATCAAGAAGGCCTGATTGGCGCGATCGTCCTGATCGCAAGAGCAAGATCAAACAGCGGCCATCCATGGCCGTACTCTTCAAGAAAAGCAGTGCGACCTTCGACGGGTCGCGTAGATTGAAAGCGACGCGGCGGACGCCGCACTGACGAACGTTCCAGCTAGAGGTCTCAAGTCATGGCAAAGGGTAAATTCGAACGCACCAAGCCGCACGTCAACGTCGGCACGATTGGTCACGTGGATCACGGCAAGACGACGCTGACGGCGGCGCTGACGAAGGTCGGTGCCGAGCGTTTCGGTGGAGAATTCAAGGACTACAGCGCGATCGACGCGGCGCCGGAAGAGAAGGCGCGCGGCATCACGATCTCGACCGCGCACGTGGAATACGAGTCGCCGACCCGTCACTACGCGCACGTCGACTGCCCCGGCCACGCGGACTACGTGAAGAACATGATCACCGGTGCGGCGCAGATGGACGGCGCGATCCTGGTGTGCTCGGCCGCGGACGGCCCGATGCCGCAGACGCGCGAGCACATCCTGCTGTCGCGCCAGGTCGGCGTGCCGTACATCGTGGTGTTCCTGAACAAGGCGGACATGGTCGATGACGCCGAGCTGCTCGAACTGGTCGAGATGGAAGTGCGCGAGCTGCTGAGCAAGTACGACTTCCCGGGCGACGACACCCCGATCATTCATGGTTCGGCGCTGAAGGCGCTGGAAGGCGACCAGAGCGAAATCGGCGTGCCGGCGATCATCAAGCTGGTGGACGCGCTGGACAGCTACATTCCCGAGCCGGTGCGCACGATCGACAAGCCGTTCCTGATGCCGGTGGAAGACGTGTTCTCAATCTCCGGCCGCGGCACCGTGGTGACCGGTCGTATCGAGCGCGGCGTGATCAAGGTGGGCGACGAAATCGAAGTGGTCGGCATCCGCGACACGCAGAAGACCACGGTCACCGGCGTGGAGATGTTCCGCAAGCTGCTGGACCAGGGCCAGGCGGGCGACAATGCCGGCCTGCTGCTGCGCGGCCTGAAGCGCGACGACGTGGAGCGTGGCCAGGTGCTGGCCAAGCCGGGCACGATCACCCCGCACACGGACTTCGAGGCCGAAGTGTATGTGCTGTCGAAGGACGAGGGTGGCCGTCACACGCCGTTCTTCAAGGGCTATCGCCCGCAGTTCTACTTCCGCACGACCGACGTGACCGGTGCCGTGACCCTGCCGGAAGGCGTGGAAATGGTGATGCCGGGCGACAACGTGAAGATGGTGGTGAGCCTGATCCACCCGATCGCGATGGACGAAGGCCTGCGTTTCGCCATCCGCGAAGGCGGTCGCACCGTCGGCGCCGGCGTGGTGGCCAAGGTCATCAAGTAACGGTTCTTGCGGGAATTCCGGCATGGATGCCGGTTTGATCTTTGCCATCAGGGAGGATGGCTGAAGTAAAGGTCACGAGGTCGCGGGACGAACGGAACCACGCGCTGCCGGGACAACTCCCGCCGTTGAACCGGCCGCGGCTGCGCCGCGCCGGTTCACGCCGGGGCGAGTCGAGGGCGAAGTTGTTTCGCACCTCTTCACTAATCCCGGATTTACCGGTATACTTCGCAGCTCACTTGTCGGACAGACGTGTTTCTGGACGACCAACCGCGAAATGAGGCACAGGACGTGCTTCGAGTTCGCTGGCCGTGGATCGGCCTTCGCAAGTCGACGTGATCGCGGGGCTAGCCCTGTTGACACGTCGTTTTGCGCGAGATTCGGATTGTGCCAGGCGAGCGGATCGATGCTCGCCTGGTGTTTTTCAAAGGGGCCGGCAGATCATCGAGGGCCCCGGACAAGTGGCAAAAGGGCAGTGCGGAGTGGTGAGAAGCCGCTCCGGCATCACAGAACGTTCTTTCGACAACAGGACACGGTTATGGCGAACCAGAAGATTCGCATTCGGCTGAAGGCATACGATCATCGACTGATCGACCGCTCCGCCAGCGAGATCGTCGAGACGGCTAAGCGCACGGGTGCCACGGTACTCGGCCCGATTCCCCTCCCGACCAAGATCGAGCGTTACACCATTCTGACGTCGCCGCACGTCGACAAGGATGCACGCGACCAGTACGAGACCCGTACGCACAAGCGTGTACTCGACATCGTCGACCCGAACGACAAGACCGTGGACGCGCTCATGAAGCTTGATCTCGCCGCTGGCGTCGATGTTCAGATCAAGCTCGGTTGAGCGACAGACAGGATACGAAGATGAGTATCGGATTGGTTGGCCGCAAATGCGGCATGAGCCGACTCTTCACTGAAGACGGCCGCTCGATTCCGGTGACGCTGATTGAAGCGACGCCGAACCGCGTGACCCAGGTGAAGACGGACGACAACGATGGCTACAGCGCCGTCCAGGTTTCCGCAGGCAGCAAGCGTGCGAACCTGCTGACGCAGCCGCTGAAGGGCCACTACGCGAAGGCGAAGGTCGAGCCGGGTCGCGGTCTGTGGGAGTTCCGCGTTGCTGCCGAGGATCTCGGCAAGTACGCGGTGGGCTCGGAGATCAAGGCGGACGACGTGTTCTCCGTCGGCCAGATCGTGGATGTCGCCGGCGTGTCGAAGGGCAAGGGCTTCCAGGGCACGATCAAGCGCTGGAACTTCAAGATGGGCGACGCTACCCACGGCAACTCGCTGTCGCATCGCGCACCGGGCTCGATCGGTCAGCGCCAGACCCCGGGTCGCGTGTTCCCCGGCAAGAAGATGGCCGGCCAGATGGGCAACGTGAATCGTACCCAGCAGGGCCTGGAAGTGGTCAAGGTCGACGCCGAGCGTCATCTGATCGCGGTCAAGGGTGCGGTACCGGGTGCCACCGGTAGCGACGTCGTCATCCGCCCGACGACCAAGAGCTGAGGAGAGACACCATGGAACTCAATGTCATGGGTGCCAAGCCGCTCAGCGTGTCGGACGAAGTGTTCGGCGGCGAGTACAAGAAGGCCCTGGTGCACCAGGTCGTGGTTGCCTATCAGGCCGCTGGCCGCGCCGGTACCAAGGCGCAGCTATCCCGCGGCGAAATGTCCGGCACCACCAAGAAGTTCAAGAAGCAGAAGGGCGGCGGCGCCCGCCACGGTGACTACCGTGCCCCGATCTTCGTCGGTGGTGGTGTCACGTTCGCCGCCAAGCCGCGCAGCTACGAGCAGAAGGTCAACCGCAAGGCTTATCGCGTCGCGATCCGCTCGATCTTTTCCGAGCTGGTTCGCCAGGGTCGCCTGAAGGTGGTCGAGAGCTTCGGCATCGAGACGCCGAAGACCTCCGCGATGGTCGCCAAGCTGGCCGAGCTGGACGTGTCCGGTCGCGTGTTGCTGGTGTCCGAGGATGCCTCCGAATCCGTGTTCCTGGCTGCGCGCAACATCCCCTACATCCATGTGCTGGATGTCATGGGCCTGAACCCCGTCAGCCTCGTCGGCTCCGACCACGTGGTGGTCACGGTCGATGCGGTGAAGAAGATCGAGGAGTGGCTGGCATGAGCAACGAACGCATTCTCGATACGCTGCGTGCGCCGCATATCTCCGAGAAGTCGGCGCGTCTTGCCGAGCACAACCAGTATGTGTTCCTGGTCGCCCCCGCGGCGACCAAGGCCGATGTCCGCGCTGCGGTGGAAAAGCTGTTCGACGTCAAGGTCGAGCAGGTGAACCTCGTCAACGTCAAGGGCAAGGTCAAGTCCTTCCGTTTCCGCGCTGGCAATCGCCAGGGCAAGCGCAAGGCCTACGTGCGTCTTGCCGATGGCCAGGCCATCGACGTGTCCGCCAAGGCCTGAGCCAGGAGTTCTGTGAAATGGCACTAATCAACCACAAGCCGACCTCGCCGGGTCGCCGCGACGCAGTCAGCGTCCGCACGGAAGGCCTGTACAAGGGCGCGCCCTACGCTCCTTTGACCGAGGCGCAATCCCGTACCGGCGGCCGCAACCATCATGGCCGGATCACCACGCGTCATCGTGGCGGCGGTCACAAGCAGCATTACCGCATCATCGACTTCAAGCGTGACAAGGAAGGCATCGCCGCCCGCGTCGAGCGCATCGAATACGATCCCAACCGCACCGCGCACATCGCGCTGCTGTGCTACGCCGATGGCGAGCGTCGCTACATCATCGCGCCCAAGGGCGTGCAGGTGGACGATCGCCTGGTGTCGGGTCGCGAGGCGCCGATCAAGGCCGGCAACTGCCTGCAGCTGCGCAACATCCCGATGGGCAGCACGATCCACTGCGTGGAGCTGCGTCCCGGCAAGGGCGCGCAGATCGCCCGCAGCGCCGGCGCCTCGGTGCAGTTGGTTGCCCGCGAGTCCGGTTACGCCACGTTGCGCCTTCGCTCCGGCGAGATGCGTCGCGTCTCGGTCGATTGCCGCGCCACCATCGGCGAAGTCGGCAACGGCGAGCACAGCCTGAAGAAGCTGGGCAAGGCCGGCGCCAAGCGCTGGGTAGGTATTCGCCCGACCGTCCGCGGCGTGGTGATGAACCCGGTCGACCACCCGCACGGTGGCGGCGAAGGCAAGACCTCCGGCGGTCGTCATCCGGTCAGCCCGTGGGGCACGCCGGCCAAGGGCTACAAGACCCGCAACAACAAGCGCACGCAGCACTTCATCGTGCGTCGTCGTACCAAGTAACAGGAAGCCGACATGCCTCGCTCTTTGAAGAAAGGTCCCTTCGTAGACCTTCACCTCGCGAAGAAGGTGGAAGCTGCGGTTTCCGCCAACAACAAGCGCCCGATCAAGACCTGGTCGCGCCGCTCGATGATCCTGCCGGAAATGGTCGGCTTGACCATCGCCATCCACAACGGCCGTCAGCACGTGCCCGTCCTGATCAACGAGAACATGGTCGGGCACAAGCTCGGCGAGTTCGCGGTGACCCGCACGTTCAAAGGCCATGTCGGCGACAAGAAGGGCAAGTGATGAGCACTGAAGCCAAAGCGATCCTGCGCGGCGCCCGCATTTCGGCGCAAAAGGCACGCCTGGTGGCCGACCTCGTCCGCGGGCTTCCCGTGGGCCGGGCCAGCGACGTGCTCACCTATACCAACAAGAAGGCTGCGCACCTGGTTCGCAAGGTGCTGCTGTCGGCCGTCGCCAACGCCGAGAACAATCTCGGTGCCGACGTCGACGAGCTGAAGGTGTCCAGCATCTTCGTCGACGAAGGTCCGGCGATGAAGCGCATGTACGCCCGCGCCAAGGGCCGCGGTTCGCGCATCCTGAAACGTACCAGCCACATCACTGTGGTTGTCGGCAACTGACTGAGGATATAGACGATGGGTCATAAAGTTCATCCCACCGGTATCCGCCTCGGCATTGCCAAGGACTGGAACGCGAAGTGGTTCGCCAACAAGGGCGATTACGCCAAGTATCTCGTGGCCGACATCAAGGTCCGCGACATGCTGAAGAAGAAGCTGGCCGCCGCCGGCATCTCGAAGATCCAGATCGAGCGCCCGGCCAAGACCGCGCGCGTGACGATCCACACTGCCCGCCCGGGCGTGGTGATCGGCAAGAAGGGCGAGGACATCGAGAAGCTGCGCAAGGAAGTCAGCGACATGATGGGCGTCCCGACGCACATCAACGTCAACGAGGTGCGCAAGCCCGAGCTGGACGCGCAGCTGGTGGCAGAGTCCATCGCGCAGCAGCTGGAGCGCCGCATCATGTTCCGCCGCGCGATGAAGCGCTCGGTCGGCAACGCGATGCGCCTGGGCGCCCTGGGCATCAAGATCAACGTCTCCGGCCGCTTGAACGGCGCCGAGATCGCCCGCTCCGAGTGGAGCCGCGAGGGTCGCGTGCCGCTGCATACGCTGCGCGCCGACATCGACTACGGTTTCGCCGAGGCGAGCACCACCTACGGCATCATCGGCATCAAGGTCTGGGTGTACAAGGGCGAGATCTTCGATCTGGCCGCTGCCAGCCAGGAGTCGAAGGACGAACCGTCGCCGTCGCGCCGTGAAGGTGGCGAAGGCCGTCGTAATGATTCGCGTCGCGAGGCCGGTGAAGGCCGTCGCGAGCGGTCTGCGAAGTAAGGGAGAGTTGCCATGTTGCAACCCAAGCGAACCAAGTACCGCAAGCAGTTCAAAGGCCGCAACGACGGTCTGGCCCAGTGCTCCAACCTCGTCAGCTTCGGCGAGTACGGCCTGAAGGCGACCACGCATGGTGCGCTCACCGCGCGCCAGATCGAGGCGGCTCGTCGTTGCATCACCCGCTTTGTCAAGCGTGGCGGCAAACTGTGGATCCGCGTGTTCCCGGACAAGCCGATCACCAAGAAGCCGATCGAAGTGCGCATGGGCGCGGGCAAGGGCGGCGTCGAGTTCTGGGTCGCCCCGATCCAGCCCGGCCGCATGCTGTATGAAATCGAGGGCGTCGACGAGACGACGGCACGCGAGGCGTTCCGCCTGGCCGCCGCCAAGCTCTCGGTGCAGACCCAGTTTGTGACACGGGCGGTGATGTGATGGCCAGCAAAGATATCAACAACCAGTCGGCCGACGAGCTGAACCAGCATCTGCTGGACCTGCGCAAGGAGCAGTTCAACCTGCGCATGCAAAAAGGTTCCGGCCAGCTCACCCAGCCGCACCAGCTTCGCCGCGTTCGGCGTGACATCGCCCGCACGAAATTCGTGCTCGGCAGCAAGAAGTAAGGGACGGCCGAGATGAGCGAGAACCAGAAGAAGGCACGCACCCTCGAGGGTCGCGTCACCAGCAACAAGATGGACAAGACGGTCACCGTCCTGGTCGAGCGCCAGGAGCAGCATTGGCTGCTGGGCAAGACCATTCGTCGGTCGACCAAGCTGCATGCGCAGGACGACCTGGGCGCGAACGAGGGTGATCTCGTGCGTATCGCCGAGTGCCGTCCGTTGTCCAAGACCAAACATCACCGCGTGGTTGAAATCATCACGCGCGCCAACGTCTAAAGGGAGGGTGCAGCCATGATCCAGATGCAAAGCACGCTTTCCGCAGCGGACAACAGCGGCGCCAAGGAAGTGATGTGCATCAAGGTGCTCGGCGGCTCCAAGCGCCGTTACGCCTCGATCGGTGACGTGATCAAGGTCACCGTGAAGGATGCCATTCCCCGCGGCAAGGTGAAGAAGGGCGAGGTGTACAACGCAGTGGTGGTGCGTACTGCCAAGGGCGTGCGCCGTCCCGACGGTTCGCTGATCCGTTTCGACGGCAATGCGGCTGTCCTCCTCAACAACAAGCTCGAGCCGATCGGTACCCGTATCTTCGGGCCGGTTACCCGCGAGCTGCGCAACGAGAAGTTCATGAAGATCGTCTCGCTCGCGCCCGAAGTGCTCTGAAGCGGAGTCAAGACAATGAACCGTATCCGCAAGGGTGATCAGGTCCTCGTGATCACCGGCAAGAACAAGGGTCAGCGCGGCGACGTGCTGCGTGTTGCAGGCGATCGCGTATTCGTCTCCAACGTGAATCTGGTCAAGCGTCACACCAAGCCGAACCCGCAGGCCAACCAGGCTGGCGGTATCGTCGAGCGTGAAGCCTCGATCCATCTCTCCAATGTGCAGCTGTTCAACCCCGCCACGAACAAGGGTGAACGCGTCGGTTCCAAAACGCTCGCTGATGGGCGCAAGGTCCGCGTGTTCCGTTCGAATGGCGAGGTCGTGGACGCGTAAGGAACACGATCATGACGCGCCTTGAAAAATTCTATAAAGACCAGGTAATCGGCAAGCTCACCGAGCAGTTCGGCTACCAGAACGTGATGCAGGTTCCCCGCATCACCAAGATCACGCTGAACATGGGCGTGGGCGAAGCGGCGGGCAACAAGAAAGTGCTCGAGAACGCCGTGGCCGACATGGCCAAGATCGCCGGCCAGAAGCCGATCACCACGAAGGCCCGCGTTTCGGTGGCTTCGTTCAAGATCCGCGACGGCTGGCCGATCGGCTGCAAGGTCACGTTGCGCCGTGCGCAGATGTGGGAGTTCCTCGATCGCCTGATCAACATCTCGCTGCCGCGCGTGCGCGACTTCCGCGGTGTTTCGGCCAAGGCGTTCGACGGTCGCGGCAACTACAACTTCGGCATCAAGGAACAGATCATCTTCCCCGAGATCGATTTCGACCAGGTGGATGCTCTGCGCGGCATGGATATCTCCATCACCACGACGGCGCGAACCGACAACGAGGCGAAGGCCCTGTTGACGGCCTTCAGCTTCCCGTTCCGGAACTGAGCGGTCATCCTTGACGAACCCGGCCGTCCGCGGCCGGACTCTTTGAAAGAGCAGCGATAAATTATGGCCAAGAAATCAATGGTGAACCGCGACGTCAAGCGGGCCAAGCTGATCAAGAAGTACGCCGCCAAGCGCGCCGAACTGAAAGCGATCGTGCTCAACCCGACGGCTTCGTACGACGAGAAGATGGAAGCGCAGGCGAGCCTGCAGAAGCTTCCGCGCGATGCCAGCCCGGTTCGCGTGCGGACGCGTTGCGCCCTGACCGGTCGTCCGCGCGCCGTCTACGCGAAGTTCGGCCTGGGTCGCAACAAGCTGCGCGAAGCCACCATGCGCGGCGACGTGCCGGGCCTGCGCAAGGCCAGCTGGTAATTCACAACCTGCAGGATCGGCGCGTCGGCTGTTCCGGCGCACCGATCCGACCGGCGGCACCGCATGCCACCGGTGGATGCGACTAACGCATCCGATGTTCGCCAAAACCCGAAATTGCTGCTATAGTCGGCGGTCTGCGCAACGCAGGCTGGCTTCTTTGCCGGCTCACAATCTGATTGATTTCCGGTTTTATCGGATATCGGTGCACTCTGAAGGATGTTTTCATGAGCATGACTGATCCCATCGCCGATCTGTTCACGCGCGTCCGCAATGCCCAGGCCACGGGCAAGCCGGTCGTGCGTATGCCGTCGTCGAAACTGAAGGTGGCCATCGCCGACCTTCTCAAGAACGAGGGCTACATCCTCGACGCCAAGACTTCCGTCGAGGAAGGCAAGCCGGTGCTCGAGATCAAGCTCAAGTATTTCGACGGTCAGCCCGCCATCGAGAACATTTCCCGTGTCAGCCGTTCCGGCCTGCGCGTTTACCGCGGCAAGGACGAGCTGCCGAAGGTCCTCGGCGGCTTGGGCATTTCGATCATCTCGACTTCCGCTGGTCTGTTGACCGATGCGCAGGCCCGTGCCAAGGGCCTGGGCGGCGAAGTCATCGGCCAAGTGGCATAAGGAGTCTTTCAATGTCACGTGTAGCCAAACAACCCATTTCCCTGCCGAAGGGCGTCGAGCTGACGATCGCCGGAGGCAACATTTCGGTGAAGGGCCCGAAGGGCACCTTGTCCGTGCATCAGCTGCCGGGCGTCACGGTCGCCGTCGACGGCGGCGTGGCGAATGTCACGCTGGGCGAAGGCGTGGACGACAAGTTCGGCGGTACGGCGCGTGCGCTGATCGCCAACATGGTCACCGGCGTCTCGCAGGGTTACGAGCGCAAGCTTGAGCTGGTCGGCGTCGGTTATCGCGCCGCCATGCAGGGCAAGGCGCTGAGCCTCAGCCTGGGCTTCTCCCACCCGGTGGTGTTCGACGCGCCCGAGGGCATCAGCATCGAAACGCCGACCCAGACCGAAGTGCTGATCAAGGGCACCGACAAGCAGGTCGTCGGCCAGGTCGCAGCCAAGATTCGCGGCTTCCGCCCACCCGAACCCTACAAGGGCAAGGGCGTGCGCTATGCCGGCGAGAAGATCACCCTGAAGGAAGCCAAGAAGGCGTAAATGCGCTGTCCCTGCGCGTAGAGACCGGTCATCCATGGCCGGACTTTTCACAAAGAGCAGATGACAGCCATCCGAGCCGATCCGCTTTCGAGGAATTGAGAGATGAACAAGAACGAAAATCGCCTGCGCCGCGCCAAGTCCACCCGCAGCCACATCCGCAAGCTGGGCGTGGCCCGCCTGTCGGTGCATCGCACCGGGCAGCATCTTTATGCGCAGGTGTTCGACGCCTCCGGCAAGAACGTGGTAGCGGCTGCCTCCACCGTGCAAAAGTCGGTCGCCGAAGGCCTGAAGGGCACCAAGAACCTGGCTGCTGCGGCGGCCGTGGGCAAGGCTGTGGCCGAGCGCGCGAAGGCTGCCGGTGTGGAGTCGGTGGCGTTCGACCGCTCCGGTTTCCGCTATCACGGCCGCATCAAGGCGCTTGCCGAGGCGGCGCGCGAGGCGGGCCTGAAGTTCTGAGGCGCCGGGATGCGGGGCGCGGGATTCGGGATTCGAAAGAGCCCGCTTCCGCGAGTCGCCAATCCGGTTGCTGATCCTGGCAGCACATACAACTACAAGCGGCCAAGCCGCAAGCAAAAGTCCCGGATGGTCCGGGCACACGGAATAGAACATGTCTTCTAACGATCGCGAAAATTCGGACGGCCTGCTCGAGAAGCTGATTGCCGTCAACCGGGTGGCCAAGACCGTCAAGGGTGGCCGCCAGATGAGCTTCACCGCACTGACCGTGGTCGGTGACGGCGAGGGCAAGGTCGGCTTCGGCTATGGCAAGGCGCGTGAAGTGCCGGTGGCCATTTCCAAGGCGATGGAGCGTGCCCGCCGCCAGATGGTCAACATCGAACTGAACAACGGCACCCTGTGGTACGCCATCAAGGCGAACCATGGTGCGGCCCGCGTGTACATGCAGCCGGCTTCCGAAGGTACCGGCGTGATCGCCGGCGGCGCCATGCGTGCGGTGCTGGAAGTGGTCGGCGTCAAGAACGTGCTGGCCAAGGCCGTCGGTTCGCGCAATCCGATCAACCTGGTGCGCGCCACCATCAAGGGCCTGCAGGCGGTTGCCTCGCCCAAGAAGATCGCCGCCAAGCGGGGCAAGAGTCTGGAAGAGGTGCTGGGCAATGGCTAAGAAGAACGAATCCGCTGCCACCGTGCGCGTGCGCCTGGTCAAGGGCCTGCGCGGCGTGCAGGCGCGCCATCGCCTCAGCGTCAAGGCGCTGGGTCTGGGCAAGGTCAACGACGTGCGCGAGCTGAAGGACAGCCCGCAGGTGCGTGGGCTGATCAACACGGTCTACTACCTGGTCCGGGTCGAGGAGTAATCATCATGCGTCTGAATGACATCAAGCCGGCCGCCGGTTCCCGCAAGACCCGCCTGCGCGTGGGTCGCGGCATCGGTTCGGGCCTGGGCAAGACGGCCGGTCGCGGCCACAAGGGTCAGCATGCCCGCGCGGGTGGCACCCACAAGTTCGGTTTCGAAGGCGGCCAAATGCCGCTGAACCGCCGGTTGCCGAAGGTCGGCTTCCGCTCGAAGCTGAAGGCGCAGAGCCAGGAAGTCTTCCTGTATCAGCTGGCCAACCTCAAGGGCGACGTGATCGACGTGGTCGCGCTGCATCAGGCTGGCCTGATCGACAGCCGCGCCAAGAAGGTCAAGGTAGTGCTGAAGGGCGAGATCGGTCGCGCGGTGAAGCTGTCCGGTCTGCTGGCCACGGCGGGCGCGAAGGCGGCCATCGAGGCGGCCGGCGGAAGCGTGGAGTAAGACGGTGGCCGTAGCCAAGGGCAACGCACTGGGCAAACTCGGCAAGCTGACGGAGCTTCGTCAGCGCATCCTGTTCGTGGTGGGTGCGTTGATGGTGTTCCGTCTCGGCTCGTTCATTCCGGTTCCGGGCGTCAACCCGGAGGCGATGACGAACCTGGTCAACGGCAACGGTCTGATGGACATGTTCAACATGTTCTCGGGCGGCGCGCTGGAGCGGTTCTCGGTCTTCGCGCTCGGCGTGATTCCGTACATCTCGGCGTCGATCGTGTTCCAGATGATGGGCGCGGTGGTGCCGAGCCTGCAGGCCCTGCGCAAGGAAGGCGAGGCCGGCAAGCGCAAGATGACGGCGTACACCCGTTATGCCACGGTGCTGCTGGCGGCGTTCCAGTCCTTCGGCATTGCGGTTGCCTTGCAGGGCCAGGTGGCCGCGGGCGGCGCGCCGGTGGTGTACACGCCGGGCTTCGGCTTCGTGTTCTCGTCCGTGGTCGGCCTGACCGCCGGCACCATGTTCCTGATGTGGCTGGGCGAACAGATGACCGAGCGCGGCATCGGCAACGGCATCTCGCTGCTGATCTTCGCCGGCATCGTGGCCGGCTTGCCCGGCGCGGTGGTGCACACGCTGGGCATGGCCAACAACGGTGAGCTGTCGCTGCTCATGCTGCTGGTGGTGTTCGGGCTGGTGCTGGCCGTGACCGCCTTCGTGGTGTTCGTGGAGCGCGCCCAGCGGCGCATCACGGTGAACTACGCACGACGTTCGGGCGGACAGAAGGCCTACCAGAACCAGAGCTCCAGCCTGCCGCTGAAGATCAACATGTCGGGCGTGATTCCGCCGATCTTTGCGTCGAGCTTGCTGATGTTCCCGGCCACCGCGGTGAGCTGGTTCAGCACGGGTCATTCGTCGCGCTGGGTGCAGGATCTGACGCAGTCGCTGAGTCCAGGCAACCCGTTGTATGAAATCACCTTTTCGGTACTGGTGATCGGTTTTGCATTCTTCTACACCGCGATCGTGTTCAACGCGGAAGAGACGGCGGACAACCTGAAGCGCTCCGGCGCCCTGATTCCCGGCATTCGTCCGGGCAAGGCCACGGGCAGCTACATCGACGCGGTGATGACACGCCTGACGGCGGTCGGCGCGATCTACCTGGTGCTGGTGTGCCTGGTGCCGTCGTTCATGCAGCAGGCGTGGCACGTACCGTTCTATTTCGGCGGCACCTCGCTGCTGATCGTGGTGGTGGTGGTGATGGATTTCACGGCGCAGATCCAGGCGCATCTGGTCAGTCACCAGTACGAAAGTTTGCTCAAGAAAGCCAACCTCCGTCGCAGTTGACGCGGCGAGGGACGCTCCAGGTCGGAGAGTTGCGGTGCCTTGGCGCCGCAGGGCTTTCCTGTTCGGGTAATTCAGGTTAAAATTGCGCGTTTACCGCGCACGAAACGCATTCGGAGAGAGTACTCATGGCGCGCATTGCGGGTGTCAATTTGCCGGTTCAGAAACACGTCTGGGTCGGTCTGCAGAGCATTTATGGTATCGGCCGCAGCCGCGCCAAGCAGGTTTGCGTGGACGCGGGCGTGGTCCCCACCACCCAGATCAAGTCGCTGAGCGAAGGCGAAGTGGAAAAGATTCGCCTGGAGATCGCCAAGTACACCGTCGAAGGCGATCTGCGCCGCGAGGTGGGCATGGCGATCAAGCGGCTGATGGACCTTGGCTGCTACCGCGGCCTGCGTCATCGTCGCGGCCTGCCGGTTCGCGGGCAGCGTACCCGTACCAATGCGCGTACCCGCAAGGGTCCGCGTCGCGCAATCAAGAAGTGATTGCCTGCGGATTTGTGCGGTCACCGATGACCGCGAAGATCAAAAAAGCGGCCATCCGTGGCCGCACTCATCGAGAAGAGCCTTCAAACCATGGCTAAGCCGGTCAAGACCAAGAAGAAGATCAAGCGCGTTGTCACGGATGCCGTGGCCCACGTGCAGGCCTCCTTCAACAACACCATCGTTACCATCACCGATCGCCAGGGCAATGCCCTGTCGTGGGCGACCGCCGGCGGTGCCGGTTTCCGCGGCTCGCGCAAGTCCACCCCGTTCGCTGCACAGGTCGCCGCCGAGAAGGCCGGCCGCGCCGCGGGCGACTACGGCGTGAAGACGGTGGAAGTGCGCATCAAGGGTCCCGGCCCGGGCCGCGAGTCGGCGGTGCGTTCGCTGAATGCGCTGGGCTACAAGGTGCTCAACATCATCGACGTCACGCCGATCCCGCACAACGGCTGCCGTCCCCCCAAGAAGCGGCGTGTCTGAGGGCGGTCGTCTTCGATCGCGAGAATCAAGCACCGGCCGCGGCCGGACTATCTGAAAGAGAAGAAACATGGCCCGTTATCGTGGAGCTACCTGCAAACTCGCCCGGCGCGAAGGTGCGGATCTCAGCCTGAAGAGCCCGGCGCGTGCGCTGGATTCAAAGTGCAAACTGGAAAACAAGCCCGGCCAGCATGGCGCGAACAAGCGCATGCGCATGTCCGACTACGCCGTCCAGCTGCGTGAGAAGCAGAAGGTCAAGCGTATCTACGGCGTGCTCGAGCGCCAGTTCAGCAACTACTACACCAAGGCGACCACGCTCAAGGGCAATACCGGCGAGAACTTGCTGCGTCTGCTCGAGAGCCGCCTGGACAACGTCGTGTTCCGCATGGGCTTCGCGGTCACCCGCGCCCAGGCCCGCCAGCTGGTTGCCCACAAGGCGGTGCTGGTCAACGGCAAGAAGGTGAACATTCCTTCCTACCAGGTGCGCCCGGGCGACGCGATCGCGCTGACCGAGAAGGCGCGCAGCCAGCTGCGCGTGCAGGAAGCGGCCACCGTGTTCGACACCATGGACCTGCGCCCGGTCTGGGTCGAAGTGGATTCCAAGAAGTTCGAAGGCACGTTCAAGTCGGTGCCGGATCGCGGCGACCTGCCGTCCGACATCAATGAAGCATTGATCATCGAGCTTTACTCGAAGTAATTAACCGGAGCTCTGCATGGCAGTTTCGTCAACTAGTGTGCTGCGGCCACGTGGCCTCAGCGTCGAACAGCTCGGAGCCAACCGCGCCAAGGTGGTGGTCGAGCCGCTCGAGCGTGGCTTTGGCCATACCCTGGGCAACGCGCTGCGCCGCGTGCTGCTCTCCTCGATCCCCGGCAGCGCCATCGTCGAGGTGGAAATCGACGGCGTGCTGCACGAATACACCACGCTTGAAGGCCTGCAGGAGGACGTCATCGAAGTCCTGCTGAACCTCAAGGACGTGGCGATCCGGCAGCATTCGGGCGATGAAGTGACCCTGACCTTGTCCAAGAAGGGCAAGGGCGTGGTGACCGCCGGCGACATCGTGGTCGACCATACGGTGGAGATCGTCAACCCCGAGCATGTCCTGTGCCACCTGACCAAGGACATCGCGCTCAACATGCGCCTCAAGGTGCGTCGCGGCGTCGGCTACCAGCCGGCCAGCGCGCGCCAGCATCCTGACGACGAGGCGCGCCCGATCGGCCGCCTGCAGCTGGATGCCTCGTTCGCGCCCGTGTTGCGGGTGGCCTACGAGGTGGACGCCGCGCGTGTCGAGCAGCGCACCAACCTTGACAAGCTGGTGCTGGACATCGAGACCAACGGCACCATCGACGCCGAGGACGCGGTGCGCAAGGCCGCCGAGATCATCAACGACCAGCTGTCGGTGTTCGGTGACTTCTCGCGTCGCGAAAGTGCCACGGACAAGGCCGAGAAGAGCGGCTTCGAGCCGCTGCTGCTGCGTCCGATCGACGATCTGGAGCTGACCGTGCGTTCGGCGAACTGCCTGAAGGCCGAGAGCATCTACTACATCGGCGACCTGGTGCAGAAGACCGAGGTCGAGCTGTTGAAGACGCCGAACCTGGGCAAGAAGTCGCTGACCGAAATCAAGGATGTCCTGGGCGGGCGCAGCCTGTCCCTCGGCACCAAGCTGGAAAACTGGCCGCCGCCGGGGCTTTCGCACGGCATGCAGCTGGGCTAGGGCGATCCTCCTTGATCGCTGTTGTAGCCGGATATTGGCCGGGGTGTGTACAGCACCTTGGCCATGCAGCAGAAGCGGCCATCCATGGCCGCACTTTTCACAAGAGCCTGCTCCGATGGGGCTCACATAAAAGCGGGTAACCGCGGGGTGTCGGACACAAGCGCCGACACTTCATAACAACAGACCTACAGAGAGTATTCCGTCATGCGCCACCAGAAATCCGGACGCAAGCTCAACCGCACCAGCAGCCACCGCGAAGCGATGTTCAAGAACATGGCCTCGTCGCTGTTCAAGCATGAGCTGATCCGCACCACCCTGCCGAAGGCGAAGGAACTTCGCCGCGTCGCCGAGCCGCTGATCACGATGGCCAAGACCGATGGCGTCGCCAATCGCCGCCTTGCGTTCTCGCGTCTGCGCGACAAGGAAGCGGTGGGCAAGCTGTTCGTCGAGCTGGGCCCGCGTTACAAGGAGCGTCCCGGCGGTTACCTGCGCATTCTCAAGTGCGGCTTCCGCGACGGCGACAACGCGCCGATGGCGTACGTCGAGCTGGTGGGCCGTCCGCAGGTCGAGTCCGTCGACGCGGAGTGAGATGCCGGCCGGACGACCTGACGGTCGCCTGCAGCGTCATGCAAACCCGGCCTGGTGCCGGGTTTTGCGTTTTCGGCCCGACGCCGGTCCGTCTTCGCGGTTGCTGCAGCATTGCGTGCTGACAGCGCTGCGCCGAACGGGTAATGTCATCGTTTCGCATCGCAGCAAAGCCCCTATGAACCCATTGCGCTGGTCGTACCGCTTCAGTTTCGCCGTCGGTTTCCTGGTGTGCGCCGCCCTCATGGGCTTCGCGCTGTATGCCGAATATGCCTGGGAAATGACGCCGTGCCCGCTGTGCATCTTCCAGCGCGTCGGCTTCATCGTGATGGGCGTGTTCTTTCTGCTTGGCGCCTTGCATGCGCCGCGCGGCGGGCTGCGCTGGATCTATGCCGCGGGCGTGTGGATCGGTGCGGTGTTCGGCATCGTGGTGGCGGCGCGGCACCTGTGGATCCAGTCGCTGCCCGCCGACCAGATTCCGTCCTGCGGGCCGCCGCTCGATTACATGTTCAGCGCGTTCCCGTTTGCCAAGGTGTTGCGCATGGTGTTTACCGGTTCCGGCGAATGCGCGGCGGTCGAGCCGATCCTGGGCTTGCCGATGCCGGCGTGGACGCTGCTTTGGTTCGTGCTGCTCGCCGTGCTGACGGTGGTGGCGGTGCGCCGCCGGACGTCGCACGCATGAACAAGCTGCGGGATTCCGGCGTCGGCGTCGTGGCTGCTGATGTGGCTTGTGCCGGCACGGCGCCGTGGACGCCGGATTCCTGGCAGCGTCGTCCGGCCCTGCAGCAACCGAGCTACGACGACCCGGTCGAGCTGGCCAAGGCAGGTGCGCTCCTGGCCCGATTGCCGCCGCTGGTCACCTCGTGGGAGATCCTGGCGCTCAAGGAGGCGGTGGCCGAGGCGCAGGAAGGGAAGCGCTTCCTGTTGCAGGGTGGCGATTGCGCGGAGAGCTTCGCCGACTGCACCAGCCCGGTGATTTCCAACCGGCTGAAGGTGCTGCTGCAGATGAGCCTGGTGCTGGTGCACGGGCTGAAGAAGCCGGTGCTGCGGGTGGGGCGCTTTGCCGGGCAGTACGCCAAGCCGCGTTCGGCCGATAGCGAAACGCGCCACGGCGTGAGCCTGCCGAGTTTTCGCGGCGACGTGGTCAACAGCCAGGAGTTCACCGCCGCCGCGCGGCGTCCCGATCCGCAGCGGTTGATCCAGGCGCATGCGCATTCGGCGTTGACGATGAACTTCGTGCGCGCGTTGATAGACGGCGGTTTTGCCGACCTGCGCCATCCCGAATATTGGGACCTGGCCTGGGTCGAGCATTCGCCGCTGGCCGCCGAGTACCGGCAGATGGTCGCCGCGATCAGCGATTCGCTGCACTTCATGGAGACGCTGGCCGGCCCGATCGCCGGCTTCTCCAAGGTGGATTTCTTCACCTCGCACGAGGCGCTGCTGCTGCATTACGAACAGGCCCTGACTCGCCAGGTACCTCGCAATCCGGGCTGGTTCAACCTGTCCACGCATTTCCCGTGGATCGGCATGCGCACCGCTGCACTGGATGGCGCGCACGTGGAGTACTTCCGAGGCATCCGCAATCCGGTGGCGGTCAAGATCGGCCCCTCGGTGACTCCCGATCAACTGCTGCCGCTGATCGACGCACTCGATCCGCACGCCGAGCCGGGCCGGCTGACCCTGATCCACCGGATGGGCCAGGCGAAGATCGCCGATGCGCTGCCGCCGCTGCTGGACGCGGTGAAGCGCGAAGGTCGACGCGTGCTGTGGGTGGCGGACCCCATGCACGGCAACACCGAGAGCACCTCGAACGGCCACAAGACGCGCCGCTTCGACAACATCCGTGGCGAACTGGATCGAGCCTTCGACATCCACGCGGCGGCTGGCACGCGGCTGGGTGGCGTGCACCTGGAGCTGACCGGCGAAGACGTGACCGAGTGCATCGGCGGCGCGCGCGACCTCAAGGAGGGCGACCTGGATCGCGCCTACAGGTCGATGGTCGATCCGCGCCTGAACTACGAACAGTCGCTGGAGCTGGCGATGCTTATCGTGCGCAAGTCGACCGGCGGGGCGGGCTGACGCACTGCATGCTCAGCGCGGGGACGCCGCGGGCGGATCGCCCACGGTGGGCAGAAACTGCGGCGCTTGCCATGCCTTGGCGTGCTGCTCGAAACCGTAGGCGATCGAGATCAGCACCGGTTCGCTCCACTTCGCGCCGAACAGCACGATGCCGACCGGCAGGCCGTGGGCGAAGCCGGCGGGCACGGTGATCGACGGGTAGCCGGCCACGGCTGCCGGTTGCGAGGCGCCGCCCACGGTCGGATCACCGCTGACGATGTGATCGCCCAACACCGGGTCGGTGACGAAAGCCGGGCCCCACGACGGCGCCAGCAGCGCGTCCAACTGCTGCGATTGGAGCGCCGCGTCGATGCCTTCCGGCCCGGACAGGCGCTTCGCCGTGGCCAGCGCGTCCGCATAGGCCTTATCCGTGAGCGGCCCCTTCTGCTCGGCCTTTTCGAACAATTCCTGACCGAACCACGGCATTTCTTCGGCGGCATGCGCCTGGTTGAACGCGATCAGGTCGGCCAGCGTATGCACCTTCAGTCCGCGGCGGTTGGCCAGATAGGCGTTGACGTCGTGCTTGAAGTCGTACAGCAGCACGGTGAATTCCCGGTCGCCGAGTTCGGCCAGGTGCGGCAGCGTGACCGGATCGACGACGATGGCGCCCTGCGCTTTCATCAATGCGATCGACTGCGCCAGCACGCGGTCGGCGTTCGGCTCGGCGCCGGCGAGCTGACGCACCACGCCGATGCGCTTGCCCCTGAGTCCGTTCGGGTCGAGGAACTTCGTGTAGTCAGTGGCGTGCCGGTCGGCCTCCAGGGTGGCCGGGTCGCGCGGGTCGCTGCCGGCGATCACGCTGAGCAGGGTCGCAGCGTCGGCGACGCTGCGCGCCATCGGGCCGGCGGTGTCCTGGTTGTGACTGATCGGCACGATGCCGCGGCGGCTGACCAGGCCCAGGGTGGGCTTGATGCCGACGATGCCGTTCATTGCCGCGGGGCAGATGATCGAGCCGTCGGTTTCGGTGCCGATCGCCACCGTGGCGAGCCCGGCCGCCACCGCGACGGCGGAACCGGCGCTGGAACCGCAGGGATTGCGATCGAGCACGTACGGGTTCTTCGTCTGCCCGCCGCGCCCGCTCCAGCCGCTGCTGGCGTGACTGGAACGGAAGTTCGCCCATTCGCTCAGGTTGGTCTTGCCGAGGATCAGCGCACCGGCCTTGCGCAGCCGCTCGACCAGGCTGGCGTCGCGTGCGGCCGGTGCATCGATCAGTGCGAGCGAGCCGGCGGTGGTGAGCATGTGGTCGCCGGTCTCGATGTTGTCCTTGAGCAACACCGGGATGCCGTACAACGGGCCGTGGGATCTCGTGCGCTTGGCGTCGAGCGCGTCGGCCAGCGGCAGCACGTCGGGGTTCGTCTCGATCACTGCGCGCAGGGTGGGGCCGGAGCGATCGATCCGCTGGACGCGATCGAGCAACGCGCGGGCCAGCTGGCGGCTGTCCAGCGCGCCGGCATCCATGCGTTGCTGGAGTTGGTCGATCGACGCGTAGGCGACATCCGGCGACGTGGCTTCCGTGGCCAACGCGAGGCCCGGGAGCAAGGCGATGGTCAGTGCGGCGATACGGACGGCTGGACGGTTCACGGTAACCCCCGATTTCGGGACACGGCGTGTGGTCGCCCGGCCAGCTTAGCGCCGTTGCGGTTTGGGCGCTGCGGCCGTCAGCGTACAATCGTCGGATGATCACGAACCTCAGCCTGCGTCACGCCAAGCCGTTCGGTGTCGCCATGCTGTTTGCGGCCGCCCTCGGGTACGGCGCCGCCAGTTGCGCCGCCGACCGACTCCCGATTCCCGATACCTTGCAGCAGCGCATCGCCGCCTGCACCACCTGCCATGGGAAGCAGGGCGAGGGGCGTGCGGCCAGCGGATATTTCCCGCGCCTGGCCGGCAAGCCGGCGGCCTACCTGGCGCGGCAGCTGCAGGATTTCCAGGACGGTCTGCGCAAGTACGCTCCGATGGAATACACCGTGCGCGAGCTGACGCCGACGTACATGCAGGAAATCGCCGAGTACTTCGCCGTGCAGCGCGTACCGTTCGCGCGCTCGCCGACGCCTGCCGTGCCCGCCGCGGTGTTGCAGCGTGGTGCACAATTGCTGGACAAGGGCGATCCGTCGCGACGCATTCCCGCCTGCAGCAGCTGCCACGGCAGCCAGTTGACCGGCGTGGAACCGTCGATTCCCGGGCTGGTCGGTCTGCCTTACGACTATGTCAGCGCGCAACTGGGTTCATGGCGCACGCACACCCGCGCCACGGTGGCGCCGGACTGCATGGCCGAGGTCGCCAGCCGGTTGAGCGAGCCGGACATCAGCGCGGTCGCCGCCGCGCTGGCCAACCGTGAACTGCCGACCGATACCCATGCGCTGCCGGCCGGTTCGGTGAAACCGCCGCTGCATTGCGGGGTGCTGGATGCGGCGATCGAAGCGGCACCGCCGGCCACGACGGTCAACTGAAGCTGCGGACGCGTCAGCGCGCGCCATCGCCCCGGTACAACGCACCCAGTGCCAGCCACGGCTGCAGGTTCCAGTGTCCGCGAGCCTGGCCGGAGGGCGAAGGCAGCACGAACAAGCGCGTGGCGCCGAAGGTTTCCTCCTGCATGCCGTAGTCGAGCGCGCCACCCAGCACCGCGCGGGCGGCGTTCTTGCTGGTGAAGGCGAGCAGGCGCGGTCGACAGCGCCGGATCTTGCGGCGCAGCGCGGCGGCGTCGAAGGCGTCGCGGGGCAGTGCGGCGTCGTTGCCGCTGTGGTGTTTGGCCAGGTCGGTGAGGCCGATGCCGAGCGGCAGCAGGTGCCTGAACTCGGCCGGCGCAAACAGGCGCGGGGTGAGCCCGGCGTCGAACAATGCGCGCCAGAACAGGTTGCCGGGATGCGCGTAGTAGGCTCCTTCGGCAGCCGAGCGCGCACTGGCGGCGGTGCCGCAGAACACCAGGCGCAATCCGGGTGCCAGCAGGTCGGGCAGGATGGTGTCAGGCCGGGCCGGCATGCTCATCGAGCAGGAAATCGGTGTACTGGAAGCGCCCGTCGCGCAGCACCGACTCGCCCCGGCGCAGCCGCAGCGGGTGGCGGAACAGCGGTCCGGCGTAGCTCAGCGTGTGGAACTCGCCGTGTTCGCCGCAGGGATCCACGCCGGCCGGCAGGGCGTCGAGCAGGCCCGCATCGTAGTCGCGGCCGCAGAAGCCGGCGTCCAGTTGCCCGGTGTCCACGCAGCACAGCACGGCGCGGTGGCCCTCGCCCACGAAGCGGCGCGACAACGCCGCCGTGTCCTCGCCCCACAGCGGGAACACCGCGCGCCAGTTCTCGCGGCCGAGCTGGCGCACGCGGTAGTCGCGCACGTCCTCCAGGAACAGGTCGCCGAACGCGCAGTGGCGGATGCCGGGCCAGCGCATGCGGGCCTCGACCAGCGCGCGGGCGTGGGCTTCCTCGTAGGCTTCGTTGCTGCCGGGCCAGTCCAGCAGGACTTCGACCAGCGGCAGGCCGAGCGCGGCGGTCTGCGCCAGCAGCACTTCGCGATGGACGCCGTGCATCGCCACGCGCTGATAGTTGCGGTTGAGCGTGGTCAGCAGGCCGACCACCTGCCAGGCCGGATCGGCCTGCAGCCGCTGCAGCGCCAGCAGGCAATCCTTGCCGCCGCTCCAGGCCAGCAGAATCGGGGTGGTCATGCGCGACTGGCTCCAGAGGGGCGGGAACGTCTCGCGCCGGAAGCGAGACGAAAACGGACCCATTTTGCAGTATCGGTGCGGCCGGGTCGATTTCCGCGCGCCGTTCATCGACAGCCTGCATGGCCAACGGCTATAAAGATGGCTTGTATCCTGGGGGTGTGCGGTGAGTGAAGAAATCCTGATCAACGTGACACCGCGTGAAACCCGGGTCGGCGTGGTCGAGAACGGCATGTTGCAGGAGGTGCACGTCGAACGGGCCTCGCGGCGCGGCTACGTCGGCAACATCTACAAGGGCCGCGTGCAGCGCGTGATGCCGGGCATGCAGGCGGCGTTTGTCGAGATCGGGCTGGAGCGCGCCGCGTTCCTGCATGCCTCGGACATCGTGCGCCCGGCGCTGTCGGCGGTCGAGGATGACGATGCCGGCAGCAACGGCAACGGCCACCTGCCCTCGATCAGCGAACTGGTGCACGAGGGCCAGGAGATCGTGGTGCAGGTGGTGAAGGACCCGATCAGCACCAAGGGCGCGCGGCTGTCGGCGCACCTGTCGATTCCCTCGCGCTACCTGGTGCTGCTGCCGCATTCGCGCACGCTGGGCATCTCGGCCCGCATCGAGGATGAAGTCGAGCGCCAGCGCCTGCGCGAGGTACTCGGCACGCTGATCGGTGCCGATGCAACCGATGGCAACCGCCTCGGCTACATCGTGCGCACCAATGCCGAGGGCCAGGGCGCGGAGTCGCTGGCATTCGACGTGACCTACCTGGGCAAGGTGTGGCGCGTGGTGCAGGAGAACATCGCCAAGGCGCGCGTGGGCGAGCGGGTCTACGAGGAGTTGTCGCTGCCGCTGCGCAGCCTGCGCGACATGCTCAACGAGGACATCGAGAAGGTGCGCGTCGATTCGCGCGAGACCTTCGAGCGGGTGGCCCGGTTCGTGCACAAGTTCATGCCGCAGCTGGACGATCGCGTCGAGCACTACGATGGCGAGCGACCGATCTTCGACCTGTACGGCGTCGAGGACGAAATGCAGCGAGCGCTGAAGAAGGACGTGCCGCTGAAATCCGGCGGCTACCTGATCGTCGACCAGACCGAGGCGATGACCACCATCGACGTCAACACCGGCGCCTATCTCGGCACGCGCAACCTCGAGGAAACCGTCTACCGCACCAATCTGGAAGCCGCGCAGGCGGCGGCGCGCCAGCTGCGCCTGCGCAACCTGGGCGGCATCATCATCATCGACTTCATCGACATGACCGATGAGGAGCACAAGCGCCAGGTGCTGCGCATGCTCGGCAAGGGGCTGGCGCGCGACCATGCCAAGACCACGGTGTACCCGATGTCGGCGCTGGGCCTGGTCGAGATGACCCGCAAGCGCACCACCGAGAGCCTGGCCCGCCAGCTGTGCGAGCCTTGCCCGGCCTGCAACGGCCGCGGCGCGCTGAAGACCGCCGAGACGGTGACCTACGAGATCTTCCGCGAGATCACCCGTGCCGTGCGCCAGTTCAACGCGGAGAAACTGCTGGTGATGGCCAGCCCCTCCGTGGTGAACCGCATCCTGGAGGAGGAGTCCGCGGCGGTCGCCGAGCTGGAGGAGTTCATCTCCAAAAGCATACGCTTCCAGGCGGAAGAGCATTACTCGCAGGAACAGTTCGATGTGGTCTTGCTGTAAGTCGACGCCGGCCCACGGCGCATGAACAAGGTGTGGCGTCGTCGATTGCACGGTGGCGCGCGCGGCCTGGGTTGGGTCGCGGGCGTGCTGGTGATCCTGTTCGCCGTGCTGACGGCGCTGGCGCAGTTGCTGTTGCCGCTGCTGGCGCGCCATCCCGAATGGGTGGCCGCGCAACTGAGCCAGCGCCTGCAGCGGCCGGTGGGTATCGCCTCGATGGCGGGGCGATGGACGGCGGGCGGTCCGGAATTCGTGCTGCATGACGTGCGCATCGGCCCGGCCGCCGGGACGAATGGCGCGGCACTGCAGTTGCCGGAGTCTCGCCTGAAACTGGACCTGGGTGGTTGGCTGCTGCCGTCACGGCATCTGTTCAACGTGTACCTGCGCGGCTTGCAACTGGATCTGCTGCACGACGCCAGCGGCTGGCGCGTCAGCGGGCTTGGCACCGCCGCCGGCGCGGACCAGCCGGCGCTCTCCCTGCGCCACCTGTCGCTGGATCTGTGGCTGGATGACCTGCGCGTGGTAGTGACCGATGCCACGCTGGGCGAGCACTACGCCTTGCTGTCGCGGCAGTTGCGGATCAGCTTGCAGGGTGACCGCATCCGCTTCGGCGGCAGCCTGCGGCGCGAGGGCGTGGCCGAGGCCAGCGTGCGCGCGGTAGGCGACCTGCGCCAGGACGAACGCTCCGGCAAGCTGTGGGTCAGCGCCGATGCGGCCCATCTGAAACCCTTGCTCGACGGCCTCGACCTGAAAGGTTACGGGATCGAACACGGCACCGGCCGCCTCAGCGCATGGCTCGACTGGCGCCAGGGTCAACTGGGCGACAGCGTGGTGCGTGTCGACCTTGACACGCTGTCGGTGCGCGGACCCGCCGGCGGCGTGGCCGAGGTGGCGACGCTGCATGGCTTGGCCGGCATCCATGCCGAGGGTGCCGGTTACGCGCTGCGCTGGGCCGGCGACGACGGCAGTGCCGCGGTGGTGGAACTGGATCAGCCGGGCACGCCGCAATTGCGCGTGGAGGCCGCCGCGCACAAGCTGCAGTTGGCACCGCTGCTGCCATGGCTGGCGTTGAAGCCGGATCTGCCCCCGGGCCTGGCGCGCTGGCTCGGTCGCGGGCATCCGCGTGGCGAACTCGAGCGGCTCGCGCTGCACTGGACGCGGGCCGGCGGATTGCAGCGCCTGGCAGTGGCGTTCGATCGGCTCGGCATCGATCCGGTGGACAAGTCGCCAGGCTTGAGCAACCTGCGCGGCACGCTGCGTGGGGACGCCGAAGCCTTCTCGCTGGAGCTGCCGGCGCAAGCCACCACGGTGACGTTTGCGCAGGTGTTCCGCCACCCGTTCGCGTTGTCGAACCTGTCCGGCACGCTGGCGTTCTGGCCGCAGGATGGCGACTGGCACATCGGTGCCGACAGTCTGGAATTCGTCGGCGCCGGCTATGCCGGCAGCGCGCGCGGCGAGGCGGTGCTGCCTGCCGGCGGCGGCGCGCCGTGGCTGGGTCTGTACGCGTCGATCGACCACGCCGAGGTTCCCGCGGCGAAACTGTTCTGGCCGGTCAACGTGATGCCGCCGGCGACCGTGGCATGGCTGGACCGCGCGCTGGTGGCCGGCACCGTCGAGCAGGCGCAGGTGCTGGTGCGCGGCGATCTGGCGGACTGGCCCTTCCACCACAACGAGGGTCGCTTCGAAGCGCGGGCCGAGATCCACGGCCTGACCCTCGACTACGGCGACGAGTGGCCGCAGGCCGAAGGCGTCGATGCGGTGGCCAGCTTCGTCAACGGCGGCATGCTGGTGCAAGCCGGCGCCGGCCATTCGCTGGGCGTGAAAGTGGACAGCGCGGTGGCGCTGATCCCGGACTTCGGCCAGCCCCTGCTTGACCTCAACGTGCGCGGTGGCGGCAGCGGTGCGAGCCTGCTGAACTTCTCCCGCAGGAGCCCGGTCGCCCGCCGCGCGTCCGATACGCTGGCCAAGCTCACGCTTGGTGGCCGCGGCACGTTCGAGTTCCATCTCAGCCTGCCGTTGACGCACATTGCCGATGCGCAGCTCGACGGCACCGCGCAGTTGCATGATGCCGACCTCGCGGCACCGGACTGGCAACTGGCATTGGCCGGCATTGCCGGTCCGCTGCGCTTCGACCTGCACGGCCTGCAGGGCGGGCCGCTGGATACCGTGTTCCATGGCCAACCCGCGCAGTTGCAGCTGGCGATTGCCGGCGCCAACGCCGCGCCGGACACGGTGTTCTCGGCGACCCTCCAGGGCAATTACCAGGTCGCCGAGCTGGTGCAGGGTTATCCCTCGCTGGCATGGCTGGCGGACCTGGCGCACGGGCGTGGCCCGTTCAGCATCGGCTTCACGCTCGCCCATCCGCCGGGCAGCGAGGAACTCGCGCAGACGCTCAGCATCGATTCGCCGCTCAGCGGCATCGCGCTGGCGCTACCCGCGCCGCTGGACAAGCCCGCCGCGGGCAACCTTCCGCTGCATCTGCAGATGAGCCTGCCGACCGCCGGAAGCGACGTGCAACTGGAGCTGGGCCAGGTGCTGCGCGGCCACCTGCGGCTGGCCGATGACGCCGCCGGACGACCGCTGGCCGGCACCTTGGCATTCGGCAGGCAGATGCCGCCGGCGCTTCCCTCGAAAGGCTTGCGCATCCGCGGCCATGCGGCCCGGCTGGATGTCGCCGGCTGGGTCCAGCGTGCGGTGGCGGGTGCGGGCGGCGACGGCCCGGCGCTGGAAAGCATCGACGTCAGCACCGACCAGGCGATCGGTTTCGAGCGCCCCCTCGGTGCGCTGACCGTGCGTGCCGCGCCCCAGCCCGGCTTGCTCAGCGTGGACGTGGATGGCCCCGCCATGGCCGGCAACATCAAGGTGCCCACCGACGAACTGGACAAGCGTGGCGTCACTGCGCGCATGGAACATCTGCACTGGCCACGGCAGCCCGCCGCGTCGGCCACGGCGGCGAGTGCGCCTGCCGTCGCGGCGACCGCGGCCGCCCCCGGGCCGGCACCGGCGGCAATCGTCGATGACCCGGCGAACACCGGCATCAATCCCGCGGCGCTGCCGCCACTGCATCTGTGGGTGCGCGACCTGCGCCTGGGCGATGCCAGACTGGGCGAAGCGCGGCTGGAGACGTGGCCCACGCCCAAGGGCATGCACATCGAACAGCTGCGCGCGCTGTCCGAGCGCGTGCAGGTCACCGCCAGCGGTGATTGGGACGGCACCGCCACCGACAGCCGCACCCACATGCGGATCAGCTTCTCCGCCGAAGATCTCGGCGCGATGCTCTCTGCATTCGGCTACGACGGCCTGGTCGATGGCGGCCGGACCCGCGACGAACTCGATGCCAGCTGGCCCGGCAGCCCCACCGCGCTGTCGCTGGCCACGATGGACGGCACGCTCAAGGTGCAGGTCAACGATGGCCGTATTCCCGAGGCAAGCTCGCCCGGCGTGGGGCGCCTGCTCGGCCTGGTCTCGCTGGCCGACCTGCCGCGCCGGCTCACGCTGGATTTCGGCGACGTGTTCGGCAAGGGGCTGGGCTTCGACACGATCAGCGGCGATTTCCGCCTGGCCGACGGCAACGCCACTACCGACAACCTGATCATCAAGGGGCCGGCGGCCAACATCAGCGTCACCGGTCGCACCGGCCTGCGCGCCCGCGATTACGACCAGCAGATGGTGGTGGTGCCGCACGTCGGCAACAGCCTGCCGGTGGTCGGCGCGGTGGTCGGCGGCCCGCTCGGCGCGGCGGCCGGTTTCGCGGTGCAAGGCCTGCTCGGCAAGGGGCTGAACAAGGCGGCCAGCGCGCGCTACCGGATCACCGGGAGCTGGGACGACCCGAAGATGACCCTGGTCGAGAAGCACGACGTGGTGGTGCCGCCGAGCCTGTTGCTCGAACCCGCGCCGGCTTCGTCCGGCGGCATCGCGCCGACCGGGTCCGTGCCTGCTCCGGCCAGCGCCGGTTCGTCGGGGCCGTGAAGCTTTAAAGCCGCCCCCGCCAGCCCCATGTGGGGTAGTTCCGGATCGACCACAGGCACGCTGACCCATGGATTCACTGATCAATCTCGCCGAAAGCAAGCTGCTGTCCCCCGGCGGCATCGCCACCGGCGACCTCGACCGCGTGTTCGGCCAGCTGATGGGTCCGTCGATCGACGCCGCCGACTTGTACTTCCAGCATTCGCGCAGCGAGTCGTGGACGCTGGAGGAGGGCATCGTCAAGGACGGCAGCCACTCGATCGAGCAGGGCGTGGGCGTGCGCGCGATCTCGGGCGAGAAGACCGGCTTCGCCTATTCCGACGAGATCGTGCTGCCGCAACTGCTGGAGGCGTCCAGGGCAGCCCGCGCGATCGCGCACGGCGGCAACGGCGCCGGCAAGCCGCTGGCACTGCACGACGCGCGCGCGCTGTATCCGGCGATCGATCCGGTGGAGAGCCTGCCCAATCCCGACAAGATCGCGCTGCTGCGCGAGGTCGACGCCTACGCGCGCTCGCGCGACCCGCGCATCAAGCAGGTCATCGTCAGCCTCGCCGCGACCATGGACACCATCCTGATCGCTGCCTCCGACGGCACCCTGGCCGCCGACGTGCGCCCGCTGGTGCGCATCAACGTGCAGGTGATCGCCGAAGCCAGCGGTCGCCGCGAGCAGGGCTATTCCGGCGGTGGCGGCCGTTACGGTTATCGCGAATTGCTCGAGAACGGACGTGCGCTGCGTTTCGCCGACGAGGCCGTGCGCCAGGCGCTGGTGAACCTCGATTCAACCGACGCGCCCGCCGGCCAGATGACCGTGGTGCTCGGCCCCGGCTGGCCCGGCGTGCTGCTGCACGAGGCAATCGGCCACGGCCTGGAAGGCGACTTCAACCGCAAGGGCAGCTCCGCGTTCTCCGGTCGCATCGGCCAGCGCGTGGCCGCGAAAGGCGTCACCATCGTCGACGACGGCACCCTGGCCGGCCGCCGCGGCTCGCTCAGCATCGACGACGAAGGCACGCCGACCGAATGCACCACCCTGATCGAGGATGGCATTCTGAAAGGCTACATGCAGGACAAGCTCAACGCGCGCCTGATGGGCATGGCGCCGACCGGCAACGGCCGCCGCGAATCGTTCACCGCGCTGCCGATGCCGCGCATGACCAATACCTACATGCGGGCCGGATCGCACGATCCGGCCGAAATCATCCGCTCGGTGAAGAAGGGCCTGTACGCGCCGAACTTCGGCGGCGGCCAGGTCGACATCACCAACGGCAAGTTCACCTTCTCCGCCTCCGAGGCCTACCTGATCGAGGACGGGAAAATCACCCGCCCGGTGAAGGGCGCCACGCTGATCGGCTCCGGCCCCGACGTGCTCAACCGCGTCTCGATGATCGGCAACGACCTGGCGCTGGACGAGGGTGTGGGTGTGTGCGGCAAGGACGGCCAGAGCGTGCCGGTGGGCGTGGGCCAGCCGACACTGAAGATCGATTCGATGACGGTGGGCGGCACGGCCTCGTAATCCGGGCATGCGACGCGGCTGACTCCGTGCGCCGAACTGGCGTACCATCGCCGGGTCACGCCATCGAGCCACGGAGTTCGCCATGCCTCCCGCCGCACGCCTCACCGACATGCACGTGTGCCCGATGGTGACCGGCGTGGTGCCGCACGTCGGCGGCCCTATCGTCGCGCCGGGCGCGCCCACCGTGTTGATCGGCGGCTTGCCGGCCGCACGGGTGAGCGACATGGTCACCTGCGTGGGCCCGCCGGACACCATCGTCATGGGCGCACCCAAGGTGTTGATCGGAGGCCTGCCTGCGGCGCGCATGGGCGACAGCACCGCACACGGCGGCACCATCGTGCTCGGCTGCTTCACCGTCATCATCAACTAGACGTCGTTCGGTTCCGGTATCCCGTCCGCGGCGGACGGGGCTTGTGCCGGACGCGACTGCGCGTGGCAAGGGGGCGACTTGAAGCGTGTTTCGTCGGATCGAAGCCGACGCCGGCCGCACGGCAGTGCGCTGGCTGCCGGTGTGCTGGCCACCCTGGGCGACGCGATCGCCGCGCATCGCGACGGCCAGCTCGACGCGGCGGAGGCGCTCTACGGCAAGGTCCTGCAGCGACAATCCGGGCAACCCGATGCCCTGCATTTCCTCGGCGTGCTGTGCCACCAGCGCAACCGCAGCGAGGAAGGCATCCGGCTGATCCGCATGGCGCTGCGCGCGACCCCGCAGCATGCCGATGCGCACAACAACCTGGGCAACATCCACAAGGAGTGCGGCCAGCTGGCCGAGGCCGAGGCCTGCTACCGGCGCGCGCTCGGCCACCAGCCGCGGCACCACGACGCGCTGAGCAATCTGGCCCTGGTGCTTGAGGCGCAGGGCCGCGTGGACGACGCTGGCGAGATCTACGCCCGCTTCCTGGCGCAGGAGCCGCAACTGGGCCACGCGCACTACCTGATGGGCATGTTCCGCCGTCGGCACATCAACCAGATCGAAGACGTGGAGGAAGCGGTGCGCTGCTTCACGCGTGCATCGCAGCTTGATCCGCAGAACCTGCGCGCGCGTGATGCGCTCGGCGTGTCGCTGTACATGCTCGGCCGCAGCGGCGAGGCGATCGAGGTCTACCGCGACTGGATGGCGCGCGAGCCCGACAACCCGGTGCCGCGGCACATGCTGGCCGCGTGCGGCGGCGAGGCGGCGCCTGCACGCGCGGAGGACGCTTATGTCCGCCAGGTGTTCGACGGCTTCGCCGCAAGCTTCGACGAGATGCTGCTGAAGAACCTCAACTATCGCGCGCCGCAGGTGCTCGTGGGCGCGCTGGCGGATCGTCTCGGTGCGCCGCAGGCCATGCTGGACGTGCTCGATGCCGGTTGCGGCACCGGTCTGTGCGGGCCGCTGATCGGACCGCATGCGCAGCGCCTGGTGGGCGTGGACCTGTCCGGCGGCATGCTGGAAAAGGCGCGCCAGCGCGGTGGTTACGACGAGCTGGTGGAGGCGGAACTGGCCGGGTGGCTGCGCGCGAGCCCGCCCGTCTGGGATGTCGTGCTGTCCGCCGACACCCTGATCTATTTCGGTGACCTGGTGCCGGTGCTGTCGGCCGCCCACCACGCGTTGCGCCCGGGCGGCTGGCTGGCCTTCACGCTCGAAGTGCTGGACGGCGAAGGCGATCGTCTGGAGCTGTCCGCCAGCGGACGTTATCGGCACACGCGCGGGTGCGTCGAACGTGTGCTGTCCGCCGCCGGATTTCCCGATCCGTCGATCAGCGCGGATTCGCTGCGCAAGGAGTTGGGCAGGCCGGTGGCCGGCTGGGTGGTGCTTGCGCAAAAGCCCGCCGCGAACGGCAATTGAAGGGGCGCGCAAGCGCCGCAGGGCGCCAATGGACTCCCCAAACAGGCCAGACGTATGATACCCGGACTGGTTTGCCGGCCCATGCCGTCGGGACCGTTGGGGGAGGACGGACATGCCGCATCAAATGACACTGAAGTCAGATCTCGGTGACAAGCTGCAACCAGCCAGCTTTTCCGGCAGCGAACAACTGGGGCAGCTGTTTTCGTACAACCTCAAAGTACTCAGCAAGGATGGCGAAGTTGCGCTGCTGCCGTTGCTGGGCAGCTCGATGACGGTCACGTTCGACACCGGCGACTACACCCGGCATTTCAATGGCATCGTGGCGGAGATTTCGCAGACGGGGTTCGAGAGCTTTTCCGGCAAGCGCCAGGCGGAGTACGCGTTGACCCTGGTGCCGAAGCCCTGGTTGCTGCTGCACAAGATCGATTGCCGCATCTATCTCAAGAAGTCCGTGCCGACGATCGTCAAGGACGTGCTCGCCGAAATCGGCTACAGCGACGTCAAGCTGAGCCTGAGTGGCGACTACCCGGAGCGCGATTACTGCGTGCAGTACCGCGAGAGCTACTTCAACTTCATCAGCCGACTGATGGAGCAGGAGGGCATCTACTATTTCTTCCAGCACCGTGATGGCGTGCACACGATGGTGCTGGCCGATTCGCTCGGTGCGCACGGAGCCACCGGCGGCTTCGACGAATTGCCGTATCGGCCGCAGACCGGCACCAGCAAGGCGTCAAGCGAGCCGGCGATCACCGAGTTCAGCACCGCGCGTTCGGTGCAGACGATCAAGTATTCGCTGACCGACTACGACCCGCTGGACCCGAAGAAGTCGCTGCTGGGGTTCGAGTCGATCAGCAACGCCGACGGCAACCATCGGGTGCCCAAGCTCGATTCGTTCGACTACCCCGGCGACCACCTGACCGCCGCCGCCGGCAAGCATTACGCGCAGGTTCGGCTGGAGGCGATCAACGTCGCGCAGTCGCTTTGCACCGGCGCGACCAACGTCTGCGGCGTGCTGACCGGCGCGCTGTTCAAGCTGACCAAGTTCCCGCGCGCGGAGTTGAACCAGGAATACCTCGTGGTCGGCTCCACCGTGCACATCGAGAATGCCGCCGAGGTCTCCGGCGTGCAGGGCAGCAACCAGTTCTTCTGCCATTTCTCGGCGATCCAGAGTCGCCAGCCGTTTCGCAGCATGCCGACCGCGGTCAAGCCCGGCATCGTCGGCCTGCAGACCGCGGTGGTCTCCGGCAGCGACACCGCCGAAGACATCTCGGTGGACAAGTACGGCCGCATCCAGGTCACGTTCCACTGGAACAAGCCGGACAAGGAAAACTTCCACATCTCCTGTCCGGTGCGCGTGGCCTCCTCGTGGGCCGGCAAGAACTGGGGCGCGGTGAGCATTCCGCGCGTCGGCCAGGAAGTGGTGGTGAGCTTCCTCGAAGGCGATCCGGACCGGCCGCTGGTCATCGGCAGCGTCTACAACGCCGACAACATGCCGCCGTACACGCTGCCCGACAACATGACCCAGAGCGGCATCAAGAGCCGCAGCCACAAGGGCGGCGGCGCGGAGGATTTCAACGAGCTTCGCTTCGAGGACAAGAAGGGCAGCGAAGACTTCTTCATGCATGCGCAGAAGGACATGCATGTGGAAGTGGAGAACGACCGTGTCGTGACGGTGGACCACGACGAGAAGATGACCGTCAAGAACGACCAGACCGAGGACGTCACGGGCAAGCGCACGACCACCGTGGGCAAGGACGACAAGCTTGACGTCACCGGCAACGGCACGACCACCATCGGGCAGAAGTTCAAGCTCAGCGCGGGCACCGAGATCGAGCTGGTGACCGGTGCGGCGAGCATCGTGATGAAGTCATCCGGCGCCATCGACATCAAGGGCGTGAACGTCAGCATCAAGGGCGTGAGCGTCAAGATCGACGGCGACGCCACGGTGGCGGCCAAGGCCGGTGCCTCGGCGGAGTTTTCCAGCAGCGGTGCGACCACGGTCAAGGGCACCATGCTGTCGCTCAAGGGCGACGCCATGGCGCAGTTGTCCGGCGGCATCATCATGATCGGCTAGAGGGCGCACAGATGTCATCCGTGATGCAGGCATCGATCCAGATGGAGTTGTCCGAGCCGGCCAGTGCGCTGCTGCGGCCGGAGATGACCGCGCACGCGGCGGTGCAGGCGCTGGTCGAGGCCGGCCAGGTGCAGGATGCGCTGAAACTGCTGGCGCGGATGCTGCCCAAGCGCTACGCCGTGGCATGGCTGTGCCAGTGCGCACGCGACCAGACGCTCGATGCGGAAGACCGCGCCGGCGCCTCGCTGGCCGAGAAGTGGGTGCGCGAGCCGAACGAGAGCAATCGCCGCGCGGCGTTCGAGTTCGCCACCGCAGGCGGTTACAAGTCCGCCGGCGCCTGGGTCGCCGCTGCCGCGGGCTGGTCCGGCGGCAGTCTCGCGCCCGCCACGCAGGAGGCGCCGGTGCCGCCGGCCGACCATCTCACGGCATGCGCGGTGGTGGCCGCGATCAACATGCTGGCGGCGCTGGATGTCGATACCTTCGCCGCGCGTCGCGCCGCCTTCATCAAGCCGGCCTTGAGCCTGCTCAACGGCGACGGCGCGGCGGGAGCCTGAGGCCGGTCGCGCGCGTTCGCGGCTTGCCCGCTGCACCTCGGGACGATACGATGGCGCGGACGGTTTCCGCGCGTCAGTCAGGCCATGCCGGCAGTTCCGATCACGCGCTTCGCGCGTGGCGGCGACCGATCCACGGAGCCGCGGTTTTTCGCGAACAGTCAGCAGCCAGGCCGGACGGCGAGCCCGGTCGGGACGTGGATGGAATCCATCGTGCGCGGCGCCGGCTGATTCACCTTGACCAGGGAACACTCGAGCAAACCGATGTCGCAGAGCCTGATCCTCGCCGTTGCCGGTCATCAGGCTGCCCAATTCGGCAGCCGCAGCAGCGGGACGTTCGCGGGCGTCGGCGGCAGCATCGGTCGTTCCGAGGATTGCGACTGGGTGCTCGGCGCCTCGGGCGTGTCGCGCGTGCACGCGATGGTGCGCTACCTCAACGGCATCTACTTCATCGAGGATCGCAGCACCAACGGCATGTTGCTCAACGGTGCGCCGCTGGTGAAGGGCGAACCCTCCGCGCTGACCGACGGCGATCGCCTGCTGATCGACACCTTCGAGGTGGAAGTGCACCTGGGCGATGCCGGCGCCACGATCCCGCCGCCCGACCTGCTGGCGCCGCCGACCTCCGCCGCGATCGGTGCCGACATCGACCCGCTGGATTTCGGGCTGTCTTCGCCGATGGCGTCGCTGCCGCCGCAGCCCTCGCCGAACACGATTCCGGCCGATGCCGACCTGATCCCCGGTGCGGTCGGTGTCGGTGGTGCGCTGGACCCGTTGAGTTTCCTCGGCCCGGGCGATCCCGCTTCCGAACTGCTGTCCGGTGCCACCACCGGCAATGCCAGCGCCAGCTGGAACCACACCGCCAGCACGCAGGATCATTTCCACCCGCCGATGACCAACGAGCAGCGGCAGGCCAACCAGCTCCCGGAGAACTGGGACCTGACCATGGGCGACTTCTCCGCGCCGGTGCCGCCTGTGGCGGCGGCGCCGGTCGCCGCGGCGCCGCGCGTGATGCCCGCCGCGCCGATGCCGATGGCCGCGGTCGATCGCGCCGAGGCCACCGGGCCGCACGCCTTGCCGACCGGCGTGGACGAGATCTTCCGCGTCGTGGTCGACGGCGTGATGGACGTGCTGCGTGCGCGCGCCGAGATCAAGAACACGTTCCGGCTGCCGGTCACCATCATCCAGCGCTCGGAGAACAACCCGCTGAAGTTCGCGCCCAACCCGGAGGAGGCGCTGCAGAAGATCATGGCGCCCAGCGGCGGCGCCTTCATGTCCGGCACCGCGGCGTTCGAGGATGCCTTCGACGACATCCGCTGTCACCAGATGGCGATGCTGGCAGGCGTGCGGGCGGCATTCGAGTCGTTGCTGGTGCATTTCAACCCGGATCGCTTCGAGCAGGAGGCCGATGGCGGCTCCAAGCGTTCGGCGTTCGCCGGCAAGGGCAAGTACTGGGAAAGATATCGCGAGCATTTCGAAGGCTTGAACAAGGACCCGGACGATTGTTTCCGGCGCCTGTTCGGCGACGAGTTCGCGCGTGCGTACGAAGAACAGTTGTCACGCCTGAAATCGGCGCGGAGAATGCGGCAGGCAACGCATCGCTAGCGGGTACATGGCGATTGCGGACGCGCCGCGTTCGATGGGGTGCAGGAAGGGCAGGGCTGCTCTTTCTCGACGGATTTCCGGGCGCCGGGGGCGCCACGGACGCGGATGTTTTTCCATGCAGCATCGGTCGGCGACAGCGGGTCGACGCGGCATATCCCGGCAGCGCAGCCGGGGGAACTTCTGACAGGGGCAGCGCGACGCATGGAAAACAACAAGGTTGTGTGGAGTGAGGGGCTGTTCCTGCGCCCGCAGCACCTGCAGCAGCAGGAGCGTTACCTGGAGCGTTTCGTCGAACTGCGCGCCGGCAGCCTGCGTCCTTACACCTGGGGCTTCTCCGAACTGGAGCTGGAAACCGACCTGCTGGCGATCGGCAAGCTCGGCATCAAGCGCGCGCGTGGTGTGTTTCCCGATGGCACGCCGTTCGACATGCCCGGCGACGATCCGCTGCCGCTGGCGCTGGACGTCAACGACAACTGGCGCGACCAGACCGTCTTCCTGACCCTGCCGCTGCGCTCGCCGGCGCAGCCGGACAGCGGCCGGCCCGAGGCGCCGGCGGAAAAGCTGTTCCGTTATCGTGTGCGCGAGACCGAGGTGCGCGACGCCTCCGGCAGCGTCGACGGGCTCACCGTGCTGGAGGTGGGCGGGCTCAACAGCCGGCTGTTGCCGCAGTCGCAACCGCTCGAAGGGCTGGCGCAGATTCCGGTGGCGCGCATCGTCGAATGCCGCTCCGATCGGCGGGTGATCCTGGAAGAGGCGTTCATGCCGACGGTGCTGAGCTGCCAGGCCGCGTCGCGGTTGAGCACGTTTCTGTCCGAACTGCTGGGCCTGCTGCACCAGCGCGGCGAGGCGCTGGCCAGCCGCGTGGCGGTCACCGATCGCGGCGGCGCCGCCGAGATCGCCGACTTCCTGCTGCTGCAGGTGGTCAACCGCTATCAGCCGCTGATCGCGCACCTCTGTGCCGCGCCGATCCTGCATCCGGAGGATTTCTACCGGGTGCTGGCCGAGATGGCCGGCGAGCTGGCCACTTTCACTGCTGCCGGCAAGCGTCCACCGGCATTTCCGGCGTACCGCCATGAGGCGCTGTACGCGAGCTTCGAGCCGCTGATCGCGGCGCTGCGCACCAGCCTCAGCGCGGTGATGGAGCAGACTGCGATCCCGATCCCGATGCAGCAGCGCAAGTTCGGCGTGTGGGTGGCGGTGGTGCCGGACCTGAGCCTGATCGATACCGCAGCCTTCGTGCTGGCGGCGAAGGCGGACCTGAAGTCCGAAGACTTGCGCCGCCAGCTGCCGGCGCAGTCGAAGATCGGTCCGGTGGAGAAGATCCGCGACCTGGTGAACCTGCAGCTGCCGGGCATCCCGGTGGCGCCGATGCCGGTGGCGCCGCGGCAGATTCCGTACAACTCCGGCTACCTGTATTTCGAGTTCGACAAGAATTCGCCGATGTGGCGGAGCCTGAAGACGTCGGGCGGCATCGCGTTCCATTTTGGCGGCGAGTTCGCCGGTCTCGACCTGCAACTCTGGGCGATCCGAGGTTGAGCGCATGAGCAGCAATGGTCCCCACGACGACGATCCGCAGCAGGACCGGACCATAGTCCGCCCGCGCGGCGCACCTGCACCGGCTGCGCCGACCCCCGCGCCCGCTCCTGTTCCCGCAGCGCCTCCCGCTACCCGGCCGACTGCCGCGCCGGCACGGCCGGCGGCGGGTCACGTGCAGGTTCCCGCGGCTGCAATCGGCGATTTCCTGGGGGCCGGGCTCAATACCCTGGTTCAGGCGGCCAGCCCCTTGCTGCTGTTGTCGGTGCAGTTGCGCAACAGCGCGTCACAGCCCGATGCGGCGCGCCTGCGCGAGCAGGTCATCGCCCAGGTGCGCCAGTTCGAGAGCAACGCGCAAGCCGCCGGCATTGCGGCGCAAACCATCACCGCCGCGCGTTACGTGCTGTGCACCACGCTCGACGAGGCGGTGATGAACACGCCGTGGGGCGGGCAGAGCGGCTGGGCGGCCAAGACGCTGCTGGTGGCCTTCCACGGCGAATCGTACGGTGGCGAGAAGTTCTTCCTGATCCTGGATCGCCTGTGCGCGGATTTCTCGCGCCACATCGACCTGATCGAACTGATGTACATCTGCCTCACGCTCGGTTTCGGCGGGCGTTACCAGATCGAGGCCGACGGCCGCGCCAAGCTGGCCGACATCCAGGAGGAGCTCTACCGGCGCATCAAGGCGCAGCGTCCGCCGGCGGCGGACGAACTGGCACCGCACTGGAAGGGCATCGAGGACCGGCGCAACCCGCTGGTGCGTTACGTGCCGCTGTGGGTGATCGTGGCGGCCGGCGCCTGCATCCTGCTGGGCGCGTTCCTGTACTTCTACACCCGCCTGAACGAGTTGTCCTCGCCGGTCAGCGCGCAGGTGGCGCAGATCGGCTTGCGCAGCGCGGTGCCGCCGGACGAGTCGCGGCTGCGCCAGACCCAGCCCAAGGTCGAGCGCAAGAGTCTCAAGCAGCTGCTGGCGCCGCAGGAGCAGGCCGGCGCGCTGACCGTGGAGGAGAAGCCCGACGGCTCGGCGCTGGTGCGGCTCGATGCACCGGCGATGTTCGCCTCCGGCGGTACCGAGGTTACAGCGCGGCAGATCCCGATGCTGCACGCGATCACCGCGGCGCTGAACCAGGTACCGGGCCGGGTGGTGGTGGTTGGCCATACCGACGACCAGCCGGTTCACTCGCTGAAGTTCAAGGACAACTACGCGTTGTCGGCGGCGCGCGCGCGTTCCGTGGTGCAGATCCTCAGCGAGGGCATCGACAACGCCGGGCGGCTCGAATCCAGCGGTGCCGGTTCGTCGCAGCCGATCGCGCTGCCGCCGGACCTGCCAGCCAACCGGGCGCGCAACCGTCGCGTCGAAATTCTCTACAGCCCGGAGGACTGAACATCGTGGGCAAGCTTCTTGCGCTGTTCAAATCCCGCCTGTTCATCACCCTCGTCGGCCTGCTGCTGCTGGGTTTGCTGATCTGGTTCGGCGGCCCCTACCTCGGTTTCGGCGAGTCGCATCCGCTGGAAAGCCAGGTCGTGCGGCTGCTGGTGATCCTGGTGATCGTGGTGATCTGGGCGGTGTGGCTGCAGGTGCGGCAGATGCGCGTGCGCGGCAAGGCGCGGCAGATGGCCAGTGACCTCAGCGAGCAGGGTGCGCCGGCGACTGCGGGCATCGACGATCGCGCCGCCAACGAACGCGCGCAATTGCAGGGGCGCTTCCAGGAAGCGGTGGACACCTTGCGCAAGAACCGCAGCGGCGGCACCAACCTGTACGCGCTGCCCTGGTACGTGGTGATCGGCCCGCCGGGTTCGGGCAAGAGCACCCTGCTGCAGAACTCCGGCCTCAACTTCCCGCTGTCGAACAAGTTCGGCAAGGAAGCGATCCGCGGCGTCGGCGGCACCCGCAACTGCGACTGGTGGTTCACCGACGAGGCGGTGTTCCTGGATACCGCCGGACGCTACACCACCCAGGACTCCGACCGCGGCGCGGATGCGTCGGCGTGGACGGAGTTCCTCAACCTGCTGCGCAAGTACCGCAAGCGGCGGCCGATCAACGGCGTGATCGTGGCGATGAGCCTGTCGGACCTGCTCACCCTGGATGAGGCCGGGCGGCAGCAGCACATCATGGCGGTGCGGCAGCGGCTGGACGAGCTGGCCAAGCACCTGCGCATCGGGGTGCCGGCCTACCTGGTGTTCACCAAGTGCGACCTGGTGGCCGGCTTCACCGAGTTCTTCGACGACCTCACGCCGGAGCTGCGCAGCCAGGTCTGGGGCATGTCGTTCCCGGTCGACCAGACCATGGCCGGCACCGCGGCCAAACAGTTCCTGGCGGAGTTCAACCTGCTGCTGGAGCGGCTCAACACGCGCATCCTCGATCGCCTGCATCGCGAGCGCGACCGCCAGCGGCGCGCGGCGATCCTGTCGTTTCCGCAGCAGCTGGGCGCCTTGCGCGAGATCACCCGGCAGTTCGTCGAAGGCGTGTTCACGGGCCATCAGTACGACGCGCCGCTGCTGCTGCGTGGCGCGTATTTCACCTCCGGCACGCAGGAAGGCACGCCGATCGACCGCATGATGGGCGCGGTGGCGCGCACCTTCGGGCTGGACGCCTCGCGCCTGCACGTGCCCGGCGCGCAGAGCCGCACTTTCTTCGTCGAGCGTCTGCTCAAGGACGTGCTGTTCCGCGAATCGGGCTTCGCCGGCACCGATCCCAAGCTGGAGCGCCAGAAGGTGCTGCTGCAGGCGGCCTGCTACATCGGCGTGCTGCTGGCCTGCGGCCTGCTGGTGTTCGGCCTGGCCACCAGCTATCGGCGCAACGGCAATTATCTGGCCGACGTGCACACGGCGCTGGCCAAGTATCCGGCGCAGAGCGATCTCTCGCTGGCGCCGAACCAGCAGGCGTATTTCGCGCTGGTGCTGGAGCGGCTGGAAGCGCTGTCCGCGGCGGTCGACGTGGCCGACCAGCACCAGGGCGACGTGCCGCTGTCGATGCGCCTGGGCCTGTACCAGGGCAACGCGGTGGGCGACGAGGTGCGCGATGCGTACTACCGCGAGCTCAACGCGATCCTGCTGCCCGGCGTGGCCTCGCAGTTCCGCGCCGGGCTGGCCGCCAACGCCGGCGACCCGCAGATGCTTTATTACTACCTGAAGGGTTACCTGATGCTGGGCGAGCCCAAGCATCTGGACCACGACCAGATCGTGGCGCTGGCCGGGGTCGAGTGGCAGCGCCTGTTTCCGAACGACCCGGTGCTGCAGAAGGCGCTGAGCAAGCACTTCGACGCACTGGTCGCGCACGAGGGGCGCCTGCGCCCGCTGAGCCTGGACGACAACCTGGTCGAGCAGGCGCGCAGCACGCTGCGCACCGCGGACCTTGCCACGCTGATCTACGGAAACCTCAAGCTCACCGCCGGCAGCGGCAACTACCCGCCGCTGCGGCTGGACAAGGAACTGGGCCTGCTCGGCAACGTGTACCAGCGGCGCAGCGGCAAACCGCTGTCCGATCCGATCCCGGCGTTGTTCACCCAGCCGGTGTTCAAGCATGAGGTGGACAAGGGCATCGAACAGTCGGTGGCGCAGTTCGCCGCGGACGACTGGGTCTTCGGCGCCACCAAGATCGACGCGGTGCAGAAGGCTCAGCTCGCGCAACAGGTGCTCGGGCTTTACGAGCAGGACTACATCAAGGCCTGGGACGATGTTCTCGCCGACCTGCAACTGCAGCCGATCAACAACATCCAGGACGCCAGCGCCATCGCCGCCAAGCTGGCCGGCCCCAACTCGCCGCTGAAGCTGCTGCTCAAGGTGGTGCGCGACAACACCAGCGACCTGATGCGCGCGCCGCCCGGCGATGCCGCCGACAAGGCCGAGGACGTGGCCAAGAAGCTGGCGCAAAAGCGTGCCACGCAAACTGCGCTGGCGCGGGCGCTGGCGCAGGCCGGGGCCACCGGTGCGGCGGGTGGCGATGCAGCCAGCGAGAAACCGGGCAAGGTCATCAGTGACCATTTCGCCGAGATCGACAAGCTCACCGAGGGCGCGCCCGGCGCGCAGCCGATCGACCAGACCCTGAAGACGCTGGACGACCTCAGCAAGACCTTGCTGACCATGGGCGATTTCAGCAACGCGGCCGGCCAGCCCAACCCGCAGTTGCTGCTGGCCCAGCAGGCTGCGGCGCAACTCCCGCCGCCGGCCTCCAACTGGTTTGCCGCACTCACCGGCAAGAGCCAGGCGCTGGTGGCCAGCGGCACCAAGAGCGCGCTGGACGACCAGTACCAGCAGGCCGTCGGCAAGGACTGCGCCGACTTCACCCGCGGACGCTACCCGTTCTCGCCGTCGAGCAACAACGACATCCCGCTGCAGAACTTCGGCGAGCTGTTCGGCTATGGCGGTCGCTTCGACAGCTTCTACAACCAGACCGCCGGCAAGCTGATCGACGCCAGTGGCCGCAACTGGCAATGGAAGACCGGGCCCGGCGCGATCAGCGGCTCGGCCGGAATGCTGGGTCAGTTGCAGGGCGCCGACCGGATCAAGCAGATGTTCTTCCGCAGCGGCAACCTGCCGGAAGTCGATTTCACCTGGCTCACGCCGGTGCTTGATGCCGGCATCGGCAAGCTGGTGATCGACGTCGACGGGCAGAAATACGAATACCAGCCGGGTGGCGCGACCAACGTCAGCATGAAATGGCCCGGACCGCAGCCGGGCCGCGTCTCCATCTCCGCCTACGACACCGCCGGCAACCTGCTCACCACGTTCGACTATCGCGGCGACTGGGCGTTCTTCCGCGCACTGCAGGCGGCCAACCTGCAGAAGCAGTCCGACCTGCGCTTCGTGGCCAGTTTCAATTTCGGCGGCCACGTGGCGAAGGTGACGCTGCAAGCCAACAACCTGAAGAATCCGTTCCTCAGCAACGCCCTGTCCAGCTTCCGGTGCGGAGGCTGAGCGCGTGCCGTCCGCGGCCGCAGGCTTCTTCGGCAAGCTGCCCTGCGCGGGAGACTTCGTGCAGCGACGGCTGCCGGCCAGCTTCGTCGATGCCTGGGACCGGCACTTCGAGACAGCCGTGGCGCACAGCCGCGACGCGTTGGGCGATACCTGGCACGAGGCGTTCCACGCCAGCCCGGCGTGGCGTTTCGCACTCGCGCCGGGCGTATGCGGCGAGGCGGCGTGGGTTGGCGTCATGGGGCCGGGCGCCGATCGCGTGGGTCGCTGTTTTCCGATGGTGATCGCTGCGCCGCTCTCCGACGTTGCTGCAGCCATCGGCGATGGCGCGGAATGGTTCGAACGCGCCGAGCAGTTGCACCGCGCGGCGCAGGCCGATGCGGGCATCGGCGTGGACGACTTCGACGCGCAGGTCGCGGCCCTGGGCAGCCCGCTCGATGCCGGCCAGACGCGGCCCGATCCGTGGCGTGAGGTGGACTGGACAGCGGCCAGCCACTGGCGCCTGCCGTTGCCTGCGCATGGCGGTGCGACAGCCTTGGCTGATCTGTGGAAGCGCCTCGGCGCCGTCCCCGGGCGCTGGTGTCTGTGGTGGACCGATGGCGCGGGGCGCGTCCCGGCCAGTGTGCTGGCGACCGATGGCTTGCCCGGCGCCGAGGCTTACGCCGGCTTGCTCGACGCCGGGCAGGGCACGGCCGCGTGGCAGACGCTGGGCAGCTTCGAGCTTGCAACTCCGCGCGCAACCGCGCCACTGACGATGGACGCGCCACCACCGGTGGCCTCCATCAACTCCTGGCTGCCGGACGATCTCGACCTGCTTGCCGACCTGGGCGGCAGCTCGCCCGCCGCATCCACGGCCATGCCGCTCGGCGACGTGACCCTCGCGGCGGATGTCGCCGCGGCAGCGAACACGCCGGTCGCCGCCCTCGCCGTGCTGCAACGGCCGGAGGTCGGCCTGAGCCTGGTCGCCGCCGAGGTCGGCGTGGCCGATCCGCGCCAGCAGGCCGTGGCGGCAGTGGCGGCGATTGCCGGCGACATGCTCGGCGCCGAACTGATCGGCGGCATGCAGGTGCTGCGCACGCGCATCATGGCGTTGAACCCGCAACTGCGGCAGTTCGGCGAGGATCTCGTCGACCCGGTGCCGGAGGATTGCGCGGTGATCGCCGCGCACGTGGCCGACGGCCAGGCCGCATTGCTGCGTATCGGCGCGGCGGCAGGCTGGCATTGGCGGCACGGCCGGCTGCAACCGTTCTTCGCGCGCAGCGATGCGCCACCGGCCGCCAGCGCGAGCAACAGCAGCGACGACCTCGACGACCTGCTGTTCAGTCCCGTGTCGCTGGCTGCGCCCGGCCTGGGCGCGACCGCGCAGCCGACTTGCGGCGAAGTCAGCTGCGCGCTGCAGGCCGGCGACCGGCTGCTGCTGATGGCCTCGCACCCCTTGCTGCAGCTGCCGCCGGACTTGCTGGCGCGCAGCCTGGCCGCAGGCACCTGCTGCGATGCGCGCGCACGCATCGCGGCGGCTGCCGGACTGGGCGCCAGTCCCGACCACTGGCCGTTGGCGGTCATTGAGGTGCACGCATGACCACCCGTTATGTTTCCGCCGGCCGCACGGTGACCGGCAAGGTGCGCAAGCACAACGAGGACGCGATCCTGGTGCGCGATGAAGTCGGCCTGTGGGTGGTGGCCGACGGGTTGGGCGGGCACGCTGCCGGCGACTACGCCAGCAACATGATCGTCGAACGCCTCGGCGCGTTGCCGCGTGCCGGCAGCGTGTTCGATTTCATCGAGTCGATCGAGGACACGCTGGTCGGGATCAATGCGGAGCTGCTGCAGACCGCGGCCTCACGCGGCGTCGACCTGATCGGCTCGACCGTGGTGGTGCTGGTGCGCGACACCGATTTCACGCTGTGCGGCTGGGTCGGCGACAGCCGCGCCTATTGCTACGAGAACGACCGCCTGCGCCAGATCACCCGCGACCACGTGCATGGCGGCGACGTCGACGTCACTCATTTTGGTGCCGCACCGCCGCCGGCTGCCGGTTCGGGCGTGCTGACCCGCGCCGTGGGTGCCGAGGACCAGTTGTTCGTCGACTGGGTGGTGGCGGGCAGCCAGCCCGGCACCACGTTCGTGCTTTGCTCCGACGGCATCAACAAGGAGATGTCCGACAGCGAGCTTCACGAACAGTGCCGCGTGCATCCGCAGCCCCAGGATCTGGTCGAGAGCCTGTTCGAGCTGGCCATGGGCCGCGCCGGGCGCGACAACATTTCGGCCGTCGTCGTCGGCCTGCAAGCATGAAGACAGCAACCAATCCATGAATTCCATTGCCGAACTGGTCAGCGCCTACCAGGCCGAAAAAATCAAGCTGCCCGCGCTGTTCGAAGCGCTGGGCGCGCTGCCGTCGTTGTCCGCCGACGAGCATCGTGCCGGCGTCGAATGGATCGGCCAGGAGCAGGCGGCGGGCCGGATCGATCCGCTGATCGCCAAGGCCTTGCTGGCCAAACTGGCGACACTGCAGCCGGGCCCGGCGAGCCCGGACGAAGACGTCACCATGGTCAAGCCGACCACCCGGCGACCGCCACCGCCGTCCGCGGACGACGAGGCCACCCGCGTGGCGCCGCCCTCGCGCCCGCCGGCGCCGCCGCTGGACGAGGCCACCGTGGTCAAGCCGGCCTCGCGGCCACCGCAGCCGCCGACCGACGAGGCCACCATCGTCAAACCGGTGTCCAGCGCGCCGCTGCCGCCGCGCGAGGGACAGATCACCAGCCATACCGGCACCCAGGGCACGCGTCAGGGCATGACCGGCACCAGCTCCAGCATGGGCAGCCAGTCCAGTTGGCAGCACATCGGCGATGCGGAGGCCGCCGATTTCGTCGCGGTCGGCTCGCTGCTCAAGGGTCGCTTCTATCTCGAACGCGAGATCGGTCGCGGCGGCATGGGCGTGGTGTACAAGGCGCGCGACGAACGCAAGGTGGAGGCGCGCGATCGCGATCCGTACGTCGCGGTCAAGGTGCTGAACGACGAGTTCCGCCGTCACCCCGATTCGCTGATCTCGCTGCAGCGCGAGTCGCGCCGCTCGCAGCAGCTGGCGCACGACAACATCGTGCGCGTCTACGATTTCGACAAGGATCGCACCATCGTCTTCATGACGATGGAGTACGTCGACGGCTCCGACCTCAAGCAACTGATCCGCGAAAAGGCCTACAACGGCATGCCGCTGGAGCAGGCGCGCCCGCTGATCGAAGGCATGGCCCGCGCGCTCAGTCGCGCGCATGCGGCCGGCGTGGTGCATTCGGATTTCAAGCCCGCCAACGTGATGGTCACCCGCGAGGGCGTGCCCAAGGTGTTCGACTTCGGCATCGCCCGCGCTGGCAAGCACATGGGCGATGCGGTGGGCGAGCAGACCGTGTTCGACGCCGGCACGCTCGGCGCGCTGACCCCGGCCTACGCCAGCCTGGAGATGATCCAGGGCAAGGACCCGGTACCCAGCGACGATGTCTACGCGCTCGGCTGCGTGGCGTTCGAACTGCTTACCGGCACCCATCCCTACGGCAAGGTCAGTGCCGAGGTGGCGATGCGCGAAGGGCGCAAGCCGCCGCCGGTGAAGGGCCTGACCAAGCAGCAGTACAAGACGCTGTGCGCCAGCGTGGCGTTCCGCGCCGAGGACCGCCTGAAGAGCGCCACCGAGCTGGTGGACGGCCTGCGCGACGTGGGCTTGCGCGAGCGCGCGCTGCCGTTCCTGATCTACGGCGTGCCGGCGGTGCTGATCGTCGCCGGCGGCGTGTGGGGCTGGGTCACCTGGCGCCACGACCATCACGTCAACGAAGTGATCCAGCGTTTCACGTTGACCCGGCCGGATCGCTACGCCAGCGAGTCGCAGGCGCTGCAGGCACTGGACACGCTCAGCGACGACGACCGCAAGCGCATCGTGGTCGACCAGAGCGACCTGATCCAGAAGTTCCTGCTCAGTCGGATCGACGCGTACTGGAACCCGACCGAGGGTCGCTACGACTACGCCGGTACGCAGAAGGTGTTCACGCTGCGCGACGACCTGAAACTGTATTCGCCCGCGCTGGACATCAAGCGCAGCGAGATCGAGAAGCAGCGCAACGACCTGCTCAACGCGCTCGACACACAACTCAGCCAGCAGATCGGTGCCGGGGCGATCTTCGAGAACCAGCCGGACAACGTGGTCGCCACGCTGGACAAGATCCGCGCCATCGACCCGACCAGCGCGCTGCTGAAGAACACCGAGCTGGAACTCAAGTACGACGCGGCGATCGGCAAGTCGCTGGATGCCGGGCAGGTCGACCAGGCCGCGACCGAATTCAAGCTGGCCAGCCGCCTGTTCCCCGATTCCACGCGGATCAAGCAGCGCGGCGCGCAACTGGATGAGCTGGGCAAGGCGCTCGCCGCGCAGCAACTGGCGCAACAGCAGGCCGCGCAGTTGCAGCAGCAGCGCGAGCAGAGCCTGCTCTCGCTCAGTGGCCTGCTCGATCATCCCGACAACAGCGACGACTGGCGCAACCGCGCCGCCACTGCCTACCAGGGCGCCGCCAAGCTGCTGGCCGACGACGCCCGCCTGCCGGCGCAGGCCGAGCGCCTCAAGCAGGCGCTGGCCGCCCAGGCCACCGAACGCCAGGGCGCCGGCGATCTCGACGGCGCCATCGCCATCGCCGGTTTCGGCGTCAACCTGTTTCCCGGCGATGCCGATCTGTCCTCGACTCGCCAGAAACTGCTGGAGCAGCAGAACCAGCTGGCGCAGAAGGCCGCCAGCGAAGCCCAACGCAATGCGCTGGCCAAGCGCCGCGTCGACGACCTGCTGGCCAAGCCGCTGGGCACGGCCGTGTGGTTGCAGGACGTCAGCAGCGCGCTGGGTACCGCGCGCGAGCAGATGGGTGTCGGCGCACCGGCTTACGCCGAGGTGCGCGGCAACGTCGATGCCAGCCTGATCAAGCTGGCGCGCGAGCGGATCGCCGCTGGTGATCTCGATGAAGCCCAGCGCATCGTCCAGGCCGGTCAGCGAATGGACCCGGCCGAAGCCGGCTACGCCACCGTGCTGGCCGAGGTCGGTGCGGCCCGCAGCGCCGCGCAGGCGCGCCAGCAGCAACAGCAGGTGCAAGCCATTGCCGCTGCTCGCGCCACCCTGGCCGGGCTCGCCGCCAAGCCGTTGCTCACGCCCGACTGGCAGCAGGCCGTGGCCAGCGCGATGGCCTCACTCAAGGGCGATACCTCGCCGGAAACCACCCGCACGGTCGGTGCGTTGGCCACCTCGATTGCCGACGTGGCCGCCTCGCAGGCTGATCCGCAGCATCTGCCGCAGGCGCGCCTGGCGGTGGACTTCGGGCTGAAGTATGTGCCGAAGTCGCCACGCTTGCTGGCCGAGAGTGCCAAGCTGGATGCGCTGCAGGCCGACCTCCAGGCCAAGGCGGCGCGCGACAGCGCGGATGCGGAAGTGAAGTCGCGCATCGAGTCGATGCGCAGCGCGGCGGCCGCGGCGGACGTCGGCAAGGCGAGTCAGTCGCTGGCGCGGATCAAGGCGCTGCAGCCGGACAACCCGTTCCTGCAGAACGAGGGTCCGAAGCTGCTGGCCGATGCCTATCTCCGCCTGGGCCAGGAAACGTTCCAGAAGGGGCGCTACGAAAAGGCCGCCGAGGTGCTTGGCCAAGGCCTGCAGGTGCTCGGCGGCAATGCCCAGTTGCGTGGCGCGAAGGCACGCTACGACGTGGTGGCGGCGATCATGGCCGCGGCCCGGCAGCCGACCAGCACGGCCGATTACGCACGGTTGAAGCAGCAGCTGGCGAGCGTGCGGCGCAACGATCCGAAGGCGCTGGCCGCGCTCGAGTCGGACATGCGCATTCGTGGCCAGCTGACCGGCAAGACGCTGGAGGAGCAACTCGACCGGGTCAAGCCGAGTGCCGCGGCGGCACCGGCGCCGGCACCCGCACCCGCCACGCCCGTTGAGCCGACGCCGGCCGCGGAGCAGGGCGCCCTGCCGGGGCGGCCCGTGCCGATCCCCCGGCCCGGCGCACCGACACCGGCGCAGCCGGGCAAGGTCGCCAATGTGCCGAGCGGGCCGAGCGGCCCCGATCCGTGCGCCAAAGCCGGGATGGCCGGGACCGGCAAGTTCTGCCGCGACAGCTTCGGGACGTCGTATGGCCCCTTCATGGTGGTGGTGCCTGGCGCGGGCGGTGGACGGCCGTATGCGATGTCGCGTGCGGAGGTATCGATCAACGAGTTCAACGCGTTCTGCCGCGCATCCGGCAAGTGCGCAGCCAAGTCGGTCAGCGATCCGGATCTCGGCAATGCGCCGATCACCAACATCCCGCTCGGCCAGGCGCAGGCTTATGCGCGGTGGCTCAGCGATGTCAGCGGCTTCAGCTATCGCCTGCCGACGGATGCCGAATGGCTCAATGCCGCCAGCGCCGGCGGCCGCTTCAAGCAGGCCGAGGACAGCAACTGCGTGCCGCCTTCGGCTGGCGGCGGCGACGGCAGCGGCGCGCTGGTTTCCGCCCGCGGGCGTTCGCGCAATCCCTGGGGTCTGGTCAACATGACCGGCAACGCCTGGGAATGGGTCGTCAGCGGTGGCAGCGTGGCCGTGCGCGGCGGCAGCTACACCAGCTATTGGTCCGATTGCAGCGTGGGCACCCAGCGCAGCGATGGCGGCTCGCCGCAGCGCGACGTCGGCTTCCGCATCCTCAGGGAGGTGAAATGATCGATTTCGCTGAACGCGGGCGTGCCGTGAACCAGGATCTGCGTGTGCTCGACGACGCCCATCGTCTTGGCCGGATCACCCGCGCCGAGTATCGCGCGCGTCGCCGGCGATTGCTGGAAAGCCTGTACGACCCCAGTGCGGTGGTCACCGCCCGCAACACCCTGGTGCCGCCGACGGCCACCACCACCCCGCGACCGCGCAGGGCGCCGGCGGCACCGCGTGACGATGCCTCCGCCGACTCGGCCAGCCATGCCCTGACCAGCCTGCTGGCGATGCGACCGGCCACGCGCTGGAAGTCGGTGGCGGGCGGCGTGCTGCTGCTCGTCATCGCGTTGGGTGCGCTCGCCTACTGGTTGTTGCGCGGCTAGCTTGCGCCGGGCTTGCCGGTTCCGGCATCGGCTGCTGCGGCGCGTCACGAGGGCGGGACGGAGGGCGGAAAATCGCCCGCCAAACCGTCGCGTGCAGGCCTGCGGTGACTGGTTCCGCAGCGCGACGAGGGTGTATCCTGATCGGACGATCCAAGCCCGGGGGCAGCAATTGCCCGATCCGTGGGGGGCTTCGATTTCGCAGCTGGCGTGCCTTCGATGTCCAGGCGTGCCGTCAATGGAAAGATGATGCAGCCGGGGGAGTGTATCGTGCGAATTGTCCGTCTCGCCGCAGCGTTGACATCGGCCTTGGCATTCACCGGCGGCGTGGTTCACGCCCAGGAAGCAGCAACGGCTGCGCCAGGTCAGTCTTCACCCGCACCCACTTCGACTCCCGCGCAGACGACGCCATCGCCGCCGCCGGGCGGCGTCGTTCCGCCGGTACGCGATCGCGATGCGGCGGCCGTGCAGACGGTCGCGGTACGCGGCTTTCGCGTCAGCGGCGTCGGCAGCCATGCGCAACTCGGCATCACGCCGGCCAGCATCCAGGCACTGGCCGATGCGCAGTTCCGCGAGCTGGCCGCAGGCGCGGGCACGGCCGAGTTGAGCTTCGCCCAGATGCAGGGCGTCGCCGACAAGATCACCGAGCGTTATCGCACCGCCGGCTTCATCGTCTCCAACGCGTTCCTGCCGGCGCAGACCATCGGCTCCGACCAGGTCGTCGGCATCCAGGTGCTGGAAGGGCAGATCGGCAAGATCATCGTCAAGGGCACCAAGCGCTATCGGCCGGACGTGATCTCGGCGGCGGCGCAGGAATTGCGCGGCAAGCCCCTGCTGAAGAGCGACGTCGATTCCGCCTTGCTGTATGCGCGCGACCTTCCCGGCGTCACCGTGGCCTCGACCTTCCAGCCCGGCGAGCAGACCGGCGACACCGACCTGATCATGATCGCCCACGAGAAGCGGCCGGTTCAGTTCACTCTCGGCGCCAACAACTACGGCACCGACCTGACCGGCAAGTACCGCGTGCAGGCCGGCGTGGAATGGGCCAATCCGCTGCACCTGGGCGACACCTTCACGGCCAACGTCGATTACGCGCTCGACCCCAACGACAACATCTACGGTGCGCTGACCTACCGGGTGCCGTTCACGAGCACGCCGGGGTTGTCGGCGGTGGTCGGCGCCTCGCGCAACGAGCTGCAGATCAATACCGGCACCTTCGCCGCGCTCGACGTGAAAGGCCCCAGCTCGCTCTACTACGGCGGCCTCGACTGGAAGTACATCAATCGTGACGACCTGCAGCACGTGGCCACCCTGCACCTGCTGAGGGAACGCTCCCAGCTCGACAGCCTGGGCTTCCACCTGTCCGACGAGAAGTTCACGGTGGCGGAAGCCACCTGGGGCATGCTGCATACCGATCGCCGCTTCCACGGCGTGGACATCATGCAGGTGGCCCTGCGCAAGTCGATCAGGGACGATTCGCGCGAGCCCGACCTGATCAGCCCGCAGCATGACCGCAGCTTCCTCGTCGCGAAGCTCTCCTACACCCGGTTGCAGTTCCTGACCAAGTCGCAGCGCCTGAACTTCAAGTTCATCAGCCAGTACACCCGCGACGCGCTGGTGCCGCTGGAGCAGTTCGCGATGGGCGGCCCGGACAGCGTGCGCTCCTACCCGATCGCCGACGCACTGCGCGACCGCGGCTTCTACACCGCGCTGGAATACCACGTCGATGCTCCCGGTTTCGGCGACAAGGTGTCGCCGTTCTACGGTAGGCCGTGGCGCGAGCTGCTGGAGTTCGAGGTGTTCTACGACTACGCCAGGGGCTACTCGGCGGGCGCCAACCGCATGACCACGCCGGACAGCGCGGAGCTGAGCGGGGCCGGTGCGGGCTTCATCTTCCGCCTGCCGCGATTCAAGCAATTCGAGCTGCACTTCGACGCGGCCAAGACCACCAGTTCGCAGAACGCGTCCAACGGCAAGGGTTTCCACATCTATACCCGCTTCAGCTTCACGTTCTGAGGGATGACGACGACATGAGCAAGCACATCAGCACCCGGCGTGAATCGCGCAACGGCGCTTCCGTGGATCGGATCGCACGCTTGCCCTCCGGCAGCCTGCCGCTGCACAGGACCTGGCCGATCAGCTTGTGCATCGGGCTCGCGATCGGCTCGATCGCCGTCAGTCCTGACGCCTTCGCCGGCGGCCCCACCGGCGGCACGGTGGTCGGCGGCACCGGCAGCATCACCCAGAACGGCAACGAGACGGTGATCAACCAGATCTCGCAGCGACTGGCGCTGAACTGGGAGACATTCAACCTCAAGGCCAACGAATCGGTGCTGTTCAACCAGCCCGGCCGCTCGGCAGTGGCGCTCAACCGCATCCTCGATCAGAACCCCAGCCAGATCTTCGGCAAGATCAACTCCAACGGCCAGGTCTTCCTGATCAACACCCACGGCATCATCTTCGGCGCCACGGCACAGATGAATGTCGGCGGCCTGATGGCCAGCACGCTGGACCTCACCCCGAAGGATTTCCTTGCCGGCAACTACAGCCTCAACGCGGTCGGCGCGGGCGCGGGCATCGTCAACCACGGTCTGATTCAGGCCGCCAGCGGCGGCTCCGTCGCACTGGTCGGCGGCAGCGTGGCCAACGACGGCGTGATCCTGGCCAACTACGGCAGCATCAACCTCGACGGCGCCGAACACGCCGTACTCGACTTCGACGGCAACGGCCTGATCAACATCCAGATCACCGGCGAACTGAAGCAGCGTCTGGACGACAAGGAAGCGGCAGTCAGCAACTCCGGCACCCTCAAGGCCGAAGGAGGCACCGTGGTGCTGCAGGCCTCGGCAGCCAAGGATCTGTTCACCAACCTGGTCAACAACTCCGGCGTGATCGACGCCAGCGGCATCAGCACCGACGGCGGCGTGGTGCGGCTGGTGGGCAACGGCGGCAATGTACAGAGCAGCGGCAGTGTCGCCGCCACGGGCGACCATGGCGGGCGCATCGAATTGCTGTCGGACCATGACGTGATGGTCACCGGCGGCACGGTGGATGCTTCGGGTCGCCTGGGTGGCGGAGCCATTCGCATCGGTGGCGGCGTCCGTGGAGGCGAAGGCCTCGCCGTGGCCGCGCGCACGTACATCGGGCCGGATGCGTCGCTCAACGCCGATGCAACCGGCAAGGGCGACGGCGGCAGCATCGCCGTGTTCTCGCGCGACAACTCGGTCATCGCCGGCGGCTTGTCCGCGCGCGGCGGCATTGACGGCGGCAACGGCGGTTTCGTCGAGACGTCGAGCCACGGCGCGCTCACCATCACCGGTACGCCGCAGGTCTTCGCGCGCAGCGCCGACGGGTTGGGCGGCAACTGGCTGATCGATCCGAACAACATCACGATCGTCGCGGGCGGCGGCAATACCAAGATCAATGCCGCCAACCCCTTTGTGTCGACCAACGACGGAGCGTCGCTCGGCGTCGACCTGATCACCGCCGCCTTGACCGGTGGCGCCAGCGTCACGGTCACGACGGGTACGGGGGGCGCCAATTCCGAAGCTGGCGACATCACCCTCAATGCCGACCTCGACTACAACGGCAAGGGAACCAACTCGCTCACGTTCAATGCGGCGAACGACATCGTCATCAACAACAAGATATTCGATTCGGTGCTTGGCGGCGACGTGCTGAACCTGTCGTTGCTCGCCGGCCGCAACATTTCGCTCAACAACGATATCTCGCTGGGCGGTGGCACGGCCACGCTGACTGCGACTGCAGGCAGCATCTCGCGCACTGCGGGCACGATTTCCGGCAGCGCCCTGACTCTCACGGCGGGCGGCACCAATGGCGCGATCGGCGCATCGGGTGCCATCCAGACGGACGTCGACAGCATCGTGTTCAGCGCGAAGGGTACCGGCGCGGTCAACATCGTTGATGCCAATGGCGTGAATGTCAGCGGTACCGCCGGCAGCGGCAATGTCGGCATCACCACCACCACGAGCGATCTGGGCGTGGTGGGTTCGGGCATCGTCACCGCCGGTGGTGCGGTGACGCTCGGAGCCGCCGGCGGCGGCGCGCGCATCAACATCGGCACGGGCGTCGCAGTGGATACCACCAATGGTGTCGCTACCGGCGCAAACGTCAGCCTGGTTGCAGACAACGCCGACATACTCGGAACCATCAATGCCGGCACCGCCGGTATCGTGGCCATCCGGCAGGCTACGGCGGGACGGCTCATTTCGCTGGGCCCCGACGCTCCGTTTCCCGCAGATCCCCAGCTTGGCGTGACGAGTGCCGAACTGGATCAGATCACCGCCAACACGATCGTGATCGGTGACGCCAACAGCGGTGACCTGGGTATCACGGCGGCCATCGCTCCGGCCCACGCCACCACCCTCTCGCTGAATACCGGAGGGACCATCTCGCAAGTGGGGGGAGCCACCATCACGGTCGGCACCCTGACTGGCAGCTCGGCCGGTGCCACCACGTTGGGAGAGGCCAACCAGATCGGCAATCTCGGAAGTTTCACCGCCTCAAGCTTCAGTCTGACCAATGCCGCTGCGCTCACGCTTGTCGGCAACGTGACGACCAGCGGAGCACAAACCTACAACACGGCATTGGTGTTGGGCGGCGACCGCGTGTTGAGCGGTAGCGACATCACCTTTGCCTCGACTGTCGACGGCGCGCATGCGTTGACCGTGAACGCCAGCGGAGTCACCAGGTTCGACGCTGCGGTCGGCGGCACGACGGCGTTGACCAGCCTGATCACGGATGCCGCCGGCAGCGCCACGTTGAGTGGCAATGTCGCCACCAGCGGCATGCAGAGCTGGGGCGACGCGCTGACGCTCGGTTCCAATGTCATGCTGACTGGAACGACGATCAGCCTGGCGGCCGTGACAGGTGCCGGCAACAACCTGACGGTGACCGGCAATGCGGTGCTGGCAGGGGCGGTGGCTGGTGTGGGCGTGCTGCAGGTCAGCGGCACGACGAATCTCAATACCGCCAGCGTGAGCACCAGCGGTGACCAGGCCTACAACGGCTCGGTGACGCTGGGTGCCAATGCAACGCTGGCCAGCAGTGGCAGTGGCACGATCGGCTTCGGCTCCACGGTGAATGGCGCGCACACGCTGGCGGTGAACACCGGCGGCGCCGCCAGCTTCGGCGGCGCGGTCGGCGCAACGACGGCACTGACCAGCCTGACGACGAACAGCGGCACGTTCAGCGCGGTCGACCTGACCGTCAACGGCCCGTTGTCGGTCACCACCACGGCCGGAGGGATCACGCAGGGAGCCGGTTTCTACACGGTCAACGGAACATCGACTTTCAACGCCGGCAGCAACGCGATCACGCTGACCTCGCTCAACGACTTCATCGGTACGGTGAGCCTGACCGGCGGCACCACGCAGATCACCGATGCCAACGCGCTGGCGCTGGGTACCTTGCAAACAGGCAGCCTGACGGTCAGCAGTGGCGGGGCGCTTGACCTGGGCCATGGTTCGGTTGCCGGCGACCTGTCGGCAACTTCAGGGACGTCCATAACGCTCAATGGAGCGCTTGCCGGACTCGGCAACGTGGCGTTCAGCGGATCTGCGCCAAGCGGTACTGGAAGCATCGCCGGCACCGGATCGATTACAGGCATCGGTGGGTCACCGTTTGCGCTTGTCGGCGCCAACCAGGGCACCTCCGGCGGGATCAGCTTCACGGGTTTCATCGCGGCCGACGCCACGGCGGTCACCGGTGCTGCGGGTTTCGACGATGCCAGCAAGGTCAGCCAGGGCATGACCTTCGTCAACGCCACCAGCGTGGGCGGCAGCGGCACGATCGCGAACGTGGTCGGCAGCTTCGCCGACAACACCGGGACCTCGTCGGCGAGCGGCATCGTCTACAGCGGCTTCGATGCGGTGACGGGCACCGGTGGCAGCGTGACCGGCGTGACCGGCAGCTTCAATCTCGGCACGAAGGTGTCCAGCGCGTCGACGCTCGACTACAGCGGCTTCGGCGTCACCACGCTGACCGGCAGCGGGGCCGGTGCCACGATCGCGGGCAGCGGCCAGACCTACACGCTGGACAACACGGTCATCGACCAGGGCAGCAGCGGTGGCGTGACCTGGACGGGGTTCGGCAACATCGCCGATACCAGCGGCACGGTGGCCTTCGGCACCGGCGGCAGCGTCAGTGGCAACGTGACGGCGGCGACGCTGAACTACGGCAGCCACAGCGGTGCCGTGACGTTCGACCTGGCCGATGGCAGCGGCGCGACCACGGGCATCGGCGGGACGTGGGCGGGCGTCACGGCGGTCACGGGCAACGGCAATGGGGCGATTACGGGCAGCAGCACCTTTGCCCTGAGCGGAGCCAACGCGGGCTCGGCGGGCGGTGTTGCCTTCACCGGCTTCACGGCCGCCGACGCGGCGACCATCACCGGTGCCGCGGGTTTCAACAGCGCGGCCAAGAGCAGCCTCGGCATGACCTTCGCCAACGCCACGAGCGTGGCGGGCAGTGGCGCGATCACGAGCCTGGGCGGCACCGCGTTCAACCTGAGCGGCACCAAGACGGGCAATGCCGGCGGTGTCGGCTATAGCGGCTTCACCGCGGCCGACACGACGACGGTGACCGGCGCCGCGGGTTTCGACGATGCCAGCAAGGTCAGCCAGGGCATGACCTTCGTCAACGCCACCAGCGTGGGCGGCAGCGGCACGATCGCGAACGTGGTCGGCAGCTTCGCCGACAACACCGGGGCCTCGTCGGCGAGCGGCATCGTCTACAGCGGCTTCGATGCGGTGACGGGCACCGGTGGCAGCGTGACCGGCGTGACCGGCAGCTTCAATCTCGGCACGAAGGTGTCCAGCGCGTCGACGCTCGACTACAGCGGTTTCGGCGTCACCACGCTGACCGGCAGCGGGGCCGGTGCCACGATCGCGGGCAGCGGCCAGACCTACACGCTGGACAACACGGTCATCGACCAGGGCAGCAGCGGTGGCGTGACCTGGACGGGGTTCGGCAACATCGCCGATACCAGCGGCACGGTGGCCTTCGGCACCGGCGGCAGCGTCAGTGGCAACGTGACGGCGGCGACGCTGAACTACGGCAGCCACAGCGGTGCCGTGACGTTCGACCTGGCCGATGGCAGCGGCGCGACCACGGGCATCGGCGGGACGTGGGCGGGCGTCACGGCGGTCACGGGCAACGGCAATGGGGCGATTACGGGCAGCAGCACCTTTGCCCTGAGCGGAGCCAACGCGGGCTCGGCGGGCGGTGTTGCCTTCACCGGCTTCACGGCCGCCGACGCGGCGACCATCACGGGCGCTGCAGGTTTCGACGACATTGCCAAGACCAGCCAGGGCATGACCTTCGTCAACGCCACCAGCGTGGGCGGCAGCGGCACGATCGCGAACGTGGTCGGCAGCTTCGCCGACAACACCGGGACCTCGTCGGCGAGCGGCATCGTCTACAGCGGCTTCGATGCGGTGACGGGCACCGGTGGCAGCGTGACCGGCGTGACCGGCAGCTTCAATCTCGGCACGAAGGTGTCCAGCGCGTCGACGCTCGACTACAGCGGCTTCGGCGTCACCACGCTGACCGGCAGCGGGGCCGGTGCCACGATCGCGGGCAGCGGCCAGACCTACACGCTGGACAACACGGTCATCGACCAGGGCAGCAGCGGTGGCGTGACCTGGACGGGGTTCGGCAACATCGCCGATACCAGCGGCACGGTGGCCTTCGGCACCGGCGGCAGCGTCAGTGGCAACGTGACGGCGGCGACGCTGAACTACGGCAGCCACAGCGGTGCCGTGACGTTCGACCTGGCCGATGGCAGCGGCGCGACCACGGGCATCGGCGGGACGTGGGCGGGCGTCACGGCGGTCACGGGCAACGGCAATGGGGCGATTACGGGCAGCAGCACCTTTGCCCTGAGCGGAGCCAACGCGGGCTCGGCGGGCGGTGTTGCCTTCACCGGCTTCACGGCCGCCGACGCGGCGACCATCACCGGTGCCGCGGGTTTCAACAGCGCGGCCAAGAGCAGCCTCGGCATGACCTTCGCCAACGCCACGAGCGTGGCGGGCAGTGGCGCGATCACGAACCTGGGCGGCACCGCGTTCAACCTGAGCGGCACCAAGACGGGCAATGCCGGCGGTGTCGGCTATAGCGGCTTCACCGCGGCCGACACGACGACGGTCACCGGCGCTGTGGGCTTCGACAGCTCGGCCAGGAGCAGTCTCGGCATGACCTTCGCCAACGCCACGAGCGTGGCGGGCAGTGGCGCGATCACGAATCTGGGCAGCACCGCGTTCAACCTGACTGGTACCACGGCAGGCAACGCCGGCGGCATCGACTACAACGGCTTCACCTCAGCCGACACCACTACGGTCACCGGTGCCGCGGGCTTCGACTACACGGCCAAGACCAGCCTGGGCATGGCCTTCGCCAACGCCACGAGCGTGGCGGGCAGTGGCGCGATCACCAACCTGGGCAGCACGGCGTTCAACCTGACCGGCATCATGGCAGGTACGGCAGGCACCACCAGCTTCAACGGCTTCGACGCGGCCGACACCACGGCCGTCACCGGCGCCGCAGGTTTTGACAGCTCGACCAGGAGCAGCCTGGGCATCGCCTTTGCCAATGCCACGAGCGTGGCGGGCAGCGGTGCGATCACGAACCTTGGGGGTACCGCGTTCAATCTGGTCGGCACCAAGACCGGCAATGCCGGTGGCGTCAACTACAGCGGCTTCACCGCGGCCGACACCACGTCCGTCACCGGTGCCGCCGGTTTCGACAGCGCGGCCAAGAGCAGTCTCGGCATGACCTTTGCCAACGCCACGAGCGTGGCGGGCAGTGGCGCGATCACGAACCTGGGCGGCACCGCGTTCAACCTGAGCGGCACCAAGACGGGCAATGCCGGCGGTGTCGGCTATAGCGGCTTCACCGCGGCCGACACGACGACGGTCACCGGCGCCGTGGGCTTCGACGACAACGGCAGGACCAGCGAGGGCATGGCCTTCGCGAACGCCACCAGCGTGGGTGGCAGCGGCTCGATCGCGAACGTGGTCGGCAGCTTCGCCGACAACACGCGTATCTCGTCAGCTAGCGGCATCGCGTACAGCGGTTTCGGTACGGTTACGGGCACCGGCGGCAGCGTGACCGGGGTGACCGGCAGCTTCGATCTCGGCACGAAGGTGTCGAGCGCCTCGGGCATCGACTACAGCGGCTTCAACCTCACCACGCTGGCCGGAAGCGGCGCCGGCGCCACGATTGCCGGCAGCAACCAGACCTACAACCTGACCGGCACAGACGCCGGCAACAACGGCACGCTGAGCTGGACGTCGTTCGGGAACCTGAGCGACAGCGGTGCCGGCACCTTCATGTTCGCGAACGGTGCGGGCGTGTCGGGCATGCTGACTTCCGCTGCCGCAGGCACATTGGATTACAGTGCGTACACGACCGCGGTGAATGTGGACCTGGGAGGCACGGCGACCGGTACCGGGGGCTGGAGCGGGATCACCGCGGCGAAGGGCGGTTCTGCCTCTGACACGATCAGCGGCAGCAGCCAGACCTACAATCTGACCGGCCTCAATGCCGGCAACAGCGGCACCGTGAGCTGGACCTCGTTCGAGAACATTGCCGATGCGGGTATCGGCACGTTGACCGCCAGCAACCAGACCTGGAGCCTGACCGGGCACAACCAGGGCACGGCGACCAATCTGGCAGGCGCCTTCTCCGGCATCGGCAATCTGATCGACACCGGCACCGGCCACTTCCTCATGCACTCGGGCGCTGACGGGGACATCTCCGGCGGCCTCGACGCCGGCATCGACGGAAGCCTGGACTATTCGGGCTACACCACCGCGGTCAACGTGAACCTTGCCGGTGCGGGCTCGACAGGCGTAGGCGGTACAAACTCCGGAATTTCAGCGGTAACGGCGAGTTCGAACCTCGGCATCAGCGGCAATGCGAGCAACGGGCTGACGATCACCACGACGGGCGCCGGAACCACCACAACCCTGGGCGCGACCACGGTCGGAGGCGATCTGAACATCACCGCCAGTGGGGCGGTCTTGCAGACAGGCGGTGCGCTGAGCGTTATCGGCACGAGCACCATCCATGGCGGTTCGAACGCGATCACCCTGACAGGTGGCAGCAACGACTTCGGCGGCACGGTGAATCTCACCGGCGGTGCCACCCAGATCAATGACCTCAACGCACTGACCCTTGGCACGGTGAACACCGGGGCGCTGACGGTGAGTGCGGGCGATCTCACCCTGGCTGGTGCGGTCAATGGCACGGCGGTCAGCCTGACCTCTTCCGGCGCGATCAGCGAAGGCGCAGGCGGCAGCCTCACGGCCACTTCGCTGACCGGTCATTCGGCCGGTACGACGACCCTTGCCGGGACCAATCACATCGGCTCGCTGGGCAGCTTCAGTGCGGCGGGCTTCGCGTTGATCAACGCCCAAGCCTTGACGGTGAATGGCCCGGTAAGTGGCGGTGCGGGTACCGCGCTGACCACGACCGCCGGCAACCTGACGATCAATGGTGCAGTGAGCGGCACCACGACAACGCTGAATTCCGCCGGTGGGATCAGCGAAGGCGGCAGTGGCAGCATCACGGCAGGCACCTTGAGGGGTCAATCCATCGGTGCGACTGCGCTCAACGGCGCAAACCACATCGGCACCTTGGGCAGCTTCAGTGCGGCGGGCTTCGCGTTGACCAACGCGCAGACCCTGGTCGTGGGCGGCACCGTCGACGGGGGGGCCAGCACGGCGTTGACCACGACGAGCGGCGACCTGGCGATCAACGGTCTGGTGAAGGGCGCCACCACCACGCTGGTCTCGGCGGGCGCGATCACCGAAGGCGCCGGCGGCAGCATCACGGCGAACCTGTTGACCGGTCATTCGATCGGAAACACCACACTCGATGGCAACAACCACATCAACATACTGGGCGGCTTCAGCGCAGACTTCAGCCTGACCAACGGTCAGACGCTGACCGTCGAAGGCCCGCTCGATGGTGGCCCGGTCGTGGCGCTGACCACGACGGCCGGCGACCTGATCATCAATGGCACGGTGACCGGCGCCACCACCACGCTGACCTCGGCCGGTGCGATCATCGAAGGCACCCATGGCGTCATCACCGCCGATAACTTGACCGGCAGCTCCGCTGGCAGCACCAGCCTGCTCGGCGCCAACCAGGTGGCAGCCCTGGGCGCATTCGTCAGCGGTGGCGACTTCGCCTTCAACACCATCCGGACCTTGACGGTGAATGATGCACCGTCGGCCAATGGTGGTGCCGGCGACCTTACGCTGACGGCCAGCGGGGCGAACTCGGACCTGATCCTGGCCAGCACCCTGACCGGCAACACGGTTACCTTGGGTGCAGGCCGCAATATCAACCAGACGGCTGGTGCGATCCATGCGAACACGTTGACTGGCAGTTCGGTCGGCAGTACCGCGCTCGGTGGCGCCAACCACATCGGCACGCTGGGCAACTTCACGGCGGCGAACTTCGCGCTGACCAACGCGCAGGCGCTGGCGGTGACGGGCTCCGTGGACGGCGGCGCGAGTACTACGCTTAAGACCACCAGCGGCAATCTGGCGATCAACGGCACGGTGAAGGGCACGACCACGACGCTGGCCTCTGCTGGCGCAATCACCGAAGGCGCCGGCGGCAGCATTGTCGCCGGCATGTTGACCGGCAGCTCCGCCGGTGCCACCACGCTCAACGGCGCCAACCGCATCGGCACCCTGGGAGGCTTCACGGCCGCCAGCTTCGCCTTGACCAACGCACAGACATTGGCCGTCAGCGGCACGCTGGATGGCGGCGCCAGCACCTCGCTGAAGACCACCAGCGGCGATCTGGCGATCAATGGTCCGGTGAAGGGAACGGCCACCTCGCTCACCTCGGCCGGCGCGATCAGCGAAGGCGCGGCGGGCGTCATCACGGCCGGCACCCTGACCGGCAGTTCGGTCGGCGCGACCACGCTCAACGGCGCCAACCAGATCGGCACGCTGGGCAGCTTCACGGCAGCCAATTTCGCCCTGACCAGTGCGCAGGCGCTCACTGTCGACGGTCCGCTGGATGGCGGCGCCAGCACTTCGCTGAAGACCACCAGCGGCGATCTGGCGATCAACGGTTCGGTGAAGGGAACGGCCACCTCGCTCACCTCGGCCGGCGCGATCAGCGAAGGCGCCAGCGGCATCATCACGGCCGGCACGCTGAGCGGCAGCGCGGTGGGTCCGACCGTGCTGGGCAGCGCGAGTTCGCCCAACAAGAACATGGTCGACACGCTGGGCAACTTCACTTCGCTGGCCGGCTTCAGCATGACCAACGACAAGACTCTGACACTGGCGTCGGTGGCCGGCAGCGCCTTCACGGTGAACGCGGGCACCTCGCCGTTCTACCTGTCGGTGACCCATGGCGACCTGTTCCAGCTCGGCACGACACCGCTGTATGACGGCATAGGCGTATGGGGTTCCACCGGGCGCCTGGGTTCCAGCTCCCAGCCGATCTACGTGGTGGGCACGGGCCTGCAGAACATCGCCAACGTCGGCCTGCCGCCCGCTTACTTCTATGCGGTGGACAGCTCCGGCAACCTGCTGCCGCTGGGCGGTGGTTTCGCCATCAACGTGCCGACCGCCTCCGGTGCGGGCAGCGCGCAGAACGGCAACCACGGCGACTCCTACATCGACCCGAGCGTGATCACCGCCAACTACCGCTCGTACGGCATCGTGCCTTCCGGCGTGCGCCTGCCGCCCGACCAGCAGAGCGGTTGCGATCCGGATCAGCCGGACCAGGCCGCCTGCCAGGACCCGGACGCACTGGGCATGGTCATGCCATGGCCGAAAGCGCCGCAGTGACCGGCATCGGCAAACTCGGCGCAGGCATCGCGGTGGCGATGCTTGCGCTGGGCCTGACCGGCCCCGCCGCGGTCCAGGCAGCGCCGCAGATCGCGCCGCGGCTGACCGGGGAACTGATCATCACGCAGCTGGACACGGCGCAACACGACCTCGCCGCACGTGCGACCGGGTCGCCTGGCTCCAGTCTCGCGGCAACCAGCCAGAAGCTGGCCGACCTGGGCCGGGACTTGCGCAAGGCGCTGGGCAAGGATCTGGCCAAGCCGATCGACATGCTGGGCAACGAAGAGAAGGCGCAGGCCTACCGCGCCGAAGCCGCCGTGCAGCGCACGCAGGCGTTCCTGGAGGCCAGCAAGGGCTGCCTGGGCCAGGATGTCGCCGCGATGGCGGCTGCACTGGCCCGCACCGTGGCGTTGAAGGCGGCTGCCTCCGGCGGGTCGAAATTGCCGCCGGTGATCAATGGCGTGGAGACGCTGGATCGACGCCCGCTGTTCGTCCTGCATGGCGACGGCGCCGGGGCAGCGTTCGCACTGACCGGGGAAAACCTGCTTGACGCACAGTGCGCCAGCCCGGTGGTCAGCGCGACCGACGCACAGGGCAAGCCGCAGGCGGTGCAGCCGGTGGTGACCGGCGTGTTGCCCAATCGCATCGAATTGAAATTGCCTGCCGGTGCGCTGCCATCGGGCAGCTACGTGCTCAACGTGGTGGCGCAGCGCAAGGTGTTCCTGATGGGCTGCACGGCGCAGCCGCCCACCTCGGCCGTGCTGGAGGTGGCGCCCGCGCCGAAGGTCTCGGTGAGCTACGCGCTGACCCAGACCTGCCCGGCGCCCGGCGGCGGACAGGGCCGCGCCATGCCGGCGGTCACCGGCAGCATGCCCGAGGGTGTAGGGCGGGGCACGGTGGCCAAGTACGTCACGGTCGACGGTTGCGCCGATCCGCTCAGCTACGCGATCAGTGCGACGGTGACGTTCGGCGACGGACACGGCAGCACGGTGGGGCCGATCAGCCAGATCGCCTCGGCCGGCATCACGGCCGGGCTTCCGGGCGGCCTGTCGCTGAGCTGGGACCCTTCGGTGCACCAGCTCGTGGTTCGCCCCGCAGCCAGCAGTTGCAAGGGCGTTTACTGACGAGGTGCCGCGCCCGCCGGACTTGTTCCCGGCGGCGGGCTATTCGTCTTCCGGCGTACCCGACACCACGCGCAGCTCGGAAATGCCGCCCGGCGCGAGATCCCTGAGCAGGTCCATGAAATCCATGCCGACCAGCCGCTGTGCGCGCCGCAACAGCAGCGGTACCGGGCTGGAGGGTTCGCAGCGCGTGTAGTAGTCGCAGATCTCGTCGAGCCGGCGCATCACGTCCTGCGGCCCGGCGATCGGACCCGAGGCCCGCGCCGCGTTCGGTGCACCACCCTCCGCGCCACCTTCGCCAGCCCCTTCGCCTTGCACTTCGGCCGGCAGTCGACGCGCCAGCTGCGGGTCGAGGAATTTCTTCAGCTCGTAGATGTCGCTGAGCAGGTTCTTGAAGTCCGGACCCATCGTGCCGACGTGGTCGTTGAACAGGGCGTCGATGGCCTTGGCATGCTCCAGTGACTCGCTGATCGCGGCGGTGGTCTGGACCAGCTCCTCCTCCGCGCAATCCATGCAGCACGCTTCCATCTCGGTGATGCTCGGCTCGGGGCCGTCGCCGGGCGTGGTGACCTTCAGCGTGCCGTTGGCGATGCGCAGGTCGCGCAGGCTGAAACGGCCCATGCGCGGCGACTGCACGAACGGCGTGGTGCGGAAATAACCGAGCACACCCTGCAGGTCGTTCAGCGGCACCACCGCGTTGACGCGCATGGTCGGGTCGTTGTCGTCCTCCGCGTCCAGCTGCGGATGCACGGTGTCCCAGAATTGTTCCAGCAGGCCACGGATCAGCCCCAGCCCGGCGCTCCAGCCGGGCATGCCGGAGCTGCGCATCCAGGCCGTGGTCAGGTGCACCGCCGGGCGCAAATCCTTGGAGCGTTGCAGGATCGCCTCGGACAGCTCGACGACTTTCTCCCAGTCCGGCTCCTCGGCAGCCTTGACCGCATCGCCCACGGCGCGCTCGGCCTTGGGCGCGGCGGCGCGCTCCAGGGCGAGAAACTCCGGGTCGTACTCGAGATCCGGTCCGGCCGGCGATTCGTCGGATACCGGGGCCAGCAACGGCTCCAGATTGTATCGCGCCATGGATCTCCCCCCGTGGTCGAATGGTCCCCCATTATCGCCCATCGGCGGCGCAAAACCAGTCGCAGGCGTGGTGGCCGGCGACGCCGGGATCAACGTGCAAAGCGGCGAATCCAGGCCACGTAATCATCGACGAAACCTTGCAGGAACTTGCGCGTGGAGTCGTTGGCGACGCTGCCGTCATCGGCGATCAAGTCCTCCTTGAAGTGGATGAATACCTCCGGCTGGGCCAGCGTGGGCACGTCCAGGTAGGCCAGCACGTTGCGCAGGTGCTGCTGCGCCATCGCGGTGCCGGTCGAGCCGATCGAGGTGCCGATCACCGCCGCCGGTTTGCCGGCGAACGAGTTGGTGCCCCAGGGGCGCGAGGCGATGTCGATCGCGTTCTTCAGCACGCCCGGGATCGACCGGTTGTACTCGGGCGTGACGAACAGCAGCCCGTCCGCCCCTTCGATATCCTTCTTCAGCCGCGTGGCGGTGGCCGGGTAGGCGGCGTCGAAATCCTGCGAGTACAGCGGCAGGTCGTTGATCTGGATGTGGCGGAACGCAAGGTCGCCCGGTGCCAGTTTCTCCACTGCGCGGGCCAGTCGGCGGTTGAACGAATCTGCGCGCAGGCTGCCTACCAGCACGGCAATCTTGATCTGGCTCATGTTCGGCTCCTCGTGGGGATGTGGAAGAATGGACGTCCAGCCAATGTACTGCGCCGTCGGGTTAAAAGCGCATGAACCCGGCCGCACCCGCGCTGGCAGCCTGTACTCTTTGCCGTTCGCCGCAGCGGCCGCCTTTCATCGACCGAATCGAATCGCCATGCAATCCATCGAAACCCTGATCGACGACGCCTTCGAGCGTCGCCACGCACTCACCCCATCCGAGATCGAAAGCCATCTGCGGCCGGCCGTGGGGCAGGTGCTCGACCTGCTCGAATCCGGCGAGCGCCGCGTCGCCGAGCCGGACGGCCACGGCGGCTGGACGGTGAACCAGTGGCTCAAGAAGGCCGTGCTGCTGTACTTCCGCATCAACGACAACCGCGTGGTCGACGGCGGCCCGGCGCAGGCGTTCGACAAGGTGCCGCTGCGCTTCGCCCACGGCAATGACGCCGAACTGCAGCAGCTCGGTGCGCGCGTGGTGCCCGGCGCACTGGTGCGTCGCGGCGCGCACATCGCGAAGGATGCGGTGCTGATGCCCAGCTACGTCAACATCGGCGCCTGCGTCGGCGCCGGCACCATGGTCGACACCTGGGCCACGGTGGGTTCCTGCGCGCAGATCGGCGCGGGCGTGCACCTGTCCGGCGGCGTCGGCATCGGCGGCGTGCTGGAGCCGTTGCAGGCCAACCCCACCATCATCGAGGACGGCTGCTTCATCGGCGCGCGCTCCGAGGTGGTCGAGGGCGTGGTGGTGGAGAAGGGCAGCGTGATCGGCATGGGGGTTTTCCTGGGCCAGTCCACCCGCATCTACAACCGCGCGACCGGCGAGGTGAGCTACGGCCGCGTACCGGCCGGCAGCGTGGTGGTGGCCGGCAGCCTGCCGGCGAAAGACGGCTCGCACAGCCTGTACGCCGCCATCATCGTCAAGCAGGTGGATGAAAAAACCCGCAGCAAGACCAGCATCAACGACCTCCTGCGAGCTGCCACATAGGAGCCCGCTCGCGGTCGATGCCCTGGCGGGCATCGGGATTCGGGATTCGCAGAAGCAAGAGCATCGCCCGCGAGCGGGCTCCTACAGGAAGGAAGATCGGGATGACGACTGTTTATGGATTGCCCACTTGCGACACCTGCCGCAAGGCGCGCAACTGGCTGGTCCGCTTCGAGGTGCCGCATGATTTCGTCGACTACCGCGCCAACCCGCTGCCGGCGTCGACGCTGAAGGACTGGGCGGCGCAGCTCGGCGGCTGGGAGAAGCTGGTCAACAAGTCTTCCACCACCTGGCGCAACCTGCTGCCGCAGCGCAAGAACCCCGGCAGCGACCCGGAGTGGACACTGCTGCTGAAGGAATATCCCGCGCTGATCCGCCGTCCGGTGGTGGTGGGGGACGACGGCACGGTGAGCGTGGGCTTCACCGACAACGGCTTCAAGAAGCTGTTCGGGCGCTGACGTGTCGATGCGGCTTTCGAAGATCGGGTTGGTGGCGACGATCGCACTGTGGCTGGCGCTGGTCGCGTTCGGCAACCTCACCGACTACGGCAGCAACCTGGTCTTCGTGCAGCATGTGCTGGCGATGGATTCGATCTTCCCCGACGCCGCCATCCACTACCGCGCGATCCATGCACCGCTGCTGCAGCATGCCGCCTACGTTCTGATCATCGCCGCCGAAGCACTGGCCGCCGTCCTGTGCGGCGCCGGCGCCTGGCGCATGTGGCGCGCGCGCCGTGCGCCTGCGACGGCGTTCCGGTGCGCCGGTCAGCTCGCCGTGGCCGGCCTGGGCGTCGGCGTGCTGTTGTGGCTGGGCGGCTTCATGGCGATCGGCGGCGAATGGTTCGGCATGTGGATGTCCACGCAGTGGAACGGGCTGGGCAGCGCATTCCGCTTCGTCGTCGTGTTGCTGCTGGCGCTGGTCTGGCTCGGCCAGCGCGACGACGAGCTCGGTGATTGACGATGACCCACGGCCGCACCCGCCGCTTCCGCAACAACCTGCGCATCGAGCGCGACAACGCCGCGCTGTACGCGCGGCTGGCCGAGCTGGCCGACGACCCGCAACTTCAGCACGCCTACCGGCGCATCGCCGCGGGCGAGCGCGGCAATGCGCAATTCTGGGAGGCGCGCCTGCGCGAACTGGGCGAGGCCGTGCCGCGGCAGCGGATCGGCCTGCGCGTGCGCGCGCTCAGCTGGTTTGCGCGACGCTTTGGCACCGAGTTCGTGATGCCGACCGTGGTGCGGTTGGCGCACGCGGATCATGAGGCCACGCCGGTCGACCGCAGCGGCCACCGCGACCACTTTCCGTTGCCGCGTCCGGCCGGTCCGCACGGGTTGCGCCATCGCGCGCAGAGCGGCAACACCTTGCGCGCCGCCGTGCTCGGCGCCAACGACGGGCTGGTGTCCAACGTCAGCCTGGTGATGGGCATGGCCGGCGCCGCCACCGGCGATCGCGCCGTGCTGCTGGCCGGCCTGGCCGGCCTGGTCGCAGGCGCGTGCTCGATGGCCCTGGGCGAGTGGCTGTCGGTCAACAGCTCGCGCGAGTTCTACCAGGCGCAGATCACCGAGCGCGCCGAACGCCTGGCGGTGGCCCCGGAAGATGGCCGCGAACACATCGCCGGCATCTATCGCGACAAGGGGCTGGAACCGGCGGCGGCCGAGCACCTCGCCGAACACGTGACCGAAACGCCGCGCGCGGCGCTGGACATGCTGGTGCGCGAGGATCTCGGCGTCGACCCGGCCGAGCTGGGCGGCTCGGCCTACGGCGCGGCGATCTCCTCGTTCTGCCTGTTCGCCTGCGGCGCGCTGTTTCCGGTGGCGCCGTATTTCTTTCTGGGCGGACAAGCGGCATTGCTGGCCAGCGTGGCTTCCACTGCTGGCGGATTGGCGCTGATCGGCATCGGCACCTCGCTGTTCACCGGGCGCAGCATGCTGTTCTCGATCGCCCGGCAATTCGTCATCACCAGTGTCGCGGCCGCGATCACTTTTGGCGTGGGGCATTTGCTGGGCGTGGTGCTGAGCTAGCTTGGTATGCTGCGGCATCCCCCGGCACTGCGCAGGAACCCCATGTCCGACGTGCTCGAACTTGCCCGCGACCTCATCCGCCGTCGTTCGGTGACGCCGGAAGACGCCGGTTGCCTGCCCTTGATCGGCGAGCGCCTGGAACGCGTCGGCTTCCGCGTCGAGCACCTGCGCTACGGCGAGGTCGACAACCTGTGGGTCACCCATGGCGCCGCCGGTCCGACACTGGTCTTTCTCGGCCACACCGACGTGGTGCCCAGCGGTCCGGAAGCCGCCTGGCAAAGCCCGCCGTTCGAACCGACCATCCGCGATGGCCGTCTATACGGCCGTGGCGCCGCCGACATGAAAGGCTCGGTGGCAGCGATGGTGGTCGCACTGGAGCAGTTCGTGGCGGCGCATGCGGAACACCGCGGCCGCGTCGGCCTGCTGCTGACCAGCGACGAGGAAGGCCCGACCAATCTCGACGGCGTGCGCCGCGTGGTCGAACATTTCCGCGAGCGCGGCGAGCGCATCGACTGGTGCGTGGTGGGCGAGCCCTCCTCCAAGGAACGGCTCGGCGACCTGATCCGCGTCGGCCGCCGCGGTTCGCTCTCCGGCACGCTCCAGGTGCGCGGCGTGCAAGGCCATGTGGCGTATCCCGAGAAGGCGCTCAACCCGATCCACGCCTTCGCTCCCGCCCTGGCCGAACTCGCCGCCGAGCGCTGGGACGAGGGCAACGCGGATTTCCCGCCCACCTCGTTCCAGGTCTCCAACCTCAACGCCGGCACCGGCGCGAACAACGTGATCCCCGGTGAACTCGTCGCGCTGATCAATTTCCGCTACTGCACCGCCAGTCGCGCCGACGACCTGCGCGCGCGCACCGAGGCGATCCTGCATCGCCATGGACTCGACTTCGCACTCGACTGGAATCTCTCCGGCGAACCCTTCCTCACCCCGCCCGGCGGCGTGTTGCGCGAAACCGTGGTGGCAGTCTGCCGCGAGCTGTGCGGCATCGATCCCGAACAGAGCACCGGCGGCGGCACCTCGGACGGCCGCTTCATTGCCCCGATGGGTGCCGAAGTTGTCGAGCTCGGCCCGGTCAACGCCACCATCCACAAGGTGGACGAGTGCGTGGACGTGGCGGAGCTGGAGAAACTGCCGGCGGTGTATCGGGCGTTGTGCGAGCGGTTGCTGGCCGGGGCCTGACCTGACGATGACGCTTCAACAGGCGAGTCTCGACCGCTGTGGCGGTGCCTGCATCAGGCAAGTCAACGCATCCGGATCAGCGCCTCAGGGTCGTGGTTCGCCATCCGCATCCCGCCGCACCGTCGGCGGCGTGGCCTCGTGCGGCTGGCCGCCCTTGAGCCCCTGGCGGAAATCGGCGATGGCGCTGCCGAGGTCGCGGCCGACGTTGCGCAGCTTGCCGGTGCCGAAGATCAGCACTGCCAGTACGAGCAGCACGATCCAGTGCGAGAAACTCTCCAGTCCGGGCATGTTGCGGGTTCCTGTCATGGGTGGGGGCGTGGATGCGCCGGCGAAAGCGCGGCTTGCGGATGGCTCGACAGGCCGAGCGACGGCGTGGGCGCAGCGAGGCATTGCAGCGTGCCGTGAGCGCCGCTGGCCCGGGCGGGGCAGCGGTAGTCCAGCGTGGCCACCAGTGCGGGCGTGATCTCGGCGAAGTCGACCACGGCGCCGCCATGCTCGCGTGCGAATGTTTCCGCGACAGCGCGGCTGGTGAACGGCGCCAGGGTCGGTCCCATCGAGCCGGCCAGCGGCTGCCAGGCCACGTAGACTGCGGTGCGCGCGTCGATGAAGCTGGCGGCGGCGTGGTCGGGTTGCTGCCAGTCGATGCGCGCGCTGTCCTGCACGAACAGTTCCTGCAGCGCGGACTGGTTTTCCGGTTGCAGCACGTAGGCGAAAAAGTCGCGGGTGGAATCGAACACCAGCGGCTTGGCGCGGCCGCTGATCCAGGCCTCGGCGCGCGGGCCGGGCGAGCCGTCCAGGTACATGCCGCACACCGCGCAGGCATCGTCCGGGTGGGTGTCGACGGCGTGGCGTGCGGGTGCGGGATTGCCGCCGCAACCGGTCAGCAGGGCCAGCGCCAGCACGAAGACAGCGCGGCGCAGGTTGGTCATCGGCAAGCAGGGCATGTGCGAACTCCTTCAGATTTCCTTGCGCCGGAACGCGAGCATCGCCCAGGCGAACGGCGCCACCGCCCAGCCCAGCAGCAGCGCGTAGAGCAGGGCTGGCGGATAGACGTGGTGGGCGGTCATGCCGGTCAGCAGGTCGTTGCCGGCGCCGTCGCCCAGCGCGGTGAGGTTGACCAGGCGGAACACGTCGACCGGGTTGAACAGCAGCAGGTACGGATACACCGCGCGCTCGACCGGGTTGCCGCCGCTGACCACCAGCAGCGCCAGCAGCGCAAGGTCGAACAGCACCACGCTCACCAGCCAGCCGACCAGTGCCAGTCCGGCGGCGCGCGACTTGTCGGTGGTCTGTACGCTGATCAGGCAGGCCAGCCCGACGAAGCAGGCGCCGAGCAGGGATGCGCTGAGGATGAAACGGCCGATCTGCAGCCACGCCTGCATCGTCTGCTCCGGCGGCTGCATCCACTGCATGATCGCGACCGCGAACCCGAAGCCGGCCAGCGTGGCGGCGGCCAGCGCACTGCAGTGGCCGAGGAACTTGCCGGCCACCAGTTGCCCGCGCGAGAGCGGATAGCTGAGCATCAGCAGCAGGGTGCCGTCGTCGCGCTCGCCGACGATGCTGCCATAGGCAATCAGCAGGCCGATCAGCGGGATCACGAACGCGCCCAGCGTGGTCAGGCTGGCCAGCGTGGCGTCGAACGAGGTGAAGCCCACGCGTCCGGCTGCCGCACTGCCGAACCAGGCGATGCCCAGCGCCAGCAGCGCGAACAGGATGGTCAGCGCGATGGTCCAGCGGTTGCGGAAGTCGTCGCGGAATTCCTTGGCGGCGACGGTGAGGATCGGGTTCATGCGGCCACCTCCGCGGTGGATGGCGGGCCGGCGCCGAGCCAGTCGTAGAGTTGTGCCAGCGTCGGCTCGCGCACGTCGAGATCGACGATCGCCGGGTCGGCCAGCAGCTCGCGCAGCATGCGCAACTTGCTGGCGCGCGGCACCTGCAGTTCCAGCCGGCCATCGGGGCGCGGCTGCGCCGACAGGCCGCCGGTTTCAAGGCGCGCGAGCAATTCGGGCATCGCCTGCTCACGCGTGCGCAACAGCACCTGCGCCGGCAGCGCGGCCTGCTCGCCCAGCGCGTGCAGGCTGCCGGCGGCAAGCAACTTGCCCTGGCGCAGGATCAGTGCGCCGTCGATGTGCGGTTCCAGTTCGGCCAGCAGGTGCGAGGAGACCAGCACGGAGCGGCCATCCGCGCGCAGCTCGCCGACGATGCGGTACAGCTCGCGGGTGGCCTGCGGGTCGAGGCCGGTGGTCGGCTCGTCCAGCAGCACCAGATCGGGCGAACCCAGCAGCGCCTGCGCGAGGCCAAGGCGCTGGCGCATGCCCTTCGAATATGTGCCGATGCGCCGGTCGGCGGCGTGGGCCAGGCCGACGCGGTCGAGCAGCGTGGCAATTTGTGCGCGTGGTGCCTGCTTCAGTCGCGCCAGGTAGTCGAGCAGTTCGCGACCGGTGAGGTTGCCGTAGAAGGTGGCGCTCTCGGGCAGGTAGCCGATGCGCCGGCGCAGCGCGTGTGCGCGCCACGGCGACTGGCCAAGCACCTCCAGCCGGCCGCCGCTGGGTGCTATCAGGCCAAGAATGAGTTTGATCAGCGTGGACTTGCCCGCGCCGTTGTGGCCGAGCAGGCCGATCACCTGGCCGCGCGGCACGACGGCGCTGATGCCGTCGAGTGCGGCGAGGTCGCCGTAACGCTTGGCCAGTGCGTGGCATTCGATCGGGTGGTTCATGGCGTGGCCGGGGAAGTTTTCATCAGCGGGTGGCTGTCCTGCACCGAGGGCGGCGTGAACACGGGGAACGCGCGCTGCACGTAGCGCATCAGCAGCACCGCGGGGCTGGACATCAGGTTGCGCGCGGAGGGGTATTTCCACAGCAGCACGTCGACGCCGTCGTTGGGGCGGAACGGCACGTCGCCGACGCCGTCGGCATCCAGGTCCCAGCCGAGGTAGTCGCTCCAGAAATTGCCGCGGCCGTGCGCCGACCACTCCTGGGCGAGGTTCTGCACGTACTTCACCTGGATGCGGTTGTCCTGGAAATGGTTGCCCCACAACCGGTTGTTCTCCGAGCCGGCGGTGACGTGGATGCCGATCTGCGAGTCGGCGACGAGGTTGTCGTGGAGGGTGTTGAACTGCGACAGGTAGACGAACAACCCCTTGCCTTCGGTGCCGTCGATCAGCCCGCCCTGGGTGTCGCGCTGGCCGTTGATCCGTCGTATCAGGTTGCCGGCGATCTCGCTGTGCGAGATGTAGTTGAGCAGGAAGCCGTAGGATTCGTCGTCCTCGGCGGTGTTGCCGATCACCTTGAGGTGATCGGACGACATCAGCGCATACCCGGCCAGGTTGCTGCGGCTGACGTTGTCCCGCAGCAGGTTGTGCTGGGAGTACATGTAGTGGATGCCGTAGCGCACCTCGTGCACCACGTTGCGCGCGATGGTGTTGTGAGGGCTGACGTAGACGTAGATGCCGTCGCGCGAGTCGGCCACGTCGTTGTCCTCGATGGTGCAGCCGGTGTCGTTCCACAGGTGGATGCCGTCGCCGCGGTCGGCCACGCGCAGCGAGCGCATGCCGCGGATCACGTTGTGCGCGACGCGCACGTTGGCCGCGCCGTCGAGGTAGACGCCGAACAGGCTCTCCTCGATGCGGTTGCCCTCGAGCGTGACGTCGCGCGCCTGGCGCTCGACGAAGATGCCGGCGTTCATCGCGGTGAGATCGGTGCCGCTATGGCGGATGGTCAATCCACGCACGGCGACCTGCGCGGCGCCGATGCGCACCACGTCGCCTTCGCCGCCGCCGTCGAGAACGGCGCCGGGTTCGCCGACGAGGGTGACCGGCTTGTCCAGCCGCAGGTGCACCACGTGCACGCCGGTCGGCACGCTGATGGTGGTACCCGGCGGCGCCGCGGCCACGATCTGCTCCAGCGACTCGCGCGCATGCACCGGCGCCGCCGGCGGCCATGCCAGCATCAGGAACGCGAGGAAACGAAGTGCATGCATGGGAACGGCGATCCGCTCGTGCCGCCGCGCACTGCGCGGCGGCACGACGCGGCTCAGGCCTCGACCAGCATCCGCCCGCTCATCTCCATGTGCATCGCATGGCAGAAGAACGTGCAGTAGTACCAGAACACCCCCGCCTTGTCGGCGGTGAAGGTGGCCGAGGCGGTGGCGCCGGGGCTGATCTCCATGTTGATGCCGTAGTTGACGATGCAGAAGCCGTGGCTGACGTCCTCCACCGCGTCGATGTTGGTCACCACCACGGTCACCTCGTCGCCCTTCTTCACCTTGAAGCTGCCCATGCTGAAGATCGGCGCGGCCGAGGTCATGTACACGAACACCTTGCGGCCTTCGCGGATGACCTTGCTGTCGGACAGCACGTTGACGCCGTGCTTCTTCGCCATCGCCACCGTCTCGGCGAAGAACGGGTCGTCGCGGTCCCAGCTCTTCTTCACCTTGTCGATCAGCTGCCGGCGGTGCAGCAGGATCACGTCGTGCGGTTCGGCGTAGACCGGGCCGTCGGCGACCAGCTTCATGGTCTCGCCGGAGATGTCGATCAGCTGGTCATTGTCCGGATGCAGCGGGCCGGTGGGCAGGAAGCGGTCCTTGGAGAACTTGTTCAGCGACACCAGCCACTTGCCGTCGGCGTCGCGCGTCTCGCCCATCGAGGTATGGCAGTGCCCGGGCTGGTAGGCCACGTCGATCTTCTGGCGCAGGTAGGCGACCTTCTTGCCGTCGTGGGCGGCGATCGCGTCGGCGATGTTCCACTTGGCGATCTGGCTGTCGATGAACAGCGTGGTGTAGGCGTTGCCGCGACCATCATAGGCGGTGTGCAACGGACCCAGGCCCAGTTCGGGCTCGGCCACCACCGTATCGCGCGGGTCCTTGAGCTTGCCGGCGAAGCAGTCGTCGATGCGGCTCCACTCCATCACGGTGACGGTGGGCGAGAGCTTGCCGTTGGCCACCACGTACTTGCCGTCGGGGCTGGCGTTGATGCCGTGCGGGTTCTTCGGGATCGGGATGTACAGGGTGAACGAGGAGCCGTGGCGGCCGTCGAGCACCGGCACCTTGGAGCTGCCGATGGTCTTGAACTCGCCCTTCTTCACCGCTGCCTCGATGCGCGCGATGTTGAACACCACCGCCCAGTCGCGCTCGGCCTGCATCGTGCCGGGCAGGTCCATGCCGCCCTCGCTGTTGTAGCAGGTGGAGATGGCGTACTTGCCGGCGTAGTCGGCCTCGGTGTTGTCCAGGTTGCCGTCCACCAGCACCTGCCAGGCGACCTCCATGGTGTCGCCGTCGAGCGCGCTGAACATGGTCTGGTACTTTTTCGGATCGTCCAGGTCGCGCCCGTCGTTCGGCGCCGGGACCAGGAACTCGCCGTTGGCGAACACGTAGCCGGTGCGCGGCGCGCGCTGCACGCGCAGGCCGTGGATCGCCTGCACGTTGGGCACATTGGTGATGCGGTCGCAACGCATCACGTCGCAGCGGATGCGCGCGACGCGGGTGTGCGCCTTGTCGTTGATGAAGATGTAGCGGCCGTCGTAGTGGCCGTCGGTCTGGCTCATGTGCGGGTGGTGGCAGTCGCCGCCGGGCGGGAAGTTCGGGCCGAGCACGCGCTTGCTCTCGTTGGTGACGCCCCAGCCGATGGTGAAGTCGGGGTTGAACACCGGGATGCGCATCAGCTCGCGCATCGAGGGCACGCCGACCAGACGCACCTCGCCGGACTGGCCGCCGCTCCAGAAGCCGTAGTACTCGTCGAGCTGGCCGGGCGGCACGTGGTCGGAAGCGGCTTCGTGCTCGCCGTGCTCGCGCTGGCGTTCGCCATCGTGTCCGGCGGCGGCACCTTCCGCGCCACCGTGGTCCCCCTTGCGACCGCAGCCCGCCAGTGCCAGTCCCGCCGCGCCGGCCAGGCCGGCCAGCGCGCTGGTCCTGATGAAGTTGCGACGCGCGGGGTCGGCGCCTTCCTCGATTGCTTCGGGTTTGATTTTCGATTCGTCGTGCATGGCTTCCATCCGCAGAGGCAGGTGAGGTGGGGATCAGTCGGCGACGGGCGCCGGCTCTCGGGTTTCCGGCGCGTTCGCCGGGGTAATCAGCGTGATCGGCGTGGGCAACGGTCGTGCGGCGCGTTCGCGCTTCTTGCGTTGCTGTACCACCGGTGGGCACTTGTGGTCGTTGACGCGGGTGACCTGGCAATCCAGGCAGTAGTGGCATTCGTTGAAGTCGATGCGGCCATCCGCATGGATCGCCTTGACCTCGCACTCGTTGGCGCAGACCTGGCAGGGGCTGCCGCACTCGGGGCGTCGGCGCAGCCATTCGAACAATCGCCAGCGTCCGGACACGGCCAGTCCGGCACCCAGCGGGCAGACATAGCGGCAATAGAACTTGTGGTTGAACGCGGATACGCCGATCAGCAGCACCGCGTAGAGCACGTAGCTCCACGAGCGCGCGAAGTGCAGGGTGAACGTGGTCTTGAACGGCTCGATCTCGGCGTAGTGCTCGGCCGTGTTGAGCGACTGAAGCGACATGCCGAACAGCACCAGCAGGATGACGTACTTCAGCGCCCACAGCCGCTCGTGCACCGCCCGCGGGAACTCGAACTGCGGCACGTGCAATCGCTTGGCCGCGTTGTTCACCAGCACCTGCAGCGCACCGAACGGGCACAGCCATCCGCAGTAAACGCCGCGCCCGAGCAGCAGCAGGGTGGCGGCGACGAATACCCACAGGATGAAGATCAGCGGGTCCATCAGGAAGGTTTCCCAATGGAAGCCGTGCAGCACCGACTGGATGAAGGTGAAGATGTTCACCACCGACAGCTGCGCCAGCCCGTGCCAGCCGATGAACACCAGCGTGTAGATCAGGAAACCGGTGCGCACGCGTTCGAGCAGCACGGGCCGCGTCACCAGCCAGTCCTGGAACAGCAGGACCAGCGTCAGCACGGTCAGCCCCGCCAGCAGCACGGCGATGTCGATGCGGCGGCCGTACCAGATCTTCTGCCACAGTGCGGCGTCGGCCGGCAGTGCATCGGACTGCGAGTCGGTGCTGCTCTCCGGCCGCGTGGTGTAGACCGCCGGCATGCGGTAGTCGCGGGTGAAGGTGTGGTAGATGCTCTGCAGCGGGCCGACCTGGCGGTTCACCATCAGTTGCAGCGTCCACGGCCGGGTCGCGTCGAAGCCGCTGCCGCTGTTGCGCACGATGAAGATCGCCTGCTCGACGAAGTCGGGCTTGCCACGCAACGGGGTGTCGTTCAACTGAACCAGGTCGGTGTCCTTGAACAGCACCAGCTTGCCGTCCTGCAGCACGTGCACGCGGTCGAAGATGCCGCCGCGCACATAACCCACGCCCTTGAACGAATAGATGCCGTTGGCCATCACCGCGATCGCCGAGTCGCCGGGCTTGAGCTGCCTCATCAGGTCGGCGTGGGCGGTCGGGCCGAGCAGGTTGCGGCCCACCGTGGGCGGGGTGACGTCGGCGAAGTACAGGTCGATGAAGACATCGCCCTCGTGGCCGGGCGCCGGCGCGGTGGGATCATCGACCAGGCCGCTCTCCGGCTGGCCCTTGAAGGCGTCGGTGATCGCCTGGCGCTTGAGCTGCAGGTGGCTGATCGCGCCGTTGCCGGTCAGCGTGTCCCAGTCGGCCGGCTGGTAGTAGTCGGCGCGCACGGCGGCGACTTTGGCGTCGGTGTCGGCCGCGCCGGCGATCAGCTTGCGCGAGGCGGCCACCTTAAGCGCCGAGTTCATGATCGTCTCGTTGACCACCATCGAGGTCACCGTGGCGCTGCTGATCGCGTCGATGCGCACGCTGCCGCTGGCGCCGCCGCCGACCACGATCTGGTCGTCCACGCGATGGCCGATGTAGCGCGCCACGAAGTCGTACAGCTTCTGCACCGGAATGCCGACCAGCAGGATCGGCTCGTGCTGCTCCAGCACGCGGGCGTCGCGGATGCTGCCGTCGGTGCCGATCGACACCAGCAGGTTGATCGGCGCGCCCGAGTACGCCGGCACCGGCGCCACCATCACCGTCTCGAACACGTAGCCGATGATCTTGTCGCCCTGGTACACCGCGGCCGCCGGCGGCGTGCCCTCGATGTCGCCGTAGCGGGTGGCCTGCGGAAACACCTCGTGCAGCTGCGGGTGCTTCGCGTCGATGCCGGCCAGCGCGGCGGGTGCCGGCAACAACAGGCACAGCGCCAGCAGCAGGCGGGTGACGAGCGGGCGTGACAAGCGCATCACACGCGCTCCGCCGTACCGGCGATCAGCGGCAGGTCGCGCGAGCGCCAACGCTGCCCGCCCGTGCGCGAGAACGCCAGCCACTGCTGGTCCTGCGCGTCCATCAGTGCAGACAGGCGCGGCAGCTCCAGCGAGAACGCCGCCGTGCTCATGCCGTCGGCCAGCACCGAACGCTGCGCGATCACGGTGACGCTGGAATAGCTTTGCGGCGACCAGCCGGTGCGCGGGTTGACGATGTGGAACAACCGCCGGTCGGCGGAGAAGAACACGCGGTAATTGCCCGACGTGGACAGCGCCGCGTTGCGCAGCTGCAGTACCGCCGCCACGCGGCTGACGTCGCGCGGATCGACGATGCCGACGTTCCAGTGCCGCTCGGGGTCGTTGCCGCAGATCGCGTGGATGTCGCCACCGGCGTCGATCAGGCCGTACTCGATGCCGGCGCCGCGCAGCGCGGCGATGCCCTGGTCGACCACGTGGCCCTTGGCGATGCCGTCCAGGGTGATCGCCATGCCCGGGCGCAGCAGCCGCGCGCCGCGCGCATCGAGTGCGAGGTCGCGGTAGCCGACCAGCGCGTCGCGGCTTTCGGCCACGCGTTGCTCGTGCGCGTCGGCGGCCGCCGTGCCGCGCAGCGTTTCGAAGTAGCGCAGCACCGGCAGCACGGTCGGGTCGAACGCGCCGTCGGTCAGTCGCGACAGCGACAGCGCCTGGCGCAGCACCGCATCCAGTTGCGCCGGCACCTGCGCCAGCTGGCCATCGCGGTTGAGCCGCGCCAGCGGGCTGGCGGGATCGAAGCGAGTCAGCTGCGCGGCGGTCGCGGCCATGCGTGCGAACGCCGCCTCGATCGCCACGCCGGCGGCTTGCACGTCATCGGCCAGGCAGGTCACCGCCACCGAGGTCTGCATCAGCGTGCGCTCGCGGCGCACCTGCCACAGGTTCTGCTTGCGCTTGAGCACCGCCCAGCCGCCGCCGGCCAGCAGGCCGCCGGCGATGGCGAGCTGGCCGGCCTGCTTCAGCCAGCGCCGGCGTTCGGGCGAACGCAGGTCGTCGAAAGCGGAGGGACGGTGCATGGGATGTCTCCCGGGATGAGTGATTGAACGCGTGCGGGCGGGCGAGGTCAGGCCGTGGCCGCCACGCGTGGCGGCGGCTCGGCGACGACCTCATCGCGCTCGGCATCGCGCACGCCCAGGCGCCGCTGCAAGGCCGGGCTGGTGGTCGTGTACTGCAGGTTCACCTTGTCTCCGGGGTGCAGGTGCGCGTGCACGGCGAACGCGCACAGCGCGCTTTCATGGAAGCCCGACAGGATCAGCTTCTTCTTGCCCGGGTAGGTGTTGATGTCGCCCACCGCGAAGATGCCGGGCACCGAGGTCCGGAAGGTCGCCGGGTCCACCACCAGTTGCTGGCGTTCCAGCGCCAGTCCCCATTCGGCGATCGGCCCCAGCGCCGGATGCAGGCCCCAGAACACCAGCAGGTGCGAGGCCTCTATGCGCTGGACCATGCCGCTGCGCGTGCGTACGCGCACCTGCGCCAGTGCGTCGTTCGCCGTTTCCAGGCCGACGATGTCGCCTTCGCAGAACTGCATGCGCCCCTCGTCGCACAAGGCCTGCATGCGTGCCACGCTGGCCGGCGCCGCGCGGAAGGTCGACGAGCGATGCACCAGCACCACGCTGCGCGCGCGCTCGACCAGCTCCAGCGCCCAGTCCAGTGCCGCGTCGCCGCCGCCGGCGATCACGATGTCCTGGTCGTCGAACAGCGCCGGCCGGGTCACCTTGTAGTGCAGCGTGCGGCCCACCAGCGGCGCGGCTTCCGGCAGGTTCAGCGTGCGCGGTGCGAACGCGCCCAGGCCACCGGCGATGATCACCGCGCTTGCGTCGAACGCCAGCCCGCCGCTGGTCTGCAGGCGGAAGCGACCGTCCTGCATGCGTTCCAGCGAGGTGACGGTGTGGCCCAGGTGGAACTGCGGCGCGAACGGCCGGATCTGCTGCTGCAGCCGCGCGATCAGCTCGCGCCCGCTGCACACCGGCACCGCCGGGATGTCGTAGATCGGCTTGTCCGGATACAGCTCGATGCATTGCCCGCCGGCATGCGGCACGGCATCGACCACGTGCGCATCCAGCCCGAGCAGGCCCAGCTCGAAAACCTGGAACAGGCCGACCGGGCCTGCGCCGATGATGACGGTGTCGCAGCTGATCATGGATCGCGCCCGCTTGTGGACAGGGCGGATCATGCGCGTGCGCCACGCGCTCACGCTTGACTGTGGTCAACTTGGCCCGGGTGGCCCATGCGGTCGAATGTCGCGCCGGCATTGACGCACGCCGCGCGACGGGGTGCCTCCGCGATCAGTCGAGTTCCGGCGGCGCACAGCGCTGCCGCATGCCGCCGGTTACCTCAACCCAGGCGTGCCCACGCCCGCACCGGGAACGTGCCCATGCCTGCCATGCGCATCGGCACGGCGGAGAAGTGCAGCTTCTCGGCGGGCAGCATGGCGAGTGAGGCGAGGTTCTCGACGATCGGGATGCCGGCGGCCAGCAGGATCGAGTGGGCGGGGCGTTGCGGGTCGTCGGTGTCGTCGATGTTGAGCGCGTCGATGCCGACCAGCACCGCGCCGTGATCGCGCAGGTACTCGGCGCCGTCGCGGCTGAGGAAAGGTTGCGCCTGCAGGTAGGCACTGGTGCCCCAACGGGCGGCCCAGCCGGTATCGAGCAGTACGGCGCGCCCGCGCACGTCCAGTGCCGCGAGCGCGGCGCGGTCGATGCTTCGACCGCGCATGCCCTGCAGGTGGATGACCACGGCATCCACGTCGGCGATGTCGCCGAGCGGCAGCTGGGCGACGTCGGCGGCGCCGGGGTAGCGGTGGGAGGGTGCGTCGATCGCGGTACCGCAGTTGGCCACCATGTCGATGCGCGCAATCTGGAACGTCACGCCCTCGGCGTAGCGGCCGATGCTGGCCTGGTGGCTGAGATGGTCCGACACGCGGGGCGCGGGCAGACCGGGGTAGACCTCCTCGCCGCTGTGCACGACGTGGGCGAGGTCGATCAGGTCCGGCCGGACGGCGTTGCCCGGCGCGGCTTGCGGCTGGCGCTTGTGACGTTCGCGGATGATCGACTTGTTGAGGATGCGCACGGCGCCGACCATCAGCAACCGCATGTCGCGCACGATGTAGTCGGCCAGCGCCGCGTCGTCGATGTCGTCGCCGTCGATGTCGAGCCGGAATCCCTGGCCCTGGATGCCGCCGCCGTTGGAGAAGTCGACTTCGAAGTCGAAACAGGCGCGGCATTCTTCGGTGGATCGACTCATGTGGTTTGCTCCGGTCTCGCCTACATTCTCCCGTGTTCCAGCGGTCGCTGGCGATGCATCAGGGCCCATTCGGCGTGTTCGGCCAGGGCGGCCTCGCCCAGCGCGTGGAGGATGGCGCGTTGCTCGGTGGCGTTGCTGGTCAGTGCCAGCGCCTTGCGCGCCTCGTCGAAGATGCGTTGCATGAAGCGGTATTGCTTGATGAGTTCCTTGTCGGCCTTCTTGAACGCATAAGCCTCGCGCACGGCGGCGAGGATCGACAGTACGCCCATGATGACCACCAGCGTGTTCTTGGTATCGGCGGCCAGGCGGTGTGCGAGCGCCGCCAGCACGATGCTGATGCCGATGCCGGCAAGCAGGCTGGAGAAGCCCAGCATTTCGGTAAAGCGATGCTGGCGCGTGCGCTGCGCGGCCTTGCTGCGGAAGTAGTCCACCTGGCCACCATGCGCGTCGTCGCCGACCCATTCGCTGATGACCTCGCGCAACTCGCTCTCCGGGTTGCCGCTGTCTGGCACGCGGTAGAGTGCGGCGCTGCGCATCACGTTGCGCGTCCAGCCAAGCTCGATGTCCTGTTTCTGCATGAAGCTGTCCTGCGCAAACTCGGGATCGCCGGTGAGCGAGATCCCGGCGCGGCGCCAGTAGCCTTGCACGCGCAGACCTTCCGCCAATGCCCGGTAATCCAGGTATTTGCGATGCCAGCCGCGGCGCCTGGCGAGCGTGGCCACCCATACGCCGCCGGCGAACAGCAGCAGGAATACGTAGATGAAGTCGTCCTGGTCGGGCAGGTTGTCGTAGATCGTGAAGGCGATGGCCATGATTGCTGCCAGCGTGTAGAGGGTCCGCATCGCCAGCAGCACGCGCTGGCGGAAGTGCACCGCCAGCCAGTCCGCTGCGCGAAACAGGGCCGCCTCCGGTCGCGCCAGCGTCGCGGTGTCGCTCGATGCCTTATCGGTAGCGGCGCTGCAGTGGATCTCGCTGCGGTATTTCAGGCAATCTGCGTCGAACTCGGCCATGCGCGCGAAAGTCTGGTGGAACATCGCAGGCATCGGCACGTCGGGCAATGAAACTTCGGTCTGCGTGCGCCACAGCAGCTGCCCTGGCTGCAGTGGCGGGAGCGGCGCGCCGTCGTCGGTATCGCGCGAGCAGACGATCTGGCAGACCAGCCGCTCGTCGCCGCTGCCCAGCAGGTGATGACGGCTGCCGCGGCGGCGCTCGGTCAGGCCCGGCATCACGCCGCTGAGAAAGAACTCCGCCACCTGGGCGGTACCGCCGAGCCGGGTCGACGCTTTGCCGTCCCAGATCGCCAGCAACAGATGGCAGTGCCGCGCAATGAACACGCCGGCCCGTCCGTACTGCCGATCGCGCTGGGGGCCAGGATTGCCGATGCCGCGGGGGGTGCTGTCCGGCAGCAGCGGCAGCTCGATCACCCGGGCACGCGCGGCGAGCGCATCGAAACGGTCGCGGGTGGCCGCGTGGTGGAAGTCCTCGACATAGAGTTCGCGCGGCAACGGCAGCGGCGCGATCAATCGCGCGCCGAGCGCCAACGCCTCTTCCGCCACCAACTGGTCGCCGCCCTCGGCCAGCGCGGACAGCACCACCAGCGGCAGCGCGGGAAAATCGCGCTGCAGTTGCGCCAGGAATTCCCGCACGCGGCGCCGCACCAGGTCGACTTCGCGGGCGGGAATGTTGCGGTGGCTGGTGACGCCGATCACCAGCGGTACGCTGGCAGGTGCGAGGGGGCAAGATCGATGTTCCATGCGAGGCACTGGGTTAGTGTCAGAGGTTCTTGATCTGTGGGTTGGTCGTTGTGTTCGGCGAGAGCGTGCCCAACTGTTCCACGTTCTGGTCGGAGTCGCGGTTGCTATCCTGGGTCTGGTCGTCTGGCTGCGGTTCGGCCGGGATGTTCTGATTGTCTTTGCTGGTCTTTGGCATGATGGTCTCCAGGCTTGACTGGTATGCGATGTTGCCGTTCGGATCGAGGTACCCTTGGCATTGCTTCCTCGCTGTCCCTGCGCCAAAGCGCCTGCATGGTGGCGCTACAGGTTCTTGATCACCGGATTCGTCGTGGTGGCCGTAGGCAGCGTGCTGATGGTCGAGTATGGGGCGCCATTGATCGTCGCGCAGAGCTGGTAGATCCACTCGCCGCTCGAGCTGGTGCTGTCGTTGGCATCGGTGATGGTGATCTTGTCGCCGTTGTTCGCGAGTTGCGCCTGACCGAACACGCCGGATGGAGGCGATTGGATCCAGGCGAACCCGGGATGGGTCGGATCGCTGATCGCATTGAATGATCCCGGGCTCACGCCGGGGCCGCTCAGGTGCCAGGTGATCGTCACCGACTGGCCGTGGGCGATCTGGTTTCCGTTACCCGACTGGTCGACGTCGAGGCTGCCGTTTTTCAGTGTCACCTCAAGTGTTACGTTGGGCATGTCGTACTCCTGCAGGGATCGATGGGCGGCGTGGAAGGCGGGCCGCAGCGCCTTGATTCAGGGCTTCGGGTGCGGCGTGCGCACCGCTGCCGTGACGGGCGCCGGAGTGCTGGCGTCGACCTGCATGATCTGCGCGATGCGCGTCGCGAAGGCGGGGTTTTCCGGGTAATCCACGCGGGCACGCCGCAGGATCGCCAGCAGCGCCGGGTCGCGGTAACCGGCATTCCAGAGGCGCTCGATCAGCAGCCTTGCTTCGGCATTTTTCTGCAGGCCAAGCAACGCCTCGACCTGCAGCGCGAGCAGGCGCGGATCGTCCTTGCCGTCCTTCACCGATTGGCTCGCCTCCCATGCCTCCTCGCGCAGCCGTCGTGTCGCTGCTGCGTCGCTGGCGGTGTCGGCGAGCAGCAGCTTCGCGGACAGCGTATCCAGCACCAGGCCGCGGTCATCCGGTTCCTTGGCGAGTAACGGTTGCAGGATGTTCATGGCGACCTGCACCTGCGCCTGCGCCGCCGCGGACTGTCCGCCGGCAAATGATTGCGCGGCCTGCTCGCTGCGTGCCGCGGCGTCAATCTGCTGCCATGTAACGTTTGCTGGATCCTGTCGAGTGAGCCTGGACAGGATGGCCAGCGCTTGTGCGGCCAGCGTCCGTGCCGCCGGCAGGTCCCCGTGCAGGCGTTTCAGGCGGCTCAATTGCACGAGATAGAGCGCCGATTTTGCCTGAAAGCCGGTTTGCGTCGGCGCGATCGCGATCAGCTGGGCGGCGATGTCGACCGCCTGCTGGAGGTCGCGGATGCCCGCGTCGACGTCGCCGGTCAGGGCCAGCGTGCGGCCTAGGATCGCGCGCACCCGCAGCATGTTTTCGCGCTGGTCATTGTTCTTGGGGTCGGCGGCGGCAAGCCGGGTTTCGATCGCGTCGTCGGCGTGGTACTCGGCGATCGCCTCTGCCAGATCGCCACGCTGCAAGGCCAGCTTGCCGAGATTGTTGTGTGCAATCCCCAATGCAGCCGACCAATCAGTGTTGACGGGATTGGCCGCGACCAACCCGCGACCCAGTGCCAACGCGTTCCGGTAGGCGCTGGCGGCGGCGGCCGGCTGCCCGCGTGCTTCCAGCACGTGACCGATATTGCTGTTGACGTTCAGCAGTTCGAACTTCAGCGACAGGTCATTGCCGGCACGCGCCTGTGCCTGCTGCAGCACGTTCTGCGCGGATTCGAAATCCCGCCAGGCGGCGTCCAGCTTGCCCTGATACCAGTCGGTCATGCCGACGAAGGACCACGACCGGGCATGGGCGACCTGCCGCGCCGCGTCGCCGGGTGCTTCCTCGGCGAGGCGCCCGGACAGCTGCAGGGCTGCCCGATACGACTCCATCGCGCCGGACAGGTTGCCTTGATCCAGGCGCACGCTGCCGATCTTCTCCAGTGCCTTGGCGCGCTGCTCCAGGGTCTCGTCGGTGACATCCGTGGCCGGCAGCGACTGGAAGTAGGCCATCGCTTTGTCGTCGACGCTCTGCATGATGTCCAGCCGGGCTGCTTGCGCCAGCTTGTCGTTCAGATCGCCGAGCATGAACCCGACCAGCGCCTCGGCCTGCTTCTGCCGGCGCTGGGCGGCCTGGCTGGCCTCCACCGCGGCGTGGCGCGAAACGATGGCGAGGACCGCCAGCGTGGTGGTCACCGTCATCACGGTCACTGCCAGTGCCGCCACCATCGTCATCCGCCGCGCGCGCCGCCGCAGCTCGCGCTGCTTGAGCATGTCGAAGCCCACGCCGAGCATCCCGGCGATCAGTTTCAGCTTGGCGTTCGCCTTGCCGTCCTTGTCCGGGCGGGCGTCGGCGGCGATGGGCTCGGCGCGTTGCGTGGCGAGCAGGCCGGTGGCGTCGAGCTCGAAGCGCAGCGCGGGGGCGAAACATTCCTCCGCCTCGCGGCCGGGCAGGTCGCTGGCGTTCGGTTCGCCGTCCACGATCAGGCAAAGGATCCGCTCGTCACGACCGAGGCGCTTGTACGCCAGCACTTCCTCGCTCACCCAGTGCGACGCCGCCGAATGCGGCGAGCAGATCACGATCAGGTTGGCGGATTGCTCCAGCGCCTCGATGATCTTGCGGCCGAGGTCGTGCGCGCTCGCCAGTTCGTCGCGGTCGCGGAAGATCGGCGTGAGGCGTCTGGGGATGGGGCCGGTCGTGGTGATCTGCCCGACCAGGCGTTTCGGCACCGCATAGGTTTCCAGCGCCTTGTGGAGCCAGTCGGCCCAGGTCTTGTCCTGGTGGCTGTAGCTGATGAAGGCGTAATACCGGAACCCTGGTGATCCCGTGCCCTGCGTCATGACATCCGGCACTCCCGTGCCTGGTCATGCAGTCCCTTGCGGGTTGTCCCCGCGTCGAGACGGCCGGCAGCAGCTCAATCACTACCGTGTCGGTGGTCTGTGCGTCGGCGCAACATAGCACCAATCATGAGAACTGCGTCACACTTTTCGGCACGCCGCGCCGGGTGGCGGGGTGGCGGGAGCCATGCCGCCCCGCGGGGGCGACGCGCCGGACCTGCGAGGCCCGGGCGCCCGGGCATGCGAGGTCGTGGTCAGCCGGCTTCCGGTTGCAGCGTCAGCGTGTGCGTGGCCTGGCCCGGCAGCAGCGGAGTGGGACGCCCCTGAACCCAGTCCTGGTGCCCTGCGCCGAAGAACGGCGAGAGCGGGTTGTCGCTCTGGCCGCCGGGCATTTCCAGAATGCCGCGGTCTTCGTGGCCGGGGGAGACGTCGAGCCGTTCGGAGGCGCCGAAGCCCGGTACCGCCACGCGCGGCATGTTGTGGTCGCCGGGCAGCGGCTGGTCGGGCATGTCGATGAAGCGGGCCAGCCATGCGGGCAGGGCGGCGGCCAGCGGATGCCTGATGTCGCTGCGATTGATCTCGCCCCAGTGGCGCGCGGCGAGGCCGCCGGGTTGCCGGTCGAGCTGCCGCGCCACCTGGAGCGCGGAGTCGGTGAGCAGGGCAGGCCAGTCGGGATACTTCGGATCGAGCAGCCAGTCGGGTCGCGCGTGGATCAGCATCCACACCGCCGCTTCCGGGCTGTGCTCGCCGGGCCAGCGGAAATCCGCATGGCGTTGTTTCACCCGCGCGACGAACGGCGCCAGCACCGCCTGGCTGACCTGTGTGCGGAAAGCGCGCACCAGCCGGTAGTCGACGCTGTCGACGGCGGCGCGGCCGCGCCAGTGGCGGGTGAGCCGGCTCATTTGCTGCAGCAGCGGGTCGTGGCTGTCGGCCAGTGTGCGTTGCAGCAGCGCCTGCCAGCGGGTGAGGAACAGCGCGTGGTCGTCGAGCTGGATGTCGAGCAGGTCGCCGGGGGTGAAGCTGGCGCGCGCGTGCAGGTCGTCGCGGATCTGCTGCGCGCGCGCGCCGAGATCGTGCCCGCCGTTGCCGAGCAGGCTCAGCGCGGCGCCGTCGACGGTGCGGTTGTTGGCGGTCCACAGTCTGCCGTCGGCGGGATTCTCGATGCGCGGGTACTGCGCGGGCGCGGCCCAGCCCTGCCAGCCGATGCCGGACGCGGACCAGTCCGACGGCAGCAGCGGGTCGATGCCCACGCGCAGCGGGATGCTGTTGCCGGCGATGGTCCAGCCGATGCTGCCGCTGCTGTCGGCCACCAGCAGGTTCTGCGGCGGCATGCCCAGGGTGGGTGCGAGCTGCAGCGCGTCGGCCACGTTTGCCACTTGCTCCATCCGCAGCAGGCCGAGGTTGTAGCTGCGTGGCTGTTGCGCGATCCAGGCCAGCGCCAGCGGCGTGCCGTCGGTGTCGGTGGCCATGATCGGGCCCCAGCGGGTGTCCTCCACTTTCAGGATGGTGTCGGGCTGGCCCTTGACCTGGATGTGCTCGTCGTGGGTTTCCAGCGTGGCCCAGCCGTCAGGCACCTTGTAGCGCGTGGAATCGGCCGGATCACGCCGCACGCGCACCCAGTCGGCCCAGTCGCCGTAGCTGTTGGTGAAGCCCCAGGCGACCTGGCCGTTGGAGCCGGCGATGATCGCCGGCGTGCCGGGCAGGCTGACGCCGTTGACGTCGCGCCGGCCGTGCGGTGCGCCGGCGTCGGGATAGCGCAAGCGGGCGCGGAACCAGATGTTGGGTACGCGCAAGGCCAGGTGCATGTCGTTGGCCAGCATTGCCGCGCCGTTGCCGGTGAGCCACCCGGCCACGGCGAAGTTGTTGCTGCCGGGGCGTGGCGCATCCAGCGCGGGTGCCACCGCGGCGGCCAGGCCCGCGGTGGCCGCATTGGCCGGCAACTGGCGCAGGTCCAGCACGTCCGCGCCGGGCACCACTGGCGAACGCGACAAGCGCCCGCGCAGCGGCGCCTCCCAGTCGGGGTCGGGCGCGAGCAGGAAATCCACCAGCGATGCCGGCAGCACGTCGCGCATCTGGGCAATGCGCAACTCGCGCTCGTTGCGCCCGCCGCTGTTGAGGTCCAGGTACATCGCCGCGATGACCAGGGCGCTGTCCTGCGGCTGCCACGGCTGCGGCTGGCTGCCCAGCAGCAGGTATTCCCACGGCCGCACGCGCAGGTCGGCCAGCCCCGCGTTGACGCCGGCGGCGTAGCGGCGCAGCACGTCCTTCTGCGCCGGCGGCATCGCGGCCCATGCCGCGTCGACCACCGCGCGCAGGCGATGGCGGCGATGGTCGAGATCCACCGGCAGCGCCGCCGGCCCCACCAGCGCGGCCAGCTCGCCCGCGCTCGCGCGGCGCATCAGGTCCATCTGGAAAAAGCGCTCCTGTGCGTGCACGTAACCCATCGCCCAGGTGACATCGGCGCGGTTGCCGCCTTCGATGGTGACCGTGCCCAGCGCGTCGCGGCTGATCGTCACCGGCGCCTGCAGCGCCGCCACCGCGCGCGTGCCGTCGAGCCGCGCGCGACCGCCGGCGAGCAGCCACCACGCCGCGGCGAAGGCAACCAGCAGCAAGGCCAGCAGGCTCGCCAGGACGGCGCGTGCGATGCGCCAGGAGCGTGAGGTCAAGGGCATGTCGTCATGGGGTGGGTGGTCACGGATCAAGGCTTGGCGAACACGGCAAAGATGCCGGCGTACGGCTTGACCATGAAGGCCGGCGCGCCGGCGTAGCCCGCGCCGTCCACGTAGATCTGCGAGATGCTGCCGTCCAGGTACAACGCATCGCGGCAATGCAGCTTGTCGCGGAACAGCCGTCCAAACGTGTGGAAGTTCACCGGCGCCTCGCTCACCGCGAATACCACCTCGTGCGGCGACGGCGCGCACACGCCGCTGCGCCACTTGAGGCTGGCCGAGTCGTCGATGAACTGCTCGTTGAGCTTGCCGTCGATCAGCAGCATCGGGCCGGACTGGGTCGCCGTCCGCACCGCCTTGTCGTCGGCCTTGAACGCCGCGCTGGTGCGCACCGCGGCATGGCCGTCCGGGTAGATCGCGAACACGCCATTGGGCAGCAGCGAGAAATTGCCCGATGCGGGATTGCCGTGGACCAAGTTCAGTGGCACCAGCGTCCTGCCGTCCTCCACGTACAGGCCCAGCGGCGCAAACTTGTGGTCGTAGATGCCGGCATTGGCCGCGAACAGCAACCGTTGGCCATGTGCCTCGCCCCACTGGCGCAGGCTCTCGACGCTGCCGAACGGCTGGCCATCCTGCGGATTGCGCCAGTGCAGGCCCAACTGTTCGCGCTTGAGGTTGATGTGCACGACCCGGTACTGCTGCCCGGCAAACGCCACCTCGTCGCTGTCCAGCGCCCGCGCCTTCGACGTGCAGCCGGGCAGGGTGAGCAGCAGGCCGAGCAACACCGCGGCCGGCATCCAGCGGCGGCGGTTTCGGGCGGTCGAGTGGCATGGGATGCGGAAAGTCATCCCCTGATGGTCGCGGCGCAGCGGCGATCGTGCAACCCCGCGCGCGCAACGTTCTCCCGCCGTGGGTCCGGCGCGTCGCCATTCGCCGTTAAACTCGGGTTTTTGCCGCGAGAGCGCGATGCCCTACACGCCGATCGTCGCCACCCTGGGTTACGTGTTGTCGCCGGATCGCAGGCAGGTGCTGATGATCCACCGCAACACGCGGCCGGACGACCAGCACCTGGGCAAGTACAACGGGCTGGGCGGCAAGATGGAGCCGGGGGAGGACATCGCCACCTGCATGCGGCGCGAGATCCGCGAGGAGGCCGCGATCGAGTGCGAGTCGATGCGCCTGCGCGGCACTCTGAACTGGCCCGGCTTCGGCAAGCACGGCGAGGACTGGCTGGGCTTCATCTTCCTGATCGACGCGTGGCGCGGCACGCCGCTGCAGGGCAATCACGAAGGCGCGCTGGAATGGGTCGCGCGCGCGCGGCTGCTGGAGCTGCCGATGTGGGAGGGCGACCGCCATTTCCTGCCGCTGGTGTTCGACGACGACCCGCGGCCGTTCCACGGCGTGATGCCGTACAAGGACGGCCGCATGCAATCCTGGTCGTTCAGCCGGTTCTGAAGCGCGCGTAGGGCGGGCACTGCCCGCCGACTCTCGCCGGTGGCGCGACGTCTACGCCACGTCGGCCAGCCACGCCTGGCTGGAGAACCGCTCGCGCGCCAGCGCTTCGGCGCGGGCCAGCTCGCCGGCGCGCAGGACGTCGTCGGCGAGTCCGTGGCGCTGGCGGAAGGTGGCGATCATCTGCTCGATCACCGCCTCGCGCGGCAGGCCGGTCTGGCTGCGCAACGGGTCGACCCGCTTGGCTGCGCTGGTGGTGCCCTTGTCGGACAGTTTCTCGCGGCCGATGCGCAGCACGTCGAGCATCTTCACCGCGTCGATGTCGTAAGCCATGGTGACGTGGTGCAGCACCGCGCCGCCGCGATGCGCCTGCGCGGCGCCGGCGATCTTGCCGCCTGCGGAAGTGATGTCGTTGAGCGGCTGGTACCACGCCTTGATGCCCAGCGTGGCCAGCGCCTCGATCACCCACTCGTCCATGCACGCATACGCCTGCTGGAACGACAGGCCCTTGATCAGCGACAGCGGCGCGCAGATCGAATAGGTGATGGTGTTGCCCGGCTCGATGAACATCGCGCCGCCGCCGGAGATCCGCCGCACCACCTCGATGCCGTGGCGCCGCGCGGCTTCCATGTCGACCTCGTTGCGCAGCGACTGGAAGCGGCCGATCACCACCGCCGGGGAGGCCCACTCCCAGACGCGCAAGGTCGGCGGACGATGCCCGGCGCCCACCTCGTGCACCAGCACGTCGTCCAGTGCCATGTGCAGGCTGGGCGATTGCGGCGTGGTGTGGATCAACTGCCAGTCGTGGTCACGCCATTCGCTGCGCATCATGCGGCATCTCCATCCACGGCACGGCGCACGGCAATCGCGATCGCCTGCGCGGAAAGGCCATACATCATCACATCGTCCGCCAGCCCGTGCTGGATGGCGGTGGCGAGGGCAGCCTCGTCGGCATCCTGCGGCCGGCCTTCCAGCGCCCGGTTGATCGCGTGCAGCGCGCTGTCCGGCTCCAGGAAGAAATCCCCGCTCACCTGCACGCCGGCAAGCCGGCCGTCGCGAACCTCCAGGTCGACCACCACCAGCTTGCCGCCGGGCATCTTGTATTCGCCGTGCATGGGCGCGTTCCGCGTATCGTCTGGACAGACGTGCAGTTTGCCTCGTTGTCGGCACCGATGCCAAAGACGGCGACTTCAGACCGCCGTCTTTGTGGGTTTCAGCGTATTTCCAGCTTCAGCACCCGGGCGATCGATTCCCGGGGAACGTATTTGCGGTTCCGGTTCTGCGTGGGCCGCACGTTGCGGCCGTCCTGGGCGATCATCGCGCCGTGCTCGAAGCCGGGGCCCGGCATGGCGGCAATGTCCGTGTCTCCGACGAGCATGTGCAGGCCGTGCCTCGGGATCGGCTCAATCGGGCGCTGGAAGAACCCGCTTCGTGAGTTGCCGTCCAGGGTTTGGACGTTGGCTACGACCCCGGCCACACCAGCGAGCGGTGAATCTGCGCGCCGGCCCAGGCGCCGTCGCCCACCGCAAGCGAAACCGAGTGCGGGATCTTCGCGGCGTCACCGCAGGCGAACACGCCCGGCACGGTGGTCTCCCTGGTTTCGCCGGTGGATATCTGCAGGCCCATCGGCGTCTCGACCAGTTCGCAACCGAGCTGTGCCGCGATCGGCGTCGAGGGTTCGTTCCGCGGCGCGGTGAACAGGCCGGCGAAGCTCACGCGTCGTCCGTTGGTGAGCACGACGTCGGCGTCTGCGTCGATCCGCACGATTCGCGTCGCTTCGACCGTCACGCCGCGGCGCGCCAGTTCCCGCGCGGCAGCCTCGTCGAGTTCGAACGTACCGTTGGGGAAGAACGTGGTGTTTCCCCACTCCGGCAGCAGTTGCGCCTGATGGATCGACATCGGCCCTGTCGCGATGACGCCGATGCGGCCCTGATCCAGTTCATAGCCGTGGCAATACGGGCAGTGGAAGATGCTCCTGCCCCAGCGCTCGGCCAGGCCGGGGATTTCGGGCAGCCGATCCGACACGCCGATCGCCAGCAGCAAACGCCTGGCTGAATACGTGGTGCCGCCACAGGCCACCTGGAAGTCGTCCCTCGTGCCGGTTGCTTGCTCGACCTCGCCATCCAGCCAGGTCAGCGTGGGATACGCGTGCAGTTGCTCGCGGGCAACGCGGGCCAGTGCGGCGGGATCGATGCCGTCCTGGCCCAGGAATCCGTGGGAATGACTGGCGCTGCGATTGCGTCGCTTGCCGCCGTCGATGATGAGCACGCTGCGGCGCGCCCGCAGCAGCTGCAGGGCCGCGGCCATGCCCGAGTAGCTGCCGCCGATGATGATCACGTCATGCTTCATGCCGGTGCCTCGACCGACGGGCGCCATGGCGGCGCGCGAAATCCGCGGCCAGCGCGGCCAGGGTGACCGACTCGAACCGCTGCAGCAGCAGTGCCTCGGCGTCGGCGAAGGCGGTGTCCAGCGCCGCATTGATCGCCTGCTCGACGAGGCATTCGGGATGTTCATTCCGGTTGCCCACGGCGAACAGTGCAGGCTCGCCCAGCGCTTCGTGCAACTGGCGCAGCGTGACCTTGGAGAGATCCGCCGAAATGCGCCAGCCGCCGGCGTGTCCGCGATCCGCCGTGACCAGGCCGGCCTCGCGCAGCAGGCCCATGGTGCGGCGGACCACCACCGGATGCGTGCCAAGGCACTGCGCCAGCGCATCGGACGTCATCGGCGCATCGCACTCGGCCATGTGCAGCAAGGCATGGAGTACGGCGGAAAGTCGGCTGTCTCGTTTCATGTAACAAACGATGTTACGTTAGTGCCTCCATGTCAAGCGGGCGAGGGCAGCATGTCTTCTTTCAACGATCCCCAGGCGGTGGCGCGATACACGGACGGGCCGCTGCGCCAGGTGCCCGGATTGCATGCGCTCCACCAGATGACCGGCCTGCTCCTGCACGAGCACGTGCCCTCCGATGGGCGCGTGCTGGTGCTCGGCGCCGGTGGAGGTCTTGAGCTCAAGGCCTTTGCCGAGACCTACCCGCACTGGCGTCTGCTCGGCGTCGACCCGTCGGCGCCGATGCTGGAATTGGCCGTCCAGACGCTGGGGCCGCTGGCGCCGCGGGTGGAGTTGCTGGAGGGCACCATCGATGCGGCTCCGGCCATCGAATTCGACGGCGCGGTTTGCCTGCTGACCATGCACTTCCTGTCCGTCGACGAACGCTTGCATGCGCTGCGCGAGCTGAGGCGCCGATTGAAACCCGGCGCCCCGCTCGTCATGGCACACCACAGCGTTCCCGATGCACGGGACGAAAAGCTGCGCTGGCTTGGCAGGCACGTGGCTTTCATGACTTCAAACGGCATGCCGGTGGCAACCCCGGCCGCCACGATCGAAGCGATGGCCAGCCGTCTCCCGCTGCTTCCCCCCGAAGCCGAGGTCGACTTGCTGGAGCAGGCCGGCTTCGAGCGACATGAGCTGTTCTATGCGGCTTTCACGTTCAAGGGATGGGTGGCGTATGCGGCTTCGTGAAAATCCTCCAACCTCATGCCTCGATCGGCAAAGGCTTGCGCGACAGACAGGCCGCGTGGATGCCGGGCCTCATCGTCTTGCCGGCCGGCAGCCATTCGATCGGGTCGCCGCGGGCGCACCGAATCCGGCGGGAAGCCAGATGCGTCAGCGCGCGGTCATGCCGCCATCCACGCGGTAATTCGCGCCGGTCAGGAACTTGCCGCGATCCGACACGAGCAGCGCCACGACTTCGGCGATGTCCTCGGTGGCGCCGATGCGGCCAAGCGGCAGAAGCTGCAGCCACGCGTCCGTGGAAAATCCCGGCGTCGTCCTGGCGAACTCGTCGGAGCCCGGCGTGGCGATGACGCCGGGCGACACGACGTTCACGCGGATTGCCGGCGCCACTTCCAGGGCGAGCGTGCGCGAGTAGTACTCGAGCGCCGCCTTTGCAGCGCCGTAGTGAGCAAAGGCGCCGAACGGCATTGCCGCCGCCGCCGAGGATATGTTCACGACGGCTGCAACCTTCGAGTCCCGAAGCGCGGGGAGGACGGCGTTGGTGAGGCGGATCGCGGCGAAGAGGTTGAGCTCGAGGCTGTCGTGCCATGCCTCGTCGGGAATCGTCGAGGACCCTTCCAGAAAAGCGCGCGCACCGCCCGCGTTGTTCACGAGGATGTCGAGGCCGCCGAGCGCCGCGATCGCCTGTGTCGCGATCGCCTCCACGCCTTCGCTAGTGGCGACGTCGCCGGATACGAACGTTGCCCCGGCGGGCATGTCGTCGTCGCGCTTGCGTGCGGCGACCACGACCTTGGCGCCGGCATCGAGAAGGCGCTGCGCGATCGCCGCGCCGATGCCGCGTGTGCCTCCGGTGACCAGGGCACGGCGGCCGGCAAGTTCTTTCGGGAAATCGGATGGGTTGGACATGGGATGTTCCTTGGTAGAGGTCGATGTTCATCGCGCCGTGATCCGGCCCGCGGGGTGGTCACGATCGTGTCGTGATCGCCCGGCATCGCTCACGGCTCCTTCTTGAATTTCGAATAGGTCGTGGAAAATCAGTGGGGCGGATGACTCGCGTCAGCGCTTCTGAAAAGCTCGTGGTGAATGCCGGCCGGGCCTGGCGCGTCAGATCTGCGCCAGCCCGCCATCGACGGCGAGCTCGCTGGCGGTCATGAAGCCGCTGTCCGACGACGCGAGAAAGGCCGCCGCCGCCCCGATCTCCGCCGGTTCGGCCATGCGCTGCAGCGGGTTCATCGAGGCGAACACCTTCATGCCTTCCTCGCCCACCGCGGCCTTGGCCAGTTCGGTCGCCGTCGGCCCGGGCGACAGCACGTTGACCCGGATGCCGGTGCCCTTCAGGTCCTGCGCGAAGGTCTTGGCGAGGTTGCGCACGGCGGCCTTGCTCGCGCTGTAGACGCCGAACGCCGGGGCGCCGGTGGTGCCGGCGCTCGATCCGGTCAGGATGATCGAGCCGCCCGGGCCCATCAGCGGCAGTGCCTTCTGCACCGTGAAAATCGTGCCCTTCACATTGGTGTCGAAGGTTTCGTCGATGTGTTCGGCGGTGATCTCGCCCAGCGGAAGCAGGCTGCCCGTCCCGGCGTTGGCGAACACGATGTCGAGCGTTCCGCGCTCGGCCTTCACCGTTGCGTAAAGCCGGTCGAGATCGGTCGGGTCCGAGACCGAACCCTGCACTGCGCGGGCGTTGGGGCCGAGTTCGGCCACCGCGGCGTCGAGCGCTTCCTGCCGACGGCCGTAGATGAAGACGAAGGCGCCGTCCTCGATGAAGCGCTTTGCCGCCGCGCGGCCGATGCCGGTGGCGCCGCCGGTGATCACCGCGGTCTTTCCATGCAACTTGCTCATGTCATGAATCCTGGATGGGGTTGCAACTGCCGAAGCAGTGATGGGGATGGCGCGCCGATCGCGATCCTTGTCGCGATGGCCGTACGCGCTCAGGGCTGCTGCTTGAACAGGTCCTGGAAAATCAGCGGGCCCCAGACGCGGCCGCGTGCCTGCACCAGGGTGCCGCCTTCGTCGAACCTGCCGAGGTTGACGGGGGCGAAGCCGAGTCGCTTGGCAAGGTCCGCCACTTGCGCGGTGGCCGCTTCGTCGTCGCCCGACAGGAACACCACCCGGTGGCCGCCCTGGACGTTCGGGTCGGTGGTCAGCGTGCGCGCCAGCAGGTGATTGAAGCCCTTGACGAACCTGGCGCCGGGGAACGACCTGGCGGCGAAGGCAGAGGAGGGGAGGCCGTCGAGCGTTTCGACGGGGGCATTCGTGTTCATCGCGTCGATGATCGTCTTGCCCTTCCAGTCCGGAAGCGCCTTGCCGACGTCCTGGTGCGCCTCGAACAGCACCGCCAGGATGATCACGTCCGCCTTGACCGCTTCCTGCAATGTCCGGGGGATAACCTTGGGGCCGATCGCCTGCGCTTGGGGCAACAGGGCTTCGGGCGGCCGCCGACTGGCGACCGTGACCTCGATGTCGTTGCGAGCGAACGCGCGGGCTAGGGCCTGGCCTATGGAACCGAAACCGATGATGGCGTAGCTCATGGGGATGATCCTTCTTGAGTGGAGTGATCCGGCCTGTTCGAGCCGGTTGCCCCACCTATCTGGGTCGCTTGACGCATCAATCCAATTGACGAAATATCGCTTGATACGATCTATTTTCTGGATAACCGATGCTCGACAACGTCACCATCAACCAGCTGCGTGCGTTCGTTGCGGTGTGCGACCAGGGCAGCTTCTCGGGTGCCGCGCGCAAGCTCGCGCGGGCGCAGTCGGCCATCAGCCACGCGATCAAGGCGCTGGAGAGTGCGTTCGACGTCGAGCTGTTCGAGCGCAACACGCGCAAGGCCCAGCTCACCGCGGCGGGGCGCAGCCTTCTGCCGGACGCCCGGGCGGTGATCTCGCGTACGGAGGAAATGAAGAACCGCGCCGGCGCGATCGCCAAGGCCGGCGTGCCGCAGGTATCGGTGGCGGTCGACGCCTACTTCCCGCGCGCCCACCTGGTCGACGGCTTGCGCACGCTGCAGGAAGAGTTTCCGACCGCCGCGATCAACCTGCGCATCACCACCATGCAGGGCGGCGAAAAGCTGGTGCTCGAAAAAGTGTGCGCGCTGGCCGTCACCATCAACGACGTGCCGGAAGTGAACCCGCAAGCCATCGAACGCCACTGGCTGCGCGAGGAGGAGATGGTGACGGTATGCGCGCCGTCCTATCCGCTCGCTTCGACACCCAAACCCATCCCGGTGGACGAGTTTGGCCGATACATACAGGTCATCGTCACGGACAACCAGCCCGGCGCCGAAGAGAGCCAGCAGGGTGTAGCCGGCAAGCGCCAGTGGCTGGTCAACGACCTGGGCGCCAAACGCGACCTGCTCAAGGCCGGCCTCGGCTGGGGACACTTGCCACGGCACCTGGTCAGCGAGGATCTGGCAAGCGGAGCGCTCGTCGAGCTTGAGCGTCGCGCCTGGCACATGGGCCCGCTGACGTTCGTGATCTCGCAGCGCCGGGGGCACGATTTCTCGCCGTGCGAGTTGCGGCTGATCGAGTTGCTCGGGAAACCTCGGCGTTCGCTCGTTTGAAGAAGTGGGAGAAAAGTGTCGGGGGCAATGCGCGACGGATGATGAGGGGCGGAATGGCAGGTTGAGGCCAATCAAAGGAGACCTGGTGAGCTGGCCCGGGTTTGACTGACCCTCTCGGACCGCACGCAGGGTGCCGAGCGAGAATTGCACGTCGAAGTCATGCATTTTCCTGAAGCCCGCGGAGCTCCCGCTTTCCGCGGCCGATCCCGGTGCCGAGTCGGTGCTGCCCATTGATGCCGAGGAGGTTTCCATCTGCCTGGAACAGGCACTGCCTGCCTTGACCTGGTCATCCGCTACGGATGCATCCGGGGAAGTGGGCGAGGGCCGGGTGGAATTTTCCCGACCCGGTGAGCATGCGACCCGGTCACTGGCGCCGCACTGCTCGCGTCGCTCGGACTGCACCCCGCTGGTACGGCGGCTGTGCGATCAGTTCGGTTGGGTTGCCTTTGACGAGTCGCCCCTGCTGTTCAAGCCTCACCGTCCACCCCCGGCACCGGGTTGAGGGAGACGTGGCTCATTGCCTTTTTCAGCTCCCCCATTCCGCAACCACGCGCGCGGCGACATGCCCACAGACTGGGTGAAAACCCGCGACAGTGACGACGCGTTGCGATAGCCGAGCTGCAGGCTCGCCGTTTTCAGCGAAGCGCCTTGGCGAAGCAGGGCCTGCGCGACGGCAACGCGCCATTGCGTGAGGTATTCGACCGGCGTGTGGCCGACGTGCTGCTTGAAGGCGGCGGCAAATGCACTGCGCGACATGCCGGCGGTCTCGGCCATGGCGGCCAGCGACCAGTCTGCGCCGGGCTGCTCGTGGATCGCGGTCAGTGTGCGCGCCAGCTTCGGGTCCGACAGGCCGGTCAGCATGCCCGGCGGCAGTTTCGCCTCTGCGGGATGGTCGAGCAGCCAGCGCAGCAGTTGCAGCACCAACACGTCGAACAGGCGGTCGGCCAGCAGGCGCTGGCCGCAGCGTACCCGCTCGGCTTCCGCGAACAGCAGCGCCAGCGTCTGCTCCAGGCCGTCCACCGCCCGCAGCGGCAGCACCAGCAGCGGCGGCAGGGCGCGCGCCAGCGGATGCCGCGCGCCGCCATCGAAATCAAGCGTGGCGCAGACGAAATCCGAACCCTCGGCCGGCGGGTTGTGGAAGCTGTGCGCCAGCGGGCGCGGGTAGAACAACAGGCTCGGTTCGGCCACCTCGATGCGGCGCGGCACACCGCTGCGCGGGCGATGCGTCACCACCAGTTCGCCCCGTCGCAACACGTGCAGGAAACCCCGTCCCGGCCGGGCGTCGAATTGCGCCAACCCGCACAGCGCCCCGGCATGAAACAGGTGCGCCCGCACGTGGAAGCGCTCCATCAGTGACGACAAGCGGTCGAGGGTAGCCATGGTTTGCTTCCGCATCCTGGACGATCAGTGGTATTTCATGGACAAAATAACACCTGTGGAGAGCGCTCCGGGGCGACGCTGGCCCCACGTCGCCAAGCATCCGCCAAGGCGGCACATCCCCGATGAGGAGTCGCCATGTCCACACACTCGCCGTTGCATCCACGTCAGCCGCTCGGCACCCGCGCGCGTCTTGCCATCGCCGTGGCACTGCTGCTGGGCGGTTCGGCCAGCTTCGCCCATGACGGCACCACGCACGCTGGTGGCATCGCCAGCGCACCGGCCAAAGCCGTGCAGGCACCGTTCGACATCGTGCATACCAGGGTCAGCACCGAGGGAAACATCGCCACGTTTCACATCGCCGTATCCGGCAAGGCCGGCGACAGCAAGCCGGTGAAGACCGGCAAGCTCGCCGGCAGCAGCGTGTTCTCCTACGTGTGGCCGACCACGCTCGATCCCTACCTGGTCGGCTTCGAGCATGGCAGCGGCATTCTCGCGTTCGCGGTCACTGCGCATCCCGACTTCGACGACACCCCGCTGTTCGACGAGAACGGCGATGGCGACCCCGGCAATGATGGCAACCTGTGGCACTCGCACTGGGTGGTGCTGCAGCCCGACGACGCCTGCGGCAAGGGCGCGCTGAAGGTGGTCGACATCGCCGAGGGCAGCAAGCCGCGACTGCCCAGGACCTGGCCAGGCCTGCCGATCCTGATCGACAGCCCCGGCTGGAGCCCCGTCTTCGACGACCACTCGCTGGAGGTGCGGGTGCCGTTCGACGACATCGGCGCCGTCGACGCCGCCGGTTTCGACGGTGTCACCGCCGCCTTGCGCGTCAACGCCAGCGTGCACGATCCGCTGCTGTGCGTTGTCGACGTGTTCAAGGTGGCCTCGGGCGACTTGTCACGACCGGGCAGGGTCAATCGCTGATCGGGGAGGGGCGGCGGCTGGCTGTTCTGTCGTACGCGGTGCGCCTCGTCTCGCGCATCGGCCAGCCGCCCTGACCCTCCGCCGACGTATTCCGCCAAGCAGGTGATTCGCGCGACTGCGTGGTGTGGCGGTGAGGGGGTGAGACGGACGCGCTTCGCCTCGACGGCCGCGGGGAGTACCGTGCATCGCATCGGCTGCGTCGCCAGCCATCTGCTTTCCCCTGCTTCATGCCCGACGACCTGGCCTACCTTTCCGTCGATACGCCGCTGGGCGTTTTCCTCGTCGCCGAGCGCGACGGAGCCCTGAAAGGCGGCTGGTTCGAGGGGCAGAAGTACTTTCCGGCCATCTCGCCGGAAGCCGGGTGGCGGAAGGCCGCGACGCCCTTGTTGCACGAGGCCGGGCGGCAGCTGGACGCCTATTTCGCCGGCGAGCTGACGCACCTGGAGATGCCGCTGGCGCCGGAAGGCACCGCGTTCCAGCAGCAGGTGTGGCGCGCGCTGTGCGCGGTGCCGTACGGGGAGACGACGACGTACGCGGCGTTGGCGCGGGCGATTGGCCGGCCCGAGGCGTTCCACCCGGTGGGCGCGGCGGTGGGGCGCAACCCGATTTCGCTGTTCGTGCCTTGCCACCGCGCGCTGGGCAGCAACGGCTCGCTGACCGGCTACGCGGGCGGGCTGGCCCGCAAGCGCTGGCTGCTCGATCACGAAGGACGCGAGCGCCGCTTGTTCGATTGAGCCGGGAATGACGGCCCCGACCAGGATGCCTTGTCGGGCGGCTTTGGCATCCAGGTGCAGATCACGGCGGCGCGCGGCCGCCGCTTGAACCCGGCGCCCTCCGCCCCTTTGCTGCCGTTGATTGGCCGGGTCGCGAGGCTCGCGAGCGGTCTCGGGCCTTAGCCCTGCACTGGCTGCGGCTCGCCCATCCCGCCCTGCAGCGCCTGTCGATCGATCTCCGCCCGCAGCAACGCCGTCGCGATATGGATCTCCCTGCTGCCGGCCTGGTTCAGCGTCTGGATGAATCGTTCCAGGCTGCCTGGTGCGACACCTTCACGCAACGCAGGCAGCATGACGAGCCAGTCGCCCTTGATGCGACCTTGCTCCAGGTAGATGTCCATCAATTTCTCCGCCTCGAACCAGAACGGGGATGTTCCGACCTTGACGGGTATGTCGATGGTATTCACGCTCCAGGCACCCCACTCCGCGACGTGCGTGTCGGCTTTGGGCGCTCCGGCCCTCGCGAGCCCTCCGCACAGCAGCGACAGGGCTGCCTCCCGCGCCTGCGCGCTGATCCCTGCCTGCAGCAGCGCGGTTACCGCGGCGGCTCGTTGAAGGGCCACCGCCATCCACAGGGCGTGCTCGCGCTCCTCGTGCGAGGTGCACCGCGCCACGACTCCGGCGGCGGCCTAGGGCGTGTCGTCGTTCCACAGCAATTCGATGATCGCCTGCTTGAACTCGAACTGCCTGCTCTGTGCTTCCGTTGTCATGGGCGTTCCTGGGGTGCTCGTGATTTCGTGGTACGACGGCGGCAACCGGCAGCGTCCGCGTGGACAGTCGGCGCGAACGCCTGACGGTCGTGGGCAGGTTCAACCGCGTCTTCCACGCTGGTGATGATTGCCGATACCGGCAGGTGCCGCAGTGGAGAAGGACTTTCGCTGGCGCCGCGTGCCGCTGCCAGCTTGCGGGGGCGGCCCGCGTCTGGCCTATTGCTTGGTGCGTCAGCGAGAGGAAGCGATGAAGCTGTTGGGTGCGTAAAGCACCCAGTCGGCTTCCTCGCCGTTCACCGCCACGTGAGCATTGAACGCGACGCAGCTGTGATCCGGGCAGGGACTGGCGTACGCCATGTTGCCCGGGGCGGGAGCGAGCAGCGCATAGTCATGCCTGGCATTGATCTCGCGGCAGAACTCGGGTGCGCCGCCGATGATCTTGATCACCACCGGGTTTGCATAATATCTGTGGTCCAGCACCTGCAGCTTGAATTCTTCGGAGGTACAAGCCCAGGCGCCAGACTTGAAGCTGACCGAAGTGGCCTGGGCGGGCGGCGCAAGCAGCGCTTCCTGCGCGAGGGTCGGCATCAGGCCGTTCCTCCCGAAATGCCAGAGAAGAATGCCGCCAAACACCACCAGCCCCACCAATGCCCGCTTCAACATCTTTGTCTCCCCCTCGATCCTCCATGGATCGTCGTGACGCAGAATTGCACCGCATTTCAGGGGCGTCAAACCAGGCAAGCGAAACCGGGGCGGAGAAAGTCAGTGCCCTCTGCTCGATGTCCGCGTGCTTCGGCGGCCTCGGACGGCGCAAGCTCACCAGGTGGCCGATGGTCTTTTCCTCCATGGCCTCGATTGACTTCCTTCATTCCGCTTTCGGCGGCAGTTGAACCCGGCGCGTGCTGTCGCCAGAATGGCCCGGCGGCGCAGGTGGCGGTCGCACAGGGTATGGGGAATGTACCGGTCGGCTGTGCCGTCGGATTGCAGCGCCCGCGAATCGGGCGCGAGGGGACGCTCATTTGATTTTCTACGCAACGGGCCTGCTGCTCGTCGTCGGCGCGGTCTGGCTGTTCAATCGACTGGTGCGGCTGCGCAATCAGGTTCGCAACGCGTGGAGCGATGTCGACGTGCAGTTGCAGCGTCGCCACGATCTGGTGCCCATGCTGGTCGAAGCGGTCAAGGGTTACGCCAGCCATGAGCGGCAGTTGCTGGAACGTGTCGCCGCCGAGCGCAGCGCGGCGATGCGCGGCGGAACCCCGGCGCAGCGGATCGCGCCCGAGATTGCGTTGGGCCAGCAACTGGTGCGCCTGGTCGCGCTGGGCGAGGTTTACCCGGAGCTCAAGGCCAGCGGGAACTTCAGCCAGCTTTCGGACGAGCTGGTGGAGGTGGAGAACACCTTGCAGCACGCCCGGCGCTTCTACAACGGCTCGGTGCGCGAGTACAACACGGCGCGCGAAACGTTTCCCACCTTGCTGATCGCCGCGCCGCTCGCCTTCAGGCCCGCGGAGTTCTTCGCCGCCGACGCCGATGCCAGGGCCAATGTCCAGGTCAGGCTCGGGGAGCCTGCATGAGGCTTGCCGGCGGTCTCGTGCGGCATCGGATCTCGCGCATGTTGTGCCTCGTTGCCGTGACGCTTGCCGCCGGCAGTGCGATGGCGCAGGACGCCGGTCAGTCCGGTGTCGAACCCACCACGATGACGCGCGATACGTCGATCTGGGTCAACCACGACTACTCGATCGAGGTCAGCGAGACTACGGAGGTCAACGCGGCGACCCCGTGGGAGTTCCATCGCGACCTGGTTCTTCCGGGCCGCAAGCTCGCACTTCGCGACGTGTTCCTGATGGGGGCTGCCGAGAACGGCGACGGGGTGACGACCGAGGTTGCGCCGCTGGGCGATGGCGTGCGTATCACCGTGCATCCGACACGTCGCGTGGGGATGCAGTTGTTCGAACTCGATTACCGCGTCCTGTACAAGGCGGTCGACGATGGCAAGCTCGTTTGGCCGCTCACCTCGGCCACCGATCGACTGTCGCTGCAGCGTGCGAAATTGGTGGTGAAGCTGCCGCAGGAAACGCCTTCCAGTCAGATCCATGCGCAGTTCCAGCTCGACGGTGCGCCTGTCACGGCAGGGGATCGCCGAGTCACCGGAACCAAGGTCGACCTGGGTTGGCACGATGCCGTCGCGCCGGGGCAGGTGTTGGGCGCGGTGCTCACGTTTCCCGAGGTGGCCGAGGCATCGACCCCCCTTTTGTCGGCGGGGCCGGCCTGGATGTTCAACGGCACCGTGTGGCTGGCCGTGCTGGCGTTGTACTACCTCCTGGCGAAAATTTTCTTCACCGGCGGCGGCGACGGCAAACCCGTGATCGTGGAGTACGAGCCGCCGACCGGCTGGTCCGCCGGCGCCGTGCGGTTGCTGTGGCACGGTGCCTGGGATGAAAAATGCTTTGCCACCGGCGTGCTCGGCATCGCCGCCAAGGGTGGGCTCACGCTGGCCCGGCAGGACGATGGCACATGGGTGGCAACGCGAACCGGCGGTGACCTTGCCCCGGCCTTGACGATGGACGAACACCGGCTGCGTTCGGCGTTGTTCGCGTTTGGCCCCACGGCGGAGTTCTCCGAGGCCCATGCCGACAGCACCGGCCTTGCCGAGCTTGCTTTCCGGCGTGCGCTGGAGAATCGCTGCGCGGGCGAACGTCCAGGCGATCCCGCCTGGCTGTTGATCCCCGGCTGGCTGACCGCGCTGACCGGCGCCACGCTGTTGTTCTTCGGCATCGACAGTCGTTTCGTGATCCTGGGCGAGATTGCGGCTCCCAGCCTCGTCGGTGCGCTCGTCGTGGCGATGCTGATGGACGTGGTCCCGCTTGCGATCCTGCGCGCCACTCGCGCGCAGGTGTACGTCGTGGCCGCGATCGCCGCGATCGGATTGCTGGGCGGCGGCGACCGGCTGGACTGGCTGACGGGCGCCGCGCTGCTCGCCGGCCAGGTCGCCGCGGGCTGGTGGTTGCTGCGCCAACCGCCGCGGGAGACGCCGTTGCGGCGCAAGCTGCACGGCTTCCGCTGGTACCTCGGCACCGCCGAACAGCAGGACATGGATGCGCGCTACAAGCCGTCGCTCCATCCCGAACTCCAGGCGAGCCTGCTGCCGTACGCGATGGCGCTGGATGTGGCGGTGACGTGGAACGCTCGCTTCGCGCATTCGCTCGAAGAGGCGGGAGGGCAAGAGGATTTCATTGCCAGCCTGAATCCCGACCATGACGACGCCGCGCTGGAACTGCTGGCTTTTGCACAGGCGATGGCGCGTCGCATCCCGAAATGAAGGGCGCATGCGATGGAAACGCGGCGGCCGGTCGCTGGACAGGGCCGGGAGGCTAGGGCGAAAGTTTGCGGCGAGTCACGGGCCAGCCTGCGTCCCGTAGCCATCCCGCCGGAAACACGACAGCGCGCCGATTCGCCGATGGCCGTACCCCGGACGACTGTCGAGTCCGGTGCGCCGCCAGTGAAGCAGGGAAGATGTACGCTGCGTGGTTGAAGTGATGCCCGCGGCAGCTGGCGCCGCGGGTCGTGCAGCAGGGATGGAGATTGCGATGACGTCCGCAGCAGCCCCCGAGTGGCGCACCAGCGCCTGGTTGAACACGCCCGAGCCATTGACCCTCGGCCATTTTCGCGGGCGGGTGGTGCTGCTGCACGCGTTCCAGATGCTCTGTCCGGGTTGCGTGGCGCACGGCATTCCGCAGGCGCAGCGCGTGGCGAAGCTGTTCGAGGGCGCGCCGCTGGCGGTGGTCGGCTTGCACACGGTGTTCGAGCACCACGCGGCGATGGGGCCGGAGTCGTTGCGCGCGTTCCTGTACGAATACCGCATCGCGTTTCCGGTCGGCATCGATGCGCCCGGCCCGGCCGGCGATCCGATTCCGTGCACCATGCGCGCGTATGCCATGCAGGGCACGCCGACCACGATCCTGATCGACGCGCAGGGGCGGTTGCGTCGGCAGGTGTTCGGCCAGCACGATGACCTGCTGCTCGGCGCGGAGATCGGTACGTTGCTGGCAGAGCTGGAGCAGTCGCGCCCGCAGATGGCAGACGCGGCGCCCGCGGCAGAGGCTTGCAGCGAAGATCGCTGCGGGATCACGGCGGGTGCGCGGCCGCCGCCGTCGTAGCGACGCCTCGCACGGCTGAAGAATGATGAGGAAGCGCGGCCTAGGCTGATCGCTCCGGCACATCGGGATGCATGTCCATCGCGCCCGGCGTGGTGTGCACCAGCGGCACGAAGTTGTCGTCCGGCGTCACTTCGCGCTTGCGGCGCATGAAGCGGTACAGCGCGTAGCCGGCCAGCAGGCTGTCGAGCACCGCGAACCAGCCGAACAGGAGCGTCGGCCGCGTCAGGCTCATCAGCGTGCCCGCCAGCAGCGGCCCCACCGCCGAGCCGATGCCGTTGACCAGCAGCACCGTGCTCGATCCGGACAGCAGCTCGTCGCGGCGCAGATAGTCCACCAGGTGCGCCACCGCGATCGGGTACACCGCGAAGCTCATGCCGCCGAAGGCGAATACCAGCAGCATGGCGATGGTGTGGCCGGCGTTCGGCAACACCAGGTTGGCCAGCGCCGCCAATGCCGCGGTGGCGCTGATCAACGCCAGCGCCAGGCGCCGGTCGATGCGGTCGGACAACCGTCCCAGCGGCAGTTGCAGCACCACGCCACCGGCGATCGCCACGCTCATGTAGGTGCCGACTTCGGCCGCGCCGAGACCGCGCGCGGCCGCATACAACGGCAGCAGGCCCCAGAACGCGCCCAGCACCATGCCCGAGATCAGTGCGCTGACCAGCGCGGTCGGCACCAGCCGGAACATGCGCCCGACCTGGACGCGCGGCGCGGCATGGATGGACGGCTGCGGCTGCGGGGTCATCACCACCGGCAGGTTCGCCGCGCAGACCAGGATCGCCACCACGCAGAACAACACGAAGCCCTCGCCGCCGATGTGCAGGAACTGCTGCGCGATCGCGCTGGCACCGAGGTTCAGCATCATGTAGACGGCGAACACCGAACTGCGATGCTTCGGATCGGCGGCGGTGTTCAGCCAGCTCTCGATGATCGCGTACAGGCCCACCAGCAGCAGCCCCTGCAACACGCGCAGCACCAGCCATGCCGCGTAGGCCGAGGTCAGTGCCTGCACCAGCACCACCACCGCCAGCAGCGAGGTGCAGAAGGCGAAGGTGCGGATATGGCCGAAGCGATGCGTCAGCCGGGGCACGGTGTAGGTGCCGACCAGGAAACCGGTGTAATAGGCCGAGGTCAGCACGCCGATCATCGCCACGGAGAAGCCCAGCACCTCGCCCTGCAACGCGATATGCGTGTGCAGCAGGCCGACGCCCATCAACAGGAACACGGTGCTCGACAACAGCGGTGCGGTGGTGCGGATGCTGCTCAACATGCGAAAGACCCGGGAATGGCACGCGCCGCGCGACCGGCGGAGCCGGTGCGGCTTCGGCAGGGTAACCGGACGGGAAAGCGTTTGTCGCCGCCCGGCAGTGTGCGGGCCATGGCGTACGCACGGCGAAGCGTGGCCCGGAACAATCGACACGACGGCGTTGAACGCGTTGCGCCGCCCCGGTCCCGTCGACTTCCCAACCCCAGGAGCGGGCTCCTGCGAGGGCGTGGAATTCCGGGGGCCGTGGCGCCGACGACGACGGCCGCGCACCTTGGCCGGAATGACGGCACGACGAGACGGCGAGGGGTCTCTTCGCTATCAGTATCGTGCCGTCGTCAGCGGCGCATCGGCCCATTGCCATGCGGTCGCCTGCAGCTTCGAGGTTTCGCGCGCGGCGTCGACCTGACCGAGCTTTTGCTGGGCCTGCGCCAGGCCGAACAGCGACCAGCCGTTGAGCGGGTAGGTTTTCAGGTCCTGGTTGAATGCTTCCGCCGCGCCCGCGGCATTGCCGGTTTCGAGCAGCGCGGCGCCGAGGTAGGGGCGGACCGGGAGCGGCCAGTCGGCCGGTTCGTTGTAGGCCAGCGCATCCTCGGCGGCTGCCGCTTCGTGCAGCGCGGCGATGGCCTGCGCGTACTTGCCTTGTGCGCGCAGCAGTTCCCCGCGCAGCAGGGCGTCGGCCACGCGCAGCACGCCATCGGCGTGGTTGATGTCGAAGAAGCTTACTTTCGCCATTGCCGGATCGACGGCGATCGCATGCAGGGCGTCGGCTTCGCGAGCGGCTTCGATCAGGGTGCCCTTGCGCGTGTGTGCCATGCCGCGGGCGAAGTGACGGATCGCCGCGGGGTATGGCAGTTCCGGTGACGCGGCGGTGTCGGCAAGAATCGCGTCCCAGTCGCCGAAGCGGACTTGCGTGAGCAGAGGCGTGACCACGAATTGCTGCATGAACTCCATTGGCGCCGCGCCCATTGCGGCACGGTCGGCGCGCCGTGCAGTCTGCTCGGCCGCCTGCAGCGCCAGGGTGCGCGAGCCGGTCAGGCCTGTCGTCATCGTGGCGAAGTGCCAGTTGTGCGGCACGTAGCCCAGCGGATAGACGCCGTTGCTGCCGCGGCACATCGCCAGGAAATCCTTGTCGGCGGTGGTGGCGGCGAGGTTGGTCAGGGTCGCGTCGTGGTAGCGGCCGACGCGGATGTAGGTGTGTGCGGGCATGTGCACCAGGTGGCCCGAACCGGGCGCCAGCGCGGCCAGCGCGTCGGCGTGGGGTTCGGCGCGCTGTGGCTCGGGCGAGGATTCGGTGGCGTGGATGTAGTAGTGCATCGCGCCGATGTGGCGCGGGTTGCGCGCCAGCACGCGTTCCAGTTCGCCGAGCAGGCGCGGGGTGAACCGGGCCGGGGTGCCGTCCTTTTCCCAGTACGCCCAGGGCGAGAGATCCATCAACGCCTCCGCGTACAGGGTGGCGGCATCGTCGTCCTCGGGGAATTGCGCGACCACGCGCGCCATCGCTTCGGCATAGGCGCGGTCCAGCGGTGCGCGATCTTCCGGCGCCGGGTCGGCATAACGCAGTTGCAGTGCCTGGATCAGCGCGCGATCGACCGGACGTGCGGTGGCGGCCAGGCTGGCCGCGCGCGCGGCGAGGGCGGTGGCGTCCTTCGCGTGGGCCGGGTCCATCGGCAGGTTGATGTTCGGCCCCAGCACCAGCGCCTGGCCCCAGACGCACATCGCGCATTGCGGGTCCAGTCGCGCCGCCTCGGCGAAGTTGCGCCCGGCCGCCTCGTGGTTGAAGCCGTACGCCATGCGCAGGCCCTGGTCGAAATGGCGTTGCGCCAGGGGCACCGGGGTGGCCACGTCGTGGTGCAGGTCGCCGAAGGTATCGAACAGCGGCGGCGCAGCGGTTTCGCGCGCGGATGCGGCGTCGCCGGCCGCCCTCGGCGCGGGATTGCAGCCCGCCAGCAGGACTGCCAGCAGCGGCAGGAACAAGCATCGACGGATCATCGTGATTCTCCCATGGTCGGTTCGGAAACAGGGGGGAAGCAGCGGACAGAGTAGCCGAGGTTTGCGGAAATGGATGCCCGATTTTCTCAGGCCACGCACAGGCCGGTTCACCGCCCCTGCGGCCGATTGGACGTCCATCCATACCTTCCACGTTCGCATTGTCCCTGGCAGCTTTTTGGCTCTCCGGCCGGCTGTTGCGGTCCCATCCGGGAAAGCTCACCATGCGCGACGTGCGCGAGTGCCTTGTCGTACTCGACCGCATGAGTGTGCGATGGGGTAGTGAGGGGAAGTACCAGTTTTGGGGCAGGCACGAACGCCGCCGTTTGCCTGGATGTCCGGCTGGGACACCGGCGCCTGTGCCGTTGGACTCACCTGTGCTCTCGGCGCCGCGACCCACTCGGTGGCCGAGCCCGGTTGAGCCATCCGTTGTGGAAAGAACCAATCGGGGATGCCATGACCACGAATCACGCGCAGGCGCTTGACCTACCCACCAGTCCGAACCTCATGGCGGCCGTCGACCGCTGGATCTGGGTCTTCATGGCGGCATTCTTCATCGCCATCACGCTGACCGGATTCGTGCCGGACTCGCTGCAGAAAGTCGCCATGGTCCGGGCCGGGGCAAGGCCGCCGTTCCCGCCGGTACTGCATGTGCATGCCGTGTTGATGGGCTCGTTTCTGGTCCTGCTGCTCGTCCAGTCCTGGCTGATGGCGACCGGCCGGCGCCAGCGGCACATGCTGCTGGGGCGCTTGGCTTTCGTGCTGGTCCCGGCCATCATCGTCACCGGTTTCCTCCTGGTCCCGACGATTTACCGACAGGTCTGGAACGGGGCGCACGTCGCGCCGTCGCCGGTGCGTGAACAGCTCCAGCAGACGCTCCTTTTCCTCGACAACATCGCCTTGCTGCAGCTGCAGGCCGGCATCCTGTTTGCCGTTTTCATCTGGCTCGCCTTGCGTGCGCGACGCACCGATCCGGACTTCCACAAGCGGATGATGTTCCTGGCCATAGCCTTGCCGCTGCAGGCGGCGATCGATCGCATCGGCTGGTTGCCGTCGATCCATCCCGGTCCGTTCTCGACCGACCTCTACACGCTGCTTGCGGTGTCGCCGCTGTTCCTGTGGGACGTGGTCAGGCAGCGCCCGGTGCAGCGGGTCTATCTGATCTGGCTTGGCCTGTTCCTGCCGGTGGCTGTTGCCGTCAACCTGCTGTGGGACATGCCGGGCTGGCACGCGCTGGTGCCGAAGGTGCTGGCGCCCTGACGGAGGCCGGCGCGGTCGCGACGCATCGCGCGGGTAACATCTGAAGCGCGGGACGCTCGACGCGTGGTCCGCCGAGTCGTCCATTGCGTTTTCCTGTCCTCCGGAGGCATGCATGTCGCGAGTGTTGCTGTGCGGTGCCACCGGCTTGGTCGGACGCGAGGTGCTGCGGATGGCGCTGGATGATGCCGCCGTCACCCGGGTGGTGGCGCCGACGCGGCGGCCGCTGCCGGCGCATCCCAAACTGGTGAACCCCGTGGTCGACTTCGAGCAGCTGCCGGCCGATGCCGCGTGGTGGCAGGCCGATGCGGCGATCTGCACGTTGGGTACCACGCTGCGCGATGCCGGCTCGCCCGCGGCGTTCCGGCGGGTGGATTTCGATTACGTGCTGACGTTTGCGCGACTGGCGCGGGCCGGTGGCGCGCAGGCCTTCGCACTGACCTCGTCATGGGGTGCCGACGTGGCATCGCGCTACTTCTACCTGCGCATCAAGGGCGAGGTGGAGCAGGCGGTGCAGGCACTGGGTTATCCCTCGCTGACCGTGCTGCGGCCCTCGCTGATCGGCGGCGAGCGCGAGCGGCGGCGGCTGCGCGAGCAGCTCGGCATGCGTGTGCTGCAGGCGCTGGCGCCGATCGTGCCGCGACACTGGCGCATCGTCCCGGCGCCGCGAATCGCGCAGGCATTGCTGCAGTCGGCGCTGGCGATGACCCCCGGCTGCGCGGTGATTTCCCCGGAGCAGTTGCTGTCGCCGGCATGAAGCGGCGGGCGCCGGCCTACAGCGGATGCTGGCGATAGAACAGCTCGAGTTGCCGGTAGACCTCCGGCAAGTGCTCGCGCAGGTTGGCCGGAGCCTCGAAAAACTGCTCGCTGCACACGGCGAAGAACTCGGCCGGGTTTTCCAGCGCGTACGCGTCGATCGGCAGCTCGTCGCCGTTGTTGCGTGCCTGCTTGAGGCGATGCCATGCGTCAGAGAACACCTGCGACCACCGCCTGGCATCCATGCGCCGGTGCAGTGGCGGGAAGCCGTTCGCCTCGCCGTTGAGCATGTCGAGCTTGTGCGCCATCTCGTGGATGACCACGTTGTGGCCGGGCTTCTTTCCGCTGTCCAGCACTTCCGCCCACGACAGGATGACCGGACCGCGGCCCCACGCCTCGCCGGCCAGCAGGCTGTGGCCCTGGTGGACCACGCCGGCGGCGTCCACGTGCTGGCGCTGCGGCATGAATGCATCCGGGTAGACGATGATGCTGTGCCAGCCGTCGTACCAGTCCATGCCCAGTTTCAGGATGGGCATGCAGGCATGCGCCGCCAGCAACACGCGGTCGACGTCGCCCAGCGGCAAGCCTTCCACCGGCTCCAGCGATTTGCGTTCGAGGAACAGCGTGGCCAGCACGCGCAGCGCAGCCTGGTCCGACGCGCCCAGCCGGCGCGCGGCGGTGCAGCGTTGCAGCGCCTCGCGCCAGAGCGCTTCGGCGATCGGGCGCCGGGTGACGGTGCGCCGTGCGCGCCAGTTGCGGAAGATGTCGAACATGGCCACATGCTGGAGGGGGAGCTCCGGAACATCTGGGCCGTCGCGCCGTTACTCAAGCGGGCGGGCGATGCATAAGCACGGGCGGTGCGGCGATTCAGACCGGCGCGGGGTGCGCTTCCAGCGTGGCCTCGAACTCCGCCGGCGGCAGCGGGTGGCCGATCAGATAACCCTGGAACACGTCGCAGCCCTGGGTCAGCAGGAACTGCCGTTGCGCGATGGTTTCCACGCCTTCGGCGATCACTTCCAGGCCCAGGCCGCGGCCCATGCCGATGATGGTCTGCGCCACCATCGCGCCGTTGGCGTCCTCCGGCAGGCAGGCAACGAAGGACTGGTCGATCTTCAGCTGGTCCAGCGGCAGGCGCGAGAGATAGGTCAGCGAGGAATAGCCGGTGCCGAAGTCGTCCAGCGAGATGCGGATGCCTTGCGCACGCAGCGCGGTGAGCTTGACCGCCGCCTCGGCGAGGTCGTCCATGATCGTGGTTTCGGTGATTTCCAGTTTCAGCCGCGACGGATCGGCACCGGTGGCCGCCAGCGCCTGGCACACGCCGTCCACGAAGTGCGGCTGGGCGAACTGCCGCGCGCTGACGTTGATCGCCAGGGTCAGCGACTGCGTGGCCGGCCGGCTCGACCAGGCCACCAGCAACTCGCAGGCGCGCTGCAGCACCCAGTCGCCCAGCGGCAGGATCAGCCCGCTCTCCTCTGCCACCGGGATGAACACGGTGGGCGATATCGCCACGCCGCGGCGCGTCCAGCGCAGCAGCGCTTCGGCGCCGAGCACGCGGCCGTAGCGGTCGACCTGCGCCTGGAGGTTCAGTGCCATCGCGCCTTGGGCGATCGCGTCGCGCAGGTCGTGCACGAGGCCGTCGCGCTGCGCCAGTTCGGCCAGCATCTCCGGCTCGAAGCGGCATACCTGGTCGCGGCCGGCCGCCTTGGCGCTGTACATCGCCAGCTCCGCCTCGCGCAGCGCCGATTCGGGCGTGTCGTGGCCGGCCGCCAACTCGGACCAGCCGATGCTGGCGGTGATCGTCACCGGCGCGTCGCTGGCCAGCCGGAACGGCTCGTGCAGCGCCTCGCGCACGCACTCGGCGCACTCGCGGGCGCGCTGCGCGCGTTCGCTGCGGTTGCTCCGCTCGCACGGCAGGGCGAGCGCGAACGTGCCGCCGCCCAATCGCGCCAGTACGCAGCCGTCTTCCAGCAGCCGGCGCAGGCGCTGCGCGATCAGGGTCAGCAGGTGATCGCCGGCGGCGTGGCCGCGCAGATCGTTGACGCGCTTGAAGTGGTCCAGGTCGACCAGCAGCAGCAGCGCGCGAAAACCTTCGGCCTGACCCAGCAGGTGCTTGAGGTGGTTGCGCAGGAAATGCCGGTTCGGCAGATCGGTGAGCGGGTCGAAGAAGGTCATGTGGTCGACGCTGGCGTGGGCCTCGCGCTCGCTGGTCAGGTCGACCATGGTGCAGACGCGGTGGGTGACCTGGCCTTGCGCGTCGGCGACTGCCGAAGTGGCCGCGCGCACCACCCGCGGCTGGCCGTGCTTGACCTGGATCCAGCGCTCCTCCTGCCAGAAGCCGTCGGGGCCGAGCTGCTCGTGGTGCTCGTGCGCCGGCGCGTTGTCGTCGCGGCGCGCCCAGACCTGCGACGAGGGCTGCCCCCGCACCTCGTCCAGGCGATAGCCGGTGAGCCGGGTGAACGCCTGGTTGACGCGCTGGATGGTGCCGTGGGCGTCGGTCACCATCAGCGCCTCCTGGGTCTGGAAGGCCACCGCGGCCAGGCGCAGTTCGCTGTCGGCGCGTTTGCGCTCGGTGATGTCCTGCGCGTAGAGGATCGCGTAGAGCGCCGCGCCGTCCTCGTCGTGGATCACCGAGCAGTCCAGTTTCGCGGGAAAGCGACGCCCGTCGCGGGTGATCTGTTCGGTTTCCCAGACCAGGTGCGCGAGGCGGTCGGCCTGCGCCCATTGTTCGTGCTGGCGGGCAAGGACGTCGGGCGGGAACAGTGCGTCGACAGGCGTGCCGACCATTTCCTCGGGCGCGTAGCCGCGCTCGCTGGCGAACACCGGGTTGACCGCGGTCAGCAAGCGCGTGCGCGAGTCGCAGATGGCCACGCCGAAGGCGGCGTTCTGGAACGCGTGCGCCCACAATCGCAGTTGCGCCTCGCTGTGCAGGCGCCGGGTGACGTCGCGCGCCACGGTGAGCACGCCGTGGATCGCGCCGGTGGGATCGTGCAGCGGCACCTTGCTCAGTTCCAGTTGCCGGCTGTCGCCGTCCGGTGCCTCGTACGGCACGACCGCATTGCTCGGCTGTCCGTTCGACAGCACGCCCTGGCTCATCGAGCGCGATGCGGCGGCGAAGCGCGTGTTGCGCTCGTCGAAGGCGTCGAACGTCGTGCGGCCGAGCAGCGATTCGCTCGTGCGCCCGAACAGGCCGCAGGCGCGGTCGTTGCAATCGGTGAGCACGCCCTTGCCGTCGCTGACCCACATCGCGTCCGGGCTGGCGTCGAACAGGGCGCGCAGGTTGCGCTTCTGCGCGCGCAGCTCGCGGGTGCGCACGGCCACCGTGCGGCGCAGCGACCATACCCACAAGGCCAGCAACACGGCCAGCGCCAGTCCCACGATCAGCGCGATGCGCGCCGTCCGCGCGAAAGGTTGCGACATGGCGGGACGATCCAGCCAGCGCTCACGCAGGGCGGCGCGTTCGGCCGGCGTGATCATCGCCATGCCGCGCTCCACCGTCTGCAGCATCGCGCTGTTGCCCGCGCGCACGGCGCGGCGGGGCTGGCCGGTATAGAGGATGTAGGCGAGGTAGAACTTGTCCAGCGCGGCGTAGCGGTAGAGGTAGTAGTTGGCCGGGTTGGTGTCCATGCAGAACACGCCGATGTTGCCGCCGACCGCAGCCTGGATGATCTCCTTGTAATTGGTGTATTCGTGCAGGTCGGTGATGCCTTGACTTCGCATGTGTTCGGCGCAGGCGTCGCCGCGCTCCACCGCCACGGGAAAGCCGCGCAGGCCGGTGCTGTCGGCGATGCCGCGGATGCTGCGCGCCACGTAGATGCCCACGGCCTGCTTCGCGTACGGTGCGGAGAACTCGTACAGGGGCACGCGCTCCGGCGTGAGGTAGATCATGTCGATCACGTCGGCCTTGCCGGCCAGCAACTCCTTCTGCGCTTCGCTCCAGGCCATCGGCTCCAGCTCCACCTGGATGCCGGTGCGCTGCTGGAACAGCCGCCACATGTCGACTTCGTAGCCCTGCGGCTTGCCATTGCCGTCGAGGAACAGGAAGGGCGGATAGTTGTTGTCGGTGACCACGCGGATGCGCGCGGGGGTGGGCGACATGGCGGCGGACGTCGAGGCGCTCGGCGGCGGCGACGCGGCCACTGCCGCAAATGCCGCTGCCAGGCCACAGAACGCTCCTCCGATGCATGCCGTGCGCCATCGCTTCATGCAGATGCCTCTTGCGGTCGCGGTCCCCGTTGCGAAGTTCAACCATACCCCAATCGGCGCGGTCCGGCGCAGGCCGGCCCGGTTCGCCGCGGGGCATCTCTGCCTTGTAGCGGCGTCGCCGGGAATCTCTTGAACATGGCGCGCATGCCGTGCGCGTGAGTCGGCGGCTGTTCCGGCCTGGCGCCGAGGCCAGCCAGCCGGTGCCGAACCCGGCGGTGCGCCGCCTGGCCGCAGTCATCCGCCGCCGCATCGCCGGCAAGGGCCATCTGCTCGACGTCTCCCCGCAGCTTTGTTTCAATGCGTACCTGCATGCCGAGAGTGCGGCGACGGTGCCACGCCACGAAACGCTGTCGCAATTTGCGGCGCGACGGTGTTCTTCCGTGAGGACAGCTTCTGTCGAACGGAGGATGCACCCATGAACACGACATGCGCGATCGCCTTGCTGGCGCTTTCACTGGAACTGGCCCCGACCCCCGCCGCGGCCGCGCCGCCTGCTGTTGCTGCCGTGCAGCTCGCGCCCGGCGACCTGAAATGGATGCCGGCGCCGCCGGTGCTGCCCAAGGGTGTGCAACTGGCGGTGCTGAGCGGCAATCCGTTCGCGGAAGGGTTCACCACCTTGCGCCTGAAGATCCCGCCGCACACCGTACTCGCGCCGCACTGGCACCCGACCGCGGAGGGTTTCACCGTGCTGCAGGGAACCTTCCACATCGGCATGGGCGACCAGGTGGACAAGGCCGCGGCCAAGGCGCTGCCGGCGATGAGCTACGCGTCGCTGCCGGCGATGCACCACCACTACGCCTATACCGCGGACGAGGGCGTGGTCATCGACCTGAGTTTCTACGGGCCGTTCCAGATCCACTACGTGCATCCGGCCGACGATCCGTCGCGGGTGGCCGCGACGAAGCCCTGACGGCGGATCGTGCGGCGTCCTAGGTCCTAGATGCCTGCGTGGTACGGTCGGCCGGCCACGCAGTTGTCTACTTCCTGCTGGCTGATGTGCGCGTAGGGCCGCAGGTTCACCACCGCTTGCACCATCCGGTCCTGGCGCTGCACCACGTCAGCCAACGCAGCGCAGAATTCGGGCGAGTGGGACAGAGCGAGGCCTTGCTGCTCCAGTTTGTTCTCCATCTTGTCCAGGCGGCCGGTCATCATCGCGAACACGGTCCTGGCCATGACGTGCCGGGTCATGTGCGCGGCCTTGTCCAGCGAGAGATCCACCAGCGCGATCACCGCCTCGCGGTAGCGCAGCGCCTCGGCCTTCTGCGCAGCGGAGAGCGCCAGCGGATCGTTGCCGATCTTCACCGCGCCGGAGGCGTCGATGCTGGCGTCGGGATGGCCCTTGGCGTTCATGCCCAGCGGCTCGCGATGCACCTCGGCACGCGCCGATTCGATCTCGCGCGTGGCCACGCCCGAGCAGCCCGTGCCAAGCATGGCCACGAGGATGAGGAGGGCGCCAGCCAGGCGCGGTCGATTTGCCTGAAACATGCGGGATTCCCGGGGCGGTTACTGCAGCACTTTTTCCGCGTCGACGATGGCCACGCCCTGCATCTGGCCCAGCAGGCTGTCGAACCACGGCTTGTGGGTGGCGCCGACGATGCACAGCACGCGGGCACCGGGACGTTCGCGAAATGCCGCGCGCACGTTGGCCACCATGCGCAGGTTGCGCGTCTCCCAGCCGGCGACGTAGATGCGCGCCAGGTGGCCGGGCGACTCATCGCGCATCGCCGCGCCCATGTCGGCGTCGATCTGCCTGCGCAGGACCTCGGGCCGGTTGATGAAGCGGTACAGCGCGAGCATGTCGCCGCGACCGGTGAGTGTTTCCTGTTGTCTGCGATCGGCCGCCACTTCGCCCGCGCTGGCGGCCCAGGCATTGCGGATCGCGTTGGCGTAAGCGGGCACGTCGGGCACGTCCACGTTGTCGCCGGAGTGGTCGTCGACCGGATACACGCGTTGCAGGCCCAGCCGTGCGGCGAGGCGCGCGGCGATCTGCAGGTCCTCGCCGTTTCGCGTCTGCAGTTCGCGCAGGCGGGTGGCCAGCGCATCGTCCAGGCCATCACCGGCGTGTCGTTCGGCCTGTGGCAACTGCAGCCACTGGGTCAGCGCCGAGGCATCGTCGCCGCTGGCGAGAAACAGCGCGGCCAGGTGCCGGCGCTGCGCCGCGTGCGGCCGTGCCGGCCAGTGTGCGAGCGACTCCTTCACCGCGGCCACCGCAGCGGGAACGTCCAGGCCGGTGGCTTTCTTCGCCGCCGTGGTGTCGCTGCAATAAGTCGCGACGTCTTGCGCCGCGTAGAGCGCCGGGTTGCGTTTCATCATCGCGCAGCTTTCGCCGGGGATCGCCTCGACGGTGATGATGTCGGGCCTGAACGCGGCCAGCTTCGCCAGCACCGGCTGCAAGGTATCGGCCTTGAACCCGTCGGGCATCTGCGACAGATGCACGCTGCCCAGCACCAGCACCTGCGACGACGGACCGGTCATGCCCTGGTCCAGCCCGGGCAGGTCGACCTGCGCCAGCGCCGTGCCCGACCACAGCAGCGCCGCCAGCAGGCCACAGCTCGTCCATCGATTCGTCATGCGTCGCTCCGTGGCGGCAGGTGTGGGGAAGTATTGGCGCCGGGCCCGACCTCGCCGGCCATTGCATCGGCGCGACCGCGCGCCGCCGTCACGCCATGGTGCGGGCATGCACCGACACGGGCACGTGCGAAAAGTCACGAGGGATGTCGGGAGCGCCGCAGGAAAAAAAGCGAGGTGCGCGGCGTGGGTTCATTCCGCACGGCAGTGTGCAAATAGGAATGACGCCTGGTGGGTATCACCTGACCCGGGGGAACGCGGTAGCGGGTCATTCGCGCCCCGGTTCGCGGCGCGTGGACGTGCGGCGGCCGCGCTGCGGCGCGGTCGCGGTGCCGTTGCGTGCTGGCATGTCGCTTGCTGGACATGGCGTCGGGGGCGGGCGATCGGACTCCGGCGGCGGGCAGGCCGCCGGGTTCCGGTTGTCACAGCCGCCTTCGCCCGGGCAACCGGCAATCCAGCGCAGGAGGCTTCTTCATGGCCACGACTCGCAAGATCACAAGCAACGTCAACAGGGGCTCGGCCAAACTGTTCGCCCTCAAACCGCACGATCACGCCGGCATTGCCAAGGCGCTCGGCATGGCACGCAGCGATTACGAAGTGAAGTGGTGGTGGAAATACGGACAGCCGGCGATCGACCTGATCCAGGCACAACTGGAGGTCAACGCCAAGCAACTCGGCCCGGTGGTGAGCCAGCTGATGCGGCTGAACGGTCCGACGCTGCAGGTCAGCGCATCGTGCTTCCCCTACGGCATCCCGGTGCCGGAGTGGTTCCGGCTCGAAGTGAATATCCGCAACGCCGGTCGCTAGAGGCCGACTGATGCATCCAAGTGGCCGGGAGCCATCGCCCGGCCGCCGTTGCCTTGCCGCGAGAACGTCATGGGCCCGACCGGCGACGTCGTCAACGTCATCCAGATCCACCCCACGCTGCGCTGCAACCTGCGTTGCCGGCATTGCTACTCGACCTCCGGTCCGGAGCAGCGCGGCGAGCTGGACGTGGAGCTGCTCGAGCGATTCCTCGCCGACGCAGCGGGGGAGGGTTACAACGCGATCGGCATGTCCGGCGGCGAACCGCTGACCTGGAAGCCGCTGCCGCGCCTGCTGGCCTGCGCGCGGTCGCTGGGTTTCGCCACCTCGGTCACCAGCAACGGTTTGCTGCTCGATGCGCGGCGGCTGGCGCAACTGGCGCCGCATCTCGGGCTGCTGGCGATCAGCCTCGATGGCGTGCCGGAGAGCCACAACCGCATGCGCAACCGCGCGCATGCGTTCGAGCAGATGCGCGCCAAACTCGACCTGCTGCGCGCGGCCGGCGTGCCGTTCGGTTTCATCTTCACGCTGACCATGGACAACCTGCCGGAGCTGGATTGGGTCGCCGGCCTTGCCGCGACCGAGGGCGCGCGGTTGCTGCAGATCCATCCGCTGGAACAGGTCGGCCGCGCCCGCGAGTACGAGCTGCGTCCGCCGGACGACCTGGAGCTGGCGTACGGGTTTCTCGTAGTGGCGCGGCTGCAGCGGCAGTACCGGGAGCAGCTGACCTTGCAGTACGACGTGGCCGATCGCCAGCTGATCGCGCGCGAACCCTGCCGTGCCTTTGCCGGCCCGGCGGTGGCCGCGGACGTGGCCGCCGATGCGCGGCTGGCCGCGCTGGTCTCGCCGCTGGTGGTGCAGGAGGATGGCTGGGTGGTGCCGATCCAGCACGGCTTCGCCACCACCCATGCGATCGCGCGACTCGATCGCGGCCCGTTCCGCATGCAGGCTGCGCGCTGGAAGCGCGAACGCTATCCGCGCTTCCGCCATCTCGCCGAGCAGGTCTGGGCCGACATGCGCGACGCGCCGGAGCACCTGCCGTTCACCAACTGGTATGCCGCGATCACCACGGCCAGCGCGCATCGACCGGCGCGGCGGCCGCTGACGACGCCGGTGCGGTTGACGGCCTAGGCGAACCTTCGGGGGACGACATGCGCAGATGCATCACCATGGGGTTGATCGCGGGCCTTGCCTGCCTCGGCAGTGTCGATGCACTGGCGCAGCCGCCAGCGCAATCGCTGCAGCAGTTGCACAAGCACGAGGCATTGGTGCCGGTGGCGAAGGCGGCGAGCAGCGTCACGCATGTGTCTGCCCCGAGTGCGGAGCAACACGTGGCGTTGAGTGATGCGATGCTGCACGTAGTGGCGGGGCAGCCGCCGCTGCCGGCGTCGGCAACCACCACCAGGCCGGCCGCCGTACTCAGCCCGGCTGCCGCACGGGCGGCGCAGAAGTTCCATCTCGACCCGCTGGCCCTGAGCAGCGGCGAGGTGAAGGCGGTGTCCGGCAGCCATGTCGAAGTGGTCAATCCCGATACGGTTGCCGAACAGGCACGGCCGGGTTCGGTCTTCGTCACCCGCACCGGTACCGGCGCGACCCGGGTGGCGCTGTCGGCGCCGCTGCGCGCGGCGCTGCCGGCCGGGGCGCAGACATCCGCCGTGCGGCTGGGTTATGTGGTGAGCGCCACCACCGGGGCGGAGGCCAGCCCGGTGCGGCTGGCTGCGCTCATCGCCGACAACACCGGGCTGGTGCTGGACGCTGCGCATTCCGCCTGGCGCGGCGGCTTCTCGGTGGCGCTGTCCAATCTCGACGATCCCGCCGATCGGCGCCCGCTGAACACGCCGGTAACCGTGGCGATCACCGCGGCCGGTGCCTCCGACGTGACGCCCGCGCCGCTCAGCATCGCCGACGTCGGGCGCTGGCATGCGGTGCGCGTGACCGTGCCGGATTTCCCCGGCGATCGCTACCACGTGTCGGTCAGCGCCGACCCGCAGGATCGCGGCAACGCGATCGACCTGCCGGTGGTGAAACCCACCATCGAGGTGATCGCCGCCAATCCGCAGATCGCCGGCTGGGGCATCGGCCAGACCGCGATCACGCTGCGCGCCCGCGGCCTGGTCACGCCCGACGGCTATCCGGTGACGCTGCGCAACGAGCACGGCTCGCTCGACCCCACCTACGTGAAGCTCGACGCGCAGGGCGTGGCCACCGCGCGGCTGCGCTCTGATTCGGCCAGCTCCACCAGCGTGAGTGTCGCCGACGCCGGCGTGGTTTCCCAACCGGCCACCGTGGTGTTCACCGCGCCGTGGCTGTTCCTGGCCGCGGCTGTTGCCGGCGGTCTCCTCGGTGCGTTCATCCGCGGCAAGGGGCGCCGCCGAGCCTGGTACGCGTTGGCGATCGGCGTGGCGTCGGCGATCCTGATGACGCTGGCCTACGCAGTTGGCATCGACTGGGTCAGCCGCGCGCTGCCGTCGGCGCACCTGGCCACCTCCGGCGAGGCGGTGATCTTCGTGCTGGGCGCGATCGCCGCGCTGCTCGGCGTGGGCGTGCTGCTGCCGGCGGGTGGGGGAGGGAAGGACGCTTGATCGGGGGACGCAGACGGCGGCGATAATGACGGGACTCTCCTGTGCGAGGCGCCGCGATGTCCGTTCGATCCGACGAGGCCGCTGCGAGCCCGCTGCCGCGCATCACCGGGCGCAGCAGCTCCCACTACACCCGTCTGGCGCGCATGTTCGCGCTCGAGCTGGACGTGGCCTGCGAGTTTGCGCCGGTGTACGACCTGGCCTCGCTGGACGAGCGCAGCTACACGGGCAACCCCGCCCTCAAGTTGCCGGTGCTCAGTCATGGCGGGACAGTGGTTTTCGGGACCGAGAACATCTGCCGCACGCTGGCGGAGCTCGCCCCGCGCTCCGCCGTGATTCTCTGGCCCGAGAATCTGCGTGACGCGCCGGCGCGCAACGCGCAGGAGCTGGTCTGGCACGCGATGCAGGCCCAGGTGCAGCTCGGGTTCGGCACGCAGATCGCGGGGCTTTCGCCGGACAGCATCTACTTCGTCAAGGCGGCCACGGGCCTGCGCAACGCACTGGCGTGGCTTGACGAGCGGGCGCCCTCGATCATCGCCACCCTGCCGCCGCACGATCTGGGCATGCTGGAAGTGTCGCTGTTCTGCCTGCTCGAACACCTGGCCTTCCGCACTACCGTGCCACTCGCGCCGTATGTGCGACTCGGCGATTTCGCCCGCGTCTTCGGGCAGCGGGCTTCGGCGCGAAGCACGGCTTATCGGTTTGACACGCCCGCTCGGGATTGAAGCGGTCGGCCCCGGCGAAGCGCTGCACCGAGCCTGGCGACGTCAGCTCGCCTCCGCGCGCACCAGCCACACCTCGCCGCGGCGTGCGCGCGGCAGGCCGTTGAACAAGGCGAACCATGGTGCGAGCAGGCGCACGGTCCAGCCCAGCCGGCGGATGCGGCGGAACGGGCTGGAGACGGCGCGTTCGGCGCGGATGGTGAAGCCGGCTTCCTGCAGCGCCTTTTCCAGCACCCACGGGCTGAGCGGGGTGATGTGGCCCTGTTCGCGGTAGTCGATGTCGCGAAACCACTGGAACTGGCCCGTGCGCAGGAACAGCGCCTGCGAGACCGGGTTGGCGATGTTCGGCGTGGACAGCACCAGTTGCCCGCCGACCGGCAGCAGGGCGCGGATCTGCCGCAGCACCTCGCGGGGGTTTTCCAGGTGCTCGACGATTTCCAGCGCCATCACCGCGTCGAAGCCCTGCGGCCATTGCGCGGCGAATGCGCCGTTGAGGTCGGCCGCGACGAAGGGCACGTCGGTCGGCTTGAAGCTTTCGGGAAACAGGTCGCTGGCGGTGACGTGAAAACCCAGGTCGGTCAGCCGCAACGACATCGCGCCGCTGCCGGCCCCGAACTCCAGCACGCGCGCGCCCGCGCTCGCCGCGCCGACCAGCAGTTCGGTGGCCGCCTCATGCAATCCGGGGGCGGCGTAGATCGGCAGGCCCTTGTACTCGCGCATCGGCTGGCCCGCGAAGCCGGTGCGGAAGTTCTCGGCGCGCGCGCTGGCCTGGTCGACCACGGAGGGAGTGGGCATGGGCGTCGTGGTGGGCGGCTGGAGGGTTGAGGGGCGACGGTCACACGCGCCCGGTCACCGGGATCAGGGCGCCGGTGATGGCGGCGGACTGTTTCGACAGCAGGAACACGATCACGTCGGCCAGTTGCTCCGGTTTGACCCAGCGCGTGAAGTCGGCCTTCGGCATGTCGGCGCGGTTGGGCGGCGTGTCGAGGATGCTGGGCAGCAGCGCGTTGACGGTGATGTCGCGCTCCTTGAGCTCCTCGGCGAGCGATTCGGTGAAACGCATCACGCCGGACTTGGAGGCGGTATAGGCCGCCACGCCGGCGCCGGCCTTGAGCGCGGACGCGGCGCCGATGTTGATGATGCGTCCGCCGGCATGCAGGTGTTTCAGCGCGGCCTGGCTCGCCGCGACGGCGGTGCGCAGGTTGACCCGGTAGAGCAGGTCCCAGGTGTCCGCGTTGCCGTCGGCCACGCTCTCGTAGCGAAACATGCCGGCGATGTTGACCAGCGCGTCGAGCCCGCCCATGGCCTCGGCGGCAGTGTCCAGCGCGTTCGCCGCGGCGGCGGGATCGGCCAGGTCGACGCCGCCGATGCAGCTGGCCGCGCCGATGCCTGCGCTCGGTGCGGGGGCACGATCGATGGCGGCGACGCGGGCGCCGGCGGCCAGCGCCGCCTGCACCGTGGCGAGGCCCAGGGTGCCGAAACCGCCGGTGACGGCGACGCGCAGGTGGTCCAGTTGCATGGTGTTCTCCCGAGGCTGTCCGCCGGACAGGATAGCCTGCCGCGCAGGCCGTACAAAGAAAACGCCAGCCGATCAGCCGAACGGCAGTTCGATCGACGGGCTCTGCGGGGTGAACCAGCGTGCGCCGTCGTCGGTGATGTGCATGTCGTCCTCCAGCCGCACGCCGAACTCGCCGGGGAGGTAGATGCCCGGCTCGTCGCTGAAGGTCATGCCCGTTTCGAGCGCGCGCTTGTTGCCCTGCACGAGGTAGTACCACTCGTGCATGTCCATGCCGATGCCATGGCCGAGGCGGTGGCTGAAGTACTTGTAGCCGGGGCCGTAGCCGGCGTCGACGATGACCTTGCGCGCGGCGGCGTCCACCGATTCCATGGTGGCGCCGGGGTGCGCGGCCTTCAGCGCCGCCTGCTGCGCGCGGTGCACGATGTCGAACACGCGCTTCATCTTGTCGCTGGCCTTGCCCAGCACGAAGGTACGGGTGAGGTCGCTCTGGTAGCCGCCGACCTTGCAGCCGTCGTCGAGCATGATCACGGTGCCCTCGCTGATGTGCTGCGGCAGCGGCGAGCCGTGCGGCGAGGCGGTGAACGCGCCGACGTTGACGCTGGCGTCGCCGCGCAGGCCCTGGCGTGCGTAGGCCGCATCCACCAGGGCGGAAATCTGCTGCTGGGTCATGCCCGGCTGCAACGCCTTCCACACCGCGTGGTACACCGCCAGGGTGGCGTCGTTGGCCAGTTGCATCAGCGCCAGCTCGGCCGGGCTCTTGATCGCACGGCAACCGGCGGTGACCGGCGTGGCGCTGACCAGCTTCACGTGCGGCGCCGCGGCGGCGATGCCGAACTGCGTGGCCGAGCGCAGTTGCTCCTCGATGCCCAGCGTGCCGGTGGCCATGCGCCATTCGGCGAGCACGCCGGCGATCAGCGCGTACGGGCTCTCGAACTCCTGCCAGGTGCGCACGTCCTTCCTGCCGAAGGCGATCTGCTCCAGCGTGCGTTCGCGCTCGAACGCCGGCGTGATGTAGACCGGGTCCCCCGATTTTGGCAGCAGCATGCCGGTGGTGCGTTCGCTGACCCACCAGTGCATGCCGGTGAAGTATTCGAGCGAACTGCCGCCGCCCATGAACACCGCGTCCATCCCGTGCTCGGCCATCAGCCGCTGTGCCTTGCGCAGGCGTCCTTCGCGCTCGGCATCGGTGATCGGCACGGCGCGCGGCGCCACCGGTTCCAGCGCCAGTATCGAGGGCGGCAGTGCACTGCCCGTGTCGCCCGCACTGGCGGTACCGGCGCCCAGCAGCGGCAGCGCAGCGGCGCCCAGCGCGGAGTGTTTCAGGAAGCGGCGTCGCGATGGCTGGAGGGTTTCATCGTGGCTCATGGGTGTTCGCCTGGCATGGAGAATGAAAGGTTCGCACACCCGGCGCGGTCACGCGCGCGCAGGCGGTCGCACGTCGGGCAGGAACACCGCCAGCAATCCCAGCAGCGGCAGGAACGCGCAGACCTGGTACACGAACACGATGCCGTAGTGGTCCGCCACCACGCCGAGCACGGCCGCGCCGATGCCGCCGAGGCCGAACGAAAGCCCGTAGAACATGCCTGACACCATGCCGACGCGGTGGGGCATCATGTCCTGCGCGTAGACGATGATCGCCGGGAAGGCCGATGCCAGCACCACGCCGATCACCACGCTCAGGCCCACCGTCCATGCCAGCCCCACGTGCGGCAGCAGCAGGGTGAACGGCGCGATGCCGAGTATCGACACCCAGATCACCTGCTTGCGCCCGATGCGGTCGCCGAGCGGGCCGCCGAACAGGGTGCCGGCGGCCACGGCCATCAGGAACACCGCCAGCAGGTGCGTGGCGGTGGTCATCGACAGGCCGAAGTGGTGGATCAGGTAGAACTCGTAGTAGCTGCTGATGCTGGCCAGGTAGAAGAACTTGGAGAACATCAGCACCATCAGCACGCCCAGCGTGCGGCGCACCACCGGCGCGGGGAACGGCGGCTGGTCCGAGGCCAGGTGCTTGCGCACGCGCTCCTCGATGTGTCGGCTGTACCAGCGGCTGACCTGCAGCAGCACCACGATGCCCAGCAGCGCCGCCAGCCCGAACCAGCCCACGTGCGCGCGGCCCAGCGTGAGCACCACGCCCGCCGCCATCAGCGGCCCCAGCGCCTGGCCCAGGTTGCCGCCGATCTGGAACACCGACTGCGCCAGGCCATAGCGCCCGCCCGAGGCCATCCGCGCCACCCGCGAGGATTCCGGATGGAACGCCGAAGAGCCGCAGCCGATCAGCGCCACCGCCAGCAACAGCACCGGGTAGCTCGGCGCCACCGACATCAGCAACAGGCCGGCCAGGGTGAAGCACATGCCGACCGGCAGGGTGTACGGCAGCGGATGCCGGTCGGTGACCATGCCCACCACCGGCTGCAGCAGCGAGGCGGTCAGCTGGAAGGTCAGCGTGATCGCGCCGATCTGGAAAAAGCTCAGCGCGAACTCGCCCTTGAGCAGCGGGTAGATCGCCAGGATCACCGACTGCATCATGTCGTTGAGCACGTGCACGAAACTCACCGCGCCCAGCACGCCGTAGCGCGTGGTCGACAGCGGCGTGGTGGTCGCCGCCGCGATCACCGGCGGCGCGCCGCCCGCTTCGCTGGCGGTGGCGAGGGAGGAAGTGTTCGACACGGTGTCTTTCATGCGGGGAAGCATCACGGGTGGAGGGGTGCCTGCCGTGCCCACGCCGCACGCCGGATCGGGCCGCCGGCCGCACCGGGCAGCGCAGTCACGCGGTCGGCCATCAGCGCCGCTCAGGATACGCCGCGGGTCGCCGTCGTCCAAGCAAATGCCTGCGTCGCGCGAACCCGCCACCCGGCAACCCGTGCCGCGTCACGCGGAAGCCTTGTCGTGGAAAGCAGGTCGCGTGCTACCTGCCGGTACATGGCCGCAGGTTCCTGCGGGCAGGGGTACGCTGCCATGCGCCAGGGCAGTGGTGCTAGTTTGATGCACTTCCCGCCGCATCACGGAGTCGCCCATGCCCGCTCGTCCTTCCGCCCGCTCGTCGGCCATGCGCCGGCTGGCTTGCACTTGCATGCTGGCGACTTCGCTGGCGCTGTTTGCCGGCACCGCGCTGGCGCAGCAACAGCGCAGCCTGCAGGTGCCGGACCCGCAGGACACGCCGTACGCCGGTACGATCGCGCTGCATGTCGATGCCAGCGACACGGCGCAGGGCATCTTCCGCGTGCAGGAGACGATTCCGGTCACGGCCGGTGCGCTGACCTTGCTGTATCCGCAGTGGATTCCCGGCGACCACTCGCCCACCGGCCCGATCGACATGCTGGCCGGACTGAAGCTCCGCGCCGACGGCAAGCCGGTGGCGTGGAAGCGCGACAAGTACAACGTCTACGCGTTCCACCTCGACGTGCCCGCAGGCGCGTCCAGCCTGGACGTGCAGTTCCAGTACCTGTCGCCGCGCCGCGGCGGCTTCGAGATCACCGACCGCATGATGGACATGGCGTGGAGCAAGGTCGCGCTGTATCCGGCCGGGCACTACACGCGCGGCATCACGGTCGCGCCCAGCCTCACGCTGGCGCCGGGCTGGCAGTTCGGCACTGCGCTGGAAACCTCGGCGCGCAAGGGCGACACCGTCACGTTCAAGCCGGTGACCTTCAACACGCTGGTGGATTCGCCGGTCTACGCGGGGCGTTATTTCAAGCGCGTGGACCTTGCCCCGGACAGCAAGGTGCCGGTGCACCTGGACATCGTCGCGGATGCGCCGAAGTACCTGGAGATCACCCCGCAGCAGCTGAAGGCGCACCGCGCGCTGGTGACCCAGGCGGTGAAGCTGTTCGGCTCGCAGCACTACGACCACTACGACTTCCTGTTCTCGCTGTCGGACGTGCTGGCCGGCAACGGCACCGAGCACCACCAGTCCAGCGAGAACGGCCTGGACGCGGACTACTTCACCGCCTGGTCCGACACCGCGCCCAACCGCGACCTGCTGGCGCACGAGTACACCCATTCGTGGAACGGCAAGTTCCGCCGTCCGGCGGATCTGTGGACACCGAACTTCAACGTGCCGATGGGCGATTCGCTGCTGTGGGTGTACGAGGGCCAGACCCAGTACTGGGGCTTCGTGCTGACCGCGCGCTCCGGCCTGTGGACGGCGCAGCAGTTCCGCGATGCGCTGGCGATGGTCGCGGCCAATTACGACCGCAACCGGGTCGGCTTCGGCTGGCGCACGCTGGAGGACACTACCAACGATCCCACCGCTGCGCTGCGCGCGGCGCTGCCGTACCGCAGCTGGCAAATGAGCGAGGAGTACTACAGCGGCGGCCAGATGATGTGGCTGGCGGTGGATGCAAAAATTCGCAGCCTCACGCACGGGCGCAAATCGCTGGATGATTTCGCCCGTGCCTTCTTCGGCGTCGACGACGGCAGCTTCGTCACCAGGACCTATACCTTCGACGATGTGGTGGCGGCACTGAACGGCGTGGCGAAGAACGACTGGGCGAGCTTCCTGCACGCGCGCGTGGACACGCTGGATCCCCCGCTGGCCAGCGGCCTGGCCGCTACCGGCTGGAAGCTGGTCTACACCGACCAGCCCAGCGCCTATGAAAAGCAGTACGAGAGCCGCCCGGAATCGCCGCGGCACATCTTCAACTTCGCCTGGTCGATCGGGCTGACGCTCACCAAGGGCGGCGAGATCAACGACGTGCGCTGGGACGGCCCGGCGTTCAGGGCCGGCGTGAGCACCGGCGCCACCGTGGTCGCGGTGAACGGGCAGGCGTACGGCACCGACGTGCTCAAGGACGCGATCACCGCGGCCAAGGGCAACCAGACGCCGATCAAGCTGCTGCTGAAATACCAAGGCAGCCTCCGCACCGTGGCGGTGGACTACCACGGCGGGCTGCAGTATCCGCACCTGCAGCGCATCGAGGGCACGCCGGATTACCTCGGCGACATCATCGCGGCACGGAAGTAGAGCCGCGAGCGCGGGTGTAAAGCCCCTCTCCCTCTGGGAGATGGGTTGGGGTGAGGGTTCGGCTGGAGCGAGGAATCCAACCCCAATCGAACCTCATCCGATTTGCTTCAAGAGATCTGGAGGACAGAACCATGAGCCCACGTCACTGGATTGCGATGTTCGCCTGCGCGCTGGCAGTGGGGGTGTCGGTCACGGCATCGGCAGGCACCACACCGCTGCGCGTGATGACCTTCAACGTGCGCGTGCCGGTGGACCAGGGTGCCAACGCGTGGGAGAACCGGCGCGAGCTGATGGTGCAGGTGATCCGCGCGCAGCACCCGGACGTGCTCGGCACGCAGGAGCTGACCGAGGAGCAGGGCGAATACCTCGCCGCGCATCTGCCCGGCTACGCCTGGTTCGGCCAGGGTCGCGAGGGTGGCAGCAAGGGCGAGCACATGGGCGTGTTCTACCGCACCGATCGGCTGGAGGTGCTGCGCTCCGGCGATTTCTGGCTGTCCGACACGCCGGACGTACCCGGCAGCATCACCTGGGGCCAGCCGTATCCGCGCATGGTCACCTGGGCGCGGTTCCGCCTGCGCGATGGCGGCGGCACGTTCGACTACCTCAACACGCACTTCCCCTACCGCGACCAGGACGTGCGCCCGCGCATGCTCAGCGCCGCCGAAATCCTGCGCTGGATCGACCAGCTGCCGGCCGATGCGCGGGTCATCCTCACCGGCGATTTCAACTGTGCGCCGGACACGCCGGTGCACGCGAAGCTGACCGCCGGCTTGCATGACGCCTGGATCGAAGCCGCCACGCGCTCGGGCCCGGCAAGGACGTTCCACAACTTCACCGGCACGCCCGACCGGCGCATCGACTGGATTCTCAGCCGCGGCTTCAAGGCGCGCACGGTGAGCACGGTGACCACGCATGAAGGTGCGCGCTATCCCTCCGATCACTTCCCGGTGGTGGCCGAGCTGGTGGCGACGCCGCCCGCGGTCCAATGAGCGACGCCCGGCCTGCACGAGCCTGCTGGCGGGTGATGCTGTTGGGGCGGGGGTCAGGGATTCGGGATTCGGGATTCGCAAGGTGAAGAGCATCGCCCGCGAGCGGGCTCCCGCGGGGCCCCGGCGGGTTTGAGTCGTCCTGCATTCGACCTGGCGGTGCATTCTTCACGACCGCCATGCCAGCGACGCGAGTCATGTCGCTGACCTGAGGCATGACGACCCGTGAGGCTGACGACTAGAATCGAACGGCTGTCGCACCGGCGAATGCAGCCTTTGCCCATTCTCCGGCTGACGCAATCGCGTTCGCCCCACCATCGGAACCATCATGCGTTCGACCCTCGGCTTGCGTCTGCTTTCCCTCGTGCTGTGCCTGGCTGTGCCGCTGCCGCTGTTGGCCAAAGATGCGCCCAGCGTGGGTCAGCAACGCGAGGACGTGCTGTTCTGGACGCAGGCGCAGCGCACGGCGCAGTTTCCGCGCATGTACGAGCTGTTTCCCGCTGACCGCGTGGCGCACGGCAGCCACGTGCACGCCTTGCCCGAGGGTGAGCCGCTGGTTCCGCGCTGGGACGCCGCCGGCGTCACGCTGGCCGGCTACATGAGCGAGCACCACCTGGCTGGCGTGATGGTGCTGCAGCATGGCCGCATCCGTATTCAGCGCTACGCACCCGGCTTCGGACCCGCGCAGCGCTGGACGTCGTTCTCGGTGGCCAAGTCGGTCACCTCGACCCTGCTCGGCATCGCGCTGCGTCGCGGCGACATCCACGGCATGGACGACACGCTGGAGACCTACATCCCGCAATTGCGCGGCACCGCCTACGCCAAGGTCACCGTGCAGCAGTTGCTGACGATGACCTCCGGCGTGCGCTGGAACGAGGATTACGACGACCCGCGTTCCGACGTGGCGCAGATGTACCGCAGCGCCTGCGAGAACGGCCAGCCGCACGTGATCTCGTACCTGGCCAAGCTGCCGCGAGCCTGGCCCGCCGGCACGCACTGGAACTACAACACCGCCGAAACCGACCTGCTCGGCATCCTGGTCCAGCGCGCCACCGGCCAGTCGCTGGCGGGCTATCTGTCGCAGACGATCTGGAAGCCGTACGGCATGACCTCGGACGCGTACTGGCTGAAGGACGAATGCGACGGCAGCGACACCGGCGGCAGCGGGCTCTCCGCCACCCTGGCCGACTACGCGCGCATCGGCCAGTTCATGCTCGACGGCGGCCGCATCGACGGCCAGCCGGTGATCGCCGACGCGTGGCTGCACGGTGCCATGCGCAAGCAGCAGGAGTTGGCCAGCCCCGGCCACGGCTACGGCTACCTGTGGTGGACCGATGCCGACGGCAGCTACGCCGCGATCGGCATCTTCGGCCAGATGGTCTACGTCGATCCGGCGCGGCAACTCGTGATCGTGCAGGTGGGTGCGTGGCCGCAGGCGACCTCGAAGGCGCTGGTAGCCTCGCGTCGTGCCTTCATCAAGGCGGTGCAGCGCGGCGCGGATGCATCCTCCGACGCGCCCCCGTCCCTCAACCGTTCCCGCTGAGGGCAGCCCGTGCAGCGGGCGCCGTCGAAACGCCGCCGCATCCTCATCGCGCATCGCGAGCAACGCGTAGGGCGGGCACCGCCCGCCGGCCTTTCGTGGCACGACCACGGCGGGCGGTGCCCGCCCTACCGCCCGCTTCACCCCTCCACCGTTCGCGCTGAGCGTAGCCCGTGCAGCGGGCGGAGTCGAAGCGCCGCCGTACCCGCTCACCGCCGTATGGCAAGCACCCCGTCCAGCGCCAGCTCCGCCCGGAACCCCGCCTGCTCCAGCCGGCGCGCCACCTCGCGCGGCACGTCGCGTCCGCTGGTCAGCTTGTTCGGGCTGCCGGTGTAGTGGAACAGCCGCCCGCCGCGACGCAACACCCGCGCCAGCTCCCCGTAGAACACCTGCGAGTACAGCTCGCCGGCGATGCCGAAACGCGGCGGATCGTGCAGCAGCGCATCGAACGAGGCATCGGCGAGTTGCCCGATGGCCTGCGCCACGTCGGCGTGCTCCATCTGCAGACGACCGTCGCTGGCGGCCGGGTCGGGCGACCACGGGTTGAGCGTGCGCAGCCACAGCACGTCGGCGCTCTTCTCGAACGACTGGACGCGCGCCACGCCGGACTCCAGGCAGCACGCCGCGAAATAGCCAAGGCCGCCGCAGGTATCGAGCACCGCCTTGCCGCGCGGTTCGACCAGCGCCACCTTGCGCTGCGCATCGGCGAGCGGCGAGGCCTTGGCCGTGGGCAGCATCTTGATGCCGTCGATTTCGAACGTGGGCACGCCCCACTCGGTGGGCACCAGCTTGATCAGCGAACCGGCGAAGCGCGCCACCGGCGCGAAGTCATCGCCATCGAAAAAGTAGACCGTGCGCTCCTTCAGCTTGCCGGGGTAGGGATGGAGCGTGTCGCGCCAGCGCCAGCCGTCGGCCAGCAACGCAATCGTGTCGTGGCTGAGGCCCAGGTCGAGCGAACCGGTCCAGGTGGCGGCGCCGGCATCGCGCGCGGCGAGCAGGTCGTCGGCGATCGGGCGGGTCAGCAGCGGACCGTGATAACGGGACAAGTGGCGATTCCTGTGCCGGCAAATCGGGCCGGCTGGCCGGGCGGGCAGGTCATCCCGTCACGGTGATGGTACAGGCCCGCGCCGGTTGCCTTGCGGCGGGCGGACGGCCCTGCGGCGGGGCGGAAAGGCTTGACCACTACCGGCTGCGGCGTATAGTTGCTATGCATATGACTACTAACAAGCCAGGCAGCGATATCCTGCACGCGCTGCAGCAGCTCGGCTTCACCGAGTACGAGGCGCGCGCCTATGCAGCGCTGGTCGCCGGCGGCGAGCTCAACGGCTATGCGCTGGCCAAGGCCAGCGGCATTCCACGCGCCAACGTCTACGCGGTGGCGGGCAAGCTGGTCGCGCGCGGCGCGGCCGTGCGGGTCGAACGCACGGCCGGCGCGGCCTATGTCGCCACGGCGCCGAAACAGCTCCTGCGCGACATCGATGCCGAGCGGCGCAAGGCGGTGGGCGATGCCCGCGAGGCGCTGTCGCGGCTGTCGCGCGAGCGTCATCCGCCGATGGTATTGAACCTGCGCGACGACGAAGTACTGGAGCGCGCCGGACAGCTGATCGAAGCCAGCGCGACCAGCCTGCGCATCGCGCTGCAGCCCACCGAGGCCGCGCACCTGGCCGCGCCGTTGCGTGCCGCACGAGAGCGCGGCGTGGCCATCACCACCTTGTGCCTGGAAGGTTGCGAGGTGGAATGCGGCGGCTGCGTAGGTGACCTCCATCGCTGCGCCATGGTTTCCGGCGGCGCGCGCTGGCTGCTGGTGGTCAGCGACGATCACGCGGCACTGCTGGGCTATTTCACCGGCAGCGGCATCACGGCGATATTCACCGAGCAACCGCTGGTGGTTTCGCTGACGGCGGCCTACATCCAGCAAAGCGCCACGCTGGCGATCCTGGGCAGCGAGCTGGCCGGACGTTTCGAAGGCCTGCTGTCGGCCGAGAGTCGCCGCCTGCTCGACGGCCTGTACCCGGCCGGAGATTTTCTCGCGCACATGCGCGAACTGAATGACGCCACGCCACGAACGGCGTGACGCGTTTCCATGCAAGAGGAGTGATGACCATGAACATGCGCAAAAACGTATTGGCAGCAGCGTTGGCCCTGGGCGGCATCGCCTTTGCCAGCGTGGCGATTTCCGCCGAAGCCCCGGCCGCGGCACCGCAGGCGCAGATGAACGCGTCGGCGATGAACTGGTTCGGCGGCGAGACTTACCTCGGCGCCCCGGCACTTGATGTGACCGCCGCGCTGGTTAAGGCCGGTGGCGGCGCCGACAACTTCAGCTTCTCCACGGCGCTGGTCTCGATGCTGGGCGAAAAGACCGTCAACGCGGAGGTGGCCAAGCTCACCAAGCAGTACGGCCATGAGAGCGTGACCAACTTCATCAACGGCATGACCTTCGCCGTCAACGACGGCCTCAAGCGCGCCACCGAAGCCGGCGTGACGTTGCCTGCGGCGCCGGCCGACCTCAAGGGCGCCAAGCTCGCCGGCACCCTGGTCAGCGCCGGCACGGCTGCCGACGGCAGCTGGTGGTCCGGCCTGCTGTTCGACAAGGCACTCTCGCACGACATCCACGTCAAGGTGATGCAGGACATCGACGCCAAGTACGGCCATGGAGCCGACGAGAACACCCACAAGATCCTCAACCAGGCGATGTACGACGTCGCCCAGGCGCTGAAGGCGAAGAACGTGAAGCTGGCCTCATTGCACTGAAGGCTTTCCACGGAATCGATGCAGAAACGGAGGCACAGGCCTCCGTTTCCTTTTTCAACCCGGCGCGTCGCCGGTGGCTTCAGCGCTCACCGGAACCGGCAGCGTCGGGTGCGTGCGACCCAGCGTGATGTTCTTGCTGGCGCGGCCCCATCAGCTCGCCTGGCTCATGCAGGCCGGGGCCGCGTGGCGCGTCGTTCTTCATGGGAGGCTCCGCGGCGGGAAAACCGCAGCATCGCGCCGCGGTCTTCAGGGGTGCACGGTGCCTCGGCATGGGGTCACTCCGCGGCCGACATCACCGCCTTGAGCTTGTCCTGGTCCATGTACTGTTCGAGGTCGGCCATGCCCTTGGCAACCTCGGGGTTCGAGAACAACTCCCTGCCGGCCACCTGTCCGAGCATGTTGAAGGCCGCGCCCACGGCGCCGCTCCCCTCGTACTTGACGGCGGCCTGCATCTCCTTCTTGCAAGTCACCGTCAGCAGCGTCTCGAACAGCTGCGCCATGTCGATGTTGAACTGCTTGCGCTGCGCCGCGGGGATGGACACGTAGCGCGAGACCGCCGGGTTGAGTGACATGGCGGAGAACATCCAGTTGACCAGCACGGCCTTCTGCTCGGACGTCGTGCGCGATACCAGGCACTTCGAAAGGTCGTCGGTGTATACGCCGGCCGAGGCCGGTCGCGGCGCAACGGCCATGAGCGTGAACAGCGCCGGCGCCAGCAGGGTGGCAGTACGTCGATTCCTCATCCTTGTGATCTCGCTTGAGGTTGTGAATGGGTCGGTGGCGCGAGGCCTCGCACGCAACCGTCGGAAAGGAGAGCGCAGCCCTGCCGCGACGCCGCCGGCCGTGCGGCCGCGGCGCGCTGGAGAGCAACAGGGGGAGGTCCCCGCGAGCACTATAGCCGCGGGCACGGGCCAGGCGAAGCACACGTACTTGACCCGATAGCCCGTACCATTCGTGGGGGGCGAGGTGCCGGCGAAAACACGAACGTGATCCGTCAGTGCTTGCCCAAAGGCTGCAACCGGGCCACCTTCGACGACGCCTTCATCCAGCACATCGAAGACAAACCCGGCAACCGCCCGCGGAAGCGGCTAGGCTTTCGCACGCCGCAAGAAGTGTTCGAGCGGTCGTTCAAGCGCGCTGCACTTCGGAGTTGAATCCGCCGTCCGCGGCAGATTTGCGGACACGACCATCATCACGGGGGACCCTGGACATGAAGAAGACCACGCTGGGCGCGGCACTCGTTTCGCTTGTCTGCCTCTTGTCAGCCGCCGCGTTCGCGATGCCTCCGGCGGGCCAGGCTTCGGCGAAGGTCACGCCCGACATGATCCAGACCGGGTCCGACATCCCGCCCGACTGGAAGCAGCCGCACGGCAACTTCGACTACATCAAGCGCGACATGATGATCCCGATGCGCGACGGCGTGAGGCTGCACACCGTGATCCTGATCCCGAAGGGCGCGCACGACCTGCCGATCCTGCTTGAGCGCACGCCGTACAACACCGACAGCTTCGTGACCGGCAACAGCCCGCACATGGCCGACGCGGTGTGGTCGGGCGACAAGGACTGGGCCGACGGCAGCACCATCCTGGTCTGGCAGGACGTGCGCGGCAAGTACGGATCGGAAGGCAACTATGTCATGACGCGCCCGCCGATGGGGCCGCTGAACCCGACCACCACCGACGACACCACCGATGCCTGGGACACGATCGACTGGCTGGTGAAGAACACGAAGGAATCGAACGGCAAGGTCGGCATGATCGGCTCGTCCTACGACGGCTGGACGGTCGCGATGGCGCTGCTCCACCCGCATCCCGCGCTGAAGGTCGCGGCGCCGGAAAGCCCGATGATCGATGGCTGGATGGGTGACGACTGGTACCACTACGGCGCCCTGCGCCAGGTGAACCTCGACTACTTCAGCGGCCAGATGAGCAAGCGGGGCGAGGGGAAAAACATCCCGCGAGAAAGCTACGACGACTACACCAATTTCCTCGATGCGGGCTCGGCCGGTGCCTACGCCGAGGCCAACGGCTTCAGGCAATTGCCCTGGTGGAATCGCTTCTCCGCCCACCCGGCCTATGACGCCTTCTGGCAGTTGCAGGCACTCGACAGGCTGCTCGTCGCGCATCCTTCCAGCGTGCCCACGATGTGGCTGCAGGGCCTGTGGGACCAGGAGGACATCTACGGCGCCGTGCATGCCTGGGAGGCGCTCAAGAGGGCCGGGCACGGCGCCAACAACCACCTTGTCATTGGGCCGTGGTGGCACAGCCAGATCAACCGCGCCGGCTGGAACATGGGGCCGCTCAAATGGCCGGGCGACACCACCGCGCAGTTCCGCCAGAACGTGATGATCCCCTGGTTCAACCACTACCTGCGTGGCACCCCGCTGCCCAAGCCGCTGCCAGAAGCCATGATCTACAACGCGGTCGGGCAACACTGGGACAGTTTCGCGAACTGGAAGCCGGCCAGCGAGCAGTCGCTCACCCCGCTCTACCTGCAGGCAGACATGGGCCTCGGCTTCCAGCAGCCGACCGGCGGCAGCGACAGCTACGTCTCCGACCCGGCCAAGCCCGTGCCTTACCTGCCGCGCCCGATCCCGCAGAAAAACGACCGCTGGCGCACCTGGCTGGTCCACGACCAGCGCTTCGCCGAAACCCGGCCCGACGTGCTCACCTACGTCACGCCGGTGCTGACCCGCACCGTGAAGGTCCAGGGCGCGCCGGTCGCCGACATCTTCGCCAGCACCACCGGCACCGACGGCGACTTCGTGGTCAAGCTGATCGACGTCTACCCCGGCACCGATCCGACCGATCCCGCGATGGGCGGCTACGAGCTGCCGGTCTCGCTGGACATCTTCCGCGGCCGCTATCGCAGGAGCTTTGCCGACCCGTCGCCGATCCCGCCGAACCAGGTGCAGGAATACAAGTTCCGCCTGCCGACCGTGAACTACGAGTTCAAGCCCGGCCACCGGATCATGGTGCAGATCCAGTCCAGCCTGTTCCCGCTCTACGACCGCAACCCGCAGAGCTACGTGCCCAACATCCTCTTCGCCAAGCCATCCGACTACCGCAAGGCCACGGTGACGATCGAGCACGGGGGCGATGGGCGCAGCGCCGTGCTGTTGCCGGTGATAGCGGGGGTGGCCAACGGCGATTGACCCGAACCTCGATCCGCTCTCGCCGCATCTGCCTGACGAGGAAACTTACGCGGCGTCGATCGGCTTGAACATGGTGATGTCCGTTTCCACGAAGCCGAGCTTGACATACAGCGAATGGGCCGCCTGGTTATGGCCGAAGACGTGAAGGGCGATTCCCTCCAGGCCAAGATGGGCGACTTTCTGCTCGAGCGCGGCGAATGCACGTGCCGCGTGGCCTTGGCGACGATATTGCGGAGCGATGACGACATCGTAGATGTAGGCTACCCGACGTCCGCCTCGCTCCTTCACCGCGAACCAGAGGGTCCCCACCGGCTCGTCGACGGGTCCGGTTATGGTGAAAAGGCAGTTGTCGCGCGTCGCCGCTCCCTGGGGCAAAAGCTCGTCAAGCTGCGTGCGCGCGCGGTCAACCGCGTTCTCCGGAGGCCAGTCGCCCGACCTCACTTTCTCTTGCGCATAGCCAGGAATCACGGCGTCACGCCAGGCTGCGAACTCGGCTTCGGTGATTGGACGCAAAACCGGCATGTCGCCCCCCTTGCGCGGCGGATTCTACCTCACGGACAGTGGGATCAACGCCAGGAATTTCCGCTCCCGCGCCTCGGTGAACTGTCCGTCTGACGAGGTGGCGCTTCTTCCGCTTGGACGAATTGTTAGGCATTACGCCAATGGCGATATTACGATCCTGCGCTGTTCACGCGTCGCTTCAACACCAATTGAACGGTAACGTTCGAAAAAATAGTCTTAATCTTTTCAGACATTTCTGGATAGTCAGACGTACTTATTGGTGTGCCACGAAGATTAAGCTCCGTATAGGCATCAATCTCAGAAGTGCAGCTCCCGACAGCTGCGTGCCCAACTGTCTCAGCACTAGATACCCCGTCGTCAAATTGTGGAATAGCTGCTTTGATGCAGTTCATAGCATTCGAGAGCGCGTAATCAATGTCTTGGCTGCTCGGCTTGTTGATCGCTTGCTTTGGCTCAGTTGCGCACGAGGCCAGAATAAGCACCACGCTCGTTACGAAGACTACGCGGCAAGTGGCCGAGATGAACGTGCTTATAAATTTATGATTCATGGAATCCCGCCCTGAATTGGTGCCTAACGAGGTTGTAGAAAAAGTCCTTGGTCAAGAAATTTGCCGATTTCCGGGGGTACTTCGACCCCTCCCAAGGTGCTGCGCGTCGATTCTAGCGCCTCCTGTGAGGGCGATTTTCGGCGCCGCCGCGATCAACTTGGCAAACCGACTTTTTCTACAACCTCAACGCTTGAGTTAAGCGGCGGCGAAGCCGTCCGCCTTGAACGAACTGTTAGGCAGCCTGTAGCTCACCTGAGCTGCCCTGTGATTGCTGCAAGCAGCAGCGTACCGCCAACGCACACTACGAAGATGCCCAGTGATATAAAACATTTGCGACGATACCGCAGCCCCTCCTCAGTGAGCATGTCGGAGCTAAGTAGTACGTTGGCAGGATTCCATAGCGTGTCGCGACCCCAGAGCTTGATGCCCGGACGAGCGCAGCGAACGGTCTTGATGGCGTAGACGACACACGCGAGCAAGGTGATGAGAGCTGTGAGCCAAACGGCGACAAAAACTGCAAGCGCCGCACCCACAAAAATCTGGGACATTCCTGTCTCCCTGCCTAACGCTTGAGTTAAGCGGCGCGCGGCTTTTCGCGCGTCCGCTTGGACGAGTAGTTAGAAACCACCTCCGTCGAGTCCAGCTTGGATACTACAGTGACTTGTCAATGAAATTACGCTGTATGTCGCCAAGGACATCTGCTCGATACGTTGCAATGAGGTGCTGATACGACTCCGATATGGCGTCACGAGTAGTTGCCTTACCGACAATTTTCATCTCGCGATCCACTGGGTAGCTTGCAACCACGGCACCGTCTTTACGAACTTCGAGGGACAGCACAACATGCATAACAAAGTCCCTATCACGCGTCGCAGTTGCTAAGCCAACAAATGGTATTCGGTCGGCTACGCCCATTGTCCAATAAGCATCGGCTTTTCTGATGGTGACAAACACTGATTTATCTTCGGTGCCTCCGATGCTTAATGTCTCTGCGAGTAGCAGCTTAATGTCTGACTCGACTGTTGATTGCGGTGAAACTGCTGTTTTTATAGGGATGAGGGAGTCACTGAACGGATGATTTTGTAGCTCGGCGTCGGCTGCGCGATTTATGACCGTTACGCTGGCGACCCGCTTCGGTGTGTTCGAAGTGCTTGGCGTCGGTTGGTATTCGGAGCTGGACAGATTAACTTGCAGCGGCGCGCAACCTGTTAAGCACAGCGCAACAAGCGCCAGCAATGTACATGCTTTACCCATGACTCCCCCTAAACCTGTGACTTCCCAGTGGATTCTAACGCTGGAGTTAAGCGGCGCCGGAGGCGTCCGCCTTGAACGAGTGGTTAGGCGCCGCGAACCAAATAGTTTGCCGATGACTGAGAGTGCTTTGACAGTGTGGACAATGAAGAATGGGTAGGTCTTTGAAGAGTGCCCAAGCGTCCGCTAATGTGCTGCCCGGCCACCAGAGCGACGTAGTGTCTGGACATGCCGACAAGCCGCACCGCTTTTTGCAATGGTTGCAGATCACGTCTTCGAAGTGGACGGGATAATGAATGTCGTTAAGTCGCAGAAGAGGAATAGACCACCATTTGCCGTGATGCCACGAAGCTCCGAGGACCGCACATGACACATGACTGTAGCGATCAAGCCAAGACGAAATGCCCTCAGGTGAAACCAGAGGCGAGCCACTGAGCTGCCCTGAAGCGATTGCTTCACGCCATTGCCCTAAGGCTGGTATGGCGATTTCTGCTCCCCCGATCTTCACGTGATCCATGTGCAAAGCCTAACACCTGAGTTAAGCCGCGCCGCGAAGCGGCGTCGGCTTGGACGAATTGTTAGGCGGCAACCCGATGCTGTGCAACGCGTGCTGGTGCCGCTAGCTCAGCGACCTCTCGGACTTGCGCGGCTGGGAGGGCGATTAGCAAAATTTCGTCGCTTCCGAACTCTGCGGAAGCCACTTCCAGCCCGCTGTTGCCCCCGTGCGCGGCCCAAACTGGAAGGCTCTGCAGGGCTGCGAGTTGCTCTTGCGGCGGGCACTTCCAATCAAGCACCGCAACACAGTAGATGCGATCCATGGCGTGAAAGAGCGCGTGCCACTTTGCGGAGTGGTCGGGCGCGCTAGCAACTGCGGCCCGCGCAGCGGGCGCCAAGCCTTGGCCACCCGAAAGGATCGCTTCGGCCCGGCGCAGATCCGCATCCAAGGCGGGCTCAGGAGTGATCTCTGCCGCTTGTTCCAAAGCTGCCAGCGCGGCGTTTAGCCGCGGAACATTGTGGGCTTCAGCAGCGGCCCGCAGTGCGGGCAGAGCACTCAGGGCAACGTGGGCATTTCCCGATTCCGCGTACGCAACAGCAGCATCTGCGGCAGCCAGTGCATGCTCTTTGCCCAGCTCGAACCAGCGACGAAGGACTGCGCCGCTTGCACCAAGTGCATGGAGCAGCTGCCCCCAATCTTTGGCGATCGGTGAAGCGAGGTGGCTCTCTAGCCAAGCGATAGCGTCTTCCGGGGACATAGAGCGCAGGTCAGACAGGACACCGGCTTGGCCGATGAATGAGCTGCGCCGCGCGGCTGCCAGGCCTTCGATTCTCTTCAACGACTCCATGTTCTCTCCATTGCCGCCTAACGCTTGAATTAAGCGGCGGCGAAGCCGTCCGCTTGGATGAACTGTTAGACGGCCACACCTTGCACCGCCGGTGAACAGCACCATAGCGCTGCTTGGAAAGCCAGACAACGCCGCCGCCGTTGTGGCCTGCGCACGATGAACAACCCGCCTGCCGACATGCACCACATCACGGGAAGCCGCGCGCGCCGCGATGAACGACGCAACGAAACACACCCCCGCGCGCATGCCGCCGCCAACCACCTAGCGCACGAAAACCCACCGCGCAGGCCAGCCCGCACCACCGAACGCCGCCAGCCGAAGCGACACCGCGAAACATGCCGCGCGCGACACGACGACAAAAAGCATGAAGCTCTTGCCGCCTAACGCTGGAATTGAGCGGCGGCGTAGCCGTCCGCCTCGAATGACATGTTAGAGCGCGTGCCCATCGACCTGCCAAATGTGCTTATACCAGTAACCAACCAGGCCAAGTGGCAAGAAGAGGAACTGGAGCACCCAACTAATGCGTTGCCCCGGTGGGACAGTTGAACGGTTCCGAAGATGCCAAATGAAGAAAGCGGCAATTGCGAACTGAAAAGCAACGAGGGAAAGTACTAGATAACCCACGTTGTCCTCGAGCCAAGGGTGACCGCCCACTGGATTGGAGAGCAGTAGAAAGGCAAAGATCTGGCCCAATAGCAGCGGGAGGAAGCTGGCGATGGGAAGGAAAATTTTTGTCGCCTGAGACATTTCGGAGCGCTCTAACGCTAGAGTTAAGCGGCGGCGTAGCCGTCCGCCTTGAACGAACTGTTAGCTTGCTTTGGCAGCATGCTTGATGAAGCGGCGCTCGTCTAGCGAATACCCGACTGCTTGGTAGAACGCATGCGCAGCGAGACGGTGATCGCCGCTCGTAACCTCCATGCGCTGAGCACCCTCGCTCCACGCCCACTCCTCAGCTGCCGCAACGAGTGCTTTGCCTACACCTTTGCTGCGGGCCTCAGGACTAACTGCAAGTGAGGTGATGCGACCTAGTAGACCTGGAGCATGAAAGAGAGGCAGCAAATGCACGCTAACAACACCCAGCAACGGTACATGACCGGCAACCGAAGTGACGAATACAGCGTCCACGTGGCTCTTGGAAAATGAGGCAAGTCGTTCGGTAACGAGACTGGCCGAGGTGCCGTAACCAAGAGCAGAAAGACACGCGGCGATTTCAGTAGCGTCGGCAAGCTCCGCACGACGAACCTTGTGATTGGACATGGCGATGTCAGTCATGCTTTAAAAGCTAACGCTTGAGTTAAGCGGCGGCGAAGCCGTCCGCCTTGAACGAGTGGTTAGCGCCCAACATACAGGGCGAGGTTTTTTTTGAACACACCCCAGCAGAAGGCTAAGCCACAGAAGAACAGCACCAGATTGAGCGCTAGCATGATGAAGAATAGCTCTGGCTGGGTAGCGAGGCTGTAAACATGCCCCTGATGTTTGCCGAATGAGACTTCGCCAACAGAGATCGCATGTGTGGTGTAACCGACGAGGAGAATTGCAACGCTGATGCCGAAGTAGGCTGACGACAGCATTTCACGCAAAGACTTCCGCTTGCTCTGTGGCACCCAGAAAGGCGGAACGAAGGTGACTGCGAGAAGCCCTGTAAACCACAAAATTAGAAGTGTCGCGGACATGGGCGCTAACGCTGGAATTGAGCGGCGGCGCAGCCGTCCGCCTCGAATGACTGGTTAGGCCCTACCTTACAGCCTATTTGTTGAGGCTTATAGCAAGGCCGGAAAACAACAACACCATGAAGCACGAAAGGCCAAGCAGCAGTCTTTTGCGTGCGAGTCGGTACGAAGAAAGCACAAGAGGGTTCAATGCTTCAACTGAAACTTTGCCAGACTGGATGGCTTGGAAGGCCCGATAGTTACCGTTGACAGGAGACAGCGAAGGACGACCTGTCGCGAGCAATTTCTCGTAGAGGCCAGGATGAAATTGCCTGAACTCCTTTCCGAAGCGATGAAGCGAAATGAAGTACATCGCATACAACGGCAGAATGACCGCCAAAGCGAGCAAAAAAATTGCTGGGACTATAAGGCTCATTTGCACATGCAGGCCTAACGCTGGAATTAAGCGGCGGCGAAGCCGTCCGCTTGGATGACTGGTTAGACGGCGCCACGTTGCGCCGCCGCTGGCAAGAACGATAGCGCCACCCAAAAGGCGCCACAACGACCGAAGAGGTGAGGGCCTGCGCGCCGCGCCCGAACCGCTTGCGGTAAACCTAACGTAGCTGGAGATCGCGCGCCTGAGCTGCCTGGAAGAACGAAAGCTTGGCTGCGCGCGCGACCTGCGAAGGACGAGCCCAGCGCCGGTGAAATTGGAACGCAGGCCAACCCGATGGACAACGAAGCGCAGATGCGCGAGCGGAGCACGAGGCCCAGCGCAAACCGGAAAATTGCTCTGCCGCCTAACGCTGGAATTAAGCGGCGGCGAAGCCGTCCGCTTGAATGACTGGTTAGGTGCCGCGCGGCACCAGTGGGACGAGAAACGCATGAATTGCGAACATGCATGCAGCACCGACAAATAATGAAGTGGCGGTAAGCCACCAGCCCTGAGACACGACGAGCCCTGCAAGGACGATGCTAAACAGAAACGGGGTTACAGCAAGCATGGCTGCCGGATGTACAGAGACTGGCTTGTGGCAAGACCGGCAAGAAGCCGTAAGGATGGGTCCCAAACACGACTTCCGGAGCTGGGACATAGCTTGCTTGTGACAGTAGGGACACTCGACCATGTTTGTCTTGACACCTAACGCTGGAGTTAAGCGGCGCGCGGCTTTTCGCGCGTCCGCTTGGACGCATAGTTAGGTTGCGCCACCCACGCTTTGCAAAAGAAGTTGCTCTACATCCGGCATTCTGTAAAGACGAGAAAGCTCAAGAGCACTCTGATCTGGGCCGCCGAACTTGGGATTTGCGCCTGAGCGTCGAAGCAAGCCTATTGCGTCGTGAAGTTGCCGCTGGCGTTCAATGCTTGGGTTCTCGCCAAGCTCGTGAACGGCATATGAGAGTGCTGTGCCGCCAAGGACCGTAGGCGCGTCTGGATTGAGTGTGCGCTGTAGAAGTGCTGGGAGAAATACTGTGTTGTACAGAACCGAAGCGTGCAATGCGCTCCAGCCGGAAGACTTGTCGATACGATCGGGTGGAACACCGAGTGTAAGTAGCTGATGCACGCGCTCCTCCTCGCCATCCTTGATAGCGAGCACAAGGTCCATGAGCAATGATTGATCGAGTGGATCCATTCGACGCCTAGCAGTGTTGGACAAGCAACCTAACGCTGGAGTTAAGCGGCGGCGAAGCCGTCCGCCTTGAACGATTGGTTAGGCCGGGTGTTGCAACTGGAAGTACAAAACGTAGGCCCACAGGAACAGTACTGGAACAGCAAGCCAGCGAACAACCGAAACAGCTTTGAGAATTGAAGGATCATCGATGAGGCTCGGCCGGGCTTTGCAAATAAATTTGAGCAACGCCCATGATGAAGTCCAATCAGTAACTGGTTGAAGCCGGCTATGAAGGGCAGGCAGCAGGCCAGAAAAGCGTGAATCCACTTTTTGGTAGAGCGCGACTGCCAGCCATAGCCATAGTAGCCAAAGGGCTACGAGAGCAATTGACGCAAGTACGAATCTATCGTGCATGAGGCCTAACGCTAAGTAGACCCCAAAAATGGGGTGTTGCTCGGAGTATGCGGCTCCACTTTCCATCGTTCAAGCGGGGGATTTCTGCGACGGATCATCCGGTTGCGCCGCGGTGTGGGGGCGGGTACGGGGTTTGCGGCTCGGTGTTATCCGGCACATTTGAGGGTGTATGAGTTACACCCTCGGGAGTGGGGGTGTAACGGGGACGAAAGTGCCGGGTTTTCGTGTGGTGGGGCGCCGGATTTTCGGGCGCGGTCTGGCCAGCGGGCCAATGGGGGCTTGCGGTGCGACATGCGCCTGGGTCGCCGGATCGCGTCGGGACCGGCAATCATCCGGTAGCGGTCGGGTCAGCCGCCGCGACTCCACTCGCGTGCCGCCTCCGCAAACGCCACGCAATCCGCGAAGCGGTTGTACAGCGGCGCGGGCGAGATGCGGATCACGTCGGGTTCGCGCCAGTCGCCGATGACGCCGTGGGCCATCAGATAATCGAACAGTGCGCGGCCGCGTTCGCGGCCGTCGATCACGCGGATGGAGAGTTGGGCGCCGCGGCGTTCGGGGTCCGCGGGGGTGACGACCTGCAGTACGTCGGCCAGTTGCGTCTGCACCAGCCATTCGAGGTAGCCGGTGAGCGCCAACGATTTTTGGCGCAGAGCATCCATGCCGGCGCGGCGGAAAATTTCCAGCGACACGCGCAGGGGGGCCAGCGCCAGGATCGGCGGGTTGGAGAGCTGCCAGCCGTCGGCGCCGGGCGTGGGCACGAACCGGGGGCCCATCTGGAAGCGCGTGGTCTTGTCGTGGCCCCACCAGCCGGCGAAACGCGGCAACACGGCCTTGGCGTGGCGCTCGTGCACGAAGGCGCCGCCGACGGCACCGGGTCCGCTGTTCAGGTATTTGTAGCTGCACCAGATCGCGAAGTCGGCGCCGCTGTCGTGCAGTTGCAGCGGCAGGTTGCCGACGGCGTGGGCGAGGTCGAAGCCCACGGTGCAGCCGTGCCGATGCGCCAGCGCGGTGATGGCCTTGAGGTCGAACGCCTGGCCGGTGCGGTACTGCACGCCGGGCAGCATCACCAGGGCGATGCGCGAGCCGTGTTCGGCCAGCACGCGTTCGATGGCGGCGGTGGAAACAATGCCGTTCGGCTCGTCGGCTTCCAGTTCGATCAATGCCGTGGAGGGATCAAAACCGTGGAAGCGGATCTGCGATTCCACCGCGTAGCGATCGGTGGGGAAGGCGCCGGCCTCGATCAGGATCGCCGGGCGTTCGGCGGTGGGGCGGTAGAAACTCACCATCATCAGGTGCAGGTTCACGCCCAGGGTATTCATGGCCACTACTTCGGTGGGCAGCGCACCGACCACGGCGGCGAGGTCGTCGCGCACGAACTCGTGGTAGTCCATCCACGGCAGGCGACCCTTGAAGTGGCCTTCCACGCCCAGCTCGCCCCAGTAGTCCAGCTCCGCGTTGACCGCCTCGCGCACGGCGCGCGGCTGCAGGCCGAGCGAGTTGCCGCAGAAATAGGCGCTGTCGCGGCCTTCGTGCGGCGGGATCAGGAACTCGTCTCGGAACGCGCGCAGCGGATCGGCGGCATCGCGGGCGGCGGCCCACGCAGCGGTGGGCTGGTAGTCGGGCATGGTGGTGTCCTGTTTCGGTGGGAGCGGCTGGCGCGCTTTTCGTCGGCGCGACGGAGAGCATCGTGCGCGAGCGCGCTCCTGCAGGGGTTGCGGATCTATTTCAGTTGGACGGCCAGTGCATCGCAGCCCTTGTCGAAATCGGCCTGCCATGCGCTGCCGGCCTGGGTGCGGGTCGGGCGCACGCAGCGCAGCTGGATCGCGTAACCGTGCTTGAACCAGTAGTGCTCGGTGTAGCTGAAGGCGGTGCCGTTTTCCTGCGCGGTGTAGAGGTTGCTGTTCGGTACCGGCGGCACCTTGTCCTGCTGGTAGCCGGGCAGGGCCAGCGCCTTGGCCGTGGCCTGGGCCATGAACTGGTGGAAGCTGCTGATGTCCGGCACCCGGGTGACGGTGACGGTGACGCGGGCCAGGCTGCTCTTGCCGGTGGGCGAGGGGTCGGGCACCTGGAACACCTGCGCCTCGGGGTCGCCTTCGGTCTGCATGATCGGGAGCCAGTTGGCGGGCGTGTCGAAGGTGATGTTGCCGCCGGCCATGCTGACTTCCGCGGCGTGCGCCGTGCCGGCCAGCAGCAGGGTGGCGACGAGCGCCAGTGTGGTCGTGCGAAGCAGGTTCATGCGGACTCCGGTCGAGAAGGGTCGGGGGCAAAACGATGCCTGGGCAGGCCCAGCCACTCCAGCGCGGTGCCATGGAACAGTCGCTCGCGCCCGGCCTCGTCCAGGCCGAGCGCCTCGATGCCGCTGCCCGGCACCTGTTCGCCCAGCGGGAAAGGATAGTCGGTGCCGAGCATGACCTGTTCGACGCCGGTCACATCCAGCAGGTAACGCAGGGCATCGTCGTCGTGCACGCAGGAGTCGAAATAGAAGCGCTTGAGGTATTCGCGCGGGTTGCGCGGGTTGTCGGTGGCCACCAGATCCGGGCGCATGCGAAAACCGTGCTCGATGCGGCCGATGGTGTACGGAAAACTGCCGCCGCCGTGGGCCAGCATCACGCGCAGCTTCGGCAGCCGCTCCAGCACGCCGCCGAAGGCGAGGCAGCAGGCGGCGCGGGACTGCTCCGCGGGCATGCCGACCAGCCACGGCATCCAGTACTTGGGCATGCTGGCCATGCCCATCATGTCCCATGGATGCACCAGGATCGCCGCGCCGAGATCGGCGGCCGCCTCGAAGAACGGGAACAGCTCAGGCGCATCCAGGTTCCAGTCGCCGCAGTGCGAGCCGATCTGCACGCCTTGCAGGCCCAGCTCGTCGATGCAGCGCTCGAGTTCGCGCACCGCCAGCTCCGGCGCCTGCAGCGGCACCGTGCCGATGCCCGCGTAGTGGCGCGGGTAGTCGCGGCAGATGCCGGCCATGTGGTCGTTCAAGTGGCGATGCAGTTCCAGCGCCTGGTATCCCGGCGCCCAGTAGGAGAACAACACCGGCACGGTGGAAATCACCTGCACGTCGACGCCGAAGCGGGCATAGTCGTCGATGCGCGTCTGCGGGTCGAACGCCGAATCCCACACTTCGCGAAAGAAGCGGCTGTCCTTGTAGATGCGGTGGCGACCGTCGGTATGGGTCATCACCGGGAAGCGGTCGTCGCCGTACTTGGCTGCCAGGTTCGGCCAGTCGCGGGGCAGGATGTGCGCGTGGGTGTCGATCTTGAGCATCCGTGCAGTGTAAAACCTCCGGGCGCCGCCGTCGCCTCACTGGTTTTTGCGGGAGCGCACCTTGTGCGCGAGCTCTTTCGCCACGGGAGGATCCAGCGCGCGCAGGGTGCGCTTCTACCGGTCGGGCAGGGCCGGCTCGGGCCGGTGGCGGTTGATGACGTGGGCAAGCGTATCGATGTTGTCCACCAGGCGATCGCTGATGCGGCCCAGCAGGTCGACACTGGCAGCGTCCGCGCCCGCAGTGCGGCGAACCAGCGCGCGTTGCGCGGCACGCAGGTCGGGCAGCCCGGTGAGCGGTGCCTGCTGGCGCAACGCGTCGGAGATGGCATGCAGTGCGCGGATGCATTCCCCGATAAAGTCGGCCAGCCCGGTCGACGGCGGCAACCTGGCGAGGTCGCCCAGCATCGCTTCCAGCGTCATCGCGGTGCGCGCCAGCCGGTTGCCGTTGGCGAGCAGCTGGCGTGCCAGCGCCAGCAACGCAGGAGGCGTCGCCGGCTCACTGCGCATGCGCTCGATCGACGCCTGCGCATTGATCCGGGCCGTGCGTGCGGCGGAGCGAATTTCGCCGCGCACCACGCCGCCGCATCTGGCCAGGTGGCCCAGGTAATCAGCATAGGCGTCGAGCATGCTGGCCAGGGCCTCGCGCGCGCGACTGCGCTCCCAGGTCGGCCACGCCACGTAGGCGAACAGGGCGATGCCGCAGCCCAGCGCGGTGTCGATCACGCGGTCGAGCACCGCGGCATCGGGCGCCACGCCCTCGAACGAAAGCAGGATCACCACGGTGCCGGTCAGTGCGGCCACCGCGATGCCGTAATGCGCGCCGGCCAGGTAGCGGAACGCCATGCACAGCACGGCCATCAGGGCGAGATGCGCCCATGGCTGGTCGGGCGTGATGGACAGCAACATCGTGGTAAGCACCAGACCGAGCACGGTGCCGAGCACGCGCAACAGGCCGAAGTTGAAGGTGGCGGCGAAATCCGCGCGCAGCACGATCGCCGCCGTCATCGGCACCCAGTAGCCGTGCGGGAGATCCAGCCAGCGCGACAGCGCCAGCGTTGCGGTGAGGCACACTGCCATGCGTACGGCGTGGCGGAACGCCACCGAGCGCGGCGTGAGGCTGGCGCGCAGGGTGGCCCGGATCGCCGTGCTGCGCAGGGTCGCCGGCAGGCGCGTTTCCGCTGCGCTGGCGCGCAGCTCGCCGCGGCTGCCGGCCCAGTCGGCGTTGCGCACGGCTGCCGCAAGCTGACCGATCAGCGCATCCCGATGCGGCGCCAACCCGTCACCCTCGTCGTGCCGCGCGCGCAAGGCCTGCAGCAGCGTGTCGGCGCGTGCGGGCGAATCGCCGTGCTCCAGCGCGTCGGCAATCGCCGCGAGCACCTCGGCCGCGCCATCCCGGAAGCCGGCCTGCAAGGCAGGGCCGGCATGCAGCTCGGCGATGGCGGTGAGTTCCAGGCGGATTCGCTCGGCCAGTTCCAGCAACACGCCAAAGGCTTCCATCGCGCGCCCGTGGGCGCGGTGGCGCCCCAGCAGGGTCTGCTGAAGGGTGGTCATCGCCTCGGTCAGCGCCGGCACGTCTGTCGCGTCGTGGCGGGTTTCGCGCGCCAGCGCCGCCAGCCCTCGGTACACCTCGACGAGGGCGTGGCGCTCGGGCCAGTAGCGTTGCAGCGGCCATGCCGCCAGCGAGAACGCGGCCAGCAGCAGGCCGCCGGCGAAGATCAGCGCTGCGCCGCCCAGTGCGCCGGGCAGCGGCTGCGGGGTGGCGGCGGTGATCACCAGCAGGATCATGCTGGTCATGCCGGCGCGTGCCGTGTCCGGGCCGAACACCACCAGCAGGCCGCCGAAGAAACCGAGCGCCGCCGTAATCGCCAGCAGTGGCAGCAACTGGTCGCCGAGCAGGAAACCCGCCAGCGAGGCCAGGCCCGCGGCCAGCGCGTTCAGCAGCAACTGCCGCAGGCGCTGGCGATACGGCCCGGGCTGGTCGGAGAACATCGCATTCAACGCGCCGCTGGCCACCGCCAGGCCGATCGTCTGGTGGCCCGTCGCCATGCCGGCAGCCAGCGGCAGCACCACGGCAGCGGTGTTGCGCACGACCACCCGCCACGGCACGTTCGGCCGCTTGACCTGGGTCAGGCTTTCGATCGCGTGGGCGCGCAGCGAATAGCTGTTGGAAGACATGGAGAGGGCGCCGCGGGGAGCGGAAAACGAGTATCGCAAAAAGCCGTGCTGCCCGTGCCCGCGAATCGCCGGGGTAGGGCGGACACTGTCCGCCGGCTCTTCGTCCCGCCGCGCACGGTGGCGGGAGCGGCGGGCGGTGCCCGCCCTACGGTTTGAGGTTGCTCAAGCCCGGCCGGCGAACTCGCCGGTGAGCGTGTTAACCCACACCTTTTCGTCGACGCTGATGTACTCGGGCACCTGCACTTCGATGCCGGTGTTGAGCTTGGCAGGCTTGTTGCGCTTGGTGGCGCTGGAGCCTTTCATTTCCGGCGCGGTATCGACCACGGTCAGCACCACGCTGGTCGGTACCTGCAGGCCGACCGGGGCGTCGTCGATCAACTGCACGTAATAGCCTTCCAGATCCTCGACGATGTAGCCGGCGTTGTCGCCGACCAGTTCCGGCGAAAGCAGGTACTGGGTGTAGTCCTCCGCGTCCATGAACACGAACGCGTCGCCGTCCATGTAGGAGAAGTTCGCCGCGCGGCGGACCAGGTCCATTTCCTTCAGGTCGTCGTCGGCGCGCAGGCTGAGGTCGTACTTGCGCGCACCGGGAATCGAATACATGGTGAAGCGGAAGGTGACGTTGCCGCCCCGCGCGGTGGGCGCGCTGCGCTCGATGTCGCGCACCTGGTAGACGGTGCCGTCGTGCTCGACCACGTTGCCTTTCTTGACGTCGGAAGCTTTCATGGGTTTGGGGCCGGGAATAGGGAATGGGGAATAGGGAATGGCAAGAGCGGTACTGGGCGACAGTGGGGCAGGGTGGCGGGAACCGGCTTTTCCTATTCCCTATTCTCCATTCCCTATTCCCTGGCGGCTACTTCGCCGCCAGCCGCACCGCCCCGTCCAGCCGGATCGTCTCGCCGTTGATGTAGCGATTGCCCAGGATGAAAGCGACGGTGCTGGCGTATTCGTCCGGCCGTCCCAGCCGCGAGGGGAAGGGGATCGAGGCGGACAGCGATTGCTGCACGGCCTCGGGCATGCCGTCGACCATCGGGGTCCAGAAGATGCCCGGCGCGATGGTGGCCACACGAATGCCGAAACGCGCCAGCTCGCGCGCCATCGGCAGGGTCATGCCGACCACGCCGCCCTTCGATGCCGAATAGGCGGCCTGGCCGATCTGGCCTTCGTAGGCGGCGACGCTGGCGGTGTTGATGATCACGCCGCGCTCGCCGTCCTCGCCGGCTTGGTTGTTCTGCATCAGCGCCGCGCCGGCCTTGGCCACGTTGAAGCTGCCGACCAGGTTCACCATCACGGTGCCGGAGAAGTTGGCCAACGGCATCGGGCCTTCCTTGCCCAGCACGCGGCCCGCGCCGAGGATGCCGGCGCAGTTGATGACCACGTTGAGTCCGCCCAGCGCGTGATGTGCAGCGGCCACGTTGGTGGCCACGCCCTCTTCGGAGGTGACGTCGGTGCGGAAGAAGCGGGCGGCGTCGCCCAGTTCCCTCGCGGCGGCCTGGCCCTTCTCGTCGTTGACGTCGAACAGTGCGACGCGGCCGCCGTGGGCGACGAAATGCTGCGCCACCGCGTGGCCGAGACCGGAGGCGCCGCCGGTGATGATGGCCTTGACCTGATCGAGCTGCATGGGTGATCCCCCGAAACGGATGCGGAAAGCCGCCAATGGTAGCCGAGCCGCCGCGTATGCTGCAGGCTGAACGCAAAACACGCCCGGCTGGCCGATTCATGCCCGGTTGGGGGTGTCGGCACCAGCGTGTCGTCTGACCGCACAGCATCGTCAGGCGGTTGTCGGTACGATGCACGCGGTTCCTGGCCCACCAAGTGGAGATCCATCATGAAAAAGTTGCTTGCTCTGTCTGTTGCATGCGGCACGATGCTGATGCTGGCCGGCAGCCCCGTATTGGCGCAGGAACACGGTCGGGGCCACGACCGCGATCGCCACGGGCAGAACGACCGTGACCGCAGCTACGACCATGATGGCGACCGTTACGTGCGCTACGATCGCGACAACGACCAGGGGCGTGGCCACGGTCGCGGCCATGGCCGCTACAAGAACTGGCACGACCGCGGTCGCCACGAGGGCTGGTACAAGCGCGGCGGCTACCTGCCGGTGGAATACCGCAGCACCCGCTACGTGGTATACGACTGGCGCGACGCCCGCCTGCGGGAACCGCCGCGTGGCTACCACTGGGTGCGCAGCGACAACGGCGACTTCCTGCTGGTGGCGATCGCTACCGGCGTGATCGTCGACCTGCTGCTCAACCAGTAAGCCGGCTTGACCGTGAAGGCGTGCCCGCATCCGCGGGCACGCTTTTTTTCAGGCAAACCGGTGCAGATATGCGGGAGCGCAAGGCGGGCAGTGCCCGCTCTACGCGTTCGGGTGGTCTTCCAGCAACTCTTGCAGCGTGGCCTGTGGCAACTGCGGGAAAGGGGTGACGGGCGCGGGCGGATTCGCCGCCGCCTGCAGCTCCTTCTGCCATACGCCCACGTCCCACCACCGGCCGAGCTTGTAACCGCACTGTCGCCACACGCCGGTCGACGTGAAGCCCATCGCCTCGTGCATCGCCACGCTGGCCACCCCGGGCAGGGTGATCACGCCGACGGCCTGGGTGATGCCCTGCAGCCGCATCACGTCCAGCAGCACGCCATACATCTGGCGCGCGATGCCGCGGCGCTGTGCGTCGGCGCGCACGTAGATCGAGGTTTCGGCGATCCAGTCATAGGCGGCGCGTTCGCGGAAGCGGCCGGCGTAGGCGTAGGCCAGCACCTCGCCGGCTTCTTCCCACACCAGCCACGGGTAGTGTTCGAGGCGCGCGCGCAGGCGTTCGCGCATGGCTTCCACGCCGGGCAGTCCGGTTTCGAAGGTGGCCACGCCGTCGCTGACCGATGGTGCGTAGATCGTGTGAATGGCGGCGGCGTCTTCGTCGCGGGCAGTGCGAATGGGTGTCATGGGCTCACAGCTCGCGGATGAAGAAGCGGTCGCAGCTGAAATGCCCGGTGCCGCCCATCGGCGCGCACAACGCGGTGAAGCCGCTGCGCTTGTACAGCGCCTGCGCCGCGTCCATGCCGGTCAGCGTTTCCAGGTAGCAGCGCCGGAAGCCGTGCCCGCGGGCCGCGTCGAGGCAGCGTTGCATCATCGCCGAGCCGGCACCGATGCCGCGCGCGGCGGGCAGGAAATACATCTTGCGCAACTCGCACACGTCCGGCTCCGCGTTTTGCAAGGGCGCGACGCCGCCACCGCCGATCACCGTGCCGTCGCGCTCGAGCACGAAATAGCTGCTGCGCGGTTGTGCGTAGGACTCGTACATCGTGTCGACTTCGGCGTCATGGATCGCGAAGCCGGGGCCGTCGGCGCCGAACTCGGGCATCACGGCGCGGATGATCGCGGCCATCGCCGCGTTGTCGCCCGGTGCGATCGGGCGGATCAGGAAGTTTTCGCTCATGGGGTGTGGTCGGGAGTGAGATAGGGGAGGCCGGCCTTCATCACGAAGACCGGATGCTGGAGTGCGTCGATCTGTGTGCTCGGATCGCCGCTGAACGCGGCGAGGTCGGCCGCCAGGCCGGGTGCGATGCGGCCCAGGCGCTGCGACTGGCGCAGGATTCTTGCCGCCACGTCGGTGGCCGCGTGCAATGCCTGCGCGGGCGTCATGCCGCCGGCCACCATTGCTGCCGGCTCGCGCCAGTTCTCGCCGTGCGCGAACACGCCGACGTCGCTGCCGTTGCCGATCGTGACGCCCAGTTTCAGCGCGGTGCGGAAGGCGTGGTCGGCTTCGCGCATGCGCTCGGTCGGTTCGCTCTTGCCGGGCACGTAATGCTGGAAATATTCCGCGGTGGACTCGACCGCGGTGAGCGTGGGCTCGTAGGCGATGCCGTGCTGCTTCATCAGCCTGAAAGTGGCCTCGCTGGCGCCGTAGCCGTGTTCCACGCTGTCCACGCCGGCCTCCACCGCCATGCGCACGCCGGCGTCGCTGGCGGCGTGCACGGCCACCGGGCGACCGATCTGGTGCGCGGTGTCGACCAGCGCCTTCAGTTCGGCGGCGGTGAAGGTTGGCGCGGTAGCGCCGTCCGGACCGACCCGGTAGTCGCCGTAGATCTTGATCCAGTCGGCACCGCGCGCGGCCTGTTCGCGTACCGCGGCCATCGCTGCATCGACGCCGCTGACTTCCTGCGCGCCGCCGGGCAGGGTGATGTCCGGACGGAAGCCGCGCGGGCCGGGGCCGTAACTGGCGGTGGCGACGATCGCGCGGGTGGCCACGAACAGGCGCGGGCCGGGGATCAGGCCTTCGTCGATGGCGCGCTTGACCGACACGTCGGCGTAGCGGGCACCTTCGGTGCCCAGGTCGCGCAGCGTGGTGAAACCGGCAAGCAAGGTGTCGCGCGCATGCTTCGCCGCCAGCAGCGTGCGGTAATCCTGCGGCTCGGTCAGCACCTGGTCGTTCCACAGCGTCTCGTTGTACGGGTGCAGGAACAGGTGCGAGTGCAGGTCGATCAGGCCCGGCGTGAGCGTGGCGCCGGGCAAGGTGACGCGGCGTGCGTCCGCAGGCGCGTCGATCGAGCCGGCCGGGCCGACCGCCGAGATCATGCCGTCGCGCACCAGCACGGCCCAGCCTGCGTGTGCGACGTCACCGTCGGCGGTCCACACGCGATCGGGCAGCAGCAACCAATCACCCTTCGGCGTGGCGGCGCTGGCGGACAGGCTGCAGAGCAGGATCAGCAGTGTCGCTGCCGCCCGCCACCAGGTCATCAGGCTCGTGCGCATCGCTTCGTCTCGTCAACCGAAAGCCGATGATAGTGATCGCCGTCGGGATTTCGCGAGTGGCTCAGGCCGCGGCGGTGCGTGCCCGGGTGACCCGGCTGGCGGTTTCCTTGTGCAGTTGCGCGGCCAGCCAGGCGCCGGTGGTGACCAGCAGGTCGAGGTCGATGCCGGTTTCCATGCCCATGCCGTGCAGCATGTAGACCACGTCTTCGCTGGCCACGTTGCCGGTGGCGCCCTTCGCGTACGGGCAGCCGCCGGTGCCCGAGACCGCGCTGTCGATCACGCGCACGCCTTCCTCCAGGCAGGCCAGGATGTTCGCCAGGGCCTGGCCATAGGTATCGTGGAAGTGCACGGCCAGCGCGGCGATTGGCACTTCCTGCGCCACCGCGTGCAGCATCGCGCGCGCCTTCGCCGGCGTGCCGACGCCGATGGTGTCGCCCAGCGAGATTTCGTGGCAGCCCAGCTCGTGCATCCGGCGCGCCACGCGTACCACATCGCTGACCGGCACCTCGCCCTGGTATGGACAGCCGAGCACGGTGGAGACGTAGCCGCGCACTTTCACCCCTTCGGCCCGGGCCTGCTCCATCACCGGGATGAAGCGTTCGATGGATTCATCGATCGAGGCGTTGATGTTCTTGCGGTTGAACGCCTCCGAGGCGGCGGTGAACACCGCGACCTCGCGCGCGCCGACTTCGCGCGCACGCTGGTAGCCCTGCAGGTTCGGCACCAGCACCGGGTAGCTGACGCCAGGCAGCTTGCGGATACGTGCGAACACCTCGGCGGCGTCGGCCAGCTGTGGCACCCATTTCGGGCTGACGAAGCTGGTGGCCTCGATGGTCTTCAGGCCGGTGGCGGAGAGCCGGTCGATCAGCGCGATCTTCACCGCGGCCGGCAGCAGGGTCTTCTCGTTCTGCAGGCCATCGCGGGCGCCGACTTCGACGATGTGTACGTGGTTGGACGGGGACATCAGATGCTCCGGTAATGGCGTGTAGAAGCGCACCCTGTGCGCGAAGCTTTTGCGTGATGTGAAGAAGAGCATCGCGCACAGGGTGCGCTCCTACAAATGCGGTCCGGTAGGGCGGGCACTGCCCGCCGGCTCTTGTGCGTGATAGGCGGGCGGCGGGCAGTGCCCGCCCTACAAGGGTCGGGTGATTTATTCGGCGAAGCGGACCAGCACGGCGTCGGCTTCGACAAACTCGCCTTGCGTGGCATTGATGCTTTCGATGGTGCCGGCGCGGGGTGCCTTCAAGGCCAGTTCCATCTTCATCGCTTCCATCACCAGCAGTTCCTGGCCCTGCTCGACTGCGTCGCCGGCTTGCGCCTTCACCAGCACGATGCGGCCGGGCATCGGCGCGATCACCTGGTTGCCGCCGGCAGTGTCCTTGGCTTCCCACGCGAACGCGGCCGCGCGACCGAGGCTGTAGCGCTGGCCGTGGGCGTCGTGCAGCAGCACGTGCGCGGCGTCGACGTGCAACGGCACGCGGCGCGCTTCGCCATCGAAGCGGGCGCCGAGGTTGTCGTCCGACAGGCGCGCGCCTTGCACCTCGCAGTTCGTTTCGGCGCGGCGCAATTGATAATTGCCGGCGTGCCCGCGCGCCTCGATCTCGAAGCGCTGGTCGCGCCAGGCCAGCGCCACGATGCGCTTGCCGGCGTGGCCGACGCGCCAGGCGTCGGCGCGGGCCCAGGGCGAATGCGGGTCGGTCGCGTTGCCGGCCACGTGCGATTCGTCGTGCAGCAGCACGGCGGTCGCGGCGGCAAACAGCGCACCCTCGGCCGGAGCCGCGTCGCCGACCAGGAATTCGTCCAGGTGGCGATCCAGGTAACCGGTGTCGATGCGTGCCTCGACCACGGCCGGATGGCGCACCAGTCGTTCGAGAAAGGCGATGTTGGATTTCGGGCCGATGATCTCGCATGCCGCGAGTGCCTCGCGCATGCGCTGCAGCGCCTTCGGGCGATCCCCGTCCCACACGATCAGCTTGGCGATCATCGGGTCGTAGAAGATCGTCACCGTGTCGCCTTCGACCACGCCACCGTCGAGGCGCACATGTTGCGAGGGAGTCGGCAAGCGCAGCGACTGCAGCGTGCCGGAGCCGGGCAGGAAGTTCTGGTCGGGGTCTTCGGCGTACAGGCGTACCTCGATCGCGTGGCCGTGCGAGACCACGTCCTGCTGGGCCAGCGGCAGCGGTTCGCCATCGGCGATGCGCAGCTGCCATTCCACCAGGTCCACGCCGTGGGTCAGCTCGGTGACCGGATGCTCGACCTGCAGGCGGGTGTTCATTTCCATGAAGTGGAAGTCGCCCGCGGGACCGACGATGAACTCCACCGTGCCGGCGCCCACGTAGTTCACGGCGCGCGCGGCGGCCACGGCGGCGGCGCCCATGGCGGCACGCTTTTCCGGGGTGAGGAAGGGCGAGGGGGTTTCCTCCAGCACCTTCTGGTAACGGCGCTGCGCGGAGCACTCGCGCTCGCCCAGGTGGATGATGTTGCCGTGGCGGTCGCCGAAGATCTGGAATTCAATGTGGCGCGGGTGCTCCACGTAGCGTTCCAGCAGCATCGAAGCGTCGCCGAAGGCGGCCTGCGCCACGCGCTGCGCGGTGGCCAGCGCCTCGGGGAACTCGGCGTCCGAGCGCACGATCTGCATGCCCTTGCCGCCGCCACCGGCCGAGGGCTTGATGATCAGCGGATAGCCGATGGCATGCGCCTGTTCGGCGAGGCAGGCGTTGTCCTGCTCGTCGCCGTCGTAGCCGGGCACCAGCGGCACGGCGTGCTTGGCCATCAGCTGCTTGGCGGCGGCCTTGGAGCCCATCGCCTCGATGCTCTCCGGATCGGGGCCGATGAACACGATGCCGGCGTCCTTGCAGGCGCGCGAAAAGGCCGTGTTCTCGGAGAGGAAGCCGTAGCCGGGATGGATCGCCTGCGCGCCGCTCTTTTTCGCAGCGTCGAGGATGGCGTCGATGCGCAGATAGGACTCGGCCGGCAGCGGGCCGCCAATCGGCAAGGCCTCGTCGGCCTGCCGCACGTGCTGTGCGTCGCGGTCGGCTTCCGAGTACACCGCGATGGTGCGGATACCGAGGCGACGGCAGGTGCGGATCACGCGGCAGGCGATTTCGCCGCGGTTGGCGATCAGTACACGTTCGAACATGCGATTTCCCTGGCCAGACGGTCGGTGCAAAGCCTTCAAAAGTTAGCAGATGCGCGATGTTTCTCCGCTGCGCGGCGCAGCAAAGGCGTTATTCGCCTTCCCAGTAATCGCGCGCATCCGCGAGGCGTCCGAGGTGGCGGAAGCGGCCCGGCGTGCCGTCGGCGAAGGCGCCGAACTTGGCCGAGTCGGGGTATTCACATACTTCGGCCGGCGACTGCGTGCTGATCGCGAGATAGCGCATCTCCGCCGCGCCGGTGTTGATGATCTGGTGCGCGGTTTCCGGACCGCCGGTGGGGCAGGCGATGATGTCGCCGGCGCGGACCGGGTGGCGCTCGGCGCCATAGCGCAACTCGCCGCTGCCTTCGAGGATGATGAACATCTCCTCTTCGGCGCGGTGACTGTGGAACGGGCAGGCGCGCTTGCCCGGCGCCACCACGGTGAGGTTGCAGCCCAGCTGGCGCGCGCCGATACGGCTGGCGACCTCACCCCAGCGCAGGTCGTAGCGTTCGGCGGTGGCGCCTTGTGGCAGGCCGGCGGGGATCGGCGTGTCGGCGGCGGATTGCACCACCACGTCGGCAAGGTTGAGGATCGGTCTGGTCATGCTCGTGGCTCCGTGGTCAACCGGTGACCCATGACGGCGCGCGCTTGTCGAGGAACGCGCCCAGGCCGTGCTGGCCTTCCGGCGAGACGCGCAGGCGGGCGATCAGCTCGGCGTTTTGGGTGTCGATGCGCTCGGCCGTGGCCGGATCGGCACCGGCAATGCGCAGCGCCAGCTGCTTGGCTTCGCGCTGGGCCAGCGGACCGGCCTTGGCGAGGAAATGCAGCTGGCGCTCGATCGCCTCATCCAGTTCCGCGCCCGCCACCACGGCGTGCAGCAGGCCGATGCGCTGCGCCTCCGCGGCGTCGAACACCTCGCCGCTGACGAACCACCGGCGCGCCTCGCGCAGGCCGATTGCCGCGACCACGTAGGGCGAGATCACCGCCGGCACCAGGCCCAACTTCACCTCCGACAGGGCGAACTTGGCGCCGTCCACGCCGATCGCGATGTCGCAGCAGGCGACCAGGCCCACGCCGCCGCCATAGGCCGCGCCGTTGACGCGCGCGATGGTCGGCTTGGAGAGGAATTGCAGGTTGCGCATCAGCCGCGCCAGGCGCAGCGAGTCCTCACGATTCTCCTGCTCGTTGGCGGCGGCCATGCCGCGCATCCAGTGGAGGTCCGCGCCGGCGGAAAACGTGCTGCCGCTGCCGCTGAGCACGACGCAGCGGACCGCCGGATCGGCGTCGGCCCGGGCCAGCGCCTCGGTGAGCGCGGCGATCAGGTTGTCGTCGAACGCGTTGTGTACCTGAGGCCGGTTCAGGGTGAGCCAGGCCACGGCGCCGCGGCGCTCGTTGAGGATGGAGTCGGTCATCGGTCGTCCCGGCAAATAACCCGATGATAAACGCAGCGCGCCGCGACCACCGGCGTGATGCAGGCGCAGGGGCAAAGGAATACAATGCGAACCATTCTTGTTTGGATTCCGCCCGTGCGTCTGTCCGAATTGCCCAAGGGTGCCCTTGCCGTGGTCGAACGCGTGCTCGATGTGCATGCGGCCGATCCGATCGCCCAGCGCCTGCGCGACCTCGGCTTTGTCGACGGCGAACCGGTGCGGGTGGTGGCGGTCGGCCCGATGGGCGGCGACCCGGTGCTGATCCAGATCGGCTTCACGCGCTTTGCGCTGCGGCTTGCCGAGGCGGCGCGGGTCAGCGTGCGCACTGGGGTGGCTGCGTGAGCGCATCGACCCTGCGCATTGCCCTGGTCGGCAATCCGAATTGCGGCAAGACGGCGCTGTTCAACCTGCTTACCGGCGGGCGCCAGAAAGTGGCCAATTACGCCGGCGTCACGGTGGAACGCAAGGAAGGGCGGTTCATGGCGCCGTCCGGCCGACTGCTGCAGATCCTCGACCTGCCGGGCACCTACAGCCTGGAGGCGAACAGCCCGGACGAGCAGATCACCCGCGACATCTGCGCCGGCACCTATCCGGGCGAGGCGGTGCCCGACCTGATCGTCTGCGTGGCCGATGCCACCAACCTGCGCCTGCACCTTCGTTTCGTGCTGGAGGTCCAGCGCCTCGGCCGGCCGGTGGTGCTGGCGCTGAACATGATGGACACGGCGCGCTCGCGCGGCATCGTCATCGACGTGTCGGAACTGCAGCGCCGGCTGGGCCTGCCGGTGGTGGAAACCGTGGCAGTGAAGCGCGGCGGCGCGCAGGCGCTGATCGAACAGGTCGACGGCGAAGTTCCCGCCGCCGCACCGCGGCGAGCCAGCGATGCCGCCAGCCGCGCCGACCTGCATGCCCAGGTACGCGAACTGCTGGCGGCCACGGTGACGATGCCGCGCGTCACCGCCGAGATCGACGACGCACTGGACCGCTGGACCCTGCACCCGGTGTTCGGTCTGGCGATCCTGGCGGTGGTGATGTTCCTGGTGTTCCAGGCGGTGTATTCGCTGGGCAAGCCGATGACCGACGCGATCGGCGACGGCTTCGGCTGGCTGGGCGGGCATGTCGCCGCGTGGATGCCGGCCGGGCCGCTGCAAAGCCTGGTCAACGACGGGCTGTTCGGTGGCCTGGGCACGGTGCTTGGCTTCCTGCCGGAAATCCTGGTGCTGTTCCTTTTCATCATCGTGCTGGAGGAATCGGGCTACCTGCCGCGCGCGGCGTTCCTGCTGGATCGGCTGATGCTGTCGGTGGGGCTGACCGGGCGCTCGTTCATCCCGCTGCTGTCGAGCTTCGCCTGCGCCATCCCCGGCATCATGGGCACGCGCAGCATCACCGACCCGCGCGACCGGCTCGCCACCATCCTGATCGCGCCATTGATGACGTGCTCGGCGCGGCTGCCGGTGTACGCGCTGCTGATCGGCGCGTTCATCCCGACCCATTACGTGTTCGGCGTGTTCAACCTGCAGGGCATCGTGCTGTTCGCGCTGTACCTGGCGGGCATCCTCGGCGCGATGCTGGTGGGCTGGGTGATGAAGCACATCCGCCGCGACAAGAGCGAGCATGCGCTGATGATGGAGCTGCCGTCGTATCGCGTGCCCAAGCTGCGCGACGTGGCGATCGGTCTTTACGAGCGCGGCATGATCTTCCTCCGGCGGCTGACGGGCGTGATCCTGGGCCTGACCGTGCTGATGTGGTTCCTCTCCACCTTCCCCGGCGCGCCCGAGGGCGCGACGCTGCCGGCGATCGACTACAGCTTCGCCGGCTACATCGGGCGCGGCCTGCAGTACGTGTTTGCGCCGATCGGCTTCAACTGGGAGATCAGCCTGGCGCTGATCCCGGCGTTTGCCGCACGCGAGACCGCGGTGGCGGCGCTGGCCACGGTCTACCTGGTGGGCGGCGAATCCGGCGGGCTCGGCCAGGCGCTGGCCGGGCAGATCCCGCTGGCCAGCGCGCTGTCGCTGCTGGTGTGGTTCGCCTATGCGCCGCAGTGCATGTCCACGCTGGCGATCATCAAGCGCGAGACCGACTCCTGGCGCAACGTGGCGATCTCGTTCGGCTACATGTTCGTGATGGCCTACACCGCGTCGTTCATCGTCTACCAGGTGACGAGGGCGCTGACGTGAGGAGCCGCCCATGAGTGCCGGCCTGTTGCTGCAGTACGTGGTGATCGCGCTGGCCGTGCTGGCCAGCGTGTGGATCGTGCTGCGCAAGCTGGCCCGGAAAACAACCAACCGCTGGCTGGCCGCCGGCTCCATCCATTTCAACCAGCCCGGCCGCGGCGCCCTGGCGCGGGCGTTGGGCCGGCGCCTGCAGCCGATCGAAGCCACCGGCGACTGCAGCGACGGCTGCAGCACCTGCGGCGCCTGCGGCCCGAAACCGCCGGCCGCCGCACACCCCGGTGAGTCCATGCCGCTCGAATTCCGCCCGCGGCAGTAGGGCGGGCAATGCCCGCCGGCTCTTGTGGCGTGTGGGCGAAGCGGCGGGCGGTGCCCGCCCTACGTGCAGACACGAAAAAGCCGGCTTGCGCCGGCTGTTTCATGCAACCCGAATCGCGTGGCCGGCTTACGCCAGTTCGCGGATCTTCGCGTTGAGGCGGCTCTTGTGGCGGGCGGCCTTGTTCTTGTGGATCAGGCCGCGGGCGGCGTAGCGATCCATCACCGGCTGGGCGACGGTGAATGCGGCAATGGCACCGGCCTTGTCCTTGGCCTCGATGGCCTTGACGACCTTCTTCAGGGCGGTGCGGACCATGGAACGTGCGCTGATGTTGCGCAGGCGGCGCTGTTCGGACTGGCGCGCGCGCTTCTTCGCGGACTTGATGTTGGCCAAGGTAGAACTCCGGGATGCAGTGTGTTGGGTGGAAAAAGACGCCAATTATGCGGTCGATTCATCGACGCGTCAATCACTTGGCCGGCTTTATCCGCAGCCGGCGTGGCGCGCGGCTGCGGGGGTGCCGGCATTTTGCCATAACCGGGCCGTGATCCTGCCGGCGCGGGCTGTCAAACTGTGCGCCCCGTGCGAACGACGCCGAAGGTAGAACTGCCGCCCATGAAGTCTCCCAGCATGCTCCGCGGGCTGCTCTCCTTCAGCAGCATGACGATGATTTCGCGGGTGCTCGGCCTGGTGCGCGACATGTCGATCAACGCCGCGTTCGGCGCCAACGGCGCCACCGACGCGTTCTGGGTGGCGTTCCGCATCCCCAACTTCATGCGCCGGCTGTTTGCCGAGGGCTCGTTCTCCACCGCCTTCGTGCCGGTATTCACCGAAGTGAAGGAGAAGGGCACGCATGCGCAGCTGAGGGAGCTGATGGCGCGGGTGTCGGGCACGCTGGGCGGGGTGCTGCTGCTGATCACGGCGCTGGGCATCATCTTCGCGCCGCAGGTGACTGTGCTGTTCTCGCCCGGCGCGATCGACGAGCCGCGCAAGTTCGAGCTGACCGTCGAGCTGTTGCGGCTGACTTTCCCGTTCCTGCTGTTTGTGTCGCTGACCGCGCTCTCCGGCGGGGCGCTGAACAGTTTCCACCGCTTCGGGCTGCCGGCGCTGACGCCGGTAATCCTCAACCTGTGCATGATCGCCGGCGCGCTGTGGCTGTCGAAGAAGCTGCAGACGCCGATCCTGGCGATGGGCTGGGCGATCCTGGCCGCGGGCATCCTGCAGTTGCTGTTCCAGTTGCCGGCGCTGCGGCAGCTCAACCTGCTGACCCTGCCACGCTGGGGCTGGCGCCACCCGGAAGTGCGGAAGATCATGCGGCTGATGGTGCCGACCCTGTTCGGCTCCTCCGTGGCGCAGATCAACCTGCTGTTCGACACGGTGATCGCCTCGCTGCTGGTGGTCGGCTCGCAGAGCTGGCTGTCGCAGGCGGATCGTTTCCTGGAACTGCCGCTGGGCGTGTTCGGCGTGGCGCTGGGCACGGTGATCCTGCCGTCACTGGCGCGCCATCACGTCACCACCGACACCGCCGGCTTCTCGCGGGCGCTGGACTGGGGGCTGCGGATCACCCTGCTGATCGCGGTGCCGGCGATGTTCGCGCTGATGCTGCTTGCCGGGCCGCTGGTGGCCACGCTGTTCCAGCATGGCCACTGGACCGCGCACGACACGCACATGGCGACCTTGTCGATCACCGCGCTGAGCTTCGGCCTGCCCGCTTTCGCGCTGGTGAAGGTGCTGCTGCCGGCGTTCTATGCGCGCCAGGACACGCGCACGCCGGTGCGCGCGGCGGTGGCTTCGCTGCTGACCAACATGCTGTTGAACGTGGTCTTCCTGGCGCTGCTGTTCGAACTGTGGGCGCCGGCCGGCTTGAAGCAGCTGTCGTGGCTGGATGGCATCGCCCGCGTGCCCGGCCTGCACATGGCGCTGGGCTTGGCCAGCGCAGTAGCCGCCTACGTCAACCTGTGGCTGCTGTGGCACTGGCTGAAAAGGGCGGGCGTGTACCAGCGCCAGCCGGGCTGGTCGCGCCACTTGCTGCGGCTGGCCGCGGCCTGCGCGGTGATGGTGGCGGTGCTGTTGCTTGGCCGCTGGCTGTGGCCGGACTGGGTCCACGGGGTGCCGGTGCTGACCCGGCTGTGGCATCTGGCCGTACTGGTGCTGGCCGGCGGGGCCAGTTATGTCGCCGTCCTGTTTGCCGGCGGCTTCCGCCTGCGCGATCTGCGCGCGGCGTGAGGCCGCGACACCGACCGTTCTATATACTCGCGCGATGATGAGACTCTCCAGGGATGTCGCCGGCCCTTGCCTGGCGCCCGGTGGCAGTGTGGTCGCGGTGGGTGCGTTCGACGGCTTGCATCGCGGCCACCAGGCGCTGCTGGCGCAGGTGGCCGCGCGCGCGCGCGAGCTGGATGGCAGCCCGCTGGTAGTGAGCTTCGAGCCGCTGCCGCGCGCGTTCTTCTCGCCGCGGCCGGTGCCGCGGATTTCCAGCGTGCGCGACAAGTTGCGCGGCTTCGCCGCTGCCGGCATGCAGCAGGCCCTGCTGCTGCGCTTCAACCGGGCGCTCACCGCGATGTCGGCCGAGGATTTCGTCCGCCGCGTGCTGGTCGAGCGGCTGGCTGCGCGCGAGGTCTGGGTGGGCGCGGATTTCCGCTTCGGCCACAAGCGCGCCGGCGACGTGGCGCTGCTGCAGGCGATGGGCCCCCAATGCGGCTTTCTCGCCTGCACGATGCCGGAAGTGCAGTGGCACGATGCGCGGGTGTCGGCCAGTCGCGTGCGCGAATTGCTCGCGGCGGGCGAGTTCGCCGCGGCCGAGCCGCTGCTTGGCCGCCCTTTCGTGATCGACGGCAAGGTGCAGCGCGGCAACCAGCTCGGCCGCACCCTGGGTTATCCCACCGCCAACATCCATCTGCGCGATCGGGTCAGCCCGGTGCTGGGCATCTTCGCGGTGCGCGTGGGCCTGGGCGAGGGCGAATGCAGCTGGCCCGGCGTGGCCAGCCTGGGCGTGCGCCCTACCGTGAACCAGGTCAGCGAGCCGCTGCTGGAAGTCCACCTGTTCGATTTCGAGGGCGACCTGTATGGCCAGCGCATGGCGGTGGAGTTCGTCGGCAAGCTGCGCGACGAGCAGAAGTTCGACGGACTGGAACCGCTCAAGGCGCAGATGGCGCTCGACGCGCGCCGGGCGCGCGAGCTGCTGGGCATGAATCCGCGGCTGGTCGGGGCGTGAGCGTGTTCCCGAGTATTCCTGTGCGCCCGCGCATCCATTAACTTAGAAGCCTTTGCCCGCCCATGGGCGGGCCGCAACACCTTCAACGGCACCTACGCGATGACCCACGATTACAAGAGCACCATCAACCTGCCGCATACGGATTTCCCGATGCGCGGCGATTTGCCGAAACGCGAGCCGGGCTGGCTGGCGCAGTGGGAGCAGGTGGGCCGCTATGCGCAGATCCAGCAGAAGACTGCCCATCGCGAGCGCGCGTTCGTGCTGCACGACGGCCCGCCGTATGCCAACGGTGCGATCCACATCGGCCATGCGGTCAACAAGATCCTCAAGGACATGGTGGTCAAGTCCAAGCTGCTGGCCGGTTACCGCGCGCCGTACGTGCCGGGCTGGGATTGCCACGGCCTGCCGATCGAGATCGCGGTGGAGAAGAAGTTCGGCAAGCCGGGCGACAAGCTCGACGCCGCCGCGTTCCGGCAGAAGTGCCGCGAGTACGCCACCGAGCAGGTCGACACGCAGCGCGCCGGCTTCAAGCGGCTTGGCGTGCTCGGCGACTGGGAGCACCCCTATCGCACCATGGATTTCAAGTACGAGGCCGACATGCTGCGCGCGCTGGCGCGCATCGTGGCCAACGGCCACGTGCTGCGCGGCGCCAAGCCGGTGTACTGGTGCTTCGATTGCGCCTCCGCGCTGGCTGAGGCGGAGATCGAATACGGCGACAAGGTTTCGCCTGCGGTCGACGTGGCCTACGACGCGGTCGATGCGAAGGCGCTCGCCGCGAAATTCGGCGTCGACGCAGGCGATGCCATCGTCGCCATCCCGATCTGGACCACCACGCCGTGGACGCTGCCGGAAAGCCAGGCGGTGTCGCTGGGCGCGGATCTCGAATATGCGTTGATCGAAGGGCCGGCGCGCGACGGCCGCCGCGTGCTGCTGGCGGTCGCCAGCGCGCTGGTCGACAACGTGGCGCAACGCTACGGCATGGAGCAGGCGACCGTGCTCGGCCATGCCGAAGGCAAGGCGCTGGAACGACAGATGCTGCGCCATCCGTTCTACCCGCGCGAAGTGCCGGTGATCCTCGGCGACCACGTCAGTGCCGAGGACGGCACCGGCGCGGTGCATACCTCGCCCGATCACGGCGTGGAGGATTTCGTGGTGGCGCGCGAGTACGGCATCGGCCTGCTCAACTATGTCGGTTCGCGCGGCGCGTATCACGCCGACACGCCGGCCGCCGACGGCGTCGAGCTGGCCAACATGCACATCTGGAAGGCCAACGACGCCATCATCGACGTGCTGCGCCGACGCGGCGTGCTGCTGGCCTTCGCCAGGATCGAGCACAGCTACCCGAACTGCTGGCGGCACAAGACGCCGGTGATCTACCGCACCACGCCGCAGTGGTTCATCTCGATGGAGCAGGCGAACCTGCGCAAGACCGCGCTGGCCTCGATCAAGGACGTGCGCTGGGTGCCGGGCTGGGGCGAGGAGCGCATCGCCGGCATGGTGGCCGGCCGGCCGGACTGGTGCATCTCGCGCCAGCGCACCTGGGGCGTGCCGATCGCGCTGTTCGTGCACAAGGTCACCCAGGAGCCGCACCCCGATTCCGTCGCGCTGCTCGAACAGGTGGCCAGGATCGTGGAGCAGGGCGGTGTCGATGCGTGGTTCGCGCTCGATCCGGCCACGCTGCTGGGCGATCAGGCGAACGACTACGAGAAGGTCACCGACGTGCTCGACGTGTGGTTCGATTCCGGCGTCACGCATTTCGCCGTGATCGGCCAGCGACCGGAACTGCAGCGCGGCAGCGCGGACGAGTACAAGGTGATGTATCTGGAAGGCTCCGACCAGCACCGCGGCTGGTTCCAGTCCTCACTGCTGACCTCGTCGGCGATCCACGGCCGCGCGCCGTATGACGAGGTGCTCACCCACGGCTTCACGGTGGACGCCAACGGCCGCAAGATGTCCAAGTCGCTGGGCAACGTGGTGGCGCCGCAGAAGGTGATGGATACGCTGGGCGCCGACGTGCTGCGCCTGTGGGTGGCCTCCGCCGACTACCGCAACGAGATGTCGGTTTCCGACGAGATCCTCAAGCGCGTCTCCGACAGCTACCGGCGCATCCGCAACACCGCGCGCTTCCTGCTCGGCAATCTGGACGGCTTCGATCCGGCGCAGCATCTGCTGAAGGTGGAAGACAGCCTGCTGCTCGACCAGTGGGCCGTGCAGCAGGCGTTCGACGTGCAGCAGGCCGTGGTGGCGGCCTACGAGCGTTACGACTTCCCGGAGGTGGTGGCGCGCGTCCAGAACTTCTGCACCAACGAGCTGGGCGCGCTGTACCTGGACATCACCAAGGACCGGCTCTACACCATGCCGACCGACAGCCGCGGCCGGCGCAGCGCGCAGAGCGCGATGTACCGCATCGCCGAGGCAATGGTGCGCTGGCTGGCGCCGATCCTGGGCTTCACCGCCGAGGAAATCTGGCAGCAGTTGCCGGGCGAGCGGGGCGACAGCGTGCTGTTCGAAACCTGGTACGACGGACTGGCGGCGACCCAGGCCTCGCCGGAGCAGCGCCGCTACTGGACCGACCTGCTGGCGATCCGCGACGGCGCCTCGCGCGTGCTCGAGGGCATGCGCAAGGCCGAGCGGATCGGCGCGGCGCTGGAGGCGAAGCTGGTCGTGCATGCCGACGCTGCGCTGGCGGCACGCTACGCCGAGGTGGCCGACGAGCTGCGCTTCTTCTTCATCACCTCGGACTTCACCCTGGCCCCGCTGGCGCCGCGCACGGACGAGGCGATGAAGGTGGAAGTGGAAGGCGCCGAAGCATGGGTTTCCGCCACCGTCAGCAATGCCGCCAAATGCGTGCGCTGCTGGCACCGCCGCGACGACGTCGGCAGCCACGCCGAGCATCCCGAGCTGTGCGGCCGCTGCGTCAGCAACGTCGAAGGGCCCGGCGAGGATCGTCGCTGGTTCTGAACCACGTTTTGTGGATTGCAGGAGCGGCGGGCGGTGCCCGCCCTACGACGGAGCGGTAGGGCGGGCACCGCCCGCCGGCTCTTCCCGCGCCGAACGCCGAAACTTCTCATTGCCGAGCCTGTTCCATGAATCCCAAACCCAACGCACTCCCCTGGCTGTGGCTGTCCGTCACCGTCATCGCGCTCGACCAGTTGAGCAAGTGGTGGGCGATCCGCGCCCTGCAGCCGATGGGCCTGCCGCATGAAGTGATCCCGGGCTTCCTGAACTGGACGCTGGCGTTCAACACCGGTGCCGCGTTCAGCTTCCTTGCCGATGGCGCGGGCTGGCAGCGCTGGTTCTTCGTGGTGTTGGCGGTGGCGATCAGCGCGGTGCTGGTGGCCTGGCTGGGGCGCACGCCGCGGCGCGACTGGCGCACCGCCTTGCCGCTGGCCTTCATCATCGGCGGCGCGCTGGGCAACCTAGTCGATCGTCTGCATGCGGCCCAGGTCACCGACTTCATCCACGTGTACTTCCGCCAGTGGAACTACCCGGTGTTCAACCTCGCCGACTGCGCCATCACCGTGGGTGCGGTCATGCTGGTCGTATTCGGATTGTTTGCCGGCAAGCCCGCGGACAGCGTGTGATAATAGGCTTTCGGTAGGAGCCTGCTTGCGGGCGATGCCTTTTCCCGCGACGCCAGGAACAAAAGCATCGCCCGCAAGCGGGCTCCTACGGGACTCTGAATCGAGGTCGTCTTGGACATCCTGCTCGCCAACCCCCGCGGCTTCTGTGCCGGCGTGGATCGCGCCATCGCCATCGTCGAACGCGCACTGGAATCCTACGGCGCGCCGATCTACGTGCGGCACGAAGTGGTGCACAACCGTTACGTGGTCGACAAGCTGCGCGCCGACGGTGCGGTGTTCGTGGAGGAGCTGCACGAGGTGCCCGACGGCGCCACCGTGATCTTCAGCGCGCATGGCGTGTCGCAGGCGGTGCGCGAGGAGGCTGCACAGCGGCAGCTGAAGGTGTTCGACGCCACCTGTCCGCTGGTGACCAAGGTGCACATGGAGGTGGCGCGACTGGGCCGGATCGGCCGCAGCGTGGTGCTGATCGGCCACGCCGGCCACCCGGAGGTCGAGGGCACGATGGGGCAGTGGAACCCGGCCAACCCCGGGCAGATCCTGCTGGTGGAGTCGCTGGAGGATGTCGCCACGCTGGTGCCGAAATTCCCGCACGCGCTGTCCTACGTCACCCAGACCACACTGTCGGTGGACGACACCAAGGCGATCATCGAGGCCCTGCGCGCGAAATTCCCGAGCATCGAGGGGCCGCGCAAGGACGACATCTGCTACGCCACGCAGAACCGCCAGGACGCCGTGCGCAGGCTCGCCGACTCGGTGGACCTGATGCTGGTGGTCGGCTCGGTCAACAGCTCCAACTCCAACCGCCTGCGCGAGCTGGCCGCGAAACAGGGTGTGCCCTCCTACCTGATCGACGGCGCCGAACACATCGAGCGCCACTGGCTCGATGGCGTGCAACGCATCGGCCTGACCGCCGGCGCCTCCGCGCCGGAGAAACTGGTGCGCGACGTGATCGCCCGCCTGCAGTCGTGGGGCGCGGGCGCGGTGCGCGAACTGGACGGTGAGCCGGAGAGCATCACCTTCGCCCTGCCCAAGGAGCTGCGCGTGGTCGGCACCAGCGGTTCGGCCAGCTTCTGACGCCGTCACCGCAGGACATCCGGTTGTCGCGATGAGTGCCGGCGAACCAATGCGAGTGGGAGCGCACCCTGTGCGCTCCTACAAAAACAAGGCAAGGGCGTAGGGCGGGCACTGCCCGCCGCTTCGCCGCGAACACGCAAGGGTCGGCGGGCAGTGCCCGCCCTACGCGGTTGCGCGGCAACCGCGGGCACCGTAAAATCCACGGCTCTTTGCCGGAATAGCTCAGTTGGTAGAGCGGCGCATTCGTAATGCGTAGGTCGTAGGTTCGATTCCTATTTCCGGCACCAGACACGGCACACGCAAGCGGCTCGATCTCCGGATCGGGCCGCTTGCTTTTGCGGCCGTGAAACCCGGCGCAGGCACGGTCGCGGATGTCCGTCCGTGGGGCGGCGCCGGGCCCCTCGACGGTCAACTCTCGACCAGCGACCACGCCACCGTGCTCCCCGCGCGCATCGGCACGCAGGTGGCGTCGCCCAGAGCGAGCTCGGTCGGTACGGTCCAGGGCTTGCGTTCCAGCAGCAGGCGCTCCTGGTTGCGCGGGAGGCGATAGAAATCCGGGCCGTGGAAGCTGGCGAAGGCTTCCAGTCGGTCGAGTTTGCCGGCCTGGTCGAACGCTTCGGCGTACAGCTCGATCGCGGCGTGCGCGCTGTACACGCCGGCGCAGCCGCAGGCTGATTCCTTGGCGTGGCGCGGGTGCGGCGCGCTGTCGGTGCCGAGGAAGAATCGTGGATTGCCGCTGGTCGCCGCCTTCACCAGGGCGGCGCGGTGGACCTCGCGTTTCAGGATCGGCAGGCAATAGTGGTGCGGGTTGAGGCCGCCGGCGAACAGCGCGTTGCGGTTGAGCAGCAGGTGGTGCGCGGTGATCGTGGCCGCCAGGTTGGCCGGGGCGGCGGCGACGTACTCGGCCGCGTCGCGCGTGGTGATGTGTTCCAGCACCATGCGCAGGGCAGGGAAGCGTGCGCGCAGCGGCATCAGGTGGCGTTCGATGAACACGCGCTCGCGGTCGAAGATGTCGATCGCGGGGTCGGTCACCTCGCCATGCAGCAGCAGCGGCAGGTCGTGGCGCTGCATCGCTTCCAGCACGCTGTTGACGTGCTCCAGATCGCGCACGCCATCCTGTGAATTGGTGGTCGCGCCGGCAGGGTAGTACTTCACCGCGAACACGCTGCCGCTCGCCTTTGCCCGCTCGATCTCCTGCACCGGCGTGGCCTCGGTGAGGTACAGCGTCATCAGTGGCTGGAAGTGGGCGCCGGGCGGCAGGCTGGCGAGGATGCGGCGGCGGTAGTCCTCCGCCTGCGCTACGTTGGTCACCGGCGGCTTGAGGTTGGGCATCACGATGGCGCGGCCGAACCGGCGCGCGGTGTGGCCGACCACCGAGGCCAGCGTGGCGCCGTCGCGCAGATGCACGTGCCAGTCGTCGGGACGGCAGATGTCGAGGCGGTCGGCGGTCATCGGCGGGGTTCCGTGGCGCGGCGTGCGGGCGGAGTGGCGGGGCGGGTGTGGCGAAGAGGCATGCGGATTGTCCAGAAGGTTTGCGGCAGTGAGTTGGACCGCTGGCCATTATCGCCCGCCAGCGCATTGAAGCCTCCCCCTTTGGTCGCTGGCGAGAGAAGGGCGAGAAAAGCCCCTCTCCCTGCGGGAGAGGGGTTGGGGTGAGGGTTCGGGGTCGAGGCGTGGCTGCAGGTTTCTCCCCGCACCCTCATCCGGCCCTTCGGGCCACCTTCTCACCCGCAAGGGGACTCCCTGCGGTCGCCGAGGGGAGAAGGGCTTTAAAGGCTCCTCTCGCCGCGTGATCGGGTTCACCCTTTCCGACAACGACCGCACCGCTCATCGGCCAATTCCTACCGCCGGTCGGCTGGGGGCTGGCCGCGCCTCGCGCGATGGGTACATTGCACTCAGGGGTATCAGGGAGAATTCCATGCAAGTCCTGTCGCGTCAGCGAGGCATCTCGTTGATCGAGGTGATGATGGCCGTGCTGATCTTCAGCATCGGCCTGATCGGCCTGGCCAGCCTGATGGTGATGGCCACGCGCTCCAACCACGCCGCTTACGTGCGCACCCAGGTGGTATTCCTCGCCAACAGCATGGCGGCGCGGATGAGTGCCAACCCGATCGGCGTGTGGAACGGCAACTACAACAGCACCACCTATCCGGTCTCCTCCAGCTCGATCGGCTGCGGCTCCGGCTCGGCCTGCGATGCAGCGGAGCTGGCCACCCACGACCAGCGCCTGTGGAGCAGCCAGTTGAAGACCTTCCTGCCCGGCCCGTCGGCCAGCATCGACTGCGGCGGTGTGGGTACCGCCGGCTACGACCCCACCTCGCAGCTGGCCATGCAGCCGCCTTATGGCGGCAGCTGCAAGATGAAAATCACCTGGAACGAGCAGGGCACCGGTGACCAAACCAAGCGTGCCAGCGAGCCACAGTCCTTCTCGTGGGAGTTCCAGCCATGAGCGCGTTCCGCATGCTGCCTCGCCATTCGCGCGGCTTCACCTTGATCGAACTTATGGTGGCGATGGTGCTGGGCCTGCTGGTGGCCGCCGGCATCGTCACCGTGTTCGCCTCCACCTCGAGCAGCAACAAGGCGCAGAACCAGCTGGCGCAGTTGCAGGAGGCGGGGCGCTTCGCAGTGACCCGCATGGGCACCGACCTGCGGATGGCCAACGGACAGTACTGCACCAACACCGGCGGCGTGGCCAAGATCGGCACGGGCGGCAATGCGCTCGATCACATCCGCGCGCCCAAGGTCTACGCCAAGAACCTGATCGGTGCCGCTGGCGCGGTCAGTGGCGCGTTCGGCGACGTCACCACCGCCTGGGGCGCCGGTTCGTATCCGGCTGCACCCGCGGCGCCGTACACGATGCCGTCGTTCCTGTTCATGCGTGGCTACGAGTGCACGCTCACCGCCTGCACGCCGGTCGATCCGAACACCAGCATCAGCACCATCCCGGCGATGGGTACCGCGATCAACAATCGGGTCAAGGGCGCCGACGTGCTCACCGTGCGTTACGTCAACCCTGCCGCCGGCTGGGCCATCGTCCCGGCGGGCGTCACCGGCAGCACCTTGGCCACCAGCAGCAGCGCGGCCACCATCACCTCGATCACGCTGGTCCAGCGTACCGGCGAACCGCCGGTGAGCAATGCCGCCAACGGCGACCTGTTCATGCTGGCGGACTGCTCCAACGCGCAGATCTTCCCGGCCACCGCCAGCAGCGTCGGCGTGATCACCCCCTTGGCCAACACCACCGATGGCTTCGGCACCGGCGCGGCCAACCTGCCGACCGCGCAGGAGCCGGAGTCGGCGCCCAAGGTGTTCGACGTCAACCGTGATTTCCAGACCGTCACGTATTACCTCAAGCTGGTCAGCGTCAACAATGACGGCAACGCACCGTTCACCGGTGCACTGATTCGAAGGGTCAACGGCGGTACGGCCGGCCGCGGCGGCTCGGAGGATGAGCTGGTGCGAGGCGTCGAGCGGCTGGATTTCCGCTACGGCGTGCAGGACAACACCGGCAAGACCAGCTTCCTCACTGCCGCCCAGGTCGACGCCGCCCCCGCGGCAAGTTGCCCACCGGCCGAGTTGAATGCGATCACCGCCACCGGTTGCCTGTGGCGCAGCATCAAGAGCATCGAGGTCAGCCTGCTGATGGACGGCCAGACGCCGCTGTACACGCTCACCGGCAACCAGCTGAATTACCGCTACAGCGCCGACGCAAACACCGGCCTGCTGCCGCCGTCCGGTCATGCCATCAGACCCAGCGACCAGGGCTTCCCCGACCAGTTGCTGCGGCGCGAGTTCAGCGTGCTGGTGCCCGTGCGCAACTACAACCCGTGATGAAAGCGGCGGCGCCCACCGGTGCTGCCGCATGATGTTTTCCTGGAGCCAAGTCATGGCGATGCCGAACAAACCACGATCAATGCGAACCGGCCTGCACGCCCAGCGTGGCGCGGTGCTGGTGGTGGCGCTGATCTTCCTGATTCTGCTGACCATCCTGGCGATCAGCGCCTCCGGCCGCTCGCTGTTGCAGGAGCGCATGGCCGGCGGCCTGCACAACGCGCAGCAGGCGGACATGAGCGCGCTCACCGCGCTGCGCGGGGCCGAGTGGAAGCTGTGGACCAGCACCACCAACGTCACTGCCCATCTCAATTGCGGCACCGGCATCTTCACCGACTGCTACGTCTACGACCCGGCCAACCCGATCGCCAACGTGGTCGACTTCCGCACCAAGCAGGGCTGGGTCACGGCAGGCTCCACCGAGTACAAGGGCTACGGCGGTTCGGTCGACTACACCGGCGCCACGACGGGCGATCTCGCGCAGAACCCGCGCTACATCATCGAGGACCTTGGCGTGGAGCTGCCGCCGGGGGTCAGCGGCGGCCTGCATGAATCCGGGGCCACCGGCAGTTCCGGCACCGGCACCGCCAGTTCCAGTCGGCACATTTATCGCATCACCGCGCGCGCCACGGGCGGCAGCGCCAACACCGTGCGCGTGATGGAAAGCACCTTCGCGGCCAAGAGCAACTGAGTCGGAGTATTCAAGCCATGTCTAGTCGTCGGTTTCTTCCCGGACGCATGTCGTCGGCGCTGATGGGCGCCGTGCTCACCGCCGTGGGTGGCCTTTCCGCACCGGCCCCGGTGCCCGCGACGCTGTCGGTGATGGCGCTGGTCGCCGCCGGCAGCAGCTTCGTTTCCGCACCCGCTTCCGCGGCCACGGCGGTGACGAGCGGCATCGTGGAGCTCAGCCCCACGCCGCCCAACGTGACCCAGGCGGTGCCGCCGAACATCGTGGTGACGTTCGATGATTCGGGGTCGATGGCCAGCAACTACATGGGCGACAACCGGCCGTTCGATGGTGGCAGCTGGAGCGGGCCGTGGCGCTGCGCCGGCGTGATCGATCCGCGCATCACGTCCAGCAGCGACGTCCGTTCCAAGGCCATGAACGGTGTGTACTACAACCCGAACGTCGTGTATTCGCCGCCAGTGAAGGCAAACGGATCGTTGTTCCCGAATGCGGACAAGACGTTGGCTGCGGTGTGGCTGGACGGCGTTGGCGTCAACCGACCGTATTCGCCGGTCACGGCCGACACTTACTCCAGCTATCGCAACAATCCCAATGGCACGACCGATCCCACCGGCCTGACTGATCTGACCGGCACGATCAATTACAAGACCAATACCATTATCTTCGTCAAGTTCGGCGACAGTACTGCTTGTCCTGCAAATGCCGACGCGGGTTCCTGTCAGGTGACGAATTCGGCCACCAGTTCCGGCGGCACCAACCGTTTCTGGATAAGCAACTACACCACCTCGGGCAGCGGTATCGGAGCGGTCTATTCGGGCAGCAGCCTGAAAACCCGACTCAGCAGTGGTGGGGGTTACGACCGGATAGACGGCGACAAGACCAGCGCCACGGCAACTTTCGCGAAATGGACGGTCACCACGACTGATACCTCGAGCGTCGTCAGCGACAATCGCTGGAAGTGCGGTTATGGCAGCTCGCCGATGGACGGCAGCAGCGCTGACTCCGATGGCAACACCTATCCGAACGGCGGCCCGTACTACTACCGCTACAAGTCCACGGCGCCCACCATCACGGTCGATACTTTCGGCAACCCGGACAGCGCCGGTCGCGGCAACCTCTACAGCAGCGCCAACTGGGAGGCCGTGGCCGTCCCCAACACGACCGTCACCATCAATGGTCAGTCGGTCAACCAGTGGCAGAACTTCGCCAATTGGTATGCGTACTACCGCACGCGCAACCTGATGACGAAAACCGCGCTGTCGCGCGTATTCGGCTCGCTCGGTGCAACCACGGCCACCGGCGGCTTCGGCAACAGCATTCGCGCCGCGTGGCAGAACATCAACGATGGCACGTTCAAGCTGCCCAGCAGCGCGATCATCACCAGCTTGATCGATGCGTCCGGATGCGATGCGAGTTCGACGACAACCTCCAGTCCTTCGGCCATCCAGCAATCCGGCGCGATCAAGACTCCGCCCGATTGCTACCGCAGCGCATTCTTCAACTGGATGTTCCAGACCGACGCCAGCGGCGGTACGCCCAACCGCGCTTCGACCATTCGCGCCGGCAAGTTCTTCCAGCGTGGCAATGGCAATACCGGCGGCACCGGCAACCTCCAGGATCCGTACTGGGATCCGCCCAAGACCAGCGGAGCCGACGGCCTGGAGCTGGTGTGCCGGCAGAACTACCACATGCTGGTGACTGACGGTTACTGGAACGAGGGCGATCCAACTCTGCCCACCCCGTTCCAGACGTCGCAGTCGGCCGTCTCGGGCAATTTGCCTGACGGCACCGCCTATCCTGCCAATACCGCCGAGTCTCGCGTGTACTGGGACGTGCAGGGCAGCGTCTACACCTCATCGCTGGCCAATATCGCGTTCAACTACTGGGCGACCAATTTGCGCCCCGACCTGTACAAGCCATCCCAGGGCAAGATCGTGCCGCCGTACATGCCCGACACCACCACGGGCGTGGTCACCGGCGCCACCTCGCCGGCCCTGGAGAAGTATTTCAACCCGAAGAACGATCCCGCCAACTGGCCGCACCTGGTGCAGTACATGGTGACCCTGGGCGTACCCGGCAACCTGACCCATTCGACCGACGCCGACTGCACGGATGCCAACAACGATCTATGCCGTTTGCGGCGCGGGCAGACCAACTCCAGCGGAAGTACGGGTTGGCCGCGGCCGATCAACAACGATCCTGCAGCGATCGACGACACCTGGCACGCCGCCGTCAACAGCCGCGGCGCCTACTTCAACGCGGCCAACCCGCAGAACCTGGTCGACCAGCTGACCAACATCCTGACCAACATCAGCGCACGCAACGTGCCGGCGACCACCAGTGCGCTGAACACCAGCGTGCTGGTGCAGGGTGCGATCGGCTTCACCTCGGGCTACAGTTCCGGCGACTGGACGGGTGTATTCCAGGCCATCACGGCGAACGTCGACGGCACCGTGGCGGGCCTGCAGTGGGATGCGGGCGTGATCCTCACTGACGCGACGAAAACGCCGCCGGCCAACCGGCAGATCCTCAGCGCCAAGGAGAAGGCGGATGGGTCGTTCGATGGCGGCACCGCTTTTCGCACCTTCACCGGCCTGGACAACCTGACCGCCAGCACGGGCAGCAGCTATCTGAGCGCGCAGGCCCTGCTCAGCGGCCTGCCGGCCAGCACCGGCAGCACGGACACGGGCCAGGCCCGGCTGGATTACCTGCGCGGTTCGAGGGCGCTGGAGAGCACTGTCTACCGCACGCGCAGCAGCCTGCTCGGCGCCATCATCAACTCGCAGGCCCTGTACGTGGGGGCGCCGTCCAGCGGCTACCACAGCGGCTGGCCGGCGGGCTCGCCCGAGGCCACCGCGATGGCCAACGACAACACCACCTGCGTCGTGACGGCGCCCACCCTGACCACCTGCCACAGCTACGAGGCATTCGCCAAGATCTACCAGGATCGCACGCCCGCAGTGTACGTGGGTGCCAACGACGGCATGTTGCACGCGTTCAACGCCAAGATGGTGCTGGACTCGTCGACGCCACCGGTGGCGGTGCCTGACGCCGACGCGGGCAAGGAGATATTCGCCTACGTGCCGCGCACGGTGTATCCGAACCTGGGCAATCTCACGGCCAGAACCAATTTCAAGTTTGCGCCGACCGTCGATGCCACTCCGGTGACGCGTGACGTGTTCTTTGGCGCCGATACCTCCACCCCGGCCGTGACCACCAAGGGCTGGCATACGTTGCTGGTGGGCGGCTTGCGCCTGGGCGGCCGCGGCGTCTATGCGCTGGACATCACCAATCCCGCCGACGTCACCGAGGCGAATGCCGGGCAGAAGGTTCTGTGGGAGTTCAATGCCGATACGCCGGCGGTGAGCGGCGTGGGCGATCCGGCCGACCTGGGCTACACCTTCGGCCAGCCCAACATCGGCCGCCTGGCCAATGGCAAATGGGTGGTGCTGGTGCCGGGTGGCTATTTCCCCGACTGCAGCAAATCCGATCGTCCCGCGAACTGCGTGACGCTGGCGGCCGCCTCCAAGGGCTACAGCGCGCTGTTCGTGCTGGATGCGCAGACCGGCGCGATGATCCGCGAACTGAAGACGCTGACCACGATCAGCGGTGTCACCAGCGGTGGGTTGTCGTCGGTAGTACTGGGCGACTACAACAACGACCAGATCGACGACGTGGCGTTTGCCGGCGACCTCAACGGCAACCTGTGGCGCTTCGACCTGACCGATCCCAACCCGGCCAACTGGCAGGCGCATGTGACGCTGGCGTTCAAGCCCGCCGTGCAGGGCGACCAGCCGATCACGGTAATGCCGCGACTGTTCCCCGATCCGGCCACCAACCGCTTCATCGTGGTGTTCGGCACCGGCAAGTACCTGGGTGCGGACGACAACACCAGCAACAGCGCCAAGACCCAGTCGATCTACGGCATCCGCGACAAGCTCGACACCAGCGGCAACCCGATCACGGCGGTCAAGGCCGACCTGCAGCAGCAGACGCTGTACGAGGCGCAGTCCGCCAACGGGCTCAACACGCTGCGCGGCCTGACCGACAATTCGCTGACCCTGGCGCAGAACGGGTGGTACATCGACCTGAATCTGTCCACCGCCCCGGGCGAGCGCATGGTGGTCACCGCCGGTGCGTTGTTCAACACCAACCGTGCCATCATCACCACTCTTATCCCGGGCAGCCAGGACCCCTGCAGCGCCACCATCGGCGGTGCGCTGATGGTGCTCAACGCGGCCACCGGTGGCGCGGGTGGCGGCCTGTCCAGCCCGTCCGGTCCGACCGGTGGCTGGAACACAGGGGTAAGTACCGTGGGCGGCCTGGTCAACAATCCGCCTACCGGTGGCTCGGTGCCGGTGGCGTCGGTGATCGGCGGCGGCAAGCTGCTGATCCCTGGCCTGGAGCTGCAGGGCGGCGGCAACCTCAACATCGATGACGCGATCTGGCGTCGACGCTCATGGCGGGAGTTGAACAATGACCTGTGACGGCAAGCCAAGGGGAATGGCGATGGGGCGCATGCGCGGCTTCACCCTGCTCGAACTGATGATCGTGGTAGTGATCATCGCGGTGCTCGCCGCCGTGGCGATCCCGACCTACGGGCGCTACGCGTTCCGCGCGCATCGGGCGGACGGGCAGGAGCTGCTGCTGCGCGTGGCCACGGCGCAGGAGCGCTACTACGCCACGGCCAATGCCTATGGCGGCCTCACGGACATCGGCTTCGATAATCCGGCGATCTCCGAGAAGGGCTTTTACTCGGTGACGGTGGTAGCCAGCTCCTCGTCGCAAGCCTTCGTGGCCACCGCCACGCCGGTCGGCGGGCAGGCCAACGACGTGTGCGGGCCGCTGACGATCGACAACGCGGGCGTGAAGAGGCCCGACCCGGCGTCGGCCTCCTCCAACAGCAACGGCAGCTGCTGGTGATCGCCATGAATGCCATGCCCAACCGCGCGCGCGGCTTCAGCCTGCTGGAGCTGATGATCACGATTACCGTGATGGCGATCCTGCTGGCGATCGCCGTGCCCAGTTTCCGTGACGTGATCCATCGCAACCAGGTCAGCTCGGCCAGCAACGCCTTGCTGGCCAGCGTGAACTACGCGCGCAGCGAAGCGATCACCCGCGGCCAACTGGTGTCGATGTGCCCGGGCGACAAGACCTCGGGCTGCACCTCGGGCGGCACGGTGTACGACCAGGGCTGGATCGTCTACACCTACCCGGCCGGCGCGGCCTCGGCCAACAAGGCCTACGCAGCAGCCAGCTCGATCCTGCTGCGCGCCACCGATCCGCAGACCAACGTGTCGATCCAGGCCAAGAGCGGCACCATCGTCACCTTCGGCCAACAGGGCCAGCTCAAGCCGAGCACGCCACTGGTGTTCGCCACCTGCTACCGCAGCGGCAGCAGCGGTGCCGGCACCATCACCGCCAAGGTGCCCGGCGTCCAGCTCGATGTGAACGGCTCGGGCAGCGTCACCACGAAATCGCTGACGACCGGGAGTTGCACGCCGAGCTGAGCCGGCCCAGGCATTGAACATGGCGCCGTCGCGGATTCCGCGCCGGCGCTTTTTTTTGACACGAGTGTCATCGAAGTCCCTGCGGCCGAGGCTCATCTCCAACAGTCCTGCGGTTCACGCTCAAGGCGATTGGCAGCGAGCGGTGTCGAGTTGCGAGGCGGCGAGGCGCTCACGTAGATCGCCTGGCGCGCGAGATGGCGGTGTAAACCAATTCGCGCGTGAGGATGCGGTTGTCTTCGTCGGGCGGCAATTCAGGCGGATGGGAACGCCTTCGATTCTGCATTTTGCGCGGGAAAACGCCCCTTCTCCGGGGCGTGTTCGGTCCCTGCGCCCTCCCGGGCTTTATGCCACGGCTTGCAGGCGCTGCACGGTCGGCTGCTTCCGTTGCTCGGCCAGCGACAGCTCGTAGTTGGCCTGCAGCGTCATCCAGAACCGGGCGGTACTCACGCCGGCGCGCTCCAGCCTGATCGCCAGATCCGGGCTGATCCCGGCACGGCCGTTGATGACGCGCGACAACGTGGTGCGGGACATCCCGAGCCGGTGTGCGGCATCAGTGACTTCGATGCCGAGCGGCAGCAGCACGTCTTCGCGCAGAAGCTCTCCGGGGTGCGGGTGATTCTTCATCATGGCCATGACCTCTTTCAGTGGTAGTCCTGATAGTCGACCAGCTCCACGTCGGTGCCGACAAACCGGAACGTGACACGCCAGTTGCCATTGACCCACACGGACCAGTGGCCTTTCAGTGCCCCTTTGAGTGGATGGAGTTTGTAACCAGGCTGGTTCAGTTCAGCCTGTGACGTGGCTGCGTCGAGCGCCGCCAGAATGCGACCGAGCTTGGGAACGTGCGCAGCCTGCACTCCACGAGCAGAACCTGTCCGGTACAGGGTTTCAAGTCCCTTGTGGCGGAAGCCGATTATCATGGCTCAAGTGTAGCGTGTGGCGATACACGCTGCAATGAAGGTCACATTCTTTACGGCGAACGGATGGCAGCATGCTCCGCCCTCCAGGTGCGTTTCCTGCCTTCGCGGGAATGACGGTGGGGAAGGATCGATGGTCGGGGCGACAACGGGATGACGAAGGGGCGGCAAGGAGGCTGCAAAGGGGGAGTGGCGGCAGGGAAGGGCCGCCGTGTGGCGGTCAGCCGGCGAGGTGCGCGGGGTCGTCGCGATCGCCGCCATCCTGCGCCAACCGCTCGGCCAGGCCGGAGTGGCGGCGGGTACGGCGCGCCACCGCGTCAGCGATGATCGCTTCGCTGCCGAGCAGGCTGAACCAGCGGCGGGCGCGGGTGATGCCGGTGTAGAGCAGTTCGCGGGTCAGCACCGGGTTCATGGCTGCAGGCAGCACCAGGGCGGCATGCTCGAACTCGGAGCCTTGTGATTTGTGCACGGTGAGCGCGTAGGCCGTTTCCACTTCGGGCAGGCGCGAGGGAGCGACCAGACGCAGGCGCGTGCCGCCGCCTGCTGCCGCGGCGAGGAAGGCCACCGCCAGCCGGCTGCCGCCACCGGCGACAGGCAGCCGCAGGCACAGCCCGATGTCGCCGTTCATCAGGCCCAGCGCGTAGTCGTTGCGGGTGACCATCACCGGGCGACCTTCGTACCAGCCGCTGCTGGCGTCGATCAATCCCTGCGCGTGCAGCGCTTCGGCGACGAGCTGGTTGAGCTTGTCCACACCATGCGGTCCGTGGCGCAGCGCGCACAGCAACTGAAATCGATTGAACGCCTGCAGGGCGCTGGTGGCCCAGTCCGCGTGGGCGTCGTCACCGGCGTCGGTGGCCGGGCGGCAGGAGTGCAAGGTATCGAGGTAGTGGCGGTAGCCGCAGGCGCCGCCGGGCGCCGCGGTGCCATGGATGACGAGCGCTTGCAGCGTGCCGACGTCGGCAGCGGGCAGCCAGGCGAGGTCGTCGCAAGGTGCGCCCAGCAGCGCCAATGTGGCGGCCGCATCACCCATGTTCACGTCCTGTGCCAGCCGGCCGATGCCGCTGGCGGCGCTGAAGCGATGGCTCACGCGCAGCATGGCGATGTGTTGATCCAGCGGCTGTGCATCGGCCTGCACGAAGTCGCCGATGTCGTCGCCGCTGGTGGCCGCGATCCACCGTGCGGTGGTGGCATCGTAATGACCACCGTCGGCACGCCGGCACAGGTCGCCCAGTACCGCGCCGGCCTCCACCGAGGCGAGCTGGTCCTTGTCGCCCAGCAGGATCAGCCGCGCCGACGCGGGCAGCGCGTCGAGCACGGCGGCCATCATGTCCAGGTCAATCATCGACGCCTCGTCGATCACGAGTACGTCCAGCGGCAGCGGGTTGGTGCGGTCGTGGCGGAAGCGCCGGGTATCGGGGCGGGCGCCCAGCAGGCGATGCAAGGTGGCCACCTCGGCGGGCACGGTGGCGCGCACGGCGTCGTCCACATCCAGTCGGGCGAGCTGAGCGCTGATCGATGCATTGAGCCGCGCCGCCGCCTTGCCGGTGGGTGCGGCGAGGCGGATGCGCAGCGCCGGCGCCTGTGCGCGCCATTGCAGGGTCTGCAGCAGCCCGAGCAGGCGCACCACGGTGGTGGTCTTGCCGGTACCGGGGCCACCGGTGATCACGCCGAAGCCGCTGCGCGCGGCCAGCGCACAGGCGATGCGCGGCCAGTCGAGTGTGTCGCCGGCAGCGGTCGGGAACAGTCGCGCCAGTTCCTCGGCCAGGTACGGCGAGGGCGGTTCCGCGCGCGCCACGCGGTCCAGGATGCCCTTCGCCACCTCGCGCTCGTGGTTCCAGTAACGGCGCAGGTAGAGTCGCCCGCCGTCGAGGACCAGCGGCGCACTGGCCGGTTCGCCACCGTCGCCGGCGGCGAGCAGCGAAGACGCGGGCGGGTCGTCGCGCAGCGTGTCGGCCAGTGCACGCCAGTCATCGGGCCAGTCCTGTTCGTTGGCCAGCGCGTCGAGTCCGGCGAGGTCGAGGCAGAGATGACCGTCGGCCAGTTGCCGGCTGAGCACCGCGGCCAGCCAGGCGAGTGCGGGTGCGATGTTCGGTTCCCGTTCGATCAGGAAGCGCGCGAAGGCCACGTCCAGCGGGCGCAGGCGCTGCTGTTGCAATGCGTGGTCGAGCAACGAGGAGAGCATGTCATGCCGCATGCGTGGTGCCCCCCGAGGCGAAGAGCTGGTCGAGGGCGTCGACCAGGGCGAACGGCAGCCGTTCGCGATGCACGCCGCGACCGCTGCCATCCACCCCGCGCAGGTAGAGGTAGAGCACGCCGCCCATGTGGGTGTCGTAGTCGTAGTCGGGCAGGCGCGCCCTGAGCTGGCGATGCAGCGCCAGTGTGTAGATGGCGTACTGCAGTTCGTAACGGCTCTGCAGCACCGAGGTGCGCATGGCTTGATCGGTGTACGCGGCGGCGTCCTTGCCGAGGTAGTTGGATTTGTAGTCGGCCACGTACCAGCGGCCCTCATGCTCGAACACCAGGTCGATGAAGCCCTTGAGCATGCCGTTGACGAGGTTGGGCGCCAGTGCGGGACGTGGTGCGCCATCCAGCGTGTGCGCGGTGACGAGGCGATCCAGCGCCTGCGCCTGCACGAGATTGGCCTCGAACCAGAACTCCAGTTCGGCTCGGTAATGCAGCGGATCGGCAAGCGCGGTCAGCGCCATGTGGGTGCCGCCAGGCAGCGGCAATGGCGTGCGCAGCAGCGCGGGCAGCCAGGCGGTGAGCGGTTCGATCCAGTGCTTCCAGCCGCGTGCCTGGCAGCGGCGGGCGAGGGTGTCGCGCAGCAGCGGCGACGGTGCGGCGGCGCGGGCGAAACCTTCCTCGGCGCAGTGCTCCAGCAGCTCGTGCAGGAACGTGCCGGGCGCGGCGCCACGCTCGAAGCCGTGAATGCCCGGCGCGGATGCGGAGGCCTCGATGTCGGCTTCCGTCTGCACGGCTTCGGCCAGCGTGGCCTGGCTCGCGGTTTCCGGTGCGGCGTGCGGTGCGGTTTCGTCGTGCCGGGCCAGTGCGCTGTAGCTGGCGATCCACCACGGCGTGTGCGCGGGCAGCGTGCACTGGCGCGCGGGGCGTGGCTGGCTGGTGTTGTCCTCGGGCTGGTAGCGCCGGGTTCCCGCGGCTTCGGGAAGGGTGACGAGCTGGATGGCGGACTGGCCCCGGGTCAGCGTTTGCAGCGTGGGCATCAGCTCGCCGGCCTCGATGATGTTGCCGCCGGCCAGCACGTAGCCGAAGGCGGATTTGTGCAGGCCGGAATCCTTCTTTGCGCCGTCCTTGAGGCAGCCCACGCCCAGCCAGCACAGATAGCGGCCGCGGGTGAGTGCGACGTAGAGCAGGCGCAGGTCTTCCTGCAGGCGCGCGATCTCGGCGGCTTGCCAGGCGTCATTGCCGGGGCGCAGGTCGAAGTGCGCCACGGCGTGTTCGTCGTGCCAGAGCAGCGGTTTCCTGCCGTCGGTTTCCCTGTAACCGCAGACAAAGGGCAGCAGCACCACCGGGTACTCCAGGCCCTTGGATTTGTGGATGGTCACCACCTTGATCAGGGCGGCTTCGCTTTCCAGTCGCACGATCTGTTCTTCGGGTGCCTCGCCACCGGCGGGGTTGGCAATCTGCGCGGCGAGGTGGCGGATCAGCGCGTGTTCGCCGTCCAACCCGGTAGCGGCTTGTTGCAGCAGCTCGGCCAGGTGCAGCAGATTGGTGAGCGCACGCTCGCCGCCATCGCGTGCGAGCAGGCGCGCGGGCACGCCGAAGCGGTGCAGCAGTTCGTGCAGCATGGCCAGCACGCCATGGCGTCGCCACAACGCATGCAGCTGGCGGAAGTGCTCGCCGCAGCCTTCCCAATGGGCCTCGTCGGTGTTCAGGCGATCCAGCTCGGCCAGGCTCTGGCCCATCATCGGCGTGGCCAGCGCGGTGCGCATGGCGCGGTCGTTGCCGGGGTTGGCACAGGCGGCGAGCCAGGTTTGCAGCTCCTTGGCCTCGCCGCTGGCGTAGACCGATTGCTTGTCCGAGAGGTACACGTGGGCGAGGCCGCGCGCGTGCAGCGCCGCGCGCATCGCGGCGGCATCGTTCCTGTCACGCACCAGAATGGCGATGTCGCCGGGTCGCAACGGCGTGAGCCGGCCCTCCTCGCCGACGAAGCCGCAGCGGCCTTGCCGCGCGGCGGTGAGCCATTCCACCAGCTGCGCGGCGGCGTGGGCGGCAAGCGTCTCGCGATAGTCGCCGGCGCCGATGGTGGTGGCGGACGTCTGGACGGCCATTTGCATGGCCGGCAGGTCGGCGCCGTCGAGTTGAAACCGATCCTTGCGGCCCCTGGCGTTCACCGCGACGAAGGGAAGCTTTGCGCCGAAGCCGAAGGCGCCCGTGACGCGCCCGTTCGTGGCGTGCTGGTCGGCGAACTCGAAAACGTGGTTGACCGCCTTCACCAGCGCATCGGTGGAGCGGTAGTTGGTGTCCAGCGTCCAGTGCGGGCTGGCGGCCTTGTCGCGCGCGGCGAGATAGGTGTGGATGTCGGCGCCGCGAAAGCCGTAGATCGCCTGCTTGGGGTCGCCGATCAGCAGCAGCGCCTTGCCTTCGGCGCCGTGGAAGACGCGCTGCAAGATGCGCCACTGCAGCGGGTCGGTGTCCTGGAACTCGTCCACCAGCGCCACCGGGTATTGCGTGGCGATCAGGCGCGCGAGGGTATCGCCGGTAGCTCCGCGCAGGGCGGCATCCAGGCGCTTGAGCATGTCGTCGTAGCCGAGCAAGGCCTGCTTGCGGCGGGCCTGGTCCGTACGCTTCGCCACCCGGGGCGCGGCATGCGCGAGCAGCAGTGGCGGCAGCGACGCGGCCTGCCGGCGCGCGGCCAGCAGATGCTCGACCGCCGCAAAGGCGTCATGCGTGGGCGGCTGCTTGCCGGCCATCGTGCGCTCGGCGAAATAGGCCGGCGTGAAGCGCTCCAGCGTGGCGTCGTCGAGCGCGTTGCCCTGTGCCCAATCGAACATGCTGGCGAGATGGCCGGGCAAGCCACGGGCTTGCAGTCGGCGGCCGTCGAACACTTTGGTTTGCGAGGCCACGAGAAGCAGCGCTTCAATGGCATCGGCGTGCTGCAGCCACAGGCTTCGCGCCCGCATCTCGGCGGTGTGCAGGGCCTTGGCCTGCGCGGTCAGCAGGTCGCCGGGATCGCGCAAGGCAATCAGCGGCTGGCCGTCCAATTGCAGACGCTCGACGTGGGGCAGCAGCGGCTTCAGCGCGGCCTGCAGCGCGTCGGGCGTATCCCACGACTGCGCGTACAGCGCGGCAGCTTCGATGCCCAGCGTCAGCACATGGCCGCGCCAGTAGTCGCGCACGGCTTCGGCGAGCAGGTCCGCCTCGTCGGCCACGGCATCTGCGCTGGCCGTCTCGCCACTGGCGAAAGCGTGCTGGGTGAGCATGCGCTGGCACCAGCCGTGAATGGTGAACACGGCGGCCTCGTCCATCCATTGCGCGGCGAGTTCCAGCTGGCGCGCGGCGCGGGCGCGCGGTTCGGCGCCGGGGTATCCGGCGATCAGCTCGCGCAGGAAATCATCCGGCGCGGCCTGGTCGCGGAAGGCGGCGGCAGCTTCGGCCAGGCGCGTGCGGATGCGCTCGCGCAGCTCGGCGGTGGCGGCCTTGGTGAATGTCATCACCAGGATCTGCGCGGGCAGTAGCGGCGCGCCCCCGCCGTGGCCAAGCACCAGGCGCAGGTACAGCGCGGCGATGGTCCAGGTCTTGCCGGTGCCGGCGCTGGCTTCGATCAGCTGGGTGCCGGTCAGCGGCAGGCGCAACGGGTTCAGGGCTTGCGCGGCGCTCATGCGGTTTCTTCCATGACGCATGCGGCGTCCAGCAGGGGGCGGTACAGGTGCAGCCAGCGTTCGAAGCCGGCGTCGTGCAGGGTGGCGAAGTCGGGCCAGCGGCGGGCGAGGGCGGGTTCCTCGTCCACCTCGCCGTGGCCGTGCGGGCCATCGCTGTGGTCGTAGACCCTGCTGGCATGGACGAAGGGATCTTTCTGCTTGTCGGGGTCGGCCCCCTGGTTCGCGGCCTCGACCTGCAGCCAGGCGAAGGCGCTCTTGCGCACGATCGGCAGTGGCGTGGTCATGCCGGTGGCAAAGGCGGCGAGCAGGTCGTCGAGGTGGTGCTTTGCGGTGGCGACGTCCAGCGGCAGCAACTGCACCAGTGCGTCCGGTGCCACGATGCAGGTGGTGGCGGGCAGTGCGTTGGCGTTCGCCAGCAGGTGCGCGACCCAGTGGGCGAGCAGCTTGTCGTGGCGCAGCGCCTTCTTGTCCACGAGCTTGCTGGCCGTGGCGATGAGGCGGGTGAGATTGCCGTGCTCATCCTCGCGCAGGTCGTCCAGGCCGTCTTCCACGATCAGGCCGTGCGCGGTGGCGCGCAGCAGGCAGGTGTTGCCGGTGCGCGGGTAGTGCGCGTCCAGTGCCTGCCAGCGCGTGGCGACGCGCTCGACGGCGGCTTCCATCGGCTCCAGCGTCAGCGCGCCGAAGCTGCCCGGCGGCAGCGCACCTTGCTCGTGCAGGCGTTGCATGGCTGGTGCCACCGCGTCGTGGCCGTCATGGATGGCGGTGCGCAGCAGGGCGTCGGTGAACTGGTGGTTCTCCAGATGATCCAGCGCGAAGGGCTCGTTGTCCGTGTCGACCTCATCGTCGCCGGCAAAGTGCACCCCGAGGCGTTCGGCATAGAACACCTTGGCGGGCGACTTGAGGAAGCGCTGCAGCAGGGCGAGGTTCAACGGCGTTTCGCGCTGCCAGGGCTGGAGCGGGGCGTCGCCGCCGGCCGGTGCGACCTGGCGTGCGCGCTGCCATTCGCCGGCATAGGTGAACAGTCGCGCATCGCTGGCGGTATCGAAATAGCTGGGACTGAAGGCTTGCAGCGGGTACTCGGTGGTGAGGGACAAAAGGGGGTCGGAGTCACTTTTCGTGGCGGCCGACGCTGGCGAGCGGTCATCGGAAAAGTCACTCTGCCCCTCTATTTTCCACCCCGCGGCGAGGTAGTCGCGCAATTGCCCCACCAGCACCGACGGCGGCAGCTCGCTGTTGTCGCGAGCGCTCTTGCCCACCCAGCTCACGTACAGTGCGTCGCGGGCGGCGAGCAGGGCTTCGAGGAAAAGGTAGCGATCGTCTTCGCGGCGGGAGCGGTCACCGGGGCGTGACTGGCCGGGCGTGGCCATCAGGTCGAAATCCGGCGCGTTGGCGCGGCGCGGGTAGGCATCGTCGTTCATGCCGAGCAGGCACACCACGCGGAAGGGAATGGCGCGCATCGGCATCAGGGTGGCAAAGCTCACCGCGCCGCCGAGGAAGCGTTGCGAAAGATGGCTTTCGTCCACCGCGCCCAGCCAGTATTCACGCACGACGGCAAGTGGCAGGGCGTGGCCGAAGCCCGCCTCAAGGCAGGTTTGCTCCCATGTTTCCAGCGCATCGGCCAGACGTTGCAGCAGGATGGCGTCGCCGTCGTCGCGGCCGGCATCGAAGAACGCCGCGAGCAGGCCGCGCAGGCGATCGCCCCACGCCGCGGGCGTGGCCGGGGTGGCGAGCAGGCGGCCGTAGTGGTCGAGCTGATCCAGCAGTTGCACCAGCGGGCCGACCAGGGCGGCGTCCAGGCCGGCCACTTCGCCGTAGGGGGCAATGCCGTCCAGTGATTCGCCATCGCCCACCGCGTAGCCCAGCAGCATGCGGCGCAGACCGAAGCGCCAGCTGTTCTGTTCCTCCGGCGGCAGGCCCAGGTTTTGCTTTTGCGGGCCGTCAAGGCCCCAGCGGATGCCGGTGCCTTCGATCCAGCGGCGCAACACGGGCAGGCCGGCCTCATCCAGCTGAAAACGGCAGCGCAGTGCGGGCGTGTCCAGCAGGTCGAAAATGTCGCCCGCGGCGTAGCGTGATTCGGGCAGGCGCAGCAGTTGTTCCAGCGCCACCAGCAGCGGCGCGGTGCCGCGCGCGGGGCGGTCGGCGATGCTGCAGGGCATGTGGCGCGGGTCGTTCGGCGGCAGGCGGCCGAACACGGCCTGGATGTGCGGTGCGTAGGCGGCGATGTCGGGCACCATCACCATCACGTCGCGCGGCGCCAGCGGCTTGCCCTCGCGCTCGGCCTGCTCGAACCGGGCGAGCAGGTTGTCGTGCAGGATCTCCACTTCGCGCTGCGGGTTGTGCGCAACGTGGAAGCGCAGCGAGTCGTCGCCGGCGATCAGCTGCCGGCGTTGCGCGGGGTGGGCGGGCAGCGGCTCCAGGTCGAGGATCGCCTGCTGCACCTGGTGCAGCAGGGTGTCCGTGCCCGGATCGTCGAACAGGTCGATGTCGCGGCCCAGTGCGGCGAAGCGTGCGCGGTACGCGGCCGGCGCATCGAAGCTGTCCAGCAGGCGGATGTAGTCACGGCCCTGCTTGCCCCAGGCGGCCAGCAGCGGGTTGGCGTGCTGGTGCAGGTCTTCGAAGCGCGGTTCGGGCGGCAGGCCGGGCTTGCCGGCGTGGCGGCGCTGCGCCGCCTTGAGCAGCTCGCGATCCTCGATGATGTCGGCCCAGTAGTGGCGACACGGGTTGGCCACCACCAGCAGTACCTGGCTGAAACGGGCCAGCGCGGTGAGCGCCTCCAGGGTCTGCTGCGGCAGGGAGGAGATGCCGAACACCACGATGCGCCGCGGCAGCGCCGCCGGCCGTTCGGCTGCGGTGGCGAGGCGCTCGACGAAGCTGCGATGCACGGCGGCGCGATGCTGCCGGCGTTCGGCGGGACCGACGTCGTCCAGCAGCAGGCGCCACAATCGCGGTTGCCAGCGATGGCTGGCCTCGATGGATGTGCGCCGGCCACGCAGGTCGTCGCGCAGCACGTCGTCGCCGTGTTCCCAGTCGTCCAGCCAGTCCGCGCGATAGACCTGGTACTGGTCGAACAGGTCGGCAACCTGGGCGGCGAGCTGGTACTGGCGCAAGCCGTCGGCTTCGGCGTGCCCGGCCAGCAGGTAATCGCGCAACGGGCCGAAGTCGGGGTCGTCCACGTGCTGCGGAATCAGCCGCAGCAGCCGCCAGGTCAGCCGCGACTTGTCGAACGGCGAGGTGGAGGCCACTGCCTCGCGGCCCAGCACCGCGCGATAGGCGGTCCACAGGAACCGCCCGGGCAACTGCATGTCGATCGCCGCGCTGATGCCCAGCCCGCCATCCGCCGGTGCGCGGGCCAGCGCCAGCTTCAGCCACTGCGCGATGCCGTTGCTCTGCACCAGCATCAGCTCGTCTTCCAGCGGCCGCAGCGGCGTGCCTGCCAGCCAGGCGGCGAGCAGATCGCGCAGGTCTTCCAGGCGGTTGCCGTGCAGCACCATCAGGCCCGCTTCGATCGAACTCCCGGCAGAGATCGTGGCGGTGCTCACCGGGGGCGTGGCTCGTGTGCGCTCATGCGGCGATTGTCTCCAAGTGGAGCGGCATTGTCGCCCGTCCGGGTCTCGACGCCTGCGACGGGTGGGCCGTGTCGATCCGCGGCACGCTGGTTCGTCGGTGAAGTGAAGCCGGCGCACGGTGATCCGGCCCCACGGGAGACACTTGCGATGCGATGCATGGTGATAGTCAAGGCCACCGCCGAATCGGAAGCCGGCGTGATGCCGAGCCAGGAGTTGCTGGCTGCGATGGGCAAGTTCAACGAGGAGCTGGTCAAGGCCGGCGTGATGCTTGCCGGCGAAGGGTTGGCGCCCAGCGCGCGCGGTGCACGGGTGACGTTCTCCGGCAGGCAGCGCCATGTCGTCGACGGGCCGTTCACCGAGACCAAGGAGCTGGTCGCCGGCTTCTGGCTGTGGCAGGTGAAATCGCTCGACGAGGCGATCGCCTGGGTGCGGCGTTGCCCCAATCCGATGGAGGGCGAGTCGGTGATCGAGATCCGCCCGGTGTTCGAGGCGGAGGATTTCGGCGAGGCGTTCACGCCCGAGCTGCGCGAGCAGGAAGCCCGCCTGCGCGCGCAACTGGGCCACGAGTAGGGCGGGTACCGCCCGCCAGCGCGACGGGCGGCAGCCCCCACCAACGGCGCTTGCGCCCGCCGCGGACCGGTGCTGTGATCGGCGGTCATGAGCATGACCGACACCCATCGCACCATCGACGCGGTCTGGCGCATCGAATCGGCCCGGCTGATCGCCGGCCTCGCGCGGATGCTGCGCGATGTCGGGCTGGCCGAGGAACTGGCGCAGGACGCGCTGGTGACGGCGCTGGAACAGTGGCCGCAAACCGGCGTGCCGGACAACCCCGGCGCCTGGCTGATGACCACCGCCAAGCGCCGTGCCATCGATCGCCTGCGCCGGCACAAGCTGGTCGAACGCAAGCACGAGCAACTTGTGCACGAATGGGATCGCGAACACGAATCCGCCGAGGCCGTCGCCGAACGCACGCTGGACGACCCGTTCGGCGACGATCTGCTGCGGCTGATCTTCACCGCCTGCCACCCGTTGCTCTCGATGGAGGCACGAGTGGCGCTGACCCTGCGCCTGCTCGGCGGGCTGGGCACGGACGAGATCGCGCGCGCCTTCCTGGTGCCGGAGGCAACGATTGCCCAGCGCATCGTGCGGGCCAAGCGCAGCCTGGCCAAGTCGGACGTGGCCTACGAAGTGCCGCGCGGCGACAAGCTGGCTGAGCGGCTGGCCGCCGTGCTCGGGGTGATCTACCTGATCTTCAACGAGGGCTATGCGGCCACCACCGGCGACGACTGGATGCGCCCGGGCCTGTGCGAGGACGCGCTGCGCCTGGGCCGCGTGCTGGCCGGGTTGATGCCGCGCGAGCCGGAGGTGCATGGGCTGGTGGCGTTGATGGAGATCCAGGCCTCGCGCGCCCGCGCGCGCACCGATGCGCGCGGCGAGCCGATCCTGCTGCTCGACCAGGACCGCGCGCTGTGGGATCGCCTGCTGATCGGCCGTGGGCTCGCCGCGCTGGAACAGGCGCGCCGGTTGGGCGGCGAGCTGGGCCCGTACGCCCTGCAGGCGGCGGTGGCGGCCTGCCACGCGCGCGCCGCCACGGCCGCGGAAACCGACTGGTCGCGGATCGCCGCGCTGTACGCCGTGCTGGCCCGGGTCGCGCCCTCGCCGGTGGTGGAGCTCAACCGCGCGGTGGCGGTGGGCATGGCCAGCGGTGCGGCCGAGGGCCTGGCCCTGGTCGATGCGCTGGGCGACGAGCCGAGCCTGCGCCATTACCACCTGCTGCCCGCCGTGCGCGGCGATCTGCTGGCGCGGCTGGGGCGCGGCGAGGAGGCGAGCCGGGAGTTCGAGCGCGCCGCCACGCTGACCCGCAACCGTCGCGAGCAGGCCATGATGCGCGAGCGGGCGCGTGCCTGCCGGTAGCGGCGCTGATCGGCCCGTTCTGACCCAAACGGCATGGATTTCCCCGGCCGCTGTCCGGCGGCATGGCGCGGGAATGCGGGCGATGCCTGCAGGCAAGGGGTTTCCGTGGTGCGGTTGCGGTGGCGTGGAACTTGCTTCTACTGCGCCGTGAACCAGTTTCCGGCGGGCTCTCGGTGGGGCGCAGCGCCTGGCTGCCGCCCGTCTTTCGGCCATCGGCCGGCTGAGCGGGGCGTCGGAGAGGATATTTGGGGGGAATGATCGGCATGGCGGTACAGGGGCAGGATCGGCAGGATGGCGAACTTCGCGAGCGCTTCTACCAGAGCGTGGCGGAGACGCTTACCCTGCTGCACCCGGCCGCCGGCTACGATCGCCGCCGCGCCCTGCTCGAAGTGGCCACCACCGTGGTCAGCACGATGGATCTGCCGCTGGTGTGGATCGGCCGGCGCGAACTGGGCCAATCCACCCTCGAGCTGATCGCCGCCGGCCCCGCCGCGGAGTACGCCAGCGTGTGGCCGGTCAGCGACGATCCGCGCGAACCGGGCGGCCGCGGCCCGGCCGGAGCCGCCTTGCGCGACGGCCGTCCGCAGCTGGCCTCGATCGACTCGCCCGGGGACGCGGACTGGCAGGGCTCGGCCCATGCCTACGGCCTGGACTCGGTCATCGTGGCGGCCGCCGGCACCGCCGACGGTGGCCAGTTGGCACTGGCCGCGTACTCGCGCCGCGGCGGGCCCGCGCTCACCGACGAACTGCTCGACTGGGCGCAGCGCCTGGCCGACGAGCTGGCCCGGTTCTGGGACGACCAGGCGCAACTGGAACGCAACCTGCGGCTGGGCCGTTTCCGCGATGCGCATCGCACGATCCAGCGCGCGCTGCTGGCGCACCCCGAGCCGGCGGCGATCTACATGACGCTGGCCAATGCACTGGTCAAGGACGCCGCGGCCAGTGCGGTGATGGTTTATGTGCCCGAGGGCGAGGTGTTGCGCCGGGAAGTGGGTGCCGGGCCGCTGGTCGAGCGGCTGGCGACGCTGCCCGAACCGCCGCGACAGGTCGACGAACCGCCGATGCCGGTAGCCACCCAGGCGTGGATGGAGGGTGAACCGGTGGTGCGGCTGCGCCCGTCGGCGTGGCCCGACGTGTCGCTCGTGTGGCACGGCGAGTCGCTGGGCGAGGTGGCGGCGATCGGTTGCTGGCCGATCTTCCAGACCCTGCCCCGCGACAGCGGTGTCGAGTACCACGCCGCCGCCGTGTTGTTGCTGGCGGCGGCCGAGATCGACGCGTTCGATGCCGACCTGTGGCGCCTGCTCGACGAGATTTCCGACACCGTCGGCCTGGCGCTGCGCCAGTACTCGCAGCGCCAGGCCCTGTTCCGCGAACAGGAGCGACAGACCTACCTGGCGCTGCACGACGCACTGACCGACCTGCCCAACCGGCGCGCGCTCGATTACCACCTCGAACGCGCGCTGGCGCGGGCGGCCCGGCACCACCATCTGGTGGCGGTGGGCATGCTCGACCTGGACGACCTCAAGCCGATCAACGACCGCCACGGCCACGCCGCCGGCGACCGCGTGCTGGTCGAGGTGGCACATCGCCTGCACGACGCACTGCGCTCGGAGGATTCGGTGGCACGCGTGGGCGGTGACGAATTCGTGCTGGTGCTGGAGGACCTCGCCAGCGAAGACGACCTGGCCATGCTGCTGGAACGGCTGTGGCAATCGCTGCAGCAGCCGATCGCGCTGGGCGGACAGAACAACATCGACATCACCGTCAGCCTGGGCGTGGCCTTGTATCCGACCCACGCGCAGGACAGCGGCGAGCAACTGCTGCGGCTGGCCGACCAGGCGATGTACCAGGTCAAGGCACACAAACAGCAGCGCGCCAACTGGTGGGCGCTGGCGCGCAGCGAAGGCGCCCCCGTTGCGGCGGCGGGCGATGAGGCCGGCATCGCCGAGGCGCATGGCCCGCAGGCGGCCGCGGTGCTGCGCGCGTGTGCCGAGGTCTGGCAGGCGCAACTGCCGGTGGTGGCGCAGCGCTTCCATGCCGCCCTCGGCGCCCATGAAGGCATCGCCGGCCTGCTGGCGAGTTTCCCCGCGTCGGCGCGGGAGGCGTTCGAGGAACGCCTGGCGCGCCATCTGCAAACCCTGTGTTATCCCGAGCTGGAAGAAGCCGGCCAGCGCGCAGGCGCGATCCGCGCCGGTATCTGCCAGGCCGCGTGCGGGCTGGAAGAAGCGTGGCTGGCCGAGGCGATCGAGCAATTGCGCGGGATCCTCGCCGGCACCCTGGGACGCGGTCCGCGCGCCCAGCGCGATGCGCTGGCGATCGTGCTGCAGCGACTGGCGATGGACCAGCAATGGCAGCTGGAAAGCATGCGCGACCTGCAGCGGCGGCGTGACGCGGCGCTGGCGAAGATCCACGCCGCGGCGTGGTCGGCGCACGACAGCCTGGACTTGCTCGAAGACGCCGTGCAGGTGCTGGCGGCGCACGAGGAACTGGTCGTCTGCGCCGCCGGTCGCCCGGATGCCTCCGGCGACATGGTCAGCGAGCTGGTGGCCGGCGCGGTGCCGGCCGAATACCTGCGCATCACCAACCACGGCGTGGCGCCGCCGCTGCAGGTCGATCGCGCCGCGGCACGGGCGGAAGAACCGCTGCGCCGCGCCTGGCAAAGCGGTGCCGTCGAACGCAGCGCGCACTACGGCAGCGATCCGGTGATGGCCTTGTGGCGCGACACCGCCGAACGCCACGGCATCGTTTCGCAGGTCGCGGTGCCGCTGTGCCTGGCCCCGGGCCGGCCGGTGGCGCTGCTGGCGCTGTACAGCGGTTATGCCGGCGGCTTTCGCAGCGAGCACCAGCGCGCGTTCATCGCGCAGATCAAGCAGGTACTGGAACTGGCGCTGCTGCGCATGGCGCCGCAACGCCAGTTGGCGACCCTGCTGCCGGCCTTCGTGCGCCAGCGCTGGCGCAGTCTGCTGGCCGGCGGTGCGCTGCGCATGCACTACCAGCCGATGGTGCGCCTGGCCGACAACCAGATCGCCGGCTTCGAGGCGCTGGCGCGGCTGCGCGACGCCGCCGGCGGCCTGCAGCTGCCGGCCAGTTTCATGCCGGCGCTGGGTGCGGCAGGGCTGATGCGGCTGTTCCGCGACGGCATCATCCAGGCGGTGGCGCGGCAGCAGTCGCTGGCACGCAGCGGGCTGGCGCTGGGCATGTCGGTCAACGTGCCGGTGGCGGCGCTGCGCGATGCCCGCTACGCGCGCACGGTCGAGACCATCCTGCAGGCCAGCGGCTGCCCGCCCGACGCGCTGCGTTTCGAGGCTTTCGAGAATGCCAGCGGCATCGGCTGCTGGGCGTTGCTGGCCGAAACCGGCGTGCAGTCGCTGAAGTCGATCGAGCACCACGCGCCGGGCGACGACCGCGCGCTCAGCCGCAACCTGGTGGCGCGGCTGAGCCAGTCGCCGTTCGACCGCATCAAGGTCGACCACGCCATCATCGGCCAGGTCCGGTTCGACCCGCTGGGCACCCTGCGCGCGCTGCGCCAGTTGATCCGGGTCAGCCACGACCTGGGTCTGGAGGTGGTCGTCGAAGGCCTGGAATCGGCCGGCATGCTGGAGGCCGCCGCGATCCTCGGCGCGGATTTCGGCCAGGGCTTTGCGCTGGCCCACCCGATGCCGGCGGAGGCGTTGCCCGGGTGGCTGGGGACCGTCCGTCCTCCGCGGCCGGGCGCATCGCCGCGCCATGCGCTCGGCGCGCTGGCCAGCGCGCTGCGTTGGGAGGAGCGTTTCGCCGCGTTGTTCGACGTGCCCGATGCGCTGCGCCGCCACGTCCATGCCGGCGGCGGCGTCGGGGACTGGCTGCGTACCGCCGAGGGCGTCGGCGCGCCGTTGCGGCTGGCCTGGCGCGAGATGCTCGACGCCGCCGCCGCGGGGCCGTTCGACCCCGGCCACGGCCGGCGCCGCGACCGGCTGTTCGCGCTGCTGGTCGAGCACGCGCTGGCCGAGGAGCAGGCCCCCGCTCGCTGACCAGCGCGGGCCGATCTGCACAAGCGCAAGCTGATGCGGCGACGGACCGATTTCCGGTAGGCTGATGATCGTTGCACCGAATCACCCACGACTGCCGCTTTGCCGGTGACTCCCGGCTTGTGCGGCAGGCAAACGCGCCGACACGATCCACGACGACGGGGAGCCGCCGAGGGAGTCCATGCCGAACCGAGCTGCCGTGCCCGGCGAACTGCGCGAGCGCTTCTATCGAAGCGTGGCGGAAACCTTGAGCCTGTTGCATGCCGCTCCCGGTCACGATCGCCGCCGGGCACTGCTGGAAGTCAGCCGCATCCTTGCTGCCACCATGAAGCTGCCGTTGGTGTGGATCGGCAGGCGCGAGAGCAACATGCACGCGGTCGAGGTGCTGGCCGCCGCGGGGCCGGCGCAGGCCTATGCCGAGACCCTGCGCTTGAGCGACGCGATGGACGAGCCCGGCGGCCGCGGCCCGGTCGGCATCGTGCTGCGCGAGGAGCGCGCCCGCGTCACCCCGGTGGCCTCCGCCGAGTTTGCGCACTGGCGCGCCGCCGCCCGCCAGCACGGCTTCGGTGCCTGCATCGTGGCCGCCTCGCGTACCCGCGACGGCGGCCAGCTGGTGCTGGCCTCGTACTCGCGCGAGGGCGGCCCGGCGCTTGGCGAGGAGCTGCTGGACTGGGCCCAGCGCCTGGTCGACGAGCTGAGCCGGTTCTGGGACCACCAGATGCTGCTAGAACGCAGCATCCGCATGAGCCGTTACCGCGATGCGCAACGCACGATCCAGCGCGCGTTGCTGGAGCAACCCGACCCGGACGCGATCTATCCCACCTTGGCGCGTGCGCTGGCGGACATCGCCGGCGCTGCGGCGGTCGACGTGTTCGCCGCCGTGGAGGGCCAGGACACCTTGCGCCGGGTGGCCCTGGTCGGGCCGATCGCCGAGGTGATGCTGACCCTGCCGATGCCGCCGCGGCACCAGGACGGCCCGCGCACCATCGCGCCTACCCAGGCGTTCATGCAGGGCACGCCGGTCATCCGGCGCAAACCCACGGCAGGCACGCCGAGCGACAACCCCTGGCGCCCCGAGCTGAGCGAGCACGCCAGTGCGGTCGGCTGCTGGCCATTGTTTGCCGGGCCCGTCGATGGCACCGACCCGAATGCGCGCACGCCGACCGGCGTATTCGTGGTGGTGACCGCCGAACCCGATGCGTTCGACGAGGAGATGTGCCGGTTGCTCGACGAGATCGCCGACGCCGCCGGGCTCGCCCTGCGCCAGCATGCGCAGCGCCACGCCCTGCGCCAGGAGCAGGAGCGGCAGACGTACCTCGCCTCGCACGACGACCTCACCGACCTGCCCAACCGGCGCGCGCTGGATCGCCATCTGGACGCGGTGCTGGCCAGCGCGCGGCGGCAGGGGCGGCGGGTCGCGGTCGGTCTGCTCGACCTGGACGATCTCAAACCGATCAACGATCGCCACGGCCACGCGGTGGGCGACCGCGTGCTGGCCGAGGTGGCCGAGCGGCTGCGCCTGCTGCTGCGCGGCGGCGACTACGTGGCGCGCTTCGGCGGCGACGAGTTCGTGCTGGTGTTCGACGACCTGCAGCACGAGAGCGACCTGGACGACCTGCTGGAACGGATCGGTGCCGCGTTGCTGCAACCGGTGCCGATCGACGGCCGGCTGCTGCCGATCGGCGCCAGCCTGGGCATCGCCACCTATGCCAGCGACGGCCATGCCAGTGGCGAGCAGTTGCTGCGCCTGGCCGACCAGGCGATGTACCAGGTCAAGGCGCGCAAGCGCCATCGCACGCGCTGGTGGGCGATGGCGCGCTCCGACGGCGCGCTGGCCACGGTGGAACCGGAAGGGCCGGTCGCACCTTACGGCGAGCAGGCCACCATGTTGCTGCGGGCCTGCCGCGACAGCTGGCAGCCGCGGCTGCAGGCGGTGGTGGAGAGTTTCTGCGCGGCGCTGCTCCAGCACGAAGGCATCGGCACGCTGCTGCGCGCGTTGCCGGACGGCGAGTACCGCGCGCTCAAGCTGCACATGCTGGCGCATCTGCAGGTGCTGGCCCGCGCGGACCTGGACCTGGCCGCCCACCGCAAGCGCGCCACGCGCACCGGCCTGTTCCACGCCGCCTGCGGGCTGGAGGAAGTGTGGCTGCTGGAGGCGATCGAGCAACTGCGCGACGACCTGGTCACGGTGCTGGCCTCGGCCGACCGCCGCGCGCTGGACGTGGTGCTGCAACGGCTGGATGCCGAGCGGCATTGGCAGCTTGAAAGCATGCGCGCGCTGCAACGCCGGCGCATGGCGCTGCTGGCCCGGCTCAATGCGCTGGCGTGGTCGGCCGAGGGCTATCTTGGCCTGATCCAGGGCGTGGTCGACATCCTCGCCTCGCACCAGGAATTTGCCGCCTGCGCGGTGGGGCGCCCGGATGATTCCGGCCGGCTGACCTACGAGGCGGTAGCGGGCAATGCGTTTGCGGCCTACCTGCGCGCGCTGAGCGCGGGCGAGGCATTGCCGATCCGCGTCGATCCCGGTCACCCGGAGGGCGGCGGGCCGAGCGGGCGCGCCTGGCGCACGGTCAGCATCCAGCGCTGCGTGCATTTCGGCAGCGATCCGGCCATGGCCAGCTGGCGCGACATGGCGCTCGGGCTCGGGGTGGTCTCCAGCGTTTCGATCCCGCTGTGTCCGTCGCGCGACAACCCGGTGGTGGTGCTGTCGCTGTACAGCCCGTATGCCGGCGGCTTGCAGAGCGAGGATCAACGTGCCTTCGTGGAGCAGGTCAAGTCGGTGCTGGACCTTGCGCTGGCGCGGCTGTCGCCACCGCGGCAGGGCGCCGAATTGCTGCCGTTCTTCGTGCGCGAGCGCTGGCGCGCGCGGATCGCCACCGATGCCTTGCAGATGCACTACCAGCCGCTGATCCGGCTGGCCGACGGCGCGGTCACCGAGTTCGAGGCGCTGGCGCGCTTGCGCGACGTGGACGACCAGCTGCTGGCGCCGGGCCGCTTCCTGCCCGCGCTGGATGCCGATGACCTGATCGTGCTGTTCCGGCATGGCCTGGCGCTGGCCACCGCCTGCCGGCAATCGCTGTGCGGTGCGGGCCACCCGCTGGACATGTCGGTGAACGTGCCGGCGGCGGCGCTGGAAGATCCCCGCTACGGCGCGGCTGCCGCCGCGGTCCTCGCCGACAGCGGTTGCCCGCCCGCGGCGCTGCTGCTGGAGATCCTCGAATCCCCGCTGGCCAGCGAACACCCCGGCTCGCTGGACGAGCCGGGCATGCAATCGCTGAAGGCGCTGGGCGTTCGGCTGGTCGAGGACGACCTCGGTGCCGGCTACAGCTCGCTGATCCGGCTGCGCCAATGGCCGTTCGACCGCATCAAGATCGACCAGGCGATCGTGCTGCAGGCCCGACGCGACCCCTTGAACACGCTGCGTTTCATCCGCCAGCTGATCCGCATCGGCAACGACCTGCGGCTGGAGGTCGTGGTGGAAGGGCTGGAAACGCCCGACCTGATCGAGGCGGCCTCGCTGCTGGGCGCCGATTTCGGCCAGGGCTACGCACTGGCCCGGCCGATGCCGGCCGAGGCGCTGCAAGGCTGGCTGCGCGCGCATCGCCCCGCTCCGCGGGCGCAAGTCCCGCTCACCAGTCTCGGCGCGCTGGCCGGCGAGTTGCTGTGGGAGGAGCAATTCGTCGCGCTGCCGGCCGAGTCCGCGTTCTGGGCCACCCACAGCGGACGCACCTGCGGCCCCGGCGAATACTTCCACCTGGCCGATCTCGACGACAGCCTGGGCGCCAGCCACCACGCCATGCACGTAGCCGCGCTGAAAGGCCCGCAAGACCCGCACTACCGCCGCCTGCGCGAAACGTTTCTGGCCGCACTGGTCGCCCACGTGCTCGAATCGTCGGGCTGATCGTGCCGGGGCAGGCGAGATCCGTGTCGCTTGCCCGGCCCAGCCATTGATCACCGGGCGCCGGCCATCCCAGCGTCGGCGCCGCGCCGGAGTTCGCGCGATGGTTGACCGGCTCGGCATGTATCCCTAAAATTGCGCGTTCTCGGCGGGCGATTAGCTCAGCGGTAGAGCACTGCCTTCACACGGCAGGTGTCGCAAGTTCGATCCTTGCATCGCCCACCATACAGAATCGCGAAAAGGCCACCCAGCGGGTGGCCTTTTTCGTGTTCGCGGCGAAGGAGACGGCCTTGCCGATCGCCGCCGGCTGCGGCGGCGTGCAAGGAGCGATGGTGGCGAATTGCTAGACTTGGCGCCTTTCCCGACGCAAGCGCACGCTCATGGCATTCCTCGACACCGAACTGGTTCGCATCCTTCACGCGCTGCAGCAGTTCGAGCTGACGCCGTGGAAGATCGTCGGCTTCGCCGGCACGCTGATGTTCACCAGCCGCTGGTTCGTCCAGCTCTACTACACGCGCAAGTACAAGCGCGTGGTGATGCCGCTGGCGTTCTGGTGGCTGTCGGTGTGCGGCAGCGTGTTGCTGCTGGCGTACTTCGTGTTCGGCAAGAACGACTCGGTGGGCATCCTCTCCAACTTCTTCCCGGTGTTCGTGTCGGTCTACAACCTGGTCGTTCACCTCCGCCATCGAAAGAACGGCATGACCGGCGACGCCACCGCTTGAGTTGGCGTAGGGCGGGCACTGCCCGCCGCCCTCGTCACGAGCAAGAGCCGGCGGGCAGTGCCCGCCCTACCCGGGCGGCCGGTCAATCCGGGTCGTAGTCGAGGTTGGCGGCGAGCCAGCGTTCGGCCTCGGCCTGGCTCCAGCCTTTGCGTTTGGCGTAGTCCTGCACCTGTTCCAGGCCCAGGCGGCCGACCACGAAGTACTGGCTGCCGGGGTGCGAGAAGTACCAGCCGGAGACGGCGGCTGCCGGATACATCGAGAAACCTTCGGTGAGTATGATGCCGGCGTTGTTCGTGGCGTCGAGGAGCTTGAAGAGCGTCGCCTTCTCGGTGTGATCGGGACAGGCCGGATAGCCGGGGGCGGGGCGGATGCCCTGGTATTTCTCGGCGATCAACGCCTCGTTGTCGAGGCTTTCGTCGGGCACGAAACCCCAGAACTCCTTGCGCACGCGCAGGTGCATGCGTTCGGCGAAGGCTTCGGCGAGGCGGTCGGCCAGCGCTTTCAGGATGATCGCGGAGTAGTCGTCATGGTCGGCGTGGAAGCGCTCGAGGTGCGGCTCGATGCCGAGGCCCGCGGTGACGGCAAAGCCACCGATCCAGTCGGGCTTGCCGAACGACTTCGGCGCGATGAAATCGGCCAGGCACAGGTTGGGCCGTTCCACCGGCTTGTCGGCCTGCTGGCGCAGGTGGTGCAGCGTGGCCAGCGGCTGGGTGCGGGTGTCGTCGGTGTAGATCTCCACGTCGTCCATGAGGTTGGCGGCCGGCCAGAAGCCGATCACCGCGCGGGCCTTCAGCCACTTCTCGTTGACGATCTTGTCCAGCATCGCCTGCGCGTCGGCGAACAGTTCGCTGGCCTGCGTGCCGACCACGGCGTCGGTGAGGATGGCGGGGTAGTGGCCGGCCAGTTCCCAGGCCTGGAAGAACGGTGTCCAGTCGATGGTTTCGCGCAGCTCGGCCAGCGGGTAGTCGTCGAACACGGTGAGGCCGGGCTGCACCGGCTGCGGCGGGTCGTAGTTGGCCCAGTCGCAGCTGAAGCGGTTGCCGCGTGCGTGCGCCAGCGTCACCAGTTTCTTGCCGGGGCCGCGGTGCTTGTGGCGCTCGCGCACCTCCGCGTACTCGCTGCGCACCTTGGCCAGGAAGCCGTCGACCAGCTCCTTGCTGACCAGCGACTGCGCCACGCCGACCGCGCGCGAGGCATCCTTCACCCACACGCAGGCGGTTTCGTAGTGCGGCTCGATCTTGATCGCGGTGTGCGCGCGCGAGGTGGTGGCGCCGCCGATCAGCAGCGGGATGCTGAAGCCGCGCCGCTTCATTTCGCGGGCGACGTTGGCCATCTCCTCCAGCGAAGGGGTGATCAGGCCGGAGACGCCGATCATGTCGGCCTTCTCCTCGATCGCGGTGTCGAGGATCTTCTGCGCCGGCACCATCACGCCGAGGTCGATCACCTCGAAGTTGTTGCAGGCGAGCACCACGCCCACGATGTTCTTGCCGATATCGTGCACGTCGCCCTTGACCGTGGCCATCACGATCTTGCCGTTGCTCTTGCTGGTGTTGCCGCTGAGTTTTTTCTCCTCTTCCATGAAGGGCAGCAGCCAGGCCACCGCCTTCTTCATCACACGGGCGGATTTCACCACCTGCGGCAGGAACATCTTGCCGGCGCCGAACAGGTCGCCGACCACGTTCATGCCGTCCATCAGCGGACCTTCGATCACGTCCAGCGTGCGGGTGACGGTCTGGCGCACTTCCTCGGTGTCTTCCACCACGAACTGGTCGATGCCGTGCACCAGTGCGTGTTCCAGCCGCTTGCGCACCGGCAGTTCGCGCCAGGCCATGGCGTTGCTATTGTCCTGCTCGCGCGCGCCTTTCTTGTGCTTCTCGGCGATCTCCATCAGCCGCTCGGTGGCGTCGGCGCGGCGGTTCAGCACCACGTCTTCCACGCGCTCGCGCAGCTCGGGTTCCAGCTCGTCGTAGATCGCCAGCTGGCCGGCGTTGACGATGCCCATGTCCATGCCGGCCTGGATGGCGTGGTAGAGGAACACGCTGTGGATCGCCTCGCGCACGGCGTCGTTGCCGCGGAACGAGAACGAGACGTTGGAGACGCCGCCGGAGAGGTGCGAGTACGGGAAGCGTTTCTTCAGTTCCTTCGCCGCCTCGATGAAGTTCACCGCGTTGTCGGCGTGCTCCTCGATGCCGGTGCCGATCGGGAAGATATTGGAGTCGAAGATGATGTCTTCGGGCGGAAAACCCACTTCTTCGGTGAGCAGCTTGTACGAGCGCTCGCAGATTTCCAGGCGGCGCGGCACGCTGTCGGCCTGGCCGTTCTCGTCGAAGGCCATCACCACGGTGGCGGCGCCGTAGCGCAGGATTTTCCGCGCCTGCTCCAGGAATGGTTCTTCGCCTTCCTTCAGCGAGATGGAGTTGACCACGCCCTTGCCCTGCAGGCACTTCAGGCCGGCCTCGATCACGCTCCACTTGGAGGAGTCCACCATCACCGGGATCTTGGCGATGTCCGGCTCGGCGGCGATCAGGTTGAGGAACTTCACCATTGCCGCTTCGGAATCGAGCAGGCCTTCGTCCATGTTCACGTCGAGGATCTGCGCGCCGCTCTCCACCTGCTGGCGGGCCACTTCCACCGCTTCGTCGTAGCGGTCTTCCTTGATCAGCTTCTTGAACTTGGCCGAGCCGGTGACGTTGGTGCGCTCGCCGATGTTGATGAACAGCAGGTCGGGCGTGATGACCAGCGGTTCGAGGCCGGACAGGCGGGTGTGGCGCGTCATGGTCATGCGGCCTCCGCTTGATCGACGCAAGGCAGCGCACGCGGCGCGCAATCACGCACCGCCTCGGCAATCGCCCGGATGTGAGCCGGCGTGGTGCCGCAGCAGCCGCCGACCAGGTTGAGCAGGCCGTCGCGGGCGAAGTCGGCGATCACGCCGGCCATGTGTTCGGGCGTCTCGTCGTATTCGGCGAAGGCATTCGGCAGGCCGGCGTTCGGGTGGGTGCTGACATGGCTTTCGGCGATGCTCGCCAGGGTCTGGATGTGCGGGCGCAGGTCCTCGGCGCCGAGCGCGCAGTTGAAGCCGACCGACAGCGGCTGTGCGTGGCGTACCGAGTAGTAGAACGCCTCGGCGGTCTGGCCGGAGAGCGTGCGGCCGGAGCGGTCGGTGATGGTGCCGGAGATCATCACCGGCACGCGCGCGCCGCGCTGGTGGAACAGTTCGGACAGCGCGAACAGCGCGGCTTTCGCGTTCAGCGTGTCGAAGATCGTCTCGACCATGATCACGTCGGCGCCGCCGTCGATCAGGCCGCTGGCCGCTTCGGTGTAATTCGCCGCCAGCTCCTCGAAGGTCACGTTGCGGAAACCCGGGTCGTTGACGTCGGGCGACAGCGAGGCGGTGCGGCTGGTCGGGCCGAGCACGCCGATCACGAAGCGTGGCCTGTCCGGCGTCTTTGCCGTCATCGCGTCGCAGGCGGCACGGGCCAGCTTTGCGCCTTCCAGATTCAGCTCGTGGGCCAGGTGCTGCAGTTTGTAGTCGGACTGGCTGATGCGGGTGGAGTTGAAGGTGTTGGTTTCGACCAGGTCGGCGCCGGCGTCGAGGTAGGCATCGTGCACGCCGCGGATGATTTCCGGGCGGGTCAGGGTGAGCAGGTCGTTGTTGCCCTTGAGGTCGCAGCCCGGATGGTCATGGGCATGACCGTCGTGCGCGTGCGCGTGGCCGTCGTGGCCGTGCTCGAAGCGCTCGCCGCGAAAGCCCTCTTCGTCGAGGTGGTGCGCCTGCAGCATGGTGCCCATGGCGCCGTCGATGATCAGGATGCGTTGGCGCAGCGCCTGTTCCAGGGCGGCGACGCGATCGGGGTGGAGCCAGGGCAGGGTGTTCATTGCAACGTCCTTGCAGACAAGAGGGTCAGGCGCGCTTGCGCGCCAGCAGGCTGATGACTTCGAAATGCGGCGCCTTGCGCTCGCGGCTGAGCCGGTTGCCGCTGAGCACGTCGAGCCCGGCGCTGCGCGCGTAGCCTTCGAGTTGCTCGATGCGGAAACCGAGATTGCGGTGGTCGAACGGCTCGACCGCGGCGCGGTGGTCGTGCTGGCCCAGCGTCACGGCCAGCAAGCGGCCGCCGGGGCGCAGCAGGCGGGCGGCCTCGGCCACCGCCTTGGCGGGGTGTTCGGCGTAGGTCAGCGCGTGCAGCATCAGCACCAGATCGAAGCGCTGCTCGCCCAGCTCCAGCGCGTGCATGTCGCCCTGGATCACGCGCACGTTGGCGAACGACTTCAGTCGTTTCGCGGCGGCCTCGACCACGCGCTCGCTGGAATCGACGCAGACGATCGAGTGCGCATGCGGCGCCAGCAGCTCGGCGGTGATGCCGTCGCCGGAGGCGATGTCGAGCACGTCGCCGGTGCCCAGCAGCTGCAGCAGCGAGCGCGCCAGCGTTTCCCAGGTGCGGCCGGGCGAGTAATGGCGCTCCATGTCGCCGGCGACGGTGTCGGCCCAGCCTTCCTCGCGGGCGCGGTTGGCCAGCACGCCGGGTAGTCGTGCGGTGTCCTCGCGCAACAGGGCGTCGTCGATGCTGGCGCGCAGCGAAACCACCAACGCGTGCTGCGCCTCGTCGCCCTCGTTGTTGGCGCGGTAATAAGCCGAGACGCCGGCGCGGCGGTCGCGCACCAGGCCGGCTTCCTTGAGCTTGGCCAGATGCGTGGATACCCGTGGCTGCGCCAGATGCAGCACGGCGGCCAGTTCGGCCACGGTCAGCTCCTCGTTCTCCAGCAGGGCCAGCAGGCGCACGCGGGTGGGGTCGGCGAGCAGGCGCAACACGCTGGACGCGGTGGCCAAGTCCATGATTATCCCTGTATCGCGATATAAAGATGTATAGGCTAGGCCGGGCTTTGCCATGCGTCAAGCGGGCTGCGCGGGGCCGATCGGCCATTTGCCGCTAAAATCGGCGGCTCGATTGCCTCAAGGAGCCCACCCGTGGATTTCCGTTTTACCGAAGACCAGTTGTCGATCCAGTCGATCGCCCGTGATTTCGCGCACAAGCGCATCGCGCCGGTGGCGGCCGAGCTGGACGCGAAGGGCGAGTTTCCGCTGGAGAACATCCGCGAGATGGGCCGGCTCGGACTGATGGGCATCGAGGTGCCTGAGGCGTACGGCGGTGCCGGCATGGACCCGATCGCCTACGTGCTGGCGATGATCGAGATCGCTGCCGCCGACGCGGCCACTTCGACGGTCATGTCGGTGAACAATTCGCTGTTCTGCAACGGCATCCTCAAGCATGGCACCGAGGAGCAGAAACAGCAGTACGTGCGCGCCATCGCCACCGGCGAGGCGATCGGTGCCTATGCGCTGACCGAGCCGCAATCGGGCTCCGATGCCTCGGCCATGCATACCCGCGCCACCAGGAACGCCAACGGCGACTGGGTGATCAACGGCAAGAAGAGCTGGATCACCTCCGGCCCGGTGGCGCGCTACATCGTGCTGTTCGCGATCACCACGCCGGGCATCGGCGCCAAGGGGGTGTCGGCCTTCATCGTCGATACCCGGCTGCCCGGCTTCCACGCCGGCAAGACCGAGCCCAAGCTCGGCATCCGCGCCTCGGCCACCTGCGAGATCGAGTTCACCGATTACGTGTTGCCAAAAGCCAATTTGCTGGGCGAGGAGGGCAAGGGCTTCTCGATCGCGATGGGCGTGCTCGATGCCGGACGCATCGGCATCGCCTCGCAGGCGGTCGGCATTGCCCGCGCCGCGTACGAAGCCACGCTGCAGTGGTCGCGCGACCGCAAGGCGTTCGGCCAGCCGATCGGCACCTTCCAGATGACCCAGTCCAAGATCGCCGACATGAAGTGCAAGCTCGATGCGGCCACGCTGCTCACCCTGCGCGCCGCGTGGACCAAGGGCGAGGCCGAAAAGCACGGCGGCCGCTTCGGCACCGAGGCGGCCGTGGCCAAGCTCACCGCCTCCGAAGCGGCGATGTGGATCGCCCACCAGGCCGTGCAGATCCACGGCGGCATGGGCTATTCGAAGGAAATGTCGCTGGAACGCTACTTCCGCGACGCCAAGATCACCGAGATCTACGAAGGCACCAGCGAGATCCAGCGGCTGGTGATTGCGCGGGCGGAGACGGGATTGCGGTGAGGCAGGGAATCGGGAATAGGGAATAGGGAATGGGGAATCGGACGAGCATGCGGCAGGCGCAATCCGGTTGATTGAGGCTCCGCCGCTCTCAAGGGAAACAAAAAACGCCCCGGCTGATACCGGGGCGTTTTTGTCAGGGGCTTGCGGGGCGTGCTTTTCCGATTCCCTATTCTCGATTCCCTATTCCCGGCTTCAAAGCCCCCGCTGCGGATCGGAGTCGAAGGTGTGTGGCCCCTGGATGCCCGGGTGGTCGTGGCCATCGAGTCTGTCGCCGAGCAGGCGACGCACCACCACGTAGAACACCGGGATCAGCAGCACGCCGAGGAAGGTGGCGAACAGCATGCCGCCGATCACGCCGGTGCCGATGGCGTGGCGTGCGTTGGCGCCGGCGCCGGAGGAGACGAGCAGCGGGAACACGCCGAGGATGAAGGCCAGCGAGGTCATCAGGATCGGGCGCAGGCGCAGGCGGGCTGCGTCGACCGTGGCCTCGCGCAGGCTGCGTCCGGCCTGCTGCTCGGCCACCGCGAATTCCACGATCAGGATCGCGTTTTTCGCGGCCAGGCCGATTACCGTGATCAGGCCGATCTTGAAGTAGATGTCGTTGGGAAGGCCGCGCAGCAGGGTGAACACCACCGCGCCCAGGAACGCCAGCGGCACGATCAGCAGCACCGAGACGGGGATCGACCAGCTTTCGTACAGCGCGGCCAGCGCCAGGAACACGATGAAGATCGACAGCACCATCAGCAGGGTAGCCGCGTTGCCGGAGAGGATCTCCTGGTACGACTGCCCGGTCCAGTCGTAGCCGAAGCCCTTGGGCAGGTCGTTGCGGATGATCCGTTCCATCTCGCTCATTGCCTCGCCCGAGGCGTGCCCGGGCGCCGGCGAGCCGACGACCTCGACCGCCGAGTAGCCGTTGTAGCGGGTCAGCGAGGGCGATGACACGTCCCACGTCGAGTGCACCACGTTGGCCAGCGGGATCATCTGCGCGGTGCCGTCGCCGGCCAGCTTGGAGCTGGGCGTGAAGATGTGCTGCAGCGCATCCGGGCCCATGCGGTAGGGCGCGTCGGCCTGCATGATCACGCGCTTGATGCGCCCGCCATAGGTAAAGTCGTTGACGTACACCGGCGCCAGCATCAGCCCGATCGCGTTGTAGATGTCGCCGATCGACAGGCCCATCGACTGCGCCTGCACGCGATCCACCTGCAGGTGCAGCTGCGGTGCTTCCTCCAGCTCGTTCGGACGCACGCCGGCCAGCTTGCTGTCCTGGTTGGCCTTGCCGATCAGGGTGTTGCGTGCCGCGGTCAGGGCGTCGCGACCGGCACCGCTGCGGTCCTGCAGGTACATGTCGAAGCCGCCGAACTGGCCCAGCCCCTGCACGGTGGGGATGTTGATCACGAAGATGCGCGCATCGCGGATCTGGTGCAGCTTGCGGTTGGCGCGCTGGATGAACTCGCTGGCGCCGACATCGCGGTCGGCCCAGTCCTTGAGCTTGATGAAGGCCATGCCGGCGTTCTCGCCGGAGCCGATGAAGCTGAAGCCGGTGACCTGCATCACCCCGTCCACCGCGGGGTCCTTGCGCAGGATGTCGCGCATCTGCGTCATGACCTCGGTGGTGCGCTGCTTGGTTGCGCCCGGCGGCAGCTGGATCACCGACATCGCGTAGCCCTGGTCTTCCTCCGGCAGGAAACTGCCGGGCAGGCGCGTGTAGAGGAAGCCGCCGAGCAGCGCGACCACCACGAACGCCAGCATCCACCGCGGCGCGTGGCCGATCGCGACGCCCACGTGGCGGGTATAGGTGTGCGTGGTCCAGTCGAACAGCCGGTTGAACTTGCGATAGACGACGTTCTTCTTCTTCTCGTGCTCCGGCTGCAGGAAGCTGGCGCACAGCGCCGGCGTGAAGCTCAGCGCGAGGAAGGCGGAAAAGCCCATCGACAGCGCGATGGTCAGCGCGAACTGCTTGTAGATGATGCCGGAGGCGCCGGGCTGCAGCGACGAGGGCACGAACACCGCCGCCAGCACCACGGTGATCGCCACCACCGCGCCGGTGATCTGGCCCATCGCCTTGCGCGTGGCATCCTTCGGCGAGAGACCCTCCTCGGTCATGATGCGTTCGACGTTCTCGATCACCACGATCGCGTCGTCGACCACGATGCCGATCGCCAGCACCATGCCGAACAGGGTCAGCTGGTTGATGGTGAAGCCGAGCACCAGCATGCCGAGGAAGGTGCCGAGCAGGGCCACCGGAATCACCAGGGTGGGGATGATGGTGGCGCGGAAGTTCTGCAGGAACAGCAGCATCACCAGGAACACCAGCACGATCGCCTCGATCAGCGTGTGCACCACCTCGTTGATCGAGATGGTCACGAAGGTAGTGCTGTCGTACGGGCTGAACCAGGTCACGCCCGGCGGGAAGCTGGGCGCCAGCTCATCCATCTTGGCGCGCACCGCGGTGGCCACGTTGAGCGCGTTGGCGCCAGGCAGCAGCTGGATCGCGAAGGCGCCGATCGGCTTGCCGTCGTACTGGGTATCGAAACCGTAGTTGCCGGGCCCGAAGCTGATGCGCGCCACGTCGCCCAGGGTGACGGTGGTGCCGTCGGTGTTGGTGCGCAGGATGATCCCGGCGAACTGCTGCGGCGTGGTGAAACGGCCTTCGGTCGACACCGTGGCGCTGAAACCCTGGCCGGGGATGGCCGGGTCCGCGCCCAGCGCGCCGGCGGCGAACTGCACGTTCTGCGAACGCACGGCGGCGAGCACCTGGCTGGCCGACAGATTGTAGCCGTGCAGCTTGTCCGGGTTGAGCCAGATGCGCATGGCGTACTCGGAGCCGAACTGCCGCGTGCTGCCCACGCCCGGCACGCGCGAAATCTGGTCGAGCACCTGCGAGCCGACGATGTCGTTGAGGCGGTCGCGGTCGATGCCCGGGTTGGTCGATTGCAGCGCCACCACCATCAGGAAGCCGGCGTTGGCCTTGGCCACCACCACGCCCTGCTGGGTCACTTCGGAAGGCAGTCGCGGTGTGGCCAGCGCCACCTTGTTCTGCACCTGCACCTGGGCGATGTCGGGGTCGGTACCGCTCTCGAAGGTCAGCGTGATGCTGGCGCGACCGCTGGCGCTGGACGAGGAGCTGAAATACAGCAGGTGGTCGATGCCGGTCAGCTGCTGCTCGATGACCTGGGTGACCGTTTTCTCGGTGGTGTCGGCGCTGGCGCCGGGGTAGCTGGCGCTGACCGTGACCGACGGCGGCGCGATGTCCGGGTAGGATTCCACGCCCAGGTTGAGGATGGCCAGCACGCCACCGAGCGAAATCAGGATGGCGACCACCCAGGCGAAGACAGGGCGGTCGATGAAGAAGTTGGGCATGTCGGCGCTCCGTTACTGGCCGTTCGCGGAAGCGCCGCCCGCCGGCGCCGTGGACGTCGCGCCGGCCGGCGCATCGCGGTGCCAGGGACTCGGCTTGGCCGGCTCGCCTTCCTTCACGTTCTGGATGCCGGAAACCACCACCTTGTCGCCGGCCTTCAGGCCGCCGCTGATTACCCAGTCGCCGTCGCGCATGTCGGCCGTGGTGACGTCCTTGCGCACGACCTTGTTGTCCGCACCCACGGTCATCACGTAGGCGCCGGTGGTGTCGCGCTGCACCGCCTGCTGCGGCAGCACGAACACCTTGTGGCGCTGGCCCAGGTTGGCCTGCAGGGTCACGTACATGCCCGGCAGCAGCTTGTGCTTCGGGTTGGGGATGGTGGCGCGCAAGTCCACCGAGCCGGTCGCCGGGTTGACCGTGGCGGCGGAGAAATCGACCGTGCCCGGCTCGGCGTAGGTGCTGCCGTCGGGCAGGGTGATGCGCACGCTGGCCTTGTTCTGGCCGGCCAGGGTGACGTTGCCCTCGCTCTGCGCCTGGCGCATGTTCTCCAGCGATTCCACGCTGAGCGTGAAGTTCACGTACAGCGGGTCGATCTGCTCGACCGTGGTGAGCAAGGTGGCCGCGCCGCTGCCCACCAGCGCGCCCTCGGTCACCTGCTGCTGCCCGGCGCGGCCGGCGATCGGCGCGGTGACGTTGGCGTAGCCCAGGTTGATGCGCGCGGTCTCCACGTTGGCGCGCGCGGCCTGCACGGCCGCGGCGCTGCTGCGCTCGGCGGCCAGCGCGTTGTCGAGGTCGGCCTTGGACACGTAGCCCTTGGGCGCCAGTTCGCGCACGCGCTGCGCGGTGACCTTGTTGTTGGTCCAACTGGCCTGGGCCTGCGCCAGCGAAGCCTTGGCCGCGTTCAACTCGGCCTGCAGCGGCGCCGGGTCGATCTGGAACAGCAACTGGCCGCGCGTGACGTCGGTGCCTTCCTCGTAATCGCGCTTGAGCAGCACGCCGGCCACCCGCGCGCGCACGTCGGCGCTGCGATAGGCGGAAAGGCGCCCGACCAGGTCGCGGGTCAGCGGCGAGTTCTGCGGTTGCACCGTGACCACGCCCACCTCGGGCGGCGGCATTTGCGGCGGACCGTTGCCGGTGCTCTTGCCGCAACCGGCCAATACCAGCAGGCACAGGCACAGCAGCGGCGAGCGCAGTGACGAAGGCTTCATGGGGACTCCGGTTCTCTTTCTTGTTCGGGGTGTGGGGAGGGGCGTCGCATGCGCCGCGCGGGAATCCGTTTCCGCCGCGCATCGGGTGTTGCCGGTGGCGCCCGAAACGCCGCCGTGGCGGCGCTTCGGAGATGTCACAACGTACAAACTGGACTGCGCAGTATACATTTTCCGGCGGCGTCGTTTCCAGCGCGGGTCGCGCGCGCAACCTCGCATGGTCGGAGGCAGCGGTCGATGAATATCCGCCGCCGCGCCACGCGCCGTTCGACACGCCGTTCGACACATTGTTCGACATCCGCGCGGGCCGCGTTGCGCGGCGGATCATCCGCGCCGCGTGCGGCGCCTCGCAGACGTTCGCCCCGGCCCGCGCGCGGGTGGATTCGGGAGGTGCCGCGGCGTATCCTTCCGAGGATTTATCGCGGCCCTTCCCACCTCCGTCCAACTAACAGCAGATGCCATGAATGCGACCCTTGCGGCAAATGACCCCTCCCTCCCGTCCGTAGTGCTCGCCGAGCTGAAAAAGAGCGGCATGTCGCCCCAGCGCCTGACCCAGGCCGAGGTGTTCTGCACCGCCTTCTTCGCACGGGTCGCCGGCAGCGATGTCCAGCTGCACACGCCGGTGCAGTGGGCGGCGCTGGTCGGCAGCCTGCTGGAGTTCATGCAGCAGCGCCCGGCCGGTCGCGCCGCGGTGCGCGTGCTGAGCCCCGCGGACCTCCACGCCGGGCGCAGCCTGCTGCAGGTGGTCACCGACGACATGCCGTTCCTGATCGACACGGTGAGCATGGTGGTGTCGACCAACCTGCAGATCCACGCGGTGATCCACCCGGTGCTGACCGTCTCGCGCGACGCCGCCGGCGCGCTGCAGGAGCTGGGCGGCAAGCAGGGTCACGCCGAGTCGGTGATGCATTTCGAGATCGACCGCCCGGCCGACGCCGCCGAGCAGGAGCAGTTGAAGGCGCAGGTCGAGGCGGCGCTGGAAGACGTGCGCGCCGCGGTCAACGACTGGAGCGCGATGCGCGAGCAGGCGCTGGCGATCGCCGCCGAGCTGCCGCAGCGCAAGATCCCGCTGGACGAGGCCTCGGCGAAGGAAGCGGCTGCCTTCATGCGCTGGCTGGCGGAGGACAACTTCACCTTCCTCGGCTATCGCGAATACGAGGTGGTCGATGCCGACGGCGACCGCGTGCTGCGTTCGCGCGAAGCCTCGGGCCTGGGCATCCTGCGCAAGACCGACCGCTCGCTGGCCCCGCGTTCGCTGCGCACCCTGGCCGCCAGCGAGCTGCCGCAGTCCGGCGCCACCGACGCGATCATCCTGACCAAGACCAACGCGCGCTCGCACGTGCATCGCCCCGGCTACATGGACTACATCGGCGTGCTGCAGTTCGGGCCTGATGGCCGCGCGGTCGCCGAGCAGCGCTTCCTGGGCCTGTTCACCTCCAGCGCCTACATGGCGCGCCCGCAGGAGGTGCCGCTGGTGCGGCACAAGGTCGAGGCGGTGCTGGCCCGCTCGGGCCTCAAGCGCGATTCGTACTCCGGCAAGTCGCTGCGCCACATCCTGGAAACGCTGCCGCGCGAGGAGCTGCTGCAGGGCACCGAGGAGGAGCTGTTCAACACCTCGATGGGCATTCTCGAACTGCGCCAGCGCGCACGCACGCGGCTGTTCGTGCGCCGCGACCGCTACGGGCGGTTCTTCACCTGCATGGTGTTCGTGCCGCGCGACCGCTTCAACACTTCGGTGCGCGAACGCATCGAAGCCACGCTGGGCATGGCGCTGCACGCGGTGCAGAGCGATTCCTCGGTGGAGATGGGCGAGTCGGCGCTGGCGCGGCTGACCATCGTGATGCGGCCGAAGATCGGCGACCAGCCTGCCTGCGACGTCGCCGAACTGGAGCACGCCGTGGCCGCGATCGTGCGCAACTGGCACGACGAGGTGCGCGACGCGCTGGTGCGCCTGCGCGGCGAACACGAGGGCGTGGTGCTGGCCAACCGCTACGCCCGCGCGCTGCCGGCCGGCTACGTCGAGGACGTCAGCCCGGCGGTGGCCGCGGAAGACATCCACGAGTTGTCGCAGCTGAGCGGCGAGCACGGCATCCGCATGTCGTTCTACCACCCGCCGCAGAACCCCGAGTCGCTGCGCTTCAAGGTGTACCGCAACGGCAGCGACATCTCGCTGTCCGAGGTCCTGCCGCAGCTGGAGAACCTCGGCTTGCGCGTGCTCACCGAGCATGTCTACGAGATCCCCGGCGACACGCCGTTGTCGATCCAGGATTTCGACGTGCAGCCCACCGGCAAGCTCGCCTTCAGCGTGGAGCAGGTCGGCGCGCTGTTCGAGGATGCGTTCGAGCATGTCTGGCGCGGCGCTGCGGAGAACGACGGCTTCAACCGGCTGGTGCTCGGCGCCAAGCTCGATTGGCGCCAGGTGGCGATGCTGCGCGGCTACAGCAAGTATCTGCTGCAGACCGGCGTGACCTTCTCGCAGGCGTACATGGAGGAGACGCTCAACCGCTATCCGGCGATCGCCGGCTTGCTGGTGGAGCTGTTCCTGGCCAAGTTCGACCCGCGTCGCGAGGCGCTCTCGCCCGACGAGCTGAAGATCGCCGGGGCCACCCTGGCGGTGGAGATGCGCACGCTGATCCCGGCCAACGTGCAGGCCGCGCAGCCCGGCCTGATCGACGAGCTGGGCGCCGCGCTGGCGCGTCCGCGCGCCGAGCAGGTCAAGGTCGTGGAAGCTGCCATCGGCGTGCTGCTGGAGAACGTGGCCAGCCTCGACGAGGACCGCATCCTGCGCAGCTTCGTGGGGCTGATCCGCGCCACCTTGCGCACCAGTTTCTTCCAGCAGTGGGAGGGCGCGTACCGCGACTACATCAGCTACAAGATCGACTCGCACCAGGTCGCCGAGCTGCCCAAGCCGGTGCCGTACCGCGAGATCTGGGTGTGCGCCCCGCGCGTGGAAGGCATCCACCTGCGCTTCGGCGCGGTCGCCCGCGGCGGCCTGCGCTGGTCCGACCGCCGCGAGGATTTCCGCACCGAGGTGCTGGGCCTGGTCAAGGCGCAGATGGTGAAGAACACGGTGATCGTGCCGGTCGGCTCCAAGGGCGGCTTCTTCGTCAAGAAGTCCCCCGACGGCGACCGCGACGCGGTGCTGGCCGAGGGCATCGCCTGCTACAAGCTCTTCATCAACGGCCTGCTCGACATCACCGACAACCTGGTCGAGGGCAAGGTGGTGCATCCGCACGACGTGGTGCGCCACGACGCGGACGACCCCTACCTGGTGGTGGCCGCCGACAAGGGCACGGCGAAGTTCTCCGACATCGCCAACGCCATCTCGATCGAGCACAACTACTGGCTGGGCGACGCGTTCGCCTCCGGCGGGTCGCACGGCTATGACCACAAGGGCATGGGCATCACCGCGCGCGGTGCGTGGGAGTCGGTCAAGCGCCACTTCCGCGCACTCGGCCGCGATTGCCAGAACGAGGATTTCACCTGCGTCGGCATCGGCGACATGTCCGGCGACGTGTTCGGCAACGGCATGCTGCTGTCCGAGCACATCCGGCTGGTGGCGGCGTTCGACCATCGCCACGTGTTCCTCGACCCGAACCCCGACGCGGCCCGTTCGTTCGTCGAGCGCAAGCGCATGTTCGACGTGCCGCGCTCGAGCTGGGACGACTACGACAAGTCGCTGATCTCCGCCGGCGGCGGCGTCTACCCGCGCAGCGCCAAGTCGATCCCGATCTCGCCCGAGGTGCGCGTCGCGCTGGGCCTGAAGCCCGACGTGGAACACCTGGCGCCGAACGATCTGCTCAGCGCGGTGCTCAAGGCGCCGGTCGACCTGCTCTGGAACGGCGGCATCGGTACCTACATCAAGGCCAGCAGCGAAACCCACGCCGACGTGCGCGACCGTGCCAACAACGGCCTGCGCATCGATGGCGCCGAGGTGCGCGCGAAGATCATCGGCGAGGGCGGCAACCTGGGCATGACCCAGAAAGGCCGCATCGAGGCGGCGCAGAAGGGCGTGCTGCTCAACACCGACTTCATCGACAACTCCGCCGGCGTGGACACCTCCGACCACGAGGTCAACATCAAGATCCTGCTCAACGACGCCGTGCAGCGCGGCGAGCTGAGTTTCGATGCCCGCAACACGCAACTGGCGGCAATGACCGACGAAGTGGCCGAGCTGGTGTTGTGGGACAACTACCGGCAGAACCAGGCGATCACGCTGATGGAGCACCAGTCGATCGGCCGCATCGGCTCGATGGCGCACTTCATCAAGACGCTGGAGAACGAGGGTGCGCTGGATCGCCAGGTGGAGAACCTGCCGTCGGAGGCCGAGCTGGCCGAGCGCAAGAGCCGCGGCCTGGGCCTGACCCGGCCGGAGCTTGCCGTGCTGCTGTCCTACGACAAGATGCGCCTGTTCCAGCAACTGCTGGACTCCGACGTGCCGGAAGACCCCTACCTGTCCAAGGAGCTGGTGCGCTACTTCCCGGCGCCGCTGCACGAGAAGTACGCCGAGCACATGCAGCGCCATCGGCTGAAGCGCGAGATCATCGCCACGGCGGTGACCAACTCGACCATCAACCGCATGGGCGCCACCTTCATGATGCGCATGCAGGAGGACACCGGCAAAGGTCCCGAGGCGATCGCCAAGGCGTACACGGCAGCGCGCGAGATCCTCGATGCGCGCCAGCTGTGGGCGCAGATCGAGGCGCTGGACAGCAAGGTCGCCGAGGACACCCAGGTCGATGCAGTGAAGCAGGTCTGGTCGCTGCTGCGCCACATGACTCGCTGGCTGCTCAACCGCCCCGGCGGCTCGCTCGACATTGCCGAAAACGTGGCGCGCTATCAGACAGGCGTTTCCGCCCTGCGCCAGGTACTGCCCGAGGTGCTCACGCCCACCGGCAAGGGCGACTTCGCCTGCACCCAGGAGAAATGGGAAGGCCTGGGCATGCCGGCCGAGCTCGGCCAGCGACTGGCCCGCATGCCGGACCTGCGCGCCGCGCTGGACATGGTCGAAGTCGTGCAGCAGAGCGGGCAGCCGATGGAAAAGGTGGCGCGGGTGTTCTTCGAACTGGGCGAAGTGCTGGATCTCGAGTGGCTGCGCGGCCAGATCGAGGCCTTGCCGGTGGAAGGTCACTGGCATGCGCAGGCACGCGGCTCGCTGCTCGACGAACTGAGCCACCAGCATCGTGCGTTGGCGCTGCAGGTGCTCGGCATGGCCGGCGCCACTGGCGACCTCTCGCCGGTGCAGGCCTGGCTGCAACGCGACGACGCCACCTTGCAGCACACCCGCAACATGCTGGCGGAAATCCTCACCCAGAACGCGGACTACCCGATCGCCTCGGTCGCCGTCCGTCGCCTGGCCCAGCTGGCACAGGTGCCGGTGGGTTGAGGGCAGGGAATAGGGAATAGGGAATAGGGAGTAGGGAATAGCGAATGGCAAAGGCGGCGGCGAGCAGGCTTGATCTGATGCGCGCGTTGCAGGGATGATCGGAACGGTCGGCTTGCCGGCTCTTCCGATTCCCTATTCCCTATTCCCGGCCTCCCATGCGCATCGCCTTCGTCGCCAGTGACACCAGTGTCGCCCAGCAGGCGAGGCGCAAGCTGGTGGAGCGGTACGGTGACGTGCCGGCGGTCGAGGCGGAGCTGATCGTGGCGCTGGGTGGCGATGGTTTCATGCTGCGCACCTTGCACCTGCACCACGCGCTGGACGTGCCGGTGTATGGCATGAAGCTGGGGCGGGTCGGCTTCCTGATGAACAAGCACAAGCTCGATGGCCTGCCCGAGCGGGTGGCGCGCGCGCACGCGGCGGAGCTGCATCCGCTGGAGATGCTGGTCACCGATGCGGACGGCGCCAGCCATCAGGCGCAGGCGTTCAACGAGGTGTCGCTGCTGCGCCAGAGCAATCAGGCCGCGCACCTGGAAGTGAAACTCAACGAGACGGTGAAGCTGCCCAACCTGGTCTGCGACGGCATCATGGTCGCCACGCCGGCGGGCTCCACCGCCTACAACCTCTCCGCGCACGGGCCGATCCTGCCGCTGGACGCGAACGTGCTCGCACTCACCCCGATCAGTCCTTTCCGCCCCCGCCGCTGGCGCGGCGCGATCCTGCCGCACCGTACCCAGGTCACGCTGCGCATCCTCGATCCGGGCAAGCGTCCGGTCAGCGCCACCGCCGATTTCCATGAAGTGCGCGACGTGCGCGAGGTGGTCGTGCGCCAGGCCGAAGGACGCGGCGTGCGCCTGCTGTTCGACCCGGAGCACAACCTGGAGCAGCGCATCCTGGACGAGCAGTTCGCCGCGGAATGAGAGGTGAGTGGAGAGGAGTGAGAAGTGAGAGAAGGCCGACTCCGCTGTTGCTCGCTCTCACTCCTCACTCCTCTGCACTCACTCCTCGCCCTTTGCGGTAGATTCGCGGCATGAGCCAGCCAACCGTTCACGATCCCGTATCCACCACCGACAACCGCCTGGTCGTCGCCATCTCCTCGCGCGCGCTGTTCGACCTCGGCGACAGCCACGCGCTGTTCGAGCGCGACGGCCTCGACGCCTACCGCTCGTTCCAGATCGACCATGAGAACGAGATCCTGCAACCCGGCGTGGCGTTCCCGCTGGTGCAGAAGCTGCTGGGCCTCAACAAGCTGGCCGGCGACGTGCCGCCGGTCGAGGTGATCCTGCTGTCGCGCAACTCCGGTGACACCGGCCTGCGCATTTTCAACGCGATCCAGCATTACGGCCTGGAAATCAGCCGCGCCGCGTTCACCAGTGGCGCGCCCACCTCCGACTACATCGCGCCGTTCAAGGCCGACCTGTTCCTCTCGGCCAACGCCGAGGACGTCGGCCGCGCGCTGGCCGCCGGCGTGGCTGCGGCGACGATCCTGCCCAGCACCGCGCCGCCGCGCATGAGCGAGCAACTGCGCATCGCGTTCGACGGCGACGCCGTGATCTTCGGTGATGAGGGCGAGCGTGTCTCGCGCGAGGAAGGCCTGGAAGCCTTCCATCGCAGCGAAACCGAACACGCCGCCGAGCCGCTGTCGGTGGGTCCGTTTCGCGGCTTCCTCACCGCGCTGCATCACCTGCAGACCGCGTTCCCGGCCGAGGACTCGCCGATCCGCACCGCCTTGGTGACCGCCCGTTCCGCGCCCGCGCACAAGCGCGTCATCCTCACCTTGCGCAAGTGGGGCGTGCGCATCGATGAGGCGCTGTTCCTCGGTGGCCGCGACAAGGGGCCGTTCCTCGACGCGTTCGGCGCCGACATCTTCTTCGACGACTCGCCGGCGAACGTGGAGTCCGCGCGCAAGCACGTGGCGACCGGGCACGTGCCGCACGGGGTCAGCAACCGCTGAGCGCGGTGCCGGCAGCGAATGGCGCGCCGGCTTACGCGCCGCGCCATCCCTCGAACCCGGTGAACATGGCCGCGGCGATCAGCAAGGCGCCCACGCAGCGGGTCGCCAGCATTCCGGCCTTCGGCTTGCCTTGCAGCCATGCGCGGGCGCGGTCGGCCATCAGCGCCAGTCCGCCGTACACGCACAGCTGGTTGAGCGCGATGATCAGCCACAGCACCAGCGCCTGCATCGCGATCGGGCCATGCTCCGGGCGCAGGAACTGCGGAAAGACCGCCAGCATGAACAGGTAGGCCTTGGGGTTGAGCAGGCAGGTCAGCATGCCCTGGCGGAACGTCGCCGCGTGCGAGCGCCGCGAGGCATCCGGCTGCAGGGCCGGCGCGGCGTCGCTGCGCATCAGCGAAAGGCCGATCCAGGCGATGTACAGCGCGCCGGCCAGCAGCAGCGCGTTGAATGCACCAGGGACCAATTCCAGCAGCACGCTGATGCCCAGCGCGGTCATCACGACATGGCACACGCCGCCAGCGACGATGCCGGCCAGCGCAGCGAAGCCGCGGCGGCGGCCGCCTGCCAGCGTGCTGCCCAGCACGAAGGCCATGTCCAGGCCGGGCAGCACCATGATGCCGAAGACCAGTGCGAAGAACAGCCACAGTTGCTCGACGTGGTTCATGGTGAAACCCCGGCGCCCGCGCCGGCAAGCCAGCGCAGGCGCGAGCGTGGGGTCGGGTCCATCACCACGCGTTCCGGCGCGCCGCGCAGGAGGCCACTGGCGGCGAGCGTGCGTTCGGCCGCGGCCAGCCGTGGCGCGAGTCGCTCATCCAGCGTTGCGTTGTCGCGAACCACGCCGAGCCATACGAGGAACGGACCGTCGGTGCGTATCGGCAACTGCGGGAAGTTGTTCGGCACATCCAGCGACACCAGCACGCCGGCCGGGTGCACGCCCTCGATGCGGTAGCCGGCGAACGCGGCCTCGGCCTGTTTCGCGAAGGCCTCCTCGCTGCCTTTCTTCACCGCGAAGATCTGCGCCACCACGATGCCTTGCGCGCCGCGCTCCTCGGTCACCGGGTCGACCGCCGGCAGCACGCTGATGCCGTGTTCCGGATGCAGCGGGCGCAGCAGCATCACGTTGTCGCTGTCCGGCAGGATCGCGTTGACCTTGATCCGGTGTTCCTTCCACAGCGGCCCGTAGTAGAACGCCGCATTGACGATCGGGCGTGCATTGATGTCGTGGAAGCCGCGCAGCCAGGTGAAGCGGTTCGGTTGCCCGCGCTCGGTGAACTGGCCGAACACCATCGCGCCCAGCTGCTCGAAGGCCTCCGGGAAATACGCGTCGAAGTACTTGACGAAGTGCGCCAGCTCGCCGTCTGCGGTGACGTAGCGGCGGAATTCGACGACCTGGTAGTCCTTGAGGTGCTGCACGCTTTCCATCATGGGGGCCTCGTTCGCGGGTTTGCCGTGTGCCGACATGGCTGCACCGAGCGCGATGCCCGCGACGATGCCGGGTAACAGTCGCTTGAAGTGGTTCATGGGTATCCCTGGCCTGGACGCCGGGTGGCGCAGGACACACGCTAAAACCCATACAGGGCAAATTGCGCCCTGATTTGTCGCTACCATGGCCGCCATGGCCAAACCCACCACGCGCGTGCTGGCGGTGCTCGACCTGCTGCAGAGCCACGGCCGCATGAGCGGCCCCGAACTGGCGCGCCGGGTCGGCGTCGACGTGCGCACGCTGCGGCGCTACATCGTGATGCTGGAGGACCTCGGCATCCCGCTCACCACCGAGCGCGGCCGCCACGGTGCCTACATGCTGGTCGCCGGCTTCAGGCTGCCGCCGATGATGTTCACCAACGACGAGGCGGTGGCGCTGTCGGTGGGCATGGTGGCGGCGCGCGGACTGGGCCTGGCCGAGGCGGCGCCGGCGGTGGAAAGCGTGCAGGCGAAACTGGCGCGGGTGATGCCCGATGGCCTGAAGCGCCACGTGCGCGCGATCGCCGATACGGTCAAGGTCGATATGCTGCCGGCCACAATCATGCCGACCAGCAACGCCGCGCTGATCACGCTGACCACCGCGGCGCAGGCGCAGCAGCGGGTGCGCATGAGTTACGACTCGGCCCAGGGCAGCCACACCGAACGCGAGTTCGATCCGTACGGCCTGGCCTGGCGCGGCGGTGCCTGGTACGCGCTGGGCATGTGCCAACTGCGCCACGGGCTGCGCTCGTTCCGGCTGGACCGGATGGGCCAGGTGACCTTGCTGGACCACCATTTCGAGCGGCCCGACGATTTCGATGCGCTGGAGCATCTGGTGCAGGGCATCGCCGGCATGCCACGCGGCCGCGACATCGAGGTGTTGCTGCATGCGGACCTGCCGACCGCACGGCACGCGTTCTCGCTGGGTTTTGGCCTGCTGGAGCCGCTGGATCGCGGCGTGTTGTTGCGCAGCAGCGCCGATGACCTGGCCTGGTTTGCCCGCCAGCTCGCCGCGGTGCCGTTCGACTTCGAGATTCGCACGCCATCGGCATTGCGTGCCGAGCTGGCGCGCTGCGCCGTGCGCCTGCAGAAGCTGGCTAGATCATCCGTACGCGCTTCCACCAGCGCGTCACCTGCTCCTCGCGCACGAAGGTGAACAGGCCGGCGCCCAGGATGATCGCGATGCCGGTCGCCATGGGCCAGTCCAGCCGGTCATGGAAGACCACGTAGCCGAGCAGCACGGCCCACAGCATCTGGCTGTACTGGGTTGGTGCGACGTGGTTCGCCGGCGCTATTTGCGTGGCCAGCATCAGCAGCACGGAGCCGAGTGCGGCGAGCAGGCCGTAGCCCAGCAGCAGGCCCCACTGGGCGAGGTCCGGCCAGCGGAAGTTGGCCAGCATCAGCAGGCCGGCCACCAGCATCGAGCCGACCATGCCGGCGCCGTACAAGGTGACGCGTTTCTCGTGCGGCCCGGCCATGCGCAGCGCGATCATCGAGACGGCGCCGGAAAGCCCGCACACGATCGCCGCCAGATGCCCGATGCCCAGCACGCGGAAGCCCGGCCGCAGCACCACCAGCACGCCGACGAAACCGGCCACCACCGCCGACCAGCGGCGCCAGCCCACGGCTTCCTTCAGCACCAGCACCGACAGGATGGTGACGAAGATCGGCAGCAGGAAGATCAGCGCGAACGCCTCGGCCATCGGCAGCGCGGTGAACGCCATCACCGCCGCGATGCTGCCCATCGCGCTGGCGAGCGCACGTACCAGCCACAGGCCGGGGCGCTGCGCCCGCACCACGTCGCGCCAGCGGTCGTCGCTTCCCTTGATGAAGGGCAGGGCCGTCAGCCCCAGCGCGGCGCCGAAAAACACGGCCTCGTAGGCCGGCAGCGAGCCGCGCAGCGACTTCACGAACGCGTCGCTGGCGGCGAAGGCGGCAAAAGCCATGAAGCCGAGCAAGACACCTTTGAACATGGATTTTCGGGGGGCAGATGTGCGGCGGAGAGAGGGGCCGGGACAGGCGCGCTCCATACGCACCCGTCGGGGCCGCCCGGCCTGTGCGGGCGCATGGGTCGCGCTACAATACCGGCTTTTACGCGCCCCCTCTGGAGCTTCCATGGCTGTCCGTCTGAATCCGCTCGATCTGTACGATGTCCGCGCGCTGCTCAGCGACGAGGAGCGCATGGTGCAGGATTCCGTCGGCCGCTTCGTCGACGAGCGCGTGCTGCCGATCATCGGCGACTGCTTCGACCAGGGCCGCTTCCCGAAGGAGCTGATCCCCGAGATCGCCGGTCTGGGCCTGCTCGGCGCGACGATCCCCGAGCAGTACGGCGGCGGCGGCATGAACGGCGTCAGCTACGGCCTGATCTGCCAGGAGCTGGAGCGCGGCGATTCGGGCCTGCGCAGCTTCGCCTCGGTTCAGAGCTCGCTGTGCATGTACCCGATCTTCGCCTACGGCAGCGAGGAGCAGAAGCAGCAGTACCTGCCGCGGATGTCGGCCGGCGAAGTGATCGGCTGCTTCGGCCTGACCGAACCGCATGGCGGCTCCGATCCGGCCAACATGAAGACCAACGCGAAGAAGGACGGCGGCGATTGGGTTATCAACGGCGCCAAGATGTGGATCACCAACGGCAACCTGGCGCACATCGCGATCGTCTGGGCGCAGACCGACGACGGCATCCAGGGCTTCGTGGTGCCGACCGACACGGCCGGCTTCAAGGCGCAGGAAATCCACAAGAAGATGAGCCTGCGCGCCTCGGTCACCAGCGCGCTGTTCTTCGACAACGTGCGCGTGCCGGACAGCGCGCGGCTGCCGAACGTGAAGGGCCTGAAGGGCCCGCTCGGCTGCCTGACCCAGGCGCGCTACGGCATCACCTGGGGTCCGATCGGTGCGGCGCAGGCCTGCCTGAAGGAAGTGCTCGACTACACCGCCGAGCGCATGCTGTTCGGCAAGCCGCTCGCCTCCAACCAGGCGATCCAGCTGAAGATGGCCGACATGGCCAGGCGCATCACCACCGCGCAGCTGCTGTCGCTGCAACTCGGTCGCCTCAAGGATGCCGGCAAGATGCAGCCGACCCAGGTGTCGCTGGCCAAGTGGAACAACTGCCGCATGGCGATCGACATCGCGCGCCAGTGCCGCGACATCCTCGGCGGTGCCGGCATCACCACCGAGCACTCGGCCATCCGCCATGCGCTGAACCTGGAATCGGTAATCACCTACGAGGGCACCGAGACCGTGCACGAGCTGGTGGTCGGCCGCGAGCTGACGGGGATCAACGCGTTCTGAGGCATGGCGCCAGGTGCCTTCCCGGCTCGTCATCCCGGCGAAAGCCGGGAGCCAGTGCCTTTCCCCATGCCGGAAACACTGGATGACCAGCTTCGCTGTGGTGAAGCTTCTCCGGCGTTCGCCGGAGTGACGGCGCCAGGCATCGCCGCTTAGGCCGGAGTGTTGTATGGGTTGGCAAGACATCCGCATTGAAACCGATCGCCTCATCCTCCGCCCGACCCGGCCGGAGGATTTCGAGGGCTGGGCGACGCTGATGGCCGACGCGGAGAACGCACGCCACATCGGTGGCCCGCAGCCACGGGCAGTGGCGTGGCGCGGCTTCCTGTCCATGGCGGGGGCCTGGGCGATGCAGGGCTTCGGCATGTTTTCGGTGATCGAGAAAAGCAGCGGCCGATGGATCGGACGGCTCGGGCCGTGGTGTCCGGAAGGCTGGCCCGGCACCGAAGTGGGCTGGGGCTTGTTGCGCGATGCCTGGGGCAAGGGTTATGCGACGGAAGGTTCGGTGGCGGCGATCGACTGGGCCTTTGCCCAGTTGGGCTGGACCGAGGTGATCCACACCATTGCGCCGGACAACCTTGCATCGCAAAGCGTCGCGCGCCGACTCGGCTCAAGCCTGATCGGTCCCGGCCGCCTGCCCGAACCGTTCCAGGATCTGCCGGTGGAGATCTGGGGGCAGAGTCGCGAAGCCTGGGAACGCCGCCGCGCATGAGCCATCTCTCGCCCGCGCTGTATGCCACCCTGGCCGACGTGGTGCCCGATCTGCACGTGCACTGCGCCGATCCGTGGTGCCTGATCGGCAGCGTCGCGGCGTTGGTGCTTGGTGCCGAGGTCAGCGTGGCCGACGTGGACGTGCTGACCTCGCGCGCCGATGCGGACACGCTGATGCAGGTGTGGGCGCAGCAGCGCGAACCCGCATTCACGCCACCGGATGGCGACCGCTTCCGCTCGCATTTCGCCCGCTTCCGTTTTCCCGGCGCGCCGGTCGAGGTGATGGGCGGGCTTGAACTCCACCTCGACGGTCGCTGGCAGCCAGTGGCGCCGGGCAAGCTGGTGCTCGCCGGCGTGAACGGCCTCGCCGTGCCGGTACCGTGCATCGACGACCAGATCCGCCTGCTCGAAAGTTTCGGTCGCGAGAAGGATCTGCGGCGCGCCGCCGTGCTGCGCGCGCTGCGGGTACCGGCTTTCCCCTTGCCTGTTGTTTCATCCCGCTGAGCGACTCCGTTGTCGCCGGCCACCACTGACGAATCCGCCATGACCGCCATTCCGTTTGCCATCAGTTCCCGCCACAAGGGCTTCAACCGCGCCGAAGTGGTCGACCAGAACTTCATCGAGTTCGTGCAGCTGTGGCGCGGCGACGTGCATGCCGCACCGCGTGACGGCGAGGCGGTGCTGCCGGGCAGCGCGCTGGATGCACGCGGGTTCCGCGAGCTGTTCGAATCGCAGCTGATCTCGCGCCACCTCGACCTGATGGCGCGCGTGCTGCGCGTGCAGAACAAGGTGTTCTACACCATCGGTTCGTCCGGCCACGAAGGCAACGCGATGGTGGCGCGGCTGACCCGCCACACCGATCCGGCCTTCCTGCATTACCGCTCCGGCGGTTTCATGGCCGAGCGCTTCCGCAAGATTCCGGGGATGGACCCGGTGATGGATTCGGCGCTGTCCTTCGCCGCCAGCAAGGACGACCCGGCTTCCGGCGGCCGCCACAAGGTGTGGGGCAGCAAGCCGCTGTGGGTGCTGCCGCAGACCTCGACGATCGCCTCGCACCTGCCCAAGGCGCTGGGCACTGCGGTGGCGATCGAGCAGGCGCGGCGGATCGGCCACCAGCTGCCGATTCCCGACGACAGCATCGCCATCTGCTCGTTCGGCGATGCCTCCAGCAACCATGCCACTGCGCAGACCGCGTTCAACACCGCGGCGTGGACGGCGTACCAGAAACTGCCGGCGCCGGTGCTGTTCGTGTGCGAGGACAACGGCATCGGCATCTCGGTGAAGACGCCGAGCGGCTGGATTGCGGCCAACTACCAGCATCGTGCCAATCTCGACTACTTCTTCGCGAACGGCCTGGACCTCGCCGAAGGCTACGCCCAGGTGCAGCGTGCGGTGGAGCATTGCCGCGGCACGCGCCGGCCGACCTTCCTGCACCTCAAGACCACCCGCGTGATGGGCCACGCCGGCACCGATTTCGAGATCGAGTGGCGCTCGATCGAGGAGCTGTTCGCGGTGGAGGCGACCGACCCGCTGCTGCGCTCGGCCGGCATCGCGCTGGCGTCCGGCCTGTATTCGAAGGATGAATTGCTGAACCTGTACGAGGCCACCCGCAGGCGCTGCTTCGCCGCTGCCGAGGACGCGGATTCGCGCCATCGGCTGACCTCGCTGGAGGACGTGATGGCCCCGCTGGCGCCGTACACGCCGGCCGCGGTGAAGGCCGAGGCCACGCGTGCCGACTACGCGCAGAAGCGCCTGGCCGTATTCGGCGGCGAGGCGAAGCTGCCGGAGAAACTGCCGCCGCGGCACCTGGCGATCCAGATCGGCCAGGCCCTGCACGACTTGCTGGCGAAGTATCCCGAGGCGCTGCTGTTCGGCGAGGACGTGGCGCAGAAGGGCGGCGTGTACACCGTCACCAAGGGCCTCAACAAGACCTTCAAGGGCAGCCGCGTGTTCAACACGCTGCTCGATGAAACGATGATCCTGGGCCTGGCCCAGGGCTACGCGAACATGGGCATGCTGCCGCTGCCGGAGATCCAGTACCTGGCGTACTTCCACAACGCCTGCGACCAGATCCGCGGTGAGGCGGCGTCACTGCAGTTCTTCTCCAACGGCCAGTACCGCAACCCGATGGTGATGCGGGTCGCGTCGCTGGGCTACCAGAAGGGCTTCGGCGGCCATTTCCACAACGACAACTCGATCACCGCGCTGCGCGATATTCCGGGCCTGGTGGTGGGCTGCCCCAGCCGTGGCGACGACGCAGCAATGATGCTGCGCACGCTGATGGCATTGGCGAAAGTGGACGGCCGCGTGTGCGCCTTCCTCGAACCGATCGCGCTGTACATGACCAAGGACCTGTACGAGGCCGGCGACGGCCAGTGGCAGTTCGACTATCCGGCGCCGGACCAGGCGATGACGCTGGGCGAGGGCCGCATCTACAACGACGCGGCGAACGACCTGGTGGTATTTACCTTCGGCAACGGCGTGCCGATGGCGCTGCGCGCCGCGCGCACGATCGAAGCGGAACTGAAGTGGAAGGTACGCGTGGTCGACCTGCGCTGGCTGGCGCCGCTCAACGACGCCTTCATCGCGGCGCAGGCGAAGACCGCCAAACGCATCCTGGTGCTGGACGAAGGCCGCAAGAGCGCCGGCGTGGGCGAGGGCGTGATCACCGCGATCGTCGAAGGCGGCTGCGGCGCCACTCCGATCAAGCGCGTGGTCGGCGCCGACACCTTCACCCCGCTGGCCGGGGCGGCGCTGCTGGTGCTTCCGGGCGAGGCCGACGTGGTGGCGGCAGCGCACGCGCTCGTCGGCTAGGCATGCTCTGACCACGTCTTTGCCCGTCGTTCCCGCGAGGCGCGTTTCAACAGTCGAAGGGCTGGTCGAGCTTGTCGCTGTCCGGCATCGTACCGTCACGCCGCTGGGTCAAGTACGGCAGGATCGGTGGCCGTGACCGGGCATCGAAGCCATCGCCTCCCGCAGGAGCCCACTCGCGGGCGATGCCGTTGGGGCCGGGATCGGGATTTGTAAGAGCCAACGCATCGCCCGCGCGCGGGCTCCCGCGACCGTCGGCCGCGAGTGGGCCAGGATCGTGACTGGACAACCGCACGCCTCCGCCGGGGTGACGACTTGTTCGGACCTTCGCTGGCTGGCGCACCGCGCTTCAGCGATCCTCGCGCCGCGTCTCCACCACGCGCAGGCGCTTTTCGCCGGCGGCGTGCGCGGAGCGGTTCGCGAATTCGTCCATGCACACGCGATTGCGGCCGCGCAGCTTGGCGCGATACATCGCCTGGTCGGCGCGGTCGATCAGCAATTCGAGCGTGTCGCCGCGCTGGCGCATGGCCACGCCGATGCTGACGCTGAGCAGTTGCTGCTCGTCGCGCACCGGAATCTCCAGCCGGTGCACGCGGCGGCAAAGGCGGGTGGCCACCTGCATCGCCTCCTGCGCGTCGATGCCGTCGAGCATTGCCACGAATTCCTCGCCGCCGTAGCGGCCGAACAGGTCGCCCGGCCGCAGTTCCGCGCTGAGCGTGGTGGCCACCGCCACCAGCGCGCGGTCGCCGGTGTTGTGGCCGTGGTGGTCGTTGAGCTGCTTGAAGTGATCCAGGTCGAGGAACAGCACGGCGATCGAAGGCGCCTGGCTGCTGGCCAGCAGCGCTTCGGCACGCTCGGTCCAGGCACGGCGGTTGAGCAGGCGGGTGAGCGCGTCGTGGTCGGCCAGCACCTGCACCACGTCGCGATCCTGGCGCAGTTGCAGCGCGCGATCGGCCAGGCCCAGCGACAGCACCATCGCCTCGAAGGCGCCGCCGGCGAGGCTGAGATCGTTGAGCCAGTCGATGCGGGGCAGGGCGCCGTTGACCTGGGCGCTGGTCAGCGCGGTCAGCAGCAGCAACGGCGTCCAGCCGGCGAGGAAAAACCAGGCCTGGCGCGAGCCGCGCAGCGCGGCGATTGCCCCGGCCACCAGCAACAGCAGCGCGCCGATCATCAGCAACGGGTTGAGCAGGGCCTGGGCCATCGAGACCAGCAACGGGATGCCGCTGCAGCGCATCAGCACCAGCTGGATCATGCCCACGGCCACGGCGATCACCGGCACCTGCAGCAGCCGGGCATGGCGGCGCAGGTCGCAGAACCGCATCATAAACAGCGAGGCGAACGTCACCGACAAGGCCACCGCCACTGCGCCGACCATGGTGCTGGAGTCGACCAGCCATTGCCAGCGCAGCGGATGGAACACGAAACCGGTCTGCATGCCCTGGATCAGGGCGTAGCAGACGATGTAGCCGGCATACCAGGCGTAGGTGATGTCGCGCAGCATCAGCGAGAAGAACAACGCCATCATCACCATCGCCAGCATCACCGCGAAGCAGATGCTGGCGAACACCAGCCATTGGGTGTCGCGCTGCAGATACTCGTCCCACGACAGGATGCGAAAGCGGATCGGCGCGCTGACGGTTTGCGTCGGTTCCACGCGCAGCAGGATCGGCGTGGATGCGGACAGGTCCGCCGGCACGCGCCATGCCAGCCGGCCGTGGCCGTGGCCGTGGGCGCTGAAATCGTTCATCGCCAATCGATGCACCCGGTCGCCGTGGAACACGCTGATCGCACCCATCGGCGCCGGGTACACGGTGAGCACGCGATCCTCGTTGTTCCACGGCGGCTGCGCCGCGATCACCACCCAGCTGCCCAGCTCGTTGCGCGGAAAGCGTTGCAGCATGGACGGGTCGAAACTCTTCATGCGGCCGGCGTGGTAGGCGTCCATCACGCCCTGTGGCGTGTCACCGGCGACAACTTCCTGCCAGGCCCCATTCAGCGGCATGCCGTCGGCATGGGCTGCGCCGATCCCGAGCAGCAGCAAGCCGAGCCCCAGCATCCATGCGCGGATGCGTTGGCGGTGGCGTGCTGAAAATGTGACCGGCTTCTCCACTCGGCTTTCCCTGTTCTGCGCGACTTGCGGGGGAGCACGCGCGCAGGGCTTTTCTGTGGCCCGTGAGTCGATTTGTCCGTGGATACTGGCCTGCAGGGGTGCAAAGAAGGCCAACCTCCAACGCTGCACGATGTAAAGCCAGGATGTCAAGCACGGGTCATGCCATGTCGTGGCTTGCCGGGAGAGGCGGCCGGCGGCGGCGGGGAGGGCGGGGCGATGCTCTGATGGTCCAGGAGAACGGCCTGCAGGGACCAAAGCGGACGCTTTGGGTCACTCCCGACACCCGGGGCCGGCAAGGTGATTCCGGCAGCCCGGTCGTGGCTTCCCTGCCGACGGAGGAGTCTGAGCTTGCCGCGCTCAGCGCGGGCGACGCGCGCCCAGCAGCGCCAGCACGTCCTGTGCGCTGCGGATGCGTTCGCTGGCGCCGGGCAGGTCCAGGATCACCTTCAGCTTGTCCTGGCCATCCAGTTTGTAGACGCGCGGCTGGGTCTGGATCAGCTTGATGATGGCCAGCGGATCGACCTCCGGCTTCTCGCGGAACACGATGCGGCCGCCGTTGGCGCCGAAGTCGAGTTTGCGAATGCCCAGTGGCGTGGCCATCAGTTTCAGGCTGGCTACGGCGAACAACTGCTTCGTCGGTTCGGGCAGCAGGCCGAAGCGGTCGATCATCTCCACCTGCAAGTCGCGCAGGTCATCCTCGCTGCGGGCGCTGGCGATGCGCTTGTACAGGGTCAGGCGCGTGTGCACGTCGCCGAGGTAATCGTCGGGAATCAGCGCGGGCAGGTGCAGTTCGACCTCGGTCTCGTGCTCGGAACTGAGATCGAAGTCCGGCACCTTGCCCGACTTCAGCGCGCGTACCGCGCGATCGAGCAGTTCGGTGTACAGGCCGAAACCGATTTCCTGGATCTGGCCGGACTGCTCGTCGCCGAGCAGCTCGCCGGCGCCCCGGATCTCCAGGTCGTGCGTGGCCAGGGTGAAGCCGGCGCCGAGTTCTTCCAGCGAGGCGAGGGCCTCCAGCCGTTTCTGCGCATCGGCGGTGATCGACTTGCGGTCGGGCACCACCAGATAGGCATAGGCGCGATGGTGCGAGCGACCGACGCGGCCGCGCAGCTGGTGCAGCTGGGCCAGGCCGAAGTGGTCGGCGCGGTCGATGATGATGGTGTTGGCGGTGGGGATGTCGATGCCGGTTTCGATGATGGTGGTGCACACCAGCACGTTGAAGCGCTGGCGGTGGAAATCCGCCATCACGCCTTCCAGCTCGCGCTCGGGCATCTGGCCGTGGGCGATGCGGATGCGCGCCTCGGGTACCAGCTCCTCAAGCTCGCGCACGGTGCGCTCGATGCTCTGCACCTCGTTGTGCAGGAAGTACACCTGGCCGCCGCGCGACAGCTCGCGCTGCAGCGCCTCGCGGATCGTCGCCGGGTCCCACGCAGAGATGAAGGTGCGCACGGCGCTACGGTGCGCCGGCGGGGTGGCGATCAGCGACAGGTCGCGCAGGCCGGCCATCGCCATGTTCAGCGTGCGCGGGATCGGCGTGGCGGTCATCGTCAGCAGGTCCACTTCGGCGCGAAGTTTCTTGAGCTGCTCCTTCTGGCGCACGCCGAAACGCTGCTCCTCGTCGACGATCACCAAACCCAGGTTCTTGAACTTGACGTCCGACTGCAGCAGCTTGTGCGTACCCACGATCACGTCGATCTGGCCGTCGGCGAGGCGCTTGAGCGCCTCGTTCACTTCCCTGGTCGACTTGAAGCGCGACAGCACGTCCACGCGCACCGGCCAGTCGGCGAAGCGGTCGGCGAAGTTGCGGTAGTGCTGCTGGGCGAGCAGGGTGGTCGGCACCAGCACGGCGACCTGCTTGCCGGCGGTGGCGGTGGCGAAGGCGGCGCGCAGCGCGACCTCGGTCTTGCCGAAGCCGACGTCGCCGCAGATCACCCGGTCCATCGCGCGCGGCGCGGCGAGATCGTCCAGCACCGCCTCGATCGCGCTTTCCTGGTCGGGAGTTTCTTCGAACGGGAAGCTGGAGCCGAATTCCTCCACCAGCTGACGGTCGATCGGCAACGACTCGCCGCCGCGCGCCTGTCGCTGCGCGTAGATCGCCAGCAGCTCGGCGGCGACGTCGCGCACCTTCTCCGCCGCCTTGCGGCGCGCGCGCTCCCACGCGTCGCCGCCCAGCGAGTGCAGCGGCGCCAGCTCCGGCGCGGTGCCGGAGTAGCGGCTGACCAGGCCGAGCTGCGAGACCGGCACGTACAATTTGTCGCCCTTGGCGTATTCGATGGTGAGGAACTCGCCGGCCATGCCGCCGACGTCCATCGACAGCAGCCCCTGGTAGCGGCCCACGCCGTGATCCACGTGCACGATCGGCGCGCCGACGGTGAGTTCGGTGAGATCGCGGATGATCGTGTCGGGATCGCGCGCCGTGCCACGCCGGCGTTTGCGCTCGCGCTCGTTGCGCACGCGCTCGCCGTAAAGCTCGCGCTCGGTGAGCACGGTCAACACCGGTTTGGTCAGTGCAAAGCCCTGCTCAAGCGGTGCGATGGTGATGGCGAAGCGCGGGAGGTTTTGTTCGTCATTCCGGCTTTCACCGGGGTGACGAGCGAGAAAGGCCGACCAGTCATCGACGTGCTCGGGTTTCAGCCCCGCGCTTGCCAGCGTATCGACCAGCGCCTCGCGCCGTCCCGCCGAATCCGCCGCGATCAGCACGCGGCCCGGGTAGCCGGCGAGGAAATGCCGCAGCGAGGTGGCCGGCTCCTCGCCCTTGCGATTCAGCGGCAGCTCCGGCGCCGGCTGGGTGCCGGTGTCGATGGCGTGCTCGTGGCCGGGCTCGACCACGTCCACGCGCAGGCGCTTGTTGAGCTGCTCGCGCAACTTGTCCGGCGGCAGGTACAGCTCGGCTGGCGGCAGTACCGGGCGCTCGATGTCATGCGCGCGCTGGTCGTAGCGCTCCAGTGTCTGTGCCCAGAACTGGTCGGCGGCTTCCCCGGCACCTTCGCCGAGCACGAACAGCGCGTCGTCGGCGAGGTAGTCGAACAGCGTGGAGGTCTGCCGGAAGAACAAGGGCAGGTAGTACTCGATGCCCCCGGGCGTGACGCCCTCCTTCATGTCCTGGTACAGCGGGCAGCGGCGCACGTCGATCGGGAAGCGCTCGCGCAGATTGGAGCGGAACTCCTTCGCCGCTTCCTCGGTGAGCGGAAACTCGCGGGCGGGCAACAACTCGACGCGTTCCACCTGCTGCTGCGAGCGCTGCGTCTCGGGATCGAAGCTGCGGATCGAGTCGACCTCGTCGTCGAACAACTCGATGCGGTACGGCTCGGCGGTGCCCATCGGAAAGATGTCCAGCAACGCGCCGCGCACCGCGAAGTCGCCCGGCTCGGCCACCTGCGGCACGTGGCGGTAACCGGACGCTTCCAGTCGGCGCTGCTCGGCGGCCAGGTCGAGCTGCTGACCCTTCGACATCACCAGGCCGGAGCCGGTGATGTGGGTACGCGGCGCGATCCGCTGCATCAGCGTGGCCACCGGCACCACCAGCACGCCGCGCTTGACGCCAGGCAGGCGATACAGCGTGGCGATGCGTTGCGAGACGATCTCCGGATGCGGACTGAACGCGTCGTAGGGCAACGTCTCCCAGTCCGGGAACTGCAGCACCGGCAGATCATCGGCAAAGATGCCCAGCTCCGCTTCCAGCGCCTGTGCGCGCTGGGTGTCGCGCGCCACCACCACCAGCAGGCCGTCATGCGTGCGCGCCGCCTCGGCCAGCAGCAAGGCGCGTGCCGAGCCGTGCGGCGGCAACCAGTAGCGGCGCTGCCTGGGTGTGGTGGGGAGGGGAGGATGCTTGATCGGGCTGGGCATAGCCGACAAGTGTAACGCGGCGCTCCAGTCGGGCCGTGCGGGGCGGGCACCGCCCGCCGCTCCCGATCATGGCGCCGTGACGAGTTGTCCTACAGTTTCAAGGTGATCAGCATGGTGCCCGGTTCGTCGGGAATCGCGCGCTGGGTGAAGCCGAGCTCCTTGCACAGTTGCAGCATCGGCCGGTTTTCCTGCAGCACGTAGCCCCACAGTTCGTACAGGCCACGGCGCCGGCAATCGTCGACCAGCCGCTGCATCAGCAGCGCGCCGAGGCCGATGCGGCTCCAGGCATGCTCCACCAGCACGGAGAACTCGGCCGTGTCGGTGGTATCGTCGACGTAGATGCGCCCCACGCCGCGCATCTCGGCCGGGTGGAGGGATTCGTCCATCAGCACGAAGGCGGTTTCGCGCGTCGGGTCGATCCGGCACAGTTGCTGCGCCATCGGCGTGGGCAGCTCGGACATCGCGTGCAGGAAGCGGCGACGGATCTCCTCCGGCGACAGGCGGGCGAAACAGCGCTGCATCGCCGCCACGTCACCCGGTTCGATCGCCCGCAGGGTGAGCTCCCGTTCGTCCTGCGTACGCACCTTCTCGCCGGCCGCCGGCGCGAGGGCCTTGCGGGCAAAGCGCAGGCTGCTTCGCGGTGGCAGCGAGGCATGCGGCGTGGGGGAGACGAAGTCGATCGCGGGAATCATGGGCGCTCCATACTTTTGCGTATTGTGTGCAATGCAGCATGATTATGCAACGGGCAACCGCCGACAGATCATGATGATGAGGTGAGCTTTGGCGTCACTTCCGGTCATTCATGTTGCGCCACAAGATGCGCCGCAGGACAAAGACAGCGCCTGCGCAACACCCCACAATGGATGCGGATTCCCCGGCGGAGCAGCCTGCATGACCAACCAGCCACCCCGCGGCATCACCGTGGCCCAATTGCAGCGGCTGTGCAGCCGCTGGCCCGGCGTAACGCGCGACATCAAGTGGGGCGACAACCTGGTGTTCAGCGTGGGCGACAAGATGTTCGCCATGACCCATGCCGATGGTCGCGAGGGCGGGCGCCTGGCGTTCAAGGTGGCGGACGAGCGATTCCTCGAACTCACCGACCTGCCCGGCATCATTCCGGCCCCGTACCTGGCGCGGATGCGCTGGGTGTCGGTCACCGAACCACGACGTTTCGCCACGGCGGAGCTGCAGGCGCTCATCCTCGACGCGTATACGCTGATCCGCGCCAGGCTCACGAAGAAACTGCAGTCCGGACTGGGCCCGCTGCCCGTGCTCAAGGCAGGCAAGCCATGAAGCAGCATCTCGGCGCACTTGCGCTGCTGGTCGCCGACTACGACGAGGCGATCGCCTGGTACACCCGCGCGCTCGGTTTCGAGCTGATCGAAGACACCGACATGGGTGGCGGCAAGCGCTGGGTGCTGCTGGCGCCGCCCGGTTCCGGCGAAACCCGCTTGCTGCTGGCCAAGGCGAAGGGTGACGAACAGACTTCCCGCATCGGCAACCAGACCGGCGGCCGCGTGTTCCTGCTGTTGCACACCGACGACTTCCAGCGCGACTGGCAGCGCATGCGCGCCGAAGGCGTGCACTTTCGCGAGGAGCCGCGGCATGAGGCCTACGGCACGGTGGCGGTGTTCGATGATCTGTACGGCAACGGCTGGGATCTGCTGGAACCGCGGCGTAACCCGCCGTAACCGTTCTCCGAGGCCACCCCCGTCCCTGCAGGAGCCCGCTGGCGGGCGATGCCTTGAAAGCCGGGATTCGGGAATTCGGGATTCGGGATTCGCAAAAGCAACTGCATCGCCCGCGAGCGGGCTCCTACCAGATCAAATCGTCCGGCACCTGGAACTGCTTGTAATAGTCGTCGTCCGCACCATTGCCGCTACCGGCTTCGCTACGCGCGTGATCAAGCACGATCGCTGTCGCATCACGCTCGTATACCTTGTCGGCCGCAACACGCGGCAGCAATTCATAACCCTGATCATGCCGCACGATCACCAGCGTGCCGCTGGCCAACTGCGCACGCAGCGCCTCGTTCACCAGCACATCCCTGATCGTGCCGCCATCGGTGAACCGATAGGCAATCTCGCCATCGCGCTTCACCTTGTGCGCCTCGACAATCTGGCGCACCTGCGCGTGCGCTTCGTTCTGCCGCAGCTGCGCATTGCGCTCCGCCGCCAGCGCACGATCGCGCTCGGCCTTCTCCGCCTGCAACCGCTCCACCTCCACCTGCTCGGCACTCGGTGCCGCCGGTCCCTTGCCCTTGTGCTTCTTCGCCTGCTCGCGCACGACCTGCGCCGCCTTGGCCTTGTTGACCAGACCGGCCTTGAGCAGTTGTTCTTGCAGGGGGTTGCGCATGAGGCAGAGGGATCCCGGGCAGAAGTGCTAAAGAGAATTGTAGCGTGTGACCGGTATGCGACCGTCGTCAGTTTGGGTGGCGTGTGCAACTCCTCGTCTTTACGCACCTAGCCGAAAAGTCTTCGCTTCCCCGATGCGGTCGATCTTTTGCCGCCCGATGTAATGCTCGGCATCTCGTTGCTTGAGCAGCCGCCCGAGCCATCCGTGCCACATGTCCATGAAAGGCGGAAATCCGCTCCGGATGTCTTCTGCCGATGGTTGTCCGATGGAGGCTTTCCTGCCGAGTGTCCCGATGGCTTTACGGCACAGAACTTGGTGGGTATACTGTGTATATGAAGTATGCACAGATCGACCCCGGACTGTTCCTGTCGGTCAGCGACAGCACGCCGATGTACCAGCAGATCGTCAACCAGATCACCACCAAGGTGATGGCTGGTGATTGGCCGGCGGGCCAGCCGTTGCCATCGATCCGGGAGTTGGCGAGTGCCAGCCGGGTCAGCGTGATCACGGTCAAGCGCGCCTATGCGGAGCTGGGCCAGGCCGGGGTGATCGTGACGCGACACGGCATGGGTTCGTTCGTGGCCGAATCGCGGGATTTGTCGACAACCTTGCTGCGTGCCGAGTTCACCAAGCACTTTGATGCCATGTTGGCCAGCGCCCGACGGCTTGGCCTATCCGCGGAAGATATCCGGCGACTGCTTGACGAGCAGGCCGACTGGTCCGCCGATTCCACTGAAGGATCCACACCATGACGACTGCATTCTCCCTGTCCGGAGTGACCAAACGCTACGAGAACTTCGCGCTCCGGGACATCGATCTCAGCATGCCCGAGGGGCAGGTCATGGGGCTGGTGGGAGTAAACGGCGCGGGCAAGACCACGTTGCTACGCATTCTCAGCGGGCTGGCACTGGCCGATGCGGGTGCGGTCGAGGTGCTTGGACATGCCATGCCGGCGCAACAAGTTGCCGCGAAGAAGGACTTGGGATTCGCGACGGAAGACATGCGCCTGTTCAAGACCCGGACCTTGCGCTGGCACATGGATTTCGTGCGTGCGATCTATCCGGGCTGGGACGAGGCGTACGCCACCGAGCTGCTTCGCCGCTTCGACCTGCGCGCGGAACAGACGATGACTGGGTATTCGCACGGGCAGCGCGTTAAAGCGCTGCTGATGCTCAATTTCGCCCGCCGGCCGAGGCTGCTGTTGCTCGATGAACCGACCACGGGCCTCGACCCGGTGGCGCGTGACGAGGTGCTGGAGGCGCTCGCCGATGTTCTTCGCGACGAAGCGCGCAGTGTGATCTTTTCCTCTCACAACACCAAGGACATCGAGCAGATGGCGGACACCATCACCTTCGTTCACGACGGCGCGCTGCTGGCGTCCAGGGAGAAGGAAGCATTCCTCGACGATTGGCGCCGGATCGTCTGCCTGGGAGCGTGGCTGCCGGACAAGATCGCGTGGCCCGAAATCGCCGCGGCGCGACAGAACGGTTCGATCCTGGAACTGAAGGTGCGCCAGTTCAGCGACGGATTGCTGAAACGCCTGCAGGCGAAGGGCGTGGAAATTCGCAGCACCGAGCCGATGAGCCTGGAAGATATTTTCGTCACCACCGTGCGCGCTGGAGGTGTGGCATGAATTTCTCGTCACTCAACCTGCCGGTGATCAAGCTCCTGGTGGCGAAGGACTGGCTCCTGTTCCAGAAACAACTCGCGGCCTGCGTGCTCGCCGGGATCGTGGCGCTGTGCCTGATCGGCATGGCCACCGGCTGGAGTTTCTATCTTGGCTCGCTGCTGCTGATCATCGTGCTGGTCTCTGCCTCGTGCTTCTCGATCTCCACCTCGTTGCTGGTCGAACGCAAGGAGCACACGCTGGCGTTCGTGATGAGCCTGCCGGTGACGCCGCTGGACTATTACCTGGCCAAGCTGGTCGGCAGCCTGGTCACGTTTCTCGTGCCGTTCTTGGTGATGCTCGCTGGAACGATGCTGGTGATCCTGTTCACACCGTTACCGGACGGGCTCGTCGTCTTGTCGTTGTTGATCTTCGGACACGTGCTGCTGGCGTACACCGCGTCGTTGAGCGTCGCCATGGCAGTCGAATCCGAGGGGTGGAACATTTTCGCCATGATCAGCAGCATGGTGCTGATCAATCCGTTCATCATGCTTCTGGGGCAGCTCCCGGCGATCAGCGACCACGTCAAGACCGACACCATCGTATTCGGCCCGGTCGTGGTGTCGATCCTGCTTGGCCAACTGGTGGTCGGCGTTGCGGTCCTCATCGCGACCGGCTGGGTGCATTGCCGAAAGAAATCGTTCTACTGAACTGATCCCCGTTCACGCTTAGCCCTTCGACAAGCTCAGGACAGGCGTAGCCCGCGCAGCGGGTGGAGTCGAAGCGCGGCCATGCACCATTCCGATGAATCCGTCCGACCTGTTCGGAGGTCTCGCCATGCACGACACAATGCGCTTTCATTACATGGACAACCTGCGCGCGCTGGCCATGTTGTCCGGGGTGGTTTTCCACGCCGCGCTGGCTTACAGCCCGCTCCTGCATCCGTATTTTCCCACGGCCGATCGCGCGCAATCGCCTGCCCTTGATTGGTGCATCTGGTTCCTGCACCTGTTTCGCATGCCGCTGTTCTTTCTGGTTGCGGGCTTCTTTGCGGCGATGCTCCTGCGCAAGCGTGGTATGTGCGGCATGTTCCTCAATCGCATGCGGCGCATCGCATTGCCGCTGGTGATCTTTTGCCCGCTGGTGCTCGCCGCGATGAGCTACAGCACGCTGCATGCGGCGGCGAGCGTGCAGAACCCGTCACCTGTGCTGGTGATGATCAAGCAGTTCTCGTTGATGGCGAACCCACCAGCACTGCCGCCCGGCACGGGCCACCTATGGTTCCTCTACTACCTGTTGTTCTTCTATGTCCTGATCTGGGCGGCGAAAAGCCTGGAGCTGGGGGAGGTCGGGAACCTGGTGCGTGGCCTGAACCCCGCGTGGCAGTTGGCGTTGTTACCCCTGTTGCTGGTGCCGGCGCTCGCCTCGGTGACCGCTCCGCATCCCGCACCAGAAAGCCTGTTTCCCAAGTTCTGGGCTTTCGGGTTCTATGGACCATTCTTCGCGTTCGGCTATCTGCTTTTCGGCCACGAGGCCCTGATCGAGCGCTTCCGCCGTTTCGCATCGTGGCTGCTGCTGGCAAGCCTGGGCCTGTACGGTGTGTTCTGGTATCTGCTCAAGCGGCACGTGCCCACCGCCGCGGAGCCGTCTGCGACGCTGCCCATCGCGGCAGTCGAAGCCTGCGTCAGCGTCTGGATGACCTGCGTTTGCCTCGTCGCCGGCCGATCGTTGCTGAATCGGGGCAACTGTCTGTTGCGCTACCTCTCCGACTCGTCTTATTGGGTCTATATCATCCATCTCCCGGTCCTGTTCGTCATTCAGTACCGACTGATGGACATGGAGGTGTGGTGGGGGGCGAAGTTTGCGATCTCCGTCATGGCAACGTTCGCACTTTGCCTGCTCAGCTATCACGCTCTGGTGCGCAAGACCGTTATCGGAAAACTTCTTGGCGTCCGACCACCGGTGGCGGGAGCAGCCACCGGGGGGTGATGGCGCGGGCGCTTGCGACGAACAACACGTTGTCACATGGCTTTCCCTCGCCGATATTCAATCCGCGTTGTCCGGCTCGAAGAAGCTCCAGCGCACGTCGCCGAACTCGGCCTTCATCGCGGCCTCGACGGTGTTGATGGCTTCGATGAGGTTGGCGGTGGGCTGCATGCGCGCCTTCACCGCCACCATCACGTCGGCGCCCATCTGCAGGGTGATCAGGTTGAGTACTTCGGCGACTTCGGGGCGGTTCCTCAGGAAGCCCATCAGCTCGTCACGGCGGCGCGGTTCCACGCCCTGGCCGATCAGCAGCGCCTTCACTTCGATCGCCACCAGCACGGCGACGACGATCAGGAGGGTGCCGATGGCGATGGTGCCGGCGGCGTCGAACATCAGGTTGCCGGTGAGCATGGTGGCGCCGATGGCGAGGGCGGCCAGGCAGAGGCCGACGAGGGCGGCCAGGTCTTCGCCGAAGATCACCAGCAGTTCGCTGGAGCGGGTTTGGCGAAACCACGTCCACAGATCCTGGTCACCGCGGGCCTTGTTCACTTCCTGCATGCAGCCGCGCATCGAGATGCCTTCGACCACGATGCCGAACACCAGCACGCCCATCGCCAGCCACGGCCACTTGAGCGGTTCGGGATTCGTGAGCTTGTGCACGCCCTCGTAGATCGAGAACATGCCGCCGACGCTGAACAACAGGATGGCGACGAGGAACGACCAGAAGTACAGCGCACGACCCCAGCCCAGCGGGAATTCGTCGGACGGTGGACGCTTGGCCTGGCGGATGCCGAGCAGAAGCAAACCCTGGTTGCCGCAGTCGGCCAGCGAGTGCACCGCCTCGGCCATCATCGCGCCGGAGCCGGTAACCACGGCGGCGACGAGCTTGGCCACGAAGATGGCGAAGTTCGCGCCCAGCGCGAGGAAAATGGCCTTGATCGGGTTGGCGTGGCTGGACATGCGCGGGCTCGGGCGGGAAACGGGCGGCCATTGTAATGGACGCCAGCCGGGCCTCTCCGCGAGATGGCGGCGGACGCCTGCTGCCTCCGCCGCGAGGCCGTGAGGCGGGGTGCCCGCCTCCGGACAGCGACTCAGCGGATGCCGACGCCCACGCCAAGCCCGAAGTGCACGTTGCTGCGACCCTTCTGCATTTCCTCGGCGGTCCAGACGTGGGACTGCGCCACGTCGACCAGCGGGAACAGGTAGTCAGCCTGGCCAACCTGGCCGCCGCGGGTGCCGTTGAGTTTGCCGTCGACGGTCATCAGCGCGCCGGCGGGGTAGTCGAGCGGTTCGACGTAGCCGCGCAGCACGGCGATGAAGCGGCCGTTTCCGCTGTCATTCGCCTTCGGCCGCTGCGAGGAATCCAGCGGGTAGGCCAGCAGCTCGATTTCGCTGTGGTCCTGGAAATTGTTGACGTGCACGATGCGCCCGCCCCAGATGACTTCGTTGCCGCTGTACTGCTCGGGCGTCTGCGCCACTTGCGCGGGGGTGGCGAGCACCGCGTTGCCGGTGGTCTTGTAGATCGGCGCGGGTGCGCAGGCGGCCAGCACGAGCAAGGCGGCGGGCAGGGCGAGCCGGATCAGCAGCGGGGCGGGGCGGTGGCGCATGGTCGTGGCTCCTGGGCGGACGCGAAAGACGGGGCCAGCTTAGCGACGGTTCGGCCTGGGCGGTAGTCGCGAGGCGGGCAGGGGGCTGGGCGTATTCAGCTGGCTGCCGGCCTCGTCCAGCAGCCAGTCGAGTTTTACCGTGGCCGGACGCTCGCGCGCCAGCAGGCCGGCCAGCACGCGCAGCGGTTCGCGCAGGGCATCGTCCAGTTTCCACGGCGCGTTGAGGATGACCATGCCTGAGCCGTTGAGGCGCAGCGGCGAATCGTCCGGGTGCACCAGCAGCTCGGCGCGCAGGACGCGTTTCACCCCGCTGTGCTGCAGGCGGCGCAGGAACGGCTGCACCTGGCTGCGCAGCTTGATCGGATACCACACCGCGTAGACGCCGGTGGGCCAGCGCTGCAGCGCCGGCTTCAGGGCCTGCTCGATCAGCTTGTACTCGGCGTCCTGCGCCTCGTAAGGCGGGTCGATCAGCACCAGGCCGCGCTTCTCCTGCGGCGGCACCAGCGCCTTCAGCGCCTCGTAGCCGTCGCGCTCGTGCACGTGCACCTGAGGGTTGCCGCGGAACAGGTCGCGCAGCTTGCATGCCGCCTCGGTATGCAGTTCGCACAACTGGGCGCTGTCGCCGGGGCGCAGCAGGCGGGCGACCTGCAGCGGCGAGCCGGGGTAGCGCTTCAGGCCTTGCGCGTTGTCGGCGCTGCCCAGGATGCCGTCGCGCCAACGACGCAGCAGCGGCGGCAGTTTCTCCGCCGGGTGCAGGCGCGCGATGCCGTCCTTGAACTCGCCGGTCTTGCCTGCCTCGAAACCGTCCAGCGGATAGTTGCCGCTGCCGGCATGGGTGTCGATGTAGCAAAACGGTGCGGGCTTGGCCTGCAGCGACTCGATCAGTGCCAGCAGCACGACGTGTTTCAGGACGTCGGCAAAATTGCCGGCGTGGTAGGCGTGGCGGTAGTTCATGGCGGTCACGGGAATGGGGACACCCAGTATAGAGGGCCGGTGCCGTGCTCCCCCGGCGCTACGTAACCTTTCCTGCACATGGGCCGGTGCAGGCTCCGCTTGTTGCAGCGTTGCAACCGGCCGGACGCGCGGCTCCGGCCGTCCACCTGCGCGGAGAATCATCATGAAGTTCCTGCCAAGAATCATGGTTTCGACGGCCGCTGTCGGCCTTTGCCTGGCATTCGGCACGGTCAGCGCCCAGGACACCGGAGGCATGGCGCCGGCACCGGCGTCGAGCAGCATGGGCCATATGGGCGGCATGCATCACAAGATGATGCGCCACAACAAGAACGGCAGCATGCACATGATGCCGGCCACGGTGAGGTCGGTGGATGCCAAGACCGGCATCGTCGAGGCGGACGCGGGAGGCATGTCGCTACGCGTGCACTTCCCGCCGGCTTCGGTGGCCAACCTGAAAGTCGGCGACAAGATCACGCTGCACATGGGCTATACCAAGTAGTTCGTCGGGTGACCGACGAACCATTACGGGCGCCGGACATGGGCCGATGGACCCATGTCCAGAGTTGAGACTGGCCGGCATCGACCCTATGCTGTGCCGATGAATCACCTGCTTCGCCATGCCGCACGCTTGCCGTCCCTCCGGGCGATGGCATGGTTGGCGTGGCTGATTCTCGCGCTGGCACCGGTGCATGGCATGCCGCGCGGGATGGCCGGCGACGCGCTGCGGGGCGCGCCGGCATCGTCCGTCGCGCACGCGGCCGATCATGGTCCGGATGCCATGCCGGTCGCGTCCGGCTGCTGCGCCGACCACGGCCTCGGCCAGCGCGACGCGATGACGTCGGCCCATTGCGCGGCGGCGTGCGGCAGCTTGCTGCAGGTGGCCACCCTGGCTGCTCTGGTGCCGGTGGCGCCGGAACCGCTGCACGTTTCCCCTCCCTTCGCGTCCGCGCCCAGCGTCGTGCACGCGCCACCGCTGCGGCCGCCAGCCGGCTGATCCTCGTTCGCTGCGACCGTGCCTGCATGCCCGCCTGGCGGCGAGCGTGGACGGCGGCCCGTGTCGGCACCGGCCATCGGTGCCTTCCCCGAAGGAGACCTGCGTGCATCCATTTCCCCCCTTGCCTGCGACCGACCTGTCGCGGCGACGTTTCGTGCAGGGCCTGGCCCTGGGCGGCGCGGCAGCCGGCCTTGGCCTGCTGCGGCCCGCGAACGCCTGGACGCTGACCAGCCCGGGACAGCCCACCGTGCTCAGCGGCACCGACTTTGCGCTGGACATCGTCGAGCGCACCATCAACTTCACCGGCGCGGCGCGGCCGGCGACCACCGTCAACGGAGGCGTGCCAGGTCCGTTGCTGCGCATGCGCGAAGGCACCACGGTGAACCTGCGCGTGAGCAACCGCCTGCGCGTGCCCACCTCGATCCACTGGCACGGCATCGTCCTGCCGTTCCGGATGGACGGCGTACCCGGCCTCAGCTTCGACGGCATCGCGCCGGGCGAGAGTTTTCTGTACCGGTTCCAGCTGCGCCAGAGCGGCACCTACTGGTACCACTCGCACTCGGGTTTCCAGGAGCAGAACGCGCTGTACGGTCCGCTGGTGATCGAACCGGCCGGCCCCGAGCGCTACCCCACGGATCGCGACTATGTGGTGATGCTCAACGACTGGACCGACGAGGACCCCGAGCGCATCTACGCCAAGCTGAAAAAGCAGAGCGACTACTACAACTTCGCGCAGCCCACCGTGCCGGACTTCTTCCGTGACGTGCGTGAAAAGGGCCTGAGCCAGGCGCTGGCCAAGCGCAGAATGTGGAACCAGATGCGGATGAATCCGACCGACCTCGGCGACGTCTCCGGCTACACCTACACCTACCTGATGAACGGCACGACGCCGGCCGGCAACTGGACCGGCATCTTCAGGCCCGGCGAAAAGATCCGGCTGCGTTTCATCAACGGTTCGTCGTCCAGCATCTTCGACGTGCGCATTCCCGGCCTGAAAATGACGGTGATCGCCGCCGACGGCCAGGACGTGCAACCGGTGGCGGTCGACGAATTCCGCATCTCGGCGGCCGAGACCTACGACGTCATCGTCGAGCCGCAGGAAGAGCGCGCGTACACGCTGTTCGCCCAGTCGATCGACCGCAGCGGCTATGCGCGCGGCACGCTGGCGCCGCGGCTTGGCATGTCCGCCGAAGTGCCGGCGCTGGACAGGCGCGTATGGCTGGACATGCGCGACATGATGGGCGCGATGTCGCACGCGGACCACGGCGGCGGCCACGCCGCGATGCCCGACATGGACCACGGCAGCATGGCCGGCATGGCCCCCGCGCCGGCCGTGCACCATGCCCGCAGCGAATACGGCCCCGGCGTGGACATGCATGTCGACACGCCGCGCACCAACCTCGACGATCCGGGCATCGGCCTGCGCGACAACGGCCGCCGCGTGCTGACCTACGCCGACCTGCACACCGTCGGCGGCCCGCTCGACGCGCGCGAACCCGGCCGCGAGATCGAACTGCACCTGACCGGAAACATGGAGCGCTTCATGTGGTCGTTCGACGGCATCAAGTACTCCGACGCCAAGCCGATCCATTTCAACACCGGCGAGCGCCTGCGCATCGTGCTGGTCAACGACACCATGATGAACCACCCGATCCACCTGCACGGCATGTGGAGCGAGCTGGAGAACCCGCACGGGCAGTTCCAGGTGCGCAAGCACACCATCAACGTGCAGCCGGCACAGCGGATCAGCTACGCGGTGACCGCCGACGCGCCGGGGCGCTGGGCCTACCACTGCCACCTGCTGTACCACATGGAGGCGGGCATGTTCCGCGAGGTGGTGGTGGCATGAGCACGAAGCGCCGCGATACCTCGATCGTTCCGCGCCGCGTGGCGTGGCTGGCCGCACTGCTGCTGGCCATGCCGCTGGCGGCGACGGCGCAGAGCGCGCCAGCCCCGGCCGGCAGCACGGCGCCGGTGGCGATGGACCATGGCCCGATGCACGGGATGGACCACGGCGGCATGCATCACGGCACGCCGCCGCCCGCGCCGGCGACATCCCCCCAGGTCATGCCCGACATGGATCACGCGTCGATGCCCGGCATGAGCCACGGCCAGGCGCATGGCGCGGGCGCGGGCATGCAACCGATGCAGGGCGGCTACGCACCGGCGGACGCACGCAGTGGCGATTATTCCGACGGCATCGCCGCCAGTCCCGCGCACGCCCTGCACATGCACGGCAGCACACCCGCCGGCATGCTGCTGATCGATCAGCTCGAAGCGTTCCACGGCCGCGACGGCAACGGTCAGTCGTGGGAAGCCTCAGGCTGGTACGGCAGCGACACGGACAAGCTGTGGCTGCGCAGCGAGGGCGAGCGCAGCGATGGCCGGATCGGCGATGGCGAGGTCGAGGCGCTATGGGATCACGCCGCGGCCGCGTTCTGGAGCACGCAGCTGGGCGTGCGCCATGACTTCGGCACCGGTCCGCAGCGAAGCTGGGCCGCGTTCGGCGTGCAGGGCCTGGCGCCGTACTGGTTCGAGATCCAGGCCACCGCCTACGTCGGGCCGTCCGGCCGCAGCGCGGCGCGCCTGCGGGCGGACTACGAGCTGCTGTTCACCCAGCGGCTGATCCTGCAGCCGGAGCTGGAGGTCAACCTGCACGGCAAGTCCGACCCGGCGCGCGGCATCGGCAGCGGCCTCACCGATGCCAGGCTGGGCTTGCGCCTGCGCTACGAGATCCGGCGCGAGTTCGCGCCGTATCTTGGCGTAGTCTGGACGCGCCGCTTCGGCACCACGGCCGATTTCGCCCGCGCCGATCATCAGGCAGTCTTCGACCGGCAGTGGGTCGCCGGCCTGCGCATCTGGTTCTGAGGAGAGCCCATGAAACGACTCATCATCACCGTCGTGATTCTCTGCGTCATCGCCGCCGCCGGTGTCGGCGCCTTCGTCTGGTCCGGCGTCTACAACGTCGGCGCCGACGACCACCACACCAGACCCGTCTACGCGCTGATGCAGACGCTGCGCGAGCGCTCGATCGAGCATCACGCAAAAGACATCGTGGTGCCGAATCTCGACGACCCGCAGCTGATCCTCAAGGGCGCCGGCCAGTACGCGGCGATGTGCACCGGTTGCCACCTGGCGCCGGGCATGGCCGAGAACGAGATGCGCCCGGGCCTGTACCCGCTGCCGCCCGAGCTGGCGAAATTCCGGCCCGATCCGCGCGAGGCGTTCTGGGTGATCAAGCATGGCGTCAAGATGAGCGCGATGCCGGCGTGGGGTGCCACCCATGACGACGCCACGATCTGGAGCATGGTGGCGTTCCTGCAGAAACTGCCCGACATGACGCCGGCGCAATATCAGGACATCGTGGCCCGGGCACCGCAGGACCACGACATGGATGAGGCGGGCGGCCACAGCCACAGCCATGGCGGCACCGCTGACGAGGATGCGCATGGCACGGCGGCGATGGAAGGCATGCCGATGGCCGGCGAAGCGGGGCACAGCCATGACGCGGCTGATGGCGATGTTCACGAACACGCCGCCGTGCCGACGGTCGAGGCGCCGCTGTCGATGGAAGGCATGACGCCGGGCGCAGTGCCGGCGGCCGAAACGGTGGCGCGGGCCTTCCAGGCCGCGTTGCAGCGTGGCGACCGCGAAGCCGTACTCGCACTGCTGGCGCCCGGGGTCCGCGTCAGCGAAGGCGGCCACACGCAGACACGCGACGAATACGCCGCCGGCCATCTGGGCGAGGACATCAAGTTCCTGAAGGCCGCGAAGCTCACGCCGGTCTCGTTCGGCTCGATGCCGATGGGCGACACCGCAATGGTCGGCAGCGAAAGCGGCGTCGAGGTCACGATCAAGGGCAGGCCGACCACGCTGCGCAGTCGCGAGATGCTCAAGCTCGGCAAGGACGGCGACAGCTGGAAGATCGTGTCCGTCCAGTGGCAAACCACCCCGACAACCGGAGAATGACGATGAAACGATGGTTTTCCCGCATGGGCATCAGTTTGCTGTTTGCCGTGCTGTTCGCGCCGGCGGCGTTGGCGGCGAATGCGTTCGACGTCTACCGCGACCCGTCCTGCGGCTGCTGCGGCGCCTGGGTCGATTACATGCGCGCGCAGGGCTACACCGTCACCGTGCACCAGGACCAGCCGATGGCGACGGTGAAGGCGCGCTTCGGCGTGCCGCCCGGTGCGGTGTCTTGCCATACCGCGGTGATCGAGGGCTACGTGGTCGAGGGGCACGTGCCGGTGGAGGACATCCGCCGCCTGCTCGCCGAGCGGCCGGACGCCATCGGCATCGCCGCGCCCGGTATGCCGATGGGCTCGCCCGGCATGGAGATGGGCGCGCCCGAGCGTTACGATGTAGTGCTGATCGGCCGCGACGGCTCGACCCGGGTGTATGCGACGCACGGCCTGGCTGCGTGAGCGCAGCTGGTCTCCCGATCGCGATCCGCCGACTTGATCCGCGTCAATGACCTGCCCGCTGCCGACACTACAGTGCCCGTGAGATGAAACCCGCCTTCCGCCTCCGTCCCGTCGCCCGTCGCCGCCTTGCGTGGCTGGTGGTCGTGCTGCTGCTGTGGCAGCAGGTGGCGGTGGCGGCGTATGCCTGCGTCGCGGCACAGGCGGCGCCGGCCGCGGCCGCGCTGGCCGTGGCGGTGCACTCCTCGTCCATGGCAATGGCCGACGGCTGTGCGGACATGACGACACCGGTCGATCCGCTGTGCCGGCAGCATTGCCAGCCCGACCATGCCACCCAGGTCGATGCGCGCACCGCCTCGGTGCCGGCCAGCGCGTTGTCCGCGCTGCCGCCGGTGCTGCTGTCCGTGACGGCGGTGGCGTTGCCGTCCGAGCGGGCGTTGATTCGGCGCGAGCGTCTGCGAGCGCCGCCACCGATTCCCCGCTTGTTGTTCTGTTCGCTCCTGATTTGATCTGACCCGTCGCGGTATCCACCGACGTGGCGTCGTGCCTGCATGGCACGGCGCGAATCGCAGATCGACGGAGTGTTCACCCATGTTCTCCCTTCAATTCGCCCGGCGCCTGATGGCGGCGGGTCTGGCCGTGCTCCTGTGGGGAGCGGCGGCCGCGGCGGCGCATGCCGCCGAACCGCCGCTGACGCTTGATGCCGCCATCCATCAAGCGATCGAGCGCGCACCCCTGCTGGAGGCGCGCCGCGCCCAGTCGGAATCGGCACGACAGGAGGCGGCCCGTGCGGGTGCGCTGCCCGATCCCCAACTCACCGTCGGGGTCGACAATCTGGCCGTGCAGGGGCCGGGCGCATTTACGGTTGGCGGTGACAGCATGACCATGCGCACCGTCGGCATCAGCCAGGCCCTGCCATCGCGCCGCAAGCGTCAGGCCGAACGGGCGATGGGCCATGCCCAGGCGGATTTGGCCGCATCGTCGGAGGTGGCGACCGGCTTGTCGATCCGGCAGCAGGTGGCCGATGCCTGGATCTCCGCCTGGGGTGCGCACCGCGAAGCCATGATGTTGCGATCCATGCGGCAGGCATGGGCGCAGGACGTGGCCGTGGCGAAAGCACGCTTGCGCGGTGGTACCGGTAGCGCGGCAGAGGTGCTCGCCGCCCGCATGGAATCCCTCGACCTGGAAAACCGTCTCGATGAGGCGAATGCCCGCGAGGCACAGGCCCGCGCGGGCCTGGCGCGATGGCTCGGTTCTCCGATCGGGCAGCCGCTGGGGGACGCGCCAGACTTCGCCGTCCTGCCGCACGACGAAGCGTCCTTGCTGGCCAGCCTCGATCGTCAGGGCAACCTGCTCGGGTGGCCGGCCCGCGAACAGGCCGCCGAGGCGGCGCTTGCCGCCGCCCGTGCCGACAAACGCCCTGAATGGAGCGTGGGCTTGAGCTACGGCTCCCGTGTGCGCGGCTTGTCCGACATGGTGTCGCTGCAGGTCGGGGTAAGCCTGCCGCTGTTCACGCGCAACCGGCAGGATCGGGGCATTTCCGCCCGCGCGGCCGACCTCGATGCGGTTCGCGACGAACGCGACGACGCACGCCGCCAGCAGGCCGAGGCGATCCAGTCCGCCTGGGCGCAATGGGAATCGCTCGGCCAGCAAGTGCGCCGGCACCGCGATGCCTTGCTCCCATTGGCCAATGACCGCGCGGCCCTGGCGCTTGCCGCGTATCGCGGCGGCGGTGAGATCCAACCCTTGCTGGATGCCCGTCGCGACGAGATCGCCCACCACACCGATTTCGCCCGCATGCAGGCCGAGTACGGCCGGGCCTGGGCGGCGCTGGCCTACCTGTTACCCACTTCGGAGACGACGCCATGAAGCGCGCACTGATGATGCTCACCGCCGCGTTGCTGGCGGTCATGCTGCTCCTGATCGGCTACTTCGGCGGCCGCCATCAGGCGCCATCGTCACAGTCGCAGGTCGGTACCCCCGCAGCCGCATCGGAAGCCGGTGGTAAAAAGATTCTGTACTGGTACGACACGATGGTGCCGCAGCAACACTTCGACAAGCCTGGCCTGTCGCCGATGGGCATGCAGATGGTGCCCAAGTACGCTGATGAAGAGACGGCCAAGGATGTCGTTCGGATTGATCCGACGACGGTGCAGAATCTCGGCGTTCGCACCGCTCCGGTGGAGCGTCGCGTGCTGGCGTCGGCGCTCCGGGTGCCGGGCACGATTACGTGGGATCTGCGCCGAGCCATCACCATCAGCGCCCGCACCGATGCGGTGGTGAGCAAGCTGGACGTACGCGCACCGTACACCGTGGTCAAGGCAGGCGAGCCGCTGGCGGAGCTGTTGGCACCGCAATGGAGCAGCGCGCTGGCCGAATACGCTGCGCTTCAGCATGTGCAGTCGGCTGAAGCAAAAGGCCTTCGCGCGGCCTCGCGGGAGCGCCTGCAGGTGCTGGGCCTTACGCCGGCGGAGATCCAGTCGTCGCGTCGCGGCACGGGCGCGGCGATCACGCTGCACGCCCCGCAGGCGGGCGTCGTCACGACACTGGACGTGCGTGAAGGCCAGCGTGTCACGGCCGGCCAGACCTTGCTGACCGTGAATGGCCTGTCCACCGTGTGGATCGAGGCGGCACTGCCGCAGGCAGCGGCGGGTACGGTGCGCCGTGGCACGCCGGTGGTGGTCACGGTCGATGCCCTGCCGGGTCGGTCGTTCCCCGGCACCGTGGAAACCTTGCTGCCGGATGTGGATGCGATGACGCGCACCCAGCGCGCCCGCGTCGTGCTCGACAATGCCGACGGTGCCTTGAGTCCGGGCATGTTCGCCACCGTGCAACTCAATCCGACGCCGGACGCGGCCGTGCCCGTGGTGCCGGACGACGCGTTGATCGCGACGGGTACCCACACGCGAGTCATTCTTGCCGAGGGAGGTGGGCACTTCCGTGCTGTATCGGTGCGCATCGGACGTGCGGCCGGCGGCTATACGGAAATTCTCGACGGCCTCAGTGGTGGCGAGAAAGTCGTGGTCTCCGGCCAGTTCCTGATCGATTCGGAGGCGAGTCTGTCCGGCGCGCTGGAGCGTCTGAATGACACCACCGCCAAACCGGTACCGGCTGCCAGTGCACCGATGCCGGGCATGCCGATGGGAGACAAACCATGATCGCTGCCCTGGTTCGCGCGGCGATCGCCCATCGGGTGTTCGTGCTGTTGGCAGCACTGGCCCTGGCCCTGATGGGCATGTTCTCGGTGACGCGCACGCCGGTCGACGCGCTGCCCGATCTGTCCGACACCCAGGTGATCATCCGCACCAGCTACCCGGGCCAATCGCCGCAGGTGGTCGAGGATCAGGTCACCTATCCGCTGGCTACCACCATGCTTTCGGTGCCTGGCGCGACGACGGTGCGCGCCTATTCATTCTTCGGCGACTCCTATGTCGACGTGCTGTTCGACGACAGCACCGACCTGTACTGGGCCCGCTCACGGGTGCTGGAGTACCTGAGCCAGGCGCGCGATCGCCTGCCGGCCGGCGTTACGCCAGCGCTCGGTCCCGATGCGACGGGACTCGGCTGGATCTACGAGTACGCGCTGATCGATCCCACCGGCAAGCACGATCTCGGCCAGCTGCGTGCGTTGCAGGACTGGTTCCTGCGCTATCAGCTCAAGACCGTGCCGAATGTCGCCGAGGTGGCGACTCTGGGCGGCATGGAGCGGGCGTGGCAGATCGTGCCCGATCCGCAGGCGCTGGCCGCGCGCGGCATCACCGTGGCGCAACTGGTCGATGCGGTGCGCAGCGCGAACGGCGCCAACGGCGGGTCGGTGATCGAACAGGGTGAAGCGGAGCTGATGGTGCGCAGCGAAGGCTACCTGAAGAGCCGCGAGGCCTTTGAAAACGTGCCGATCACCACCAACGCCAGTGGTGTGCCGGTGCTGCTGCGCGACGTGGCGACGGTGCGGCGTGGCCCGACGTTTCGTCGTGGCATTGCCGAACTGGACGGGCAAGGTGAAGTGGTCGGCGGCGTCATCGTGATGCGCACGGGCAAGAACGCGAAGGCCACCATCGCCGCGGTGAAAGCGCGGCTGGCCGAACTGCAGCGCAGCCTGCCGGCCGGCGTCGAAATCGTGCCCACCTACGACCGCTCGCAGCTGATCGACGCCGCGGTGAGCAATCTGTGGAGCAAGTTGTTCGAAGAATTCCTGGTGGTGACGCTGGTCTGCGTGTTGTTCCTGGGGCACCTGCGCTCGGCGCTGGTGGCCGTGATCACGTTGCCGCTGGGCGTGTTGGTTGCCTTCATTGCGCTGCATCTGCAAGGCGTCACGGCGAACCTGATGTCGCTCGGCGGTATCGCCATCGCGATTGGCGCGATGGTGGATGCGGCGATCGTGATGATCGAGAACGCACACAAGCATTTGGAACATTGGCGTAACGCGAACGATGGACGCGAACCGCAAGGTGCGGAACGGTGGTCGCTGGTTGCCGATGCCGCCGTCGAGGTGGGACCGGCGCTGTTCGTGAGCCTGTTGATCATCGCGTTGTCGTTCGTGCCGGTCTTTGCGTTGCAGGGGCAGGAAGGCAAGCTGTTCAAACCGCTGGCCTTCACCAAGACCTACGCGATGGCGGCAGCGGCCGGGCTGGCGGTGACCCTGGTGCCGGTGCTGATGGGTTATCTGATCCGCGGCCGCATCCGTGCCGAGCGCGACAATCCGCTCAACCGGGCTCTGATCCATGGCTATCGGCCCCTCCTCGAAGCCGTATTGCGCTATCCGAAAGCGGTCCTGGTGCTGGCCGGTGTGCTGCTGCTTACCGCGGTCGTTCCGCTGACCAGGCTCGGCAGCGAGTTCATGCCGGCGATGGACGAAGGCACGCTGCTGTACATGCCCACTGCACTGCCGGGGCTGTCCGCCGGCAAGGCCGCGCAGTTGCTGCAGCTGACCGATCGCATGATCAAGACCGTGCCCGAGGTCGATCATGTGTTCGGCAAGGCGGGGCGCGCCGACACGGCCACCGATCCGGCACCGCTGGAGATGTTCGAAACCACGATCACCTTCAAGCCGAAGGATCAGTGGCGGCCCGGCATGACGATGGACAAGATCAAGGCGGAACTGGACAAGGCCGTCCACGTGCCGGGGCTGACCAACCTGTTCGTGCCGCCGATCCGCAACCGCATCGACATGCTCTCCACCGGCATCAAGAGCCCGATCGGCATCAAGGTGCTGGGTACCGACCTGGCTACGCTGCAGGTCGTGGCCGACCGGATCGAGACGGTGGCGAAGACCGTGCCCGGCGTCAGCTCGGCGATCGCCGAGCGCCCGGCCAGCGGTCGCTACGTCGACGTGCACATCCGTCGCGATGCGGCCGCCCGTTACGGGTTGTCCCAACAGCAGCTGCAGCAGTTGATCGCGACGGTAGTTGGCGGCGATCCGGTCGGCCAGACGATCGAGGGACGCGAGCGCTATCCGATCGTGGTGCGTTACCCGCGTGCCGAGCGTGACTCGGTCGGGGCGTTGCGGCAGCTGCCGATCGTCGCTGCCGATGGCGCCCAGCTCACCCTGAGTCAGGTGGCGGACATCGCCGTGGTGGCGGGGCCGTCGATGCTGAAAAGCGAGGGCGGCCAGTTGGCGACCTACGTTTACGTCGACACAGCCAGCAGCAATCTCGGCGGCGTGGTTGCGGATCTGCAACGCGCAGTGGCGCAGCAAGTCAAATTGCCGCCGGGCACGACCTTGGCGTGGTCCGGTCAGTTCGAGTACCTGGCCAGTGCCATGGAAAGACTCAAGCTGGTGGTGCCGATTGCGCTGGTGATCATTTTTCTGTTGATCTATGCCGTTTTCCGCAGGGTGAGCGAAGCCGCGCTGATCATGGCCAGCGTGCCGCTGGCACTGGTCGGCGGCCTGTGGCTGATCTGGCTGCTGGGCCATGCGGTGTCGGTGGCCACGATCATCGGCTTCATCGCGCTGGCTGGCGTCGCTGCCGAATTCGGCGTGGTGATGCTGTTGTATCTGCACCATGCCTGGGAGCACCAGCTTGCGCTCGATCCCCACGCCGGCCCGGAAGCGCTGGACGCAGCGATCCGCGAAGGCGCCGTGCAGCGCGTGCGCCCGAAGGCGATGACCGTCGCGGTGATTCTCGCCGGTCTGTTTCCGATCCTGCTCGGCCACGGCGCCGGCTCGGAAGTGATGCAGCGCATCGCCGCCCCGATGATCGGCGGCATGGTCACCGCACCCTTGCTGTCCATGCTCGTCATACCCGCGGCGTACCGCCTGCTGGTTCGCCATCGATTGCGTAAAGCCAGCAAGACAAACACCACACTTCACCCCAACCCGCAAGGAAACTGACCCATGAAAAAGCCATGCATCACCCTCGCGATCGCCGCTGCACTGATCGCTACTCCGGTGTTTGCCAACCCTCAGCAGATGGATCCCAACATGCCGGGCATGGCTGGGATGCACGAAGCCACACCCGCCGATGTGCAGGGCGTGGGCGTAGTCAAGGCGGTCGATACCGCCAAGAACACCATCACGCTGCAGCACGAGGCGATTGCCGCGATCGGCTGGCCGGCGATGACGATGCCGTTCAAGGTGGCTTCACCGGAGCTACTGAAGCACGTGAAGGTGGGCGACAAGGTGCAGTTCACCTTCCGTCAGGCCAGCACAGGCAGCACGGTGACGGCGATCCGTCCGGCACGTTGACAGACCACGTCGCCGGCTGGCCTTCAACTGTCGAGGGCCAGCCGGCGATCGTGAAGGCAGTACCGCCACGCACGTTATGCGTGCGCGTGGCGGTGTTTGTTGCGGTTGTCATTTTGGAGAACGCCCATGAAATCGTTTGCTGCTTGTCTCAGCCTCCCGCTGCTGCTCGCGGGCCTCACCATGGGTAGCGTCGCGTACGCGGCCGATTCTTACACCGATGGTTGGGTTGGCCATGTGGATGGCCAGCATTTGGACGTCTGTTATCGTGTCACGCCGCTGCCGGCGGTTGGTGCACGACTGGAGGTCCTGCGGACATCCTTCGTGATTCCCAACAAAGGGCCGCCCCGCCAACAGTTCGCGGTGGCGGGGTATGCCACGGTGACGTCGATCATCGACGCGCACTGCGTGCGTGCCGAGCTGACCCAGGGCACGGCGAAGCGAACCGATCACGCGCGACGCGCGGACTGAACGGACGCGACGACAAGGCCGCCAAGGCATGCTCCGCGACGGCCCATGGCGGAGTGACCAGGGCGCGGCTACGACATCCAGCCGATGCACTTCACCGGCGTCATGCCTGTCGCATCCTGCCTGCCGCCATTTCAGCAGGCATGCAACGAGGCGATCAGCGGGCAGGACACGCTGCGCTGACGTGCACCGCACTGTTCGACGAGCGCAGCGAGGGCCGTCTCCATGCGTGTAAGGTCGGCCAGTCGGCTGCGTACATCGGCCAGCCGCAGCGCGGCCAGATCGGCCGCTTCCGTGCAATGGGCACCGTCCTCCAGCCGCAGCAACTGCGCCACCTCATCGAGGCTGAACCCCAACCGCTGCGCGGATTTCACGAACTTCACCCGTGCGACCTCCGCGTTTCCGTAGCGACGAATGCCGCCCGGCGGACGGGTGGGCTCCGCCAACAGGCGCTTGCGCTGGTAGAAGCGGATCGTTTCGACATTGACCCCGGCTGCCTTGGCGAAGGCGCCGATGGAAAACGTATCCTGCGTGGAGGACATGGGCTTGACTCCGTACTTGACTACGGGAATACCTTAGATCATCGGCATTCCACGCTAAAGGAGAACCTCCATGCCCCTGCTCACCCGGTTGGCCGACAAGGCCGGACTGATCGGCAGTGTCGTCTCGGCAGCGGCCTGCGTGAATTGCTTTCCCGCCCTGGCCAGCCTCGGTGCGGCGATCGGGCTGGGCGTACTGAGCCCGTACGAAGGCCTGTTCATCCGCATCCTGCTGCCGGCATTTGCGGGCATCGCGCTGCTCGCCAATGCGCTGGGCTGGCGCAGTCACCGGCGGTGGCCGCGGGCCGCGCTCGGTATGCTCGGCCCGCTGCTGGTGCTGCTGGCGGTATTCGTGATGCGGGCCAGTGGCCATCGCACCGGATGGCTGCTCTATCCGGGTCTGCTGCTGATGGTGGCGGTGTCCCTCCGCGATCTGCTGGCGCCGGCTCCCAGCGCATCCTGTCGCACAGCCAGCGATACGGCGGGTGCCCGCTGAACCGACACAATTGACAGGGGCATAGCGAAGACTATGCCAACACTTCACTCTCATTTCTCCGGCGAAACACTTGACGACCGAACTCATCCTGCAGAGCACGCTGACCTGCCCGCATTGCGGCCACCAGGCCACTGAAACCATGCCGACCGATGCCTGCCAGTTCTTCTACGACTGCCCCGGCTGCGGCAAATTGTTGCAGCCCAAACCCGGCGACTGTTGCGTGTTCTGTTCCTGGGGCAGTGTGCCGTGCCCGCCGATCCAGCAACAGAAGTCGTGCTGCGGGTAGACCATCTTCATAGGGGTCGGCTGGCGCCGGTAGGGGCTGTCTGAATTCATCACGACCGGCGCCCAAGTGAAATTGTCTAACAGCGCAGCTGTCGTATAGGATCGAAGAATGTATCGGTCTGCGCCATTACTGCTGACTCGCCTGCGCCGCCACCGCGGATTGTGGGTGTTGGCCGTGGCCGTGTTGCTGATCAAGCTGATCAGCGGATCGATCTGCGTGGCCGATGGGCCTAGTGCGCGATTCGCTTCGGCGACTGCTGCTGCCCCGACCACCCTGTTGGCGGATACCGCCGTCAGTACGGTATCGGCTGACGATGCGAATCTCTGTCTTCTGGGTGAAGGGCGCAGTTGCCATTGTGCCTGTGCGCATTCGGTGACGCTGCCGGCCAGCACGCCGCTTCCCCTCGCCATGATGGAAGCACGCTTCGCACCGCTCACCCTCCATTCGGGATTCACGCCGGCCACGACCGGCTCGCTGCTGCGCCCTCCGATCGCCTGAAACCGCTCCGTTTCGCGACACCGCCGCTTGTGCGGTGCATCGCTTCGTGACCGTTTTCAGGAGATCGCTTCATGTCTGTTTTTCGTTCGGTGCCGATCGGCGCCGTGTGTCTGTTGTACGCGGCGATGCTCAGTGCCGCCCCCGTATCCCATCCTTCCCCACCGGTAGTTCCCCTACCGACCTCGTTGGCGTCTTCTCCTTTGCAGGAGGCGGTGCGCCGTATCTGGCAAGCCAGTCCCGAGGTACAGGCCGCGCGGGCAGACCTTGATGCTGCCCAAGCTCGTGCGCGTGCCGCTGCACAGCCGCTGTACAACCCTTCGCTGTCGCTCGATGCGGAGGACGCCGACGTCAATCGACGCACGGCCGGCATCAGCCTGGCGCTGGATTTGTCCGGCAAGCGTCGTGCCCGGGCCACCCAGGGAGAGGCTGATCTGCTGGCTGCCGAGGCGGCCTATGACCGGGTGCGTCGCGACGTGGCAACCCGCTGGCTGAAGGCCTGGTCGACGGCCGCACTCGCGACCAGACAGAGCGAGCTGGGTCAGCGTCGCCTGGCGCTGATGCAGCGCTTCGATGACTTGGCCGCGCAGCGGCTGAAGGTGGGCGACATCAGCAGTCCGGAACGCGATCTGGCCGGTTTGGCCTTGGGCGAGGCGCAGGTGCAACAAGCCACACTCGTAGGCAACGAAGCGGCGGCCCGCGCGGCGTTGCTGGCCATCAGCGGCGATCAGCTGACTGCGCTGCCACCGTTGCCCGAGGGCCTGTCACCGGCACTCGACAATGTCACGCCGTTGCCCGTCGACGAGCTGCCGGAACTGCGTCAGGCCCGCGCCCAGCAAGCGAGTGCCGAGGCCGGCGTGCAAGTCGCCCGCAGGGCGCGCATTCCCGACCCCACGCTCAGCCTGACCGGCGGCCAAGTGCACAGCGGGCCGCGCACCGATCAGGTGATCGGTCTGAGCGTATCCATACCGTTGCCGGTGCTCAACAGCGGACGCGCCGAAGTGGATGCTGCCCTGGCGGAGGCCGACGCCGCGGCGGCTGCCGTGCGCTCGCGCGAGTTTGTGTTGCGCGCGGGACTGCGGGAAGCACAGGCCCGTTACGCAGCCTTGCGCAGCGCGACCGAAGCCTTTCGCAGCGGCCGTGCCGCCGCGTTCGAGGATCGCACCGCGTTGCTGGAGAAGCTCTGGCGTGCCGGTGAAATCAGCACGTCCGATTACCTCGTACAGCTCAAACAGAGCCTGGACACCGCGTTGTCCGGCCAGGAACTGGAAAGCCAGACCTGGCAGACCTGGTTCGACTACCTCACCGCTGCGGGCCGTCTCACCGACTGGCTCGATGGCCGCACTCAGGACGGTCCGACTCAGGACGGCCTCAATCAGGATATCCCCCGATGAATTGCTCTCTTTTGAAACGCAGCCTGCTGGGCATGACGCTGCTCGCGGCGCTGGCCGGCCCCGTCATGGCACAGGAACTGGCTCCCGCCAATCCGCTGGCGCTCGATGCCAAGGCGATCAAGGACGCCGGCATTGTCCTCGACAAGGCCGCTCCGCGCACCTTGACCGATGAACTGAAAGCGCCCGGCGAAGTAAAGGCCGATGCCTATTCCACCGTGCTGGTATCGCCACGCGTGGAATCCCAAGTACTGGCTCGCAAGGCCACGCTTGGCGACGTCGTCAAAGCCGGCGCGCCGTTGGTGGTGCTCTCCAGTGTGCAGGTCGCCGAGACGCAGGGCGCGTTGATCGTGGCCGAGCAGGACTGGCAGCGCATCGCGGCGCTCGGACCGCAGGCCGTCTCGGCACGGCGCTACAACGAAGCGAAGGTGCAGCGCGATCAGGCACGCGCCAAGTTGCGTGCCTACGGATTGTCCGACGGTCAGATCGGTGGCCTGCTGCGCAAGGGTTCGGCCGGTGCCGATGGCAGCTTCGAACTGCTCGCGCCAGCGGCCGGTCGCGTCACCACCGACGAGTTTCTGGTCGGTGAGCGGGTGGAACCGGGCCGCACGCTGTTCACCCTGGTCAAGGAAGATTCGGTATGGGTCGTGGCCCAGATGTCTCCGGCCGATGCCGAACGGGTCAAGCCCGATGCCGATGCCCGCATCCTCGTGCACGACACCGCGATACCCGGCAAGGTCGTGCAGCGCTCGCACCAGACCGATGAGCGTACGCGCACCGTGCCAGTACGCATCGAAGTCGACAACCGCAAGGATCTTTTGCATCCCGGTGAACTGGTCGAGGCACGCATCGTCACCGGGAGTGCCGTGCGGAAGCTGGCCGTTCCCGCCGAAGCGATCGTGTTGCTGCAGAACCAGCCGACTGTATTCCTCGCCAAAGGCAACGGCCAGTTCGAACCGGCACCGGTCATGGTCGGCGACACGCGGGATGGCTGGACGGCGGTCACCCAAGGCCTCAAGGCCGGCGACACCTACGTGCGCAAGGGCGCCTTCGCGTTGAAGGCCCGCTTGCTGCGCTCGCAGCTGGGAGAAGAATGATGCTGGAACGTCTGGTTGAATTCTCCCTGCGCTACAAGGTGCTGGTGCTGATCGCCTTCGTGGTGATCGGCTTCCTGGGTTTCCAGGCCGTACGCCAGCTTCCCATCGACGCCTTCCCCGACGTCACGCCGGTGCAGGTGAACGTCTATACCGAGGCCTCCGGCCTGGCCGCCGAGGATGTGGAGCAACTGCTCACTACGCCGGTGGAGTCGGCACTGGCCGGCCTGCCCAAGGTGGAACAGATCCGCTCGGTCAGCCTGTTCGGCTTGTCCTACGTGTCGGTGTACTTCGACGACAGCATGGACATCTACTTTGCCCGCCAGCTCGTCAACGAGCGGCTGCAGCAGGTGGGCGACCGCCTGCCGGCCGGCTACGGCAAGCCGGAGATGGGTCCGAACACCTCCGGCTTGGGCCAGGTGTTCTGGTACACCGTCGAACGGGCCGACGCCAAGCTCAAGGACGCCGCCAGCACCGGGGCACCCAGCGACATGGACTTGCGCACGCTGCAGGATTGGACGATCCGCCTGATCCTGCGCACCGCACCGGGTGTGGACGATGTCACCTCCTGGGGCGGCCAGGAAAAGCAGTACCAGGTGCGCATCGACCCGCTGAAGCTGATCGCGCACAAGCTCGGCTTCAAGGACGTGATCGAGGCCCTGCAGGCGAACAACGCGCAGGTCGGCGGCAACTTCATCGACGTCGGTCGCGAACAGTACCTCGTGCGTGGCTTGGGTCTGGTGCAGGACGCCAAGGACATCGGCAGCATCGTCCTGAAGACCGAGGATGGCATACCGGTCTACGTGCGCGATGTGGCCACCATCGTCGAAGCCGGTGCACCGCGCACAGGCGCGGTCACCCGCGACGGCAAGGAGGTGGTACTGGGCATGGCACTCGCTCGCATCGGTGAGAACGCCAAGAGCGTGGTCGATGCGGTCAAGGCCAAGCTCGGCACGGTCGAACAGGCGTTGCCACCGGGCGTGGTGGTCAAGCCGGTGTACGAACGCACCGAGCTGGTCAATGCAGCCGTGGAAACCGCCGTGCGTGCCTTGATCGAGGGTTCGATCCTGGTTGCGATCATCCTGTTCCTGTTCCTGGGCGAGTTCCGCAGCGCCATCGTGGTGGTAGTGGCGCTCCCGCTGGCCATGCTGATCGCCTTCATCTGCATGAATCAGGTCGGCCTCTCGGCCAACCTGATGTCGCTGGCGGGGCTGGCGATTGGCATCGGCATGATGGTGGATGGCGCGGTGGTGATGGTGGAGAACGCCTATCGCATCATGGCCGAGCGCAAGGCGCACGGGCTCCCGGTGGATCGCACCGCCGCGGTGCTGGCGGCCGCCCGCGAGGTGGCCAACCCGGTGGCGTTCGCCATCCTCATCATCATCGTGGTGTTCCTGCCGCTGTTCAGCCTGCAAGGGTTGGAAGGCAAGATGTTCAAGCCGATGGCGTTCAACATCAGCTTCGCGATGGCGGGCTCGCTGGTCCTCGCGCTGACGCTGATCCCGGTGCTGGCCGCGCTGGTGTTGAAACCGAAGGAAGAGAAGGACACCTGGCTGGTCGCGTTCCTGAAACGCCACTACGCCACGGTGCTGGCGTGGGCGCTCGCCCGCCGCAAGCTCGTGCTGGGCATCGCTGCCGGGGCCTTGATCGGCAGCCTGGCGCTGTTCCCGTTCCTCGGCAAGGAGTTCATGCCGAACCTGAAAGAAGGCGCCATCATGTGGCGCATCACCTCGATTCCGTCGGCATCGCTGGACGAATCCATCGCCATCTCCAAACAAGTGTCGACGCTGGTCAAACAGAAGTTTCCGGAAGTGGAGACCACGCTGGCAATGATCGGCCGTGCCGAGAAAGGCGAGACGGCGGACGTGAACTACATGGAGATGTACACACCGCTGAAGCCCAAGGATCAATGGCGCAAGGGCGAGACGCTGGAAAGCATCGAGGAAGCGATGCAGAAGGAGTTGTCGGCAGTATTGCCGACCGCGGTGGTGAGCTATACCCAGCCGATCCAGATGCGCATCGAGGAACTGATCTCGGGTGTGCGCGCCACGCTGGCACTGAAGATCTACGGCGATGACCTGGGCGAGCTGGATCGGTTGAGCGGCCGCATCAAGGACGTCCTGGCCGGGGTGCCCGGCGTGGCGGATCTGGCTCTGGAGGCGAACATCGGCAAACCGCAAATCCGTATCAAGGTCGATCGTGATGCGCTGGCCCGTTACGGCTTGAACGCCGACGACGTGCTCACTGTGGTGAAGAACGGCATCGGTGGTGAGCCGGTGACCACGCTACTCGATGGCGTGAAGCGTTTTGACATTGCCGTGCGGCTGGACGATGCGGACAAGGCCTCGTTGCCAGCCATACAGCGCATTCCGATCCGCACGCCCAGCGGTGCGCTGGTGCAGCTGTCGCAGGTGGCCGAGGTCAGCGATGCGGAAGGCTACTCGTTCATCCGCCGCGAGCAGTTGCAGCGCTATGCGGTGATCCAGATGGACGTGCGCGGCCGTGACATCGACGGCTTCGTCAAGGACGCCAATGCCGCCATCGCGCAACAGGTGAAATTGCCGACGGGCTACTACAGCGAATGGGGCGGCGCGTTCGAGAACCAGCAACGGGCGTTGAAGCGGCTGTCGCTGATCGTGCCAGCCACAATCTTCTTCATCTTCGTGCTGCTCTACACCGCCTTCAACTCGGTGAAGTACGCCGCGCTGATCCTGGCCAACGTGCCGTTCGCCACCATCGGCGGCATCGTCGGCCTGGCGATCACCGGGCAATACCTGTCGGTGCCCTCGGCGATCGGCTTCATCGCGGTGTTCGGCGTGGCGATGTTGAACGGCATCGTGCTGGTGAGCTTCTTGAACGAGCAACGCGAGAAAGGCTTGCCCGTGCGTGACGCGGTGATCCGCGGCACGGCGCTGCGCATGCGGCCGGTGATGATGACGGCGAGCGTGGCGATCCTGGGCCTGGTGCCGATGCTGCTCTCCAGCGGCGTCGGTGCGGAAACCCAGCGGCCGCTCGCCACCGTGGTGGTCGGCGGTCTGATCACCTCGACTCTGCTGACGCTGGTGCTGTTGCCGGTGCTCTACGACTGGATCGAAGAACGCGCCGCCCGGCGCCTCGCCAAGGAGAACACTCCATGAAAGAAGTCAAAGCGTTTATCCATCGCGGCCGCGTCGTTGACGTCATCCATGCCTTGGCGGATGCGGGGTTCCGTTACCTGTCGGTGAGCGACGTAAAGGGCCTGCTGACCGCGCTCAGTGAGCAAGAGCAAAGCTACTCGATCGAAATGGGCGAACGGGTCATCAAGCAGGTCAAGCTGCTGGTGTTTTGCGAGGACGATCAGGCCGAACGAGCGGTGCAGTTGATCCGCCTGCACGGGCGCACCGGCCAGAGTGTGGCGGGCTGGGTCTACCAGAGCACGGTGGATCAGGCATGGCCGATCGATGGGCGTGTGGACAACGACTGATCGTGGCGGCGGGAGCACTCCCGCCGCCGTATCGGTGTCATTTCATAACACGGCGGCGGCCGCGTAGAGTGGCCGCCGCCATGAGAGATTCCAATGCCTGAAGCATGCATCCAAGCCATCGGATTACCGGCTCATGACTGATACGTGTTGTGCCACCACCATCGATATTGCCGCGTTGCAGGCGCGGCAGCGTCGGGTGTTGATGATCGTTCTGGCGACCAACCTCGCCACCTTCGTGATGATGCTGTCCGCGGCGATCTACAGCGGTTCGTCGTCGCTGCTGTCCGGCGGACTGGACAACCTGGGCGATGCGCTCACCTACCTCTTGAGCCTTGCGGTTATTGGTGCCAGTGATCGCGCGAAAGCCCGGGTGGCATTATTCAAGGGCGCACTGATTCTTGGTGCGGCGCTTGCAGTCGCCATCCAGATTGGCTGGCGTCTCCTGCATCCGGGCGTGCCGATCTTCGAGGCGATCGGTATCGCCGCCTTGCTGAACCTGGTCGCCAATGCCGCATGTCTGCGCCTGCTGCTGCCTTACCGCAAAGGCGACGTCAACATGGCCTCGGCCTGGGAATGCTCACGCAATGACGTATTCGAAGGTATTGCCGTGCTGGCAGCGGCCGCCGGCGTCGGCATCTTCGGCGCAGGCTGGCCCGATCTGCTGATTGCATCGGCATTGTTGCTGATGTTTATACGCTCGGCATGGCGGGTGTTCCGCATGGCGTGGTGCAGCTACACGAACGGAGACAAATGATGAGTGCCGGACACGATCATGTGGGTACAGAGATCAAGCACGAGACGCCGCTGTGGTGGGCACTCGGCCTGACCAGTACGTTTCTTGTCGTCGAGATCATCGGCGGTTTGCTTACCAACAGCTTGGCCTTGTTGTCGGATGCGGCACACATGGCCACCGATGTGATCGCGCTGACGATCTCGCTGACCGCCGTGCGCCTGGCTCGACGTCCGCCCGACGCGAAACGCACCTATGGTTACGCGCGCATGGAAGCCATCGGCGCACTCGTCAACGGTGGCTTGCTGTTCCTCGTCGCCGGTTACATCTTGTGGGAGGCGGCGCGGCGCTTCAGCGAACCGCCTTCGGTGGCCTCCACTGGCATGCTGGTGATCGCGGTACTGGGGCTGGTGATCAACCTCATCTCGATGCGATTGCTCAAGGCCGGCAGCGGTGAAAGCCTCAACGTGAAAGGTGCCTATCTGGAAGTTTGGGCCGACATGCTTGGTTCAGTAGGCGTCATCATCGGCGCGTTGATCATCAAGTTCACCGGCTTCTACCTTGCCGATCCCATTATCGCCGTGTTGATTGGTTTGTGGGTATTGCCGCGGACATTGATCCTGCTGCGAGAGGCAGGGAATGTCCTGATGGAGGGGGCGCCTCGTGGCGTCGATACTGGAGAGGTTCGCAACGAAATGTTGGCGACTCCAGGCGTGGCTGCACTGCACGATGTGCACGTATGGGCGCTGAGCAGCACGCGTTCGGCGATGGCGGCGCATGTGATCATGGATGGCGACGCATCAGACGCGGAAGCGCTGCGGCTCCGGTTGGCGCAGATGCTGGAAGCGCGCTTTGGCATTCATCACGTGACACTGCAGGTCGAAACAACGTCGTGTGGGCATGGGTGCGAGGAGCCACAAAAGGTTTGACCTCCACAGCCGCTTCGCCAAACTGCCCGCCGGTGCCGCTTCCGCGCGATGACTCTCCGTCGGCGTGGCTGCAACAGGAACCGCGCCGTCTTGTCCAAACCAGCGAGCTCATTGCGCGTGCGATGCCGGTGGACCTGAGCGATCGCGTGTGCCGCGGGCAGACGCTAGCCACGGTGGAAAGCAACGACAGCATGTGCGGCTGCATGGTCACCGCCGCTGGACGGGTGGGGTGCTGGCACGCAACCACAACCAACCACTCAGCATGGCCAGCCCGCCCATCGCGAGGGCTCCCAGCATATCGCCGGGATAATGCACGCCCAGGTAGATGCGCGCCCATGCCATGGGCAGACTGAACAGTGCGATCCCGGTGCCCCATGCTCGGGTGCGTCGATCCAGCAACAGCATGCCGGCGACGACCCACTGCGCGGTCAGATGGTCGCTGGGAAAGCTGCCTGTCGCCGCATGCGAAACCCAGGCTTGGCCGACACCGGCCACGAAGGGGCGTGCTCGATCCCAGAAGAGGCCGATGGCCAGGTTCGCGAGCAGTGCCATGGCAGCAGCACCTGCTGCTTTAAGAGCTGGCACTCGCATTGCCCATCGGGGAAACACCAGCATCGCCGCAAGGAGGACGACAGTCAGCATCAACGGCCCATTGGCCAGACCGCGTGCCAGATGAAGCATCGTGGGCGATGGCCGTGTGGACGGATGGATGGCGTGGAACAGTCGCAGGTCAACGGCATACACCACCGGACCAAGCCCTGACACCGGAGAGGTCATGGCTTGACGGTCGATTCGCTGGCCGCAACTCGCGCTTCCTTTGCTTCGCGCAGAATGCCTAGAGCCTCTTTGAGCACGTAGCAGGCGATGGCCGCACCGATGACCAGGTCGGGCAACGCACTGTGCAGGACTAGCACCAGCACACCGGAGATGATCACTGCCAGGTTGGCGATGACGTCGACCCGCGTGAACAGCCACGTGGCGCGCAGATGCACTTCGCCGTGACGGAACCGTTCCAATAGCCTCAACACGGTGGCATTCACGATCAAGGCGATGAGGGCAATGCCCATCATCCAACCACCCTCGGGATGACTGCCCGCAACGAGTCGCCACACCACACCCGCGACGACACCGGCGCCCAAGATCAGCAGCAACGTGCCGCTCACGGAAGCGGCCGATGCTTTGAAGCTTGTACTGCGCTGCCAGGCGACGAGCGCGATGCCGTACGCACTCGCGTCGGCGAGCATGTCCAGCGAATCGGCGATCAGCCCCATCGATTGCGCGATCAGACCCGCGACAATGCCGACCACAAACATCGTGGCATTCAGAACCAGCGCGAGGTGGAGGATGCGTCGCTCCGCTTCATTGCTGGCTTCAGTGTGACAACCACATTCAGTCATGCCCTATTGCCTTCATTCTGCATCGGGGAGAACTTCCCTGGTCGTGGTGGCTGACGCGGAGGATTGGCGGCCGCGACGGATATTGAACGCGAATCCGACCGCCAGCAGCACCAGAATCGTCAACTGGGCCAGCAAGGATTGCCACGTCGGATAAATGCCCAGCAGTTCGATATGCGGCACCGGCGCGACGCTTACTGTGACCCAGCCGGCCTCCTGCAGGGCGGCGATCCCCTTGCCGGTCAGCACGATGGCGAGCAAGGCGATCAGCGCCGAACTGGCGGAGAAGAATGTGCCGATCGGCAGCCGCCGGCTGGTGCGCAGCAGCACCCAGGCGATCAGCCCCAGCACGGCCGCGCCGGCCGCGATACCGCCGAGCAGCCATACTTCCTGGCCGTCGTTCCACAGCGCGGCGTAGAACAGGATGCTCTCGAACACCTCGCGGTACACCGAGATGAAGGCCAGCCCGAAAAGGAACCACGCAGAACGCCGGTTGAGCGCAGCCGCCATCTTTTCCTTCAGGTACGCCTGCCAGCGACCGCCGATACTTTTCTGGTGCATCCACAGACCCACTCCGAGCAACACGAACGCCGCAAACAGCGACGACAGTCCTTCGGTCAATTCACGGCCGGCACCACTGATGGAAATCGCATAGCTGGCGATCGCCCAAGTGATCCCGCCGGCGACGAGCGCAAGCATCCAGCCCGCATGAACATAGCGCAGCGCTTCGGGTCGCGCGGCCTTGCGCAGAAAAGCGAGCAGCGCGACCACGACCAGCAGGGCTTCCAGGCCCTCGCGAACCAGGATGGTGAAGGCCCCCAGAAAGATAGCGGCAACGTCGCCCGCCGCATCGGTAGTGACCTCCTGCGCGCGTACCAATAGATCATCGACAGCGTCTGCCTGTTTCACCACCGACGCCATGGAAGCGCTGCTCGACAGCGCAGTGCGATAGGCGCCCATGGCTGTTTCGAGCTGAGCGCGCAGTGCACTGTCGTGTGCGTTAAGTTGCGGTTCGACCGGTTCCACACCATCGAGGTAGGCGGACAGTGCCAGTTGGGTGGCTTGCGTTTCCGCGCCGGCACGGTAAGCCGCCAGACTCGCCGCCAGTCGCGCTCGCGCTAGAGGAATGCCAGTCAAGGCTTCTTGCTGGATGACGTCCGGGTGAGCCCGCAGATAACCCACGATCGTCCGAGCACGCTCCGCGCCGAGCGTGGGCGTCAACTGCGCCACGCGCGCACGCGACAGCTCCTTCAGATCGGCGATCTGTGCCCGTGCGGCGGTGTCGTGTTGCCAAGTGTCGGCGCCAGTGACTGCCTCCTTGGTATAAGCCAGCGAGCCCACGTAGTATGCCAGTGCCCAACGGTCGTCTGAGGACAGTTGCTGCGCGTAGCTCGCCATCGGCGTGCCTTCCACGCCTTGGCTTATCACCTCATATAACGACAGCGCGCTGCGCTGATCGGCCCGCGTCTGATCGGTGAAGTTCACCGGCCGGGGCGACAGCTGCAGGCCAGCGGGCCCATCACCGTGTCCGGTGGCTCCATGACAGGCAGCGCACTGGGTTTGATAGAGCGTTGTCCCGCGGGTCAGATCGGGCGCGTGTTCTGGTGCGGTCGGCACCGGGTACGCCTGGAGTAGCGCATCGGCCAGCGCATGCGCCTGCGTAGCTACCTGAGCGGGTGTCGCCTTGGCATCGACCGAGGCCACCAGCGCATCCGCCTGTTGCAAGAGTGCCGGTGTGGCGACGGTCGGTGGTAACGCGGTGATGCGCGATCGCGCCGTTGCCGTGAACTCCCGCATCTCGGCGTACTCGGATGTGCTGATGACAGCGCCACTCTTCACCGCGCCTGCGTAATCGGTCGCTAGGTAATCAAGCATCTGCCAAGTCTGTGGAACCGAGGTCATCGCGTCCTGAGCTGTGACCGGGAAGGCCGTCATGCCGAACAGCAGAAGTATCGCCGTGAAAAGGCTGCGCAAAATATTGCGAATACGATTCATTGTCATTCAAGGATGATACTCGTCCTTGAGCAATTCGCCAGCACATCACCTCAGCCTGAGCGTCTGCCGATTCAGCACCAGCAACCGTGCTGCGGCATGCCCAGTCACAAGTTAAGGTCATCCAGCAGATTTGTGCGGCTCGGCGGGACGCAATTGAAGTCGCCGTCGAATCCCTCGGTGATCAGGGCGTCGGATCCACACCGCGTGGCCGCGCAGTTCTCAGGAATGCCGGTGGCGATGATGGATGTCCGGATAATGCGGATGGCTGTGCACCAGCGGTTCGTGCAGGTGCGGATGGGTATGAGGTTCCTTGCCGTCCCACGGGAAGTCGTGGGCGTGCTGGTGATGCTCGTCGTGGTAATGGCGGTGGTTGTGCGCCAGTGCCTCATGCGCGTGCTCGTGCGCATGCCGCTCGCTGACGTGCAGCCACACGCCGAGCGCCATCAGCGCGCCGGCCAGCCAGAACGCGAGCGGCGGATGTTCGGCGATCAGCAGCAGCGACAGGCCGGCGCCGACGAACGGCGCGGTGGAGAAGTACGCGCCGGTGCGCGCCGTGCCCAGGCCGCGCAGGGCGAGCACGAACAGCACCAGGCTCAGGCCGTAGCCGACGAAGCCGAGCGCTCCGGTGGCGAGCAGGGGCAGGATGGCCGGGAAGCGATAGCCCATCACCAGCGCGAGGGTGAGTGTGATGATTCCGGCCACGCCGCCCTTGATCGCGGCTATCTGCACTGGGTCGCCGCCGGCGACGGGGCGTGTCAGGTTGTTGTCGATCGCCCAGCACAGGCATGCGCCGGCGATCGCCAGCGCGCCCCACGGAACCTCGCTGCCGGCCTGGCGCTGCCAGGACAGCAGCACGCTGCCGGCAACGATCGCCAGCATGCCCAGGAACACGCGCCGATCCACATTCTCGCGAAACACCACCCAGGCGAGCACGGCGGTCAGCACGCTTTCCAGGTTGAGCAACAGCGAGGCCGTGGACGCGGGCGTCTGCGCCAGCCCCAGCATCAGCAGGATCGGACCGAGCACGCCGCCGAACAGCACCGCGCCGGCGAGCCATGGCGCGTCCCGTCGCGTCAGTGGTGCCTCAGCGGCGCGCTGGCGGCGCAGCTTGCGCAGCAGCAGCCATAGCGACAGGCCCAGCCCCGAGCCGGCGTACAGCAGCCCGGCCAGCAGCAGCGGCGGCGTCGTGTCCAGCAGCAGCTTGGCCAGCGGCGTGCCGAGGCCGAACAAGGCTGCCGCGGCCAATGCCTGCAAGATGCCGCGGTGGTGCTGGTGGTTGGCGGTCGTCATGTGTTCGCCCCGATGAATCAACGCTGGCGCGCCGTGGCAGCGTAGTGCGCGAGGTTCGCTCAGTCGACCATGCTGTGGCTTTCGGTGGTGCCAAGCAGCTCCGGCTGGGTGGTGACGCGCTGCTTGCGATGCAGCAGCGGATGCACGAACACTGCAGCGAGGATCACCGCCACGCCGAGATAGAACCAGTGATCGAGTTCGTGCTGCTCGCCGAGCAGCACGATCGCCAGCACGATCGCGTAGACCGGTTCCAGGTTGGTCACCATCTGGGTGCCGAACGCCGTCATGTGGCGCAATGCCACCAGCGCCAGCGTGAACGGCAGCAGGGTGCAGCCGAACGCCAGCGCCAGCAGCAGCAGCGCGTCGTGCAGGTTCGGCAGCACGAACAGCGCGCCCTGGTGCGGCAGCAGCGGCGCCAGCAGGGTGAGGAACGCGGTACCGGTGCCCAGCTCGATGAAGGTCACCGTCAGCGGATCGCCCGATTCGACCATGCGCTTGTTGAGCGAGCCGAACAGCGCCACGAACAGCGCCGACAGCACGCCCACCGCGATGCCGATGCGCATGTCCACCGGCACGCCGCCGACCACCATCACCACGCCCGGCACTACCGCCACGCCGATCAGCAATTCGCGCGGATCGAATTTGCGCTTGGCGAGCCACGGCTCGATGAAGGCCAGGAACACCGGCCCCAGCGCGATGCAGGTGGCGCCCACCGAGGCATTGGACAGCTTGATCGCGGCATAGAAGGTCAGCCAGTGCAGCGACACCAGCACGCCGATGCCGGCATATGCGCCGATCAGCCGCCATGACATCGCCCGCAACTGGCGCCGCACCCGCGGCACCAGCAGCAGCGCACCGGTTACCAGCAGCATGCGCCACCACACCAGCGGCAGCGCCTGCAAGGTGATCAGCTTGCCCAGGATCGCGGTAAAGCCCCACAGCAACACGCAGAAATGAATCTGCAGACGAGCCTGATTGACGGGGTGCATGGGCGTACGCGCAAGGGAAGTCGCGGCATTCTAGCGCCATGCCTGGCACGACTCGCGTGCCCGTGCAGGAGCGCACCCTGTGCGCGATGCCTTTGGGTGTCGGGACGAAGCGTGGGGCACCGCGGTACGGTGCGCTCGCGCTTCGACGCCACGTGGTTTGAGTTTGTCTGCCGCTGTGGCAGATTGACCCGACCTGACTGCCTTGGGGAATCGCATGTCCAGCTTCCGCTCTGTCTGCATGGCGCTGTTGCTGCTGGGTGTGCTGCAGGCGATCTGCGGGTGCTCGAAGAAGCAGGAGGTCTCGCCAGCACCGGTCAGCGGAGAGCAGTCGAAGTCCGGGGCGATGCTGGCTTATGAGCACACGCTGCGGATCAAACTGCCGGAAGCGAAAATTGCCGATCGCCTGGCGGCGGCCCGGCAGGCTTGCGAGTCGGATCGATTCGGTGCCTGCAACGTTCTGCGCATCCGGCAGGATGAGCACTCGGCATCGCTGGTCGTGCGAATCGTGCCAGATGGCGTTGAGCCGATGGCGAAGCTGGCATCTCAAGACGGCACGGTCGGATACCGGCAGACCCGGGCCGAGGATCTCGCCGATGTCGTCACCGACAACCGGCGTCAGCGCGACTTGCTGGAAAAGCAAGCCCAACATCTGGCGGACCTCGCCGCGCGCAAGGACATGGCCGTTGCCGATCTGATCGCGCTCAGCCACGAGCAGGCCTCGGTGGAAAGCCAACTGCAATCGCTGCAGGCCGCTGGGGCAAATCAGCAGCGCCGGCTGGATACCAATCGGCTCGAACTGGAGTTCGACAGTAGCGATGCCCGCAGCGGGCGTATCGGTATCGGCTTTTCCGGCTTGCCCGACGAGGTGGCGGACGGCGTGGTCGATGCGTTGGGGCTGCTCGGCTACGGCTTGCCCTTTCTGATTCTGGCCTTCCCGCTGGCGATGCTGTGGCGCCGGCTATGGCGCCGGTTCACCCGCTCCGGACGGCAGCTGCACTGAACGTTGCCGGTTGGCGGACGGTTCGGTCGTGCGGTGAAACCGCCGACAGATGGTCATTTCCTGCTTGATTGAGTCTTCTGGCCCGAGCCACGCAGTTGCATCAGCACCGCGCGGCAGGTGTTCTCGCCGCTGTCCTCGTTTTCGTGGCTGGGCGCGATCAACGCGATCAGCGCGGCCGCCGGTGCGGCGACGGCGCCCAGGGCCACGGCGCCGGCGCCGCGCAGCAGCAGCGGACCCTTCTGCACGCCGACGTCGGGGTGCTTGAGCGTGCCGCGAACATACAGCGGCGAGCGCAGGGATAGGATGCGCAGGCCCTTGGTGTGCGGTTTCACGTCGAGGTCGAGTTTCTCGCTGGCGAGATTCACCGTGCCATCCACCTTGATCAGCGCGTCGTCGGTGTCGAACACGAACAGGCGCATGTCGAACAGGCCGTGCTTCGCGACCATGTCGGTGGCGGCGCAGTTGATCTCCACCGTCTTGTCGCCGAACAGCTTGCCGATGATGATGTTGCCCACGTTGAGGCCGGCGGTTTCCAGCAGCGTCTTGCTGATCGCGCCGTCGTTCATCAGCAGCTTCAGCTCGCCGTCGGCGCTGCCGAGCAGGGCGGCGATGGAATTGCCTTCGGCGGTGAGGTTGGCGTCGCCGTTGATCTCGCCGAAGCTGGTGCGCATCGGCGAGAACTGCGGGAACAACTGTTTCAGCTTCAGATGGCGCGCATGCAGTTCCAGCACGCCGGGCATCGGCGCGCGGCTGCCGTCGAGGGTGATGTTGCTGCGCACGGTGCCGCCGGCCACGCCGAAAGTCAGCGGGTCGAGGTAGAGCGCGCCGCTTTTCAGCACGAGGTGGGTGCGCAGCGAGTCGATCGGCAGCGCCTCGCCGTGTTCGATGCGGGCGGCGCTGAAATCCACGTCGGCGTCCATGGTTCGCCAGCGCCCGGTGCGGAACGGCGCCACCGGCAGCAGTTTGTCGACCGGCTGCGAGGTGTCGGGGCGATCGACCTTGGCGGTGCTGGAGTCGGCGCCGATCAGCGGCGCCAGGTCGGCGAAGCGCAGCAGGTTCGAATGCAGCTTGCCGCTCAGTTTCGGTCGTTCGCCGCCAGTGACGAACAACAGGTCGCCGGCGAGGTCGCTGCCACCGACGTGGCCGCGGAAGTCCTGGTAGTGATAGCGGCCGGAGCCCTCGCCCAGCCTGGCGCTCAGGTGGCCCTCGGTGGCGTAGGGCGGCGTATCGGGCAGGGTGATGCCGGTCAGCGGGTACAGCTTGGCCATGCTGCTGCCGGAGAACCACAGGCGCAGATCAAGCGCGCCCAGTTGCAGCGGATCGGTCAGCGTGCCGACCAGGGCGATGTGGCTGTCGCCGATGTGCACGTCGGCCTGCACCGGAAAGGGCTGGCTGGCGTCCTGCAACGCCAGCACGGCACCGGTCTTGCCTTCGCCGGTGAGCGCACCGCCCTGGTACGTGCCGCTGGCTTGCCAGGCGAACTGGTAGCTGGTCGCGCTGGCCGATTTGTCCCTGGGCACTTCCGGCGCCTTGGCGGCGGCCTTGCCGGTGGTCTTCTGCGCCTGCTTGCGGGCGTCGGCGCTCTGTTGCGCCACGATGTCGTCGTAGGGAATCGCCGCCTGCAACGGTTTCACGGCGACCTTGAGCCTGGTCTGCGTGACCGCGTCATCCAGCCGGATCACGCCGTGGTCGAAACCGACCGAGCCCACGTCCAGATGCCATGCCGACGGCCCGGATTTCTTCGGTGGATTGAAGTGCCAGGTGGCGCGACCGTCCTTGTCGCGCTCCAGGTCGATGCTGGGGTTCACCAGTTGCACGCTGGGTACCTCGATGCGATGCACCAGCAGCGCCCACGGCGAGAGCCGGAAGCGCAGCGCATCCAGCTGTGCGAATGGCGTTTGCGCGGCCCAGTCGGGATTGGCGATGCGGATGTCACGCGCGGTGAACTCGGGCCACGGCACCCAGGCGGCGGGGCCGCTGCGGCTGCGGTCCCGGCGCCAGTCCAGCGTGAGGTCGCCGTTGATGGAAAAGGGCCGGCCGATCGCCTGGCTGACCTTGTCGCCGATGAACGGCCGCAGCCGGTTCCAGTCGAACGTGGCGATGACGATCAGTGCCACCACGAGCAACGCCAGCACGACGCTGCCGATCACCACCAGTGACTGGGTGCCACGCTTCATGGGTTCGCTCCGCGGTCCGCGACCTGCGCACCGGGTTGGCGCATGCGCAGGTCATTCCACGGAAGTCATAACCAGGTCGATGACAAGGTTATGTGCTCGACCGTCGTTGCCGTTCAGCTTTTACCCGCCGGGGTGATAGCTGCGTTCGGTGTGGCCCTTCAATTGTTCCGGCCAGAAGTACACGGTGCGCAGGTTGCCGGTGGTGTAGCGCTCCGCCTCGTCGTTGAAGTGCGGAGAATCGGGGTGCCCGCTTTCGCCGCCGGCGGTGATCGCCCGCGCATGCACCTTCGGCCCGAATTCGACGGCAGCCACGAAGCTGTTGCCGCCGGTGCCGTAGTAGCGCTTGGTACCCGGCCAGCGATGCGCGCCGAACGAGGCCAGCGAACCCCAGCGCGAGGAGGTGAACGGCACCGGGATGCTGGGCTTGGCGTCGTCGAATTTCTGCACGATGTCGCCGTTGATGCGCTGGAAGCGGTTGATCTCGCCCCACGGCACGCCCCAGCTGCCGAAGTCCTGGGTCAGCCGGTCGGAGGCTTCGACCAGCGCATGGAGGCGCGCCTTGGCGCCGGCCTTGGCGGCCATCCGGTCGTAGATCGACAGGCCTTCGGCGGTGTCGGCCTTGCTCACTTCGTCCCACAGCGTATCGCCCCAGAACACCGCCAGCGAGGTCGGCATCGAGGCGATGCCCCAGCGGTAGTCCCAGTCGCGCAGCAACTGGATCGGCCCGGCGAGTTTCGCGCGCAGGGGATCGTCGGCGGGCAGCGCGTCGTAGTCGGCGATCAGGATCGGCAACTGGCGCGCGAACGCGGGCAGGTAGGAGTCGAACGCGGCGGTGATCAGCGAGGGCAGGGTGACCTGCCTGATGTCGGTGAGCAGGCGGATCGCGTGCAGGCCGCGCGGGTTCTCGCCGAAGGTGTCCATGTAGCGCGGGTAGTCGGCCTGCTTCGGGCTGTACGCGCCGGCGGCGGAATACGGCCAGTTGTTGGTGTTGAAGGTCCAGCCATTGGGCGGGTTCACCACCTGCGGCAGCTGGTCCAGCGGCGTCAGGCCCTGCCAGTCGGTGGCCGGATCGCTGCCGTCCACGGGTTTGGTGTAGTCGAAGCGGTTGTCGCGCCTGGGCACGAATTGCGGCAGCAGGAAGGCGATCTCGCCCTTGTCGTCGGCAAACAAGGTGTTGTTGGACGAGTTCGCCTTCAGCTCGGCGACCTTCATGTAGCTGGCGAGATCATGCGTCCTGGTGCGCAGCCAGCTCTGCTCCAGCGCGGGGATCGGCTTGTTCATCAGTGCTTCGGCGATCCACTTGCCGTCCGCCTCGCGCACGATCGGGCCGTGATGGGTGAAGTGCGCGGTGAACGTGCGCTGCGCCAGCGCGCCGCTCTTGTCGCGATACGACAAGGTGATCTGGCGTGACGTCACCGGCCGCAGTTCCTTGCCGTAGCGGTAGAACAGCTTGCCGTCCCGGTGCACGATGGTCTCGGCGAACTCGTCGACCACGTCGACGCCGGTCGAGGTATGCATCCAGCCCACGTGCGGGTTGAAGCCCTGGTAGATGAAGAACTGGCCCCAGGTCACCGCGCCGTAGGCATTCAGCCCCTCGTCGCTGGACATCTGCAGTTCGGAGCGGAAGAAGAACGAGGTGTGCGGGTTGATCAGCAGCAGCGCGTGGCCGTCGGCGGTGAGCTTCGGCGCGATCGCGATGCCGTTGGAGCCGGTCGGCTCGATCCAGCTGGGTTGCGTGTGCACCTGGGCCAGCGGCGCGTCGGCCGGGCTGCCATAGAACGCCTTCAGCGGTGCCAGCTCCACCCGCTCGATGTCGCCGCCGATGCTGCCTTCGGTGAAGGACAGCGCCATCCACGGCTCGAAGCGGGTGAGCACGCGCGGGTGCACGTCGGGATGGGTGGCGAGGTAGTAGTTGAGCCCGTCGGCCCAGCTGTCCATCAGCTGGCGCAGCCAGCGCGGGCTTTGCGCGTACAGCTTCTTCAACTCGGCCGGATCGATGAACAGGCGCTGGCGCAGGTCCTGCCACAGCGCAGAGTCGTCGGCGTCCTTCGCCTCGGCCAGCCGGCCCAGCGCGATCAGGTAGTTGGTCTCGACCCGGTTGAAGTCGTCCTCGGCCTGGGCGTAGGCCATGCCGAACACCGCGTCCGCATCGGTCTTGCCGTGCACGTGGGCGATGCCCCAGTCGTCGCGGGTGATCGTCACCGCCTGCGCCTGGCGCTCCCAGCGCGACTGCTCCGGGGTGGCCGCGGTGGCGGTTTGCAGCAGGCTCCATGTCAGCAGTGCGGCGATGACCAGCACGATCGACGCCCTGTGCGCCCGCGCGATGCCGCCGAGGATGCGTGTATTCATCTGTTGCCCCTTGATGACCGACCGTTCTGCCCAGCGTAGCCCATTCCGCCCGCACCGCGCTGTCGCCCGCTCAGCCGCCGAAACGCTCGCGCAAGGCAGCACGGTGGCGTCGGCTGCAGGGGATGGTGGCACCGTCACGCATGGTCAGGCGGGCGTCGCCGGTATCCAAGGGCTCGATCTGGGCGAGGTAGTCGAGATTGACGAAATAGCCCCGGTGCACGCGCACGAAACGCGCCGGGTCCAGCCGCTCCTCGATCGCCGCCATGGTGCTGCGCAGCGGGTAGTCGCGACCGTGCACATGCAGGTTCACGTAATTGCCCGAGGCCTGCAGCCATTCGACCTCGCTGGCATTGAGCAGGAATTCCCGCCCCAGCTTGCGCACCAGGAAGCGTTCGGGCCGCTCGACCGGTTCGGCCGGCTGTCCCTCGTCGGGGGCGGCCAGCAAGCGCGCCTCGCCCTGCCAGCGGATCAGCCACAGGCGCGACAGGCACAGCAGCGCGATGATGACGAAATAGGTGCGGATGTCCTTCAGATACTCGTAGCCGTAGTGCGCGCCGAACTGGTCGTGGGAACCGACCAGCGCGTAACAGAGCCGACGCAGCGCCACCATGCCGGTGACATGGATGAGGCTGAACGGGACCGTGGCCAGCAGGTGGCGCGGCAGGCTGTGCCGCCAGGTATCGACGCGGAACGGCCAACGGCGTTCCAGCGCGATCACGAACGGGATCAGCGCCAGGATCAGGAGGGCGCTGCTGAACTCCCACACCCAGGGTTTCCACGTGTCCACGTCGGGATGGTCGGTCAGCGCAACCAGCGCATTGAATCCGGCGTTGAGGATGACCAGGGCCACCCAGAAGCCGACTTCGATGGGTCGCCGCCAGCGCTGGAAATCGTCGAAGCTGAGGCCGGGGCGTTCGTTCATCCGGCGATTCTACGCAAAGCCCCGCGACCCGTCCCCGCAGCCCTGCCGTCCGTCCCCGTGACGGGTCGATCCGTCACCTGGCGGGCGACAGCGCGGCCGGAGGCGCTGCAAGATGGAGCCCTCGACCCCACCATCGGAACGCCCATGAACCGCCGCGATCTGCTCAAGGCCGCTGTCGCCGCATCGCTCCTGCCCTTGGCGCTGTCGCCGGTCGCCCGGGCGCTGGCCGGTACCCGCAACCATCTTTCCCGATTGCTGCGCCGGGTGCGGCCGGGCGATCCGGCGTGGCCCGACGCCGACGCCTGGGAAACGCTGAGACAGCAGGTCGGCGGACGCCTGCTGAAACTGCAATCGCCATTCGCGCCGGGGGCGACTGCCGCTGCCCGGGCCGAGGCGCTGGCGCAGATCAAGAATCCGTTCTACGTCGGCGACAACCCCGCGCTGACCCAGACCAGCGGCTGGCTGGATGCCTGGGCCTCGCAGCCCAGCACGTACGCCGTGGCCGCCGAGAGCACGGCCGACGTGGTCGCCGCGGTGAACTTTGCCCGTCGGCATCATCTGCGGCTCGTCGTGAAAGGCGGCGGCCACAGCTACCAGGGCACCTCGAACGCGCCCGACTCCCTGCTGGTGTGGACGCGGCACATGCACGACGTGACCCTGCACGATGCCTTCGTCGGCCACGGCTGCGCGGGCAAGCAGGCCGCACAGCCGGCGGTGAGCATCGGCGCCGGCGCGATGTGGATCGACGCCTACGACGCGGTAACCACCAGGGGCGGCCGCTACGTGCAGGGCGGCGGCTGCACCACGGTGGGCGTGGCCGGGCTGGTGCAGAGCGGCGGCTTCGGCAGCTTCTCCAAGCATTACGGCACCGCGGCGGCGGGCCTGCTGGAAGCCGAAGTCGTCACCGCCGACGGCCAGGTGCGCATCGCCAACGCCTGCACGAATCCGGAGCTGTACTGGGGCCTCAAGGGTGGCGGCGGCGGCAGCCTTGGCGTGGTCACGCGCCTGACCCTGCGCACGCGCGAGCTGCCGGCGTTCTTCGGTGGCGTGTTCGGCACGATCGAGGCCACCACCGATGCCGCCTATCGCGCGCTGATCGCGCGGGCGATCGCATTCTATCGCAGCGACCTGTTCAATCCGCACTGGGGCGAGCAGATGGGCTTCAGCGGCCGCAAGCTGGAACTGAGCATGCTGTGCCACGGGCTGGATCAGGCGCAGATGGAAAAGGTCTGGGCGCCGTTTCTCGACTGGGTGAAGGCGCGCGTGGAATATCGCTACGCCGATCCGATGAAGATCTTTGCGATGCCGGCGCAACGCATGTGGGACGTGGATTTCATGCGCCAGAATGCGCCCGGCGTGATGGTGGCGGACAACCGGCCCGGCGCGCCGAAGCACCATGCCTACTGGGCGACCAATGTGGGGGAGGCGGCCTGGTTCCTGCACGCCTACCAGTCGGCGTGGTTGCCGGCCACGCTGCTGCACGAGGATCGCCAGGGTGCACTGGTCGATGCGCTGTTCGACGCCGCGCGCGAATGGAGCGTGGGCCTGCATTTCAACAAGGGACTGGCCGGCGCGCCCGCGACGGAAATCGCCGCAGCGAGAGACACCGCGACCAACCCGCAGGTGCTCGATGCGTTTGCGCTGGCGATCATCGCCGGCGGCGGTGCACCGGCCTTTCCGGGCATGCCGAAACCGGATCTGGCGGAGGCGCAGCGCGCCGCCGCCAGCATCGGCACGGCGATGGCCGCCCTGCGCAAGGTCGCGCCGAACGCGGGTGCCTACGTCTCCGAGAGCGATTACTTCCAGCGCGACTGGCAGGCCGCGTTCTGGGGCACCCACTACCCGAAGCTGCTCGCCGTGAAGCGCCGCTACGATCCCGACGGCCTGTTCTTCGTCCACCACGGCGTGGGCAGCGAGGGTTGGAGCGGCGAGGGGTTCGTGCGCAAGGATTGACCGGATATCGAGTTCAGAAGGGAAGACGAGGATGTAGGCCGAGCAGCTGTCTTAGTGATCTGAGGACAGCTTGCTTCGGCGGGCAAGCACTTCACCTCCCTCCTGGGGAAGATGGCGCAAAGCGATGGATGAGGGTTCGGGGTCCCCAGCGCGCGCTTCCGCCGCCCCTCGCCCCTACCCCTCTCCCGAGGGGAGAGGGGTTCAACACCTTCACGCGGCGCGTATGCACGCCGCCTCCTGTCCTCCAGTGACGCAGATGGCGTTCTTATGGCTTTTACGCCTGACTCAGAGCCCGTTGTTGTTGGCGGCGTCGGCGAACTGTTTCAGGTAATCCTCGAATGCACGCTGGTAGGCCAGTTGCCAGTTGGCTTCGCGAGCGACCTGGATGGAGTTGTGGCCGTATCCCTTCACGGTCACCTGGCGATGCCCCTGCGGGCTGTCGATCTTGAGCAAGGTGTCCAGCTTTGCCTCGATGCTGGCGCTCCAGAACCCGGGCGTGAACCACGCCCAAAATTGGCGGATGTCGACGCTGACATGTGGCGCATTCGCCGGGGCGCTGGCTGCATCCACGACGCTGTAGCCGCGGCTGGCAAATGCATTGGTCAACAACTGCCGGGTCACCGACTCCACGTTCTGGCCGGGCTTGAGCAGGATGTCGCCGAATGCCTTTCCGAAGCCGCCACGCTTGCGCGCGATGGCCTGCTTGCGTTGCGTTGCATCCAGCGCGTAGCTGGCGCCCTTCTTCAAGGATGGCGTGCTGGGGTCGTCCGGATCGGTTTCGAACACGCGCACGTCATGGATGGCGTCGATGACCACCGGTTTGCCGCCGCTGACTACCGCTGAACCCGGCGATGGCACGTCGAGCGACATCCGGGTGCGCGTGGTTGCGCAGCCTGAGATGAGGGCAAGGACAAAGACGGCGACGAGGCCGTGAACGAGATGCTTCATGCGTTTTCCCCTGTAGCGATGATGTCGTGGATCTGAATGGAACGGGAGAGTTGTCGCAAATGTCGCGACGAAAGGGAAGCTGATGCTTGACTCTTGACCTTGATCCAAGGTCTAGACTATGCCCATGAACACGCAAGCCTCCTCCCTGACCATCGGTGCCGTCGCCAGGCGCGTCGGCGTGGCGATCGACACGATCCGTTATTACGAGCGCGAAGGGTTGTTGCCCGAGCCGCAGCGGCGTGCCTCCGGCTATCGCAGTTACGGCGAGGGCGCGGTGACGCAGCTGCGCTTCATCCGCCGTGCCAAGGATCTGGGCTTCACGCTGGAAGAGATCCGCGAACTGCTCGCGCTGTCGGCAGATCGCCGGCGCGGGGTGAAAGCGGTGAAGCAGCGTGCGCAGAAGCGGCTGGCGGCGATCGAGCAGCGTATCGCCGAGCTGCAGCGGGTGCGCGATGGCCTGGCGGAGCTGGTGGCGTCGTGCCCGGGGCACGGCAAGCCGGAGCAATGCCCGATCCTGCGCGCGCTCAGCGGTGAGGAGGTGTCGCCATGAACGCGCATGCCTGCTGCCACGGTGGCGACGACACGCCTTCGGCGGTGATTGACCCGGTTTGCGGCATGACGGTCGATCCGGCCACGTCGAAACATCAGTCGATGCACGACGGGCAGGCCTTCCATTTCTGCTGCGGCGGCTGCAAGGCCAGGTTCGAGGCGGAACCGGCGCGTTACCTGGCCCAGCCTGCGGCGCACCATCATGACCACGCCTCACACGGGGCTGCGCATGGCGCACACCTGGCGAAGGACCCGGTCTGCGGCATGAGCGTGGACCCGCACACCGCGAAGCACCGCGCCGACCACGACGGCCATCCGTATCACTTCTGCTCCGCGCGCTGCCGCGAGAAGTTCGTGGCCGACCCGGCCGCGTACCTGGGCGAACGCAAACCCGCGCCGGCCGCGCCTGCGGGCGCGATCTACACCTGCCCGATGCACCCGGAAGTGCAGCAGGTCGGCCCCGGCTCTTGCCCGAAATGCGGCATGGCGCTGGAGCCGATGATGCCCTCGCTGGACGAGGACGACGGCGGCGAGCTGCTGGCGATGACGCGGCGTTTCCGGTGGCTGGTGGCGCTGACCCTGCCGGTGTTTGCGCTGGCGATGGGGCCGCATCTGTTTGGCTGGCATCTGCCCGCGCCGTGGGATCGCGTGGCCGCGTGGGTCGAGGCGGTGCTGGCCAGCGTCGTGGTGCTGTGGGGCGGCGCGCCGTTCTTCGCGCGCGGCTGGCGCTCGCTGAAACCGTGGTCGCCGAACATGTACACGCTGATCGCGTTGGGCACCGGCGTGGCATGGTTGTACAGCGCGGTGGCGTTCCTGCTGCCGGGGATTTTCCCGGCGGGGTTCCGCGATGCGCATGGTCGTGTTGCGGTGTATTTCGAATCGGCAGCGGTGATCGTCACCCTCGTCACGCTGGGCGATTTCCTGGAGCTGCGCGCGCGGCGGCGCACCGGCGCGGCGCTCAAGGCGCTGCTGGGGCTGGCGCCGAAAACCGCGCGGCGGATCGCTGCCGACGGCAGCGAGGCCGACGTCCCGCTGGAGCAAGTGCAGGCCGGCGACGTGCTGCGCGTGCGCCCCGGCGAGAAGGTGCCGGTCGATGGCGTGGTGATCGAGGGCGAGAGCCATGTCGACGAATCGATGCTCACCGGCGAGCCGATGCCGGTGGTCAAGGCCAAGGAGGATGCGCTCACCGGCGGCACCGTGAATCAGGATGGCGCGCTGACCATGCGCGCGCAGAAGGTCGGCGGCGAAACCATGCTGGCGCAGATCGTGGCGCTGGTGGCGGCCGCGCAGCGCAGCCGCGCGCCGCTGCAGCGCGTGGCCGACAAGGTCGCCGCGTGGTTCGTGCCGGCGGTGGTCGTGGCGGCCGTGCTGGCGTTCGCCATCTGGGCGATGGTGGGGCCGGCACCGCGCCTGACGCATGCACTGATCGCGGCGGTGTCGGTGCTGATCATCGCCTGTCCGTGCGCGCTGGGCCTGGCCACGCCGATCTCGATCATGGTCGCCAGCGGGCGTGGCGCGCAGCATGGCGTGCTGTTCAGGGACGCCGGCGCGATCGAATCCCTGCGCGACATCGACACCCTGGTGGTGGACAAGACCGGCACGCTGACCGAAGGCAAGCCGGCACTGACCGAACTGGTGGTCCTCGGCAACCAGCCGCGCGAACACCTGCTGGCGCTGGCCGCCGCACTGGAGCGGCCGAGCGAGCATCCGCTGGCCCGCGCGATCGTCACTGCCGCCGAGGCCGAAGGCGTGGCGGCACCGGCGGCCACGGAGTTCCGCTCGCTGACCGGCCGCGGCGTCAGCGCGACGGTGGATGGCCGCAGGGTGGCACTGGGCAATGCCAGGCTGATGGACGAGTCGCGCGCCGCCATCAGCGCCGACGCCAATGCCCGCGCGGAACGACTGCGTCAGCACGGCGCCACCGTAATGTTCCTTGCCGTCGACGGCACCCTCGCCGCGCTGCTGGCGGTAGCCGACCGCATCAAGCCGGACACGCCCGCCGCCATCCAGGCGCTGCATGCCGCCGGGCTGCGCATCGTGATGCTCACCGGCGACAACGCCACCACCGCGCAGTCGGTGGCGCGCACGCTGGGCATCGACGAGGTGCATGCCGACGTTTCGCCCGCCGACAAGGCCGCCGTGGTCAACGCGTTGCGCGCCGAAGGCCGTCGCGTGGCAATGGCCGGCGACGGCATCAACGACGCGCCGGCACTGGCCGCGTCCGATGTCGGCATCGCGATGGGCAGCGGCACCGACGTGGCGATGGAGAGCGCGCAGATAACGCTGGTGAAGGGCGAGCTCGGCGCCATCGTGCGCGCGCGCCGGTTGTCGCAGGCCACCGTGCGCAACATCCACCAGAACCTGTTCTTCGCCTTCGTCTACAACGCCGTCGGCGTGCCGCTGGCGGCCGGCGTGCTGTATCCGTGGTTCGGCATCACCTTGTCGCCGATGATCGCCGCGCTGGCGATGAGCCTGAGCTCGGTGTCGGTGGTGAGCAACGCGCTGCGGCTGCGTGGCGCGGGATTGTGAGGGCAGTGCCGGCTGTCTGATCGGTGCGTTCCTGCGCCGGGTTCGGCGACAATGGGCGACCCCTTCGCCTGTTCATCGAGTAACCCGTTCATGCCCCGCACCCTCGCCGAGTGGTTGAGCTATCAGGATCGCGTCAACCTGCACACCATCGAACTGGGGCTCGATCGCGTGCGCGAGGTATGGCAGCGCATGGGCGCGCCGCGGCCGGCGCCGCGGGTGATCACCGTGGCCGGCACCAACGGCAAGGGTTCGACCGTGGCGCTGCTGGAGGCGATGCTGAAGGCGGCCGGTTGGCACGTCGGCGCCTTCACCTCGCCGCATCTGCTGGCCTACAACGAGCGCATCGGCATCGAGGGCGTGCCGGTCACCGATGCCGCGCTGATCGAGTCGTTCGAACGCATCGAGGCGGCGCGCGCGGAGATTCCGCTGACCTATTTCGAGTTCGGCGCCTTGGCGGCGGTGGACTTGTTCGCCCGCGCCGGTGTCGACGTGGCGGTGCTCGAGGTGGGGCTGGGCGGCCGGCTCGACGCGGTCAACATCATCGATGCGGACGTGGCCGTGATCACCACCGTGGATCTGGACCACATGGAGTGGCTGGGCCCCGACCGCGACAGCATCGGCCGCGAGAAGGCCGGCATCGCGCGCCGCGGTCGGCCGGCGATCGTGGGCCAGCTCGATCCGCCCGATGGCCTGCTTGCAGCGCTGGCCGAACGTGGCGCGCAGGTCGAGCGCGCCGGCATCGATTTCAGCGTGGAGCGCCACGAGGACGGCTGGCGCTGGCGCCATCGCGACGGCAGTGCGATGGAGTTGCCCGATCCCTATCTCGCCGCGCCGGTGCAGCACGCCAACGCCGCCGCCGCGATCGCTGCGTTGCATGCGTTGGGCGACGAGGCGTTCTCGCCCAGCACCCTGTTCGCCGCGGCCAGCGCCGGCCTGCACGACGTGCGGATCGCGGCGCGACTGCAGGCGCTGGGCGGCGAGCCGCCGGTGTTCGTGGACGTGGGCCACAATCCGCAGGCCGCGCGGGCGCTGGCCGAGTGGCTGGACGCATCGGCGCACGGCGCAGTGCATGCCGTCTATGGTGCGCTGGCCGACAAGGACGTGGCCGGGGTGATCGGCGCGCTGGGTGCGCGCATCGCGCACTGGCATCTGGCCGGGCTGGAGCAGGTTTCGCCGCGTGGCATGGACGTGGCGGCGCTGTCCGAGAAGCTGAAAGCCACCTTGCCGCAAGCATCGTTCGACGCCCATCCCGACGTGGCTGCCGCGCTGGCTGCGGCACGCCAGGCCACGCAGCCGGGCGACTGCATCCTGGCGTTCGGCTCGTTTTTCGTCGCCAGCGCGGTGATGGCTGAACATGCGCCGTGAGCCGCCGCATGGCGCCGGGCGCCGGCAGGTATAATCGCCATATTGCGCATCGCGTTCGCCGCCTGGGAGCGAAAACTTGAAAACACGCCTGCTGGGAGCTGCCGTCCTGATAGCGTTGGCGGTCATCTTTGTGCCGATGTTCTTCACCGACAGCCCGCCCACCCCCGGCGGTGACCGCTCGGTGAGCCTGGCCATTCCGCCTGCGCCCGACCGCGACCTGCAAACCAGGACGATGAGCCTCGACCCGTCCGCCGCCGCCAGCGTGCCGGCCGGCGCGGCGACCGCCGCGGCGTCGGGCGACCGCATCGCCACGGTCACCATCGACTCGAACCGCCCGCGCGACGTGGAACTCGACCCCCAGGCAGGCCGGACGCCCGCGCCGACCACGGTGACGACTGGCAGCGGCACCTCGCCGGCGCAACCGGTGATCCCGCAGCGCGACACGGGTGCCGCGCCGATGCCGAAAGCCACGGTCGCAGCGAAACCCGCGCCGGCCAGCGAGCCGACCCGGCCGGCGGCCAAACCGGCCGAGCCGACGCCCGCACCCGCGCTGGCACCGGTCGCGGCGGCTGCGGCACACGGCAGCTACACGATCAACCTCAGCGCCTACGCCAGCGCCAGTGGCGCGGCAAAGTTGCAGAGCCGGGTGCGCGCATTGGGCTACCCGGTATCGGGCCGCGTGATCACGCGGGCCGGGCAGTCGCGCACGCTGGTCACCGCCGGTCCATTCGAAACGCGCACGGCCGCCGAGGCGGCGCGCCTGAAGATCACCCAGGCGATTCCCGGCGTGCCGGCCAAGGTGGAGCAGGACGGCGATGCCGCGGGGACGTCCACGAGCACCACGCCGACGGCCACCCATGCCGCCAGGGCCGGCGGCTGGGCGGTGCAACTGGCGGCGGTGAGCAGCCAGGCCGACGCGACCGCCTTGCGCGACAAGTTGCGCGCGGCCGGCTTCGACGGTTTCGTCGACTCGGTGCAGTCCGGTGGCCGTACCCTGTGGCGCGTGCGCGCCGGCCCGCAGACCCAGCGTGCCGATGCCCAGCGCGTGCACGACCAGATCAAGGCCAAGCTGGGCATCGACGGCAATGTCGTTTCGGTGCCCTGAACGACACCGCGGCCGCGGTGATGAAGGTACGCCGGCGACGCAGTCATATGCCGGGCGCGGCGTCCGCGCGAGCCGGTTGAACGGATGAACTGGCTCGACGGAATCATTCTGGCCATCCTTGCGCTGTCGGTGCTGATCGGCCTGATGCGCGGACTGGTGGCGGAGGTGTTGTCGCTGGCCACCTGGATCGCCGCCTTCTGGATGGCGGCGGTGTTCGGGCCGGATGTGGCGGCCTTGTTCCAGAATTCGATCTCGCTGCCCATGGCGCGGATCGGACTCGGCTACGCGATCTGCTTCTTCGGCATCCTGTTGCTGGGCATGCTCGTGCGCTTTGCCGCCCGACGGCTGATCTGGAGCACCGGCCTGAGCGGTATCGATCGACTGCTGGGCGTGTTGTTCGGTTTCGTGCGTGGCGCACTGGTGGTCACCATCCTGGTTTTCCTGGTGGGGCTTACTGCGGTGACGCGCGAATCGTGGTGGCAACAATCGGTGCTGCTGCCGCAGTTCCAGGGCGCCGCAGCGTGGCTGGGGCAGAACATCCCGGCCAGCGTGGGCGATCACCTGCATCCCGATGCAGTGCTGGACAAGCTCAAGTCGGCGCCGGTGCTGCCGCACGGGCCGGCCGGCTCGTCGACAGCGCCGAGCCTGCTCGAGCGCGTGGCTCCGGCCGAACTGCTCAAGCGGGTGGACGGCTTGAGCGAGCGGCTGCACGCCCCCATTTCCGGACGGCAAGGCGCTCCCGCTGCGCCGGCCAGCGCCGCCAGCACGCCGCCGCCCGCGCGGCAACCATAGAATCAGCATTCCCGAAACAGGCCATCCATCATGTGCGGAATCATCGGCATCGTCGGTACCACGGAAGTGGCGTCGGCGCTTTATGACGGCTTGACGGTGCTGCAGCATCGCGGCCAGGACGCGGCCGGCATCGCCACGGTCGAGGGCTCGCGCCTGCGCCTGCACAAGGGCAACGGCCTGGTGCGCGACGTGTTCGGCCAGCGGGCGATGGGCGAGTTGCGCGGGCGTATCGGCATCGGCCATTGCCGCTATCCCACGGCCGGTTCGGAAGGTTCGGCCGAGGCGCAGCCGCTGTACGTCAATTCGCCGTATGGCATCGCCTTCGCGCACAACGGCAACCTGGTCAATACCGACGCACTGCGGCGCGAGATGTTCGAAGGCGACCGTCGCCATATCAACACCGATTCCGATTCCGAGGTGCTGCTCAACGTGCTCGCGCACGAGCTGCAGATCCAGGACCGCATGGAGCTGACTCCCGACCACATCTTCAAGGCCGTGGCCGGCGTGCATGCCCGCGCCCGCGGCGGCTACGCCTGCATCGCGCTGCTGCTGGGTTACGGCCTGGTCGCGTTCCGCGACCCGCACGGCATCCGCCCGCTGGTGCTGGGCGAGCGCGTTACCGCCGAAGGGCACGAGTACGCCGTGGCCTCCGAATCGGTGGCGCTGGACGTGCTGGGTTTCAAGCGGTTGCGCGACGTGATGCCGGGCGAGGCGGTGATCATCACCGACCAGGGCCAGTTGCACAGCCGCCGGTGCGCCGAGGGCGCGGTGCACACGCCGTGCATTTTCGAGTACGTCTACCTGGCGCGGCCGGACTCGATGATCGAGGACGTCTCGGTATACAAGGCGCGTCTGCGCATGGGCGAGAAGCTGGCCGAGAAAATCCTGCGCGAGCGCCCCGACCACGGCATCGACGCGGTGATCCCGATCCCCGACACTGCGCGCACCGCCGCCAGCGCGCTGGCCGGCGTGCTCGGCGTGCCGTTCCGCGAGGGCTTCGTCAAGAACCGCTACATCGGCCGCACCTTCATCATGCCGGGGCAGGGCGAGCGGGTGAAATCGGTGCGCCGCAAGCTCAATGCGATCGGCCTGGAGTTCAACAAGAAGAACGTGCTGCTGGTGGATGATTCCATCGTGCGCGGCACCACTTCGAAGCAGATCATCCAGATGGCGCGCGATGCCGGGGCGAAGAACGTCTACTTCGCCTCCGCCGCTCCGCCGGTGCGCTACCCGAACGTGTACGGCATCGACATGCCCTCGACCAGCGAGCTGGTCGCTGCCGGTCGCGCCGAGCAGGAAGTGGAGAAGCTGCTCGGCGCCGACTGGCTGATCTACCAGGACCTCAAGGATCTCGAGTGGTCGGTGCGCGACGGCAACGCGAACCTCGAGCACTTCGATACCTCGTGTTTCTCCGGCGAATACGTCACCGGCCTGGACGACCAGTACCTGGAACAGATCCAGATGCTGCGCTCCGACGACGCCAAGGCTGCGCGGCGCGCCGTGTAAACCGCAGGAGCGCACTTGTGCGCGATGCTTTTCTGCCGGGATTCGGGAAAAGCGTCGCGCACAGGGTGCGCTCCTGCAGGGAAACCCATGTCCGATCTGCATGCCGCCGCCAAAGCCTGCCTTGACGCCAGCGAGCCCGACGAGAAGTTGCGTCTGACGCGTGAGACGTGGCGCGCCTTCGAGCGCGGCGAATTGCAGGCCGATGCGTCATCGCCTGCGCCCGAACCGATCGGCCCGCCCGGCCGTCCCGAACGGCCGCGGCTGGTCAATGCGCGCCAGCTGCCGCAGCGCGGGCTGGGCAGTGCCGAAGGCCGCATTGCCCTGGTGCATGCGGTGGCGCACATCGAGTTCAACGCGATCAACCTCGCCTGGGACGCGGTCTACCGCTTCCGCGGCAAGCCGCACGACTATTACCGCGACTGGGCCAGCTGCGCCCACGACGAAGCGCGTCACTTCGCGATGCTGTCCGCGCGGCTGGGCGAGCTGGGCCACGCCTACGGCGATTTCGACGCCCACGACGGCCTGTGGCAAATGGCCGAGAAAACCGCCGACAACGACACCGCGCGCATGGCACTGGTGCCGCGCGTGCTCGAAGCGCGCGGGCTGGATGTGACGCCGGGCATGATCGAGCGCCTGCGCCAGCTGGGCGACGAAGCCACGGTGGCCATTCTCGAAGTGATCCTGCGCGAAGAAGTCGCCCACGTCGCCGCCGGCACGCGCTGGTATCTGCATTGCTGCGAGCGCGACGGCATCGACCCGGTGGAAACCTTCTTCGGCCTGATCCGCGAGTACATGGGTGTCGACCTGCGCGGGCCGTTCAATCGCCCGGCACGTATCGAGGCAGGCTTCACGGCGCAAGAACTGGACAGGCTCGCCAGTCTCGCGGCGGGAGCACACGAACATCGCGAACCGGTCGATCGGTCAGCAACGCGCAACCAGGCGTAACGGGCTCAACGTCCGATTGCTTGCGGAACCGGGGACACGGGGACAGCCTGTGCTTGTGCCGACACGCTTCGGCATGCCGCCTGTTGGTTCGCCTGCGTCCAGGCGACGCTGCTGTCCATGATCGACGTGTGTACCGCGTCGGCGGTTTGCACGTGGGCCATTCGCGCAGGCAATCCGTTCTGCAGCACGAACGCACGCTCACCGTCTTCGCACAGTACCACTTGGTCGATGCGACCCAGGCCTTGGCGGCGCGCGGCGACAACGATGGCGGCGGCAAGATTCTCGCTGCGCGTGTCAGAGTGTCGGCCGAGCTGCGCATCGATCCTGTGCACGCCTGCCAGTGCCTGCTGGTACAGCGCGTGATCCGGGTGGCGCAGATCGTCTAGCCACGTGGTGGCGACGCGATCCTTTTGTCGCAAGGCCAGATCAAGCGCGTGTTGCGTTCGCGGGCCGACCTTGCCGTCGACTGCCAAGTGATGTTCGCGCTGGAAAGCCACGACCGCAGAATGGGTGTTCGAGCCAAAGTCGCCGTCGGATTTCAGTGAGCGACCGTGAGCATCGCAGTAACCCAAGGCGGCCAGTGTGCTCTGCAAGGTTCGCACGGCATCACCGTGATTGCCTTGGCGTCGCAGGTGGTTCGACGGTGATTCGTCATCGGAGGACGAGCGCTGGTGATCGCTGGCGGTGACGTGCTTCCACGCTTCGGACGGCGAGAAGCCGCAGGCGATGTCGGCCTGATACGTGGTCCGCATCTGGTTCAGGGCGCTTGCCGATTGCGCCAGGGTGATACTGGCGTGGTTGGCGCCGCCATAATGGCTGGCGCCGCCTTGATCCGGATCACCGAAACTGGCCCATTCCGCCGCCAGACTTCGCTGGGCGGCCTCCAAAGTGATTCCCGGTTGGCCGGTGACATATCCGTGAATGGCTGGCCGTTTGTCGACGATCAAATACTCCGAGAAGATTCGATCCTGCAGGGCCGTCGAGAACGGTAGATCGCGATCCAGGTTCAGCTTGGTGATCGCGCCGTCCATGGTGGAGGGAATCACCTGATACCTGCCGACCGCGAACACCCGGTGAGGGTCGTCGCCTCGAAGATGTTGCAGATCATGTACCTGGCCCACGGTCAGGCTGGAAAAGTCGATTGCGCCGCTTGGACCGCGAATATGCTTGCCGCCATGCAGATCGACGTAAGTGCCGCGGTTGTAGGCGTTGTAGCCAGCGGCACCGGACTCACCACGGACGATCAAATCCAACAACGGATTGCTCATTGAAATCTCCCTGAGAGGTTTCTTCGTGCCCAAGCTCGACAGGAGCGGCTTGCTTCTGCGTCGCTAGTCGATCAATGCAACGCCGTCGACGACACAGTCCAGCCCGTCACACCCAGTTGTGAATCCACGCCATGAACGTTTCGATCACCGAGGTCGCCGTATGTACTCACGTCAAGCTGGCGATGGGTCGCTGCATCCTGAAAGTGCATCAGGCAGACCGCATCGCCACTGCAGGCGCCCAGTTCGGGCAACTCGTCACAGGCTTTGCACGAGTCCAAACCTTTTGCGCAAAGCTCCTTGTAGGCACCACCCACCACATTGGCCTTGCATTTCAGGTCCACTACCGGTCGCCAGCCATCGACGAGCAGGGCGGTGCGGAAGTCGGCGTACGCCATGCCCTTGTGCACGTTGTCGAGGGATGCCTCTGCATCAGATTTTGCGGACGCAGTGGCTCGTCCAGGCGCGGCTGTTGCGCCAGTAGTGGCTTGCTGCGAAGAATGGCAAGCGGACGCTGCGACACAGAAAATGAGCAGGGACAGGGAGCGCAAGGGCTTCATGGTTGTCGGATCCTCAAAGGTCAATCACAAGTGGAGACGCTTGTTGTGCTCTACGGCACGGTGCCCCACTGGGCGATGATGGCGTTCAGGATGGCGGCGTTGGTGGCGACGTTGGCGCCGGGGCAGGTCATCAGGTATTGACGCCGCAACTGGGAAGTTGCCGGCGCGTCGAAGTACGGATCGAATACCACCAGGCTGAAGAAGAACGCAGTAGCTGGTGCGCAGGCCGCACCACCCGTGGCACCTTCACCGGACATGCCTGCCATGCAGGTGTAGACCGCGCATGGGTCGACGCTTTGAGCGCGGGCGGGAGCAATAGTGAAGGCGGTAGTGACGCCGATCATCAAGGCGGCGAGAGAGATGGGCAACTTCATGGCATACCTCCGCTGTATGGGACTGGTATTGAGAGCATGCGTTTCTGAACATCAATTGCCAGGCTGCATTCGCTGTAGTAGACGTGGCAGCCGCGGATTTTGTCATTTGCACACATGTCCATGCCGGATTGAATGGCTTCATTCGAAGTTGCGTCTATGGTTACGGCATACCATCCATAGCCAGTCACTATCGCAGCGCAGGCGTCCGTGTATGAACGGATTATTTCGCAGTTTGAGCCGCCATTTCCCCTGCAGTCCATGATTGCGGTGCTCTCGGCGATGGCTTGATTATCCATGGAGCCGACTGTTCCAAAGATTCCTTTTTCCGAATCCAGGGCAATGGCTCCCGAGAGGTGAATCCAGCGGGGCGGCGGCGGACGCGGCGCTTGCTGTTGGTATTCGTAGTTCTGGATTGGTCTGCAAGCGACTGGAGCCTGGGGACTGGGTGCCGCCCCGGAGGGTTGGAAACCTGGCGGACAGCCGCCCTCGCCATGGACAGCGCCGGCCATCAAAAGCAACAACACGATCAGTAGCCATCGGAACGAAATCGATATCATTACGAGCTTCTCCCGATCGGCTGATGCTTGACGGTGTCAGTTGCGCCTGAACTCGGTGAGAGGGTGCCGCGGACACTGCCATTGGCACTATTGAGCGGGCTGCCGGCAGGTCGCTGACCAAGGCTTTCTTGCCCGAAAGTCGGCGATGACGCTCCGTGTCCATAACTTCCCGGTGGCTGCCCCTGCGGTCCCAGTCGACTTGAGGCGCCCGTGCCGAACGCTGAGTAGGTCAGAAAATTGCCCAGCGTTCCTTGGAAGAACATCGCTGCCATCGGGGGCACGGAGATGATCAGCACGGTCAACAGCAGGCCGAGGCCACCTTGTTCCAAGGCTTGGGTGGAGAATCCCTCGGCGCCCTGGCCGGTGATCGTGTTGATGATGTTGGCGCTCCACAGCGCCGCGGCGACCCGCAAGGACAACTGCAGTACGAGTGAGCTCACGAAGGCGAGCACAGCCATGGAAAAAACGGTGCCGATGCCGTAGAGCAGCCAGCGTTGGAACAGTGATTTGGTCTGCTCGAAGATCAGGCACAGGATGAACAACGGCCCCAGGCCGATGAACAGGGCGAGCGCGAACTTGTACAGCAACAGCATGGCGGCAGCAGCCATCGGCGGACTGGCGGTACCAAGGCCGGCGATCAGCAGTGCGTGATTCTTCTGATTGATGGTTTCGGTGTCGCCAGGGGCAACTTGCACGGTATCGATGGCACCCAGCGCCAGTTGGGTCCAGGCAAGGTTTTCATCGATGGTTTGCGCAGCCGTGCTGTTGTCACCGGTGAACATCTGGTTGATGCCGGTGCTCAGTTCGGTGGTGAAGAACGAGAGCAGATTGGTGCCAAAAATGCTCATGGTGGTGGCGACGGTCACGATGATCGCCACTCGAGTCATGCTCATGACCAAGGCCATCATCGACTCACGCGACTGGCCGGTGATCATGCGATAGCCCTGGATCATGATCCACAACGTGACAAGCACCAGTGCGACGGCGCTGGCCCACGTCATGAACGTAGCCATCAGATTCATCCCGAAGGTATCGATCCGATCGCTCAACCATTTGTAGATCAGTGCGAAATATACGAAGCCCATCGCGGCCGTTCCCTGTCAATGTGAAGATGTGGGTTCAGGCCCCGAGTGCCGACATCCCACGCGCGGCTCAGTGGAAAGCCGCGGCGAAGGTAGAGGCTTGGATAACATTACCCAGAACGGTGCTGTTGCCGTTCAATGCAACGTGCCCAAGGATGGACTGCTGATTCTGCAGCGTTTCAATGATGGCATCGTCGGCCTTCATCTGCGCTTGCCAGTTCCCCATTTCAGTGGTGACCGCACTGTTGTACTTCTCCACCTGTGTAGCAGCTCGTCCGGTATCAGCGACGGTGCTTATCGACTTGACGATGCTTTCCACCTGATGGAACTGACTGCTGTAGTTATTGAGTTTGTTGAGCATGTCGACCGTCGTGTTGTACTTGTGGATCTGCGTGGCGACGATCTGGCCGCAGATCATCCGCTGAGTCTGGGTGATGGACTGGGTCATCAACGAAGACATGCTGTTCATGACACCGCTGACCAAGCCCGCCGGGCTGGAAGTGTTTGAACACTTGCCTTGGATCAGTGAATCGGTGTTGGTGACGCGTTGCAGCTTGTTGGGAGCAAGTGATAAGCCGTTGCTGAGGCCCTGGATGCTGGACAGCAACTGCTGATATTGCTGAAGCTGGGTTTCGTACTGCTGGATCTGTTTCGCGTACTGCTCGATCGTCTTGGCGAGCTGGGCTGCGAAACTCTGTTCGTTCGCCGCGATGCTTCCGGGATCGACGACGACGACCTGGGCGCTGACGCTTCCCGCGAGCAGGGCGCAGCCGATGGCTGTTGCCAACATCAGCCGATGCCCGAACCGATTCTTGAGCGAAGGCGATTTGGTGGACAGTGTGTTGTGCATGGGGTGGTTCTCCACGTTCAGCGAACGGCGGCGCGTGGTGTGCGCGGGGTTGGTTGGTTGGGCTTTTGCTTCCCGCTGCCCCTGCGGTTTTCGTAGAAGCGCTCGAGCCACTGTTCGGGGCGCAGTTCGTCAACGGTGACGCCTTCGGCGGCAGCACATTCACGCAGTACCTCGTGCATGATCTCGATGTTGTCGGTGGATGCGGAAATGACGGCGAGGGCATCGTCCATGCCGCGCAGGTTCAGCTGGCACACCGCGCTGGCGTGGCCCTGCTTGACCAGGAAACAACGTGAACGCTCGTCCAGGCTCACGACGACCTGGTATTCGGCGTCGGTCAGTTTCAAGCCGTCGACGTAATCCTCGCGGCTGGCGTTCGGGTTGGGCAGCAGGATCATCGTGGCGGTCTGCTCGATCAGCGCCGCGGCGATGTCGCTGGCCAGCGCGTCCTCGGGGCTTTGCGTGGCGAAGATGCCCAGGCCGTTCTGCTTGCGGATCGTCTTCTGCTTGTTTTTTGCGAACTCCTTGAGGCCGCCCTTGCCGTCGAGGATCTTCCAGAATTCGTCCATCACGTAGATCAGCGGGCGCCCGTCGATCAGCGCCTCCAGCCTGTGCAGCAGATAGTTGATGACCGGCACTCGCGCTTCGGGATTGTCGATCAGCTCGGTGTAGTCGAAGCCGATGATGTTGGCTTTCTCAAGGTCGATGGTGTCGACCGGGTTGTCGAATACCCAACCCAGCGAATTGCCTGCCGTCCACTTGCGCATGCGGATGAACAGGCCGTCGTCGCCCATGTTGGGCAGGCTCTTCTGGAAGTTGGTCAACGTGCGAAGATGCATGGGCGTATCGAGCATGTTCTCGACGGCGCGGAAGATGTCCTCTTCCTCGCGCGAGCTGTAGACGCTCTTGCCGGCCATCACCTTTACCAGATCGGCCAGGAACTGCACGTTGGTTTCGTTGCGTTCGCAGTGGAAAGGGTTGAAGCCGGTGGGCTTGCCGTTTTCCAGTGCGAGGTAGTTGCCGCCGCAGGCGCGAACGAAGATCTCGGCACCGCGATCCTTGTCGAAGAAGAAAATCGTGGGCGAAGGCTGCAATTTCTGCACCTGGCTCAGCAGGAAGTTGATCAACGCGGTCTTGCCCGTGCCGGACTTGCCGATGACCATGGTGTTGGCGATGGCCTTCTCGCCGAGCGAGTTCTCCGCCGGATGGGTGGCGTGGAAATTGAAGTGATACGCCTGCCCGTTGGTGGTCTGCAGGGTGGTGACGCAGTCGCCCCAGGGGTTGTTCTCCTTCTTGCCGGTGGCGAAGTTGTGCAGCGGCGACAGGCCGAGGAAATTGAGTGAGCTGACGTTGGCCAGGCGCGTGCGGTATTTCCAGTTGCCCGGGAACTGGGCGTAGAACGCCGCGGTGACGGCCAGATCCTCCTTGACCGAGACGAATCCCGCGTTCGACAACTCGGCACGGGTGCTGGCGATCTGCTGCGACAGCGCTTCCTGGCTGGCGGCATAGATGGCCATGGAGAAGTGGTACTCGCCCAGCACGAAATTGCCGGAGGCGAGCTGATCCATGGCGTGGTCGAGCTCGGCGATCTGGCTGAAGGCCTTGTCGCCGGAGGAGATCATCATGCCCTTGGTGCGATCCAGCGCCTTGAGTGCATCCTGCCGGCCCATGGGGCTGAAGGAATGGGTGATGACGTATTCGAAATCGAGGTACTTCAGGCTGTTGAGGATGCCCGGGTAGGTCCCGTCGGTGTATTCCTTGATGTTGAGGATGGCGCCGAAGTGATTGATGCCGTCGGGCGTGGTGATCACGTAGTCGCCGGTTTTGGCCGAGAAGCGCTGCTTGCTGACCGGCAGGTAGTCGAACACGGGGGCGCTGAGCACGGGCACCGGTTCGTCGATGCGGTTGAGCAGGTAGCCGTACAACTCCAGCGCCTCGGAGAACACGACGCCGTTGGCCGCTTCGTACATGCCCAGTCGGCTGGGTGCGTAATCCTTCAGCACGGCTTCCAGGTTTCCGGCCAGTTCGAGCACGGTGTTCACCGCGTCGCGCTGTTCGGACTCCAGGCGGGCGAGATCGGCCGACTTCTCCACGAAGCGCCTGCCGCTGACGATGGGGCGGTACATCAGAGTCAGATACAGCTCGTTCTGCATCAGCTTTTGCGCGGACAAGCCCTTGTAATAGGTATCGGACAGATCCTGGTTGAAGGGCTGCACGAAGCGGCTACAGTCATCCAGGCGCCGGCGCCGGCGCACGTCGTGGACCCAGAACGCCACGTTGACGAAGTCGGGCGCGCGCAGGGTTTGCAGCAGCCGATTGAAGGTGTTGTGGCGGTGCTCGATCTCCCATTCCTCGCGCCCCACGAAGGGCAGCCCGCCCAGGCGCCACACCAGCAGGAAATCGCCGCCCGTGCTCTTGAGCACGGTCGGTGACACGTGCGTCGACAGGGGCAGGAACTCGGCGATGGGCGTGTCCGGCATGAATACGGGTTTTGGCTTGGGCATGAGTCCTGGTCCGGCGAACTCCGCGGCACGACGGCGGCGGCGTTCGCGTCACATCACTGTTTGTCGTTGTGTTGGCCGCGATGGTGGTTGGGGGTGAACACCCACATGCCATCGTTGCCGCCGATGTTCCTCATCCGGGCACGGAACTGCAGGCGCAGCCCCAGCAGACGAAAAATCATTTCGTCGCGCCGTGCCATCTGGCGCATCACGAAGATGATCAGCGGCAGCAGCAACAGGTAGAGGAAGTTGGTGTACACCGCCACGAGAAAGCACCCGCCCGCCGCCATGAAGAACGGCACGTAAGGCACGCCCATGAACATGGGCGGGCGGGTGCAACCGCGAAACAGCGCGTTTTTATGCATAGAAGTGGAGCGCGTGGACGAGCACGCTGGCGGTGCACTGCGTGGCGCCGGCGTCGGTCGTGCTGCCGGCGAGGAACATCTTTGCGATCTGGCCCGCCGCGCCGATCAGCACCGCACCGATAAGCACCGGGGCGACATCGCCGATGCGCTTGTGGGCAAAGGCGATCTGGTAACCGGAGAACACGATGGCGATCGTCACCACCACGACCGAGATCGCGTTGAGGATCATGTTGATGTTGGTGGCGAACTTGCAGGTGGTATCAATCGTGCCGGTGGCATCCTGCGCGAGCGCGAGGTTGGGCAGGACCAACGCCAGCAGCATGGCCACAGAGAGGAACGTGAACCAGCGCGTGCGCGAGGAGGTGAGGATGCTTTCGTTGCCGAGGGAGGTGTTGGCCATCACGGGGTTCCTTGTCGGGAGTTGCGGTGGAATGCGGTCATCGCGGGATGACTGCCGGGAGCTGGCCGCGGGATGCGGCCGGAAGAGTTGTGCGGTGGTGTTGGTGATGCGAAAGGGGGCGATGCGCCGTCGCCATTGCGGCGGGGCATGGTGTTAATGGCACGACTCGCTACGGTGCTGCGCCTGCGGATGGCATCAGAAGACAAAGGCGGCATCGCGCTGCTCCATGCGCAAGTCGGCGCGGTCGTGCCGTGGGGCGGATGTGCCTGCAGCCGGCGCGGCTGACGCCACAGCCGGGTCACCGGGGCCGCGCACCTGCGGTTCGAACACGCCGCCGGTGGTCGTGCCGGCGAGCCCGGGCGGGGCAGGCTGGCGGGCAGGGGCGGTCGAGGGTGAAGAGGGCGCAACGCTGTGCTGCGGCAGGACGGCAGGGTCTGCGTTGGCGCCGGACAAGCCCGCCGTGGAGACTGCCGCAGCGGACGCAGCTTCGCCGCCGATATCGCGTGGCGTGAACGGGTTCGGCCGTGATGCAGGTTCCTTCGCGACGGCTGCCATCGGCACGCTGCGCAGTGCGATCCGATAGTTGGCGTTGTCACCGGAATAGACCACCAGCGGCGGTACGGCGCTTCTGCCGGCGACGATTTCTGCGGGGGGTGGCGCGCGTGTCGGCGCAATGGCCGCGACTTCGGGAACGGGTGTCGTGGTCGCCAGTCGGGCTTCGGCCACGCGGTTCATCGAGGCGTATACCTTCTGCACGTAGCCGTCGCGGAAGCCGGTGGTGAAGTTGCCGGAGTAGTAACAGCTGAAGGCCTTGCCCCAGTCGCCATGGGCGCTGTCGTGGCAGCGGGCGAGGATCTGCGCGCCCGCGGCCAGGTTGTCGCACGCGCTGAAGGCCTTGCGGTAGGAATCCAGTCCGTAGTGGCCCAGGTTGGCGCGGTTGACCTGGGCAATGCCAACGGAGAAGTTGTAGCCACGGCTCTCCAGCATGCGTGCGGTGGCCAGGGCCTCTTCCATGCTGTGCGGCTGGCGCGCGAGCTTGCCGCCGACGACGCCGATCGCATAGGGATTGGCGCCGGATTCGACCTGCACGATGTGCTGCATCACCTGAGGCGACACGGCCAGGTTGGGGCAGGCCAGCATTTCCATCCCGGGCAGCATCAGGATTCCGCCGCTTCACGTTGCGGGTTGAAGTCGATGCCGGTGATGTGGCGGCTGCCGGCGTGCGCGCTGATGTGCACCACGATGTCGATGGTCATCTTCAGCAGGCGCTTGATGGTGTTGAACTCGAGACCCGCGCCTTCGGTGGATGCCTTGACCATCAGCGCGAGCTGATCCCAGGTTTGCCGGGTGCTGCCGGCGTGGCAGCTGGTGATCGAGCCGGGATGGCCGGAGGCGCAGTTGCGGATGAAGTAGAACGACTCGTCGCCACGCAGCTCGGCCAGGATGATGCGGTCGGGCTTCATGCGCAGGCATGCTTCCATGCAGCTCTTGGCGGTGACGTGGCTGGTGCTCTGGCCGCCCTTGGAGTACAGCAGGTGCACCACGTTGGGCTGGTCGATGAACAGCTCGCGCGCGTCCTCGATCGTGACCAGGCGCTCGTCGTCGGGGATGTGGTTGACCAGCGATTTCATGAACGTGGTCTTGCCGCTGCCGGTGGCGCCGGCGACGACGATGTTCTTCTTGTTCAGCACGGCCTTGCGGAAGAACTCCGCATAGTTGCGCGCGCTGCGCAGTTCCAGCAGTTCGCTGTCCAGCTCGCTGAGGCCGTGGTCCACTTCCACGACCTTGTCGAAGAAGCCGTCGCTTTCGTATTGCGCCAGGGTCCGGCGCTGCCGCGAGGGAAGGCGGATGGTGATCGAGACGCGGTCGGCCTCGCATGCGGGGGGTATCACGAGCTGTGCGCGCTGCCCGGTGGGAAAGGTCAGCGAGACGACCGGGTCGATGTCGGTAATGCGCTGGCCGGTGTTGCTCTCGTTGATCACCGCCGTGCAGAACTGCCGCGCGCGCTCGAACGTCAGCGAGGGCACCTCGATGCGCTGCCAGCCCTGGCGGTTTTCGACGTAGATCTCGCCGGGCCGGTTGATGCAGATCTCGGTGACCTCGGCGCTGGCCATGTGCTCACGCACACCCAGCACCTCGTACTGGTAGTCGAGGAAATCGCTGGAAACCTGTGCGTTCACGTCGTCCATGGCGTCGGTAGTCGTTGGATCAGGACATTCAGAAGCGGGCAACCACGCCGCTGAAATCCACGTCCTTGGCGACGTAGACGTAGATGACGGTGCCCTGGTTGATGGTGACCGTGGGGCGACGGTTGGCCGCTTCACGCACGGCCTGGTCGGCCAGTTGCTGCGCGGTTTGCGCGGTATTGCTTTCGAATGGGGTCTGGGTGACGAAGCCGTTGCCGATGGTGCTGTTGCGCGGACCATGTTCGGCGGCTTCGTATTTGAACGCGTCGCTGAGCAGGCTGATCAGCAGCGCCGAGCTGACACGCTGGCCCCAGTGGGCGTCGTAATGGCCGGGCAGGCCGGCGCCGCCCAGGTTGTCCATGCCGGGGCTCGCCATGTTCACGTCGATCCCGGTGGGCGTGATGATGCGATCCCACACCACTTCCATGCGGTTGCCGGTCGGCTTGTGGCTGTAGGCACCGAGCAGCTTCGACCCCTTGGGCAGCAGCAGCGTGTGACCATTGAATGAGTACACCGGCTCCGTGACCAGGCAGGTGGAGAAGCCGGGCACGTCGGAGACGATGCGCGTTTCGAGAACGCAGCGGATATAGGTGCCGCGCTGCATCAGAGTGTCGGCGTGCGGCAGGGCCTGGGCGCTGGTCGGGCCGGTCTGCTCGCCGGTGGGCAGCCGCGCATCGACGCCATCGGGCATGCGTTGCGTGGCGGATGGGTCCGGGATCTCCGCGCCGCTGGCGGCGATGCGCCGTTGCAGCAGGGTGGGGTCATGCGCCCTTGCTGGCTGCACGGTCGTGGTGGGAAGCGGCGGCGCCGGGCTGGCGGGCAGTACCGGAATGGGTGGCGTCGGCGGCTGGCTGTGCACTGTGGGGGAAGGCGGCAACTGGGGCACCCGCAGCGTGCTCGGGGCCTCGGCGACCGTGACTTTCTCTTCGCGCGGTTTCGGTTGCTCGCGGCGGCTGCCTGCGCTGGTGAACATCCAGTAGGCGACGAACATCAGCAGCAGGACCACCGCGCCCAGCAGGAGCAAGGCCCGCCGGTTCATCCGGCGCAGCTCGATCGCGCGCAGCTGCGGCACGTTGGCATCGAGGTCAGGCTCGTGGCCGCGCTGGATGTGGCTGGCGTAGGGATTGCCGACGAGCGGCTCGCGGCTTTCGTGCATGCCGCCGGCGTGCTCGCCGTCGGCGCGCTCGTCGCCGGGATGCTGGTGGTTGTTCACTGGGGCGTGTTCCTGCGCAGGCCCACGACGTCGTTGCCGTGGCGAATGACCAGATAGTTGTAGGTGCCGTGGACGATGATGGTGTCGCCCTCGACAGTGGTGTTCACCAGCGAGTCCTCACCGTGCGCCTGCTCGCGCATGTACACGGCGGGGAAATCACCGCTGGGGAACTGTTTGAGGTCGCTCATCTTGAGATAGGTGAAGCGGCCGTCGTCGTAGGCGTTGACCGGCACCAGCCACGGGGCGGCCTTGCTCCTGGTGGCGTAGTCGTAGTCGAAGTTGTAGCTGCGGCCGGGCAGCAGGCTGCTGTTTTGTGCGAGTGTCCGCAGCTGCTGCTTCTTCTCGTGGGAGAAACTGGTGTCGGCCGGGTAGGTGAAAGTGACCTTGTACTGCACGCCGTCGCGCCGCGCCTCGGCGAGGGTTTTCCAGTCCGTTGCCACCACCTTCAGTTCGAAGATGTACGAATGCGTGGCAGTGCGCACCATCATGTTGGTGTCCACGTCCACGTTCCGCGGTTTCAGGTAGAACACGTTCTCCCGACGCGTGAGGTCCCAGCCGCTGCTGAAGCCGGTGCTGTAGTCGAGGATCTTCTCGCTCGGGCTCAACTCGATCTGGGTGGTGATGCCCAGGCCGGTGCGCACCGGATAGATTGCGTCGGCGGCGTACTCGTAATGGGTCAGCACCTGCTCCGCGCCTTGCGAGTGGGCGGCAGCAGCGGTGGTGCACAGGGCGGCGCCGAGCCACCAGATGCTTGTTCGGTTCATCGGGAACCTGCTCCAGGGAGAGTGTCGGTGGCAGCGGCAGCCGGTGGTGTCGGTGCAGGCGCGGGCGTGGCGGCCATGGCCGGTGCCGGCTGCGTCATCACCGGCGGTACGGACACCTCCGGCGGCGGCGCGGTGGCGTAGTCGTCGTCCACCCGGTAGCTGGTGACCCAGAAGCCCAGCGGGTTCTCGACCCGGCTCTGATCGTCCATCTCCAGGTTCTGCTTGTAGGTGAAGGCGATGGTGGCGATCTTGTTGTCCAGCGGACGGGTCGCCCCGTTCTGCTTGTTGTAGAGGCTGCGCTGGAACCGCACGGTGGCGCCGCGCGGCGTCTTGCCGGGGCCGCCGCCGACCAGCTGGATGCTCAGCAGCTTGATGCGGATCGCCTGGTCCTTGCCGAACTGCTTGATGAGGCTGTCGGGATTGCTGTTGGCGAACAGCTGCACGTAGGGCGCCTTGACGCCGGCTGCTGCCATCGTCTGCACCGTCTTCCAGTCGCGCAGGTTGACCAGCTCCAGGTCGTACGACTCGCGCGCCAGCACGAAATGCGCCACGTTGCTGCGGTTGACCGCTTCGCGCGTGGTGATCCCGCGCATGGCGAAGTCGCCGTCCAGCCGCGCTACCGTGGCGGTGCCGGTGTAGGCATCGGCCATTACCAGATAGGGAACTTTCTGCTTGAGCGGCAGCATGAAGTAGTAGCCGCCGGAGAGGACCAGCACCAGCGCAACGGCTGTCCAGGCCACCCACCACGCTCGACGCTCGCTGCGTTGCGCCAGCTCGGAAATGGTCAGTTCGAACCGGGTCGATTGCGCCACACTGCGTTCGATCGCGGTGCCGGATGTCTTCTTCCCTGCCATCAGCAAGGAACCCCATGCGGGGCGAGGGCGGGATGCCTGGGATTCATGGCAGGGCGTTTCCGGTCTTGGAGTTGTCGTTCGATGCTGTCGGCACGGAAGGCGACGGGCGGTTGGTCGAGCGCACGACGATCTCGCCCGGCCCGATGCTGACCTGGACGCCCTGCGCGGCGTAGATGCCGCTGAGCCTGGAGACGGCGGCTTCCAGGTCGGCGGTGCGAATCGTCGCCACGGGCGTGTACAACGTGACGTCGTAGTTCAGCTCGTAGCGCAGCGTGCGGTTCGTGTCGGTCGCCCAGCGCGTGAGCATCGCCTTCAGCGTGCCGTCGATGGGCGCGGCGAAAAAGGTGTACTGCGGATGCAACGGTATCTCGGTGGGCTCGGAGCGATACCGGTTGACCGGGCGCCACGAGCCGCTGAAGTCCTTCGCAGGCGGGGTGCCACAGGCAGCGAGGAGCGTGGTGGCGAGCAGCAGCCCGCCGAGCGCCGTTCGGTTGGAAATCTTTTCTTTCACTTCAACCCCGGAGATCAGTGCGGACGCTGGCCGGACATGGCCAGCGAGGTGTCGCCGATGTTTCGACGGGCAAGCCGGCGCCAGGCCCGGACCGTTGCCGGTCTGCGCGTTCAGTCGTCTTGAATCCGGAAAGGGATTGCTCCCGGTTCCCCTGCAAACCATGTCGAGTACACCAACAGTCCAATGTCGTGAGTCAGTTGCGTACCCGGTCCGATGCCGGGTACGCAACACTTGTACTTCTCGGGTGCCAGGCGTGGATCGCGGCTGCGTGAAGCAGCTGCGCGCCTGGCGAGATCTCGATTTCCCTGATCGAACGGTCGCCATGATCGAGAGCAAGCCGCGAGTCGTCAACCGAATCCGCCTAGGAAAATTTCCTGCCTCATGTGATCTGACTCGCACTTGTTCCGACGTAGTCACTCTCACTTTCACATCGATCGCGCCGTGGTGAACAGACATATTCTGCGTTGTGGAAAAGTGCTTGAAACCCCATGATTCATGTTGTTTCCTGCGCCTCTCCGATCAACCTGATGCGGCAAGCCGGCAATGCCCGTGCACTGGTTTGCGGCACCGGGAGCGGCGGCAGGACTCCTACGACGCGAGAGGTTCTTGCCGGTCTCGATTTCGGAATGCGCCTACACCCCGCTGTGGCGCGCGGACAGTCGAAGAGCTGCGGCGCCGCTTCGCGACGGGCGGCTTGAGAAAGTTGTTGGCGGTACGCAGACGGACGGCCAAATGATGTGTGCCGTGACGATCTGCACCGACGCGGGTGAACATCAGCGGCCTTGACACCTTTGCCGCATGACGTCGAAGATCGTCGACCTCACGTATCCAGGGAAGGAGGGGGAGATGGGTGTCTTGCGAACCAGGGTTGCGGGAGTCGTCGCGCTGCTGCTGTTGGCGCTGACCGTTGGACTCTATCTCGGCGGCCTGCTCACGCTGTGGCTGCTCCGGCAGCCGGCGCAGCTGCATTTCACCACCTATGTCGAATACTGGCAGGCACTCGGCCAGCCGGACTGGCAACCGTTTGCCGGCAAGATCCGGTTGGCCGGTGGTCTCGGTTTCGGTTTGCCGTTGCTGTCGTGGGCGATCGTTGCGGTGTTGATCCTCAAGCCCCGCGCCAGGGCCTTCCATGGCGATGCGCGCTTTGCCGGTCGCGGCGACCTGGCTCGCGCCGGCCTGCTCAAGCCGTCGCCCGAAGGCGTCATCATCGGCAAGGCAGGCGGTGATTACCTTTATCTCGGCGGCACGCGGCACATCGTCATGACGGCGCCGACGCGCACCGGCAAGACCACCTCCATCGCGATTCCGGTGCTGCTGACTTACCGGCATTCCATCGTCTGCATGGATCTCAAGGGCGAGTTGTTCCAGCACACCAGCGGATACCGCGCCGGCATCGGGCAAACCATCTATCGCTTCGCGCCGTATGCCGAGGACGGCCGTACACATCGCTTCAATCCGCTGATGGCGATGTCCTCCGATCCGCGCGTGCGCGTGGGCGAACTGCAGACGCTCGGCGCGATCCTGTATCCGGATGAGCCTGGTCAGGACCCGTTCTGGACGTCGCAATCGCGCACTGCCTTCGTGGCATTTGGCTCGTACCTGTTCGAGGCATGGGACGACAAGGTTCGCCAGAATCTTCACGGTTCCGACGGCTGTCCCATCGACCCCAACACGCACGACGCCTTCCCCAGCTTCGAGCGCATCTATCGCTTTTCCGCCGGCGACGACGGCGAGCTAAAGGCGTTCCTGCAGGCGCGGCTCAAGGAACCGTTCGTCAGCACGACCACCCGAGCCGCCCTCACCAGCCTGACCGGCATGGCCGAACAGACCTTCGCCTCGGTGATCGCCACCACCCAGGCGCCGCTGCAACAGTTCCTCAGCCCGATCCTGGCCGCAGCCACCAATGCCTGCGATTTCGACGTGGACGTCCTGCGTCGACGCCCCGTTACCATCTATGTGGTGATTCCGCCGCAGAAGCTGGGCGAGGCGCGCCGGCTGCTCAACATCTTTTTCTCCACCGTGATCGGACAGAACCTGCGGCAAACTCCGCAGGATGATCCCGCGCTGAAATACCAGATGCTGCTGCTGATGGACGAGTTCACCGCGATGGGGCGGGTCAATGTGTTGTCCGAGCGGATCTCGCTCACCGCCGGTTACGGCATTCGTGACCTGTCGATCATCCAGAGCCTGTCGCAGCTGGACGCGACCTACGGTGCGGACGAGGCACGCACCTACATCACCAACCACGCCGCCAGCATCGTGTTCACTCCGCGCGAGCAGCGCGATGCCGAGGAGTACTCCAAGATGCTTGGTGACACCACGGTCAAGCGACGCACCCGCAGCACCGGCAAGCAAGGCACCAGCTACAGCCACACGGAAGAGCGACGCCCACTGATGCTGCCGCAGGAGTTGAAGGAGCTGCCAAACGACGAGGAGATCATCTTTCTCGAGGGTTGTCGCCCCATCAAGTGCCGCAAGAACTGGTACTTCAAGGATCGACGACTGAAGCAACGTATCGTTCCGCCCGTGGCCGTGCGGCCGATCTCCGCGGCTGGAGAACATCCCATGCCCGGCAAGACCCGGCAGGCCATTGCGGCTGCCGTCAGCTTGGCGTTGGCGGCGTGCGCTTCGCCATCCATTTCCAACGCCGCCGCTGCGGAAAGCAGCGCGGCGGTTCAGGCGGTCCCCGCCATCGGCGTCAAGGCGCAGCACGGGCCAAGTACCCTTTCGAACGGCTGCCGACCTTGATCGGCCAGAGCCGGGGCATGGCCGACATGACGCCGGAACGTATCGGCAAGGTGTTCGGAGAGCGCCTGCGTCGTTGCGGGTCAGGCAACGTCGGGCGTGGCGAGGACATTTCCGGGGCCCGGCCGTGGAACATGGACCGTCGGGATGCGGTGGGCGGCAATCCGTTGCAGTGGGTTTCGGGCTCTTGCCCCGATCCAGGCGTTTCGTCGCCGGTGGTGATCCGGCGGAGCGTATGACGATCAGGGAAAGACAGACGCGATTCGGCTGCCGCTGGCCAAGCTGGGGCTGGTGGATCGTCTGTTCGACCGCGACGACGTGATGTTCCTCTCCGCCCATGAACTCGGGCACGGCCCGAACTGCCAAGGAACGTCGGGATACTCGTGCGAACTTCGCTCGCGGTGTGCGCGACAGCCCGCAAGGTGTGCTTCCTGCCGGCCAGGTGCGGCCGCGGGGCTGAGCTGGCCGGCGGGGCTGCCCGGTGGCGCTGAGGCGAGCGGAGCCGTCGACCGAGAATGGCGCCTGGTCCGGCGCAATAATGACGCAGCCTTCGATGCGCCACGGCCACGAAAAAGACCGCCCTGAGGCGGCCTTGATCGTTGTTCTTGGTCGGGGAGACAGGATTTGAACCTGCGACTTCTACGTCCCGAACGTAGCGCTCTACCAGGCTGAGCTACACCCCGTGGGAAGCCGCGTATCTTAATCGCCGGCCGAGGGCTTGGCAACTGGTCGGCTGGTCGCGGGGCGGTCGGGCAGCAGGCTGGCGAGGCGCGGGTGCAGCAGGTCGTGGCGCCAGCCGTCGAGGGATTCGGGCCATTCGGCGGTGACCACGTATTCCTCCAGCACCTTGCGCGGACACAGCAGGCCGGGCGGCAGGTCGAGTTCGGTGGCGAGCGTGTCGACCGACTGCTTCATCGCCGCCAGCGCCTGCTTGGCGGCGCCCTGCGGATGGCCGGGGATGCGGGCGGTGGCGTCGATCTCCGCCGGGGTGACGGCGGGCGCGAGCACCTCGAACAGCTCGCTGCGCTGGGCCGAGCGCAGTGCGCGCTGGCCACGGGCGCGTTGCTCCAGTTCGGCCAGCGTGGCCGGCGGTTGCTGCGCCAGGCTGAGGGCGAGGGTGTCGTCCAGCAGCCACGGGCGCGGTACGTCGAGGCGGCGGGCGCAGCTGTCGCGCCAGAGCAGCAGTCGGCGCAGGCGGGCCTGCGCTTCCGGGCGCCAGTCGGCCGCCGCGCGCAGGGCGCGCTGGGGCTGCGGGTCGCTTTCTCGGTGCACCCGGCGTTTCAGCCGCTCGCAATCCTGCGCGTGCCAGTCGCTGCGCCCGCGCTGCTGCAGGAGCTCGGCGAGTTGTTCGTGGATGGTCTTCAGATGCACCACGTCCAGCGCGGCGTAGCTGCATTGCGAGGCGGTCAGCGGCCGGCGCATCCAGTCCGAGCGGGTTTCGCCCTTGTCCAGGTCCACGCCGACCAGCTCGGCCACCAGCGCGCGATAGCTGACGCCCAGGCCCATGCCCACGAAGGCGGCCGCGATCTGCGTGTCGAACAGTTGCTGCGGGCCAGCCGGCAGCAGCGGCGCCAGCACTTCGAGATCCTCGCTGGCGCTGTGCATCACGGTCACCGCTTTGCCCGCACCCAGCAGCGGTTGCAGTGCAGCGCCGATCGGAAAGGCCAGCGGGTCGACCAGCGCGTGACGGCCGTTCCAGCCCAATTGCAGCAGGGCCAGCTGCGGATGAAACGTGTCGCGACGCATGAATTCGGTGTCGAGGCCGACGGCCGCGTCCGCGGGCAGGGCAGCAAGCCAGGATTGCAATGCGTCGGCTTGGTCGATCCAGTCGGCAGCGGCGGTTTGGGACAGCAACATCGGGACTCCTTCGAGGGCGCCGGCGCGGATTGCCCTGCCGGCGGTTTGTGCCTATGGTGAACGCAGAGCCTGGGCGGGACGGGTCATCCGGCGACGAGGTGCGGCTTGCGGCGCGCGCTTCCGCCGGCATATCGGCGAGAATGGAGTCACGCGTCGAACGTCGGCCCGCCGCGTACGATCTCCGCCGCCAAGGTTTTCATTGTTCATACTCCTTGGCACGATAACAGGCCGCAACCGGGACGCCCATCCATGCCACGCAATGCCATCCTGCGCCGTCAGCGTTTCTTCGGTGGGGCGCTGGGCATGATCGTGCTGGGCGTCGCGCTGACGTATCACTTTTTTCCGCAGTGGTTCCACGTGGCGCCGGGGCAGATGCCGCAGCGGGCGATGAGCCTGGGTGACGTGTCGCCCACCGGCAACCTGCCACCGCAACGCGTGGCGGCGATCAACGAACTGAACGCCGGTCCGCCGCTGACGCTGGCCCCGACCGCGGTGATCGTGGCGCGCAACCGCAACAACGCCAGCCTGCCCGAGCAGAAATCGGCCGAGTCGCCGCAGGTGAAGGAGCTGCTGGCGCGCGCCCTCAAGGCGTTCCATGCCGGCCAACTGGCTGGCGATCCGGAGAGTGCCGCCGCGCTGTTCATGCAGGCGCTGAAGGAAAAGCCCGACAGCCGGCGCGCCGTGCAGGGCCTGTTCGACGTGCGCGCGCGGCTGGTGGCGGAGATCGATCAGGATATCGCCGTCGGCGACGTCGACGCGGCGAAGGAATTGCTCGATGCCCTGCGCACCCTGCCCAATGCCGAGCAGGAGGTCGCGCAACTGGAGGAGAACCTGAAGACGCTGGCCACGGTGCGCCCGATGCTGGCCGCGGCGGCGGCGCTGCTGCAGCAAGGCAAGGCCGACCAGCCCAAGGGCGACAACGCGCTGGAGTTGTACCACCAGGTGCAACAGCTCGATCCGCAGAATGCGGTAGCCGAGCAGGGGATTTTCCAGGTGCAGCGTGCGGTGCTCGATCGCGCGCTGGCGGCGGTCGCGCAGAACGATTTCGCCGGCGCCGAGAAGCAGCTGGCCCGCGCGCAGGCGATCCGTCCGGGCTCGCAGCAGATGCACGACGTGCAACTGCGCATCGACGACATGCGCCGCCAGCGCGCCGCGGGTGTGCTGGCGCAGGCGCGGCTGGCGCTGGATGGCGGCAACCTCGAGCTGGCGACCAAACTGGTCGCGCAGGCACGCGCGACCGATGCCGACCTGCCCGAGCTGGCGCAGGTGGACGAGCAACTGACCAACGCGCGCCTGTACGCGAACTACAAGCCCGGTCAGGTGTTCACCGATCGCTACGTCGACCTGCCCGGCAAGGGGCCGGCGATGGTGGTGGTGCCCACCGGTTCGTTCCTGATGGGGGCGGCGGCTGACAACGAGGATCGCACCGACGCCCAGTTGCCGCAGCACCGGGTCACCCTGGCCAGGGGCTTCGCCATCGCGCGCACGGAAATCAGCGTGGGCGAGTTCCGCGAGTTCGTCCGCGCCAGCGGCTACGTACCCGATTCGACCCGGCTCGGCGGCGCCAGCGTGTACGACGAGCGCAGCGGCGCCCTGCGCGACGATGCCAACGCCAGCTGGCAGGACGACTACGCCGGTCGCAAGGCCGGCGACAACCTGCCGGTGGTCAACATCTCGTGGAACGATGCGGTGGCCTACGCCAAGTGGCTGAGCGAGCGCACCGGCAAGCAGTATCGGCTGCCCAGCGAGGCGGAGTTCGAGTACGCGCTGCGCGGCGGCGCCACCAGCCGCTACTGGTGGGGCGACGCCGCACCCGACCAGAAGGTGGAGAACCTGACCGGCTCCGGCGACCGCTCGCGCAGCGGGCGTCGCTGGAGCAACGCCTTTCGCGGCTACCGCGACGGCTACTGGGGCCCGGCGCCGGTGATGAGCTTCGCCGCCAACCCGTTCGGCCTGTACGACATGGACGGCAACGTCTCCGAATGGGTCGCCGACTGCTGGCACGACAACTACATCCGCGCCCCCGACGACGGCAGCGCCTGGATCAACCCCGGCTGCCGCGTGCACGTATTGCGCGGCGGCTCATGGGGCAGCTCCCCCGACCAGGTGACCTCTGCCTACCGCCAGGGCGCCGACGGCGACGTGCGCAGCGGCCGCGTGGGCTTTCGGGTGGTGCGGGAGTTGTAGGCGCGAAGAGGTCCGGCTGTTTTGTGATGGAGCCTGCAGGGGAGGGCCGATACCACGGACGTAGCGGCCACGTTCGACGTCGAAGATGCCATCGCGGCCGGGCAGGCGGTGCCGGAGCGCCGCTTGAACCGGGGCAGCCACAGCGCTCCCCGATTTGGGTTACGCCGGCGCATGGCCTGAAGCTGGACAGGCCATTCCATCGACATATAGACAAAATGTGTCGATAAATAGTTTGTTCTTCGACGTATTGTGGGCTAATGTCGACGCCTTCGACATGTCGTCAAAACATGTCGAGGACTCAGGGGAACCATCGACATGCCTTTTGATCCACAGCGACCCCATGACGACTTGCCGGCGCTGCCACCAGCGGCTGACATCGAATCGCGGCCCCTGCTCAAGGCCTGCATCGAGGCCCGCGCCGCCTTGGCCGAGCTCAAGAGCGTCGGCGCCGCCATCCCCAACCAGGCCGTCCTCATCAACACCATCCCGTTGCTGGAGGCCCAGGCCAGCAGCGAGATCGAGAACATCGTCACCACCAGTGATGCCTTGTTCCGCTTCGCCCAGGACGAGCAGGCCGCCGACCCGGCCACCAAGGAGGCGCTGAACTACCGCGCCGCCCTGCGCGAGGGATTCGAATCGCTGGCCGAGCGCCCGCTCGGCACCGGCACCGCCGTGCGCGTGTGCAGCCGCTTGAAGAACCGCGACATGGATGTCCGCCGCGTCCCCGGTACCGCACTCAAGAATGCCGCCACCGGCGAAGTCGTCTACACCCCGCCCCAGGGCGAGGCGCTGCTGCGCGGCAAGCTGGCCAACTGGGAGCGTTTCATCCACGACGCCACGGACATCGATCCGCTGATTCGCATGGCCGTCGCGCATTACCAGTTCGAAGCCATCCATCCGTTCCTCGACGGCAACGGCCGCACTGGGCGCGTGCTCAACCTGCTGCTGCTGGTGGAGCAGGGACTGCTGGATCAGCCCGTGCTGTATCTGTCCCGCCACATCCTGCGCCATCGCATCGACTATTACCGCCGGCTGCTTGCCGTCACCCGCGACGGCGCGTGGCAGGACTGGATCACCTTCATGCTCGAAGCGGTCGCCCAGACCGCGCGCTGGACCGGCGACAAGATCCGCGCCATCCAGGCCCTGCACGCGCAGGCCACGGACTTCGTGCGCACGCACGCGCCGAAGATCTACAGCCGCGAGCTGGTCGATGCCCTGTTCGTGCAGCCGTACTGCCGCATCCAGAACCTGGTGGACGGCGGCATCGCCAAGCGCCAGACCGCCTCCGTCTACCTCAAGCAACTGGCCGATCTGGGCATGCTGGTCGAGGTCAAGGTCGGGCGCGAAAAGCTGTTCCTGCATCCCAACTTCGTCCGCCTGCTCACCAGCGACGAGCATCCCGTGCTGCCCTACGGCAACACCGCAAGCCGGAAAGACTGATCCATGACCGCCGATCACTTCGCCCACCTCGACCAATTCGGCGCCGACCTGTGGAAGCTGGCCGACCAGCTACGCGCCAACTCGGGGCTGGCCTCCAACGAATACTTCATGCCCATCCTGGGCTTGCTGTTCCTGCGCCACGCCACCAACCGCTACTACGCCGCGCGCGAGGCCATCGCCGCCGATCAGGCGGGCGGCAGCATGCCCAAGCGCCCGCTGCGCGATGCCGATTTCACCCAGCGCCGCGCCATGAACCTGCCCGAGGCCGCGCGCTACGACGTGATCCTCAACCAGCACAAGGACGGCAGCCTCGGCCACCCCGACGGCAAGCAGCAACGCGGCAACCACGGCTGGGACGACATCAAGGACACCCCCACCGGCACCACCATCGAGCAAACCGTCGCCGACGACATCCTCGCCAATGGCCCCACCAAAAAAGTCCGCCGCTACGAAGCCCCCTTCACTTTGGCCAACCGCGAAACCGACTACCGCATCGCGTGGGGATTTTTTGCACAACCAGCCGGGAAAGCCATGAATGTCGCCGTCCAGAACGGGAGACCTTCATGACGACCCATCCGTTTGTCGAGCCGCGCGCGCGCCTCATCGAATGGGTGCGCCATCAGCTGGTGGGCGCGTCGCGGGCGCGCGGTTCGGAGGGATCGGATCTCCGCGGCGTGCTGCCAACCGAACGCTTCCCGTGCGGGGCGATCTATCCTGTGTCTTCGTCGGGCGAAGGCATCGATCCGGCAGGGGATGAAGTGGAGGATGCCGAGGCCGCTGCGGGAGCCTCGGGTGAAAGTAATGCCGAACCGGCCATCGTGCGCCGCTACATTCCGCCGTCCTCGCTGGGCTTTTCCTTCTTCATCAAGGGAGGGCGCATCGAGCTGCAACTGTTGTGTTCGGCTGTTCGATATGAACGCACGGAGCGCGATGAGCGCGGACGGTACAAAAACGAATGGACCCGAAAGGTGTTGGTTTCAGAAGCCGACAGCGAGGAAGTTGTCAACGTCACCTGCCCAGACAAGGAACAACATCAAAGCCACGGGGTGCTGGCGGATCGTGCGCGGCTCGACACCATCTGGCGGCCCTTCGCCGATGGGTGGATCGTCACCGTCACGCTCTGCAATACGCAGGTGGTTGCCGACGATACGCGCGAATTCGCATTCGAGCGGGCAGAGAAAACGCTGTTCGAAGCCAACCTCAGGTGCGTGATCGACGCGGGCCACGTGAGCGAGTATCCACGGGTGGATCGCAGCCTGCTTGATGACGAAGAACAGGAAATCGAACTCCAGTACGCTGAGCAGCGCATCCATGCCATCGGGCACGGCTGCGCAGCCGACTGGGTGGTAGCCGATGGCAAGGTGACCGCGCTGCGCACACAGACCGTGCCTGTCTTGGAAGTGCCGCAGATGACCGCCGACACGGGCTCGGGCGGGGACGCGGCATTGTCCTTGGCGGTGCTGTCGCGCCTTGGCGATTGCCCAGACCCGCTTGCGTCCGAGTTGCCTGCTTTCGTGAATGGCTACGCCGTTTGGGCAGGCCGACAGAGGGAGGTGCTTTCCGGGTTGTTGGAGGATGATCGCGCGGCAGGGGAACGCATCTGCCAGCGCATTGAAACGACCGTCAAGCGCATGCGGCATGGTTTGGCGCTGTTGGGCATGGATGTGCAAGTTCGGCTGGCCTTTGCCCTGGCCAATCGCGCCATGCTTGATCAGATGCGACAGCATGACGTCGTGCAAGGCAAGCTGCGTGGTGATGATGCCTATCGCTGGCGCCCGTTCCAGTTAGCCTTCCTGCTCACCGTACTCGAGTCCGCCACCGATCCCGACAGCGAGGACCGCGATACGGTGGATCTCATCTGGTTTCCGACCGGCGGCGGCAAGACCGAGGCATATCTCGGGTTGATCGCCTTCCAGATCGCGTTGCGGCGGTTGCGGCATCCCGATACCGGTGGCGGCACCTGCGTGCTGATGCGCTACACCCTGCGGCTTTTGACCCGCGACCAGTACCTGCGTGCATCGCGTCTTATATGCGCGCTGGAACGGATTCGACGCGAGCGCAATGACCTCGGGACGGAGCCGATCAGTATCGGGCTATGGGTGGGCAAGGCCACCAGCCCGAACACGTTCGCAGAAGCCGCAAAGCGTGTAGCCGAGGCCCGCGCGAGCGGCGACTTGCCGGCGCTGGTGCTCGACCGCTGCCCGTGGTGCGGGCAAGGGTTCGATCCACACACCAGCTACCAGGCCACCGAGCGGCAGTTCGGCTTTCGTTGTGGCAACCCGCAATGCGAGCTTGAGGGATCCTTGCCGTGCAACGTGGTGGACGAGGCGCTCTATGCCAACCCACCGACCATGCTGGTTGCCACCGTGGACAAGTTTGCGCGGCTGGCCTGGGAGGAGCGCGCCGGCGCGTTTTTTGGTGGTGCGCAGTGCCTTCCCCCCGAGCTCATCATCCAGGATGAGCTGCACCTGATCGCCAGCGCACTGGGCTCGGTGGCCGGGCTCTATGAGGCTGGGCTGGATACCGTGCTGCGGCTGCGCGGCATCTATCCCAAGTACGTTGCCTCCACGGCCACGATCCGCATGGCGACGCAACAGGTTCGTCGGCTATACGGGCGCGCGGTGTCCGTGTTTCCGCCGCCCGGATTGAGTCGCGACGATTCGTACTTTGCCCGTACCGTGCCACTGACGCAGCGCCCGGGGCGCATGTACATCGGTTACATGGCTCCCATGCTCAATCGCCAGAAGTGTCTGGCTCCGCTTGCGGCCGCCATGTTGCTGGCACCCCATGCCTTGTTCAAGAACGAGCAAGAGCGAGACGCGCTGCTCGATGCATGGTGGACGATGGTCGTGTACCACGGCAGCTTGAAGGGGGTCGGCAACAGCCACACCGCGTTCGTGAGCGACGTCGGCGAGTTCATGCGCTTGCTGAACCCCCAGTCAGATGCACGCAACCAGACAAGCATTGCGCAGTTGACCAGTCTGCAGACGGCCGAGGAAAACAGCGCAATCTTTACCCGGCTTGCACTGCAGCGGGATGCGGACGGATGCCTAGATGTGGTGCTGGCTACCAACATGGTCTCGGTGGGCTTGGACGTTGGGCGCCTTGCACTGATGACGATCAACGGCCAACCACTAACCACCGCCGAGTACATCCAGGCCAGCAGCCGGGTTGGCCGCAGCGACGTGCCCGGCGTCGTGTTCGTGAACTACTACCGGGACCAGGCGCGCAGCCTCTCGCATTACGAGAGTTTTCGCCCGTTCCACGAAGCCTTCTATCGGTTTGTCGAGCCGACCAGCGTGACGCCTTACACCTACCAGGCGCGCCTGCGCGCACTGCACGCAGCGCTGGTGATCGTTATGCGCCACGCACGCATCGGTCTCGCCGGCAACGACGCCGCAGCGCAGTTCGATCCCACCCATGCTGCCGTGGACAAAGCCATTCGGGAGTTAAAACGACGTTGTAGCCAATCCGCCGTCAACCAAGGCCAGAAAGCAGAGATCGAGGCACATATCGATAGCTTGGTGGCCGCCTGGCGAAATGAAGTGGAGCGGTGCCGTGATTCGAGGCGCGCCCTGCATTATCAGGTGCCGGGCAACGACAATGCAGCGGACAGATTGCTCTACAACCACGATGATCGAATCAGGGGACTTTGGCCAACCTTGCAATCCCTGCGCAATGTCGAAAACTCGGCACTTCTCAAGGTACTTTAAGTCATGTCGAATCATCTGATCCCGATTCGCCTGTCGCACTTGCTTGCACACAGCGGGGTTGGCGCCATCGTGCGCGGCCCCGACGACTTGGTAGTTGTTCGTGATACTCGGCAGTGGACGGATAGGTTAGGGCAGCCCGGGGGCAACGTTATCCCCTATGTGGAGCGTGTTCGCGCGGCACTGGGAGTCACCGAAGTTCTCCGGGAGCCTCCCGTGGCGCGGGAGGGCGCACATGGTCAGGTGGACGGTGTTTGCGTGCCGGTATCGCGCTTTCCGGCATGGGCGCGTTGCCCGAACTGCGGCGCGCTCTACCTGAATCCATGGCGGGTAGACGGTGACGAATCGCCGCGATGCGATCGGCAGGCGTGCGGGAGGAGACCTAAACTTGTGCAGGTGACATGGGTGCTGGCCGACCCGGCTGGCTATCTCGCCGAAGTGCCTTGGCATTATCTGGTCCACAAGGACGTCCGTTCACCGGAGCAACGGGGATGCAACGTCAAGGACAGGCTGCGACTGGTTGAAACCGGAGCGTCACGATCCTTGCGTTGCGATGCCTGCCGAGCCGAAGCACTATTTCGTGGCGATGAACGTCTGGGTTTCGGAACGGGTCGCCAACAACCCTGGACGAATGATGACATGGCACTCGCCAGGGAGCTGCCGAATGCCGGGCCCGATCACCTTGCGCAGGTACTGGCGATCAATGACACACGCGTCTACTCGCCTGCCTGGGCGCTTGCACTGGTGATCCCGCCCGAGTCACGCGTACGCAAAGGGACGGCCGTGGACCGCCTGTACCGCAGTACCCAGGATCGTCGGACCATCGACGCCGCGCGGGCGCCTTTGGCAAGGAGGGCAGCGATCCGACAGATCGCAGAAGCCTATCGCTGCACGTCGGAAGAGGTCGAATCGGCCATGCTGGATATCGATCAAGGCTACCCTTCGTACGATGCGGTCTTCACTCCCGGACAGTTGCGGGAAAGCGAGTTCGATGCGTTTTTGGAGACTCTGGCCGATCAGCGGCCCGATGAGGATCTGGTCACGCATGACCAGACCGAAGCTTGGCAGGCATTGGCCTGTGACGAGACAACTGGCGAAGAAATGCGTCAGCTCGTTCGTGGGGTGAAGCGCATGGTGCGCGTGGGTCGGCTAAAGGCTGTGAAGGTGTTCAAGGGATTCAGTCGCCTCAACGGAGAGAACGTTGTACCGCCGGACATCGTGGGCAGCTCCGACTGGTTGCCGGCTGTCGAGCTCTATGGCGAAGGCATCTTCATCGTACTCGACGAGGACCGGCTCTCACGTTGGGGTGATGACGAGGCGGTCAACTTGCGGCTGCGGCAATTGCTCCCTCGCTTCATCCAATCCGGCCTGGATGCGCCCAATCCACTGACAGCCCGTTTCCTGTTGCTGCATACGTTGTCGCACCTGCTGATGCGTCAGATCGAAGCGGAAGGCGGATACCCTGCTGCGTCACTGACAGAAGTCATCTACTGCGCGGAAGCGCCCAAGCCGATGGCCGGGATACTGATCCATGTCGCGGTTCCGGATATCGCAGGTTCTCTGGGGGGGCTGGCCGAAATTGCGGAGCCGCGCCGCTTTCTAGGCATCCTTGTGCGTGCGCTGGAACATGCCCGCTGGTGTTCGCTAGATCCGGTATGCAGCGAGCACGAAGGCCAGGGGCCAGGTCTCCTCAATCGTGCAGCCTGCCATGCTTGCGCACTGGTCCCCGAGCCTGCCTGCGAATACGGCAATACCTTGCTGGATCGCGTGTTCGTCAAGGGTATGGATGGTGGCGTCCCCGCGTTCTTCCGGATGTCCTAGACATGCCCGTCGATCGGACCCGCCGATTTACCCTGCCGAACGCCCAAGACCTGAGCAAGGATCAGGATGCGGCACTAGCCCTGCCGCTGGACGGGCAGCATTTGATCGTGGGAGGGCCCGGAACCGGCAAGTCGGTCGTCGCGCTACTCCGTGTGCGACGCTTGGCGGCCGAGAATGCGAACTATCGCTTTCTCGCATACAACAAACTCCTAGATCAATCGAGTCGGCATTTGTTCGGAGACGACTTGAAGGCGTTCACTCTTGAAACGTGGTTTCGCAAACTTTGGAAGGCACTTTTCAAGGAGCGTGTGCCGCTTCTGCAACCTGATCGGCCCGGTGCGTATCAGGCTATCAATTGGCAGAGTGTCACTGACCGCCTTCAGACCGACGACCTTCCACCACACTCGTTTGCTCTTCCTCTTCTGGTCATCGACGAAGGACAGGACATGCCACCGGCGTTCTATAACGCGCTGGCCAATCTCGGGTTTGAGCACTTCTACGTCGTCGCCGACCAGAACCAGCAGATTCATCCCGACAGGTGTAGCGCTCGGCGGGATATCGAGAATGCTTTGGATATTGCCCATGCAGACACTAAGGAGTTGCTTGCCAACTATCGCAATACCCGTCCCATCGCCCAGTTGGCGCTACATTTCTATCCGGGCGACCCAGCCAGCCCGAAGCCCGACCTCCCTCCGCCGAAACCGGGTGCCTTGACGCCCGAGCTGTGGAGGTACGGCGATGGAGAGGCGTGGACGCTTGAAGGTATTGCAGAACTCATCCTGCAGACCGCGGACCGCAACCCGAGGAAATTGGTAGGGATCATCTGTCCAAACAACCGTATTCGCGAGAAGTTCGTGAGCGCGCTCAATGGCATGAACCCCGCACTCGATCACGACAAGCCGCAGATCGGGACCTTCGTTTCGGGGCAACAGGAGGCTTTGGATTTCGGTCAGGGCGGGATCACGGTGATCAACGCCCAAGCTTGCAAAGGCCTGGAATTCGATACCGCCATCCTGGCGGATATCGATGAACATCTACCCCGGAACAATCCAGACGTGCTGAAGAAGAGGTTCTACGTGATGGTGGCGCGCGCACGCGATCAGATCATCCTTCTGCGCACCGGAAATCCAATGCCGGCCATCGATGATCTCTTACCGCAAGATCAGGCCGTCTTGGCCAGGAAATAAACATGACCACGCGCAAGAAAGTGACAGATCCAGCAAAGCCGCCGGCCAAGCGGACACGCAAGAAGGCAACACCGGAATCAGCGGTAGAGCCAAACCGGCAGCCGGACCTGTTAGGAGCAATCGCGCCAGCCGAATCGACCGAATCTGGGCCCGGAACGCCGCCTGAGGCCCCGGATAGCGAAGCTGAGCAACTCCTCGACCCGGCGCCTGATCGCCTGGAGCCACCGGACCCTTCCATGCAACATCCGGCATCGCCGCCTGCCCTTGAGGAACCGGAGCTAGTCCTTGCAGGGAATTCTGTTCCTTCGGGCGCAGCGGCTTCCGGCCTGGAGCAGGTCGACGTCGCTGCACTAACCTGGCTATTGGCGACGAATCACCTGAACCTGCTTCATATGCTGGCCGCGGGCATGGTCATGGGCCCGGCAGGCTTTGCGGGCAAGCATTATCGTGATCCATCCAGCGAGGTGCCTGGCCTGATTCCCATCTTTCGCGACGGAGTTCCGGAGGCTGCGGTACAGCAGGCCGTCAGTGAGCAAAAGCACTTGCGCGCCTGTATCGCCGAGATCGATCTCGCGAGGCTCGCCGGGCCGGTTCGATTGGTCTCGCGCAATGGCGAGGTTTCCTCCGGGACGTTACCTTTGAGCATCGACTCTGAGACGGGTGCGCTGATTGTGCCGGCACCCTTGCCAATGGCCTTGGCGACACGCTTGGTGTTTCGTTCACCAGCAGACCGCAAGGAGTTCGAAGCGTCCGCACGCAATTTCGCCAACATCGACTTGGCTGGCCTGAGCATTGAGGTGGGCGAGGAATTCTTTTCCTCGGCCGCGCCCATGATCTGGCCCTTGCCCAGACAACCACAAGGCGCCACTCAAGTAGTGGTCGATCAGCCGCCAGCACGCGGAGAGGCTATCGGGGGCGTGCTGGCCATGCTGTACCAGCTTGCGAACCGAAGTGACCTGTGTTGCTCGGTTTATCGCATAGCCAGCGGTGCCGGCACTGCCGACGATTGCGACGCAGTCCAACGCGATGCTGTATTGGCAGAGCTTGCGCAATGGATTGAATCCGGAAGCCCGCGTCCGGAAAGTCCGGTGCAGGCACGGCTGTTCTGGGGTGCGGTACAGGCATTAGTCGATGCACGGCTTAGCGGATCGGCAGAAAGGCCTGTCGACATTGTCCTTGCCTTTCTGGATGACCAGCTCGCCGCACTGCAAGAAGTGCGTTATCAACCCCGACTGGGGCGACTGATCTCCGACATGCGCAGCACGTTCGGTTTAGGCGGCGGCACGATTAGCCAGTTGTTCGAAAGTCACAAGGGAACGCTGTCGCGCCCGTTGTTGCTGTTCTGTCTTCGCGAACACTGCGTGGATCTACTGGAATTCTCGCACCCAGACCTGAATGACGAAGAGCTCGTGCTTGCAGCGGTCCTGTTCGGAGCCCGTGATGGTTGGATTGGATTGCCTGTTGCGTTGCGGACTCCAAAAGGGCTTTCGCGATTCGTGGGACAGAGGATGTTCGAAGCCGAATGCAGTCAGCGTGGCGCCTGGCTCTCGCTGGATCAGACGCCGCCCCGACCGATGCCTCTTCGTGAACTGCTCATTGGGAGCGGAGGTGCCTGGAGCGAGGCGCGCAATACATCACTGGCGAAGGTAGTCGGCCGGATTGGATGGCAAGACTGCATCGTTTCCCGTATTCGTTTGTCGCCAGGGCAGTATCGTCTGAACGTTTCTGCCGATGGCATCGAGGTTGTCGTTCGAGGGGACATCAGGCCGCCGATCGTCGAGATCGACAGAGCTGGCCTCCTGAAGAAGATCTCCCAATGGCCACCAATGCCCAATGACGTCGAAAGTGAAGTGAGAGCGGCACTGGATTCCAGGGGCTGATCATGAGAATGATCCCAAGTCAGCCGCTGGATACTCGAAGCCGGGCGGAGCTGCAAGTTTTCGACCAGTTACGTGCATGCTTTTCTGGAGCAGATCAGCATGGCTGGTTCGCCATGCATTCGCTCAATCTGCCGCAACATGAATACAAGCGCTTTGGTGAAATCGACTTCGTTGTTTGCGGGCCAGGTGGCGTGTTCGTATTGGAAGTCAAAGGTGGCCGCGTATCCTGCCACGATGGTGTCTGGGAGACACAGAATCGCCATGGGAACATTGACCGCCTTGCGGAATCACCATTCCGGCAGGTCGAAGGCGCACTCCATGGTTTGCGGAAGAAACTGCCAGCCGAGCTAGCATCCGCCTTCGTCTTTGGGTATGCGGTAATCATGCCGGATGTGGGAGGTCTGCCCGAAAGTGCCGAATGGGATAGGGCGGTTCTCGCAGATGCCAGGAACTTTCGCGAGTTTGAGCATTGGCTGAAGAAATTGATTTCCCATTGGCGCAGCAAGGACAGGAACGACTCGAAGGCGAGCCCAGAGCAATTGCGCAGGCTGCAGCAGTTCATGCGCCCTGAGTTCGAGGCGGTGATGCCATTGCATGCATCGGCGCATGCGACCGAAGTGCGCATTGCTCAGCTGACCGAGGATCAGCTTCGATACATTGACGTCGTCGAAGCCAACGATCGCGTCATTTGTTCGGGGGGAGCCGGGACAGGAAAGACGATGCTGGCGCTGGAACTTGCCAAGCGTTGGAGCGCTGCTGGTATGAAGGTTGCTCTGACCTGCCACTCCCCGTGGCTCAAGACCTATCTTGAGAATGCCGCTACACCCGGGGTTACGGTGTCACTGGCAAACTCCGCTCCCGTCACCGCGAGGCGCGCCGGTATAGAAGTGTTTGATGCCCTGATCGTTGATGAAGGCCAGGACGTGCTGAATATGGATGCTTTGGAGCGCCTGGACAGTGTTCTGCGTGGCGGGCTTGATGGCGGTCGTTGGAGCTTCTTCCACGATGCAAATAATCAATCCGGGCTGTGCGGCGAATATCAGCCGGATGCCTACGAGTATCTTGCGGCTCTTGGCGCTGTCTGCATTCCATTGAAAACCAACTGTCGCAACTCGTTGCCCATCCTGGCGCGGGTGCAGAAGGCGCTCGACGCAGATGTAGGTGCGTCTGCTGTTGGGAATGGCCCTCCGGTGCGTGAGATAACGGTTGCCGGCAGGGAGGATGCCGCCGTCGCGTTGCACAACGAGTTGCTGAAACTGATCAATGACGAAGGCTTAAGCCCCTCAGATATCGTTATTCTGTCGCCAGAGACCTATTCGCAGTCTTGCGCGGCATTGATGCCGGAACATGCGGGGGTGCACGTTGCGGTACTGGATGCCTACTCTCCCCGAGGTGCTGGCAATGGCGCTATCGGTTTCGCGCAGATCGAGAGCTTCAAGGGGTTGGAAAGTTCAGTTGTATGGCTGGTCGACATGTGTGCTCCGAGCATGAAGTCCCCCTTGCGGTCATCGCACTATGTGGGAATGACCAGGGCACGCGCCCTGCTTGGAATGATCCACGTCGATCCACACGGGGGATGACGGTTGCCCGTGCGCGCTTCGCGCCCGCTACATTGCAAAGGCCATCAACACGATCGGATCGACGGGCGGGGACTGCTCCCAGCGGCTTCCGCGGCTCTGCGGTCGGGATGCAAGTACACAGTTCAAATACTGACTCGATCTGCCGCACAAGTTCCTATCGTTCTGGGCAGGAAGCCTTCACCGCTCGCCATGCACCGTGGCTGGCGCAATTGCCGCGCGTCCGCCATCCCATTCGCTCTTGAGGCGCTGGAAGAACTCCGGTTCGACGCGGTGGCGGTGTTCCGCCAGCGTGTCGCTCATGACCTGGCTGATGCGCTCGATCACGCGCTCGGGCGATCGCACGTGGCACAGGGTCTTGCCGAAGTCGAGCAGGGTTTCGCGGCTGGGATAGTGTTTGCTCCTGGCGAGTTTCAGCGCCAGCGTGCGGTCGGCGTACAGGGCGCCGGTACGCGGGTTGATGTCGTCGTGGCGGCAGTGGTCACCATGTCGTAGAGCGGCGCCAGGCGTGGCCGCTCGGCCTGCGGATGGGCGTAGAGCAAGCCGAAGTCTTTCTGGTGGGCGTCGCCGTTGCGCGCGGCAAGGGACAGCACGAGGTAGTTGGACCGCTCCGGGTCACTGCGGGGCAATTTGGGCCTCGTCAGCGACTAGTCGGCGCGACGATCTCATTCACACAAATACCGCCAAAAGTACCGTCAGATACCGTTGGATTCCCTGCGATCCTAATGAGACCGATTGAAAACCCTTCAGGCATGAAAAAGCCCGCTGTTATGCGGGCTTCGGGTGTTTCGTGGGTCTCGGTGATGTTGCCTGAAACCCTCAATTGGTACCGGTGAGAGGACTCGAACCTCCACTGTGTCACCACAAGCGGATTTTGAGTCCGCCGCGTCTACCATTCCGCCACACCGGCATGCGTGAGCGGGGAATTATGCCGGGTTCAGTGCACGCGGTCGAGACCCAACTGGCGCACGTCGCGGCCGTACCAGCGGTCTTCGGGCAGTGGCTGGAATACCGAGCAGCGAACCATCGGGCCGGAGTAGACGTGCAGGCTCACGGTGACGGCGTCGTCGCTGGGGTTGCGGATGCTGTGGTATTCGTGCGGCGGGATCAGGCTGCCGGCGGAGCCGGTGCCGGCCTGGATCGAGCCGACTGCCTGGAAGCAGTAGCGTTGCGCATCGTGTTCCAGCAGTTCGTACTGCACGATCTCCAGCGCGCCGTTCCAGACGCCCTCGACGCACCACATGCCATCGTGGTCGTGGATCGGCGTGCCCTGGCCCGGCCCCCAGGTCATCGCCACCACGCAGTAGCCGTGGTCTTCGCTGCGGTACAGCTCGCGGCGCGCGTAGTGCTCCGGGTTGGCCTCGAACACGCATTCGGGCAGGCGCACTGCCTGCTCGCGGATCAGCCGGCACAGGCTCTGGCGCAGGCTGTCGGTGAGTTCGTGGGTGGTGGGTTTGGCCACGGCGGCGTCGATCGCGTCGATCAGGGTGCGGCTGCCGGGGAAATCCAGGGTGAGCATGGCGGTCTCGGATGGGCGAGTGGCGGCCAGAGTCTACCAGCGCGGCGATGGCGCGGCCGCCAGGCGGTTCAGGAATCCGCCGATGGCGGGGCTGTAGTGCTCGATGTCGACCAGGAAGGCATCGTGGCCCTGGGGCGAATCCAGCGCCACGAATTCCACCCTGGCGCCGGCGGCCTGCAGGCCTTCGGCGATCTGCTCCTGCTGCTGCAGCGGAAACAGGATGTCGGTGCTCACGCCGATCACCATGGCCTGTTCGATGCAGATGCGCTTGAGGCCTTCCTGCACGCTGCCGTGGCCGTACTCGGCGATGTCGAACCAGTCGCTGGCGCGCGACAGGTACAGGTAGCAGTTCGGATCGAAGGTACGCACGAAACGCCTGGCGTGGCCTTCGAGATAGGACTCCACCTGGAACTCGCGGCCGAACGGTTCGTCCTCGCGCTGCTCCGGATCGAGCCGGATGCGCGCGAAGCGGCCGTTCCATTCCATCGCGGAGCGGTAGGTGATCACGCCCAGCTTGCGCGCGATGCTCATGCCGATGTCGGGGTAGTTGGCGTCGTCATAGGCGCCTTCGTTCCAGTGCCGGTCGAGGCGGATGGCCTCGCGCTGCAGGGAGCGGATCGCGATGGCGAACGGCTGCGCCTGCGGTGCGGTATCCACGCTGATGTGCGCGCGCACGCTGCCCGGGTGCAACAGCATGTAGGCCAGCGCGCTCATGCCGCCCATCGAGCAGCCGATCAGGCAGGCCAGCTGCGTGATGCCGAGGCTGGCGACCACGGCGTGCGCGGCATTGGCCACGTCTTCCAGCGCCAGCTCGGGAAAGCTCAGCCGATAGGGCTCGCCCGTGGCAGGGTCGAGCGACGCCGGACAGGTGGAGCCCTTGTCGCTGCCCAGCGAGTTCACGCAGATCGCGAACCAGCGATCCGTGTCGATCGCCTTGCCGGGGCCGGCCATGTCCTGCCACCAGCCGGGCGACGGGTCTTCATCGCACGAGGTCATGTGTGCACTGGGCGACAACCCGGTGAGCACCAGCACTGCGTTGTCGCGCGCTGCATTCAGCGTGCCCCAGGTTTCGTAGGCGACGTGCGCGCCGTGCAGTTCGCCGCCGCGCTTCATCGGAAAAGGCGAGGGCAGGCTCAGATAGCGGCGCGCGTCGCCCATGGTCAGTGCACCTTGTCGATCGTGATGGCGACCGGCGTCTTGCGCGCGACGTCGACCACGCCGGCATCGCCTTCGAGGTCGCCGGGCGCGGCGGTGGGCTGGCCGTCGTGGCTGATCCGCGCGCCGACGAAAACCCGTGCCACCGACGACAGCTTGAACGCGGGCGTCATCGCCATGGCGTCGTTGAGAGTGACCGTGGCGGGCAGCTTGACCGGCTCGATCCGGGCCACCGCCAGCGGCATCGGCGGGCCATCCGGCGCGCGCGCGTAGACATAGAGCACGTCGCCCTTGGCCAGCTTGCCCTGCAGCGACGGCGCCAGGGTGACGGTGACCCGCAACGAAGCACCTGCCGGCACAGCCGCTGCGGCGCTGCCGGAGGCACCGGCCGGTGCGCCGCCGGCGCGGGCGTCGGCGATGGCGATCTGTTCGGCGACGGACTTCGCCACGCTGGAGCCGGGTTCGAGCTGCGGTTGCAGCAGGCGCCAGGTGGCGGCAGCGTTGCGGTAGTCGCCGCGCTGGAAGTCGCTGATGCCGAGCAGCCACAGCCCGCGCTGGTTGTCCGGGTGCTGCTTCACCGCACGCTGCAGCAGCTCGCGGGCGCGGCCTTCGATCTGGTGGTCGGCGCGCAGCATCGAATCGCTTTCGGCCCAGCCCACCATCGCCTCGGCGTTGTTGGCATCGAGCTTCAGCACGTGGTCCCACGCATCGCGCGCGTCGCCTGGCTGGCGCATCATCGCGCTGGTCTGTGCCAGCAGCATCCAGCCTTGCTGATCGTCGGGCTGCTGCGCCAGGTGCTCGCGCAGCTGGGCGATCGCCTGCGGCAGGCTGATCGGCGTCTGCGCCTGCGCAGAGACCCCGTTGAGTGCCGCCGGCGTGCCGACCTTGAGGTAGAGCACGCCGGCACCCAGCGGCAGCAGCAGGGCGATGGACAGGCTGAGCACGAACACGCTGCGAGCGCGGCCGGAGCGGCGTCCCTCGCGCACCAGGGGCACCAGCAGGGCAGCCAGCGCCAGCGCGACCATCAGCGCGGCCACCACGATAAAGGCGATTTTCACCAATCTTCCCCGTTGTCGGCGCTGTCGCCGACGGTCTTTGTGTCAACGCCTTCGCGCCTGCGTTTGCGGATCGCCACCAGCACCACGCCGGCGCCGGCCAGCAGAATCGCCAGCGGCCCGAACCAGAGCAGCACGGTGCCCGGCTTCAGCGGCGGGTCGTACAGGATGTAATTCGAATAGCGCGCGACCAGGTACTGCTTGATCTCGTCGTCGCTCTTGCCTTGTTGCATCAGCTTGAAGATCTGGTTGCGCAGGTCGCGGGCGATCGGCGCATTGGAATCGGCCAGCGTCTCGTTCTGGCACATCGGGCAACGCAGCTGGTGGGTGAGATGCTGGAAACGCAGCTCCTGCGCGTGATCCGTGAACGGCATCGGCTCGATCGCCTGCGCGTGGGCGATGCCCGCGCACGTCAGCAGCGCGATGAAGAACGCGAACAGCAACCCGCGGGCTGGCGATGCCCGATTCCCGATGCCCGGTTTCACGGCGTCTCCTTCAGCATCGCGGCGATCGCCGGCTTGACCTTGGTCGCCAGCACGTCCGGGGTGATCGGCCCGATGTGCTTGAAGCGGATCACGCCCTTCGCGTCGACCAGGAAGCTTTCCGGCGCGCCGTAGACGCCGAAGTCGATCGCGGTCTGGCCGGACTCGTCGGCGATCAGCAACGCGTATGGGCTGCCGTGCGCCGCCAGCCAGGCCTTGGCGTCGGCCGGCGCATCCTTGTAGTTGTAGCCGACCAGCTTCACCCCAAGGCTCGGCGCTGCGGCGGTCAGCACGGGGTGTTCCACGCCGCACTCGATGCACCAGCTGGCGAACACGTTGAGTAGGTAGGGCTGGCCGAGCAGGTCGGCCTTGCTCACCGTCTGCGTCGGCTCGTACAGCTTGGGCAGGTTGAACGCGGGCGCGGGCTTGTTCAGCAGCGGCGTGGGGATCGCGTTCGGATCGTGGCGCGTGTTCCACCAGATGCCGAACCCGAACAGGCCCACCAGCAGCATGAAACCGATGAACGGCAGCAGGCGATTCATGCGCGGGTTTCCTGTGGCTGCAGGTCCAGCGAAGCGGTGGCATCAGCCGTGCGCTTGAGACGGAATCGCTTGTCTGCGGCGCAGACGAAACCACCCAGCATCATCAGCAAGCCGCCACCCCAGATCCAGCGCACGAATGGCTTGTAGTAGAGGCGCAGCGCCCACGCGCCTTCGATGTTGCCGGCGTCCATCGGCTCGCCCAGCGCCACGTACAGGTCGCGGAACACGCCGGCGTCGACCGCCGACTCAGTCTGCACCTGACCGCGCGGGTAGGTGCGCTTCTGCGGGTGCATGACCGCAATCTGCTTGTCGTCGCGGGTCACCGTGATCACGCCCTGGTCGGCTTTCCAGTTCGGGCCGGTGGTGCGGTGCACGCCATCGAAGCGGAAATCGTAACCGCTGATGTGCTGCGTTTCGCCCGGCGCCATGCGCACGTCGCGGGTCACGCTGAGCGATTCGGTCAGCAGCACGCCGGCGACGAACACCCCCACGCCAAGATGCGCCAGCAGCATGCCGGCCATCTCGCCCGGATAACGGCGGCCGCGCGGCACGTCGCGCCAGCGCTTGTAGGCATACAGCAGCACGCCCACGCCCAGCCACACCAGCGCCGCGACGCCGACGATCGCCTTGAGCTTGCCGTCGACGAAGAACGCCGCCACGATCGCGCAGGCCGCCGCGGCAACGCCGACGCGCAGCAGGATCTGCTTCAGCAGCGGCGATTCGCCCTTGCCCCAGCGCAGGAACGGCCCGAACGGCATCAGCAGCACGACCGGCAACATCAGCAGGGGGAACAGGAAGCCGAAATACGGCGGGCCGACCGAGATCCGGCCCAGGTTCAGCGCGTCGCCGATCAGCGGGAACAGCGTGCCCAGCAACACCATCGCCGCAGCCACCGCGAACATCAGATTGCCGATCAACAGCACGGTTTCGCGCGACAGCAGCTGGAACGCCTTGCCGCCGGCCACCTTGGGCGCCCGCAACGCGTACAGCAACAGCGAGCCGCCGACCACGATGGTGAGGAAGATCAGGATGAACACGCCGCGGCGCGGATCGGAGGCGAACGCGTGCACCGAGGTCAGCACGCCCGAGCGCACCAGGAAGGTGCCCAGCAGGGACAGCGAGAACGCGAAGATCGAGAGCAGGATCGTCCACGCGCGCAGCGAGCCGCGCTTCTCGGTCACCGCCTGCGCATGGATCAATGCCGCGCCGACCAGCCACGGCATGAAGCTGGCGTTTTCCACCGGGTCCCAGAACCACCAGCCGCCCCAGCCCAGCTCCGCATACGCCCACCAGCTGCCGGCGACGATGCCCAGGGTGAGGAAGGCCCAGGCCACGTTGGTCCACGGTCGCGCCCAGCGCACCCACGCCTGTTCCAGCTCGCCGCCGAGCAGGCCGGCGATGGCAAACGCGAAGGCCACGGAGAAGCCGACGTAGCCGGTGTAGAGCACCGGCGGGTGGAAGGCCATGCCGGGGTCCTGCAGCACCGGGTTGAGATCCGCGCCGTCGCCGGGCATCGGCAGCAGCCGGCCGAACGGGTCGGAGGTAAACACGATGAAGGCGAGAAAGCCCACCGCGATCAATCCCATCACCGCGAGCACGCGCGAGGCGAACACTTCGGGCAGCTTGTAACTGAACGCGGCCAGCGCCACCGTCCACACGTTGAGGATGAAGATCCACAACAGCAGCGAACCCTCGTGCGCGCCCCACACCGCGGCGATGCGGTAGTACCACGGCAGCTCCAGGTTGGAGTTGTCGGCTACGTACTGCACCGAGAAATCGAAATGCAGGAACGCCCAAACCAGGATGCCGAAGGCGAACGCCACGAACACCGCCTGGCCCGCCGCCGCGGGCCGTGCCACCGCCATCAGCGCGCGATTGCCGCGCCACGCTCCGATCAGCGGCAGCACCCCCTGCGCCAGGGCGAGCAGCAGGGCGAGAATCAGTGCAAGTTGGCCGAGTTCGGGGGTCATGGGTTTGAGCCGGGAATAGGGAATAGGGAGTGGGGAATAGGTGAAAGCGAGGCACCACGCAGTTTCGGCGCGTTTCGGTGCAGCAATTGACAGCAGGGAATGGTGTGCACGGCTTTTCCGATTCCCTATTCTCGATTCCCTATTCCCGGCTTCTCGGCATGCGCCTTGGCCATCGCGTCCTTCAGTTCCTTGGGCATGTAGGTTTCGTCGTGCTTGGCCAGCACTTCGGTGGCGACGAAGCGGGCGCCGGCCATGTGGCCGGTGGCAATCACCGACTGGTTGTCGCGGAACAGGTCCGGGAGGATGCCGGTGTACTCCACCGGCATCGCGCCGCCGGCGTCGACCACGGTGAAGGTGACCTTGAGCGAATCGCTGGAGCGCTGGATCGAGCCGGCCTTGACCATGCCGCCGAGGCGAAAGGTCTTGTAGCCGCTGGCCTGGCCGGACTGCACCTGGCTCGGCGTGAGCAGGTAGTTCATGTTGTTCTGCAGCGCCACCACCACCAGCACGGTGGCTAGCGTGGCCGCGGCGAGGATCAGCAAGACGATGATGAGGCGGCGCTTGCGGGTGGGGTTCATGGGCATGGCAGGTCTGTGCCGGTCAGGCGGACGGCGTGGAAGGAGGTGAATGACGTTGCTGACGGGCACTCTGACGGGCCAGTCGCGCGCGAAGTTCCCGCAGCACGCGGTGGCGGCGCAGTCCCGGCGCGAGGCTGTCCGCAACCAGCACGATGAAGAACACCGCGTAGGCTGGCCACACGTAGGCGGCGTAGCCGCCCATCCTGAAGAAGGCGGCGGCCTCGCCGCCCGCGGCGAAAAATTGCTGCAGCGCGCTCATCGGTCGGCCTCCTCTTCGGCAATCTTGCGTACCCAGTCCTTGCCGCCTTCCATGTCCAGCAGGTCGGTGCGCGCACGGCGGAACAGGCTGCCGGCGTAGTAGAACTTGGTCGCCAGGGTCATCGTCAGCAGCGGCCACAGCATGTCCCACGCCATCTTCGACTGGCCGAACACGTTGACCGTGCTGCCCTGGTGCAAGGTGTTCCACCAGTTCACCGAGAAGTGCACGATCGGCACGTTGATGACGCCGATGATGGCCAGGAAGCCGGCGGCGCGCGCGCCCTGGCGGCGATCCTCGAACGCGTGGTACAGGCCGATGACGCCGAGATACAGGAACAGCAGCACCAGCTCGGAGGTCAGCCGCGCGTCCCAGGTCCACCAGGTGCCCCACATCGGCTTGCCCCACAACGAGCCGGTGACCAGGGTGATGAAGGTGAACGCCGCGCCGATCGGCGCCGATTGCATCGCCACCACCTCGGCCAGCTTGATCCGCCACACCAGCGCGACGAACGAGGCCACGCCCATCACCGCGTAGATGAACATGCTCATCCACGCACTGGGCACGTGGATGAAGATGATCCGGTAGGCGTCGCCCTGCTGGTAGTCGGCGGGCGCCAGCACCAGGCCGCCGTACAGCGCGACCGCGCCCAGCAGCAGCGCCAGCGCCATCGCCCACGGCTGCAGCGCGCCGGCGAAGCGGTAGAACGTCGGCGGCGAGCCGAGCTTGTGCAACCAGAGCGGAATCCAGTCAGACATCATGCGTCCAGGGCAATGCGAAGGGCGGCCGCGCAGGCCAGCGGCGCCAGCACCACGGCGAGCACCAGGGCGGCAGCCAGCCAGGCGATCGGTGCCAGCCACGGCAGCCCCTGTTGGGCGGCAGCCACCGCGCCGGCGGCGAAGATCACGGCCGGCACGCACAAAGGCAGCAGCATCAAGGCGAGCAGCATACCAGAGCGCCGCGTGCCGGCCGTCAGCGCCACCAGCACGGCACCGAGCAGGCTGAGCAGCGGCGTGGCCAGCAGCAGCGCCAGCAGCAGTACCGGAATCACCGCGCCGGGCAGGTGCAGCATCGCCGCCAGCAGCGGCGCGATCACGATCAGCGGCAGCGCGGTAGCCAGCCAGTGGGCGAGGATCTTCATGCCCAGCAGCAGCGCCAGCGGCTGCGGGGACAGCACCAGTTGTTCCAGCGAACCGTCCTCGATGTCGCTGGCGAACATCGCATCCAGCGCCAGCAGCATCGCCAGCAACACGGTGACCAGCACCACGCCGCCGGCAATCCGCTGCAGCAGGGTGTCTTCCGGGCCCAGCGCGAACGGAAACAGCGTGGCCACGATCACCGCGTACAGCACCGGCATGGCGATGTCGCCGCGGCGACGCCAGGCGAGCGCGAGATCGCGCCGCAGCATCGCGGCGCAGGCGGTGCCGAGGCCCGGCCGGTTCATCGTCGTGCTCCTCCCTCTGCTTGTCCCAAAGGGATTTCCTTCGGTCGCAGGGGAGCGAGTTCACGCATGGGGTTCCCGGCCTCAATCATGCATGCGAATCCGTCGCGGTTCGCCGCCGTGGAAACTCACGGTGCCGTGGCTGGTGACCATCGCCGCGCCACCGGCGTCGGTGTGGCCTTCCAGCAACTCGTTGACCAGCGCGATGCCGATGCGGTCGAGGTTGGCGTAGGGCTCGTCGAGCAGCCACAGCGTGGCCGGCAGCAGCAGCAGGCGCGCCAGCGCGGCGCGCTTCTTCTGGCCGGCGGACAAGCGCCGCACCGGCTCGTCCTCGTAGCCGCGCAGGCCGATCCGGGCCAGCACGGAGGCAGCGTTGGCGCCCTCGCGGCAGCCATGCAGGCTGGCCGCCACGCGCAGGTTCTCGCGCGGGCTGAAGTCCGCCTTCAATCCCAACTGGTGGCCGAGAAACAGGATGTCGCCGGCGGTGGCGTCGCGCTGCAGCGGCGCGCCGCGCCAGCGCAGTTCCCCTTCGCCGACATGCAGCAGGCCGGCCAGCATGCGCAGCAAGGTGGTCTTGCCGCTGCCGTTGTCGCCCTCGATCAGGGCCAGCTCGCCCGCGTGCAACCGGAAATCCAGCGGTGCGAACACCGGTTCGTCCTGGCGACGAAAACTCAAGCCCCGTGCTTCGAGCAGGGGCGCGGCGGCGGGCGTGGCGGTCATCTCCGTGATTGTCCGCAATGGCGATGGCGCTTGTCCATGCGGCGCACTGCCGCTGTCGCGCGAGTGCCGCAGGCGCGCGTACACCGGGCCGTACCCCGGGCCATGCCGGCGCATGTGCTGCCCGGCCCGGCGGCCCGGAGCGTCGGGCACGCCCGTAGCCGGATCGTGCCGGGCAGGCAGCGGCCCGCGTTCGTGAGCGCCGATGCCGGCCGCCGGTCGATGCCGGAACCCGCAAGCCGCATCTGCATCCAAATAGCCATGCAAGGGTCCTCATCTTCGTCCGCGGATGTCACGCGGATCGACTACGCCGCGCTGAACGACGCCGCGCTGGTCCTGCTTGTGACGCATGGTGACCATGAAGCGTTCCGGTACATCATGCAGCGCTTCGGCCCGCACTTGTACCGGATCGCGCGCGGCGTGCTCGAGGAGGAGACCGAAGCCGAGGACATCGTGCAGGAAGCTTTCGCCAGGGCCTATGACAAATTCGACACGTTCCGCGGCGATGCGCCCCTGCGAACCTGGCTGATCAGCATCCTGCTCAACGAGGCGCGCAGCCGCTTGCGCAGGCGGCGCGCGACGGTCGGGCTTGAGCACGTCGACATGTCGTCGCCGGATCCTTTCTGGGTCAGCCGATCCGGGCTTGGGCGCCATGGTGGCGACCCGGTATCGTTCGCTGCCCGCGCAGAGATCCGTCTCCTGCTGCGGGATGCGATCGACGAGCTGCCCGAGCCCTATCGCACCGTCTTCAGGTTGCGCGAGATCGAAGCGTGCAGCGTCGAGGAAACCGCTGCTCGACTGGCCATCAAGCCGCAGACCGTGAAGACCCGGCTGCACCGCGCGCGCCGGCTGCTGCGCAAGTCGCTGGGCACCACGCTCGGCAACATGCTGGCCGACAGTTTTCCGTTTCTCGGCGTGCGCTGCGCGTGCATGACCGCCGTCGTGATGGCGTGGCTCTCGGCGGAACCAGCTTCCGGCGAGGGCGATTAGCTCCTCCGTGGCCCGGTTGCCGCTGCTTGGTCGCCAGATGCCGGTGCGATCCGCCATCGGCATCACGCCGGCGCAGGGCGCCGACGGGTCACCGCCGGCTTGCCTTGCCCGAATGGCGATCGGGATTGCCTGAAGCGGGCATCCCCCGGCGGCGTCGGGGGATGTCCTCGGGTATCTGGCCAAACCGCGCCGCGGAGCCGGCTTGAACTGCCGGGTCGCGCCCTGCGGATCGTGTCGCATTCGTCCGGTCGGGCGCTCCCGCACGAGCTACAGCGACTTCACGTACTGCGCGACATCGGCTACCTCCGCGCTGCTCAGGCCAAGCGCCTGCTTCGCGTTGTATTTCGCCACGACGTCGTCGAGCGTGGCCGCCGAGCCGTTGTGGAAGTACGGTGGATGCTGCCAGACACCCTTCAGCGGTGCCGTGCGGTACTGCTTGGTCGCCGTGCGCGATGCGTAGCTCGGCACTCCGGGGGCCTCGGGTTCGCTTGCCACGTCGCTTGCCGGGTGCAGGCGTTCGTTGGCGTCGGTGAACTCGGGGCCGCTGTGGCAGGTGATGCATCCTGCCTTGCCCTCGAAAAGGACCTTGCCGCGCGCTGCGGCCGCGGCGTCGAAGCTGCCGGCCGGTGCGGGTGGCGCCGCGATCGACAGCTGATATGCCTGCAGCGCGGGCAGCTTGGCGGTGACCAGGTCGTCGGTGCCGTTGGTGATGTTGATGCCCGTGCCGACGCGCGCATCGGTGAAGTTGCCGTGCCCGCCCATCTGCGTGACGGCGACATACCGGTTCCAGTAAGCCAGATCGTCGCCATCGCCGGTCGCGATGATCTTGTGGATGCCCTGCAGGCCGAAGGCCGGCGAGATCACCTGCGGACCGTTGATGCCATCGATGTTGTAGCGGGGGTCGTACATGCCCGGCCCCCACGAACTGTAGACGGCCTTTTGCGCCTGGGTCAGCGCCGGCGACAGCGAGATGATCAGCCCGGGATTGAGGTCGCGATTGGGCCAGCCATCCAGGCGCTTGCCGATACCCGGCGCAAACGAGTTGTCGACCGTGGAATGGCACAACGCACAGGTGATTCCGACGCGGGTCAGCGTGCTCTTGCCGTTGACGGTTTCCACGGTGCCCTTGATGCCCACCACCGCATCGAGGCTGATCAGCGCAAGCGTGGTGTCGGGACTGGTCAGGCTGATGCTGCCGTCCTGGATGCCTGCCACGACGGACGGAGGAAGCGCCTCCGCGTCCACTTTCAGGCCGACGGCCAACGCCGTCTTCGGATCGACGGCTGCAGCGATGACGTCGTTCATGTGCAGTGTGTCGGTCCACGTCGTCTCGTCGCCGAACGTGTCGAAGCGGAAGATCTGCTTGCCCTGGTCCAGGAACGCCGTGTCGGTCACGGTCGAGAATGTCCACACGTAATTCGTCGCCAACGCGGCGCCGTTGGTGCCCTTGACGCCGGTCGTGATGGTCGCGGTGCAGGTGACGTTCGCCGCCATGGGTTCGGCCACCTCCGACTGCGGCGGGTTGGTCGGCGATTCGGTGATGCGCACGAACGTGGCTTTCCTCGTCGCCGCATCGTAGGTGACGGACCCGAAGGCAGCCGCGCCGGCCGGGCAGTTCACGTTGAAGGTGGCGTTCTTCAGCGTTGCCGGGTCGATCGCCTGGTCGAACGTGGCGCTGACTTCCGCCGTGTTCAGCACGCCCGTCGCGGCATTGGCCGGGGTGGTGGACACCACGGTCGGGGCCGGGACCGGAGGCGGCGTGGCCGCCTGGCCGTGGGGACTGGAGCCGCCGCATCCGGTGAGGCCGACGACAAGTGCGACAGGCAGCGCCGTCGGCAACCATTTCTTGTGCATGAATCTGCTCATCTGCATTCCCTCTTCATTGGATGCACCCAGTCAGGACAAAAACACTCCGCGCAGCGGTTTCCAGCGGCCGCAGCAACCCATGCCGCCCGCATCGGCCGGCACCATGAAACTGTCTCTGCGTATCGACGAATCCGCGCAGGTCCATCGCTGCGCGGTACCCGCATTGCATCGCGTCGACGCCGGGGAACCAGTCCCCGCTCACCAACCGACGCAGCGGCACGAAGAAGGTTCCCGTCGACGCACGGGACGACGAAAGAGGCATTGCGATCGGCGAACGGGTTTGCCTGCCGCACCGACGATGCGCATGCGCGTCATGCGGAACCTGCGGGCCGCTGCTTGCATCACAACGGAGACTTCAGCGCATCTTCGGGCCGATGTGCCCGCCGAACGCGTCGCGCCTGTGCTGGAGCCGTCTTGCCTTGCCGCCGTGCGCACGCGCAGTGCGGCCGGACATCCGAGCCGCAAGCTCTCTGCACATCCGAGGTGGCGCCACCATGCCGACACGTGTTTCGTCCCAACGCGGTTTCACCCTGCTTGAACTGATGGTGGTCGTGGTGATCCTCGGCATCCTCGCTGCGCTGGTCGTGCCGAAGGTGATGAGCCGGCCGGACGAGGCGCGCGTGACCGCATCGCGGCAGGACATCGCCAGCCTGATGCAGGCCCTGCAGCTCTACCGTCTGGACAACCGGCGCTACCCGACCACCGAACAGGGACTGCAGGCGCTGGTGTCCCGGCCTGACTCCGGGCCGATCCCGTCGAACTGGAAGCCCGAGGGGTACGTCGGGCGCCTGCCGAAAGACCCCTGGGGCCATCCCTACCAGTACCTGAACCCGGGCCTGCACGGGGAGGTGGATGTCTACGGTTTGGGGGCCGACGGTGCACCCGGCGGCGAGGGCAACGATGCCGACATCGGTTCGTGGACGCTGTGACGGAAACCCGTGCCGTGCATGAAGCGATCGTCCGCCTGGGCAAACGCGGCTTCACGCTGCTGGAGATGCTGGTCGTGGTGCTGATCATGGGCATCCTGGCGGGAACCATCGGGGCACGGATGCAACCGGGCGATCGCGACCTGTTGCGGGTCGAGGCCGAGCGACTCGCGCAGCTGCTGGAGCTTGCCGCCCAGGAAGCGCGCATCTCCGGCGCCGCCATCGTGTGGACGTCCGACGGCAGCCACTACCGCTTCTGGCGCCAGGGTGGCGATGACGGGTGGTCCGAGATCCGTGACGACGATGTGTTGCGTGCGCGCAGCCTGCCGCACGGCATGCTGATATCGCAGCTGCGCAACGAAGCCGCCGCGGCGCAGGCGACCATGCGTCTGCAGTTTCCGTCCGACGGCTCGATGTCGGCGTTTTCGATGGACCTGGCGCTCGGTGCCGACCATTACGGCATCGCGGCCTCTCCGGTCGGCGACTTGCGCATCGCACCCGGGCAGGGGAAGACCTATGGCGACATGGCAGCGCAATGACGCGCCGGGATTCACGCTGGTCGAAGTGCTGGTCGCCATGACGATCGTCGCGGTGTCGCTGCTTGCCGCGCTGCGCGTGGCCACGCAGGGCGTCAGCCATGCCGACGAACTGCGTGGGCGACTGCTGGCCGGGTGGGTCGCGGCCGATCGCCTCGCCGAGCATCGTGCACGCGGCGACTGGTTGCCGGTTGGCGTGCGAACCGGTGTGCGGCGCCAGGGCAATCTTGAACTCGGCTGGCGCGAGGAAGTATCCGCGACGCCGAATGCGGCATTCCATCGTGTCGACGTCTTCGTCTTCGCGCCGGCGCAGCCAGCGCACTTCCTTGCGCATTCCACGGGTTTTGTCGTGGATCCCTCGGAGAGCGGCCGATGAACGCCCACCGGTTTCGCGCTGCCCCCGGATTCACCTTGATCGAGCTGCTGTCGGCGCTGCTCGTTCTGTCGCTGCTCACGCTGATGGCCTATCGCGGACTTGGCGTGGTCATGGCGTCGCGCGACCGCATTCAGGCGGAATCCGCGCAATGGCGGCAGGCGGAGTCGTTCTTCGTCCGCTTTGCGCGCGATGTACGGCTGGCCGCGCCGCGCCCGGTGCGCAGCGATGCCGGCACCTCGCCAGCGTGGCTTGGTCGACCCGATGCAGCACAGGCGCCACTGCTGGAGTTCACTCGGTTCGCCGGGACGGACGGCGTCGACGTACCGCGGCGCATCGGCTACGGAGTGAACGGCGCGCACCAGATCGAATTGTGGATCTGGCCGGGGCTCGACCTTGCCGCAACCACGCCGCCGACCCGCTACGTGGTACTCGATGACGTGACCCGCCTGAGCCTGCAATATCTCGGCCCCGCGTTGACCTGGAACAATACGTGGCCGACGACGCCGGCCGACCCCCCGCTGCCGCTGGCCGTACGCATGCAAGTGGTGCTCGGTTCGGGCGAAACCGTGGTGCGCGTGTTCGCGCTGCGCTCATGAACGCCGGGCAGCGCGGTGCGGCCTTGCTGATGGCGATGGCGATCATGGCCGTGGCTGCAGTGGCGGCAACGGCCATGCTGGTCGCGCTGAGCACGTGGTCGCGCCAGGCCGGGTTGGCCGCCGACCATGTCCAGGCCGAGGAACTGGTCACGGCGGGAGGCGACTGGGCTCGCGCAATGCTGTTCGACGACCGTCGAGCCAGCGGCGACGTCGACCACGCCGGAGAACCGTGGGCGCTGCGCCTGCCGCCGATCCCGTTCGAGAACGGCGAACTGGCCGGCCACATCGAGGACCAGCAAGGCCGGTTCAATCTCGACAACCTGGTCCGGAACGGCAAACTCGATGTCACGCAGTACGCGCGTTTCCAGCGCCTGCTGGCCATCCTCGGCTTGCCGGCGGAGCTGGCCGATGCACTCGCCGACTGGGTCGATGCCGACAGCGTGGCGCAGCCCGCCGGCGGGGCGGAGGATGCGTACTACCGCGGGCTCGGCCACCCTCGTCTCGCCGCCAACCGGCCGCTCGTCGATCTGGACGAACTGGGTCTTGTACGTGGCTTCGACGCCAGTGTCCGTGCGCGCCTCGCACCTTTCGTGACGGCGCTGCCGGCGGCGACCGCACTCAACGTGAACACGGCGTCCGCCGAGGTTCTCGCTGCCGTGGTCGACGGACTGGATCTGGATTCGGCGCGGGCACTGGTCGCCCGCCGCAACGGAACTTTCTATCGCAACAACGCCGATTTCCTTGGCCAGCTCGGCAAGGACGCCACGGTACCCGGGCAGGACATCCGCGTCGGCAGCGATTATTTCCTGGTCACGCTGCGGGTGACTTACGGCAAGACGCAGGCCCGCAGCCAGCTGCTGTTGGCGCGGACGGACGCGGCGCGCTGGCCCGGCGTCGTATGGCGGAAGCTCCGATGAGCCTGCTGCGCATATTCTGTCCGCTGTCGACGGCGCCCACGTCATGCCGATGGGTGCTGCTGGACGAGCACGCCGGTGTGCATTCCGGAAGTGGGGCACTGGCACAGTTGCCGAACACGGCATCGCGGGTCGAACTGGTGCTTGCCGCCAGCCAGGTCTTGATCACCCGAACGCGATTGCCTCGAGTGGGCAGGCGCAGGTCCGCGGCGTTGCTGGCCTATGCAGCCGAGGAACAACTGGCATCCGACCCGGACGCCAACCAGGTGAGCATGCTGGGGCGGGTCGGGGACGACGACGTGCTCGCAGTGGTCGACCGGCAGCGGCTGCAAGGCTGGCGCGACGCGCTTGGCGCGGTCGGTATCCGCGTCGACGTCGTGTATTGCGAGACGCTGATGTTGCCGATGCAGCAAGGGGAGTGGAGTCTTGCCTGGAGCGGGCAGGAAGGCTATGTGCGCATCGGCGAACTCGAGGGCGCCGCCACCGATTGCGGCGATCGGCAGACGCCGCCACTGGTGCTGCAGTTGCTGCTTGAGCAGGCGCGGGCGCGCGATGCCGTACCCGCGTCGATCGCGCTGCATGTGACGACGCCGGCGGCGCGGCCCGATCCGGAGGCATGGCAGCAGGGCCTGGGCGTCAGCGTCCGGTTCGCATCGGAACCGGATTGGCGCATGGCGCCGGCGTTGGCCGGCATCCGGATCGATCAGGAACGCGGGCACTGGCGCCCGTCCGTCGCCATGCTCGCACGCTGGCGACACATCGGCTGGATTCTGCTCGCGGCGCTGCTGCTGCATTCGGCAGCCTTGCTGGTCGATCGCGTGCGGCTGGCGAGCGAACAGCATGAGCTTCGCCAGCAGATGGAGGCGCGCTTCCGCGCGCTGTTCCCCGACGCCGTCGCGGTGGCCGACCCGGCATTGCAGATGCGGCGGCAACTGGCCCAGGCACGGCGCGCCGCGAACCAGCCGGATGCCGGCGATTTCCCGGCCATGCTCGGCAAGGTGGCAGCAGCGTTGGCGGAGGTGCCGGCCGCGGAGCTGCGCGCGCTGTCGTATGAGGACGGACGCATGGTGCTGGAGTTCGCCGCTGCGGACGGCGCGCTCATGCGTCGCGTCGAGGCTCGCCTGGCGCAGGCCGGGTTGGATGTCGACGCGCCGCAGGAGGCGCGTCGTGCCGGGCGCGGCACCGTCACCTTGACCCTGAGGTCGCCATGAAGCATGCCTTGAACCGACTGTGGGCGGCCCGATCCCCGCGGGAACGTGGGCTGGTTGCCGTCGTGGCGATCTGCCTTGGGCTGGTGGCGTATGCGTGGCTGCTGTACGCGACGACACAGGCGCGCTTGCGGCTGCTGCCGGCGGTCGCCCAGCTGCGTGCAGACGCGATGCGTCAGAGCGGGCAGGCGGACGAGATCGTGCGCCTGCGCGCGATGCCACCGCTGCCTGCGTCCACGACGGACCTGCGCCAGCTGGTGCAGCGCCAGGTCGACGCCAGCGGACTGACCCGTTCGCTGGCGAGCATCGAGCTGCCGGATGCGCGCCACGTGAAGCTGGTATTCGCCAATGTGGCGTTCGCCGACTGGCTGGGTTGGGCAGACACCATGCGCGCGCAGCAGCTGCGCCCCGTCGCAGTGCGGATCGAATCCGGTTCCGCGCCCGGCCAGGTGGGCGTGACCGTCACCCTGGAGCGCCCCGGTCGATGACGCGCCGACCGACATGGCGGGAACCGGTTGCCAGCGTCTGCGTGGCGATGGCGGCCTATGCGGCGTTTCTGGTCGTGCTGGCGCCAGCCACGCTGCTCGATGCGGGCCTGCGGCGCGCCAGCGCCGGGAAGCTGCGTCTTGCGCAGGCGCACGGCAGCCTGTGGTCCGGCAGCGGGCGGCTGGAGATCCGCGATGGTGCCGGGTCGGGCGGCGTCGGCAAGGATCTTTCCTGGACGCTGCAACCGCGGGCCCTGTGGCGCGGGCGCCTCGACTTCGAGGTCGCCATCGACCACGCCGACCGGGGCTTCCCCGTGCGCATCTCGGCGCACGGTATCGAGGTATCAAGCGTCGACTTCTCCTTGCCGGCCAGTGCGCTTGGCCTCGCCGTGCCTCGCATGGCGCCGCTCGGCCCGCGCGGCGATCTCGCCCTCCATGTCACGCAGTTCTCGCGTTCCGGCCACACCGTTTCGGCCGATGCTGTCATTACGTGGAAGGATGCCGGTTCCGCCCTGACCCGGGTCGCACCGCTCGGCACCTACGAACTTCGTGTCCACGGCAACGCGGGATTGTTGAAGGCGACATTGCGTACCGGCAGCGGGCCGCTCCATCTCGACGGCGGCGGGTCCTGGCGCGGCGGCGGCCCCGCGACGTTTTCCGCCACCGCGCGGGTCGATGCGCAGCAGCGCCCGCAACTGGCGCCGCTGTTGCGGCTGATCGCCGTCGAGCGCGACAACGGCGATTTCGACCTGCAACTCGGCCCGCCGCTCGGCGGCGCACCCGCCGGCGCGCGGCCATGAGTTTCCGGCGGGCCATCGACATGGGAACCCTGTTGTCCCCGCGACCATCCAACCCGTGCAGGCAGAGGGAACAAAGGCATGTTGTCCGGACGATCGAATCTTGCGCGAACGGCGCTCGGCGCTGCATCGAAAGCCGGCGCGCTGTCGTTGCTCGGTCTCGTGCTGGCCTACTGGACCTGGGCGTGGTGCGCGCCGGCACCGCTGCCGCGGGCCATGGAGATTTCCGGGCCGGCCGATCGCCTCGCTGCTGCCGGCAACCTGTTTGGCCGGCTGCCCGGCGATGCGCAGGCCGAGGTGCCGTCCGGGCTGGCGATCAGGCTGCTGGGCGTCATGGCTGCCGAGCCGCAGGGCGCCGGCTACGCGCTGCTGCAACTCGATGCGAAGAAAACCCGACTGGCCCGTGCCGGCGAGTATCTCGCGCCGGGCATCCGGCTCGAGAAGGTACTTCCCCAGCAGGTGATCCTGCAGCGCAACGGATCGCGCGAAACGCTGGCCTGGCCACGCCCCTCCCGGACCCCTGCCACCACCACGAGCACTTCCCGATGAAACGCCATGGGTCAACTTCCCCCTGCGGGCAGCCATGAACCAGCACACGCTGCAAGCGGCCATCGTGGCCGTGGCCTTGTCCTGCGCGTACGTTCCGGCGTCGCGCGCGATGGCACAGGCGGCGGAAAGTCCGGCGCCGGTCAAGACCGTCACGCTCAATTTCGTCGATGCGGACATCGAGGGTGTGGTGAAGGCGATGGCGGAAGTCACCGGCAAGAATTTCGTGCTTGATCCGCGCGTCAAGGGCACCGTCAACATCATCTCGGCGCGGCCGGTGGCACGGGATACCGTGTACGAGGTATTCCTGTCGGCCTTGCGCCTGCAAGGTTTCGCGGCGGTGGAGGACCACGGCCTGGTCAAGATCCTGCCGGAGGCGGACGCCAAGCAGCACAGCAACGTCCAGTCGAGCCGACACCCCGGCAGCGACGGACTGCAGACGCGGGTGTTTGCCCTGGCGCATCAGTCGGCGGTGCAACTGGTGCCTACGCTGCGTCCCCTGGTGGCGCCGAACAACACCATCACCGCGCTGCAGGACAGCAACTCGCTGGTCATCACCGACTACGCCGGCAACCTCGAACGGCTGGCGGGCATCATTGCCGCCGTCGACCAGCCGGACGAGGCCGGCGCGACGATGATTGTCCTGCAGCATGCTTCCGCGCTGGACGCAGCGCGGACCATCAACAATCTGTTTGCGGCAGCGCCGCAGGCGTTGCAGACGCTGCAGGGAACGGACCCGACCCAGCGCGTGGCAGTCATCGCCGATGCCCGCTCCAACAGCCTGCTGGTGCGCGCGGCCGATCCGGCGCGACTTGCCCAGGTCCGGAAATTCGCCGCACTGCTCGACTCCCCGACCAGCGCCGCCGGCAACGTTCACGTCGTCTACCTGAAGAACGCCGAGGCCGTGCAGCTGGCGGAGACCTTGCGCGGCATCTACTCCGGCAGCGCATCATCGCCGGGACAGGTATCCGGCGCGGCGGCGCCAGCCGAGGCGGTGCCGCCGAATGCGACTGCCGGTGTTGCCATCGGCGGCGGCGCGCAGGCGGCATCGGGCGGCGGCGGCATGCCGGCGACGGGAGACGCCATGCCGCAAGCTGCAACCGTGCCAGGCATCATCCAGGCGGACGCCGCCACCAACTCGATCATCATCACGGCGCCCGATGCGGTCTACAACAACCTGCGCGCGGTGGTGGAAAAACTCGATGCGCGGCGGCTGCAGGTCTATGTCGAGGCGCTCGTGGTCGAGCTTACGGCGAACAAGGCCGGCGAGTTCGGCATCCAGTGGCAGGACCTCGGCGGCATCGGCGAGTCGGGTACGCAAGTGTTCGGCGGCACCAACTTCGGCGGGGCGGGGCGGAACATCATCGGCATCGCGCAGAACCCGGCCAGTGCCGGCCCCGGGCTGAACATCGGCACGGTGCACGGCAGCGTGACGGTGGGTGGCGTTCAGGTCCTCAACCTCGGCCTGCTCGCGCGCGCACTGGAAACGGACAGCAACGCCAACATCCTGTCGACGCCGACCCTGCTCACCCTCGACAACGAGGAGGCGAAGATCGTGGTTGGCCAGAACGTCCCGTTCATCACCGGCCAGTACGCAGTTTCCGGTGCGGCAACCACGCCGTCGCCGTTCCAGACCATCGAGCGCAAGGATGTCGGGCTGACCCTGAGGATTCGCCCGCAGATATCCGAAGGCGGAGTCGTGCGCCTGCAGATCTACCAGGAGGTTTCGAGCATTGCCGACACCGCCAATCCCGCCGGGGTCATCACCAACACGCGCTCGATCGAGTCGACTGTTCTGGTCGACGACGGACAGATCATCGTGCTCGGCGGGCTGATGCAGGATTCCGTCAACGGCGGCGTAGCCAAGGTTCCGCTGCTGGGCAGTCTGCCGTTGCTCGGCGGCCTGTTCCGCTACAACAACCACTCGCGTACCAAGACCAATCTGATGGTATTCCTGCGCCCGACCGTCCTGCGTGATGCGCAGGGGGCGGGTGCCTTGACCGGCGAACGCTACGACTACATCCGTGGTCAGCAGATCCACGCCGAGCCGACTCGCGGCGCAGTGCGCGGCAACGATCCTTCGCCACTGTTGCCACCCCTGCCGCCGGCATCGGCCGGCCAGGACAATCGGCGGTGATCGCGGGATGCTGACGAAGCCGCCCGTGCCGTATGCCTTCGCCAAGGTCAACGGCATCGCCGTCACCGGACTTGGCGACGGTGTCGCCGAAGTCGTCGTGCGCCATGGCGCGTCGGCTGGCGCGCTGGCCGAGCTGCGCCGCGCACTCGGCGTGCCCATTCGTGCGCAGCGCGTCGGCACAGGCGAGTTCGACGAGCGCATCGCCACCTTGTACAACGGCGCCGACGAAGGCGCGGCTGCGCTGGCGGACGACCTCGCACAAGACATGGATCTGTCCCGGTTGCTGCAGGAAATACCGCGCGTCGAGGACCTGCTGGACAGCCAGAACGACGCGCCGCTGATCCGCCTGATCAACGCCTTGCTGACCCAGGCGTTGCGCGAAGGCGCTTCGGACATCCACATCGAACCGTTCGAGTCGCGCTCGGTGGTTCGGCTGCGCATCGACGGTACGTTGCGCGATCTGATCGAGCCCGCACGCGCGCTGCATACGGCCATCGTGTCGCGCGTGAAGATCATGGCGCAGCTCGATATCGCCGAGAAACGCCTGCCGCAGGACGGCCGCATCGCGCTGCGCGCCGCCGGCAAGCCGATCGACGTGCGGGTGTCGACGATCCCGACCGGCCACGGCGAGCGTGTCGTGCTGCGCCTGCTGGACAAGCAGGCCGGCCGGCTCGAACTGTCCCGGCTGGGCATGGACCCGCCCACCCTCGCGCAAGTGGACGCGCTGATCCGCGAGCCGCACGGCATCATCCTGGTGACCGGCCCCACGGGTTCCGGCAAGACCACCACGCTGTATGCCGCGCTGTCGCGGCTGGATCCCAAGGCGCTCAACATCATGACCGTCGAGGATCCGATCGAGTACGACCTCGACGGCATCAACCAGACGCAGACCAACAGCCGCGTCGACATGAGCTTCGCGCGTGCCCTGCGCACCATCCTTCGCCAGGACCCGGACGTGATCATGATCGGCGAAATCCGCGACCTGGAGAGTGCGCAGATCGCGATCCAGGCCAGCCTCACCGGGCATCTGGTGCTCACCACGCTGCATACGAACGACGCGGTGAGCGCCGTCACCAGGCTGGTCGACATGGGCGTCGAGCCCTTTCTGCTTGCGTCCAGCCTGATCGGCATCGGCGCCCAGCGCCTGGTGCGCAAGCTCTGCGTGGAATGTCGTGCGCCACTGGCAGCCGATGCCGTGCAGTTGCGCAGCCTCGGTCTGGCGTCTGCACCGGGCAATTTCCATGCGGCGGTCGGTTGCCCTGCGTGCAACCGCTCCGGCTACAAGGGCCGTACCGGCATCTACGAATGGCTCACGGTCGATGACGAGCTGCGCAGGCTCATCCACGACCGGGTGGACGAGCAGACGCTGCGCGAACACGCCGGCGCGCATGGCATGGGTTCGCTGCGCGACGACGGCATGCGACTGGCCGCCGAAGGCACGGTGAGCCTGGAGGAAGTGCTGCGCGTCACCCGCGAGCGGTAGCGCCATGGAGGCGTTCCGTTACCGGGCACTCGACGCCGCCGGTCATCCCAGGTCCGGCCTGGTGCAGGCGGATTCACCGCGTCAGGCCCGCACCCAGTTGCGCACCCGGGGCTTGTATCCGGAGCGCGTCGAGCGTGTTCGCAACCGGGAGCGCGCGGCGCCGCCCTGGTCACGCGGCATCCCTGCGGCCGAACTGAGCCTGCTCACCCGCCAGCTGGCCACGCTGCTCGCTTCCGGCCTCACGATGGAGCATGCACTGGCTGCGCTGATCGAGGAGGTTGCGGCGCCAAAGACGCGGGAAGTACTTGGTGGCGTCAAGGCCGAGATCACCGCTGGCCTGTCGCTCGCCGGCGCCATGAGCAGCTACGGGCGGGATTTCCCCGGTTATTACCGCGCGCTGGTGCGCGGTGGCGAGGAATCGGGCGCGTTGCCGGACGTGCTGCAACACCTTGCCGACTACCTGGAGGCGCGTCAGGCGCTGCGCCAGAAGACCAGTCTCGCCCTGCTGTATCCGGCGCTGGTCACCTTCGTGGCGATCTGCGTGGTTGCCGGATTGCTGGTCTACGTCGTGCCGCAGATCGTGCAGGTTTTCCAGCAGTCTCGGCAAAGCCTGCCGTTGCTCACCCGGGGGCTGATTGCGGTCTCGGATTTCCTGCGCGGAGCGGGGCCTTGCCTCCTCGTCATCGGCCTCTGCGCCGCGGTCGGCGTGCGGGCCGTTCTCCAGCGCGAGCGCCACCGGCGCCGCTGGCATGCTCTGGCGTTGCGCTTGCCCTGGCTCGGATCGGTCATTCGGAGTCTGAATGCCTCGCGCTTCGCCAGTACGCTGGCCATCCTCGTCGGCGGTGGCGTGCCCTTGCTCGCGGCACTCGACTACGGTGCGCGGGCCATGTCCAACCTGGTCATGCAAGGCGGCATCAAGGCTGCCATTGAGCGCGTGCGCGAAGGCGATACGCTGACACGCGCGCTGGATGCCGCGCATGTCTTTCCGCCGCTGATGATCCACCTGGTCGGCAGCGGCGAAGCCAGCGGCAAACTGGAACACATGCTCGAACGCGCCGCACAGCTCGAAATGCAGGCTCTCGAACGACGTCTGGCGGTTCTGCTCACGTTGCTCGAACCGATGATGATCCTGGTCATGGGCGGCATCGTGCTGATGATCGTGCTGGCTATCCTGCTGCCGATCATGGAAATCAACCAGCTGGTGCATTGAAATGCATGTCGTCCCTGATCCCGCCCACCTCTCCTGGTGTCGGGTCGACGGGCGCGTGCGGACGCGTCATTCCATTACGCGCAAGCGGGCCGTACCGTCGGCGCGGCCGTGAAGGTAGGCCAGTTGCTCGTGGCGACGGGCCAGCGCGTCCAGCGTCGCCCGGTCGGGTCCGGTCACGAACAGGCTGGGCTCATGCCAGCCGCTGGTGCCGATGCCGATCCCCGGACGGATCGCCGCCCCCGGCCATTCGCGCAATGCGGCGAACAGCTGCCCCTGCGCAGCGAGGTTGTCCGCCAGGTCGCGTGGTTCGCCGCGCGGGTTCCACGCCGTGATGAATCCCCAGGCCTGGGCACCGACCAGCGCGTGCAGCGCAACCGGCAACGGCTGGTCGATGCGGATGTCGGCCCATTCCACAGGGTCGAGGCAGACCAGGTAACGAGTGGCGCGGAAGGCGGCAAGCAGCGATTCATCCATGGCGCAGTGGCGGCAGCGGCGGCAGGCGGGAGCGCAACAGACTCGCCGCGGCGTCCAGGTCGATGTCCGCAACCCGGGGCGTGTCGCGCAGCAATTGTTCCAGCAGTTCATCCTGTGCGCGGCCGCGTGCAAGCGCGTAGGCGTAGGGCACGTGGGTGAACGTCACCAGGCGATAGCGCGCCATGTAGTGGCCGGGAATGCGCTCGGCCAGCTTCGCGCCGAGTTCGCGCTTGGCCAGGTAGTGCGGATCGGCCACCGAGTCGCGCATCTCGATGTAGTTCTCCACCGCCATCGCGGCGATCGCGTCGGCGTTCGGCTGGCGCACGCGCTGGAATTCGGCGAACACGTCGGCGCTGTCGTCCGGCGCCCCGGCCAGCAGGTCCGCCAGCACCACGGTGTCCTCGAAGCCGCAGTTCATGCCCTGGCCGTGGAACGGCACGATCGCGTGCGCCGCGTCGCCGAGCAGCAGCGCGCGGCCGTCCAGGTGCCAGCGCTCGAGGTACAGCGTGGACAGCGTGCCGACCGGGTGGCTGTCGAAATCCTCTCCGAAGCGCGGGATCAGCGGCAGCAGGCCCGGGAACTGCTCGCGGAAGAATGCGCCCGCGGCCGTGGCGTCGGGCAGGGTGGCGAAGCTCGGCGCGGCGCCCTGCGCCGGCAGGAACAGGGTGACGGTGAAGCTGCCCTCGGTATTCGGCAGCGCGATGCACATGTAGCCGCCGCGCGGCCAGATGTGCAGCGCGTGCGGCTCCAGCGCGAACTGGTCGCGGCCGCCGCTGTGCTGCAGCACCGCGGCCGGCAACTCGCCGGCTGGCGGGATCTCCAGTTCCTTGTAGCCGTGGCCGAGCGATTCGATCCGCTCGCCCAGCGGCGCCTGCGCGTTCATCGCCGCGCGCACCGCGGAGCCGGCGCCGTCGGCGCCGACCAGCAGCCCGGCATCCAGTTCACGCTGCACGCCCGCCTCGTCGGCGAGCCGGATGCGCTGACGCCCGAAGTCGGCGCCGACCAGCCACTGGCCGAAATGAAAGCGCACGCCGGCCGCCTCGGCGGCATCCAGCAGCAGCATGTTCAGCGCGCCGCGCGAGACCGACCAGATCACCTCGCTGTCGTCCACGCCGTAGCGCTGCAGGCCGCTGTTGCCATCGCGGTCGTGCACCATGCGCCCGCGCATCATCACCGCGCGCTGCAGCACGTCGTCGGCCAGGCCGGCCGTGCGCAGCGCCTGCAGGCCGCGCTCGGCCAGCGCCAGGTTGATCGAGCGACCACCCAGGAAACCGCTCAGTCGCGGATCGGGGCGCTTTTCGAAGACATCGACGGCGAAACCGCGCCGGGCCAACTGCTGCGCCAGCAAGGCGCCGACCAGGCCGCCGCCGATGAGGGTGATGGGTTGCTGCGCCATGCTGCGGTCCGGAGAAGGAATCCGCACACTGTTCCGCAAGCGCCGCGCGACTGCAATCCCGGATCGTCCGTTTCGTGCCGGCATGCCTCCGGCAGGCTGTCGCGGCAACGAGAAGGGCCGGCCCTTGCGGACCGGCCCTCGTTCAACGGCAGGCTTGCCGGTTGCCTACTGGCAGGTCACGCCGACGGCATTGAATGCCGCCACCACGTCGCTGCGCGAGTAGCCGTAGTCGTCCGCCGCGTTCTCCACGCCGCAGGCACCGGCGTTGAACGTGGAGGTGGCCGACCAGTACATCGCGTTGGCGTGCGCGAAGACTTCGAAGGCCTTCCTGGTGTTCCAGTTGGACGACTTGGCCAGCGTGCAGAACGCCTTGTTGTAGACACCGCTGGAATAGTGCACGTCCAGCGAGCTGGTGTAGTTCGCCGCGTTGTCGATCGAGGCGCCGTCCAGCTTCGGCGTGCACATCCAGCGCAGCGCGGTGCCGTTCTTGATGATCTCCGCGCCCACCAGCCAGTCGTTGTGGCCGCGGTCGAAGTACTCGGCCGCTTCGCCTGCCATGTCCGAGAACGCCTCGTTCATGCCGCCGGACTGGCCGGAATACTGCAGGCCGGAGTTCTGCTCGGTGAAGCCGTGGCTGATTTCGTGGCTGGTGACGTCCAGCGAGGTCAGCGGATAGAAGTAGCTGGCGCCGTCGCCGAAGTTCATCGACGAGCCGTTCCAGAACGCGTTCTCGTAGTTGCGGCCGTAGTGCACGTTCATCACCAGCGAGAAGCTCAGCGGCGGCGCGCCGAGCCAGTTGTTGTACATGTCGTGCACGACGCTGCCGAAATGGTGTGCGTCGTTGATCGGCGAATAGGCCCCGTTCACGGCATCGCCGCTGCTGTTCGGGCAGATGAAGCTCCACAGCGTGCCCGTGCGCGTGCTTTTCGCCATGTTGTTGGTCTTCACGTCCGGGTTCTGCATGTAGCAGGTGGAGCCGGACTGGGTGACGGCAAGCGCCGCATAGTCGGTGCCGTAGAAATACTGGCCGGTCTTCTGGTTGCCGCCGGCGCCGGTGGCCAGTGCCGGCGTGCCGGTGCTGCCGCCACCGCCGCCGCCCGGCTTGCCCTTGGTGGTGAGGCCGTCCCAGGACTCGATCACTTCCCCGGTGTTGGCGTCGATGATCGCCATCGGGCGCGTCGGCTGACCGCTGCGATCGACGAAGAACGAGGTGAGATAGGCGAGACGGGCGCGGTTGCCCTCGGCGTAGACGTACAGATCGATCTTCGCGTCCTGGATGTCGCTGTCGCGAATGCCGTTGACGCCGATGCCGAGCGGCAACAGGCCGGCGTGCGCGCGCAGCAGGCCGATGGCGCGATTGCCGTTGATGGCGGGGGCGACCGAGGCGATGTCGTGGCCGATGCCGCGGGAAATCTCGCCGCTGACGCCGAGCACGTTGCCGCTGCCGTCACGTTCCACCACGACCCGGCGACCGTATACCGGTATGCCGCGGAACGTCTGCTGTTCGCGGGTTTTCACGGTGCCGTGGGTGGTGCGTGCCTGCAGGCGCGGCGACAGCGCGGCGTCGGCATCCAGGCCGATGCGGTTGGCCAGGGCGGCGGGCGCGAGCTTGCCCATGGATGGCGCCTGCACGCGTGCGTGCGTTGCTGCGCCGGCATCGGACATGACGGCCAGGCCGATGGCGCCCAGCAGCGCCGCGGCAAGTGGTTTTTGCATCATCAGTGGTTCCCCTCCTCGTGATTCGAAAAGACGCCCGGCAGGTTTCCCTGCCGGTGCGTCTTGCAGTCCGGTGCGCGAGGAGTCCCCCCCAGGACAGACGGCGACCGGATCGCAGGAAACTACGACTTCTTGCCATTTCCGGTCAATGACCGGGTTCCAGGGCCGCACGGACGCGGCGTCGCGACGCAGGAAGTTTCGGCCGGGTCAGCGCGGCCGCCGAGGTGCAAGGGATACGGCATCTGCGTGAATCATTCTCATTTGCAGTTGATGCGCTCATTCGCGACAATGGCGCCTTCCGTTTTTCCGTCGCCCCTGGCCGGGCGCTGCCTGGAATCCGCTTCGCCATGCATACGCATTGTCGTCGTCCACCTTCGTTCTGCCTTGCCTGGTTGCTGGGCCTGGGCATGCTCGTCGTCGCGGCCACGGCGACGGCAGCCGCACCCGCGCCTGCCGCGGACAAGGCGCAGACGATCGTGCACATGCTCGATTACATCAGCGTGGACTACCCCCAGTTCGTGCGCGACGGCAAGGTGCTCGACCAGAGCGAGTACGCCGAGCAGCTCGAATTCGCCACGCAGTCGCTGGCGTTGCTGCAGCAGTTGCCGGCACAGACGGGGCAGGCGGAACTGGTGGGCAAGGCGCAGGCCCTGCGCGCGGCGATCGCGACGAAGACCGATGGCAAGGCGGTGGCCGCGGCGGCCAATGCGTTGCGTTGGGACATCATCCGCGTCTGGCAGCTGAGCGTGGCGCCGCGGCAGGCGCCGGACCTTGCCGCGGGTGCGCGCCTGTATGCCGCCGATTGCGCCGCCTGCCACGGCGTCAGCGGCCATGGCGACGGCGTGCTGGCAGCCGGGCTCGATCCGGTGCCCAGCAATTTCCACGATGCGGCAAGGATGGATGCGCGCAGCATCTACGGGCTGTACAACACCATCACGCTGGGCGTGGCCGGCACGCCGATGCGGCCGTTCCCGGAACTGTCCGAGGCCGAGCGCTGGTCACTCGCGTTCTACGTCGCCGGCCTGCGCGCCACGCCCGCGCAGTTGCAGGCCGGGGCCACGGCTTGGCAGCAAGGCATCGGCAAGGCGCAGTTCAAGGACTTCGGCGACCTGGTGACGCGGGCGCCGAATGACGTGGCGCAGCGCGAAGGCGCGCAACTGGTGGCAGTGCAGGCTTACCTGGCCGCCCATCCGGCGTCGATCCAGGCCGCGGCACCCACGCCGATGGCAACCACCCGCGACAAGCTCGACGCCAGCCTCGACGCCTATCGCCGCGGCGATCGCGACATGGCGCGGCAACTGGCCATCGGTGCCTACCTGGAAGGTTTCGAACTGGTCGAGGCCAGCCTGGACAACGTCGACGCCCCGCTGCGACGCGAGGTGGAGACCCGGATGATGGCCTTGCGCACGACCATCGCCCAGGGGCCGCCGGTGGCTGAGGTCGCCGCGCAGGTCAAGCGCATCGACGGCCTGCTCGACCGTGCCGAACAGGAGCTTGCGGCGGGCGAGCTGTCGCCGCTGACGGCCTTCCTCAGCGCGCTGCTGATCCTGCTGCGCGAGGGTCTGGAGGCCATCCTGGTGCTGGCGGCGATCATCGCGTTCGTGCACAAGACCGGGCGCCGCGATGCGATGCCGTACATCCACTTCGGCTGGATGGCGGCGGTGCTGCTGGGCACGGCGACGTGGGTGGTATCGAGCTATCTGCTGGCGATCTCCGGCGCCAATCGCGAGGTCACCGAGGGCGTCACCGCGCTGATCGCCGCGGCGATGCTGCTGTACGTCGGCTACTGGCTGCACAGCAAATCGTACGCGCAGGCATGGAGCGCGTTCATCCGCACGCGGGTGAATGCCGCGCTGGGCAAGGGCACCTTGTGGGCGATGGCCGGCGTGGCGTTCCTGGCCGTGTACCGCGAGCTGTTCGAGATCGTGCTGTTCTACCAGACCCTGTGGGTGCAGGTGGGCAGCGAGGGGCAGCACTACGTGATCGCCGGCATGCTCACGGCGGCGCTGCTGCTGGCGCTGGTGGCCTGGGCGATCCTGAAGTACAGCGTGCGCCTGCCGATCGGGCCGTTCTTCACCGCGACCTCGGCCTTGCTGGCGCTGCTGGCGGTGGTGTTTGCCGGCAACGGCATTGCCGCGCTGCAGGAGGCTGGCGTGGTCGGCGCCGACGCCGTGTCGTTCGTCTCGATCCCGTTGCTGGGCATTCACCCGACGCTGCAGGGCCTGCTGGCCCAGGCGTTGGCGCTGGCGCTGACTGCCGGTGGGGTGTGGCTGGCGCGGCGGCAGGCACTTGCTGCCGCCCGCAACGCGGGGTGAGCCGGGACGCTCAGAAGCTCATGAAGTAACCGCCGTTCACCGGCAGGTTGGCGCCGGTGATGTAGCCGGCGTCGTCGGCGGCGAGGAAAGCCACGGCGCGGGCGATGTCCGCCGGCGAGCCGAGCCGGCCGACCGGAATGCCGGCGATGATCTGGGCGCGGATGTCGTCGGGCACGGCCGCCACCATCGGCGTGTCGCAGTAGCCGGGCGAGACGGTGTTGACGGTGATGCCCTTGCGCGCGGTCTCGCGCGCCAGCGCCATGCTGAAGCCATGCACGCCGGCCTTGGCTGCCGAGTAGTTGGTCTGGCCGAACTGGCCGGTCTGTCCGTTGACCGAGCTGATGTTGACGATGCGACCGAAGCCGCGCGCGCTCATGCCGTCGACCACGTGGCGGCAGATGTTGAACACGCCGTCCAGATTCACCTGCATCAGCTCGTGCCATTGCTGCGGGCTCATCTTGCGCAGGCTGGCGTCGCGGGTGATGCCGGCGGCGTTGACCACGATGTCGACGCTGCCGTGGCGGTTTTCGACCTGCGCGAGCGCCTGCCGGCAACTTTCGAAATCGCTGACGTCGAGCGGTGCGAAGTCGACCGCGCCACCGAATTCGGAGAGTTCGTGGTGGAAGGCGGCGACCCGTTCGGTGCGCGCAGCCAGATCGAGCGCCACCACCTGGCGCCCGGCGCGGGCAAGGTGGCGGCAGATTTCGGTGCCCAATCCGCCGATGCCGCCGGTGACGATGGCAACGCGTCGTGGAGTGTCGGTCTGATTCATCGGGATCGCTTCGCTGGCCGGCTCACGCTGCGTGGCAGCACATGTTGTGCTGCAGCGTCCGGGAAAGGTTGGGGCGCCGGCGACGGAGCGGGGCCGTCGCGGCGCGCGGGATTCAGCCGGGCTTCTTGCCGCTGCGCGTGCCGGCCGGCGGCGGGGTCGGCATCACCTTGGCGGCGGTGTCCATCAGCCCGCGCTGCATTGCCTGGAACGCCGCCATGTTGCGCTCGGTCAGGTCGTTCAGCGTGTTCCAGGGGGTTTGCCCCATGAGGTTGTTGAGCTGGCTGCGGAACTGGGTCTGCTGGTCGAGGAACACCTGCAGGCTGCGCTCCAGATAGGGGCCCATGAAGCCCTGCAGCGAGTCGCCGTAGAAGCGGATGATCTGGCTGAGCAACTGCGGCGACAGCATCGGCTGCCCCTTGTCCTCGTGCTCGGAGATGATCTGCAGCAGCACCGAACGGGTCAGATCCTCGCCGCTCTTGGCGTCGCGGACCTCGAAATCCTCGTTGTCCAGCACCAGCTGGCGGACTTCCTCCAGCGTGATGTAGCTGGAGATCTCGGTGTCGTAGAGACGCCGGTTCGGGTACTTCTTGATGATGCGTTTGTTTTGTGCCATGCGCCACAAGCTAGCAGAAGATATTGCGGCGCACCAGTCGGCGCCGCCGTTTCATGCTGCGGCATCCGGGCGCAGCAAATCCGCCTGTTTCAGTGCCCCGGGGCACCGCCGGCATTGCCGAACGGCGGGCGCGCCAGCCACAGCAGCGGGATCATGGCGAGGAACAGCACGGCGCAAACGAGGTAGACGTCATTGACCGACAAGGTCAGCGCCTCGCGGGTGATCAACTGGTCGACCACATCCAGCCCCTGCCGCATGGAAAAGCCGCCGTGCTCCAGGCGCTGCAGGAAACTGGTCGCGGCGGGCGCCGCCGGCGTGATGTGTTCGGTCAGCACGGCGTGGTGGTATTCGCCGCGATGCTGCCACAGCGTCACCGTGGCCGCGGTCGAGACGCTCGACGCCAGCGTGCGGCAGAAGTTGGCCAGGCCCGAGGCGCTGGCGACCTGGTCCGGGTTCAGGCCGGACAGGTACATCTGGTTGAGCGGGATGAAGAAGCAGGCGATGCCGATGCCCATCACGAAGCGCGGCAGCACCAGGGTGCCGAACGAGGCGGAGCTGTCGAAGCTGGCGAACCAGAACGAGGTCACCGCGAACACGATGAAGGCGAACGTCACCACCGCGCGCAGCTCCAGCCGCTGGATGTTGGCGCCGATCACCGGTGCCATCAGGAACGCCAGCACGCCCACCGGCGCGCTGGCCAGGCCGGCCCAGGTGGCGGTGTAGCCGAGGTCGATCTGCAGCCACAGCGGAAACACCACATTGATGCCGAAGAACGCCATCATGCCCAGCGACAGCGCCACCACGGCCACGGTGAAGTTGCGCCGCTTGAACAGCGCCAGTTCGACCACCGGATGTCTGGCGTGCAGCTCCCACACGATCAGGAAGGTGAGGCAGACCAGCGCGATGATGCCCAGGGTCAGGATCATCGGCGAGGCGAACCAGTCGTGGTCGTTGCCGTTGTCCAGCATGAACTGCAGCGCGCCCACGCCGACCACCAGCAGCACCAGCCCGATCACGTCGATCGGCATCTTGAAGGTTTTCGTCTCGCGTTTGTGCAGCAGCGCCCAGGTAATCAACGCGGCCAGCGCACCCACCGGCACGTTGATGTAGAAGATCCACGGCCACGAGAAATTGTCGGTCAGCCAGCCGCCGAGGATCGGGCCGAAGATCGGCGCCACCACTACCGTCATTGCCCACAGCGCCAGCGCCATGCCCTGTTTCGCCTTCGGGTAGCTCGACAGCAGCAGGGCCAGCGACAGCGCCACCATCGGGCCGGAGCCCGCGCCCTGCAGCAGGCGGCAGATCACCAGCATCGGCATGCTGGTAGCCATGCCGCAGAGCATCGAGAACAGCACGAACAGCGTCACCGAGCTGATGAAGGTGCGCACCTCGCCGAAGCGTCGCGCCAGCCAGCCGGTCAGCGGCTGCATGATCGCGCTGGCCAGCGCGTAGGAGCTGATCGTCCAGGTGCCCTCGCTGGGACTCACGCCGAGGCTGCCGGCGATGTGCGGCACCGAGACGTTGACGATGGTCATGTCCAGCACTTCCATGAAGGTGCTGAAGGCGACCGCGATGGTCAGCAGGACCAGGGCGCCGCCTTGCAGCGGCTTCAGGGACGTGGTGTCGTCGGGCGTGGCGGCCATCGGCTCGACTCAGCGGGCGTCGCGCGGCAGGTTGGCGCGGATGACCTGCTCGGCCTCGGCGTCGGCCTTGGCGGCCATCTGGGTATAGACGTCGGTCTGCGCCACCGGCTGCTGCGCCGGGGTGGCGGCCAGCACGCTGCCCTTGTCGTCGGTGATGTCGATGGTGACCTCGCTGGACAGGCCCACCCGCAGCGGATGCTTGTCCAGCTCGGCGTTGTCCAGCGAGATGCGCACCGGCACGCGCTGCACCACCTTGATCCAGTTGCCGGTGGCGTTCTGCGCCGGCAGCAGCGAGAACACGCTGCCGGTGCCGGCGCCCAGGCCGATCACCTTGCCGTGGAACACCGCATCGTCGCCGTAGAGATCGGAGACGACCGTCGCCGGCTGGCCGATGCGGATGTGGCGCAACTGGCTTTCCTTGAAGTTGGCCTCCACCCACAGATCGTGCAGTGGCACCACCGTCATCAATTGCTGCCCGGGCTGCACGCTGTTGCCCAACTGCACGCTGCGCTGCGCCACGTAGCCGGAGACCGGTGCGTAGATCGCGTTGCGCTGGGCGGCGATCCACGCGGCGCTGAAATTCGCGCGGGCCTGCATGACGCCCGGGTTGCGCGCCACGTCGGTGCCTTCGATTGCCGCATGCGCCGCGGCTGCCTGGGCCTGCGCGCCGGCCAGCGCGGCGCGCGCCTGCGCCACGCCGTCGCGCAGGTGCTGCACGATTTCCGGCGATTCGGCGTGCGCCGCCAGCAGCGGCAGGTGGCGTTTGAGGTCGGCGTCGGCCTTCTGCAGCGCGAGCCTGGCTGCGTCGACCTGGGCGTCGGCACTGCTGGCCGAACTGGTTTGCTGGCGCACGCCGCGCACGGCCTGGGCCAGTGCGCTGCGTGCCTGTTCCAGGCGCACCTTGGCGTCGGTGGGGTCCAGCCGTACCAGCACCTTGCCGGCTTCGACGCGCTGGGTGTCGTCGGCGAGGATCGCCACCACCGTGCCGGGCACCTGGGCCGAAATGGCCACCTGGTTGCCGCCGACGTAGGCGTTGTCGGTCTTGACCCGGGTGGAGAACACGAAGAACCACAGCGCGAACCAGGCGAGCCCGGCGAGGATGAACGCGGCGGCCACGATCAGCAGCGCGCGCCGACGCTTGGCCGCGTCCTTCGCGGCCATGCCGCTGTCGTTGGCGTCGACAGACGACCGGTCGGTTTCAGTGGTGCTCATGGGCGGGCTCCAGCGGTAACGGAAGAGGTGGCATCGGCGTTGCGGTCGGCGGCGGAGGCGTCGCGATAGCCGCCACCCAGCGCCTTGACCAGCGCGAGGTCGGTCGCCACGGCTTGCGCCTGCAACTGCACGGCCGCGTCGCGCTGCTGCAGCCATTGCGCCTTGGCCACCAGGCTCTCGCGGGCGTCGCGCACGCCCTGGGCGGCGCGCGCCTGCGCGTTGGCCAGCAGTTGCCGCTGCGCATCCACGCGGGTGCGCTGGACCACGCGCCGCGCGGCGATCTGTTGTGCGCCGAGCGCCTGCGTGGCGACTTCACGGGCGGCACCCAGCACCGTGCTGTCGTACTGCGCGATTGCCGCGTCGAGCTGGGCCTTGCTCACACCGTAGTTCGCCTTCAGCGCGCCGCCATTGAAGATCGGCAAGTGCAGCGCCGGGGCCAGCGAGAACGTGCGGCTGCCGGCGGTGAACAGCTTGCCCAGGTCGATGCTCGACAACCCGGCCATCGCGCTGATGCTGAAATCCGGGAAGAACTCGGCGCGGGCGGCGTCGGTCTGGCGCAGCGCGGCTTCGACCTGCCAGCGGCTGGCGGCGATGTCCGGGCGGCGCGAGATCAGGTCCAGCGCGGCGTTGGCGGGAATGCCTTCGTCGACGCGCGGCAGCGGTCGCGGCTGCAGCTCGGGCAGCTGTTCCGGTGCCACGCCGAGCAGCGAGGCGAGCGACACGCGGCGGATCTTCGCCGAGCCTTCCAGCGCCACGCGCATTTCCTGCACGGCGGCCAGTTGCGCGCGCGCCTTCTGCGCTTCGTCCGGCAAGTCCACGCCCTGCTTGACGCGCAGATCGGCGATGCGGCTGAACTGCTGCTGCGTGGCGAGCGCTTGATCGGCCAACTGCAGGCGCGCCTGGTCGGCCTGCCAGCCGAAGTAGGTATCGGCCACGGCGTATTGCAGTGCCAGCGCCGCAGCGCTGCGCTGCGCTTCGGCCGCGTGCGCCTGGTCGAGCGCTGCTTCCAGCGTGGCGCGCTGCTTGCCCCACCAGTCGAAGTCGTATTTGAGCTGCGCACCGAGGTCGGCCTGGTTGTACCAGCTGAAGCCGAGGAACTGGCTCGGGATCAGCCCGTGGTCGCTCAGCCGTTGCCGCGCCACCTGCGCGCTGCCGTTCACCGACAGCCCGAGCTGCGCCGCTGCCAGCCTCGCCGACTGCTCCGCCTGGGCCACCCGGCTCTGCGCCATCGCGAGGTCCGGCGACTGGCGGGTGGCGCTATCCATCAGGTTGTCCAGCTGCGGATCGTGGTATTGCCGCCACCACTGCGCCGCGGGCCAGCCGGCGCGCTCGGGCGCCTGCAGCCCGGCCAGCGGCACGTCGCCGCGCAGGTCCGGTGCCAGCAGCCTGGCCGGTGCAGCGCAGGCGGCCAGGGTCAGGGCAATCAGGGCGGCGAGCATCGCGCGTCCGCCCGGCAAGGCGTGCTTCATGCGGGAATCCTTCATGGCAGGCGCTGTTCGCCCAACTGGTCGAGATTGGCGGCGAGCTTGCGCAGCAGCCGGTCGAACTGACGCATGTCGCCGGCGCTGAAGCCGCCGAACATGGCGCCCACCTGCGGGAACATCGGCGGCAGCATCTTCTGCACGAAGCGCCGGCCGGCAGGGGTGATGCGGATCAGTACGCGGCGGCGATCCTCCTTGCTGCTGCCGCGGGTGATCAGGGCGCGCTTGACCAGCGCATTGGCGATGCGCGTCATGTTGGTGGCGCCCTGGGTGGTGAACTCGCACAGCTCGCCCGGCGTGGAACTGCCGTCCGGCCGGCTGTACAGGATCATCAGGGTCAGGAACTCGCTGTGGTTGAGCTTGTTCGGCTTGAGCTTCGCCTCCAGCTCGCGGTCGATGGTGGCGCCGAGCATCAGCATGAGCCGGCACATCCGCGCTTCCGCCACGGGCATCTGCGGGACGAGCTGGCCGACCCGGTCGATGCCTTCGTCCATCATCGCGATGCAGTTTGCGAGAGTCGCCATTTCACTGATTTATAATTCACCAGTGAAGTAAATTAGCAGGCGCCGATGGCCCGGGGCAAGTGACAATTGTCACGGGTTCCGGTCGAGGCCGAACAGGCGGCGGGCATTGGCGGAGGTGGCTTGCGCCACGTGCTGCTCGCTCTCGCCGCGCAGCTCGGCCACGCAGCGCAGGATCTCGACCAGTCGCGCCGGTTCGTTGCGTTGGCCGCGGTGGCCGGCGTCGGGCTGGTCCGGCGCGTCGCTTTCCAGCAGCAGGAACTGGATCGGCATGGCGGCAACGATGCGCCGCAGGCGCTGCGCGCGTTCGTAGGTCACCGGGCCACCGATGCCCAGGTGGAAGCCGATGTCCCACAGCTTTGCTGCCTGTTGTTCGCTGCCGGAGAAGCTGTGCACCACGCCGCGCGCGCCGGGGCAGCGGCGCAGGCTCAGGCTCACCTCTTCCAGTGCCTGGCGTGCGTGCACGATGACCGGCAGATCCAGTTCGCGCGCCAGCCGCAGCTGGATTTCGAAGAAGCGTTGCTGCAGGTCGCGATCGGGCCCCGCGCCGTGGTAGTCCAGGCCGATCTCGCCCACGGCGACCGCGGGGTGATCGCCCAGCCAGTCGCCGAGGCGCTCCAGGTGCTCGGGCCGATGGCGGTCCATGAACAGCGGATGCAGGCCATAGGCGGGATGGATGCCGGGTCGGTCGTCGCACAGGGCATGGATGCGCGGCCAGCTTTCGGCGTCGGTGGCCGGGACCACCAGTTGGCCAACGCCGGCCGCTTCGGCCCGCGCGATGACCGCGGCGCGGTCGGCCTCGAACGCCTCCAGGTCGAGATGCACGTGGCTGTCGATGAGCAGTTGCATGGGGAAGATCCGTGAATGTGGGCGCGACTGCACGGCAAGTGCGTGAAAACCATGTCATAACTTCGAGCTAGCTGCGATTCAGTCTGGCATCGGTTCAATTGACTGCGCAGGTTGTTACGTCCGCTGCACATCCCGGGCGGTAGGCTGCGCTCAAACAGAGGAGTAGGAAGTGATGAACACGTTGATGGTCAATGTACTCAAGGCGGCGATCGCCGCGGCGCTGGTGACGGGAGTGTCTGCCTGCAACCGCAGTGCGGACGCCGGCTCGACCGGTGCGGACGGCATGGCCGCGAGCGCCGATGCCGGAGTGAAGTACGGCAAGGTCGTCTCCGTCGACCCGGTGCGCACGACGGTGAACAACCCCAAGCAGGTCTGCCATGACGAGACCGTCACGCACACCGCACCGCCGAAGGACCAGCATCGCATCGCTGGCACGGCGATCGGCGCAGTGGTCGGCGGCCTGGTCGGCAACCAGGTCGGCGGCGGCAAGGGCAAGACACTGGCCACCGTGGCCGGCGCGGTCGGCGGCGGCTACGCCGGCAACCGGATCGAGGCGGCGCACCAGAAGGGGCAGGTCACCACCAGCGTCGAACGCCGCTGCGACACGGTCAACAACACCAGCAGCAAGATCGTCGGCTACGACGTCCGCTACGTCTACGACGGCGTCACCCGTACGGTCCGCATGGATCACGACCCCGGTGATCGCGTTGAGGTGAAGGAAGGCGTGACCGTGGTATCCGACGCTCATTGAGCTCATTCATCCCACAGGAGCACCTGATGACTGCACGCATTGCAAAACTTGCACTGGCCGCATCGATGACGACGGGCCTCGCCCTCGCCGGTTGCGCGACCCAGCCTTACGGCAACAGCAACAACGGCTACTACGGAGGCCAGTCGTCGGCTTACGGCAACCAGCCGGTTCGCTGCAACACCTGCGGCGTGGTGCAGGAGGTTCAGCAGGTGTATCTGGAGAACAGCGGCAACGGTGGCACGCTGGGTGCGATCATCGGCGCGGTGGCCGGCGGCGTGCTCGGCAACCAGGTCGGCAAGGGCGATGGCCGCAAGGCCGCGACCGTGGCCGGCGCGGTGGCCGGCGGCGTGGTCGGCAACCAGGTCGGCAAGCGCAGCGGTGGCGACAAGGTGGCCTGGCGCATCGTTGTCCGTCTGGACGACGGACGCTACGCCACCGTGACCCAGCGCGAGAACCCCGGCCTGCGCCAGGGCGACTACGTCGAGGTGCGCGGCGATCACGTCTACCCGCGCTGATCGTCCTTGACATACGGACGTCTGGACGTCCAAAAGAAAAGGCCACCGGAAGGTGGCCTTTTCTGTGTCTGCGATACCTGCCGCTCAGTTCACTGCGTAGAAGGCGTGGTCGCCGATCGTCACGCTGGGGCGGTTGTGCGACCACGAGGGGGAGATCGTGGTGGTCGCGAAGTGATCGGCGTGCGGCACCAGCATGCGACGCTGCGCCAGGGGCAGCTGCCAGTTGTGGATCGAGTTTCCGGCGACGTCCCACGCCTTCACGAAGGCAGGGAGGTTGCTGATCTCGAATGATCCGGACGTGGTGGTGGTGGCGAACTGGTGCGGTGCCGTGACCACCTTGCACACGGTATCGCCGTAATGCCCGCGATCGCGCCGGCGCAGCGCCACCTCGGCCACCGCCAGCTGGCCGTCGGTAGGCTGGCTGCGTGCTTCGAGATAGACGGTCGTGGCCAGGCAGGCCTGGTCAGCTACCGGCTGGGGCATCAGTGTCGTCAGCCACAACAGCAGGGAAAGTTTCATGTTCTGCCTCCAACGTGCTGTACGCGCGAAGCCGGTCTCGGCTTCTTGCGCCGTTGCGGTGGACGGGCGGGCAGGCCGTTCCACCTGGATCTGTCGCCCGGGCCGAAACTTGTGGCCAGGGCGCTGTGCCACGGGATTGTGGCGATTCGAGCGGCTCTGCGAAGCCGGCCGGAAGGGTTGTGCCGGGAACGGTGCCGTCATGCGGGCGTCGCGTTGCTTCCGGCGGCTTTGCCTCGAAGGATGGCAAGGCCTGTTCTCATCCGGCATTGCTGCTGCCGGGTCGCGCCGATACGGATTCATCCGGTTCGTCGCGTCAATCGACACCCCGTGTACCGGGTGCCGCGATATTCGATCGGCGGAGCCTAGTGGCGGGAAGCGCCGCTGGCAAGTGCCGCGATGGGCGGATTTAACTTGCACTCACGTGTCGTTGACAAGTGCCATCGCGAAAAAATCCCCGCGTGTCCGCACGTCATGTTCATGCGGACCATGACGTCTGCAGCGTCAATGCAAGTGCACGCTGGAATGACGGCGTAGCGCCTGCGCGAAGTTGTGCGGCAATGTCGTCGTCCAGCACCAGCAGCACGTCGGACGCGCCGTCGCCGTCGACGACATCCAGCACGCAACCGACCTCGCGATCGTCGATGCGCAACGCGTCGCCGGCCTGCACCGGCTGCGACGTCGTGCCGCGGTGCAGGTGGCGCTTGTGGCCACCGCGAAAATGCAGTCGCGCCACGATTTCCTGGCCGGGATAACAGCCCTTGTCGACAGCCACCGCGTCGAGCCGCTGCAGCGACAGCGCCGCGGGCAACGACGTTCCGAGCATCGGCGCCGGCAGCCACGGCCAACCGTCGCGCAACTGCAGCGCGCGCCATGCGTCGTCCGTGGAAGCGGTCGCGGAAACGAGCAGCGCATGCGAGCCGCACCCCAGCGAAACGGCGTCGCCTTCCATCGTCATCACATGCAACGGTTGCGCGGGGCCGGTACTCAAACCGCGCGCCGGCAGCGCGGTCAGCCGGACCCGGGAGCGGAACACGAATCGCTGCAGCGCCTCCACCATCGCCGCGGCTTCGCCGCCGCGCAACAGCAACAGGTAGCGTTGTTCTTCCAGCCGCGCCAGGTGGAACAGCGCACGCACGCGACCTTTCGCATCCAGCCAGGCGCTGAATTGCCAGCGGCCCACGGCAAGGCCATCCACCTTGCTGCTGAATTGCGCGTGCGCGAATGCGCCTGCATCGGGACCTTCGAGCAACAGTGTTTCGGCGATCGGGGATGCGTGCATGGTCTGGGAAGTTTGGGGCAGTCGCGCCGTTGCGCAAGTGAGCGGCATGGCCGCCATGCGGTGCGGCGCCCGCGGGCCGATGGTTGTGCTGTCCGGGGGCAAGTATTAATCTTCAGCGGCTGACAAACACCATGTCCAATACCTCAGTCCCCATCGAAACCACGCCTGCCCCCGTCAAGCCGGAGACGACCGCCAAGCCGGCCGATCCGCCGCCCGACAAGGCAGCCTTGGAGCGTCCAGCTCCGGACCCCACGCGCTACGGCGACTGGGAAAAGAACGGGCGCTGCATCGACTTCTGAGCGGGGCGCCCGGCACGGGGCGCGGCATCAAGGGGCGAATGCAGCAGGGATATCAGCGATTCCACAGAGGATAGCCGCCATGGCAGAGAAGCAACGACCGCTTTCCCCGCATCTGCAGATCTACCGCAAGCAGGTGCAGATGATGACCTCCATCACGCATCGCGCCACCGGCATCGCCCTCGCGGTCGGCGGCTTGCTGGTGGTCTGCGGCCTGCTGCAGCTTGCCGCCGGCGAAGATAGCTTCAACCGCTTCAAGGGCATCATCGGCAGCCCGGTCGGGATGGTGCTGCTGTTCGGCTGGAGCTGGGCGCTGTTCTATCACCTCTGCAACGGCATCCGGCACCTGATCCAGGATGCCGGACTCGGTTACGAGATTCCCCAGTTCGTGCGTTCGAGCTGGCTGTCGGTTGCCGGCAGCATCGTGCTGACCGCTGCGACCTGGGCCTGGGTAATGATGGCCGGAGGTGCGGCATGAACCTGCGTGTGGGAACCGACGACGTGCGCAGCCAGCTGCGCAATCCGATGAAACTCGCCCGCGGACTGGGTTCGGCGAAATCCGGCGTGGAGCACTGGTGGGTGCAGCGGTTGACTGCGGCCGCGCTGGTGGTGCTGGGCATCTGGTTCGTGATCACCGTGCTCGGCCTGCTGCACGCGGATTATGCGGCGGCGCGCGCGACGGTGGCCAAGCCGTGGAATGCGCTGCTGCTGATCGTGTTCGTGCTGACCATGTTCTGGCATGCCGTGCTGGGCTTGCAGGTGGTGGTCGAGGATTACGTGCACACCCGCTGGAAGGAGGTCGTGCTGCTCGTGGCGATCAAGTTCCTCGCGGTGCTGGGCGCACTGGCTGGCGTGCTGGCCGTGTTGCGCGTGGCGCTGACCCCCTGAGACGAAAACGCGAGGCCGGGATTCCATGGAAAGCTACAAGGTTCAGCAGCATCTTTATGACGTGATCGTGGTCGGCGCCGGCGGCGCCGGCTTGCGCGCCACCTTCGGTCTCGCCGAGAAGGGTCTGAAGGCGGCGTGCATCACCAAGGTCTTCCCGACGCGTTCGCACACCGTGGCGGCGCAGGGCGGCATCGCCGCCGCGCTCGGCAACATGAGCGAGGACAACTGGCGCTTCCACTTCTACGACACCGTGAAGGGCGGCGACTGGCTCGGCGACCAGGACGCGATCGAGTACATGTGCAAGCACGCGCCCGAAGCGGTGATCGAGCTCGAGCATTACGGCGTGCCGTTCTCGCGCACCGAGGACGGCCGGATCTACCAGCGTCCGTTCGGCGGCATGACCACGCACTACGGCAAGGGCACGGCGCAGCGCACCTGCGCGGCCGCCGACCGCACCGGTCACGCGATCCTGCACACCCTGTACCAGCAGGCGCTTGCGCACGATGCGACCTTCTTCGTGGAGTACTTCGCGATCGACCTGGTGTTCGACGCCGAGGGCGTGTGCCGCGGCGTGCTGGCGCTGGACATGAACGAAGGCACCATGCATTTCTTCCGTGGCCACGCGGTGGTGCTGGCCACCGGCGGTTACGGTCGGGCTTACCTGAGCGCCACCTCGGCCCACACCTGTACCGGAGACGGCGGCGGCATGGTGCTGCGCGCGGGCCTGGCGCTGCAGGACATGGAGTTCGTGCAATTCCATCCCACCGGCATCTACGGTGCCGGCTGCCTGATCACCGAGGGCGTGCGCGGCGAGGGCGGCTACCTCACCAACTCCGAGGGCGAGCGCTTCATGGAGCGCTACGCGCCGCATGCGAAGGATCTCGCCTCGCGCGACGTGGTCAGTCGCGCGATGACGGTCGAGATCAACGAAGGCCGCGGCGTCGGCGAGCACAAGGACCACATCTTCCTCAACCTGATGCATCTCGGCCCCGAGGTGATCCACGAGCGGCTGCCCGGCATCGCCGAGTCGGCGCGCATCTTCGCCGGCGTCGATGTCAGTAAGCAGCCGATCCCGGTGTTGCCGACCGTCCACTACAACATGGGCGGCATCCCCACCAACTACCACGGCGAAGTCGTGCAGAAGCGCGGCGACGACGTGGATGCCGTGGTGCCCGGGCTGTTCGCGATCGGCGAAGCGGCGTGCGTGTCGGTGCACGGCGGCAACCGGCTGGGCTCCAACTCGCTGCTCGACTTGGTCGTGTTCGGTCGTGCCGTGGCGCATCGTTGCGCCGAGATCATCCAGCCCGGCACGCCGCACAAGGATCTGCCCGCCACCGCGCTGGACAAGGCGCTGGAGCGCTTCGACCGCCTGCGCAACGCCAACGGCAGCACGCCCACGGCGGCGATCAGGCTGAACATGCAGCGCACGATGCAGCGCTACGGTGCGGTGTTCCGCACGGGCGAGACGCTGGACGAAGGCAGCCAGAAGATCTCCGAGGTGTTCAAGACGTTCGAGGACGTCAAGGTCAGCGATCGTTCGCTGGTCTGGAACACCGATCTGATCGAGACGCTGGAACTCGCCAATCTGCTCGAGCAGGCGGTGGCGACCATGCACTCGGCCGCGCAGCGGCCGGAGAGCCGTGGCGCACACGCCCGCGAGGATTTCCCGGAGCGCGATGACGAGCACTGGCTCAAGCACACGCTGGTGTGGGTCGACCGCGAAGGCGCCACCCGCTTCGACTATCGTCCGGTGCACCTGGACACCTTGACCGACGAGGTGGCTTCGGTCCCGTTGGCCAAGCGCGTCTACTGAGTCGTTGCGTTCGATGTCACGTCCCGTTTTCGAGAATATGGAAGGGCAATGCCATGGGTGAATTCACGCTGCCACGGAACTCCAAGATCCAGCCCGGCAAGCATTACCCGGCCAAGGATGCGAAGAAGCCGCGCACCTTCCGCATCTATCGCTGGTCACCGGACGACGACAAGAATCCGCGCATCGATACCTACGAGATCGACCTGGCCGCATGCGGTCCGATGGTTCTCGACGCCCTGCTGAAGATCAAGAACGAGATCGACCCGACGCTATCGTTGCGCCGTTCCTGTCGCGAGGGCATCTGCGGCTCGTGCGCGATGAACATCGACGGCACCAACACGCTGGCGTGCATCTGCGCGATCGACAGCGTCGCCAGCGGCGACGTGAAGATCTACCCGCTGCCGCACATGCCCGTGGTCAAGGACATCATCCCGGACCTCACCCATTTCTACGCGCAGTACGCCTCGATCAAGCCGTGGATTCGCACGCAAAGCCCGGCGCCGGGCAAGGAGCGCCTGCAGTCGCCGGAAGATCGCAAGAAGCTCGATGGCCTGTACGAGTGCATCCTGTGCGCCTGTTGCTCCACCAGCTGCCCCAGCTACTGGTGGAATGGCGACAAGTACCTCGGTCCGGCAATCCTGCTGCAGGCCTACCGCTGGATCGTCGACTCGCGCGATGAAACCACCGGCGAGCGCCTGGACGACCTGGAAGACCCGTTCAAGCTGTACCGCTGCCACACGATCATGAACTGCACCCGCACCTGCCCCAAGGGGCTGAACCCGGCCAAGGCGATCGCCGAGATCAAGAAGCTGATGGTGGAGCGGCGCAGCGCATGATGCGTCGTGGATAAGGGCCGCCTGCGCTGGCGTGCCCGCCGCGGCACGCGCGAACTGGATGCCATGCTGGGCGGCTGGCTCGACGAGCGTTTCGAGCAGGCCGACGAGGCACAGCGGCAGGCGTTCGACGAATTGCTCGACACGCAGGACCCGGAGCTGTGGGACTGGATGATGGGCCACGCCCGTCCCGACCGAGCCGACTGGCAGATCATCATCGATGACATCCGCGCCCGCCATCGGCTTTGATTATTCCCCGTCGCGGCTGCTGCCGCGCTACCTGCTGCTGGTGGCGACGCTCGCCGCGATCGGCGTGCTGGTCAGCGCCTTGCCGCCCTGGCTGCGCGCGGTGACGGTGGTTGCGCTGGCACTGGCGGCCTGGCAGGCGTGTCGCCGATTGGCGATGACTGTCGTGGCTGCCGCCGGCTGGAGCGCAGAGTCGGGCTGGACCCTGCATACCGTGGACGGCGAGGATCATCCCGCCAGCCTGGCTTCGTTCCGCGTGCTGGGCGATCTGGTGTGGCTGCGCATGCAATCGGCGCAGCACGGCATCTGCGTGCTGCTGCTGGCGCCGGACAACAGCGACGCCGACATCCGCCGTCGCCTGCGCATGCGCCTGGCGACGATGCAGCCGGGTGAGGCGCTGCCGCGCTGGTGAGGCAACTTCGTCGAATCGGCGCGGTCTTGTCGAATGACCGATAATGCCGGTCCGGGCGGCCCGCCCCGTGCCATCACCACAAGCGAATCGCCCATGTTCCGACCGCTCGAACTCTTCATCGGCCTGCGCTACACGCGCGCCAAACGTCGCAACCAGTTCATCTCCTTCATCTCCACCGTGTCGATCGTGTGCATTGCGATCAGCGTGATCGCGTTGATCACGGTGATGTCGGTGATGAACGGCTTCGACTACCAGATGCGCTCGCGCATCCTGGGCGCGGTGTCGCAGGCGACGATCACCAGCGTCGACGGCCCGATCAAGGACGTGCCGCGCGCGCTGCAGGTCGCCCAGGCCAATCCGCACGTACTGGGCGCGGCGCCGTTCGTCGAATCCGAGGCCATGCTGATCGGCCAGCGCTCGGCCGGCGTGCGGGTGCGCGGCATCGACCCGGCGCAGGAGCCGAAGGTTGTCGACATCGGCCAGCACATGATCGAAGGCTCGCTCGACGACCTGCGTTCCGGCGACTGGAACATCGTGCTGGGCCGCGATCTGGCGATGCAGCTCGGGGTGGGGGTGGGCGACCGCGTGACCATGGCGGTGCAGGAGTTGCGCGCCACGCCGATGGGCGGCATCCCGCGCATGCGCAGCTTCCACGTCACCGGCACGTTCCAGCTCGGCATGGAGCAGTTCGATTCCGGCCTGGCCCTGGTCAACATGCGCGATGCCGAGAAACTCAATGATCTCACTGGTCCGACCGGCATCCGGCTGCGCCTGGACGATCTGTTCAGCGCGCGCCCGGTGGCGCGCGAACTGGCCAGTCAGTTGGGGCAGTACTACGGCGTGCGCACCTGGATGGACGAGAACGCCAACCTGTTCCATGCGCTGTCGATGGAAAAGCTGGTGATGTTCATCATCCTGTCGCTGATCGTGCTGGTGGCGGTGATCAACCTGATCTCGATGCTGATGATGCTGGTCACCGACAAGCAGGCGGACATCGCGATCCTGCGCACGCTCGGCGCCACGCCCCGCAGCATCATGGGCACCTTCATGGTGCAGGGGTTGCTGGTGGGCTTCGTCGGCATCGGCTTCGGCGTGGGCTTCGGCGCGCTGCTGTCGTGGAAACTGCCGGGCATCGTCAAGTGGATCGAGCACACCTTCCACGTCACCTTCCTGTCGCCGGACGTCTATTACATCAGCGAGGTGCCGAGCCGGCTGGACTGGCAGGACGTGGGCTGGACCGCGCTGCTGACCTTCGTGTTCGCGCTGCTCGCCACCCTCTATCCCGCCTGGCGCGCCTCGCGCACGCAGCCGGCGCAGGCCTTGCGTTATGAGTGAGAAATCCATGTCTCCCACCCGCGAAAACGTGCTGCGCGCCAGCCATGTGGCCAAGACCTACGCCGAAGGCGGCCTGCGCACCGACGTGCTGAGCGACGTCAGTTTCACCCTGAAACGCGGCGAGACGATGGCGATCGTCGGCGCCTCCGGCTCCGGCAAGAGCACCCTGCTGCACATCATCGGCGGATTGGACACGCTGACCGCCGGCGAAGTGGAGGTGGATGGCCGCGTACTGTCGAAGCTCTCCGACGCCGAGCGCGGCCGCGTGCGCAACCGGTCGCTCGGCTTCATCTACCAGTTCCACCACCTGCTGCCCGAGTTCACCGCGCTGGAGAACGTGTGCATGCCGTTGCTGATCCGCGGCACCGCGATCGCCGAGGCGCAGCGGCAGGCGGTCGGCTTGCTGGAGCGGGTCGGCCTGGGCGCGCGCACCCACCACAAGCCATCGGAACTCTCCGGTGGCGAGCGCCAGCGCTGTGCGGTGGCGCGTGCGCTGGTGACGCGGCCGGCCTGCGTGCTCGGCGACGAGCCCACCGGCAACCTCGACGAGGCGAACGCGGCGCAGGTCTACGAGCTGATGCTGGAACTCAACCGCGAAATCGGCACCAGCTTCATCCTGGTCACGCATGACCCGCACCTGGCCGCGAAGATGGATCGCACCCTGGTGCTGCACAACGGCGTGCTGCGGGAAGGTCCGGGCGCCTGACGTCAACGGCAGGAGCGCACCCCGGCGCACGCCTACAGCACTTTCAGCATCAGCGTCGCCGCTTGCACGCTAGGCTCGACGGTCTCCAGGACGGAACGGGCGATGCGGCATGGCGCGACACGGGGCGATCACGGTGGCGCTGGCCTTGCTGGCAGGCGTGTTGCTGGTGCAGGCGTGGCCGCGCCTGCCGTCGGTGTGGATCTGCCTGCCGCTCATCGTGCTGGCGTTGGCCTGGGCGTGGCGTTGTCCGCGCTCGCGCTGGCTGTGCGCCCTGCCTCTGGGTGTCGCCTGGGCGCTGTGGTGCGGCACGCAGGCGATGCAGGCCCGGCTGCCGCGCGCGCTGGAAGGCCGCGACGTGCTCGTCGTCGGCAGTCTCGACGGATTGCCGCTGGCGCGTACCGATGCCAGCCGCTTCACCCTGCGGGTCGAAAGCGCCCAACTGGACGGCCGGCCGCTGGCCTTGCGCGGCCTGCTCACCGTGTCGTGGTACGAGGGCGCGCCGCCGCTAGCGCCGTGCACGCGTTGGCGCCTGCTGCTGCGCCTGAAGCGCCCGCGCGCGCTGCTCGACCCCGGCAGCACCGACAGCGAGCGCTCGGCGCTGGAGCGCGGCATCGTCGCCACCGGCTACGTGCGCGAGGATGAAGGCAATCGCCGCCTCCCGGGTCCGCGCTGGTGCGTGGACGGCACGCGCGCGGCGATCGCCCGCGGCATCGCCGCGCGCGTGCATGACCCGCACGATGCCGCGCTGTTGCGCGCCTTCGCGGTCGGCGACACGCGTGGCCTCGGCCAGCAGGACTGGGCGGTGGCACGGGCGAACGGCGTCTCGCACCTGATCGCGATCTCCGGCTTTCACGTCGGCGTGGCGGCGGTGTTCGGCGTGTGGCTGGCCTGGCTGGTCTACGCGTGGTGGCCGCCAGCGGCGCTGCGTCTGCCGCGGCCGCAGGCGCAGGCTGCCGCGGCGCTGCTGTTCGCCGTGGTCTACAGCGCGCTGGCCGGCTTCGGCCTGCCTACCGTGCGCACGCTGTTGATGATCGCGGTGGTGGCGCTGGCGCGTTGCAGCCGGCGCGGCAGCAGCGGGGCGCAATCGCTGGCGCTGGCGATGATCGCGATCCTGCTGGCCGATCCGTTGGCGGTGCTGGCGCCGGGGTTCTGGTTGTCCTTCGTCGGCGTGGCGTTCCTGATTCTCTGCCTGCAGGCGCAAGGCCGCGGTTGGCGTGCCTTCCTGCACGAACTCTCCGCCGGCCAGTTGCTGATGACCGTGGCGCTGCTGCCGCTGACCCTGTGGTTCTTCGGCCAGGCGTCGCTGGTCGGTGCGCTGTCCAACCTGGTCGCGGTGCCGGTGGTGAGTTTCGTGATCGTGCCGTGCGCGCTGTTCGGGATGCTGCTGTTGCTGCTGTGCCCGCCGCTGGCCGCGCCGGTGCTGTGGCTGGCCGCGCGGATCGTCCACGCGCAATGGTGGCTGTTCGAGCGCATGGCCACCTGGCCGGGGGCGCACTGGTATCTGCCGGCGGTGCAGCTCCACGCGCTGCTGCTGGCGGTGGTCGGTGCGCTGTGGATGTTCATGCCGCGCGGGGTGCCGCTGCGCTGGCTCGGGGCGGTGCTGTTCCTGCCGCTGCTGTTGCCGCCGCGCAGTACGCCGGCCGACGGAGCGTTCCGGTTGTGGGTGCTCGACGTGGGGCAGGGGCTGGCGGTGCTGGTGCGCACGCACGATCACCTGCTGGTCTATGACACCGGTGCGCGCTATCCCTCCGGTTTCGACCTCGGCGAGGCCGTGGTGTTGCCGTCCATCCATGCGCTGGGCCTGTCGCGCGTGGATATGTTGATGATCAGCCATGGCGACAATGATCACGCCGGTGGCGCGCAGACGGTTGCAGAGGCGTTTCCGCAGGCACGCCGGCTGGCCGGCGAACCCGCCCGCATGCGCGTGCCCATGCAGCAATGCGCGGCCGGACAGGCGTGGCAGTGGGATGGCGTGCGCTTCCGCGTGCTGAGCCCGGCGCCCGGCGGCGGCGACCGCGACAACGACAGCTCCTGCGTGCTGCTGGTGGAGGGACGCGGCGGGCGGGTGCTGCTGCCCGGCGACATCAGTTCGAAGGCGGAACCGGCGGTGGCCGCGGCGGTGGGGACGGGCCCGCCGCCGGTGCTGGTAGTGCCGCATCATGGCAGCAAGACTTCCTCCGGTGCGGCCTTCATCGCGGCGTTGAGGCCGTCGCTGGCGCTGGTTTCCGCCGGTTGGCGCAATCGCTTCGGGCACCCGCGTGCGGAGGTCCTGGCGCGCTATGCCGAGGCGGGCGTGCCGTTGTTCAACACCGCCGTGGAGGGGGCCGTGGAGGTGGAGTTTCCCGCCGACGGGACGCCGCGACGGCAGCCGGGCTGGCGCCGGCAGCAGCCCCGCTACTGGCGCGAGTAGCATGGTGCGACGCCGGGATTGCCACGCCTGCCGCAGTACGCGCGAACGACGCTGCTATCATGCGCGCTTCCCCGGAGCGTGGTGCGGCGAGGACTGAAGGTGCTTGATATCCTGATGGCGGGCGGCTGGGCGATGGTGCCCATCCTGATCTGTTCGGCGGTCGCCCTGGCGATCGTGCTGGAGCGTTGCTGGACGCTGCGCCGCAGCTCGGTGCTGCCGCCCGGGCTGGGCGACGAGGTACGCCAGTGGGCGCGCTCGGGCCAGCTCGATCCCGGTCATCTGGAAGCCCTTGCCAACGGCTCGCCGCTGGGCGAGCTGCTGGCAGCCGCGCTCGCGGTGCGGCGGCAGCCGCGCGAGATCATCAAGGAGCGCATCGAGGACACCGGTCGCCACGTGGTGCACCGGATGGAGCGCTATCTCAACACGCTGGGCACGATCGCCCTGATCGGCCCGCTGCTGGGCCTGTTCGGCACCGTGATCGGCCTGATCCGCATGTTCATGGAGGTGATGGGCGGCGGCATCGGCGATCCCGCGCGGATGGCCGGCGGCATCGGCGAGGCGCTGATCTGCACCGCGTCCGGCCTGACCGTGGCGATCCCCGCCTACGTGCTGCACCGCTACTTCCGCTCGCGCGTGGCCGGTTACTGCGTGCTGATGGAAAAGCAGGCCACCGCCTTGCTGGACGACCTGACCCTGGCCGCGCCGGCACCCGCGCGTACCCGTCGCGCGGCGGCACCCGTCGCGCCGAGCGCGGGCTGAGGCACCGACGATGCGCATCGGCAACGACCGCCGCGGAGACGATTTCGAGATCAACGTGATTCCGTTGATCGACGTGCTGCTGACCCTGCTGATGTTCTTCGTGCTCACCAGCACCTTCGTGCAGCATTCGCGGCTGAAGGTGACGCTGCCGCAGGCGAGCGTGCAGGAGCGCGACATGAACGCGCCGGCGCTGACCATCATGATCGACCGCGATGGCCGCTTCTTCGTCGGCAGCGACGAGGTGATGGGCGAGGGCATCGAGGCGCTCAAGCAGAGCCTCGCGCGCCATGCCGGCGACAGCCGCGACCAGGCGGTGACGATTCGTGCCGATGCCATGACGCCCAACCAGAACGTGGTGACCGCGATGGATGCACTGGGCCAGCTTGGCTTCACCCGCCTGTCGATCGCCACGACACCGAGCAAACCGGGCGCCGCGCAATGAACGCGGACCAGGCGACCGCGGCAGACGCGGGCAGCTGGCCGACCTACAAACGCCTGCTCGGCTACACGCGACGCTACTGGGCGATCGGCCTGGTGGCCTTCGTCGGCATGCTGGCCGACGGCGGCGGGTTGGCGCTGTTCACCGGGCTGATCAAGCCGATGATCGACAACCTGTTCGCGCAGAAAGACCCGTACCTGATCTTCTGGATGCCGATCTGGATCATCGCGATCTTCCTGGTGCGCTCGCTGGGCACCTTCGTCAGCGATTACGGCATCTCCTACATCGGCCGGCACGTGGTGCAGGCGCTGCAGCTGGAGGTGTTCGCCGCGTACCTGAAGCTGCCGGCGCCGTATTTCGGCAGCGAGCCGTCGGGCCAGCAGATCTCGCGCATCACCTACACCAGCGAACAGGTCGCCGCGGCGTCCAGCAGTGCGGCGAAGATCGCCATCACCGACGGCTTCACCGTGATCGCGATGCTGTTCGTGATGCTCTATTACAGCCCCTACCTGACGCTTTCGCTGCTGGTGATGGTGCCGGCGATCGCGCTGGTGGCCACGGTGGTGGCGCGCCGCTACCGGCAGATCAGCCGGCGCATCCAGGGCAGCATGGGTTCGGTCACCGGCACGGTGGAGGAATCCGTGGGCGCGCATCGCGAGGTGCGCGTGTACGGCGGCCAGGCGCATGAGGCCGAGCGTTTCGACCAGATCACCCGGCATACGCGGCGGCTCAACCTGAAGATCGCCGCCACCAACGCGGCGTCGAGTTCCACCGTGCAACTGGTGGCGGCCAGCGCGCTGGCGGCACTGGTGTTTCTCGGCACGCGGCCGCAGGTATTGGTCAACATGACGCCCGGCGTGTTCTTCGCCGTGCTCACCGCGATGGGCACCATGCTGCCGTCACTGAAGCGCCTCACCAACGTGCAGGCGAACATCCAGCGCGGACTGTCGGCGGCCGAGGACATCTTCGACGTGATCGACCTGCCGCCGGAGCGCGATGCCGGCACGCTGGAGCTCGAGCGCAGCCGCGGCGAGCTGCATTTCGTCGACGTCGGCCTGACGTATCCGCGCAGCCATGTTCCCGCCCTGCAGGAAGTCAATCTCGATTGCGCGCCCGGCACGGTCACCGCCCTGGTCGGACGCTCGGGCAGCGGCAAGAGCAGCCTGGTCAGCCTGCTGCCGCGCTTCAACGTGCCCGGCGCCGGGCGCATCGTGCTCGATGGCGAGGATTGCCGCAGCTACACGCTGGCTTCGCTGCGCAGGCAGATTGCCTGGGTCGGCCAGAGCGTGGTGCTGTTCAACGACACCGTGGCCAACAACATCGCCTACGGCGAACTGGCCGGCGCCAGCGAGGCGGAAATCGTCGCCGCGGCCGAGGCGGCCAATGCGATGGAGTTCATCTCGCGCATGCCGCTCGGCATCCACACGCCGATCGGGCAGAGCGGCAACCTGCTCTCCGGCGGCCAGCGCCAGCGCATCGCGATCGCCCGGGCGATCCTCAAGAACGCGCCGATCCTGGTGCTGGACGAGGCCACCAGCGCACTGGATACCGAGTCCGAACGGCTGATCCAGCAGGCGCTGACACGGCTGATGAAGGATCGCACCACGCTGGTGATCGCCCATCGCCTGTCCACCGTGGAAGGCGCCGACCAGATCGCGGTGATGGATCAGGGCCGCATCGTCGAGCGCGGCACCCACGCCGAACTGCTCGCGCTGAAAGGGCAGTACGCCGCGCTGCACCGCATGCAGTTCCACGACGCCGCGGCCGTAACGGCCGGCGGCTGAGACGCCCGTCATGGCGCTGCCCGACACGCTCGCATCGGCCTGGTACGGCGGCGGTCGCGCGCCGTGGTGGACGTGGCCGCTGGCTGCACTCTACGGCGGCGTGATCCGGCTTCGTCGCGCGTTGTACCGCATCGGCTGGCTGCGCCGCGAGCGCCTGCCGGTGCCGGTGGTGGTCATCGGCAACCTCACCGCCGGCGGCACCGGCAAGACGCCGCTGACGATCGCGGTGGCCGCCAGCCTGCGCGAGCACGGTTTCCGGCCCGGCGTCGTGAGTCGCGGTCACGGCGGCACGCAACGCGAGCCGCTGCTGCTCGGCGGCTCGCCGGACCCGCGACAGGTCGGCGACGAACCCTGTCTGATCCGCGCCAGCGGCGTGCCGGTCGCGGTCGGGCGCGATCGTCCCGCGGCGGCAAGGCTGCTGCTCGACGCCGGCTGCGACGTGGTGGTGGCCGATGACGGCCTGCAGCATTACGCGCTGGCGCGCGACGTGGAGATCTGCGTGATCGACGGCGTCCGTCGCTTCGGCAACGGCAAGCTGCTGCCGCTCGGCCCGCTGCGCGAGCCGCTGGGCCGGCTGCGCAGCGTGGACCTGCGCGTATGCAACGGCGGCACCGCCGAGGCCGGCGAATATCCGATGCAGTTGCGCGGCGACGAGGCGGTGGCGCTGGAAGGCGGCGAGCGTCGCCCGCTGGCCAGCTTCGCCACCGGGCCGGCACATGCGGTGGCGGCCATCGGCAACCCGCAGCGATTCTTCGACAGCCTGCGCGCCGCCGGCATCGAGGTGATCGGGCACGCCTTTGCCGACCACCATGCGTTCAGCGCGGACGAGCTGGATTTCGCGGACGACCTGCCGCTGTTGATGACCGACAAGGATGCGGTCAAGTGCCGGTCGTTCGCGCGGCCGCACTGGTGGCGCGTGCCGGTGCGGGCGGAATTGCCGCCGGCCTTCCATGCCGCCTTGCGCGAACGCCTTGCGCGGTGGTGATCCGAAGAGTCCTGGCGCGGCGACTCCCTACGGCTGGGTGCCCGCCGCGCGCTGCGCAGGCTTGCGCCGCGATACTGCCTCGCCGGCCACGTAGACCCGCCGCGCCAGGTTGCCGCCGATCCAGTAGCACAGTTCCGCCGGCTGGCGCGCATTCCAGATCACCACGTCGGCGCGCTGGCCAGCCGCCAGCGTGCCGCGATCGGACAGACCCAGCGCGCGCGCGGCGTTGACGGTCACGCCGCGCAGCGCTTCTTCCGGGGTCAGCCGGAACAGCGTGCAGGCCATGCCCGCCGCCATGCGCAGCGACAGCAGCGGCGAGGTGCCGGGGTTGCAATCGGTGGCCACCGCCAGCGGCACGCGTTGTTCGCGCAGCAGGTCGATCGGCGGCAAGCGGGTTTCGCGCAACGCGTAGAACGCCCCCGGCAGCAGCACCGCGACGGTGCCCGCGGCGGCCATGGCGCGCACGCCTGCCTCGCCCAGATGCTCCAGGTGATCGGCCGACAGCCCGCCGAACTCGGCCACCAGGGCGGCGCCGTGCTGGTCGGACAACTGCTCGGCGTGCAGCTTCACCGGCAAGTCGAGTTCGCGTGCCCGCTCGAACAGACGACGAACTTCCGCGACGCTGAAGCCGATGCTCTCGCAGAAGCCGTCGACCGCATCGACCAGGCCTTCGCGCGCCAGCGCCGGCAGCATCTCGTCGCAGACCAGCGTCAGGTAGTCGGCCCGGCGATCCTTGAACTCCGCCGGCAGTGCGTGCAGGCCAAGGAAACTGGTGCGTACGCTGATGCCCAGCTCGCGGCCGAGCCGGCGCGCCACGCGCAGCATGCGGCGTTCGCTGTCCAGTTCCAGGCCGTAGCCGGATTTGATCTCCAGCGTGGTCACGCCGTCGGCCAGCAGCGCGCGGGCGCGCGGCAGCGCCTGCGCGTAGAGAAACTCTTCGCTGGCCGCACGGGTGGCCTTGACGGTGGAGGCGATGCCGCCGCCGGCGCGGGCGATCTCCTCGTAGCTGGCGCCATTCAGGCGCAGGTCGAACTCGTCGGCGCGGTCGCCCCCGAACACCAGATGGGTGTGGCAATCGATCAGCCCGGGGGTGACCAGGGCGCCGTCCAGCGATTCCACTTCGTCGGCCAGCGCCACCGGCGCGTCCGGCAGTTCGTTCATCCGCCCCAGCCAGGCAATGCGCCCGTGCTGCATGGCGATGGCCGCGTGCTCGACCAAGCCATACGGCGTTTCGCCGGCGAACGTCGCCAGGGTGGCGTTCAACAGCAGGCGGTCCCAGCGTGGTTGGGTCATCGGTATCGCTCCGTCATGGTTTGCCGGGATGCTGCGGTTGGCCGGACTCGGCGGAGTCGGGGTAGGCCGTGGTCTCGGCGGCTGCGGGCAACGGTCTGGCGGGCTGGTGGTGGGCCCGCTCGGCCTGCTGCTGTCGCTCGGCGTCGCGCACCATGCGTTCGGCGAAGTCCCGATATACCGGGGTCGGGCAGAACAGCGACGCGGCCGCGCGAGCAAGCAGACAGGCTGCCATGATCGGAATCACCATGTCCTGGTTGTCGGTCAGCTCCATCGCGATCACCGCCGAGGTCAGCGGCGAACCGGTGACGCCGGCGAGGTAGGCGCTCATGCCCAGCAGCACCACCGCACCGGCGGGCGCGCCCGGCAGCAGATGCGCGATGTTCTGGCCCAGGCCGGCGCCTACCGCCAGCGCCGGCGAAAAGATGCCACCGGGGATACCGGCCCAGTACGAGACCACATTGGCCAGCAGCTTGGCGATGCCGAAGTCCTGGCCCGGCATGGCGGCCGTGCCCTGCACGATCGCGCGGGCCTGGTCGTAGCCGGTGCCGTAGATGCTGTTGTGCGTACACACGCCGAGCACCGCCAGTGCCAGGCCGCAGCCGGCGGCGAACAACACCGGCCAGCGCGCGCGAAGGCGACCGACCTGCGCCAGCGGGCCGCGTCGACTGAGCAGGATCAGGCGCGCAAACAGGCCGCCGAGCAGGCCGCAACCGACCCCGGTCAACAGCACGGCCAACCAGGCGCTGCCCAGCGGCAGGCTGGCGTCCACTTCGCCGAAGTATGAGTAGTTGCCCATGACGCCCAGCGACACCACGCCGCCGATGATCACCGCGGTCAGCAGCAGGCCGCTGAAGCGGTGCTCGAACGTCCCGGCCAGCTCCTCGATTGCGAATACCACGCCGGCCAACGGCGTGTTGAACGCCGCCGCGATGCCGGCTGCGCCGCCGGCGAGGATGAAGCGCGATGCAGCCTTGGGGTCGCTGAAGCCGAAACGCCTGCCGATGGAGTAGAACAGCGCTGCGCCGACATGCACGGTCGGGCCTTCGCGCCCGATCGAGGCGCCCACCGCCAGCGACGCCAGGGTCAGCACCATCTTGCCGGCGGCGACCGGCAGCGACAGCATGCGCGTGCGAAAGCCGCCGTCCTCGATGTGCAGCGAGGCGATCACCTGCGGAATGCCGCTGCCGCGGGTCGCGCGCAGGCGCCCCTCCGTTGCCTGAGCGAGCAGCCCGAACACCAGCGGAGTGAGGATGAGCGGTATCCAGATGCCGTGATCCAGGATGCGCAGGAACAACTGGTAGGACCAGACGCTGGCCTTGGCGAACAGGATCGCGGCCAGCGCCACCAGCACGGCGCCCGCCCACAACACCAACCGGCGTTTCCAGTGGTGCGGCGCAAAGAACTCATGCCCGAGCAGCGCCTGCAGGCGGGGATTGGAGGATGCTGGAGCGGACTTGGGCGGTTCTGGCATGGCGCGATTATCGCAGACGGCCGCGGCAGGATTGATGCCGCCAGCCCTGGCCGTCCGATACCGGTGCGAACGCTGTCGCACCGCGAGTCGCCATCAGCGTGGCCGCCAGCGGGTTTCGTAGAGATCGAAACGGCGGTCCTTGAGGTTGGTCACCGCGCCGGCGTTGCGCGCGCGGGCCAGGGTTGCCAGGTGCAGGTCGGCGAACAGCACGGTCTCGATGTTCGGCGTGGAGTCGGCGGCGATGCCGTCGCGGGCGAAGCCGAAGTCGCTGGGCGTGAGGATGCAGCTTTGCCCGTACTGGATGTCGAAGTTGTTGACCCCGGGCAGGTTGCCCACGTTGCCGGACAGCACCACGTAGCACTGGTTCTCGATCGCCCGCGCCTGCGCGCAGTAGCGCACGCGAAGGTAGCCCTCGCGCACGTCGGTGCAGAACGGCACGAACAGGATCAGCGCACCCTGGTCGACGAGGTGGCGCGCCACCTCGGGAAACTCCGAGTCGTAGCAGATCATCACCCCGATCGGGCCGCAGTCGGTGAGCACGGTGGCCGCGCTGTCGCCGCCGGCGATGTTCCACACGTTGCGCTCGCTGGGCGTGGGGTGCAGCTTCTCGCGCTCGTGCAGCGAGCCGTCGCGCAGGCACACGTAGCAGACGTTGTGGATGTCGCCGTTGGCCTGCTCGGTCGGGTGCGTGCCGGCGATGATGTTGATGTTGTAATGGACGGCCAGACGGCTGAACAGCTCCTTCACCTGCGGCGTGTACTGGCTGAGCTTGCGGATCGAGTCGACCGGGGACAGCTCGGTGTTCTCGATCGACAGCAGCTGCAGCGTGATCAGTTCGGGGAAGGTGACGAAGTCGGCGTTGTAGTCGGCGGCGATGTCGGTGAAATACTCGACCTGGGTGGCGAACTCCTCGAACGAGGCGATGCGCCGCTGCTGGTACTGCACTGACGCCACCCGCACCGCGTCGGGCAGGCGCTGCGGCGAGGGGATCGAGGGCGTGTCGGGCTGGTCGAGCAGTTGCGGGTTGCGCCAGACCAGGTGCACGGCGTAGCCCAGCGACTCGTGGTCGGAGGGCACGTAGCCGCGCAGCAGGCCGATCACCTCGAAATCGTTGGACAGCTGGAAGCTCAGCGTGAGGTCGCGCCGCCGGCCTTCGGTCACCGCCTGCACGTAGGACTCGGCACTGCCGTAGCGCGCGATGTTCTTCGCCAGCCCCGGAATGCGCCCGCCGAACACGATGCCGCGCAGCTTGAGATTCATGCACAACCGCTTGCGCGCGCGATACAGCCGCTGGCCGATGCGCATGCCGCGGTAGTCGGGGTGCACCACGACTTCCATGCCGTACAGCCAGTTGCCGTCCGGCTTGTGGCGCGAGGCCATGCCGCCGCCGGTGATCTCCATCCAGGTGTGCGGCGCCAGCGCGGTGGCTTCGTCGATGCGGAAGGTGGCGCAGTAGCCGACGATGCGATCGTCGTACTCGACCACGAACTGGCCTTCCGGGAAGTGCGTCTGCTGTGAGCGCAGCATCTCGGCCGAATGGCCCCATTCCGGGCCGTAGACCCGCCCGGTGAGTTCCACCAACTGCGGCACGTCGACCGGCCGCGCCTGGCGCAACAACAACCGCGGGGTGTTTTCACTGGATTTGCCTGCCATGCGGGCCATTATGCATGGGCGTGTCGAGGCTCGGGTGAAGGCGCGGCGGAGGCACGGTTACACTGGCGACCATCGCAACGGAGACCATCGATGAACGAAACCAGCCGCAGCACCAGCTACCGGGCCGGACGGTTGTGGCGAGACGGCGAATGGCAGCGCGATGCCAGCTTCGCGGTGGACGCCGGTGGTGCGCTGGTCGACGCGAGCGACGGCATCGAGACGATCGGCCAGTGGGTGTTGCCCGGCATGCCGAACCTCCATTCCCATGCGTTCCAGCGCGCGATGGCAGGCCTGGCCGAACGCCGGGGAAGGGCGGACGACAGCTTCTGGAGCTGGCGCGAGGCGATGTACGGCTTTGCCGCGGTGATCGACCCGGAGTCGCTGCAGGCGATCGCCGCGCAGCTCTACGTCGAGATGCTCAAGGCCGGCTACACCCGCGTGTGCGAATTCCACTACCTGCACCACCGGCCCGACGGCACGCCGTACGCGCAGGCCGAGGCCATGTCGCTGGCGCTGGTCGAGGCCGCGCGCGAGGCCGGCATCGGCCTGACCCTGCTGCCGGTGCTGTACATGAGCGGCGGTTTCGACGGCCGCGCGCTGGGCGAACGGCAGCGGCGCTTCGGACACGACGTGGATGGCTACCTGCGCTTGCTCGACACGCTGCAGGCGCACGCCGATCGCGACCTGCGCGTCGGCACTGCGCTGCATTCGCTTCGCGCCGTGCCGGAGGCGGCGTTGCGCGAAGTGCTTGCCGACTCGCGGGTGCGTCGCGGGCCGATCCACATCCACATCGCCGAGCAGATCGGCGAGGTGCAGGATTGCCTGGCCATCCGCGGCGCCCGCCCGGTCGAGTGGCTGTTCGACCACGCCGAGGTCGATGCCCGCTGGTGCCTGGTACACGCCACGCACCTGACCGAGGCGGAGACCGCACGGATCGCCGCCAGCGGCGCGGTGGCCGGGTTGTGTCCGACCACCGAGGCGAATCTCGGCGACGGCCTGTTTCCGCTGGCGGCCTACCTCGATGCCGGGGGCACGTTCGGCATCGGCTCGGATTCGCACATTTCCATTTCGCCGGTGGAAGAACTGCGCTGGCTCGAATACGGCCAGCGACTGCTCACCCGTCGCCGCAACATCGCCGCCCGCCAGCCCGGGGCCAGCGTGGGCGAGACGCTGTGGCGCGGCGCTCTGGCCGGCGGCGCGCGCGCCAGCGGCCTGCCGGGCGGCGAGTTGCATGCCGGCGCGCCCGCCGACCTGATCGTGCTGGACGAAAACTCGCCGCTGCTCGCCGCGCGCGATGAGACCTCCGTGCTCGACAGCTGGCTGTTCGCCGGCAACACGCCGCTGGCGCGCGACGTGATGCGGGGCGGTCGCTGGGTGGTGCGCGATTTCCGCCACCATGACGAGGAACGCATTGCAGCGCGGTATCGCACCGCCGTGCAGCGGATCGCCGCCGGCTGAGTCGACGGCGGCCGGCTGAACGGTTGCCATCGTGCGCCACACCCTTGTCATCGCCCGCGCGCGAATGCCGTTGATGGGGGCACTTCCCTCATCTGGAGCGTGCCATGCGTCGATTCCTGCATCGTGTTTCCGCCGCCGCGTTGCTGTTGCTGTTTGGCGCGACGCTGGCCGGCTGCGTGGTGGTGCCCGCGCGCGGGCGCGCGTGGGTGCCGGGCCACTGGGCGGCACCGCATGTCTGGGTGGGCGGGCACTGGCGTTATCGCTGAGCATGCCAGCCGGCGGCGTGACCATCGGCAGGGGTGACGGCGCCGGCGCGGGAGTATGTTGCCCGCTCGCATGCGGCATGCCGCCGCAGTCGGGAACGCGCATGAATCAGGCACGCCGCTCGGCGGGCGCCGCCATCCTGCGGGGTGGCCTGGTGGCCGGCACCATCGACATCGGCGCGGCGTCGCTGATCAACATGGTCGACCCGCTGATCATCCTGCGCGCGATCGCCAGCGGCCTGCTCGGCCGTGCGGCGTTCGCCGGCGGGTTGCCGGTGTCGCTGCTGGGCCTGGTGCTGCAATGGGCGATGTCGTTGCTGATTGCGGCGATCTTCGTGCTGGCCGCGCAGCGCCTGGCGTGGATGGGCCGCCGCTGGATCACTGCGGGACTTGCCTACGGCGTGGTGGTCTTCGTGGTGATGGAGTTCGTGGTGGTGCCGCTGTCGGCCGCGAAGAATCCGCACTTCACGGTGCTGTCGCTGCTGGAGAACGTGCTGGCAATGCTGCTGTACGGCCTGATCATCGCGTTCTTCGCGCGGCGGGTGCGCTAAGCTTTCCGGTCTTTCCGGTTCGCGCGCAGCGCAGGCATTGGACGTGACGACAGCTTCGATGCCCGCGGCGGTGCCCTCATTCCCGGACGCCGCCGCGCGCTACATCCATCACGGCACGCCAGACTTCCGCCGCACCAATCTCGCCCTGTTCGCCGCCGGCTTCGCCACGTTCGGCCTGCTGTACTGCGTGCAGCCGCTGATGCCGGAGTTCAGCCGCCACTACGGGGTGAGCGAGGCGGGCGCGGCGCTGTCCTTGTCGCTGACCACCGGGGTGCTGGCGTTCGCGATGCTGTTTGCCGGCGCGCTGTCGGACGCGTGGGGACGCAAGTCGCTGATGGTCGCTTCGCTGCTCAGCTCCGCGGTGCTGGTGCTGGTGACTGCGATGATGCCGGACTGGTACGCACTGCTGGTGGTGCGCACGCTGCTGGGGCTGACCCTGAGCGGGCTGCCCGCGGTGGCGATGACCTACCTCAGCGAGGAGATGCACGTCGAGTCGATCGGGCTGGGCATGGGCCTGTACATCAGCGGCAGTGCCGTGGGCGGCATGGGCGGGCGGCTGATCACCGGCGTGCTGGCGGACTTCTTCGGCTGGCGCATCGGCGTGGCCGTGGTCGCGCTGATCGGCATCGTGGCCGCGCTGGTCTTCTGGCGCATGCTGCCTGCCTCGCGGCATTTCACGGCGCAGCCGCTGCGCTGGCGCACGGTCGCGGGTCGCTTCAACGGCATCTTCCACGACCGTGGCCTGCCGTGGCTGTTCATCGAGGGCTTCCTGCTGCTGGGCGCGTTCGTCACGGTCTACAACTACCTCGGCTACCGCCTGCTGGCGCCGCCGTACAACCTCAGCCAGGCGGTAGTTGGCCTGATCTTCGGCATCTATCTGGTGGGCACCTTCAGCTCGGCGTGGATGGGCCACCTGGCCGGCAAGCTGGGCCGGCGCAAGGTGCTGTGGACGGCGCTCGCGCTGATGCTGGCCGGAGTGGCGCTGACCGTGGCGCAACCGCTGTGGCTGGTGATGGCCGGCCTCGTGGCGGTGACGTTCGGTTTCTTCGGCGGCCACTCGATCGTCAGCAGCTGGGTCGGCCGCCGCGCCGGCGCGGCGAAGGCGCAGGCCGCGTCGGTGTACCTGTTCTGCTATTACATGGGCTCCAGCATCGCCGGTGCCAGCGGCGGCCTGTTCTACGCCGCGCACGGCTGGGCCGGGGTGGCGCTGTTCGTCGGCGCGCTGGTGCTGCTCGGACTGCTGGTCGCGCTGTGGCTGTTCCGGCTGCCGCCGCTGGTCAATGTGGCGACCGCGCCGACGCCGATGAGCAAGGGCGCGATGGGGTAGGGCGGGCACTGCCCGCCGATGTGCGGAGTCGAGAGCGGTGAGCGCCGATGTGCGGTGCACAGCGGCGGGCGGTGCCCGCCCTACGGGTGACGCGGAAGGTGGCGCGAGTCCGGGCTCATGGCGCGGCCGACTTCAGCATCCCGTTTACGGTGTCGTAATCGCCGTCGTTCGCGGCTGCTGGAAGCCCGAGCAGGTGGGTCATCAGCGGATACACGTCCACGTTCGGGAAGGCGGGGACTTTCGCGCCGACGCGAAACGCCGGGCCGTGCGCGATGAAGATCGCCTGCATGGCAGGCTCGGCGTTGTCGTAGCCGTGGTTGCCCAGGCTGGGCGGGTCCTTCTTCGCGGCCAGCTTGGCGCGGCTGGCGATGCGCCAGTGCACGTTGGCCAGGCAGATCAGCTGCGGCACCCGCGGATTGCTTCCGTAGTCGAAGCGCGCCGGTATGCGGCGCTTGTCCCAGCAGCGCATGTGTCGTTGCGGTCGTTCCAGCTTGCGTTCGATCGCCGCGAACCGGGCGCGGTCTTCCGCGCTGTCGGAGCGCGGATTGAAGCCGGCGACGATGCCCTCGCTCACCAGTTGCACCTGGTCCAGCGGCAGCAGGTCGTCCAGCAGCACGGTGTTGCCGGCCGGCACCGTGGCCATGCCGTGGTCGGACAGCACGATCAGGTTGATCCGCTGGAACAGCCCGCGCCGCTTCAGGCCCTGCAGCAGTCGGCCCAGCGCGGCATCCGTGGCGCGCAGCGCGGCGTCGACCTGCGGCGAGTCCGGGCCGTGCTCGTGGCCGGCGTGATCGACGGCATCGAAATACAAGGTGAGAAAACGAGGCCGCAAGGCGGGCGGCAAGTCGAGCCAGGCCAGCACCTGGTCGACCCGCGCATCGGCGCCGACACTGCCGTCGAACGGGTGCCAGTAGTCGGGATGGCGGCCGTGGATCGCCGCTTCCGAACCCGGCCAGAACATCGTCGCGGTGCGCATGCCGTGTTCGTCGGCGGTCACCCAGATCGGCGTGGCCTCGTCCCACCAGCGGCCGTCACTGACCGCCTTGCGGTTGCCCAGCGAGAACTTGCCCAGCTGCGGGTCGAACATGGTGTTGTCGACGACGCCGTGATGGTCCGGGCGCAGTCCGGTGACCAGGGTGTAGTGGTTCGGAAACGTCAGCGAGGGAAACGAGGGTTGCATCGAGGCAGCCTGCACGCCGTGCCTGGCCAGCTTCTCCAGGTTGGGGCTGAGGCCGCGATCGATGTAGTCGTGGCGATAGCCGTCGATCGAGATCAGCAGCAACGGTGAGGGTTCGCTTGTCGCGGCGCGGACGAGCGCGCGATCGGTGCCGGAAAGATGCGCGCAACCGGCGCACGCGGCGATGGCTGCGCAAAGCAGCAGGCGGAACACTGTGTTCATGCGGGTCGTTGCACACTCTGGCCAAACCAACGCCCATGGTCGCGCAGAGTCATGACGATTGCAGCCCACGCATCTCCAACCCGCATGCTCGCCTGTACGGCGATGCTGCTGGCGCTCGGCTCTTCCGCTGTCGCGGGCGCCGGGCAGGTCACGCCGCCGACACCGGTGCGCGCGTACGCGCCGGTGCAGGGCGACGCGTCCCGCCATGCCGTGCGCCAGCAGCAGCTGCGCGATCAGGTGCGCCAGAGCGAACTGCAGCAGCAACTGCAACAGAACGTGTCCGACAACGCGAAGCGTCCGGGCGCGAAGAACAAGCTGCTGCAACGCCAGCTCGAGCAGGCCGACCAGGCGCGGCACGAGCGCGACCGCGCTGCGCTCAGGGACCTGCTCGACCGGCAGCAGGCCTACTCCGTGCTGCCGCGGGTGATCCCGCCGGATGCGCCGGCGCCGGCGCGCAGCGGCGGTTGATCAGCGCGCCGCGCGGCGCCCGTCGTCAGCGCCGAACAGGTCGCCGTGCGCGATGCGGCGTTCCCACCCCAGCAGGAATCGCTTCGCCGGCAGGCCGCCGCCGAAGCCGGTGAGGCTGCCGTTGCTGCCGATCACGCGATGGCAGGGCACCACGATCGGCAGCGGGTTGCGCCCGTTCGCCGCGCCGACCGCGCGCATCGCCTGCGGCTGGCCGATACGGCGCGCCAGCTCGCCGTAGCTGATGGTCTCGGCGTAGGGGATGCGCGCCAGTTCCTCCCACACCGTCAGCTGGAACGCCGTGCCTTGCGGATGCAGCGGCAGGTCGAACCCGGTTCGCGTGCCCGCGAAGTATTCCTCCAGTTGCTCGCGCGCGAATGCGAGCGCCGACGACGAGCGCACCCAGTGCGGCGAAACCGGCCGCGGGTGCCGCTCGGTCTCGAAGCGGATCTCGCGCAGCCCCTGCGCGTCGGCCAGCAACAGCAGGCGGCCGACCGGGCTCGGCATCCCGTCGACGTGGATCGTTTCGGCGTTCATGGTTTGCTCCGTTGGGCGGTCGCGGCGTCGCCGACGCTGCGCCACAAATGCATCACCGCGTAGGCGCGCCACGGTCGCCATGCCTCGGCCAGCGCGGCGAGCGCCTTCGTGCCCAGTTCGGCGCCGTCGCCGGCCGCCGCTCGGCGCAGGATCAGGTCGGCGGCGGGGAATGCATCGGGGTGGCTCAGCGCGCGCATCGCCATGTAATGCGCAGTCCATTCGCCGATGCCGGGCAGCGCCACCCAGCGCGCGACGAACTCCTGCAGCGGTTGCTCCACGCGAAAATCCACGCGGCCGTCGAGCAGCGCCTGCGCGATGCCGCGGATCGCGGCGGCGCGCGCGGTGGTGACGCCGAGTTCGCGCAGGTCCGCGTCGGCCAGTTGCGCCGGGGTCGGAAACAGCCGTTCCAGGCCGTCCGGCAGCGGCAGCGCGAGCACCGAGCCGTGGCGCTGCACGATGCGCGAGGCCAGCGTACGTGCGGCCGCCACGCTGACTTGCTGGCCGAGCACCGCGCGCACCGCGATCTCGAAACCGTCCCAGCTGCCCGGCAGGCGCTGGCCCGGGTGCTGGCGCAGCATCGGTTTCAGCACCGCGCTGGCGCCCAGCGTCGCCGCGATCACGCGCGGGTCCGCGTCGAGGTCGAACATCCGCCGCGCTCGCGTGACCAGCGGCAGCAGTTGCGCGGGCCGTGCGCCGTGCAGTTCGAGTTGCAGCGCGTGGTCACCGCCCGGCGCCGCGGACAGACGCAGCCAGCCGGCATCATCCGCGTCGCCGAAGACGCGCGCGTAGGCGTGCTCGTCCACCCGTTCCACGCCGGGCAGCGCGCGCGTGCGCAGGAATGCCAGCAAGGCCGGGAAGTCGTATGGCGGGCGATAACCCAGGCGCAGCACCAGCGTGGCGCCGGCCGCAGCGCGCGGTTGCCGGCGCAGCTCGCGCGGCGGCATCCGGTTCGCCGCCGCAAACGCGGCATTGAAACGGCGCAGGCTGCCGAAGCCCGACGCCAGCGCCACCTCGGTCACGGGCAGCGCAGTCTCGGTCAGCAGTTGCTTGGCGAACAGCAGGCGGCGAGTGGTGTGCACGTCGATCGGCGGTGCGCCCAGATGCGCCACGAACAGGCGGCGCAGTTGCCGCGCGCCGACGCCCACGCGCGTGGCCAGCTCCGCCAGCGGACGCTCGCTCAGCGCGCCGGCATCGATCAGTTTCAGCGCACGCGCCACCACGTGCTCGCCGCGATGCCAGCTTGCATTGCCCGGCGCCAGTTCCGGCCGGCAGCGCAGGCAGGGCCGGAACCCGGCCGCTTCCGCGGCCGCGGCGCTGGCGTAGTAGCGGATGTTTGCCGGTTTCGGCGGCGGCGCCGGGCAGACCGGGCGGCAATAGATCCGCGTGCTGGTGACGGCGGTGAAGAACAATCCGTCGAAGCGGGCGTCGCGGCTCAGCCGCGCCTGTTCGCAGACGGCCAGCGCGGGCAGGATGGCGGCGGGTGATTCGGACATGGGCGCAGGCTAGCACCGCGGCGGCCGCGGAACTGGCCGTTTTCGGACATCAATGCCGGATCGTCGGCAGCACCACCGCGGTGGGTCGCTGGCAGGCGCGCTGGCGGCTGCGGCGGAAGTCCCCCGCCTCCTTGTCGCTGGCGGGGCGGCCGCTGTCGCCACCATCGAACGCGACCCGCCACGAACCGTCCGGCGCGCGCCGCCATGTCGTCGAGAAATGTCCTATCGCGTAACGCGATGCCGCGTTCGCGCCCAGGTTCTCGAACAGGTACGGGCCGCTGGACGTCGCCAGCGTGCCGTCTGCGCTCGCGACCACGTGCTGCGGATACCAGTCCAGCCGCACGGCCTTGCCGGCAAGGATCGCCGCCCAGTGCCGCACGATTGCCTGCGGTCCGCGCACGGGCGTGTCCGCATTTGCGTCGAACACGCTGTCGTCGGCGAGGAACGCGGCGAATGCCGCGGCATCGTGCCGCTGCACGCTGCGGGCAAACGCCAGTTCGCGTTGCCATACCTCGCAGGCGGCGCGATCGGCCGCAGCCATCGCGGCGGACGCCGGCGCGCCGGGCAGGGCGGCAAGCAGCAGGATCAACCCCATCGAGCGTGACATCGGCGACTCCGGCGGTCGGGTTGCCGCGCAGCTTCCATCCGCCCCAGGCGTGGCGCCAGTGCCGGAACGCACGGGGCCATTGACGCAGCGCCGCGGGCATGGCCAGGTCAGCCTGGAGGCCTGCGCGAGCGTGGCGCTGCGCAAGCACACCGGCATCGACGCCGCCCGCAGCCCGCCCTCAGCCATGCCGACGGCCGCTCAGCGCCTGCGTTCGACGGGCACCCCGCGAAACGCGCGCTCCACGCCCTTCGCCCACCGGACGTTCAGGCGGAGGTGATGCCGAGCAGCCCGCCCACTGCGCCGAGCAGGGCGCGGCGATCGTAGGGCTTGGCCAGGAAGGTCGTGTTTTCGGGAAAACAGGTGAAGCTGTTGCGTGGATCCGCCGAGATCAGCATGACCTGGATGGACCGATGCCGTCGGGCGTGCAGCGCCAGTTCGATACCGTCGATGCCGCCGGGCATGTGGATGTCGCTCACCAGCAGGTCGATGGTGGAATCGTGCATCAGCATGTTCAACGCGCTGGTGCCGTTGCCGGCGGTCACGACGTGGTAGCCCTCGGCCTCCAGCACCATCGCGGTGGCGTCGCGGGCGCTGCGGTCATCCTCTGCCAGCAGGATGGTGTAGTTCTGCGCATGGGTCATGGCGATCTTCCGCAGACGGGGACCGACCATGATCTGTCCGGTGTAAAAGCCCGGTGAGGGTGGAATCTGTGTAGGCTGTAGCTCCCCGGGGGCGGCGACGCATGAACCGACTTGAGCGCTATCGACAGCTGGTCGGGTTCTTCCCCGATGGCATACATGAGCTCGACGTGTCCGGTCACATCGTCGGCATGAACGACAGCGGCCGCGCCGCGCTGTGCATTGCCGACCCGGTCAGCGCGATCGGGCAGCCGCTGGCCGCGTTCTGGCCCGAGGGAGCGCGTGCCGCGATCGATGCAGCGCTGGCGAGCGCGCGCGAGGGGCGCTCGGTCGAGTTCACCCAGGTGCTGCCGTCGGCCGACGGCGAAGATGGCTGGTGGGAGATCAGCGTGCATCCGTATCTGGATGCGCGACAGCGGGTGGACGGCATCGTCGTGATCAGCCATGACGTCACCGAGCCGGTGCAGGCAACGCTGGCCCTGGACACGGTGATCCACGGCCTGCACCGGCGGCTCAGCCTCAGCGAACTGGCCGGCGAAAGCGATGCCGCCCGCTATGAGGCGCTGGCCCGGCAGCTGGCGCGCGCACGGGTGTTCCAGCGGGAGGGAGCCGGCCGGGAGGCGTCGCTGAAGCTGCAACTGGGCCTGGCAAGCGCCGCCCAGGCGGTGGCCGAGCACGCCTCGCAGCAGGCGCAGAAAAACGAGGCGATTGGCCAACTGGTGGCGGGCCTCTCGCACGACTTCGCCAACATGCTGCAGATCGCCATGGTGGCGCTCAGCAGCATCGAGGACGATCCGGCCAACCTCGACGAGCGGCAGCGCCGCATGCTTGGCTACAGCATGGAGGGCGTACAGCACGCCGCGCTGCTCGCCAAGCGGCTTCTTGCGTTTGCCCGTGTGCACCGCTATGCGGCAGCGCCGGTGGAACTGACCGCGATCGTTCGCGACATCGAGGGTTTTGCCAGGCAGAGCCTGGGCGCCGGCATGGATTTCCAGGTTGGGCCCGTCGCTGACGAGCTGCCTACCCTGGGCGACTGCCATTCCATCGAACAGGCCTTCATCAACCTGTGCATCAATGCACGCGACGCATGTCGCGGGCAGGGCAGCATCCGGGTCGACCTGGGCGAGCTGATCGTGGGCGAGGCCGAGAGCAGCACGCTGCGCCAGGCGGGCGACTACGTCACATTGGCCGTCACCGACAATGGCAGCGGCATGGAGGAAGCCGTGCGCGAGCGCCTGTTCGAGCCGTACTTCACCACCAAGCCCGAAGGCGCCGGCACCGGCCTGGGCCTGGCCCAGGTGTACGGCGTGATGCGGCAGGCCGGTGGTTTTGTCGACGTGGAATCCGCGCCCGGCCAGGGCACCACGATGACCCTGGCGTTCCCGCGCCTGCGCCTGCCCGCAGCGGGCTGACCCGGCAGACCACCGCATTCGGGCCGTGTGGCCGCTGACCTATACTCGGCGGTCTGACTCACCGGAGCGCATCGCCATGAACGCACCCACCCGCATCGACACCACCCGCACCATCCGCGCGCCCCGCGGCAGCGAGCTTTCCTGCAAGAGCTGGCTCAGCGAGGCGCCGTTCCGCATGATCCAGAACAACCTCGACCCCGAGGTGGCGGAGAATCCGGCGGAGCTGGTGGTGTACGGCGGCATCGGCCGCGCCGCGCGCAACTGGGAGTGCTTCGACGCGATCTTGCGCAGCCTGCGCGAGTTGAACGACGACGAGACCCTGCTGGTGCAGTCCGGCAAGCCGGTTGGCGTGTTCCGCACGCATGCCGACGCGCCGCGCGTACTGATCGCGAACTCCAACCTGGTGCCGCACTGGGCCACCTGGGAGCACTTCAACGAGCTCGATAAAAAGGGCCTGATGATGTACGGCCAGATGACCGCCGGCTCGTGGATCTACATCGGCTCGCAGGGCATCATCCAGGGCACCTACGAAACCTTCGTCGAGATGGGTCGCCAGCATCACGGCGGCAACCTCAAGGGCAAGTGGCTGCTCACCGCCGGCCTCGGCGGCATGGGCGCGGCGCAGCCGCTGGCCGCCTCGCTGGCCGGCATGTGCAGCCTCAACATCGAATGCCAGCAGAGCCGCATCGACTTCCGTCTGAAGACCCGCTACGTCGACGAGCAGGCCAGCAGCCTCGACGACGCGCTGGCGCGCATCGCGAAGTACACGAAAGCCGGCGAGGCGAAATCCGTCGCGCTGCTCGGCAACGCCGCCGACATCCTGCCGGAACTCGTGAAGCGGGGCGTGCGCCCCGACGCCGTCACCGACCAGACCAGCGCGCACGACCCGGTCAACGGCTACCTGCCGCAGGGCTGGACACTGGAGCAGTGGTTCGAGCGCCGCAAGGCCGACCCGGTCGGCACCGCCCGCGCCGCCAAGCTGTCGATGAAGACCCACGTGGAGGCGATGCTCGCCTTCCACGCGCAGGGCATCCCCACCTTCGACTACGGCAACAACATCCGCCAGATGGCGCAGGACGTCGGCTGCGAGAACGCGTTCGCCTTCCCCGGCTTCGTGCCCGCCTATGTGCGCCCGCTGTTCTGCCGCGGCATCGGGCCGTTCCGCTGGGTGGCGCTTTCCGGCGACCCGGAAGACATCTACAAGACCGATCAGAAAGTGAAGGAGCTGATCCCCGACGACGAGCACCTGCACCACTGGCTGGACATGGCGAAAGAGCGCATCAGCTTCCAGGGGCTGCCGGCGCGCATCTGCTGGGTGGGGCTGGGGCTGCGCGACAAGCTCGGGCTGGCCTTCAACGAGATGGTGCGTAATGGAGAATTGAAGGCGCCGGTGGTGATCGGGCGCGACCACCTCGACTCCGGCAGCGTCGCCTCACCGAACCGCGAAACCGAAGCGATGAAGGACGGCAGCGACGCCGTCAGCGACTGGCCGCTGCTCAATGCGATGTTGAATGTGGCTGGTGGGGCGACGTGGGTTTCGTTGCATCATGGCGGTGGGGTGGGGATGGGGTATTCGCAGCACTCCGGCATCGTGATCGTGTGCGACGGTACGGCCGAGGCGGACAAGCGGATTGCGCGGGTGTTGTGGAACGATCCGGGCACCGGGGTGATGCGGCATGCGGATGCGGGGTATGAGATTGCGGTGGGGTGTGCGAGGGAGCAGGGGTTGAAGTTGCCGATGGTTTGATGGCTTACCAATAATAACCTTGAGGCAAAGATAATGGCATTAAAGACAACAAAGGAAAAAACTCTAGTAGTCAAGAACTTCTCGTGCATCGAGAAGGCTAGTTTTCAAATAAACGACTTGACATTGATCATCGGTCCTCAAGCTAGCGGAAAAAGCGTTCTTTGCAAATTATTTTATTTCTTTCATTCCATTCCAGATGAGCTTCCACGATGGGTGCAGGATGTGGGTAAAGGAGGGGATCTTAAGGAAAGGATTTTGGAGCGATTCTCCGAATGGTTTCCGCCGAGTAGTTGGGGAAGTCGCCAGTTTTCGATTATATATTCGACTGGTGAATTTTCACTCACGATCACTAAGTCACGAAGTCGGGATCCTAAAGCCAAGCTGGTTGGATCTAAGAGTTATGATGATTTGTTTAACAAGTTAGTTAGCGTCTATAAATCCAGCAGGGAAAGCAAGGCTGCCAGAGAGAGCGCTGAAGTTGATAGCGGCTGGAGACTCTACACCGTATTGGATAAAACGATCGATTCGTTGATGGGCGACGAGAAGCCACTTGGTCAGCTATTTATCCCTGCTGGGCGTTCCTTCTTTACGAGCGTTGGCAAGATCGTTGCCGCATTCGAGGCGGGCGGTATCCTGGATCCTGTTGTTTCACGATTTGGCAGGCTAGTCACACAGTTGCGCGAGCATGCATTTTTTGAGGGCGAGCCGAAAAATAAGAATTTATCTATTATTGAGGGATTGATAGGCGGTCATGTAATTCGAGAGCGCGGGCGGGAGTTCTTGTCAACACCCGACGGTAGAAACATTCCATTTTCGGCACTCTCGTCCGGTCAGCAAGAACTCCTCCCGTTATTTGATGGGCTTCGCTTCTCTCAGTTTTCTGAACAAAATAACCTTGTTTATATCGAGGAGCCTGAGGCACATCTATTTCCGAGTGCGCAGACTGACCTGGTAGGTATGTTTGCTCAGCTGATCAATAGCGGCAAGAAAAAGGTTGTATCCAGATCAAGAAATAAGACTCTTGCGAATCGCCAAATTGTTTTGACAACTCACAGCCCCTATGTCTTGGCAAAAATAAATAATTTGATCAAGGCCGGAGATCTTGGGTCGCGCGTGGTCGGTGAGAAGAAAAAGGCCATCGAGAAGATAGTTGACCCGTCTTGCTGGATTAGCCCGAGAAGTGTTTCGGCATACAAAATTGTTGATGGTAAGCTTTCCTCCATAATTGATGATTATGGTTTGATAGATGGAGATTATATTGATAGTGTTTCAGCCGCCACCGGAATCGAATTCGATGCACTCATAGATATTGAGGTATCTCTATGAGTTGCAAGGCTTATAGGACGCGTAGTTCAGTGTCGAACATAAAGATTGAAGATCATGGAATGTCTGCCGTTTTTTTGAATCCACGAAGGCAGGTTCACCATATCGTCAAGGTGGATGGTGGTTTGGTTGCCCAGCAGCGTGCGGCCGATTATGTCGTCTCCAAGCCGGGGGTGGGAGATTTGGTAGTAGAGCTAAAGGGAAAGGATGTGGGCGTTGCTTGTAAACAAATTGAGGCGACGCTGTGCATAATGAATCGATGTGAGGAGAAGCGATCTCCAGTTGCAGGATTGATCGTTTGTACCCGAGTTCCATGCTTTGATACCAAAGTTCAAGGTTTGAAGAGTTATTTTGCAAAAAGATACAAAAGCCGCCTCACAGTATGCTCATCGAAGAATAAGTTTGACTTCGAGAAGTTCTTTGGAAAATAGCTCCGAAACCGAGAAGTTCTTTGGAAAATAGCCCCGAAACCGGGACGGAGTCTGAGGTTTCCCCACGAAACCCTACGTTGAATCAGTGGCTTGGCATTGCTGCGCATGGAAAGAAGTGCGCGCATGGTGCAGTCTTCAAGGTGACGAAACCAGCGAGGACTACCAGGCCATGCGCGCCAGCCGAGTATTGCAGAAGTGTCTTTCAGGTTCATTCACGGCTATGCACCGTTCGCGATTAGAAACAGGGGTCAGAGTAAGATGGCCCGGGTTTGACGGACACCTTTGAACGGGGACAATCCCCTAGGAGGTAAAGTTAAAGGGGACGTAAAGTTAAAGGGGACGTGGCTAAAGTTAAAGGGGACGTGGCTAATTAAATTCTGACGCCGTTCTTTCGGTGGGTGGGGAGCATAGCGCTTGTCCGTAGGAATAAGGGAACGGACCCTTTTTTGCTTTTTTGGGCCGCCTTGCGATCAAACAGCAACTGGGGCGGAAACTCGCACCAAGGAAGATCGACCGGCCGAGAAAGACCGCCATCGAAACCGTAGACCTGCTGGAAAGTCGACTCTGACCGCGGTTTTACCTTGTGCGAGAATTCTCGCCAATCCATTGGGCGTTGCACGGCATGAAAACTATCGGGCTGATCGGTGGCATGAGCTGGGAATCCACGATGCACTACTACCAGCGCATCAACGAGCTGGTTGCCGCACGCCTGGGCGGCCTGCACTCGGCCAGGTTGCTGCTGTGGAGTGTCGAGTTCGCCGAGATCGCGCGCCTGCAACACGCCGATGACTGGGATGCGGCCGGCCGCATCCTCGCAGGTGCCGCGCGCCGGCTGGAACACGCCGGGGCCGAAGGCCTGTTGATCTGCGCCAACACGATGCATCGGGTGGCGCCTGCGGTCGAGGCGGCCGTCAGCGTTCCGGTGCTGCACCTTGCCGACATCACCGCCCAGGCCTTGCTGGCCGACGGCCACCGCAGCGCCGCGTTGCTTGGCACCCGCTTCACCATGGCCCAGCCGTTCTATCGCGAACGGCTGGAACGTCACGGCCTGTCCATCAGCGTGCCGACATCGGAAGAACAAGACGCGCTGCACCAAATCATCTTCGATGAGCTGGTGAAGGGGCGCGTGGAGCCGGCATCGCGCGAACGTTTCATCACGATCATGCGCCGGATGCACGCCGCGGGCGCGCAGGCGGTGATCCTCGGCTGCACCGAGTTCGGCATGCTGCTGCGCGCAGAGGATGCGCCAGACATCCCGCGCGTCGACACAACCGAACTCCACTGCCAGGCCGCCGTGGGTTGGATGCTCGCGTAACGCTCCGGTTACAAGACGCGACCTGACCCACTTTCAGTCGGGGTGCCCCCAGACGCTCACCGACGGCGCAGCCTGAAACCAAGCAAAGATTGCCGCATTCCAACCGCAAGGATCGCAGCACCCCAACACAACCGCCGCGAACGCCAGCGGACCATCGGCGCCACACGCTGGCGACAGCTCAGAAAGTCGATCCTGGCCCCTGTTTTCTCGAAAGCCCGCTGGAAAGTGCACTCTGAACCAGGTTTCAGGTTTCAGGTTTCAGGTTTCAGGTTTCACCGGTTTCACCGGTTTCAGCGATTGTTCCAGGGGAAGCCGGTCGCCAGGGTCATCTGGTCGTTGACCGGATACCTGCGCGGATAGAAGCCCGTGAACGTTGCCGTGCCGGCCTGGACCGCCATCAATGTCCGGTCCAGGTCGCGAAGGTCTTTCACGGTCAGCCAGGGCGCCGCCACGCCCTCGCCCTTTCGACAGCAGTGCGCGGTCCACAGGATCGTGTCGCCGGGCAAGGTCGCGAGCAGCCGCTGCGCCGTCTGGCGATAGGCCGACAAGCTCGCGCCCGGCAGGAAGGCGTAAAGCGTGGTGGGATAGACGTAGTCGCCGATGAAGAGCCGATGGTCCGCTGCATCGAACAGCGCCGCGGAGCTTGGCGTATGGCCTGGGGTGGACAGGACGGTCAACGAGCGGCCGCCCAGATCGATCACGGCGCCGGGGCTCAGCCATTCGGTGATCCGCGTTGCCGGAGCGCTGCGCCCGTCCCAAAAGCCGAGGTACGCGTAACGACTCGGCCGCAGGCGCCCGTTGGACACATCCGCACGCGTCTGTGGCAGATCGATCATGGCCACGTGATCGAAAGCACCGATCCCGCCGAAGTGGTCGAAGTGCAGATGCGAGACCATCACCGTGACTGGAAGGCGCGTGAGGGATCTCACCACCTTGCCGATGTCGCGCGTTCCCGACCCCGAGTCGAACATCAGCGCGCGCTTCGTTCCGATGATCAGGTAGGAGTAGTTCTGCTGGTAGTAGCGCGGCTCGCCGATGGCGAAGGTTCCCGCGCCGAGATCCTGCACCACGAAATAGCCATCGAACATGCGGCCCTTGGCGATTCTGGCCGGCGCGGGATCGACGATCACGTGCGGCTCCAACCGGGGCATCAGCTCGGCGTAAACGAACGGCGCAAACGCCGCGGCCAGCACGGCACCGACCAGCAACACGCCGACGATGACACCCGCGGCGACCCATGCCCTGCGCCAGATGCGGGAACCGGTTTGTTTGCCCATGCTCGCTCCCGCTGTTCGACGTCAGACTGCGCCGTGTCCAGGCCACCGTCGCAATCCGGGACGCCAGAAATTGAACCCGACCCCGGTTCTATTTAGGCAACCCCGCCAGCCACGCCAGCACCGCGTGTGACAGCTCGATGCGCTTGTCCGAATAGGCGTGGTCGGTGGCGAAATGCCGGGTGGTCACGTGCGTGTCGCCGGCGTTGCGCAAGGCAGCGGCGAAGGCGCTGTTCTCCCGGGTGAGGCCGTCGTCGGCCGTGAGGATCAGCGCGTTGCGGTTTTTCAGTGCATCCACCTTGTCCAGGAACGGCCAGCTCATGGCGTGGTCCGCCAGCTCCCTGGCCAGCCCGTCTGGTGTGCATCCCGCCAGCGGCGCCATGCCTTCTTCGGCCAGTCCGTGGGCCATGGCGGCGATCGCGTCGGAGCGCTTTTCCTTCTCGAGTAGAGCTTGCATGCGTCCGGACATGTCGGCGGCCGAGATGGTGGCGAAGGCCTTGATCGCGGGATCCGCCGCAGCGGCCTCGACGGTCATGAAGCCGCCCATGCTGTGGCCGATCAGCACGATGCGGTTGGGATCCAGTCGCAACGACCGGGCCACCTCCGGCTGGCGCAGGTAGGCGATGGCGGCCCCGGTATCCTCGATGCTGTGCGCGAACGAGAAGCCGCCCGGCGTGCCCCACGAACCGCGGTAATTGAAGTACAGGACATCCCAACCGGCGCGTCGCATGTCCTGCGCCAGATCGAGGTTGCGCTCGTTGCCGGGAAACCCGTGCAGCAGGATCACCACCGGATGGGGACCCGCGCCCGCGGCGATGTAGACCAATGCGTTCATCAGCTCCCCATGGCTGGGGATCTGCATGGTCTGCATGGAGGCGCGATCAGGCGCGTGGGCCATTGCCGCATCCTGAGGCGTACCCGGAACCGGCGGCATCCCGGCGCGGACGGCTCCAGCGGCGAGCGCAAGACAGGCGCTGAGGAACACAACCCTTGCGTGCTTCATGGCATTCCCCTGAGCGGAATTGGACGGGTCTGGTATGGAAGGAGCGCCGAACGCCAACCTTGTCAGATTACTCCGCCGAACATGAAGAGGTGTCACTGAAAAGGTGTCAGGGACAATTTTGGGTCGGCAATGGGGTCGCCAAATTTTCCATGACACCATTCTTCGAATCGGCAACCCGCGGCCTGATCGCTGCGAGGTGATGCCCGGCATGCCGTGAAGAGCCACCGCATCGTCTTTTGCGACGCGAGTCCCAAAGGGACGTGGCAACGCATCCGGCCAGACACGCTGGCGGGCTATCATCGTGCCAGCATCTGAAACCCTGGCCGTCGCTGCGTCACTCACTCAAGGAAGGTCCACATGTTCAGGGCAATCGAGCCATATCTGCTGGTCAACGATTCGGGCGTCGAAGTGTCACGCAGCGATCGCAACGCCATGCAGTACCGCAAGGGCGACCATGTGCTGTCGTTGTATTGCGACACCATCGCGTCCGACGACGGACGGTTCGGCGCCGCCATCCTGTTGCCGCTTGATCTGCACTGGGATCCGCCCTTCGAACGGGAACGGATCGATTTCTTTGAACGCGCGACGATCGAGAAAGATCTGCTGGATGCCTGGCGCGTGGTCGATTACCGGGTGACCATCGAGCGCTGATTCCATGACATCCCACACGGAAGTGGTGCGGCTCAAGGGCCTCATAGCGTCGGGAGCGATGTCGGTCGCCTCGCCGCACGATGGCGCGGTTTTCTACTCGGATGACGCGGGCAAGAATCGCGTTGCGGTCGAAGCGTATGCGAAGCGCTGCGGTCAGGCGGGGAAGCAAACCACGACACTGGAGGCGACCCGCTGCGGACAGTGGCTCGAAAGCGAGCATCTTTATGCTTCGCCGCTCTCGTTGTCTGCGGACGACATCTGGGCGGAAGCGTCGGTGAAGTACGCCCGGGAGGCATCGGGAAGCTGCCGTTGCTTGGTCGCCCACGCGCCATCCGATCGGGTCTTCCGCAAGCACGAGCTGGCCACGCTACTCGACAACGACAAGGTCACCGACCTCAACAACATCCCGCGGCAGACGCTGAAGTCCATCCATGACCGTGACCCCGGCGCGGCTTTCTCGGCGTTGGAACAGGCGGATCTGGCATTGAGGGGTGCCAAGGTTTCCGATTTTCACGTATGTCCGGTGGTGACGGGAGTCGTTCCCCATGTGGATGGGCCGATATCCATGGGATGCCCGACGGTGGCAGCACGAGTGGGGGACATGGCCGTTTGCGTGGGCCCACCAGACATCATCGCCAAGGGCTCGACCAAGGTCTTCATCGGCGGAATGCCGGCAGCGCGGATATCCGACAGCACGGCCCACGGCGGACAGATAGTTCTGGGAGCTTTCACGGTGCTGATCGGGTAGACATTGACCGGTTCGGCCCCATCCAGGCGACAGAAGCTCTCGCATCAGGCTCCCGATACGGCCGCACGTGCACGAAACACAAGCCTGTTGGCCGAAGCCGCCGGCCTGACTCGGGCAGGGCTGTACGAGGCACTGTCCAGCGAGGGCAACCCCAGTCCCGCCAGTACCATGAAGATGGCGAGGGCGCTTGGCTATCGGTTGAGCTGCTGCTTGATCGTGAGCGACATTACGCCATGGCGCGTGCGGTCGGGTCGCGGCGCCTGAGACGGTTGCGGGTAAACTGGGCCGCATCGCAACCATCGGCAGCGCCGAGCTTTCGGCAGGGGATCGCAGACACATGCCCGTACTGGACTGGATCGGCAAGCAGGCCGTCGTCAAACACCATCGTGACGTGCCGTATCGCTTGCTGGAGCCGGTGCCGGAGCTTTCCTGTCTCCCTCTCCCTCCGGCAGAGGGCCGGGGTGAGGGTTCGGGCCTTGCGGAAAACGACAGCGGCAACCTGATCGTCCAGGGCGACAACCTGCTGGCGCTGAAGGCGCTGCTGCCGCGCTATGCGGGGCAGGTCAAATGCATCTATATCGACCCGCCCTACAACACCGGCAACGAGGGTTGGGCCTACAACGACAACGTCAACAGCCCGGAGATCAAAAAGTGGCTGGGCGAGGTCGTGGGCAAGGACGGCGAGACGCTGGACCGCCACGACCGCTGGCTGTGCATGATGTATCCGCGGCTGATGCTGCTGAAGCAGTTCCTGCGCGAGGATGGGGTGATTTTCGTTTCGATTGACGACAACGAACTTCACCACCTGCGCAGCGTTCTCAATGAAGTGGGCGGTTTCAAATTCGTGGGTTGCATTGTCTGGGAGCGAAAGCGAAAGGGATCACACCTCTCGAAGAAGCTCACAAAGAAGACCGAGTACATCGTGGTTTGCAGCCGGCGGTCGAACGATATTGAGTTGGTTGGTGATGATGTCGGTGAAGATGAGGATTTCCCGCTGGTCAAGCGAACCAACGGAGTGAAAGACCTCCACATTCCCGTTGACAAGCTTGGTCCTACCGGACTCCCGGATGGTATCTATCCTCGTGGTCAATACGGTCGTGGTGGAACTGCTGTCGAGCTTGTCCACGATGCAACGGTGGTTGATGGCCGATTCACGTCCGATGTCTACTTGAGGGGACCATTCGTATGGACTCAGGAAAATATGGATAGAGAGCTCGCGTCAGGTGGACGGTGCTTTCTGCGCACAAAAAATATGTCGTTGCGTGCCGTGAAAGGTTCGGACAACCAAGGACAGAAAGGCCTCAGCAGCCTACTGACAAAAGAAGTAGGGACGAACGAGGATGCATCGTCTGAACTCGCGGAAATCCTCTCGGTTGATCTCAACTCAGTCTTCCAGTACTCGAAGCCGTGTGGCCTAGTGAAAGCATTGGTTAGGGCGGCAACCTTCTCCGACCCGGACTCACTGATTCTCGATTCATTTGCGGGCTCCGGTACCACCGCCCACGCCGTGCTGAAGCAGAACGCCGAAGACGGCGGCAACCGTCGCTGCATCCTCATCGAGATGGACCCGAAGATCGCACGCGACGTCACTGCCGAGCGCGTGCGCCGCGTGGCGCAGGGCTACACCAATGCCAAGGGCGAACAAGTCGCGGGTCTCGGCGGCGGCTTCCAGTTCTGCAAGCTTTCCGACGAACCGTTGTTCACCGCCGAAGGCCAGGTGCGCGACGACGTGACGTTCGCCCAACTGGCGGAGTTCGTGTGGTTCGTGGAGACGGGAGCGGGCTTCGCAGGCAATACCAACTCACCCCGGATCGGCGTGCACGAAGGCCGCGCGGTGTACCTGCTCTACAACGGCATCCTCAAGGACAAGTCCGTGGCCGGCGGCAACGTGCTCACGGCCGCCGTGCTGGATGTTTTGCCGCCGTTCGATGGCCCGCGCGTCATCTACGCCGCCGCCTGCCGGCTGGGTGCGCCGCGGCTCGCGCGCGAGGGCATCGTGTTCAAGCAGACACCCTATGCGTTGGAAGGGTAATCTGGATTCCTGGAAAGCCGGAGGTGTGCCGTGAAGACCGAAGACATCGTCAAGAGTGTGTTGCAGCTCAAGCCCGGAGACCGCTTTGAAGTCGCCGACGCGATCCTGCGCAGCCTCGACCAGCCCGACCCTGCGCTCGATGCCGTCTGGCTGGATGAAGCCGAACGGCGGCTGGCGGCCTATCGCAAGGGGATGGTTGCCGGCACCCCCGCGGAAGATGTGGTCGGCAAGCTGTAATGCGCCTGGTCTTCTCGCCGGAGGCGCGATCGGAATTTGAGGCCGCGGAGCGCTACTACGAGGTGCAGCTGATCGGGCTCGGCAAGGTGTTTCGCGAGGAGGTGCGCGCGGGGCTGCGGCGCATCCGCAGCTGGCCGCTCGCATGCCCGGTCGAGCGCGGCACGATCCGGCGGGCGGTGCTGGGCCGCTTTCCCTACAAGTTGCTGTACTCGGTGGAGCCGGAGGCCATCTACGTGCTTGCCGTGGCGCACCAGCATCGCCAACCGGATTACTGGACGGATCGCACCGACGCATGAGCGCCTATATCCCCAAGGTTTACCAGCAATCCGTGCTGGACAGCGTGCAAGCCTATTTCCGCGAAGTGCAGGTCACGGGCAACGCCAACAGCGCGTTCTACAACGCCACCCTGGCGTTGTGGGGGCGCGGTGTCGCCTATCGCCCGATCGACGGCTTCGACACGGCCATGCCGTATTTCTGCCTGCGCGTACCGACCGGCGGCGGCAAGACCTGGCTGGCAGCCAGGAGCGTCGCGCTGGTCAATACCCAATTGCTGCGCAGCGAGTTCAGCATGGTCCTGTGGCTGGTGCCGTCCAACACGATCCGTGAGCAGACGCTGCGCGCGTTGCGTGGCCGCGAGCATCCGTATCACGCCGCGTTGCGCGAGGCGGGCCCGGTCACCGTGCTTTCCCTGGACGAGGCCAAGAGCGTTACCCGCGCCACGCTGGAATCGTCCACCACGGTGATCGTGTCGACGGTGCAGGCGTTTCGTCGCGAGAACACCGAGGGGCTGAAGGTATTCGAGTCCAACGGCGCGCTGATGTCGCACTTCGAACATCTGGATCATGCCCAGCTTGCGGAACTACAGCGGGATGAGAACGGCGCCGTAGTGTGCTCGCTGGCCAACGTGCTGCGCTTGCGCCGGCCGTTCCTGATCGTGGACGAGGCCCACAACAGCCGCACGCCGCTTTCGTTCTCGACGTTCGCGCAGTTCCGCCCCAGCGGCATCATGGAGCTGACCGCCACGCCGGATACCGAGCAGACGCCCAGCAACGTGTTGCACAGCGTCTCGGCCGCGGAACTCAAGACCGAGAACATGATCAAGCTGCCGATCCGCCTCGAGACCGAGGGCGATTGGCAGAAGTGCCTGGCTTACGCCATTGACTGTCGTGACCAGTTGCAGTCGGCGGCGGATGCCGAACGGCGGCAGGGCGAACCCTACCTGCGGCCCATCGTGCTGATCCAGGCCGAAGCGCGGCGCAAGGACGTGGAAACCCGCGATGTGGAGGTGGTGAAGAAGGCCCTCATCGACAACCACAACGTCCCGGAAGATGAAATCGTCATTGCCACCGGGGAAACCCGCGGACTGGAAGCCGTCGAGAAGGGATACGCGCTCGGCGTCGCCGACGAGCATTGCCCGGTGAAATACGTGATTACCCAGCAGGCGCTGGCGGAAGGCTGGGATTGCCCGAGCGCCTACGTGCTGGTGAGCATGGCCGAGCTGCGTTCCTCCACTGCCGTGGAGCAGTTGCTGGGCCGCATCCTGCGCCAGCCGCAGGCGAAGGCGCGCGCATCGGTGATGCTCAACCAGTCCTACGCTTTCGTGGTATCGCGCGACTTCGGCCAGACGGCGGGCGCCCTGCGTGACCGGTTGGTCGACGGCGCCGGCTTCGAACGGCATGAGGTCGGCGATTTCGTGGTGGCAAGCAAGAGCGAGCAGGCCCGGCTGGACTTGTCGGCGCGCCCGGGCAAGGTGGTGGTCACGCCGGTGAGCGTTGCGCTGTCGGAGGCGCCGGATCTGCGCAGCATCCCCAAACCTGTCCGCGACAAGCTGGCATGGGACAGGAAGGCCGGCACGCTGACGATTACCGCACCGCTGACGCAAGACGAAACCGCGACGGTGCAGGCGAGCGTCACGCAAGCCGAGGCCAGGCAGGCGATCGAGCGTGCGGCCGAAAAATCCCGTGCCGCCGTCGAGATGTTCCAGACGCCCGCCGAACGCGGCGAGGTGCTGTCGGTGCCACAGATGGCGCTGCGCATCCAGGGTGAGTTGCAGCTGTTCGACGATCCCGAAGTGCTGGATTACCCCTGGACGCTGTCACCTTACGATGCGGTGCCGACGCACATGCAGCTCCAGGCACTGGACGGCAACCGGGTGGCGGAAGGTGGTGAGATCGACATCGATGCCGATTCCGGCAAGGTCACCACACGATTCATCGCGGATCTTCAACGCGACCTCGGCCTGAGCTATCGGCCCGAGCATTGGGATGAAAGCCGTCTGGCGACCTGGCTGACGCGCAATCTGCCGGAATCGGGGATTACCCACGCCAGCAAGCGTGCCTTCGTCGCGCACTGGCTGCGGCAGTTGCTTGAAGCCAAAGGGTTCGATCTCGCGCGGATCAATCGCCAAAAGTTTCTCATCCGCACGCTGCTGGAAACGCATGTGCGGCAGTTGCGGCAAGCCGCGGTGAATCAGGCGTACCAGGCGGCACTGTTTGGCGACGACGCAGCCGACCGTGTCGCGGTCGGCGACGACTACGCCTTCCGATTCAATCCGCAGGGCTACGCACCCAGCCGTGACTACGATGACCGCTTCGGCACGTTCGACTTCCGAAGGCATTACTACGGGCGCATCGGCGACTTCGACAGCAAGGAAGAGTTCGAATGCGCCTGCAAGCTGGACCAGTGGGCGCAGCAAGGCCGTATGCAGTTCTGGGTGCGCAACCTGGTACGCAAGGAAGGTTGCTCGTTCTTCTTGCAGAAGGCGGATGGGCGATTCTTCCCCGATTTCCTGTGCAAACTCAGCAACGGCACCACGTTGGCGGTCGAGTACAAGGGCGGCGACCGCTGGAACGACGCCCAGGACGATCGCGACATCGGTGGTTTGTGGGCCGCTCTCAGCGGCGGGCGCTGCCAGTTCGTGATGGTGCGTGATCGGCGGTGGGAAACCGTCGAAGCCTTGCTCTGATGCGGCGGGAGGAGAGCCTGTGAGCGTCGACGAAGAAGCCTCTGGCTGTTCTATGATGGGAAACGTCGGACCTTGTTCGCTTTCCGCGGTCATTCCCGGATGGAACATGCAACTGGTTCCCGAGGCGGTCGAACGTGTTCGACGAGGGCACGCGATCGAGACGGAACGCCTGAAAGGAAGCCGATTCATCGTGGCGGTCATGGTGTCGGCTTTCTCCATCGACAGCTTTCTGGACGATGTCTATCTCTGCGACGGTTTTGAGGACATGGGAGCCGCCGTAGATGGCGGTCGGATCGAACATCGAAAGCACGTCGCGGCAGGGTTCGCCGCCCATGCCGACGATCGCCCTCCGTGGAGGCAGTTGGAAGCGACCCTGGTCGACTGTCTTTCGATGTCACCGAAGTCCGCCTCAGGCATGTTTACCGTGGCGCGGGAAAAGATCGGCGACGACGGATATCTCGACAGCATCGACGTGCGTACCGTGGTGCTTGCGGTCAACCCGGAAAATCCGCTGGACGGGTCATTCGTGTCGGCCATCGACAGGGATTGGGACCTGATCAGGTACTTCGAGTCCGTTTCATCCATCAAGGCCGCTGCTGCTTTGTCCGGCGTCGAGGATGGCGCCACACTCGCTGCGCTCCGCCAGCACGAAGGCGACCACTGACCGAGGGGCGTCCGCAATTTCCCGGGCCACTCTGGTTGTCGCACCCGATGCGACAGCGTGAAGCTAGCCTGCAAGGCGCGGATGATGAGGACGGGGCATGGCCGGGACATTCTTTGAGTATTTTGATGGCTACGTGCGGGTAGCCTATTCAGGCGCGTCGTGGGGCGACATTTTCATCGACTTCTCGTTGTTCGGCGACACGGTTGCAGCGACGCCGTGTGACGACAAGTTCGAGAAAGGCGAGCCCGAACTTGCGACCCAGGACGATGTCACGATCCGGACATGGACATCGTGCACTGTTTCCGCCTTTTTTTTGGTTCATCGCGCCTTACCGGGAAAGGCGGCCTTGATTTTGAGGAAGAAGTAGGGGAAGTCGCGATAGCCATAGGCCATGCGCTTGATGACCTTGATGCGATTGTTCATGCCTTCCAGGACGCTGGTATTGAGTTGGTAGATGGCGCTGGCGACGATGCCTTCGATATACGGTGCCAACCGTTTGGCAAAGGCGATCAAGGGTGGGAGCCGGCTGTCCATGGCGAGGGTGTGCCATTCGTTCCAGCGCCGGCGGGCCTCGTCTTCGTCCGGGGCATACCACAGCTCCTTGAGCTGGGCCTTGAGCACGTAGACGGTCGTCAACGGCGCATTGGCTGCCAACAGATCATCCAGCTTGACGGCCTGCTCGTCGGTCAGGTTGCCCCGGTTGCGCAGCAGCAACCAGCGGCTGCGTTTGATGACGCGGCGGGCGGACGGATCGGCCTTGAGCACGTTGGCCTGATCCACGCGCACCCGGTCGATGACCTCCCGTCCGAACTTGGCGATGACGTGGAACAGGTCGTAGACCACGCGGATGTTCGGGCAGTGGGCTTTGGCTTCCAGGTCCATGGCCGTGTTCATGTCCATCGCCACCGCTTCGATGCGGGCGCAGGCCTCCAGCCCCAGCATCTCGAAGAACGGCCGCACGTCCTTGCGCGAGCGGCCTTGGCCCACCCACAACACCTGCTGGGTGTCGGCGCAGAGGGCGACGGTGGCGTAGCGATGGCCCTTGAACAGGGCAAACTCGTCCATGATGAGTCGACGCACCCGCGACAGATCCGGCGGTGTCACTTCGCGTGCCAGCCGCCGGGCATCGATGGCGCGGATGGTGTGCCAATGCAGCCCCGTGAGCTGACTGATATGACGGATCGGCAGCAGGCGCAGCAGGGCCTCGACATGGGCGATCAGATGACGCTCGCGCACTCGCCGGGTGCGACGCTCGTGGATCAGCCCGCAGGGCGCCTGGCAACGACCACAGCGCGGGTCAATGTGAGGATCCGCTTCCAGCCGGAGGAGCAGCTGCGTCTCCGACAAAGCCTGGGTCTCGAACAAACGAAACCCTATCCAAAAATGGGCAGCATCAATAGCATCGTGCATGAGGGCGGCGGCGGTTGAACCGCTGTTGGTGTGAGAGCTATCAGCTTATCCGCTGCCTGCCGCCCTCACCCTTTCCTTGTGCCTGTCAACACGATCTTTCCCGCTTACCCGCGAAGAACCAAAAAAAAGGAGGCGCACTGCGCCTCCCACCATCAATTTATATCAGTCACCGGGGCTTGCGGCAAGACTGCCGGGGCGTCTGAGAATCGCCGGCCTGCCGATCGGGCAGCAAGCATGAGGTACGCCGGGGATGCATGACGACGACGAGTGGGTTCCGGTTTCCCACGGGAACTGCCATCGCGTGGAAGGGCCGTTCTACCACGGGACGAAGGCGGATCTTTCCCTGGGTGATTTGCTGATGGCCGGGTTCACCTCCAACTACGACGTCCGCGTCGTGATGAACCACATCTATTTCACCGCCGTAGCAAAGGGGGCCGGCCTTGCCGCGGAGATGGCGCGCGGCAGGGGAAGGCCGCGGGTCTATGTCGTCACGCCGACCGGTGCGTTCGAAGACGACCCCAACGTGACGAACAAGAAATTCCCCGGCAACCCCACTCGCTCCTACCGAAGCGCGGCGCCGCTGAGGATCGTGGGCGAGCTCGAACGCTGGGAGCCCTACGACGCGGAGTTCATCCGGGAACTGAAGCGTCGCGTCGAAGCCGGCATGGGGGAGATCATCAATTGACACGTCGAGTCATTTCGGCGTGAGCCGATACAAGCCGCCGGGGCCGGCGTCCTCCAGCATCCACAGCGAGCCGTCCAGCGCTTCCTTGATATCGCACAGGCGCTTGCCGACGTTCCAGCGGTCGACCGCGGTGGTGCCGCACTTGCCATCGAACGTGACGCGGATGATGGCCTCGCTGGCCAAATGAAAGGGGACGTGAAAAAGAAGGGGCGTGGCTAATTGAATTCGGTCGTCGTCTGGCAAGGCCAGCCGCCTGCCTGGCTTGATTGGCCACGTCCACTTTTCCCGGTACGCCCTTCGCGTGACAGTTTCCGCGGGAAATACTTTCCGCGTGCCCGCTTCGAACATCTGTAGCAGAATCGCCCCGCGGCGGTGCGCAGCCGGCAGTGCATCGTGCGACATCGATGCCGGCCACCGGGGACCAGGGGAAAGACATCATGGCGCTCGATCGGAGATTTCTGCTCTGCGGTTTTGCCTATGCCATCGCGGGCATGGGGCTTGGCATCTACATGGCGGCTTCGCACAACCACGCCTTGTTCGTGGCGCACGCGCACATGCTGCTGCTGGGTTTTGTGGTGTCCTTCATCTACGCGTTGATCCACAAGCTGTGGCTCGTCGGCGCGGGGGGCAGGGTCGCCGGCTTCCAGTTCTACCTGCATCAGCTGGCGGTGCTGGTGTTGTCCGTGGGCCTGGTCCTGCTTTATGGCGGCGTGGTTCCGGAACCGGCGATCGGGCCCCTGCTCGGTGCGGCGGCGGTGGGTGTGCTGGTCGCCCTGTTGTTGATGGCCTGGCTGGTGCTGCGAATCAAAGGGGACGTGGCCAAATAAATCCGGTCGTCGTCTGGCAGGGCCAGTCGCCTGCTTGGCTGAATTGGCCACGCGCCCTTTTTTCTGGACGTCCCTGCATGCTTGCCTGGACAGCCTCATTCGTGCGGGTCACGGCTTGGGCCGCGGGGTGGTTGCCACGCTGGGTGGCAGGGTCGGCAGCGCGACCTTCGGCTGGTCGCCGGTCAGGGCCCCGAGGAAAACCTCGATCTTGCCGACCTCCTCGTCGCTCAGCTTTGCGCCGAGCTGGCTGCTGCCCATGATCGCGACGGCCTGGCGAAGATCCCACACCTTGCCCGTATGGAAATAGGGCGCGGTCAGCGCGATGTTGCGCAGCGAGGGCACCCGGAACACGTATTCGTCGCTGGCCGTCTTGGTCACCGCGAAGCGGCCCTTGTCCCCCGGCGGGAGAATGTCGGCACCGGGCCGCTCGACTACGCCGAACGGGGCGTACATGCCCCCGCCCACGTTGATGCCGTTGTGGCATGCCGCACAGCCCTTGTTGATGAACAGCGCCAGGCCTTCCTTCTGATTCGCGTCGAGCGCCTTCTCGTTGCCCTTGAGGTAGCGATCGAACGGCGCGTTCGGCGTGATCAGGGTGGCCTCGAACAAGGCGATGGCCTTGCGCACGTTGTCGAACGTGATCGGATCGGGCACGGCCGGATAGGCCTTGGCGAACACGGCGGCGTAGCCGGGAATCCCCTTGAGCTGTTCGACGACGTGTGACTCGGTGGTGTCCATCTCGACCGGGTTGACCAGCGGACCGCCAGCCTGCTGCTCAAGGTCCTTGGCACGCCCATCCCAGAATTGGGCGACGTCGAACACCGCGTTGTAGACGGTCGGTGCATTGCGACCGCCATGCTGCCAGCGATGACCCAGCGAAGTCTCCTGCAGGTCGACCCCGCCCATGCCGACCATGTGGCATGAGTTGCAGCTGATGGCATGGCTTTCGGACAGCCGGGGCTCGAAGTAAAGCAGCTTGCCTAGCTCCACCCTGGCCGGGGTCGCCGCATTGCCCGGCAACGGCGGCGCATTGGCGGGTATCGGTTTGAACAGACCTTGGGCCTGCTTCATCAATGCCGTTTGCGACCATGCCTGGCCTGTAGCCAGGGAGGCGAGAACCATCATTGAAACCAGCTTGATCGGTGACATGAGCTGACTCTCCGCAGTTGGGTGGCAATCGAAACCATCAATGTCCGTGGCGTATCCAGGAAACCCTGGCGATGCGCGAACGCGGCGCGGAACAGACGACATGGTGGACGTCGCCGGGGTCGTCGCCATGCCTGTCGTCCTGGCCCAAGCGGAGTCACCGGCTATGCCTGTCGATGCCGGATCGCGCTGGCAACACCCGCATGCTCGGTTCATCGGCACCGATGGCTGTTGACCGAGATCAACAAAAGCGATTTCGAAACGAAGGCAGGCGTCCGGCCCGCGACCATCGCTCCGTCCTGTCCGCAACAAGGGCATGCGGGAACAAAGGAGACGCGTCCAATTGAATTCGTGCTCGTGCGTCGGTCGAGATTGCGGATGGACCCGTCCGGGAACTGAACATGGCGGGCTCCTGGCCGCAGAGCGAAAAACGGTCAGTCGGGTTGTGCCGGCTGGCAAGCCTCGTGAGACCAGCGTATGGTCCGCACACGGCGCTGACTCAGGGGTGAGGCATGGCCTGCACACGGGAAGGCAGCGTCTTCGCGATTGCGGTGCCGCAAGGCGTGGAATCGTCGATCGCCTGCAAACCAACTTCAATCCACCAGGGGTCCCCACTCATGTCACGTTTCCGTCTTTTCTGCCGCGCCCTGGGCGTGAGCTTCGGCCTGGCTGCTGCCTGTGTGTCGTTGCCGGCTTTCGCGGGCGATCCGGTAGCGGTGACCTTCGCGGCCAACAGTGTCTGGGCGCAGGAAATCGGCAACCTCACGCATTCCGACAGCTCGCTCGATTACACGGTGGCGATCGCGGCGGGCAAGACGTTGCAGCTCAATCTCCTCACCCGCAATCCCAACGTGCGTTTCAGGGTGGAGGACCGGACCAACGACAAGCTGCTGCTGGATTCGCGCAAGACCGGTGAGTCCACCTGGACCTTGCCGAACGCGCCGGCTGCCACGTATGCGATCCATGTCTACATCGATCCCGCCGCGATACCATCCGGCGACACCGCCAAATACGCGTTGCAGGTCGGGCAGTACGGGGCCGAAGACATGCAGGTGCCCACAAGCGCGGTGACATTCGAAGCCGGCAAGCCGTGGGCACAACAGGCTGTGGTGTTGTCGCCCGGCGCCACCGCGCACAACTTCACCGTGGCCATCGCGGCGGGCATGACGGTGAAGATCAACCTCATTTCGGACAACCCTCGGCTGTACTTCAAGGTGACCGACCAGACCCACGACAAGGCACTGGTCGACACGAGCACGACCGGAGCGAACACCTGGACCGAATCGGTGGCGACGGCGACAAATTACGTGATCCAGGTGTATCTCGACCCGTCGGCGACGCCGTCCGGTCAAACCCGATTCACCCTGCAGGTCGGGCAATACCCGTCAGCGAACACGCAGCCCGCCGGCGCGACTACGGCCGCGGCGGCTTCCACGCCATCGATGTGATTGCGTTCGAAGCGGCCGGCGGCCGCTCCGGGCGTGACAGAGCAAAATAAGGGGTCGGCGTGCGCTTTCGGCACGCCGACCCCTTATTTCATGGTGCGCCGCTGCGCTCAGTCCGTACCCGAGCGCAAACCGTCGAAATACGCGGCGATCTCTTCCGGAAACGCGTAGCGCTCCTCCGGTATGGGCGAACCGGCGTCGATCAGCGCTTCCGCGCAGGCCAGCCAGTCGCCGCCGGGCGTGGTCTCGGCCCGGGACGCGAAGCTGAGCGTGCCGTAGACGTTGTCCTTGAAACCGTGGCGCTCGTCGTAGCGCGCGCCATGGGCGAGCAGGAAGCGTGCGAGCGATGCGTTGCCGCGGAATACCGCCCAGTTGAGCGCGCTGCCGTCGATGTCGCCGCCGCGCGTCGTGATCGGCCAACCTGCCTCAACCATCACGCGCACTGCTTCCTCCTCGTTGCCGGCGGCCATTTCCGGCAGCAGGCGCAAGGCGGCCGACGGCAGTTTGCCGATGAGGCCCGGGTCGTCGGCCAGCATCGCCTGCACGTTGGCGCGATCGCCTCGCGCGCACGCGCCGAGGAAGGCGTCATGCGGGCGGTCGTCGGGCACTGCGCCGGCTTGCACCAGTTGCCGGGCCACTTCGACGAGGCCAAGGCAGCACGCCAGGCGATAGGCGGAGACGCCGTGACCGTTGCTTGCCGAAGGATCGGCGCCGGCGTCGAGCAGCAGGCCGATGGTCGCGGGCGAGCGACGGCGGCGGATCGCGTGCAGCAAGGGGCTGCCGTCCGGGCCGGGTTCGTTCGGGTCACCCCCGTGGGCGAGCAGCAGGCGCACCGTGTCGGGATGCTCATGGTCGAGCGCGCGGAACAGCGCGTTGCAGCCGGTCACGCGGGCACCGGCCTCGAGCAGCAGGCGGACAATCGTGCTGTCGGCGATCTCGGTGGAGTGGTAGAGCGATTCGTTGTCGTTGGGGTTGGCGCCGGCTTGCAGCAGTCGCCGCGTGAGTGCGATGTCGTGGTTGCGACCGGCGGCGCCGTACAGGACGCTGAGCGAATCGTGCGGCAGCTCCGGATCGGTCCATCGCGCATCCGGGTCCGCGCCGGCATCGAGCAGCAGGTCCGCGCAGGCACGAATGCCCGGCGCGCAGGCGGGCAGGGCGATCAGCCCGGAAAAGGTGGCGCAGGCGAGCGGCGGCATGCCGTTGTCGGCGCGCGCCGTCGTGGCCCAGGCGGGATCGGCTGCGAGGGCGGCCTGCACTGTGGCGACGTCGCCGATGGCACAGGCAAGCGCGGGCGCGCCGACCAGCAGGTCCGCATGTTCGCGCAGCAGTCGCTCGGCCAGTGCGGGTTTGGCCGTCTGGTAGCCGTGGCCGAAGACCCAGTGCATCCACTGGCGTTTGCGCGCGTGCATGTCGACCGAGGCGGCCTGCAGTGCGACGTAATCCTTCAACTGCGACCACGAGCCGAAACCGTACTCGCGTGCGATGCAGGACTGCGCGTCGTGCAGGCGCAGTTCCATGGCGGCGATGGCGGCGTGATCGAGCCGGGCGGCGCCGGGCAGGGCAAGGCGAACGCGTTCGAGCGCATCGGGCTCGCCGTGGCGCACGTCCTCGAGCAGCCGCTTGGCCTGTTTCTTCAGATGGTCCAGATGCGGACGGGCGGGCAGGTTCTTCATGACAACCTCCATGCAATGAATGCCGAAGGTCCGCAATCCCGGCTGCACAAAGGTCGATGGTGGCCAGCGATGGACAAGTGGGTTGAACCCTTCCCGCGGACCCGGAGGCGGCTTGCGACGCCGGGGCGTGAGCATAGACCAGGAGCGAAGCGGGGCCAATCGCCAGGTAGCGTGGGTGTGGCACCCGGTTCGATGCGGGAATCAAACAGGGGCCGAGGCTGATCAAGTTCGATTGTCGTCCGCCACGGCAAGCCCCGCTGTTTCGTTGCACGTGCGTCAGGACCACTGCCCGTCCATGGGCTATCCGCCTGGACGTCACTCGGGCAGGGCTTGCCCCGATCCGCCAAGCTCGGCCGGGAAGTCTCTCAGCTTGGGCAAGCCGTCCTTCATCCGCAGCACGGTCTCGGCATAGTTCACGTGGACGGCGGGTACGAAGTCGAGATCCGGGATGGTGGCGGCGTAGACGTCGGTCAGGCCCAGCGTCGGATGGTCGGTCATCAGGTGCCCGCCGCATTGCTTGCAGAACTGGCGGTCGCTGGTTTCCGTCTTCTGGAAATGCCCGACGAATTCCGACCCCTTGGTTACCCTGACGCTGGCGGGTTTCCACAACGTGAATGCATTCACCGGTCCGGCCGACCAGGAGCGGCAGGAGCGGCAGTGGCAGTACCCCATTGCTTCGGGCGCGCCGGAGACCTCGATCTCCACGGCACCGCAGAAACAGCTACCCGTGTGCTTGTCTGTCATGTCGTTTCTCCAGCGTGTCGGTGGTGTTTCCCCTTGCCCTGATCGGGCGAATCATACGGCTGACGCGGCTCCGGGAGGGGCGAGGCAATCGAGTCGGCTTCCCCCGCTCGCCCGCTGCGGCTCTCTTCGGTGGCGAGGTGGCGTTGTCCTCACCGGAGCGTGCGCTGACTGATGCGACGGCGGAGGTTTTGGGAGGGCAGGACGATCATATCGTTTTTCATTGCGAATATATCGTTTTGCGATATATTACGGTCACTAAACGATACGTGGAGAGCAGCGATGGGGGATTTTGCGGTGCTGGCGCTGCGCGCCGTGATTGCGATCGCGCTGGCGGGTTCTCTGGTGGTGCAGGGCGTGATCGCGCCGTTGTTGTGGCAGGACCTGGAATCGGCGCGCGCGGACGTGCGCATTCCGCTGGTGGTGATCGTCATCCTCGGCGTGTTGACGATGCAGGTGACTGCGGTCTGCATCTGGCGGTTGCTGACCATGGTCCGGCGCGGCACGGTGTTCTCCTCCGCGGCCTTCCGCTACGTCGACATCGTGATCGGAGCCATCGCGGCAGCCTCGGCGCTCACGTTCGGCATGGCGGTGGTGGCCGCGCACGCCAACCGCATCACGCCCGGCGACGAAATCGCCCCGGGCCTGATCGCCATGGTCTGCGGCGCATCGCTGGTGATCGCCGGCGTGGCGCTGATCGTGCTGGTGCTGCGGATGTTGCTGGCGCAAGCGGTCGCGCTGGATTCGCAGGCCAGGCAGCTCAAGTCCGAACTGGACGAGGTGATCTGATGGCCATCCTGGTGGACATCGATGTCATGCTGGCCCGCCGCAAGATGGCCGTCGGCACGCTGGCCGAGCACATCGGCATCACGCCCGCCAACCTGGCAGTGCTCAAGAACGGCCGTGCCAAGGCCGTGCGTTTCACCACCCTCGCTGCGTTGTGCGAGGTGCTGGAATGCCAGCCGGGCGATCTGCTGCGTTGGGAGCCCGACGACGCCGCCGGGACGTCGGTGCGCTGAAGAAGCGACACGGGCGATGTGCGTTCGTACTGCAGGAAAGGTCACGACGAATGGCTAGGTCGCCGGGACCAGGATTGAACGAAAGCGGCACGGCAGCTTCACGTTGTCGTGGAGGTGGTGTTCGTAGCATGGCCGGACTACTCCCGGGAGCATGTCATGGCCGATGAAAATGCCGGCAGGCAACTCGATCACGTGACTGACACGCTGGCGCAGCTCAAGGAAATGCGCCACTACGCCAGGAACAATGTGGAGCACCTGACGGCGATCTGGCTGTTGTTCGACGGTGAATTGTCGAAGCTGAAGCAGACCGACAAGATCGACGATCTGATGAACCGCCAGGGCCAACTCCATGATGCACTGGAGGCGGTGATTGCGGATCTGGAGGCATTGCAGCAGAAACTGCAGCCGCCACCGGAGGGCGCGGCAGGCTGAGGACCAGTTTCGCGCCCCGGTCCGGTGCTTGCGTACCGAAGGGGTATTACCACAGCAACAAGGAAGAGCTGCGTGCCTCCGGAGTACCGTCTGGAACCTTCACCACCGGTCGCGGCCTGAACGCCTTGCGGGAAGCCGGCTGGAAGCTGTGCACGTTGAGTTTCGACGGCAAGCTCACCCGGCGGGGACGGCAGTTGGATGGCTGCCTGGCACGGATGAGCTGAAGCGTCGGCCGCATGATCTGCAGCCTTCCCGGAGATCCTGTTCCGCCGAAGGCGCAGGCCGCCGACGCGCCTCAACCGTCGGCGGCGTGCTTGCCGGTGAACACCGCCAGCTGCGCGGCGAACGCGCGCTTGTACGCGGGCCGCGCTTCACCGCGGGCGACATAGGCGGCGAGGCGCGGATATTCGGCGAGCATGCCGGATGGCTTCAGGCGCAGCAGCGTGTGGACCATCATGAGGTCGCCGGCGCTGAACGCGCCGTCGAGCCAGTCGGCATCGCCCAGCCGGACGGCGAGCTGGCCCAGCCGGTTGCGGATGCGATTCTTGATGAGCGGCAGCCGTTCTGCGGCCCATGGCTTGTCGCCTTCCAGGAACCTGGCGGTCTGCAGATCGAGGATCGGCGGCTCCACCGTGTTGAGTGCGGCGAACATCCACATGATGGCGCGCGCCCGGGCATTCACGTCGTCGGGCAACAGACCGGCGTGGTGTTGCGCGAGGTGGAGCACGATCGCGCCCGACTCGAACAATGTCAGCTCGCCTTCCTCGTAGGTGGGGATCTGCCCGAACGGATGCAGCGCCAGGTGGGCAGGCTGCTTCATCGTGCCGAACGAGACGAGGCGGACCTGGCAGGCTTGGCCCACTTCCTCGAGTGCCCAGCGCACGCGCATGTCGCGCGCGAGGCCCTGGCCGCGATCCGGCGAGCTTTCAAAAGCGGTGATGGTGGGGATCACGGCGAGACTCCGGGTGGATACGCGATGTCATGTCGGGTGGCGGCAGCGCTCGGTTCGCTGCGCAGGCGGTGGGGGCCAGCGCCGGCGGTTGAAACGCATCAGCCGCGCCGGGCCGCCTCGATCGCGGCGATGTCGATCTTGGTCATGTCCATCATCGCGTTGAACGCGCGCCGGGCGACGGCGGGGTCGGGGTCGCTGATCGCCGCCATCAGTGCGCGCGGGGTGATTTGCCACGACAGGCCCCACTTGTCCTTGCACCAGCCGCAGGCGCTGGGCTGGCCGCCGTTGTCGATGATCGCGTTCCACAGGCGGTCGGTTTCAGCCTGGTCGTCGGTCGCCACCTGGAACGAGAACGACTCGTTGTGCCGGAACGTCGGGCCACCGTTCAGGCCCAGGCACGGGATGCCCATGACCGTGAACTCGACCGTCAGCACGTCGCCTTCCTTGCCGGAGGGATAGTCGCCTGGCGCCCGATGAATGGCGCCGACGGTGGTGTCGGGGAAGGTCTTGGCGTAGAACGTGGCGGCCTCCACGGCGGCGCCGTCGTACCACAGGCAGATCGAGTTCTTGCTGGTCATGCGTGTTCTCCGGGTTGTGGGCGGCGTGGCTTGCATGATCTGCGACGAACGAGTGGCGGGCAGATCGACATCCCGCTATTCCGCCATGCGCGGCTGGCGACATCAGGCCATGTGCGTCGATGTGCCGTGGCAAACTGCACGGACTGCGGCCGGTTGCGGCCCGACGAGTGCGAGGTCGATCGTTTTGCATCCGGACGTTGTGCCATGAACAGTCATCTGGATACGGTGGCGTTTCCGCTCGGTCGCCGGGCGCGGCAATGGTTTGCCGAGCAGCAGTTCGACGCGGCGCGGGAGGCGCTGGAATCGCTGCTTCGGCAGGTCCCCGCCAACCCGTTCGTGCAGATGGATCTTGCGGCGGTGCTGCTGCGCTGTGGTCGCCTGGGCGACGCCGCGACCTTGATGCTCGATGTCGCGCAGTCCGACGATCCGCAGCCGTCGCTGGACATCCAGTTGGCGCGCGGGCTTTCCGCTGCCGGCGAGGTCGTCGCGACGCGATCCTGCCTGGATCGGCTGGAGCGGGCCGCGGATCTGCCGGCCATGCTGCTGGCCGAACAGGCCCATTTGCGCTGGGGCATGCGGGACATCCCCGCCGCGCGACGGATGATCGATCGCGCGGTCGCCGCAGGTGCCGACGCGCCGCGCGAACTCCATCTACAGGCCATGCTGCGGCAGTTCGCCGGCGAAACCGACGAAGCGGGCCGCCTCCTGGATGCCTGCCTGGATCGCTGGCCTGCCTTCGGCGATGCGGCGCTGGCGCGGGCCAACCTGCGTACGCAGACGGCGCAAACCCACCACCTCGATTTTCTGCGCCTGCAGCTGCAGCGGCTCCCGGCCGACGCCGGAGCTCCCGCGCAACTGGCCAATCGCGCCGCGTTCGAGGCGGCCGTGTTCAAGGAACTGGACGACCTGGGTCGATACGATGAGGCATGGCCAGCGATGCAGCGATGCAATGCGCTGATGCACCGGGTCAGGCCGTACGATGCGCAGGGCGAGACCGCGGTGGTGGACGTCTTGATCCGGGTTGCCGGTTCGCTGGGAAGGTCGGCGGCGCCGGGCGCGCAGCAGGAAGAAGGGCCGCAGCCGATCTTCATCGTCGGCATGCCGCGCTCCGGAACGACGCTGCTCGACCGCATGCTGTCCAGTCATTCGCAGGTGGCCTCGGCCGGCGAGATCATGGATTTCCCGCAACAGTTGCGCCGGGTCGCCGGGGTGGTCCCGCATGGCGCGGCAGGCACGCTGGCCGCGATCGAGCGCGGTGCGGAGCTGGACCTGGCCGATCTCGGTGCGCGCTATCTCGCGCAGACGCGCTGGCGGGCACCGGGGTGTCGCTACTTCATCGACAAGCTGCCGACCAACATACGCATGGTCGCCCACATCCGCCGCGCGTTGCCGCATGCGCGCATCGTGCACGTGGTGCGCGATCCGCTGGAGGTGTGCTTCTCGAACCTGAGCATGATGTTCGGGAACCGGGCGGCGTACAGCTACGACCAGCGTGCCATGGTTCATTACTACGGCCAGTACCGCCGCCTGGCGCGGCATTGGCAAACCACGATGCCCGATTCCATGATCGAAGTGGCCTATGCGGATCTCGTCCGCGAGCCGGGCGTCGCCTTGCGCAAGGTTCTCGACCATTGTGGTCTCGCGATGGAGGAAGCCTGCCTCCACCCGGAGCGGAACGCGGCGCCGGTGGCCACGCCCAGCGCCGCCCAGGTTCGCGAGCCGATCCACGGCCGGGGCAGCGGCCGCTGGCGCCCTTACGCGTCGCACCTGGACGTGTTGCGCGGGGCGGTGCTCGACATGGCGTGAGCTGCTGTGGCGCGGCGCGTATCGCGTCGCGAAGACGGGGCGGTGTTTCGAGGGCCTCGTGCGGCGCTTCGCGGCCTGCGCTTTTGCGACGCAGCCCGGCTTTCCGCCACGTGCTACTGGCGGCGCTTGGAGATGTACATCGCGCGGTCGGCGTGCGCCAGCAGCGCCTCGGCGTCGGTGCCGTCGCGGGGGTAGCAGGCGATGCCGATGCTGGCGTCGGGGCGGAACGGGCCGTCGGGCAGGGTGCAGGGCAAGCCGAGGCGGGCGCGCAGGTCGTCGGCGATGGTGCGGGCGGCCCGGCTGTCGCGGCAACCCGGCAGCAGCGCCACGAACTCGTCGCCGCCGACGCGCGCCACCAGGTCGCCCTGGCGCAGGCCCTGTTGCAGCCGCTGACCCACTTCGCGCAGCACGCGATCGCCGGTTGCGTGGCCGGCGCGGTCGTTGACTGCCTTGAATCCGTCGAGGTCGAGGTAGAGCACGGCCAGGCCAGAGCCGGTTTCCGCCGCGTTGGCGATGGCGTACTGCAGTTCGACGTGCAGGCGGTGACGGTTGGGCAGGCCGGTCAGCAGGTCGTGGGTGGCGCGATGTTCCAGTTCGCGCTCGTTGCGGCGCAGCTCGGTGACTTCGTGGGCCACGCCGATGCGCACGCCGTACTCCGGCAGCCAGCGTGCCGACCACTGGATGTCCACGCTGTGGCCGTCGCGGTGGATGTAGCGGTTGCGGAAGTGGCGTTGCAGTTCGCCGGCCATGACCTGTCCGGCTTGCCGCAAGGTGGCCTCGCGGTCTTCCGGATGCACCAGTTCGAAAATGCGCCGGCCGAGCACCTCGGCTGGTGCGTAGCCGAGTATCCGTTCGAAGCTCGCGTTGACGTAAAGCAGGCGTCCCTCCGCATCGACCACGCAGACCGCATCGGGCATCAGGTCCAGCACTTCGGCGAGCGGGGGAAGCTTGGCAATCATGGAGTGGCGCGCGGTCTTCGGGCATTACCGGTTGGCTTGCAGTATGGCCAACCGGGCAGGCCGAGGCTACCCGTCGAACCGCCGGGAACGGAAGGCGCGGGTTCGGCGGCACTCAGCCTGGCAGGCTGACCACCGGCACGAAGCCGCCGAAGATCATCCGCTTGCCGTCGAACGGGCAGTTGGCGGCTGCCTCCATGCGCGGGTCCTTCATGATCTTCTCCATGCCGGCGTCGCGGGTGGGCTTGTCGGGCCACTCGATCCAGGAGAACGCCACCGCTTCGTCCGGCTTCGCCTGCACCGCGCGGCGGAAATCGGTGAGCTTGCCGTCGGGCACGTCGTCACCCCAGCACTCCACGACGCGGAGGGCGCCGACCTCAAGGAAGATCGCGTCATAGGTGCGGGCGTGGGCGATGAACTGCGCGCGATTGGCCTCGGGTACGGCGATCACGAAACCGTCGATGTAGGACATGAGCGGACTCCTGCGGAGGACACGGCCGGGATGGCCGGTCTGCCATCGTGCGACGAACGAGCGGGCGCGGAATCGACGCCTGCGGCGAAGCGGGCCGATACAATCGGCGGACCACTTGCGACCGGGCAGCACGAGCATGCGCAGTTTCGACGATCTCCACGACGGGCACTGGCAGGCCGCGCTGCTGGACGCCTCGTATGGCAACGTGCGGCTGGTGTTCTCGCGCGCCGGCGCCGGCGAGATCCGTCAACTCGCCCTGCCGGCGGAGAACCTGCGCGTGGCCGAGGACGAGCTGGCCACGATGGACGATGCCCGGTTGCGCCAGCTGCTGGCCGAGTCCGAGCCGTGGGCGTAGCGCACGAGACGGCTCGATGCCGGGACGTCGAACCCTGCACTTTTTTTGCGGGCGGTTTGCCGGTACGGTTGGCGTTCGAGGGGGACAGGGCATGCTGATGCGGGCGGGAGAACCTGGCAAGGGGATGCGGCGGCGATTCTTGTCGCGGCCCGGCACGCTGGCCGTGGCGGCACTGTTCTTGTTGGCTTTCATTCTGTCCGAGGGGTGCGCCATGGGGTTGTCCAGTCCGCTGGTGCTGTTTTCCGAGGTGCATGGCACGGTGCTGAGCGGCGGCAAGCCGGTGCAGGGCGCCGAGCTGGTGCAGGAAGTGGTGTGGTCGGACAACAAGAACGACGTGCCGCCCGCACACACGCTCAGCGATGCGCAAGGCCGCTTCCACTTTCCGGTGGTGGAGCATCGCCCCGGCGTGCTGCGCGCGGTGCCGCACCAGCCGGTGGTGCTGCAGAAGATCACCATTCGCCACGAAGGCCGCGACTACACCGCCTGGCGGCACACCCGGAATTCCTACGAGCCGAATGCGGAGCTCGACGGCAAGCCGCTCAACCTGGAATGCGAGCTGACCCGCGCGCCCGATTTCGAGGGCACGCACTACGGTATCTGCAAGGCGATCTGAGCCGGAAGCTCAGTTGACTGGAAGCAAGCGGGGAGGGATGGGGATGTCGAATGACCTTTCACCGGCGCAGGCCGCCGAGATTGCGGACAGTGCGTACGCGTTGCGCCTGTCCACCGACATGGTGGATGCGGCGACCGCCGCGCCGACGGCGCGCGAGTCGTTCGACCTGCTGGGCGGCACGCGGCTGACCGGTTCGACCGGCCTGGGCAGCTCGCCGATCAGCCAGCGCACCGGCTTCGGCTACGTGGCGCGCGGCAGGAACGCGCGCGAACGCGAGCGCCTGGTCTCGATCCGCGGCACCTTCAAGACCAGCGCTTACGACTGGCTCAGCAACCTGCGCATGGCCGGCGTTTCCGGGCCGAGCGGCTACACCGTGCACGCCGGCTTCTGGGCCGCGGCGCAGACCCTGCTGCCGCAGATCCGCCAGGCGATCGGCTCACCCGCCGACGTCTCCACCATCCACGTGGTCGGCCACAGCCTCGGCGGCGCGATCGCCACGCTGGTGGCCGACAGCCTCGGCGACCTCGGCTGCAAGCTGCAGCTGTACACCTTCGGCGCGCCGCGGGCGGGGGTCGAGTTGCATGCGCAGTACCTTACCCGACGGCTGGGCGCCGACGCGATCCACCGGGTCTACCACGACACCGACCTGGTGCCGATGGTGCCGGTCTATCCGTACAGCCACGTGCCCTGGCGCGATACCGCCTACCGCATGAAGGGGCCGGGCAAGCTGGTGTCCATCGAGGCGCACCTGATGCCGCAATACCGTCGCTCGGTCGGCGACGCCACCTGGCGGGCGCTGCCGGTGCTGCAGGAAGGGCCGGACAGCTTCGAACAGGCCGAAGCCTGGCTGGGCATGGCCGCCGCGGTCGGCGGGCCAGGCATGATGCTGTCGGCGACCGCGCTGCGCTGGATCCTCCGCGCGCTGGACTGGATACTCTCCGCGCTGGGCCACGGCGCGGGCCTGGCGGTGCTGGGTGGCGCCACCATCCTGGACACGCTGGCGCGGCTGCTCTACTCCGGCGCGCTGCAGTCGCTGCGACTGGCGGCGATGATCCGCAACCTCATCACCGCGATCATGCGTTTCATGGGCCGCGCCGTGGCAGCCACGGTCAACATCACCGTGGCCTTTGTGGAGTACGTGCTGGGCATGCTGTTTCGCGTGGTGTCCACGATGGCCCGGCAGGCAGTGGATGTGCTGCTGCGCTGAAGCGGTCAGCGGAGGTGGGCGAACAGCATCGCGATATAGGCGCCCATCAGCGTGGCGCTGAAGACCACCAGCGCCTTGTGCAGCCACTCGCGCGAGGTCCACGCGCCCAGCAGTGAGCCGGCAATGAAAATCAGCTGGAAGCCTGCATCCAGCGTCCGGGGCAGGGCGCCGTGGAGCATCCGGCTCTTGCCGAGGCTGATCACCAGCAGCAGCACCAGCAAGGTATAGAACCAGCGGTGGTTGGCGTAGTAATGCCGGCGCAGGTCGACCGGTTCACCCGCGGTGATGTCCGGCAGGACCAGCCCGGCCAGCAGGTACAACGGCACGGTTTGCGCCAGCAGCACGGAGAAGCCGAGGAAACTCCAGTCCTGGCGCAGGCGCAGGTCGTACATGGCCCACCAGACTTGCACGTCGAGTACCAGCAGCAAGATGGCCCACGCCAGCGAAGGCCAGTACATCGTGGCGCTGGAGCGCGCCAGCATCAGGCCGCGCAGACCCTGCAACACCTGGGTGATCGCCAGGCCCACGATGATCGAGAGCAAAACGGACAGGTAGCTGAAAGCATCCATGTTCGATCCGGGCCGGTGTGGATTTGCGCAAACGCACTTTGCCCGAGCAGCTCGGCTCGCGCCAGCGATCAGCCGGCTTGCCCGGTTTCTCCGCCGCGATGCGGCAGCTTCCAGTCCGGCCGGATGAAGTGGCAGGTGTAGCCGCCGGGGTAATGCTGCAGGTAGTCCTGGTGCTCGGGTTCGGCCTCCCAGAAATCGCCGGCGGGGGCGAGTTCGGTCACTACCTTGCCCGGCCACAGGCCACTGGCCTCGACATCGGCGATGGTGTCGAGGGCCACCTGCCGCTGCGCCTCGCTGGTATGGAAGATCGCCGAGCGATAGCTGCTGCCGCGGTCGTTGCCCTGGCGATTCGGCGTGGTCGGGTCGTGGATCTGGAAGAAGAACTCCAGCAGCCGGCGATAGCTGATCCGCGCGGGATCGAAGATGATCTCGATCGCCTCGGCGTGGTTGCCGTGATGACGGTAGGTGGCGTTCGGCACGTCACCACCGGAATAGCCCACGCGGGTAGACAGCACGCCGGGCTGCCGGCGGATCAATTCCTGCATGCCCCAGAAGCAGCCACCGGCCAGGAGCGCGCGTTCGCTGGTCGGGTTCATGCGTCGTCCCTCGCGTGGTCGAACAGGTGGAGAAACTCGCCGTAGCCCTCTTTCTCCAGCTGTTCCAGCGGAATGAAGCGCAGCGAGGCAGAGTTGATGCAGTAGCGCAAGCCGCCACTGGCGCGCGGGCCATCGGGGAAGACGTGGCCCAGGTGGCTGTCGCCGTCGCGCGAGCGCACCTCGGTGCGGAGCATGCCATGGCTGGTGTCGTGCTTCTCCACCACGCGCTCGCCCTGCACGGGGCGGGTAAAGCTGGGCCAGCCGCAGCTGCTGTCGAACTTGTCCAGCGAGCTGAACAGCGGTTCGCCGGAAACGATGTCGACGTACAGGCCGGGCGCGGCGTGCGCGTTGTAGAGATTGTCGAACGGGCGCTCGGTGGCGGCCTCCTGGGTGACCCGGTATTGCTCGGGCGTGAGCCGGGCTAGCGCTTCGGCGGTCTTGCGGTATTTCGACATGGGAGCCTCCGGGGATGGTCGACCTGCACGCCGGCGCGCAGCGGGCGTTGCTGACTACATGGGGTTCGTCGGAGGCGTGCCAAGGTTACTCCCCGGCGATCAGATGACGGCCAGCGGTTCGGCGTCCAGCACGAACGCCAGGGCATCGCTGCAACGCGCGTCGACCTTCAGGCTGAGCAGCGCATCGGCGCGCGTGCGGCCGAGCGTCACCGCCGCCACCGGCTTGCCGGCCCTCGCCGCGGCCTGCACGAAACGGTAGCCGGAATAGACCATCAGCGAGGAGCCGACCACCAGCACGCCACCCGATGCGTCGAGCGCCTGCGTGGCCGCTTCCACGCGCCCGCGCGGCACGCCCTCGCCGAAGAACACCACGTCCGGCTTCACGATGCTGCCGCAGCGAGGGCACGGCGGCACGGCGAAGCGGGTGAAGTCCTGGCCGTCCAGGTCCGCGTCGCCATCGGGGGCGATGGTGGCGTCGAGGTGTTGCCAGGCCGGGTTGCTTTCGACCAGCTGCTGCTGGAATGCATCGCGCGGCAGGCGCCAGTCGCAGGCCATGCAGCGCACTTCGTCGAGCCTGCCGTGCAGGTCGACCACGCGCTCGCTGCCGGCGCGCTGGTGCAGGCGATCGACGTTCTGGGTGACCAGCAGCTCGATGTGCCCGCGTCGCTCCAGTTGCGCCAGGGCCAGGTGCGCAGGATTCGGGCGCGCCTGGCCGAAGTGCGGCCAGCCGATCAGGCTGCGCGCCCAGTAGCGCTGGCGCGTGGCGTGTTCGTGCATGAAGGCCTGCAGCGTCACCGGCGGGGGGCGCTTCCACTCGCCCTCGCGGTCGCGGTAGTCGGGAATGCCGGAGTCGGTGCTGACACCGGCGCCGGTCAGCACGAACAACCGCGGGTGGGCCTCGATGAATTGCTGCAGCGGAGTCATGTCTTGCGAGCCGGGTGACGCGCCGAAAGCGGCCGCCCGAGCATAGCCGCCCCGCGGCGCTTGCCGCGGGTGCCCTCAGCGATGGTCAGGCTGCCACCGCCTCGGGTTCGACCGCCGCCGCCACGGGGCTGCGGATGATGTGGTCGAACGCGCTCAGCGCGGCGGTGGAACCGGCGCCCATCGCGATCACGATCTGCTTGTACGGCACCGTGGTGGCGTCGCCGGCGGCGAACACGCCGGGCATGGAGGTCTGGCCGCGTTCGTCGATGACGATCTCGCCGCGGGGCGAGAGTTCCAGCGTGCCCTTCAGCCACTCGGTGTTCGGCAGCAGGCCGATCTGCACGAAGATGCCCTCCAGTTCGAGCGTGTGCATCTCATCGCTGACGCGGTCCTTGTAGACCAGCGCGCTGACCTTCTGTCCGTCGCCCAGCACCTCGGTGGTGAGCGCGCTGACGATGATGTCCACATTGGGCAGGCTGCGCAGCTTGCGTTGCAGGACGTCATCCGCGCGCAGCTTGCTGTCGAACTCGATCAACGTGACGTGGCTGACGACGCCGGCCAGGTCGATCGCCGCCTCGACGCCGGAGTTGCCGCCGCCGATCACCGCCACGCGCTTGCCCTTGAACAGCGGGCCGTCGCAGTGCGGGCAGTAGGCCACGCCCTTGTTGCGATACTGGTCCTCGCCGGGCACGCCCATCTGCCGCCAGCGCGCGCCGGTGGCCAGGATCACCGTCTTCGACTTCAGCGTGGCGCCATTGGCCAGTTGCACCTCGACCAGACCGCCGGGTGCGGTCGCGGGCACCAGCTTCTCGGCGCGTTGCAGGTTCATGAGATCCACGTCGTAGTTCTTGACGTGTTGCTCCAGCGCCGCGCCCATTTTCGGGCCTTCGGTGTAGTCGACCGAGACGAAGTTCTCGATCGCCATGGTGTCCAGCACCTGGCCACCGAAGCGCTCGGCCGCCACGCCGGTGCGGATGCCCTTGCGCGCGGCGTAGATTGCCGCTGCGGCACCGGCCGGTCCGCCACCCACCACGAGCACGTCGAACGCGTCCTTGGTCTTGATCTTCTCCGCTTCGCGGGCGCTGGAGCCGGTGTCGATCCTGGCCAGGATCTGCTCCAGGCTCATGCGGCCCTGGTCGAACAGCTCGCCGTTGAGGAACACGGTGGGCACCGACATCACCTGGCGCGTCTCGACCTCGTCCTGGTACAGCGCGCCGTCGATGGCGACGTGCTGGATGTTCGGATTGAGCACGCTCATCAGGTTCAGCGCCTGCACCACGTCGGGGCAGTTCTGGCAGGAGAGCGAGAAATAGGTCTCGAACCTGTATTCGCCATCGAGGCTGCGCACCTGCTCGATCAGCTCGGCCGCCGCCTTGGACGGATGTCCGCCGACCTGCAGCAGGGCCAGTACGAGCGAGGTGAATTCGTGGCCCATCGGGATGCCGGCGAAGCGCACGCCGATGTCGGTGCCAACGCGGTTGATCGCGAACGAGGGCTTGCGTGCTTCGCTGTCGTCGCGGCGCAGGCTGATCTTGTCCGACAACGTCGCGATCTCCCGCAGCAACTCGTCCAGCTCGCGCGACTTGGCGCCGTCATCCAGCGCTGCGACCAGCTCGATCGGTTGCGTCAGCTTTTCCAGGTAGGACTTCAGTTGGGTCTTGAGGGCTTCGTCGAGCATGGCGAACACTCCGAAACGGATAAGGGGGATGCGGGAGGCTTGTGGCAGCGGCCGGCGCCATGGGGAGGGCCGACCTGACGGAGGGGGGCAGGCCGGACGCAGGCCGCTGGCACAAGCATCCTGTGCGGAGCCCGGGCGCACCGCGGCGCCCGGGTCCGTGACATCGTTGCAGCGAAAACTCAGATCTTGCCGACCAGGTCCAGCGACGGCGCGAGGGTCTTCTCGCCTTCCTTCCACTTGGCCGGGCAGACCTCGTTCGGATGGGCGGCGACGTACTGCGCGGCCTTGACCTTGCGCAGCAGTTCGGACGCGTCGCGGCCGATGCCGCCAGCGGTGATCTCGACGATCTGGATCTTGCCCGCGGGATCGATCACGAAGGTGCCGCGATCGGCGATGCCGTCGGCCTCGATCAGCACGTCGAAGTTGCGCGAGATCTGGTGGGTGGGGTCGCCGACCATGGTGTAGTTGATCTTCTTCACCGCGTCGGAGGTGTCGTGCCACGCCTTGTGCGCGAAATGGGTGTCGGTGGAGACCGAGTAGATCTCGACGCCCAGCTTCTGGAATTCGGCGTAGTTGTCGGCCAGGTCCTCCAGCTCGGTCGGGCAGACGAAGGTGAAGTCGGCCGGATAGAAGAACACCACCGACCACTTGCCCTTCAGGTCGGCTTCGCTGACTTCGATGAACTTGCCGGCCTTGAGGGCCTGGGCCTTGAACGGTTTCACTTCGGTGTTGATCAGGGACATCTGCTTGGCTTCCCGTGGTGGTTGGACAACGAAAGGAATGCTACGAGCCCGTCGCCAATTTATCTAATTGATTGTTGGCATGGGTTTGATTGGCTGTAGCTATCGGCTTGACGGTACTGTGCAGATGCGGGCGAAGCAGCCGGCTTCAAGCCCTTCGAGCCGCAGCGGACGGGCTTACGGGCCCGTCGTCGCGAAACGGTCGCGCAGCTGGTTGTCCACCACCGTGGCGGTAACGATGTCGCTGCCCACGTTCACCGTCGTGCGCATCATGTCGAGCACGCGATCGACGCCGATGATGATGCCGATGCCCTCGGGCGGGATGCCGAAGGTGGCCAGCAGGCCGGCGATCATCGGCAGCGACCCGCCGGGAATGCCGGCCACGGCCACCGCGCTCAGCACCGACAACAGCATCAGGATGGCCTGGTGGGTCAGGCTGAGTTCCACGCCGAACGCCTGCGCCACGAACAGCACCACGCAGCCCTCGAACAGGGCGGTGCCGCTCATGTTCATGGTCGCGCCCAGCGGCAGCACGAAGCCGGCGGTGCTGGGGTTTAGCTTCAGTTCCTCCTGCGCCACCGCCAGCGAAGCGGGCAGGCAGGCGTTGCTGGAGCTGGTGGAGAAGGCGGTGATCAGCAGGGCGCGAATCTGCCGGAAGTACACCAGCGGCGAGCGCTTCGCCAGGAAGCGCAGCCACAGCGACATGGTGCCGAACAGGTGCAGCGCCAGTGCCACGGTGCAGCCGATCACGAATACCGACAGCGCCAGCAGTACATCCACGCCGACCTTGACGATCACGCTGTAGATCATCGCCGGCACCGCGTACGGCGCCAGCTCCAGCGCAAAGCCGACGATCCTGGTCATCAGGTCGGTGATGGTGTCCAGCGCCACCTGCACGCGCTTGCGCTCCTTCTCGCGCAACTGGGTGGCGGCGGCGCCTACCAGGATTGCGAACAGGATCAGCGGCAGCACGTCGCCGAGCGCATTGCGGCTGGGACCGGCCACCGCGCCGACCAGGTTGCGCGGCATGAACATCTCCACCAGCGTGCCGAAGCTCATGCTCGGCTGGGCCGCCCTGGTGTCGATCGTCTTCTGCGCACTGCTGCCGTACTCCTGCATCAGCTGGGCGCGCGCCTGCTCGTCCAGGTGATGGCCGGGCTGCACGGTGTTCATCATCACCAGGCCGATCGCCACGGCGATGCCCATGTTGAGGAAGAACAGCAGGAACGTACGTCCGGCGAGCGGGCCGAGCCGGTCCAGTCGGCCGAGCTGGGCCACGCCCGAGGCCAGCGAGCTGAACACCAGCGGGATCACCACGAAGAACAGCATGCGCAGGAAGATCTGCCCGAACGGGTCGAACACGGCCCCGGAAATCTTCTGCATCAACGCCAGGGTGGGCGGATGCCACTGGCCGATGCCGAGCGTGACCACGGCGGCAACCACGCCGATCACCAGGCCCCAGAGGATGCGTTTCGCGAGAGGAGTCGATGTGCTCATCGGACCGAATGTACGGGGCCGTGGCGGATTCGTCACGCGAGAAATTGCGATCGGCTGCCGGGCTGGTGCCCGCGGCCGGCGCGGGGGTGCCAGAAGGTCCAATCCCGGCCGTTGGCGCGGTGGGCTAAAATGGGCGTTTTCACGGGAGGCCACATGACAAAGTCAGCATCCCCGGGTGCCCGTTTTCGCGCAGCTGTCGCCGCCGAGCAGCCGCTGCAGGTCATGGGCGCGATCACCGCCTACGCCGGCCTGATGGCCAAACGCGTGGGCTACCAGGCGCTGTATCTGTCCGGCGGCGGCGTGGCCGCCAATTCGCTGGGCATGCCGGACCTGGGCATCTCGACGATGGAGGACGTGCTCACCGACGCGCGCCGCATCGTCGATGCCACCGGCCTGCCGCTGCTGGTCGACATCGATACGGGCTGGGGCGGGGCGTTCAACATTGCGCGCACGATCCGCTCGTTCGAGCGCGTCGGCGTGGCGGCGGTGCACATGGAGGACCAGGTCGGCCAGAAGCGTTGCGGTCACCGTCCGGGCAAGGAAGTGGTGTCGAAGGACGAGATGGTCGATCGGGTGAAGGCCGCGGTCGATGCACGTACCGATCCGGGCTTCGTGATCATGGCGCGCACCGACGCGGCGGCGGTAGAGGGCATCGATTCCGCGATCGAGCGCGCGGTGGCCTATGTCGAGGCCGGCGCCGACATGATCTTCCCCGAGGCGATGAAGACGCTGGCCGACTACCGCCAGTTCAAGGCGGCGGTGAAGGTGCCGATCCTGGCCAACCTCACCGAGTTCGGCTCCACCCCGTTCTTCACCACCGACGAACTGCGCGACGCCGGCGTGGACATCGCGCTGTATTGCTGCGGTGCCTACCGGGCGATGAACAAGGCCGCGCTCAACTTCTACGAAACGGTGCGTCGCGAAGGTACCCAGAAGAACATCATCGACACCCTGCAGACGCGCGAGGAACTGTACGACTTCCTCGGCTACCACGCCTACGAGGACAAGCTGGACGAATTGTTTGCCGGCGGCCAAAAGGCCTGAGCGCATGTCCGAACAACTGTCCCCCGTGAAAGCGACGCCGCCGGAACGGCGCGATTACTGGGATGCGCTAGGCGTGGCCATCGCCTCGCTGGTCGGCCTGCTGGCCTTGGTGGTGGCCGCTTATACCGCCTACATCCAGCGCCAGCAGGTGCGCGCGCAGGTGTGGCCGTATCTGACCAGCGGCAACAACGACCTGGCCCAGACCCTGACCGTCAGCAACAAGGGTGTCGGGCCTGCGCTCGTGCGCAGTGTGCAGGTCACTGTCGATGGCAAGCCGCAGGTCGACTGGGACCACGTGCTGGGCGCTCTGGGCATGCAGCCGCACGACTACATCATGACGACCATCAACCATGGCGTGTTGAGCCCGGGCGAGGATCTGCAGGCGATCCGTTTCCCAGACAAGCAACTGTGGCAACAGTTCCACGACGCTACCTCGGGGCGCATGGCGATCGACATATGTTTTTGTTCGACGCTGGGCGAGTGCTGGATATCCATCAATGAAAAGGTCATCGGCCCGAAGTCGATGCCATTGCAATTGCACGTGAAGCCGGTCGGACAGTGCCCGCGGCTATCGCCAGCTGAAACGTTCAACAATTGAGAGGAAGAATGCGATGAGCGACAACGCACAAGTTCTACCCAAGGCCAAGAAGTCCGTCGCCCTGTCCGGCGTGGCCGCGGGCAACACCGCGCTGTGCACGGTCGGCCGCAGCGGCAACGACCTGCATTACCGCGGCTACGACATCCACGACCTGGCCGCCAAGGGCTGCTTCGAGGAAGTCGCCTACCTGCTGGTGCACGGCGTGCTGCCGAACTGGACCGAGCTGCAGAACTACAAGGCCAAGCTGAAGCGCCTGCGCGGCCTGCCGGCACCGGTCAAGGCCGCGATGGAACTGCTTCCCGCATCGACCCACCCGATGGACGTACTGCGCACCGGCTGCTCGGTGCTCGGCACCGTGCTGCCGGAGAAGGACGACCACAACGTCACCGGCGCGCGCGACATCGCCGACCGCCTGATGGCCAGCTTCGGCTCGATGCTGCTGTACTGGTACCACTTCAGCCACAACGGCAAGCGCATCGAGGCCGAAACCGACGACGAATCGATCGCCGCGCACTTCCTGCACCTGCTGCACGGCCGCAAGCCGAGCGAGCTGCACGCGCAGGCGCTGGACAAGTCGCTGGTGCTGTACGCCGAGCACGAGTTCAACGCCAGCACGTTCAGTGCCCGCGTCATCGCCGGCACCGGCTCGGACCTGTACTCGGCGATCACCGGCGCGATCGGCGCGCTGCGCGGCCCGAAGCACGGCGGCGCGAACGAGGTGGCGATGGAGATCATCGCGCGCTACCGCAACGCGAACGATGCGGAAGCCGACATCCGTGCCCGCGTCGAGAAGAAGGAAATCATCATCGGCTTCGGCCACCCGGTCTACACCGTGTCCGACCCGCGCAACGAGATCATCAAGGAGATCTCGCGCAAGCTGTGCACCGATGGCGGCAACCCGACCCTGTTCGACGTCTCCGAACGCATCGAGAAGGTGATGGGCGAGCTGAAGAAGATGTTCCCCAACCTCGACTGGTTCTCGGCCAGCACCTACCACATGATGGGCGTGCCGACCGCCATGTTCACGCCGCTGTTCGTGATCGCGCGCACCGCCGGCTGGAGCGCGCACGTGATCGAGCAGCGTCAGGACGGCAAGATCATCCGCCCCAGCGCGAACTACACCGGGCCGGAAGACCTGGCCTACGTGCCGATCGACAAGCGCTAGGAAGCAGCAGGCAAGGTGGCGGGGAGCCAAACGGCTTCCCGCCTGCCTTGCGCCCGGGTCCGATTTTCAGGGCTCGTCGTCGACGTGGCGCAGCAGGTCGCCGGGCTGGCACGCCAGTGCCGTGCAGATCGCGTCGAGCGTGCTGAAGCGTACGCCTTTCACCTTGCCCTGCTTGAGCAGGGACAGGTTTGCTTCGGTGATGCCGACCGCCGCGGCCAGGTCCCTGGATTTCATCTTGCGCCGCGCCAGCATGACATCCAGTTCGATGATGATCGGCATCAGACGAACGCCCGGTTCTCCTCGGCGGCGCGTGCCCCCTCGCGCACCATTTCGGCCACCGCATAGGCGAGGATGGCGGCGGTGAGCGTGCCCAGGAAGCCGATGCCGAGGCTGAGCTGGTATTGCGGGATCTGGGTGGCGGCGACCAGCCCGGCGGCAAACCCTCCGATGAGGTTGACCAGCAAGGCGTGACCCAGCCACGAGAAGCACCGTGCGACGACAAGGTTCAGCGGCGACGGTGCGCGCAACGCCTTGCCCAGTCGGCGCAGGCACACGATCGGCGCCATCGCGGCCACCAGTGCCAGCAGCAGGGCCGCGGAAAGTACGGCGCCGTCGAACGAGGTTTTCGGCAGCAGGTGCCAGCGTTCAAGCAGTTGCTGCGCCGAGCCGGAGTCCATCCGGGTCATGCCGCTGACTTGCCAGAACAGGAGCGCCAGCAGCATGCAGCCGCCCACGGTACAGAAGGCGAGGATGCTGGCGAACGACATGATGTCGTTGGCACGCCGCTGGATGCGTGTCGTCCGCGCATGGGCGGGCTCGGCGGCGGGGCGAAGGGATTCGGTGCGGGCGGCAGACGACATGGGAGGTTCCTGGGCGGCAGATAGTTATCGTATTACGATAATTAATATCTGTGCAAGAACATCGGGCCGTGCGCGACAGCGCGCTGTCGCCTTGGTTGAATCGCGTAAGGTCCGGAGAAGGCCGGCCGGCGAGGCCGCGCCTATGCGCCGGCTTGCCGCAGTCGCCGCCGGCGACGCTGGACCAGCCAGCCGCCACCGCAAATGACCAGGATGGCCAGGACGTCGAGGCCATACGCGGCCCAGGCGTGGGCGTCGAACCACCCGCTGATCAACTGGTCGTGGGCGATCATGCGGCCGGCGGTGATCGCAATCGCGGCGGCGCCGATGTACATGATGATCGGGAAGCGGTCGATCAGCTTGAGGATCAGGGTCGAGCCCCATACCACCAGCGGCACGCTGACCAGCAGGCCGATGATGACCAGGCCCAGATGGCCCTTGGAGGCACCGGCGATCGCCAACACGTTGTCCAGCCCCATCAACGCGTCGGCGACGATGATCGTGCGCAGTGCGCTCCAGAACGTGCTGCCGGCCTTGATGTCAGGGCCATCGTCGTCGCCGTGATTCAGCAGTTGCCAGGCAATCGGCAGCAGCAGCAGGCCGCCGGCGAGCATCAAGCCGGGCAGCTTGAGCAGGAACACCACGATGGCGGTGAGCGCGAAGCGCACGGCCACGGCGCCGAAGGTGCCCCAGAACACCGCCTTCTTCTGCAGATGCTTCGGCAGCCGGCTGGCGGCCATGGCGATGACGATGGCGTTGTCGCCGGCCAGCACGAGGTCGAGCAGGATGATGGTGAGCAGGCCAGAGAGAAAATCGGGAGCAGCGAGGGTCATCGGGGGTTCCATGCGCGTCGAACAATGCGGCAGCCATGGACGCGCGCGGCCCATGCCCGCCACAAAAGTCTTGTTCGCAGGATGACTGCCGGACGACCGGAGCGAAACCTCGCTCGTGCTGACGATCGTCGCATCGCGGAAGGTGGACTTGCCGCGAGAACTACTCCCTTCTGGGCTGGCGGCGATTGTCACGGCCCGGGCGCGGTGCGGTCAAGCAACGCGTTCGACGACAGTCGGCTAAAATGGCGGTTTTCCCTCGCCACGAGATCCCGCCATGAGTGCGCACGACATCCGTTCCGCCGTCCGTCCCGATCCCGACCAGCCGCTGGTTGATATCGCCGATTACGTGGTCGATCACCAGATCGATTCGCGGGAGGCCTACGACACTGCGCGCTACATGCTGCTGGACTCGCTGGCCACCGCCATGATGGCGATGAAGTTTCCGGAGTGCGTGAAGCACCTCGGCCCGCTGGTGCCGGGCGCCACGCTGCCGGGCGGTGCGCGCGTGCCGGGCACCAGCCACGAGCTGGACCCGGTGCAGGCGGCGTTCGCGATCGGCACGCAGATCCGCTGGCTGGATTTCAACGACACCTGGCTGGCGGCCGAATGGGGCCATCCGTCGGACAACCTCGGCAGCATCCTGGCCGTCGGCGACTACCTCAGCCGCAAGGCGGAGCGCGAAGGCGGCCAACCGCTGAGCGTGCGCGACGTGCTTGGCTACGCGATCAAGGCGCACGAGATCCAGGGCTGCTACGCGCTGCTGAACAGCTTCAACCGGGTCGGCCAGGACCACGTGATCCTCGTGCGACTGGCCTCCACCGCGGTGGCCACCGCGATGCTCGGTGGCAGCAAGGAACAGATCATCACCGCCGTGTCGCACAGCTGGATCGACAACGGCGCGTTGCGCACCTATCGCCATGCGCCGAACACCGGTCCGCGCAAGAGCTGGGCCGCCGGCGATGCCTGCCGTCGCGCGGTGACCCACGCGATCAATGCGGTGTATCGCGGCGTGGTCGGGTATCCGTCTGCGCTGTCGGCAAAGACCTGGGGCTTCTACGATGTGGCGTTCGGCGGCAAGCCGTTCGAGTTCGAGCGCCCGTTCGGCAGCTACGTGATGGAGAACGTGCTGTTCAAGATCAGCTATCCGGCCGAGTTTCATGCGCAGACTGCCGTGGAATGCGCCATGCAGTTGCATGGCGAGGTGGCCGGCAAGCTCGATCAGATCGAGAAGATCGTCATCGAGACGCAGGAAGCGGGTTGCCGCATCATCGACAAGACCGGCCCGCTGGCGAACTATGCCGATCGCGACCACTGCATCCAGTACATGGTCGCCGTGCCGCTGATCTTCGGCCGCCTGGTGGCCAGCGATTACAACGACGAGGTCGCCGCCGACCCGCGCATCGACGCACTGCGCGACAAAATGACGGTGGTGGAAAATACGCAGTTCACCCGCGACTATTTCGATCCGGCCAAGCGTTATATCGGCAATTCGGTGCAGGTATTCTTCAAGGACGGCAGCCATACCGGCAAAGTGTCCGTCGATTATCCGATCGGTCACCGCAAGCGCCGGGCCGAGGGCATTCCCGTCTTGCTGCAAAAATTCGAGGCGGCCATGCGCAGTCATCTGCCGGCCCATCGGGTCAAGGCGATCATGGATGCCACGCGCGATCCGGCGCACTTGGACTCCATGCCGCTGCATCAGTTCCTGGGTCTCTTCACATTGTAGGCACGTCCGTCATGGAACATTCGGTTCGGTCGGAGATGAACCACTGCGTGGCGGCGAGTCGTTTAGCCAGTTTCGCCGCTCTGTGAAGGGATTGGCCCGGCACGATCACTTACCTGAATGATGTTGCACCGAATGGTTGCGAAAGCGTACGCGACGCAACTGCTACTTAACGTTTTTGCTACAATGCGGGTCGCTTGTCCAGGACACGCCAAGCGCGGGCCGGTAGGGCCTTGAATCGAGTTAAGTTCTGACGTGCGACTTTCTGGTATGGGTCGAACGGACTCAAATTTTAATAATCGAGGAGACACCTGATGAAACGTAAGGGCTTGTATTTTCTGATCGCGCTCGCCCTGGGCGGCGTAGGTGCCGTTCATGCGCAGGACACGGCTGCGGCACCGGCCGATGCCTCGAGCAGTGAAACCGCCATCTCGTCCTATGACGGGCGCTGGTATATCGCGCCGACGGTGGGGGGCTACGTCAACGACACCGAGCGCGATACCAATAGCCGCCAGATCTACTACGGCCTGGGTTTTGGTCGCTTCTTCTCGCCCAACATGTCGCTCGATTTCTTCGTCGACCGCACGAAGCGCAAGATGGACAAGGGCCCGGCCCTTGGCGGCGGTCACAGCAGCGATTCCTGGGCCAGCACCAATGTCGGTGCGGCTGCCCGGTTCTATGCCGGTGACTGGAATGCATGGCGCCCCTACGGCATGGTCGGCGTGATGGGCAGCCATCACCAGAACAAGCTGGACAATGGCTGGGCGCCTGCTGCACAGATCGGCGGCGGCGTGTCCAAGATGGTCACCGACAGCACCAACATCCGGTTGGAAGCGGGCTATCGTTTCGACTGGGACAAGGACACCCATCCCGCCAACAGCAGCTATGGTGACTGGTTCCTCGGCTTGACCGTTGCCTCGCGCTTTGGTGCGCCTGCCGCCGCTCCGGCGCCGGTAGCGGCACCGGTTGCACCCGCGCCGGCCGACTGCTCCACCCAGGACAGCGACCAGGACGGCGTGAACGATTGCGAGGACAAGTGCCCTGCCACCGCCGCCGGCACCATCGTGGGCCCGGATGGTTGCGCGCAGAAGGTGGTGATCGACCTGCGTGGCGTGAACTTCAAGTTCGATCGTCCGAAGGCCGGTGAAACCGACATCTCCAAGTCGCTCGCCGAGCCGACGGCCGATTCGATCTCGGTGCTGAACCAGGCCGTCGACACCTTGCAGCGTTACCCGCAGGTGCACGTGACCGTGGCCGGCTACACCGACTCGAAGGGCACGGACGCATACAACCAGAAGCTGTCCGAGCGTCGCGCCTCGATCGTCTACAACTACCTGACCAGCCATGGCATCGATGCCAGCCGTCTGGAAGGCCCGATCGGCCACGGCGAGAGCAACCCCATCGGCGACAACGAAACCGATGCGGGCCGTGCGCAGAACCGTCGCACGGAGCTGCAGGTTCAGCAGTAAACGAACCGCGGTAGCTAACAGGAAAAAGCCCGGCTTCGGCCGGGCTTTTTTTGTCTTCGCCGGCGATGATTCTTGTTGCCCCGCGGCCCCGACCTATACGCTTGCACGATGTCCCGTCCTTCTTCCTTCCACCCGGCGCGCGCGACCGGGCCGACTCCGCCGTCGCGCTACGGGCTTGCCCGCGTGCTGTCCAAACTGGGTGTGTGCTCGCGCAGTCAGGCCGAGCAGTGGATTCGTGCGGGCCGGGTCAGTGTGGGCGGGCGGGTCGTCCGCGACCCCCAGCATCCGACCCTGATCGACCGCCAGGGGATCGCCATCGACGGCGAAGCCGTGGGCCGGGCCACGCCTGTCCACGTGGCCTTCAACAAGCCGCGCGGCATCGTGGTCAGCGCGGCCGACGAGCATGGTCGCGCGACGGTCTACACCGCGCTGGCGGCCGCCGGGCTGCCCTGGCTGGGTCCGGTCGGCCGGTTGGACAAGGCCAGCGAAGGACTGTTGCTGCTGAGCAACGACACCCGTTGGGCGGCTGCCATCACCGACCCGCTGACGCATCTGGAGAAGACTTATCACGTCCAGGTCGCGGGGCTGCCGGATGCTGCGGTGCTGGCCGCGATGCTGGCGGGCGTCGAGGATGCCGGTGAACGCCTGAAGGCGCGCCGCGTCACGCTGCTGCGTGCGGGCGCAAAGAATGCATGGCTCGAAGTGGTGCTGGACGAAGGCCGCAACCGACATATTCGTCGGCTGCTGGCGGCGCTGGGTTTCGACGTGATGCGGCTGATCCGGGTGGCGATCGGCCCGCTTGCGCTTGGCGAACTGGCGAAGGGCCAGTGGCGCCGGCTGGAAGAGCACGAGGTGCGTTCGCTGGCGGCGAAGCGGCCGTGATGGCGGCGCGGCCAGGCTGCGGCCGCACCAGCCTCGGTGTCAGCGCGGAATCACGCCCAGGGTTTGCCCGACCTTGGTGAAGGCTGCAATCGCCTGGTCGAGGTGTTCGCGGGTGTGCGCCGCGCTCATCTGCGCGCGGATGCGTGCCTGCCCCTGCGGCACGACCGGATAGAAGAATCCGGTGACATAGATGCCTTCCGCCAGCAGCGCGGCAGCCATCGCCTGCGCTTTGGGCGCGTCGTGGATCATCACCGGCACGATCGGGTGCACGCCCGGCTTGATGTCGAAGCCGGCGGCCGTCATCCGTTCGCGAAAATAGCGGGTGTTCTCCTTCAGCCTGTCGCGCAGATCGCCGGCGCTGGCCAGCATGTCGAATACCCTGATCGCCGCGGCCACCACGTGCGGCGGCAGCGAGTTGGAGAACAGGTAAGGGCGCGAACGCTGGCGCAGCAGTTCGACCACTTCCCGCGGCCCGGTGGTGAAACCGCCGAGCGCGCCGCCGAGGGCCTTGCCCAGCGTACCGGTGAAAATGTCGATCTTGTCCATCACGCCGTGCAATTCAGCCGAGCCGCGGCCGGTATCGCCGAGAATACCGGTGCAATGGCATTCATCGATGTGCACCATGGCATCGTACTTTGCGGCCAGCGCGGTGATCTCGTCGAGTTTGGCGATGAAACCGTCCATCGAGAACGCGCCATCGGTGGTGATGAGCTTGGTCCGCGCGCCGGCCGCGTCGGCCGCCTGCAACTGCTTCTCCAGGTCGGCCATGTCGCTGTTGGCGTAACGGTAGCGGGTGGCCTTGCACAGCCGCACGCCGTCGATGATCGACGCGTGGTTCAGGGCGTCGGAGATCACCGCGTCTTCCTCACCCAGCAGCGGCTCGAACAGGCCGCCGTTGGCGTCGAAGCAGGCGGCGTACAGGATGGTGTCCTCGGTGCCGAAGAATTCGGCGATCTTCGCCTCCAGTTCCTTGTGCAGATCCTGGGTGCCGCAGATGAAGCGCACGCTTGCCATGCCGAAACCGTGGCTGTCGAGCGCATCCTTGGCCGCCTGGATCACCGCCGGATGATCGGCCAGGCCGAGGTAGTTGTTGGCGCAGAAGTTCAGCACCTTGCGGCCGCCTTCCAGCTCGATCTCGGCAGACTGCGGCGAGATGATGATGCGCTCGGCCTTGAACAGGCCGTACTCGCGGATGGCCGCCAGTTCGGTGGCGTAACGTGCTTTCGCGGATGGAGTCATGGAATCTCCGGGTGCAGAAGTGTGTGGCGTGGAGGTTGCGGCGGTGCTCAGTTCCAGGAGCAGACGACCTTGCCGCACTGGCCGGCATCCATCAGGTCGAAGCCCTTCTGGAAGTCGTCGATGTGGATCTGGTGGGTGAGCACCTTCTGCAGCGGGAAGCCGGTCAGCACCATCTGGGTCATCTTGTACCAGGTCTCGTACATGCGCCGGCCGTAGATGCCCTGCAGGGTGAGGCCCTTGAAGATCACCTTGTCCCAGTCGATGCCGGCCCCCTTTGGCTGGATGCCGAGCAGGGCGATCTTGCCGCCGTGGTACATGCAGTCGAGCATGTCGTTGAAGGCACGCGGGTTGCCGCTCATCTCCATGCCCACGTCGAAGCCTTCCATGTGCAGGTCCTTCATCGCGTCCTTGAGCGAGGCGTTGGTCACGTTCACCACGCGGGTGGCGCCCATGTCGGCAGCGAGCTTCAGGCGGAAATCGTTCACGTCGGTGACGACGACGTTGCGCGCGCCCACGTGCTTGGCGATGCCGGCGGCGATGATGCCGATCGGGCCGGCGCCGGTAATCAGCACGTCCTCGCCGATCAGGTCGAACTCCAGCGCGCAATGCGCGGCATTGCCGTACGGATCGAAGAACGCGGCCAGTTCGGACGGAATCTGGTCAGGGATCGGCCACAGGTTGGATGCCGGCATGGCCATGTATTCGGCGAACGCGCCGTTGCGGTTCACGCCGATGCCCACCGTATTGGGACACAAGTGCTGGCGACCGGCGCGGCAATTGCGGCAGTGGCCGCAGACGATGTGGCCCTCGGCCGAGACGCGGTCGCCAACCTTGTAGCCGGTGACGCCCGGGCCGATCTCGACGATGCGGCCGACGAACTCGTGGCCGATGGTAAGACCCGGCTTGATGACGCGCTGGCTCCATTCGTCCCACTTGTAGATATGCAGATCCGTACCGCAGATCGCGGTTTTCTCGATCTTGATCAGCACCTCGTTGGGGCCGACCTCGGGCATCGGCACCTCTTCCATCCAGATGCCCTGTTCGGGCTTGCGCTTGACCAGGGCTTTCATTGTCTGCGGCATGGGAAATCCATCGGCTGGCCCGCGATGCGGGCGGTTAAACGTCAATTATAGAGCGCGGCGGCGCGTGACCGCTGTCCGTGCGAATTTTCCGGGTCGTGTGCGGTGCCTGGCGGCGCAAGTCACTGCGATGGCGCGGAAGGGACTTCGATGCGCTGGAAGCACCTGCGATCGCCTGCCCGGACGAGTATGCGTGCGCGCTGAATGTCGCAGGCATGACTTGCGGCATATGCCGCACTCGCCCGGCTCGGGCATAAGTCGAAAGTTATTGCGCCACTTTCGCCTGCTTCCCGGGGCCGGCTTTCACCAGGAGATTCCCTTTGCGCCGTCTATTGCTTGCTGCCGCCGTATCCGTCGGCTTCATCTCGTCCGCCCATGCCGTCGAAGGCATGTGGCAGCCCGCCCAGCTTCCCGGTATCGCCGCCACGCTGCAGCAGCACGGCCTGAAACTCGATCCGAAAACGCTGACCGACCTCACCGCCTACCCGATGGGCGCGATCGTCAGCCTGGGCGGCTGCACCGCCTCGTTCGTCTCCCCCGAGGGTCTGGTGGTGAGCAACCACCACTGCGTCTACGGCGCGCTGCAGCTGAACTCCACGCCGGAAAACAACCTGATCGAGAAGGGCTTCCTGGCGAAGACCCAGGCGGACGAGCTCTCCGCCGGCCCGTCCGCGCGGATCTTCGTCACCGAGGAAATCCGCGACGTCACGAAAGAGATCACCGCCAAGCTCACCGACGCGATGAGCGGCGCCGAGCGCTACAAGGCGATCGAGCTGGCGATCAAGGAGCAGGTCAAGGCGTGCGAGAGCGAAGGCTACCGCTGCGACGTCTACACCTTCCACGGCGGTTACAGCTATCAGCTGATCAGGCAACTGGAAATCAAGGACGTGCGCCTGGTCTACGCGCCGCCGGAATCCATCGGCAAGTTCGGCGGTGACGTCGACAACTGGATGTGGCCTCGCCACACCGGCGACTTCGGCTACCTGCGCGCCTATGTCTCGAAGGACGGCAAGTCCGCCGCCTTCTCGAAGGACAACGTGCCGTACCGGCCCAGGCATGTGCTCAAGGTGAACCCGCAGGGCGTGGAAGCCGGCGACTACGTGATGGTGGTCGGCTACCCGGGCCGCACCAACCGCTACCGTCTCGCCGACGAAGTGCAGAGCGCGATCGACTGGACGTACCCGACCCAGATCAAGGTGTACGAGGACACGCTGGACATCATCAACACCGCCGGCAAGGCCAATCCCGATGTGGCGGTGAAGTACGCCAGCATGGTCGCCGGTCTCAACAACTACCTGAAGAACTTCGGCGGCCAGCTCGAAGGCCTGCATCGTGCCGACGCGGTCACGGTGAAGCGCGCGCAGGAAGCGCAGCTGGAGGCCTGGCTGAAGCAGCAGGGCGGCGCCGATAACACCGCGCTGGCGGCCGATATCGGCAAGCTGCGCCAGCAGATCGCCGCCGACCGGGCCAATCGCGAACGCGACCTGGCCATCGGTCTGGTCAGCCGCGCCCAGCTGTTCGGCACCGCGGTGCGCCTGACCCACCTGGCGAAGGAGCGCCCGAAGGCCGATCTCGACCGCGACGCCGGCTACCAGCAGCGCGACTGGGTGCGCATCGAGGGCGGCCTGAAGCAGATGGATCGCCGCTACGACCCGGGCGTCGACCAGCAGTTCATGGTCTACGGCCTCAAGCGCTACGTGGCCTTGCCGCAGGCGCAGCGCCTGCCGGCGCTGGACAAGTGGCTCGATGGTGCAAGCACCGAGGCGGCGATCAAGGCGAAGGTTGCCGCGCTGTACGCCGGCAGCAAGCTCGGCAACGTCGACGAGCGCATGAAGTGGTTCGGCGCCGACAGCAAGGCGATCGACGCCAGCTCCGACAGCATGCTCAGGCTCGCTCGCGCGGTGCAGCCGCAGCTGAAGGCGCTGGAGGACGAATCCGATGCCCGCGCCGGCGAGATGAGCAAGCTGCGCCCGCGCTACATGCAGGCGATGATCGCGTGGAAGGACTCGCAGAAGCTGCCGGTCTACCCGGACGCGAACAGCTCGCTGCGCGTCACCTTCGGCAACGTGCAGGGCGTGGCGCCGCGTGATGGCGTGAGCTACGCGCCGTTCACCACCGCGCAGGGCATCGTCGAGAAGGACACCGGCATCGAGCCGTTCAACTCGCCCAAGGCCGAGCTGGTCGCGATCAAGGCCAAGGCGTTCGACAGCTATGCCTCGCCGAAGCTGGGCACGCTGCCGGTCAACTTCCTCGCCGACCTTGACATCACCGGCGGCAACTCCGGTTCGCCGGCGATGGACGCGAACGGCCAGCTGGTCGGCCTGGCGTTCGACGGCAACTGGGAGTCGGTCAGCGGCGACTGGCTGTTCAACCCGCAGCTCAACCGCTCGATCCAGGTCGACGTGCGCTACATGCTGTGGGTGATGCACCACCTCGACCACGCCGACAACCTGCTGAAGGAAATGGGCGTGCCGGCGAAGTAAGCCGCACATTCGTGCATGCATCAGGGCCCGCGTCATCGGCGCGGGCCCTTCCGTTTTCCGTGCGGCGAACCCGGTCATGCGCGGGGCCGCGCCAAACCCGGAGCGGCAGACGCCGGCATGGCAGGCGGCTTGATTCAGCCGGCCGGTCTTTCCTCGGGGCGCAGCGTCAGGACCCGCACGCCGTTTCGCGTCACCGCCACCGTATGCTCGAACTGTGCCGACCATTTTCCGTCCCGAGTGACGACCGTCCAGCCGTCATCCTCGGTCCGCACGGTCCGGCGGCCCTGGTTGAGCATCGGCTCGATGGTGAACACCATGCCCTCCCGCAATACCAGACCGGTTTGCGGCCTTCCCCAATGCAACACCTGCGGCGGTTCGTGCATTTCACGGCCGATTCCGTGCCCGCAATACTCCCTCACCACCGAGTAGCCATTCCGTCGGGCGTGATGCTCGATGGCATGGCCCACATCGCCGAGCCGGGCACCCGGGCGGACAGCCCTGATCCCCTTCCACATGGCTTCATGCGCCACCTGCACGAGTCGCTTGGCCGCTGGCGTCACATCGCCGACGAGGTAGGTCTTGCTGGAGTCGGCGATGAATCCATTTTTTTCCAGCGTGATGTCGAAATTCACGATGTCTCCGTCTCGCAGGATTTCCGACGGAGACGGGACACCGTGACAGACGACGTCGTTGCGTGAGGAGTTCAGTGCATGGGCATAGCCGTACTGCCCCTTGCTCGCCGGACGCGCAACGAGTTCGTCCACGATGTAGCTTTCGACCAGGTCGTTCACCTGCATGGTCGACATGCCGGCCAGGCTCAACTGGTCCACGTAGCCGAATACATCGGCCAATAGCCTGCCCGACTCGGCCATCAGCGCGACTTCTTCCGGTCGCTTGGTCATGCGGCACCGGGTGCGAGCGGCCGTGCCTCGACACCGGCGGCGTGGAGTTCCCGCATGAGAACCTCCTGGAAAGTCAGCGTGGGGCTCATTTCACACAACATGCCGACCTTGATCCAGAAGGCCGCCTGCGCGTTGATGGATCGGCACGTCACTGCGCTCGCCCTGCGAATCTGACTGTGCAGATCGTCGTCGATGTTCACGATACCCATAAAACGTTCCATATATGTTTCGTATATGGATGATATATTTTGGGGGTATGGCTGGGCAAGCGGCGGATGTCATGGCTCATGGTGGCGACGGCACACCCTTGGCATCATGTCTGCGCACTTTTCCACCTCGTGGGGTGAGTGCCGTCGGCCGCGAGGCCGCTGGCGGTGCGGGCAGGGCGGTGCTCTCGTCTAAACTGCCGCGATGCCCGTTGATTCCCGCCCCCTGGCCATCTTCCTGATGGGCCCCACCGCCTCCGGCAAGACCGCGCTGGCATGCGCGCTGAGCGAGCGGTTTCCGCTGGATCTGGTCAGTGTCGATTCGGCGCTGGTCTACCGCGGCATGGACATCGGCACGGCAAAACCCGACCCGGCGACGCTGGCGCGCCATCCGCATGCGCTGGTCGACATCCGCGATCCCGGCCAGCCGTATTCGGCGGCGGATTTCCGCGCCGATGCGCTGCCGGTGATGCAGCGGATCAGCGCGCAGGGCAGAGTGCCGCTGCTGGTCGGCGGTACCGGGCTGTACTTCCGTGCGTTGCAGCAGGGGCTGTCCGACCTGCCGGAAGCCGACCCGGCCACCCGTGCGCGGCTGGCTGCCGAGGCGCAACAGCTCGGCTGGCCGGCCTTGCATGCGCGGTTGGCGGCCCTCGATCCGGCCGCCGCCGGCCGGATCGGCTGCAACGACGTGCAGCGCCTGCAGCGTGCGCTGGAAGTGATCGAACTGACCGGCCGGCCGCTATCCGAATTGCAGCGCGGCGGGACGGCGGCGCGCTTTCCGTGGCGCGTGCTCAAGCTGGCGCTGCTGCCGACCGACCGGCGCGTGCTGCACGAGCGCATCGCCCGGCGTTTCGACACGATGCTGGCGGAGGGCTTTCTGGACGAGGTGCGCGCACTGCGGGCGCGCGGCGACCTGCACGCCGACCTGCCGGCGATCCGCGCGGTCGGCTACCGGCAGGCGTGGGAACACCTCGATGGCCAGACCGATGCGGCCACGTTCCGCGACCGCGCCATCTACGCCACCCGCCAGTTGGCCAAGCGCCAGATCACCTGGCTGCGCAGCGACACCGGCATCCGGATCGTCGAGCCGGATCGGCCCGATCTCGGCGAGCGGGTGCGCGCGGCGGTGGGCCTGTTTGTCGACGGCCCGGCCGGGGTCATGCCACCAGCGTGACCCAGTCCACCGTCGTGGAGCAAAAATCTTCTTTCATCAAGCATTTGAAAGCAGTTAACATCCGATCTTGTTGGGCCGGGGCGCCAGCGGCGTCTTTTCTCCGGTCTGGTCGTGGCAAGGGGAGAACAAGAAATGTCCAAGGGGCAATCGTTGCAAGATCCGTTTCTCAATGCGTTGCGGCGCGAGCGTGTGCCGGTGGCCATCTACCTGGTCAACGGCATCAAGTTGCAGGGCACGGTCGAGTCGTTCGACCAGTTCGTGGTGCTCCTGCGCAACCAGGTCAGCCAGATGGTGTACAAGCACGCCATTTCCACCGTGGTTCCGAGTCGCAACGTGCGCATCGGCAATGGTCACGATGGCCACGAAGGCCACGATCACCAGGCCGATACTTCGGCAACCGTCGAAGCGGGCACTTGATTGCGCGTGGGGTGATCCACATGAAGGGAGACTGTCCCCGCAGGATGCTGCCCCACCGTGTTTGACCGGCAAAAGAGAGGCGACCGCGCCGTCCTTGTACTTCCGCATTCGCGCGGCGAAGGCGATGCCGTGCGCCGCGCGGAGGAATTCGCCGAACTGGCCAAGTCGGCCGGTGCCGAGGTGTTGGCAACCATCGCCGCGCGCGTCGACGACGTCAATCCGCGTTACTACATCGGCAGTGGCAAGGCCGAGGAAGTCGCCGAGGCATCCCGTGCGCTGGAAGCCGACCTGGTGCTGGTCGACCACGTGCTCACTCCGGTGCAGGAGCGCAATCTGGAGAAACACCTCGGCGTGCGCGTGGTCGACCGTGCCGGTCTGATCCTGGACATCTTCGCCCAGCGCGCACGGTCCCACGAAGGCAAGCTGGAAGTGGAGCTGGCCCAGTTGAAGCACTTGGCCACGCGACTGGTGCGCGGCTGGACCCATCTGGACGCCCAGCGCGGTGGTGCCATCGGCAACCGCGGTCCCGGCGAAACCCAGCTCGAAACCGACCGTCGTTTGCTGGCGGTGCGGGTGAAGATGCTCACCAAGCGGCTGGAAAAAGTGCAGACCCAGCGTGGTCAGCAACGCCGTTCGCGCTTGCGCAACACCGTGCCGCGGGTGGCGCTGGTCGGTTACACGAACGCCGGCAAATCCACCCTGTTCAACGCCTTGACCCGCGGCTCGGTCTACGCCGCCGATCAGTTGTTCGCCACGCTCGACCCCACGGTGCGCAAGATCGAGGACCTGGCCTGCGGCCCGGCGGTGATCGCCGACACCGTGGGCTTCATCCGCGAACTGCCGCATGACCTGGTCGCCGCGTTCCGCGCCACCCTGGCCGAGGCCCGCGACGCGGACCTGCTTCTCCACGTCGGTGACGCTGCCGACGAGGAGCGCGTGCGCCTGCATCGGGTGGTCGATGCCGTGCTGGAGGACATCGACGCCGGCGACGTCCCGCAGTTGCAGGTGATGAACAAGATCGACCTGGCCGGTACCGAGCCGCGGATCGAGCGCGACGCAACCGGCAAGCCGGTGCGGGTATGGCTGTCGGCCGCCACCGGCGCCGGCGTCGACCTGCTGCGCCAGGCGCTGGGCGAATTGCTTGGCGGCGACCGCGTGCAGTCGCCGCTGCATCTGCCCTTGTCCGCCGGGCGGCTGCATGCGCGCCTGAAGGCGGCCGGGGCGATCAGTGCCGAGCACGTGGACGAACACGGCTGGCAGCTGCGCATCGACGCGCCGCGCAGCGTGATAGCGCCGCTCAGCGGTGGTGAGGGCGCCGAGGCAGTGCTGTTGCGGGAACTGTTGAGTGCGGCCGGTTGATCGGCCGCGCCCGGACGGTTTCGGCTGCCTCTGCTAGAATACGCAGCGTTTGCGTCGGCCATGGCGGCATCGATGGTCCAGTGGTCACCTCGCCGTGTGCGAGGTGGAAGAAAGGCATGTTCCGGCCGTCGTTGCCGGCCTCCCGACGGCTTCAAGGAGACTGACTCGTGGCGTGGAATGAACCCGGAAAGAACGGGCAGAGCGATCCGTGGAACCGCAAGCGTCCTTCCGGCAAGTCGCCGCTGGACGACCTGCTGGCAAAGCTGAAGAACCGTGGCGGGAAGTTCGGCCAGGGCTCCGGCGGCATCCTCACCGGCGTGCTGGTGCTGATCGTGGTGGGCCTGCTGTTCAGCAGCTACACGATCATCGGCGCGCGCCAGCAGGGCGTGGTGCTGCGCTTCGGCCAGTACTCGCGCACCTTGCCGCCCGGCTTCCACCTGAAGTTTCCGCAGCCGATCGAATCGGTCACCAAGGTCGAGGCCACGCGTATCCGCTCGGTCACCGACAAGGTGGCCATGCTGACCCGCGACGAGAACATCATCACGATCGACTTCACCGTGCAGTACCAGGTGGATGATTCGCGCAAGTACCTGTTCTCGCTGACCGATCCGGACGGCACCATCAGTGCCGCCGCCGAAGCCGCCGTGCGCGGCGTGATCGGCGGCAGCGACATGGACCAGGTCCTGTCGGCGGCCGGTGCCAACCTGGTCACCCAGGCGCAGCAGGCGTTGCAGCGGACGCTGGACGTCTACGATTCGGGCTTGCGCGTCACCGAGGTGAGCTTCCAGAACGTGGCGCCACCCGATGAGGTGAAGGACGCCTTCGACGACGTCAACAACGCGCGCGAAGACAAGCAGAGCATCGAGAACGCCGCGCTGGCCTATTCCAGCAAGGTCGTGCCGGTGGCGCGCGGCGAAGCGGCCCGCATCGCCGCGGAAGCGGCTGGCTACAAGGCCGAGCGCGTCGCCCGCGCCGAAGGCGACACCGATCGCTTCAACCTGTTGCTGGCGCAGTACAAGGCAGCGCCCGAAGTGACCCGCAAGCGGTTGTGGCTGGAGACCATGGAAGAGGTGATGGCACACAACACCAAGATCGTCGACGACGCCAGCGGTCGCAACATCATCAACCTGCCCTCGACGCCGGGCGCCGCATCCCAGGCGGGGACGACCCAGGTCGGCGCGATCGTGCCGCCCCCCGCAACGGCAAGCAGTGCGAGCGACAAGGGAGCACAGCCATGAACCGCATCGTTGCCGCATTCGTTGCCGTCGTGGTGATCCTGCTCGGCTTGAGCAGCATGTTCGTGGTGAGCGAAGGCCACAGCGCATTGGTCCTGCAATTCGGTCGCATCGTGCACACGGACTACCAGCCGGGCCTGCATTTCAAGCTGCCCGTGCTGCAGCAGGTGATTCATTTCGACAAGCGCATCCTGTCGCTCGACGCGCCGCCCGAGCGCTACTTCACCTCCGAGAAGAAGAGCGTCAACGTCGATTTTTACGTCAAGTGGCGCATCGCCGACAACGCGGCCTATTACCGCGCCACCGGCGGCGACCAGCTGCAGGCCGCGCAGCGGCTCACCCCCATCGTCAAGGACGCGCTGCGGTTCGAGTTCAATGCACGCACCTTGCCCGACCTGATCTCCGGCGGGCGCAAGGACATCACCGAGCGGGTGCGTGCTCAGACCGATCTTTCGGCGCGCAAGAACCTGGGCATTGCGGTGGTCGACGTGCGCATCAAGCGCATCGACCTGCCCAACGAGGTCAGCGAATCGGTGTACAAGCGGATGCGTGCCGAGCGCCTGCAACTGGCCAATGAACTGCGTTACACGGGCCAGGAAGCGGCGACCCGGATCAAGGCCGACGCGGATCGCCAGGCGCAGGTGCTGGAAGCCGATGCCAACCGGGATGCCGCCAAGGTGAAAGGCGAGGGCGATGCCGAAGCCGCCGCGATCTATGCGCGTGCCTACAGCAAGGACCCGGAGTTCTACGCGTTCTATCGCAGCCTGGCGGCCTATCGTGCGTCGATGGAAACCGGCAACGGCGTGCTCATCCTCAAGCCTGATTCGCCGTTCCTGCATTACTTCGACGACCCCGCACCGCGGAAGTAGGCCGCATCGACCCGCGCAGCGGGCGTTTACCCAGGCAGCCCCGTGGCGGGGCGGCAAACTAACGAAACGAGAGTTCACATGGGCAAGTCAGTCGTAATCCTGGGCGCGCAGTGGGGCGACGAGGGCAAGGGCAAGATCGTCGACCTGCTGACCGAGCGGGTCAGCGCGGTGGTGCGCTTCCAGGGCGGCCACAACGCCGGCCACACGCTGGTGATCAAGGGCAAGAAGACCGTGCTGCACCTGATTCCCTCGGGCATCCTGCGCGAAGACGCGCTGTGCCTGATCGGCAACGGGGTGGTGCTGTCGCCCGAGGCGCTGATCAACGAGATCAGCGAATTGGAAGCCAACGGCGTCGAAGTGCGCTCCCGCGTCAAGATCAGCCCGGCGACACCGCTGATCATGCCGTACCACATCGCCGTCGACAAAGCTCGTGAAATCGCCGCCGGCGGCAAGGCCATCGGCACCACCGGCCGTGGCATCGGTCCGGCCTACGAGGACAAGGTTGCCCGCCGTTCGATCCGCGTTGCCGACTTGATGTACCCGCACGAATTGCCCGCGTTGCTCAAGACCGCGGTGGACTACCACAACTTCATCCTTACCCAGTGGCTGAAAGCCGAGCCGGTCGATTACGACACCGTGCTGAAAGATGCGCTGGCCTGGGGCGAGTACATCCGCCCGCTGGTCGACGACGTCGCCACCATCCTGCACGACGTGCGCAAGGGCGGCGGCAACATCCTGTACGAGGGCGCGCAGGGCGCGCTGCTGGACATCGACCACGGCACCTACCCGTACGTCACCTCCAGCAACACCACCGTCGGCGGCGCGCTGGCCGGCACCGGCGTGGGTACGCAGGACATCGACTACGTGCTGGGCATCTGCAAGGCCTACGCCACCCGCGTCGGCAGCGGTCCGTTCCCGACCGAACTCAATGACGAGATGGGCGAGCTGCTGCGCAAGAAGGGCAACGAGTTCGGCGCCAGCACGGGCCGTCCGCGCCGCTGCGGCTGGATCGACCTGGTCGCGCTCAAGCGCGCCACCCAGATCAACGGCATCAACGGCCTGGCGATCACCAAGCTCGACGTGCTCGACGGCCTGTCCACCATCAAGGTCTGCATTGCCTACGAATACCGGGGCAAGCGCCGCGAGCTGGCGCCGCTGGATGCGGACGGCTGGGACGAGTGCAAGCCCGTCTACCTGGAATTTCCCGGCTGGGAAGAATCCACCGCCGGTATCCGCGACTGGAACAAGCTGCCGCCCGCCGCCCGCGCCTACCTGCGCGCCGTCGAGGAACTGTCCGGTTGCCGCCTGGCGCTGGTCGCAACCGGTGCGGACCGGGAAGACACCATCGTGCTGGATGACCCGTTCGCCTGAGGTCCGTACGCCCCGCCGCGCACTGGCGCAAGGCGGGGTTCGCTGATCAGGCGCGGTTGTGCGAGCGCATGGTGCGCTGCTTCTCGATCTGCCAATCGCGTTGCTTCTCGGTCTCGCGCTTGTCGTGCTCCTGCTTGCCGCGGGCCAAGCCGATCTCGACCTTGACCTTGTTGCCTTTCCAGTACATCGCCGTGGGCACCAGGGTGTGGCCCTTGCGTTCGACCGCACCGACCAGCTGGTCGATCTCCTTGCGGTGGAGCAGCAGCTTGCGGGTGCGCCGATCCTCGGCGATGACGTGCGTCGACGCGCTGATCAGCGGCGGGATCGAGCAGCCGACCAGGAACACCTCGTTCCTGAGGACCACCGCATAACTGTCGCCGAAATTGATGCGGCCGGCACGCAGTGCCTTCAGCTCCCAGCCTTGCAGGGCAACGCCGGCCTCGAAGCGCTGGTCGATGTGATATTCGAAGCGCGCGCGCTTGTTCAGCGCGATGGTGCCGCCGCCCTTGGTGTCCTTGTCCTTGCTCTTGGCCATGTCCGCTAAACTTCGGGCCACTGGGCGGCCGCATTGCCCGCCGCCCCATCGGGGCGACGCATTTGTCGAGATGGCGCCTCGGGGCGGGCGCTCACTTGATCTTCGCATTCATGGATGAATGCACAAGCCCGAGAGGTTGTCGTGATCGAAATACGTCGCAGCGCGTTGGTGAAGTACTCGCCGGCGCAGATGTTCGAACTGGTCAATGAGGTGGAAGCATACCCAAAGCGCTTCGCCTGGTGTGCGGACGCCGAAGTGCTGGAGCGCGGCGACAACGTGGTGGTGGCCAGGCTGGATCTCAAGTTTGCCGGGTTCAGCCAGAGCTTCACCACGCGCAACGTGCTCGACGCGCCGCGGCGCCTGGAGATGAACCTGGTCGAAGGACCATTTCGCAGCCTGCATGGCGTGTGGGACTTCACCGCGCTGGGTGATGCCGGCAGCAAGGTCGCCTTTGCGCTTGATTTCGATTACGCGGGCAGGCTCGGCGGTGCCGCCTTGCGGCTCGGCTTCCAGGGGCTGGCCGGGCGCATGGTGGATGACTTCTGCCGCGAAGCGGAGCGCCTCCATGGTTGAGCCGTCGATCGGCATCGAGGTGGTGTTTGCCGATGGCGATTCGGTGGTGGTGCGTCGTCGCGTGCAGGTCGCCGACGGTTGCACGGTGGCCGAGGCGGTCACCGCCAGCGGCATCGCGTCGTCGCTGCCGGCAGGTGCCATCGATCCGGCCCGGCTGGGCATCTTCGGACACAAGGTCGTTGCCGGGCAGCGCGTGCGCGACGGTGACCGCATCGAGATCTGCCGACCGCTGACACTCGACCCGATGGAGGCGCGGCGCCGGCGTTCGCGCTGAAACCTTGCCGTCCGCGCGCCAGCCTCAATGGCTGCCGTCGGTCCCCTGGCCCAGGCCGCCGTCGTTCTTCTTGTCATCCGGTGACTGGCTCTTGTCGCCCTGGGTTTCGTTCGCCGGATAACCCGAGTTGTACTTGCGGCTTTCCCTGATCAGCTGCTGCGGGTCGCGGGCGAAGAAGTCGCCTTCGGTGTGCACCAGGGTGTCGTTGTTGAAGGTCAGCTTGAACGTGCGCACCTTGGGCTTGCCGCCGCGGCGGGACTGGGTGGACACGTAGTCCCAGCGGCTGTTGTCGAACGGCGTGCGCACCGATGGCGTGCCGAGCAGCAGAAGGACCTGGTGCTTCGTCATCCCCGGTTTGAGCTGATCCACCATCTTTTCGTCCAGCAGATTGCCTTGCTGCACGTCCGGCGTGTACGCGATGTGGCAACCGGCGACGGCAAGTGCCAGCAGCGCAACAACCGGCAGGATGATCAGCTTTTGCATGCGTGTTGCGTCCAGGGTCGTGAAGGTGTCGGATGATACACTACCGGCTCGGGCTCGCCGTGCGTGGAGAGAGGCTATGGAACAGGAAACCAGAGAGCTGCGTCGGGTCGGTCTCAAGGTGACCCATCCGCGCATGCGCATCCTGCAGGTGTTCGACGACGAGAGCGAACGCCACTTGACGGCCGAGGACGTGTACAAGCACCTGCTGGCCCAGAAGGAGGACATCGGGTTGGCGACCGTGTATCGGGTGCTGACCCAGTTCGAGGCGGCGGGGATCATCGTCAAGCACAATTTCGAAGGCGGCCAGGCAGTCTACGAACTCGATCGCGGCAAACACCACGACCACATGATTGACGTGGACAGCGGCAAGGTGATCGAGTTCATCAGCGAGGAGATCGAGCGCCTGCAGCACGAGATCGCCGCCAAGCACGGCTACGTGATCGAGGATCACAGCCTGGTGCTCTACGTGCGCCCGAAACAGCGCGCCCGCAAGGATTGAAGCCGGGCGCCCGACGCCTCGTTCGTATTCGTCATGCCACGAAAAAAACCGCAGGTGGACTCCTGTCCGCCTACGGTTGATGCCTTGCCGGTCGGATGGCGCGCGGTGCGCGCGCGTATCCATCCGGCAGCGGCGAAACGGCATCCTGCCGTTTTCTCAGAATCACCGTCCCCACGGTGACCCTGATCCGCCATCTCACGACGGCGGTTCCCCCACATCGATGACGACATCCTAACGATGTCTTCACGTTGCGCATATCGGAAAAATTCCTAGTCCAGGCGACTGCGTTCGGTGCCGCTTTTGTTGCCTCGCAGCAAAATACGCAGGTGCACGCCAGGGTGGTCGGTGCGCAGGCGGAACTGTCCGCCCAGCGAGGTCACCCGGTCGCGCATGCCCTGCAGGCCCCGCCCGCCGCGCGGGAGGCGATGGGGCAGGCCGGTACCGTCATCACGCAGATCGAGCAGGGCGACGGCGATGCCGTTGCGTTCGCCGATGCGCAGCCGCAGGCGGAATTCACTGGCGCAGGCGTGCTTGACGGTGTTGGTGGCGCTTTCCTGAGCCAGCCGGTAGATCGCCGTGCGGGTGTCATCGTCGAGCAATCGCGGGTCGCCGTGGAGTTCCACGTGGTAGCGCATGCCGGCACTGGTCAGCAGGTCGCGGATCGGGCCTTCATCCAGCGCGCGCAGCAGGCCGAACTCGTCCAGGATCGCCGGGCGCAGGTCGTCCAGCAGGCGATGCAGAGCGCGGCGCATGTGGGCGAGGATGGTGTTGATCGAGATGCTCACGTCGTCCATCCCGACCTCGTGCAAACGCGCCTGGGCCAGTTTCACGTGGGTCTGGATCGCGGTGATGTTCTGGCCCAGTTCGTCATGCAGTTCGGCCGCAAGATGCCGCCGCTGGTTCTCGTCGGCCTGCAGGTTGCCGCGTGCGGCGTCACGCAGTTGTTGGGCCAGATGATCCAGGCGGCGATTGACGGCCCCGAGGTAGACGTTCTGCTCCGCCACCCGTTCGCTGCTGCGCCGCAGGGCGTCGGTGGCCGAACCGAGCATCAGCGCGCCGGTGCCTGCCACGGCCAGGAACAGGTAGGCGGCGGCGGTCGAGGGCGTGTGGCCCAGGTGCACGTCCACCAGGGTCATGCCCAGACTGGTGATCAGCATGGCGAGGCTGGCGCCGCGCCAGCCATGGCGGAAGGCGAAAAACAGCACCGGCGCCAGCGACAGCACCCGCGCGAACTGCGGCTGCGGCGCGGCGCGCTCGGACAGCACCAGCAGGATGGCCATGGATGGTGCCAGCACCAGCAGCACGTCCGTCAGCAGGCGCATCACCGAGGCACGCTCCAGCCGCGTGTGCAGCAGCATGATCAACACCGGCGCCACCAGCAGGATGGCCAGATAGTGGCTGAGCAATTCCTCGGCGATGACGCGGATCATCAACTCTGGCGTTTCCGACCAGTTGGTGAATGCGAGCAGCGCGGCGTCCGCGGCGGTCGTGACCGTGACCACCAGCACCACCGAAAGCAGCAGCCGGGTCACGTCCTGCGGGCTGTGCAGGCTGGGATGCAGGTGCAGCCGGCGCAGCAGCCACATGCAGGCCATCATCACCAGGAATGCCGGCAGCACGTCTGCCAGCACGCCGCTGATGTGCAGCGGTGATCCATGCCACCAGGCGGCGCCGGCGCAGGCGAGCAGTTCCGCGGCGAGCAACCAGCCCCAGTGGCGCAACGGTACCAGCAGAAGTGCGGTGAAACGCAGGCCGTAGGGCAGCATCCAGTAGGGTTGTGCCGTGGCGCCGAGCAGCAGCCACAGCACCAGATAACCTGCGCCGATGAGCGGCCCGGAATCGGGCAGGAGAGATGGCTTGAATCGCATCCGGCGATGGTACATGCGCCGTGCGCGGGGTGGCGTGCCGGGGTACTTGGCCTGGCGTGCTGTCCCGGGCGCGCCTTCCTGTGTCAGAGTAGGAAGATGTACAGCATCGTTCTGGTTGACGACCACGCCATCGTTCGAGAGGGCTTCAAGCGCCTGATCGAGCTGGAATCGGACCTGGAAGTGGTTGCCGAATGCCGCAACGGCGACGACGCGGTAGAGGCGGTCGGCCACTGGCGCCCGGACCTGGTGGCGCTGGATCTTTCCTTGCCCGACGGCAGCGGTTTGCCGTTGATCGAGCATCTGCTCAGCGTGCATGCGGCCACTCGCGTGGTCGTGTTGAGCATGCATGATGGCGACGCTTACGTTTCCGAGGCGTTGCGCCGCGGGGCCAGCGGGTTCGTCACCAAGGGCGTCGCGCCGGAGGAACTGGTGGCGGGCCTGCGCGCCGTGATGCAGGGCGAGTGCTTCCTCAGCTCGGACCTGCGCCAGCGCCGCACCGAGCGCCCCAACGACGCGCTCGATCCGGTCAACCGGCTGACCGCCCGCGAGCGCGAAGTGTTCCTGTTGCTGGCCGGGGGGCGCACGCCCAAGCAGGTCGCTGCCGACCTCGGCATTGGCCAGAAAACCGTGTACATCCACCGTGCCAGCCTGATGGGCAAGCTCGGCGCCGGATCGGAACTGGACCTCTATCGCATGGCGACCGAGCGCGGCCTGCTGTCGACGACGGTCTGAGGACAGCCGCCTTCAGGTCGCCTGCGCGCGCTCCAGCATCTGCCTGGCGTGAGCCCGGGTCTCGCGGGTGATTTCCACGCCGCCGAGCATGCGAGCCAGCTCGTCGCGCCGGCCTGCGGCGTCCAGTTGTTCGATCCGCGTGCGGGTGGTGTCGCCGTCGCTCTGCTTGCTCACCCGCAAGTGGGCGTGACCTTGCGCGGCGACCTGCGGCAGGTGGGTCACGCAGAGCACCTGGCGACGGCTTCCCAGCGCACGCAGTTTCTGGCCGACCACCTCGGCGACCGCGCCGCCGATGCCGCTGTCGACCTCATCGAAGACCATGCTGCCGATCGAATCCTTGCCCAACGTAGCCACTTCGATGGCCAGACTGATGCGCGCAAGTTCGCCGCCGGAGGCGACCTTGCGCAGCGGCCGCGGTGGCTGGCCAGGATTGGCGCTGACCAGCAGCTCGCAGCGCTCCCGGCCCTGGGCGTCGGGTTCGTCGCCGGGCGTCGGCACCAGCTCGACGCGCAGTACGCCACCGGCCATGCCGAGTTCGCCCATCAGCGCACTGACTTCCTCGCCGAGCTTCGTCGCGGCAGCCATGCGCGATTGACCCAGCAGGTCCGCCGCGCGGGAGTATTCCTGTTGCAGGCGCTGAAGCTGACCGCTCAACTGTTCCAGTGCGTCGCCGGCGCCTTCGAGTTCGGCGTGCTCGGCGCGCAGCGCCAGCAGCCTCTCGTGCAGGGCTTCCGGCGGCAGCCGGTGGCGGCGCGAGAGCGCGTGCAGATGGCTCAGCTGCTGGTCGAGCGCGGCGTAGCCGGCCGGATCGAGGTCGACGTCTTGCGCATAGCGGCCCAAGCCGTCGGCGGCTTCGCCCAACTGGATACCGGCGTTGTCGAGCAGCTCCAGCCAGGGTGTCAGCCGGTCGTCCAGGGCCGCGAGCTTGCCCAGCTCGGCATGCGCTCGACCCAGTGCCCGGCGCAGGGCGAACTCGCCCTCGCCATCGAGCAGTTCCACCACGCCGGCGCTGCCTTCCGCCAGGCGGTCGGCGTTGGCCAGGCGCTTGTGGTTGGCCTCCAGTTCGGCCAGTTCGGTGGGTGGCAGCGCCCATTGCTCCAGTTCCGCCAATTCATGGCGCAGCAGCTCCAGCCGAAGTTCGTGATCCTCGCCGCCACTGAGCTTGTGCATGCGCTGGTTCAACTCGCGCCACTGCTCCGCCTGGCGGCGCACCTGGGCGATCAAGTCATCGTGGCCCGCATAAGCGTCGAGCAAGGCCAGCTGATGGGCCCGCGAGAGCAGCGCCTGGTGTTCATGCTGGCCGTGGATCTCGACCAGCAAGGCGGCCAGCTCTCCGAGCTGGCGCGTGTTGGCGGGGCGGCCGTTGATCCAGGCGCGGGAGCTGCCTTCGGCACGCAACACTCGCCGCAACTGGCAGTTGCCGTCTTCGTCGAGTTCCTCTCGGCGCAACCATGCCTGCGCGTCGGGCAGTCCGGTCAAATCGAACTCCGCGGCCAACTCGGCGCGGTCGCTGTCCGCGCGGATCATGCCGCTGTCGGCGCGTGCGCCGGTCAGCAGCATCAACGCGTCGACCAGCAGCGACTTGCCGGCGCCGGTCTCGCCGCTGACCACGGTCAGGCCGGGGCCGAAAGACACCTCGGCGGCCTCGACGACGGCAAAATGGCGGACATAGAGCGAAGTGAGCATGGGCAGTTCGGCATTGGAATGGGAGAATTGTAGCGGGAGCCCGGGTGGGCAAAACACCGCATTCGCTTGCAAGCCGCGCGTGCAGACCTTATTTCTGTCGGGTCTCAGGAACTGCTACGGACATGATCCTTCCACACGGCCATGACCTCGATGCCCGCACGCGGCGCCTGCTGCGCGCGCTGATCTCCCAGTATCTGGTCGACGGCGAGCCGGTGGGGTCGCGCACGCTGGCGCGCTCCTCGGGGCTGGACGTCAGTCCGGCGACGATCCGCAACATCATGGCCGACCTGGAAGACGCCGGCCTGGTCGCTTCGCCGCACACCTCGTCAGGCCGCGTACCCACGCCGCGCGGCCTGCGCCTGTTCGTGGACAGCCTGATCGAGTTGCAGCCCTTGCCGCGCGCCGAGCTGGCGCGCTTGCAGAGCGAACTGCCACCGGGGCCTGCCACCACGCGCGACCTGCTCGGCAACGTGTCGACTTTGCTCTCGGCGATGACCCGCTTTGCCGGCGTGGTGACGGTGCCGCGCCAGGCCGACTTCCCGCTGCGCCACATCGACTTCGTGGCCCTGCCCGATGCGCGGGTGCTGGTGATCCTGGTGTTTACCGACAACCAGGTGCAGAACCGCATCGTGCAACTGCTCAAGCCGTTGCCCGCCGGTGAGCTGGAGCGGGCGGCCAATTATCTCAACACCCACTTCGCCGGGCTGCGCGTGGACGATATCCGCGCCCACCTGCTGGCCGAGGTACGCGAAACCGGCAGCGAGCTCAACCGGCTGCTGGCCAGTACGGTGGAGCTGGCCACGGCCTCGTTCGCGCCGCAGGCCAGCGATGCCGACATGCTGGTCAGCGGGCAGACCAACCTGATGGCCTGCGCCGAGCTGGCCGACCTGCAGCGGCTGCGCGACCTGTTCGACGCGTTCCAGCAGAAGAACGAGCTGCTCCAGCTGATGGAAGTCTGCGCGAAGGCGCCGGGGGTACGGCTGTTCATCGGCGAGGAGTCGGGCTTCGCGGCACTGGATGGTTGCAGCGTGGTCACGGCCAGCTATGGCGCGCAGGGGCGAATGCTCGGCGCGGTCGGCGTGATCGGACCCACGCGCATGGCCTACGAGCGGGTGATTCCGGTCGTGCAGGCCACGGCCGGATTGCTGAGCGACGCCTTGAATCGGGTCGCGGTGACCCTATAACCGGCAGCAGAGGCGGGATTTCTGGTTGATTTGGATGGCGGGCCACGGTGCCGGCCGCGAACTTTTTGTTGGGAGTGACGCATGCACGACAACGACACCCAGGCGCATGACGAGGCCATGGACCCCGGGTCGGCACCAGCCGTCGACGGCGACCAGTTCGCCAAGCTGCAGGCCCGCGTGGCCGAACTGGAGGCGATCAACGCCGAGCTGCAGGAAACGGTCTTGCGCGAGAAGGCGGAGATCGAGAACCAGCGTCGGCGCCTGCATCGGGACCTGGAGCAGGCCCGGCGGTTTGCCAACGAGAAACTGCTGAACGAATTGCTGCCGGTATACGACGGACTGGAGAGCGGCCTGGCAGCCGAGGGCGGCGACGTCGCCTCGATACGCGAGGGCCTCGGTCTCACCCTGAAAGCGCTGCTCAAGGTCGCCGGGAACCACGGCATGGCGCAGGTCGATCCGATCGGCCAGCCGCTCGATCCCGAGCGCCACCATGCGGTGAGCATGGTCGCGGCCCCCGGCCAGGCGCCGGGCACCGTGGTCAGCGTGCTGCAGAAAGGCTACGTGCTGAACGATCGCCTGCTGCGTCCGGCGCTGGTCGCCGTGGCGAAGGACTGAGCGCATCGCACGCCGCCGTCGGCATTGAATCGCTGCGGCAGAACCCCATCTGGAAACCATCGCGGCCGCCGGGCCGCCAATAGATTCGGAGCATGAACATGGGCAAGATCATCGGCATCGACCTGGGCACCACGAACTCCTGCGTGTCCGTGATGGACGGCAGCACGACCAAGGTCATCGAGAACTCGGAAGGCGATCGCACCACGCCCTCCATCGTCGCCTTCACCAAGGACGGCGAGGTGCTGGTCGGTGCCTCGGCCAAGCGCCAGAGCGTGACCAACCCGAAGAACACCTTCTACGCGGTGAAGCGCCTGATCGGTCGCAAGTTCAACGACGCCGAGGTGCAGAAGGACCTGAACATCGTGCCGTTCGGCATCGTGGCGCACGACAACGGCGACGCCTGGGTGCAGACCTCCGACGGCAAGAAGATGGCGCCGCAGGAAATCTCCGCCAAGGTGCTGATGAAGATGAAGAAGACTGCCGAGGACTACCTCGGCGAGACGATCACCGAGGCGGTGATCACGGTGCCTGCCTACTTCAACGACAGCCAGCGCCAGGCGACCAAGGACGCCGGCCGGATCGCCGGCCTGGAAGTGAAGCGCATCATCAACGAGCCGACCGCGGCCGCGCTGGCCTATGGCTTGGACAAGAAGGGCGGCGACCGCAAGATCGTGGTCTATGACCTCGGCGGCGGCACCTTCGACGTGTCGATCATCGAGATCGCCGAAGTCGACGGCGAGAAGCAGTTCGAGGTGCTGGCCACCAACGGCGACACCTTCCTCGGTGGCGAAGACTTCGACATGCGCGTCATCGACTACCTGGTCGAGGAGTTCCAGAAGGAGCAGGGCATCGACCTGCGCAAGGACCCGCTGGCGCTGCAGCGCCTGAAGGATGCGGCCGAGCGCGCCAAGATCGAGCTGTCCTCCAACCACCAGACCGACGTGAACCTGCCGTACGTGACGGCCGACGCGTCCGGCCCGAAGCACCTCAACATCAAGCTGACCCGGGCCAAGCTCGAGGCGCTGGTGGAGGATCTGGTCAAGCGCACCATCGAGCCGTGCCGCACCGCGCTGAATGACGCCGGCCTGCGCGTGTCCGACATCAACGACGTGATCCTGGTCGGCGGCCAGACCCGCATGCCCAAGGTGCAGGAGGCAGTGAAGGACTTCTTCGGCAAGGAGCCGCGCAAGGACGTCAACCCGGACGAGGCCGTCGCCGTGGGCGCGGCGATCCAGGGCGGCGTGCTGGGTGGTTCGGTCAAGGACGTGCTGCTGCTCGACGTGACCCCGCTGTCGCTGGGCATCGAGACCATGGGCGGCGTGATGACCAAGCTGATCGAGAAGAACACCACCGTGCCGACCAAGGCGGCGCAGACCTTCTCCACCGCCGACGACAACCAGACCGCGGTGACCGTGCACGTGCTGCAGGGCGAGCGCGAGCGCGCCAGCGCGAACAAGTCGCTGGGCAAGTTCGACCTGCAGGGCATCGAGCCGGCGCCGCGCGGCATGCCGCAGATCGAGGTCACCTTCGACATCGACGCCAACGGCATCCTGCATGTGTCGGCCAAGGACAAGAAGACCGGCAAGGAACAGAAGATCGAGATCAAGGCCGGCTCGGGCCTGTCCGACGAGGAAATCCAGCGCATGGTCGCCGATGCCGAGGCGAACAAGGAAGAGGACAAGAAGTTCCACGAGCTGGTCGCCACCCGCAACAAGGCCGACCAACTGGTGCATGCCACCCGCAGCGCGCTGAAGGAACACGGCGGCAAGGTGCCGGCCGACCAGCTGTCCACGATCGAAGGCGCGTTGTCGGATCTGGAAAAGGCCAAGGATGGTGACGACAAGGCGGCGATCGAGGCCAAGGTCGAGAAGCTGGAACAGGTGGCCCAGGCGCTCTACGCCGCGGCGCAGGGCGGTCCGGCCGATGCCGGCGCGCAGTCCGCGCCGGGCGGCTCGGCGCAGCCGGACGACGTGGTCGATGCCGAGTTCACCGAAGTGAAAGACGACAAGAAGTAAGCGGCATCGTCATCGGCACTGCCCGATGGCCAGCCCGCGCCAGGAACGTTCCTGGCGCGGGCGGTTTTGCGGATGGTGCCATGGGGCGGACGAGCATGTGGATGCATGAATGAGCAAGCGTGATTACTACGAAGTGCTGGGTGTGGAACGCACCGTCACCGAAGTCGAACTGAAGAAGTCCTTCCGTCGGCTGGCCATGAAGTACCACCCGGATCGTTGCCCCGACGACCCGACCGCGCAGGACAAGTTCAAGGAGGCCAAGGAGGCCTACGAAGTGCTGTCCGACGAGCGCAAGCGTGCCTTGTACGACCAGCACGGCCACGCGGCGTTCGAAGGCGGCATGGGCGGCCGCGGCGGCGCCGGGTTCGGCGACGTGGGCGACATCTTCGGCGACATCTTCGGCGACATCTTCGGCAGGAATGGCGGTGGCCGCGGCCGGCCGCGCCGCGGCTCGGACCTGCGCTACATCATGGATCTCGACCTCGAGGAAGCCGTGTTCGGCGTCAGCAAGCAGATCGAGATCCCCACCCAGGTCAATTGCCATCACTGCAACGGCAGCGGTTCGGCCGACGGCAAGGTAGCCAAGTGCGCGACCTGCCATGGCCACGGCCAGGTGCGCATGCAGAACGGCATCTTCTCGATCCAGCAGGCTTGCCCGCATTGCGGCGGCACCGGCCAGGCAATCGAGAATCCCTGCCGCAAGTGCCACGGCGAGGGACGCATCGAGGAGACCCGCACGCTGTCCGTGCAGATCCCCGAGGGCGTCGACAACGGTGACCGCATTCGCCTGAGCGGGCAGGGCGAGGCCGGCCCGTCCGGCACGCCTGCCGGCGACCTCTACGTGGAAGTGCGCGTGCGCGAGCATGCGATCTTCCAGCGCGACGGCAGCGACCTGTATTGCGAACTGCCGATCCGCTTTTCGCAGGCTGCGCTGGGCGCCCAGTTGCCGGTGCCGACGCTGGAGGGCGAAGTCCCGATAAGCATTCCGCCGGAGACGCAGACCGGCGCGCAGTTCCGCCTGCGCGGCCGCGGCGTCAAGTCGGTGCGCAGCAGCCGCCACGGCGACCTGATTTGTCGGGTGGTGGTGGAAACGCCGGTGCGCCTGACGCGCCAGCAACGCGAGCTGCTGGAGTCGCTGGAGGCCACGTTCAGCGGCAGCGACGCCGACAAGCACACGCCGCGCGCCAAGGGCTGGGTCGACGGCGTGAAGAAATTCTGGTCCCGCGTGACCGCCTGAGGCGAAGCGGGCCTGCGGCCGCCACCCCGCGGCCGGGCTGCGCGGTTAGCATGGACGCCTGACCCCGAGGAATGCTGCGCCGATGACACGCCCCTTTCGACTCGCCGTGAACGGTGCCTCCGGCCGCATGGGCCGCGCCTTGCTCGACTTGCTGGGTGCCGACGGCGACGCCGAACTGGTGCATGCCGTGGTGGCGCCGGGGTCGATCCACGCCGGCCAGCCCGTGCCCGGTGTGGCAAACGGAACCCTTCGTTACGCGCATGACTGGACGCAGGCGCCGCCGATCGACGTCATTGTCGATTTCAGCACGCCTGCGGCGCTGGGAGCTGCGCTCGACCATTGTCTGGAGCGCGGCATCGCACTGGTCAGCGGCACCACCGGCATCGACGGCGCGCTGACGTCGCGGTTGGCCGATGCCGCGCGGCAGATCGCGGTCCTGCGCGCCGCCAACTTCAGCCTCGGCGTGGCGATGCTGGCGCGGCTGTTGCGCGAGGCGGCGTCGGCCCTGCCGGCCTGGGATCTGGAGATCGTCGAAGCGCACCACGGTCGCAAGCGCGATGCACCATCCGGCACCGCCCTGGCGCTTGGCGAGGCGGCGGCGGCCGCACGCCACACCACGCTGGAGGCTGCGGCGGCATTCGAGCGTGGCGGCGAGCGCGTCGACGGCAGCATCGGTTTCGCCGTGATCCGCGGTGGCGACATCGTGGGCGAGCACCAGGTCATGCTGATCGGTCAGGGCGAGCGGCTGGAGCTGGTCCACCGCGCCACCGATCGCTCGATCTTCGCGCGTGGCGCGCTGCATGCGGCGCACTGGCTCGCAGGCCGGCCAGCCGGTCAGTGGCGGCTGGACGACGTCATCGCCACGCGGCCCTGAGGCACTTCCTCCGGCGCTGCCGGAGCCTGCTCCCGGCTCAATCGCGGTGCGCGGCGTTGCGGCCCCGGCTGGCGCCGAACTTCCGGTCGAGGCCGCCGAAAACCTTCTTGAACGCCCGCGAGAACTTGCCGCGACGGGTCTTGCGCAGCTTCTCTTCCTCGCTGGTGAGCCAGGCGACCTGGATGACGCGGCGTTCGCCCTCGTACGGCAAATGGCCGTGGAAGGAGTTGTCGCAGCGCTTGAACACCGCAAACTCGCCGTACAGTGGAATCAGCTCGGGCATCACCATCGCGTCGATGTCGTCCATGCTGTGCAGGAATCGCAGGCAGCCGGCGCTGGTGTCAGGCCATTGGCCGTTGAGGTAGAGCAGGGCGGTGGCGATCTTCGACCGGCTGTCGGTGTGGATCGTGCCATGGCGCTTGTTGAGCATGCGGCACAGGGTAACCAGGGTGGGATAGCGATCCAGCTCCTCGATGCCCAGGCGCTTGCCGATGGCGCGGGCGAACTCCGGGGAGGTCAGGCCCTCGATCAGCGCATTGACGCTGGCGCCGCAATCGGCCGGTTCGTAGGGGAAGAATCCGGCGCTGGCATAGCGCGGGAAATCGCGATCGAGATCCGCACGCATCTCGTCGGGCAGTTGTCCGTGGGCGACCATGAACGGGAAAGGCTGGTGCCGGATCGTGGTATCCGGGCGATCGAGACGCGCGGGGTCCAGCAGTACGACGGCACCCATGGGACGTCCAGCTCCATTGAAATGAGGCCTAGTGTACCGTTCGCGCTCCATACGCGACGCACCGGGCATCGGCCGATTCATGCTGCCGCAAGGTGGACAGGAACGTGCCTGCAGCCTATCATTGCGACCCGCCCGGAAAGCTTCCCCTCCAAACTCCACAAGCCAGCAATACTGCGGCTTGCGGACTTTGCTGCATCAAAAAGGCGGTCCTTGTTATGTCGCATCCTGCCCTGCTGGCCCTCGAAGACGGCAGCATTTTTCATGGCCACGCCATCGGCGCCGTTGGCGAAACGGTCGGCGAAGTGGTCTTCAATACCGCCATGACCGGTTATCAGGAGATCCTCACCGATCCCTCCTACGCGCGCCAGATCGTCACGCTGACCTACCCGCACGTCGGCAACACTGGTGTCAACGAGGTGGATGTGGAGTCGAATCTCGTGCATGCCGCCGGCCTGATCGTGCGCGACGTGCCGCGGCGTGCCAGCAACTGGCGCTCCACTCGCAGCTTGCCCGACTACCTCGCCGACCACGGCACGGTGGCCATCGCCGGGATCGACACGCGCCGGCTGACCCGCATACTGCGCGAGAAGGGCGCGCTGGCCGGTTGCATCGTGGCGGGCGCGCAGGTCGACGCGGAAGATGCCCTGGCCAAGGCGCGCGGCTTCTCCGGCCTCGCCGGAATGGACTTGGCCAAGGTCGTGGGCACCGGCAAGCCCTACAGATGGAATCAGGGCTGCTATGACCTCGATCGCACGGCGTTCAACCAGCCGGCCATGCAGTTCAAGGTGGTGGCCTACGACTTCGGCACCAAGCTCAACATCCTGCGCCTGCTGGCCGAGCAGGGTTGCGACATTACCGTGGTGCCGCCGCAGACTCCCGCCGCGGAGGTGCTGGCGATGCAGCCCCATGGCGTGTTCCTTTCCAACGGCCCGGGCGATCCCGCTGCGTGCGATTACGCGATCGAGGCGACGCGCGTCTTCCTCGACGCGAAGATTCCGCTGTTCGGCATCTGCCTGGGCCATCAACTGATGGGGCTGGCGTTGGGCGGACGCACGCTGAAGATGAAATACGGCCACCACGGCGCCAACCATCCGGTGAAGGATCTGGACGACGGCCGCGTGCTGATCACCTCGCAGAACCACGGTTTCGCGGTCGATCCGGCCAGTCTGCCGGCCCATGTGCGGCTGACCCACCGCTCGCTGTTCGACGGTTCGCTGCAGGGTTTCGCGCTGACAGATCGCCCGGCCTTCTGTTTCCAGGGCCATCCCGAGGCCAGCCCGGGACCGCATGACATGGGCTATCTGTTCCAACGTTTCGCCAAGCTGATGCAGGAGGCTCGCTGAGATGCCCAAGCGCAATGACATCAAGAGCGTGCTTATCATCGGCGCCGGCCCGATCGTGATCGGCCAGGCCTGCGAGTTCGACTACTCCGGCGCGCAGGCCTGCAAGGCGCTGAAGGAAGAAGGCTTCCGCGTCATCCTGGTCAACTCCAATCCCGCCACGATCATGACCGATCCGGACACCGCCGACGCGGTGTACATCGAGCCGATCAACTGGCAGACGGTGGAACGCATCATCGCCAAGGAGCGCCCGGATGCGGTGCTGCCGACGATGGGTGGGCAGACCGCGCTCAATTGCGCGCTGGACCTTGCCGACCACGGCGTGCTGGAGAAGTACGACGTCGAGCTGATCGGCGCCCGGCGCGAAGCGATCCGCATGGCCGAGGACCGCGAGCTGTTCAAGCGGGCGATGACCGAGATCGGGCTGGACAGCCCCAAGTCGGACGTGGCCAAGAACTTCGAGCATGCAGTGGAGATCCAGGCCCGACTCGGTTTCCCGGTGATCATCCGGCCCAGCTTCACGCTGGGCGGCACCGGCGGCGGCATCGCCTACAACAAGGAAGAGTTCGAGACCATCGTCAAGCGTGGCCTCGACATGTCGCCCACCCACGAGGTGCTGATCGACGAATCCGTGCTGGGATGGAAGGAGTTCGAGATGGAAGTGGTCCGCGACACCGCGGACAACTGCATCATCATCTGCGCCATCGAGAACCTCGATCCGATGGGCGTGCACACCGGCGACTCGATCACCGTGGCACCGGCGCAGACGCTCACCGACAAGGAATACCAGCGCCTGCGCGATGCCTCCATCGCGGTGCTGCGCAAGATCGGCGTGGATACCGGCGGCTCCAACGTGCAGTTCGGCATCAACCCCGACGACGGTCGCGTGGTGGTGATCGAGATGAATCCGCGCGTGTCGCGCTCCTCGGCGCTGGCGTCGAAGGCCACCGGCTTCCCGATCGCCAAGGTCGCCGCCAAGCTGGCGGTGGGCTACACGCTGGACGAATTGAAGAACGACATCACCGGCGGTCGGACCCCGGCCTCGTTCGAGCCGTCGATCGACTACGTGGTTACCAAGATCCCGCGTTTCGCCTTCGAGAAGTTTCCCGCGGCCGATGCGCGCCTGACCACGCAGATGAAATCCGTCGGCGAGGTGATGGCGATCGGCCGTACCTTCCAGGAGTCGCTGCAGAAAGCCTTGCGCGGGCTGGAAATCGGCAAGACCGGCCTCAATCCCACCGGCCTGGACATCGGCACCGACGACGGTCTGGCGGTGCTCAAGCGGGAGCTGCGCGAGCCGCGTCCCGATCGCGTGTTCCACCTGGCCGATGCGTTCCGCGCCGGCCTGTCGCTGGAGGAGGTGTTCGAGCTAAGCCGGGTCGATCCCTGGTTCCTCGCCGCGTTCGAGGACATCGTGCTGGCCGAGACGGAGATCACCCGGCAAGGCATTACCGCGCTCGACGCCCCGCGTCTGCGTGAACTCAAGCGACTCGGCTTCGCCGACGCACGCATCGCCGAGCTGCTCGGTACCGACGAGGCCTCGGTGCGCCACCTGCGCCACACTCTGGGCGTGCGTCCGGTGTACAAGCGGGTGGATTCCTGTGCCGCCGAGTTTGTCACCGGCACCGCCTACATGTACTCGACCTACGAGGAAGAGTGCGAGGCGCTGCCCACCGATCGCGACAAGATCATCGTCCTCGGCGGCGGCCCGAACCGCATCGGGCAGGGCATCGAGTTCGACTATTGCTGCGTGCATGCGTCGCTCGCGCTGCGCGAGGACGGCTATGAAACCATCATGGTCAACTGCAATCCGGAAACCGTGTCGACCGACTACGACACTTCCGACCGGCTGTATTTCGAGCCGGTGACCCTGGAAGACGTGCTGGAAATCGTCCACCTCGAAAAGCCCAAGGGCGTGATCGTGCAGTACGGCGGGCAGACCCCGCTGAAGCTGGCGCGTGCGCTGGAAGCGGCCGGCGTGCCGATCATCGGCACCAGCCCCGACTCGATCGACCTGGCCGAGGATCGCGAGCGCTTCCAGCAGATGATCGAGAAGATCGGGCTGAAGCAGCCGCCGAACCGCACCGCGCGCAACGCCGACGAGGCGCTGGCGCTGGCCCGCGAGATCGGCTACCCGCTGGTGGTGCGCCCGAGCTACGTGCTTGGTGGCCGCGCGATGGAAGTCGTGCACGACGACGCCGACCTGTCGCGCTACATCCGCGACGCGGTGAAAGTGTCGAACGATTCGCCGGTGTTGCTGGACCGCTTCCTCGACCACGCGGTCGAAGTCGACGTGGACGTGATCGCCGATGCCGCTGGCACCGTGCTGATCGGCGGCATCATGGAGCACATCGAGGAGGCGGGCGTGCATTCGGGCGATTCGTCCTGCTCGCTGCCGCCGTATTCGCTGAGCGCCGATATCCAGGACGAGCTGCGCCGCCAGGTCAGCGCGATGGCGAAGGAGCTGAAGGTCGTCGGCCTGATGAACACCCAGTTCGCGATCCAGGGCGAGACGGTCTACATCCTGGAAGTGAACCCGCGCGCCTCGCGCACGGTGCCGTTCGTGTCCAAGGCTACCGGCGTGCCGCTGGCCAAGATTGCCGCGCGCGTGATGGCCGGGCGTTCGCTGGAGAGCATGAACGCGACACGCGAAGTGATCCCGTCGTACTTCTCGGTGAAGGAGGCGATCTTCCCGTTCCTGAAGTTCCAGAACGTCGATCCCATCCTGGGACCGGAGATGCGCTCCACCGGCGAGGTCATGGGCGTCGGGCGCAGCTTCGGCGCGGCGTTCGCGCGTGGCCACGAGGCCGCGGGCATCCGGCCGCCGTCGTTGGGCAAGGTGTTCCTGTCGGTGCGTGACGGCGACAAGGAGCTGCTGTTGCCGGTGGCCGCCGAAGTCATCGCGCGCGGGTTCAGCCTGGTGGCGACCGCCGGCACCGCCAGCTACCTGACCGCGCATGGCGTAAAGTGCGAGCGCATCAACAAGGTGATGGAAGGCCGGCCGCACATCGTCGACGCGATCAAGAACGGCGAAATCGTCTACATCGTCAACACCACCGAGGGGAAACAGGCGATCGCCGATTCCTTCTCGATCCGCCGCGAGGCGCTGCAGCACCGCGTCACCTACTCGACCACGGTGGCTGGTGCCCGCGCGCTGGTGCACTCGCTGGATTTCCGTGGCGGTGGTGAGGTCCACAGCCTGCAGGAACTGCATCAGGAGCTGAGCGCATGAGTCGTGCCCCGATCACCAAAACCGGTTCCGAACGCCTGCGCGCGGAACTGGAACGGCTGAAATCCATCGAGCGCCCGCGCATCATCGCGGCCATCGCGGAGGCTAGGGCGCACGGCGATCTCAAGGAGAACGCCGAGTACCACGCCGCGCGCGAACTGCAGAGCTTCACCGAGGGGCGCATCGCCCAGCTCGAAGGGTTGCTGTCGACCGCCGAAGTCATCGACGTGTCGCGGCTCAATGCGGGCAAGCGGGTGGTCTTCGGCGCGACCGTCGACCTGGAGGATGAGGACAGCGGCACCCCGGTGACCTACCAGATCGTCGGCGACCTGGAGGCGGACATCAAGCAGAACCTGATTGCCGTCTCCTCGCCGATCGCCCGCGCCCTGATCGGCAAGAGCGCCGGCGACAGCTTCGAGTTCACCGCGCCCAACGGCGTCAAACACTACGAAATCATCGACGTCCACTACGACTGAGGGGTTGGAAAGACTCAGCCTCGACGCCAAGGGCGGGGATGGTCGCGTGCCGGCCTGCTTTCGTCATTCGCGCGAACACGGAATCCATCTTGCGGTCCGCCCGGGATCAGGACGGCTTTCGCATGACCGCCCCTTCAGCCGTCGTGAAGCACCTCGCAGGCCCGATTCCACACGCGCACAAAAAAAGGCCGCATGAGCGGCCTTTTTTTGCCGGCACGTGCGCGACTACTCAGCGCTGGCGAGCCTTGAAACGGGGGTTGCTCTTGCAGATCACGAACACCTTGCCGCGACGACGCACGATCTTGCAATCGCGGTGCCGCGCCTTGGCGGACTTCAGAGAATTAAGCACCTTCACGGCAGGCTCCTGACACCAAATGAAAAACTCAAGCTCGCAAGTATAACGAGGCTCGCGGCAGCTCACAAGCCTGGCGCGACAGCCACTTCCGTGACGGTGGCCAGGAACTGTTGCAGCGCCGGTGAGGGGTCGTTGGCCCGGCAGGCCACGGCCAGCAGCAGAAAGGCGTTCGGGTCCTCCAGCGGCACATAGGCAACACCGGGCAGCCGCACCGTCCGCAGGCTGGACGGCACCAGCGCCAGTCCCAATCCGGCGGCGACCAGCGCCAGCAAGCCGTTGATCTGCTGGGCGTGCTGGACGATGGCGGGCTGGAACCCGGCGTGTTGCGCCAGCGTCACCAGGCGGTCATACAGCGTCGCGGCGAGCGCACGTGGCTGCGACACGAAGGCATCACTGGCAACCTCGGCAAGGTCGACGCTGCTGCGTCCGGCCAGCCGGTGCCCCGCCGGCATGGCAAGCAACAGCGGCTCGCGGTCGATCACGCTGAGTCTCAGGTTGCGCGCGTCCTGCAGGTGCGCCGGCTCGCCACGGACGAAGCCGGCGTCGATCTCGCCGCCCAGCAGCGCGGCGAATTGCGGCTCGGTGTACATCTCGTCGAGTTTCAGTCCCACCTTGGGCGCCACTTGTCCGTAACGGAGCAGGATTCGCGGCAGTGCCGGGTGGAACGATGCCGACACGGTGTAGGCCAGGCGCAGGTGGCCGCTGTGGCCGGCGGCAGCGGCGACGACCTGGCTGCGCGCCTCGTCTGCCTTGGCAAGGAGGTGCCTGGCCTGTTCGAGAAATACCCGGCCCGGTTCCGTCAGCGAGACATGGCGTTTGCTCCGCTCCAGCAGGCGCACGCCCAGATCCTGCTCCAGTGACTTGATCTGCTGCGACAGGGGCGGCTGCGAAAGATGCAGGCGCAAGGCGGCCCGCGTGAAGCTCAGCTCCTCGGCGACGGCCACGAAGTAGCGCAACTGGCGGAAATCAAACATATAGCAAAGTCGAATAAAAACGAGCGTAAATATATATTGGATACTTTATTCGGTCGATCATAAAATCACCGCGTCGCCCCACTATCCCCTCCCCCAGTGGCGGTGGCCCTCGCCCCGCAGCGACGCTGAATACGACATCTGGTTCAACTCCCCCCCTGAACCCATGTCGATGCGTCGCACCATGCGGGGCGCTTTCTTTTGCGGTGCCGCGCTGGCGTCGTCGCGGCCCGTTCAGAGTCGCGCCGCCAGCGCCGTGCCCTGCGCGATGGCGCGTTTGGCATCGAGCTCCGCGGCCACGTCGGCCCCGCCGATCACGTGCACGCTCATGCCCGCGGCGATGAGGGCATCGGCCAGTCGACGATCTGGCTCCTGGCCGGCGCAGACGACCACGTTGTCGACCGGCAGGACCTGCGGCTTGCCGTCGAGCGTGATGTGCAATCCGCGGTCGTCGAAGCGCTCGTAGCCGACCTTGCCCAGCATGGTCACCTGCTTGGCCTTCAAGGTGGCGCGATGCACCCAGCCGGTGGTCTTGTTGAGTCGGGCGCCGGGGCGTCCTTCGCTGCGCTGCAGCAGCCAGACCTGTCGCGCTGGCGCCTCCGGTCGCGCGTCCAGCAGGCCGCTGCGAGCGTGCAGCGCCATGTCCACGCCCCATTCGCGCGTCCAGCGGGCGACGTCGGTGGTGGGCGAGGGCGCGCGTTCGACGAGAAACTCGGCCACGTCGAACCCGATCCCGCCAGCGCCGATGATGGCCACTCTTGCGCCTACGGGTCGGTCCCGCGCCAGCACGTCGAGATAGCCCAGCACGCGCGGGTCGTCGCTGCCGGGGAAATCGACCTGGCGCGGGGTGACGCCGGTGGCAACGACCACCTCGTTGTAGCCGCCATCGCGCAGCATGGCAACGTCGGCGTTCTCGCGCAGACGCAGCTCGACGCCGGTATCGCGCAGCTGGTGGCCGAAGTAGCGCAGGGTTTCGTGGAACTCTTCCTTGCCCGGGATCCGCTTGGCGACGTTGAACTGCCCGCCGATCTCGTCGGCGCGGTCGATCAGGGTCACCCGGTGGCCGCGCTCGCCCAGCGTGCTGGCGCAAGCCATGCCGGCGGGGCCGGCGCCGATCACCGCGATGCGCTTGGGCACACGGGTCGGCTCGATCTTCAACTCTGTTTCGTGGCAGGCGCGCGGGTTGACCAGACAGCTGGCGCGCTTGTTCTGGAACACGTGGTCCAGGCAGGCCTGGTTGCACGCGATGCAGGTGTTGATGCGCTCGCTGCGGCCGGCCCTGGCCTTGTTCACCCACGCCGGGTCGGCCAGCAGCGGGCGCGCCATCGAGACCATGTCGGCGTCGCCATCGGCAAGGATGCGTTCGGCCACCTCCGGCATGTTGATGCGATTGGTGGCCACCAGCGGGATCGAGACCTCGCCCATCAGACGGCGCGTGACCCAGGCGAAACCGGCGCGGGGCACGCTGGTGACGATGGTCGGCACGCGCGCCTCATGCCAGCCGATGCCGGTGTTGATGATGCTGGCGCCGGCGGTCTCGACGGCCTTGGCCAGGGCCGCGATCTCGTCCCAGTTCTGGCCGTCGTCGACCAGGTCCAGCATCGACAGGCGATAGATGATGATGAAGTCGCGGCCGACGGCCTCGCGTGTGCGCCGCACGACCTCCACCGGAAAGCGCATGCGTCGCTGCGCATCGCCGCCCCATGCATCGTCGCGCCGGTTGGTGCGCGCGGCGATGAATTCGTTGATCAGGTAACCCTCCGATCCCATCACCTCGACGCCGTCGTAGCCCGCTTCCCGGGCCAGTTGCGCGCAGCGGACGAAGTCGCCGATGGTGCGCTCGACGCCGCGTGGCGACAGCGCGCGCGGCGTGAAGGGCGTGATCGGCGACTTGATCCGCGACGGCGCCACGGACAGCGGGTGATAGCCGTAGCGCCCGGCGTGCAGGATCTGCATGCAGATTCGGCCGCCTTCGGCATGGACGGCGGCGGTGAGCTTGCGGTGGCGCGGCTTGTGCCAGGGCATCGTGAGCCGACCGCCGAAGGGCTTCAGCCAGCCCTCGATGCTGGGCGAGATGCCGCCGGTGACCATCAGTCCCACGCCGCCGCGGGCGCGTTCGGCGAAATAGGCGGCCAGTTTGTCGTAGTCGCGGGCGCGATCTTCCAGCCCGGTGTGCATCGAACCCATCAGGATGCGGTTGGCCAAAGTGACGTGGCCCAGATCCAGCGGGGCGAACAGCTTGGGATAGTTCATGCGATCCACGCGGCTTCAAACGATCGTATGAATGTGCCGGCAATGGGCCTGCAAAAGCAAGCGGGGCGGGAGACGGAGCTGTCAGGCCAGCAGTTGCTGCACCAGGGCGATGTAGCGGCGCATGGCTTCCTCGACAGGAACGCCGTTCAACTGCGCCCAGGCTTCGTGCTTGGCAGTGCCCACGAAATCGAAAAAGCCCGGCAGGGTCCGCTTGAGGTCGCCCTCGGTGCCCTGCTTGTACAGGGCGTAGAGCTTGAGCAGGGTGTCGTTGTCCGGCCGTTTGGCCAGGCCTTTGACATCTTCGGCAGCTTGCTCGAACTCTCGACGCAGATCGTTCATGGGGCAATGGACCTGCGGCGGGCGGGAAACGGGATGGATAGCACGCGTTCGGAAGTGGGTCAACGCGTTAGACTGCGCGCTCTCCACGCCGCCAGGATGCTTCGATGAGCCATGCCGCCGCCGTTCCCGTGCTTGCCATCGACGGGCCGTCCGGGTCGGGCAAGGGCACGATCAGTGCGCTGGTGGCAGAGCGGCTGGGCTGGCGCCTGCTGGATTCCGGGGCGTTGTATCGCGCGGTGGGCTACGCCGCCGGCATGGCCGGGCTGGACCTGTCCGATGCCGATGCGATGGCCCGCTGCGCCCAGACGACGAAGATCCAGTTTCGCGCCGCCGAGACGGGAGGCGGGGCGCGGGTGATCGTCAACGGTCACGATGCCACCGACGAGTTGCGCACGGAAACGGCCGGTGCCGCGGCGTCGGCGATCGCCTCCATGCCCAGCGTGCGCGAGGCCCTGGTGGCGCTGCAGTTGGGCTTTCGCAAGGCGCCCGGGCTGGTGGCGGACGGGCGCGACATGGGCACGGTGATCTTCCCGGATGCCGCGTTCAAGGTTTTCCTCACCGCGAGCGCCGCCGAGCGGGCGAAAAGACGCTATAAGCAGTTGAAGGAAAAGGGGCTCAGCGTTACACTTGCCGGCCTTCAGCGCGAAATTGAGGCGCGTGACAGCCGCGATGCATCGCGTGCGGTCGCGCCACTCAAGCCCGCCGATGATGCGGTGCTGGTGGACACCACCGGCATGGCCATCGACGAGGTCGTGGCGAAAGTACTTGCCGTCGTGCAGTCCTGAGCGGATTGCGCGGCGGCTTTTGTGCCCCTGCCGCGGCAGGGGGTTTTGAACCACGGTGACAACGTTCGGCCCCGCAGGGCCGTCGCGGCCACCCCCAACCGGTGGACCGGGAAGTTCGTGCGCAACAACCAACCCAGCGCAGCGGACCCAAGGTCTTTTCCCACTATGGAATCAACATGACTGAAAGTTTTGCCGAACTGTTTGAACAGAGCCAGCAGGCCATCTCCAAGCTGAAGCCCGGCGCCATCGTCACCGGCATCGTCGTGGAAATCCGCAACGACGTCGTCGTGATCAATGCAGGCCTGAAGAGCGAAGGCATCGTCCCGATCGAGCAGTTCAAGAACGAGGAAGGTGTGCTGGAGGTGCAGGTTGGCGACGAGGTGAAGGTAGCCCTCGAAGCCCTGGAAGACGGTTTCGGCGAGACCAAGCTGTCGCGCGAGAAGGCCAAGCGCTCGATGGTGTGGGACGACCTGGAGCAGGCGTTCGACAAGGAAGAGACCATCGTCGGCATGATTTCCGGCAAGGTCAAGGGCGGTTTCACCGTCGACATCAAGGATGTCCGCGCGTTCCTGCCCGGTTCGCTGGTCGACGTGCGCCCGGTGCGCGAGCCGACCTACCTCGAGGGCAAGGAACTCGAGTTCAAGATCATCAAGCTGGATCGCAAGCGCAACAACGTGGTGGTCAGCCGCCGCGCCGTCGTCGAGACCGAGTTCTCCGAGGAGCGCGAGAAGCTGCTGGAACGCCTGGTGGAAGGCGCCGTCGTCAAGGGTGTGGTGAAGAACCTCACCGATTACGGCGCGTTCGTGGACCTGGGCGGCATCGACGGCCTGTTGCACATCACCGACATGGCGTGGAAGCGCGTGCGCCATCCGTCCGAGGTGGTCAACGTCGGCGACGAGCTCGACGTGCGCGTGCTGAAGTACGACAAGGAGCGCAACCGCGTGTCGCTGGGCCTGAAGCAGCTGGGCGACGACCCGTGGGTGAACATCTCGCGTCGCTACCCGGTCGGCAGCCGCATCTTCGGCAAGGTCTCCAACGTCACCGATTACGGCTGCTTCGTCGAGATCGAGCCGGGTGTGGAAGGCCTGGTGCACGTGTCCGAGATGGACTGGACCAACAAGAACGTCAACCCGGCCAAGGTGGTGCAGGTCGGCGACGAGACCGAAGTGACCGTGCTGGACGTGGATGAAGAGCGTCGCCGCATCTCGCTGGGCATCAAGCAGACCCGTTCGAACCCGTGGGAAGCCTTCGCCGCCATGCACAAGAAGGGCGACAAGGTCTCCGGCCAGATCAAGTCGATCACCGACTTCGGCGTGTTCATCGGCCTGGAAGGCGGCATCGACGGCCTGGTGCATCTGTCCGACATCTCGTGGCAGGTATCCGGCGAAGATCTCGTGCGCGACTTCAAGAAGGGCGAGGAGATCGAGGCGGTGGTGCTGGCCGTCGACCCGGAGCGCGAGCGCATCAGCCTCGGGATCAAGCAGATGGAGCAGGATCCGTTCGGCCAGTTCATGGCGGCCAACCCGCGTGGCACGATCGTCAACGGCACGGTCAAGGAAGTCGACGCCAAGGGTGCCGTGATCGACCTGGGCGAGGGCGTGGAGGGTTACCTGCGCGCCAACGACATCGCCAAGGAGCGCATCGACGACGCTACCCAGCACCTGAAGGTGGGCGACAAGGTCGAGGCCAAGTTCACCGGCATGGATCGCAAGGGTCGCCAGCTGGCGCTCTCGATTCGCGCCAAGGACGAGGAAGACGCCCCCGAAGCCGCGGTCGACTACTCTTCGGCCGCCAGTGGCACGACCAAGCTCGGCGCGTTGTTGAAGGAACAGTTCAACAAGGCCGACTGATCTCTCGTTGCAGGCACGACGCGGGGCGGCACGTCGCCGCCCCGCTGTTTCACGTCACGGACATTGGGGCCCATGACCAAATCCGAATTGATCGAAGCGCTGGCCAGGCGCCAGACCCACCTCGCGTTCGCCGACGTCGAGATGGCCGTCAAGAGCGTCATCGAACAGATGAGCCTGGCGCTGGCCCAGGGCGAACGCATCGAGGTGCGCGGCTTCGGCAGCTTTGCGTTGCACTACCGGCCGCCGCGGATGGGGCGCAACCCCAAGACCGGCGAAGCCGTGGCCCTGCCAGGCAAGCACGTTCCCCATTTCAAGCCGGGCAAGGAATTGCGCGAGCGCGTCAATCTTGACCTGGAGAACAGTGCCGGTTGAGTCCATCGACCGGAGAATGCGAGGCAGGCGGCGCGAGCCGGTCCTGCCTTCTTTTTGCCTGCAGGACGGCTGGCGGCGGCAGCGCCTGTGCCCGACTGCGCCAATCGGGTAAAGTTCGAGCATGCGATTGCTTGCCCTCATCATTCTGGCCGTTTTCGTCGCCGCCGGCATCGTGCTGGGCGCGCTGAATGCGGAAATGGTCGGCTACGACTTCGGCTTTGCCCAACTGCAGTTGCCCAAGGGAGCCGCGCTGCTGGGCGCCCTGGTGGTGGGCTGGTTGCTGGGCGGGGTGACCGCGTGGCTCGGTGTGCGGCCACGGCGTTCGCGACGCACTACGGGCGCGGACAGGAAGCCGCCGGCCAAGCCATGAATCCCCTGTATGTGCTGGCCGCACTGCTCCCCGTCGCCTTCGTGCTGGGTTGGTGGGCTTCGCGCCTGGTGGTTGCGCGGCGGGCCGGCGTCGACGTCAGCACCTTGTCGTCGGATTATTTCCGCGGCCTGAACTACCTGCTCAACGAGGAGCAGGACAAGGCCATCGAAGTCTTCCTGAAACTCGCCGAATACAACCGCGACACGGTGGAGACGCACCTCGCCCTGGGCAACCTGTTTCGCCGTCGCGGCGAGGTGGATCGGGCGATCCGGCTGCACCAGCACCTGGTCTCGCGACCGGGCCTGTCCGACGCAATGAAGACCGTGGCCCTGCTGGAGCTCGGCGAGGACTACATGCGCTCGGGCCTGCTCGATCGTGCCGAGGCCTTGTTCGCCGACCTGGTGGCGATGAACTCGCACGCGCCCTCGGCGCTGCGCCATCTGATCTCGATCTACCAGCACGAGCGCGACTGGCACAAGGCGATCGAGCACGCGCGGCGGCTGGAGGTGATGACCGGCGACGACGAGGCGCCGATGATCGCCCAGTTCTACTGTGAGCTCGCCGAGCGCGCGCGTCAGCATGGCGCCCGTGCCGAGGCGCGGGAATACCTGCGCCAGGCGTTCGAATGCCAGCCCGATTGCGTGCGCGCCTTCATGCTCACCGGACGCCTGCATGCCGAGGACGGGCAGCATGCCGAGGCCATCGACGCGCTGGAGGCGGCGATCAGGGCCGACAGCGCCTTCACTCCCGACATCCTGCCGCCGCTGCTCAACAGCTATGCCCGCGTGCGGCAGATGGACCGCGCCGAGACCTTCCTGCGCACCCTGATGGCGCGCTATCACGGCGTTTCGCCGATCCTGGCGCTGACCAACCTGTATCGCCAGCGCGACGGCGAGCGCGTGGCGGTCGACTTTCTCACCGCGCAGTTGCGCCAGCGGCCGTCGGTGCGCGGGCTGATGACCCTGCTCGACGCCACGATGGACAAGATCGAAGGCGAGGCGCGCGAGAATTTCCTGATCCTGCGCGATCTCACCCGCAAGCTGCTCGAAGGGCAGGCGATGTACCGCTGCAACCGTTGCGGGTTCGGGGCCAAGGCGCACCACTGGCAGTGCCCCAGTTGCAAGAGCTGGAGCACGATCCGGCCGATCCACGGGGTGGCCGGCGAGTGACATGGCCATGCTGATGACCATCGGATGGTTGCTGGCAGCCTTCCTGGTTACCGCACTGCTGGTACGCGCCGCGGTCGGTTACGCGCATCGGCGCGGCATGCTCGACCTGCCCGGACAACGCCGCTCGCATCAGGTGCCGACCCCGCGCGGCGGCGGCATCGGCATCGTCGTCGCCATGCTGGTGTGCCTGCCCGGCGTCGCCTGGAGTCTGCACGCGGCGGTTCCCGCGCCCGGGCTGCTCGGGTTGTCGTGCGTGGCCTTGCTGCTGGTGGCGCTGGCGGGCTGGTGGGACGACCATCATCCGCTTCCGGCCTGGCCGCGACTGGCCGTGCAATTGGTTGCCTGCGCCTTGCTGTGCGTCGGGCTGCAGGCCTGGTCGCCGGCCTGGTGGTGGTTGCCGTTGTTGCTGGTCGGCGGCGCGTGGAGCATCAACCTGCACAACTTCATGGATGGCATCGACGGTTTGCTGGCGCAGCAGGCGGCTTTCGTGGGCGGCGGCCTGGCCGTGCTGGCGTGGGCAGCGAACCTGCCTGCGCTGGCGCTGGCCGCGGCCTGTCTGGCGGCGTCGGCGCTGGCGTTCGGGTGGTTCAACTGGCCGCCGGCGCGGATCTTCCTGGGGGACGTGGGCAGCGGCAGCGTGGGCCTGCTGGTGTTCGCATTCAGTGCGATGCTGTGGCGGGCGAATCCGGCGTGGCTGTGGCCGGCGTTGATCCTGTCGTCGGCGTTCGTGGTGGATGCCAGCCTGACCCTGTTGACGCGGATGTGGCGGGGGCGTCGCTGGTACAGCGCCCACCGTGAACACCTGTATCAATGGCTGGCGCGCCGCGCCGGCAGCCATGCATCGGTGGATGCGGCCTACCTTGGCTGGAACCTGCTGGTAGCGGCCCCGATGACCTGGTTGGCCTGGAGTCATCTGCACGCCGCCTTGGCGATTACCATGGTCGTTTATGCAGGGGCAGCGATCATGTGGTTGTATCTGAAACGTCGCCTGGTGCGGCGCCACCCGAGCAAGGGCCTCCATGTCACTGCGTAAGCTTGTCGGCTTCATTCACCCGCGGGTAGCGGTCGTCGTCCACGATCTGCTGATGGCGGCGCTGGCCTGGTGGATCGCCAAGTGGCTGCGCTACACGCTGCGCCCGGACGAGGTGTTCGGTTTCCAGCTGCTCGAGTTCCCGATTGTGCTGCTGGTGCAGGGGCTGATCTTCCGCTGGACCGGGCTGTACAAGAGCGTCTGGCGCTTCGCCAGCCTGCCGGATCTGGTGAACATCGTGCGTGCCGCGGTCATCGGCACGCTGGCGATCGGACTGTGCCTGTTTCTGTATGACCGCCTGCTGGGCGTACCGCGCTCGGTGTTCGTGTTGTATCCGGGACTGCTCGCCGTGTTGCTGGGCGGTCCCCGGCTGGCCTATCGCTACTGGAAGGACAGCCGCGCCGATCTGTTCAAGGGGAGCGACGCCAAACGGGTGCTGATCGTGGGCGCCGACCGCGCCGGCGAAGTGCTGTCGCGCGATCTTCGCCGCGACAACCGCTATGCGGTGGTCGGCTTTGTCGACGACGCGCCCAGCCTGCGTGGCGCCAGCATCAACGGTCGCCCGGTGCTGGGCCGGCTCGACGAGCTGCCCGAGCTGGTGCGCAGCGCGGCCGCCGACATGCTGCTGATCGCCATGCCCGGGGCCACGACGGCCGAGATGCGGCGCGTGGTGGCCCTGTGCGACAGCACCGATCTGCCCTACCGCACGGTGCCGCGCATCGAGGACATCGTGGCGGGCCGTGCCCAGCTGAACCAGATCAAGGAGGTGGCGATCGAGGATTTGCTCGGCCGCGACACGGTGGAACTGGACTGGACCGCGATCCGCGAGACCCTGAGCGGGCGGCGCGTGCTGATCACCGGTGGTGGTGGTTCGATCGGCTCGGAACTGTGCCGGCAGGTGGCGCGGCTCGGTGCACAGGCGCTGACCGTGGTGGAGGTGAGCGAGTACAACCTCTACCGGATTACCCAGGAGCTGCGCAACCATTTCCCGGAGCTGATCCTCGACGGCATCCTGGCCAATTGCTGCGACCAGGTGGCGATGCGCAAGGTGTTTGCGGAGGCGCAGCCGCAGGTGGTATTCCACGCCGCGGCGTACAAGCACGTGCCGATGCTGCAAGGCCAGCTGCGCGCCGCGTTCTGCAACAACGCGCTGGGTACCCGCACGGTGGCCGACGCGGCCTGTTCGGTCGGGGTGGCGTGTTTCGTGCTGATCTCCACCGACAAGGCGGTCAACCCCACCAGCGTGATGGGTGCCTGCAAGCGCGTGGCGGAAATCTACTGCCAGAACCTCGACGCGCAGACCGATACCCGCTTCATGACCGTGCGTTTCGGCAACGTGCTGGATTCGGCCGGCTCGGTGGTGCCGCTGTTCCGCCGGCAGATCCGCGACGGCGGCCCGGTCACCGTGACGCACCCGGAAATCTCGCGCTACTTCATGACCATTCCCGAGGCCTGCCAGCTGATCCTGCAGACCGCCAGCATTGGCAAGGGCGGCGAGATCTTCGCGCTCGACATGGGCGAGCCGGTGAAGATCCGCGACCTGGCCGAGCAGATGATCCGCCTCGCCGGCAAGAAGCCGGGCAGCGAGATCCCGATCGTCTACACCGGCCTGCGCGCGGGCGAGAAACTGTTCGAGGAGCTGTTCCATCCGCTGGAGAACTACAGCGCCACCACGCATGCCAAGATTTTCCTGGCGCAGCATCGCGAGGTGTCGTGGGAGTTGCTGCAGGCCCTGCTGCACAAGGCCGCCGAGGCGGCCGACATTTTCAATGAGGAAGAACTTCGCCGCTGCGTGTCCAGCCTGTTGCCCTCGTTCCGCTGGAGCGAAGCGGCGCAGCCTGACAACGTGGTGTCGATCCGCCGTGCCAACCCGGAGATCAATGAGTGAGCAAGCCCCTGCGCAAAGTGGTGTTTCCCGTAGCCGGACTCGGCACGCGCTTCCTGCCGGCGACCAAGGTGGTCGCCAAGGAAATGCTGCCGGTGCTCGACAAGCCGCTGATCCAGTACGCCGTCGACGAAGCGGTGGATGCAGGTGCCGACACCCTGGTGTTCGTCACCAACCGCTACAAGCACGCGATCGCCGACTACTTCGACAAGGCCTACGAGCTGGAATCGAAGCTGCACGAGAAGGGCAAGGCCGAGCTGCTGGCGCTGGTGCAAGGCACCTTGCCGCGGCACGTGCGGGCGATCTTCGTGACCCAGCCCGAGGCGCTCGGCCTGGGCCATGCCGTGCTGTGCGCCAAGCCGGTGGTCGGCGACGAGCCGTTCGGCGTGATCCTGCCTGACGACCTGATCTGGAACGGCGCCGGCAAGGGCGCGCTGCGGCAGATGGCGGAGCTCGCCGAGGCGCAGCAGGCCGGCGTGATCGCGGTGGAGGAAGTGCCGCACACCGACACTGACAAGTACGGCATCGTCGATGCCACACCGGTCGACGATCGCAGCGCCCTGATCCGCCACATGGTCGAGAAGCCCAAGCCGGCCAACGCACCGTCGAACCTGGCCGTGGTCGGCCGCTACGTGTTGCCTGGCCGCATCTTCCAGCTGCTGGAGCAGACCACGCCCGGTGCCGGCGGCGAGATCCAGCTTACTGACGCGATCGACGCGCTGCTGAAAGAGCAAGGCAAGGTGCTGGCCTACCGCTTCGAAGGCACCCGTTTCGATTGCGGCAACAAGGCCGGCCTGGTGCGCGCCACCATGCACATGGCGATGCAGGACCCGAAACTCGCGCTCACTGTGCGAGAGTTCCTCGGCCAGCTTTGAACCACGGCTGCCACGACGTCCTGGCATGAAGGATATGCTTGCCCGGTCACGGACACTGGTGCCGCCTGTCGCTGCAGCATGAAATCCCCCTCGCCCACGTCCTACTACCGCGCCACTGCCACGCCGTACCCGGCCTGGGAGCCGCTTCAGGGCAGCACGCACGCACGTGTTGCCGTGATCGGCGGCGGCTTTGCCGGCTTGAACACCGCGCTGGGCCTGGCCGAGCGCGGCGTGCGCGACGTGGTCCTGCTGGAACGTGAGCAGGTCGGGTTCGGCGCCTCCGGTCGCAATGGCGGTTTCGTCTTCGCCGGCTATTCGCTGGGCGAGCAGGCGCTGCTCGACCAGTTGGGCGAAGCGCGTGCGCAGGCCCTGTTCCAGCTGACCATCGCGGCGGTCGGGCGCATCCGACGACGTGTCGCCGACTACGCCATCCCCTGCGACGCGGTCGACGAAGGCGTGATCTGGGCCAACTGGTTCCGTGACCCCGCGGTGCTGCGCCGGCGCCAGCAACTGCTGGCCGAACACTACGACGTGAACTGGCAGTGGTTGCCCGAAGCGGAGTTGCGCGCACGCATCCGCAGCGAGCGTTATCACGACGGCCTGTACGAGCGTGATGCGCTGCACCTGCACCCGCTCAACTACGCGATCGGCTTGGCCGCGGCGGCGGCCGGGCAGGGTGTGCGCATCCACGAGCACAGCGGCGTGCGCCGCCTCGCGCGCGAAGGCCGGCAGTGGCGCCTGCGCACGGCGCAAGGTGAGCTGCTGGCCGATGAGGTCGTGCTGGCCTGCGGCGGCTACCTGGCCGGCCTGCAGAAGCCGATCGACCGGGCGATCCTGCCGATCGCCACCTACGTCATGGTGACCGAACCGCTCGGCGATCGACTGGACGAGTGCCTGCACACCCGCGCGGCGATCTACGACAGCCGCTTCGCGTTCGACTATTACCGCGCGCTGCCGGATACGCGACTGCTGTGGGGTGGGCGCATCTCGGTGCTCAACCGCTCGCCGCGCGGCGTGCAGCGCCTGCTGACGCGGGACCTGCTGCGGGTGTTCCCGCAACTGGCCGGCGTGCGGATCGAGCACGCCTGGTCGGGCCTGATGAGCTACGCACGGCACCAGATGCCGCAGATCGGCGGCAGCGGCGACGGCCTGTGGTGGGCGCAGGCGTTCGGCGGCCACGGCCTGGCCCCGACCTGCGCGGCCGGTGAACTGCTGGCGGCGGCGATCGCCGAGGGCGACGATGGCTGGAAACGTTTTGCCGACTATGGCCTGGGCAGCACGCACCGTCCGTTCGGTTATCTGGCGGCGCAAGCCAGCTACTGGTGGCAGCAGAGCCGCGATTGTCTGAAGACGAGGCTGGAAGGATGAGTGCAGCGAATTGCCCCGAAATCAGCTGGGCCGATTTCGAGAAAGTGCTGGTCGTCGCCGGCACGGTGATCCGGGTCGAACCGTTTCCCGAAGCGCGCAAGCCGGCGTGGAAAGTGTGGGTGGATTTCGGCCCCTACGGCGAGAAGAAGACCAGCGCGCAGATCGCCGCGTTGTACCAGGCCGACGACCTGCTCGGCCGACAGGTCGTGGGTGTGATCAACTTCCCCGAAAAGCAGATCGGCCCGTTCCGCTCGCAATTCCTGCTCACCGGCTTTCCCACCGACGAGGGCGTGGTGCTCACCGCGGTCGAACGCCCGGTGCCGAACGGTACGCGGCTGGCCTGAGCGAGCCGCGCCCGCAATTTGCCAGCGATGCGCCCGCGCCAGCGCCGCGTCGTCGGCGAGCATGACGGCCTCGTCCCCACGGAATCCCCGGCATGAATCCATCTCTCCGCGCGTTATGGTTTGTTGTCACCTTGACGGTGGCGGGTTTCGCGCAAGCGGATGAGGCGCGCTGGAGTGCGCCGCAAAAGCCCTTCCACATTCATGGCAACAGCTGGTACGTGGGCACGCAGGGATTGAGCGCGATCCTGATCACCTCGCCGCAGGGCCATGTGCTGATTGACGGCACGCTGGAAGGCAACGTGCCGCAGATCGAGGCGAACATCCGCGCGCTCGGTTTCCGCTTGCGCGACGTGAAGCTGATCCTCAACTCGCACGCCCACTTCGACCACGCCGGCGGCATCGCCCGTTTGGCTCGTGACAGCGGCGCCTCGGTGGCGGCCAGTGCGGCCGGGGCGAAGGAGCTGCGGTCCGGCGGCAACGACCCGGACGATCCGCAGTACGGCATGGCGACACGCTATCCGGCGGTGGCATCGGTGCAAGTGGTCGCCGATGGCGCGGCAGTGCGGGTGGGGCCGATCGCGGTCACGGCGCACTACACGCCCGGCCATACGCCTGGCAGCACGTCCTGGACCTGGCGCTCGTGCGAGCAGGGGCGCTGCCTTGCGCTGGCCTATGTCGACAGCCTCACCGCGCTCAGCCGCGACGGCTTCCGCTACAGCGACGACCCGGCGCGCGTGGCGGCTTTCCGCCGGTCCTTCGCGACCGTCGCCGCGCTGCCGTGCGACATCCTGATCACCCCGCATCCCGAAGCCAGCGGCTTCATGCAGAAGATTGCCGCACGCGATCGCGAGCACGACTCCGCGGCCCTGATCGACGCCGGTGCCTGCCGCGCCTATGCCGCGGCGGCGCAGCCGCGCTTCGAGGCGCGGCTGGCACAAGAGCGGCGCGACGCACGCGCAAAGTGAGCTGCCAGCGGCGGGCGCTCAGCGCCCCAGCCACACCTCCAGCCCCTGCGCGTTCAGTTCGATGTCCATGCCCAGCAACTGGCGCAGCGCGTCGCGTCCCTGCTGCCAGCCATGGGCCTGCGCGCGGGCGGCATAGAGCCCGGTGAGCGATTCCACCAGCACGGCATGCCGCTCGGGCGAGCCGTGCGCGGCGCGGGCGATGGCCACCATCGCGTCGATCTGCGCATGCAGGTCGGCGGCCAGCCGCTCGACGCTCTCCACCCGGCCGTAATGGGTGAGGTACATCGCCTCGGGTTTCAGCGCGAGCAGCCGCTCGATCGACGCATGCAGCGCCTCCGGATCGAACTGCACCGGCGAGGTGGTGGGCAGGATGAACGGACCGTTCGCGGTGTCGAAGTCGCGATAGGAAAGGCCGAATACGTCGCCAGTGAAAAAGACGTTGGCGCGTGCGTCGTGGATGGCGATGTGGTGGCGCGCATGGCCCGGCGTATCGAGGCAGCGCAGGGTGCGTCCGGCAAGGTCGACGACGTGGCCGTCCCCCGCCTCGACCACGCGCTCGGCAGGCACTGGCCGCAAGCGTCCATACGTCTGTTCCATCACCGACTCGCCGTACACCGCGCTGGCGCCGGCCCACAGCACACTGGGGTCGATCATGTGGCGTGCTCCGCGCGGATGCACCACCAGCTTCGCGTTCGGCAGTTGTGCGATCAGCTCGCCGGCGCCGCCGGCGTGGTCCAGGTGCACGTGGGTGAGGATCAGCCAGTCGACGTCCGCCGGCGCGATGCTGGCCTCATCCAGTGCCGCCAGCATGCGCGGCACGGCGAAGTTGGTGCCGCAGTCGATGAAGGCGCCGCGGCCGTTCTCCACGATGAGGTAGGCCGCATCGAACCGCGGCCGCACGAAGCCGGTGTCGATGGTGTGGATGCCGTGGGTGGGTGTCATGTCTGCCTCGCGAACCGGACGATCCGACGAGGGTAGCAAGCCGCGGCGGCGCGGGCACCTGCACCATGGTCGAGCGCGGGAACCTTTGGGCAACCCGCCGCATCGGATCGAATGCTGCTCACTTCATCAACGTGCCAATCGGGGGAACGACATGCTGCTCTATGCGATTCTGGTTTTTGCGATCGCCGCCATCGGCGGCCTGGTGCTGGCTTCCAGCGTGCTGCGCGGCAAGCTGGCGCCGTGGGCAATTTCCTTGCTGCACGCGCTGCTGGGCGCCAGCGGCCTGGTGCTGTTGATCCTGGTGGTGCTGCAGGGTGCGGCGCCGGCACGGCTCACCGCGGCGCTGGCCCTGCTGGTACTGGCCGCGCTGGGCGGTTTCTTCCTCGCCTCGTTCCATCTGCGCAAGCAGGTTGCGCCGAAGGCCGTGGTATTGGTGCACGCCGGCGTCGCGGTGGCGGGTTTCCTGACCCTGCTCAGCCTGCTGCTGGCCTGAGTCGCTGTCATGCGCCATCCGCTGCATCCGGCCCTGGTGCATTTCCCGATTGCCTGCTGGTCGCTGGCCACCGCGGCGGATCTGGCCAGCCTGGCCTGGGGCGAACCGGCGTGGCGCTTCGCCGGCATCCTGCTGCTGGCGGGGATCGGCTTCTCGATCCCCGCCATGCTGGCCGGCCTGCTCGAACTGGCCAAGGTCGCCGAAGACAACCCGGCGCTCAAGGACGTCAACCGCCACATGCTGATGGTGATGGGCGCGCTCTGCTGCTACGTGGCCAGCCTGTTCCTGCGCCTGCACGGCACGCATTTCATCGCGCCGAGCCTGCTGGCGATCGCTCTGAGCGTGTCGGGTTTCCTGTGCCTGGCCGTGGCCGGCTGGCTCGGCGGCAAGCTGGTGTACGGACACCGGCTCGGCGTCAGCCCGCCCGACGAAACGTGAGATTGATCCGGGTCTCGCCCAGCAGCGGGTGATGATGTGGCTTCAACGGCAGCACGCCGTGATAGCGCAGCCGCGCCGGACCGCCCCACACGACCACGTCGCCGTGCGCCAGCGGCACGCGTTGCGGGCGATCCGCGCGCTGCAGGCCGCCGAACAGGAACACGGCCGGGATGCCCAGCGAGACCGACACGATCGGCTGGCCCAGGTCGCGTTCATCGCGGTCCTGGTGCAGGCTCAACCGGGCGCCGGCCTCGTAGCGGTTGAGCAGGCAGGCATCCGGCACGAAGCCGGTGAAACCGACGTGCGCCGCCGCGGCATCGGCCAGTTGCAGGAAGACCGCCGGCATCGGTGGCCAGGGCCGGCCGCTGTCCGGGTCGATCGGGTCGTAGCGGTAGCCACGACGATCGCTGACCCAGCCCAGCGGCCCCGCATTGGTCATCGCCACCGACATGCGCAAGCCGCCGGGTGTGACCAGGTGGCGGAACGGTGCCTGCGCCGTGATCGCATCGAGCGCCTGCAGCAACACCGCCTCGCTGGCCAGGGCAAACCCGCGCAACACCATCGCGCCCTCGCACAATGGCTCGTCCCGGCGGGCAGGCGCAGGCGTGGCGGCGAACAGGTCGGCGCTGATCATGTGGCGTCGTGGAAGATGATGCCAAGCGTGTGGCGATGGCCGCGGCGCACGCGGCTGACGCCGTGGCGCATGTTCACCCGGTAGCTGCCGCGGGTACCTTGCAGCGGCCGCTGGTGCACCGCGAACAGCACCGCATCGCCCTGGCGCAGCGGCACCACCTCGATGCGCGACTGCATGCGCGGGCGCTGCTCGGTCAGCACGAACTCGCCGCCGCTGAAATCGCGCCCCGGCTCCGACAGCAGGATCGCCAGCTGCAGCGGGAACACGTGCTCGCCGTACAGGTCCTGGTGCAGGCAGTTGTAGTCGCCGGTGCCGTACTGCAGCAGCAACGGAGTGGGGCGGCGCTGGCCGGCGGCGTGGCAGCGTTCGATGAATTCGGCATGCGTGGCGGGGTAGCGCGCGGGCAGTCCCATCGACGCGTTCCAGCGGTTCGCGATCGGCGCCAGCCGCGGGTAGACCGCGCTGCGCAGCCCGGCCACCAGCTCGGGCAGGGGGTAATCGAAATAGCGGTATTCGCCACGGCCGAAACCGTGGCGGGCCATCGGCACGCGGCTGCGGAAATGTTCGTCGTCCGCGTACATGCTTGCCAGCTTCGCGCACTCCTGCGGCGACAGCAGGGCCTCCAGCATCGCGCAGCCGTGTGCGTCGAGTTCATCGCCGATGCCGGCCCAGTCGTATGCCTGCAGCCGCGCACCGGTGTCGGGGGCAGGGCGCAGTTGCGCGTTCATGCCTGCGCCTCGCGCTCCAGCAGCGCGCGTTTGCGCGGCACGCCCCAGCGGTAGCCGGACAGGTCGCCGTCGTTGCGCACCACGCGGTGGCAGGGGATCGCCACCGCCAGCATGTTGCCGGCACATGCCTGCGCCACCGCCCGCGAAGCCTTGGGCGCGCCGATGCGCCGCGCGATCTCGCTGTAGCTGGCCGTGCTGCCGACCGGGATCTCGCGCAACGCCTGCCATACGCGCTGCTGGAACGCGGTGCCGCGCACGTCCAAGGGCAGATCCAGTCCCAGCGCAGGGGCTTCGACAAAGCCGACCACCTGCGCCACCAGGCGCTCGTAGTCGCGGTCGCCGCCGATCAGCCTGGCCCTGGGGAAGCGATCCTGCAGCTCGCGCGCGAGCGCGTCGGGGTCGTCGCCGAGCAGGATCGCGCACACGCCGCGCGCGCTCTGCGCCACCAGGATCGCGCCGAGCGAGCAGGCGCCGATGGCGAAGCGGATCTCGCTGTCGGCACCGCCGGCGCGATAGCGCGAGGGCGTCATGCCCAGCACCTCGTTCGCCGTTTCGTAGAAGCGGCTACTGGCGTTGTAGCCCGCATCGAAGATCGCCTCGGTCACCGTGTGGCTGCGCTCCAGGCCGCTGCGCACGCGGCGGTTGCGATGCGCCGTGGCGTACTGCTTCGGGGTCACCCCGGCAACCGCCTTGAACACGCGGTGGAAGTGGAAGGGGCTGAGTCCGCTCGGTTGCGCCAACTGTTCGAGCGTGGGTACGGTCTCGGCCTGCTCGATCAGTCGGCAGGCGGCGGTGACCATCGCCGCCTGCTGCTCTGCGAGCGATGGCTGGTCGGGCCGGCAGCGCCTGCACGGGCGAAAGCCGGCGCGCTCCGCCTCGGCGGCGGTGGCGTGGAACGCCACGTTCTCGGGGCGGGCGGGGCGCGCCGCGCAGGACGGCCGACAGTACACGCCGGTGCTGCGCACCGAGTAGAAGAAGCTGCCGTCGGCACGCGCATCGCGTGCCTGCACGGCGGCCCAGCGCGGGTCGGCGAGGGTGGCGGCACGTGCGGCCTGTTTCTCGGGAGTTTTCATGGCTGTTCCTTCCGTCGGATTATCGCTCAAGGCGCAATCTACGGACCGGCAGCCACCGCGGCACTCCGGGTCTTGCGATCGAATTGGAGCTGGCCGTGCCGGCGCCCGCCGGGGCGTCGGCACCGGGCGCCACTCGTGCCCGCATGCGCGAAGCTCAGGGCGCGGTATCGACCAGCACCAGCTCGGCGTCTTCCAGCGCGGTGACCTTCAGCGTCGACTCCTGGCGGATCGCGGCGCCGTCGCGGGCGTCCAGTTGCACGCCATTGAGGTCCACCTTGCCGGTGGCCGGTACCAGGTAGGCGTAGCGGCCGGGGGGCAGCAGGTACTCGGTGCTTTCGCCGGCCTTCAGCGTGGCGCCCAGCACGCGCGCATCGGTGCGCAGCGGCAGCGCCTCGGTGTCGTCCTTGAAGCCGCTGGCCAGTGCCACGAAGCGCCCGGAACGATCGCCCCTGGGAAACGGCCGCGCGCCCCACGACGGCGGCTGGCCGTTCTCGTCGGGGATGATCCAGATCTGGAAGATGCGCGTGGTCACATCCTCCCGGTTGTACTCGCTGTGGGTGATGCCGCTGCCGGCGCTCATCACCTGCACGTCGCCGGCCTCGGTGCGGCCGGCGTTGCCCAGGCTGTCCTGGTGGCTGATCGCGCCTTCGCGCACGTAGGTGATGATCTCCATGTCCGCGTGCGGGTGCGGCGGGAAGCCGGTCTGCGGCGCGATGGTGTCGTCGTTCCACACGCGCAGCGCGCCCCAGCCCATGCGATTCGCGTCGTGGTAGCTGGCGAAGGAGAAATGGTGTTTGGCGTTGAGCCAGCCGTGGTCGGCTCCGCCCAGGCGGTCGAAGGGTCTGCGTTCAATCACGGCGTTGCTCCTCATGCTTGATCGCGCCGGATGGCGCCTGTCCGCAAGATAAGGCTACGCAGTGCCGTCTGAAACCGGCGCGAAGGAAACGGATTGTCGTCGCCCCGGCACCAGTGGCTCACCAGTCGGTGGGGCGGTAGTCCTTCAGGAACTGGCCCCACACATGCTCGCCGGTGTTGATGCCGTGGATGATCGGGTCGACGATGCGTGCGGCGCCGTCGACGATGTCCAGCGGTGGGTGGAAGCGTTCCTCGCGCACTTTCTTCGCCGCCAGCTCGGCGGGGTCCTCGTCGGTCACCCAGCCGGTGTCGACGCTGTTCATGTGGATGCCGTCGTTGTGGTAATCGGTGGCCGCGGTGCGCGTCATCATGTTCAGCGCGGCCTTGGCCATGTTGGTGTGCGGGTGGCGGGTGGTCTTGAAGCTGCGGTAGAACTGGCCCTCCATCGCCGACACGTTGACGATGTGTTTGTCGCGCTCGGGCGTGCGCAGCATCAGCGGCTTCAGCCGCGCGTTGATGATGAACGGCGCGATCGCGTTGACCAACTGCACCTCCAGCAATTCGACCGACGGCACCTCGGCCATCAGCAGCCGCCACGAGTTGCGCTGGCGCAGGTCGACCTGCTGCAGGTCCTGATCCAGTCGGCCCTCGGGAAACAGGTGGCTCTGCGCCAGCAGTTCTTCCGGCAGCAGCGGCAGCTGCGACAGCTCGGCGGCCCGGCTCAGCCCGGGCAGGTCGGCGCCGCGACTGGCCAGCGCGCTGCTGCCGGGCAGGATCTCCGCGCCGCGCAGGCCTTCGTAATGGCCGACCAGCCGGCGCACGTGCTCGGGCAGCTCGTGCAGCGCGGCGGTCTCGCCTTCCATCATGTGTGCGTAGAAATCCGGCGGGCGGCGCACGGTCTGGCAGGCGTTGTTGATGATGAAGTCCAGCCGCGGCCGGGTTGCCACCAGTTTCTGGCAGAACGCCTCGACGCTGGGCGTGTGGCGCAGGTCCAGGCCGTAGACCTGCAGGCGGTGGCCCCAGTCGGCGAAGTCCGGCTCGGCCGCGTAGCGCGCCGCCGAGTCGCGCGGGAAGCGCGTGGTGACGATCAGCTCGGCGCCGGCGCGCAGCAGCTTCAGGCCGGCCTGGTAACCGATCTTCACCCGGCCGCCGGTGAGCAGTGCCACGCGCCCGCGCAGGTCGGCCAGTTCGCTGCGCTTGGTGTAGTTGAACGCGGCGCATTCCGGGCACAGCTGGTCGTAGAAGAAATGGATGGTCGAGTACTTGCGCTTGCACACGTAGCAGTGCTTCGGCTCGACCGACTCGCGCGGCTGCGCGGCGTCGGCCGCGGGCGGCACGTCGTGCGGCAGGAAACCTTCCGGCGCGAACGCGTTCGGCGTGGTGAACACCGGCTTGCGGCGCAGGGCGCGGATGCCGGTCTGGTTCAGCACGGTGTCTTCGGCCTGGATGCGCGCGGCGTGGCGTTGTTTCTCCGCGGCCTTGAGGCGAATCCGGCGCGCGCCCGGTTCGGGGTGGTACATCCGTGCCACGGCCTGGTGCAGCTGTTGGCGTTCCGCGACGGGCAGCCGCTCGAGCAGCCCGCGGTCGTCGGCAATGGTCTGCAGCAGCCGGATGGCGGCACGCGCCTGCGCCAGCAGTTCGGCGTCCGTTTCGTCGGCAGAGGGCGGGCAGGTCGTGGTCATGAGGGCGTCGGTCGTGGTCGAACAGGGCATCGCCGGCGCGCTGCGGGCCGGGCCGCACGCGGGTTGCGCGGGAAGCGAGCCACCCATGATGCCTGTTTTTGCGCCAATCGCGGTAATCGGGTGTCGACGGGATCAACCCCGGAATGAGCTCTGTGCCACATTTCGTGCCTTCGACGTGTGCCATCGTGAGCGCGAGGCCGCCTGGTGAGGGCGGTCAGTCCATCAGATCCGGGGCATCGCGGCAGGACATTCGCATCAGCCCCGGCAAACAGGTCGGTTTGTGCGCAAGTCCAGTTCAGTTTTCCTCGCCCATTTCGGGCCATCGGTGATCGGCAACCCCGGGTCCCGCCTTCGTTTTCTTTTCCTGCCGGCGCGCGAGGCTTGCGACCGGCATGCGACTTACCACGGCCATCTGGTCAAGGCCGAAATCCTGCTCGACCGCATCGCCGCCGCCCAGACGGCCGGGTTGCGCGCGGTTGCGCCGGCACTGGACGATGCGGACGAAGCGCGCGCCACGGTCAAGCCGCCACGCGACCTGTTTTCCCCCACCACGCTCGAATATCGCCGCTGGTACACGCCGGATGGCAGCGCGCGGGCGCAACCGTTGACGCGTGAGGCACTGGCCGACCTGCTGGGCGCGGATGGCTTGTCGCCGCGCGAGGCACTCGACCGCGCCACCCACCGTTCGCATGCATTGCCTGCGGCGGATCAGGCATGGCTGATCCGCCGACGCAGCCTGCCGGTGCAGCAGCGTCCGCTGAATCGCCGCGAGTTCCACGAGCTGGTCGACGCGCTCGACGGTGCCTGGCAGGCCCCGGCCGGTGCGCCGGAGGTGACGCGCCACAACCGGCGGCTTGCGCTGCAGGTGGCAACGTCGCTGGCCGGCATGCTCGATGAACATGTCGCGCCGCCGTTCCGCGTCGAGGCATTGAACGAGGCGTTCAACGAACGTCTGCTGGTCCACCTGCGCCAGAGCATCGACGCATTTTGCCGGGCCAACGCAGTCTGCGCGGTGCTGCTGGCGGGGCCCAAGGCGTGGTTTGCCGCCAAGGCCGCCCGCATGCGTGCCGAACATCAGGTCGCGCTGGTGTTGTCGACGCGCGCGCACTCCAGCGGGGTCGGCCCGCGTGCCGGGAACGCGCAGCCCGCGGGCATGCCGCGGGCTGCAACCGGCTGAGCCTGCCCTTCGGGCTCAGGCCTCGGCTTCTTCCTTGTACGCATCCACCGGGATGCAGGCGCACATGATGTGCTTGTCGCCGTAGACGTTGTCGACGCGGGCGACCGGCGGCCAGTACTTCTGCAGCTTCAGGCTGGCCAGCGGGAAGGCGGCCAGTTCGCGCGGGTAGGCGTGGGTCCACTCGCTGGCGCTGACCATGGTGGCGGTGTGCGGGGCGTTCTTCAGCGGGTTGTCCTCGCGGTCGAGCTTGCCTTCCTCGATCGCGCGGATCTCGTCGCGGATCTGGATCATCGCGTCGATGAAGCGGTCCAGCTCGATTCGCGATTCGCTCTCGGTCGGTTCCACCATCAAGGTGCCCGACACCGGGAAGCTCAGCGTCGGCGCGTGGAAGCCGAAGTCGATCAGCCGCTTCGCCACGTCCTCGGCGCCGATGCCGGTGGCGTCCTTGAGAGGGCGCAGGTCGAGGATGCACTCGTGCGCCACCAGCCCGTTGCGGCCGGTGTACAGGGTGGGGTAGTGCGCTTCGAGCCGCTTGGCGATGTAGTTGGCGTTGAGCAGGGCCACTTGCGTTGCCTTGCGCAGGCCCTGCTGGCCCATCATGACGATGTACATCCAGCTGATCGGCAGAATCGAGGCGCTGCCGAAGCTTGCCGCAGAAACCATGCCGACCGGGCTTTCCTCGCCGAACTTCCTCGGCAGGAACGGGGCGAGGTGCGACTTCACCGCGCACGGGCCGACACCCGGGCCGCCACCGCCGTGCGGGATGCAGAAGGTCTTGTGCAGGTTCAGGTGCGACACGTCCGAGCCCCACTTGCCGGGCTTGGCCACGCCGACCAGCGCGTTCATGTTGGCACCGTCGGTGTACACCTGGCCGCCGTGCGCGTGCACGATCTCGCAGATCGCCACGATGTCCTCCTCGAACACGCCATGCGTGGACGGGTAGGTGATCATCAGCGCGGCGAGACGGTCCGAATACTTCTCGGCGGCGCGGCGGATGTCCTCGACGTCGACGTTGCCGTTGCTGTCGCACTTGGTCACCACCACGGTCATGCCGCACAGGTGCGCGGAGGCCGGGTTGGTGCCGTGGGCGGATTCGGGGATCAGGCAGATGTCGCGATGCGCTTCGCCGCGCGAGCGGTGGTAGGCGCGGATCGCCAGCAGGCCGGCGTACTCGCCCTGCGCGCCGGAGTTCGGCTGCAGGCTCACCGCGTCGTAGCCGGTGCATTCGACCAGCATCGCTTCCAGCCCGTCGATCAGTTCCTTGTAACCCTGCGCCTGGGCGGCCGGCGCCAGCGGATGGATGTTGGCGAATTCCGGCCAGGTGACCGGGATCATCTCGGCGGTGGCGTTGAGCTTCATGGTGCACGAGCCCAGCGGGATCATCGTGCGATCCATCGCCAGGTCCTTGTCGGCCAGCGCGCGCATGTAGCGCAGCAACTCGTGCTCGCTGTGGTGCGTGTTGAACACCGGGTGGGTGAGGAAGTCGCTCTTGCGCAGCAGCGTGCGTGGCAGCGCGTCGTGGACTTCGGCATCGAGCGCGTCGATGTCGATCTCGGCACCGAACAGGCCCGCCAGTGCGACGACGTCGGCGCGGGTGGTGGTCTCGTCCAGGCTGATGCCGAGGCTGCTGGCGTCCAGCTCGCGCAGGTTGATGCCTGCAGCGCGGGCCTTGGCATGGACAGCGGCGGCGTCGATGCCGGTGATGTGCAGCGTATCGAAGAAATCGCCGCCCACCTTCACGCCGGCCCGACGCAGCGCGACGGTCAGGATCGCGGCCAGGCGATGCGTGCGGCGCGCGATGCGGGTGAGCCCGGCGGGGCCGTGGTAGACCGCGTACATGCTGGCCATCACCGCCAGCAGCACCTGCGCGGTGCAGATGTTGGAGGTGGCCTTCTCGCGGCGGATGTGCTGCTCGCGCGTCTGCAGGGTGAGGCGGTAGGCCGCCTTGCCCTCGGTGTCGATCGACACGCCGATCAGGCGGCCCGGCATCGAGCGCTTGTACGCGTCGCGGCAGGCCATGAACGCGGCGTGCGGGCCGCCGAAGCCGAACGGCACGCCGAAGCGCTGCGAGTTGCCCACCACGATGTCGGCGCCCCATTCGCCGGGCGCGGCGATCAGGGTCAGCGCGAGCAGGTCGGTGGCGACCGCGACCACGCCGCCGCGCGCGTGCACGGCGTCGGCGATCGCCTGGTAATCGTTGATGCTGCCGAAGGTGTCCGGGTACTGCAGCAGCACGCCGAACGCATCGGTACCGGCCGCATCGCTGTCCGCGCCGACCACCAGTTCGATGCCCAGCGGTTCGGCGCGCGTGCGCACCACTTCCAGCGCCTGCGGGTGCACGCCGCTGGACACGAAGAACACGTTCGACTTCGACTTGCACGAGCGCTTGGCCAGGGTCATCGCCTCGGCCGCGGCGGTGGCCTCGTCCAGCAGCGAGGCGTTGGCGATCTCCATCCCGGTGAGGTCGGCGCACATCGTCTGGAAGTTGATCAGCGCCTCCATGCGGCCCTGCGAGATCTCCGCCTGGTACGGCGTGTACGCGGTGTACCAGGCCGGATTCTCCAGGATGTTGCGCAGGATGACGTTCGGCGTCAGCGTGCCGTAATAGCCCTGGCCGATGAAGCTGCGGAACACCTGGTTCTTGCCGGCGATCGCGCGGATCTTGGCCAGCGCGGCCTCCTCGGTGATCGCTTCGGGCAAGGCCAGCGGGGCGGCGGACTTGATCGAGCCGGGAACGATGGCGTCGGTCATCGACTCCAGCGAATCGTGGCCGATCACGCGCAGCATCTGTGCGATCTCGGCGTCGTCCGGACCGATGTGGCGTTCGATGAACGCGCCGTGGTGTTCGAGGTCGCGCAGGGAGGTCGGGTTCTTCGAGGTCATGAAAGGGCATCCGCAGACAACGTGCCGTGCCGCACGTGGGGCGCCCCTCTGTCCTTTTGCCTGAGAGTTTGGAAACGCGGCGGCGTTTCGTGCCCCTTCGGCGGCGGATTCAACCGCTCTCTCCAGAGTGTTTGACGCGTGGTGGTGTGGGGCCTGAGCGATTACGGGCGTTGCGTCTTCGGCAGCCGGTGCTCCGGTCGGGAGCGCGCGGCTTCTCCCACCATGCGTTTTACCCCGGCGATTATACAGGTCGGGCACGTGTGCGGCGGGCGCGGTTCAGGTGGAACCGGCACTATGCTTGGCGCCCCGTCCAGTGGAGGAACCCGCATGCTCCGCATCGGCGAGATCGACCACGTGGTGCTGCGCGCCATCGACCCGGTGGCCATGCAGCGCTTCTATTGCGACGTACTGGGTTGCCGCGAGGAGCGGCGCCAGGACGAGATCGGCCTGGTGCAACTGCGTGCCGGCGCCTCGCTGATCGATCTGGTGGCGATCGACGGCAAGCTCGGCCGTCTCGGCGGCGCGGCACCGGCTGCACAGGGCCACAACATGGACCACCTGTGCCTGCGCGTGGAGGATTACGACGAGGCGGCGATCCTGGCCCATCTGCGGGCGCACGGCGTGCGCATCGGCGAGTCGGGTTCGCGCTATGGCGCGCGAGGCGAGGGTCCTTCGATCTACCTCTACGACCCGCAGGGAAACATGGTCGAGTTGAAGGGGCCGGCAATCGCTTGAAGTGCGAAAGACTGCACGCACACCGTTCGCTCCGAGCGTGGCGCAGCGAAGTCGAAGGGCTCGTCGGCTCCCGCGTGGCGACCCTTCGACTTCGACGCTTCGGTCTACGCTCGGGGCGAACGGTTCACGCGGGGCGGACGTCTTCCTGACTTCAATGCAAACCCTGAAAAGACGAAGGCCGCCTTGAAAGGCGGCCTTCGTTTACAATTGGTGCCCAGAAGAGGACTCGAACCTCCACGGAGTTGCCCCCGCTAGCACCTGAAGCTAGTGCGTCTACCAATTCCGCCACCTGGGCAAGGTGCCACACTGCTCAGCGAGCTGCGTGAGCCGCGTAATGTAGGCATCGACCGCTGGCTTGTCAACTCTTTTTCACCCTCATCGCACGCGCCGTGTCATTCTCTGCGCCGCGTGACACCACAAGGATACTTAGTGACCAGAAAAACTCCCCCCACGTCCGGCCGTTCCCCGGATGCGCGCCCCCCGAAGAAAACCGGCAGTCGCTCGTCGCGCGGGCCATCCGCGCCGGACAAGCGCGGCAAGGCTGCCACCGGCGCCGTGCGCGACCCGCATGCCAATCGCGAGGCACAGCGCTATGCGCGCCCCATCCCCAGCCGCGAGGCGATCCTCGCCCTGCTGGAAGAGCGCGGCGAACTGCTGACCGAAGCGCGCATCGCCGACGCGCTGCAGATTCACGATGAAGTCGACCTCGAGGCACTGCGCAAGCGGCTCGCGGCGATGGTGCGCGATGCCCAGTTGCTGCTGGGCCGGCGCGGCGGCTACGCGCCGACGCGCAAGCTCGACCTGATCGCCGGCCGCGTGCTGGCCAACGCCGAGGGCTACGGGTTCCTGCGCCCCGACGAGGGCGGCGAAGACCTGTACCTGTCGCCGCAGCAGATGCGTACGGTGCTGCATGGTGATCGCGTGCTGGCCAGCGTGGTCGGCATCGACCGTCGCGGCCGCAAGCAGGGTGCGATCGCCGAAGTGCTGGAACGTCGCTCGCCGCGCCTGGTCGGCCGCGTGTTGATCGAGGATGGCGTCACCCTGGTCACGCCCGACGATCGCCGCCTGAACCAGGACGTGATCATCAAGCCGGGCCAGGAGCAGAGCGCCGAGTCCGGCCAGATCGTGGTGGTGGAGATCACCGACCCGCCGACGCCTTACCGCGGTCCGCTGGGCGAGATCCGCGCGGTGCTGGGTAATCGCCTGCAGCCCTCGCTGGTGGTGGAGATGGCGATCGCCAGCCACGACCTGCCGCACGAATGGCCGGCCGAAGTGTTGCGTGATGCGGCGCAGGTGGAAGCGGAGGTGACCGCTGCCGAGCGGGAAGGCCGTACCGACATCCGCAAGCTGCCGCTGGTCACCATCGACGGCGCCGATGCCCGCGACTTCGACGATGCGGTGTATGCCGAGCCGAAGCGTGGTGGTGGCTGGCGGCTGATCGTGGCGATCGCCGACGTGTCGCACTACGTGCAGGCAGGCAACGCGCTGGATCGCGAGGCATACGAGCGCAGCACGTCCACCTATTTCCCCGGCTTCGTCGTGCCGATGCTGCCGGAGACGCTTTCCAACGGCATCTGCTCACTGAACCCGAAGGTCGAGCGGCTGTGCATGGTCTGCGACATGACCGTCGACGCCGAGGGCAACGTCGCCCGTTCGAAGTTCTACGACGCGGTGATGCGCTCGCATGCGCGGCTGACCTACGACAAGGTGTGGCAAGCGGTCGGCCTGCGCGAGAAGGACGCACGCCACGAGGTCGCCGACGTGCTGCCGCAGCTCGAGAACCTGCACGCGCTGTACAAGGCGATGGCGGCGCAGCGCAAGCGCCGCGGCGCGATCGACTTCGAGACGCCGGAGGTGAAGTTCCGTCTCGACCAGAGCGGCGGCGTGGAGTCGATGGGTGCCACCGAACGCAACGACGCGCACAAGCTGATCGAGGAGTGCATGATCGCGGCCAATGTGCAGGCCGCGCTGTTCCTGGAGAAGAGGAAAATCCCCGCGCTGTTCCGCGCACACGAGCCGCCGCCGGCGGAGAAATACGAGGACCTGCAGCAGTTCCTGCGCGAGTTCAAGCTGCGCATGCCGCCGGTGGAGGAGGTGACCCCGGCCGACTTCTCCGAGATCCTCGCGCTGGTGCGCGATCGCCCCGAGCGCGAACTGATCCAGAGCGTGCTGCTGCGCTCGCAGAGCATGGCCGCCTACCAGCCCGACAACCGCGGCCACTTCGGCCTGTCGCTGCAGGCGTACGCGCACTTCACCTCGCCGATCCGTCGTTATCCCGACCTGCTGGTGCATCGCGCGATCCGTTACGCGTTGACCGGCGGCAAGCCCAGCGACTACACCTACACGCCCGCCGAGGTGGCGGCTATGGCCGTGCATTGCTCGCAGCGCGAGCGTCGTGCCGAGGAGGCCGAGCGCGACGTGGACGAGCGCTTCAAGTGCGCGTGGATGGAGAAGCACATCGGCAGCGAGTTCGACGGCGTGGTCACCGGGGTCACCTCGTTCGGCCTGTTCGTGGAGCTGGACGAATCGAAGGTTTCCGGCCTGGTGCACATCAGCCAGCTGGTGAACGACTACTACCACTTCGACGCGGTGCGCAAGCTGCTCAAGGGTGAGCGCACCGGCGCGCAGTTCCGCCTCGGCGACCACGTGCGCATCCAGGTGCTGCGCGCGAGCCTGGAGGATCGCAAGATCGACTTCCGCCTGGTCTCGCCGCGCACGTCGGCCCCGGCTCCGGCCCCGACCGGCAGCGGCAAGGCGTATGACTATGCCGCCGCGGGCGAGCGCTATTCGCTGCCGAAGAAGGCGGCCGCCACGACCAAGGCACCGGGCATGTTCGGTCGCGCCGCCAAGGCGATCGGCCGCGCATTCGGCCGCAAGGAGGCCGAGGTTGCCACACCGGCGCCGGCCCCGCGCAAGGCTGCGGCGAGCGATAGTCCGCCGCCGCGTGCACAGCCGCCGGCAGGGCGCCAGCATGCCGGCGGCCAGCATCAGGGCCGCAGGGTCGAACCGTCGTCCGATCGTCGCCCGCGCAAGGACGGTTCCGCCAGGCGCGCGCCGGCCCCGGCTGCCGTCCCGCCGGCGCCGAAGAAGCACGGCGGCCGCAAACCGAAACCGAAAGGCAAGCCATGAGTGAGAGCTGGATCGTCGGCATCAATCCCGTCGAGGGCGCATTGAGCAACGATGCCGAGCGCGTGCGTGAGCTGCTGGTGGAGAACGGCCAGCGCAACGCCCGCGTGCTGGAGCTGGCCGAGCGCGCAAAGAAGCTGGGCATCGCGGTACGCCACCGTCCGCGCGAGGAGCTGGACAAGCACGCGGGCGAAGCGCGCCACCAGGGCGTGGCGGCGCGTTACGAGGCGGCGCCGGCCGCGCACGAAAGCGACCTTGCCGGCCTGCTCGAACGCGACGGCAGCGATACCCTGGTGCTGGTGCTGGACGGTGTCACCGATCCGCACAACCTCGGCGCCTGCCTGCGCAGCGCCGCCGCGGCGAAAGTCACCGCGGTGATCGTGCCGAAGGATCGCGCGGTCGGCCTCACGCCGGTGGTGCGCCGCGCCTCGGCCGGCGGCGCCGACCGGGTACCGCTGATCGCGGTGACCAACCTGGCGCGTACACTGCGCGAGCTGAAGGATGCCGGCGTGTGGATCACCGGCCTGGCGGGCGACACCGAGACCACGATCTACGGTATCGACTTCAAGGGACCGGTGGCGCTGGTGCTGGGCAGCGAAGGCGAGGGCATCCGCCGGCTCACCCGCGAACTGTGCGATTTCGTGGCGAAGATCCCCATGCCCGGTTCGATGGAAAGCCTCAACGTCTCCGTCGCCACTGGCGTGGCCTTGTTCGAGGCGTTGCGCCAGCGCGGAGCGAAGCGATGACTTTCTTCTGGTACGACTGGGCCGGCTATCTCGGGGTGGCGCTGGTGTTGCTGGCCTTTCTGCTGCTGCAGGGGCATCGCCTGCATGGCAACGGGCTGATCTACCAGACGATGAACATTTTCGGCGCGCTCGGTGTGCTGTTGTCGCTGGTATTCGGCAGCTTCAACCTGTCCGCCTTCCTGCTGGAGGCCGCCTGGATCGCCATCGGCGTCTATGGCGTGGTGAACAACTGGCGTCGTCGTCGCACGATGCCGCCGCCGGCTGGCCACGCGCCATAGGTTGGCTGCCTGAATCCGCGTGCCGCCGGTTCCGCGGGTGGCCCGTCAGGCGATCGGGACGTCGCCACCTCGCGCACCGGACGCGCCGAGGTCGAGGCTCGCCCGTTCCACCAGCTCCAGTTGCCGCCAGCGGTTGACGATGCTGCAGAACAGCTCGGCGGTGCGCTCGGCGTCGTAGACGGCCGAATGCGCCTCGCGGCTGTCGAAGGTCAAGCCCGCCGCCAGTACCGCCTTGCTCAGCACGGTCTGGCCATAGGCCAGGCCGGCCAGGCTGACCGTGTCGAAACAGCTGAACGGATGGAACGGATTGCGCTTGTACCCGCAGCGGCGCACCGCCTGGTTGAGAAAGCCCAGGTCGAAGGCGGCGTTGTGGCCGACCAGGATCGCCCGCTGGCAACCCGCCTCGCGCACCGCCTCGCGCACCACCTGGAAAACGTGGTCCAGCGCCTGGCGTTCGGGCAGGGCGCCGCGCAATGGATTGTCCGGATCGATCCCGGTGATCTCCAGCGAACGGGGATCGAGGTTGGCGCCGGGGAACGGCTCCACGTGGGTGGTGACCAGCTCCTTGGTGCTCAGGAAGCCGGCCTCGTCGATGCGCAGCGGTATCGCGGCGATTTCCAGCAGCGCATCGTGTTCGGCATCGAAGCCGCCCGTCTCCACGTCGACCACGACCGGCAGGAAACCACGGAAACGCTCGGCCATGCGGGCCACGGCAGGGTTGTTGACGATATCCATCGGCGCAGCATATCAGCCGCCGTGCGGTGCACCCGGCGCCTTGCCGATCGCCGCGAGCATCGCCTCGGCGGTGGACACGCGCAGTTCGCCCGGCGCTTCCAGCTGCAATTGCCGCACCACGCCATCCTCGGCATACAGCGCGAACCGGCGCGCGCGGATGCCCATGCCGAAGTCGCTGCCATCCAGTTCCAGGCCCAGCGCGCGGGTGAAGCTGGCGTTGCCGTCGGCCAGCATCAGCAACCCGCGCGGCACGTGCTGCGCAGCCGCCCACGCCTGCATCACGTAGGCGTCGTTGACCGCGAGGCACATCACCGCGATGCCGCGCGCCTGGAACTCGGCGAACGCCGCCACGTAGCCGGGCAGGTGATGGTTCGAGCAGGTCGGCGTGAACGCGCCAGGCACGCCGAACAGCACGGCCTTGCGTCCGCCGAACAGCGCGCCTGTGTGCACGGGCCGGATGTCGCCGTCGATCATCTTGATCGCGACGTCGGGCAGGGTGTCCCCGGGTTGGATGGTCATGGATCGCTCAATGGTGAACAACGCTTGCATGCTAGTGGTTTTGGCGGTCGGGTGCCTTGAATCGCCGCGGCGAGCACCTATTTCCGGAGCAGGCGGCGATCACGCCGCAAACCCGTCAGAGGAGGCACTGAAATGAACGTGAGCCGTCAATCCGTGTGGAACCGCGAGTTCGGTACGCCGGACGATTTCCGCCAGGTCATGAGCCGCTTTTTCGGCGCCGGCGACAATGACCAGTCCACCGTGGAAACCAGCCAGTGGGCGCCGCGGGTGGACATCCGCGAGGAAGACAAGCGCTTCATGATCCTGGTCGACGTGCCCGGCGTGGACCCGTCCACGATCGAGGTGAGCATGGACAAGAGCATCCTCACCATCAAGGGCGAACGCACCGTCGACAACGAAAAGGACGGCGGCAGGCTGACCCGGCAGGAGCGCGTCTACGGCACCTTCCATCGCCGCTTCTCGCTGCCGGAAAGCGCCGACGCGGAGAACATCAGCGCGCATGGCCGTTTCGGCGTGCTGGAGATCGCGATTCCGAAGAAGCCCGAAACCACGCCGCGTCGCATCGCGATCGACACCGGCAACTGACCTGCGCTGCACACGCAACGCGGTATGAAGACCCGCCCCGTCGTGGATAATGCTCCGCGGCGGGGCGCAGCCTTTCGGGCTGCGGTACCGACGAATAGGAGCGGGTGTGGAATTCAAAGATTATTACGAGATCCTCGGCGTCAAGCCTGACGCCAGCGAGGCCGACATCAAGGCGGCGTATCGCAAGTTGGCGCGCAAGTACCACCCGGACAAGAACAAGGACGCGGGCGCCGAGGAGAAGTTCAAGGCGGTCAACGAAGCCAACGAGGTGTTGAAGGACGCCGAGAAGCGGCGCTCCTACGACCAGCTGCGCGCCGGCGGTTATCGCCAGGGCGAGCAGTTCCGCCCGCCGCCGGGCTGGCAGGAGCAACAGGGCTTCGGTGGCGACGCCGGTGATTTCAGCGATTTCTTCGAAAGCCTGTTCGGTCGCGGCGCTGCGCATGGCGGCCATCGCGGCCAGCCGCGGCCGCGGCGTGGGCAGGACGTGCAGGCCTCGGTGCAGATCGACCTGCAGACCGCCTTCGACGGCGGCCCTACGCGGTTGGCCATGCACGATTCGTCCGGCGGCGAGCGCGTGCTCGAGGTGAAGATCCCCGCCGGCATCCAGAGCGGCCAGGTGATCCGTCTCTCGGGCCAGGGTCAGTCGGGCATGGGCGGTGGACCCAAGGGCGACCTGCTGCTGGAAGTGATCATCCGCGACGACCCGCGCTTTCGCCTCGACGGTCGCAATGTCGTCCACGTGCTGCCGATCGCGCCGTGGGAAGCCGCGCTGGGCGCGACCGTACCGGTGCCGACGCTGGCGGGCACCGTGGACCTGCGCATCCCCGCCGGCTCGCAGTCAGGCCGCAAGCTGAGGCTGAAGGGGCGCGGCATGCCGGGCAACAATCCCGGCGACCAATTGGTGGAATTGTCCATCCGCACGCCGGCGGCCGACAGCGATGCGCAGCGCAAGGCCTATGAGGTCTTGCGGAAGAGTTTCGCGGACTACGATCCGCGAGGCTGAAGTTCCGCACGTCGTAGGGCGGGCACCGCCCGCCATCGGCGCGCCGGAAAGGGCGGTCGGCGGGCAGTGCCCGCCCTACCCAGTGCTTTCCCTTACATGACGAAGAGCATCGCGCACAGGGTGCGCTCCTGCAGATGACGCGGCCGCCGGCAAGCAAAAGGCCGCCTCGCGGCGGCCTTCCGTTCAATCACACGAGATGACCACTCAGCTGCGCGAGGCGCGCTTGCGGTCGATCTCGGTGAGGTGTTTCTTGCGCAGGCGGATTTCCTTCGGGGTGACCTCGACCAGCTCGTCGTCGTCGATGAAGTCCAGTGCCTGTTCCAGGGTGAACTTGATCGCGGGGGTGAGCTGGATCGCGTCGTCCTTGCCCGAGGCGCGCATGTTGGTCAGCGGCTTGGGCTTGATCACGTTGACGGTGAGGTCGTTGTCCTTGGCGTGGATGCCGACCAGCTGGCCTTCATACACGTTGTCGCCCTCGGCGGCGAACAGCTTGCCGCGATCCTGCAGCGGCCCGAGCGAATAGGCGGGGGTGGTGCCGCCGGCATTGGCGATCATCACGCCGTTCTGCCGCTTGGCGATCTGGCCTTCTTCCTTCGGGCCGTAGTGGTCGAACACGTGGAACAGCAGGCCCGAGCCCTGGGTCAGGGTCTTGAACTGGTTCTGGAAGCCGATCAGGCCGCGCGCCGGGATTTCGTAATCCAGCCGCACGCGGCCCTTGCCGTCGGATTCCATGTTCTTCAGCTGGCCCTTGCGCATGCCCAGCTTCTCCATCACGCCGCCCTGGTGGATTTCCTCCACGTCGACCACCAACTGCTCGATCGGCTCCATCTTCTGGCCGTCGATCTCCTTGATGATGACTTCCGGGCGTGACACGGCCAGTTCGTAGCCTTCGCGGCGCATGTTCTCGATCAGCACCGACAGGTGCAGCTCGCCGCGGCCGGAGACCAGGAACTTGTCGGCATCCGAACCCTGCTCCACCTTCAGCGCCACGTTGTGCACCTGCTCGCGCTCCAGCCGGTCCTTGAGCTGGCGGCTGGTGAGGAACTTGCCGCCGGAGAGATCCTTGTTGCCGGCGAACGGCGAATTGTTGACCTGGAAGGTCATCGAGATCGTCGGTTCGTCCACGGTCAGCGCAGGCAGCGCTTCGGGCGTGTCCAGCGCGCAGATGGTGTCGGAGATGGTCAGGTCGGCGATGCCCGAGATGGCCACGATGTCGCCGGCCTCGGCGGTTTCCTGCTCGATCCGCTCCAGGCCGAGGAAGCCGAGCACCTGCAGCACCTTGCCCTGGCGCTTCTTGCCGTGACGGTCGATCACCGCCACCGGCATGTTCTTCTTCAAGGTGCCGCGCTGGATGCGGCCGATGCCGATCACGCCGACGAAGTTGTTGTAGTCGAGCTGGCTGATGCGCATCTGGAACGGGCCGTCAGGGTCCACGTCCGGCTTGCTGACGTGCTGCATGATCGCCTCGTACAGCGGGGTCATGTCGCCCTCGCGCACGTTCTCGTCCAGGCCGGCGTAGCCGTTCAGCGCCGAGGCGTAGACGATCGGGAACTCCATCTGCTCGGGCGTGGCGCCGAGGCGGTCAAACAGATCCCATACCTGCTCGACGACCCACTCCGGGCGCGCACCGGGGCGGTCGACCTTGTTGATCACCACGATCGGCTTGAAGCCCATCGCGAACGCCTTTTGCGTCACGAAGCGGGTCTGCGGCATCGGGCCGTCCATCGCGTCGACCAGGATCAGCACCGAGTCGACCATCGACAGCACGCGCTCGACCTCGCCGCCGAAGTCGGCGTGTCCGGGCGTGTCGACAATATTGATGCGGTTGCCCCGCCACGTGATGGCGGTGTTCTTGGCCAGGATGGTGATGCCGCGTTCCTTTTCCTGGTCGTTCGAATCCATCACACGCTCGGCCAGCACGGTGCGCTCGTTCAGCGTGCCGGACTGCTTGAGCAGGCAGTCCACCAGCGTGGTCTTGCCGTGGTCGACGTGGGCGACGATGGCGATGTTGCGCAGATTTTCTATGGACATGGGATCGACTCGGGTGGCGCGTGCAGCCACCACGTGGGTAATTTGAGGGTTAACCGGTCGATTATACGGGTTTGTGCGCCCGCGTGTGGGCACCCGTGCGACAGCCGGTCAAGGCACGCGACACCACCCGCCTCGGCGAACGGCCGGTGGCACGGGTCGGTCATCGCCCGAGGCGGGCTTCGTCCCGGGGTTCAAGCGGCGGGCGGCGCGGGCGGAGTGCGCTAGACCACGCCCAGCAGGTAGTACGCGGTGATGACCACGGCCACGGCCAGGGTCTTGATCACGGTGATCGCGAAGATGTCCTTGTAGGACTGGCGATGGGTCAGCCCGGTGACCGCCAGCAGGGTGATCACCGCGCCGTTGTGGGGCAGGGTGTCCATGCCGCCGGAGGCCATCGCGGCCACGCGGTGCAGCACCTCCATCGGGATGCCGGCGGCGTTCGCGTTGTGGATGAAGGTCTCCGCCATCGCGCCCAGCGCGATGCTCATGCCGCCAGAGGCCGAGCCGGTGATGCCGGCCAGCGCGGTGACGGTGACCGCCTCGTTGACCAGCGGGTTGGGAATGGTGTGCAGCGCGTCGGCCACCAGCTTGAAGCCGGGCAGGGCGGCGATCACCGCGCCGAAGCCGTACTCCGAGGCGGTGTTCATCGAGGCCAGCAAGGCGCCGCCGACCGCCGCCTGAGTGCCTGCGGCCAGCCGCCCCATCACTGCACGCCAGGCGAACACCAGCACGCAAAGAATGCCTGCCAGCAGGGCGCCCTCGACCGCCCAGATCGCGGCGACCTTGGACACCTCCTGCACCACCGGCCTGGCGCTGCCGACCACGCTGGGCAGGAACGATTGCGTCTCGCCGTAGAGGTGCGGAATCCAGTCGGTGAACAGCTTGTTGCATACGCCGACCAGCACCAGCGGCAGCAGGGCGATCAGCGGATGCGGCAGGCGGGTGGCGTCGAACGGCTCCGGTTCGTTGACCAGGTTGCTGCCGTAGCCCTCGCCGGCCGCCGCGGCCTTGCGCCGGCGCCAGTCGAGATAGCCCAGGCCCACGACCAGGATGAAGATGCCGCCGATCGTGCCCAACCACGGCGCGGCCCAGGTATCGGTGCCGAAGAACGCGGTGGGGATGATGTTCTGGATCTGCGGCGTGCCGGGCAGCGAATCCATGGTGAAGGTGAACGCGCCCAGCGCGATGGTGCCGGGGATCAGCCGCTTGGGGATGTCGCTGGCGCGGAACAGTTCCGCCGCGAACGGGTAGACCGCGAACACCACCACGAACAGCGACACGCCGCCGTAGGTCAGCAGCGCGCACACCAGCACGATGGACAGGATCGCCCGGCTGCGCCCGACCAGGCCGATCGTCGCCGCCACGATCGACTTGGAGAACCCCGACAGCTCGATCAGCTTGCCGAACACCGCGCCCAGCATGAACACCGGGAAATACAGCTTGAGGAAACCGACCATCCTGTCCATGAACAGGCCGGTGAACATCGGTGCCACCAGCGCCGGCTCGGTCAGCAGCACCGCGCCCAGCGCGGCGATCGGGGCGAACAGGATCACGCTGTAGCCGCGGTAGGCCGCGAACATCAGGAAGCACAGCGCAGCCAGCACGATCAAGAATGCCATCCGTGATTTCCCCAGCCTCGTCAATGCGACAGGCGTCGAGTATCCCGGAGGCACCAGGGCGCGGGCACTGTACGAAGGTACGAGTGCCCCGGCTTGCACGGGCACCTAAGCTGATCTGCATTCAGCATCCGCGCGAGCGATGCATTCACCGCCAAGGGGACGTCATGAAACGCACGCAACTGAGCTCGGCGATCGGTCTGGTACTGGGTTTCGCGCTGATGGCGCCGCTGCAGGCGCAGCAGGTCACGGATCCGTCAGGCACGGTCAAGCCGGCGGCCGCCAAGCAGGCCGAGGCGACACAGCTGGAAGCGGTCACGGTCACCGCGCGGCGTCGCGGCGAGGCGCTGGAGAAGGTGCCGGTGGCGGTCAGCGCGTTCACCAACGAGGATCTGAAGGATCTGCAGGCGAACAACATCGACGGCCTGCAGGGAGCCGTGCCGGGCATGAACATCGTGCAGGGCCGTGGCTCGTCCTCCTCGGTGAACGTGTTCATCCGCGGCATCGGCCAGCCCGACGCGTTGCAGACCTTCGACCCGGGCGTCGGCATGTACGTCGACGACGTGTACTACTCGCGCATCCAGGGCGCCCTGTTCAGCCTGTTCGACATCGAGCGCGTCGAGGTGCTGCGCGGGCCGCAGGGCACGCTGTACGGCAAGAACTCCACCGGCGGCGCGATCAAGATCATTACCAAAGAGCCGAGCAACACGCCCGAGGGCTCGATCGAGGGCACGGTCGGCAACTATGGCCGGCGCGAGGGTCGTTTCTATGTTTCCGGGCCGCTCGGCGCAACGGTGTCGGGCAATCTGGCCGGCGTCTACACGCGCACCGATGGTTACGTCACCGATCCGGCCACCGGCCAGAAATACAACAACGACAACACCAAGGCCGTGCGCGGCAAGTTGAAGTGGCAACCCAGTGACGCCTTCAGCGCCACGCTGTCGGCCGACTACACCAAGCAGGACACCAAGCTGACCCTGGGTGAGGCGACCGCGCCGCTGTATGCCACCGACCTCGCACTGGGCCAGGTGCTGCTCTACACGCCGCCCGCCGGCAAGTACGACTTCCACGGCGCGACCTCGTTCGGCCCCGGCCACGGGCAGAAGCTCACTCACTACGGCGCGTCGCTGCACATGGATTGGCACCTGGCCGACCGCTGGGACCTGAAGAGCATCACGGCGTGGCGCAAGCTGCACAGCAATTCCTTCATCGACATCGACGCCACCACGCTGGAACTGGGCGACGTGCTGGTCGATTTCCATCAGAAACAGCTGAGCCAGGAACTGCAGCTGCAGTACGACAACGGCAGCAACCTGCAGGCCGTGTACGGCCTGTATTACCTGGACGAGAAGGTGCCCTCGCACCAAGAGGCCTACGCCGACGACCTGCTGCGCTTCGCCACGCTGCCGGTGGATTTCCTGCGCACGATCGACGACAAGCTGGAGAACAAGAGCTGGGCCGGCTTCGCGCATTTCAACTGGGAGTTCGTGCCGACCTGGACGCTCGCCGCCGGCGTGCGCTACACCCACGAAACGAAGGACTACTGGCGCACCACCAGCGCGTTCTTCGGCGCGCCGCTGCAGGCGTTCAGCCAGGACCCGCAGGCGGTGATCCAGCCGACCAGCAAGTCGTGGAGCGCGGTCACGCCGTCGCTCAGCCTGGAGAAGCAGTTCACGCCGCAGACGATGGGCTATGTCTCGGTCAACCGCGGCTTCAAGTCCGGCGGCTTCAACGGCCGCGCCAACGATCCGGCGGAAGCGGCCGACCCGACCTTCGATCCCGAGTACGTGTGGACCTACGAGCTGGGCCTGAAGATGCGCTCGGCCGACAACCGGCTGCAGGGCAATTTCGCCGCCTACCACTCCAACTACACCGACTTCCAGGCGCGCGTTTCCGAGGTGCAGAACCCGGGCTCGGCCACGCCGGCCTTCAGCTTCCCGGTGCTCAACGCCGCCAAGCTGAAGATCGACGGCCTGGAGTTCGAGGGCGCCGCCGTGCTGGGCGAGGGCACCAGGCTTTCGACGCAGCTGGCGTGGATGGATGCGCGCTACGACAAGTTCGTCGACCCCCGCACGCAGTACGACCCGAGCCTGGCCGACCTGCACGACCACGTGCCGTTCTCGCCGAAGTTCACCGCCCGCGTGGCGCTGGCGCACACCTTCGGCCTGCCCAGCGGCAGCGCGCTGACCTTCGGCGCCGACGCCTCGTATCGCAGCGACACCTGGCTCAGCGTCGACAACCGCGACGGGCTGATGCAGCAGGCGTACACGGTCACCGGCGTGTTCGGCGTGTTCGATTCGGTCGACGGGCACTGGCAGCTGCGCGCCGGCGTGCGCAACCTCGGCGACAAGGTCTACAAGACCGACGGCCAGGAGTTCTCCAGCGTCGGCAACATCCAGACCGCCTACTACGGCGCGCCACGCAACTGGTACTTCAGCGCCCGGTACAATTTCTGAGCGGAACGCACCGGGTCCCGGTGCGCCGGGCCAACCGCCACTGCACCACGGGCAAGCATGGCCTGCGGCGCAGCGGTGGGCAGGGGCGATCCGCCGCTTCCCGGCCGGCAGGCCCACCATTCGACGGAGCAGACCCATGAACAGCCGATGGTTCAACCGCTTGCTGCTGCTGACCCTGCTGGGCAGCGGCAGCGCCTGCGCCGCCGACACCGCCGGGCGCCTGCCGCATCTGGCGATCGACCCCGCCCGCGTCGCGGTGGTGGGGCTTTCCTCGGGGGCCTACATGGCCGGCCAGGCGCAGCTCGCGTATCCCGATCTGTTTCCCGATGCCGCGCTGGTCGCCGGCGGCCCGTACGGTTGTGCCGGGGGGCAGCTGGCGGTGGCGCTGAGCGCCTGCATGAAGGGAGTGCCGGCGCCCGATGTCGCCAAACTGGTGGCCAGTGCCCGTGAGCGCTCGGCCGACGGCCGGATCGGTCCGCTGAAGGATCTCGCCGGCGCCCGCGTCTACCTGCTGCATGGCAAGGACGACGCCCTGGTCGCCCCGGCCGTGGCCGAGGCCGGCGCCCGTTTCTACGAGCAGTTGCGCGACGGCACGCCCGGCCTGGACGGCATGCAGGTGCACGAGGACGGCCAGCGTGCGTTTGCGCACAACCTGCCGGTGGCCGGCAGCGGCGACGATTGCGACAAGTCGGTGGCGCCGTACCTGGGCCACTGCGGCTTCGACGCCGCCGGCGAAATTTTCGCGCGGATGTTCGGCGAGCCGGCGCATGCCGCCACCGCGGCACGCGGCGAGCTGCGCACGTTCGACCAGGATGCGCTGCGCCCCGGGGGCGCCGACGCGTTCCTGGCAAGCACCGGATACGTCTATCTGCCGCCGGCCTGCATCGCCGGCAAGCCCTGCGGCCTGATGGTGGCCTTCCACGGCTGCAAGCAGAATGCCGACGCCGTGGGCAAGGCCTTCGTCGAGGACGCGGGCTTCAATCGCTGGGCGGACGTCTACGACGTGGCCGTGCTATATCCTCAGACACGCGCAAGTTTCGCGCCCTTGAATCCGCAGGCATGCTGGGACTGGTGGGGTTATTCGGGAGCCGACTACGACACACGCCAGGGCGTGCAGTTGCGCTGGCTGGTGGACGCGGTGCACGCGCTGGGTTTGCCTGCCGGGCATTGATGTCCCCCCATGCGGATGGCTTCGACGGTATCGTGGGAGCGCGCTCGCGCGCGATGCTTTTGGTTCCGTGCAAAACTTTTGGTTCCGTGCAAAACGGAGACTGGCCGCCCGCCCGTCCTTGTAGGAGCGCACCCTGTGCGCGATGCCTTTGCTCAAAGTGACTCGGTCGCCGAAGGCGATCGACCGCTGTTCGCTTCACCGGTGTCACGAGCCAGAGCATCGCGCACAGGGTGCGCTCCTACAGGGGCCGGCGATCGGACGCTGTTGGCTTCGGATGGAGTCAAGGACATCGCGCAGAAGTGCGCTCCTACAGGTGCAGGTGCAAGGAGGCTCTTTGCCTTGAAGACAGTGCACACCGCGGCAGAAGTATCGCGGCCGGGGCCACGCCCGCAAGCAAGGGCGCAAAAACCATGCTGAGCGCCAGCGTCATTGCCATCGCTGCGCTGTGCTGGCTCGGCCTGCTGTTCGGGGTGGCGTTGCTTGGCGAGCGGCAGCCGCACATATTCGAGAAGCGATGGGCGATCGTGTATGCGCTGTCGCTGGCGATCCACTGCACCTCGTGGACGTTCTACGGCACCGTCACCCAGGCCAGCCGCTCCGGTTGGTGGCTGCCGCCGACGTTCGTGGGGGCGATCGTGATGTACCTGTTCGCGCTGAAATTCCTCGGCCGGATGGTGCAGCTGGTGCGCGAGTACAACGCCGGTTCGCTGGCCGACCTGATCGCGGTGCGGCTGGGCCGGCATTCGGGGTTGGCGGCGCTGGTCACCGCGGTGGTGGTGATCGGCATCGTGCCGTACATCGCGCTGCAGCTCAAGGCGGTGGCGATGAGCTACGGCATCCTCAGCCAGGGGCAACTGGCCGAATCCGAGCCGTGGCAGGACAGCGCGTTGTACGTGGCCTTGCTGATGGCGCTGTTCGCGATGCTGTTCGGTACGCGGCGCGCCTCGACCATGGCGCACAATCGCGGGCTGGTGCTGGCGATGGCGTTCGAGTCGCTGTTCAAGCTTGGCGCAATGCTGGCGCTGGGCAGCCTGTTGTTTGCCGCGCTGCCGACGAACCTGCCTGCGCATGTGCCCACGCCGCCGGACAGCGGCGGGTTCCCGGCCTTGATCCTGCTCGGTGCGCTGGCGATGTTCACCATGCCGCACCAGTTCTACGCCGGCATCGTGGAGTGCCGCAGCGACGGCAACCTGCGCACGGCGCGCTGGCTGTTCCCGCTGTACCTGTTGCTGATCTCGCTGCCGATCCTGCCGCTGGCGCGGCTGGGCGACGCGCTGCTCGGCCCCAGCGGGGTGTCCTCGGACATGTATGTGCTGGCGCTGCCGCTGGCGCAGGGCAGGCAGGGGCTGGCGCTGATCGCCTTTCTCGGCGGGCTGAGCGCGGCGACCAGTATGGTGGTGATCGCCACGCTGACGCTGAGCCTGATGGTGGTCAACCATTTCATCGCGCCGCTGCGCGTGCGTTCGGGTTGGGGGCGCGGCGAGCGCGTCGACCTGCGCGGGGCGCTGCTCAATTACCGGCGCGTGGCGATCGTGGTGGTGATCCTGCTGGCCTGGGCCTACAGCCGCCTGCTGGCGCGCAACGAGGCGCTGGCCGACATCGGCGCGATCTCGTTCTCGGCATTGGCCGGTCTGACCCCGGCCGTGCTCGCGGCGATGTACCGGCCGCAATTGGGTTCGCGCGCGGTGATGGCCGGGCTGGCCGCCGGCACCGTGGTGTGGATCTATGCGGTGCTGCCGGCGCTGCTGCCGGCGTCGCTGCCGTGGCTGCGCGACGGGCCGTTCGGCATGCACTGGCTGGCGCCGGACGACCTGCTCGGCCTGGGCGACTGGAACCGTCTCGGTCGCGCCGTGGTGGTCAGCCTGGCGGCGAACGCGGCGGTGATGCTGGCCGTTGCCGGCTCGCGCTACGGGCAGGGCGGACGGGCGGTCAGCGTCGGCCATGTCGACGTCGCCGAACTGCGTGCGCTGGCGGCGCGCTTCCTGCCGCCGGAGCGTGTCGAGCATCTGTTCGACGGTGCGCCAGCCAGCGGCTCCTCCGGCACCGCGCGGGTCAACCAGGTGGAGCACGAGCTGGCCGCGGTGATCGGCGCCGCCTCGGCGCGCCTGCTGCTGGAAGTGGCCCATCGGCAGGGCCGCGAGGAGCTCGATACGGTGGTCGCGATCGTGGGCGAGGCGGCGCAGGATTTGCGCTTCAACCAGCGCGTGCTGGGCGCGGCGCTGGAGAACATGAGCCAAGGCATCTGCGTGGTCGACGCGGAGCTGTGCCTGGTGGCGTGGAACTCGCCGTATGCACGCCTGTTCAACTATCCGCCGGGCATGCTGCGGGTGGGCCGCCCGGTCGCCGAGCTGACCCGCCACAACATCGCGGCCGGCATGCTCGGCCCCGGAGCGGTCGAGACACGCGTGCAGCGCCGGCTGGAGCACATGCGCGCGGGTACCCGGCATTTGTCCGAGCGCCGTTTTCCCGACGGCAGGATCGTGGAGGTCCGCGGCAATCCGATGCCCGGCGGCGGCTTCGTGGCCACCTTCACCGACGTCACCGCGTTCCGCCAGGCCGAGGCGGCGCTCAAGCGCGTCAACGAAACGCTGGAATTGCGCGTGGACGAGCGCACCCGCGCGCTGGCGCTGGCCTCGGCGGATGCGCAGGCGGCCAACGAGGCGAAGAGCCGCTTCCTCACCGCGGTCACCCACGACCTGATGCAGCCGCTGCATGCGGCGCAGTTGTTCGCGCATGCGCTGACCGAGCGCGGTGGCGACAGCCGCACGGCGCAGCACCTCAACGGCGCGCTCGCCGCCACCGAGGGCTTGCTGACCGGGCTGCTCGACGTGGCGCGGCTGGAGGGTGGCCGCCTGCATCCGCAGCTGCGCGCGTTTGCGCTGGCCGAAGTGTTCGATCCGCTCGGCGCCGAGTTTCGCGCGATGGCCGCCGATCGCGATGTCCGGTTGCGCGTGGTGAGTACACGGGCATGGGTGCAGTCCGATCCGCAGCTGTTGCGGCGGGTGCTGCAGAACTTCCTGTCCAACGCGCTGCGCCATGCCGGCCACGGCCGCGTGCTGCTCGGCGCGCGCCGGCGCGGCGCCATGCTGCGGCTGGAGGTGTGGGATACCGGTGGCGGCATTGCGCCGGAGGAGCAGCAACTGATCTTCCAGGAGTTCCGTCGCGGCAGTACGGCCGGAGGGCAGGGCTTGGGGCTGGGCCTGTCGATCGCACAGCGCATGGCGGACCTGCTCGGCCATCCGCTCGGGCTGCGCTCGTCGCCGGGGCACGGCAGCGTGTTCCATCTCGAGGTGCCGCTGGCACCGCCCACGCCGCACCGCGCGCCCTCTCCCGACACCATGCGGCCGCTGCCGGCGGGCCGCGCGCTGGTGCTGGACAACGAACCGGCGGCGCTGGCGGCGCTGACCACGCTGCTGGCCAGCTGGGGCTGGCAGGTGCACGCCGCGCGCAACGCGGCGCAGGCGTTGGCGGTGCCGTGGCGGCCGGACGTCAACATCCTGGACTTCCATCTGGATGGCGGCCAGAACGGCCTGGATGTCTGGCGACAACTCGCGGCAGGTCACCCTGACGTACCCACGGTGATGCTCACCGCGGACCGCGACGGCGAACTGCGCCAGCAACTGCTCGATGCCGGCGCGGGCGTGCTGTACAAGCCGCTCAAGCCGCTGGCACTGCGGCAGACGCTGTTGCGCCTCGGTGCGCGCGGTGTACATGCGGCGCAACAAGTTGCGCGTACCCGCGCCGTCAGCGCGGGCACGGCGCCTTCGCCCACCGCGTCGCAGCCGGGCGATTCTTGCGGCGCCACTGCCGGCGAGACCTGATCTGGATCAATGCCGCACCGGAGATCGAGGCCTATGGTCACGGGGCTCGACGCCCGGGTGGGCGCCATACCGGATTCGACGGAATGGAACGATGCAGGCAAGCGCAGCGGCACCCCGCGCGATCGGACAGGTGGAAGACGACCGTGCGTTGACGGCGGTATTCACGGCGTACGTCACCACCGCCACGATCTGGCTGGTGATTGCCACGGCAGTCGGTCTGCTGCTGGCGTTCAAGTTCGGCGCACCGGACTTCTGGGCGGCCAAATACCTGACTTTCGGTCGCCTGCGGCCGATCCATACCAACGCGACGTTCTACGGCTGGGCCAGCATCGGCCTGGTCGGCGTGGCGTATTACATCGCCGCGCGCAGCTGCGGCACGCGCCTGTACAGCACCCGGCTGGCGTGGCTCGGACTGGCGTTGTTCAACCTCGCCGCGATCGCCGGCACGATTGCGCTGGACCTGGGCTGCAACGACGGCGATCTGGAATATCGCGAATGGCCGTGGCCGATCCGGCTGATCTTCCTGGCCGCCTTGCTGGTGACGGGATGGAACCTCATCGGCACCGTGCTCAGGCGCAGCAGCGAGGACATCTATCTTTCCAACTGGTACACCATCGCCGGCGTGTTGTGGACCTGCGTGATCGCCACCGTGGGCGTGCTGCCGTGGTACCAGCATGGCCTGGGCCAGGTGGCCATCTCCGGCTTCTACATGCACAACGCGGTCGGCATGTGGTTCACCCCGCTGGCACTGGGCACGTTCTACTACGCGATACCCAAGATCCTGAGCCGACCGATCTATTCCTACGCGCTGGGCGTGTTCGCGTTCTGGACCAACCTGCTGTTCTATCCGCTGCTCGGTGCGCACCATTTCCTGTTCAGTCCGCTGCCGTGGTGGCTGCAGACCACCGCGATCGTGTTCAGCGTGGCGATGCTGGTGCCGGTGTGGGGCGGCAGCGCGAACTATCTGCTGACCATGCGCGGGCGCTATCGCGACATGATCCATTCCTACCCGCTGATGTTCATCTTCGTGGGGGTGATCGGTTATCTGTTCGGCTCGACCCAGGGCACGGTCGAGGCGTTCCGCTCGATGCAGGCGATCTGGCACTTCACCAACTTCACGGTCGGACATTCGCACCTGACGATGTACGGCTTCGTCACGTTCGCGCTGTGGGGCGGCATCTACGCGCTGCTGCCGCTGGCCACCGGCAAGACCGCGGGACGCATCGGGCTGGCGGCGCATTTCTGGATGGCGCTGGTAGGCAGCTTCATCTACGTGATCTCGCTGTCGATCGGCGGCACGGTGCAGGGACTGGATTGGCTGCACGGCCTCCCGTTCATCCAGTCGGTGGTGGACATGCAGCCGTACTACGTGTGGCGTGGCGTGGGCGGGATGCTGATGTTCGGCTCGCACCTGGTGTTCGCGTGGAACGTGTGGCGCATGACCTCGGGCCAGCCCGGCAATGCCGCCTCGCCGGTGCTCGATGCCGACGCCACCGGGGAGGTCGCGGCATGAAAAAACTCCTGCTGATCGCCGGCGGGGCGCTGGGCATCTACATCGTCATCGTTCTGCTGGTGGCGGTGCTGCCCGCGATCGACTTGTCCGGCACACCGGCGGGCCCGGGCGTGGAACCGCTGACCGCGTTGCAGGCGGAAGGCCGCACGGTTTTCGTCGCCAACGGCTGCAGCTATTGCCACACGCAACAGGTACGCCCGCTGGACGAGGACAAGGTGTTCGGCCGGCCTTCCGCCCCGGGCGACTTCGTCTACCAGACGCCGGAGTTGCTGGGTTCCGAACGCACCGGCCCGGATCTCGCCAACCTGGGCGCCAGCAAGCCGAGCGACGTGTGGCAATACATCCATCTGTTCGATCCGCGTGCGGTGGTGCCGGAGTCGATCATGCCGAACTTCAAGTTCCTGTTCCGCGTGGTGGACGAGGTGCCGCCCGGCGAGACCGCGGTGCCGGTTCCGGCAGGCTTCGCGCCGAAGACGGGCAAGGTGATCCCCACGCCGCAGGCCAGGGCGCTGGTTGCCTATCTGCTGTCCCTGAAGCAGACACCGATCCCGGGTTACACGATGAACGGCAGCATGGGCGGCGCGACGAACGTGGCGCCGATGGCGAAGGCCGGACCTGCGCCGGCGACTGCTCCGGCCGGTGCGTACCAGTACGTGGCGAGCAAGGGCGAGGCGTTGTTCACCGCCAATTGTTCCGCCTGCCACCAGGCCACCGGCACCGGCATCCCCGGCGCCTTTCCGCCGCTCAAGGGCAATGCCGCGGTGGACGATGAGGACCCGACCCTGCACATCCACACGGTGTTGCAGGGCGCGCACGGCGTCATCATCGGCGGCGTGAAATACGACAGCGCCATGCCGCCGTTCGCCGGCCAGCTGAGCGACGCGGACATTGCCGACATCGTCAACTACGAGCGCAGCTCGTGGGGCAACCACGCCAAGCCGGTCACGCCGGCCGAGGTCGCTATTGTGCGCGCGAAGGGGCAATGACATGCATCACATGACCGGGCCGCTGTGGGGCAACATCGCGATCATCGGGATCGCCGGTGCCATCACGATCGGCTGTTTCGTCGCGATGTTCTGGATGATCTTCCGGCCCGGCGAGAAGGATCCGCGCCACTGCAAGAACGACATCCTGCGGCCGGATCGGTGAGGGAGGTATCCGTGATGGCCAAGCCGCACGTGCGCATCTACATCGACGACAACCCGAAGCCGGTGATCGATCGCGAGTTGCCCACCTCGCTGACGCTGGATACGCGCCAGCTGAGCGACGGTCCGCATCGTCTGATCGTCTGTGCCGAGGACCAGGGCGGTGCCGAAGGCATCGAGGAGATTCCGTTCGTCGTGCAGAACGGTCCCGGCATCCTGGTCTCCGGCCTGCGTCCGGGCTCGACCCGGCGCGGCGAGTTGCAACTGCACGTGGATGCGTTCAGCACGGACGATCCGTTTGATCCGCGCCGCGCCGAGGCGCGTTCGTCGATCCCGGTGTGGGTGTGGGTGCTGAGCCTGTTCGTGGTGGCCTGGGCGGTGTTCTACGCCGCGCGCATGTGGGAGGTGCCCGCGCCCTATGCGAACACGCCGACCTACATGCAGCCGGCCGCACCGTCGCACGGTTGATCGCTGCCGCCGCGCGTGGCCGGCGCGACCACAGTGTTTTCACCGGTGCGCGCCCATCATGCCGGCGATCCAGCCATTCCCTGACGTGGATCAGCGCTGCGTCATGCGGCCGCGCCTAAGGTGAGGGTACGCGACGCCCGCTTGGCGCCATGCCGGGTGCACAACCATGAAACGATGCAGAAGGGCAGCGGAATCCGACGTGCGGCGGCAAACGCCGGGTGATGCGCGCCAGTCGCGCGAACGGCGCGAACGACGCATCGACGAGCAACTGGCGCAGAGCTTTCCCGCCAGCGATCCGCCCGGCTGGGTGCTCGGCACATCGCGGCCGCCACTCTGAGGCGATCGACCCGACCCCGCGCGTCCGGTCGCCGCAGGGCGAGCGGGCGTGCGCGTCCGAGAAACGAACAGGAGCAAACCCCATGGAGTCACCCATGTATCCCCCCTCCACCGTGGAACTGGCGCGCAAGCGCCGCGAGCTGGCGCCCGCACCGCTGCAGGCCTTCAAGGCTTTCAGTGCCGCCGTGTTCGCCGACGGCGCCTTGCCCGACGTCACCAAGCAGTTGATCGCGGTGGCGGTGGCGCACACCACGCAATGCCCGTACTGCATCAAGGGCCATACCGCCGAGGCGCTCAAGCAGGGCGCCACCGAACAGCAGATCATGGAGGCGATCTGGGTCGCCGCCGAAATGCGCGCCGGCGCCGCCTATGCGCATTCCGCGCTGGCGCTGGACGTGATGCAGCATGCGCACGAGGGCCACTGAGATGAGCGCCCGTTTTGCCACGGTCTCCGACACCATCCTCGACGCCATCGGCGACACGCCGCTGCTGAACATCGAGGGCGTCTACGCCAAGATCGAGTTCCTCAACCCGTCCGGCTCGATCAAGGCGCGCATCGCCAGGTACATGATCGAGCGCGCCGAGCGCGAAGGCCTGCTCAAGCCGGGCGACACCATCGTGGAGGCGACCAGCGGCAACACCGGCAACGCCCTGTCGATGGTGGCCGCGGTGAAGGGCTACCGCATGCAGGTGGTGATGCCCGAGGGGCTGTCCAGCGAGCGCGTGGCGATCTCCCGCGCATTCGGCGCCGAGGTGCTGTTCTGCGGCAATTTCCACGTCAACGAGGCGCTGGCGCGGGCGAAGGAGCTGGGCCAGCAGCCCGGCTATTTCTGCCCCAGCCAGTTCGAGTCGGAATGGAACGTGGAGGAGAACCGCGAGATCCTCGGCCCGGAGATCCTTGCCCAGCTGCCCGCCGGCTGCGTGCCCGATGCTTTGGTGCTCGGCGTGGGCACCGGCGGTACGCTGATCGGTGTGGGGCAGGCGTTCCGCGCGGTCAATCCCGATGTGCGGCTGTTCGCGATGGAGCCATCCGAATCGTGCACGATCCTCTGCGGCGAGATCGCCGCGCACACCATCGAGGGCATTTCCGACGGCTTCGTGCCGGGCATCTTCGAACGCCACGCCAGCCTGGTGAACGAGGTGCTGTCGGTATCCAGCGTCGATGCGGTGGCCGAGATGAAACGGTTGGCACGCCGCCACGGCCTGTTCTGCGGCCCCAGCTCCGGCGCGCACATGCTGGCGGCGCAGCGCATCCGCAAGAACTTCCCCGAGTTGAATACGGTGGTGACGGTGTTCTGCGACGAAGGCGAGAAATACCTGCACGAGTATTTCATGGCGCCGGCAAGCAGCGAGGTCGATGCCACGCATTTCGCCTGAGTGCGTGTTGGTACGTGACGGGGATCGCGGCGGGACGCCGTGCATTCACGGATGTGCCGCGACGAACCCCTTCGCTTCGGCCAGCGCCGGCAGGCCCGCATCGGCGCTGTGCCAGATGGTCATCAGTTCCTTGTAGGTGGCGGTGGCTGCCGCGGTGTCGCCGCTGGCCGATTCCGCGCGGGCGCGGCCGAGCAGGGACCGGGTGCGGCGGGGTGCGCTTTTCAGTGCGGTCCCGAATGCCGCGCGCGCCTCGGTCGCCTTGCCTTGCCTGAGCAACTGTTCGCCCAGCAGTTCGTGTGGCGGCTTGATCGGCACCGGCGGACCGAAGTCGAACGCCAGTGTTTCGTAGCGGCGGGCTGCGCGGTGGATGGCATCCAGGCCACTCTGCGGCTTGCCCTCGCCGATCGCCAGCATGCCGCCGAGGTCCTCCCGGAGGATGGCCAGGTAGCTGGTCGTCTGGGCGTCGCCGGAGGTCTCGCTGCCGGCGTGCCGGGCCGACAGCGCGGCCAGCGATTTCTGCGCAGCCGGCAGGTCGTGGCGTTCGATCGCGGCATAGCCCTCGGTGAAATCGTTCCAGCCGGCGTCCGGGCCCATGCCGGTCGTATCCACCGTGGTGTGCGCGGCCGGGCCGTTGCCGTCGCCGGATTCGACCACGGCGATCGCGCGCATCTGCAACAGCGACTTGTTGAGCATTTGCGCGAATTTCGTCGGCGTGCTTTGCATCGTGGCCAGCCGGTCGGCGTGGGCGTTGGCCCAGGCTATCGAGGACTCGATCGACTGCCGGCATGCCTGCAGCGCCCTTTCAGCATCGCGGAAACGACCCTGCTGGTAGTAGGCGTACTCCAGCCACTCCATGTAGTGACCGCATTCGGCGGGCGGGCGGCCGGCGGCTTTGGCCTGGGCATTGACCACGCGCATCGCCACCTCGTTGGCTTTCGCCACGTCATCCCACAAGCCGAGCGCCATGAAGATGTGCGACGTCATGTGCTGGGCGTGGGCGGCCTCGGGCGAGATCTTCGACAGCGCGTGCGCAGGCTCGAGCGCGCCGGCGGCGTGCGCGGGATCGTCCATCGCGTGAATCCAGTAATGCGCCGCGCCGGGGTCCTGCGGGTTCAGGCGGAAGATGCGCTCGGCAATGGCACCGGCGCGCAGATAGGCCGGGATGTCGCGCACGCCTTCGCTGCGTCCCATCAGCGCCAGCGCGTGGAAGAGCTGGGCGTTGTTGTCATGCGGCCAGGTCCTGGCCAATCGCTCCATCGCCTGGTCGTACTGCGCGTCGCGTTCCGGCTTGGTGCCGTGGCCGGAATACAGGATTTCCACGGCGGCGAGATAGGCCTTCTCGCGCGGCGTCGGCGCCTTGGCGGCGCGCGCGGCCGGGGTAGGGCCGAGCCGGTCGAGTGCCGCGCGACCGGCATCGGCATCGAGCTGGTTCCAGATGCCGTGGTTGTACGTCATCGCTTCACCCCAGCAGGCCATGGCGAAGCCCGGGTCCAGTTGCCGGGCCTCGCGGAATGCCTTGGCGGCATCCGGATACTCGAACAGGTGCAACAGCAGCGCGCCGCGCAGGAAGGCGGTTTGCGCAGCCGTCGAATGGGTCGACGTGGGGAACGAGATGCTGCCGAGGCCGGCGATGGTTTGCATCGGGGTGGCTTCGCGCGCCTGGGCGCCGGTCAGCAGGCCCGGCCACAGGATTCCGCAGACGAAGGCGACGAGAGCCAGGACGACGAGACGAAGACGACGCGACAGATTCATGATTGACATCCTTCTGCTGGATGAAGTCACGTGCGGCGGGCGAACCCGCCGGCGCAGGGGACGAGATCATGAGGTAGCGCCCATCCTCCGGGAACGGGGCAGAGGCGTCTCGGTCTGGGCGCGCGCAGTGTGCGCCTGGCCGGCCACGGATGGAATCCCGCCAAGGGCGATGTCGTGGCGTGGTGTCGCCGCGTGCGGCTATCCCACCCGTCCTGGCTCCCCCAGGTCGAGCGATCGCAACAGCATGCCGGCCTGCGTGCGATTGCGCACCCGCAGCTTCTCGAAGATCGCCGTGACGTGCGCCTTCACCGTGCGTTCCTGGATCGAGAGCCGGTCGGCGATCTGCTTGTTCAGCAGCCCCTCGGCGAGCAGGGCGAGCACCCGCGACTGCTGTTCAGTCAACCGGGCCAGCCGGCCGGCGAGATCGGTGTCGGTGGAATCGGCGGGCAGGGCGGCGACGGCGTCGGCGAGTGCGGCGGGCAGCCAGCTGCCGCAGTCGAGCACCTGCCGGATCGCTGCACCGATCTCGGTGGGGCTGGCGCTCTTGCAGATGAAACCGGCGGCACCGTGGTCGAGCACGCGGCGCACCACGTGCGGTTCGTCGTGCGCGGATACCACCAGCACGGCAACCGCCGGATGCTGGCCGCGCACCGCGGCCAGCCCGGTCAGTCCGTGGCTGCCCGGCATGTGCAGGTCGAGCAGCACCAGGTCGATGTCCGGGTCCGCACGCAACGCGGCCAGTGCGGTGGCCAGATTGGTGGCCTCGCGCACGGTGCAGTCGGGCAGGCTGTGCTCGGCGGCCTGGCGCAACGCGGCACGAAACAGCGGGTGGTCGTCGGCGATCAACAGACTCGGCATGAGCGCCAAGGTAGCCGGACGAACTGCCGGCGTCGAGTTGCCGTGGCGGCGAGGCTGGACCTTCGTACGATGGCAACGCGTCGCGTGCCTGCTTATGGTGTGGCAATGAATGCATCCCTTCGCTGGTTGGCCGCGCCGTGCATCTGCGTGCTGGTTTCCGTCATGCTGTCCGCTTGTGTCGAAGGGGCGACCACGCGAGGGGCGAAGATGCATGAGCTGGAACTGGGCAAAGTGCTTGCCACCGAGCACCGCGGCCACGATGACCTGCTCAGCGCCGGCCTGGGCCTGAGCGGATTGGCAGGCTTGCCGGCGCCGTTCGCCAATCCGCTGGCGCCTACCGCGGCGGAGCTGCGCCGCTGGGCGATCCAGGCCAGTTGGAAAGGCATCGCCGATCTCGGCCCGCTGGGCGGCTACGGCCGCGTGTACGGCGGCGTGCCGGACGTGCCGGGGCGCGAGTACCAGATGTTCGCTCGGCTGCCGGGGGCGCGTTCGCCGCATCGGGTGCTGCTGCAATTGCCCGACGGATTCGACCACGCGAAGCGCTGCCTGGTGGTGACCGCCTCGTCCGGTTCGCGCGGCATCTACGGCGCGATCGCCGTGGCCGGCGCGTGGGGTTTGCCGCGCGGTTGCGCGGTGGCGTACACCGACAAGGGCACCGGCTCGGGCTATTTCGATTATTCCGACGACAGCGGGGTGGCGCTGGACGGCCGGCGTGCGAAACGCGGCGAGCAGGAACTGGAGTTCGAGCCGCCGCCGGCAGGTGCCGGCACGGGCATCGCGGTCAAGCACGCGCACTCCGGCGACAACCCGGAGGCGGACTGGGGCCGCGACGTGATCCAGGCCGCGCAGTTCGGCCTGGCCATGCTCGACCGCGCCTATCCCGGCGAGGCGCCGTTCACGGCGCAGAACACGAAGATCATCGCCACCGGCATCTCCAATGGCGGCGGCGCGGTGCTGCAGGCGGCGGGGCTCGACCATGACGGGTTCTTCGCCGGCGTGGTGGCGCTGGAACCCAATGTCTACGCCGCGGACGGCGGCCGGCCGCTGTACGACTACGCGACCGAGGCGGCGATCTGGCTGCCATGCGCGCTTGCCGACGCCCGCTTCGACGACACGCCCATGGCGCGCGGGGCAACCCGTCAGCCGCCGCCGGCGTGGTCGTTGCGCTGCGCCAGCCTGCGCGCGCAGGGCAAGCTGCAAGGCAGCACGCTGGCCGAGCAGTCGGCGCAGGCGCGCCACTATCTGCAGCAGCGTGGCTGGAACGACGCGGCGATGGCCACCGCGGCCAGCACCACCGCGTTCGACCTGTGGCGCGTGGTCACCGCCGGTTACGCCTCGGCCTATCTGCGCCGCGGCCCTGCCGACATGCCATGCGGGTTCCATTACGCGCCGATGGGTGCCGGTGCCCTCCCGGGCGTGACTGATCCGATGGCGCGCGCGGCGTGGTGGGCCGACGCCTCGGGCATTCCTCCCGGCAATGGCGTGGGGCTGTTCGGCGGCGTCAACGTGTCGCCCGATCCGACTCTGCTCGGCGAGGATTGCCTGCGCGCGCTGTGGACCGGCGACGAGCCGGCCGCGCAGATGCTGCAGGCCTCCATTGCTGCCACGGCGGCCAAGCTGCCACGCGCCGACTTGCCGCTGTGGGTGGTGCACGGTGCCGACGACGGCCTGCTGCCGACCGCCTTCACCTCCGAACCCTATGTCGCCTGGCTGCGCGAAGAGGGCCGTCGGCTGCTGTACTGGAAGGTGCCGCACGCCCAGCATTTCGATGCGTTCCTGCCGCTGCCAGGCTTCGGCGAGCGCCATCTGCCGCTGCTGCCCTACGGCTACGCCGCCCTCGACCGATTGTGGGCGCATCTGTACGAGGGGGCTGGCTGGCCGACCAGCGTGCCCACGCCTGCAGGCCACCCGCGCGGCGCATCCGTGCTCACGCGGGAGTCGCTGGGGCTGGACTGAGGCGCTGCCTCGCGGGGGCGGGTGTTGACCTGACCGGAAAAACGGCGCGACCATGTTCAGTGTTGCGGCAAATCGTCGCAGGCGAGGGACAACAAAAATCAGGGGCTCAATGACGGCGAAGCGGCCGGTCGCGAATGCGGCCGATACCGGCGAACCGCCTTACGTCGGGAGCAGAACTTGATGAACAGACACATTCGATTGGTCTTGTCCGCGGCGATTGCCGCCTGCCTCGTGCCCGGACTCGCGCTGGCACAGGATGACGACTCGGCGCAAATCACGGCACCGCCTGCTGCCAGCAAGGCGCCGCCCAAGCCCAGTACCGCCAATACCAAGAACCTCGAACAGGTGGTGGTGACGGGCAACGCGGCCACCGGCGGCCTGAAGAAGATCGACGCCAGCTACACGATCACCACGGCAACCGCCGAGCAGATCAAGATGGCCAACCCCAAGAGCACGGCCGATCTGCTGAAGATCGCGCCGGGCCTGTGGCCGGAGTCCACCGGTGGCCAGACCGGCGCCAACATCGAGATCGCCGGCTTCCCCGGCGGCGGCGATGCGCCCTTCAACACGGTGCAACTGATGGGCTCGCCGCTGTACGGCATGCCGACGCTGTCGTTCTTCGAGCAGACCTCGATCTTCCGCCTCGACGACACCGTCGATCGCGTCGAGATCATCCAGGGCGGGCCCTCGGTAGTATTCGCCGACGGCCAGATCGGCGCCAGCGAGAACTTCATCCTCAAGCAGGGCACCGAGGTGCCTTCGGGCAGCGTCGGGGTGACCTGGGGCAACGAGAACCTCAAGCGCGTCGATGGCTTCTTCGGCTTTCCGATCGCGCAGGACTGGTATGGCAGCGTGGGCGGCTTCTACCGCGATTCGGACGGCGTGCGCGATCCGCAGTTTCCCGCCGACAAGGGCGGCCAGCTCACCGGCACGCTGACCCACGACAGCGACAACGGCACGATGACGCTGTACGCGCGCTACCTCGACGACAAGAACCAGTTCATCACGCCGATTCCGCTGATCCAGACCGGCACGGACAACTTCCATGCCTATCCGGGCTTCGATCCGCTGACCGACACGTACAACAGCAAGGCCATCCAGCACGTGTTCCTGCGCGGCTATCCCGGTGGGGGCCGCAACGCCGACCTGGCCAATGGCCGCGGCGCCAAGTTCGGCTTCTTCGGCGGCAACTTCGACTACGACCTGGGCAACGGCTGGCGGCTGTCGAACAAGTTCCTCATCGACGGCGGCGACGTCGACACCAATGCGCTGTTTTCCGGCACCAACCCGGGCAGCATGAACGACATGCTGTACACCGACCAGAGCCAGATCGGCGCGTTCAACCTGGCGCCTGGTTCGGCCACCGCCACCTACGTGGGTGGCGGCGCGGTCGATCCGAACCAGAGCGTGATCCACCAGGGCTGGTGGTTCATCCACAAGCACCTGAAGAACATCAACAACGACTTTCGCCTGAGCAAGGAGATCTTCGACGGCAACACGCTCACCGCCGGCCTGTACCTGGCGCACTACACCATGGATGACGAGTGGGCACTGGGCAACCAGATGCTGATGACCAACACGCCCAACGCACGCCCGATCACGGTCAGCTACGTCGATGCCAACGGCGTCAACCAGCTCACCGACAACCAGGGGTTCCTCGACTACGGCGGCTTCAACATCACCGAGCATGGCAACGCCAACAACAAGGCGTTCTACCTGTCCGACATCTGGCGCCTGGGCAAGTGGCTGATCGACCTGTCCGGCCGGGTGGAGAACCAGAACGCCACCAACGACGTGTGCAACCTCACCAACGTCAACCTGGACGGCGACCCCAACACCAAGTATGACAACGCCGTGCCGGTATGCAACGGCAGCTTCTCGCATACGCGCTACGACAAGACGCATCCCTCGTGGACGTTCGGCGTGAACTACGAGCTGGCCGACAACATGAGCGTGTATTTCCGGGCGAACAAGGGCGCGCACTTCCCCGATTTCGACAACGGCATCCGCGGCAATGCGTCGGACAACGTCGCGCCGGTGCAGAAGATCCAGAACGTCGAGGGCGGCTTCAAGTTCCAGTCCAAGCAGTTCTATGCGGACATCAGCGTGTACCACCGCCAGTTCATCGGTCTGCTGTACCAGCCCACCGACGCCGGCGGCGTGCCGAACGGCCCGCAGAGCACCTACGGTTCGGATTCCAAGGGCGTCAACGTCAACACCGCGTGGAGCCCGACCGAGAACCTCAAGTTCCAGCTGATCGGCGACTACCTCGATGGCCACTACTCGCACAACAGCTCATGCCTGCCGTACACCAACCCGGTAGCCGGCGACGGCTGCGCGCTGATCAACGGCGTGCAGCTGCAGCGCCAGCCGAAAGTGCGCTACATGTTCACGCCCAGCTACAAGATCCCGTTCGGCTGGGGCGACGTGCTGGCCTTCGTCACCTATACCCACGTCGGCCCGCACACGCAGGACATTTCCGGCCTGCAGCAGCTGGGCAGCTACCACACCTGGGATTTCGGCGTGGTCGCCAACCTGCAGCAGAACTGGCAGGTGCGCGTGCAGGGCACCAACATGACCAACGAGCTGGGGCTGACCGAGAGCAACTCGCGCATCTTCGGTTCGGCGGCCGGAACCACCGGCGTGATCCTGGCCCGTCCGCTGGAGGGGCGTGAAGTCAACATGGAGGTCAAGTACATGTTCTGACCTGCGCAGGTGGCGCTTCCACGGGTGCGGGAGTGCCACCCATTTTCCCGGGGTCATTCCCGCGAAAGCGGGAATGACCCCGGGGGTACGCAGCCTTCCGGAAGCCGGGCAACAAAGAGGCATGCCCCATGAAGCGTTTTTCCGCCGGACTCGCGGCGTTCCTGCTCGCCATCACCTTGCTCGCTGCGCCGGCATCGGCCGCCACCGATCCGAGCTTCCTGTTCACCGCCACGGCGAAGGATTTCGCCAGCTACTTCCCTGGTTACCTCGCCAACGGCTACTTCTCCACCATGACCTCGCCGCGCGGCACCGAGCCGAACGCGTCGTACATGGTCGCCTTCATGGATTACAAGCCGGGCGACATCTCGCGTCCCGCGGCGATTCCCGGCTGGAGCGAAATCGACTACAACCCCGGCGGTGGCTGGCTCAACCGCACGCGACTGGATGCGGGCATCTTCCAGCGCTACGCACAGACGCTGGACATGCACGACGCCACGCTGACCACGCGCTACCGCTTCGCTTACGCCAACAAGGCCAGCGACATCGAGGTCACCAGCTTCGTCAGCCAGGCCTCGCCGCACCTCGCGGCTATCCGCATGGCGATCACGCCGCAGTTCGACGGCCAGGTGCAGCTGAGTTTTCCGATCCGGTTGTGGTCCGAGCACCAGCCGCGCTTCCCGATCGCCAGCATGGGCGGCGAGGAAATGATCGCCGCGGTGATCGCCAGCGGGCAGAGCCTGGACAACAAGCCGGTACCCACGCCCGACCGTGCGCCGGTGTGGTATCCGGGCTACACCAGGGTGCTTTCCACGCGCGGCGACGACAGGGCGTTGACTCTGCAACTGAAGGGCATGGCGCAACACGGCCCGGGCATGGCCGAGGCGGCGGCGATCGGCCTGCCGGCGGGTCTCTCGCCCGACACGGTGAAGCTCGAACGGACGCCAACGAAGTTGTCGCTGGAGATCACGGCCACCGTGCACAAGGGCCAGCGCTACGTCTTCACCAAGTACGTGGCGCTCTCGCGCGACGGCTGGGGCGACGACGGGGACGTGCTCGCCCTGGCCAGCGCCGCGCGCAAGGCCGGCTTCGACCGCCTGCTCGCCGATCACCGGGCGGCCTGGCACAAGCTGTGGCAATCGGACATCGTGATCGACGGCAAACCGGCCGTGCAGAAGGCGGTGCACTCGGACCTCTACTACCTGTTGTCCAACACCACCGTCGGCACCGCCTGGCCGATGGGTGCCTGCGCGCTGACGCCCAATTACGCGGGCCATGCGTTCTGGGACAGCGACTCGTGGGTGTTCCCGGCGCTGCTGCTGTTGCACCCGGAGCGCGCCAGACCCATCGTGATGTTCCGCGACCGCACCACCGGACCCGCGCGGGCGCGTGCCCGCCAGTACGGCGTGCAAGGCACCATGTACCCGTGGGAAGCCGATCCGCAGACCGGCGTGGACGTCACCCCGCACTTCGCCTGGGAGGTCTACCGCGAGGTCCACGTCAACGCCGACATCGCCATCGCGCAATGGCAGTACTACCTGGCGACGGGTGACAAGGCATGGTTGAAAACGCATGCGTGGCCCGTGCTGGAGGGCATTGCCACGTTCTGGACCAGCCGCGTCACCTACGACAAGTCGCACGACCGCTACGAGATCCACCACGTCACGTCGCCCGACGAGGCCTACAACGACGTGCCGAACGACTCCTTCACCAATGCCGTCGCCCGCAAGGCGCTCGAGATCGCGGTGAAGGCAGCGCGCGTGGTGGGCGCCAAGGCGGACCCGCGCTGGAGCGAGATCGCCGCGAAGATGTACATCCCGTTCGACGAGGATGAACAGCGCCATCTGGATTTCGACAAGTCGGTGCCGCACGACAAGATCACCTGGATGGGCTCCTCGCTGGCCTGGCTGATGTATCCGAACCTGGACTTGCCGATGTCGCCGCAGGTGCGCCGCAACGACTTCGACTTCCAGCTGCAGGCGCTGAAGAGCCACGGCGACGACCCCAACGAGATGATGATGGTGATGCTCGCCGTCGGTGCCGCAGAGCTGGGCGACGGCAAGGCGGCCGGCGAATGGATCGATCGCAACCTGGTCGGTTTCCTCAAACCCCCGTTCAACGTGCGCACCGAGACCGCGGCCAACAACGCCGGCTACATCCTGGCCACCTCGGCCGGCTTCGTGCAAAGCATGCTGTACGGTCTCACCGGACTGCGCATCGACGACGACGGGCTGAGCGCGAAGTACGCCCCGGTGTTGCCGCCAGGCTGGAACGCCTTGACGCTCAAGGACGTGAAGTTCCGCGGGCGCCGCTACGACATCCGCGTCAGTCGCGACGCCGACGGCAAGGTGGTGCTCAGCCGCCAGCCGTTGCGTGCAGCTGGCATGCGCCACCCTGATCCATTGCAGGAGGAAGCCCGCCCATGAAAGTCGTCTCCCTGTTCGCCGCCATGGCGCTGGCCTTCGCTACCGCGGCCGGTGCCGCCACGCCCGACCCGGCGCAGACGCAGGCATACATCCACAAGGCCTGGGACACGCTGACGCGCTCGCTGGACGATTGCTCGGCCCTGCACGATCCGAAAATGGATGCGCGCCCGGTGCTCTACCTGCCGGCCGGCTTCCCTGCGCCCGCAGCGATGGCCGACATCAGACAGCGTTGCAAGATCGACGTGCACACGCTGCCTCGGCGCATCGAAAAGCTCGGCGACCTGATGCCGTCCGCGCTGCCGGCGGAAGGCCTGCTCTACCTGCCCAGGCCCTACGTGGTGCCGGGCGGGCAGTTCAACGAGATGTACGGCTGGGACAGCTACTTCATCCAGCTCGGCTTGCTGGCGGACGGGCGCGTCGAGCTGGCTCGCGACATGACCGACAACATGCTGTTCGAGGTCGAGCACTACGGCGGCGTGCTCAACGCCAACCGCACCTATTACCTGACTCGTTCGCAGCCGCCGTTCCTGTCGCGAATGATCGGCGACGTGCTGGCCGCGCCCGGCGCCTTCAAGGGCGAGGCCGAGCGGCATGCATGGCTGGTCCACGCCTATCCGCTGGCGGTGGCCAACTACCGCATCTGGACCCGACCCGAGCATCGTGCCGGCGACACCGGCCTGGCACGCTACTTCGACCTCGGCGCCGGCCCGGTGCCGGAGATGCACGGCAGCGCCTACTACCGCGGCGTGATCGACTGGGTGCTGGCGCATCCGAAGGACGACCCCGGCTACCTGGTCAAGGCCGCCGAGCATCCCGACGCCGCCGAGACAGCGCGCCTGAAATCCACCAGTTGCGACATCGAGGCGTCCCATGTCTGCGCCGGCGCCTGGTCGCAGGGCCATCGCCTGAGCGCCGACTACTACCTGGGTGATCGCGCCATGCGCGAGTCCGGCTTCGACACCAATTTCCACTTCGGTCCGTACGGCGGAACCACCCATCACTACGCCGGCGTGGGCCTCAACAGCCTGCTGTATCGCTACGAGCGCGACCTGCACGACTTCGCCCTGCAACTGGGCAAGGTGGCCGAGGCCAGGCAATGGGCGGACGCCGCCGCGAGGCGCAAGGTGGCGATGGACAAGTACCTGTGGCAGCCGGAACGCGGCATGTTCATGGACTACGACTTCACCACCAGCAAGGCATCGACGCAGCCCTATGTCACCACCTACTGGCCGCTGTGGGCCGGGCTGGCCAGCAAGGCGCAGGCGGCCGCGCTGCAGAAGCACCTGGCCGTGTTCGAGCGCAAGGGCGGCCTGTCGATGGACGACCTGGGCAGCGGCGCGCAATGGGACGAGCCGTTCGGCTGGGCGCCCACCAACTGGCTGGCGATCTCGGGCCTGGACGCCTACGGTTTCCATGACGACGCCCGCCGCCTGGCGCGCAAGTTCACGGCCACGGTGGATACCGGCTTCGCCCACGACGGCACCATCCGCGAGAAATACAACATGGCGCTGGGCAACGCGGAGGTGAAGATCACCGCCGGCTACACCACCAACGTGATCGGCTTCGGCTGGACCAACGCGGTCTACCTCAAACTGCACCAGTTGCTGCAGGCGGCGCCAAAGCCGGCGGCGGCGCACTGAGGATCATCCGTTCACGGCTGCAGCCGGCGGCTGGGTTATCCTTTCGGTCTTTCGCCCCAGCCTCAAGGATCGCCATGACCATCAACGTCACCTTCACCACCAACCGCGGCCCGATCCACCTGCGCCTGCACGAGGACAAGGCACCGGTGACGGTCGCCAGCTTCGTCAACCTGGCGCGCCGCGGCTACTACGACGGCCTGTCGTTCCATCGCGTGATCGCCGATTTCATGATCCAGGGCGGGTGCCCCGAGGGCAGTGGCCGCGGTGGTCCGGGCTACAAGTTCGAGGACGAGTTCAATCCGTCGCTGCGTCACGACAAGCCGGGTGTGCTGTCGATGGCCAATGCCGGTCCGCGCACCAACGGCAGCCAGTTCTTCATCACCCACGGCCCGACGCCGTGGCTGGACGGCAAGCACAGCGTGTTCGGCGAAGTGCTGGACGCGTCCGACATGGACGTGGTCAACGCGATCCAGCAGGGTGACACGATCGAGAAGGTCACCGTGGAGGGCGACGTCGACGCCTTGCTGGCGGCGCAGGTCGACCGCGTCAAGGAATGGAACGAGGTGCTGGATCAGCGCGGCTGAGCTTGCCGCCGGATACGCAGGAAATCGCCGGCCGGAGCCGGCGATTTTTTTGGGCGAATGAGTCATGGCTCCACTACTTTCACCGGCCTATGATCGGCGGGCTACACGCGTGTTCATTCATCAAGGAGAGCGACCATGTCATTCCTCAATGATTTGCTTGGCGGTCAGGGACAGCAGGCCGGCGGTGCCGGCTCGATGATTTCGGTGGCCAGCGACCTGTTGCAGCGGGCTGGCGGCGTGCAGGGCCTGATCAGCATGCTGCAGCAGCACGGGCTGGGTGGCGCAGTGCAGTCGTGGGTGAGCAACGGGGCGAACCAGCCGGTATCGGGCGATCAACTCGGCCAGGCGCTGCAGCATGGCGGCATGGGCTCGCTGGTGCAGGAGGCGGCCAGCAAGCTCGGCGTCGATCCCGCCGTGGTGCTCAACGGACTTTCGCAGGTCTTGCCGCAGGCGGTCGACCACCTCACACCGGATGGCCAGGTGCCGGCAGACGGGCAGGGCGGCGGCTTCAACCTCGGCATGCTTGAAGGGCTGGCGGGCAAGCTGCTGGGCTGAGGCTGCGGAGCGTCCCGGCGGGGGTGATCGCCCCGCCGGGAGGCCGGTCAGGTCGACTTGCGCTTGAGCAGGTGGTAGAGCAGCAACAACACGATGGCGCCGACCACCGAGGCGATGAAGCCGGCCGATTGCCCCTCCTGGTACCAGCCGAACAAGTGCTGGCCGACCCAGGTCGCCAGCAGCGAGCCGACGATGCCGATGATGGCGGTGATGATGAAGCCGCCCGGGTCCTTGCCCGGCGTCAACAGCTTGGCCACCACGCCCACGACCAGTCCGATCACGAAAACCCAGAGCCAATGCATGCGGTTCTCCTTGTAGCGGGTTGACTGCGAAGCCCGGTGCGCGGGCGCATCCATGATGCCCCGATTGGACGGCGGTGGCGCAAGCGCATGGCAGACGAGCGCCCGGGGCGGGCGGCGTGGTAAAATTGCGGCCTTTGTTTCCTCACTGCGTGAGACAGCAATGCCCCAGCTCGCCAAGCGTGTCGGCCGCGCCAAACCCAGCGCGATCATGCTCATCGCCGAGAAGGCCAGACAGCTCAGGGCTGCCGGCCGCGACATCATCAGCTTCTCCATCGGCGTGCCGAACTTCCTGCCCGGCGAGCATGTCTACGCCGCCGCGCGCGAGTCGCTCTCGCACGACTCCGGCCAGTACGGCAGCAACCGGGGCGCCGACGCGCTGCTGGACGCATTCCTCAGGCACATCGAGGCGCTCGGCTTCAGCGGCTACACGCGCACGAACCTGTCGATCGGCATCGGCGCCAAGCAGGTGCTGTACAACCTGGCCGAGGCGTTGCTGGACGAAGGCGAGGAGATCTGCTTCGCCGCGCCGTACTGGACCACCTACCGCGACATCGCCGACATCGTGGGCGCGAAGATCCACGTGATGCCGTGCGGGGCGGAGCAGAACTACAAGCTCACCCCGGCCCAGCTCGACGCCGCGCTGGCGCGCAAGCCGAAGGTGTTTCTGTTCAACAACCCGTCCAACCCCACCGGCATGGTCTACACCGGCGCGGAAATCGCCGCACTGGCCGAGGTGATCGCCCGGCACCCGGATACCTGGGTCATCACCGACGACATCTACAACGCGATGGTGTTCGACGGGCTGGGATACCACAACTTCGTGTTCGCCAGGCCGGAGCTGCGCGAGCGGGTGATCTTCGTCGATTCGGTCTCCAAGACCTACGGCATGCCGGGCTGGCGCGTGGGCCTGCTGGCTGGCCCCGAAGTGGTGGCCAAGGCGGTCACCACGCTCAATTCCAACCACATCACCAGCCTGCCGGAAGTGATCACCGCCGCGGCCGTCGCAGCCTTGTCCGGCCCGCAGGACGTGCCGCAGGCCAAGTGCAGGGAGTTCGCCGGCCGGCGCGACACGGTGTTTGCCGCGCTCACGGCGATTCCCGGCGTGGCCTGCCCGCGGCCGCAGGGCGCGTTCTACGCGTTCCCGGACATCTCGGCGGCATTCGGCAAGCGCCACGGCAGCATGAAGATCGACAATGACGTGGAGTTCTGCGCCGCGCTGCTGGAAGCCAAGGGCGTGGCCTGCGTGCCCGGCTCGGCCTTCGGCGAGCCGCGTGCGATGCGCATTTCCTACACCTGCCCGCAGGCCCAGTTGCAACCCGGCCTGGACCGTATCGCCGAATTTTTCGCCGAACTGACGTGAATCAGTGCCTGCAGGAGCGCAGCCTGTGCGCGATGCCTTTCGCGACAGGAACATCGCGCGCAGGGTGCGCTCCTGCACGAGAATGAACACCCCCAGAAGGAGTCATCGTCCATGAAAGCCCCCGTTCGAGTTGCCGTTACCGGTGCTGCCGGCCAGATCGGCTATGCCTTGCTGTTCCGCATCGCCGCCGGCGACATGCTCGGCCCCGACCAGCCGGTGATCCTGCATCTGCTGGAGATCACCCCGGCCCTGCCGGCGCTGCAGGGCGTGGTGATGGAACTCAACGATTGCGCGTTCCCGACGCTGGCCGGCGTGGTCGCCACCGATGACGCCAATGTCGCGTTCAAGGATGTGGATTACGCCTTGCTGGTCGGCGCGCGCCCGCGCGGCCCGGGCATGGAGCGCAAGGATCTGCTGGAAGCCAACGGCGCGATCTTCGCACCGCAGGGCAAGGCCCTGAACGCGCATGCCAGGCGTGACGTGAGGGTGCTGGTGGTCGGCAACCCGGCCAACACCAATGCCCTGATCGCCCAGCAGAACGCGCCGGACCTGGATCCGAAGTGCTTCACCGCGATGGTTCGCCTCGACCACAACCGCGCCAAGAGCCAGCTGGCCGAGAAGACCGGCAAGCACAACACCGACGTGAAGAAGATGACGATCTGGGGCAACCACAGCTCCACCCAGTATCCCGACCTGCACCACGCCACCGTCGACGGCAAGCCGGCGCTGAGCCTGGTCGACCGGGCCTGGTACGAGAACGAGTTCATTCCCACCGTGCAGCAGCGCGGCGCGGCCATCATCAAGGCACGCGGCGCCTCGTCGGCCGCCTCGGCTGCCTCGGCGGCGATCGACCACATGCGCACCTGGGCGCAGGGCACGGCCGAGGGCGACTGGGCCTCGATGGGCATTCCTGCCGATGGCTCCTACGGCATCGCGCCGGGCGTGATCTACGGCTACCCGGTGACCGTGAAGAACGGCAAGTACGAGATCGTGCAGGGCCTGGAGATCGGCGCCTTCTCGCGTTCACGCATGGACGCCACCGACAAGGAACTGCGCGAGGAGCGCGCCGGCGTGGAGCACCTGTTCGCCAAGTGATCCCGCCGCGATGCCCGGCCCGCCCTCTGCGCAGGGGCAGCGGGCCACGGCGGCACTCCAACGGGCCGGCTTGCGTCGGCCCGTTGTCGTTTCGTCGCTGCCGCAAGCGGCAGCGGTCAGTTCGGTGCTTCGGGCAACTCCGTGGTGCCGGCGGCCTGATCGCCGCGCTTGAGCAGCCAGGCCAGGATCGGCGGCGTGACCATGGCGGTGAGCAGCGACATCGCCACGATGATCGCGTAGATGCGGTTGTCGAACACGCCGGCGGCCAGCCCCAGGGTGGCGACCACGATGCCCACCTCGCCGCGCGGCACCATGCCGAAGCCGATGATGGTGGCGCTGCGCGTGCCCAGCGTGAGCGAACCGAGCCAGCCGCCGGCCAGCTTGGATACCACCGCGATCGCGGTGACCACCGCCAGCATCCACAGCGCCTCGGCGCTGGCCAGTTCGTGCAGGTCGACCTTGCTGCCGGTGACCACGAAGAAGAACGGGGTAAGCAGGGCGAGCAGCGGGGCCGTCTGCTTTTCCAGGGTGTGCTGCTGGCGCGTTTCCGAGGCGATCATGCCGGCCAAGAACGCGCCGATGATCGCGGCCAGGCCGAAGCGGGTGGACAGCCAGGCCAGCCCCAGGCACAGCGCCAGCACGATCATCAGCGGCGAATGCGGGCCCAGCGGCTTGTCCAGCCAGGCGGAGTTCCAGCGCATCACCCGCGCGCCGCCCCAGCCAATCACCGCGATGAAGCCCGCCGCACCGGCGAGTACCACCAGCAGGTGCGAGGCATCGACGCTGCCGCCACCCTGCAGTGAAATCACGACGCCGAGCAGCAGCATGGCCAGGATGTCATCGATCACCGCCGCACCCAGGATCACCTTGCTCTCGATCCGCTGCAGTACGCCCAGCTCCTGCAGCACGCGCGCGGTGATGCCGGCCGAGGTGGCCACGAAGGCCGCCGCGACGAACAGTGAACGGTCCCAGTCGAAGCCGTTGCCGTGGGCCCACACGCTGCCCATGCCGAACGGCACCAGCACGCCGACCACGCCGACCGCGAACGCCACCGCACCGACCTTCTTCATGTCTTCCAGCCGGGTTTCCAGGCCCACCGCGAACAGCAGCAGGATCACGCCGATCTCCGCCAGCACGTCGAGCGGGGTGCCGGTGGCGATCTGCCCCGGGCTGATCCAGCCGAGCAGGGAAGGGCCGATCGCGCAACCGGCGGCGATCTCGCCGACCACGCCGGGCAGCTTCAGTCGTTGCGCGATCTCGCTGCCGATCTGGGCGGCGACGAACACGACAAACAGGGTGAACAGGATTTCGCTGGCGTGGTGCATGCAATACGTGCCCGAGCTTGCGGCAAAGACTGCATGCTACACGCAGCCTCTCGCCGGGCGGCGCCTTGCCGCGGTTCAACCTGCCGCTGCGCCGGCTCGCGACAGCGGGCGATCGTGCCGCAGCCGGCCGAACACGCGGCTGGCCGCCGCCGTGACCAGCGCCAGCAGCAGCACCGTCCAGCGGAACGCCTCGACGTAATCCGCGCGCTCATGCCCCTGCAGCAGCGCCTGCATCAGCAGCGTAGACAGCGCGATGCCGAAGCTCATCGCGAGGTATTGCACGGTCGAGGCCATCGACGAAGCCATCGAGGCGTGCGCGATGTCCAGGTCGTGATAGATCAGCGTGTTCATCGCGGTGTACTGCAGCCCGGCGAAGCCGCCGTAGCAGAACGTCAACGTCGCGATGGCCCACACCGGCGTGGCCGGTCCGAGCAGGGCAAACGCCGCCAGCAGCACGGCCACGATCAAGGTGTTGCCCAGCAGCAGGCGGCGGTAACCCAGGTGCACCAGCACGCGATTGATCGCCCATTTGGCGCAGATCGAACCCAATGCCTGCGGCACCATCATCAGGCCGGCCATCAGCGGCGACCAGCCGCAACCGACCTGCAGGAACAGCACCAGCAACAGGAACATGCCGGAGATGCCGAGCCGGGTGAACAGGCCGCCGGCCAGCGCCACCCACACGCTGCGCACCTTGAGCAGGGTCAGGTCGGCGACCGGAAAGGCGGTGCGTCGGCTGTGCCACACATAGGCCAGGCCCAGCAGCACCGCCGCCAGACTGCATTGGCCGATGCGCATCCACGGCACGGGCGTGGCGCCGGCCAGCTCCGAGGCGATCAGCAGCAGGGCCGAGGCGGCGGCGAAAAGCCCGAAGCCGAACAGGTCGAAACGGTGTGCGCGCTCCAGCCGGTAGTCCGGCATGTCGCGCCGGTTCATCCACACCCCGGCGATCGCCACCGGCACGTTGATCAGGAAGATCAGCCGCCACGAGGTGAACTCCACCAGCGCGCCGCCGAGCAGGGGGCCGAGTACTGAACCCAGCAGGCCGAAGGTGGCCACCGTGCTCATCGCGCGCACGAACTCGCGCCTGTCGATGCTGCGCACCAGCACGTAGCGCCCGACCGGCATCAGCGAGGCGCCACCGATGCCCTGCAGCACGCGCGCGGCGACCAGTTGCGGCAGCGTCTGCGCCAGCCCGCACAGCAGCGAACCCAGCCCGAACACCACGATCGCGGCGCCGAACACCCGCCGCGTGCCCAGCCGGTCGCACAGCCACGGACTGGCCGGGATCAGGATCGCCAGGGTCAGGACGTAGCTGGTCAGCGCCGTGCGCATGCCCAGCGGGGTCACCTCCAGCGCCACGGCCATCATCGGCACCGCGGTGTTGACCACGGTGGAATCCAGCGCCTGCATGAAGAAGGCCGCCGCGACCAGCCACAGCAGGCCGCGGAAGCGCTCGCGCGTGGACGGCTCGGGCAAGGCGGCCGAAACCGTTGCTGAAGGGGCGTCCGCGGCGGCTGGGCTGGCCATGTCGGGCATGATAACTGTTGTGACAGCTTGCATTTGGCGCCGGGATTTTGCACAGTCACGTCTGATGCACCTGCCGCCGGTGATGTGCCAGGCGCGGCAGCGGATAACCGACCTCACGCGCCGGGACACCATGTTCTGGCGCGTGTTTTTGTGCGGCTGGAGCCGCGGGAACCAGGAATCACCATGAGTCATTCAGCAATCACCGTGTCGCGCATCGACCTGGATCGCATCGAAGCCCTGCTGGAGCGGCTGCCGGCAGCCGAGGCCGACAAGCTGCAGGCGCTGCGCGCCGAGCTGGATCGCGCCGACGTGGTCGAGCCGGCGGACATGCCGCCGCACATCGTGACGATGAACTCCACCGTGGTCTTCGAAGATGAGTCCGACGGCGAAAAGCTGACCCTCACCCTGGTCTACCCGGCCGGCGCCGGTGCGCCCGGTACGGTCTCGATCCTCGCCCCCGTGGGCAGTGCGCTGCTGGGCCTGGCGCGCGGCCAGCAGATCGACTGGCCGATGCCCGACGGGCGCAAGCGCCGCCTGAAAGTGCTGGAGATCACCTACCAGCCCGAGGCCGCCGGCCACCTGCACCGCTGAGCGCCGCGCGCGCGGCGGGCGCACCGGCGGGTCGCTAAACTGCGCGGAGAAGGAGACCCGCATGGCCGCAACCGCCGTTCCCGCCGACATCCTGGCCCGCGCCGCCGCACTGCGCGCGCAGATCGAGCAGGCCAATTACCGCTACCACGTGCTCGACGACGCGGACATCACCGATGCCGCGTACGACCGCCTGATGCGCGAACTGGAAGCGCTGGAAGCCGCACACCCGGCGCTGGCCTCACCCGATTCACCGACGCGCAAGGTCGGCGCACGCGCGCACGGCGGCTTTGCCGAGGTGCGCCACGCGATCCCGATGCTGTCGCTCGGCAATGCCTTCGAGCAGGACGGCGAGACCGATCGCGAACGCTTCCACGAGGTGGCCGAGTTCGAGCGGCGCATCGAGCAGACGACAAAACGGACTGAACCAGTTTTCTCGGTCGAACCCAAGCTCGATGGCCTGGCGATCAGCCTGCGCTACGAGCATGGCGTGTTCGTGCAGGGTGCCACCCGCGGCGACGGCGAAACGGGCGAGGACGTCACCGCCAACCTGCGCACGGTGCGGGCGATCCCGTTGAAGCTGCGCGGCAAGGACTGGCCCGAGGTGCTCGAAGTACGCGGCGAGGTGATCATGCTGCGCAAGGATTTCGAGGCGTTCAACGCATACGCCCGCGCCCACGACGAGAAGCCGCTGGCCAATCCGCGCAACGGCGCTGCCGGCTCGCTGCGCCAGCTCGACCCGGCGATTACCGCGAAGCGGCGGCTCAGTTTCTTCGCCTACGCGATCGGCGTGGTCGAGGGCGGCGAGCTGCCGCCGACCCATTCGGCCACGCTGCGGCAGCTGCGCGAGTGGGGGTTCCCGGTGTCGCCGGAAGTGGACATCGCACGTGGCTTCGATGGCCTGATCGCCTATTTCCGGCGCATCGGCGCCAGGCGCGACAGCCTGCCTTACGACATCGACGGCGTGGTCTACAAGCTGGACGATTACGAAGGCCAGCGCGAGATGGGTTTCGTCTCGCGCGCGCCGCGCTGGGCGATCGCGCACAAGTTTCCCGCGCAGGAGCAAACCACCCGCCTGCTAGACATCGAGGTGCAGATCGGCCGCACCGGCGCCGCCACGCCGCGCGCGCGGATGGAGCCGGTACAAGTGGCCGGCGTCACCGTCACCTACGCCACGCTGCACAACGCCGACCAGGTCGCGCGGCTGGATGCGCGCATCGGCGACACGGTGATCGTGCGCCGTGCCGGCGACGTGATTCCGGAAGTGGTGCGCGTGGTCGAGGGCCAGCGCCCGCCCGGCACGGTGCCGTGGACGATGCCCGCGCAATGCCCGGTGTGCGGTTCGGCGCTGATCCGCGAAGAGGGCGCCGCCGCCTGGCGCTGCTCCGGCGGACTGATCTGCGCGGCACAGCGCAAGGAGGCACTGATCCACTTCGCGTCGCGTCGTGCCATGGACATCGAAGGCCTGGGTGAGCGCTTCGCCGAGGCGCTGGTGGAGTTCGACATCGTGCACTCGCCAGCCGATCTGTACGCGCTCACCGTCGACAGCTTCGTGGCGATGAAGCAGGCGATCGACGAACGGGATGGCACCACGCCCGAAACGGTCAAGGCCGGCAAGGTGGCGACCAAGTGGGCCGAGAACCTGGTCGCCGGCATCGAGGCCAGCAAGCACACCACGCTGGCGCGCTTCCTGTTCGCGCTGGGCATCATGCATATCGGCGAGAGCACGGCCAAGACGCTGGCCGCGTGGCTGGGCCGGCTCGATGTCGTGCGCGCCATGCCGGCGCCGGTACTGCGCGTGCTGCCTGACGTTGGCGCCGAAGTGGCCACCTCGATCGCCGGCTTCTTCGCGCAGGCGGGCAACCAGCAGGTGGTCGATGCGCTGCTCGAGGCCGGCATCGTGTTCAGTGACGAGAGCGCGCCTTCGCCGCAGCTGCGCGAGCGGCTGAATCTGGGCGTGCTGCTGGACATGGCCGGGATCAACAAGCTCGGTCCCAAGAGCAGCAAGCTGCTGGCGCAGCATTTCCCCACGCTCGATCGCCTGCTCGCCGCGGGCGCGGCGCACTGGATCACCGCTGGCGTGCCGCAGGCCGCGGCGGCGGCGTTGGAAGCCTTCCTGGCCGATCCCGCTGCACAGGCTGCGTTGCGCGATGCCGAGGCAGCGATGCACCGCCTGCTCGATGCGATTCCCGCCGGCGCGGCCGTGGCCACGGCGCCGCTGGACGGGCAGACCTTCGTGCTCACCGGCACGCTGGCCTCGCTCAGCCGCGACGAGGCAAAGGATCGGCTGGAGGCGCTGGGCGCCAAGGTCTCCGGATCGGTCTCGAAAAAGACCAGCGTGGTGGTGGCAGGCGTTGAAGCCGGCTCGAAACTGGACAAGGCGCAGGAGCTTGGCGTGCCGGTCTGGGACGAGGCGCAGTTGCTGGCCTTGCTCGACGAGCACGGGGCGGGTTGATGAGTCTCGCCCTGCCTGACGCCCTGCGCTTGCGTGCACGGCTGTACGCCCTGATCCGCGCGTATTTCGCCACGCGCGACGTGCTGGAGGTGGAAACCCCGGTGCTGTCGGCAGCCGGCAATACCGATCCGAACATGCAGGGTTTCAGCACGACCTTCAGCGGCCATGTCGATGCCGGTGCGCGCGAGCGCTGGTTGCGCACCTCGCCGGAGTACCCGCTGAAGCGGCTGCTCGCGGCGGGTGTCGGCGACTGCTACGAGCTGGGCCGGGTGTTTCGCAACGGCGAGGCGGGCGGGCGTCACAACCCCGAGTTCACCATGCTGGAGTGGTACCGGGTCGGTTGGGACCATCGCCGGCTGATGCAGGAAACCATCGTGCTGGTGGAGGCTGCGCTGGGGCTGGTGGGGCGGCGCGCCGAGGTGCGGGTGACCACGTACCGGCAGCTGTTCCTGGACGGGCTGGGCATTGACCCGTTGCATGCGCCGGTGGACGAACTGCGTGCGCCGCTGACCGCGTTCGGCATCGGCCCGGACGGGCTTGGCCGTGACGACTGGCTCGACCTGTTGATCACCCACAAGCTGCAGCCGGCGTTTCCGCGCGACCGCATCACGGTGATCCACGACTATCCGGCCAGCCAGTGTGCACTGGCGAAGATTCGCCCCGGCGAACCGCCGCTGGCCGAGCGCTTCGAGCTGTATCTGGGCCGTTACGAGCTGGCCAACGGCTACCACGAGTTGAACGATGCGGCCGAGCAGCGCGGGCGCTTCGAGCGCGACAACGCGGTACGCCGCGAGCGCGGCCTGCGCGAGATCCCGTTGGACGAGAACCTGCTGGACGTGCTCGATGCCATGCCTGCTTGCGCCGGCGTGGCGCTGGGCGTGGAGCGTCTGTTGATGTGCCTGGCCGATACCGACGCGATCGCCGACGTGTTGGCGTTTCCGTTTGCCCGGGCGTGAGACGCGGCGCGCGACCGGGCCGGTCGCACGCCTTGTCGCTCAGGCGGAGTCGCCCCCGCCGGTTGCTCCAGCCGGTCGACCGGGCTTGAAATCCCCGGCCAGTCGCGCCGGAGACCCATCGGAAAACGGCTCGCAGCCCGAGCACCCAGGTCGATCGGGCGGACCGGTTTTTGGGTTATGTTTCCGCGGCGGCCACGGCGGCTCCCGGAAAACTGACGATGATCGAACATGGCCTCGTGTTGCAGCGTGACATCACGGATGACCGGACTCTCGGTCGCCGCGACATCCGCACGCTGACCCTGGCGGCCCTGGGCGGCGCGCTGGAGTTCTACGACTTCGTGGTGTTCGTGTTTTTCGCGATCCCGCTGAGCCAGCTGTTCTTCCCGCACGACACCGCGCCGTGGCTGGCGCAGCTGCAGGTGTTCGGCATCTTCGCGGCGGGCTACCTCGCGCGGCCGCTGGGCGGCATCGTGATGGCCCACTATGGCGACAAGCTGGGGCGCAAGCGGATGTTCACGCTCAGCGTGTTCCTGATGGCGGTGCCCACGCTGGGTATCGGCCTGCTGCCGGTATACGCGCAGGTCGGCATGCTGGCGCCGCTGGCCTTGCTGTCGCTGCGGGTGGTGCAGGGCATCGCGGTGGGAGGCGAAGTACCCGGCGCGTGGGTGTTCGTGGCCGAGCACGTGCCGGCGCGACGGGTGGGATTTGCCTGCGCCAGCCTCACTTCGGGGCTGACCGTGGGCATCGTGATCGGCTCGCTGGCGGCGGCGGCGATCAACAGCCGGATGAGCCCGGCGACCGTGCTCGATTGGGGCTGGCGCGTGCCGTTCCTGGTCGGCGGCGTGTTCGGTTTCTTAGCGGTGTGGCTGCGGCGCTGGCTCAGCGAGACGCCGGTATTCGAGGCGATGCACGCCCGGCGAGAGCTGGCCAGCGGCCTGCCGCTGCGGCAAGTATTCGAGCAGCATTTTCCCAGTGTGCTGCTGTCGATGCTGGTGACCTGGATGCTCACCGCGGCGATCCTGGTGATCGTCCTGATGACGCCGTCGCTGGTGCAGTCGGTGTTCCATGTGGCGCCGGCGCGGGCGTTCCTCGGCAACACCGTGGCCTCCGTCGCGCTGGCGTTGGGCTGTCTGGGCTATGGCGTCCTGGCGGATCGAATCGGGTTTGCGCGCGCGCTGCTGTTCGGCGCGGCCGGCCTGGTGGTGTGCAGCTACGCGCTGTATCTGGATCTGCGCTTCGGGGCGGCGCATTTCCTCGTGCTGTACGCGCTCGCCGGGCTGGCCGTCGGCGTGGTCGGCGTGGTCCCGGCGCTGATGGTGGTGGCGTTCCCGCCCGCGGTGCGCTTCTCCGGATTGTCGTTCTCGTACAACATCGCCTACGCAGTGTTCGGCGGCATCACGCCGCCGCTGATCGGCCTGCTGGTGAAGCAGTTCGGCGTGCTGGCGCCGGCGCATTACGTGGCGTTCGCCGCGGTGATCGGGATGGGCGTGGCGTACACGCAACTTCGTCGCCGGCATGCGTAGGAGCCCGCTTGCGGGCGATGCTTTTCCCTGCGCGCACGAAGACAAGAGCATCGCCCGCGAGCGGGCTCCTGCCGTGGGCGATCAGAACTCCAGCTCCTGCGCGGCGCACAGATAGTCGACCAGCGGAGCGACGCGCTTGAAGGTGGCGACCGTCCACGGCAGCAGTTCGTCAGAGCAGGCCAGCGCTTCGCTGAAGCCGGTGCTGGCGATGAAATCCTTGCGCTTGAGATCCTCGATCAGCTCATGCGCCGGGTCGTAGCCGCGCGGCGGGCGGATCAGCGATTCACCGGCGAGCTGCAGGTGCTCCCGGAAGGTCTTGCTTCGCGTGGCGCGCTTCCATGCTTCCGGATTGTCGACCAGGAATTCGCGGATGTGCTTCAGTGCGTCCGGTTCCGGATGCCACATGCCGCCACCGGCGAAACAGTCGCCGGGTTCGATGTGGAGGTAGAAACCGGGCGCCTGGATCTCGTGGCGTCGCTCATGGGTGAAACGCGAGCCCTGCCAGGATTTGTACGGCAGCTTGTTGTTGGAGTAGCGCGTGTCGCGGTAGATGCGGTACAGCGAACCGCCGTTCTTGCGCGGGTCGGCGCGGTAGTGCGGGCTGATCTCCGCCAGCGGCGCCTGCAGGTCGGCGATCAGGACGAGGAACGGCTCGCGCACGTGGCGCTCGTAGTCGTCCTTGTGCGCGTGGAACCAGTCGCGATGGTTGTTGCGTTCCAGAGCGCGCAGGAAGCGGAAGGTGGCGGGGGTGAAATAGCTCTTGGGCATGGTGGTTCGTCGAGGGTGGGGCGGGCATTGCGCCGGGCTTTGGGCGTGTCGCGGTGGCGGGCAGCGCCGGCCCTACGTTCCGTCGATGCTGTGGGCGAGTTGCTCGCCCCAGGCCTGCAACTGATCGAGCAGGGGCAGCTTGTCCTGCGCGGCCGGATCGTGGCGCAGCTCGCCGAGGCGGGCGAAGTAGTCATCGAGCGTGAGTCCGGTCAGCGGCGTGTGGCGAGTCAGCCGTGCCTGGCGGAATGCACCCCAACGCACGTGTTCCTCCACGTCCAGCGTCTCGGGCCAGTTGCGCGCGCGGTAGCGGAACAGCAGCTCCGGATAGCGCGGGTCGCGGAATGGAAACGCGCGCGTGCCCAGTTCTGCCGGTGGCGTGGCACGTACCTGGGCCAGCAGGCGCTTGTCGGCATCGGGCAGGAAGCCGTTGTAGAGCGCCAGCTCCGGATCTTCCGGCGGAGGAAACTCCGCGGCGCGCTGGAACACGCGACGCAGCTTTTCGGCCAGCCCGTCGACCGCGCGCAAGGTGTCGCGATGCGCGAGGCAACGCTCCAGGTCGAGTTGCAGGCGCTGCAGGTCCACGCCTTGCAGCACCGACAGCGGCGCCAGCGCCGGTGCGTGGTTTGCCCGCACCGTGCGCAGCGGGATGCGTTCGATGCCTTCGGGGAGATCGGCACGCGGCGTGAAGATGCGGTCGGCGATCTCGTCTTCGTCCAGCGCCAGCCATTCGACCGGATCGGTGGCCAGGTCGTACACGATCACTTCGCCGGCGCGGCCCGGATGCGCGGCCAGCGGCGCGATCAGTGCAAGGCAGTGGCGACTGGCCGGGTAGCGCGAGGAGACGTGCACCAGCGGCGTCATGTTCACCACGTCGAGCAGGTCGAACACCTTCTGCTTGCGGCGCAACGCGTAGTACCAGTCCCACAGTCGCGGTTGGCGCACACGGATCAGCCGGGCCAGGTCGATCAGCGCACGGACGTCGGACAGGGCATCATGCGCCCGCTCCTGGCTGAGCCGGTTCGCGCTGGCCAGGTGCTCCAGCTTGAAACTCGGCGAGCCATCCTCGCGGGTCGGCCAGACAATGCCCTCGGGGCGCAGCGCCTGGCACATGCGCACCAGGTCGATCAGGTCCCAGCGCGAATTGCCGTTCTCCCATTCGCGGCCGTACGGGTCGTGGAAGTTGCGGTAGAGCATCTGCCGGGTGAATTCGTCGTCGAAACGCAGCGAGTTGTAGCCGACTCCGCAGGTGCCTGGTGCGGCCAGCTGTTCATGCACGCGGGCGGCGAAGTCGGCCTCGCCGACGCCCTCGCGCTCGGCCTGCTGCGGCGTGATGCCGGTGATCAGGCAGGCGTCCGGATGAGGCGGCATCTCCAGCGGGGGCTTGCCGTAGAACATCACGGGTTCGCCGACGATTTCCAGCTCCAACGTGGTGCGGATGCCGGCGAACTGCAGTGGGCGGTCGCGGCGTGGATCGGCGCCCGAGGTCTCGTAGTCGTGCCAGAAGAAGGTCTGCATCCGGCGATGATCGCATGCAGGCATCCGTCACGGGCAAGGCTGATAAACTGGGTCGCACAAGGAGATTCCATGAGCCAAGCCAACGAAGAAAACCTGATCTGGATCGATCTGGAGATGACCGGCCTCGACACCGACAATGATTCGATTCTCGAGATCGCCACGGTGGTTACCGACAAGAACCTCAACGTGCTGGCCGATGGCCCGGTCTTCGCGATACGCCATGAAATCGACCGGCTGGAATCCATGGACAGCTGGAACATCAACCAGCATCACAAATCCGGCCTGTGGCGCCAGGTGCTGAACTCGCAGACCGACCACGCGATGGCCGAGCAGGCCACCGTGGAGTTCCTGCGCGCCTGGGTGCCGCCAGGCAAGTCGCCGATGTGCGGCAACTCGATCTGCCAGGACCGGCGCTTCATGCACCGGCAGATGCCGCGGCTGGAGCGCTATTTCCACTATCGCAACCTCGACGTGTCCACGTTGAAGGAACTGGCGCGTCGCTGGGCGCCGGAAATCGCCAAGAGCGTGGGCAAGGAATCGGCGCACACGGCGTTGTCCGACATCCGCGATTCCATCGCCGAGCTGCGCCATTACCGGCGCTACATGGGCGAGCTGGGCGGCACGGGCGGATGAGCCCGCGGGCAGCAGGGCACGGCGCGGAGACATCAGCATGACGAACGAATGGTTTGCACCGGTACTGGACTGCGCCGGTCGCGCCCTGTCGCTGGATCGCCCGCGCGTGGTCGGCATCCTCAACCTCACGCCTGATTCGTTTTCCGACGGCGGCATCCACGCCAACGTGGACGACGCGGTGGCGCACGGCGTGCGCATGGTCGAGGAGGGCGCGGACATGCTCGACGTGGGTGGCGAATCCACCCGTCCCGGCGCCGACGAGGTCTCCGTCGAGGAGGAGTTGCGCCGCGTGCTGCCGGTGATCGAGCAGCTGGCGGCGCGCACGACGGTGCCGATCTCCATCGACACCTCGCGCCCGCAGGTGATGCGCGCGGCGGTGGCCGCGGGTGCGGGCATGATCAACGACGTGTACGCGCTGCGCCGCGACGGGGCGCTGGAGGCGGCAGCCGAGCTGGGCGTGCCGGTGTGCCTGATGCACATGCTGGGCGAGCCGCGCAGCATGCAGGACGACCCGCATTACGACGACGTCGTCGCCGAGGTGCATCGTTTCCTCACCGATCGCCTGTTTGCCTGCGAGCTGGCGGGCATCGACCGGCGCAAGGTGGTGGTCGATCCCGGTTTCGGCTTCGGCAAGACGCTGGAACACAATATTGCGCTGCTGTGCGCGCTGGATCGTTTCACCAGCCTGGGCAGCGGGGTGTACGCCGGTCTCTCGCGCAAGCGCATGATCGGCACCCTGACCGGCCGCGCCACGCCGGCCGATCGCGCGGCCGGTTCGGTGGCCGCGGCGCTGATCGCAGTGCAGCGTGGTGCCCGCATCGTGCGTGTGCATGATGTGTTGCCCACGGTCGATGCGCTGGCGGTATGGAGTGCGGTGCAGGCGGCCGACGCGGCGCCGCGCCGGGACGATCGCCCACCTGCGCCGCGCTGGCCGGACGACGACTGAAAACGCCCCGTTCGATGCGCCCATCCTTTCTCGGAAGATCACGATGACAGAACGCAAGTATTTCGGCACCGACGGTATCCGCGGCCTGGTCGGGCAGTGGCCGATCAGTGCCGATTTCATGCTGCAGCTGGGCCGCGCCGTCGGCGCGGTGCTCGGGCGCGAGGGCGGCGAACGGCCCCGGGTGCTGATCGGCAAGGACACGCGCGTGTCCGGCTACATGTTCGAGGCGGCGCTGGAGGCCGGGCTGGTGGCGGCCGGCGCCGACGTCGGCCTGCTCGGCCCGATGCCCACGCCGGCCGTGGCGTTCCTGACGCGCTCCATGCGTGCGCAGGCCGGCATCGTGATTAGCGCCTCGCACAATCCGCACCACGACAACGGCATCAAGTTCTTCTCCGCCGCCGGCGAGAAGCTCTCCGACGCGGTGGAGCTGGCGATCGAGGCGGAGCTGGAGGCGCCGTTCGCCACGGTCGCCTCCGAGCGCTTGGGCAAGGCCGTGCGCGTCGCCGATGCGGTGGCGCGCTACGCGGAGTTCTGCAAGGCCACGGTAGCCGAGGATTTCAGCCTGCGCGGGATCAAGCTGGTGCTCGACTGCGCGCACGGCGCCACCTACCAGGTCGCGCCGAAAGTGTTTGCCGAACTGGGCGCCGAGGTGGTGGCGATCGGCGACAAGCCCGATGGCTTCAATATCAACGATGGAGTGGGTTCGACCCATCCGGAGGCGTTGCAGCAGGCGGTGCTGGCGCATGCGGCCGACCTGGGCGTGGCGTTCGATGGCGACGGCGATCGGGTGATCCTGGTCGATCGGCATGGCGAACTCGCCGATGGCGACGACATCCTGTTCATCCTCGCCCGACACCTGCGCGCGCAGGGCCTGCTGGCCGGTCCGGTGGTCGGCACCCTGATGAGCAATTTCGGGTTGCAGCAGGCGCTGGATGACCTCGGCGTGCCATTCATCCGCGCCAACGTCGGCGACCGCTACGTCATGCAGCAACTGCAGCAGCACCAGGGTGTGCTGGGTGGTGAAACTTCCGGCCACATCCTTTGCCTGGACCGGGCCAGCACCGGCGACGGCATCATCGCAGCGCTGGCCGTCCTGGAAGCACTGACGCATGCCGGCCATGACCTGGCCAGCGCGCGCCAGGGGCTGCAGAAGTTTCCGCAGGTCATGCTCAACGTGCGCGCCGAGGGTGCGCGCGAGTCGCTGCGGAGCGACGCGGTGCGCGCTGCATTGGGCGAGGTCGAGCGCGTCCTGCAGGGGCGCGGCCGGGTGGTGCTGCGCGCTTCGGGCACCGAGCCGGTGGTACGGGTCACGGTCGAGGGCGCCGACGCGGACGAAGTGCGGCAACTGGCGGATCGCCTCGCCGGAACGGTAAAATCCGCCGCCGAACGCTCGTGAACCTGAGGTAGTACCGGGTCGCCATGGATTGGCCCGACGTGCCCCGCCCCCTGCGGTGGCGGATCAATCGACCGCACGACCCTCCAATGGACGTTCACCCATGAAGCACGTTCCCACCCTCGACATCCGCCGTTACGACAGCGACCGCAACGCCTTCGTCGCGGAAATCGGTGCGGCCTACCGCGAATTCGGTTTCTGCTGCATCAGCGGCCACGGCATCGCGCGCGAGCTGATCGACGGCTCCTACGACGTGTTCCGGCGTTTCTTCGCGCTGCCCACCGAGACCAAGATGAAGTACCACGTGCCGGGCAGCGGCGGTGCGCGCGGCTACACGCCCTTCAAGGTCGAGACGGCCAAGGACAGCCAGTACGCCGACCTCAAGGAGTTCTGGCATATCGGCCGCGAGATCCCGCGCGATTCGAAGTTTGCCGAGCTGATGCCGCCGAACCTCTGGCCGGCCGAGGTGCCCGACTTCAAGCGCTACGGTTACGGCCTGTACGAGGCGCTCGACCAGCTCGGCACGCGCGTGCTTCGCGCGCTGGCGCTGCACATCAGGCAGCCGGAGAACTTTTTCGAGGACAAGACCGACGTCGGCAACTCGATCCTGCGGCCGATCCATTACCCGCCGATCACCGACGAGAATGTGCCGAACGTGCGCGCCGGTGCGCACGAGGACATCAACTTCATCACCCTGCTGGTCGGCGCCAGCGCCGAAGGGCTCGAAGTGCTCACCCGCGAGGGCGAGTGGCTGCCGATCACCACCGAGGGCGACGCGATCGTGGTGAACATCGGCGACATGCTGCAGCGCCTCTCCAACCACGTGTATCCGTCGACCACTCATCGCGTGGTCAACCCGCCGAACGAGAACGCGCGCAAGCCGCGCTACTCGGTGCCGTTCTTCCTGCACCCGAACCCGGACGTGATGCTCGATCCGCTCGATTCCTGCATCACGCCGGACAACCCGCGCCGCTACGACACCTCGATCAGCTCGCACGAATACCTGCTGCAGCGGTTGCGCGAGATCAAGCTGATCTAGGGCCGGGATGCGGGGCGCCCCGTCGGGCGCCCCGCGATGCCGTTGCTACTGGTTTTCCAGCGCGTGGGTGTTCTGCAGGTTGCGGCGGATGTCCTGTTCCAGGTAGTCGATCCAGCCGTTGTAGTTGCGATGGATGCTGCGCTGAGCGCCCTTCTCGCGATAGTTCAGGTTGGTGCTGCGCAGGTAGGTGAGGTTCACCGCCGCGGCGTCGTAGGTGATGCGGATGGTGGCGGTATGTTCGCGAATGTGCAGCGTGCTGAGGATGTCGCCGTCGGCAAGATTGTCCAGGGTCCAGCCGCGACCTTCGAGAGCATTGATGATGCTGGCCTTGACCTGCGCCTGGCTGACCCCGGTCGGCACGGCGATCGGTGCGGCGGGCTTCAGCGGCGCCGAGGTACAGGCAACGAGCGCCAGCGTGGCCAGAAGCACGAGTACCGTCCTTTTCAACAGTCGATCCATGAGAATTCCCCCTGTGTGGTGCAAGCGCGCGGACATGCGCCGCAGGATCATAGCCGACGAACGCAGGCGGTCCGCGGCAAGCTGATTCCGGAGGATTACGCCATCCAGAAGAACACGGCGGTCATGCGCTTGGCCGCCATCTCCAGTCCCCAGTACGCGCTGGCGCTGTGGATCAGGTTGGCCTTGTAGACCAGCAGCCGGTTCCAGCGGTGCGCCACGCGCACGTCTTCGACGAACGCATCCGGGCGCACGAAACGGTTGCCCAGGGCCTCGGCCAGGTTGCGATGCGGCGGCAACACGATGTTGCCGCCGAGCTGGCCGCCGGGCATGCGCTGGCGGAAGAAACTGGTGCCGCAGTGGTCCGGGACGCCCGGGTTGAGGTAGAGCACGGCGGCGTAGCGGCACAGGTGCGAGGAATCGGTGTGCGGCTTCACCGAGCCTTCGACCGAGCCGACGACCTGCACGCAATTGTGGTTGAGCCGGGTGCCGGCTTCGCTATGCTCGACCCAGACCCTGGCCGCACCGGTCAGTGCGCAGACTCGCGCATCCAGTGCCGCCAGTTCCCCATCGAGCAAGGCGGGCATGGCCCGCATGCCGGGCCAGACTTCACCCGTGTGCGGGTAGCCGAGTTCCCAGTCGGTGCGGGCCAGGCAGCGTTCGCGCACTTCACCGGCATTCGCCAGGACATCGTCCACCACCCAGTAATCGCGGCCTTGTTGTGGTTTGCGATAGGGGAGCGGACGCATCTGCGTCGGCATCAGCGACATGTCAGTGGGTTTCCGTGTCGCGATAACGCGTGCCTTGCCGTGCCGACAGCCGCAGTGCCAATCGGTCCGGCATCAGCTGCAGCGCCGTCTTGATGAAACGGTTGATCCGGCCCGGGATGTAGACCGCGTCGCCACGCTCCACCGCGGCAATGCCCCGGCGCACGACCTCGTCGGCGGTCAGCCACATGTAGCCGGGCAGCTTGTCCATTTTTGCGCGCGTGCCGGTGACGTCGTGGAACTCCGACCAGGTGAAGCCCGGGCACAGCGCGCTGACATGGACGCCGCACGCGCTGTTTTCCAGTGCCAGCGCCTGCGAGAACTTGATCAGGTAAGCCTTGCTCGCCGCATACAAGGTGTGGCCGGCCGGCGCCGGAACATGCCCGGCCAGCGAGGCCACGTTGATGATGCGACCGTATCCGCGCTGGCGCATGCCGGGGAGCAATCGCCAGGCCAGCTCGGTGGGCGCGGTGAGCAGCACGCGCAGGAAATCGGCATGCACCGGCCAGTCATTGGCGTCGAACCTGCCGGGCACGCCGTAGCCGGCGTTGTTGACCAGCCAGTCCACCCGCAGGGCGCGTTGCTCCATGGCATGGCAAAGGTCCACCACCGCCGTCGGCTCGCCCAGGTCGCAAGACAGCACCGTGACCGTGGTCGAGTGCGTCGCGTGCAGTTCCGTCGCCAGCTCCTGCAGGCGCTCGGTACGGCGCGCGGTGACCACCAGGTCATGGCCCCGTGCGGCAAGCTGGCGGGCGAACGCCGCACCGATGCCGGAAGAGGCGCCAGTAACCAGGCTGAGCGGGCGAGCAGGTGTCATCGGTGTTCCCTGTGAGTGCCGCCGCGCGTGACCGGCGGGTTTGCCGATGTCGCGGGCGCTGGCTAAGCTTGCCGTTTTGACGGCTACGGAAGCACACCATGCGCAAGAAACTGGTCGCTGGCAACTGGAAGATGCACGGCAGTCGCACGATGGCCGCCGCGCTCGTCGACGAGCTTGCTGCCGCCAAGCCGGCGTCGATCGACGTGAACGTGTTCCCGCCTTTTCCCTACCTGGCCGAACTGGCTGCGCAGCACCGTGACAGCGGCATCGGCTTTGGCGCGCAGGATCTGAGCGAGCACGAAGGGCAGGGCGCGTTCACCGGCGAAGTGTCCGGCGCGATGCTGGCGGATGTCGGCGCGCGCTGGGTGCTGGTGGGCCATTCGGAGCGCCGGCAGTACCACCATGAGGACAACGAGCTGGTGGCGCGCAAGTTCGCCGCTGCACGCGCGGCGGGCCTCACGCCGATCCTGTGCGTGGGCGAAACCCTGCAGCAGCGCGAAGCCGATGCCACCGAAAGCGTGATCGCCGCCCAGCTGCAGGCCGTGCTGCGCAGCTCGGGCATCGCCAGTTTCGACACCGCGGTGATCGCCTACGAGCCGGTCTGGGCGATCGGCACCGGCCGTACCGCCACGCCGGAACAGGCGCAGCAGGTGCATGCGTTCATTCGTAGCCAACTGGAAACCGAAGATGCTACACTTTCCCGTCTGACCCGACTGCTTTACGGCGGTAGCGTCAAGGCGGCGAATGCCGCCGAGTTGTTCGCGCAGGCGGACGTGGACGGTGGCCTGATCGGCGGTGCCTCATTGACTGCTGCGGACTTCCTGGCCATCTGCACCGCCGCACACCAGGCGCCCCAGGGCAGCTAGTACACAGGCTCGAATACAAACCTATGTTCGTCATTTTCAGCGTGTTTTACATCCTGATCGCTGCGGCCATGATCGTGCTGATCCTGCTGCAGAACGGTGCAGGCGCGGATGCCGGTTCCGGTTTCGGCGGCGGCGCGTCGGCTACGGTGTTCGGCGCGCGGGGTTCGTCGACCTTCCTGACCCGCGCCACCGGCGTGCTGGCCGGGCTGTTCTTCCTGCTCAGCCTCGGCATGGGCATTTACCTGCATGCCAACGGCGCGCCACAGCCCGCCGGCGGCGGCCTGGGCGTGATGGCCGGTTCGACGGAACAGCCTGCACCCGCAGCGGCGACACCGCCGGCCGCAACCAACGGTTCGGAAGTACCCGCGGCCAAGCCGGCCGCCGGCAAGGCCGTTCCGGCAGCGGCGCCCGCCGCCACGAACGCAGCGCCGGCCCAGAGCCAGGGCGACGTGCCGCCGGCAAAGCCGTCGGAGCCAACAAAGCACTGAAGCAACACACCTGCCCAGGTGGCGGAACTGGTAGACGCACTACCTTGAGGTGGTAGCGCCGAAAGGCGTGGGGGTTCGAGTCCCCCCTTGGGCACCAATAGACTGTTTCAGGACGTCCGATAGAGTCCGAGAAACACAACGAAACCCGCTACTTGGCGGGTTTTTTTGTGCCCGAGTGTCCCATATCGTCCGATACGGGCCTATTGCATCCGGTCAGAACTGTGAGTAACTTTGGGAGTAACAAGGCCGGGTGGCCGGTTACTCACGGCGGAGTTACTCACATGCTGACCGAGATCAAGCTGCGCTCCCTGCGCCCCCGCGGCGCGCTGTACCGGGTGGCCGACGGTAACGGGCTGGCGGTCGAGGTGCCGACGTCCGGGGCGCTACGCTGGCGCTACCGCTACCGGTTCGACGGCAGGGCCAAGATGCTGAGCCTGGGCACCTATCCGAGCGTGACGCTGGCGCAAGCCCGGCTGAGGCGTGACGCGGCCCGGGCCCAGGTCGCCCAGGGCGTCGACCCCAGCGCCGAACGGCAGGCCAGCAAGGAGGCGAAGGCGGAAGCCGCGGCCCCTGTCCCGACTTTCCGCCTGGTGAGCGAGCAGTGGATGGCCCGGCAGGACGTGGCCGAGATCACCGCGGCGAAGTCCCGCTGGATCTTGGAATCGTTCCTGTACCCGGACCTGGGCAGCCGGCCGATTGGCGAGATCACGGCGCGCGAGCTGCTGGACACCCTGCGCAAGGTCGAGGCCACCGGCAAGCTGGAAACCGCCAAACGGGCCAAGGTGAAGGCGGGGCAGGTGTTCCGCTACGCCATCCTGGAGGGGATCACCGACAACGACCCGACCGGCAGCCTGCGCGGTGCGTTGAAGTCGCCCAGGGTGAAGCATCATGCCGCCATCGTCGACCCGGCCCAAGTGGGCGAGCTGCTGCGCGCGATCGACGGCTTCACCGGCCAGTACGTGACCCTGTGCGCCCTGAAGCTGGCTCCGTTGCTGTTCGTGCGGCCTGGTGAACTGCGACAAGCCGAATGGGCCGAGTTCGACCTGGACGAAGCGATGTGGCGCATCCCCGGCGAGCGCATGAAGATGAAAGCCGCGCACCTGGTGCCGCTGTCCACCCAGGCGGTGGCGATCCTGCGCGAGTTGCAGACCTTCGCCGGCGGAGGCCGCTACGTGTTCCCGGGCCTGCGCACCGCCAGCCGACCCATGAGCGAGAACACTATCAATGCCGCGCTGCGCCGGCTGGGTTACTCCGGTGAGGAAATGACCGGCCACGGCTTCCGCGGCATGGCGGCGACGCGGCTCAACGAAATGGGCTGGAAGCCGGACGCGATCGAGCGCCAGCTGGCCCATGCCGAATCGAACAAGGTGCGCGAGGCCTACACGCACGCCGCGCAGTACCTGGACGAACGCACCCGCATGATGCAGGCGTGGGCGGACTACCTGGATGGCTTGCGCGCTGGCGGCAAGGTAGTCGCGTTCAAGAGCAAGGCTGGTTGAGTCGCACGCGATGCGACGCCGGCATGAAGAATCGGGCCTGGCCCGGTAAGCGGCGGAACCGGGTGTTACGAGCACCCGGCCCGCCTTCCACAACCGTTCCAATGGAGAACGATCATGGCAACGAAAAGTGTAACCGATGAATCCATTCCGCCCTTCAAACCGGTGCTTGAGGATGTTGGCTTCGACAGGAACGGCCTTGCCGAGAGTGCCGTTTGGGCATTGAATGGTGCTGAGGCAATCAGCACGATCATCATGGAGGACATCGACGGAGAGACCAAGGGCAAGTGGTCTGAGGGCTTCCTGTGGCATCTGCATCAAGGGCAGCAAGCCCTTTTGGCTTTCGCGCGTAATCAGACGCAGGCGCTGAGTCATGAGCTTTGGTACACGCACGCACTACTTGGTGACTATGGCGAACAGGCCAAAGCCGACGCGATCGCCAAGATCGAGAAGACAACAGGGGCAATCGCATGAGCACAAAAGGCCGTGATCTCGCCTCATCGGAAAAGCTCTCCGAGATATGCGTGTTGTTCAACTCCATGGAAGCCGTTATCAGCAGCCTTTACGACGCACTGGAAGAGTTTGGTAGTGACGGTGGACAAGCCTACGGACTGGCGATGACCCTCGAAAATCTCAACAATCAGGTAGGCCGGCACGCCGGCGCCATCTGACCGTTTCAACGCCGCGCCTAGGCTGATCCCCGAAAACCGGGCACCTTCCCCGGCTGGCGCGGCACCTGTTGAAGGGCGCAGAGGTGTGCGCGTGTCGACCCGTCCTGATTTCACTGCCGATCAAGTGCGCGAGCTGAAAAGTCTTGGCTTGTGTGATGAGCAAGTGGGTGAATTGCGCACCGCATTGAGCGTAGTTCGCCGAACACTATTCAAGCCCGCCGCACGCAATGCCGTGAAAGCAGTTTTGAAAGATGTGGAGAAGCGTTCAACCGAACTGATGCAGGTGCTTGCCGCCATAGCCGTTCCATCGGACGCCGCGCGAGGCGAGGCACTTGGCCGAATCGAGGAGGGCTATTGGCAAGGAGACCGCATGGATGATGACGGCCCTACGTCGATGCATCACTTGATTCCTCGCCTGCACGCACTGGCGGTGGCTGCACGGGATGGCGTCGCGACTATGCCAAGTGGGCCGACGCGGTATAGCAGCGCCGACCCAAGGCCTGTGAATGCGATTGATCGCGCACTGCTGTATGGCTGGACAAAGGCATATGGCCCCCGAGTGGGAACAACATACGGCCATGAAACTCTTGCCGACATGGTTGCAGATGCCAAGGCGAACCCGCCAGCACCACCGTACCCTGCCGAGTTTGATGCGTCGCGTTCGCCTGGCTGTGTCTTTTCTCGGGTGGTTGGAATCTGCTACGCGGCAGTGGGTGGGAATCCCGATCCCGATCGTGCAATCAGGAATTATCTTGAGATCAAGCGGGCGACCTTCCGGGAGGCGATGGAGGCATTTGAGGAAGGGGTGAAGAGCGCAGCGCGAAAGCCAAAATAGACGTTGGACAGAACGCCCCTTCTTCTCTGATGTTGTGTCCTATCGGGCAATCAATCAGGTGCATATTGTCCGTGACCATCCAAACCCGCAAAGGATGGTCACATGAGTACCGAAGTCATCGCATCCCGCGCTTACCTGCGCGTTTCTGAAATCGCCAACAATCGCCGAACGGGTGAGCCTGGCCTGCTGTGTGTCTCGGCCGCGACGTGGTGGGCATGGGTCAAGGCCGGCAAGGCGCCCCAGCCCATCAAGCTGTCCCCCGGCGTCACTGTCTGGCGGTATGCCGACGTAGTGGCCTTCGTCGAGTCACTGGCCGGGGACGCCGCATGATCCGCCCCAAAAGCAGCACCGCCCCGACGCGGGAACGTCGAGGCGGCAAGGTGTTGCGCACTGTCTGGCGTCGATTGTATCGCTTCGCCGAGCGCCTGGACGGCTGCGGCGAGTGCGCCGTTGCCGTGTGCATCGTGGCGTTGTCCTTGCTGATCGTGCTGGGGGTGTTGCGATGAACGCCACCATGCTGCTGTCCCGATTGGACGGCGTGCGCCGTAGTGGCGACGGTTGGCGCGCGAACTGTCCGAATGGTCACGCGAAGGCGCGCGGTTCGCTGTCGATCACGGAAGCCGACGACGGACGCATTCTGCTGGCGTGCTTTGCCTGCCACGACACCCCAGCCATTCTCGGCACGCTGGGCCTTGAGCTAGCCGACCTGTTCCCTGAGCGCATCCGCGACCCGTCGCCGGAAGCGCGCCAGCGTGCGCGCGAGGCGTTCAGGCGCAGTGCCTGGGCTGCCGCGCTCGGGGTGCTGGGCCGCGAGTCGCTGGTGGTAATGCTGGCCGCACGCGACATGCTCGCCGGCAAGGCGCTGCCTGCCGGCGACGTGGAGCGGCTGGAGCAGGCAGAGGAGCGCATTACACGGGCGCGAGAGGTGCTGGCATGACGCACGCCACCGAACCGTTACCGCCGGCGATTCGCTCGCTGGAGGATCGGGCAGACAGAGAGCTGGCGATGCTGGATCGCGTGAAGCCTTCCGCGCAATCCGCTGCCGAATCGAAGGGCGAGACACCGGAACCCGACTGCATCGAACTCGCCATGCGGGAGCTGGACAGCGACCCCGGCGCCCTGTTCACGCGCGATGTACTGGACGCGCTGGCCAAGGTACGGCAGGCCGACCCGGCGCGGTATCAGCGCGTGCGTGCTGCTGCGAAAGCAGCGAAGGTCAGCGTCGGCGAGCTGGACAAGTTGACCACGCCGAAGGACGACGCCGGCACCGTTGAGCTGTTTCCAGACGTGGATCCGTGGCCCTCGCCCGTGGACGGCGCGGCCATGCTCGCGGGCATATACCGGATCATCGCGCAGCACGTCATCGCCGATCCGCCCACGATCTGCGCGGCGGCCTTGTGGGTGGCGCACACCTACTGCATGGACGCGCTCACCGTGTCGCCGCTGGCGCATATCAGCGCGCCGGAAATGCGCTGCGGCAAGACGGTACTACTCACGGCGATGATGCGGCTTTGCCATCGCCCGTTGTCGGTGGCGAGCATTTCCCCGGCGGCGATCTTTCGCACGGTGGAGCGCTGGGCGCCGACGCTGGGCATTGACGAGGTGGACGCTTTCCTGAAAGACAACGAGGAAGCGCGCGGGCTGATCAATTCCGGCCTGTACCGCGAGACCGCCGTGGTCATCCGCTGCACGGGCGACGACAACACGCCGACGCAGTTCAGCACCTGGGCGCCGAAGATCCTTTGTGGCATCGGCAAGCTGGCTGGGACCATCGAGGATCGTTCCATTCCGCTGCGCATGCGGCGCAAGGCGGCCGGCGAGGTAGCCGCCAACATCCGGCGATCCGACCCGCAACCGTGGGCCGACCTTCAAGCGCAGTTGACGCGCTGGGCGGATGACCGACGCCACGCGGTCGGCATGGCGCACCCGGCACCCGCGGCGGGCCTGGGCGACCGCGCGCAAGACTGCTGGGAACCGTTGCTTGCCATCGCCGACGAGGTGGGCGGGGAATGGCCGCGGCGGGCACGCGCGGCGGCCTTGGCGCTTCACGGCGTGGAGGAGGAAACCCCAAGCATCGGCGTCGAGTTGCTGCGGGACGTCAAGACCGTGTTCGATGAACGAGGCGCCAGCCGCATCGCCAGCAAGGAGCTTCTCCGCGCGCTCATTGATGACGAAGAAACGCCCTGGTCGACGTGGAACCGCGGCAAACCGCTCACCGTTCGCCAGCTCGCTGCGCGTCTGAGTGAGTTCGCCATCAGGCCGAAGGATGCACGTTTGCCGGGCGGCGCAAAGCTCAAGAGCTACATGCTTGCGGACTTCCGCGAAGCCTTCCGCCGTTACCTTTCGGACGACACCCCCTTTTCAAGCGCGACACCGCGACAACCGCATAGCAGTGCGGTTTCCGGGGCATTGCCATCCGAGACACATGCACCTGCGTCGCGGATGGAGGAAACCCTGCAGCCCGCACCAGACAAGGCTTGTCGCGGTGTCGCGGATAAAAGCACCCCTCTGGCCGAAAGAGACAACGCAGGCGAGCAAATCGGGAGTGTGACGATATGACCACCATTGAAGTCCTGTTGATCGCCTGGGCCGCTGGTCTCGTTCTCGACCGTCGCGGAGACCAGATCGTCGTGCATGGGCTCAAGCCCGGTTCCCCGCCCGAACTGCTGCACATGCTTCGCGAGCACAAGCCGCAGTTGCTGGCGCTCATGACAGACCGTGAAACGACCGAGCCGCAGCAATGACTATGACGCTCCCTACTACGAACCGGCGCGCCGCGGACTTCCGGGATTTCCTGAGCGAAATTGGGGTAACGCAGGCGCAGATGGACGCCGCTGCATTGACGCTGCCGGCCCCCATCCACGTCGCCAGCGATTGCAGGCATCGCGTGTCGCCTTCAGCCATTGAGGGGCTCGGCGTGTTCAGTGGCAGCGGTCTCAAGACAGGAGAGCACGTGTGCACGCTCATGGTTGGCAGCGGGTGGACGACGTGCGGCCGCTACATCAACCACGACCCCGACCCCAATAGCGTGGCCGTCCTCGTGCGAGAGGGTTTGATTGGCATGGCGGCACGCCAGATCAATGACGGTGACGAGATCACCTTGAATTATCGGCAAGTCAGAGACGCACTCCTGGCACGCCATGAAGGCCGCGGCCGACTTGATCCAACAGGCGCAGCAGGGCCACCGATGAATACGTCATCCAACCGATCAGGCACCACGCGGCGCGGCCTTTCTGATGACTACGCTGGCGATGATCCGGATTCATGCAATGCGCCGACGAAGTCCGGCCGGCCTTGCCGCGCTCTGGCGCTGTACTCAGGGCGTTGCAAGTTGCACGGCGGATTCAGTGATGGGTCACGGCCAGCGAAGGGAAAGGCAATGGTTGCCCGAAACTTGCGACTTGCACGTGAGCGCCTCGTGGAGCAGGTAGAGGCGGTGCTGAGTCGGGTGCGGCGATAGGCGGGTCACCAATTCCGCCAGCATCGCGCGCGCGCCCGCGCGCGCACGAGGCGGATCCAAAAGTCATGATCTCGTTACACGGTGCGAGATGTGCGATCGTGCACGCGAAGTCGTCAGAGCTGACGGCGCCCGAATTTGCAAAGTAGAAAGGAGTGGAAATGGCCGGATGGACGAGGGAATCCATGAAATACGCGATCGTCTTTTTCGTTTTCATGGTGGCTTCTATGGCAAACGCGGCTGAGCATGGCGGTGGACAGGCGAGTTCAGAAGCGGCGGCCGTGTATCGATGCACAGGTCCTGAGGGCAGGGTGACGTACGCCAGCGCGCCCCGGATCGGATGTGTCGTGACATTCACCTATGCGACCGCCAAAGCGAAAGCCGGGCTATCGACAGTTTTCGGTCTTGGACAGGCGTCTTGCGGCTCCTACTTGCAGAGCCGCTCACAGTGGCAGCGCCCTGGGGTTTCCGACGCCTACACCCATTGGCTCGCCGGCTTTGCCTCTGGTGTGAGTGCGCAGCGTGGGCGAGAGATCGCAACTGACTTTCCGGGGATGGAGGAATGGATCAAGCAGTACTGCGGAAAGGACCCGACCGTCCCTCTGATTTCTGCCGCGTGGGCCTTCTTCCAAGAAACAGGGAAATAGCAGCTTGGTGTGAGTAACTTTGAGAGTAACTTTCCTTGTGGTGTCTCGAAAGCTTTGGTATTCCTTACATTGTGATGCCCCCCTTGGCACCAACCCTGACCTTGGCCATCTGCGGCCAGGATCGCGAACAGCCGCCGCAAGGCGGCTTTTTCGTTCGATGGCTGCGTGGGCCATGGCGCTTGCATCTCGATCGTTCCAGGCATGTGCACGGCGAGTTTCCGCACAGCTTCCGTAGGATTGCACCGACATATCGGCAGCGGACTGGCGTGCCATCCTGCCTGCGTTTGCGGGGATGAGGGTTAGGGGCTGATGTCCGGCGTCATGCAAGGGGATGGCTGCATGCTGACGATTTCGCTGCGCTGCTCGGGATACGGCTGGAGCGTGTGTCGGCACGATGCCGCACTGTTCAGCCAGTTGCCGCTGCGGCAGGCGATCGAACTGGCGCGAACCGTTGCGCGTGACGAACACCGGCGTTCGCGCCAGCCGGTCCGCGTCGAGATGGCGGGTGCGCGCGGGCATGTCGTGCTGGCCCGTTTCGCGAAGGCGGACGACGGTCAGGGGATGCATCCGGCCCTCGACACCCGCTGTACAGGGGCCTGATTGGCGGGCGCGCGCGGTCGGTGCAGTTCAGTGCAAGAATCTGTGCCGGCCGCTTGCAATGGGGTGGCGGCCGGCCTACTTTCAAACAACCCAACCAAGGAGGGCGTCACGTGATCAGTGTGGTCCTGGTGGACGATCATGAGCTGGTGCGCACCGGCTTTCAGATGATCCTGAAACAGCAGCCGGACATCGAGGTCAGCGGCGAGGCGGGCAGTGCGGAAGAAGGCTTGCGCCTGATTCGCAACCTGTCGCCGGACATCGCCCTGGTGGACGTGCACATGCCCGGGATGAGCGGGATCGAGCTCACCGAACGGGTGAACCGATCCAAGCTGTCGACCCACATCGTCATCGTGACCGTGGTCGACGACGCGCGTTTCCCCAAGCGCCTGCTCGATGCCGGCGCGCTGGGTTACCTGACCAAGGGTTGCAACGCGGACGAGCTGGTGGCGGCCGTGCGACAGGTGGCTGGCGGGCGCCGCTACCTGGCCCCGGCGGTGGCTCAGCAACTTGCGTTGGCCACGCTCGACGGCAGCGTCTCGCCGTTCGATGCGCTCTCCAGCCGGGAGCTGGAAGTGGCCATGATGCTGGTGCGCGGCAAGCCGCTCACGATCATCGGCGAGCAGCTCAACCTGAGCCCGAAAACCGTCTCCACCTACAAGCAGCGCCTGATGGAGAAGTTGCAGGTGGATCATGTGCTCAGCCTTGCGCATCTGATGACCGTGCATGGCCTGATCGACACGCCCAGCCATCACGTCGGCAATTGAGCGCGGTTCGGTCCGGCTGACCGCCGGTACCGGATTCCGGGCACAAAAAAAACCGGACTCGCGTCCGGTTTTTTCGTTTCGACACCAGGCTGAATCAGCCGTGCGATTCACCACTCGAACGACCGTCCTCCGGCCGCGGCTCCGCTCGCGGTTTGTCGGCTTCGCTTGCCTGGACGTGAGGCGTCGCGTTGCCGGATGAGGCGAGCAGGTCGCCCTGCTTGGGCAACGATGCGGCGACCGGTGCCTGCGCGTGGGTCGTCGGGCCCGTCGATGGCTCAAGCGGTGTCGTGGCAGGCGTGACGACAGGCGCCGCCGGCGCGGTGGTCGGCCGAACGGTGTCGGCAGTGTCGGCCGCTGGGGTGGCCGGCGTCGGAGTCGCCAATGGCGCGGCCACCGGTGCCGCAGCGATTGCCACGCGAACCGGCGATTCGGTCGGCCGCGGGCCGGCGGGCAGGCTGGATGCCCCCGTCTGGGCCACCGCCGGTTCCGGGTGGAGGGACGTCGCATCACCAGCGACGCGATCAGCATGGCGCGGCGGCGGCGACTCGACCCGAACCTGGGTATCGGCACTGCGTGGTGGCGTCGCGGTAGCGGACAGGGTGGCCTGGGTCGGCGCCGGTTCGGCATCGGTCGATGGCGCAGCGGAATCGGGGATCGGCGGCAGCGTCGGCAGGATGAAGCTGGCGGCGGGCAAGGCAACAGCCGGCTTGTCCATGGACTTGTCGGAAGGCACGGTGCCGGTCGCCGAGAGGATCTTGTCGGTTGCCGGTTCCCGCGCGCTCGTCGGTGCAGACGACGAAGGTGCGGTCACGGCGGAGATGCCGGCAGGGGCCGGAGCGTGGTGCGACTCCGTCTCCTTCGATGCTGCGGCCAGCGCATCCGGCGTCGCGGCGGGACGTGGCGTGCGGCGCGCAGCGGCGGTCACGGTGTCGGCGGTAGCCGGCGCCTTGCCGGGCTCGTCGCGGTCCTCGTCGTCCAGCGCTTCGGCTTGCGTCGAATCCAGCGAACCGTCGACGGCGGTCGTGTCGTCATGACGGCGACGGCGACGGCCGCCACGGCGGCCGCGGCGGCGACGCGACGTGCCGGCATCACCCTCGGCTGCCGAGTCGGTCGGATTCTCGTTCTCGCCCGGCGCCGTCGGAACCACTTCGGCGGCACCGGCGGCGAGCAGGGCTGCGGCCTTGGCAGCCTCATCCGTTGCCTCGATGGGCGCGCGCTCGGCACGCTCGGCGCGCGGCGCCCGCTCCGGACGCGGCTGTTGCGGTGCGCGCTCGGGGCGTGACGCGGCGGCGGACTCGACGGCCGGCGCGGGCCTGGCCTGCCGCTCGGCACGCGCGTTCTGGCTCTGCGGCTGAGCGGGCGAACGCGACGCCGCTTCGTTGGTGCGTTGGCGATTGTTGCGCGCTTGCTGCTGGGCGCCGGACTTCTGGCTTTGCGGCGATGGCGAGTCGCGGCGCGGCTGGCGGGCGGATGATGCCTGCGTGCCATTCGTGCCGCGCGTGGCGTTGCGCGGACCGTTCTCCTCGCGGCGATTGCGTGCGCTGCTGGTCGGTGCCGGGGCGGGCGTGGGCGCGGCGGCTTCGGCATTGCGGAACCAGCCGAACAGGCGCGAGAGCAGGCCGCCGGTCGGAGCGGCGACGGCAGCACGCGGGGCAGGCATCGGGCGTCGCGGCGCCGGCTGCGTTGCCGCCACCGGGGCCGGCACTTCCTCGCGCACCGGGGCAGGGCTGCCCGGCACGATGCCGCTCACGGCGGGCTGCTCGCCGCTGCCCAGGGTCTGGCCCATCTTCGGCAAGTCCGTGGCGGTCACGGCGGTGAGCATTTCGTAGCTGGGCTTGCTGTGCTCGCCCATGTCCGCTTCGCGGATGCGCTGGATCTCGATGTGCGGGGTCTGGAGCTTTTCGTCGGCGACGATCATCACGTGCACCTTGTGGCGCAGTTCGATCTCGACCACGCTGGCGCGCTTTTCGTTGAGCAGGAAATTGACCACGCTCGAAGGAGCCTGCACCAGCACCTGGCCGGTGTTGTCCTTCATTGCGTGTTCCTCGATCAGGCGCAGGGTCGACAGCGACAGCGATTCCACGCCGCGGATATGGCCGTGGCCTTCGCAACGCGGGCAGGTGATCTGGGTGGCTTCGCCGAGGCTGGGGCGCAGCCGCTGGCGCGACATCTCGAGCAGGCCGAAACGCGAGATCCGGCCGACCTGCACGCGGGCGCGATCGAGCTTCAGCGCTTCCTTCAGGCGATCCTCCACCTCGCGCTGGTGGCGCGGACTGTCCATGTCGATGAAGTCGATCACGATCAGGCCGCCGGCATCGCGGATGCGCGCCTGGCGCGCCACTTCCACCGCGGCCTCGCAGTTGGTGTTGAACGCGGTCTCCTCGATGTCGCTGCCCTTGGTCGCCTTCGACGAGTTGACGTCGATGGCGGTCAGCGCCTCGGTCTGGTCGATCACGATCGAGCCGCCCGACGGCAGCCGCACCTGGCGGTCGAACGCGCTTTCGATCTGCGTCTCGATCTGGTAGCGGGTGAACAGCGGGGTGTCGTCCTGGTACAGCTTGAGCTTGCGCAATGCGTTCGGCATTACCTGCTGCATGAACTCGCGCGCGTCGTTGAACAGCGGCTCGTCGTCGATCAGGATCTCGCCGATGTCGCTGCGCAGGTAGTCACGCAGGGCACGGATGAACAGCTTGGATTCCTGGTAGATCAGGAATGGCGCCTTCTGCTTGCCGGCCGCCTCGGAGATCGACTTCCACAGGGTCAGCAGGTAGTCCAGGTCCCACTGCAGTTCTTCGGCGTCGCGGCCCAGGCCGGCGGTACGCACGATCAGGCCGACGTCATCCGGCACGGTGACGTGGTCCAGCGCCTCCTTCAGCGCCTGCCGGTCCTCGCCCTCGATCCGGCGCGACACGCCGCCGGCTTTCGGGTTGTTCGGCATCAGCACCATGTAGCGGCCGGCCAAGCTGATGAAGGTGGTCAGCGCAGCGCCCTTGTTGCCGCGCTCTTCCTTCTCCACCTGCACGACCACTTCCTGGCCTTCCTTGACCAGCTCGCGGATGCTCGACTTGTGGTGGTCGAGGCCCGGCGTGAAGTACTCGCGGGAGATTTCCTTCAGCGGCAGGAAGCCGTGGCGCTCGGCGCCGTACTCGACGAAGCAGGCCTCGAGCGAAGCCTCGACCCGGGTGATTCGGCCCTTGTAGATATTGGACTTTTTCTGCTCCCGCGAAGGGATTTCGATGTCCAGGTCGTACAGGTTCTGGCCATCGACAATGGCCACGCGCAACTCTTCACGCTGAGTCGCGTTGATCAACATGCGTTTCATGGTGGTTATCCTCGGCTTGGCCGCGCGTCGCGAGCCACGGTGGCGCCTGGAATGGCGGCCTGCCGGGAATCGCGCCGCAGCGGTTAAGCGGCAAAAAAACGGCACCGTTGCCGGTGTCGGGGATGATTCGGTCAGCTGCGCCTGCTGTCGCAATGCCGTATGGCAACGGACAAACACCAGCCCAAACCGTTACGATGAAAGGGAGCCGCGACCGGCTACCCCAAGGGCAACCGGCGCAATCCTCGCCGACGTCACGGGCGGGCACTCCACCCGATCCAGGCAACAGACGGATGGAAACCAGCGCCCGGCGAGTATCCTATCTAAGCAGGTTTTTTTCAATGCAGACGGCAACTTCCCGGGACGCACCTCACGGTGTACGTCAAGTCGAGATCGGCCCGGAGCGCGACGGGCAGCGCATCGACAACGCCCTGGTGACCCTGCTCAAGGGCGTACCCAAGAGCATGATTTACCGACTGTTGCGCACCGGACAGGTGCGCGTGAACGGGAAACGGGCCAAACCCGATACGCGTCTCGCTGACGGTGATACGCTGCGTATCCCGCCGGTGCGGGTGGCCGACAAGGTCGAGGGTCGGGGGCCGGCCGAGGGACAGGTGGCCGAGGTCGCCGAGGCGGTCATCTTCGAGGACAAGCATTTCCTGGTCATCGACAAGCCGGCCGGCGTGGCCAGCCACGGCGGCAGCGGGATCAGCCATGGGGCGATCGAGCTGCTGCGCGCGGCGCGTCCGCAGGAACACCTGGAACTGGTGCATCGGCTCGACCGCGATACCAGCGGTGTGTTGGTGTTTGCCCGTACCCGGGCGGGGCTGACCGGGCTGCAGGCGGCGATCCGGGCCGGCGAGGTCACCAAGCAGTACCTGTGTTTGATGCTGGGGCACCCGGCCAAGGCCAAGTTCGATGTCAATGCGCCGCTGCTGAAGTCGATCATGCAGGGCGGCGAGCGCATGGTGCGGGTGGCCGAGAGCGGCAAGCCGTCGCTGACTTTCTTCCGCGAAATGGAGCAGTACCCCAGCGCGCGCCTGATGCAGGCCACCCTGGGAACCGGCCGCACCCACCAGATTCGCGTGCATGCAGCGCACATCGGCCATCCGCTGGCTGGCGACCCGAAGTACGGCGATCGCGAGATGAACAAGCGCTACCGCGAGATGGGGCTGCACCGGATGTTCCTGCATGCGGCCCACCTGAGCTTCGACCTCGACGGGCGTTCCTACAGTTTCTCGGCGCCGCTGCCGGCGGACCTGAAGGATTTCCTCGACACGCTGGCCGTCAAGGGCAAGCGGCTGGTCTATACCCGCGAGAAGTCGCGTACCGACTTCTGATCACCGCGCCAGCAGGGCGTCGACCCGCGCGGCGCAGATGAAGTCGTTCATCGACAGCCCGCCCACGTCGTGGGTCGACCACAACAGCTGGCAATGGCCGTAGCCTGCTTCGATGTCCGGGTGGTGATCCTCGTGGTTGGCCATGAAGCCCACGGCATTGATGAAGCCCAGGGTGCGGTGGAAATCCTCGAACTTGAAATCCTTGACGATGGCCTTGCCGTCCTCGCGCAGTTGCCAGCCCGGCAATGCGCGCAGGAGCTTGGCGGCTTCCTCGGCAGCGAGCGCGTGCTGCTTGCCCTTGCGCGGTTGGCAGTGCTGGTTCGACAGTTCGGTGGCGTTCATCGCAAGGCTCCATGCAGGTTTGAAGTGAGAAGGGAAGGGTCGAAGCTGGCACGCGAAAAGTCAAAGCGCATGGCGACGCCAGCCATTGGACTCGAAACTGGACTAAAATGGTGCTGATTCACCGGTGAGGGCTCGCCGCCCCCGGTCCATGAACAGCGGAGCCAGGCATGATCGACATTTCCCCGCGGGCGCAGCAGCACTTCCTGCGCCTGCTTGACCAGCAAGGCATCGAGGGGCTGGGCATTCGCCTGCGGGTCACGGCGCCGGGCACGCCGGCGGCCAACTGCGAGCTGGAGTTCTGCGAGCCTGCCGATCTGGCAGGTGGCGAATGGACGATCGAGTGCGCCGGTTTCGAGTTCCATGTCGATGGCGACAGCGCCAGCTGGCTGGACCAGGCCAGCATCGACTTCGAGCCCAACGCCACCGGCGGCCAGCTCAACATCCGCGCGCCGAAGATCAAGGGGCACGTGCCCGGCGTGGATGCCGGCGTGATCGAGCGCGTGCGCTACGTGATCGAGGCGGAGATCAATCCGCGGCTGGCGTCGCATGGCGGGCGGGTGACCTTGCTGGAAGTCGATGCCGATGGCGCGGTGGTGCTGCAGTTCGGCGGCGGCTGCCATGGCTGCGGCATGGTCGATGTCACCTTGAAGCAAGGTGTGGAAAAGACCTTGCGCGAGCAGGTCCCCGAAGTCACCGCGGTGCGCGACGCCACCGATCACTCCGGCGGCGAGAAACCGTACTACAGCCGGCACGAAGGCAAGTCGGCGATGGCCTGAATCCGGGCCCGCCTATCCCGCAGTCAACAAAAAGGCCCGCATGGCGGGCCTCTTGTTGCCACGTCGGCGAGCTTCAGTTGTCACCGCCGATATGACCTTTCAGCGTGTCCAGCTTGCCGGGCAGGCTGGAGAAGTAGGCCGAGATGTCTTCGATGTCCTGGTCGGACAGCGTGGCCACCATGCCCTTCATGATCGGATTGTCGCGCTGGCCGCTCTTGTACTCGTGCAGGACCTGCTGCAGATAAAGGTTGTACTGGCCGGCCAGCCGCGGGTATTGCGGATCGACCGAGTTGCCGTCCGTGCCGTGGCAGGCGAAACAGGTGGCGGCCTTCGTCTTGCCGTTGGCGGCATTGCCGTTGGCGAGCGCTGCGGTGGAAGCGAATGCCAGCACGGCGCCGAAGGAGATCAGGGTAAGCACACGGTTCATGCGGAAGATCCTTGGCGATTACTTGGCGAGGCTGGAAAGATAGGCGGCGATGTCCTGGATGTCCGTGTCGGACAGGCTCTGCGCCTGCGCATCCATGGTCGGATGCTTGCGGTCGCCACTCTGGTAGCCATGCAGCGCGTTGACGATGTATTGCTCGTTCTGGCCGGCGATCTTCGGCACCGGGTATTGCGGATAGGCATTGGTGTAGCCGGGCACGCCATGGCAGCCGGCGCAGGTGTACACCAGCTTGCGACCGGCGGCCTTGTCGCCTTCGGCATGGGCGCTGGTTGCAGCGAAAAGAGCCGTGGCCGCAACGAGGCCAAGCATGTGCAATCGAGTCATCGAGTTCATTCCCACTGGTACGGCGACTTGGGTGATGCAACCGCGCAAGTATAGACGTTGCCCTCGCGCCTGAACAACACTCCGCCGAATCGGACCTGCCATGGAAGCGAGGTTCGCGCTTCGAAATGGCCCCCGGCAAGGCGCTTGCCGATGCGTCCCCGTCAAGACCGCGCGGCCGGACATGAACGGATCGCGCGAACGGCGCCAGCCTCGATTGCGGTTGCCGGCGACGGACCCATATACTTCGCGCGAGTCACCATTTTCCCCGGGGGTGTTCTGGCTTCGACGGGGGCAGTGAGATGGCTTGGTGCATGCCGAGGGGGCAGCTTTCCTCGTTAATCCAGCAGCAAACTCATAGTTGCCAACGACGACAACTACGCTCTCGCCGCTTAAGGCGTAAGCCCCGAACCCACTTGTGCTCATGCTCGTCGGTGTAGGGTCATTATCATGAGATCGCCGAAGACTGTCGCCTGGCGGTCGTAGGCAAGATCAATCAGGCTGGTTTCGCGGTGCGCTTTGCCCGCCGTGCTTGTCGCGAAACGAGATCGAACGGTGAGCTAAGCATGTAGATCCGGGCATTGAACGCCTTCGGACGCGGGTTCGACTCCCGCCACCTCCACCAATGCAAACCCATCAGGCGAGTGATTCGCCTGATGGGTTTTTTGTATGCGGGCACTGGTCCTTGGCCCGCCCCGCACCGGATGCCGATTGCAGCGACGGCCCCGTCTGCCCGGGAACGGGACTGAGGGGCCGTGCCGCGTGCGGCGAGTCAACCCGGGTGCTCGCGATCCGTTGAAGGCGGGCGACGTGCGCCGGCGTGGCGCGCGAGAGTTTTGGCTTCGTGGCTTCCGGGAGAGGATGATGGGTCGCAACTTTCGTTTGGCGTTCCAATCGTTCGCATGGATGAGCCTGGTGCTGTTGCCGTTGGTGGCGACGGCACAATCCGGTGCGTTGCGCGAGCGGCTGTTGCAGCGGCATGGTGCAACGGCGCAGCACGAATCGCGCGGGCCGGTGAACTTGCCGCCGGGCGCACGGTTGGTGCAGGACGTGGCCTACGGCAGCGATCCGCGCCAGCGTTTCGATGTGTATCTGCCGGCGCATGCCAGCGCAGCACCGGTGATCTTCATGGTGCACGGTGGCGGTTGGCGGCGTGGCGACAAGGCGGCGCGTGGCGTGGTCCAGAACAAGGTCGATCGCTGGTTGCCGCGCGGCTTCGTGGTCATTTCGGCGAACTACCGGTTGCTGCCGGATGCAACGCCGCTGCAGCAGGCGCAGGATGTGGCCCGCGCGCTGGCACTGGCGCAACGCAAGGCACAGAGCTGGGGAGCCGCTCCTCGCGCGTTCATCCTGATGGGGCATTCGGCCGGCGCGCATCTGGTGGCCCTGCTGAGTGCCGAACCGGCGCTGGCGCGCGAGCAGGGCGCGCAGCCCTGGCTGGGCACGGTCTCGCTGGACAGCGCCGCGCTGGATGTCGTGCAGATCATGCAGGGCCGGCACCCGCGCCTGTACGACGATGCCTTCGGTTCGCAGCCCGCCGATTGGCTGGCGGCATCGCCGTACCAGCAGATGCGTGGCCGCATGGCGCCGTTTCTGGCGGTGTGCTCCAGCGAGCGGCGGGAGTCCTGCCCGCGTGCGCACGATTTCGTGCGCAAGGCGAAGTCTTTCGGTGGAGAGGCTCGCGTGCTGGAGGAAGGCCTCTCGCATGGGCGGATCAATGCCGAACTCGGCTTGCCTTCGGATTACACCGATGCCGTCGAACGCTTCATGCGCGGCCTCAGTCCCGCCGTCGCACAACGACTTGGCTCGGCGCAGCCCGCGACGTCGAGCCGCTGAGTTGCCGGCCGGCTTTCACAACGCCGAAAGGAATGCCACCAGATCGCTTTTCTGCCCGGCGCTCATGCCGATGTTGAAGCGGCTGTCGTAGAAATCGACCACGTCCATCAACGTCGCCGCCGAACCGTTGTGGAAGTACGGCGCGCGGGCGGCCAGGCCGCGCAGGATCGGTCCCTTGAACTTGCCGATGTCGGCCCACTTGCCGGTCAGCATGGCCAGGCCCGGGTCGGTGGTGCGCACCACCTCGCCGGTGCTGTAGCGGGTCAGCGTGTACAGCGGCAGATCCGGCGTGCGCCGGCTGGCGTCGGCAATGCCGATATTTACCGGCAATGCCACCGAGTGGTTGCCTATGTTCGGCGCGTTGTGGCAACTGCTGCAGCTGCCGTGGATGACCGGCACGCCGGTGACGTCGTTGAGGCCGGCCACGCCGCTGATGTCGATCGGCATGTGGTTGAACAACTGCTCGCCGCGGGCGATCGCGGCGCGTGCGCGATCGCGCGGGTCGCGGCTCAGTGACGCGCGCGGATCGTTCCAGCTGTCGAACAGGCGCATGGCGCGCGGGTCGAACGGTTCTCCGGAGGGATCGTTGTCGAAAGTGTCGTTGATGCCGACCCAGAAGCGCTGTTGGCCCAGGATGCTGGCCCCGCCCATGCCGCCGTCGTCGTTGAGGCGCCCGGCCTGCCGGTCGATCGACTGCGCGGTGAACAGGTGCGATTCGAACTCGACGATCCGGTCGATGACGGCGGCATCCGGCACGCTGCCCGCCTGCTCGTGGCCGAGGATGGCATCGCGCGCCTGCGAGGCCAGGCTGGCGTCGATGTCGCCGATGTCGATGCCGGCATCCATCGGCGGCTTGAACGGGGCAAAGGTCTCGCGTCCGTCCCACATCACTGCGGTGTCCCAGATCAGATTGGTGGCTGGCAGCGGGCGGCGAAACAGCGACAACTCGCGCGCGCTGGCGTAGCCGTAGGGATCGTCCACGGCAGTGAGTCTGAACTCGGCGTGCGCCGGCATCGGCATGCCGATGCGCAGCACGCCGCGCTTGAGCAGCATGGCGTAGGCGATGCGCCGCGCGTAGACGCTGGAAACGTCCGCAAGCGGCGAAACGGCGCCGTCGACCAGGGCGAAGATCGGGTCGGTGCCGTTGCTCTGCCGGAAGCGTTCACGCACCTCGGCGGCGGAGATCGTCCAGCCCTCCGCCTGGCGATGGCAGGAGTCGCACGAGCGCCCGTTGCTGCCGAGGCTGGCGAAGAACGGGTTGTCGATGTCGATGCGGCCGCTGGGCGTGCTGGTCTGCAGCCAGCCGGACGGGTCGGCGGTGACGGCGTTGTCTGCTGATGCCGGCGCCGGTCGGCTGTCCTGGGCCGACGCCATGCCGGCAAACGCGAGCAGCAAGAGTGCAGCCACGGCAGCCAGCTGCCGCGCGGCCGCATGGATCGCGTGATGATGAAACATGATGGTCGACCTCCCTGGTAGCTCGTGCGCACGCGCGCCCCTTGCGCGGGTGGACACTGCGCAGAACACCGACGCGGCGGCAATTGCGACATGCGCCAGACCAGGCGCGTGAACCATGTGGACAGCGGGTTGCCGAGGAGGTGACGGGTTTCCCGTCAGTTCGGCAAGGCGACGCAGGTGGCGATGGGTTGACGCAGCATCGCCTGCGGGCCGGCGAGCCCGGGATGGGCGGCAAGCCGGTTCGCTTCGATGATCGTGCTGGCCGCCCGTGCCCTGGCCGATGCCGCGGCGCAATCGCCCGTGCGCGCCGTTGCAATGGCGAGCCACAGCTGCGCGGCAAGCTGGCGTGGATGGGCCGGTGGCAATTCGCGGGCGGCGTTGGCGATCGCGGTGGCCAGCTCGGTCCTGGCCAGCTCCGGTTCGCCGCGCAGCAGTTCGACCCGGGCGCGCAGCGTATGCACCCACAGCAGCTGCGGGTCGTGGCGCGAAGCGGCGGCAGCCACGTCGCGATCGACGCTGGCCTGGAGATCGTCGGGACACCCCGCGCCGGGAGCCTCGGTGCAGGCGAGCAGCAAGCGTGCCTCGGCGATCAGCGGAGGCATCGGCCAGGAACGCGTGCGCAGGCCGGCGATCGCCGCCGGCAGCAGTGTGCGTGCCTGTTCGGGATGGCCCTCCAGCAGGTCGATGCCGGCCAGTTCGCTGTCGATGCGGCCGACCCGCATGCGATTGGCCGGGCTGTCGCCGTAGCGTTGGCGCGCGGCGGCAAACAATTCGCGCGCACCGGCCAGATCGCCGGCTTCCTCCAGGCCGAACGCGGTGGCTTCGAGCGAATCGCCATGCAGCGCACTGGTTTCTCCGAAACCGTCCGCCGACCATGCTTGCGCCTGGCGGCAACGCGCCTGCGCAGCGGCACGATCGGCGCGCAACCCTTCCAGCACGCACGCCTTCTGCGCCGCGTACACCTGGGTGAGTTGCGGCTGGCCGCCATGGCGCGTGTACAGTGCCAGCGCTTGCGTGAAATGCCGGTGCGCCTGCGCCCAGTCGCCGGCGCGATATTCGGACGAGGCCAGGCCGGCCAGCGCCAGCGTGGACTCGTTGCTGGACGGGCCGAAATACGCGAGTTCGAACTGCAGGGTCTTGCGCCACATCGGGATCGCCTCGTCGTAGCGCGCCAGGCCTTCCAGTGCGGAGGCGACGTCGTTGTAGCCGATGCCGACGCGGGCGTCGTCCGGTCCCCAGGTGGCGATCCGCTCCGACAGCGCTTCGCGGGAGAGTTGCAGCGCGGCGTCGGCATGCCCTTCGCTGTTCTCGACCGCGGCCAGCGGGCCGAGCAGGCGGATCAGGTCCTCGCCATGGATGCCTTGCGCGCGCATGCGCCGGCGGGCCAGGCGCAGGTCGGCACCGCCGGCCGCGAAATCCTCCGTGCGCACCTCGGCGTAACCGCGTGCGGTGAGCGCGCGGATCGCCTCGATGTCAGTGGGCGCCAGCGCCCGCGCGGACAGGGCAACGGCCCGGTCTGCGAGCCTGCGCGACTGCGCGGGTTCGCCGAGGTTCTCGTACAGGCGCGAGAACATCGCCAGCAGGTCCACGCGACCGGCGTCGTCCAGTTGCGGCGAGTGGTCGAGCTTTGCCACGCCGCGCGCCAGCAGCTCGCCGAGACTGGGCTGCTTCGCGGGGGCAACGCCGTACTGGATCGGTGCGAACAGGTCCTCGACGAAGTCGCGCATCATGGTCGCGCGGATGGCTTGCCGGCGCGCAACGTGCGCCTGCCACAGCGCGGTGGAGAGCGAGACGAGCACGGCGAGCACAAGCACCGTCATGATCGCCACGCCGCCGCGATGGCGGTCGATGAACTTGCCGGCCCGATACCAGGGCGAGGGCGGATGCGCCAGCACCGGCAGGTGATCGAGGTGGCGTTCGATGTCGTCCGCGAGCGTGCCGGCCGAGGCATAGCGGCGCTCTGCGTCGGTGGCGGTGGCCATCCGCACGATGTTGTCGAGGTCGCCACGCAACTGGCGCCGCCATGCTCGCGCGGTGCGCGAGTTGCTCCTGCGCGAGACGGCGTCCGAACGCGTGGACGGCGGGCCGGTCTCGCCGGCAGTCCGTCGCCGGCCCGACAGCAGTTCGTCGAGCAGGACGCCGAGCGCATAGACATCCGTGGCTGTGGTCACTGGTTCGCGGGAGAACTGCTCCGGCGCGGCATAGGCCGGCGTGAGCGCGCGGTGCTGGGTACGGGTGGCGCCATCGGTGCGGTCGTCGAGCAGCTTGGCGATGCCGAAGTCGAGCAGCTTCACCTCGCCGTCGGTGGTGACCAGCACGTTGGAAGGCTTCAGGTCGCGATGCACGATCAGCGCGCGATGTGCTGCGGCCACTGCGCGGCACACCTTCAGGAACAGCAGCAGACGCGGGCGCAGTGGCAGGCGGCGATCGCGCGCGTAGTCGGTGATCGGCACGCCATCGACCAGTTCCAGCACGATATAGGCCAGCCCCTGTTCGGTGATGCCGCCCTCGATCAGCCGCGCGATGCCCGGATGGCGCAACCGCGCCAGCGCCTCGCGCTCGCGCCGGAACTGGTCGCGCGCAGCCGGCGTGTAAAGGCCGCGCGCCAGCAGCTTGAGGGCGACCTCCTGGCGCACCCCGGCCTCCTGGCGCGCGGCGCGGAACACGGTGGAGGAGCCGCCTTCGCCCAGCACCTCGATCAGTTCGAACGCGTTGATCCGGCTGCCCGGCGGCATCGCCGCGGCGACACCGGCCTCGCCGATCACGCGCGCCGCGTCGACGGCGTCGCCGGGCAGCCAGTCGTCGTCGGCGGTGTCGGCGCTGAGCATGCGTTCGATCTCTTCACGCTGTTGCGGGTCGAGGCAGTGCGCGGCCAGCCAGTCCATGCGCGCGGCGCCGCTCAACTGCAGCGCTGTTTCGAACAACTCGCGCAATGTCGGTGTGGAGTCCACGTGGAGCGCCCTTGCCGAATGACCTGCCTGCGTTTAACCCCGCTGCGCGCCCGATTGCGACGTGACCGGCTCAGTCCATGTGCGCCTTGAGGAAGGCGCGGGCGAAGCGCCAGTCGCGGTCGATCGTGCGCCGCGCCAGGCCGAGGGTGTCGGCGATCTGCTGCAGGCCCAGCCCGGCGAAATAGTGCAGCTCCACCACTCGGGCGGCGCGCGCATCGGTCTGTTCCAGCGCGTTCAGCGCGGCATCCAGCGTCAGCGCCTGGGCGGCCGTATCCAGCGCGAGCCGGACATCGTCCTCGTCCAGGGTGACCTTCATCCATTGACCGCCGGCGCGCAGGCGCAGCCGGTCACGGGCGCGGTTGGTCAGCAGGTGGCGCATGGCACGCGCGGCGTAACTGAAGAACTGCGCCGGGTGTTCGAAGTGCAGTGCCTCGTTCTGGCCGATGCGCAGGTACAGCTCGTGCACCAGCTCGGTGGTGTCCAGCGTGGCCCCCTGGCGTCGATTCAGTTGCCGGGCGGCCATCGCCTTGAGGCGCGCGTAGACCTCGGCGAACAGGGCGTCCGTCGAACCTTCGGCAAAGGATGATCCGGTCCCCGTCATGCTTTTGCGCGCACCGCCCCGACGCGGAGCTGGTCGGGGCCGATGGTACGCCTGTGCGGGCCGGACAGGAAAAAGGCCGGCGCCCTCGCTTGCGGACGATCCGGCCTCTTGCATGACGTGGTGGAGCGGATGGGGATCGAACCCACGACCTTCGCATTGCGAACGCGACGCTCTCCCAGCTGAGCTACCGCCCCACGTGAGCGGCGCATCTTAGCAGCGTGCGAGGCGGTTCGCCAAGTGTTGGTTGCGGCGGGAAGGCGGCCCCGGCTGCGTCGCGGCCCCCGCGTGCACGCGGGGGAAATCGCCTCGTTCTGCTAATCTTGACGGCTGCCGTCGCTGTCGCTCGCACGGCGACCCGTCCCATCGTCAGCAGAGGATTCCATGGCGCTTACCCCGGCCCGCACCATGCCCGGCGTGCTCGAGCTGTTGCCGCTCGACCAGATCGCGTTCCAGCGCATGCTCGACGTGATCCGTCGCAATTACGAGCGTTTCGGCTTTCTCGCCATCGAGACGCCGGTGATCGAATACTCCGACGTGCTGCTGACCAAGAGCGGCGGGGAGACCGAGCGGCAGGTGTACTTCGTGCAGTCCACCGGGGCGCTGGGCAAGGCCGATGAGGGCATGCCCGAACTGGCGCTGCGCTTCGACCTCACCGTGCCGCTGGCGCGTTACGTGGCCGAGCACGAGCGCGACCTCAGCTTCCCGTTCCGCCGCTACCAGATGCAGAAGGTGTACCGCGGCGAACGCGCGCAGCGCGGGCGCTTCCGCGAGTTCTACCAGTGCGACATCGACGTGATCGGCAAGGACTCATTGTCGGTGCGCTACGACGCCGAGATCCCGGCGGTGATCTACAGCGTGTTCCGCGAACTGGCGATCGGCCCGTTCACCATCCAGCTCAACAACCGCAAGCTGATGCGCGGCTACTTCGAGAGCCTGGGCATCGTCGACGGCGAGCAGCAGATGCTGGTGCTGCGCGAGGTGGACAAGCTGGACAAGCGCGGCGCCGACTACGTGCGCGACACGCTGACCGGCGAAGCGTTCGGCTTGAGCACCGAGGTTGCCACCAGCATCCTCGCCTTCGTGCAGGTGCGCTCGACCTCGCTGCAGGACGCGTTCGACAAGCTCGATGCGCTGGGCGCCGGCCCGGAAGCGATGGAGCAGGGCCGCAACGAGCTGAAGGAAGTGCTCGGTCTGATCCACGCGTTCGGCGTGCCGGAAACACATTACGCGCTGAACCTGTCGATCGCCCGCGGCCTCGACTACTACACCGGCACGGTCTACGAGACCACGCTGAACGACCACCCGCAGATCGGCTCGATCTGCTCCGGCGGCCGCTACGAGAACCTGGCCGGCCAGTACACCAAGTCGCACCTGCCCGGCGTCGGCATCTCGATCGGCCTGACCCGGCTCTACTGGCAGCTGCGCGACGCCGGCCTGATCGACACGGCGAAGAGCACCGTCGACGTGCTGGTGACCCAGATGGACGAGGCGCAGCTGCCGGCCTATCTCGCGCTGGCCGGCGAGCTGCGCGGCGCCGGCATCGCCACCGAGGTGGTGCTGGAAGGCGGCAAGCTGGGCAAGCAGTTCAAGTACGCCGACCGCGCCGGCATCCGCTTCGTGGTGGTGCTGGGCGAGGACGAGCTCGCCCGCGGCGTGGTGACGGTGAAGGACCTGCGCCGCGAGGACCAGTTCGAGGTGGCGCGCGGCGAACTGGTCAAGACGCTGCGGGTGGAGCTGGAGCAGGCTGCGGCAATGGGGTGAGGGCGCTATTGCCTTTGACGCCGTCATTCCCGTGTTGGCGGGAATGACGGCAACAACGTGGAGCATGACTGCGGTGAGTGAAACGATTCTTCTCGATGGCAGCAGCCTGACGCGCACGCAACTGGTGGCGGTGGCGCGGCAGGGCGCATCGGTGGCGCTGGATCAGGCGCAGCTCAAGCGCGTGCAGCGCGCCGCCGATTTCCTCGCCGAGAAAGTCAGCTGCGGCGAGCCGACCTACGGCGTCACCACCGGCTTCGGCAGCAACGCCGACAAGCTGCTGGGCGCGCATCGCGTGCGCGACGAGCTGCCGGGGCATCAGCCCGCCGAAGGCACGCTGATGGAGGAGTTGCAGCACAACCTGATCATCACGCATGCCGTCTGCGTCGGCAAACCGTTTGCGGCGGAGGTGGTGCGCGCGATGCTGGTGATCCGCATCAACACCTTGATGCGCGGCCACTCGGGCATCCGCGTGAGCACGCTGGAAGCGCTCGCCGCGATGCTCAATGCCGGCGTGGTGCCGGTGGTGCCGGAGAAGGGCTCGGTCGGCGCCAGCGGCGACCTGGCACCGCTGTCGCATCTGGCGATCGTGCTGCTCGGCGGCGGCGAGGCATTCTACGAAGGCGAGCGCATGCCGGGCGCGCAGGCGCTGGAGCGTGCCGGCCTCAAGCCGATCCGGTTGTCGTTCAAGGAAGGGCTGGCGCTCAACAACGGCACCGCGCAGATGCTCGCCACCGGCGCGCTGGCGCTGGACGTGCTGGGCGATCTGCTGGACGTCGCCGATCTCGCCGCGGCGATGACACTGGACGCCTTTGCCGGCCGCAGTGGCGCCTTGCGACCGGAGGTGCATGCGCTGCGTCCTCATCCCGGGCAAGTCGAGACTGCGGCGCACGTGCGCGAATTGCTGGACGGTTCCACCTTGCTGGACATTCCGTATCACCTGGTGCCGCGCTTCAAGCCGTGGAGCGCCGATGCCTGGAGCGAGCCGGACGACCAGGCGCTGAGTTTCGACATCGGCTGGGACTGGGTGCCTGCCAACCAGCGCCACGGCCGCGAGGCGTTCTACCAGCGCTTCCTGCCGTTCAAGGGCGGCAAGAAGCACCAGCCGCAGGATGCCTACAGCCTGCGCTGCATGCCGCAAGTGCACGGTGCGGTACGCGATGCCTGGGCACAGGCTTGCCGCGTGTTCGACATCGAGCTCAACTCGGTCACCGACAACCCGCTGATCTTCCCGGACAACGCGGACGCGCAGTTCATCGAGGAGCAGGTGATCTCTGCCGGCCACTTCCACGGCATGCCGCTGGCGCTGGCGATGAGTTACGTGAAGGCGGCGATCCCGGTGCTGGCGTCGATTTCCGAGCGCCGCCTCAACAAGCTGGTCGACCCGGCCAACAACGACGGCCTGCCGGCCTTCCTCACCGGAAACGAGGACGGCACCGACTCCGGCTTCATGATCGTGCAGTACACCGCCGCGGCCCTGGTCAACGACCTCGCCACGCGCGCGCATCCGGCCAGCGTGTATTCGGTGCCGACCAGCGCGAACGCCGAGGATCACGTTTCGATGGGGGCGAACGAAGCCCGCCACGTGCTGGACATGGTGGAGGATCTGAGCCACGCGCTGGCGCTGGAGCTGTACACCGCGGCGCAGGCGCTCGACTACCGCCAGGAAATGCTCAACGCCGCGCGCCGGCTGGCCCGCCGCGGCGGCTGGCAGGCATTGGCGGCCAAGGTGGCCAATGCGCCGCGCGAGGGCCAGCCGCACTACGAGCAGTTCGTCGCCGAGGTGCAGCAGCTCGCCGATGCCCTGACCGGCGCCGGCGATTTCCACGCGGGCGCACGGGTGCGTCAGGCACACGCGATCCTGCGTCAGCGCATTGCCTTCATGCATCGCGATCGCGCGCTGGACGGCGACGTGGCCGCGGCCTGCGCGCTGGTGCAGCAGGGCGCCTTCCGCGCCACGGTTTGAAACACACTTCCACGGAGCCGAGCATGAGCCTGATCCAGACCCCCGTTTCCCACGGCGAACTGATCGACAAGATCACCATCCTCGAAATCAAGTCGCGACGGATGACCGACGAGGCCAAGCTGGCCAACGTGCGCAACGAGCTGGACTTGCTCAACGCGATCTGGGCCAACGACGCGGCGTCGCGGATCGACATCGGCGAGGAGCGCGCCAGTCTGCTCGCGGTGAACGAGCTGCTGTGGGATATCGAGGACAAGATCCGGTTGAAGGAACGCGCGCAGGAGTTCGACCGGGACTTCATCGAGCTGGCCCGCTCGGTGTATTTCCGCAACGACGAGCGCGCCGCGTTCAAACGCGCGATCAACCTCAAGCTCGGTTCGCAGCTGGTCGAGGAAAAGTCGTATCAGGATTACCGCGCCGGCTGACCGACCGCCGGCCGGCCGCTTCACGAAAAACGGCGCCCGCGGGCGCCGTTTTTCGTGCAAATGGGAGACGGGTCAGTGGGGCAGGAATTCGTCCAGCGCCTTGACCAGTTCCTCTTCCTTGATGGGCTTGGTCACGTAGGCCTTGGCGCCCTGGCGCATGCCCCACACCTTGTCGGTTTCCTGGTCCTTGGTGGTGACCAGGATGATCGGGATGTGCGCGGTGTCGGCGTTCTTGCTGATCGTGCGGGTGGCCTGGAAGCCGTTGAGGTTGGGCATGACCACGTCCATCAGGATCAGGTCGGGCAGCTCCGCCTTGGCCACCTCGACGCCGGCGGCGCCGTCTTCGGCCGACAGCGTCTCATGCCCGAGTTTCTCGACGATCCGCTTGATGCCCAGCAACTGGGAGGGGGAGTCGTCGACGATCAGGATGCGTGCCATGGGTTGGGGGTTCCCTGCGGGTTTCGATGATTCTAAGGCGTGACGATGGTACTTCCAAGCACGTCGCTGTCAAACCGGATGGTCGATGTGCACGAGCGTGCGCCCGAAGGAATCACCGGCAAGCATGCGCTCGAACACCTGCGGCAACTCTTCCAGTGCGATGTCGCGCGTGCCGATGCGCTCCAGGTGCCGCGGCTTCCACTCACTGGCCAGGCGCCGCCAGATGTCGTCGCGAATGTCCCGCGCGGTGCCGGCCGAAGCCACGCCCAACAGGCTCAGGCCGCGGATGATGAAGGGCATCACCGTGCTGTCGAACGCGATGCCGCCGGCGTTGCCGCAGATTGCCACGTTGCCGTAGGGCGCGATGAGCGGCAGCAGGCCGGCGAGCATGCGGCCGCCGACGTTGTCCAGCGCGCCGCCGAAGCGGGCCGAGTCCATCGGCTTGCCGCTGAAGGCGAGCTGGTGGCGATCGATGCAGTCCGTGGCGCCGAGGCTGCGCAGGAAGTCGAAGTGGTCCGGCTTGCCGCTGATCGCATGCACTTCGTAACCGGCGCGGCTGAAGATGTCGATTGCCAGCATGCCGACGCCACCGCTGGCGCCGGTTACCGCGATCGGGCCGAGCGCCGGTGTTTGCCGGTTGTCCTGCATGCGCAGCAGGGCCAGTGCGGCGGTGAAGCCGGCGGTGCCGAGGATCATGCTCTCGCGCAGGCTCAAGGACGCCGGCAGCGGGATCGTCCAGCGCGCGTCGAGACGTGCGTATTCGCCATAGCCGCCGTCGCGCGTCTCGGACAGGCCGCTGCCGGTGCACAGCACCGCGTCGCCTTCCCTGAACGCCGGATCGGTCGAGGCGACCACATGGCCGGCCACGTCGATGCCGCCGTTGAGCGGATAGGTGCGCAGGATGCGGCCCTTGCCGGTGCCGGCCAGCGCGTCCTTGTAGTTGACCGAGGAATACGCGACCTTGACCAGCACCTCGCCGGGCGACAGCGCACCGGTGTCCATGGTCTCGATGCCGGCGCGGTAGCCGGCGTCGTCGTTGTGGATGCGGAACGCGCGGAAACGGGTCATTTCGACCTCCTGCGGAATCAGGCGTCGACGCTGCGGGAGGAAATCCACTTGGGCGTGTAGCTGCCTTCGTAGTCCCGCATCCAGTCGAACAATGCGGCGATGTCGTCGCCGAACCAGATGCTGTCGCGCTGCGCCGCCTTCACGAAGGATTCGTCGACCATGTGCTCCATCAGCGTGCGCAGGTCGCGGTAGTAGCCGCGCACGTCGAGGAAGGCGCAGGGGTAGCGGTGCAGGCCGAGCTGGGCCCAGGTCAGCATCTCGAACATCTCGTCCATCGTGCCGAAGCCGCCGGGCAGGGCGACGAAGGCGTCGGACAGCTCGTACATGCGCGTCTTGCGCTGGTGCATGGTCTCGACCACCACCAGCTCGCTCAGGCCCGGGTGCGCCACTTCCAGTTCCACGAGCTGGCGCGGGATCACGCCGATCACCTTGCCGCCGCCGGCGAGCACGGCGTCGGCCACCACGCCCATCAGGCCGACCTTGCCGCCGCCATAGACCAGCGCGATGCCGCGTCGTGCCATCTCGCTGCCGAAGGCGCGCGCCTGTTCGGCGTACTCGGGGTGCCTGCCGCTGTTGGAGCCGCAGTAGACGCAGATGGCGGTGGGTTGGGGCATGGGCTTACCTGGGTGGAGAGTGGAGAGGAGTGAGAAAAGAGTGTGCGCTTGCATGCTCTCTCTCGTTTCTCACTTCTCTCCACTCATTTCTGAAAAAGAGCGACCCGCCCATGTCGCCACGAGCGGGCCGCGTTGGCTCTGCGCGGGCTTCAGTTGCCCTTGTGGATGGCGCGTTTGTCGACCGACAAGGCGGCTTCGTGCACGGCTTCGGACAGGGTCGGATGGGCGTGGACGATGCGGGCGAGGTCCTCGGAGGACCCCTTGAACTCCATCGCCACCACGCACTCGGCGATCAGCTCGGAGACACCCGGACCCACCATGTGCACGCCCAGGATGCGGTCGGTTTCGGCGTGCGCAATCATCTTCACCTGGCCGACCGCCTCGTTCATCGCGACGGCACGGCCGATCGCGGCGAACGGGAAAGTGCCGACCTTGTACGGCACGCCCTCGTCCTTGAGCTGCTTCTCGGTCTTGCCGGCCCAGGCGATCTCCGGCTCGGTGTAGATCACCCACGGGATCGTGTCGTAGCTGACGTGGCCGGCCTTGCCGGCGATCCACTCGGCGACCGCCATGCCTTCCTCGAAACCCTTGTGCGCGAGCATCGGGCCGCGCACCGCGTCGCCGACCGCCCACACGCCGTCCACGCCGGTGTGGCAATGCTCGTCGACCACGATGCGGCCGCGCTCGTCCAGCTTCACGCCGGTGTCGTCGGCCAGCAGGCCGGCGGTATAGGCGCGGCGGCCCACGGCGACCAGCAGCTTGTCGACGACGAGCTTCTGCTCGCCGTCCTTGTCGGTGTAGACCAGGTGCACGCCGTCCTTCTTCACCTCAGCCTTGTTGAGCTTGGCGTTGAGCTTGATGTCCAGGCCCTGTTTGGCGAATTCCCTGGCGGCGACCTTGGCGACGTCCGCGTCGGCGACGGCGAGGAATTCCGGCAGCGCCTCGATCACGGTGACTTCCGCGCCCAGGCGGCGCCACACGCTGCCCAGCTCCAGTCCGATCACGCCGGCGCCGATCACGCCCAGGCGCTTCGGCACGGCATCGAGTTCCAGCGCGCCGGCGTTGTCGATGATGTTCTTGCCGTCGAACTTCGCGAACGGCAACTCGATCGGCACCGAACCGGAAGCCAGGATCACGTTGGTGGCAGCGATGGTCTGCCTGGCGCCGTCGTTGCCGGTGACCTCGACCTGGTTGCCCTTCAGCAGCTTGCCGGTGCCGAAGAAGCTGGTGATCTTGTTGGCCTTGAACAGTTGCGCCACGCCGCCGGTGAACTGCTTGACGATCTTTTCCTTGCGGCCGATGAAGGTCTTGAGGTCGACCTTGGCATTCTCGACGGTGATTCCGTGCACGGGAAGATTGTGCGCGAGGTTGTAGAACTGCTTGGAGGAGTCGAGCAGCGCCTTCGACGGGATACAGCCCACGTTGAGGCAGGTGCCGCCGAGTGCCTGCTTGCCATCCTTGCCGACAAAGGCATCGACCACGGCGGTCTTCAGGCCCAGCTGCGCGGCGCGGATCGCGGCGTGGTAACCGGCCGGGCCCGCACCGATGACGATGACATCGAATTTGTCGCTCATGATTTTCCTCTTTGCTCTTTCCTTCTCCCGCCGGGAGAAGGTGGCGCGAAGCGCCGGATGAGGGTGCGGGCGGAGCGAGGCGTTGCGGTATCACCGAACCCTCGCCCCAACCCCTCTCCCGGCGGGAGAGGGGCTCAAGCGATCACAGACCCAACAGCATCCGCTGCGGATTCTCCAGCTGGTTCTTGATGTCGACCAGGAACAGCACCGCGTCCTTGCCGTCGATGATGCGGTGGTCGTAGCTGAGCGCGATGTACATCATCGGCGCGGCGATGATCTGGCCGTTCTCGACGATCGGGCGCTCCTTGATCGTATGCATGCCGAGGATCGCGCTCTGCGGCGGGTTCACGATCGGCGTCGACAGCAGCGAGCCGAAGGTGCCGCCGTTGGTGATGGTAAAGGTGCCGCCCTGCAGGTCGTCCAGCGACAGCTTGTTCGCGCGCGCCTTGACGGCGTAGTCGGCGATGCCCTTCTCGACGTCGGCGAAGCTCATGTCCTGCACGTCGCGCAGCACCGGCGTGACCAGGCCCTTGTCGGTGGACACGGCGATCGAGATGTCCTGGTAGCCGTGGTAGATCACGTCGTTGCCGTCGACCGACGCGTTGACGAACGGATAGCGCTTCAGCGCCTCGGCTGCCGCCTTGACGAAGAAGCTCATGAAGCCGAGCTTGATGCCGTGTTCCTTCTGGAACGCGTCGCCGAGGGCTTTGCGCATCTTCACCACTTCGGCCAGGTTCACCTCGTTGAACGAGGTCAGCATGGCGATCGAGTTCTTCGACTGCATCAGGCGCTCGGCGATGCGCGCGCGCATGCGGGTCATCGGCACGCGCTCTTCCGGGCGGACGCCCGGGGTCGGTTTCGCGGCCGGCGCGGCGGCGGGAGCTGCGGCAGGGCGCGAACCGGCGTTGACCACGTCTTCCTTGATGATGCGACCGTCGCGGCCGGTGCCGGCGATGGCGGAGGTGTCGACCTTGCTCTCGGTGGCCACGCGCTGCGCGGCGGGCGAAAGCTCGGCGGCGGCCTTCGACGCGGCGGGGGCGGGCGCCGCGGCCGCGGGCGCCGGAGCGGCGGCGGCCGGAGCCGGCGCAGCCGCCGTGGCGCCTTCCTCGATGATCGCGATGACCTGCTCGCTGTTCACCGTGTCGCCGACCTCGTGCCTGATCTCCTTCAACACGCCGTCAACCGGCGCGGGCACTTCCAGCACCACCTTGTCGGTTTCCAGATCCACCAGGTTCTCGTCGCGCTTCACCGCGTCACCGGCCTTCTTGTGCCAGCTGGCGATGGTGGCGTCGGAGACGGACTCGGGCAGCACGGGGACTTTCAGTTCGATGGACATAAGAGGCTCTTGGGTTTGTGCGACTGTCGATGGACACAAGAAGCAGGGGCGGCCAATCGCGACCGCCCCGTTCGAAACGGATTACTCGGCGGCGTGGTCGGTACCGACCGGCTCGACCAGGGCCTGTTCGACCAGCGCCGCCTGTTCGGCGACGTGCGTGTTGTGGTGGCCGGCGGCCGGCGCCGGCGAGCGCGCGCGACCGGCGTACGACAGGCTGTGCTTGCTGCCCGTGCAGGCTTGCAGGTGATGGCGGATCTGGAACCAGGCGCCCTGGTTCATGGGCTCCTCCTGGCACCAGATCACTTCCTTCGCCGACGGATACTTGTCCAGCTCGGCGCTGACCTCCACGCGGGGGAACGGGTACAACTGCTCGACGCGCACGATCGCCACGTCGGTCAGGGCGCGCTTCTCGGCTTCCTCCAGCAGGTCGTAGTAGACCTTGCCCGAGCACAGCACCACGCGCTTGACCTTCTTCGCGGTCAGCTTTCGATGCTCGCCGATCACCAGCTGGAAGCTGCCGTTGGCCAGCTCGTCCAGGCTCGACACCGCCAGCTTGTGGCGCAGCAGCGATTTGGGCGTCATCACGATCAGCGGCTTGCGCGCGGCGCGCAGCATCTGCCGGCGGATCATGTGGAAATCCTGCGCGGGCGTGGTCGGCACGCAGACCTGCATGTTGTCCATCGCGCACAGCTGCAGGAAACGCTCCAGCCGGGCGGAGGAGTGCTCCGGCCCCTGGCCTTCGTAGCCGTGCGGCAGCAGCAGCACCAGGCCGCACAACCGGTTCCACTTCGATTCGCCCGAGCTGATGAACTGGTCGATCACCACCTGCGCGCCGTTGGCGAAGTCGCCGAACTGGGCTTCCCAGATGTTGAGGGTGTCCGGGTCGGTGGTGGAGTGGCCGTACTCGAACGCCATCACCGCCTCTTCGCTGAGCAGCGAGTCGATCACCTCGACATCGGCGGTGGCGCGCACTGCGGCCAGCGGCATGTAGGTGTGGCCGTCCTTCTGGTCGTGCAGCACCGCATGGCGGTGGAAGAACGTGCCGCGGCCGGAATCCTGGCCGACCAGACGCATGTCGAAACCGCCGTCGACCAGGGTCGCGTAGGCCAGGTTCTCGGCGAAGCCCCAGTCGGCGGGCTGTTCGCCGGCGGCCATCTTGCGGCGGTCTTCGTAGATCTTGGCCACGCGGCCCTGCAGGGTGAGGTCGGCGGGCAGGGTGAGGATATTGCCGGCCAGTTCCTGCAGCTTGCGCATGGGCACCGTGGTGTCGGTGGGCAGCGACAGCTTGCCGCCGATGAAGCGCGCCCAGTCGACGTGGCCGTCGCGGACGGGGCTGGGGTCCAGGTCGGTCATCGGTGCGCCGGCTTCCAGGCGCTCGCGGTAGGCGTCGAACTGCTTCGCCGCCTCGCCCTCGGCCAGTACGCCGGCCTTCACCAGTTGCTGCTGGTAAAGGTCGCGCGCGGTCGGACGCTTGCGGATGATCTGGTACATCACCGGTTGCGTGGCGGCCGGCTCGTCGGCCTCGTTGTGGCCGTGGCGGCGGTAGCAGACCAGGTCGATCACCGCGTCGCGGCGGAACCGCTTGCGGAAGTCGTAGGCCAGCCGGGTCACCAGGATCACCGCTTCCGGGTCGTCGCCGTTCACGTGCAGCACCGGCGCGTTGACCATCTTGGCCAGGTCGGTGCAGTACATGGTGGAACGCGCGTCCTCCGGATTGGAGGTGGTGAAGCCGACCTGGTTGTTGACCACGATGTGCAGGCTGCCGCCGATCTTGAAGCCGCGTGCCTGCGACATGTTGAACAGTTCCATGTTCACGCCCTGGCCGGCGAACGCGGCGTCGCCGTGGATCAGCACGGCCATCGACTGCGTGTGCGCGGTATCGCGGCGGCGGGTCTGGCGCGCGTGCACCGAGCCGGTCACCACCGGGTTGACGATTTCCAGATGCGAGGGGTTGAACGCCAGCGCCACGTGCACGCCGCCCTTGGGCGTCTTGACGTCGGCGGAGAAGCCCATGTGGTACTTCACGTCGCCGGAGTGGGCCGGGTCGTCGGGATGGTCGAAACGGCCCTCGAACTCGTCGAACAGGGTCTTCGGCGGCTTGCCCAGGATGTTGACCAGCACGTTGAGGCGGCCGCGGTGGGCCATGCCGATCACCAGCTCCTTGATGCCGTTGTCGCCGGCCGCGCGCACCACGTCGTCGAGCATCGGGATCAGGCTGTCGCCGCCTTCCAGCGAGAAGCGCTTCTGGCCGACGTACTTGGTGTGCAGGTAGCGCTCCAAGCCCTCGGCGGCGGTGAGGCCGTCGAGCACGCGCTGCTTGCCGGCCTTGTCCAGGCCGCTCTGGCCGGCGGATTGTTCGAGCCGGCTGTAGATCCAGTTGCGCTGCTCGTGGTTGCTGATGTGCATGAACTCCGCGCCGATCGAGCTGGCGTAGGTCTTCTTCAACCGATCGAGCAGGTCACGCAGTTTCAGCCGCTGGCCGCCGCCAGCGTAGTTGCCGGTGTCGAATTCGGTATCCAGGTCGGCGTCGGACAAGCCGTGGAAGGCCAGGCCGAGATCGGGGGCCGGCATCTTGTCGGCCAGGCCCAGCGGGTCGAGGTCGGCGGCAAGGTGGCCGCGCGAGCGGTAGGCGGTGAGCAGGCGCAGCACGCCGGCCTGCTTGCGCGCGTACTCGTCGCTCATCGGTACGGCGGCGGCGCCGTTGCGGCTCTGTTTCTGCGCCGCCTCGATCCGCGCAATGGCGGCGCCATGCGGGACATCGCCCGATTCGCGACCCTTGAACGTCTCGAAATAACCTGCCCATTCGGCGGGGACGGCCGTGGGGTCGGCCAGCCATGCGTCGTACAGCGATTCCACGTAATCGGCGTTGCCGCCAGCGAGTTGGGAGGATTCGTAGAACTCGCGGATCAGGTTTGTACTCACGTCACCACCGGCAGAAAAAGAGGCTTGCAGCCATCCATGTGAGCTGAACGTCGCGGCTTGCGACCGGTTTTCAAGTCCGACCGGTGGCTCGTGCGGATGACTGGTATCAATCTGCATGATTATACCCTTCGCCCGCCACGGCACGGCAACCCGTGAAATGGTCGCAGACGGCCTGCGGCGCGGCTCCGCGGCCACGATGCACGGCCGCAAACGCGCAAGGGGTGTGGCCTGGTCGCGTTGTGCATCGTCGCGGACGCGGATGGCCACGAGCCAGCTGCGGTTCAGTCCGCGCGGCCGTCTCGCTCAGATATCCAGCCGCTGCAGCGCCGTGGCGCGCTCGGAGCGCTCCCACACCTCGTCGAATTGCTGTTGCAGCGGCGCGGCGCCGGCGCGGTCGTCGCGCGCCGCGCGTCCAGGTGGACGCTCCGCCGCGGGCAGGAACAGGTAACCGCCGACGTCGTTGAGCAGGCAGGCCGAAGGCCAGGCCAGGTCGACGTCGTCCACCGGCACGCGGATCTGGAACGCGCTGGACAGGCGCTGGGCCAGGCCGATCAGTGGATGGTCGGCCTGCAGCGCGGCCTGCGGCTCGTGCAGCAGCACGCGGATCAGCGCACTGCGGCCGGAGGTGGCGATGCGTCGCAACTCGGCCAGTTGTTCCGCATCGGCGAAGGTGTCGGCAGTGAGCGCGGGCAGGCGCACGGCCAGCTGATGACGCGCATCACGCAGCAGTTGCAGCCGCGCCTGCACGCATTCCGCCGCCGTGCCGGTCGCCAGCCGTCCGGGATCGCGACCAGGCGGATGCTCGACCGTCGCGTCCCGCTCGAACACCAGCCGCATGGCGCGGTGTGCCAGCCCCGCGTCCTCGAATTCGTCCCCATATGCCACGAAACCGGCGCGGGTGTAGAAGCCGATCGCGCTGACCTGGGCGTCCAGTGCCACCTCGGGCCAGCCCTGCGCGCGCGCCAGGCCCAGCAGCTCGCGCAGCAGCGCCGCGCCCACGCCCTGGCCGCGCCAGTCCGGCAATACCGCCATGCGGCCGATCTTGTGTTGCGGCGTGAGCCGACCGCAGCCGATCGGGTGGCCGGCATCGTCGCGGGCCAGCACGTGCCAGCAGTCGACGTCCAGCCCGTCGCGCTCGCGCTGCTCGCTCACGCCCTGTTCGTGGATGAACACCGTGGCGCGCAGGTCGAGCAGGGCGGCGCGTTGGTCCTCGCGTGACCAGTCGGCGATCTCGACGTGGAAGTGCTGCAGCTTCATCGGCGGCGGCGCGCCGGGCGCAGCAGCAGGTGGCCGTCGTTGACCAGGGCGAGCAGGAGTTCGCGGTCGGCGGCGACAGGCGTGCGGTCGAAGGCCAGTTCGCGTTCGGCACACAGCCGTTGCGCCAGTTCCACCGAGGCGCCATAGGCCTGGCCACACACGTACAGCACGCCACCGGTCTTGCCGCCCGCCCAGGCCATGCGCGCCCAGGGGTGGCGCAGCAGCCGGGCACCGGCGGCGAGGCGCGCGCCGAACCGCTCCTCGCTCAGTGGATGCTCCGGCGCCACCGGCACCTGAGCGTTGCGGTAGCGGGTGATGAAGCGGCCGAACCAGTCACGCAGCAGGTCCTCGCGCAGGGCGGCGGCAAATGGCAGGGCCGCCTTGAGCCGCTCCAGCGCGGCGCGGTCGATCTCGCCGGCATGCCGGGCCGGGGCCAGGTCGGGATCGGCGTAACGCAACTCGTCAGGCAGCTGCTCGGCGATGTAGTCGGCCAGGTCGCCGGTCAGTTCGGCCTGCGAGGGTGCGCGCATGCCGACGGAGAACGTCATGCACGGGCCGCCGAAGGCGACGCCGTCGTGCGGCACGCCCGGCGGCAGGTAGAGCATGTCACCCGGGTCGAGCAGCCATTCGTGGGTCGGCTCGAACTGCACCAGTTGCTTGAGCTCGATGTCGGGCCGGAACGCCTTCGGTGCCAGCGGATCGTCGCTGATCGCCCAGTGGCGCTGGCCCAGGCCCTGCAGCAGGAACACGTCATACTGATCGATGTGCGCGCCGACGCCGCCGCCGGGTTCGGCGTAGGACACCATCACGTCGTCCATGCGCCAGCTCGGCAGGAACCGGAAGTGTTGCAGCAGGCCGGCCACGTCGGCGTCCCACTTGTCCACGTCCTGCACCAGCAAGGTCCAGTTGCGTGGTGGCGTGGCGGCGAAATCGGCCTCCTCCAGCGGGCTCGACTTGACCCGCCAGCGGTCGCGCACCTCGTCGTGCACGATCAGCCGCGCCAGCGCGGTGGGCTCGCAGGCCAGGCCGGCGAGATCGTCCGGTTGCAGCGGCGGGCGGAAGCCGGGGAAGGCGTTGCGGATCAGCAGCGGGCGCTTCTGCCAGTAGTCGCGCAGGAAACGGGCCGGGCTCATGCCCAGCGGGCGCGTGGCGCTGCCGCGCACTTCGATCGGAAAAGTCGGGGTGGCGTTCATCCGGCCATTGTAGTGGCCGGCTCAGGTGAACAGGCGCACGGTGTTGTTGAGGCCCAGCGCCAGCACTGCCAACCCGGCCAGCGCGGTGGCGACGCGCGCCGGCACGCGTCGCACGAACACGGCGCCGAACGGCGCGGCCAGGGCGCCGCCGATGATCAGCCCGACCACCGCGGCCGCATGGCTGACGCCGATGGTGAGCAGGAAACTGAAGCTGGCGGCCACGCTGACCACGCACTTGGCCAGGTGCACGCTGCCGATCACCGCTCGCGGCTGCAGGCCGCGCGCCAGCAGCGTGGTGACGGTGATCGCGCTCCAGCCGCCGCCGCCGATGGCGTCGACCAGGCCGGCAATGCCGCCGGTGATGCCGGTGCCGCGCGGGACGTCCATGCGTGCGCCGGCCGCTCGTCGGCAGCGCAGCAGCAGGAAGCCGCCCATGCCCAGCAGGTAGGGCGCCAGCAAGGCGCGCAGCCAGGAAGGCGGTACGTGCACGGCGATCCACACGCCGATCAGCGCCCCCAACACGCCGGGGATCACCAGTGCCAGGAACAGCGCGCGGCGCACGTTGCCGGCCAGCAGGTGGCTGAGGCCGGAAGCACCGCAGGTGAAGGCCTCCGCGTAATGCACGCTGGCGCTGGCGGCCACCGGCGGCACGCCCAGCGCCAGCAGCAGGCCGGACGCGGTGACCCCGAAGGCCATGCCCAGCGCGCCGTCGACCAGCTGGGCGAGGGCGCCCACGACCATGAATGCAAGCAGTTCGCTCAAGCGCGTCGGCAACCACATCGGGTGGATGCACAGTATACGGCGCGCCCGGCCGCGCGCAGGAAATGAGCAGCGGACATAACGACATGCCGACAGATGCTTTCCCCGAGTTCGAACCGAAACCTACCATTGTCATATGGACGTAAAGACGTCCAGAAGGAATGACCGTGAACGCTGCGCTGAAATCGCTGCCGCCTGCACCTACGCTCGATCCGGAGCGGCTGGCGCTGCTGGCCCGCTTGACCCACGGCCTGGCACCGGCCGACCTGTACTGGATCGCGGCGTACAGCGCCGCGGCCGCCGCTGGCGGCGTGGTTGCGGCCAGCTTGCCGGGCATGGGCGAGCAACCGGCGGACGCGGGCCGGCGGTTGACCATCGTCTATGGCAGCCAGACCGGCAACTCCCGCCGTGTGGCCGAGCAACTGGCGAACCGCGCCGAGGCCGCCGGCCTGCCGGTGCGCTTGCTGCGCGCCGGCGCCTACCCGCTGCGCGAGCTGGCGCAGGAGCGCTTCCTGAGCGTGGTGATCAGCAGCCAGGGTGACGGCGATCCGCCGGACGATGCGGTGGGTTTCGTCGAGTTCATCGCCGGCAAGCGCGCACCGAAGTTGCCGCAACTGAAGTTCGCCGTGCTGGGCCTGGGCGATTCGAGTTACCCGAAGTACTGCGCGGTCAGCCAGGCGCTGGATGCGCGGCTGGCCGAGCTGGGTGGACAGCGCTTTGCCGAGCTGGGCGAGGCCGACGTGGATTTCGAGGCGGCGGCGGCAGGCTGGTCCGAACGCGCCCTCGCCGCAGCCCGCGAGACGCTCGACGTGCCCGCGACGGCTCCGCGTCAGGGCGCGGCACTGCACGCGGTGCGCACGGTGGCGACATACTCGCGCGAGCAACCGTTCGCCGCCGCCGTGCTGGAGAACCAGCGCATCGTCTCGCGCGACAGTGGGCGCGACGTGCGGCATGTCGAACTGTCGCTGGAAGGTTCGGGCCTGCGTTACGAAGCCGGTGATGCGGTCGGCGTGTGGCCGCGCAACCCGCCGGCGCTGGTCGAGCAGTGGCTGACGACGTTGCGGCTGGATGGCGCTGCGGAAGTCGAACATGGCGGCAAGCACCTGCCGCTGGCGCGCTGGCTGGCCGAGGAGCGCGAAATCACCCGACTGACCCGTCCGTTGGTCGCGGCGCAGGCCGCAGCCACGAGGCATGCAGGTCTGCAGCGCCTGCTGGCTCCGGAGCAGCGCGCCGAGTTCGCCGCCTTGCTGGAAAGCCACCAGCCGATCGATCTCCTGCGCGAGTTTCCCGCCGCGTGGGACGCCGCCGAACTGGTCGCCGCACTGCGCCCGCTGACGCCACGGCTGTATTCGATTGCGTCCAGCCCGAAAGCCGTGGGGCCGGACGAGGTGCACCTGACCGTGGCGGTGGTGGAATACGCTGCGCATGGCAGCACGCATTACGGCGCGGCATCGAGCTTCCTTGCCGGCGCGGGCGATGACGCGGCAGTGCCGGTATTCATCGAACCGAACGAACGCTTCCGCCTGCCGGCCGACGGCAGCCGCGACGTGATCATGATCGGCCCCGGTACCGGCGTCGCCCCGTTCCGCGCCTTCGTGCAGGAGCGCGAGGCGACTGCCGCCAGCGGCCGCAACTGGCTGTTCTTCGGCAACCGCCACTTCGCCCGCGACTTCCTCTACCAGCTCGAGTGGCAGGACGCCTTGCGCCGCGGCAGCCTGAGCCGCCTCGACCTGGCCTTCTCGCGCGACGGCGTGGCTCGTTCAGAGAGTCCGCCCAGGGATGTGCGGGGTGTTGCGAGGGACTCGCACAAGGTCTACGTGCAGCAGCGCCTGCGCGAGAACGGTCGTGAACTGTACGCATGGCTGCGCGAAGGCGCGCATCTGTATGTCTGCGGCGATTCCGCGCACATGGCCCGGGACGTGCACGAAGCCCTGCTGGAGATCGTCGCCACCCACGGCGGGTTGTCCGCCGAGGGCGCGCGGGCCTGGTTGGCCGATCTTCTGCAGCAGGGGCGTTACGCCCGCGATGTCTATTGAGTGAACCGCGTCGTCATTCCCGCCTTCGCGGGAATGACGAACAAATAAGCATGCAACCCGAACGCGAACTGGCTTGAATCCCGATGCCTTCCCACCTGGAAAAGATCAAGATCGAAAGCCGCCTCCTGCGCGGCACCATCGCCGAGGGGCTGGCCGATGCCGTCACCGGCGCGATCGCCGAGAGCGACACCAAGCTGCTGAAGTTCCACGGCAGCTACATGCAGGACGATCGCGACATCCGCGACGAGCGCCGCCGCCAGAAGCTGGAACCGGCGTATGCCTTCATGGTGCGCGCGCGCCTGCCTGGCGGCGTGATGACCCCGGCGCAGTGGCTCGCCTTCGACCGGATCGCCGGCGACTACGCCTCCAGCGGACTGCGCATCACCACGCGGCAGACTTTCCAGTGGCACGGCATCATCAAGCGCGACCTGAAGCCCGCCATCGCGGCGATCAACGCGGCCATGGCCAGCACCATCGCCGCCTGCGGCGACGTCAACCGCAACGTGGTGTGCAACACCAACCCGGTCGAATCGCCGGCGCACGAAGCGGCATACGCGTGGGCGGTGCGCCTGTCCGAGCACCTCAAGCCGAAGACGCGCGCCTACCACGAGTTCTGGCTCGATGGCGAAAAGCTGGTGGGCGAGGAAGCCGCCAACGAAAGCGAACCGCTGTACGGCGCCACCTACCTGCCGCGCAAGTTCAAGATCGGGCTGGCGATCCCGCCGCAGAACGACATCGACGTGTTCGCCCAGGACCTGGCCCTGATCGCCATTGTCGAACACGGCGAGTTGCTTGGATTCAACGTGGGCATCGGCGGCGGCATGGGCGCCACCCATGGCGACCCGGCCACCTATCCGCGGCTGGCCGACGTGATCGGCTTCGTGCGGCCGTCGCAACTCATCGCGCTGGCCGAAACCGTCATCGCCGTGCAGCGCGACCGGGGCGATCGCGAGGAGCGCAAGCATGCGCGGCTGAAGTACACCATCGACACGCTTGGGCTCGGTGCGGTCAAGGCCGAGATCGAGCAGCGCCTGGGCTTCGCGCTGGAGCCGGCGCGCGCGTTCCGTTTCGACAATAACGGCGATCGCTACGGTTGGGTCGAAGGCCATGCCGGGCGCTGGCATCTGACCTTGCAGGTGGAGTCCGGCCGCCTGCTCGACCGCGGAGCGCACACCTGGCTCAGCGGCATGCGCGAACTGGCCGGCGTGCACACCGGCGACATCCGGCTCACCTGCAACCAGAACCTGATCATCGCCAACGTGGCGGCCGCCGATCGCGCCGCGATCGACGCCCTGGTGGCCCGCCACGGCATGGACGGCTACAAAAGGCACAGCGCGATCCGCCAGCACGCGATCGCCTGCGTCGCGCTGCCCACCTGCGGCCTGGCGATGGCCGAGAGCGAGCGCTACCTGCCGACGCTGCTGCCGAAACTGGAAGCCTTGCTGGACCGGCACGGCCTGCTCGACACGCCGATCCTGCTGCGCCTGTCCGGTTGCCCCAACGGCTGCTCGCGTCCTTACCTGGGCGAGATCGCCCTGGTCGGTCGCGGCCCGGGGCGTTACGACCTGCGCCTGGGCGCGGATTTCCGCGGCCAACGCCTGAACCAGGTCTGGCGCGAGAACGTCGACGAAGCGGCCATCCTTGCTGCACTCGACCCGCTGTTCGCGCGCTATGCCGCCGAGCGCGAGGCGGGCGAGGGCTTCGGTGATTTCCTGCTGCGCGCGGCTGTTCTGCAGCCACCACCTGCGCGGCGCATCGCCGCCACGGTGCTCGCGTGAAACCGCTGCCGGCGGACACCGCCCCCGACGCGCAGGCGCTTGCGGGGATCAACGCCATGCTGGCCACGCGCAGCGCTGCGCAGCGGGTGGCGTGGGCGCTGGAGCACCTGCCCGGAGAACACGTGCTGTCGTCCAGTTTCGGGGCGCAGGCCGCCGTGTCGCTGCATCTGGTCAGCCGCCAGCGTCCGGACATCCCGGTGATCCTGATCGATACCGGTTACCTGTTCCCCGAGACCTACCATTTCGTCGACCAACTGACGGCGCGGCTCGGGCTCAATCTCAAGGTCTACCAGTCGCCGCTCAGCCCCGCGCGGATGGAGGCGCGGCACGGCCAGTTGTGGCGCCAGGGAGTGAGTGGCATCGACCAGTACAACCGCGTTCGCAAGATCGAGCCGATGCAGCGCGCGCTCGATGAACTGCATGCCGGCAGCTGGATCGCCGGACTGCGCCGGCAGCAATCGCGCAGCCGCGCCGCGATCGACTTTCTCGAACTCCGCCACGGCCGCTGGAAACTGCACCCGCTGGCCGACTGGAGCGACCGCGACGTCGGCCACTATCTCAGCCGCCATCGCCTGCCGTACCACCCGCTGTGGGAGCAGGGCTACGTCTCGATCGGCGACCACCACACCAGCCGTCGCTGGGAGCCCGGCATGGACCCGGAGGAAACACGCTTCTTCGGCCTCAAGCGCGAGTGCGGACTGCACGGCATCGCGTGACGGTGGGTCCCCGCAGGTCGGGCAGTGCCCGCCGCTCCTGGTCCGGGTGCGTTGAAGAGCAGGCGGGCAGGGCCGCCCTGCGTCAATGCGCTGCTTTCGGCTCACGCACGGGGATGTCGACGCTGCACAGGCCGACCTTGCCGGACGACACCTTGTAGAAATCGTCATGCCGGTGGCGCTGGGCGTCGAGCAGGGCGGCGAAGGTGGCGCTGTCCGTGCGCAGCACCTGCACGGCCGGGCGCTGCGCCGGCGGCAGTTCGGAGGCCAGTCGCACGGATTCGATCGGCGTGCGTTGCGCGGGCTTGTCGTAGAAGCCCATCGGGCCGGTACCACGCGGCAGGGCGGACAGCAGCGGCATGCCTTCCAGCACGCGGCCGGCGATCGCCAGGTTGCGGTCGAGCCGGCGCGGGGACTGGCCGATCACCACGTACAGCTCGCTGCCGCTGCCGGTTTCCGGGCCGATGTCGCGTCCCACGCCGACCATGCCGTAGCAATGGGTCAGCCACTGCTCGCCGCTGGCCGGGTCGCGCGCGGCGGGGAAGCCTTCACTGAAACCGACCTCGGGTGCATAGACGTCGCCGTCGGGCAGCGGGGTCCATTCCAGCCTCGGGTCGATCGGCCGCGTGTATTCCGGCGGCAGCGTGGCGTGCGCCTTGCCAAGCGAGCGCGGCTTGCTGGCGGGATCGTTGTTGTCGCCCGCCGGGTCGCCCCATTGCGTGACGAAGTTGTCCTGCACACGCACGATCGCCAGGCCGTCGTAATAGTGCTGGCGCGCCATGGTGCGGATGTTCGCCGCATGCAGCGGGGTGAAGTCCGGCGCCAGCTCGATCAGCACGCGTCCCGTCTGCAGCTGCATCACCAGCAGGTTGTGCGGGTCGGGCGTGCGCCATTCGGCCGCGGTGGACTTGGCCAACAGCTCGGCGCGGCTCGGCGTGGGCGCCTGGGTATCCGTGGCGGCGAGCGCCGGCACGGCGACCAGGCTGGCCAGCAGCGTCAGGGCCGCGAATTGACGACGTGCATGCATGGCTATCCCCTCAAGGTTTGCAACGGCGAGACCCGCAACTTAGCAGAGCGTCCGCGTCGCCGGCAGGCGCATGACTTCAGGCATATTCACTAGTCATAACTGCACACTAGAATGAATACCGTAACAGGTGACAGTGCGGGTGAGCGCGATGGATGACGGCAGTCAACTGAAGAAGTTCCAGAAGGAGCTGTCCACCGGCACGGTGGCGCTGGTCCTGCTGGCCGTGCTGGCGCAGTCGCGCCAGCCGATGTACGGCTACCAGATCGCCAAGCGGCTGGAGGCGGTGGGCGAGGGCGTGCTCGCCGGCAAGCAGAGCGCGCTGTATCCGGTGCTGCGCAATCTCGAGGCGTCGGGATTGCTGGCCAGCGAGGTCGAGCCTTCGATCAGCGGACCGCCGCGACGCTATTACCGCATCACCCGGCCCGGGCGCGACGCGCTGCGCGACTGGACCGCCGCGTGGATCGCCACCCGCGATTCGGTCGACAACGTCTTGCAAGGAGGGGTTTCATGAACGCGCCACGCACGATTGCCCAATATCTCGATCAGCTGCGCGCCGCGCTGCGCGGGGCCGACCCTGCGCTGATCCAGGATGCGCTCTACGACGCCGAGGAACACCTGCGCGCCGAGCTTTACGAACGCCCCGGACGCGACGAGGCGGCGATGCTCGAACAAGTGGTGCAGAGCTACGGCGCACCTGACGAGGTGGCCGAGATCTACCGCGACCAGGAGATAAAGGTGCAGCGGGCGATCCGCCCGCCGCCAGCACCGCCGCGTCGCTCGCTGGCCGGGCGCTTCTTCGGCGTGGCGACCGACCTGCATACCTGGGGTGCGCTGTTCTACATCCTGCTGGGGTCGGCCACGGGCATCGCCTATTTCACGCTGGCCGTGGGTGGCATCGCGCTGTCGGCGGGCCTGTCCGTGCTGATCATCGGCCTGCCGTTCATAGTGCTGTTCATCGGCAGCATGCGGGGGCTCTCGCTGCTCGAAGGGCGCATCGTGGAAGCGCTGCTGGGCGTGCGCATGCCGCGGCGGCCACCGTACCCGCAACGCGGCGTGCCGCTGCTGGGGCGGATCGGCGCCATGTTTACCGACCCGCGCACCTGGACCACGCTGTTCTACATGGTGCTGATGTTGCCGCTGGGCATCGTATACTTCATCCTCACCGCCGTTTTGCTGGCCGTCGCGCTGGGCCTGCTGGGACTGCCGGTGCTGATGCTGTTTGGCCACGACTGGCTGCAGGGCCTGTACGTGGATCACACGATCCTGCTGGACTGGGGTTCCGGTCCGCACGTACCTGGCTGGGCCGAGGTGCTGGCGATGTTCCTGTTCGGCGCCGGGTTGCTGTTCGCCACCCTGCACCTGGTACGCGGAATCGGCCGCTTGCACGGCGCCATGGCCAAGCACCTGCTGGTGCGCGGCACAACCCGGAGTGCATCGTGATGGACGACCTGCTGGCCCGTTTCGATGGTGCATGGGATGGCGAAGAAACCATCGCCACGACCCGCTGGGGCGAGGGCGGCCCGGCGCTCGCGCAGATCAGCGGGCGGTTGGCCCTCGGCGGCAGGGTGCTGCTGATGGATTACCGCGAAACGCGGGACGGCCAACCCGCGCTGCAGGCGCACGCGGTATTCGCCGACGGTGCCAGTCCCGGCAACTTCGCGCTGCACTGGTTCGACAGCTACGGCTTCACTCCCGCAGAACCTGCGCCCGGATATCGCGACGGCGATCGGCTGGTGTTCGTGCGCAGTTCGTCGCGCGGGCAGACACGACATGTGTACCACTGGCTGGGCAACGACGAGTTCACCCTGGTGCTGGAAAGCTCGTTCGACGGCGGTACAAGCTGGGAGAAGGTCATGCAGGGCAGCTACCGTCGCGTCCCGTAGCCCCGGCGCGCCGGGGTGACCGGCGTCGTCGCGGCTTTCAGAAATCATCCACGAACTCGATGCCGGCGCTGCATTCGCTGGCCAGTATCTCGGCGTTCATGCGCACGTCGTCGGCCAGGCTGTCGCTGGCCGCGCCCACTTCGATGAGATAGGCATGTGCGTCGCTGTCGCCGGCCGAACCCAGCGAGCTGGAGTCGTCGCGGATGCCCAGCGCGGGGTCGTCGATTTCCTCGATGTGCTCGACCCCGTCAATGCCGTGCAGGCCGATGATGAGGGTGTCGGCGTCGGCGCGACTGCCGATCAGGCGAAAACGGATCATGGGCATGGTGTTGGCTCCGGGTGGTCGGGGGCGGGGCGAGCATCGCAAGCGAAACGCATGCGAAAAGTGATGCCGTGCCGCGCGCTACCATGGGCGTTCATCCGCCAGCCACTCCGGCCCGCGCCGGGAAGCCATGCCCAAGACCTACGACCGCATCTATTTCGACAAGTGGTATCGCGACCCGCGCCATGCGGTCGGCTCCCCGGCCGAGTTGCGGCGCAAGGTGGCGATGGCGGTGGCGCAAACCGAGTACTACCTGGGCCGCACGATCCGCAACGTGCTGGACGTGGGTTGCGGCGAAGCCACGTGGCGGGCGCCGCTGCGCGCGCTGCGACCAGGCGTGGAGTATCGCGGGCTGGATGCCAGCGAGTACGTGGTGGCGCGTTACGGCCGCAGCCGCCGGATCGGCCTGGCGCGCTTCGGCCAGCTCGAACAGCTGCGCTTCGACACCCGCTTCGACCTGATCGTGTGCAGCGACGTGCTGCACTACCTCAAGCCAGCCGAGATCCGTGCCGGGCTGCACGGTATCGGCGAGATGCTCGATGGCGTGGCCTTTCTGGAAGTGTTCACCAGCCGCGACGACGTGGCGGGCGACCGCCAGGGTTTCATCGCGCGCGCTCCCGCCTGGTACTTGCGCGAGTTCGGCCGCGTGGGCCTGTTGCCGTGCGGATCGCATTGCTATCTCGGGCCGCGACTGGAGCAGCATGTGGCCGCGCTGGAGCGCGCGCGGCTGCCTGGCTGACGAAGGCCGGCGTATCGCCGGGCGACGGTTCCGCGCTATCGTGCGCGGCAGTTTTCATCGGGGGAGAGCACGAAGTGACCCAGCCAGTCTTGTCCAGCCCGTCGCGCCGCGAGCTCACCCTTCGTGGCGTCATCATCGGCATCGTGATCACCGTGGTGTTCACCGCTGCGAACGTGTTCTTCGGCCTCAAGGCCGGACTCACCTTCGCCACCTCGATCCCCGCCGCGGTGATTTCCATGGCGATCCTGCGCGCGTTGAAGAACTCCACCGTGCAGGAGAACAACATCGTGCAGACGGTGGCCTCGGCCGCCGGCACGCTGTCGGCGATCATCTTCGTGCTGCCGGGCCTGGTGATCCTGGGCTACTGGAACGGCTTCCCGTTCTGGATGAGCTTCGGCATCTGCGCCACCGGCGGCATCCTCGGCGTGATGTACACCATCCCGCTGCGCCGCGCGCTGGTCACCGATTCCGACTTGCCGTATCCGGAAGGCGTGGCCTGCGCCGAGGTGCTCAAGGTGGGCTCGGGCGATTCGCCGGAGGCCGCCGAGTCGGTGGAGTCCGGCGGTGCCGGGCTGAAGGCGGTGGTGGTGGGCTCGATCGTCTCGGCGGCGTTCTACGTGGTCGTGCAGACCAAGATCTTCGCCGCCGCGGTGTCCAGCTATTTCCGCATCGGTGATCGGGGTGCGGCTAGCGGTTTCGACTTCGGTCTCTCCTTCGCGCTGTTCGCGGTGGGACACCTGGTGGGCCTGTGGGTGGGCGTGGCGATGCTGCTGGGCGCGATCATCGGCTGGGGCTGGGCGGTGCCGCACTTCCTGCTGCTGCACCCGGAGGGCGGCGCGGCGGCGGAAGCGGCCCAGGCCACCTGGAGCCACTACGTGCGTTTCGTGGGCGCCGGCACCATCGGCGTGGCGGCGATCTGGACGCTGGCCAAGCTGGTCAAGCCGGTGATCGGCGGCCTGGCCGGCGCGATGCGCGCCTCCAGCGCGCGCAAGGCGGGCACGCTGCATTCGCTGCCGCGCACCGAACACGACATGCCGATCGGCCAGGTCGGCATCATCACCTTGCTGTGCCTGATCCCGGTGGCGTGGCTGCTGGGCCACTTCGCCAACATCAGCGGGCTGGGCGAGCACATGGCGCTGCTGGTGATCGGCGGCGTGGTGTTCGTGATCATCATGAGCTTCCTGGTTTCCGCGGTATGCGGCTACATGGCTGGCCTGATCGGCTCGTCCAACAGCCCGCTGTCGGGCGTGGGCATCCTGGTGGTGATCATCGCCGCGCTGCTGCTGGTGCTGGGGGTGAAGTCGCTGGTGCCGGAGGAGGCCGGCAAGGCGCTGGTGGCCTTCGCGCTGTTCATCACCTCGATCGTGTTCGCGGTGGCCTCCATCGCCAACAACAACCTGCAGGATCTCAAGACCGGGCAGCTGGTGGACGCCACGCCCTCGCTGCAGCAATGGGCGCTGGTGATCGGCGTGATCGCCGGCGCGCTGGTGATTCCGCCGGTGCTGGACCTGCTGAACCAGGCCTACGGTTTCCTCGGCGCGCCGGGCGTGGACCCCGCGCGCGCGTTGCCGGCGCCGCAGGCCGGGCTGATCTCGGCGCTGGCGCAGGGCGTGATCACCGGCAACATCGACTGGAGCCTGATCGCCATCGGTGGCGGCATCGGCGCGGTGCTGATCGTGGTCGACGAGGTGCTGGGCAAGACCGGCAAGTCGATGCGCCTGCCGCCGCTGGCGGTGGGCCTGGGCATCTACCTGCCCACCTCGACCACGCTGATGGTGGTGGTCGGCGCGATGGTCGGCGCCTGGTTCGACAAGCGTGCCGAGCGCGGCCCCAAGGCGGAGCCGACCAAGCAGTTGGGCGTGCTGCTGGCGTCGGGCCTGATCGTGGGCGAGAGCCTGCTCGGCGTGATCGTGGCGGCAGCGGTGGCGCTGTCCGGCAACCAGTCGCCGCTGGCCGTGGTGGGTGAAAGTTTCGCCACCCCGGCGATCTGGATCGGCGGCCTCGCCTTCACCGCGACGATCGTGGTGATGTACCGCTGGATCGCGCGGATGGGGCAGGGCGGCTGAGGTCGCCTTGCCGCGTGGCTGCCGTTCAGCGGCTGCCACGCGACTGGCCCTAAACTGGCGGCCTTTCCGGGGGGATGCGAGCCGCGTGGTGCAGGAACAAGTCGAACGGGCGCCGCGCGCGGACGGGATTCCCGATGGCCCCAGCCAGAGGGTCGCGTGGTTGCGCCACATCGCCGGCCCGCTGTTCTCGGTGGGCATGCTGTGCCTGGCGCTGTTCGCCCTGCATCTGCTGGCGCGCGAGGTGAATTACCACCAGGTGCGCCAGTACGTGCAGGGGCTGTCGCACGAACGCCTGGGCCTGGCGGCGCTGTTTACCCTGGCCGGCTACGCGGTGATGACGATGTACGACCGCCTGGCGCTGGCCGCGATCGGACGTCGGCTGCCGTGGCGGCGGGTCGGCCTGATTTCCTTCATCAGCTACGCCTTCAGCAACGCCCTGGGCATGTCGCTGCTGGTGTCCGGTTCGATCCGCTATCGCTTCTACGTGCAGAACGGGCTGGGCAACGGCGAGATCGCCCGCGTGGTGCTGTTCTGCACCAGCAGCTTCTGGCTCGGCCTGCTGGCGCTCACCGGCACCACCTTGTTGTGGGTGCCGCTGCCGCCGGAGCTGCCGCTGGCCGGTCTGAGCCAGCCGTTGGGCGCGGTGCTGGTCGCACTGCCGCTGGCGTGGCTGGCTGGCGGATTGATCCATCGCCCGCTGCGCATCTGGCGCTGGCGCGTGACGCTGCCTTCGGTGGGCACCGCGTTGAAACAGATCCTGGTCGGCGCCTGCGACTGGGGCCTCGCTGCCGCGGTGCTTTACGTGCTGATGCCGGATGCGTTGAACAACGGCTTCGGGCACTTCCTGGCGATCTTCGTGATCGCCCAGATCGTCGGCCTGGTGAGCCACGTGCCCGGCGGGCTGGGCGTGTTCGAGGCGGTGATGCTGGCCGGCTTCGGCGCCACCGGCAACGCGCAGCTGACGGCACCGATCCTCGGTGCGCTGGCCGCGTACCGGGTGATCTATTACCTGCTGCCGCTGTGCGCCGCCGCCGTGCTGGTGCTGCAGCGCGAGGCGCAGGGCTGGCGCCGCAAGGCCGTGCTGGCGCCATGGTTCACCGGCTTGCTGCCTTCGTTCTTCGCCGGCCTGACCCTGGTCTGCGGGGCGGTGCTGCTGTTCTCCGGCGCGACCCGCGCGCTGCCGGTGCGCATGGCGATCCTCGGCGAGCTGTTGCCGCTGTCGGTGCTGGAGGTTTCGCACCTGCTGGCCAGCGTGATCGGCATGCTGCTGCTGATCCTGGCGCGCGGCCTGCAACGCCGGCTGGATGCCGCCTACTGGCTGACCCTGGTGTTGCTGCTGGCCGGCGCGGTGTTCTCGCTGCTCAAGGGCATCGACTACGAGGAGGCCGCGCTGATGACCTTGCTGGCGCTGGCGCTGGCGCCGGCCCACCGGTTGTTCCATCGGCGCGCGTCGCTGTTCAGCACCAGCTTCGGCGTGGGCTGGATCGTGGCGATCGTGGCGACGCTGGGCTGCGCGGCGTGGCTGGTGGTGTTCAGCTACAAGCACGTCGACTACAGCGCCGACCTGTGGTGGCAGTTCAGCCTGCAACACGGCGGCGCGCCGCGCGCGCTGCGCGCGCTGGTGGCCGCGGCCGTCACCGGCATGCTGTTCGCGGCGGCCAGCCTGATCCGTCCGCAGAAACTGCAGCGCGAACGACCCGGCGAGGCCGAGTTGGCGCAGGCGCTGCCGCTGATCAAGCAGTTTCCCTCGGCGCAGGCACACCTGGCCCTGATGGGCGACAAGACCTTGCTGTTCGACGACGAGCACAAGGCCTTCGTGATGTTCGACACGATCGGACGCAGTTGGGTCGCGATGGGCGATCCGGTGGGCACCGACGAGGCCGCACGGCGCGAGCTGGTGTGGACCTTCCTCGAACAGTGCGAGCGAGCGGGTGGCTGGCCGGTGTTCTACCAGGTCAGCCCGGCCAACCTCGACCTGTACCTGGAGGTGGGCCTGAACCTGCTTAAGATCGGCGAAGAGGCGCGGGTGCGACTGGATGCCTTCAACCTCGACGGCAAGTCGAAGAAGGTGCTGCGCAACACGGTCAACAGGCTGCAGCGCGACGGCCTGCGCCTGGAGATCGTGCCGGCCGACGCGGTGGCCGGCCTGCTGCCGAAGCTGCGGCCGGTGTCGGACGCCTGGCTGCGCGACAAGCACGTGCGCGAAAAGCGCTTCTCGCTCGGTGCCTTCGACCCGCACTACCTGGCGCGCACGCCGATGGCGCTGGTGTGGCAGGGCGATGAGCTGGTGGCATTCGCCAACCTGCTGCTCAGCGACACCCGTGAAGAGGCATCGGTCGATCTGATGCGCCATCGCCCGGACGCCCCGGCCGGCATCATGGACTACCTGTTCGTGGAGCTGATGCTGTGGGCGCGCGCCGAGGGCTACCGCTGGTTCAACCTCGGCATGGCGCCGCTGGCCGGGCTGCACAGCCGGCGGCATGCGCCATGGTGGAACCGGTTCGGCGCGATGGTGTTCGGCCGCGGCGAGCGCTTCTACAACTTCCGCGGCCTGCAACGCTACAAGCAGAAGTTCGACCCGCAGTGGGAGCCGCGCTACATGGCGGTGCCCCGCGGCATCGCCTTGCCGATGATCCTGGCCAACGTGGCCAGCCTGATCGCCGGCGGATTGGGAGGAGTCGTGCGCCGATGAGACGATGGAAGACCTGGCTGGCCGGTGTGCTGGTGCTTGGTGTGCTTGGCGCCTTGCTGGCGTGGCGGCCCTGGTCGTCGGTCAGCCTGGCCGATGCGGCCGTGGTCTGGCCGGTGGCCGCGCATGCCGTCGCACCGCCGGAGGGGAAGGACGACGTGATGGCGGTGATCGTCTCCGGCGACGGCGGCTGGGCCGACGTGGATCGGCGCCTGGGCATCGCCTTGATCGACCGCGGCGTGCCGGTGCTCGGCATCAACTCGTTCAAGTACTACTGGCGCGGGCACGACCCGCGGCAGACTGCGCGCGAACTGGATGCGTTGATGACGAAGCAGCTCGATGCGTGGGGCAAGCGGCGGATCTGGCTGATCGGCTTTTCGTTCGGCGCCGACGTGCTGCCCACCATCACCGACCAGCTCGGCGCCGAGAACCGTGCGCGGATCACCCAGATGGTGCTGCTCTCACCCAGCCGCGACGTGACCTTCGAGATCGAGCTGCAGGGTTACATGATCGAACAGGGCTGGTTCAAGGAGCGCCTCAAGGACGCGTTGCAGTGGATCAACCCGATCGATCATCACGACCCGCTGCCGCCGCTGCGGGCGTTGCACGACCAGCCGCCAGTGGTGTGCTACTACGGCCTGGACGATGCGGCCGACAGTCTGTGCGACCAGCCCGGTCTGCCGACGTGGGTCACCGTGCACGCCAAGCAGGGTGGCCATCATTTCGACGAAGGCTACGGCCCGTTGGCGCAACAGATGCTGGACGAATTGCCGGCGTCACCGGGTACCGCCGCTCGGCCTTGAGCACCGTGCAGGCGGCAGGCGCGCAAAGGCGCCGCGATACACTGCGCGCCTGTTTCCCGGGTCAGGACATCGAGTGAGCATGGCGGGAGTATTCGCGACCCCCAGCGCAGCGCTGGCGGCGTTGTTCGTGCCGTTCGAGACGGCGCGGTTGAGTTTGCCCGCGGATGGCCGGGTGCTGTTCTTGCGTGCGCGCGCCAATGTGCGCCTGCGCGAGCTGGCGCAGCCGGGCTGGTTGTGCGAGCAGGGTTTCCTGCCGTTCGCGGAGGAGCTGGCGCGACAGGGCCTGCACGTCGGCGAACCGGCGGCCGACGAACGTTTCGCGCTGGTGCTGGTGCTGCCGCCGCGCCAGCGCGACGAGGCGCGCGCGCTGTTCGCCCGGGCGCTGCAGCACACCGCACCGGGCGGCACCGTGCTGGCGGCAATGGCCAATGCCGAGGGGGCGAAATCCGGTGAGGCGGATCTGCAGAGGCTTGCCGGCCCCGTGCAGCAACTGTCCAAGCACAAATGCCGCGTGGTCTGGGCCGCGCGGGACGACGCTGCCATCGACCAGGCGTTGCTGAAGCCATGGCTGGCACTGGATGCACCACGCGAGATTGCCGGCGGCTACGTCAGCCGGCCGGGGCTGTTCGCCTGGGACCGCGTCGACCGCGCCTCGGCGCTGCTGGCCGAACACCTGCCGGTGGAGCTGCACGGTCGGGTGGCGGACCTCGGCGCCGGTTACGGTTACCTCGCCTGCCAGCTGATCGCGCGTTGCCCGCGGGTCTCGGCGATCGACCTGTACGAGGCCGAGGCGCGCGCGCTGGAGCCGGCGCGCGTCAACCTGGCGCGGGCACAACGCGATGCTGGTCGCGAGCTGGCGGTGAACGTGCACTGGCACGACGTGACCCGCGGCTTGTCCGAACGCTACGATGCCATCGTCAGCAATCCGCCATTCCACCAGGGCCGCGCGGACCTGCCGGAGCTGGGCCGCGCCTTCATCACCAGTGCAGCGGATGCGCTGCGACCGGACGGCTGCCTGCTGCTGGTGGCGAATCGGCACCTGCCGTACGAGGCGCACCTGGGCCAGCGCTTCGAGACCGTGCGCACGCTGGCGACGCAGGAAGGATTCAAGGTGATCGAGGCCACCGGAGTACACGCATGAAACTGGTCAAGCTGATCGCCAACCTCGGCTACGGCAGTCGCAAGGACGTGACCCGGCTGTTCCGCAGCGGTCGCATCACCGACGCCGATGGCGAGGTGCTCTACGCCGACGACGTGGTGCCGCTGGAAACCGTCCGCGTCGACGACGAGCCGCTGGACCCGCCGCCTGGCCTGGTGCTGATGTTGAACAAGCCGCTCGGTGTCACCTGCTCGCGCAAGGACCCGGGCCGCATCGTCTACGACCTGCTGCCGCCGCGCTACAGCGTGCGTACGCCCGCGCTGTCCACCGTGGGGCGACTGGACCGCGACACCTCCGGTTTGCTGCTGTTCACCGACGACGGCCCGCTGCTGCACCGGATCATTTCGCCGAAGGCGCAGGTGGCCAAGGTGTACGAGGCCACCCTCGCACAGGATCTGCGCGGCGACGAGGGCGCGCTGTTCGCCAGCGGCACGCTGCTGCTGGAATCGGAGAAGGAACCGCTGGCACCGGCGACACTCGATGTGCTGGGGCCGCGGCATGCCCGCCTGACCGTCACTGAGGGCCGCTATCACCAGGTTCGCCGGATGTTCGCTGCGGTGGGCAACCACGTGGAAACGCTGCAGCGGATTTCAGTCGGTGGACTCGCCTTGGGGAACCTGCGGCCCGGCGAATGGCGCGCCCTCGATGCCGCCGAGGTCGCGCTGATTTTCGCGTAGGCCCGCCGGCTGTTTTGCAATCCGATGGCGGGCGGCGCCCGCCCTACAGCACGTGCACCGCCGTGGGGATGACGTTGCCGAACCATTTGTGGCGCTCGTCGCGGCAGCTCGGGCTGCCCATGGCGTACTTGCGGCAAATCGCGGGGCGGTCTTCGTAGATGGTGCAGCGGGAGGTGTTCGGGTCCACCGCGGCACACCAGCCGTCTTCGCCCTTGGCCAGGATTTCCATGCCGTGTGCGTCGTGATCGACCAGCCAGGCGGGCACGTGGTCTTCGGGCATCAATACCACGGTGAGACGGCAGCACACGGCCTCGCAGGTCGTGCATTGCACGCCGGGGTCGATGCTTTCGCTGTAAGGGTCGCTATGAGGGTCGGGAATGTTATTCACGCGCCAGCATGGCACGGCGGGCATGAACGCCGTGTGGTGGCGCAAGTTCAGCCGGTTTCGCCGCGCCACAGCTCCTGCCAACCCTCGACACCCAGCCGCCGCAGTGTCTCGATGTTGCGCCGGTAGATCGCGTCGGTGTCGCTCATCTGTTCCATCGCGCGTTCCACGCTAGCTTCGCGCAGCAGGTGCAGGGTGGGAAAGGGCGAGCGGTTGCTGAAGTTCTCGATCGCGTCGTCGGCGCTGTGAGCGAACTGGTATTGCGGATGGAAGCCGGCCACCTGCCATTCGCCTTCGAGCCCCAGCGTCTGCACCGCGGCATCGGCCACGTCGAGAAAATCGTTGTAGTCGAGGAAGTCGTTCAGCACGAACGGGTGGATCAGCAGGCCGGTCTCGCATTCCTCCGGCGTCAGGGCGTTCAGCGATTGCAGTTCGCCACACAGGTCGTCGAGCAACGCATCGGTATCGCGTGCGTGGCTTACCCGCAGCCGCAGCTTGCCCTGCGCGTGGGGCGCGCGGGCAAACGGGCACAGGTTCAGCCCGATCACCGCGCGCTCGATCCAGCGCGTGGTGGCGGCGAGGCAGGGCGCGTCTTCGGGCAGGGCGTCGGCGTTGAGGTCGGCGGGTGTGTCGTTCATGCGCTTCTCGCAGGCTGGGCGCGCCGACTATAGCTGTCCGCGATGCCGACGCCGTAGCGCCATGCTTGTAGGGGCACACCCTGTGCACGATGCTCTTCATCACGTGACGCAAAAGTATCGCGCGCGACCAAAGGAAGTCCCTTGTGGACAGGCTGCTCACCTACAATCGGTCGGGTATGCCGATGTTCAAGCTTCGTTTCGACAACGCGTTCGTGCACGAGCTGCCCGGGGACCAGGAGGCAGGTGCGCGGCTGCGCCAGGTCGAGGGGGCGCTGTACTCGCGGGTCGATCCGACGCCGGTGGCCGCGCCGCGACTGCTGGCGCATTCGGCGGAGATGGCGGCGTCACTGGGTTTCAGCGAGGCGGATGTCGCCAGCGACGAATTCGCCCGGGTGTTCGGCGGCAATGCCTTGCTCGGAGGCATGCAGCCGTGGGCGGCCAATTACGGTGGCCACCAGTTCGGCAACTGGGCCGGCCAGCTCGGCGATGGCCGTGCAATTTCGCTGGGCGAGGTGATCAGCGCCGCTGGCGAACGTTGGGAGTTGCAGTTGAAGGGAGCGGGCCAGACGCCGTACTCGCGCGGCGCCGACGGTCGCGCGGTGCTGCGTTCGTCGGTGCGCGAGTTCCTGTGCAGCGAGGCGATGCACCACCTCGGCGTGCCGACCACGCGCGCCCTGTGCCTGCTCGAAACCGGCGAGCCGGTGCTGCGCGACATGTTCTACGACGGCCACGCCGCGCCCGAGCCCGGCGCCATCGTCTGCCGTGCGGCGCCTTCGTTCATCCGCTTCGGCAATTTCGAGCTGCCGACCTCGCGCGGCGATGCCGCGCTGTTGCGGCAGTTGGTCGATTTCACCATCAGGCGCGACTTTCCGGAGCTGTCGGGGCAGGGCGAGGCGCTGCATGCCGAGTGGTTCGCCCAGGTCTGCGAACGCACAGCCACGATGATCGCGCACTGGATGCGGGTGGGCTTCGTGCATGGCGTGATGAACACCGACAACATGTCGATCCTCGGCCTCACCATCGACTACGGCCCCTACGGCTGGGTCGACAACTTCGACCCGGACTGGACGCCGAACACCACCGACGCGCAGCGCCGCCGCTACCGCTACGGCCAGCAGCCGAACGTGGCGTGGTGGAACCTGAGCCGGTTGGCCGCGGCATTGGCGCCGCTGTTCGACGACGTGGCGCCGTTGCAGGCCGGACTCGACCGCTACGCCGAGGCCTACGCCGCCGCGGATCGCGTCAACATCGCGCGCAAGCTCGGGCTGGCCGAGTGCCGTGACGCGGATGTGGCGCTGATGCAGGATCTTCATGCGCTGATGGCGTCGGCCGAAATCGACATGACGCTGTGGTTCCGCGCACTCGCCGACATCGATCCGGCGAGGCCAACCCTGCAGTCGATGGACGATGCCTTCTACGATGAGGCGAAACGGCGCGAAACCGAGCCGGCGCTTGCCGACTGGCTGGTGCGCTATGCCGCCCGGCTCATCGACGATCCGCTTTCGGCCGACGTGCGCCGCGCGCGCATGCGGGCGGTCAATCCACGCTACGTGCTGCGCAATTACCTCGCGCAACAGGTGATCGACCAGGCAAGCGCGGGCGATCCTTCCGGCATCCGCGAGCTGCTCGACGTGATGCGCCATCCGTACGATGACCAGCCCGGCCACGAGGCATTTGCTTCGAGGCGGCCGGACTGGGCGCGGCACAAGGCGGGTTGCTCGATGCTGTCGTGCAGTTCCTGAAACGCACAAGGGCCGACATGGCCGACCCTTGCGTTCGCTGCGATTGGTGCCCCCGAGACGATTCGAACGTCCGACCTGCCCCTTAGGAGGGGGCCGCTCTATCCAACTGAGCTACGAGGGCGGGGAGGCGATTTTCGCATGGATCGCGCGGTTCTGCTCCTCCCTTCAGCTTGCGGAGGCAGATTGCGGGGGCGCGCGCAGGGTCGCTGCAAACCGGGGCCGAGAGCGACCCACCCGATCCTCGCCAGCGCGCAGGGAAGAAGCCATTCCTGCCACCCTGCTAGAATGGCCAATTGCCTACTTCATCCACGGCGCCGGCGGGCGCCGCACGACCAGGAGCCACGTATGTCGCATGCCATCCTCAAGTCGCTCGGTATCGGTACCGAACATTCGGGTACCTATCTCGGCCAGGGCGAGTGGTCGAAGACCACCGATGCCGGCGCCCTGCAGCCGGTGAATCCGGCCACCGGCGAGGTGATTGCGACGGTGCATGCCTCCAGCGCCGCCGACTACGAGGTCATCGTCAAGCGTGCGCAGGAAGCGTTCAAGGTGTGGCGCACCACGCCGGCGCCGCAGCGCGGCGAAGCCGTGCGGCTGTGCGGCGAGGCGCTGCGCAAGCACAAGGACGCACTGGGTTCGCTGGTCGCGCTGGAGATGGGCAAGATCAAGCCCGAGGGCGACGGCGAAGTGCAGGAGATGATCGACATCGCCGACTTCGCGGTCGGCCAGAGCCGCATGCTGTACGGCTACACCATGCACTCGGAGCGCGCCGGCCACCGCATGTACGAGCAGTACCACCCGCTGGGCATCGTCGGCATCATCAGCGCGTTCAACTTCCCGGTCGCGGTGTGGGCCTGGAATGCGATGCTGGCTGCCGCCTGCGGCGACATCTGCATCTGGAAGCCCTCGCCGAAAACGCCGTTGTCGGCGATCGCCGCGATCAGGATCTGCAACGAGGCGCTGAAAAACGGCGGCTACCCCGACCTGTTCTTCCTGTTCAACGACGCCGGCAGCGACCTGGCGCAGGCCTTCGTCGACGACAAGCGCATCCCGCTGATCAGCTTCACCGGCTCGACCAAGGTCGGCCGCATGGTCGGCGAGCGCGTGGCGCAGCGCATGGGCCGCTCGCTGCTGGAGCTGGGCGGCAACAACGCGATCATCCTGGACGAGTCGGCCGACCTCAAGCTGGCGATTCCGGGCATCGTGTTCGGCGCGGTCGGCACCGCCGGCCAGCGCTGCACCAGCACGCGCCGCCTGTTCGTGCATGAATCCATCCACGACAGCGTGCTCGACACGCTGGTCAAGGCCTACAAGCAGGTCGAGGGCAAGATCGGCGACCCGACGCTGGCCACCACGCTGATGGGCCCGTTGAACAGCCAGGACGCGGTGCAGGGTTATCTCGCCGCGATCGAGAAGGCGAAGGCGGCTGGCGGCACGGTGGCCACCGGCGGCGCGGCGCTGACCGACCGCAAGGGCAACTTCGTGCTGCCGACCATCATCACCGGCCTGAAGAACGCCGATGAAGTCGTGCAGACCGAAACCTTCGCGCCGATCCTCTACGTGATGAAGTTCAAGCATCTCGACGAGGCGATCGAAGCGCAGAACGACGTGCCGCAGGGCCTGTCCTCGGCGATCTTCACGCAGAACCTGAAGTCGGCCGAGAAGTACCTTTCCGCGGCCGGCTCGGACTGCGGCATCGCCAACGTCAACATCGGCACCTCCGGCGCCGAGATCGGCGGCGCGTTCGGCGGCGAGAAGGAAACCGGCGGCGGCCGCGAGTCCGGCTCGGACGCGTGGAAGGTCTACATGCGCCGCCAGACCAACACCATCAACTACTCCGATTCGCTGCCGCTGGCGCAGGGCATCAAGTTCGACTTGTAAGTACCGGCAACAGGCTCGTGGCCGGTTCGCCGGCCGCGGGCGATCACGCTACGATGCTCTCGACGCCGACCCGGCGCATTCCGCGAGCAAGCCGATGAACGATCCCGTGTCCTATCGCGCCGCCGCCCCGACCAGCACGCTGGCGGTGGTGAGCCTGGTGTTCGGCATCCTGGCCTGGTGCGTGCTGCCGTTCTTCGGCGCGGTGGTGGCCATCGTCTGCGGACACCTCGCGCGCAGCGAGATCCGCAACAGCCATCCGGAGCACCGCCCCGAAGGTGACGGCATGGCGGTTGCCGGGCTGGTGCTTGGCTACGTGCAACTGCTGCTGTCGGTGCTGTTCGTGTCCTTGGTGATCGCGGTGCTGTTCTTCGGTTTCGCGCTCGGCGGCTGGCACGGATGGTGAGTGCGCCGCCGCCGTTCGATTTTCATGGCTGGCGCGTGCTGGTGGCCGGCGGCAGCCGCGGCATCGGCCGCAGCATCGCGCTGGGTTTCGCCCAGGCCGGCGCCGCGGTGTCGATCTGCGCACGCGGCGCGGCGGCACTGGAGAAAACGCGCCTGCAGATCGCCGCCCACGACGTGACCGTGCACGCGCAATCCGTCGACCTGGCGCAAGCGACGGCCATCCAGGCCTGGGTCGACGACGCGGCGAGCGCGCTGGGCGGCATCGACGTGCTGGTCAACAACGCCAGCGGCTACGGCTTCCGCGACGAGGACGAGGACTGGCTGGCCAACTTCAACGTGGACCTGATGGCGGCCGTGCGCGCCTCGCGGGCCGCGCTGCCGCACCTGGCCGGGTCGGCGCATCCGTGCATCCTGCACACCAGTTCGATCTCGGCGCTGCGCCCCCGTCCGGGCGGGCCGTCGTATGCCGCCTTGAAGGCCGCGTTGAGCCATTACACGACGTCCCAGGCGCAGGCACTGGCGCCCAGGCGCATCCGCGTCAACGCGATCGCGCCGGGCTCGATCGAGTTTCCCGGTGGCCTGTGGGACCAATGCCGCAAGGATGATCCGACGCGCTACGCCGAGGTGCTGGCGAAGATCCCGTTCGGCCGCTACGGCCAGCCGGAGGAGATCGCGCACGCCGCGCTGTTCCTCGCCTCGCCGTGGGCCGGCTGGATCACCGGCCAGACCCTGGTGGTGGACGGCGGCCAGCTGCTGGCCGGCTGAGCGTGACCCAGCCGCCTTCGGCGCGCTGCACGGCACGCTAAACTGCGCGACATTCCACGACTGCCGGCGTTTCGATTTGGCCCTCTACGACATCCTGCGTCCGCTGCTGTTCTCGCTCGAGGCGGAGTCGGCCCACCGGCTGACCCTGTACGGGCTGGGCGTGGCCCAGCGCAGCGGTTTCGCCCATCGCCTCGCCACCGTGCCGGCCGACCTGCCGGTGCGTGCGTTCGGCCTCGAGTTTCCCAATCCGGTCGGCCTTGCCGCGGGGCTGGACAAGAACGCCGAGCATCTCGATGCGCTGAACACACTGGGTTTCGGCTTCATCGAGGTGGGCACGGTCACGCCGCTGCCGCAGCCTGGCAATGCGAAACCGCGCCTGTTCCGGCTGCCCGCACACGAGGCGATCATCAACCGCATGGGCTTCAACAACGGCGGTGTCGACGCGCTGGTGCGCAACGTGCAGCAGTCGAGCTACCACGGCGTGCTCGGCATCAACATCGGCAAGAACAAGGACACGCCGAACGACAAGGCGGTCAACGACTACCTGGCCTGCCTGACCAAGGTGCATGAGCTGGCCAGCTACGTCACGGTGAACATTTCCTCGCCCAACACCCAGGGCCTGCGCGACCTGCAGGAACAGGCCACGCTGTACAAGTTCATCTCGCTCCTGCGCGCCGCGCAGGAGCGGCTGGGCTCGCAGCACGGTCGGCGCAAGCCGATGCTGCTGAAGATCGCGCCGGACCTATCCGGGGTCGAGCTCGATGCGATGGCCGAGGTGCTGCTGCGTACCGGCATCGACGGCGTGATCTGCACCAACACCACGACCGACCGCGCCACGGTGGCGGACGACCCGCGCGGCGGCGAGGCAGGAGGGCTCTCCGGCAAGCCGCTGTTCGAGCGTTCCACCGCCGTGCTGGCCGGCATGCGCCAGCGCCTGGGCGAGCGCATCCCGCTGATCGGCGTGGGCGGCATCCTCGACGGCAGCGACGCGGTGGAAAAGCTCGACGCCGGCGCCTCGCTGGTGCAGCTCTATTCGGGCCTGATCTATCGCGGCCCGCACCTGGTGGCCGAATGCGTCAACGAGATCCGCCGCCAGCGCGAGGCGTCAGTCGATGGCGTCTGAGCGCGTGGACATGGGCGGCTACACGCTCACCGAGAACGCGTCGCTGGCGCGGCTCAACACCTTGCGCGTCGATGCCCGGGCGAACCTGCTCGCCGACATCCGCGATGCGGGAAAGTTGCCCGAGCTGCTGGACTTCCCGGCGATCCGCCAGGGGCGGCTGCTGGTGCTCGGCGAGGGCAGCAACGTGCTGTTCACCGACGATTTCCACGGCACCGTGCTGCGGATGTCGACGCGCGGCGTGCAAGTTGAAAGTGACGGCGACAGCGCGCGCATCGCGGTGGCCGCGGGCGAGCGCTGGGACGATTTCGTGCGCTGGACGTTGGGGCAGGGCTACGCGGGGCTGGAGAACCTGATCCTGATCCCCGGCACCGTCGGCGCCGCACCGATCCAGAACATCGGCGCCTACGGCTGCGAGGTGGCCGAGTTCATCGAAAGCGTCGAAGCCTGGGACCTGCGCGAGCATCGCGTGGTGACGCTGGGCCACGCCACCTGCGCGTTCGCCTATCGCGACTCGCTGTTCAAGCACGAGCCCGGCCGCTACATCGTCACCGCGGTGCGCTTCGTGCTGCCGCGCAGCCGGCCGTTACGCACCGACTACGCCGGCATCGACGAGGAACTGGCGCGGATGGGCGTGGACAAGCCTGCGCCGTTCCACGTCGCCGAGGCGGTGGTACGCCTGCGCACGCGCAAGCTGCCTGACCCCGCGGTGATCGGCAACGCCGGCAGCTTCTTCAAGAATCCGATCGTCGATGCTTCCGTGGCGGAAGCATTGCAGCGCGAGCACTCCGACCTGCCGGCCTGGCCGCAGCGTGACGGTCGCCGCAAGATTTCCGCCGCGTGGATGATCGAGGCGGCCGGCTTCAAGGGGCTACGCGAAGGCGACGCCGGCATCTCCAACCGCCACGCGCTGGTGCTGGTCAACCACGGCCACGCCAATGGCCCGCAGTTGTGGGCGCTGGCGCAACAGGTGATGGACGGCGTGCACGGGAAATTCGGCGTGCGGCTGGAGCCGGAACCGGTGGTGATCGGCGCGGGCTGAGTCCGCGCCATCCGGGCTTCACCCGGCGCCTTGTGTCGTTTTGCCTGAGCGCAAGTGCGCAGCCCCGTGGGCCAAGGGTGGTGCATTGCGCGTGCACTTCGACGCCGCTTGCTGTTCCAAGTCGAGCTCAGTGCGAACGGGGGGTGTGGTGGCCCATGCCGTTCTCCCTGAGTGCAGGCCCGCGGGGTCGAAGTCGAAGGGTGGGGCGCCGGTATCTTCGATCCTTCCCGTATTGCGCATGGGCAGGTGCCCTGTCATTTTGACGCGCGGGCGACGGGTCGCCCCAACCGCATTCTGATTCGATCATGGAGGTTGGACATGCAGGTGTCGTCGAGCTGGCCGGTGCTCGTGTTGTGGACCTTCGTTGCCACCGTGGTTTGCGGCTGCAGTACGCAAGAGGAACGCAAGCCGGTTGGGGAGCCCCGGACCAGTTACGCGGAGATGGCGTCGCCTGCGAGCGCACCGCATTACACCTTGCAACCCGGGGATACGGCGGTGAAGCCCGTGCTGGACAAGCAGGTCTCGCCGGTGTACCCGCCCACCCTGGTTCGCCCGGGCGCTGCGCCGGTCACTGTCGTGGTGCAGCTGGTGATGGACGAGAACGGCCGCGTCCAGGCCGTGCACCCGCAGCCCGGCACTGCGGATGGTCCGGCGCATGCCTTGTTCGAGGCTGCAGTCGAGCAGGCGGTCATGCAATGGACGTTCACGCCGATGTGGGTGCGGCATCCGCGGGGCGATGGCACGTATGAGGTGACGCAGAAACCTTTCAGCCTCTGGTACGTATTCGATTTCAAGATGGCAGGCGGCAAACCTGTCGTCGAATCGGGCCGGCGCTGAAGGCCGATCGCAGCGGGACGCGGATTACCCTCATGCTGCCTGCCGGTCATGTTGTCTGCATGTTTGCCATGTGCGGCAACGCTCCGGCCAGGCTTGTCACCGGGATGCAGGGCGGGCACTGCCCGCCGGTTCTTGCGACTCGACGACAGCCACTTATTCGCTGCGCTTGCCCCGCTTCTTTCCCGGCTTCGGCAAAGGCAGCGCGGCAGATGTAGCCACCAGCAACTCCCTCAATGCTTCCGGGTCGTCCAGCAGCTCGTCGGCGATCGGATACATCTTGGTATCGGGATACGGTTGGCCCTGCGGCAGCCCGGGAGCCAGCGCCTGCGACGCTGAAGTGGGTTTGATGAAGAGGCGGTTGTCGCAGGCAAAAGCCGTGACCTTCCCTGCGTGGTAGAGCGCGTATTCGCCAAACATCCGCTTGTATGTGAGCGCCTCGCCGAGGTCGGCCTGTTCAAGCACGTAATCCACGAAACGCTTGTCGGTTGCCATGATTTTCCCTCGGGAGACGGTCCCGGATTATCGCGTGATGCATCGTGTCCGCGCTCGGGCCTCTGCTGTGGGCGCGGCCATCCCGGCCATATGCAGCAGCACCCCGGCCAGGCTTTTCAGATCCTGCGCGTTGTGCGCGGCGACGCGGCGCAGGTTGCGGGCGGAGCCGCCGCGCAGGTAGGTGAGCCAGGCGGCGGGGGCCTCCGCGCCGGGCAGGTCGTCCTCGCGCACGACGCCGAGCAGCTGGCGCTCGGCGGTGGCGAGGCGACAGTTCGGCCACTGGTGTTTCCAGTGGCGGCGCACCGGATGCAGCAGGTCCAGGTGGCCGCGGCCGGCCAGCGGGTTCGGCAGGCGGGCGAGACGGTAGCGCGTTGCCAGCAGCGGCGCGTCGTAGCACTTGCCGTTATAGCTGACGAGCACGGTGTCCTCGTCCAGCCAGCCGGCGAAGGTGCGCAGCATGGCGGTCTCCGCCGCCATGGTGGTGATGGTGAGCTGGCGGATGCGCAGGCGGCCACCCTGCCAGTCGGCCGCGCCGATCATGAAGGCGCGGGTCCCGGTGCCGCCGGCCAGGCCGGTGGTCTCGGTGTCGAAGTGCAGCAGGCGATCGTGGTGCACGGGTTCCATGCGGGCGAAGCCGGCGTCGATGACCGGCGGCGGAACGAGCCAGTCGGCAAACGCCTCGGTGTAGCGCAGGCCGGGGGAAAGTTCGAAGCCGGGCACCTCGCGGTCGCGGGATGACGGCACCGCGGCGGTGCCGCGCTTGAGCCGGGCGTGGCGCTGGAGCAGCCGGCGCAGCTCGGGCGCCATCGCGGAAGAGGGCGACGCGACGCGGGGGGTTCCCGGCGTCGCTGCATCCAGCGCATGGCGGGCAGGCACGGCGGCGTGGGCTTGTCCCGCCTCGGTGCGCAGCTGGCGCAGCTTCGCGATGAGCGGGTTCACGCTCACAACGCCACCAGCAGCGCGAGCACGCGCAGGGCGAGGGCCTTGGGCGTGGCGACGGCCGGATCGTCGGCGGTCTGCTCGTCCGTCGCCAGTACCGGGCCGACACAGGCGGGGCAGCCGGCGCGGCAGTCGCAGCGTTCGATCAGGCTGACCGATTGCGCCAGCAAGTCCTCGCGACGCCGGAACAGCGGTTCGCTGTGTCCGATGCCGCCGGGGAACGCGTCGTACAGGTAGACGGTGGGCGTGAACGGCGCATCCGGCGCCAGCGCGGCGGGCTGGCCATCGCTGCCGCGCAGCTGGCCGCGACCGTGGAGGTCGGTGCTGGCGAACCAGGCGCCGTCGCCCGAGCCCACGGCTTTCTGCAGGTCGCGCGCCTCGGCCATCACCGCCACGGTGGCGACGATGTGCAGCGCGTACGCCGCGCCGAGGAAACCGTCGAGCGCCTGCTGGCGTTGCTCGAACGCGGCTTCCAGCACCATCTGCGGCAGCTGCCACCACACCGCCGTGGTGTGCAGTTCCTGGTCGGGCAGGTTGATCGGGCCGTAGCCGATGTTCTCGTGCGAATAGAAGCGGATCTTCTTGTAGCCGGGCACCCGGCGCACCACGTGCACCTCGCCGTGATGGGCCTGACCGCAGCCGGCGTGCGCGCTGTCGAAACAGTCCAGCACCTTGAGCCGGGTGTAGTCGATGGCGTCGGTGTAGTAGTCGACGCTGGTGCGCGTGACGTAGGCCTTGCGGCCTTCCCAGTCCAGCTTCTCCACCTGGTAGGGCAGCGACTGCACCATGTGGATCGCGCCTTCGTACAAGGTGACCGCGGCGGCGGAGTAGTCGACTTCGGCGATGATGGTCTGGCGGCCGTCGGTGCGATCGACCACCACGAAGTTGCCGTCGGCCACCGAGCGCAGCGACACCGCGATGGCCGGGTAGCTGTCGGCGATCCATTCCCAGCGATCGCCCTCGCGGTGCAGCACGCCTTCCTCGCGCAGCAGGTCGAGCCACGGCGTGGCGACCTCGGTGCCGAACATCTCGTCGCCGGTGAACGGCAGCTCGAACGCGGCGCAACGGATGTGGTCGAGCAGGATCAGCGGTTGATCGGGCTGGATGCGCGCGTGCTCCGGCGAAGCGCCCTGGAAGAACTCCGGATGCCGCACCAGGTACTGGTCCAGCGGATCGGAGCTGGCCACCAGCACGCCAAGCGCCGATTGCTGGCGTCGGCCGGCGCGGCCGAAGCGCTGCCACGTCGCGGCGACCGAACCGGGGTAGCCGTTCAGCACCACCACGTCGAGCGAACCGATGTCCACGCCCAGCTCCAGCGCCGAGGTGCTGACGATGCCGTCGATGCTGCCTTCGCGCATCGCCCGTTCGGCCGCGCGGCGCTCCTTCGGCAGGTAACCGCCGCGGTAGGCGCGGATGCGCGGGCGCTTGCGCGGGTCGTGGTCGAACACGTCCTTGAGGTACTTGGTGAGCACCTCGACCATGCTGCGCGACTGGGCGAACACCAGCGTCTTCATGCCGCTCTTGATCGCCAGCCGCGCGATGCGGTTGGTCTGCGAGCGCGCCGAGGCGCGCAGACCAAGGTCGGGGTTCACCACCGGCGGGTTCCACAGCAGCACGTGCTGGTCGCCGCTGGGCGCACCGCTTTCGGTGATCGCGGTGACCGCATCCTCGATCAGCGCCTCGGCGTGTTCCCGCGGATTGCCGATGGTGGCCGAGCACAGGATGAACTGCGGGGTGACGCCGTAGAACGCGCAGACACGCTTGAGCCGGCGGATCACGTTGGCCACGTGCGAGCCGAACACGCCGCGATACGTGTGCACCTCATCGATCACCACGTAGCGCAGGTTCTCGAAGAACTGCGCCCACTTGGTGTGATGCGGCAGGATGCCCTGGTGCAGCATGTCCGGATTGCTGACCACGATGTCGCCATGCAGGCGGATCGCCTGTCGCGCATCGCCGGGCGTGTCGCCATCGAAGGTGAATGCCTTCACCCCCAGCGCACCGGCCCGGTTCAGCTCCAGCAGCTCGGCCACCTGGTCCTGCGCCAGCGCCTTGGTGGGGAACAGGTACAGCGCCTTGGCGTGATCGGTCATGGCAGCGCTGATGACCGGCAGCGTGTAGCACAGCGACTTGCCCGAGGCGGTGGGCGTGACGATGGCCACGTGCGCGCCTGCCCGCGTGGCTTGCCATGCCTCGGCCTGATGGCTGTAGAGCTGCTCGATGCCGCGCGTGCGCAGCGCCCCGGCCAGCGCATCGGGGAGATCGTCGGGCAGCGGCGCGAACGTGCCCTCCCGACCGGGCACCACGAAGGCGCCGGTGATCCGCGCGGCATAGCGCTTCGACAGCCGCCGGGCCAGGCTGCGGCCGTCGCCCGGCCCGTCCAGCACGAGGTCGTCGCTGGCGTAGCGGTCGGGTAATGTGTTCATCGGCAGGCTCCGCGCGAAGGTCCGCGGATTAGGCCGCGTGCGCGTCTCACCGGGTGAGATGGCGCGCGGCCGTCACGGCATCGTCAGCCGTCCTTGCGGGAGCGGGCCCGACCAGGAGCGTCAGGCGACTTGCGCGGCAGGCGACCGCTGACGTTCGCGCCAGTGCGGCACCTCGGCCCAGCCGTCGCGCGGTGGTTCGCCGGCCAGCGCGCGGCGCAGTTCGTGGCGACCGAGATGGGGTGCAAACTGGTGGATGAAGGCCAGCGTGTACTCACGCGGCACGCTGTCCCGGCGCAGTACCACCCAGGTCGTGCACGGCGCGAACAACGCATCGGCGGGCAGCGCGAGCAGGTCGGCGTCGCCGGGCTGCATGGCCATTTCGGCGAGGATGCCCACACCCATGCCGGCGCGCACGTAGGTCTTGATCAGGTCGGCGTCACCGGCAGTCATCGCGATCTGCGGTGACAGCCCGGCCTCCTCGAACGCGCGGCGCAAGGACGACTCCGGCCGCAGCGAGGAGTCGTAGCTGACCAGCGGCAGGCCCGCCAGCTCGGTCAGCGTGGGCGCGGCGGCGCGCCGCGCCAGCGGATGGTCGCGCGGGGTGACGATCACCCGTTGCCAGCGATAGGCGGCAAAAGCCATGCCGACGGCCGGCGCGCTGCCGGCGCTGCTGATAATGGCCAGATCGACCTGACCGGCTTCCAGCCGGGCCAGCACGTCGGCGTCGCGGGTCGGCTCCAGATGCACGCTGACCTGGGGGAAGCTGGCATTGAGCGCGGCGATTGCCGCGGGCAGGGCGAAGCGAGCCTGGGTATGCGTGGTGGCGATGCGCAGCTCGCCGTGGGCCTCGTTGCGCAGGTTCGCGGCGATCGCGCGGATGTTGGTTGCCTCGGCCAGGATGATCCGCGCCCGTTCGATCACCTGCTCGCCCGCGTGGGTCACCGCATCCAGGCTCTTGCCCTTGCGCACGAAGAGCTGAAAACCCAGCTCGTCCTCAAGCTGGCGCAGCTGCTTGCTGAGCCCGGGCTGGGTGGCATGCACGCGCTCGGCCGCCAGGGTGATGTTGAGGCCGGAGTCGGCGATGGCGATGAGATGGCGCAGCTGGGTAAGCGTCATGGGCAGGAGTCCGTGGGCGATGGTCGGGGGACGGATGGGCGATGCAGCTGCGCATACATCGTGCAATCCCCCGGCCGCCGACGTGACGAGCCCCTGGCCGGTCGCCACGGATACCCTTGTCGATGGAATGACATACTTTCATATTGGACGTCTATACGTCCATTCGTGTTGCATGTCAATCAGGCCTGCCGGTCATGCCGCGACGGCATAAGCACCAAGGCGCAAATCATTTGTGGTGCCGGCGGCGGCTTCGTAGCGTAGGCGAACCCCTTGCTCCGGCCATTCCCGCGCATGAAGCTCTACCCGATCTTTGCCTCGTTGTCGCAGCGCGCCGTGCTGGTGGTCGGCGGCGGCGCGGTGGCCGAGCGCAAGGTGGCAGCACTGCTGCAGGCTCGGGCGCAGGTGACGGTGAACGCGCCCAGCCTCACGCCGCGCCTGCAGCGCTGGGTGCGGCAGGGCCGTATCGCCCATCGCACCGATCCGTTCCGCGAGAGCTGGCTGGAGCGCGTGTGGCTGGTGGTGGCGGCCACGCCCGATCGCGAGATCAACGCGCTGGTGGCCAGTCTGGGCGAGTTGCGCCGGATCTTCGTCAACGTGGTCGACGATGCGGCGCTGTCCAGCTTCCACGTGCCGGCGGTGATCGACCGCGCACCGCTGACCATCGCGATCTCCAGCGGCGGCGAGGCGCCGATGCTCTCGCGCCTGCTGCGCGAGCGGCTGGAAGCGCTGCTGGATGATTCGCTGGGCGCGCTGGCCCGGCTGATGGCCCGGCTGCGCCCGCGCATTCGTGCCCGTTTTCCCGCACTGGCGGCACGACGCGCCTTCTACGACAGCCTGCTGGCCGGGCCGGTGGCGCAATTGTTGCGCCAGCAGCGAGATGGCGAGGCGCAGGCGGCGGCGGAACATGCTCTCGCCGATACGCCGTCGCCGGCCACCGGTTCGGTGGTGCTGGTGGGCGCCGGCCCCGGCGATCCGGGCCTGTTGACCTTGCGTGCATTGCGCGCGCTCAACGAGGCCGACGTGATCCTGCACGACCGGCTGGTCGGTGCCGGCGTGCTGGCGCTGGCCCGGCGCGATGCCGAGCGGATCGACGTCGGCAAGCAGGCCGGCCGGCACCACGCCACGCAGGAGGCGATCCACGCCTTGCTGCTGGAGCATGCGCGTGCCGGCAAGCGGGTGGTGCGGCTGAAGGGCGGCGACCCGTTCGTGTTCGGTCGCGGCGGCGAGGAGCTGGAGTTCCTGCACGCCCACGCGATTCCTTTCGAAGTGGTGCCCGGCATCACCGCCGCCGTGGCCTGCGCGGCGTACTCGGGGGTGCCGCTGACTCATCGCGAGCGCGCCCAGTCAGTGCGCTTCGTCACTGCGCATTGCCGCGATTCGCACGACACCGTGGACTGGCCTGCGCTGGCGCAGGAGCGGCAGACGCTGGCGATCTACATGGGCGTGAACGAGCTGGCGACCCTGCAGGCGCGCCTGGTCGAACACGGACGCGCTGCGTCCACGCCGTTCGCCCTGATCGAAAACGGCTCGCTGCCGAACCAGCGCGTGGTCTGCGGCGTGCTGGGCAACCTTGCCGAGCGAGCCGCAGCCCATGCCGTGAGCTCGCCGGCGCTGCTGATCCTGGGCGAGGTGGCCGCCTTGGCGCCGTCGCTGGCCTGGTTCGGCGCCGCCCCGCTGGGCGCGACCGTGCACGCCTTGCCCGCCGCCGCGGCGGCGCGCGATGGCGTGCTCGAGGCGATCCATCGCGCCGCCTGTTGACCGATCCCGAATCGGCGCATCATCTGCCTTCGTCCATGCGCCCGTTCCTCACGCCCGATTCCCCGAGGAGACACCCATGATCTACGACAACATCCTGGACACCATCGGCCGCACACCGATCGTGAAACTGCACCGCCTGGCGCCCGCACACGTGAGCATCTACGTGAAGATCGAGGCGTTCAACCCGGCCGGTTCGGTGAAGGACCGACTCGCCCTGGCGATCATCCTGGACGCCGAGCAGCGCGGCACGCTCAAACCCGGGCAGACCGTGGTGGAGGCCACGTCCGGCAATACCGGCGTGGCGCTGGCCGCGGTGTGCGCGGCGCGCGGCTATCCGTTCGTGGCGGTGATGTCCGACACGTTCTCGCTGGAGCGGCGCAAGCTGATCCGCGCCTATGGCGGCAAGGTGGTGCTCACCCCCGGTGCGGCACGCGGTACCGGCATGGTGGAAAAGGCCGCCGAACTGGCGAAACAGCATGGCTGGTTCCTCGCCGACCAGTTCGAGAATCCCGCCAACCCCGCCTACCACCGCCAGACCACGGCAGCCGAGGTGCTCGGCGACTTCGCCGGCCGGCGACTGGACTACTTCGTCAGCGGCTGGGGCACCGGCGGCACGCTCACCGGCGTGGGGGAGGTGCTGAAAGTGGCTCGGCCGCAGGTCAAGGTGATTGGCGCGGAGCCGGCCGGCGCCTCGCTGCTCGGCGGCAAGGAATGGCAGCCGCACAAGATCCAGGGCTGGACGCCGGACTTCGTGCCCGCCGTGCTCAATGCCAAGGTGGTCGACCGGATCGTCACCGTCGACGACGTGGTGGCGCGCGACACCGCGAGGGAACTGGCCCGGCGCGAGGGTATCTTCACCGGGCTGTCTTCCGGCGGCACGCTGGCCGCGGCGCTTGAAGTGGCGAAGGACGCGCCGGCCGGATCGGTCCTGCTCGCGATGCTGCCCGACACCGGCGAGCGCTACCTGTCGACCTTCCTGTTCGAGGGCGTCAACGAGGGTTCCGACGAGGTTTGAGCGCGGCTGCATGGCAACCGGGGCTCGCGCCCCGGGGCGCCTCGTCGGATACTCGGCTTCGATCGATCCCGGGGCGACGATGCACAAGAACCGACTCGAGGCGTTCAGCGACGGCGTGCTCGCCATCATCATCACCATCATGGTGCTGGAGATGAAGGTGCCGCACGGCGAGACGCTGGCGGCGTTGCTGCCGATGGCACCGGTGTTTCTCAGCTACGTGCTGAGCTTCGTCTACGTGGGCATCTACTGGAACAACCACCACCACATGCTGCAACTGGCCGGCCCGGTCAGCGGCGCGGTGTTGTGGGCCAACCTGCATCTGCTGTTCTGGCTTTCGCTGCTGCCGTTCGCCACCGGCTGGATGGGCGAAAACCACTTCGCGCAGGGGCCGACGGCGCTGTACGGCGTGGTGCTGCTGATGGCGGCGCTGGCGTACTGGATGCTGCAACGCGCGCTGATCCGCGCCGAGGGCCGGGCATCCGCGCTGGCCCGCGCCGTCGGCGGCGACTGGAAGGGAAAACTCTCGCCGATGATCTACGCCAGTGCCATCCTCGTCTCGTTCCGCGCCGCGTGGATCGCGCAACTGCTGTATGGCGTGGCCGCCCTGCTGTGGCTGGTGCCGGACCGGCGCATCGAACGGGTGGCGGGACGGGCGCCGCACTGAGGCGGGTTCTGCCGGCGAGTTTGGCCGGCGAGTTTGGCCGGAAAGAGTTGGCCGGAAAGTTTGGCCGGAAAGGGTTGGCCGGAAAAGCTTGGCCGGATCGGTCCGCTCCGGGTCCGGTGCAGGGCTCGTCGAGGACGCAGCGGCTGCCTAGAGTGACGGCTCCCCCATGATGGAGTCGCCCCATGTCCGACACCCCCGCCTTGCTGGTCATCGACGTGCAGCAATCGTTCCTGCAGGCACCGTACTGGCGCGAAGACGACCTGCCGGCGTTCCGCGAGAAGTTGTTGCAGCTGATCGACGGCGCGAGCGCCCGCGGCTGGCCGATCGTGCGCATCCTGCACGAGGAGGCTGCCGGTCACTTCAGCGTGGCGTCGGGGCTGGTGCAGCCGATGGCGTGGGTGCCGCAGGTGCACGACACGGTGTTCCGCAAGCAGGTGCACAACGCGTTCACCGGCACCGGCCTGCAGGCATGGCTGCGCGAGCGCGGCATCGGCCGCGTCATCATCAGCGGCATCCGCAGCGAGCAATGCTGCGAGACGACCGCCCGGGTTGCTTCCGATCTCGGCTTCGACGTCGATTACGTCACCGAGGCGACGCTGACCTTTCCGATGGTCCACGCCGGCAGCGGCACTCGCTACGATGCGCAGGACATCAAGCAACGCACGGAACTGGTTCTGGATGGACGCTTTGCCCGCATCCGCACCGTCGATGACGTCCTCGCCGATCACTGAGGTGTGCTTCGTGCTGCCACCGGACCTGATCCTGCTGGATCTGGCCGGTGCCGCCGACGCCTTTCGCATTGCCGCGGCGATGGGCTTGCCGGTGCGCCTGCGGCTGATGGCGCCGGTGGCGGCGGGCGAGGCGGCACCGACTGCGCTGGGCGTCAGTCTTGCCGGCGTCGAACCGCTGCCGGCGAAGTTGCTCGAGCACGTGCTGATCGTGGTGTGCGGTGCCACCGGCAGCGCCGCGCGCCTGTTGTCGTCGGCGGCCGGCAAGGCGCTGGTGGCCTGGTTGCGGCGCCATGTCGTCGCTGGCCGACCGCTGGCCTGCGTCTGTTCCGGCGCACTGCTGGCCGCCGCCGCCGGCCTGCTCGACGGGAGACGCTGCACCACGCACCACAGCCTGCTCGACGAGCTGCGCCAACTGGCGCCGGCGGCCGAGGTGCTGGACAGCCGCGTGTTCGTGGAAGACGGCGAGGTCTGCACCAGCGCCGGCATCACCGCCGGCATCGACCTCGCGCTGCACCTGATCGCCAAGCTCGGCTCGCCGCGCCTGGCCGTCGCCGTGGCGCGGGAAATGGCCGTCTACATGCGCCGCGCCGCCGGCGACCCGGCGCTGTCGCCGTGGCTAGAAGGGCGCAACCACATGAACATGGCCATCCACCGCGTGCAGGACGCGCTGCTCCAGGCGCCCGCGCAGGACTGGCCGCTGGCGCGGCTGGCCGACATCGGCCACCTGAGCGTGCGCAGCCTCACGCGCCACTTCCGCGAAGCCAGCGGCATGTCGGTCAACCGCTACCACGCGCGTCTGCGGCTGGCGCTTGCGCGGCAGGCGCTGGCCAACGGCGACAACGTGGAGCGGGCGGCCGAGTGCGCGGGCCTGGGTTCGGCACGGCAGCTGCGCCGCTTGTGGGCAGCGCATGCCGACGACCGTCCGGCGTCGGTGCGGTCACGCGGTTGAGCGGGCCTAGAGCAGGCTTTCCAGCGGCAGCAGCTTGAGCATCTGCACCTCGACCCGGTGGCCGGTGGTGGCGCCGGGGTCGTGGTCGTAGGTCACCGGCTTGCCGTGCTCGGTGGCCTGCCATTGCATGGCGCCGCCATGCGCCGAGCCGTCCTGCTTCAGGATCACGCGGTAGGCCTGCTCGGGCAGCGTGGCGCTGTCGAAGAACGCGGTGACCGCCGCGGCCAGCGGCGGACAGTCGACGATGATGCCCATCTCGGTATTGAGCAGTTTCGAGCGGGCATCCATGTTCATCGAGCCGATGAACACCTTCTGCCGATCCACCACGACGGCCTTGGCATGCAGGCTGACGCCCGAGGAGGTGCCGCCGGTGGTGGCCGGTTGCGGCGCGCCGGCGGCGGCTTGCAGTTCGAACAGTTGCACGCCGCTTTCCAGCAGCGGGCGGCGATAGCGCGAATATCCCGAATACACGATCGGCTCGTCGTTGGAGGCCAGCGAATTGGTCAGCACCTTGACCGTCACGCCGCGCTTGGCCAGCGCATCGAGATAGGTCGTGCCGCGCTCGCCGGGGATGAAGTAGGGCGAGATCAGCAGCAACTCGTGCTGCGCGGCGTCGGCCATCGCCTTGATATCCGGGCCGATGCGCAGCTCGGGCTGGTCCCCGGTCGCCTCGATCTTGGCCGGCTGGTCGGCCACCAGCGTGGCCGGTCCCCAGAACCACTCGCCCTTGCGGTCGGCGGAGGCGCCGTAGGGCAGGGCGTCCAGCGTGGCCTGGGCGTAATCCGATTGCGCGAACGCGCGCGCATCGTGCGCCAGTTCGGTCCGCAGTTTCGCCAGGTCGACATGATCGGCATGCTTGCCATGGAATGCCTTCACCGGATAAGCCGCGTCGCAGTTCCAGTACTCGTCGAAGGCATGCGAGGCCTGTGGCACCACCGGGCCGATCGCGATCAGGTCGAGGTCGCGGAAATGGGTGTCCTCGCCCGCGTCGAAGTATGCATCGCCGATGTTGCGTCCGCCGACGATCGCCACGTTGCCGTCGGCGATGAACGACTTGTTGTGCATGCGCCGGTTCAGCCGGTGCGTGTCGAGCAGGAACTGGGCAGCCTTGGAGAATACCGACGGCTTCTTCGTGGCGAACGGGTTGAACAGGCGCACCTCGATGTTCGGGTGGGTATCCAGCGCGTCGAACAGGTCGATCGCCTGGCTGGCGTTGATGTCGTCCACCAGCAGGCGCACGCGCACGCCACGGTCGGCCGCGGCCAGCAGGCGCTGCGCCATCAGTCGCCCGGTCGCGTCGTTGTCGAAGATGTAGTACTGCAGATCCAGCGAATGCTGCGCGTGGTCGGCCAGCGCCACGCGGCTCATCAGCGCATCGGTGCTGCGGATGAGCAGGCGGAAACCCGACTGATCCTGGTGCTTGGCGGTTTCCGCGTGCACGTAGCGCGCCGCCGGCGTGCCCACGGTCGGCGGCAACGCCTTCGACACCGGCTTGACCACGGGCGCGGGCGGCGAGCAGGCCGCCAGGGCCACGCCGAGCAACACCGCGCCAAGCGCTCTGATGAGTCGCCGCATGTTCACCCGCCTTTTGCTGCGTGCCGATCACGGCTTCGCGGCAATCGTCCATCGCCAGCGGCGTACTTTGCGAAGGCGGTCGTGAAATCCATGCGACTGTGGAGCCTCGCCTGACCCGGGTACTCGGGTTTCCGCCTTTCGCCTATCCCCAGCTCGACAACGGCATGGCACCGGGCGCGAACATCCCCTGCGGCCCGAAGTGGAACATGCGGGAGCGGTCGCGTGCGTAGTCGTGGCCTTTCTCGGCGAGCACGGACCGGTTCAGTTCTTCGTACCAGCGTTGCACCGTGGTGGCGTCGGTCAGCAGCAGGAAGGTCCAGTCGGGGAACACCACGGTGACGGGTTCGTCGCCGTGCCAGGCGAACTGCGCCTCCGCGCCGTGCTGCACCATGTCGGCGCCGATCAGCTGGTTCAGCGAGCTGCGGATGCGCTCGAACTCCATGTCCGGGAGCAACGGGGTGAAGTTCTTGACGCCGTGGAGTTGGCCTTCATGGCGTCGGTTGTCGGTTTCCTTGCCGCGAACGATCACATCCTTCAGATCGTAGTCGCCGTGGATGTAGACCCAGCCCTTGCCGGCGTGGTCGAGCTGCAGGCAGCCGTAGTGGCGGGATGCGGGGTCGACGTCGACGCGCCAGCGCCACTCGGCCGAGCAGGCGGCGGCGCGGCCCACGCCCCAGGCCGCCCAGCTTTCCGGACGCTGCGGATCGCCCATGGCCGGCATCTTGTTCTCGGCCGCCAGGTAATGCATGCCGTCGTGCCAGGCCTTCATCGCCTTGTCCCGCTTGGCCGGCTTGAAGGCCCCCGGGTGCATGCCCGGGTGCACCACCAGCCCGGCGATGACGTAGTCCTGTTTCACCATGCGCCCCGCCACCGAGCGCATGAGGCCCGACGGGTTGACGTCGGCGGTCTTGGCTTTCAACAGGGCCGGTTTGGGGTAATAGCCGGGCATGCCGACGTAGCGCAGCGAATCCTCGTTGGTATGACGCACGAGCAGGATGACCTTGCGCTCCCGCGCCACCATGAGGAACTTCTGCAGGTCGATGCCGCGCATTCCGATGCCGATACCCATGTTCGTCGTCCTTGTGTCGTATGGATGGGGGGAGTGTACGAGTTTTGAAAATCGAGATCGGAGCAAAAAGCCCCGGCGACAGGGTTCCGGACTCGGCGCGCAAGGCAATCTTTGCGTCGGTGGAACGATGGGACCCCGGCGTTGGCACTTTTTCGCGCGATGCCGATACAAAAAAATCCCGCCATCGGCGCTGTCTGCTCCCACGACGTCGGGAAGGCGTGGATACGTTGTCGCGGAATTGTGGACTACCCGACATTTCGAGCAGTCAGCGTGGTGGTGATGATGATGCCTGAGGGTTGGCGCTGGCTCGTGCAGGCGGCGATGCCGTGACCTGATCCAGACTGTAGAGATAGTCATGGCCGTATGCGCTACCGTCCACCAGTTCGCCAGCCTTGATGCCGGTGAGACCTTTGTCCTTGTGCGCGCCGCACGTTTCCGTGCAGTTCCAAGCCGTGCCATCGCGCGCGTGGACGATCATCACCGTCTTGACGCCGTCGCCCACAAAGGCTCCGGCTGGCGCAAAGGCGAGTGACGGAATCATGGCCTGCTTTCGTTGGCTGTGAAGATTTCCACCTAGGGCAATGAGGCGGCCTTTGGCTGCCAGATCGCGCAAGTGTTCACCCACTTGCTTGTTCATCTGCACGGCGTTCTGCTCCTTGCCTGTCAGTTGGAAATCCAGCGTGAGCTTGCCTTGCTTCTCCAGCGCCTCCAGATGGTTGACCAGCGACATCATCGCCTGCGACGTCCTGCCATCCACGCCGGCCCAAGTCCGGTCGCCAGTATCACGGGCGAAATTAGGCAGCTCGAGCGAGACAAAGAGCGGCGCAACGCCGGCAGCCACTTCCGCGTCCACCAGGCAACGCACGAGGTTGGGTGATTCCACGGTGCCGTGTAGCTCGCCGAGGTAGATGTTGCCCAGCTGCAGCAGGGGCTGGAGCTTCTGTGCGGAGGGACACGCAATAGATGTGTGGTCGGGTGCCGTGAAGGCATGTGGAGGCGTGGCCAAGCCGGCATGGGCCAGCGAGGCAAGGCCAGCAAGGGCAGTCACCCATGTGGCGGATCGGATCCTGGAACGCGTGCCGTTTGGAAACTGGAAGCGCATGGCTTTCTCGCGGGCGATATTAAGGAGACGGAGAAAGTTAATCCGATTATCGGTGGTGTGCATCGCCAGATCTGCTACGCCGCCTCGGCACTCAACTTCACCCCCAACGCCTGCACGACCTTCATGATCGTGGCGAACTCCGGGTTGCCGTCCGCCGACAACGCCTTGTACAGGCTTTCGCGGCGCAGGCCGGTGTCGCGTGCGAGTTGGGAGATGCCGCGGGCGCGTCCAACCACGCCGAGGCTGTCGGCGATGAAGGCGGGATCGCCGGTTTCGAGGGCGGCAGAGATGTACTCGACCTGGGCTTCGGGGGTGGCCAGATGTTCCGCGGGGTCGAAGGGGCGAGTTTTGGTGCGCAAGTTTCACCTCACAGGCGGTCGGCGGTTTTGAACTGCCTTGTGACTGCCGAAATGCCCGAGCGCCATCATAGTCAGGCAGCCCGTGGCTCCACCCGGCGCAGGATTTCGTCGCGTGTGGCCAGTGTCTTGAGATCGTAAGTTGCCTGCAGGTTCAGCCAGGACACCGCGTCGCCGCCGAAGTAGCGTGCCAGGCGCTCGGCAGTGTCGGCGCTGATGCCGCGGCGTTCGTTGACGATTTCGTGGATGCGGGTGGCCGGTACGCTCAGTGCCACGGCCAAGGCGTTGGCGCTCATCCCCAGCGGGGTGAGGTAGTCCTCGCGCAGGATTTCGCCGGGATGTACAGGGCGCATGCGATTGACGGGAAGTTTCATATGGCTCTCTCAGTGGTAATCCACGATTTCGACGTGCTCGGGTCCGCTGGCTGTCCACACAAAGCAAACGCGCCACTGCCGGTTGATGCGGATGCTGTGCTGGCCAGCGCGATCGTGCTTGAGGGCTTCGAACTGGTTGCCAGGCGGTGAACGCAGAAACTCAAGCGTTTGCGCGGCATCGAGTTGCGACAACTTGCGGATGGCGGCGTCCTTGATGGCACGGAACCGACGAGGATCGCCACCCTCGAACAGCGCCTGCGTATCCTTGCAATGAAAGCTCCTGATCACGCGCTGACGGTATTACGTTTGACGTAATACGTCAAACGAGCACCGTATCCGCTGGAAAACGCATCCCTTGGCCGAGAAGGGTTTGCAAGCGGATCAGATCCACTCAAATGCAAACGGCGCCGTATCGCTACGGCGCCGTTGCAGTTTCAGATACCGGTCTTCGCCGGAATGACGAACTTCAGAGTGCCTCGAAGATTCCCGCCGCGCCCATGCCGGTGCCGATGCACATCGTCACCATGCCGTACTTCTGCTTGCGCCGGCGCATGCCGTGCACCAGCGTGGCAATGCGCACCGCGCCGGTGGCGCCGAGCGGGTGGCCGAGCGCGATCGCGCCGCCGAGCGGGTTGACCTTGGCCGGGTCGAGCTTGAGGTCGCCCATCACGGCGAGTGCCTGGGCGGCGAAGGCTTCGTTGAGTTCGATCCAGTCGAGCTGATCCTGGGTGATGCTGGTTTGCGCGAGCGCCTTGGGAATCGCTTCCTTCGGGCCGATGCCCATGACTTCGGGCGGCACGCCGGCGACGGAGAAACCGACGAAGCGGGCCAGCGGCTGCAGGTTGTATTGCTTGATGGCCTTTTCGCTGGCGAGCAGCACGGCGCCGGCGCCGTCGGACATCTGGCTGGAGTTGCCGGCGGTGACGGTACCGCCGAACTGGCCGTTGCGGAACACGGTTTTCAACTTGGCCAGCACTTCGGGCGTGGTGCCGGCGCGCGGGCCTTCGTCCTGGTCGATGACGCGGTTGTCGGTGGTGATGCCGCGGCTGGCGAGATCCGGGTAATGGTCATCGAGCTGGAACGGGGTGATCTCGTCCTTGAACTCGCCGGCGGCCTGGGCGGCCAGAGCGCGGCGGTGGCTTTCGACGGCGAAAGCGTCCTGCTGCTCCCGGCTGACTTTCCACTGCTTGGCGACGTTTTCGGCGGTGATGCCCATGCCGTAGGCGATGCCGATGTTCTCGTCCTGGAAGATCGCGGGGTTCATGGCGATCTTGTGGCCCATCATCGGCACCATGCTCATGCTCTCGGTGCCGCCGGCGAGCATCAGGTCGTCCAGGCCCAGGCGGATGCGGTCGGCGGCCATCGCCACCGACTGCAGGCCGGAAGAGCAGAAGCGGTTGACGGTGACGCCGGGCACGGTGTGCGGCAGGCCGGCCAGCAGCAGGCCGATGCGCGCCACGTTCATGCCTTGCTCGGCCTCGGGCATGGCGCAGCCAATGATGACGTCGCCGATCTGGTGCGGGTCGATGCCGGGCGCCTGCGCCATCACCGCGCGGATCACGTGGGCGAGCATGTCGTCCGGGCGGGTGTTGCGGAACACGCCGCGCGGCGCCTTGCCGACCGGGGTGCGGGTGGCGGCGACGATGTAGGCGTCCTGGATTTGTTTGGTCATGACGGAACTCCAAAAGGGTGAGAAAAGAGTGGAGAGGAGTGAGAAGTGAAAGAAAGCCTGGGCTTCGACTCTCACTCCTCACTTCCGCGCGCGCAGCGCGCTCACTAGTTCCTCAAAGGTTTGCCGGTGGTCATGGTGTGGGCGATGCGGGCCTGGGTTTTCTCGGTTTTCGCCAGCTCCACGAAGTGCTTGCGTTCCAGTGCCAGCAGCCATTCCTCGTCGACGGTCGAGCCGCGCTCGATCACGCCGCCGCACAAGGTGTCGGCGATGCGCGAGGCGATGTCGACATCGTGCTCGGAGGCGAAGTAGCCGGCTTGCAGGTTGGCCAGTTGCGCCTTGAAGGTGGCGGTGCCGACGTCGCCGGCGACGATGACCTGGGCGGGCAGGGGCGGGCGGTAGCCGGCCTCGGCCAGCGACAATGCCACCTTCTTGGCGACGTACAGCAGTTCGTAGGCGTTGAACACGACCACGTCGCTGTCGCGCAGCAGGCCCATGTTCTTCGCCTCGATGGCGCTGGGGGAAACCTTGGCCATCGCCACGGTCTCGAACACCTTCTTCAGTTCCTCGAACGGATCGGCCGGATTGGCCCTGGACGCACGCACGGCCAGTTCATGCAGGCCGCCACCGGCGGGCAGCAGGCCGACGCCGGCCTCGACCAGGCCGATGTAGCTTTCGAGTGCTGCAACCGTCCGGGCGGAATGCATCTGGAATTCGCAGCCGCCACCGAAGGCCATGCCGCGCACGGCGGAAACCACCGGCACCAGGGCGTGCTTGATCGCCATGCTGGTGCGCTGGAAGTTGGCGACCATCTTGCCGAAGTCGTCGAACTTGCCGTCCTTCAGCAGGCCCAGCGCGCCCTTGAGATCCGCGCCGGCGGAGAACGGTTCGCCGGTCTGCCAGATCACCACCGCCTTGAGCTTTTCCTCGGCCAGCCTGATCGCGTGCTGGATGCCGTCGAGCACGTGGTCGTTGACCGTGTTCATCTTGGTCTTGAACGAGAGGATGCCGACGCCGTCGTCGCCCAGCGTCCACAGGCGGATGCCGTCGTTCTCCCACACCGTGCTGCCGGTGTCGAACTTTTCGCCCAGGATCGGATCGGGGAACAGCTGGCGCTGGTAGACCGGATGCTGCGAACGCGGCTTGTCGGCGTTGGCGCTGGCCGAATACGAACCGTTCTTGCCGTGCACGCCCGTGCGGCCGTCGGTGACCCAGGCGGGCAGGGGCGCATCGCTCATCGCCTTGCCGGCCTTGATGTCTTCATTGATCCATTCGGCGACCTGCTGCCAGCCCGCGGCCTGCCAGGTCTCGAACGGGCCGAGCTTCCAGCCGTAGCCCCAGCGGATGGCGAAATCCACGTCGCGCGCGGTGTCGGCGATGTCGGCCAGATGATAGGCGGTGTAGTGGAACAGATCGCGGAAAGTGGCCCACAGGAACTGCGCCTGCGGGTCGCTGGAGGCGCGCAGCTTGCCGAACTTCTCGGCGGGGTCCTTGATCGCCAAAATCGCGGCGACTTCATCGGAGGGCCTTTGTTCGGACGGCCGGAAGTTATATGCGGCTCCCTCCGCAAAAGCCCGGCCATCCTTGGCCGGACTCTTCAAATTGGCCACGTCCAGCACCTGGATGTCCTTGCCGACCTTCTTGTAGAAGCCGCCGCCGGTCTTCTGGCCCAACGCACCCTTCTCGATCAGGCCGGCCAGCCATGCCGGCGCCTTGAAGTACCGGTGCCAGGGATCGTCGGGCAGGGTATCGGCCATGGTCTTGATGACGTGGGCCATGGTGTCCAGGCCGACCACGTCGGCGGTGCGGTAGGTGGCGCTCTTGGGGCGACCCACGGCCGGGCCGGTCAGCGCGTCGACGGTGTCGAAGCCGAGCTTGAATTGCTCTGTGTGATGCATGGTGGCGAGCATCGAGAACACGCCGATGCGGTTGCCGATGAAGTTGGGCGTGTCCTTGGCGATCACCACGCCCTTGCCGACGGTGGTGACCAGGAAGGCCTCGAGGCCGTCCAGCACGTTCTGGTCGGTGAGCCGGGTCGGGATCAACTCGACCAGGTGCATGTAGCGCGGCGGATTGAAGAAGTGCACGCCGCAGAAGCGGTGGCGCATTTCCTTCGGCAGCGCCTCGGCCAGCGTGTTGATCGACAGGCCCGAGGTATTGGAGGCGATGATCGCGGTCTTCGACAGGTGGCCGGCGATCTTCTTGTACAGGTCGAGTTTCCAGTCCATGCGCTCGGCAATGGCCTCGATGACCAGGTCGACATCCTTCAGGTGATCGAGATCATCGTCGTAGTTGGCCGGGATGATCGAGGCGGCCAGGGCCTTGTCGGCCAGCGCGGCCGGCGACAGCTTGGCCAGGTTGGCGATCGCTTTCAGCGCGATGCCGCTCTTCGGACCCTCTTTCGCGGGCAGGTCGAACAGCACGGTTTCCACGCCGGCGTTGGTCAGGTGCGCGGCAATCTGCGCGCCCATGACACCGGCGCCCAGCACGGCGGCCTTGCGGATGCGCAAGCCGAGGGTGGGTGAGGATGCAGCAGTCATTGGCTTCTCCGATGGTGCGAGGGGTGGTGCGATCAATGGGGCAGGCGGCGCTGGCAGGGCGAGTTCACGGGTGGCTCAGCCCGGCGGCGGCGAAGCGGATCAGGTGCTGGACGGTCTGCTCAAGATGCTCTTGTTCGCTGACGTCGCCCTTGCGCTGGATCATGCCGAAGCCCGACATGGCGTGGGTCAGCGCACCGGTCACGAGGTCGATGCGCCAGTACAGCTCGGCCTTGCCCAGGTGCGGCAGCAGCCGGGCGAATTCGGCGGTGAACTGGCGCATGACGTGGCCGTAGTTCTCCGACAGGAAGCGGCGCAAGTTGTCGTCGTGCTCGGCGAAGGCGCGCGCCAGCACGCGCATGAACAGGGCGCCCTTGCCGTCGTGCGACAGCTCCAGCGCCGGGCGGATGTAGGCGGCGAGCACCTGTTCGAGCGTGGCCTCGCCGCCGGCCAGCTTGTGCAGGGCGGCCAGGCGATTGGCATTCAAGGCGTCCAGGCGCCGGCGGAATACCTCCTCGACCAGTTTCTCCTTGGAGCCGAAGTGGTAGTTGACGGCGGCCAGGTTGACCCCGGCGGCGGCGGTAAGCTGGCGCAGCGAGGCGCCATCGAAGCCGCGCTGGGCGAACATTTTTTCCGCGGTGCCGAGGATGCGATCCCGGGTGGAGCTGGTCGAGTTCACGGAAGCGGACGTCCTTTGGCAGCTGACGCGATTCAAACGATCGTTTGAGCATACGGGAAGCGCTTCCCGGGCGTCAAACGAGCGTATGGATCAGGCCTGCGCGATCCTTGCCAATGAGCTAGAATCTGTCAGACTTTAGTGGGCTAAATCCTCATTCCTTGTCGGAATTGGCTATCTTTGCCGGTAGTTGCCCGCTCAATCACTTTTCCCGAAATCCGTCAGCCGGAGCAGATCCCATGGCGCTGGAGCGCACCCTTTCCATCATCAAGCCCGATGCCGTCGCCAAGAACGTCATCGGCGAAATCTACGCCCGTTTCGAAAAGGCCGGCCTGAAAATCGTCGCCGCCCGCATGAAGCAGCTGTCGCGCGCCGAGGCCGAAGGCTTCTATGCCGTACATCGCGAGCGCCCGTTCTTCAAGGCCCTGGTCGAGTTCATGATCTCCGGCCCGGTGATGATCAGCGTGCTGGAGGGCGAAAACGCCGTGCTGGCCCATCGTGACCTGATGGGCGCCACCAACCCGAAGGAAGCTGCGCCGGGCACGATCCGCGCCGACTTCGCCGAGTCGATCGACGCCAACGCCGTGCATGGCTCCGACGCCGTGGAAACCGCCAAGGTGGAGATCGCCTATTTCTTTGCGGCGACGGATGTGGTTTCGCGTTAATTTCGTGCGTTCATCCTTGAACGCGAAGATCAGACAGCGGCCACTCGTGGCCGCACAGTAGAAACAAGTACGTTCGTCCCTGAACGCGAAGATCAAACAGCGGCCATCCGTGGCCGCACTCTTCACAAGAGCCACTCTTTGAACTCAGTTGTCGCCAGCTCGAACAAGGTCAACCTGCTCGATTTCGATCGCCAGGGTCTGCGTGATTTCTTCACGCAGATCGGCGAGAAGCCGTATCGCGCCGAGCAGGTGATGAAGTGGATCTACCACGACCTGGAAGACAACTTCGAAAACATGACCGACGTGGGCAAGGCGCTGCGCGCCAAGCTCACCGAGGCTTGCTACATCGGCGCGCCCAAGACGCTGCTGGACAAGGTCGCCACCGACGGCACGCACAAATGGCTGCTGGGCATGGATTCGGGCAATGCGATCGAGACGGTCTACATCCCCGAGCCGACCCGCGGCACCTTGTGCGTGTCCTCGCAGATCGGCTGCGCGCTGAACTGCCAGTTCTGCTCCACCGGCGCGCAGGGCTTCAACCGCAACCTGTCCACCGCCGAGATCATCGGCCAGGTGTGGGTGGCGGCGAAGTACCTGGGCAACGTCACCCACCAGAACCGCCGCATCACCAACGTGGTGATGATGGGCATGGGCGAGCCGCTGGCCAATTTCGACAACGTGCTGAAGGCGATGAAGCTGATGCGCGACGACCTGGGCTTCGGCCTGGCATCGAAGCGCGTCACCTTGTCCACTGCCGGCCTGGTGCCGCTGATCGACCAGTTGTCCGATGCCATCGACGTGTCGCTGGCGGTGTCGCTGCACGCGGCCAACGACGAGCTGCGCACCGAACTGATGCCGATCAACAAGCGCTACCCGATCGCCGAGCTGCTGGCGGCCTGCCAGCGCTGGGTCGCGCGCAAGCCGCGCACCTCGATCACCTTCGAATACACCTTGATGAAAGGCGTCAACGACCAGCCCGAGCACGCCCGCCAGCTCATCAAGCTGATGCGCAAGCTGCCCACGTGCAAGGTCAACCTGATTCCGTTCAACCCTTTCCCGGGTACGCAGTTCGCGCGCTCGGACGCGGCTGCGATCCACGATTTCCAGAGTCAGCTGCTCAATGCCGGCGTGCTGACCATGCTGCGCCGAACTCGCGGCGACGACATCGACGCGGCCTGCGGCCAGTTGGCGGGGCAGGTCGCCGACCGTACCCGGCGCAGCGCCGAACTTCGCAAACGGCAGAACCAGGGGGCTTTGCATGCGCTTTGACCGGGTGGTGATTCCCTGCTTGTTGTTCGCCCTGGCCGGCTGCGTCACCACGCATACCAACACCGGTGCGCTGGGCAAGCCGCTGCCGCAGGAGAGCAAGGCCGAGCAGGCCACGGACGCGGCGCGCATCCACACCGAACTGGGCCAGCATTACCTTGCCACCGGCGACCTGCAGACGGCGCTGAGCAAGGTGCAGATGGCGCTCCAGTTCGACCCGAACTACGCTCCCGCCCATACCGTCCTCGCCTACATCGATGCGCGGATCGGCAAGCTGGCCGAAGCGGAGCAGCACTATCGCAAGGCGGTGGCGCTGGAGCCGACCAAGGGTGCCTGGAACAACAACCTCGGCCAGTTCCTGTGTTCGCGGGGCAACTATGCCGAGGGCGAAACCTATTTTCGCAAGGCGGTGGCCGATCCGTTCTACGCCACCCCTTCGGAGGCCCTGGCCAACGCCGGCGTCTGCCAGCTGATGGCAGGCGACAAAACCAAGGCAGAAGCGGATTTTCGTGACGCCATCGCGCGAAATCCGCAGAATGGCGAGGCACTCTTCCAGCTCGCAAACCTTCTTTACCAGGGGAAAGATGCGTTTCGCGCAAGGGCATTCCTGCAGCGTTTCGACGCGCTGGGCAAACCGACTGCCGCCGCGCTGAAACTGGGGTACGACATCGAATCAAGCATGGGCAACCCGGAGGGGGCCCGCAATTATCTCAAGCGACTGCGCAGCCAGTTCCCGGACTCGGAACAGGCGCACGCCCTTGACTCCATCGACAACCCATGACGTCCATGCAGCAGTCTCCCATGTTCGACCACGCGCCTGACGGCACCCATTCTTCCCTCGCCCATGGAGCGGGGCAGGGAGCGATGGCCGGTGAATCGGCCCAGCCGAGTTTCGGCAGCCGGCTGCGCGCGGCGCGCGAGGCACGCGGGCTCGATCTCGAGGCCTGCGCCAACGCGCTGCGGTTGCCGGTGCGGGTGTTGCGCAAGCTGGAACTGGATCAGTACGACGGCACCGACTCCAAGGTCTACCTGGGCAGCTACATCGCCAAGTACGGGCGCCACCTGGGCATCAACGACGCCTCCATCCAGCTCGAAGTGGACCGCATCCGCCAGATCGACGCGCCGCTGGTGACCAGTGGCGGCATCTCCCATTCGCGCTTCCTGTTCGACCGCTACGCCACTGCGGCCACCTACGTGGTGCTGACGCTGGTGATCGCCGTGCCCACGCTCTGGTTCGGCGTGAAAAGCACGCTGGATCGGGACATCACCCATTTGGCCCCGCTGGACGCCGCCCCGGTGGCACAGCAGGAGCAAGCCGGCACCAGCACCCCGGCGATGGTTGCCGCCGACCGCGCCCGCCAGCCGGCGGCGCCGGTGCAGGCCTCGGCCGCCGACACGGCATCAGAGCAGCCGTTGCTGGCCTCGATGGCGCCGTTCCCGAGCCTCGCCAGCGACACTCGTCCGGCCGTGCCTGCGCCGCCGGCAGCGATGGTCGCCGCCGGCAGCGGTGGCCATCAGCTGGAGCTGACGCTCAGCGCGCCGAGCTGGGTCGAGGTGACCCGTGCCGACGGCACGCGTCTCGAATACGGTTTGCTGCCGGCGGGCAGTCACGCCGTCTATCACAGCGACCAGCCGCTGAACGTGAGCATCGGCAACGTCGGCGGCGCCCAGGTCGCGATCGACGGGCAGGCAGTGGGAATGGATGATTTCCGCCGCGCCAACGTCGCGCATTTCCGCGTGCAAGTGCAGGACGGCAAGGCCTCCGCCACTGCCCTCTGATCGGCATCGCCGCCGCTGCCGGCGACCCAATTCGGTTATGCTTGCGCACTGCCCGCCTGCGACCAGGCGGGTCTGATCCACCCATTACCTGTGTTTACGCGCTGGACTGCGCCAAGCGGTGCGCGGCCTATTGAACGGTGATTGCATGGCATTTGAAGAGTACGACAAGTACGAACAGAGCGAGTTGGTACAGAAGTGGCTGCGCGAGAACGGCGTTTCGATCGTTGTCGGTGTTCTTATCGGACTGGTCGGCATCTTCGGATGGCAGCAATGGCGCAACCACCAGGCCCGCAACGAGAGCGCGGCCTCGCAGCTCTACCAGCAGGCCAAGGTGGCGCAGCTGTCGGGCAAGCCCGACGTGGCCGCCCAGTTGACCGACCAGTTGATGAAGGATTACGCCAAATCGCCGTATGCGCTGTTCGCGGTCAGCGACCGCGCCCGCCAGCAAGTGCAGGACAAGCAACTGGACAAGGCCCAGGTCTCGCTGGAGTGGGCCGAAAGCCACACCACCGAAGAGCCGCTGAAGTCGCTGACCCTGGTGCGCATCGCGCGGGTCGAATTGGCGCGCGACCAGGCCCAGGCCTCGCTGGCCACGCTCGACCGCGTGCCGCCCGGCAGCTTCCAGGGCATGGTGCAGGAACTCCGCGGCGATGCGATGGTCAAGCTTGGACGCATGGACGATGCACGCAAGGCCTACCAGGCGGCCATGTCGGCACTGAGCGAGGACGCCCCGCAACGCGGCGCCTTGCAGATGAAACTCGATGACCTGGCCGTGGCCGGGAAGCAGGGTGCATGAAAGTTCACATGATCAAACGCGCCATGCTGGTTTCGCTGGTTTCGCTGCTGACGCTCGCCGGCTGCCACTCCTTCAAGAAGGAGAACGTGCAGCCGCCGACGCCGCTGGCCAAGGATTTCAAGCCGACGGTGCAGGTGACGCGACTGTGGCGCGAACGAGTGGGCGACGGCGCGGGCGACAGTGGCGTGCGGCTGCGTCCGACCGTGGTCGATGGCGTGCTCTACGCCGACAGCACCGACGGCAAGCTGGCCGCCTTCGACGCGGCGACCGGCAAGACGCTGTGGTCGAAGAGTTCGCGCACGCACGGCTGGTTCGGCTGGGGCGACAAGAAGCGCAAGGACGCCCAGTATGCCGGCGGTCCGGCGGTAGGCGGCGACCTGCTCGCGGTGGGCACGCTGGACGGCCACGTCTACGGCGTCAACGCAAAGGACGGCAGCCCGCGCTGGGAAGCCGAACTCAATACCCAGGTGCTGGCCTCGCCGGTGATCATCGGCAACCAGGTCATCGTGCGCGGCAGCAACGGCCGGGTTTATTCCCTTGACGCGGCCACCGGCGAGCGCCAGTGGGTGAACGACCAGGGCAACGTGCCGCTGCTGAGCGTGCGCGGCAACGGCGGCTTGCTGGTCGCCAACGGCGTGGTGTTCTTCGGCAGCGACGACGGCCTGCTGGTCGCGCTGCGCCTGGACAACGGCAGCAAGCTGTGGGAGCAGCGCCTGGCCAGCGGCGAGGGCCGCACCGAGATCGACCGTCTGAACGATGCCGACGGCGCGATCCTGCTCGACGGCAGCACCCTCTACGGCACCGCCTACCACGGCAACGTGGTGGCCATCGACGGCCCCAGTGGCCGCCCGCTGTGGTCGCATCCGTTCTCCAGCTATACCTCGCTGGCGGTGAAATACAATGCCATCTTCGGCGTCGACGATCAGTCGCGCGTGTGGGCCTTCGACAAGTCCGGCGGCGCCGACATGTGGAAGAACGACGCGCTCCGCTACCGCTGGCTGACCGGGCCGGCCGTGCAGGGCAACTACGTGGTGGTCGGCGATGCCGAAGGCTATGTGCACTGGCTGCAGACCGGCGACGGCGCGTTGGCCGCGCGCGAGCGGCTTTCCAAGAAGGCGATCCGCGCGCAGCCGCTGGTGGTTGGCGATGTCGTGTACGTCCAGGACGTGAAGGGCCACATCGGCGCCTACCGCCTGTCCTCGCCCTGATCGCGGGACGAAGTTTCCATGCTGCCCGTCGTCGCCCTGGTCGGTCGCCCCAATGTCGGCAAATCGACCCTGTTCAACGTGCTCACGCGCAGCCGCGACGCGCTGGTGGCCGACATGCCCGGGGTCACCCGCGATCGCCACTACGGTGCGTGCCATCTGGGTGAGCGCCCGTTTCTCGCGGTCGATACCGGTGGTCTGTCGGGTGTCGAGGAGGCGATCGACGTCCTTACCGCGCGGCAAGTGCGACTGGCGATCGAGGAGGCCCAGGTGCTGGTCTTCGTGGTCGATGCGCGCGACGGCCTGCTGCCGCAGGATCACGTGATCCTTGGCGAGTTGCGCCGCAGCGGCAAGCCGATCATCGCCGCCGTGAACAAGATCGACGGCCTGGATGAACAGGCCGCCCTGGCGGAATTCGCCGCCTTCGGCATGGCCACCACCTTGCCGATTTCCGCTGCGCATGGTCGCGGCACCGACGAGCTGATCCGCGCCGTGCTGCCGCTGTTGCCGCCGGACGAGGATGCCGCGAACGAGCCGTCCACGGAGGACGGCAGTATCCGCGTGGCGATCGTTGGCCGCCCGAACGCCGGCAAGTCCACGCTGATCAACCGCCTGCTGGGCGAAGAACGACTGATCGTCTCCGACGTCGCGGGCACCACGCGCGACCCGATCCGCGTGCCGCTGGAGCGCGACGGCAAGCGTTACACCCTGATCGACACCGCCGGCATCCGACGCAAGGCGCGGGTCGAGGAGGCGGTGGAGAAGTTCAGTGTGATCAAGACGCTGCAGTCGATCGCCGCCGCCCAGGTGGTGGTGATGATGGTCGACGCGCGCGAGAACCTGGCCGACCAGGACCTTACCCTGATCGGCTACGCCATCGACGAGGGCAGGGCGCTGGTGATCGCGCTCAACAAGTGGGATGGCCTGGACGCCTATCAGCGCGAGGAATGCCTGCGCGCGCTGGATCGTCGGCTGGTGTTCGTCGACTGGGCCAAGCGCGTGCACATATCGGCGCTGCACGGTTCCGGGCTGCGCGAGCTGATGCGCGCGGTGGTGCGCGCGCACGCGTCGGCGACCAGGGAGCTGAGCTCCTCCGACCTGACCCGCACGCTGGAAAAGGCGTACGAAGGCTACCAGCCGCCGCTGGTCAACGGCCATGCGCCGAAGCTGCGCTTTGCGCATCCGGGCGGCACCAATCCGCCGACCATCGTCATCCACGGCACGCGCACCAAGCACATCGCGCCGGCCTACCAGCGCTACCTGGAAAACTTCTTCCGCAAACGCTACAAGCTCGAAGGCACGCCGGTCCGCATTGCCTTCCGCGAGGGTGAAAACCCCTACGCCGGACGCAAGAAGGTGCTGACCAAGGAGCAACAGCACAAGGCCCGCCGCCGGCTCAGCGAACTGATCAAGCGCACGCGCTGATCGTCGACGCTCAGGGAAGATCCGACCGCAGCAACCCGTACACCGCCGCGTCCCGCGGTTGCCCCTCCACCAGCAAGCGCTGGCGCGCGATCGACTCGAATCGTGCGCCGATGCGCAGCGCCGTGGCGCGGCTGGCTGCGTTGTCCGGCAGCGCCACGATCTCGATGCGGATCAGCCCCAGCTGCTCGAACCCGAAGCGCGCGACGTGCTGCGCCGCCGCCGTCGCCAGCCCGCGCCGCTGGCAGGCCTGGCGCATCCAGTAACCGAGATTGGCGCGGCGGTGGATCGGCTCGAACTGGTTGAGCCCCACGCCGCCCAACAGCGAGCCGTCTGCCGCACTGCGCACCGCGAAGGCGAAATGGTTGCCGGCCTGCCAGCCGTCCTGGCAATGCGCGATCCATGCATGGGCGGCATCGTGGCCGTAGTCGGCGCGACACCACGGCAGCCAGCGCCCGACGCTGTCCACGGAGTCGCGCACGGCATCCACCAGGGCGTCGGCGTCAGCGTGGTTCCAAGGGCGCAACCGCACGCGCGCGTCGCCCAGCTCGATCGTGTATTGCGGGTCGTGTTCCATCAGCCTGCCTGGTTGCCGGCGCGCTGCCGTTTGTGCGCATGTCGTCCAGCCCGGATAATGCATCCTTTACGGCCAGGGATCAGCATGAGCGCACGCATACTCGACGGCAAACGCATCGCCCGGGAACTGCTGGAACAGCTGCACCTGCGCGTGGCCGAACGGGTCGGTCGGGGCCTGCCTGCACCGGGGCTGGCCGTGGTGCTGGTCGGCAGCGACGCGGCCTCGACGGTGTACGTGCGCAACAAGCGCAAGGCCTGCCACCAGGTGGGCTTCCGTTCCTTCGATCACGACCTTCCGGCCGAGACCACGCAGGCCGAGTTGTTCGCGCTGATCGACCGCCTCAACGCCGACCCGCAGGTGCACGGCATCCTGGTGCAGTCGCCGCTGCCGGCACACATCGACGAAGACGCGCTGGTCGACCGCATCGACCCGGACAAGGACGTGGACGGGTTCCAGGCAGTCAACGTGGGGCGGCTGGCGCTGCGCCGGTTCGGCCTGCGGCCGTGCACCCCGCGCGGCGTGATGACCCTGCTCGGCCACACCGATCGGCCGGTGCGCGGGCAGCATGCGGTGGTGGTGGGCGTGTCCAACCACGTCGGCCGGCCGCTGGTGCTGGAGCTGATGATCGCCGGTTGCACCACCACCTCGTGCCATCGCTTCACGCGGGAGCTGGAAAGTTTCGTGCGCCAGGCCGACATCGTGATCGTCGCGGTCGGCAAGCCCGGCCTGGTGCGGGGCGACTGGATCAAGCCCGGCGCGGTGGTGATCGACGTCGGCATCAATCGGCTGGAGGACGGCCGGCTGGTCGGCGACGTGGAGTTCGCCCCGGCCGCCGAGCGCGCCAGCTGGATCACGCCGGTGCCGGGCGGGGTGGGGCCGATGACCGTCGCCACCTTGATGGAGAACACGCTGGAAGCGGCCGAGGCACAGGCTGCCCGCGGCAGCGCCGGCTAGGTCGTTCGCTCAGCTGCGGTGGCCGGTGTCGTGCGCGTCGAGCGAACAGGGCGTCGCGACCACCTGGCCGCTGGCCGCATGGTCGGTCTGGATGGTCGTATGGGTGATCGCGAATCGATCGCGCAACATGGCTTCCAGTTCGCGGCGCACGTCGTGGCAGTCGACGTCGAGCTCGACGAAGACGTGTGCCGACAGCGCCGGCATGCCCGAGGTCACTTCCCACACGTGCAGGTCGTCCACCCGCGTGACCGCGGACAGGGCGTGCATGGCCTGGCCGATCGCGTCCGGTTCCAGTCCGCGCGGCGCCGCCTCCAGGAAAACCCGGCCGGCGTCGCGCACCAGCCCGATGCCGGCCTTGAGCATCAGCGCCGCCACCACCAGCGCCGCCAGGGAATCGAACTGGTTCCACCCCGTCCACCAGACCAGCACGCCGGCCACCGCCGTGGCGATGAATGCATACAGGTCGGTGAGCACGTGCTGGTAACTGCCCTGGATGTTGAGGCTTTCCCGGTTGGCCTTGTGCATCGCCCACACCGCCAGCAGGTTCACGCCGATGCCCGCCACCGCCACGACGGTGACCAGCAGGCCGTGCACGGCGGGCGGGTGGATCAGCCGGCGCACGGCCTCGACCACGAACCACGCCGAGAGCAACAGCAAGGTCACGCCATTGGCCTGCGCGCTGAGAATTTCCACCCGCTTGAGCCCGAACGTGTAGCTGCCGCGCGCCGGTCGGCTGGCCAGCCGCATCGCCACCAGCGCCAGGGCGATCGCGCCGACGTCGGTCAGCATGTGGCCGGCATCGGAGATCAGCGCCAGCGATTGGGCCAGCATGCCGACCACCACCTCGACGATCATGAAACCCAGCAGCAGCAGCAGGGCGATCGTCAGATAACGCCGATCGGCATCACGGGCCACGCCGTGGGCATGCGGATGACCGGCCGCATGGGCATGGGCATGGTCGTGTCCCTGTGCGTGATCGCGAGGGTGATCGTGGGGGTGATCGTGAGAGGAATGGGCGTGCACGGCGGCTCCTGCGAAGGTCGCCAAGATACATGCCGGGTGCGGTGCTATGTCATCACATTGGCCGCGCCGCGCGGGTCCGGCGCTGGCGAGGGCAGTGAAGGGAACGTATAATTCCCTCTTTGCAGCGGGACATTTCGCATGCGCATCCTCGCCGAGGCCCTGACCTACGACGACGTCTACCTGGTTCCGGGCCATTCCATCGTCCTGCCGCGCGACGTGAACACCTCGACGCGCTTCACCCGCGGCCTGCGGCTGAACATCCCGATCGTTTCCGCCGCGATGGATACCGTCACCGAGGCGCGCCTGGCCATCACCATGGCGCAGAACGGCGGCATCGGCATCATCCACAAGAACATGACCGCCGAGCAGCAGGCCGCCGAAGTGCGGCTGGTGAAGAAGTTCGAGGCCGGCGTGATCCGCAGCCCGATCACGGTCGGCCCGGAGACCTCGATCCGCGAGGTGCTGCGGCTCACCCACGCGCACAACATCTCCGGCGTGCCGGTGGTCGAGGGCAATCGCCTGGTCGGCATCGTCACCAGCCGTGACATGCGTTTCGAACGCAAGCCGGACGATCCGGTGCGCAATATCATGACCCGCCAGGACAAGCTGGTCACCGTAAAGGAAGGCGCCAGCCAGGACGAGGTGATGCTGTTGCTGCACAAGCATCGCATCGAGAAAGTGCTGGTGGTCAACGACGACTTCCAGTTGCGCGGCCTGATCACCGTGAAGGACATCCAGAAGGCGCGCGACAACCCGCATGCCGCCAAGGACAGTCACGAAGCGCTGCTGGTGGGTGCTGCCGTCGGCGTGAGCGGCGACACCGAGCAACGCGTGGCGGCGCTGGTCGATGCCGGCGTCGACGTGCTGGTCGTGGATACCGCACACGGCCATTCGCAGGGCGTGATCGACCGGGTGGCCTGGGTCAAGAAGCACTATCCGCAGGTGCAGGTGGTGGCCGGCAACATCGTCACCGGCGAGGCGGCGCGGGCACTGCTCGACGTGGGCGTGGACGCGGTCAAGGTGGGCGTGGGCCCCGGCTCGATCTGCACCACTCGCGTGGTTGCCGGTGTCGGCGTGCCACAGATCACCGCGATCGACCTGGTCGCCACCGCGCTGAAGGACGAGATTCCGCTGATTGCCGATGGTGGCATCCGCTACTCCGGCGACATCCCCAAGGCCCTGGCGGCCGGTGCATCCAGCGTGATGCTGGGCTCGATGTTCGCCGGCACCGAGGAATCCCCGGGCGAGGTCGAGCTGTTCCAGGGCCGCTCGTACAAGAGCTACCGCGGCATGGGCTCGATCGGCGCGATGCAGCTCGGCTCCAAGGATCGCTACTTCCAGGACGAGGCCGACGCCGACAAGCTGGTACCCGAGGGCATCGAGGGCCGCGTGCCGTACCGCGGGCCGCTGCGCAACATCATCCACCAGTTGATCGGCGGCCTGCGCGCGTCGATGGGCTACCTGGGCGCGGCCACCGTCGAGGACGTGCGCAGCAAGGCGCAGTTCGTCAAGGTCACCTCCGCCGGCGTCACCGAAGCGCACCCGCACGATATCCAGATCACCAAGGAAGCGCCGAATTACCGCTTGAACTCGTGATCCGGCCGGGAAGGGTGGTCATTACCATGCCCGCCCCTCCCGCCACACGCCGTACCACACCGCCGTCATCCCGGCGAAAGCCGGGGTCCAGCGCCTTCCCAAGCGTCGCGGCACAAGTCACCGGGTCCCGGCTTTCGCCGGGATGACGGGCATGGGGAATCGTCGCCTCGCGTAGCTTCCTGCTTTCGCCGCGGCGACCGGCATGCAGCTTCCGTCACCCGTCGCACTCGTTGGCCCATCCTTTCCCGATACCCGTCCGCCGCCCATGACCAACATCCACTCCCACAAAATACTCATCCTCGACTTCGGTGCGCAGTACACGCAGTTGATCGCCCGGCGCGTGCGCGAGCTGGGCGTGTATTGCGAGATCTGGGCCTGGGACCACGATCCGGGCGAGATCACCGCGTTCGGCGCCAAGGGCATCATCCTGTCCGGCGGGCCGGAATCGACCACGCTCCCGGGCGCGCCCAAGGCGCCGCAACAAGTGTTCGATGCGGGCGTGCCGATCCTCGGCATCTGCTACGGCATGCAGACCCTGGCCGCGCAGCTGGGCGGCGCCACCGAGGCGGCCGACCAGCGCGAGTTCGGCCATGCCCAAGTGGACATTGCGGGCACCAGCCGACTGTTCGAGGGCCTCACCGACCACGCGGACGCGCACCGGCTGGACGTGTGGATGAGCCACGGCGACCACGTGTCGCGCGTGCCGCCGGGCTTCGTGGTCACCGGCACCACCGCGCGCATTCCGGCGGCGGTGATGGAGAACCACGACAAGCGCTGGTACGGCGTGCAGTTCCACCCGGAAGTGACCCACACGAAGCAGGGCGGGGCGCTGCTCAAGCGCTTCATCACCGAGATATGCGGTTGCGCCACGCTGTGGACGCCAGCCAACATCATCGACGACCAGATCGCCCGCGTGCGCGAGCAGGTCGGCGACGACCACGTGCTGCTCGGCCTCTCCGGCGGCGTCGATTCCTCGGTGGTGGCCGCGCTGCTGCACAAGGCGATCGGCGCGAGGCTTACCTGCGTGTTCGTCGACACCGGCCTGCTGCGCTGGAAAGAGGGCGACCAAGTGATGGCCACCATGGCCGAGCACATGGGCGTCAAGGTGATCCGCGTCAACGCGGCCGACCGCTACTTCGAGGCACTCGAAGGCGTCTCCGATCCGGAAGCCAAGCGCAAGATCATCGGCGGCCTGTTCGTGGAGATCTTCGACGAGGAGTCGGGCAAGATCACCGCTGACGGCAGCAAGGTGAAGTGGCTGGCGCAGGGCACGATCTACCCCGACGTGATCGAGTCGGCCGGCAGCAAGACCGGCAAGGCCCACGTCATCAAGAGCCACCACAACGTCGGCGGCCTGCCGGCGCACATGAAGCTGAAACTGGTCGAACCGCTGCGCGAGCTGTTCAAGGACGAAGTGCGCCGCATCGGCGTGGAGCTCGGCCTGCCGCGTGAAATGGTCTATCGCCACCCGTTCCCGGGGCCGGGCCTGGGCGTGCGCATCCTCGGCGAGGTGAAGCGCGAATATGCCGAGTTGCTGGCGCGCGCCGACGCGATCTTCATCGAGGAGTTGCGCAAGGCGGACCTGTACGACCGGACCAGCCAGGCGTTCGCGGTGTTCCTGCCGGTGAAGTCGGTGGGCGTGGTCGGCGACGCGCGCGCCTACGAATGGGTGATCGCCTTGCGCGCGGTGGAAACCATCGACTTCATGACCGCTCACTGGGCGCACCTCCCGTACGAGTTTCTTGGCAGGGTTTCAAATAGAATAATCAATGAGTTGCGTGGTGTTTCTCGCGTTGTTTACGACATCAGCGGCAAGCCACCCGCCACGATCGAGTGGGAATAGGCAAATCAATGGCTTGCGTATGTCGGGAAAGGCCAGCTTGGCTCCAATCTTTCCCAGATAAAGTCGGCAACTTATTGAGATGAAAGACGAAAAATCGGAAACCTCAAGTGATTTCTCACCCGCCGATGTGCGCCACATGCAGCGTGCGCTGCAACTGGCCGCGCACGCCCGCGACAGCGAGAACGAGGTGCCGGTGGGGGCAGTGCTGGTGTTGAACGGCGAAGTCGTGGGGCTGGGCTGGAATCGCAACATCACCCTGCACGATCCGACCGCCCACGCCGAGGTGATGGCCATGCGCGCCGCCGGCGAGCAGCTCGCCAACCACCGGCTGTCCGGCGCCACGCTGTACGTGACGCTGGAACCGTGCTCGATGTGCGCGATGGCGCTGATCCACGCACGCATCAGCCGCGTGGTCTATGCCGCCGCCGATCCCAAGACCGGCGCGGCCGGCAGCGTGTTCGATACCTTGATCGACGCGCGGCACAACCATCGCATCGAGGTGGCCGGGGGGCTGTTGGCCGAGGAATCGGCCCGCATGCTGCGCGACTTCTTCCGCGCCAGGCGCTAGTGGCCGCGCGGCGCCGCCGCCACGGTGTCGATATCACCGTAGGCGGTATCCGGCGGCTTGCTGCCGAGCAGCCGCATCCGCATGCCCCAGGGCGCCACGAAGTCCAGCGCCATGCGGCCAGCCCACGGACCGGAAGTCAGCCGGTGTGGTGCGCCACTGACGATGACGCCACGCTGCCGAAGCCAGGCATCGGTGCGCAGGGTGCCATCTGCGAGGAACTGCAAGGTCTCGCCGGTGGCGGCCGAGCCGCGGGCAGGGGAGTGGCCACGCTCGACGAACAATTCCAGCATCGAACCGCTGCCGCAGGAAAGCAGGCGGGAGCCTGATGCCCCCGCCGCGATTGGCGCGGGGTCGCCAACCGGGCGGCAATTCAGCACGTCGTGGAAAAACGCCGAGGCCTGCCGCAGATCCGGCACGCCGATCCTGGCGTAGTCGCCATCGCCCAGAGTCGCTGCGCGCGCGCCTGCCGGCAGGGTCGCCAGCAGGCCGGCGGCGACGAGCCACAGGAAGAACACGATCTTGTTGTTCATGGCGGGGATTTCCGAAGAACTCGGCAGCCAGATGGTGCCGATCCCCCTCGGCAAAACCCGTGACTGATGACCGGTGTGTTTCCCCGGGCGAACAGTCCGCCAGCCCACCGCTGTTTCTTGCCGGGAACGGTGCGATCACCGCAGCGCCATTGATCCCGGGCCATTCCGGCCTGATTCCCTGGTCACGCCCGGACCGGTGTGCTCGTTGACCGGTCATTGCCTCGTCCACAGGACTCAACACCATGACACGCGACAACAGACAGAAACCGCGGCAGCCATACCAGCACCATCAGCGCGGCGTCTCCGGCCGTGCCAGTCGCGACGCCTCCCGTCAGGACACCGCGAGCATGGGCGGACTGAGTTCCGACGACGGTTACGACTGGTTGCAGCGGGTCGGCCGCACGAGAGCGACCCGGACAATGGGCAGCGCCTGAGGGTTGCCTCTCGCCAACGCCGCAAGGTCGGCGAGGGTGAAGGTCCGCCAGCCACAATGGGCGCCCGGCGCTAGATGCCGTTCTTTCGCGAGCGTGTGCCCGGCACAGAGTCGACCGAGATCGACAAGAGCACGTGCCGATAGCGTGTGGAGGTCGATGCCTCGATGATGTATTCTATATTTTACATAATATACATTATGCGAAATTAAAGATAGAAGGCGACAGCCTCCACGGCAACCGTCCTCCAGCGGCGCATCGACCCTCTCCGCCGCTGCCTCGCCAGGTGCCAATCAGCTTCTTCCGGACGTTGGAAGAGCCATCGCCTTCAAAGGACATCGTTCTTGCCTGGTCGAGGTGTTCGACCTGGGTCATGCGCAGTTGTGCGCGTACTCCGTTGTCGGCGATGTTCTCGCTCAATCCGGTTCCGGCGGTTTGGACGGGATGAACGGCGAGACAGGATCGCTGGCCGGAAAGGTTTCCTCCAGTGCCTCGTCCTGGTTCTCGCTTTCCTTCTTCTTGCGTTGCCGCCGCGTTTCGGGAGTCTCCGGTGGCTCCCTGTCGTTCTTGCGCCCGGGATGTTGCCGGTCTTTGCGGTCGTGGGTTGCCATGCCTGCTGCTCGTGTGTGGAGGGAACGATGGCAGCCTGCGTTTTGCCGGGTGAAGCCTCGGTGGGGCCGGCGTGCACGCGCGGTCGCGGGCCCCGCTGCCGATGGCCGGATCAGGCCCGATTCGCTGCGATGGCGTGATGATGGCCGGGCCTTCGCGGGACACCGGATTCACGCCTGGGATGGAATGCTCGCCACTCCCTCCCCCGCCAGAACCGGAGCGCCCCGTGGATGCCATCCAACTGCTGAAAGCCGATCACAAGAAGGTCAAGGAACTGCTCGCCGAGCTTGCGAAAACGACCACCCGCGCCGCGAAGACGCGCAGCGAGCTGCTCGCACAAATCCGCGTCGACCTGGAGGTCCATACCACGATCGAGGAAGAGATCTTCTATCCCGCCTTCAGGAAGGCCGGTACGAAGGACGATGCAGAGGGTCGGCAGGGATTCGCCCAAAAACCGGCAATTGCGCTCGTAACCCCTCTTGATCCTTCGATTTCCTAAATTGGCGGCTTGATGCGCCATGACCGATCGTCATTCCGACTCGGATGGCTCGCTGACGGGCTCCTTGGATTTGAGCTCGCCCAAGAATTCCTCGATCGCGGTCAGACGCGCCTCGCGCCGCCGCTGATCTTCGATATCTGCCAGACGCGCATGGCGCTCGGCCGCCAGCTCCGCGACGTAGCGTTCGACATCGGCGCGGAGTTGGTCACGTTCGTTCGTGACCTGGGCGCACTTCTGCTCCAGGGTTTCAGCCTCTTTTTTGAGCCGCGGCACGTCTTTGGCTGTCCGTGCCGCCTGCTCGTACTCCCTGCGCAAGGTCCGTAGTGCGTTTTCGCTGTGACCATGTAGTTCGGTGAGTCGTGCGTTGTCGCGATTGAGCTGCATGACCTCGTGATTCTTAGTGGATACAAGTTCATTGGCTTGGCGAAGTTCGATCTGCAAAGTCTGCACCTGGTGATCGTGGCGCCGTGCTTCGGCCTCCCGCTGCTCCTTGGCTGACTGCCTGAAATGCTCCAGCGCCTCCCGTGCCTGCTGGTGCTTCCCCTCCAGCGACTGGGCATGGGCGACCTGTTCGGCCAGCCGCGCCTCCAGGCCGATGGCCCGCTCTTCTAGGGTGCTGATCGCGATGGCGCGTTCGTGCAGTTGCCCCCGCGACTCCTCATGGGCGCGCTTTTCCTCCTGCAGGGCGGTCTCCGTCCGCTGTAGGCGATCGCTCAGCGCCCGACCCTCGCGTTCCTGATGGCCCAGCGCTTCGGCAGCCTTCTGAGCGGCGGCGTCGAACTTGGTTTTGGCCTCGGCGATCCGAGTGTCGGCCTCCTCGGCAAGGCGTCTTGAGAGTTGGGCGACCAAGGTGCGCAGCGAATCGCTGATAACGATGTCGGAGGTCGACGCCGTCGCTACCTCCGCTTCCAGCTCCTTGAGGTAACGGTGGATGGTGGTCTTTGAGCCGGTGTTGCCCAGGGCCACACGGACGGCGTCCACGGACGGGTGCTTGCCCTGCGCGATGAGGCTATCGCGCGCCTTCTGGACTTCGGTCTTGTACAAGCCCGCACGCGCCATACCCGTGCTCTCCCCTTTTTAACGTACTGTGTTACATACCATGTAATTACATTACAAACAACAGCAAGCATTCAGCTAGAGGCGGCGCGAATATGAAATGGGATAATGTTGAATTATGCCGCCTAGCGACTTCCGGACTGGTCGCAGCCGCCAGAATAGATACGAAACGGCCCGCCGCTTTCCCGTCGGGAATAGCCAGCGACGTTGGTCGTCACCCGTTGGCCGCGCTGTCGTTTGTCAGATTGACGACGCCTTTGCCAAGGGTCGCCATTGCCGCGCCGTAGTCTTGGTGTCGCACGGGACAGTTAAGACGACATATCATCAAGCCATCGTCACGCTTGAAGCTGGATCATCGGAATAATTGATGGCGCCCGCACGCGCGCAACTGGGAAACGCTCAGCGGCGCTTAGATGAACCGCTGCCGGAGTCCACGCATGATCTACGAAAAGCCGACCTCGAAACCGACAGAAGAGGCCTTCGAAGCTGTGCAGGAAAGCATCCGAAGGCATGGCTTCGGGCTGCTGCACCACTACGACTTCCGTCGCACCCTGGCTGACAAAGGCTACACGCTTGAGAATGACTGCCTCGTGCTGGAAGTCTGCAATCCCGGCCAGGCGGCGCAGGTGCTGGGGATGGACATGACACTCAACCTGGTCCTTCCATGCCGGCTCTCCATCTACCAGAAGGATGGCCGCACGTGCATCGGCATGGTTCCCCCGACGGATCTGTTGTCGTTGGTATCGAACGACCAGGCGGTGGCCTCGGCCGCGCGCGAGGTGGAGCAGACCATGCGCGCCATCATCGATGAGGCGGTTTGACACGCCCGCGGGCTTGTCCGTCAATCAGTGAACCGACTGGCGATCGTCGAGCGCAGCCAGCAAAGCGTACTTCTCGCGGTCGATCTCCGCGCGAGTGCGAATGCCTAGTCGGCGCAACACCGGCAATGGCGGGCACCAGCCCTGCAAGCCATGCTGCAGAAGGAACGGCAACACGATGCCGGTCAGCCAGAGCCACCGGCGGTCAACCGTCACGCCGAGCACGAGGCCGGACAGTGCCAGAGTGGAGGCATTGACCTCCAGAACGCGCTCGACATCCCACTCGGCATCCAGGGCCTGTATGCGGCCCGTAATCTGTGCGCGATCCAGCTGCCTGTAGCGGTGGATGTTGGCTTCAGTCTGCCGGTCGATCTCGCGATTGATGTCCGCGGATGTGGAGCGGCGAACGCGGTCCGCGTCGCTCCTGCTCGATGCTGCGGAAACGGTCGAATCATTCATAGTGGGCACCTCGCGCGCGTGACGGCGCAATAGTCGCACCTGGGCCATCAACAGCCCCGTGAGAAGGTCCGCCCTGTGCCAGCGCGCCTCACCCCTGCGGGCTGTGGGCGATCTTCGCGCAGTATTCGCGCAGGTGCTCGGGCAAATCCTGCGGGCACACTCCGCATTGCCGGTTGCCGGGGACGGCGTGGTCGATGAACTTTGGGTAAGGCAGGTTGAGCCCGGCCATGATCGCCCGGAACTCGTCCAGTGTTCGGTCACCGCCCAGGCGCGGATTGCGGCTCTGCTCCTGCGCTACCGAGGAAACGTAGCGGCCCTGGTAGTCGTGCGCGGGGTAGACCAGCGTCTCGCCCGGCAGCACGAACAGCTTCTCGCGCACGCTGCGGAACAAGGCGTCGGCGTCGCCGTTCTGGAAATCGGTGCGGCCACAGCCGTCGATCAGCAACGCATCGCCGGTGAACACGCGGTCAGCCAGGCGGTAGGCAAAATGGCCGTCCGTGTGCCCGGGTGTGTGCAGCGGTTGAAGTGGCACGCTGCCGACTTCGAACGGACGTCCCTCCTCGATTCCTGCATCGGCACATGGCAGGCGGTCGAACGCAGGCGCTGCGATGCGGCTGCCCACGCGCTGCTTGAGCTCGCGTGCCGCGGTGATGTGGTCGGCGTGGATGTGCGTGTCTATCGTCCATGCCAGGGTCAGAACCAAACGCTGTATCTCGGCCAAGTCGCGTTCGATCATCGTGACGACCGGGTCGATCAACACCGCCTGGCCGGTGTCCTCACAGCCAAGCAGGTAGGTGTAGGTACTGGAGAGCGGTTCGAACAACTGACGGAACAGCATGATAGCCTCCTGCGCGCTCTCAGGCATGCAACGACTTGTAGAGCATGAAGATGGCCACCACGACGATCACCGCGGCGAAGATCAGGTTGAGCGCCCCGCGCGTCTTCGCCAACCGTCGGGCGCCCAGCGCACCCAGCCAGCCACCGACGATGCCGCCGCCGATGAACTCGGTCGCCACGCGCCAATCGACCAGGCCGGAGGCGGCATAGTTGAAGGTGGTGGTCAGCCCGAAGGCGCCCACCGAGAACAACGACGTGCCGATTGCGTTGATGATCTCCATGCCGCTGGCGAACATCAGCCCCGGTACGATCAGGAAGCCGCCGCCGATGCCGAAGAATCCCGACAGACCGCCAGCGCCGAGGCCCACAGCGCCCAGACGCGGATAGACGTGCGGCAGCGGGTAGCGATCCACCTCGCCGTTACGCCGTCCGCGCAACATCAGGCCGGCGACCACCAGCATGAGCAGTGCGAACAGCACCAGCAGGTGCTGCCCGTTGATCGCCTTGCCCAGGCTCGATCCCAGGTAAGCGCCGACCACGCCGGTCGCTGCAAACATGAAGGCCGCCTTCCAGCGGACGTGTCCGGCGCGCGCATGAGGTACCAGGTTGGCGAAGGCATTCACCGCCACCGCCAGCGCGCTGGTACCGATCGCCACGTGCGGGTCGTGCACGCCGACCACATAGAGCACCAGCGGCGTGGCCAGAATCGAGCCGCCACCGCCGATCAGCGCCAGCGAAAAGCCGACCAGAGAGCCACACACGATGGCCAGCAAGGCCTGGGTCAGAAGAACGGGTTCCATGGACACTCCAGATGGCTCAATCCTGCGGCATGCAGAAAAGCTCGAACAAAGTTGTCATGAGCGTACGCGCGCGCTCGTCGCTGATGCGGTAGTAGATCGATTGAGCCTCGCGACGTCCGTTGACGATGCGGTCGCGTCGCAGCAGCGCCAGGTGCTGCGAGACGACGCTCTGGGAGAGCTTTAGCACCTGCGCAAGCTCGCCGACCGAACGCTCGCCTTCCACCAGCTGGCAGAGCAGCAGCAGCCGATTGTGGCTGGCTATGCCCTTGAGCAACGCAATCGCCTCCTCGGAGTGGCGGTGCATCGCTTCGGACGAAAGCACTTCCGCGGGACGTGGCAAGGCGCGCTTACGCTGTGAGCCCGGCGCTGCAACGGGACGGCCGGATTTCATGAGTGTCTCATGCGGGTCCGTCCACCATCTCCGGCTTGGCAAGCCACTCGTGGCCGCGCACCACCATGTGGAAGTACACCGGCGGCAGAATGTTGGCTTTCAGCAGCCAGGCCAGTCGGCTGGCCTTGGTGGGATCAAGCGGAAAACTGGGCATCAACTTGCCTCCGTAGCCGAACTCGGCAAGCACCACTCGGCCCTTCTCGACCGTCAGTGGACAGGCACCATAGCCGTCATAGACGGCGTGCCGGTGGCGGCCATGCAGACTGGCGAGCAGGTTTTCGGCCACGACCGGGGCCTGTTTGCGCACGGCCGCCAGAGTCTTGGCGTTGGGTGCGGAGCAGACATCACCAAGGCTGAAAATGTTCGCGTAGCGGGGATGTCTCAGCGTCTGCGGATCCACCGCCAGCCAGCCGGCTTCATCAGCGAGCGGGCTGGAGCGCACGAAGTCCGGCGCAGTCTGCGGTGGCACGACATGCAACATGTCGAAATCCACCGCATGGCGCGTGGTGCCGCCGGCGGTATCCTTGTCTTCGAACCAAGCCTTGCGCGCTGCGCCATCGACCGCAAACAGGTTGGAATTGAAGCAGAGCTGGGCTTGGTATTTGCGCACGTACTCCATCAATGGCGGCACGAATTCCTTGACCCCGAACAGCACGGCGCCGGCACTGCGGAACTGAACCTCGATGGCAGCGGTGCGGCCGTTGCGGAACCAGTGATCACACGAGAGGTACATCGCCTTCTGCGGCGCGCCGGCGCGCTTGATCGGCATCGGCGGCTGGGTGAACAGCGCGCGACCGCTGGCCAACTCGCGAACGAGTTTCCATGTGTAGGGCGCCAGGTCGAATCGATAGTTGGATGTCACGCCGTTTCGCCCGAGCGTCTCGGCCAGACCCTCGATCTGCTCCCAGCGCAGGACCAGACCCGGCGCGACGATCAGATACCGGTAGCCCAGCCGGGCGCCGTCGGCCAGCACCACCGCATTGCGGTCGGGCTCGAACGCGGCAACGGCACCCTTGTGCCATTTCACGCCGGCGGGGATGATCTGGGCGGTCGCCACCTCGGTACGCGCCGTATCGAACAAGCCGGCCCCGACCAGCGTCCAGGCGGGCTGGTAGTAGTGCTTTTCGCTCGGCTCGACGATGGTGATGCTCAAGGAGGGATCGCGCCGGCGCAGGCTGGCGGCAACCGCGCAGCCTGCCGATCCACCGCCGACGATCAAGACATCCACGGTTCGGCCCGGCGACCCTTGCACTGCCTCCGATCCGCCACTCGCTGAGCGTTCCAGACGCGGTTTCAGCGACGTCAGGTCGTACCCGCAGCGGTTGGCCGTGGCCAGGATCTCCGCCGCGCCCTGCCCCTGGCGCGCGGCACCCAGCGCCCACAAGGTGATCGAGCGCGTGCCGGTGCGGCAGAAGGCGAGCAGCGGTCCGCTGGCCTCCTCGAGCACCTCGGCGAACTCGGCCGCCTGCTCATCACGCAGCTGACCTGAAACCACGGGAATGTGCCGGTAGGTCAGGCCTGCCTCCGCAGCGGCCTGGGCGATCATCGCGCTGGTCGGCTGGTCCGGGGCCTCGCCGTCCGGGCGATTGTTGATGATGCCGGTGAAACCCTGACCGGCGAGCGTGCCGACGTCGGCCACTTCGATCTGTGCCGACACGCTCAGGTGTTCCGAAACCTTCTTGGTCGCCATGATTTGCTCCTCGGAAGTGGCCCGCGACAGGCCGCGGGCGGTCAGGTCGCCGCGACGGCCCGGTGATTACAACGCGTCCAGCGGAATCTTCAGATAGCGCACGCCATTGTCCTCCGCCGGCGGCAGGTGGCCGGCGCGCATGTTCACCTGCACCGATGGCAGCATCAGCCGGGGCATCGACAGGGCCGCATCGCGTTCCGAGCGCAGCCGCACGAACTGATCCTCGTCGATCTCCTCGCGCACGTGGATGTTGTGGCGGCGCTGCTTGCCCACGGTCGTCTCGTGCGCGAACTGCTCGCGCCCGGACGCCTTGTAGTCGTGGCACAGGAAGACGCGCGTCGCGTCCGGCAGCGCGAAGATGCGCCGAATCGAGCGGTACAGCGTGCGCGCGTCGCCGCCAGGAAAGTCGCAACGCGCGGTGCCGTAGTCGGGCATGAACAGCGTGTCGCCAACGAAAGCGGCATTGCCGATCACGTGGGTCATGCATGCGGGCGTGTGGCCAGGTGTGTGCAGCGCGACCGCCTCGATGCCGCCCACGCGGTAGCGTTCGCCGTCGGCGAACAGATGGTCGAACTGGCTGCCGTCACCTTGGAAATCGGTGCCCGCGTTGAACAGCTTGCCGAAAGTCTTCTGCACGGCGCGGATGTGCTCGCCGATGCCGAGCTTTCCACCCAGACGCGCCTGCACGTAGGGCGCGGCGGACAGATGATCGGCATGCACGTGGGTATCTATCACCCACTCGGTTTCCAGCCCTTGCGCCTGCACGAAAGCAATCAGCTTGTCAGCCGAACCGTGGCGGGTACGACCGGAGACCGGGTCGAAGTCCAGTACGGCATCGAGGATAGCTGCCTTGCGCGTGGCCGGATCCCACGCGACATAACTGAAGGTGTTGGTCGCCTCGTCGAAGAACGCCTGGACCTCGGGGTGTTGTTGCATGGGACGTTCCTCAAACAAAGACATCAGGACCGAGCCGGCAGCAGCCGCGCCACCAACAGCCAGCCAGCGACCATGCAGGCCACGAACAGCAGCAGTCCCGGCGCACCCGCGGTGAGCGACGCCAGCGCCGGACCGGGACAGTAACCGGCGAGCCCCCAGCCCACACCGAACATGGCCGCGCCGCCAAGCAGGCGACGGTCCAGTGTGCGGGCCGTCGGGAGCTGGAAGGTGGCATCAAGCCATGGTTGCGGCCGGGTCAGCACCAAGCGGTACCCGAGCGCCGTGGTCAGCACGGCGCCGCCCATGACGAAGGCCAGTTGCGGATTCCAGTGGCCGAATACATCCAGAAAGCCGAGCACGATTTCCGGGCGGGTCATCCCGCCCAGCACCAGCCCAATGCCGAACAGCAGGCCAGCAACGAGTGCAACCAATACCTTCATGTCAGAGCCCTCCAAGCAGGTGACGCACCACGGTTACCGTGCCGATGCCGAGCACCATGAAGGTGGCGGTAGCTGCCAGAGAACGCGGCGAAAAGCGGGCGATGCCACAGACGCCATGCCCACTGGTGCAGCCGCTGCCGAGGCGCGTGCCGACGCCGACCAGAATGCCCGCCAGGGCCATCCACGGCCACCCCACCTGCGGCATCCCCACGCCGCTGTCGCCGCGCAGCAGCCCCAGCAACGGCGCCGCCAGCACCAGGCCCAGCACAAACGCGAGCCGCCACGGCCAGTCGCCGATGCGCTGGGTCACCAGCCCGCCGGCAATGCCGCTGATGCCGGCAATGCGGCCCAACGCGCCCATCATCAGCACGGCCGCCAGGCCGATCAGGATGCCGCCGACGGCGGCGAGGAGCCAAGGATGCATACAACCACCTATTCGTATATTCGCATCTACGAATATAAACCGGGCAAGCTTGCGGTGCAAACGCTGCGGACCCCGGCCCGCCGGAGATCCTCCGGGGCTCACTTGCGGCTTTCTAAGGGCCCTGACGCTTCAGCGAGGCCAGCCATTCCACGCCTGCCGAGCATGCCCGTGTGCGGGAATTGCCAGGTGCTGACCGTCAACTCGGCGGCATGGCGCAGGTGTGCCTGCCGGAGGTGGGCACTTGAACGAACCAGCCTGCGTAGGGGGCTCTCAGGGCTGGCGACCCGAAAAGTGCGTCCGCTAGCCCGCAGCCGGCCAGCTCGACCAAGATCAAACCGAAGGCTAGGAACGCCATGTCCGGGCCAGTTGATGAGGGTGCCTGCGCATGTGGTGCACGCCTATGACCTGGTGGTCTGCCAGTCCCTCCACCATTGATGATGCCCCGGCACGCGCGAGCAGCAAACCTGCCGGAGCGCCTCGGTCATCCGGAGTAGAGCATGTACAGAATGAATACCGGCGCACTCGTATGATGGCGCGCCTCAAGGAATACCCCCCAAGTAACCGCGCGATGGTCAATGGTTGGGCCGAGGAACACACATGACAACAGGGCAAAGCCATCGGTCGTACGAAACGACACACCACGCGAGCACATGCCGCGTATAGATCGCTAGCGTTGGTGGATCGCCCGTAGCCGGCCATCGTGCAATAAACGACTGCGGGATCACATGGAAGTGTCCACAATGCGCCACGTCTTTCCCCGGAGTGAAGCATGTTGACCGCCGAGTTCCTCTCGCGCCTGCAGTTCGCGTGGGTAATGTCTTTCCACATCCTGTTCCCCGCCTTCAGCATCGGTACGGCGGCGTGGCTCGCTTTCATCGAAGCCGTGTGGCTGGTCAAGCGCACCGACCTGTGGCGCGACCTGTATTTCTTCTGGCTCAAGATCTTCGCCGTCGCTTTCGGCATGGGCGTGGTCTCGGGCATCGTGATGAGTTTCCAGTTCGGCACCAACTGGGCCGGCTTCTCGATCGTCGCCGGCAACGTGGTAGGGCCGCTCCTCAATTACGAAGTGCTCACCGCGTTCTTCCTGGAGGCGACGTTCCTTGGCGTGATGCTGTTCGGTTGGAAAAAGGTCAGTGACCGCATGCATTTCCTGGCCACCTGCATGGTCGCGCTGGGCACGCTGCTTTCGGCGTTCTGGATCATGTCGGCCAACAGCTGGATGCAGACGCCAGCCGGCTACGAAATCCGCGACGGCGTGTTCTACCCGGCCGACTGGTGGCGGGTGATCTTCAACCCCTCTTTCCTGGTGCGCCTGCCGCACATGGTGCTGGCGGCATTCATCTCGACGGCGATGGTGGTGGGCGGGGCTTCGGCCGTCTATCTGCTGCAGGGGCGTTTCGTCGATCGCGCCGGGAAGACGCTCAAGCTCGCGCTGGCGTTCCTTGCCATCGTGATCCCTCTGCAGATCATGATCGGCGACATGGCCGGGCAGAAGGTGCGCGAATACCAGCCGACCAAGCTGGCCGCGATCGAGGCGCGCTGGGACACCGAAAGCAATGTGCCGCTGACCTTGTTTGCCTGGCCCGACGAGCAGGCGCAGACCAACCACTACGCGCTCGACGTGCCCCACTTGGGCAGCCTGATCCTGACCCACTCGTGGAACGGAGAGGTCAAGGGCCTGAAGGATTTCCCACGGGATGAGCGCCCGCCGGTGGCGATTCCGTTCTTTTCGTTCCGTGTCATGGTAGGGCTCGGCCTGGCCATGTTCGCGCTCGCCCTGATCGGGCTGTGGCGCTGGAAGCGCGGCACGCTGTTGTCCGGCCGGTGGTACCTGAAAGCCTGGGTGGTGATGATCCCGTCCGGCTTCGTTGCACTGCTGACTGGCTGGTGGGTCGCCGAAGTCGGGCGTCAGCCGTGGGTGGTGCAGGGCTTGGTGCGCACCGCGCAAGCGGTGAGCAAAGTGCCAGCCGGCAGCGTGCTCGCCTCTCTCATCACCTTTGTGGTGGTCTATCTCGGCATCTTCGGCGCAGGCCTTTGGTATCTGCTCAAGCTGTTTCGCGACGGTCCGCTACCGGCGCCGCAGCGCGACCAGACGGCCACGCCGGTGCACGGCAGCCACCTTCGTACACCCTCGCGCCCGCTATCGGCGCCCGACGATCCGATGGGAGATTGAGGATGGACTGGGCAACTGTGCTTCCCGTGGTCTGGTACTTCATCATCGGCTTTGCGGTGATGATGTATGTGCTGCTCGACGGCTTCGTACTGGGGCTGGGCATCCTGTTGCCGTTCGCCGATGACGAACACCAGCGCGACCACATGATGAATACCGCCGCGCCGATCTGGGACGGCAACGAGACCTGGCTGGTACTCGGCGGCGCGGGTTTGATGGCGAGCTTTCCCAAGGCCTACGCTGCAGTGCTCTCGGCGCTATACCTGCCGATGCTGGTCATGCTGATCGCGCTGATCTTCCGCGGCGTGGCGTTCGAGTTCCGCTTCAAGGCGCATACCTCGCGCTGGCTGTGGGGCGTGGCTTTCAGCGTCGGCTCGGTGCTCACCGCGTTCGCGCAGGGGCTGATCCTGGGCGCGCTGGTCGAGGGCATGCCGCTCACCGGCGGCAAGTATATCCAGGGCACATTCGGCTGGTTCAGCCCGTTCGCAGTGATGACCGGCGTGGCGGTGGTGTTCGGCTATGCGCTGCTCGGCGCGACCTGGTTGATCCTCAAGACCGAAGGACGGCTGCAGCGCGTCGCGTTCGATCTCACCCGGCCGCTGATGCTGGCGGTGATCGGCTTCATGCTGATCGTGAGCGCATGGTTGCCGTTCCTCGATTCGCACTTGATGGCACGCTGGTTCACCGGGACGCATTTCCTCTACCTTTTGCCGATCCCGATGCTGACTTTGCTCAATGCAGCGTGGCTGTGGCGGGCGGTGCTGCAGGATCGCGAGGTACAGCCGTTCTTGCTCGCTTTGTGCTTCTTCGTGCTGGGCTTCGTCGGCCTGGTGGTGGGCATGTGGCCGAACATTGTGCCGCCGAGCATGACCATCTGGCAGGCCGCCTCGCCGCCGTCGTCGCAGGGTTTCGTGCTGGTCGGCGCGATGGTGCTGATTCCGGCGGTACTCGCTTATACCGTGTATTCGTATCGGGTATTTCGCGGCAAGGTGCAGGCAGACGAGGGCTACCATTGAGGCACCCGCCTTCACCACCAGACTGCGCAAAACGATGCACCACTGTTGCCGTCTCTGAAGTCACGCGCCGTTGCGAAGCAAGAGGCCTGCAGCGCACGGTGAGGTGACAGAACGCTTGCATTGCCAGTATGTACAGCGGACAGAAAATCTCGCCAGCAGCCAACGCCGGCCATTCCTGACACGTGTTCGCACGCTGCAGGGAATGTTTTGAACGATCGAATGTGGATCCAGCGGGCCTCGACCAGGAGACGCATTGGCCAACTCGCTACGGCAAATCTTTCCTCCTTTACCTCAGGCTCACGATCCGCGCGTTTAGATTGTCCATAGCGGTTGATTCCGATACGTCTACCGTAGCGATGAGGTGCGGCGCTGACCCGGCATGACTGCATGTGATGCGTTCCACCCGCTTTGCCATTTGCAAAAACGCAGTAATGGCCACGCAGGAGGCTCCACGGCCCCAAGGGTCGATGCGCCACGTGTGTCGCTTCTCACGTCGCCGCCAACGGCGCCATTCAAGCCGCCATGAGGATGCCAACATGGAACTGATCGAACTGGGAGGTATTGCCGTCGCGACGCTCTGGGACAAGCCCACGGGAAGCTGGCAGTACGTGGTGGTCGACCGTGCCACCAGCAAGGCGGCGATCATCGACCCCGTGCTCGACTTCGATCCGGCCGCAGCGACTACGGCGACCAACAATGCCGACCAGATCCTGCGCTTCGTGAAGGAGCAGCGCCTCCAGGTCGACTGGATCCTGGACACCCATCCGCATGCCGACCATTTCTCCGCAGCCCCCTACCTGGCCGGAAAGCTGCAGGCTCCCACCGCCATCGGCGCGCGCGTGGTCGAGGTGCAGAAGCTGTGGCGCGACATCTACTGCCTGGACGATTTCCCGGTGGACGGATCGCAGTGGGACCGGTTGTTTGCTGATGGTGATGTGTTCAGCGTGGGTGACACGCAGGTGCGGGTGCTGTTCTCACCCGGCCACACGCTGGCGTCGGTCAGCTACGTGACCGAGCGCGCGGCGTTCGTGCACGACACGTTGATGATGCCGGATGCAGGCACCTCGCGTGCCGACTTTCCCGGTGGCGATGCAGACCAGTTGTTCGATTCCATCCAGGCGCTGCTGGCCCTGCCGAGGGACACGGAACTTTTCGTGGGCCATGACTATGCACCGCACGGCCGTGACGCGCAGTGCCATGCGACGGTATCGAAGCATCGCGATGACAATATCCACGTCGGAGGCGACCGCGGCCGCGAGGCGTTTGTGGATCTACGCAGGAAGCGCGATGCCACACTGCCCCTGCCCAAGCTGATGCTCGCGGCGCTGCAAGTGAACATCCGCGGCGGCCGCCTGCCCGCAGCCGCTCCGTGCGGTCGCTCTTTCCTGCGGATCCCCCTAAATTACTTTGCTTCGACATCGTCGGAGTAATGTTTTACCCATGCCGTCCGCAACCTGGCAGCGACCGCGGATTTGCAACCATCGCATGTTTTCAGTAATACATCGATCCATATGGCAACCAGCCGGCTGTCTGTAGGGCCGCCACCGCTAGAGTCGTTTCGGGAAGGTTCCAATGAGCTGGACGATCGGCCTGTTTCTGGTCATCAGTTTCGTGATCTCGCTGATCGCGCTTGCTGCCTTCATCTGGGCGATCAGCAACCGTCAAATGAAAGTCGACCAGGCGCATGCCTACACGGTCTTCGGCAAGGGCGAGGCCGGAGGCATGGACGACCCGACGATCGATACGCCGAACGAGCAAGTGGCGCAGCACGAGCATCGCGATGCCGCGCATGCGGGCGAGGACGCCTCGTCACGCCGTGCCGTCACCCTGCTGCTTGCCAGCGCGGTGATCTGGCTGGTGCTGGGCTCGGTGTTCGGCGTGATTGCCTCACTCAAGATGCACCTGCCCGACTGGCTGGACGGTGCCGGCGCGCTGACCTTCGGCCGCATACGCACGTTGCACTTGAACTCGGTCATCTACGGCTGGCTGTCACTGGGCGGACTGGGCGTGGCGATGTGGATCATCCCGCGCATCTTCCACACACGTCTGCGCTCGCCGCGGCTGCCGATCTACGGCGCGTGGATCTGGAACATCGCGCTGGCGGCCGGACTGGCCGGAATAGCGGCCGGCTTCACCGACGGCGAGGAATGGCTGGAGATCCCCTGGCAGGTCGATATCTTCATCGCGATCGGCGCCGCGCTGTTCGCGGTACCGCTGTTCCGCACCATGCGCGCGCGCAACGTGCGCCACATATACGTGACCGGCTGGTACTTCATCGCCGCGCTGGGCTGGTTTCCGATGCTGTTCGTGATCGCCAACATTCCGGAGATCTACTCCGGTGCGCAGGAGGCCACGGTGAACTGGTGGTTCGCGCACAACGTGCTGGGTTTGTGGCTCACGCCACTCGGGCTGGGCGCGGCGTACTACTTCATCCCCAAGATCATCGGCAAGCCGATCTATTCGTACACGCTGTCGCTGCTGGGCTTCTGGGCGCTGGCGCTGTTCTACAGCCAGATCGGCATCCATCATCTCGTCGGCGGCCCGGTGCCGACGTGGCTGGTGACGCTCTCGATCGTGCAGAGCATGATGATGATCGTGTCGGTCGTCGCGGTGGCGATCAATCACCACGTCACGGTGGCGCGCAACCTGTGGGCGCTGCGCGACTCCACCCCCTTGCGCTTTGTCTGGCTCGGCGCGCTCTCGTACACGATCGTCTCGCTGCAGGGTTCCACCGAAGCGCTGCGCCCGGTGCAGACGGTGGTGCACTTCACCCAGTACACCATCGCGCATGCGCATCTGGGCGTCTACGGGTTCGTCTCGCTGGTGCTGTTCGGCAGCATCTACCACATCATGCCGCGCATGATCGGCGCGCAGTGGCCGTATCCGCGCCTGATCCCGGTGCATTTCTGGCTCACCATCGTCGGCTTCGCCATCTACTTCACGGCGCTCACCATCGGCGGCATCGAACAGGGCTATGCCATGATCGATGCCAGTCGGCCGTTCGCGGACAGCGTCATCCTGCTCAGGCCGTACCTGATCTCGCGCTCGGTCGGCGGCTCGCTGATGACGCTCGGACACCTGGTGTTCGCGCTCAACTTTTTCGTGCTGCTGGCGCGTTCCCGACTGCATGCGCCGGGCCAGACCATGCCGGTCGCCGCGCAGGCCGCGCCATGATCACCATGAACAAGGTCCTGCCGATCGCCCTGCTGTCGCTGGCGTTGCTGGTATTCGCCACCGTGCTGCTGCTCGTCCTGCCCGCGGTGCAGATCCGCAGCAAGCCACCCACGCCCGGCCTGCGCGACTACACCGCCACCGAGTTGCGCGGGCGGGCGGTGTACGTGCGCGAGGGCTGCGTCTACTGCCATAGCCAGCAGCCGCGCTCGCCTGACCAGGCGCCCGACGTCGAACGCGGCTGGGGCCGCGCGTCGGTGGCCTCGGACTACATGTTCGACAAGCCGCACTTGCTGGGCACCATGCGCACCGGGCCGGATCTGCTGAACATCGGCGCGCGCATGCCGAGCGCCGCGTGGCAACTGACCCACCTCTACCAGCCGCGGTCGATCTCCCCGTGGAGCATCATGCCGGCCTATCGTTACCTGTTCAAAGTCAAGTCACGACTCGCGCCTGGCGATGTGGCTGTATGGGTACCCAAAGCCTACCGGCCGCGGGAAGGCACGGTGGTGGCGACGCGCGATGCGCAGGATCTGGTGGCCTACCTGCTGAGCCTCGACCGCACCTATCCCGCGCCCGTCGATGGCGTACGCGACGATGGCTATGCCACCCAGGGAGGTGCCCGGTGAAAGATCGCAAGCAGCGCCCGCGGCGCCTTCCCGAGGATGAACTTTTCGAACCCTACGAGGAGTCCCGGCGCGTTCCGTTGCCGGTGTACTGGATCGCCATCGCGCTGGCGCTCTGGGGCGTGGCGATGCTCTACGACGCCGGCAAGTCGGTGCAGATCGGGCAGACCCAGCGGCTGCAGCGCAACCTCGCCGAAAAGACCGAAAACCGCCCGGCCCACCAGCCCGGCCTCACCTTGTTCCAGGAGCGCTGCGCCACCTGCCACCAGGTCGACGGCGCCGGGCTGAAGGGTGCGGTGCCGCCACTCGACGGCTCGCCTTTCGTCACCGAAGATCCGCGCATGATCGCCAGGATCCTGCTGCACGGCATCCATGGGCCGATTCGCGTTGCCGGCGAGGACTACAACGGGCACATGCCCGATTTCGCCAGTGTGCTCTCCGACACAGAGATCGCCGAGATTGGCACCTACATACGGCAAGCCTGGTCGAACAAGGCCGGACCGTTGAACGTGTCCGATGTCACCGCCGCCCGGCGTCAGGGCGGCCCCTCCGAACCATGGAGCGGGGGCGCGGCGCTGGTGGCGGTGTCGGATCATCCGGCTGCCTACGAAGCGCAGCCAGCCTCGACGCAGGCAGCGGTCACGCTCGCCGGCACCGACACCGCCGGCGCCCTACTGGCCTCGGCCGCGCGCGGCGGGCGCTGGTCGTGCGCGTCCTGCCATGGGGCCACCGGCGGCGGCACGCTCAACATCCCGCGCCTGGCCGGACTCGACTCGGCCTACATCGAGCGCCAGCTGCTCGATTTCCGCAGCGGTCGGCGCCCCAACGAGATCATGGCGATAGTGGCCCGCTCGCTTGCCCCGCAAGACATACCTGTCCTTGCCCGCTACTACGCCCAGCTGTCGCCCGGCTCGACCGCCCGTCCGGATCTCGGCGGCCGGATTTCGCGCGGCCAGCAGCTCGCCCTCGCCGGTGACAGCTCACGCGAGCTCCCTGCATGTTTCTCCTGCCACGGTTCGTCCGGCTTCGGGGTCGGGATCTTCCCCGCGCTCGCGGCCCAGCACCCGGCCTACACCGTGACCCAGCTCAATGCCTTCGCCGACGGCCAGCGCAGCAACGACCCCTCCGCGCTGATGCGCCACATTGCGGTCAAGCTGGATGCGCTCGATCGCAAGGCCGTCTCCGACTATCTCAGTACGCTGCCACCCGTGCCGTCGCGCCAGGTGCAGGCCTCGACAGGAGAATGACCATGGAGCACCCATCCGAACCCACCCGCCGACGCGTCGAAGGCAACGAAAGCCGGGACGATCAACGTGCAGGGCATGGCACCCGGCGTGCGATCTACGCCGTCATCGGCGGGATCGTGCTGTTTGCCGCGGTGGTCGTGTTCGGCAACATCGAGGTACCCGGACTGCATCACAGCCGGCAAGCCCGGGACCGCGGGCCCGAGGCGAGCGGTAGCGCACCGGCGCCGGCCACCGCCGGCAAGAAAACCCCGCCCGCCTTCAATCCGCCGCCCGAAAGCAGCATCCCTTCCGGCCCAGGAGGTGATGCGGTCCGCCGCGGCATGCAGATCTTCGTCAACACGCGCACCCACGCCGGCCAGTACGTCGGTAATGAGCTCTCCTGCAGCAACTGCCACCTCGACGCCGGCCGCCGCGCCGATTCGGCCCCGATGTGGTCGGCCTGGGTCAGCTACCCGATGTACCGCTCCAAGAACAAGCAGATCAACACGATGGAGGATCGCGTCAAGGGTTGCTTCACCTATTCGATGAATGCGCAGGATTCGACCTCGGGTGGTCCGCCCAAGGCGGGCGACCAGGTCTACAAGGACCTGCAGGCGTACATGCACTGGCTGGCGACCGGCGCGCCGACCAACACCAAACTGGCTGGCGGCGGCTATCCCAAGCTGAAGAAGACCGCACAGGGCTATTCGCCCGAGCGCGGACAAACGGTGTTCCAGACCTATTGCGCGACCTGCCACGGCGGCGACGGCCAGGGCCAGCACGACATCAACGGGCGGGTGGTGTTTCCGCCGCTGTGGGGGCCGCACAGCTACAACTGGGGCGCCGGCATGGCCAGCATCAACAATGCCGCCGGCTTCATCAAGGCCAACATGCCACTGGGGCAGCACGACCGCCTGACCGACCAGCAGGCGTGGGACGTCGCCGCCTACATCGACAGCCACGAACGCCCCAAGGATCCACGCCAGACCGGCGCCGTGGCGGAAGCGGCCAAGCAGTACCACAGTGGCGGCAACACGTATTACGGCCAGGTGGTCAATGGCCAGCTGATCGGGGTGGGCACACCGCCCCCGCCCACGCGCAAACCGTAGCGGTGTCACACGGCGAGGCAGATTCCATGACCAGGGCAGCTCGCTTATGAATCGCGCGTCCGCCCTGCAGCGGCCGGTCAGCTATCGCTACCGGCTGGAGAACCTGCATTGCGCCGCCTGCGAAAAAAGGCTGCGTACCGCCTTCGCCGGGGACACCCGGGTCAGCGCGGTGGACGTCGACCTCTCCGCCCGCAGCGTCGTGCTGCAGGCGCTCGAGCCCGGCCTCGGCCAAGCGCTGCTTGCCTCACTGGCAGCGGCCGGCTTCACCGCCACGCCCGACGCCCGAGCGGCGGACAGCGATGGCGACCACGGCAGCGACGACTAGCGTGGCCGGCGGCCAGCCCGCGGCGGCTGCGCCAGCCGGGAACCTGAGCGAGCCGCAGCAACCCGGGCACTCCGCCCCAGACAGCGGCGTCGAGCGCCAGGTGCTGGTGGTCGAAGGCATGTTCTGTGCCTCCTGCGCGGCGGCCGTGGAAGCGCTACTTGCACGCCAGCCCGGCGTCCGGGCCGCTGCCGCCCACTTCGCCGCAGACGCCGTCGTGGTGGAGTGGCATCCCGGCCAGACCAGCCTGACGACCCTGCGCAAGGCCGTCGCCAGGCTGGGCTACGGGACACGCACCCTGGACGAGCCGGCCGACCGCGCCAGGCAGATCCATCTGCGGCTGGGCGAGCGCCTGGCGGTAGCCGTCTTTTTCGGCATGTGGAGCATGCTCGCTGCCGGTGAGCTGTACTTCGCCGCATCCGACCGGTCGACCGGCTACCTGCTGGCGATCGGCTCGGGAGCGTTCGCGATGCCCGCGCTGCTGTGGTCGGGCTGGCCGTTCTATCTCGCCGGGTGGCGCACGCTGCGCGCGGGCGCGCCCGGCCTGGACAGCCTGATCATGCTGGGGGTCGCCCTGGCGGTGCTGCTATCGCTGCTCAGCCTGCTGGACGGGCGCAGCCAGGTCTTCTTCGACTCCGCGCTGATGCTGGTAACGTTCCAGCTGATCGCCCGCCTGGTCGACCGCCGCCTGCGCACCAATGCGGCCGAACGCGTACGCGGATTGCTCGGCACCGGGGACCAACTGGCCCGGCGCGTCATCGCCGGCGCGGAAGAGCGGGTGCCGGCGAGCCAGCTGCGCCCGGCCGATCGCGTGCGGCTGGAAGCCGGCGATGCGGTGGTCGTGGACGGACCGATCGTCGATGGCACGCTCTGGGTCGACCGTTCCCGCCTCACCGGGGAATCGGTGCCGGTCGAGCTCGGCGCGGAGGCCCGCCTGTGGGCCGGCGACCAGGTGATCGACGGCAGCGCCGAGATGACCGCGCAGGCGCTGCCCGGTGCCCGGCGGATCGATGCATTGGCCAGCCAGGTGCGCCGGGTGCTGACAGAAAAGCCCGCGTGGCAGCGCAAGGTCGATGCCCTGGCGCGCTACCTGATCCCGTGGTCGGCAGGCGCGGCCGCTCTGGGCGCCGGCGTCGCCCTGCTGGAAGGAGCAACCGGGTTCGACGCCGCGGCGCGGGGCTTGTCGGTGTTCGTGATCGGCTGTCCGTGCGCGCTGTCGCTGGCGGTCCCGCTGATGGCCAGCCGCGCCGTGGCCCATGCCTCGCGCCTAGGCGCCTTGCTGCGCGACACCGATCTGATCCAGCACTTCCGGCTGCCCGACATCGTCTTCCTCGACAAGACCGGCACGCTCACCCAGGGCCAACCGGCCGTCGTCGGTATCCATCCGGCCCCCGGCATCGACGAGCGCACGCTGCGCCGCTGGGCCGCCACGGCGGCAGCCGGTTCGTCCCATCCACTGGCCCGCGCGCTCGCCGCGCTGGATGCGGGCGATGCGGTGCGTCCCACGGGGCGGACCCGGGAAGTGGCCGGCGCGGGACTGATCTGGAACGCCGAAGGCGAGGAACTTCGCCTCGGCCGGCGCAGCTGGCTCATCGCCCAGCACATTGCCGTTCCCGAGGAGGGCAATCGGCGCACGGTATCGCATCTGGTGCGAAATGGCCGCTGGGTCGGCGCGTTCGAGTTTGCCGACCCGCTACGCGAACGGGTCGGGGCCGCTGTCGACCGGCTGCGCGCGCTCGGCTGCGAACTGGTGATCCTCAGCGGCGACCGCGACCTCGCGGTGGCCGAAGTGGCCGGGCCGCTGGCGCTGCCTTACCGCGCCGGCATCAGTCCCGAGGGCAAGCTCGAATGCATCGAAGCCGCGCGTGCACGAAACCGCTATGTCGCGTTCTGCGGCGATGGCATCAACGACGGTCCCGCGCTGGCCGCGGCCGACCTGGGGGTGGCCGTCAGCGGAGCCAGTCCGGCCGCGCAATCGGCCGCCGCGCTGACCCTCATGCAGGGTGGCCTGGAGCAGCTTCCACGCGTCTTCGCGCTGCTGCGCAAGAGCTCGCGCGTAATCCGCCAGAACCTGATCCTGGCCGTCGCCTACAATGCGGCAGCCCTCCCGCTGGCCATCGCAGGCTACGTGCATCCACTGGTCGCAGCGACCGTCATGAGCCTGAGCTCGGTGACCGTGCTGCTCAATACCGCGCGGCTGCGTCTGTAGCGACGTCGCCCGTGGTCGCACACCTTCGTGGCCTGTCCGCGAGAGCGGAAAGGAAGCTGTGGGACGGGCGGGCCCGCAACCGCTTGCTGCGAGCCTGGGAAGCGGACCCGCCACGTACGGCAACGGCGTCCTTTTTCGGCCTGATAGCTGACCATGGTCGAACCGCTGCCCTGCCCTTTCTCCTCTGCTTCCCCGCATCCGCAAGCAGCCCCTTTACCAGACCGCATGAGTGAGCGTTCGACTCCTCTTCGGCCAGGCAGGCGCGATAGCGCTCGATAGCGTGCAGCTTCGCCCTCCGGCCGTGACCTGCGGGCAGTTGCCGGCGTCAAGCCCTGGCGGTGACCAGAAAGACCGGATAGTCGCTGTGGCGACCTTCGGCGGCTGGCCTGCTCACCACGCAGGCGGTGCACGCACGGGCCTGGAGAAAACCCGCAGCCTCTAGCTCAGCCTGGAATGCGTCGCGGTCGAAGCCATGATGCATGACGCCGCTCACGCCGCCTTCGTGAAAGGTGCCGTCCTCGGCATCCAGGTCGGCCAGCGCCAGCCACCCGCCCGGCTTGAGCATGCTGTGGAACGTGCGCAGCAGCTCCGGCACGTCGGGGATGTGATGCATCGTCATGCTGCTGAAGATAAAGTCGAACGGCTGTGCCGGCGGTGGCTCGCTGGTGAGGTCGAGCACGCACGCCTGCAGGTTATCGAGCCCGGCCGCCCCGGCTTTCGCCTCCAGCACCGCGAGCATGCCGGGCGACACGTCGCAGGCCAGAAGCCGCCCCAGTTTTGGTGCCAGCGTGGCGCCCACCAGACCCGTGCCGCAACCGTATTCCATGGCCTCCCAGTCCGCTTGCAGCGGCACCGCTGCTTCGATCGAGGCCGCAACCGCCGAGGCCAGCTCCCGCCGTCGCGGGCTTTCGTCCCAATCGGCCGCGATCACGTTGAAGCGCTGGCGGTTCTGCTCCTGAATTGATGGGGATGTGGGGATGGCCATTATGGGTACCTTCGGGGAATGTGCGTCGAGATGGGCGCCCCGGACCGCCAATTCAAGCGCCGGCCCGGGTCGACGGAAGCGGCATGAAAAAACCGAAGCGCCCCTGATTTCCTCCGTCAACCTGCAACGGCTGTGCACAGCGGGGCGGTGTGGATGTACGTGAAGAACGTCCGCGCTGTGGCGAGCAACGCGACGCAGCCGTGTCCGACCGAGCCGCTCCAGCGGGTGGGTCGTCCCCCATGCAGTGAGCGGATCGGTTGGCTGTTGCTAGATTTCTACCACTGAAGCTGGCGGGCACAAGCCGGGCCACGGTCGCTGCAGGCGCGCACGCAGTGCGTCGATCGCATGCACGCCAAGCCGCTTGCGACGGCGGCCGAAGCGTGCCGGCACGCCCTGTTCGGTGATGAAGGCGCAGCGGTAGACGCGCTCGTCCGCGACCGGTTCGCCTTCGACGAACAGGCGATCCACGCGATGGCCGTCCGGGTTTTCGGCCCTGAGATAAACCTGCACGCCCGCCATTCGTTTCACGTAGCCGCCCATCTGCTGGTAGGGGTCGGCGGCGAAGGTGCGCTCGAGGTTGACCTCGATCATCTGGCGGAGCTCCGCGCCGGTCAGCTCGGTGGTGGAGATCGGCGGGTTCATCGGCACGATGTTCCAGAGGTCGCCCAGCGTGACCGGGCCGACCGGGATCGGCGCGCCGTAGCGCCAGCCGTTGGAGAACGCGACCTGCGTGCCGGCGGCCTCGGCGATGGCCGCCACCAGCAAGTCATCCATCGGCGCGTGCAGCATGGCGTAGCGATGCAGGGGCAGCTCGGTCTGCCCGACCACTTCCGCCATCGTCTCGCGCTCGGCGCGAAGCGCGTCGTCGACCAGTGTCGCCATCTGGGGATTCGGATCGATCGACTCGTCGATCGCCACCAGCGCGTGCTGGTGGCTGACCACACGGCCCTGCTCCACCTCGACATCGAGCCGGCCGATGAACGAGCCATGGCAGCCGGACTGGAAGAGGATCGCGCCGTTGACCTCGATTGCCCGGGCCATGCGGTTGTGGGTATGCCCGCTGACCAAAATATCGATCCCGGCGACCTCGCCGGCAAGCTTCACGTCCTGCGGGAAACCCAGATGCGACAGCACGATGACCAGCTCGGCGCCCTCCTCCTCGCGCACGTGGCGGATCCAGCGCGGCAGTTCGACGTTGCCGATGGTGAAATACAGGCCCTCGCTGAACGACGGCGGCATGGTCTTGTCGATGATCGGGCAGGCAAGCCCGATGATGGCGATGCGCAGTCCGGCGCGGGTCACCATGCGCCACGGCGGCAGGAATAGCTGGTCGTCGTGCTTGCGGTGGCAGTTGATCGCGAGCATCGGGTAGTCGAGGCGTTCGGCGATCCGCTGCACGCCGTCGGGTCCGTAGGCGAACTCCCAATGCACCGCCATCGCGTCGAAGGCGAGCGCGTTCATCGCGGGCACCAGCGCCATGCCCTTGCCGGCCACGGCCACATGGGTGCCATGGAAGGTGTCGCCGTTGTCCAGCGTGACCACTGCGTCCGGGCGTTCCGCGCGGACGCGCTCGAACAGACCGGCGATGCGTGCCAGCCCGCCCAACGTCGTGAACTGCCATTCGCCGTGCTCGCCGCGCACCATTTCGGGGTGGGGCTGGAGATAACCGTGAAGGTCGTTCAATTGCAGGACGGTCAGGCGAGGCATGGCGGCTCGATATTGTGTACGACAACGCGCCCGCTGCCTGTGCTGCGCGGGAGCGCAGCCTGGTCGCGGGTCAGACGCGTTGGCGACGCGGACACGAGGAAATTCCGAGCAAGGAATAAACCGGGCACATGCCGACCAGGCTGGTCAGCACGAAGATCACGGCGATGATGCCGAGCACAATCGCCAGTGCGCCGCCGATCATTCCGGTGAAATAAGCCACGGCGATGGCAATGGCGATGAGGATGCGGATGGTGCGGTCGGCCGTACCCATGTTTTTTTTCATGGCAGTGCTCCTGTTGGTGTGCTGTGACTGCCTCCCTGCGAATGGACATTAAGGATATTTGCCCGTGGAGGCGGCGTGAGGATTCGATGGTTCGAGCTCGAAGACCGGCAAGGCCGGTCTTCGCATGGTTTGCGCGGCAATCGCCGGCTACAGCTTCGTCAGCCGCAGGTAGGAACGGATCTCGTCCCAGCCCTGCGGGAACAGCCCCTTGGCCTCGTCGTTCTTGATCGACGGCGGGATGATCACCTTGTCGCCCGGACGCCAGTCGGCCGGGGTGGCCACCCGATGCTTATCGCTGGTCTGCAGCGCATCGATCACTCGCAGGATCTCCTCGAAGTTGCGCCCGACCGCCATCGGGTAGGTCATCGTCAGGCGGATCTTCTTCTGCGGGTCGATGATGAACACCGAACGCACTGCGGCGGTATCGCTCTGGCCCGGATGGATCATGCCGTACAGTTCGGCGACCTTGCGGTCGGCGTCGGCGACGATCGGGAATTCCAGCGTGGTGTGCTGGGTGGCGTCGACGTCCTTGATCCATTTCAGGTGCTCGTCAACCGAGTCAGTCGACAGGCCCAGCGGCTTGACGTTGCGCTTGGCGAACTCCGGCGCCAGCTGCGCGGTGCGGCCCATCTCGGTGGTGCACACCGGCGTGAAGTCGGCCGGGTGGCTGAAGAAAAACACCCAGGAATCGCCCGCCCACTGGTGGAAGTCGATGTCGCCGGTCGTGGTCGCGATCTGGAAGTTGGGTGCGGTTTCGCCGAGTTTCAGGCTCATCGGAAGATCCTCAGGTTTAACGGAATGGGAATAACGTGCCTGTCGAAGACGGTATGCGTGAAATCAACCGAACGTGGGCGCAGCCTCGCTGGTGCCGGTTTGCCGGGGTAGTCCATGCAGCCTGGGCGTTCGGCCGATCCCTTCGCACTGGCGCTGAGCTTTTGTGCTGGTGGAGCGCCCGGCGTGGACGCTGACGACCACGCCCCCGCCAGGCGGCTTGTCATCGCGGCTCTTTCTGGGCCTGGGCCAGCGCAACGACCGCGGGTTCCAGCGCAGCCAGGCCGGCCGCACGCCCGTGCGCGAGCGCGCTGTCCAACGAGCCGCCACGGTTCATCACCTCGTCCAGCGCAACCATCGCCCCGGCGCGGTTGCCGCTTGCACAATGGGTGAGCACGCCGCCAGCGGGCCGCGCCTGATCGAGCGCGTGGCCGAATTGGCGCACGTGCTCGCGATCGAGATCGGCGGCGCCGGTGATCGGCAAGGAGACATAGCGAAGTCCGAGCCGCGCGGCTTCGGCGGCTTCGTCATAGTCGCTGCCTTCGCTTGGCGCCCGCAGATTGATGACGGTGCGCACGCCCTCACGCAGAAGATGGACAAGCTCCTCGGGCGTCGGCTGCCCGCCAGCGTAGTGGCCGTCGGCGTAGCGAAAAGGTGCGTGCATGGAGCCTCCTGAAACCGGGGCGTAGCGCTGATGAAAAGGAAACCCGCGCGGGGCCTTGCATGCCGGGGCGGGTGACCGTTCCGTGCTGAACGATGCCATGACCGCCGAAAATCCGTGGCAAGGAAGCGTGACGGTGCGCCGCGCGCTGGGCTGCGGCGGCACACAGGACACCCGTCACGCCAGGTCAAAACGATCCGCATTCATCACCTTGTTCCACGCCGCGACGAAGTCCTCGACGAACTTGCCCTGTGCATCGTGCTGCCCGTAGACCTCGGCAATCGCGCGGAGCTGGGAGTTCGAGCCGAACACCAGGTCCGCCCGGGTTGCGGTCCACTTGATCCCGCCGGTGGTGCGGTCGCGGATATCGAAGGTTTCCTTGTTGCCCGGGACCGGCTTCCATTCGTTGCGCATGTCTAGAAGGTTGACGAAGAAGTCGTTGCTCAGCGCGCCGATGCGATCGGTGAACACGCCATGCTCGCTGCCGTCGCAGTTGGCGCCCAGTACGCGCAGGCCGCCGACCAGCACGGTCATTTCCGGTGCACTGAGCGTCAGCAGCTGCGCCTTGTCGACCAGCAACGCCTCGCTGGCGATCTCCTTGAACTTGTCGCTGCGGTAGTTGCGGAAGCCGTCGGCGATCGGTTCCAGCGCGGCGAAAGACTCGACATCGGTCTGTTCTTGGGAGGCGTCCGTGCGGCCCGGCGTGAAGGGCACGGTTACCGGATGGCCGGCATCCGTGGCGGCTTTTTCGATGGCGGCAGCGCCGCCCAGCACGATCAGGTCGGCCAGCGAAACCCGCTTGCCGCCCGGCGCTTGCCGGTTGAAATCATCGCGGGTGCCTTCGAGCGTCTGCAGCACGTGGGCCAGTTGATCCGGCTGGTTGACCGCCCAGTCCTTCTGCGGCGCGAGGCGGATGCGCGCGCCGTTGGCGCCGCCGCGCTTGTCCGAGCCGCGGAAGGTCGAGGCCGCGGACCAGGCCGTATAGACCAGCGCCTGGGTCGACAGCCCGCATCCGAGCAGCCTCACCTTGATGGCGTGGATTTCCCGCTCGCCGATCAGCTTGTGGTCGACCGCAGGTACTGGATCCTGCCAGATCAGCTCTTCGGCCGGCACTTCGGGGCCGTGGTAGCGGGCCTTGGGGCCCATGTCGCGGTGGGTCAGCTTGAACCAGGCGCGGGCGAAGGCATCGGCGAACTCGTCGGGGTGCGCATGGAAGTGGCGCGCGATCTTTTCGTACGCAGGGTCGTAGCGCATCGCCATGTCGGCGTCGGTCATCATGATCGGCACCTTCTTCGAGGCATCATCCGCGGCGGGCGCCATGTTGCGGTCGGTATTCTGCCTGGGCACCCACTGTTGGGCGCCGGCGGGGCTCTTGGCCTGCACCCATTCGTTACCCAGCAGCACGTCGAAGTAACTCATGTCCCACTTGGTCGGCGTGGGCGTCCACGAACCTTCCAGGCCGCTGCTGATGGTGTCGCCGCCCTTGCCGGCGCCGAAGCTGTTCTGCCAGCCTAGGCCCTGTGCCTCGATGCCGGCGCCTTCGGGCGCCGCGCCGACCGCTGTCGCACTGCCGGCTCCATGGCATTTGCCGAACGTGTGGCCGCCGGCGGTGAGCGCCACGGTCTCGTAGTCGTTCATCGCCATGCGTGCGAATGTTTCGCGCACGTCCTTGCCGGACTGGACCGGATCCTGCTTGCCGCTGGGGCCTTCGGGGTTCACGTAGATCAGGCCCATCTGCACGGCCGCCAGGGGGTTCTCCAGATAGCGGGTGTGCGGCTGTCCGCTGTCGTCGTCCTTCGGCAGCACGCCGTGGGTTTCCTCGACCCCGGGCGAGCCTTGTGCATAGCGCTCATCGCCGCCCAGCCACTTGCGCTCGGAACCCCAGTACACCGACTCATCCGGCTCGTACACATCGGCACGCCCGCCACCGAAGCCAAAGGTCTTGAAGCCCATCGACTCCAGTGCGACGTTGCCGGTGAGCACGATCAGGTCGGCCCAGGAAAGCTGGTTGCCGTACTTCTGCTTGATCGGCCACAGCAGGCGGCGTGCCTTGTCCAGGCTAACGTTGTCCGGCCAGCTGTTGAGGGGCGCGAAGCGCTGCTGGCCCATGCCGGCGCCGCCGCGGCCATCGCCGATGCGGTAGGTGCCCGCCGCGTGCCAGGCCATGCGGATGAAGAGCGGCCCGTAATGGCCGTAATCGGCGGGCCACCAGTCCTGCGAGTCGGTCATCAGCGCATGGAGATCGTTTTTCAGGGCGTTGTAGTCGACCTTCTCGAACGCCTCGACGTAGTCGAACGTGGGCGCCATCGGGCTGGTCGCCGGGGCGTACTGATGCAGGATCTTGAGATTGAGTTGATTGGGCCACCATTCGCGGTTGGACGGCGCTTCGCTGGCTGCGGCGGTAGGTTGCGCGAAGGGGCATTTCATCTGGGCAGACATGGTTTTTCCCTGGCTGGTGGATGCGCCCGGGCAGGCGCTGGCTGGACGTTGGTGTGCCCATTAGTAGCCCTTGGTCCTCAATGGGTCTAATACCGATTTTCTGCGAAACTGATAGTGTGCATCTATGAGCCATGGCCCCTATCCCTGTACCTTGCGGCAGCTTCAATATGCGGTCGCTGTCGCCGAGTCGCGCAGTTTCGGCAAGGCCGCCGAACGCTGCCATGTCTCGCAACCAGCGCTTAGCCAGCAGATCGGCCAGTTGGAAGAGGCACTGGGTGTGCGCCTGTTCGAGCGCGACAAGCACCAGCGGCATATCCTCGTCACTGGCCCGGGCCAGGCCTTCATTGAGCGCGCGCTGATCGTGCTGCGTGAAGCCGACGATCTGGTGCGGTCGGCCCGACGCTGCGCCGACCCGCTCGATGGCACGCTTCGCATCGGCGTATTGCCGACGATCTCTCCCTACCTGCTGCCCCGCCTGACTCCCGCGCTGCGCGAAGCCTACCCGCAGCTGCTGATCTGCTGGATCGAGGAAAAGACCCAGGTCTTGGTGCGCGACCTGCAAACCGGCGCGCTCGATGCCGCGCTGGTGGCGCTGGAGGCGGATCTCGGCGACGTCGAGCGAGAGGAAATTGCCCGGGACCGATTTGTGCTGGTCGCTCCGCGCGGCCACGGGTTGGCAACCACCACAGCCGATGTCGACGTCGCCGAGCTTCGCCACGCCACTGTCCTGGTGTTGCAGGAGGGTCACTGCATGGGTGAGCAATCCGCCGCGTTCTGCGCAGGTACTCACGCAAACATCGACACCTTCCGCGGCACCAGTCTCACCACGCTGGTGCAGATGGTTGCGTCGGGAGCGGGGGTGACATTGGTGCCGGAGCTGGCTCTGCCGCACGAAGTCACGGACGTCAATCTGTGCGTTCGCGGCTTCTCGGGCAACGCGGCCGGCCGCACGATCGGGCTCGTGTGGCGGAAAAACTATGCCTTCGATGCCGCCCTGAGGCAGGTGGGCGGCACCATTCGCCAAGCCTATCCGCCCGGGCGCCAGAAGAAGTGATGTTCCGCGGACGGCAGACGGGAGCAGCGAAGTGCGTGATCCCGTCGCAATGTATCCGCTGCGGTTCGGATCTGCGGGATTTCATCGCGGCGTGAACCGGCCGCAAGCGCCGTCGCTGTGATCGGCGTCAGGCCGAAGGATCACTCATCGACGATCGCTGCCTCCGCAGTCCCGAGAACGGGGCTAGCTGGCACTGATGCAGGACGAGCCGGCCGGTGCCTCCTAGGCCACCTTGCGTCCACCGGGTACAGCGACCCGCATGCGCGTGGGTCGCCACGTGCTGACCAGGGCGATAGCCAAAAGCATCTCGACGATGTCGCCGCCGTAGTACATCAGCTCGGCGGCTTGCTGGAGTTGCCCGGCCGGTGCCGGTACCTGCACGAACCAACCTGCATAAAGCAGCTGCGCGAGCACCGAGTGGACCAGTACCGCCGCCCCGAGTACCACCAGTCGCGCAGGCACCGAGGGCCGATGCGGCGCCGGATCGGGGCCAGCGATGACCCAGGTGTAGAGGCAGCCGGCCAGCACGAAATGCAGATGGACCAGGTAGTGCAGCGCCGGGTCGGTCATCATCGCCATATACAGCGGGCTGAAGTACAGCAGCGCCATGCCGCCCAGATCAAGCACCAGCGCGCTGATCGGATTGGCGACCACCTGCATATAGCGGCTGCGCAGGCCGCGGCTGATGCCCCGGCCCAGACGCGCCGGCACCGAACGCAGCACAAGTGTGATCGGCGCGGCCATCACCAGCCCCAGCGGCGCCAGCATACCCAGCAACAGATGCTGCAGCATGTGCTTCCTGAAATCGCCTGCCGGAAATGGCAGCCACTGCGGCACCAGGCCGAGCATCAACAAGGCACTGCCGGCGATAAAGCCGGCTGTGCGCCAAGCGCTCCATCCACGTGGCCTCTGCCGTTGGCGCCATGCCAGCCAAAGATAGCCGCCGGCAACAAGGACAACCAGCAGGCGAGGTGCCAGCATGGAAGGGCCGTCGGCACCATGCATCATGAGCTGGTGCTCAGGGTTGGCGCGCGCCACCGGAGAAAATGCGTCCGCTCCGCGCCAGCAACCAGCCCAGCCCGACCAGGATCACGCCGAAGGCGAGGAACGCCATATCCCAGGCCAGCTGATGGGGACCGCTGCGAACATGGTGAATGCCGAGGAGCTGGTGGTCCACCAATCCCTCCACCAGGTTGAAGATGCCCCATCCGACCAGCATCCAGCCCCACAGCACGCGCGAACCCCAGACCTGCCGCCGCGCCTCGGTCACCCTTGAGTACAGGATGCCCAGGCCGACCAGCACGGCAATCCAGGTGACGGTGAGGCCATCGCCAAAGGTGTTCATGCGCAAGCCGGCGACGGTATCGATCGGGTAGATGCTGCTGAACATGTGGTGCCACTGGAACACCTGGTGCAGGAAGATGCCGTCGAAAAATCCGCCGAGGCCGATGCCAAGCACGATGCCGGGTAACTGGATGGGTAACGCCAGGTCGGTCGATGACTCTCTTGGGTGGGCCATGGCACCTTTTCCTGCATGGGGAATGGATCGAAGGCAGGATTCTCGGCCCTGTGCCGTGCGCCATGCATGACCGATCAGTGAACTTCCCGTCACGCACCCGACACTGGCAGCAGAAGGAAGCCTCGTTGCCGAACGCAGACCAGCGGGGAGCCGATTGTCGCGTCCGTGAACCTGCGCGGATCCAAACCGCTTTTTTTCACGTACCGAAAATGGCCTTGATCCGATCCGGCGGCAGCATGCCCACTGCCATCCGGATTTTTCCGTCTGCATCCTTGTAGACCGTCGCCGGCGTTCCGCTGATGCCCAGGCTATCCATCAGCGCGTTGTTATCCGCGATGCGCTTGGCGGTGGGCGGCGGTACATCCTTCAGCGGGGCGAGCGGGCTGTGACCGAAGGCCGTCTCGTGCTGGTGCATGGCGACCTTCGGATCGGGAGCGTCCAGCACGGCAGCGGCGCGCGCGGCACTTTGCGGTGCGATCACGGCCACCATGACGTGGCGCACCTGCACATCGCCGTTGGCCAACAGGGGCTGGGTGGCCTCCCACAGCTTGTGGCAATAGGGGCATTCGGTATCGGTGAACACGTAGACGATGCGCTTGGGATGAGCGGCGCCCTCGGCGACCCAGGCGGCCTTGCCCAGCCGCGCCCAAGTCGCCTCATCCAGTGCCGGGGTGCTGGCTGCCTGCAGCGGTCCCTGGGTCAAGTCTTTCCCGGCGGCGTCGAACAGCGTGCCGACCATGGCGTGCTGGCCATCCGGCAACAGGTACACCGGCACCGGGCGGCCCTCGTACTCGCCCCGATAGCCGGTGTAACCCTTCGGCGCCTCCAGCGGCCCCTTGATGGTCAGGCCCTGACCGGCCAGGCCCTGGATCGGCGGCGGGTAGTGCGGCGCGTCCTGCGCCTGGCTGCAGGCGCTGACGCCGATGGCGAACAGAAACGAAAACCAGTGTTTCATCGAGAGACTCCAGACAAGTGGGATGCCGCTGCAGCGGCACGCGGGACGATGTGCCGTACTTCGGCGGCCAGGGTGGCGGGCGACAACTCACCGGTATGCACGCTGCGCAACGTGCCCTGCGCGTCGAAAAACAGGGTTGTCGGGTAGCCGCGCACGCCAAAGTGTTGCGACAGCTGCGAAGAGGGGTCGACCAGGACGCCTGCCAAACGCAACCGGTTCGCGGCGAGGAAGGCGCGGATCTCTGCTGGCAACTCGCCCTGGTCGGCGAACACGAAACGCAGCTGCGGGCGCGCCTGCTGGGCCTGCGCCAGTACCGGCATTTCCCGGCGGCACGGGCCGCATCAGCTGGCCCACAGGTTGATGACGGGCGGCTGGCCGCGTAGCTGCTGCAGCGCGATCGGTTGCCCATCCAGATCGAGCAGGACCAGCACCGGCAGCGGCGTGTGCATGGTGCGTATTCAGGTGACATTGTTCACCAGTTCCGTTGGAGCATGATCAGTATTCCGGTGGTGATCACCCCTTCATCGCTGTTGTAACGTGATCGGGATGTGGCGGAGTTCATGGATTTTCTCGATGCCACTGGAAACTGGGACCCTACACTTGCACTGGCGCTGGGTGGCACCATGATGATTATGCCGGTCCGTTTTCGCTTCATCCTGCGCCGTGCACGACCGGTATACGGCGCCAAATTTCACTTGCCCACGCGCAGCGACGTTGATTCGCGACCGATTGGCGGTACGGCCATTTTGGTGTGGGCTAGGGTTTGGCCGGTCTATGCTCAGGCCCGGCGTGGCCATCGCTCAAGGTGCGTGGCAGCCATTGGTTTTTTTGCTCGGCCTGGCGGCAGGTATGCTCGCTTTCACCGCAGCACTAGCAAGACATCCGCCGATCCCAGCGAGGCCAATCAAGGCCAAACCGCCCTCGGGTCACCGATCAATGGGTCGGCTTGCTACCCAGAATCGCGTCGATGTCTTTACCTTGGGGCAGTCCCTGTTTGACGCCGATTTCGCCATTGGCCTTTTTGTAAAGAATCGTAGGTGTCGCGAAATAGCCTAGGGACTGCATGAGTTCATTGTTTGCAGCCACTTTTTTGTGCGCGGAATCGGGAATGTTGTCGGCCACCTTGATGCCGCCCTGGCCGTATTCGCGCTCGGCACGCGCGAACGCAGCCGCAGGGTCCTTCGCGGCAAGAATGGTGGCGGCCTTGGGGGCGCTGTCTGACTTGAGAATGCCGACCATTACGTGGCGGATCTGTACCTTGCCAGCATCCACCCACGGACGCGCAACTTCCCAGAATTTGTGGCAGTAGGGGCAGTTAGGATCGGTGAACTCATAGACGATTGTCTTGGCATCCTTGCTGCCATCGAGCACCCATGCCGCCGATTCCATTTGTTTCCACGCCTTCTCACCCTGTGGGCCGGCGACAATACGCTCAAGCGGCCCAGAGGTCATATCCTTGCCAGCGGCATCAACTAATGTACCGACAATTGCGTGTTTGCGGTCACTAGTCACATAGATGGCAATAGGTCGGCCTTGCACCGTCGCCGCATAACCGGTCAAGCCAGACGGGGCATCGAACTTCTCGACGATTTCCAGCCCTTGGGCGGAAAGCGCGGTCACTGGAGCGGGCTGCGTGGTGTCGGCAGCTTCGGAGATGCGCGGCCAGGTGAACAAGGCATAGGTACCGATCAACAGCGCGCCAAAGGGCAGTGCCAACAGGTTGCGTGTCATTTTTTTCATAGGGAATCCTTCGGTGGTACCGAATCATCGGTGGTCAGATTGAAACGTTTGAGCGCTCGGCCCAGCGTGGCTTTGGAAAGCTGGCCAAGATGGCTATCTACCAGTCGGCCGTCGGCGCCGTAGAACAGTGTTGTGGGCAGCGCGGCTGAACCGGCCTGTCGTCCAACTTCGGCGCGGCGATCCCGCAGCACGTGATCGATGTCCAGTTCCATTTGATTCATGAACTTCTGGATGGTGGGTGTGGCCTCGGCCTGGTTGACGAAGACGAACAGAATGTTGGAATGCTCGTTCTGTGCTTGTTCCAGCACGGGCATCTCCGCTCGGCACGGCGGACACCAGGTCGCCCAGAGATTGACGACCATCGGCCGGTTGCCCTCGCTTTGCTGCAGACTCGCCAAGTTGGTGACCGCGCCATCGAGCGTGTACAGCTCGGTCTGCGGTGGCCGACGGGCCTGATTCTCGATCAGGCTCAACGCGCCGCCGGTCAACCCCCAGGTCAGCACACCCGCGAACAGCGCCGCGCCAAGCGGGCCTCGTAGCGCCGGCTTGCGCGTGGTGAGATAACTGGCATAAAAGACCATGACGAGCAGGCCGGCGACAACCTCGAAGCCGCCGTCGCGAATATCGATCCACGCCAGTGGATCAAAACCGTAGCTAGAAAAGTAGTGAGCGACAAAGGCTATGCGCGCTGCCACAACGGCCAGCAGCGCGAGATTGAACAATCTGTCAACGATGGCCAGGTCACGCCGTCGTGCGGCCAGCTTGCCCACGATCAACGCGACAACGAAGGCGAGGATCATGAGGGCCTGACCGACGGAAATAGCCAGTGGGCCGAGATTCACTGAGAGCATTCGTGCCATCTCTGCAAATAAGGGGATGTAACCGCATCATCCGGTTCATTCATGCCGTTCTGCGACACGAAAGGTCGCGCACTCCGGTCGACGATGGAAAGGCGAAGCATTCAAAGCGATGCAAAGGCGGACATTCGTCAAGCTTCATGGGCCAATATCTCCATGAAGTCTTTGCAAGACACAAACTCAGGTGCGCTCACGCACATTGCCTCGATCAAGCGACGGTCGAAGTTGCGCACGCTTTGAGCAAACTCTGCACACCGGGTGCACTGGCCTGCATGTGCACACGCCGCCTCACTCAATTCATTGGGGGTTGCCAGCCATTCTGAATGGAAATCACGACACTTCATGGCAAAGGCTCCTGCGGCGAACTCGCCGGAAACGATAATAGTCAACGTCAAGATTTGTCTGCGGCGCGGGAAAGATGTTGCAGGAAGGCATTCGCGTCCAGTTCACCCACCACGCGGGCCGCGCGGCGCTCCTGCCCGTCGGGGCCTATCAGCAAAATGGTGGGCGGGCCGATGATGTTGAAATGCTTCATCAGAGCGCGATCGATGGCGTCATTGTCTGTAACGTCGAGCCGCAACAGTTGATATCCGGCGAGTGCGGCCTGGACTTCCGATTTACCGAAGACTTCCGACTCGATCACCTTGCAGGAAATGCACCAGTCGGCATAGAAATCCACCAGCGTCCATTGGCCGTTTGACGCTGCCTTGTCGATCTTCGCTTTGAGGTCGTCGAGATCGGCTGCCTCACCGAAGCGATCCATGAAATCGCTCGTCTCGATTGACGGTGTGGTTTTCGCCGACGTGGATGTCGACGCAAACGCCAGCGGCTCGCGAAGACTATCGGCACCGCCGGCCGCACCGACGACCAGCAAGCCGCCCCAAAGGCCGAACAACAGCCCGGCGACACGCGAGATCATGCGCTCGGGCCGGGTCGGCGCCGCCACATGTACGGCCAGTTGGTAGAGCGTGACACCGATGGCGACCAGTAACGCGCCCCAGAGTCCGAGCGTGATGTTGTCCGGCACCACCCGTTGGACGAACCAGATCGCCGTACCCAACAGCACGAAGCCGAAGACCACCTTGACGCCAGTCATCCAGGTGCCCGGCTTGGGCAACAGGCGGCCACCGACTGTGCCGGCGATGACCAGCGGCGCGCCCATACCCAAGCCCAGCGCGAACAAGGCGCTGCCGCCGAGCACCACGTTGCCGCTATCGGCGATGTACAACAAGGCGCCGGCCAAGGGCGCGGTCATGCACGGGCCGACGAGTAGCGCGGACAACACGCCCATCATCGCGGCGCCACCGAGGTGGCCGCCGCGCTGCCGTTGGCTTGCGTCATTGAGTCGATTGCGCAAGCCCGTCGGGAGCTGCAATTCATAAACGCCAAACATGGAAAGGGCAAGAACGACGAAGACCAGCGCGAAAGTACCCAGTACCCACGGTGTCTGCATCACCGCCTGCAGGTTGGCGCCCGCCAGCGCCGCCGCCACGCCCAACAGCGCATACGTCGCTGCCATGGGCAGCACATAAGCCACGGAAAGAACGAATCCACGCCGTCCGTTTGCACCGCAACCTACAATCAAGCTGGTCAGAATCGGCAGCATCGGCAATACGCAAGGGGTGAACACCAACAGCAGCCCGAGCCCAAAGAACACCGCCAGAACCCAGACGGTATTGGCGCTGGCGAGACGTGCGGCCAAGGATTGATCTTCACCGAGATCGGATCCGCGGGCGGCGCCGTTGTCGTTGTCGTTGTCGTTGTCCACAGCCACCGCGGAGCCGGAATCGCTGCCACTGCGATCGCTACCGCCCATTCCGTAGTCGGCAAGATTCAGCGTGGCATGCTGCGGTGGGTAGCACAGCCCGGCCTCGGCACAGCCCTGCCAGGAAATATTCAGCGTACGCGCGGTGCCGGCGGCGACGGTGACGGCCACGTGGTTGTGGTACACCTCGGATTTGCCGAAAAAATCGTCTTCGATCGGTTCGCCGTCGGGCATCCGGACATCCGCGATGGGTCCGGTCTTGTCTTCGAACTTGAGCTGGTGGCGATACAGGTAATAGCCGGGCGCGATGTCCCATGTGATGGTCAGCGTATTGTCGGCGCTGACCTTGACTCCATAGGAAAATGCCTGCTCCACGGGCAGGAAGTCGCTGCTGCCAATTTGCGCCATCGCAGTCGTCGACGGCATCATGAGCAGACCAGCAAGCGCAACGACAAAAAAGACGCTTAGACGGGACATCTCGACTCAGTTGATTGAAGAGTCTGGCATGTTCGCCGGTGACTATTAAGTCAGGATTAACTGAATCCGGCTTTGACAGAACCACAGCCGCTATACTGTCGTTTAGCTCATCGCAAGCTCGCCATGCACGTACTGCTTATTGAAGATGACGGACTGATGGCATCGGGCATCGGTACGGGGCTCCGGCTCGTCGGCTTCACAGTCGACTGGGTCGCAACCGCGGCCGATGCGCGACGGTCGCTTGCGAGCCTGCAAAGCGACGTTGTTGTGCTCGATCTTGGCCTGCCCGATACCGACGGACTGACTTTGCTGCGCGACTTGCGTGCCCAAGATGTGACCGTGCCCGTTCTGGTGCTGACCGCACGCGACGGGGTCGCCGATCGAATCGCTGGATTGCAGACGGGCGCCGACGACTATTTGCTGAAGCCTTTCGATCTCGATGAGTTGACCGCGCGTCTGCACGCATTGCTGCGCCGTGCTGCGGGGCGCGCAAGCTCGCTTATCGAACATGGTTCGGTACGTGTCGATTCCGACAACCGCCAGGTCTGGCGTGATGGTCGCGAAGTCGAACTCACGCGACGCGAATTCGCGTTGTTGGAGAAAATGCTCAACGCGCGGGGCGGGATTCTGGATATCGAACAGCTCAAAGACACGCTTTACGGCCTGGATACGCAGGTGCAAAGCAATGCCGTCAACGTGCATATCTTTAATCTACGTCGCAAACTCGGTAACGGACTGATCCGCACGGTGCGTGGGCTGGGTTACCGACTCGGCGAGCCGGGCGCGCTTGACGGCGACGACCCGACATGAGCCTGCGCCGACGATTGCTGATCAGTCTCGGTTTGTCGTTTTGCGTGCTTTGGGCGCTCGCAGCAGCGTGGTTGTACAGCGATTTACGAAACCAAATGCGCCAGACGCTCGATCAACGACTGGCCGCCTCCGCGCGCATGGTGGCCGGGCTGGTTGCACAACTCCCCAACGGCGCCTGGGCCCAGGTCGGCAAGCCTATGCTGTCCATGCCGCAGAGTACGGGTGTCGCCTGCCAGATCACTTCGCCAAGGGGCGAGTTGCTCGTGCGCACGCATGGCGATTTCGCAGGTCGACTCGATGCACCAGCGCCGGGCTTCACCGACCGTCTCATCGACGGTCAACAGTGGCGATTGTTTACCTATATCCAGAACGGATTGCATATAACGACGGCTGACCGGCTGGCCGAACGTGTGACCCTGCAGCGCAACGTAGCCGTGGTCGCTACCGTTCCGTTCGTGGTGGCGTTATTGGGCAGCCTCGCCGTGCTTTGGCTTGGCATACGTCGTGGACTAAGACCGCTCGAAGTTTTGCGCGGCGAGCTGTCGCGCCGGGATCCGGAGACACTGACGCCAATCAGGATCGACGATGTGCCCGTCGAACTGACGCCGATGATCGATACCCTCAATCGGTTGCTAGTGCGTACCGGCGACGTGCTGATGCGAGAACAACGATTTACCAGCAATGCCGCGCATGAGCTTCGCACTCCGTTGACCGTCATCAAGACGCATGTCCAGTTGGCCAGCCGGTTGCCAGCCGGGGAGGCGCGCGCTGCCTTGGTCAATGCAGAAACTGGAATCGCCCGTTTGCAGCAAACGTTGGACCAGTTGCTCTTGCTGGCGCGCGTCGAATCTGACCGACACCGATACGAGACTGCTCCAGCAGATTGTGCGTCGATCGTGGACACCGCATTGGCAGATCTCGTCGACGGCGCGCGCGTGGCCCTCGACAATGCCGCGCCCACTATTGCGGTGGGCATATCGCTGGAGTTGGCTGCGGCAGCGTTACGCAATCTCCTGGAGAATGCGCTGCGCCACACACCGAAAAGCGAGCGTGTCGTACTCGATATACAAGCCACATCGACGCAACTTGTGTTTACGGTGCGCGATCACGGTGACTGGCCATCTGGCCAGAGCACGCAAAATCTGACTCAGCGCTTCTGGCGTAAAGGCAATGACCAGAATGGGTACCAGCGCGGTGCGAAAGGCAGTGGGCTTGGTTTGTCGATCACGGCCGCGATCGCTAAACGCTTCGATGGGGCATTGGATTTCGAAGCACCAGACACGGGTGGCCTTATCGCGCACCTATCCTTGCCGCGCTCTGATACAGCTGCGCATTGATAGATTGTCGCGACAGACGCGTCAATCGCCCCCCTCTTGTAGCAGGTAGTGGCTCAGCCAGTTTCGGAGCTAGTGGCCGAATCAGCCGCTCGGCGAATTCTATCCTCCAGCCAAGACACAGCAACCAAGCTTTCTCAGCTGAAATCAGCCCGCCGTCGATGCCCCGGCTCATCGGCAAGTAGCCTTCCCGAAGGCGAACAGTCACCACCCAGCAATGAACGAGTCGAGAGAAAACTTTGCGGCTGATGATCCGCACCAACCAGCAAAGTGATCGCAGGTTGCCGGAACTCTGATCATAATTGTCCAGCACGCGCAGCATGGAAATGTCCAGCCGCCGCGCCACCAGGCTGCTCAACCACCTGACCAGCACGGCGCCGAGCAACGCCCAGGCCATCGGCTCGCGCAGCGGGCGGCGTCGCCAACCGATCCATGCCGCGCCGGCGAGCACGGCCAGGCTGCCGGCCCAGCGCGACAACCCGCCATCGCGCAGGTCCAGCATGGCCAGCGGGTGGCCGGCATACTCGGGCCACCAGCGCACGACGAATGCCAGCCGCGCAGCCAATACCCCCGCCAGTAGCAGGCGCCACAACTGTGCTTCGGTGGAAGGTCGGCCGCGACGCTGCAGCCAGCCACCGACCGCGATCGCCCTGCCCCAGCCGGCCAGCACGAGCAGGCTGTTCAGTGGCAAGGGAACGGTCCTGCCGGAACGAGCTGCACTCAGCAGGCCTCAGTAGGCAATCTGCGCCCACACACCCACCTCGTTGGAGGAAGCCAGCGCACGCGAGGCATTGGCGAGGCGCTCGCGCTTGTAGACCGCCGCCAGCTGCAGCGAGCGGTTGACGTTCCATTCCAGGCCGAAGTTCGTATAGCGTTCGCGGCGCGCCGGATCCAGCAGTTCGCTGGTGTCGGCCCGATCGTGCCGCGCGAACAGGGCCCATTGCGGGTTGAGCTGCACGCTGGCCCATGCCGACCAGCCGCTGGCCCGATCGCCCTTGGGCGAGCGCACCTGGTTCCAGTCGGTGGCCCTGAAATACTGTACGCCCAGCCGGAAACGCTTGTCGGCGTAAGCGGCCATGGCATCCCAGCGACGCGCCGTGTTGTACACCGGCAGGTTGCCGCCACCCAGCGCACGCTTGCCGTCATAGCCACCGATGGCGATGATCGAGTGCTTGGTCGGTTGCCAGCCCACCAGCGATTCGACATCCGCCCGGTCACCGGTGCGCGGCTGTTTGAAGCCGCCGCCAGTGACCGCCGACACGGCATACTGGATCTGACCCTCGCCGCCGGTTTTGCCCAGCATGTGCACACCCCAGTCGGCCCCGACCCCGTAATTGAGCCGGTTGATCATTTCCTTTTCGACGTAGCGGTAGCCGTACCAGCTGTTGACCAGCGAGTTCCAGGGCAGGTACGCCGAACCGAACCGCAGCACCAGCGCCTTGCTGAACGCGCCTTCCAGGTAGGCCTGCTTGACCCACAGGTCGGTCGGCGACTGGTTGCGGGTCCAGTTGATGTCGGTGGTCAGGTGGGCCGACCAGATGGTGCTAAAGCGGTGATCGATGTCGATGTAGAAGCGCCGCAGGTCCGCCCCGTTCGGGCTCAGCTTGGTGCGTTTGCCGTTCTTGTATTGGTTGAGATGGGTGGCGTCGAGAAAGATCTTGCCGTTGAAGGTGGTCGCGCCGACCGGCGTGTCCGCCGCCGTGGCGGGAGCGGCCGCGCCTGTCGCGAGCGCAAGCGCGCACCACCCAGCCAGGTGGCGGCGATCGAACGAATAAATCATGGACATCCTCCTACTTCTTTGCGGGCTGGCTAGGCGCCGAACCCAGCAGGTGACCATTGACCGTGGTGCCATACAGCGACATGAGAGAGTCGTGGTACTGCTTGCGGGCCGCGGCCAGATCGCCCTTGAAGCGCGGGTCCTGCGGACGTTCGTGCGCGTCCATGTACATCGCCACGTCCCAGGCATCCTGGTCGCTCAGACTGCCGCCACGGCTGAGCGGCATGTTCGCCTTGATGAACGCGGCAGCGTTGTCCAACTGGTGCATACCCGCGCCCCAGTTGAACGAGTCCGGTCCCCACAGCGGCGGGAAGACGTACTCGCCGGCCACCTTCTGGCCCTGCCCGTCGGCGCCGTGGCAGAGCGCGCAGTTGGCGCCGAATACCTTCTCGCCGCGCGCATAGTCGGGCGGCTGCGGTGGCTTGAATCCCTTCTTCGGATAGCCGGCTCCGGCAAGCTTTGCGCCCACCGGGGCGCCGCTGGCCATCCAGAAGGCATAGGTTTCCAGCGCGACCATCTCCTTGCTGTCCAGCGGCGGCGCCTTGCCGTTCATGCTGAACTTGAAGCAGCCCTGCATGCGTTCGCCGAAACTGTTCACATGCTTGTTCTTGCTTCGGTATTGCGGGTACGTCACGTAGGCGCCCCACATCGGCGCCGAGTTGGCCAGACGGCCGGCGTCAAGGTGGCAGTTGGCGCACGTGAGCCCATTACCGACATAGGCCTTGGCCAGCGTGTCGGTGTGCACGAACAGCTCGCGGCCCTGCCGCACGACATCGCCGAACGGACCGGCGGGAATGGCCGACTCGGGCGGCGGCGAAAACGCCAGCGGCTTGCCGGCATCAGTCGGGAGCGCTGCGGGTGCGTGTGTCGGCGAGGCATTCCCAGCCGACGTCGCCGCACCGCCCGACGTTGCAGCGGCGGGGGTCCCCGCTGCGGCCGGCCCCTTGCCGGAGCAAGCGGCCAACGCTACGAAGGCAAGGCACCCAAGGACCTGCGCTGACCTGAGCATCATGGCTGTTCCCCCGTGGCTTGCAGTGGCTGGGCAGCGAACCAGGCGGCGATCGCGTTGATGTCGTTGTCGTCCAGTTTCTTGCTGATGTGCTGCATGAGTTGCAGCGGATCGTTATGCCGCATTCCTAGCTTCCAGGCCTTCAACTGCGCGGCGATATAGGTGGCCGACTGTCCGGCCAGCGGCGGAAAGCTCGCCCCGCCACCCACGCCGCCCGGCCCATGGCACTGCTCGCACGCGGGCACCTGCTGCGACCAGCGCCCGCGGGTGGCGAGCACGGCACCGACGCTGTCCGCAGCCGGCATCGGCGCGGCCGGCTTGCGCAGCGCCGGCGGAACCGGCAGCTGGCTGTAATGGGCCGCCATCGTCTGGCGCTCCTCCTCGGTGAGCGCGGTGGCGATCGGCTTCATCACCGGGTTGTTGCGTGCACCGCTGGCGAAATCATCCAGCTGCTGGCGCAGGTACGACGCGTTCAGGCCCGCCAGGCGCGGGTACCCCGCCGCCGATTGGCCGGCACCGTCGGCACCGTGGCAACTTTGGCAGGGCGGAGCGCCCTTGCCGTTGCCCTGACTTGCGATGGCGGCGGCGTCGGTGGCGAATACGCCGGGGGCCGCCGCGAACAGACTCAGGGCAAGGACCAGGAGAGGGCCTGCCAGCGGCCGACGCCGATAGCTCATCGTGTCGCCCCTTCGTGGACGGGCTGGAAACCGTATTTGCGATAGATCGCCTGTGCGGCCTGGCTCTGCATGAACGAGAGAAAATCCTTTGCCGCCTGCGGATGCGGGGCATCCTTCACGCGCGCGGCCGTATAGGTGGCGATCGAGTTCTGCTCGGCCGGGATCGCCACGGTCTCGACCGGGTGATGCAGGATGTGCTCCTGGAAGTAGGCCTCGGTGGACCACACCGGCGCCGCATCCGACTCTCCCTGCAGCACGCGCAAGGGGGACTGCCGATGATGAATGTGGGTGAGGAAGGTGCTGCCGTCGGCGACCTTGGTCTGCATGATCGCCTTGTCCAGCGCCTCGCCACCGGCCTTGCGGTAGCTCGCCTCGATCTGCCGCGCGATGCCCTCCCAGGCTGGGTTGGGCATGCTCACGCGCACGTCCGTCCGGCCCAGGTCGGCCAGCCCGCGGATGTGTTTGGGATTGCCCTTGGCGACCAGGATGGCCAGCGGGTTGCGGGCGTAGTCGTACGTTTCGGCGAACCAGCCGTGCTGCTTCTGGCGCTCGGCGATCGAGCCCTTGCCGGCGGTAAAGACGTCCGGACGCACTGCGATGCGCAGATTGCCCATGACCAGCGAGCCGGTCTCGATCTGCTTGGCCAGGATTCCCGGCGGCAGCGTCTCAACAAAGATGCGCTGGTACGTTGGATGGGCGGTACGAAACTCGGCCAGCAGGTCATGCACCACCATGAACTGGTTGCCGGCGAAGAACACCACCAGCTGCGGATCGACCACGTCGCCATGCAGGTCAGCGATCGCATCCACCGGCGGTGAGCTGAAGTGCACGCCACCGGCCGGCGTGGGATTCCACGGCGGCAGGTAGTCCGGTTTGCCGGTGCTGCTTGCAGCGGCGGTGGTAGTGGCGCCGGCAAGCATCAGCAGGACGATCGCGAGCGCGCGGGTCCGGCGGCGGAAGTCACGCATGGCGAAGCTCCTTTGAATCGGCACGTGGAGGTCACAGGGGCATCAGGGCGTACCCCTTCTGCTGCAACTCGGTGACCGTGGTAAGCAGGGACAAGGCCAGCGTCACCTGCTTGTCGATCGCCTCGTACGGGTAGCCGTGCTCGGCCACCGCCTGGCCGCAGACCGCCACGTCCACACCGGCCTTGCGCAGCTCACCGATCACCGGCAGGTTCGGATTGGCCACAGTGAACTGCTTGCGATAATGCAGATCGTCCAGCGTGATGGCGGTGGCGCCACCGGCGATGATCGCCACGAAGTGCAGATGACTGAGCGGTACGCCCGCGCTCGCATAGAGGTTGACCGTGCGTGCGACCCGTTCCAGCCCCGGGTTGATCTGATCCGGCTTGGCGGTCGCGCCGGTCAGGCTGAACACGACCTTGTAGCTGGCCTTGGCGTCCGGCTGATACGCCGCGTGGGGCAGTTCGTGCATGTGACCGGCCGAATGGATGACAGGGTTCTGCCAGAAACCATCGCCCGCCATCGCGCCGGTGCTTGTCAGCGCAAGGCTGAGAATGACGCCAAGAGTGGATGCCCGCTTGTTCATGCCATCATCTCCTTCAGTGGTGACTGACGCGCCCTCGACGCAGATGCCCGACAAAATGGCTGGCAACTGGGCGGAGGCGCGCTCGTCGATACGGTAGAACAACTGGCGCGCCTGCCGACGCTGGCTGACCAGGCCTTCCTCGCGCATCCGGGCCAAGTGCTGGGACAGCGCGGACAGGCCCAGGCCCAGTTCCTTGGCAAGCGCTCCCGCTGAGGTCTCCCCGCCCTTGAACAGCCGGCACAGGATCAACAGCCGCGAAGCGTTGCCTAGGGCGCGCAGCAGCTTCGCCGTGTCAGCCGCGCGTTGGTGTAGGGGGTCGCTCGTGCGCTTCATGAATACGCAATTTAGTGAAATATGAAACTACTCTAAGCTCCGGGTTGCCACTTGTCCATTTGGCCCGCCGGAAAACATCCTTCGACCCGAGTGGTCCCTACCCAAGGAACCGTCAATCTGTTGGAGGAAAACATCTGCCCGACCCCCGATTCCAGGGCCATCGGCCGGTAGGGATCCCGATCTTCTTTGGCACCTGAGAATTCGCTTGGGACCCGTGTTCTCGGGCGAATTCCGCAGAGGTTTTCCATGCCAGTGCAGTGTGGGGGCGCTCCTCGTTATAAAAGCCCCGCCACGCTTTGATTTTGCTCCGCGCATCCCCCGAGCGACAGAACCAATATTCGTTCAGACACTCCTGCCGCAGCCGGCCATTGAGGCTTCCACCAGCGCGTTATCGGTCGGCGCGCCACGTCGGGAAAAGTCCAGTTCCGCGCCATTCTCATATGCTCATCGGTCCATTACCTTGCCGGCAAACTCGCTGCCGTTATCGACCTTGATCGCAGCCGGGCTACGCTGGGCCAGTAGGCGCGCCATCGCTTCGGCCACATGCTCGCCGCGTAGCGACGGGTCGATCACGATATCTAGGCATTCGTGGGGTGAAGTGATCCACCATCGGGCGCAAGCGGAAGCGACGGCCATCGAACAGCGCCACCGCCATCACTCCTTCAGGTACGCATTGCACTCGTCTATCAGACGCTGTACATCCGGCTGGAGGGCGTCATGACGCTGAAGCAGGAGGGCGCGCACCTGTGCGATCTGTTCGTTGCTGGGGATAAGTTCAGAGGGGCTCTCCCACATCCAGTCGATCAGGAAGGAAAAGAGCGCCTCGACCGACATTCTGGCAATTTCGGAACAGGCCGGAATATCCATGCCCGAGCGCAGCACCGGGTTGTTCGCCCCCATGACTTTCCGTCGCTGCCAAAAAGGCACTCTCAGGCATGCCAAGACGATCATCGGGTTGGGTCATAATGCCCTCCGCAATTGCACAGTCACAGGTGCTTTCCTTGGACTGCCGCCGTGGATGGCCGTGAGCATAATGCACGGTACATCATGCATGGGCGCCCCTAGCGGGCATCAAGCCTCCGCCGCCTGATCGTGACGATGACCTCTCACTCGCTTGAAACCTATCTCGAAGCGGCGCAGCGGGAAAACACGCAACGCAGTTATGCCTCAGCGGTGCGCCACTTCGAGGTGAGTTGGGGCGGCCTGCTACCGGCCACGGCGGATACTGTGGCGCAATACCTTGCGGCTCATGCGACCACGCTATCGATCAATACGCTCCGACAGCGGCTGGCAGCGCTTTCGCAATGGCACCAGACGCACGGCTTTGCCGATCCCACCACGGCGGCGAGGGTCAAACAGACGCTTAAAGGCATCCAGGCGCTGCACCCGGCTCGCGAGAAGCGTGCTTCCCCCTTGCAGCTCACCGCTGTCGCCCGGGTCTCCGATTGGCTTGATGCCGCTGTCGCAGCGGCGGATCAGCGAGGGGACCGTGCTGCCGCGCTACGCGCCCGTCGCGATCGCGCCATGCTCTTGCTGGGATTTTGGCGCGGCTTCCGCGTTGACGAACTGGTCGGCCTCCACAGCGAGCATGTGACGGCGGTTCCTGGCCATGGCATGACGTGCTTCTTGGGGCGCAGCAAAACAGACCGGCAATTCGTCGGCACCACCTATCGGGTGCCCGCGCTCAGCCGGTGGTGCCCGGTGGCGGCGACGCTCGACTGGATTGCCATGGCGGGGCTCACCGAGGGCCCGCTGTTTCGTGGCATCACCCGCACGGGCGGGATCAGAGCCGGCGCCTTGCATGCCAACAGCGTGGTGCCCTTGCTACGGCGGCTTTTCATCCGCGCCGGCTTGGCCTCGCCGGAAAGTTACAGCGGCCACTCGCTACGGCGCGGGTTTGCCGGATGGGCCAGCGCCAATGGTTGGGACGTACGCGCCCTGATGGAGTACGTCGGCTGGAAAGACATGCACTCGGCACTGCGATACATCGACGCACCCGATGCGTTCGGCCAGCAGCGTATCGAAACAGCCCTCGCCAGCATGGCAATTTCGGAATTGCCGCCGGCTTCCTTGCCTGCACCGGCCAGCCAACCGCCGGTGACCGTCACCTTGATGCTCACGCTACGCCTGACGCCCCGGCGGAAGGGCCGCAGCGCCGCCAAAGCGCGGCAGACGATCGAAACCCTCTGTCTGTCACCGCACCGCGGTGTTGCCGTTAATCCCGACCGTACCCGCTACCAACTTCAGGTTGAGGCGACGGATGACCTCGACCTGGACCAGGTGGCATTCGAACTGATCGAAGACCTGTATCGCATCGCAGACAACCACGACTTGCAATTGGACGCATCGCTTCACGACGAAGCCGCTGAGCGCCACTGGAACTGACCTCTCGCCTGACACCGGAGATGCAAGACGCATGACAGCACCTCACGAGACCGCTTATCCGCGACTGAAGCAAGACCCCACCGCCCGCGAGCTGGATCTGCACTTCACGCCCTCCGCGGACGAGCTGGCCTTCGTGCAGGCCTTGAGCAAGCAACCGGCCATCCGTTTGGCCGTGATGCTTCACCTGAAAACCCTTCCTCACCGCGGGCACTTCGGCGCACTGAGCCAGATACCTGATCGCATCGTGCGGCATGTGGCTGACGCCTTGGGTTACCGGCGCGCCTTCAGTGCCAGCGATCTGGATACCTACGACGCCTCGCGCATGAAGCGCGATCACATCGCCCAGATTCGGCAGTACTTGAACGTGCGTCCCTTGGGCGAGCCCGGACGACAGTGGCTGCGGACGGTGGCTCAGCAAGCGGCCCAGACCAAGCACATGCTGCCGGACATCATCAACGTGATGGTCGAGGAGCTCTACCACCACCGGTATGAATTGCCCGCCTTTCGCACGCTGGATGACATCGCCACGGCCGCCCGTGAAAGCGTCCACGAAGGCCATTTCGAACGCATCGCTGCGTTGCTGACGCCAGCGGCGCGCAAGAGGGTCGATGAGCTATTAGTCGTCACTGCGGGCGACACGCATAGCGGCTGGCAGGCCCTGAAGCGCGAACCCAAGCGTCCCGGGAACAAGGAGGTGCGCTTTTATCTGCAGCACATCGACCGGTTACAAAAGCTCGCCGCGATGATTCCTGCGCTCGAAGTACCGGTGCCCAAGCTGAAATATTTCCGGGCGATGGCGCGAGCACTGGATGCCGGCGAGTTGGCCGAGCTCAAGCCTGCCAAGCGTTATGCCCTGGCCGCCGTGTTCATCCGTTCCCGGCACGGCAAGGCCTTGGACGATGCGGCGGACCTCTTCATTCGATTGCTGCAGAACCTGGAGAACACCGCTCAGAAGAATTTGATGGCCTACCAGGTGGAGCATTTGAAGCGCACCGACCACCTCGTAGCGCAACTGAAAGAGATCCTTCAGGCCTATCAAGTGGACGGAACCGACAGCCAGCGTATTGATGCCATTGGCGATGCCATCGGGTCGGACCTGACCAGAACGCTCGCCGAATGCGATGAGCATATGGCCTATGCCGGTAAGAACTTCCTGCCGTTCCTGGCCAAGCCGTACGCCCAGCAGCGAGCCTTGCTGCTCAACTGCCTGGACGTGATGGAGCTACGCACCTCATCCCAAGATCCCGCCATGGAACGCCTGATCAAAGCGCTGGCAGCACTACGGGCCCAGCGCAGGGATGTGGTGGAGGCGGCATCGCTGGGACTGAGCTTGGACCATGACTTTGGTTGGCTGTCGGCGAACTGGCGGCGGCATGTGTTCCCCAAGGATTGGGGTGTGGACCGGGTGGGCTGGATGCAACGGCGCTACTTCGAACTGGCGGTGCTCTTCCAGATCAAGGACGAGTTGAAGTCAGGCGACCTGTTTATCCCCGGCGGGGAGCGCTATGACGACTATCGCGAAGAGCTGGTCGACGAGAGCACCTTCCAGGAAGAACTGGACAACTACGGTGAGGTATCCGGTATCGCGACCGAGCCTACAACCTTCGTCGAAAAACTGCGGGAGCAACTTCGAACGAAGTGCCGCGAGGTGGACGCTCGTTTTCCCGAGAACGCGCACGCCGACATTGTTGACGGTCGGCTGATCCTCCGGAAGCTGCCGCGCACGGAATTGTCCAAGGCCATCGCGCTGGTCGACAGCCTCATCACCGAGCGCTTGCCCGAAACGAGCATCGTCGATGTGCTGGTCGATGCCACCAGCTGGGCGGACTTGAACCGACACTTTAAGCCGCTCGCCGGCACCCAAGCGCGCGTGCGTGACTTGCACCACCGCGTCGTGACCACGCTGTTCTGCTATGGCTGCAACCTCGGACCCACTCAGACCGCGAGATCGGTACGCGGCTTCAGTCGTCGGCAGACCGCTTGGCTAAACCTCAAGTACGTGACAGAAGACACCCTGGAGCGTGCCACGGTCGATACGATCAATCTCTACAACAAGTTCGAGCTTCCCGGCTACTGGGGCAGCGGTAAATCCGCGTCAGCCGATGGCACGAAGTGGAGCGTCTACGAGCAAAACCTGCTCTCGGAATACCACATCCGCTATGGCGGCTACGGTGGCATTGGTTACTACCACGTGTCCGACAAGTACATCGCGCTCTTCAGCCGTTTCATTCCTTGCGGCGCCTATGAAGCGATCTACATCCTCGATGGGTTGATCGAAAATCGATCCGAGATCCGGCCGGACACGGTGCACGGTGATACACAAGCCCAGAACTTCCCGGTGTTCGGCTTAGCCCATCTGCTGGGCATCGATCTCATGCCTCGCATCCGAAACATCAAAGACCTCTCGCTTTCCAAGCCGGACCCGCAAGCGTCTTACCCCAACATCCAGGCGCTGTTTGGCGACGGGAGCATCGACTGGACCCTGATCGAAACCCATCTGCACGACATGCTGCGCGTGGCCGTTTCGATCAAAACGGGCAAGATTTCTGCCTCCACCATTTTGCGCCGGTTGGGCAATTACAGCCGCAAGAACAAGCTCTACTTCGCCTTCAAAGAACTAGGGCGGGTCATCCGCACCTTGTTCCTGCTGCGCTACATCGACGATGCGGAAGTACGCAAGACGATCCAGGCGGCGACCAACAAGAGCGAGGAGTTCAACAACTTCACTAAGTGGGCCTTCTTCGGCGGGCAGGGGATCATCGCCGAGAACGTGCTGCATGAGCAGCAGAAAATCGTCGGTTACAACCACTTGGTGGCGAACCTGGTCATCCTCCACAACGTCGAGCAGATGTCCCGGGTCCTGGCCGAGCTCCGCGATGAGGGCGTCGAGATCAGTCCGGAGGTACTGGCCGGCCTGTCGCCCTATCGGACCGCGCACATCAACCGCTTTGGCGACTACACCGTCGACACGAGCAGGGAGGTCACGCCCATCGACTTTGCTCGCCGCATTCTTCATGCGGCCGAGGAGGCGGCAGCCGCTGAGCTGGACAACGAAGAGACGGTAGAGCGACAGCCTACAGCGACGTAATTCCTAAGCGGGGGCTAAGCGGGGGCCACACCTTAGGCGAGAAATTGCCGGTTTTTGGGTGGATCCCTGCCGACCCTCATGCAAAGATGTACTTCGAGGCGCTGGAGGAGCATCGCGCCGCCGGCGATCTGGTGCTCCCAGACCTGCTCGACACCGACGTCGGCAGCGAGCAGTTCTCCGGCCGCGCCAAGGTGTTGCGCGAACTGGTCGAACACCACGTCAAGGAGGAAGAGGAGGAGATGTTCAAGGAGGCGAAGAAGCTGCTTTCGGCCGCCGAGCTCAAGGCACTGGGCGCACGCATGGAACAGCGCAAGGTCGAACTGGCCAAGCAAGTCGGTGGCTCGCGCGGCAAGGCTTGAACCGCGAACGCAACGGGGAAAGACGGACACCCCGGACGGCGATCCCAAACCGCCGTCGGCGGCCTACAATGCGACTTTGACGGGCGCCAGGGTCACGGAAATGGAAGCGGAAATGGAAGACTGCAAGCGCGTGCTGGTGGTCGAAGACGACCCCGTGGTGGCCATGGTGATGGAAGACACGCTGCGGGCGATGGGCCTGGAGGTGCTGGTCGACCTCAATCTGGTCGACGCGCTCAACGACGTCGAGGCCACCCGGCTCGATGCGGCGATGATCGACGTGGGCTTGCGCGGCGAGAATGCGTGGCCGGTGATGGCCGCCTTGCAGAAGCGCAACGTCCCGTTTGCAGTGATGTCCGGTGGCGACCTCAGCGGGTTGGCGCAGGAGTTTCCGCGGGTTCGCATGGTGAACAAGCCGGTGTCGGTGGATACGCTGCAGCAGATCGTGCGCGAGCTGCTGGCTTCGCCGCCCGCTTCGGCGGGCGGTTGAGCAACCCGACCGGCTCAGTTCGCGTCGTCGCCGTCCGCGACATCGCCCAGCATCCGCTGCAACCGCTCGGTCAGCGCGCTCACCGTGAACGGCTTGGTGATCAGCTCCATGCCGGCGGCGAAACCCTTGCTTGAGGCCGCGTCGGCGGCATAGCCCGTCATCAGCAGTACTTTCAGTTCGGGCTGGCGCGCGCGCAGCGTGTCGGCCAGCGAGCGGCCGCTCATGCCCGGCAGGCTGATGTCGGAGATCAGCATGTGCAAGTGGCCGTGCGATTCCAACGCGGCCAGGGCGGCATCGGCGTCCGGCGCCTCCAGCACCGCGTAGCCCAGCTGGTGCAGTACCTCTACCACCACCTGGCGCACCACCTGTTCGTCTTCCACCACCAGCACCACTTCGCCGTTCGACGGGCGCGGGGTGGCCTCGGCCTGATCGTGCCCTGGGCGCGCCAGCTCGACATGGCGCGGCAGATAGAGCTTGATCGAGGTGCCCTCTCCCGCCGCGCTGCGGATGTCGCAATAGCCGTTCGACTGCCGTGCGAAACCATAGACCATCGACAGGCCCAGGCCGGTGCCCCGCCCGGTCGGCTTGGTGGTGAAGAACGGCTCGAAGGCATGCTCCAGCACCTCCGGGGCCATGCCGGTGCCGTTGTCGACGACCTCGATGCAGATGTATTGCCCGCTGTCCGCCTCCAGCCAGTTGCCGCTCTCGATCGAGCCCGCGTCCAGGTTGCTCGAACGGATCAGCAGGTCGCCGCCGTCGGGCATCGCGTCGCGCGCGTTGATGGTCAGGTTCAGCAAGGCGCTTTCCAGCTGGTTCGGATCGCACAGGGTCAACCACAAGTCGTCCGCCAGCTCGAAGCGCAGCGTCACCGCCTCGCCGAGCGTGCGCTGCAGCAGTTCTTCCATCGACGCGATCAACGGGTTGGCCGCCACCGGACGCGGGTCCAGCGGCTGGCGGCGAGAGAAGGCCAGCAGGCGATGCGTCGTCGCCGCAGCGCGATTGGCCGAGTTGAGCGCGCCCTGGACGAAACGCTGCAACGTGGCGGCGTCGCCCGAGCTGGCGTGCAGCTGGATCAGATCCAGTGAACCGATGATGCCTTGCAGCAGGTTGTTGAAGTCGTGGGCCAGGCCGCCGGTGAGCTGGCCGACGGCTTCCATCTTCTGCGCCTGGCGCAGTTGCGCTTCGATCCGGATCTTTTCGCTGAGGTCGCGGATGAATACGTTGGTACGCGATTCGCCGTGCAAGGACAGGCTGCTGACGCTCAGTTCCACCGGGATCGTTTCGCCCACGCGGTTGACCATCTCGCTCTGCCGTGTCGCCCCGCGCCTGGCGCCCCGCGCCGGGCTGGGTTCGAGGTCGGCCAACAGTCGCTCGGGATGACCGGGCGGACCGACCAGGGTCGCCAGCGGCTTGCCGCGGGCCTCCGCGCGCGACCAGCCGAACATTGCCTCGGCCTGCGGGTTCCAGCGCACGATGCGGCCGGCGCCATCGAGCTGGGCAAAACCGTCCAGCGCGGAGTCGATGATGCCGCGTGCCAGTTGGTCGCTCTCGGCCAGCGCCGTCTCGGCCTGCCGGCGCCGCGAGATGTCGCGGGTGATCTTGGCGTAGCCGACCAGCACGCCATCGTCGTATATCGGGTCGATCACCACGCTGGCCCAGAAGCGGCTGCCGTCCTTGCGCACCCGCCATCCCTCGGCCACGTAATGGCCTTCCCGCCTGGCCGTTTCCAGCGCCGTCTGTGGCGTGCCGCGACTGCGTTCTTCCGGCGGATAGAAGCACGAGAAATGCTGGCCGATGATCTCCTCGGCGCGGTAGCCCTTGATGCGTTCCGCGCCGGTGTTCCAGTTGGTGATGATGCCGCGCGGGTCCAGCATGAAGATCGCGTAGTCGGTCACGTTGGACACCAGCAGCTGGAAATACCGTTCGCTGCGGCTCACGCCCGCCATGCCGGCTTCCGCGACGCGGGTGCGCTCGGCCATCCGTCGCTTCAGGTGGCTGTTCAGATCCTTGCTGGCCTGCCCTGCCTCACGCGGATCGGGGATGTCCACCAGCATGTTCACCGCGCCGGTCAGCACGCCCCCGTCGAACAACGGCGTGGAATAGGCGGCGAACGCGATCCGCCGGCCATCGGCCCGTTGTGCCAAGGCGATGTCGCCATGAATCGCCCGCGCTTCGCGCACCGCCCGCGCCATCGCGCACTGCTCGTGCGGCAGCGGCGCGCCATCGGCCTGGAACAGTCGCGCAAACAGACACCATTTCTCGCCCGGCATCGGGCGCCGCCCGGCCAGCTCCACGGCCGCTTCATTGAAGAAGGTGATGGCGCCTCCGGCATCGGTGCCATGCACGGCGATCGGCAAGGCCTGCAGCAACTGCTGCGAGAGGCGACCGCGCTCCGCCGTGGCGCGCTGGCGCGAGTTCTGGTCCTTGACGTCGATGGTGATGCAGCGCGAGTGCACGAACTGGCCGCGCTCGAAGCGTCCACTGGAGCTGATCTGCACCTGGCGCACCCGGCCGTCACCGCCGATCAGCCGCGCCGGCCGCTTGTCCACCGATTCGCCGGCGCGCACCCGCGCGAGCAGCGCGCACAGGTTGTCGTCGTCGGCATCGAAATCGGCCAGGTTGTGGCCCACATACTCGTCGCGGCGATAGCCCAGCAGGTCCAGCTCGGCCTGGTTGGCACGCAGGATCGTGCCGTCGGCCGCGACCAGCCGCATGCCCACCGCGGCATGTTCGAAAAAATCCTCCGCGTCGCTCATCCCCTTCCTGTCGCCGCCGTGCCCGGCCGCATGGGGTGGTGAGGTGGAATCTGCCATGCAACGCATCCCGTCCCGATTCGAAAGCAGCCTGTCCCGTCAGGAAGAAACCCCGCGTGCGACGGCATGGTTCACGACCGTCTCACGGCGCCATCCCCAGTCTGTGGCGCGATCACTATGCACCGCCCCCGCGGGCGTTGCCAGCCACGCCAGTCAAGCCGACCGCCCGCACAGCCCACGCCAATGTCAGAACAACGCACCATCGTCACCACGCACCGGCACGCATCCGCGCTCGCCACGCGCCTGGCTGGCAACCGCAACCGCGTATCGGGCATGGCGGGCTGAGTCATGGCCTCCGCTTCGCACAAGGTGGTCTACGTCGCGCTGGGCGGCAACCTGATGATCGCGATCGCCAAGTTCGTGGCGGCCGGGCTGTCCGGCAGCTCGGCAATGCTGAGCGAGGGCGTGCACTCGCTGGTGGACACGGTGAACGAAGTGCTGCTGTTGTACGGCTTGCATCGCGCCGGCATGCCGCCGGATCGCAGCCATCCGTTCGGCTATGGCCGCGAGCTGTATTTCTGGAGTTTCATCGTGGCGCTGCTGGTGCTGGCGGCAGGCGCAGGCGTGTCGTTCTACGAAGGCGTGATGCACATCCGCGAACCGGAGGCGATCAAGCGGCCGTGGATCAACTACGCGGTGCTTGGCGTGTCGTTCCTGTTCGAAGGCACTTCGTGGCTGGTGGCGCTGCGCGAGTTCCGCGCGCGCAAGGGCAAGCTGGGCTACTTCGAGGCGTTCCGGCTGAGCAAGGACCCGAGCACCTTCACCGTCCTGCTGGAAGACAGCGCGGCCTTGCTGGGCCTGCTGATCGCGCTGGCCGGCGTGGTGGGCGCGCAGGCCTTCGACGCGCCTGTGCTCGATGGCGTCGCCTCGCTCGGTATCTCCGGCGTGCTGGCCTCGTTTGCCCTGCTGCTGGCGCGCGAGACCAAGGGCCTGCTGATCGGCGAACCGGCGCACCCGAGGGTGAGCGGTTCGATCCTGGCGATCGCTGCCGCGGACCCCGGCGTGCATGCCGCCAACGGCGTGCTGACCGTGCAGATGGGACCGAACCAGGTGGTGGCCACGCTGAGCGCCGAGTTCGAGGATGCACTGACCACGCCGCAGATCGAGGCGTGCATCAACCGCATCGAGGCGCAGGCCAAGACGATCCATCCCGAACTGCTGTCGCTGTTCATCAAACCGCAGACAGCCGAAACCTGGCGTGAGCGGCGCCGGTACGTCGAGGCGGCGGGTGACCAGCTGACCTCGTGAGCTGCCGCACGCGGCTGCCCGAAGCGGCGGTAGAACGGGCGCTGCACGCGGCCGGCCTGGAGGATGAAGCCACCGTGGTCACCGCGCGGCTCGAACCCAGCTGATCCGCGGCGGGAGGCCGTGAGCGCCGTGCGGCGCCCAGTTCGACCACGTTGACCAGATTGCCCGCCTCGTCCCACAGCGCCTGGTCGTCCTGCCAGACCAGCCAGCCAGCTCGCACGCGGCGCAGCCGCAATCGCCGTGGCACTCGCCGCAACGTTCGGTGCAGGTGCAAGCGGCCCGCCGGCGCACGTCGACCGCGCCATTCAATCGCAGGTAGCCATCCGGCGGCCAGCGACGGATGCCCTCGCGCGTCGGCAGCTCCGGTGGCGGGGATGGGGCGGCGTTCACCTGCACGGCCTTGCCGCCGACGGCCGGTCGCGCCCGGGGGGCGGCTGCGACGGCGGCAGCTCGGGTTCGTTCGGCGTGGGCTGCGGTTCCGTGGGATCGGGGAACGGCGGCGGTGCGGGATCGGGCGGCTGGTATTCGGGATCGCCGGCGGATGATGGCGGGACGCTGGACAGCATGATCGGCAGGGAGTGCGATGGCATGAGCGGTCTCCTCGGGACGTGGCTCGATCCTCGCCGTTTCCGCGCCGATTTCCCGTGAGATTCGCGCGACGCGATCGTGAGCAAGTTTCGCCGAAGAAGTGACGCTTGCTGTTGACTCGCCAGGAGCGATCCCACCCCAGCCCTCCCCTGCGCGCAAGGGTACGAGCGCTGCATCAAGGGCCTTCGCCGGGGCGCCATCGCTGGAAGCTCGAGGGCATGGCCCGGCCGCATGCCCACGCGATGTCGACACCGCGCCGTGCAGGCTGGGTGCATGGCCGATATCTTCACCGTGTGGTGGCAGTTGTGGCAGCAGCATGTCGCGGTGCGGCTGGGCGTGACCGTGGTGGCCGGTTTGTTGCTGGCGCTGGTGCTGCGTGTCGCGATCCACGCCGTGCTGCGGCGGCTCGCGGGCGATCGCCCGGTGATCGCCGACCTGATGCAGCGCGCCCACGCGCCGCTGCAGTGGCTGCTGCCTCTGCTCTCGCTTTTGCTGGTGCTGCGCTATGGCCCCGCACTGGACTCGGCACCGATGGCACTGGTCGAGCATCTGTTGCTGATCGGTTTGCTGGCTGCCGGCACCTGGCTGGTGGTGCGTTGCGTCGGCGCGTTCGAGGGCGCCGCGGTGCGGCGCTATCCGATGGATGCCGCGGACAACCTGCAGGCTCGTCGGGTGGTCACCCAGGTGCGCGTGCTGGCGCGCACTGCCGACGTGGTGGTGATCGTGCTGGGCACGGCGATCATCCTGCTCACCATTCCCGGCGTGCGCCAGCTCGGCGCCAGCCTGCTCGCCTCCGCCGGCGTGGCCGGGCTGGCGATAGGACTGGCGGCGCGGCCGGTGCTGAGCAACCTGATCGCCGGCCTGCAGATTGCGCTGACCCAGCCCATCCGTCTCGACGACGTGGTGATCATCGAAGGCGAATGGGGCCGCATCGAGGAGATCGCCGGAAGTTACGTGGTGGTGCGCATCTGGGACGAACGCCGGCTGGTGGTGCCGCTCAACTGGTTCATCGAGCATCCATTCCAGAACTGGACGCGCCGCAGTTCGCAGCTGATCGGCACGGTGTTCCTGATGCTGGATTTCCGCACGCCACTGGCGCCGCTGCGCGAGGAGTTCAAGCGCCTGTGCGAGGCCTCGGAGCAGTGGGATCGTCGCGTATGCGTGCTGCAGGTCACCGACGCCACCGAGCAGACGATGCAACTGCGCATGCTGGTGAGCTCCACCGATTCGGGCCGCAACTTCGACCTGCGTTGCCAGGTGCGCGAGGGACTGATCGCCTTCGTTCAGGCGCACTACCCGCACGCGCTGCCACGCTGGCGCGGCGAGCTGGATCGTGGCCAAGAATCCGCCGCGCCGATGCCGCCGGCGCCGGCACCGCAGCGCGCGCCGTCGGCCGAAGACGGCGGCCCCGAGCGTCGCGCCAGCTGAACGGCAGCCGACGTTCTGCGACGTCTTTCACGGCGTGCGGACCAGGCCGATGCCAAGGTCACGACGACGCCGACGACGGGAGTCACGCGCATGTTTCCCAAACGGGTGCTGCTGGTGGAAGACGACCCCGATACCCGCGAGATCACCGCACTGCTGCTGCAGCACGCAGGCTACACGGTGATCGTGGCGCACGACATCGCCAGCGGCGTGGCGGAGTCGGAAGCACGGCAGGATTTCGGCGTGATCGTGACGGACATGTATCTGGGCCGCGGCCAGACCGGCATCTCGCTGATTCGCAGCCTGCGGGACAGCGGCTCGCGCACCCCGATCGTGCTCACCTCCGCGCACGAGGAAGCATCCATCGCCGCCCGCGACATGAAGGTGCTGTTCCTGCCCAAGCCGTACGGCCGGCAGGCCCTGCTGTCGGTGGTGGCCATGGCGCGCGTGTGTGGCGTCTGAACGATGCTGCCGCCTCATCGCTGCGGCACGACAGTGTCACGCCCGCTTGCCGCACCGCGCGGTCTGCCGGGAGCTCGCCCGTGGCCCGGGAGATTGCGCCTGTCCCATCGGAAGCGACCCGCGCACGGCGGCAGCGCCCGGTATCGGCACGCACGCCGAGCGGAGCAAGTGAATGGTCGCCGCCGACAGCCCCGGTTGCTCCCACCTGGCGTGCTCGTGGCAGTGCCAGCACCTGCACGCTGGCTTCGGCATGGTTTTGAACCGGGGTAGTTCAGCTTGCCTTGTGGCGGGAGGCGCGCTTTTTCGCTGACGCTTTTCTCGTCGCGGACTTCTTCCTGGCCGTGGTCGTGGTGGTTCGCTTGTCCCCTTTCCCGCCCGCCGCCGACTTCTTCGCCGGCGTGCGCTTGTTGCTGGCCAGGCTCTGCTGCAGCAGCGACATGAAGTCGACCACGTTGGTGGTGGCGTTCTCCGGCATCGTCTCCTCGTCTTCCGGTTCGGTGGTCACCACGCCTTTCGACTTCATCCGCTTCTCGATCACCTTGCGCAGGCGATCACGGAACTCGTCGCGGTACTCGGCCGGATTCCACTCGTCGCTCATCGACTCGATCAGCTGCTCGGCCATCTGCAGCTCCTTGGCCGAGATGCGGTAATCCGACGCTGTCCCTGCGGGAATCTTGTAATCCTCCGCGTCGACCAGCTCCTGTGGGTAGCGCATCAGCATCAGCATCAGCGCATCCCCCCGCGGCACCACTGCGGAGAGGTATTCGCGCGTGCGGATCACCACCCGCGCGATGCCGATGCGGCCGGTGCGCTTGAGCACCTCGCGCAGCAGCACGTAACCCTTCTCCGCCTTCTTGCCCGGCAACAGGTAGTACGGCTTCTCGAAGTATTCCGGGCCGATCGAGTCGGCCTCGACGAAGGCTTTCACGTCGACCGCCTCGCGCCCCTCGGCGGCGGCCGACTTGATGTCCTCCGGCTCCAGCACGACGTAGTTGCCCTTGGCGTATTCGAACGCCTTGACGATCTCCTTCCAAGGCACCTCCTCCCCGGTCTCGGCGTTCACGCGCTCGTACCGGACCGGCGTGTTGCTGCGGCTGTCCAGCATGCGGAAATGCAGGTCCACGCTGCGCTCGCCGGTCATCAGCGACACCGGCACGTTGAGCAGGCCGAACGACAGGGTTCCGCTCCAGATGGGTCGTGCCATGGCTTCAGACTCCGGCAGCGAACAGGTCGACAGACTATTCCGGTTTGTGCGTGCAGGGGCTGTCAAACGTGCCGTGCGAATCACGCACACGCTTCACCTGCGGCGCACGCCGGGCGCACTACGGTGCGTCGCGTCGCCACCGCGGAGCCATCCGATGCCTGTCGCCGAACGCAGCAAGGCTGCCCGAACCGCCGTCAAACGCCGGCGTCCGATCCGGGCTGCCACCGGACAGGCCGAACGACGCAAGCCTGCCAGCGGTCCGGTGTGGACCTCGCCGAATTCGGCGGACCAGTCGGCGCAGAAGGTCGGCGAGTTCGGCGCATCCAGCGCGATGGGCCGCCCGGTGCAGCCGGAGCAATTGGCGCCGTCCCATGTCTTCCTCGCGGCGCCGTCGTGCGCCAGCTGCCTTTCCGGCGCGGTGCTGCCGGTGACGAGCGGCCCGACCGGCTGAGCGATCATGGGCAACCTGCGCGACTATCAACGCAAGCGCGATTTCTCGAAAACGCGCGAACCGGCCGACAACGCGGCGGGACGCCGGGGCAGTCGCGCGATCTTCGTGATGCAACTGCATCATGCCAGCCGCCGGCACTTCGATTTCCGCCTGCAACTGGGCGACGTACTGAAGAGCTGGGCGGTGCCGAAAGGACCCAGCTACGACCCGCAGGTGAAACGCCTGGCGGTCGAGGTGGAGGATCATCCGGTGTCCTATGCCGGCTTCGAGGGCGACATCGAACACGGCTACGGCAAGGGCCACGTCGACCAGTTCGACATCGGCGTGTGGACCACCGAAGGCGACGCCGAAGCGCAGTTGCAAAAGGGTCACCTGCGCTTCGAGCTGTTCGGCAAGCGGCTCAAGGGCGGCTGGCACCTGGTGCGCAGCGGCCGCAAGGAACGCCAGCCGGCGTGGTTCCTGATCAAGGCCAAGGACGCGTTCGCCGGCGACGTGGAAGCGGACGACCTGCTCGACGCGAAGATGATCCGCAGCACCCGCGCGGCCGCGACAACACCGGCGACCAGGGCGGCGGCAAAGAAGTCCACCGCACGCAAGAAAGCCGTGCCGAAGGGGAAAAAAGTGCCGCGCTTGCGCCTCGCCAAGGCAGCCGCCGCGCTGGACGGGGCGCGCCCGGCGCCACCCGGCACCGAGTTCTTCAAACCGGAACTGGCACGCCTGCGCGAGTCGCCGCCGCCAGGCGAGCAGTGGCTGCATGAGGTGAAGTGGGACGGCTACCGCATCCTCGCCGCGATCGCCGACGGCGAGGTGAAGCTGTGGTCGCGCAACGCGCTGGCCTGGAACGAGCGGCTGCCAGAGATCGTGCAGGCGCTCGAATCGCTGGGATTGCATTCGGCCCGGCTCGATGGCGAGCTGATCGCGCTCGATGCCCGCGGACACAGCGATTTCAACGGCCTGCAGGCCACCCTGTCCGGCGAAGCACAATTGCCGCTGGTCTACATGCTGTTCGACCTGCCCTACCTCGAAGGCAGCGACCTGACCCGGGTACCACTGCTGCAACGCAAGGCGCTGCTGCAACGGCTGCTGGCCCACGCGCCGAAACACCTCGCCTTCAGCAGCCATGCGGTCGGCGACGGTGAAGGCGCGTTCCGCACGGCGACCGAGCAGCAGCTGGAAGGCATCATCTCCAAGCGCGTCGATTCGATGTACCGAGCAGGACGCGGCGACGACTGGCTGAAGATCAAGCGGCTGGAAAGCGACGAGTTCGCGGTGGTCGGCTACACGCCGCCCAAGGGCAGTCGCAGCGGTTTCGGTTCGCTGCTGCTGGCCCGACCCGATCCGGAGGTGTCGAACGGCTGGATCTATGTCGGACGCGTCGGCACCGGCTTCTCCGACGAACAGTTGCGGCAATTGAGCAGGACCATCACCGACAAGGGCAGCAAGAAACCGACGGTGAAACTTGCCGCGATCGATCCGCTGCTGCGCGGTGCACACTGGGTCGAACCGAAGGCCGTGGCCGAGGTGTACTACCGCGGCATCGGCAACAAGAACCTGCTGCGCCAACCGAGCCTGAAGACCATGCGTACCGACAAGTCCGCCGCAGACCTGCGCGACAGCGATCGCGCCCCATCCACGCGCTCCGCCAGCAACCGGCGACGGCGCGGCGGCGGGATGTCCGCCGCCGACATCACCATCACCCATCCCGACCGCGTGGTGTATCCCGAGGACGGCATCACCAAGCAGGAAGTGGCCGACTACTACACCCGCGTGATGGACTGGTTCCTGCCTGGCGTGGTGGACCGTCCCACCTCGGTCATCCGTTGCCCGGAAGGTACCGGGAAGGCCTGCTTCTTCCAGAAGCACATGATCGCCGGCCTCAAGCACGTAGGCAGCGCCAGGCTCAAGGAGGAATCCGGCGGGCAGGCCAGCTACATCTATCCGCGCGATGCCAGCTCGGTGATCGAGCTGGTTCAGTTCGGCGTGCTGGAGTTCCACCCCTGGGGCGCGACCGTCAGGCAGCCGGACCTGGCCGACCGCGTGGTGTTCGACCTCGACCCCGGCGAGGACGTGGCCTGGGACCGCGTGGTGGCGGCAGCGCGGCTGGTGCGCAAGCTGCTGTCGCAGATGGGGCTGGAATCATTTTTGCGTACCACCGGCGGCAAGGGCCTGCACGTGGTGCTGCCGTTGAATCCGGGCTGCCCGTGGCCGCAGGTGAAGGGTTTCGCCCAGGCGTTTGCCAGCTCCCTGGCGCAGGCCCATCCGCTGGAGTTCATCGCCACCGCCAGCAAGGCACGCCGCGGCGGCCTGATCTATGTGGACTACCTGCGCAACAGCCGCGGCGCCACCAGTGTGGCGTCCTACTCGTTGCGCGCACGACCCGGCGCGCCGGTGGCGATGCCGTTGCGCTGGACAGAACTGGGCAAGCTGAAAAGCGGCCACGATTTCGACATCCATTCCGCGCCCCAGCGCCTCGCGCGGCTGCGCAGCGACCCGTGGGCCGGCATCGGCGAGCTGAGCCAGAACCTCGACGACGTGATGGAAAAACTCGGCTGAGGATCGCCCGCGCCTTTCGCGCGATGCTCTTCGTCGCATGATGCAAAAGGCATCGCGCACGGAGTGCGCTCCCACGGATTCGCGACGGAACCATGCAGGGCGGGCCGTGCCCGCCCTGCGTCGGCGTTGGACCAGGTCGACGTCGACGGCGTTACGCGGTAGCGCCAAGCGCGTCGATGATCGCGTCGGCAAAGGCGGGGATGTCGCCCGGGCGGCGGCTGGTGATCAGCTGGCCGTCACGCACCACCTCGCTGTCCTGCCAGTGCGCGCCGGCGTTCTCCAGATCGGTGCGCAGCGACGGCCACGAGGTGACCTGGCGATTCTTGACCAGGCCGGCTTCGATCAGCGTCCACGGAGCGTGGCAGATCGCCGCCACCGGCTTGCCTGCGTCGTCGAACGCCTTGACCAGCGTGATCACCGCGGGCACCCGCCGCAGCTTGTCCGGGTTCATCACGCCGCCAGGCAGGACCAGCGCGTCGTAATGCTCGACCTTGGCCTCGTCCAGGGGCACGTCCACCGGCACGGCCCTGCCCCAGTTGCCATCGCTCCAGCCCTTGATCTCCCCGGCGTGGCCGGGGGCGATCACGTCGGTCTGCGCGCCGGCCTGTTCCAGCAGGCGTTTGGGTTCGGTCAGTTCGGACTGTTCGAAGCCGTCGGTGGCGAGGATGGCGATGCGGCGGCCGGTGAGGTTGAAGGACATGGGGCACTCCAGGATCGGAAAGCCGCAGCATCGCCGCTGCCACATGCAGGCAGCGTGCGGTTGTCGTGAGCGCGGCGTGACTCAAGTGCGAGCTACGCCCGCCACCCCGCCGCGAGAGAGCCCGCGGCATGACGAAGCAAACCGTCGTTCACCCCATCGTCATCCGCGCGAAAACGGGGTCATGTTCAGCCCTTCCGCCGCGACGCATCGTTGACGGCCCTTGCACCGGGACGCTGCGAAGGTGCAGGCGTCGCGATGCTGTCCGCGATCTCCGCAACTCCTCGTGCACAAAGGAATACGAACATGTCGATTTCACTGCTGGTGCTCATCGTTCTCGTCATCCTGCTGATCGGTGCGTTGCCGACCTGGGGCTACAGCCGCTCCTGGGGTTATCGTCCGACCGGCGGCATCGGCATCATCCTGCTGATCGTGCTGGTGCTGTGGTTGCTTGGCGTTTTTCACTGAGCGCCCCGCCGACACCGTGATCGTCCTGGCCAAATCGGTGTAACCCGTGCGCGCGGCGGCAAAGTGCCAGGATTGCCTGCCGGGGCGCCGTGCCACGCAGACCGCATCGGGACTCGGGATTTGCCCGGGGAAGACGCTGCCGGAGAATCGAGTATCCGCAGCCCCGGGCAACGAGCGGTGAGCCGGCATCAGCGCAGCGGTTCGGCGGCCCTGTCGCCCTGGCAACGGATCGGCCCGCCGTCGCGGCCGCGAGCCTGGGTGAAGCTGGAGCCGCGGCGGTTGATCACGATGCCGTTGGCACATTGCTGGTTGGCGTCCAGCAGGTAACTGGCGGTGACGCGCTGCGCCTCCTGCTGCTGGCGCTGCAGCTGCACGGCGCGGCGGGCCTGGTATTCGCGCGCCTGGTCGGCGACCTGGCGGTAATTGCTGGCCAGCTCCTCGCGACGCTGGCGCAGGTCGCGCTCCAGTTCGTCGTGGCGCTGGCGCGCACTGGCACGGGCTTGTTCGGCCTGTAGCGCGGCGGCGCGCTCGGTTTCCTGGATCAGCTCGTCGGCATGGCGGGCGGCAAGCCAGCGCGACACCCCGTTCCAGCCCAGGATCGCCACGACGAGGGCGGCGACAGCGGCGGCGATTTTCCAGCGCAAGGCAATCGTCATGGCTCCCGCTCCCGCGCGGCGATTCAGCGACCGAAGATGATTTCTTCACCCTCGTGGTCACGGTCCCAGCCGCGCAGCTGGTCGCGGATGTGCGCGATACCCTGCCGGCCGAGCGCATTGCGCTCCTCATCCAGTACCTGGCCGTCGAGCAGCTCGGCCAGTCGCTGCGCGGTGGGCAGCATGGCGTCCCAGGCGTCGAGCGCGGGGACCGGCCCGGGCAAGGTCATGAAGAAACTGACGCCGGAGGTCTGCAGCGCATCCAGCCGGGCCAGGTCGAAATTGCCCGGCTTGAGCATGTTGGCGACGCTGAAGATGGGGCCCAGCTCGCGCTTGCCGTCCACCAGGCGGTGATAGATGCCCATGTCGCCGAATTCCAGCCCGGCCTTTTCGGTGGCGACGACCAGGTCCGGTCCGTTGAAACGCGCGCCATCGCGCGCCACCACGAACAAGGTGACGATGCGTTCCACCGGCGTGTCGGCCGGGCGCCGACCCAGCTCCGAGCGCGGCACCGGCTTGGTGACAGGCGGCGCCGGTGCCGGTGCCGGTGCGGCGGCGGGCGCTTCGGCGACGGGTTCGGCGGGCGCGCGCAAGGTATCCACGATCGAGGCGGCGTGGCCGGCCAGGCGTTCGGTCAGGCGCTCGGCCGGCTTGGCCGCATGGCGTTCGCCGGAAAGCGTGGCGCCCAGGCGCTCCAGTTCCTCGCGCAGGCCGACGTCGAGCTCGCCTTGCTGCGGCGTCGCCGAGGTGTCGCCCAGGCTGAAGGCCGGGTCGTCGGCCAGGCTGGAGCCGCCCATGGTGGGCTCGCGCCGCGCGTGTCCGTGCGTGTGCGTATCGCCCGCTGCCCTGCGCTTGCCCTGCTCTTTCCGCGGCTGGCCGAACAGCCAGATCAGTGCCAGCACGACCAGCCCCACGATCAGCATCGGAATGCCGACGGCGGCGTTCCACGCAAAGGCAAGCAAAGGTTGCACGGTCATCATCGGTTCCTCAGGCAGCTCCCGCCAGTTTAGCCGCTTCGGCCAGGTCGACCTGCACCAGCCGCGACACGCCGGGCTCGCGCATGGTCACGCCGCACAGCTGGGTGGCGGCTTCCATGGTGGCCTTGTTGTGGCTGATGAAGATGAACTGCACGTGTTCGCTCATCTCGCTTACCAGGCTGGAGAAGCGGCCGACGTTGGCCTCGTCCAGCGGCGCGTCGACTTCGTCGAGCAGGCAGAACGGCGCGGGGTTGAGGCCGAAGATGGCGAACACCAGCGACACCGCGGTCAGCGCCTTCTCGCCGCCGGACAACAGCGAGATGTTGGACGGGCGCTTGCCCGGCGGGCGCGCCATGATCGTCACGCCGGTGTTGAGCAGGTCGTCGCCGGTGAGTTCCAGATAGGCATGGCCGCCACCGAACAGGCGCGGGAACAGTTCCTGCACGCCGGCGTTGACCTTGTCGAAGGTTTCCTTGAAGCGGTGGCGGGTTTCGCGGTCGATCTTCTTGATCGCGCCTTCCAGCGTTTCCATCGCGCTGACCAGGTCGGCCAGCTGGTTGTCCAGGTAGGTCTTGCGCTCGCTCTGTTCGGCGTGTTCCTGGATCGCAGCCAGGTTGACCGGCTCGATCCGCGCGATTTTCTGGCCGATGTCGGCGAGCTGTGACCGCCACTGGCTGGCGTCGATGTCGTCGGCCAGTTCGGCCAGCAGGGTTTCCAGTTCGAGGCCGGAAGCGGTGATCGCTTCGGCCAGTTGTTCGGCGCGCAGCTGCAGCGCCTGGGCGGCGAGACGCTTCTCGGACAGGCCCTCGCGCAATGCCGACAGGCCCTGCTCGGCCAGGTGGCGCTGCTGTTCGAGCTTGCGGAATTCGAGGTCGCAGTCTTCCAGTGCGCGGCGCGCTTCCACCAATTGCTTGTCGACCAGCAGGCGCTGGTCCAGATACGCCTGGCGCTCGGCTTCGAGTTCGGCGATCGGGTCGGAGCCGGCAGCGAGCTGTTCGGCGATCTCGTTGCGGCGCGCCTCGATCTGGCGCAGCTGGGCATCCATGCGACCTAGCGCCTGTTCCAGCGAGCTCAGCGACGAGCGCTTGGACTCCAGCGAGAGCGCCAGCGAGTGCGATTGATCGGCCGCCTCGCGCGCATTCATGCGGGCTTCCTCGCGCGCCTCGAGCAGGCTGCGGCGTTCGTTTTCCAGTTCGCGGCGCTGGTCTTCCAGGTCGCCCATCAGGCCGACCGATTCGTCCAGCCGCGCGCGCGCCTCACGGGTCTGGTTCTGCAATTCGTCGATCTGCGTGGACAGGTCGGCCAGCTCGCCGCTGACCTTTTCGGCACGGGCGCGGGCGGTCTCCAGCTTGCCGCGGTGGCTTTGCAATTGGCCGGCCAGTTCGGACTGGCGACGGTGCGCGTTGTACAGCTCGCGCTGGGCGTCGTCGCGCGCGCGTTCGGTTTCGAATTTGCTGGTGCGCAGGTTGTCGAGCCGTTCGCTGGCTTCTTCCAGCTGCGCTTCCAGCATGGCGATCTGTTCGGCCAGCGTGCGCAGCTCGCGCTCGCGCGCCAGCACGCCGACCTGGCTGCCTTGCGCCCGGCGCACGCGCGCCCAGCCCGGGCCGAGCCATTCGCCGCCGCGCGTCATCACGGATTGATACGGTGCCAGTGCGGACAGCGAGGCCACCTGCCGGTGGGCGTCGGCCAGCGATTCGGCGGTCAACACGTGGCCCAGTATGGCCATCGCCGCCGCCGGGCCGCGTACGTGGGCGGCCAGCGTGCCAGCGGCGCCGACGCCGCCCTCGGCGTTGTCGAGCAAGGCGATGTCGGCGTTGTCGAGCGCATCGAACTCCGCCGCCAACGCATGCGAGCCATCCACCAGCACCGCGTCCAGAAATCCGCTCAGCGCCGTTTCCACGGCGGTCTCCCAGCCGTTTTCGACCTGCAGCGACTCACCGAGGCGGCGTGACGTGTTCAACCCGAGACGAGCCAGCCAGCTGCTGGCAGCGTTTTCTTCCTGGCCGAGCGCGGCATGCTGCAGCGCTTCGAGCGAGGCGTGCCGGCCACGGGCGGCCTGCAGTTGCTGGCGGGCCTCGTTCAGCGCCGACTGCACCTGGCGCTCTTCTTCCTGCACTTTTTCATGGTTGGACTTGTACTGGTCGAGCAGGCTGCCCAGGGTTTCCACGCGCTCGCGCTGGGCGTCGTGTTCGCTGTGCAGTTGCTCGCCGGCGGCGGCCAGTGCGGCCACGTCGGTAGCTTTCTGCTCGGTTTCCAGTGCTTCGCGGCGGCGCGCCAGGTCGATGCCCTGGCGGTCGAGGTAATTGAGCTTGGTGCGTTCCACTTCGGCGGCGCGGTTGGATTCGCCGGCATTGCGGGTGTGGCTGTCCCAGCGCTGTTGCCAGTCGGCCAGCCTGGCCTCGGTGCTGCGCTGGGCTTCGGCGGTGTCGTCCTGCAGCTGCTGCAGGGCTTCGAGTTTCGGTTCGCCTTCGGCCAGCGCCATGCGCAGGGCTTCGACCTGCTCGCGGTCGGTGGCGATGTGTGCGGCCAGTTCCGCGTGCTCGCGCTCGCTGTCGGCGTGGGCGCGCTGCAGGCGTTCGGCGCTCTCCTTGTTGTGGCGCACTTGCTGCTCGACACGGGCGATCTCGGCGCCGACCTTGTAGACCTCGGCCTGGACCGCGTTCAGGTGCTCGCTGGCGTCGGTGTGGCGTTCGCGCATGACCTCGATCTGCGCCTCGATCTCGCGCTGGCCGGCCAGCTGCTTCTCGATCTCGATCTCGGCGGCGGACAAGCCGGCGCCTTCGCTGTCGTGCTGGCTCTTGAGGCCGCGGTATTCGAGCGCGCGCAGCTCGGCTTCCTTGCGTGTCTGCTCTTCCTTCAAGGCTTTCCAGCGCTCGGCGGCGCGGGCCTGGCGGTTCAGGTGTTCGAGCTGCTTGTCGACTTCGTCGCGCACGTCGCGCACGCGGTCGAGGTTTTCGCGGGTGGCCTTGATGCGGCTTTCGGTCTCCTTGCGGCGCTCCTTGTACTTGGAGATACCGGCGGCTTCCTCCAGGTGCGTGCGCAGTTCGTCCGGGTGCGCCTCGATGATCTGGCTGATCATGCCCTGCTCGATGATCGAGTAGCTGCGCGGGCCCAAGCCGGTGCCGAGGAACAGGTCGGTGATGTCGCGCCGGCGGCAGCGCGCGCCGTTGAGGTAGTACGAGGATTGCCCGTCGCGGGTGACCTGGCGCTTCACCGAGATCTCGGCGTACTGGCCGTACTCGCCCTGCACCGAGCCGTCGGCGTTGTCGAAGATCAGTTCGACCGTGGCCTGCCCCACCGGCTTGCGCGTGTTGGAGCCGGAGAAGATCACGTCGGTCAGCGAGTCGCCGCGCAGGCGGCTGGCCGCGCTTTCGCCCATCACCCAGCGGATCGCGTCGATGATGTTGGATTTGCCGCAGCCGTTGGGGCCGACCACGCCGATCATGTTGCTCGGCAGGTGCAGGGTGGTCGGGTCCACGAAGGACTTGAAACCGGCGAGTTTGATCGTGCTCAGGCGCATGCAGTGTTCAACGGTAGGGTGCTACGGCCGGTGCAGCCGGATGACAGGGCACTGTGCCAAACGCGGGGGCCTGCTGCAATGCGTGTCCGCGTGAGATTTAGTGTAAAGAATACGATACAACTCATTGATAGATATTATTTCTCGACGGCATCTATGGAAACGGCATGGATCCCGTTGTCCATCAACCCCTGCAGCGCCGCGTAGACCATTCGGTGCCGGCGGATCGGCAACAGCCCGGTGAAGGCGGGGCTGGCGATGCGCACGCGGAAATGGCCCTTGCCCTCACCCGCATGCCCGGCGTGCAGGTGGCCTTCGTCGACGATTTCCAGCTCGGTCGGCGCCAGGGCCTGGGTCAGGCGCTGGCGGATCTGCTCGATCATCGCCTCGCTCACGCCGGCAGGGCCTTGCGGAATGGCTTGATCTGCACCTCGGCGTAGACGCCGGCCGCCACGTAGGGGTCGGCATCGGCCCAGGCGCGGGCATCAGCCAGCGACGGAAACTCGGCCAGGATCAGGCTGCCGCTGAAGCCGGCCGGGCCCGGATCTTCGGACTCGATCGCCGGGAACGCGCCGGCCACGAACAGGCGGCCCTCATCCAGCAGCGCCTGCAGCCGTGCGATGTGCGCGGGCCGCGCTCCCTTGCGCTTCTCCAGCGAGTCGGCAACGTCCGTTCCGATGATGGCAAACCACATGATCAAGCCTCCTGGTGGGATGGGTCGCGAGTCTGGCTCATGCGTGGCGCGCGGCTGCGGCCAGCTGCGCGGTGTCGACACGCACGAAAATCGAATCGCCCAGCGCGGTGAGCACTTCGCCCGCGTGGACCTCGCACAGCACGCGGGTCTTGCGCCCGACTTCGCCCTCGACGCGCGCCTTCAGCGTCAGCGGCACGTCCATCGGGGTGGGCTTGAGGAACTTGATGCCGAGGCTGCCGGTGACGCAGTCGATGCGCGGCTTGCTGTCCGGCGCGCGCTGCTCGGCACGGTAGTGGTATGCCATCGCGGTCCAGTTGGAATGGCAGTCCACCAGCATCGCGATCAGCCCGCCGTAGACCAGCCCCGGCCAGCCGTGGAAATCCGCTCCCGGCAGGTGCGTGCTGACCACGTGCACGCCGTCCTCGTGCCAGTGGCTCTTGATGTGCAAGCCGTGAGGATGGGCGCTGCCGCAGCCGTAGCAGACGCCGTCGGGCGCGGCCAGGTCCTGCAGCGCGGGCACGTCGGCGCTCATGCTTCCGGTCGCATGTAGGGGAACAGCAGCACGTCGCGGATCGAGGACGCGCCGGTCAGCAGCATCACCAGGCGGTCGATGCCGATGCCGAGGCCGCCGGTGGGCGGCAGGCCCACTTCCAGCGCGCGGATGTAGTCGGCGTCGAAGTGCATGGCCTCGTCGTCGCCGGCGTCCTTGGCGTCGACTTGGGCCTGGAAGCGTGCGGCCTGGTCTTCCGGGTCGTTCAACTCGGAGAAGCCATTGGCGATTTCCTTGCCGCCCACGAACAGCTCGAAGCGGTCGGTGATGCCCTTGTCGGTATCGTTCTCCCGCGCCAGCGGTGACACCTCCACCGGATGCTGGGTGATGAAGGTCGGCTGGATCAAGGTGTGCTCCACCGTCTTTTCGAAGATCTCCAGCAGCAGCTTGCCCCAGCCATAACCGTCCTTGATCTGTATGCCGAGCCGCCTGGCGTGCGCGGCCATCGCTTCGCGGTCGCGCAGCTCCTCGCGCCGGATCTCGGGGTTGTGCTCCAGCACCGCGTCTTCCATACGCCAGCGGCGGAACGCCGGACCCACGTCGATGTCGGCGCCGTCCCAGTGCAGCCGCGTCGTGCCCAGCACGGCCTGCGCGGTGTCGCGGATCACGCTCTCGGTGAGGTCCATGATCTCGTGGTAGGTGGCGTAGGCCTGGTACAGCTCCAGCATGGTGAACTCGGGGTTGTGTCGGGTCGACACCCCTTCGTTGCGGAAGTTGCGGTTGATCTCGTAGACGCGGTCGAAGCCGCCGACCACCAGGCGCTTCAGGTACAGCTCCGGTGCCACGCGCAGGTACAGATCCAGATCCAGCGCGTTGTGGTGGGTGACGAACGGTTTGGCCGTGGCGCCGCCGGGGATCACGTGCATCATCGGCGTCTCGACTTCCATGAAGCGGCGCGACGGCGCTTCCAGCCATTGACGCATGGTGCCGATGATCCTTGAGCGCAGCATGAAGGTGCGGCGCGCTTCCTCGGTGACGATCAGGTCCACGTAGCGCTGGCGATAGCGCTGCTCCACGTCGGCCATGCCGTGATGCTTGTCGGGCAGCGGGCGCAGGCTCTTGGTCAGCAGGCGCAGGTGATCCACGCGCACCGAAAGCTCGCCGGTCTTCGTGCGCATCAGCGTGCCTTCGGCACCCACGATGTCGCCCATGTCCCAGCCCTTGAACGCCTCGTAGACCTCGCCAACCGTGCCGGCATGGATGAACAGCTGGATGCGTCCGCTGAAATCCTGCAACTGCACGAAGCTGACCTTGCCCTGCACGCGCTTGAGTACGATGCGCCCGGCCATCTTCACCCGGCGCGCGGCCGCTTCGACGGCTTCGGCCGTGTGCACGTCCTTGTCGGCGAACTCGGTTTGCAGGTCGCCGGCGAAGCTGTCGACCTTGAAGTCGTTCGGAAACGCGATGCCCTGCCCGCGCAGCGCCTTGAGTTTTTCGCGGCGCTCGGCGATCAACTTGTTCTCGTCGGGAAGGGTGTCGGTGACTTCGCTCATGGATGGTTCCGTGGCTGCCAGCGCGCGCTGGACAGTGGATGTCTCGTGGATGGGGCGGCGCTCAATTGCCCTTGTCGAAAATCTGCTTGACGCCGCGTTTGGTGGCATCCCAGCCCTCGCGCGCGCCGTGGCCGATGGCGACGCCTGCCTTCTTCGCGCCATGGCCGATGCCGGTGCCGGCCTCTTTCGCGCCGTGCCCGATCTTCCTGGCCACATGCCTGGTCGCGTGACCGACATCGCGGGCGCCGTCGGCGACGCCGTGGCCGACCGCCTTCGCGTCCTGCTTGATGCCCTGTCCGGCGCTGCCCTGCGACGACTGCGCTGCCGCGCCGAACGCCATCAGCGCGACCAAGGCGATCAGGAAAATGCCGATCTTCTTGCTGTTCATGCGCGTCACCTCGTCAATGGGCGGGTCGAAGGGAATCGGGCGTCAGGCATCGATGCGCTTGGCGCCGGCTTCGAGGCCGGATTTCAGGCTTGCCTCGATGAACTCGTCGAGGTCGCCGTCGAGCACCTTCTGGGTGTCCGAACGCTCGATGCCGGTGCGCAGATCCTTGATGCGGCTCTGGTCGAGCACGTAGTTGCGGATCTGGCTGCCCCAGCCGATGTCGGACTTGGTCGCTTCCAGCGCGTCCCTCTCGGCATTGCGCTTCTGCACTTCCAGTTCGTACAGCTTGGCGGCCAGCATCTTCATCGCGCGGTCGCGGTTGGCGTGCTGGCTGCGCTCGGTCTGGCAGGCCACGACCGTGTTGGTGGGCACGTGGGTGATGCGCACCGCCGACTCGGTCTTGTTGACGTGCTGGCCGCCGGCACCCGACGAACGGTATACGTCGGTCTTCAGGTCGGCCGGGTTGATGTCGATCTCGATGCTGTCGTCCACTTCCGGCGAAACGAATACCGAGGTGAAACTGGTGTGCCGGCGGTTGTCCGAATCGAACGGGCTCTTGCGCACCAGCCGGTGCACGCCGATCTCGGTCTTCAGCCAGCCGTAGGCATAGTCGCCCTCGACGCGGAACGTGGCGGACTTGATGCCGGCCACGTCGCCGCCGCTGACTTCCATCAGCTCGGCTTTCCAGCCACGGTGCTCGCACCAGCGCAGGTACATGCGCAGCAGCATTTCGGCCCAGTCCTGCGCCTCGGTGCCGCCGGCGCCGGCCTGGATGTCGACGAACGCGTTCATCGCGTCCATCTTGCCGGAGAACATGCGCTGGAACTCCAGCTTGCCGACCTGCGACTCCAGCTTGTCCAGGTCGTCGATCACCGACTGCGCGGCGTCGTCATCGCCGTCGGCGACGGCCATCTCCAGCAGGTCGCCGGCGTCGTCCAGGCCGGCAGTCAGCGTGTCGATGCCGTGGACGATGGTGTGCAATCGGGCGCGTTCGCGACCCAGTTCCTGCGCGTTGGCCGGGTCGTCCCACACGGTGGGGCTCTCCAGTTCGCGGGTTACTTCTTCCAGGCGCTCGCGCTTGGTGGCGTAGTCAAAGATACCCCCTAAGCGCTTCGACGCGACCGCGGAGGTCGTCGATCTGCGCATGGATGGGATTGGTCTCGATCATCGTGAAATCTTGGTGGGAGGCGAGCACGCAAGAATAACAGACCCGTTTGCAGCCGGCGCCCCTTGCAGGGCGGGCACTGCCCGCCGACCTTTGATCCATGGCGACGGAAACCGGCGGGCGGTGCCCGCCCTAAGCAGCCGGCCGCATTCAGGCGAGCGCCTGGGCATGTACGCCTCTGACGGCACGCCCCGACGGATCGGCCGCGTTCGCGAACGCCGGATCCCACGCCAGCGCTGCGGGCGAGGAGCAGGCAATCGACTTGCCGCCGGGCACGGTCGCGGCGCAGGCCTCGCCGGGAAAGTGCTGCTCGAAGATGCGTCGGTAGAAATACGCCTCCTTGGTCGCCGGCGTGTTGAACGGGTAGCGCGCCGCGGCCGCGGCGAACTCGCGGTCGCTGACCGCCTGCTCCGCGTGCGCTTTCAAGCCGTCGATCCAGCCATAGCCGACGCCATCGCTGAACTGCTCCTTCTGTCGCCACAGGATCGAATCCGGCAGCGCGCCGTCGAACGCTTCGCGCAGTACCGCCTTCTCGATGCGCCCCTGCCCTGCCATCTTGTGCTTCGCATCCAGGCCCATCGCCACGTCGATGAACTCCAGGTCGAGGAACGGCACGCGCGCCTCCACGCCCCACGCCATCATCGCCTTGTTCGCGCGCAGGCAGTCGTAGCTGTGCAGCGCGTCGAGCTTGCGCACGGTTTCCTCATGGAACGCCTCGGCCGAGGGCGCCTTGTGGAAGTACAGATAGCCGCCGAAGATCTCGTCCGAACCCTCGCCGGACAGCACCATCTTCACGCCCATCGCCTTGATCCGCCGCGCCAGCAGGTACATCGGCGTGGCGGCGCGGATGGTGGTGACGTCGTAGGTCTCGATATGGCGAATCACTTCGGGCAGCGCGTCAAGGCCTTCCCAGAAGGTGTAGATGAAGCCGTGATGCACGGTGCCCAGCGCGTCGGCGGCGACCTGCGCCGCAGCCAGGTCGGGCGAGCCGTCCAGCCCGATCGCGAACGAATGCAGGCGCGGCCACCAGGCCTCGCTGCGGTCGTCGTCCTCGACCCGCTCGCGCGCGAACTGCGCGGCGCAGGCGGCGACCAGCGACGAATCCAGCCCACCGGAAAGCAGCACCCCATACGGCACGTCGGTCATCAGCTGGCGATGCACGGCCTGCTCAAACGCCTTGCGCAAGGCCGGAGCAGCCACGTCATGGCCGCGCGTGGCGGCATAGTCGCGCCATGGCCTGGCGTAGTAGCTGCGCAGTTCGCCGCTGGCGCTGTCGTAGACATGACCCGGCGGGAACGGCGCCACGTCGGCACACACGCCGACCAGCGCCTTCATCTCCGAGGCCACGCACAGGCGGCCTTGCGCGTCGTGGCCCCAGTACAGCGGGCAGACGCCGATCGGGTCGCGCGCGATCAGGTAGCGCTGCGCCTCGCCGTCCCACAACGCGAACGCGAAGATGCCGTTGAGCCTGCCCACGAAGTCGCTGCCGTGCTCGCGATACAGCGCGTTGATCACCTCGCAGTCCGAAGCGGTGGTGAATTCGTAGCTGCTGGCCGCACGCAATTCGCGGTGGTTGTAGATCTCGCCGTTCACCGCCAGCGCCAGCGCGCCGTCGCGCGAACGCAGCGGCTGCGCGCCGCTGGCCGGGTCGACGATGGCCAGCCGCTCGTGCACCAGGATCACCCCGGCGTCGACGAACACCCCGCTCCAGTCCGGCCCGCGATGGCGCTGGCGCTGCGACAACTCCAGCGCCTGCCGGCGCAACGCGGTCAGGTCGTCGCCCGGCTGCAGGTCGAACATTCCGAATATCGAGCACATGGTGGAAGTTTCCTCGTTGCTGTCTGTGGATACCGCTCTTCTGAAAAATCGGCCATGGAGACCGGGTTTGCCCTGCGTGGGCGGACCCGCGCAAAAATCAAACACCACAAAACGAAAGAGGCCCGCACTGGGCGGACCTCTTTCGCGTATTCGATGAAACTTGCAGCTACGCGAGGGCCCGCCAACGGTTGGCGTTGTTGTTCGCGCGATTATTGGTATTGCCGGCCAGCACGAAGCTGCGCGCGGAAGGCGCAGTGGAGTTCAAGCCGCTGGTGGCGAAGGAATGCATGGATCAACTTGAACAGATCATCCGACGCTTGGCAAGTGCTGGCACAGCAGTGACGCCAGCCGCCGCTTGCCGCTACATTGCCGCCAATGAGCCATGACGCAACACGGATGTCTGCCCGCTCCCGCACCGACCCGGCACCGATGCCCGCGGGAGGGCGGCCATTGCGCTGGTGGATTCCGCTGCTGGCCTGGTTGCTGCGCGGTTTCTATTTCGGCCGCATCCGCATCTTCGGTGCCCATCGGCAACCCGTGCCGCGACGCGGCGGTCGGCTGATCGTCAGCAGTCATCGCAACGGGGCGATCGACGGCTACACCGTGCTGCGGGTGTTTCCCGGCGCGCAAGGGCTGGTCTCGATCCAGTTGCTGCGGCATCCGCTGCTGCGCTGGATGTTCGACGGCATCGCGGTGGTGCGCGACAAGGATCGCGAGCGCTACGCCAAGCGGCGCGCCGCGTTCGCTCATCCCGTCGACGCCGGCTGCGCCCAACTGCGTGCGGGCGGCGACCTGGTGATCTTTCCCGAAGGCAGCAGCGAATGGGGCTGGCAGCCGCTGCCTTACCAGCGCGGCGCAGCGCGCATCGCGCGCACCTTGCTGGACGAGGGATTGTCGCTGGAGGTGCTGCCGCTGGGTTTGCACTACCAGGCGCCGGACCGCTTCCGTTCGCGCGTCGAGGCGCTGGTCGGAGTGCCGGTGAACTTGCCCGCACGCGATGCCGATGAATCCGATCGCGACTGGGAACGACGCATCCATCAGGCGATCGCGACCGCGCTCGACGCGGTCTCGGTGAACTGTCCGACCCCGGAGGTCTTTGCGACGACGGAAGCCTGGGCGACGGTGCGGGCCGCGGCGGGCGAGTCCTACGCGCTGGCGTTCATCGGCGCACAGCAACGCCCACAGGCGCCACCGCCGCCACCACCACGCGCTCGTCCATGGCCATTGGACTGGCTCGTGGTGGCGGCGTTCATGCTGCTGGCGGCGCCGGTGCTGCTGGCCGGCCGGGTCGCCGGTGGCAAGGCGGATGCACGCAATACGGTGAGCTTTTTCCGCATCGTGGGCGGGCTGCTGGTGGCGATGGTCTGGCTGCCCTGTCTGCTGTTGATGACCTGGTTCTGGCCATGGCCGCTGCTGGTGCTGTGGCCGCTGGCCGCACTCGGCTGGTGGCGCTGGCCGCGCGTAATGCATCGGGGGAATCCGTGAACATGCCACGCATCGCGCGCTGGATCGGCCATGCCTTCGCCGCCGAGCTGTTGCTGATCCTGGTGCTCGGCAGCATCGGTGCCTGGCGGCTGGATGACGGCGACCTGCACGCCGCCAGCCTGCTTGGCGGTATCGCCTGGCTGCTGTTGCTGGTCGCTACCTTGGCTGCACCGGGCAGTGGCTGGGCCAGCTGGAAAGGCACGCTGCAGTTCGTCGCCTGCTGGCTGATCTTTCCGCTGTTCAAGGCGATCCGCGAGGTATTCATCCAGCACACCGCCGACGCGACGCTGCTCGCGCTGGATCGTGATCTGTGGGGTGGCCGCAGCCTGCCGGAGCACCTGCTGGGCTGGGAACGGCCGTGGCTGTCGGAGCTGCTCAGCAGCGGCTACTTCCTGTTCTATTTCGTGGTGCTACTGCCGGCGATCGTGTTCAGCGTGCAGCGCAGCAGCCCCGAGGCGAAGGCGTTCTTCCTCGGCCTGACCCTGATGTACCTGGTCGGCTTTGCCGGCTACCTGCTGGTGCCGGCCGGTGGACCGTACATGGCGTTTCCCGAGGTGTTTCCGTATCCCGTGCACGGCGGCGCGATGACGGCATTGCTGGCCGGCGTGGTCAAGGCCGGGATCACCGGCATGGACGTGTTCCCCAGCCTGCACAGCGGCATCGGCGTGTATGTGCTGGGCTTCTTCGCGCTGGGCAGGTATCGGCGCATCGCCGCCCTGCTGGCGCCGATCATCCTGGCGCTGGTGGTGGCCACGTTGTACCTGCGCTATCACTACGGCATCGACGTGCTGTGCGGGATCGCCCTCGCCGCCGCGGTGCTCGCCTTCATTCAGCGTTACCGCAAGGAAACCCTCGCATGACCCAACTCCTCGTCTTCACCGATCCGCAGGCCGCCGAGCATGCCGTCAGCGGCGGCAAGGGCGCCAACCTGGCGCGCGCCGCGCAGCACCTGCCGGTGCCGCCGGGCATCGTGGTCGGCAGCGAGGTTTATCGCGAGTTCGTGGCGCCCTTGCATGAGGCGATCCGCCACGTGCTGGAAGACGCCACACTCGACCACGCCGCCCGCAGCGAGCGCATCCAGGCCCTGCTGCTCGCGCAGCCGTTGCCGTCGTCACTGCGCGACGAGCTCGCCGCGAAACTGGAAACACTCGATCTGGCCGATGCGCCGGTGGCGGTGCGTTCCTCCGGCACGCTGGAAGACCTGCCCGGCGCTGCGTTCGCCGGCCAGCACGATACCTTGCTGGGCATCCGCGGCGTCGATGCCGTGCTCGACGCGATCCGCCGCTGCTACGCCTCGCTGTGGAATGCCCACGTGCTGCCGTATCGCGAGCGGATGGGGCTGAACCACCTGGACGCGGCGATGGCCGTGGTGGTGCAGAAGATGGTGCAGGTGGGCGAGCATGAGGCCGCCGGCGTGGCGTTCTCGATCGACCCGGTGCGTGGGGCGCTGGACCAGGTGTTGATCAACGCCGCGTTCGGCCTCGGCGAAACCGTGGTCGGTGGCGAGGAGCCGGTCGACGAGTACCGGCTCAGGCGCAGCGACATGAGCGAGGTCGACGCGGTGATCGCCGAGAAGCCGCAGGCGCTGGTGACCGATGCCGCCGGCGGTACTCGCCACTCGACGTTGTCCGCCGAACAGGCGCATGCCCCTGCCCTCGCCGAAGCGCAACGCCGCGCCGTGGCGCAGCTGGCGCTGGCCGCCGAGCAGCACTTCGGTTTCCCGCAGGACATCGAGTGGGCGTGGCAGGACGGCACGCTGTACCTGCTGCAGTCGCGTGCGGTGACGCGCATCCCGGCGCGCTGGACCCGCGACGAATCGGCCGAGCGCTTTCCCAACCCGGTCACCCCGCTGACCTGGGATCTGTGCGAAGCCGGCTTCCATGCCTCGCTCAACCACAGTTTCAAGCTGATGGGCCTGCCGCCGTTCGGCGACAAGTGGTTCGCGATGCGCGACTACTACATCTACGGCAACCAGAACGCGGTCGAACTCTACAGCGGCCGCACGCCGGCGAAGATGCTCAAGGACGTGGAAAGCATCCGCGCCGCGCTGCCGCAGATCGCCGCGCAGTTTGCCTGGGTGCAGGAGCTGCCGGTGCGCTGGATGCGCGACCTGGACACTTATCTGCTCGGCATCGGCGCCCTGATGCGCGAGTCGCTGGACGGCCGCCCTTTGAATGAACTGTGGGACTACGTGCTGCGCATCAATGCGCTGGGCGCCAGCTACTTCCTGCCGAACATCGCCATCTCGCTGACCCAGCGCACGCTGTACGTGGCCCTGCAGCAGATGCTGCGACTGGCGCTGCCGGCCGACCAGGCGCAGCAGGTGTTCGACCAGTTGCTGGCAGTCACCGACACCAAGACCGGCCAGGTCAATGCCGAGCTGTGGTCGCTGTCGCGGCTGGTTCGCATGGATGCCGTCCTGCATGACCGGCTGCGCAGCGAACCCAGCGTCGAACTGCTGGAAGAACTGGTGCAGCACCCCGCCTTCCACGCCGAGTTCCAGCGCTTCCTGGCCCGCCACGGCCATCGCGAACTGGATTTCGACGCCTACCACCCGACCTGGGTCGAGGCACCGCAGATCGTGCTGGACCAGCTGAAGATGCTGGTCGATCGTCCCGACGAGGACCGCGCCGCCGCCGAACTGGCGCAGAAAGCCGCCCAGGCGGCGATGGAGCACAACGTGCTCAGCCATGCGCCGGAGGAACTGCGCTACCTGGTGCACGAGGTGATCCGGCTGGCCCGCACGTATACCGCGCTGGACGACCTGGAGCATTACCAGACCACCCGCCTACACCTGCCATTTCGCCGCGGCCTGAAAGCGATCGGCGTACAGCTGGTCGAACGCGGCGTACTGGCTGATCCGATGGACGTCTATTTCGTGCCGCTGGCCCTGCTCGACGGCGCGCTGCACAGCGGTGAACTGTCCCCGATCACGGAAGCCGCCGCCCGCCACAAGGCCGGTTACCTGGCGGCCTGCGCACGCACGCCGGACTGGATCTTCGGCGAGGCGGAACCGGTCGAGGTCGACGGCAGCCAGGTGCTCAAGGGCCTGGGCGGCAGCCCCGGCATCGTCGAGGGCGAGGTATTCGTGGTGCGCAGCCCGGAGGATTTCCCGCACTTCCCCAAGGACGCGATCCTGGTGGCGCGCACCACCAACCCGGCGTGGACGCCGCTGTTCTACCAGGCGCGCGGAGTGATCACCGAAAGCGGCGGCCCGCTGTCGCACGGCGCGGTGACCGCGCGCGAACTGGGCCTGCCGGCCGTGATGAGCGTGCGCCACGTGATGCGCATGCTGGCCAATGGCCAGCGCGTGCGCATCGACGGCCGCCACGGCACCGTCGAGGTACTCAGTCCGCCGTAATCCAGCGCGTGGCTTCGTCGACCTCGGCACCACGGAACAGGCGGAACTGGGCGGGGATGGCGAAGCTGAAGGCCGTGGCGGTACCGCGCAGCCAGGGCACGTCAGTGACCAGCGCCACACGGTCCCAACTGCTGAAGTGCCGCGCGCCGAGTTTTGCGTCGTTCCACATGGCGCCGGGGTCGAAGCCGGTGAAGTCGTCGGCAGTGACGTAGAGCAGGCGCAGCTTTCGATTGAGCGCGAACGCCGCCTCGACATCCGGCACCACGATGTTCTCGTAGTCTTGCGCGGTGACCTGGCCGTGCGCGCGAAAACCCAGCGTGCCGGCAGGCAATCCTTCGATCTGTGCGATCACGGGCGTGCTCCTGGGATGGGGTGCCCCAGTTTGGGTCCAGGCACGTGAAAAGCGTGCAAGTCGAAGGCATGGGAGCAGGCTTTCGAGAATCCTGCATTTCCGATCAGGCGGGCTCGATGTGCCGCAGCAGCAGGCGCGGCGTCTCGCGACCCTGCCAGTCGTTGATGGTCAGCTCGTAGGCCGTGCGCAGCCGAGGCGGCGGTGGCTGGCCGTCATAGGCATTGAACATCACCGCGTCGTGCACGGCGCCATCGCGCGGGTCGCGCAGTTGCAGGCGCAGATGGGTCTCACCCATCACCTTCCAGCCGGCGCAGTCGAACAGGTTGTCGAACAGCGGTTCGGGGAACGCCTGGCCCCATGGGCCGGCGGCGCGCAACTGGCGGGCCAGCGCCAGCGTGGCGGCGCCGGGCGGCAACTCGCCGTCGGTGTACAGCACCGCCTGCAGCCGCTCGGGCTCGATCAACTCGCGCGCGACCGCGTCGAAGGCGGCGGCGAAGCGCGGGTAGTCGGCGGCTTTCAGGCTCAGCCCGGCAGCCATTGCGTGGCCGCCGAAGCGTTCGATCAGGCCGGGCTGGCGGGCGTCGATCACGGCCAGCGCGTCGCGGATGTGGAAGCCCGGGATGGAACGGCAGGAACCACGGAGGTTTTCGGTGTCGTCTTCGCTGGCCGGGGCGAAGGCGATCACCGGGCGGTGCAGCCGCTCCTTGAGTTTCGAGGCGACCAGGCCGACCACGCCGGCATGCCACGACGGCTCGAACAATGCCACGCCGATCGCATCGAGCGGCCCCAGGCCAGCCACCATCACCTCGGCCTCGGCCACCATCGAGGCCTGCAGGTCGCGCCGCTCGCGGTTGATCGCGTCGAGCTGCTCGGCGTAACGGCGCGCCTGTGCCACGTCGTCGGTGAGCAGGCAGGCCACGCCCAGGCGCATGTCCTCCAGGCGCCCGGCCGCGTTCAACCGCGGCCCGACTGCGAAGCCGAGATCGCTGGCGCACAGCGTGGTCAGGCTGCGCCTGCCCGCTTCGACCAGCGCGGCGATGCCGGCGCAGGCGCGGCCGCTGCGCATGCGCTGCAAGCCGGCCTCGACCAGCACGCGGTTGTTGAAATCCAGCGGCACCAGATCGGCCACCGTACCCAGGGCGACCAGGTCGAGCAGCACCGACAGGTCGGGTTTCGCCGCGCCGAAAGCGCCCTGCTCGTGCAACTTTGCACGCAGGGCGAGCAGCAGGTAGAACATCACCCCGACACCTGCCAGCGCCTTGCTGGGGAACGCGTCGCCGGCGAGATTCGGATTGACCATCGCATCACACGCCGGCAACCGCTCGCCGGGCAGGTGATGGTCGGTGACGATGACCTTGATGCCGCGCGCCTGCGCCGCCGCCACGCCGGCCACGCTGGCCACGCCGTTGTCGACCGTGACGATCAGCTGCGGGGTGGGCTGCATCGAGGCGACGAAGGCCGCGCTCAGCCCGTAACCGTGCACGAAGCGGTTCGGGATCGCGTAATCCAGCCGCCGCGCACCGAGCAGACGCAGGCCGCGCACGGCCACGGCGGTGCCGGTCGCGCCGTCGCAGTCGTAGTCGCCGGCGATCAGGATGGTCCAGTCATCGCGGATCGCCTCGGCCAGCAGTTCGACCGCCTGCGCCATGCCGCCCAGCAGTTGCGGCGACAGCATCCGCGCCAGCCGGTGCTCGACCTGGCCGGGTTCCAGCACGCCGCGCGCGGCGTAGACCTGCTGCAGCACCGGGTGCACCGCATCCGGCCAGCCATGCGGCGTGCCCCGGCTTTCGCGCCGACGCAGCTGCAGCACGCTCAACGCCCTGCCCCGCGCCAGAAGCGCCAGCGATGAGCGGGTTTGTGCAGCCAGCGTTCGCCGCTGGCGAAATGCAGCGTGACGGGCTGGCGTTCGAGCAGCGGCTGCAGCAGCGGCCACCAGCGCGAGGCCAGCTCGTGCGCCGGCAGATCCTGCAGGTCGATCAGCCAGCCGGCACCCGCGGCTGCGACCGCATCGGCCGTGCGCAACGGATGCGCGATGCCGGCACGCGCGGCCAGTGCGCGCAGCAGCAGGTCGTCGCTGACCACGCCGGCCAGGGCACTGGTCGGCGGCGCGGGCAGGCGTCCGCCGCCCCACAGCCACAGACTGTTGACCAGCGATTGCCCGCGCATCCGTCGTTGCGCATTGAGCGGATGCTGGTGCAGCAGCACCTGGATGTCGTTTTGCAACACGCGCCAGCGGCGCCCGTGCGCGCCCTGCGGCAGGTGCTGCGCGAGGTCCTCGCCCAGCGCCTGCGATGGCGCGGCCAGGCCGGGCAGCGGCGTATCGGCCGGCAGGCGCAGATGCCAATGATCCGGGGTGGAAATCTCCAGTTGCATGCCGGCGTCGTCGAACACCGGCCGCAGCGTTTCGGCCAGCGCCTGCGCCTCGTCCAGGCCCAGGCCCATGCGACCGCAGGCCAGCAGGCGTACCCCGTTCATGTCCGGCTGCACCCAGGCCGGGTCGGCCGACAGCCACAGCGCATCGCCCGCGTCGCCGGCGAGAAACTGGCGGGTGATCGCCGCCGCGGGCACGTGCGCCTCGACGCCGGTGAAATGCCCGCCGAGGCCATCGAGATAACCGACGCCGCCATCCGCCAGGCGGTCGGCGCGCGGGAGCCACGCGTGCAGCGGATGGGTCGGCTCGACGTGCGCCAGCGAGGGCAGCCACAGTTGCAGCGACGGCTCCGGTTTGGACATCTCTTCAGGCCTCCAGTTGCTCGACCAGCGCCAGCCACTCGTTTTCCAGCGATTCCTTCTCGCCGCGCAGCTGCGCCTGGCGCTGGCCGATGCGCATCATTTCGCTGGTCGGGCCGTTGTAGGTGGCCGGGTCGGCCAGTTGCGCCTCCAGCGCGGCCAGCTCGGTATCGATGCTGGCGGTGCGCGTCTCGATCTTCTTCACCCGCTGGCGCGCGGCTTTTTCCTCGTCACGCTGGGCGGCAGTCTGGCGCCTGTGCTCCTCCGGCGAAACCTCCACCACCTTGGCCACCACCGGCTTGGCCGCCTTCTTGTTCGCGGCAGTGCGGGTCTTCAACCAGCGCGCGTAGTCGTCCAGGTCGCCGTCGAACGGCGCCACCTCGCCGTCGGCCACGCGCCAGAAGCTGTCGCAGACCATGCCGAGCAGATGGCGGTCGTGAGAAACCAGCACCAGCGCGCCGTCGAAATCGGCCAGCGCGTCGGCCAGCGCCTCGCGCATGTCCAGGTCGAGGTGGTTGGTCGGTTCGTCCAGCAGCAGCAGGTTCGGCTTGTCCCACGCGATCAGCGCCAGCGCCAGGCGTGCGCGCTCGCCGCCGGAGAAACCGTCGACCGACTCGAACGCGCGGTCGCCGGCGAAATTCCAGGTGCCGAGAAAATCGCGCATCACCTGGGTGGCCACGCCCGGCGCCTTGTCCAGCAGATGGTCGAGCGGGCTCGACCCTTCGCGCAGGCTTTCCACCGTGTGCTGGGCGAAGTAGCCGATCTTCAAGTCCTTGTGCACCTTGCGCTCGCCGCCGAACGGTTCCAGCTCGCCGACCAGGGTCTTCACCAGGGTGGATTTGCCGGCGCCGTTCGGGCCGAGCAGGCCGATCCGTTCGCCCGCCTCGATGCTGAAGCGCACGTCGGCGAGCACGATGTTCGCCACTTCGTCCGCGTGCGTGGAAGGATCGGCCAGGTAGCCGGCGGTGATGCCTTCCAGCTGCAGCATCGAATCGGGCAGTCGCCCCGGCGCGGGAAACTGGAAGCTGAAGGGGCGCTCGGCGCGTACTGCCTCGGTGCCGGCCAGCTTCTCCAGCCGCTTCATCCGCGACTGCGCCTGCTTGGCCTTGGTCGCCTTGGCCTTGAAGCGGTCGATGAAGGACTGCAGGTGCGCGCGCTCGGCCTGCTCGCGCTCGTGCGAGATCTGCTGCTGGCGCAACTGCTCGGCGCGCAGGCGCTCGAACGCGCTGTAATTGCCGGTATAGAGCTTGGCCTTGCCGTCGTTGAGGTGCAGTGTATGGGTGATCACGCCATCGAGGAACTCGCGGTCGTGCGAGATGATCAGCAAGGTGCCCTGGTAGCGACGCAGCCATTCTTCCAGCCACAGCACGGCGTCGAGGTCGAGGTGGTTGGTCGGCTCGTCCAGCAGCAGCAGGTCGGACGGGCACATCAGCGCACGCGCCAAGTTCAGCCGTCCGCGCCAGCCGCCGGAAAATTCCTGCACCGCGCGCTCGTGCGTTTCCGGGGGAAAGCCCAGGCCATGCAGCAGGCGGCCGGCGCGGGCGCGGCCGTCGTAGCCGTTCAGTTCCTCGATGCGGTGATGCGCCTTCGCCATCGCCTCCATGTCACCGCGATCGCCGGCTTCCGCTTCGTCGTTGATGGCGGCGGCCAGTTCCTCGTCACCGGCCAACACGTAGTCGATCGCGGCGTCCGGCAGCGCCGGCGTCTCCTGCGCCACCGAGGCCAGCCGCAGCTTGCCCGACATCTCCAGCTCGCCCGCATCGCTCTCCAGCCTGCCCTGCAGTGCGGCGAACAGGCTGGATTTGCCGCAGCCGTTGCGGCCGATCACGCCAAGGCGCCAGCCGCTCTGGATCACCAGGTCGATGTCGGAAAGCAGCAAACGACTGCCGCGGCGCAGGGCGAAATGTCGAAACGAAATCATGGAATGGGCGAGTCCTGCCCGCGCAAGCGGGCACTGCAGCCGCCCATGATAACGGCGATGGCGCACTTGCCGCTGTCTTGTCGATCAGGATGCCGGCCGCAGCGAATGCCCAATCCATCGCAATCGCAGCGGCGCGGCATGGCGTAACATGGCGCGGTCTGCTACAACGACGCCGCATACAGCCTTGTATGGAGAGGGGAGCCATGGTCAAGTTCACGAGCCGTTTGCCGATCGCCATCCTGCTGGCCGCTGCCGCCGGCCTGGCCGTGCCGTCGGCAGCCAGTGCAGCGCAGTCGCGCGAACATGGCGACAGCCTGCTGATCCACCGCGTGCAGCAGGAAAAAGGCATGAACCTGCCCAGCCGCGGGCTGAGCATGGCCCAGGTCGAGAAGACCTGGGGTGCGCCGCAGCGCAAGTTGTCGCCGCGCGGCGGGGACACGGCGAAGCACCCGCAGATCAACCGCTGGGAATACTCCAACTTCATCGTGTACTTCGAGCACAGCCACGTGATCCATTCGGTGCTCAACACGCCCGCGGGCAACAACACCGACCCGTCCGCGGTCCACTGATCCCTTTCACCCAGACGCGGCCCGTGGCGACGCGGGCCGCGTCTGCGTTTGCCTGCGCTTTACAATAGGCGGCCCATCTGCACGAGAACCCCGCCATGACCGACTCCACCCTGCGCCTGCCGGCGGAATGGGAACCCCAGGCCGCGGTACTGATCGCCTGGCCGCATGCCGGCACGGACTGGGCCGAACGCCTGGACACGGTGGAATCCACCTACGTGGCGCTGGCCGCCGCGATCACGCGGTTCCAGTCGCTGATTGTCGTGGTCGCGGACGCCGCGCTGCGCGGGCACGTGCAGTCGCAACTGCACGGCGCCGGCGTGGACCCCGCGAAGGTCCGCTTCGTCGAGCTGCCCTACGACGACACCTGGCTGCGCGACTCCGGCCCGATCACGCTGAAGCATGGCGACACCGCCGATTCTGGACGATATTTCCAGCTCACTGATTTCCGCTTCACCGGCTGGGGCGGCAAGTTCGGCGCCGAACAGGACGACGCACTGGTCGCCGGCCTGGTCGACGCCGGCGTGTTCGGTCACGCCGCACACCAGCGTATCGACTGGGCGCTGGAAGGCGGCGGCATCGAGAGCGACGGCGCCGGCAGCATCCTCACCACCTGGCGCTGCCTGGTGCAGCGCCATCCCGAGCAGTCGCGCGAGGAGATGAGCGCGATCCTGCGCGACAGCCTGCACGCCGACCGCGTGCTGTGGCTGGATCACGGCTACCTCGAAGGCGACGATACCGACGCCCACATCGACACCCTCGCCCGCTTCGCCCCCGGCGAGCGCATCGTGTTCCAGGCCTGCGACGATCCCGTCGACCCGCATCACGACGAGCTGCAGCGCATGGCTGCCGAGCTGGCCGCGCTGCGCACCGCCGATGGCCGGCCGTACCAACTGTATCCGTTGCCCTGGGCCCGGCCCATCCTGGACGAGGGCCGTCGGCTTGCCGCCTCCTACGCGAACTACCTGATCGTCAACGGTGCCGTGCTGGTGCCTGCCTACGGCGACAAAGCCGACGACGAAGCCGCGCGCATCATCGGCACCGCACACCCCGGCCGCGAGGTGGTGCAGATTCCCTGCCGCCCGCTGATCTGGCAGAACGGCAGCCTGCACTGCATCACCATGCAACTGCCGGCCGGGATGATCTGAGCGGCTGCCTCGACCCAGGGGGCAAAGCGCGGCGCAGGCCGGCCGTTGCCGCCCCACGCACAACCGCGACGACGCGCTTCGCTACACTAGCGTGTCACGCCACAGGCGGCAGGAACCATCATGACCCGCAAGACCCTCAAGGTCGCGCTGCTGCAGGAAACCGACCGCGGCAGCCGCGACGCCAACCTGGATGCGATCGAGACCGGCCTGCGCGAAGCCGCCGCTGCCGGCGCCGAACTGGTGCTGCTGCAGGAGCTGCACAACGGCCCCTACTTCTGCCAGCGCGAATCGGTCGAGGTGTTCGACCAGGCCGAGAGCATCCCCGGCCCCGGCACCGAGCGCATCGGCAAGCTGGCTGCGGAACTGAAGCTGGTGGTGGTCGCCTCGCTGTTCGAGCGCCGCGCCGCCGGGCTGTATCACAACACCGCCGTCGTCTTCGACCGCTCGGCGGCGATCGCCGGCGTCTACCGCAAGATGCACATTCCGGACGATCCGGGCTTCTACGAGAAATTCTACTTCACGCCCGGCGACCTGGGTTTCGAACCGATCGACACCTCGGTCGGCCGCCTCGGCGTGCTGGTGTGCTGGGACCAGTGGTATCCGGAGGCGGCGCGCCTGATGGCGCTGGCCGGGGCCGAGCTGCTGCTCTATCCGACCGCCATCGGCTGGGATCCCACTGACGAGCAAGCCGAGAAGGACCGCCAGCGCGACGCCTGGATCACCGTGCAGCGCGGCCACGCCGTGGCCAACGGCCTGCCCCTGCTCGCCTGCAACCGTACCGGCTTCGAAACCGATCCCGCCGACGCGACCTCGGGTATCCAGTTCTGGGGTTCCAGCTTCGTCGCCGGACCCCAGGGCGAATTCCTGGCCCGGGCGGGTACCGATGCCCGCGAATTGCTGCTCGCGGAAGTCGACCTGGGCCGCAGCGAGAACGTGCGCCGGATCTGGCCGTTCCTGCGTGACCGCCGCATCGACGCCTACGCCGACCTGCTGAAGCGCTTCCGTGACTGAGCCTTTGCGATCATCCTTGATCGCGAAGATCAAAAAGCGGCCAGCCATGGCCGCAGTTTCAAGTTTTGGCTTGTGCCACAGGGGCGTCACCCCCATTCATGGCTTCTCTCCCCGTTGACTGGCGTGCCGTCCGCATGAGTGTTCCCGAAACCGCAGTCGCCCCGCCGGCAGCCCTCGAAGGACAGCCGCTGGAGCGCGTGCAGCGCGATGGCGTCGAGTACGTGGTGCTGGGCACCGCCCACGTCTCGCGCAGCAGCAAGGAAGCAGTCGAGGCGCTGCTGGCCAGCGAGCATTTCGACGCGGTGGCGGTGGAGCTGTGCGAAAGCCGCGCGCAGGGCATGCGCGATCCGGAAGCGTTCAAGCAGATGGACCTGTTCCAGGTGATCCGCCAAGGCAAGGCCGGCATGGTCGTCGCCAGCCTGGTGCTGTCTACCTTCCAGAAGCGCCTTGCCGAGCAGTCGGGCATCCAGCCCGGCGCCGAGATGAAGGCAGCGATGGACGGCGCCGAGGCGCACGACGTGCCGCTGTGGCTGATCGACCGCGAAGTCGGCACCACGCTGAAACGCGCCTGGCGCAGCGTGGGTTTCTGGCAACGATTCGGCCTGCTCGGCGGGCTCGCCGCCAGCATCTTCGAGCGCAACGACATCGCCGAAGACGAAGTGGAAAAGCTCAAGCAGAGCGACCTGCTGGAAAGCGCCTTCAGCGAGTTCGCCAGCGGCTCGAAGCCGCTGTATGAAAGCCTGATCGGCGAACGCGATGCCTACATGGCGGCGCGACTGCGCGAGGAAGCCGCGCACACGCCGTCGGACGAGCCCCGGCGCGTGCTGGTGGTGATCGGCGCCGGCCATCTCAAGGGCCTGTGCACGCTGCTGCGCGAGCAGCACGAAGACCCGGCGCGTACCGTTGCCGAACTGGCGCAGACCCCGCCCAAGGCACGCTGGCCGAAATGGGTCGCCGCCGGCCTGGTGCTGCTGGTGTTCGCCGCCATCGCCTGGGCATTCCACCGCAATGCGGCGCTGGGCACGCAGGCGCTGATGGCGTGGATACTGTTCACCGGCGGCTTCGCTGCCCTGGGCGCGGTGGCGGCCGGCAGTCATCCATTGAGCGTCGCCGCCGCTTTCGTCGCCGCCCCGATCAAGCCGTTCCGCCCCGGCATCCCCGCCGGCGGCATCAGCGCGATGGCCGAAGCCTGGGTGCGTCGTCCACGCGTGGCGGATTTCGACAGCCTGCGCGAAGACATCGTGCACTGGACCGGCTGGTGGAAAAACCGCGTGGCGCGCACCCTGCTCAACTTCATCCTGGTCAGCGTGGGCACGCTTATCGGCGAGTACAGTGCCGGCTTCCACATCGTCAAGAGCCTGTTCTGACCCGCGTGCTAGCATTCGCGCCGCTGCGCGCGGCGCCCTTCGCGGCGAGCACACTCCGGCCCGGGTGGCGAAACTGGTATACGCAAGGGACTTAAAATCCCTCGGCCGCAAGGCCATGCGGGTTCGACCCCCGCCCCGGGCACCAGCCACCGCCAGACAGCAAAAAGCCCGCCGATGGCGGGCTTTTTGTCGGGCTGCCGTGACAGCCGCGATGCAATGGAGGCCTAGGTCGGAATCGAACCGGCGTACGCGGATTTGCAGTCCGCTGCATGACCACTCTGCCACCAGGCCGTTGCTTGATGCACGCGATCATCGTGACACGGAGATGATCGCATATTCCCCGGAAAACAAAACCCCGGCGATCCGGGGTTCCGTGCAAATCCTGGAGCGGGAAACGAGACTCGAACTCGCGACCCCGACCTTGGCAAGGTCGTGCTCTACCAACTGAGCTATTCCCGCATCGGAGCCGCAAATGATAGCAGAACCAGATCGCTTGTGAATAGCGCCCGGCCCTCCCGCGTGCGTCCCTGCGCCATGGCTGATGGCCGGAAACGACAAGGCCCTGAACGAGTCAGGGCCTTGCGTCGCCACGGGCGAAATCTGGAGCGGGAAACGAGACTCGAACTCGCGACCCCGACCTTGGCAAGGTCGTGCTCTACCAACTGAGCTATTCCCGCATCGGAGCCGCGCATTCTAATACGTGAAACGGTGTCGTCAAGTCGGTTTGCCCGAGGCGTCGTCGCGCAGCATCGGCCAGGCTGCGCGCAGGTAGTACAGCCCGGACCAGATGGTCAGGATGCCGGCGATCACCAGCAGTCCTTCGCCGATGTGATACAGCCGCAGCGCCGTGGCTTCCTTCTCGTGCTGCACGATGAGCACCACCAGCGCCACCATCTGCATCACGGTCTTCAGCTTGCCGATCATGGCGACTTTCACGGTGGCGCTCATGCCGATCTTGGCCATCCATTCGCGTAGCGCCGACACGCTGATCTCGCGCCCGACGATGACCGCCGCGGTCACCGCCATCAGGATGCCGGACCAGCCGCTGCTCGGATGCGACTGCACCAGCAGGAACAACGTCACCGCCACCATCAACTTGTCCGCCACCGGGTCGAGAAAGGCGCCGAACGCCGAGGTGAGCTTCATCCGCCGGGCGAGATAGCCGTCCAGCCAGTCGGTGATGGCGGCCAGGATGAACACGATGGCGGCCGTGATGTTGTGGCCACGGAACGGCAAGTAGAACACCACGACCATCACCGGCAGCAATGCCACGCGGAAAAGGGTCAGCCAGGTCGGCAAATTGATGCGCATGGTTCGTCCTGAGGATTTGTTGCAGTTTCGCACGCCGGCATGCCGCTGCCACGTGATGGTACCTGCCGGCATTCAGCCATGCAGGCTGGCATAGATTTTCTCGGCCAGGTTTCGGTCGATGCCCTTCACCTGCATCAACTCCTCGACGCCGGCTGCCTCCACGCCCTGCATGCCGCCGAAGGCCTTCAGCAGCAACGACCTCCGCCGCGCCCCGATGCCCGGGATGTCCTCCAGCACGCTGCGCTCGCGCGCTTTCTCGCGCCGCTTGCGATGGCCGCTGATGGCAAAGCGATGCGCCTCGTCGCGCACCGCCGCGACCAGGTGCAGCGCCGGCGAGGACGAGCCGGGATGCAGCTCGCGGCCCACGCTGCCCGCCTCATGTCGCGCCAGCACCAGGGTTTCCTCGCCGGCGCGGCGGCCCGGCCCCTTGGCCACGCCGACCACCTCGATGCCGTCGACACCCAGGTCGCACAACACCTCCAGCGCCTGTGCCACCTGGCCGCTGCCGCCATCGATCAGCAGCACGTCGGGACGCACGCCCTCGCCTTCGGCCACCTTGCGGAAGCGTCGGGTCAATGCCTGGTGCATGGCCGCGTAATCGTCACCGGGCGTGATGCCGGCGATGTTGAAGCGGCGGTAGTGCGATTTCTCGGGGCCTTCCGGGCCGAATACCACGCACGACGCTACCGTGAGCTCGCCCATGGTGTGGCTGATGTCGAAACATTCGATCCGGCGCGGCATGCTGTCCAGCCCCAGCACCTTCTGCAGATCGTCGAAACGCGTGCCCAGCGTCTGCCGGCTGGCCAGCCGCGCGGTAAGCGAAGCCTGGGCATTGCGCTCGGCCATCTGCAGGAACTGCGCACGATCCCCGCGCACGCTGGACTTCAGTTCCACCACATGACCGGCGTGCTGGCCCAGCACCTCGGCGAGGAGGGCCTGGTCGGGCAGCGCCATGCCGAGGATCAGCTCGCGCGGCACCGGCCGGTCCAGGTAGTACTGCGCGATGAACTGCGCCAGCACGTCCGCCGGCGTGGCGTCCAGCGGCAGCCGCGGGAAGAAATCCCGCGTCCCCAGGCTGATGCCGTTGCGGAAGAACAGCACGCTGACGCAGGCCATGCCGGCCTCGATGCGACAGGCGAGCACGTCCATGTCGGCGCTGGCTCCGCGCACGTGGTGCTGCGCCTGCAGCTGGCGCAGCGCGGCGACCTGGTCGCGCAGTTTCGCGGCACGCTCGAACTGCAGCGACTGGCTGGCCTGCTCCATCGCCGTGGCCAGTTCGTCGATCACCGCGTTGCTGCGCCCTTCCAGGAACATCTCGGCATGGCGTACGTCCTCGCGATAGTCCTCGACGCTGATCAGCCCCACGCACGGCGCGCTGCAGCGGCCGATCTGGTACAGCAGGCACGGGCGCGTGCGGTTGCGGAAGTAGCTGTCCTCGCACTGGCGCACCTTGAACAGCTTCTGCATCAGGTTGAGGCTTTCGCGCACCGCATGGGCGCTGGGGTATGGCCCGAAATAACGACCCGGCAGGTTCTTTGCGCCGCGGTGGAAGGCCAGCCGCGGATAGTCCTCGCCGCTGGAGAGGTAGATGTAGGGATAGCTCTTGTCGTCGCGCAGCAGGATGTTGTAGCGCGGCTTGAGCGACTTGATCAGCTGCGATTCCAGCAGCAGCGCCTCGCCCTCGGTACGCGTCACCGTGATCTCGACGCGGGCGATCTGCGCCACCATCGCGGCGATGCGCGCCTCTGTCGGCGGCTTCAGGAAATAGCTGCCGACGCGCTTCTTCAGGTTGCCGGCCTTGCCCACGTAGAGCAACTCGCCGGCCGCGTCGAAGTGGCGGTAGACGCCCGGCGAAGTGGCGAGCGTACGGACGAAGGCCTTGCCGTCGAAGGGGGGCGGTTGCGGGGACTGCATGGAGGGATTCTAGCGGCAGCGGATGGCGACGTTCCCGATATGGAGCCTCACCGGTGTGAGCGCAACCACAGCTCGGCGCGTTCCAGATCCGCCTCGGTATCGATGCCCGGGGGAAACGGCTCGGGTGTCAGCCGCACCGCGATCGCGTGGCCGTGCTCGAGCACGCGCAACTGCTCCAGCGATTCGGTCTGTTCCAGCGGCGTGCGCGACAACTGCGTGTAGCGACGCAGGAACCCGGCCCGATAGGCATAGATGCCGATGTGGCGCAGGAACGGCGTGCCGGACGGCAGCGTGTGCCGATCCGTCGCGAACGCATCGCGCGCCCACGGCATCGGCGCACGGCTGAAATACAGCGCGCGCCCGTTGCCGGTGCGCACCAGTTTCACGACGTTAGGATCGAACAGCTCCTCGGCGTCGATGATCGGCGTGGCCAGCGTGGCCACCGGCGCATCGTCACCGGCCAGCGCCTGGGCGACGGCGCGGATGCCGGCGGCCGGCGCGAACGGTTCGTCGCCTTGCAGGTTGACCACGATGCTGTCGTCGGCCCAGCCAAGCTGCTCCGCGCACTCGGCCAGCCGGTCGCTGCCGGAGGCGTGGTCGCGGCGGGTCATGCAGATCTGCACCTCGCGCTGGCCGGCCAGCGCCTCGGCGATGCGCTCGTCGTCCACCGCCACCACCACGCAGCTGGCGCCGGCTTGCAGTGCGCGCTGCGCCACGCGCACGACCATCGGCACCCCGCCGATGTCACGCAGGGGCTTGCCCGGCAGCCGGGTCGAGCCATGCCGGGCCGGGATGGCCACGATGAACGAGGGGGAAAGCGACATCGGTCAATCCTTGGGGTGCGCGCCGGCGCGGACGATCACGATACAACGAGTGCCGCGCCAGGTTCAGCACGCCTCGCGCAGGGCAAACCCGCAGCCGTTGGCCAGCTCACGGAAGCCGGGGAACGAGGTGGCCACGTGGCGGCAGTCGTTGATCCGCACCGGCCCGGTCGCGCGCAAGCCGGCCACCGCGAAGCTCATCGCGATGCGATGGTCGGTGAGGCTTTCCACCGTGCCGGCGCCGATCGGGCCGCCGTCGATGACCGCGCCATCCGGGGTCTCCTCGATCGCCACATCCAGCGCGCGCATGCCCGCCGCCATGGTGGCGATGCGGTCGGATTCCTTCACCCGCAACTCGGCCGCGCCGCGGACCACCGTGCGTCCCGACGCCGCGGCAGCAGCGATGAACAGGATGGGGAGTTCGTCAATCATGTCCGGCACCAGCGCGACGGGCAACTCGATGCCATGCAACGGCGCATGGCGGACCACCAGGTCGCCCACCGGCTCTCCGCCGGCCTCGCGTTCCCGCTCCACCACGATGTCCGCGCCCATCAGGCGCAGTGCCTGCAGCAAGCCGGTGCGGCGCGGATTGAGGCCTATCCCCGGCAGGCGCAGCTGCGAACCCGGCACGATGCTGGCGGCAACCAGGAAGAATGCCGCCGACGAGAAGTCCGCCGGCACCTCGACGTCGACCGCACGCAAGGCGTGGCCACCGTCGAGCCGGACACGACCCGGCGTGAACTCGATCGGCCACCCGAACGCGGCCAGCATGCGTTCGGTGTAGTCGCGGGTCGGGTGCGGTTCGAGAATCTCGCTCGTGCCTTGCGCATACAGGCCGGCCAGCAGCAGGGCGGACTTCACCTGGGCGCTGGCCACCGGCAACTCGTAGCGGATGCCGCGCAGGGTGTTGCCGCCGTGAAGCCGCAGGGGCGGCAGGCCGTCCTGGCTGTCGATGCGCGCGCCCATCCGCGCCAGCGGGTCGGTCACCCGGCGCATCGGTCGCTTCGACAGCGAAGCATCGCCCACCAGCACGCTGTCGAACGCCTGCCCCGCGAGCAAGCCAGCGAGCAGACGCATGCCGGTACCGGCATTGCCGCAGTCCAGCGGCTGCGTGGCGGCATGCAGGCCGTGCAGGCCGACGCCGTGAATGACGCGTTCACCCTCCGTCGGGATTTCGATGCGCACGCCGAGCTGGGCCAGTACCGCGGCCGTGGCGCGCGTGTCCTCACCCTCGAGAAAGCCGCGAATATGCGAACGCCCCTCTGCGATGGCCGCCAGCATCAGCGCCCGATGCGAGATCGACTTGTCGCCCGGCACGGCGACGCTGCCGTGCAAGGGACCAACTGCGCCGCTGAGCCAGTCCAGCCGTGCGCTCAAGGCAAGGCCACCGGGTAGGAGCCGAGCACGCGAATCGACGCGGCCGACTCGCCGATGTCGCGCACGGCGGCCTGCAGCGCATCGTCGTCAATGTGGCCGGACACATCGATGAAGAATGCGTACTGCCACTTGCCGGTGTGCGCCGGGCGCGACTCGATCCGGTTCAGGCTGATGCCATGCTTCGCGAACGGGCTGAGCACGTCGTACAGTGCGCCCGGCTTGTCGTTGACCGTGACCAGCAGCGAGGTGCGGTCGTTGCCCGAGGGCGGGAACAGCGTGCGGCCGATCACCAGGAAGCGCGTGGTGTTGTCGGCGCGGTCCTCGATGCCCTGCGCCACCGTCTTCAGCCGATAGACCTTGCCTGCGCTTTCGCCGGCGATCGCCGCGACATCATCGGCATGCAACGCCAGCCGAGCCGCCTCGGCATTGCTCGACACCGCGATGCACTCGACGTCGGGCAGGTTGATGCGCAACCAGGTTTTGCACTGCTGCAGCGACTGAGCATGTGCGTAGATGCGATGCACGTCTTCCAGCCTGCCGCTGCGCGAGTGCAGGCACTGGTGCACGCGCAGCTCGATCTCGCCGCAGATGGTGGCCTCGGAAGTGAGGAACATGTCCAGCGTCACCTGGATCATGCCCTGCCCCGAGTTCTCCACCGGCACCACGCCGAAATCGGCGTGCCCGGCGGCGACCTCCTGGAACACTTCCTCGATGCTGCCCAGCGGCAGGCCGTAGGCGGCATGGCCGAAATGCTTGCGCACGGCCTGTTCGCTGAAGGTGCCCTCCGGGCCGAGGAAGCCGATCTTCAACGGGTCTTCCTGCGCCAGGCAGGAGGACATGATCTCGCGGAACAGGCGCACCATCTCGGCATCGGACAGCGGCCCCTGGTTGCGGTCCACCACCATTCGCAGCACGTGCGCTTCGCGCTCGGGGCGGTAGTAGTCGATCGCCGAAAGCCCCTCGCCCTTCACCTTCGCCACCGTGCGGGCATGGTTGGCGCGCTCGGAGATGAGCTGCTGGATCTGCCGGTCGATGCTGTCGATGCGCTCGCGCATCTCGCTAAGCGGAGTCTTGGGGTCGTTCATGCCTTGGCCGTCTGGATGGAAAGAAGTCCATTTGCACGCGAGCATCCCATGCTCCGCGAATGATGTTCAACCATGGCGCGTGGCGAAGTCGCGCATGAAAGCGACCAGCGCCTCGACCGCCTCCAGCGGCACGGCGTTGTACAGCGATGCGCGCATCCCGCCCACTGCCTTGTGCCCCTTCAGCGCAAGCAGCCCGGCGGCCTCGGACTCCTGCAGGAATGGCGCATCCAGCGCACTGTCATGCAGGGTGAATGGCACGTTCATGCGCGAACGCGCGGCCGGCTCCACCGGATTGCGGTAGTAGCCGCCGGAGCCGTCGATGCTCGTGTACAGCAAGTGGGCCTTGGCGCGGTTGGCTGCGCCCATCGCGGCCAGCCCGCCCTGCGCCAGCAGCCACTGGAAAGTGAGCCCGGCAAGATACCAGCCCCAGGTGTTCGGGGTGTTCAACATCGAGTCGGCCGCGGCATGGTCGGCATAGCGGAAGATCCGCGCCATCGGCCGGCCCGCTCGTTGGAGCAGGTCGCGACGGATGATCATCAGCACCAGTCCGGACGGGCCGATGTTCTTCTGCGCACCGGCATAGACCAGGCCGAATCGGCGCACGTCCAGTGGCGCGGACAGGATGTTGGAGGACATGTCCGCGACCAATGGCACCTCGCCTGTCTCGGGCACGTCGGGGAACTCCACGCCGTGGATGGTTTCGTTCGGCGTGTAGTGCACATAGGCGGCGCGCGGATCGAGCTGCCAGCTTTCGCGCGGCGGCAGCTGCCGATAGCCGGCGGCCTTCGCGCTGGCGGCCACGTTGACCCGCACGTACGGCGCTGCCTCGCTGATCGCCTTGGCACTCCAGTGGCCGCTGTCGATGTAGTCGGCGCTTTCCCCCTCGCCCGCCAGGTTCATGGGGATCTGGGCGAACTGCTGCGTCGCGCCGCCCTGCAGAAACAGCACGGCATGGTCAGCAGGGATACCCACCAGCGCGCGCAAGTCCGCTTCGGCCTGCGCGGCCATGGCGATGAAGCGCTTGCCGCGATGGGACTGCTCCATCACCGAAGCGCCGCTGCCCTGCCAGTCGGTCAGCTCGTCGCGGGCGCGTTCGAGCACGGCCAGCGGCAGCGCGGCGGGACCGGCACTGAAATTCCAGACTCTGCTCACGGGGTTTCCTGCGGCGTCGAGGTTGTTCCGCATTATGCCGCGGCGCAACATGCTTTCGTCAACCAGTGCTCAGAAGCGCACCAGCAGCACCAAGGCGATGGCCAGCGCCAGCGCGGCAGCCGTGGCGATCAGCCACCACACCTCGCCGGAAGGCCCGGCCGCTGCCTCGGGCAAGGGCGTCGCCCGCGGCGCGGATTCGACCGGTTCCGGTTCGGGTTCCATGCCGGGAGCCTCGAGTACGAAGCGGTGCATCGCCACGCCAATCTGGTCGCCGTCCTGCAGCGCCACGCATTGCGTCGCGACGCCGTTCACCCGCAACGGATGCCGCGCCGAGGGCAGGGTCGACTCCAGCATCAGCCGGCCCTCCTGCCAGCCGATGCGCAAGCCCACCGCCTCGCCCGCCGGCAGGCCCGGCAGGCAACGGCCGGCGGGACCGAACTCAAGCCCATCCTGCACTGGCAGCAGCCGCCCGGACAGCGGCCCGGCGACCGCGCGCAGCGCCACGATGCAGCGTTCGTGCGCCGGGACCTGGCGCGGCTCACGCAGCGCGGGATCGTCGTCGTCGCGCAGCAACATGCGGCAATCGCCGATGCTGACCACGTCGCCCGGACGCACCAGCGCACGCTCGCGCACGGGCCTGGCGTTGACGTAGATGCGGTCGGCCGAGGGCAGCACCTGGAGCACCCAGCCGCGACGATCCTGCTCGATGCGAACGTGCCGCGCGGCCGCCTGGCCGGCGGCCAGCACCAGGTCATTGGCGGCGTCGCTGCCGATGCACAGTCGCGCCTGCGTCCAGCGGAAATCCTCGCGAGCGGCATTGGGAAATTCGATGCGCATGGCGTGCCAGGTCGATCAATCGCGAGACTCTACCATGCGCCTGCATCGCAGTAAGATGGCCGCTTTGCCGGAAGCATGCCATGCCGAGCATCCATATTCGCCGCGCCCACCAGTTGTCGATCGCCGAGGCCCGCGCCCGCGTCGAGCAGGTGGCCGCGCGCATGCACGAGAAGTTCGGCCTGGCCGGCGACTGGCAAGGCGACACCCTGGGTTTCTCGCGCCCCGGTGTCACCGGTTCCATTGCCGTGGAGCGCGAGGCAATCGACGTGCAGGCGAGGCTGGGCATGATGCTGACGCCGCTGACCGGCATGATCGAACAGGAGATCCGGCGCAAGCTGGAGGAGCTGTTTGCCTGAACTTGCGACGGCCTTGATGATTCTTTAACCACGCCGCCATTCGTGGCATAATCGACGGCTTACGCAGCCATCTCGGCTGCGCGTGAAGCCCGGGACATATGGCCAAAGACGACGTCATCGAAATGGAAGGCACGGTCCAGGAGACCCTGCCCAACACCATGTTCCGCGTGCAGCTGGAGAACGGTCACGTGGTGATCGCGCACATCTCCGGGCGCATGCGCAAGCACTACATCCGTATCCTCACGGGCGACAAGGTCAAGATCGAGATGACCCCGTACGACCTGAGCAAGGGACGCATCACCTACCGCATGAAGTAGGCGGCCCCGACGGGATCGACGTACCGATATGACAAAAGCGGCGCATGGCGCCGCTTTTGCGTTGTGGAGCCAGCCCTCAGCGGGCCGTTACTCAACGATGGCCGGGAGCTTGGTGACGGCCTTGCACTCCACCTTCAGTTCGCCGTCGGCCACGCTCAGCTTGACCACGCCGCCGTCGACCAGCTTGCCGAACAGCAGCTCGTCGGCCAGCGCGCGCTTCACCTTCTCCTGGATCACCCGCGCCATCGGCCGTGCGCCCATCTGCGGGTCGAAGCCGTGCTCGGCCAGCCAGCGGCGGGCGTCGGCATCCACGTCCAGGCTCACCCGCTTCTCGGTCAGCTGGCTTTCCAGCTCGATCAGGAACTTGTCGACCACGCGCAGGATGTGCTCGAAGTCGAGCGCGGCGAACTGGATGATCGCGTCCAGCCGGTTGCGGAACTCCGGCGTGAAGATGCGGCGGATCACTTCCATCGCGTCCGATTCGTGCTTCTGCTCGACGAAGCCCATGCTGCGCCGCGCCGCGATCGCCGCGCCCGCGTTGGTGGTCATCACCACCACCACGTTCTTGAAGTTCGCCTCGCGGCCGTTGGTGTCGGTCAGCACGCCGCGGTCCATCACCTGCAGCAGGATGTTGAACACGTCCGGATGCGCCTTCTCGATCTCGTCCAGCAGCAGCACCGCGTGCGGGTGCTTGGTCACCGCCTCGGTCAGCAGGCCGCCCTGGTCGAAACCGACGTAGCCCGGAGGCGCACCGACCAGCCGCGACACCGAATGCCCTTCCATGTACTCGGACATGTCGAAACGGATCATCTCGATGCCGAGCTGCATCGCCAGCTGCTTGGTCACCTCGGTCTTGCCCACGCCGGTGGGGCCGGCCAGCAGGAAGCAGCCGATCGGCTTGGACGGGTCGGCCAGGCCCGAGCGGGCCATCTTGATCGACGCGGCCAGCGCCTCGATCGCCGGGTCCTGCCCGAACACCACCATCTTGAGGTTGCGCTCGAGGTTGCGCAGCACGTCGCGATCGGAGGCGGAGACCTGCTTCTCCGGAATCCGCGCCATCTTGGCCACGATGTACTCGACTTCGCTGACGTCCACGGTACCGGTGCGCTTGTCTTCCGGCAGCAGTCGCTGGCGTGCGCCGGCCTCGTCGATCACGTCGATCGCCTTGTCCGGCAGCAGCCGGTCGGGGATGTGCTTCACCGACAGGTCGACGGCCGCCTTCAGCGCGTCGTTGGTGTAGGCGACATGGTGGTGTTCCTCGAAGCGCGAACGCAGGCCCTTGAGGATCTCCACGCTGTCGGCCACGGTCGGTTCGACCACGTCGATCTTCTGGAAGCGGCGGGCCAGCGCACGGTCCTTCTCGAACACGCCGCGGTATTCCTGGAACGTGGTCGAACCGATGCAGCGCAGTTCGCCCGAGGCCAGCATCGGCTTGATCAGGTTCGAGGCATCCATGGTGCCGCCCGAGGCGGAGCCGGCGCCGATGATCGTGTGGATCTCGTCGATGAACAGAATCGCACCGGGCTGCTTCTTGAGCTGCGCGATCACGCTCTTCAGGCGCTTCTCGAAATCGCCACGGTACTTGGTACCGGCCACCAGGGCACCGAGATCCAGCGCCCAGATCGTGGCGCTCTCCAGCACCTCGGGCACTTCGCCGTCGACGATGCGCTTGGCCAGGCCCTCGGCCAGCGCAGTCTTGCCCACGCCGGCCTCGCCGACATACAGCGGATTGTTCTTGCGCCGGCGGCAGAGCACCTGGATGGTGCGCTCGATCTCGTCGGCGCGCCCGATCAGCGGGTCGATCTTGCCTTCCAGCGCCAGTTCGTTGAGGTTGCTGGCGAACTCGTGCAGCGGGTTGCCCTTGGGCTCGCCGCCCTCCTCGCCCTCGCGCTCGCCGCCGGACACGCCGGCGGCCGGCTCGTCGCCGATCTTGGCGATGCCGTGCGAGATGTAGTTGACCACGTCGAGCCGGGTGATCTCCTGCTGGTGCATGAAGAACACCGCATGCGAATCCTTCTCGCCGAAGATCGCCACCAGCACGTTGGCGCCGGTAACCTCCTTTCGGCCGGACGACTGCACGTGGTAGACGGCGCGCTGCAGCACCCGCTGGAAGCCCAGCGTGGGTTGCGTGTCGCGCTCGTCGCCCGGCGGCAGCACCGGCACCGTCTCGCCGATGATGCGGGTCAGCTCGCCGGCCATGCGCGGCAGGTCGACGCCGCAGGCGCGCAGTGCGCCGAGCGCCGACTGGTTCTCCGTCAGCGCCAGCAGCAGGTGTTCCACCGTCATGAACTCATGACGCTGTTCGCGGGCCTGCTTGTAGCAGTGGCCGATGGTGACTTCCAGATCCTTGCTGAACATTCGGATCGTCTCCGCTAGCTTGTTGGGCGGCCTTCAGCGCCGCGATGGGCACGAAATGGGGGCGTTCAGAGCTTTTCCATAGTGCACAACAACGGATGCTGGTGCGAGCGGGAATACTCGTTGACGTGGGTGACCTTGGTTTCTGCCACTTCCCGCGTGAACACGCCGCACACGCCGCGTCCGCGGGTATGCACGTGCAACATGATTTGCACCGCCTGTTCCTGGTCCAGGGTAAAGAAATTGCGCAGCACCTCCACCACGAAATCCATCGGTGTGAAATCGTCGTTCAGCAGCAGCACCTGGAACAGCGGCGGTCGTGCCACTTCCGGCTTGGCGGTTTCCAGCGCCAGGCCGCGGCCGCTGTCTTGTTCGTGTTCGTTTTCGTTGGCCATGGTGTCGTGGGAGGCATTCGCTTTCGGTTGAAGTATACGCCGCCGCCAATCGTGCCCGGCGCGTCGGCGTTTACTGCAGGTAGTGGCACAATGGACACTTTTCCACCCCTGAATTTTCATGGCCGACCCCACGCCCCGCCCCGAGATCTGGCGCCCGCACGTCACCGTTGCGTGCGTGGTGGCTGAGGCCGGGCGCTACCTGATGGTGGAGGAGGAGGTTGCCGGCCGACTGGTCTGCAACCAGCCGGCCGGGCACCTGGAGGACGGCGAAACGCTGGCCGCCGCGGCCGTGCGCGAGACCCTGGAAGAAACCGGCTGGACGGTCGAGCCGCAGCACCTGATCGGCGTGCAGCAATGGCGCAGCAGCGAGCACGGCGAGGCAGTGATCCGCTTCAGTTTCGCCGCCCGGGCACTCGGGCACGACGCCGATCGGCCGCTGGACACCGGTATCCGCCGCGCCTTGTGGATGACTCGCGACGAAATCGCCGGCCTCGGCGAGCGCCTGCGCAGCCCGCTGGTGCTGGCCAGCATCGACGCCTGGCTGGCCGGCCAGCGACTGCCGTTGGCCAGCCTGAGCTGGGTGCCGGGAGGGTCGCGCGGATGAAGGTGATGCTGGGCGTCTCCGGCGGTGTCGATTCGTCGGTGGCTGCCCTGTTGCTGCAACGGCAGGGCCACGAGGTCGAAGGCCTGTTCATGCAGAACTGGGAAGAGGACGACCGCGACGGTCCGTGCACCAGCGACGCGGACCGCAAGGACGCGGTGGCGGTCTGTGGCCGCCTGGGCATCCCGTTCCACGCGCGCAACTTCGCGGCGGAGTACTGGGATGGCGTGTTCGAGCACTTTCTTGCCGAATACCGCGCCGGCCGCACACCCAATCCGGACGTGCTGTGCAATCGCGAGATCAAGTTCAAGACCTTCCTCGACGAGGCTCGCATGCTCGGCGCGGAAAAGATCGCCACCGGCCATTACGCCCGCGTCGATTGCGTGGACGGACGCCACCGGCTGCTGCGGGCGACGGACGCGGCCAAGGACCAGAGTTATTTCCTGCATGCGCTGGGCCAGCAGCAACTGGCCGCCACGCTGTTTCCGCTGGGCGGGATCGAGAAGCCGCGCGTGCGCGAACTGGCCCGCGAGGCGGCGCTGCCGACCCATGCGAAGAAGGATTCCACCGGCATCTGCTTCATCGGCGAGCGCGACTTCCGCAGCTTCCTGGCGCAGTACATTCCCGCACGGCCGGGCGAGACGCGCACGCCCGACGGCCGGCGGGTCGGCGAACACCAGGGCGTGATGTATTACACCCTGGGCCAGCGCAACGGACTCGGCATCGGCGGCCGGCATGGCGCCAGCGGCGAGCCGTGGTTCGTGGTGGGCAAGGACGTGGCGGCCAACGTGCTGATCGTCGCCCAGGGCGGCGAGAACCACTGGCTGCTGTCGCGGCGATTGCATACCGAGGCACCACACTGGATCGCCGGCGAGCCGCCGGGCACCGAGTTTCGCTGCACGGCGCGCACGCGCTACCGTCAGACCGACCAGGCGTGCTCGGTCAGCGTCGGCGAGACCGGTCTTGCCGTCACGTTCGATGTGCCGCAGCGTGCCGTCACGCCGGGTCAATCGGTCGTTTTCTACGCTGGCGAGGTCTGTCTCGGCGGCGCGGTGATCATGGCAACCGATGCCGCCTACGGCGGCTTGCTGCCAGCCTTCACCCTCACCACCACAGCGCAACTCAAGGAATCGCAAATCCGTGTTTGAAACCCTAGGCATGAACGAGGAACGCGTACTCGCCCTGGCCGGATTGTTTCAGGCCTGCTCGCTGGCCCAGCAACTGGCCAACGACGGACGCTGCGACGAGATCGCCATGCAGGCGGGCGTGGCCAGCATCTTCCGCATCGACGCGCCCTCGGTGGTGGCCGTGTACGGTGGCGTCTCGGGCGTGCGCCTCGGCCTGCGCAACCTGGTCGCCCAGCTCGACGAGAGCGATCGCGACATGTCGGTTACCCGCATGGTGGTCACCGTGATGCGGCTGGAACGCAGCCTTGCCGGCCGCCCGGAGCTGCTGGAGAAGCTGCAGCAGGGCATCCAGGCGGCGCAGCGCCAGGTCGAGCATTTCGGACAGGATTCGAGCCAGGTCAGCGGCCGTCTCGCCGAGCTGTATGCATCCACGCTGTCCACCTTGCGGCCGCGGGTGATGGTCAGCGGCAATCCGCAGCAGTTGCAGCAACCGGCCGTGGTCGAGAAAGTGCGCGCCAACCTGCTCGCCGCGGTGCGCTCGGCGGTGCTGTGGCGCCAGGTCGGCGGACGCCAGTGGCAGCTTCTGGTGTACCGGCGTCAATGCAGCATGCTGGCCCGTGGCCTGCTGACCGGTGTCACGCTGGACCATCGCTGACCGACGCGCGGCATGCCATGAACGCGAACAGGCCCCGGCCATGCCGGGGCCTGTTCGTTTCACCACAGCGGGATCACTCGCCCGCGGAAGCGTCTCCCGTGGCGCCCTCACCCGCTTCGCCGACCGGCGCATCCCCGGCCTCGACGACGGCCTCGTCGCCGTTGTCCTCTTCCGCGTCCAGCCGCATCACGCTGACCAGCGTTTCGTTGGCGGGCAGCTTGATCAGGGTGACGCCCTGGGTATTGCGGCCCAGTTGCGAGACTTCCGCCACGCGCGTACGCACCAGGGTGCCCTGGTCGGAGATCAGCATCAGCTCGTGCGCCTCGGTGACCTGCACCGCGCCGACCAGCGCGCCATTGCGCTCGGAGCACTGGATGCCGATGACGCCTTGCGTGCCACGGCCCTTCTTGGTGAACTCGGCCAGTTCGGTGCGCTTGCCGTAGCCCCGCGCCGTGGCGGTGAGGATGTCGCCTTCCGCCGCCACGATCAGCGATACCACCTCGGCGCCGCCGACCAGTTTCATGCCGCGTACGCCCGCGGCGGTGCGGCCCATCGAGCGCACGGTGTTCTCGTCGAAACGATTGACCTTGCCGTTGGAGGCGAACAGCAGGATGTCGCTGTCGCCGTCGGTCAGCTCGACGTTGACCAGTGCGTCGTCGTCGTGCAGCTTGATCGCCAGCTTGCCCTTCTGCAGCTGGAACGCGAATTCGGTCAGCGGGGTTTTCTTCACCGTGCCGTGCTTGGTGGCAAAGAACACGAAGCGATCTTCCGCATACTCGCGGATCGGCAGCACCGCCTGCACCTTTTCGCCCTCGCCCAGCGGCAGCAGGTTGATGATCGGCTTGCCGCGCGCGCCGGGACCGGCCTCGGGAATCTGGTAGACCTTGAGCCAGTAGACGCGGCCGGTGCTGGTGAAGGTGAGCAGGGTGTCGTGCGTGTTGACCACCCACAGCTGCTCGACCACGTCCTCGTCCTTCAGCGCCGAGGCCGAGCGACCCTTGCCGCCGCGCCGCTGCGAGCGGTAGGTGCTGGCCGGCTGGCGCTTGACATAGCCGGTGTGCGACAGCGTGACCACCATGTCTTCCGGGGCGATCAGGTCGAGGACGTTGAGGTCCTCCTGCGAATGCTGGATCTCGGTGCGACGCGCGTCGCCGAACTCGGCCTTGATCGCTTCCAGCTCCTCGCGGATCACCTGCAGCAGGCGGTCCGGGTTCTCCAGGATCTCGATCAGGCCGCGGATGGTTTCCAGGATCTGGCGGTACTCGTCGGAAAGCTTTTCCTGTTCCAGGCCGGTAAGGCGGTGCAGCCGCATCGCCAGGATTTCCTGCGCCTGCACGTCGGACAACTGGTAGCCATCGGCCTTCAGGCCATCGCGCGGGTCCATGTCCTCCGGTCGCGAGGCACCGGCACCGGCCGCCGACAACAGCGCGCCGACCACGCCCGGCTGCCATTTCCTGGCCAGCATGCGCTCGCGCGCCTCGGCCGGCGACGCCGAAGTCTTGATCAGCTCGATCATCTCGTCGATGTTGGCCAGTGCGACAGTGAGGCCTTCGAGGATGTGCGCGCGGGCGCGGGCCTTGCGCAGCTCGAAGATGGTGCGGCGGGTGACCACCTCGCGCCGGTGGCGGATGAACGCTTCGAGGATGTCCTTGAGGTTCAGCAGCTTCGGCTGGCCGTCCAGCAGCGCCACCATGTTGATGCCGAAGGTGACCTGCAGCTGGGTCTGCTGGAACAGGTTGTTCAGCACCACGTCGCCCATCGCGTCCTTGCGGATCTCGATGACGACGCGCATGCCGTCCTTGTCGGACTCGTCACGCAGCTCGCTGATGCCTTCGAGCTTCTTTTCCTTGACCAGCTCGGCGATCTTTTCGATCAGCCGCGCCTTGTTCACCTGGTACGGCAGCTCGTGGACGATGATCGTCTCGCGGCCGTTCGACTCGGTTTCGATCTCCGCCTTCGCGCGCACCAGGATGCGGCCGCGACCGGTGCGGTAGGCCTCGATGATGCCGGAGGAGCCATTGATGATGCCGTGGGTCGGGAAGTCCGGGCCCGGGATGTAATGCATCAATTCGTCGATCGACAGCGCGGGCTCGTCGATCAGCGCGATGGTCGCCGCGATTACCTCGTTGAGGTTGTGCGGCGGGATGTTGGTGGCCATGCCGACCGCGATGCCGGCCGAACCGTTCACCAGCAGGTTCGGCACGCGCGTGGGCAGCACCAGCGGCTCGTGCTCGCTCTCGTCGTAGTTCGGGCCGAAGTCGACGGTTTCCTTGTCGATGTCGGCCAGCAGCTCGTGGCTGAGCCGCGACATGCGCACCTCGGTGTAACGCATGGCGGCGGCGCTGTCGCCGTCGACCGAGCCGAAGTTGCCCTGGCCGTCGACCAGCATGTAGCGCAGCGAGAACGGCTGCGCCAGGCGCACGATCGCGTCATACACCGACTGGTCGCCGTGCGGATGGTATTTGCCGATGACGTCGCCGACCACGCGGGCCGACTTCTTGTACGGCTTGTTCCACACGTTGCCGAGTTCGTTCATCGCGAACAATACGCGACGATGCACCGGCTTGAGTCCATCGCGTACATCCGGAAGCGCGCGGCCAATGATCACGCTCATCGCGTAATCGAGGTAGCTCTGCCGCATCTCGTCTTCGATGTTGACGCGAATGATTTCTTTGGCGGTTTCTGCCATGGATTGGCTTCCCTGGAGACAAAAAAAGGACGCTGGCGCCGCGTCTCAAGCGCGTGCGCGAGCGACCCGAAATGAACCGCTGGATTGTAGCATGGATGGCTGCAAAATGACAGGTTTTAAGCTTTTGAAATCAATGACTTGTATTGCCATCGCGAGACCGGCACGAGGCCATCGGAAATGTGCTCAAGAATTGAGCAGCGCGCCGGACGCGCAGGCCCCCAGCGAGGTCGTCTCGGCAACCAGCGGACGAACACGGCAAGCGCCGCAAGGACGGCCGGATGCCGCATCGGAACCCGGGGAATCAATGGCCGAACAAGGCCTGCATCGACAGGGTGTCAGGTCGCTCGATCACGCCGCGCTCGGTGACGATCGCGTCGATCAGCTCGGCGGGTGCGACGTCGAAAACCGGATTCCATGCCTGCGCTCCCTCCACCACCACGCGCCTGCCCCCGCTGGACAGAAGCTCGGCCGGGTCGCGCAGCTCGATCTCGATCTCCTCGCCGTTGGCGGTCGCCATGTCCACCGTCGACGACGGCGCCACCACCATGAACTTGACGCCATGGTATTTCGCGCTGATCGCCAGTTGGTAGGTGCCAATCTTGTTGGCGGTGTCGCCGTTGGCCGCGATGCGGTCGGCACCGACGATCACCCACTGCACGGCGCCGGATTTCATCAGGTGCGCGGCGGCAGAGTCGGCGATCAGCCGGGCGGGGATGCCCTCGCGTACGAGTTCCCACATGGTCAGCCGCGCGCCTTGCTGCCACGGACGCGTCTCGCCGGCATAGACGCGCGCGATCCGGTTTGCGGCGACGCCGGCGCGGATCACCCCGAGCGCGGTACCGTAACCGGCGGTGGCCAGCGAACCGGTGTTGCAATGGGTCAGCACGCCCGAGCCCGGCGCGATCAGTGCTGCGCCGAGCTCGCCCATGCGGCGATTGGCAGCCAGATCCTCGTCCTGGATCAGCTGCGCCTCGTGCAACAGCGCACCGGCATCGGCACCGGCCACGATGCGTTTTTTCATCCGGTCCAATGCCCACATCAGGTTCACTGCCGTGGGCCGGGCCGCGCGCAACTGCGCCAATACCGGTTCCAGCGGAACGCCCTGCTGTGCCGCCATCGCCACGCCCCAGGCGGCGGCAATGCCGATGGCCGGCGCGCCACGCACGGCCAGGTCGCGGATGGCCTGGGTGACCTGGGCCGCATCGCGGCAGTCGATCCAGCGTTCCTCGCCCGGCAGCAGGCGCTGGTCGAGCAGGCGCAGGTGATCGCCTTGCCACTGCACGGCGCGGATGGAATCGTGGGTATCGGCGGATGTGGTCATCCGGTGATTATCGCCTGTCGTGCGTGGATTCCGCACGACAGGCGATCACGTGCGGGCGCGCGATTCAGTCGCGCTGGCGCAACCACTGGTGGATCGCCGGCGGCACCTCGCGCTGGGCGCGGCCGGACACGTAGATGCCGATGTGGCCGCCCTTGAATGCGAGCTGGGTGTAGTCGGTGGTGCCCACGTGCTTGCCCAGTGCGCGCGAGGCATCCGGCGGCACCAGGTGATCCTGCTCGGCGAAGATGTTCAGCACCGGCTGGGTGATCATGCCCAGATCCACGCTCTGACCGCCGATGTCCAGCGTGCCCTTGACCAGCTTGTTGCCCTGGTAGAAATCCTTGATGAACTGGCGGAACGCCTCGCCGGCCTGGTCGGGCGAGTCGAAGATCCAGCGCTCCATGCGCAGGAAGTTTTCCAGCTCGGTCGGGTTGTCGAGGATGTCCACCATGCCTATGTACTTCTGCTGGTTCAGCCGCAGCGGCTTCAGCGTGAGGTAGACGTAGTTCATCAACCCGGCCGGGATGTTGCCCATGGTGTCGACGAACAGGTCCACGTCCATGCGGCGGCACCAGTGCGACAGCATGTTGTCCGGCGTGTGGAAATCCACCGGGGTGACCATGGTGATCAGGTTCTTCACCTTGTCCGGGTGCAGCGCGGTATAGCACAGCGAGAACGCGCCGCCCTGGCAGATGCCGAGCAGGTTGATCGCGTCGAGACCGTGGCGTTTGCGTACCACGTCGACGCAGCGGTCGAGGTAGCCGTTGATGTAGTCGTCCAGGGTCAGCCAGCGGTCGGCGCCGTCGGGATAGCCCCAGTCGATCAGGTAGACATCCTCGCCCTGCTCCAGCAGGTTGCGCACCATCGAGCGGTCGGCCTGCAGGTCGGTCATCCACACCGTGTTGACCAGGGCGTAGACGATCAGCAGCGGGGTCTTCGAGGTCGCCTTGCCGTGACCGGTGAAGTGCCAGACCTTCAGCTTGTCCTCGCTGTAGACCAGCTCGCGCGGGGTATTGGCGTATTCCGGCTCGCGCATGTTGCGCAGGTTGGCCATGCCGGCGGCCAGTTTGCGCTGGAAGGTGGCGATGTCGGCCAGGGCCTGGGTCGGGTCGACGCGCAATGGTGTCTGCATGGCTGCTCTCCTTATTTGCGCTTGCGCTGGCCGGAGCCCGATTTGGACGGGCTGGTGGGCTTGCGCGCCGCTTTCGCCGGCGCCTTCTTCACGGCGACCGCAGGCTTGGCAGCGGCGCGCTTCTTCACTGCGGGTACCGCCGGACGATCGGCGAGCCGGCGCTTCAACGCCGCGAGTTCCCGGCGCAAGGCCATGATCTCCCCGGCATGGTCGGCGGACCCATCGGCCAGATTGGCACGGAATTCGCGGCGCAGCGCCTGCAGGCGTTCGCCGAGGCTGGACACTTCGCTGCGCGTGGGCACGCCGAGCTGCTGGCACATCTGCTCGGTCTGCTGTTGCTGGAGCTGGCGCACGCGCATCTGCGTGTTGACCATCTCGCCATAGGCATCGCGGAACTCGTCGGACAGCGCGATTCCCGCATAAGCCTCTTCGGAGGCGTCCACCCACAAGTCGTACAGCCCCTTGAGCGAATCGACCTGGCGCCCCGGTTCGGCCAACCGCGCCTGCAGGCGTTGCATGCCTTGCGCGTTGGCGCGCTGGATCAGTTCCTGATAGCGGGCGGATGCCCGCATCGACTCCAGCAAGGCCGTGGCCAAGGCTTGCTGCTGCATCTGCTGCTCGCGGTTCAGGCCGAATGCCGGGGTCGGCCCCTGCAAGCCCGACAGCTCACCGAAACCACCGCGCTGGGCCGCCTGCAGCCAGGACTGCCATTGCCGCGCGAAGCCCTCCGCGCCGGCAGTGTCGATGCCGCCGAAAGCCTGCGCGAACGGCTGACTGGCTCCACCGAACATCTGCTGCAATTGCTGACGCCAGTCGGTGGCCGGCTGGGCCGCGCCGCCGCTGGCCGCTGCCTGCATCCAGTCGAAGTATCCCTTCAGCCCGGCCAGGGTGCGTTCGAGCATGTCATTGCCCGCGGCAGGCGCCGGGGGCGGCGCGAACGGATTGGCCGCGGGAGGCTGCTGGAACTGGCGCGTCCAGGCGTCCCACGACTGCTGTGCCAGCGCCTGGTAATCCCTGATGAAATCATTCGCCGGATCGGCCATCGGTGCATCCTCGCGCAAGGTCCATCCATCCTAGCAAAAGCAGGTTGCACAAAATCACCGGCCCCGAAACGCGCAAGGCCCGGCATGGGCCGGGCCTTGCGGAATTGCCTCGTGGCGGAGTTCAGACGCTGGCGCGCTCTTCCTCGGTCACGGCCTTCATCGACAGGCGGATGCGGCCCTGCTTGTCGACTTCCAGCACCTTGACCTTGACGATGTCGCCTTCCTTGAGCTTGTCGGAGACCTTTTCGACGCGCTCGTCGGAAATCTGCGATACGTGCACCAGACCGTCCTTGCCCGGCATGATCGTCACGAACGCGCCGAAGTCCATCAGCTTGGCGACCTTGCCCTCGTAGATGCGGCCCGGCTCGACGTCGGAAGTGATCTGCTCGATGCGCTTCTTGGCCGCTTCGCCCGCCTCGCGATTGACCGAGCCGATGATGATGGTGCCGTCATCGCTGATGTCGATCGTGGTGCCGGTCTCTTCGGTGATCGAGCGGATGGTGGCGCCGCCCTTGCCGATCACTTCGCGGATCTTGTCCGGGTGGATCTTGATGGTGATCAGGCGCGGGGCGAACTCGCTCATCTCGGTGCGGGCGGTGCTGAGCGCCTTGCCCATTTCGCCGAGGATGTGCAGGCGGCCGCGCTTGGCCTGCTCCAGCGCCACCTTCATGATCTCCTCGGTGATGCCGTCGATCTTGATGTCCATCTGCAGCGCGGAGATGCCTTCGGCACTGCCGGCCACCTTGAAGTCCATGTCGCCGAGGTGATCCTCGTCGCCCAGGATGTCGGACAGCACGACGAAGTCGTTGCCCTCCTTGACCAGGCCCATGGCGATACCCGCCACCGGTGCCTTCAGCGGCACGCCGGCATCCATCATCGCCAGCGAGGAACCGCACACCGAGGCCATCGACGAGGAACCGTTGGACTCGGTGATTTCCGAGACCACGCGCACCACGTACGGGAACTCCTCGATGCTCGGCTTGACCGCCTGCACGCCACGCTTGGCAAGACGGCCGTGACCGATCTCGCGACGCTTCGGCGCGCCGAAGCGACCGGCTTCGCCCACCGAGAACGGCGGGAAGTTGTAGTGGAACAGGAACGGGTCCTTCGACTCGCCGCCGGGAGCGTCGATGATCTGCGCGTCACGCGTGGTGCCCAGGGTGATGACGACCAGCGCCTGGGTCTCGCCGCGGGTGAACAGCGCCGAACCATGCGTCCGCGGCAGCACGCCGACACGGGCGGTGATCGCACGCACGTCGTCGAGCTGGCGGCCGTCGATGCGCACCTTGGTCTTCAGCACGCTGTCGCGCATGGTGTGGTATTCGAGCTCCTCGAATTCCTTGGCCATCGCGGCGGTGGACCAGCCGTTTTCTTCGGCCTGTGCCTTGAGCCCGGCCAGCACGTCGGCCTTGATCGCGGAGATCGCGTCGCGACGCTCGAGCTTGTCGCGCACCTGGAACGCGGCGGCCAGCTGGTCGCCGACCGCGCCCTTGACGGCAGCGGCCAGCGACTCGTTGCGCGCCGGTGCCTGCCAGTCCCACGACGGCTTGCCGGCCTCGGTGGCCAGTTCGGCGATCGCGCGGATGGCGGTCTGCATCTGCTGGTGGCCGAACATCACCGCGCCGAGCATCACGTCCTCGGACAACAGCTGCGCTTCGGATTCCACCATCAGCACGGCGCCGGCGGTACCGGCGACGACCAGGTCCAGCTGGGAGGTCTTCAGCTCGGTGGTCGACGGGTTCAGCAGGTACTTGCCGTTGGCGTAACCGACGCGGGCGGCGCCGATCGGGCCCTTGAACGGGATGCCGGCCAGGCTGAGCGCGGCGGAGGCGCCGAGCAGGGCCACGATGTCGCCGTCCACTTCCGGGTTCAGCGAGACGACCTGGGCGATGACCTGCACTTCGTTCTTGAAGTCATCCGGGAACAGCGGGCGCACCGGGCGATCGATCAGGCGCGAGGTCAGCGTCTCCTTCTCGGTCGGACGGCCTTCGCGCTTGAAGAAGCCGCCGGGAATGCGGCCGGCGGAATAGAACTTCTCGACGTAGTCGACGGTGAGCGGGAAGAAATCCTGGCCTTCCTTCTGCTTCGTCGCGGCGACGGCGGTGACCAGCACCACGGTGCCGCCCATGCTGGCCATGACCGCACCGGATGCCTGGCGGGCAATTTCGCCCGTCTCCAGCGTGACTTCGTGATTACCGTACTGGAATGACTTGGTTACTTTTGCCACGTGACTGTTTCCTGATCTGAATTGGGAAAGGCGCCCGCGCACGGGCGCCGCATGATCCTCGCGTCCGCGAACGGCGCCCAGCGTTACCGGCGCAGGCCGAGGCGTTCGATCAGGGTCTGGTAGCGCGCAAGATCGCGATCCTTCAGGTAGCTGAGCAGGCGCTTGCGCTGGTTGACGAGCTTGAGCAGGCCACGACGCGAGTGGTGGTCCTGAATGTGATCCTTGAAGTGACCGGTGAGATGGTCGATGCGGGCGGACAGCAGGGCCACCTGGACTTCAGTCGAGCCCGTATCGTTCGGCACGCGGCCGAAATCAGCAATGATCTTGCTGGTCTGTTCTGCGGTAAGGGACATGGTTGTACGTTTCCTTGAAAGGCGATGCGAAGCTTGCGCTTGCATCATCGCGAGATGACGCAAGCGCAAGCTTCGCCCTGGTTGGAGTGAAAGCGTTGAAATAACTTGTCTATTCTACTGATGCCAGTGGTGTTACAACAAGTGCGCAGCCCGCTTTTCAGGCAAATCCGTCCGCTGGCGGCAGGTTGAAGCCGCGCAGGATGCTGCTGCGGCGCATGTCGTCCAGTTCGAGCACGGCGAGCAAGGCACCATCGGGCGCGAATGCCGCGCAGCGACCGGCGGGTACCGAGGGGTCAAGCTGGATCGGCTGGCCACGCGAAACGGCCATCGCCTGCGCCTCGTCCAGGTGAACCGACGGCAGGTCGCGCAGACCCTCGGCCACCGGCAGCAGATGGCACAGCAAGGCCTCGTCGCCCTGCTCCGCTGCCTGCTCGAGTTCGGCCATGGTGACCATGCGCGGATCGCGGAAGGGATCCACCCAGGTGCGCCGCAGCGAAGTCAGGTGCGCGCCGCAACCCAGGGTGGCACCCAGATCCGTCGCCAGCGAGCGCACATAGGTTCCCGAGCCGCATTCCACCAGCAACTGCAAGGTGTCGCTGTCGCGGGAGAGCAGCTCCAGTCGATGCACGACCACCTCGCGCGCCGGCCGTTCCACCGACTCGCCGCGGCGCGCCTTCACGTACAGTCTTTCGCCATCCTGCTTGAGCGCCGAATACATCGGCGGCACCTGACGGATCGCTCCACGCAGCGGTGCCAACGCGGCTTCGATCAGCTCGGGGTCGAGTCGGGGCACCGGCTGGCGTGCGATCACCTCGCCCTCGCGGTCACCGGTGTCGGTGCTGATGCCGAGCCGGCATTCAGCCAGATAACCCTTGCTGGCGCCGAGCAAGGTGCCGGCCAGCTTGGTGGCCTCGCCGAAACACAAGGGCAGCAGACCGCTGGCCAGCGGGTCGAGCGCACCGGCGTGACCGCCCTTGGCCGCGCGCAACAGCCGGCGAACGCCTTGCAAGGCCTGGTTCGAGCTCAAGCCGATCGGCTTGTCGAGCAGCACGATCCCGTGCAGGTCGCGGTACTGGATGCGGGGTGGTTTGCGCATTCGTGCCGCCAGACTCAGACCGCGTTGGCGTCATCGTCCGGCTTGGGTGCATCCGCCTGTTCGCGCAGCAGGCGTTCGATGCGCTCGCCCTTGTCGACCGAATCGTCGTACTTGAATTTCAGTTCGGGCACGCGCCGCATGCGCATGCCGCTGTGCGCCAGCGCGTGGCGAATCTCGTGCCCCATCTGGTTGAGCGCCTTCACCGCCGGCAAACCCTGCTCCGGTACCAGCGCGGTGACCCACACCGTCGCCCAGTCCAGGTCCCGGGTGATCTCGACATCGGAAACACTCACCGACGGCAGGCCGTGGTCGCGCACCGCGGCATGCACCAGCAGCCCAAGCTCGCGGCGCAGCTCGGCTCCGATGCGGTCGGTACGTTTGAAGTCGCGGGAAGGCATGATTGGAAAGCCGGGAATAGGGAATCGAGAATAGGGAATCGGAAAGGCAAAGGTGCGTCACGGGAGCATGGAGGCCAGGGAAGTCGGGACAGCCGCTCTGACTATTCCCGATTCCCTATTCCCTATTCCCGCTCGCACCTTGCGATGCCGCAGGCATCACAAGGTGCGAGCCACTTCCGTGCGCTCGAAGCATTCGATCTGGTCGCCGACCTTGACGTCGTTGTACTGCTTGACGGCGATGCCGCACTCCATGCCGCTGCGGACTTCTTCCACGAGGTCCTTGAAGCGGCGCAGCGATTCCAGCTCGCCCTCGAACACCACCACGTTGTCGCGCAGCACGCGGATCGGCTTGCTGCGCTTGACGTGGCCCTCGGTGACCATGCAACCGGCCACGGCGCCGAACTTGGAACTGCGGAACACGTCGCGCACCTCGGCGATGCCGATGATGTCCTCGCGCACTTCCATGCCGAGCAGGCCGGTGGCCGCCTGGGTGACCTGATCGATCACGTCGTAGATGATCGAGAAGTAACGCACGTCCAGGCCGTTGGTTTCGATCACCTTGCGCGCCGATGCGTCGGCACGGACGTTGAAGCCGATCACCAGCGCCTTGGACGCAGCGGCGAGCGTGGCGTCGGATTCGTTGATGCCGCCCACGCCGGAGGACACCACGTTGACCCGCACGCGCTCGTTGCCGATCTGGGTCAGCGACTCGCGCAAGGCCTCCACCGACCCCTGCACGTCGCCCTTGACCAGGATGTTGAGCGTCTGCTGCTCGTCGCCCTGGCCCATCTTGGCGATGATGTCTTCCAGACGGTTGCTCTTGCTGACCATCCGCGTCTCGCGCCGCTTGAGCTCACGCTCCTGCGCCACTTCGCGGGCCAGACGCTCGTCCTCGACGCAGACGAAATCGTCGCCGGTCTCGGGCACGCCGGACAGACCGAGCACCTGCACGGGAATCGACGGACCGGCTTCGTCCACCTGCTTGCCGGACTGGTTGATCAACGCGCGCATGCGCCCGTACTCGATGCCGCAGACCACGAAGTCGCCCTTGCGCAACGTGCCCTGCTGAACCAGCACGGTGGCCACCGGACCGCGGCCGCGATCCAGGCTGGATTCGATCACCACGCCGGAGGCGCGGCCGTCGGCCACCGCCTTGAGCTCCATCACCTCGGCCTGGATCGAGATCGCTTCGAGCAGTTCCTCGATGCCCATGCCGGTCTTGGCCGACACCGGCACGAACTGCACGTCGCCGCCCCAGTCTTCCGGCACCACTTCCTGCGCAACCAGGCCCTGCTTCACGTTGTCGGGGTTGGCGCCGTCCTTGTCCATCTTGTTGACCGCCACGATGATCGGCACGTTGGCCGCGCGGGCATGCTTGACCGCCTCGATCGTCTGCGGCTTGACGCCGTCGTCGGCAGCCACCACCAGGATCACGATGTCGGTCGACTGCGCACCGCGGGCGCGCATCGAGGTGAACGCCGCGTGGCCCGGGGTGTCGAGGAAGGTGATCACGCCGCGCGAGGTCTTCACGTGGTACGCGCCGATGTGCTGGGTGATGCCGCCGGCTTCGCCGGATGCCACCTTGGTGCGCCGGATGTAGTCGAGCAGCGAGGTCTTGCCGTGGTCGACGTGACCCATGATCGTCACTACCGGTGGCCGCGGAACCTTCTCGCCTTCCAGCTCGATGTTCTGGGTATGCGCCGCGAGCGTCTCCTCGGCGTTGTTCTGGTTGTCCGCCACCGGCGTATGGCCGAGTTCCTCGACCACCAGCACGGCGGTGTCGTGGTCGACGGTCTGGTTGATCGTCGCCATCACGCCCATCTTGAACAGGGCTTTCACCACCTCGGAGCCCTTCACCGCCATCTTCTGGGCGAGATCGGCCACCACGTTGGTGTCGCTCACCACCACCTCGCGCACCACCGGTGCGGTGGGACGGGAGAACCCGTGCGTTCCGCCGGACACGCCGCTGCCGCGCGCCAGCAGGTCGCGACCGCCACTGCGCCCGCCCTTGCCGCGTTTGGTGCTGGAGGACGAGCGGCGTGCGCGATCGGCCTCGCTGAGGTGCATCTGGCCGCCGGCGAAGCGCTTGCTGCCGTCGCGCTCGTGCTTGCTGCCGACGTCCTCGCTGCGCTCGCGGCCATGCCGTGCCTTGCCGCCGCGAGCCGCATCGCTCGCTGCCGGCGCGGGCGCCGGTGCGGGAGCCGGTGCCGGGGCGGGCGGCTTGACCAGTTTTTCGCGCTTGCGCGGCTCGTGAATGCGCGGAAGGATCATGCCCAGCTCGCGCTGGTCCATGCGCTGCACGCCCGGCTCCTCGTCGACGGGTTCGCTGGCAGCGACCACCGGCTCCTCGGCAGGCGCTTCCGGCGCGGGTTCGGCGAGATCCGCCGCGCTCTGCGCTTCGGCGGCCGTTTCGGCACGTCGGGCTTCTTCCTGGCGCTGTTGTTCGTCGAGCTCGCGCTGGCGCGCGTCCTTCTCGCGGCGCTGCTCGGAATCCAGCCGTTCGCGCTCCTCGCGCTCGCGCTGCTGCTGCGATTCCTGCAGCTTGCGCACGGCCTCCTCGCGCTCGGGTTCGGCGCTGGCCTCCTCGGCAATCACGCTGCGCTTGACGTAGGTGCGCCTGGCGCGCACTTCCACGTTTACCGTCTTGGCGGGGCCGGCGGCGCCACGACCACCGGAGCCGGCCACCTTCAATTCGCCCACCGTGCGTCGTCGCAGGGTGATCTGGCGCGGTGCCGCATCCGCAACCTCGGCGGCGGCTTCGGCCTTGCCGTGGGTTCGGCGCAGGAATCCGAGCAGTTTCACCTTCTCGGTGCTGCTGATGACCTGCTCCTGGTCGGAGAATTTCATGCCCGCTTCGCCAAGCTGCGTCAGCAACTTGTCGACCGGCATGCCCAGTACCTGGGCGAGTTGTTTGATCGTGACGTCCGACATTCTGTTCTCTGCTCCGCCGTTCCCGCGCTTGTCATTTCGTGCGGCATCATGATCGCCGCCCTTTCCATCCCTGGTGAAGAACCCCGGGGTTCTTCCCGGCGCACCCGTCCGGGGTGCCGCCGTACCCGCGCTCAGCCACCCTGCTCCAGCCGCGCGATCATCGGCGCGCGGGCCGCCATGATCAGCGCCGCAGCGCGCTCCTCATCCATGCCCTCGATATCGATGAGGTCGTCCACTGCCAGGTCGGCCAGGTCGTCGACCGTGCAGACCTCACGCGCGGCCAGCGCATAAGCGGTTTCCTCGTCCATGCCTTCCAGGGCAAGCAGCTCGGCGCTGGGCTGGTGATCGTCGACGCCCTCCTCCACCGCCAGCGCCTCGGTCAGCAGCGCATCGCGGGCGCGGGCACGCAGCTCCTCGACGATGTCCTCGTCGAAGCCCTCCACGGCCAGCAGCTCGGCGCTGGGCACGTAGGCGATTTCCTCGATGCTGGAGAAACCCTCCTGCACCAGGATGACTGCGATCTCCTGGTCGACCTCTAGCTTGTCCATGAACAGGACGCGTGCCGCTTCCTGCTCGGCCTCGCTCTTGGCGGTGACCTGGTCCTGCGTCATCACGTTGAGCTGCCAGCCGGTCAGCTTGCTGGCCAGGCGCACGTTCTGGCCACCGCGGCCGATCGCCTGGGACAGCTTGTCCTCGGCCACCGCGATGTCCATCGAGTGCTTTTCTTCGTCCATGATGATCGACTGCACCTCGGCCGGCGCCATCGCGTTGATGACGAACTGGGCCGGATTCTCGTGCCACAGGATGATGTCGACGCGCTCGCCGTTGAGGTCGTTGGAGACCGCCTGCACGCGCGAACCGCGCATGCCGATGCACGCGCCGATCGGGTCGGTGCGGCTGTCGTGCGCCAGCACGGCGATCTTGGCGCGGTCGCCCGGGTCGCGCGCGCAGCCCTTGATCTCGACCAGGCCCTGGCCGACTTCCGGCACTTCCAGCTTGAACAGCTCGATCATGAACTCCGGCGCGGCGCGCGACACGAACAGCTGCGGGCCACGAACCTCGGATTTGACCTCGTAGAGATAGCCGCGCACGCGGTCGCCCACGCGCGCCGACTCGCGCGGAATGGTCTTGTCGCGCGGGATGAACGCCTCGGCGTTGCTGCCGAGGTCGAGATAGATGTTGCCGCGCTCGACGCGCTTGACGATGCCGGTGACCAGTTCGCCGACGCGATCGGCGAAGGCGTCCACCACCTGCTGGCGCTCGGCCTCGCGCACGCGCTGCACGATCACCTGCTTGGCGGCCTGCGCGGCGATGCGGCCGAATTCGGCGTTCTCGACCTGCTCCTCGATGTACTCGCCGACCTGGGCGTCGGCACGCTCGTCCAGCGCATCCATCAGGCGCAGCTGGTACGCCGGGGATTCCATCTCGCCGTCGTCGGCGATGATCTCCCAGCGGCGGAACGTCTCGTACTCGCCGGTAGCGTGATCGATCGACACGCGGATATCCGGCTCTTCGTCCGGGTACCGCTTCTTGGCGGCCGAAGCCAGTGCGGCCTCCATCGCGTCGAAGATCACGTCTTCCGATACGCCCTTTTCGTTGGCGACCGCATCGACGACCAGCAAAAGTTCTTTGCTCATTGCTGCAACTCCACAGGCGCCAGGCGGCGTCCAATTGTTGATTTTTCTGCGCTCGTCCATGAACACGTGGATCAAAGGTCCGCCATCCGTGGCAGGCTTTTCAATGGGTTCTGCTAACTCTTCGCAGGGCGCTTGCCGCCGGGCTTGGGCTGGGGCGCATAACCGAGCGCGACCCAGTCCGGCACCACGCGCGCACTCTCGACCTGGTTGTGATCGAAATCGAAGGTGCGGCCTTCCGCTTCGAGCGAAATGCGGTCGCCCTCCACCACGGCCAGCTTGCCGCGCAGGCGACGGCGGCCATCCAGCGGTGCCTTCAGCAGCACCTTCACTTCCTGTCCCGCGGCCTTGCGGAACTGCGCCGCGGTGAACAACGGCCTGTCGATGCCCGGCGAGGAGACTTCCAGCACGTAATGACCGGGAATCGGGTCGTCCACGTCGAGCAGCGCCGACAGCTCGCGACTCGCCTTCTCGCAATCCTCGATGCCGACTTCACGACGCTCCGCGCCATCCGCCTCGGGCAAATCAAGGTAAACGCGCAGGGTACTCTGCCCCTGCGATGGAGTGAACTCCACGCCAAGGCATTCCAGGCCCAGATCGGCCAGTACTTCGCTGAATCGTCGTGCCAGAGCCTGGGTATCCATCACTCACCTGAACTCGGTCGCGGAAACAAAAAATGGGCTCCAACGGCCCATTTCCCTAACTCGCCGATGATCGTCCTCGTGTCGCGTTCCATGTCCGGCGCTCGCGTTTCGCGCCGTGCGGTACATCCTTGCAGCCAACAAAAAAGCCTCACGAGGAGGCTTTCTTGCATCAAGAAAGATCTGGTAGCGGGGGCAGGATTCGAACCTGCGACCTTCGGGTTATGAGCCCGACGAGCTGCCAGACTGCTCCACCCCGCATCAGAGTCCGCAAAGTCTACCGGGATGGCGGGTTTCTTGCAAGCACGAAGATCGTCGCGCTGGCCGGAAAACCATCCGCCGACATGGGCGTCAGACGCCGAACGCGCGCTGGCACCATGCCAGCAGCGGCCCCCAGTACAGGCCGAGCGCAAGCAGCGCCAAGGCATTCACCGACAGCACCACGCGCAGCGAGGTGTCGGTCTTGACCTCCACCACCGCGCCTTCCTCCGGCGCATCGAAGTACATGACCTTGATGACGTAAAGGTAGTAGTAAAGCCCGATGAACGCGGTGACGACGCCCACGATGGCCAGCCACAACATGTCGGCGTGGATCGCCGCCTCCAGCACCAGCACTTTGGCCCAGAAGCCGAACAGCGGCGGCACGCCGGCCAGCGAGAACATCGCCAACAGCATCAGGAACGCCATCCACGGCGCCTTCTGGTTCAGACCCTTGAAATCGCTGATCTCCTCGCACTCGAACCCGGTCCGGGCGAGCACCAGCATCACGCCGAACGCCGCCGCGCTCATCAGCGCATAGCAGATCACGTAGAACAGCGCAGCCGAGTAGCCTTCAGGGGTTGCCGCCGAGAGGCCCAGCAACACGTAGCCCATGTGCGAAATGGTCGAGTACGCCATCATGCGCTTGAAGTTGGTCTGCACGATGGCGACCAGGTTGCCGATCACCAGCGATGCGGTGGCCAGCGCGGCCAGCATCGGCTGCCAATAATGGCTGAGATCGCCCATCCCGACCTCGAGCAGGCGCCAGGCCAGGCCGAATGCCGCCAGTTTCGACACCGCGCCGATGAACGTCGTCACCGGCGTCGGCGCTCCGTGATAGACGTCCGGCAGCCACATGTGGAACGGCGCGACGCCCAGCTCGAAACCGATGCCCACCAGCATGAATATCAGGCCCAGCAGCAACAGCTTGGGTGCCGTGGTGTAGGCCATCACGCCATGCAGCTGCGCCAGATCCAGTGTCGGCGTGCCGCCCATGCCCGACGCGCCGTAGACCATCGACATGCCGTAGAGCAGCATGCCGGAAGCAAGGGCACTCAGCACGAAGTACTTGATCGCCGCCTCCGGCGGCAGGCGGGCATCGCGGTTGAGCGCGACCAGCGCATAGGACGACAGCGAGAGCAGCGCCAGGCCGAGGTAGATCGTTACCAGGTTGCCGGCCGACACCATCACCATCACGCCGAGCGCGGCGAAAATCATCAACGCGTAGAACTCGCCGCCGAACAGCTTGCGGTCGATCATGTAGGGCCGCGCGTACACGAACACCACCGCGGTGATGCCCAGCGCGAAGACCTTGAGGATCTCCGCCACGTGGTCGCGCACGAACATGCCGTTGAACGCGGTTGCGGTCTGTTCGGGCTGGCCGGCGACCACCAGGTAGATCGCCACCAGCAGCACGGCGATGGAGATCCAGTGCAGCTGCGGGCGCTGCGCCGGTTTCATGAACGCGTCCAGCAGCAGGATCAGGCACACCGCCACCACCAGGTAAAGCTCCGGCAGCAGGGTCAGGATGTCATAGAGAGTGGGCATGTTCGCTTCTGCTCAGATCTTGTGGACGGCAAGTTGCTGCACCAGGTGCGCCACCGAGCTGTCCATCAGGTGGATCAGCGGCTGCGGCCACACGCCGATGGCAAGGACCGCAACGGCAAAGCCGATCAGCACCCAGGTTTCACGCGGGGTCATCGGCGTCATGTGCTTGACGTGTTCGGTGGTCACCGGGCCCCACAGCACGCGCTTGACCAACCACAAGGTGTAGCCGGCACCGATGATCAGGGTGAACGTGGCAAACAACGCGATCCACGGGCTGGCGCTGAAGCTGGCCAGGATCACCATGAACTCGCCGACGAAACCGCTGGTGCCCGGCAGGCCGCAGTTCGCCATCGCGAACAAGACGTAGAAGAGGCCGAACCACGGCATCATGTTGATGACGCCGCCGTAGTCCTTGATCTGGCGCGTGTGGGTGCGGTCGTACATCACGCCGATGCAGGTGAACATGGCGCCGGAGACGAAACCGTGCGAAATCATCTGCACCATCGCGCCCTGCATGCCCAGGCTGGCCATGTCGGTATTGCCGCCTTCACGCACCAGCATGAAGGCCATGAAGATGCCCAGGGTGACAAAGCCCATGTGCGCCACGGACGAATAGGCCACCAGCTTCTTCATGTCCTCCTGCACCAGCGCGACATAGCCGATGTAGACGATCGCGACCAGGCTGAGCACGATCACGATCCACGCGAAGTGCGCACCGGCGTCCGGGGTGATCGGCAGGATGAAGCGCACCATGCCGTAGGTGCCGATCTTCAGCATCACCGCCGCCAGCCACACCGAACCGCCGGTGGGCGCCTCGACGTGCGCGTCGGGCAACCAGGTGTGCACCGGCACCATCGGCACCTTGATCGCGAAGGCGATCAGGAAGCCGAAGAACAGCCAGGCCTGCTCCTTCATCGTCAGCGGCAGCGCCGCCAGCGTCGCCAGATCGAACGTGTGCGCCTTCTGGTACAGGTACAGCAGCGCGATCAGCATGAACACCGAACCGGTGAACGTGTAGATGAACAGCTTCAACGTCGCGTACACGCGCCGCGGACCGCCCCACATGCCGATCAGGATGTACATCGGGATCAGCACCGCCTCGAAGAAGGCGTAGAACACCAGCGCGTCGGTGGCGCAGAACACGCCGATCAGCAGGCCCTCCAGCAACAGCATGCAGGCCATGTACTGGTGCGGACGGTTCTGGATGACCTTCCACGCGCCGGCGATGACCAGGATGCCGACGAAGGTCGTCATCAGGATCAGCGCGACGGAGATGCCGTCCACCGCCAGGGTGAAATGCACGCCCCAGGTCGAGATCCACACATGGGTTTCCTGCAGCTGCATCACCGACCCTTCCGGGTCGTAGCGCAGCAGCCACAGGCTGATCACGAAGGTCGCGATGGTAATCAGCAGCGCCAGCCAGCGCGCCAGCATCGGCCGGGCGGAACCGGCCAGCAGCACCGGCACCGCGCCGACGATGGGCAGCCAGATCAGCAGACTGAGAAGATGATTGAACATGGAGCCTGCTTCCCCTAGTTGCCGAACAGTCGATAGCCGCCAAACAGCACGATCACGCCGATGATCATGGCGAACGCGTAGTGGTAGAGGTAACCGGTCTGGAGTCTCCGCAGCAATGCCGCGCCGCGATGGACCAGCCGCACCGACCCGTTCACCGCCACGCCGTCGATCACGCCGGCGTCGCTGAACTTCCAGAACAGGCGCCCCATCTTCTGCCCGCCGCTGGCAAACAGCGCGTACTCCACTTCATCCGCCCAGTACTTGCGGTCGAGCACCGTCCACAATGGCTTGAGCGCCTGCTTGATCCGACCGGCCAGCGCGGGATTGAACACGTAGATGTAGGTACAGATCACGAAGGCCGCCACCACCAGCAGGAACGGCAGCTGGGTGAAGCCGTGCAACGCCATCACCGCCGCGCCATGGAACTCCTGGCCCAGCTCGGCCAGCACGTTGTTGGCCTCGTCCACGTGGATCGCGCTGCCGAACCAGTTGCCGAACAGCATCGGCGCCACGGTGACGTAGCCGATCAGCAATGACGGGATCGCCAGCAGCACCAGCGGCACGGTCACCACCCACGGCGACTCCTTCGGCGCATGCGCCAGCACGCCCGGTTCATGGTGGTCGTGATCGTCATGACCGTGACCATGCGAGGCGACGACAGTGAAGCGCTCCTTGCCGTGGAAGGTCAGGTACATCTGGCGGAACGTGTACAGGCCCGTGACCAGTGCACCGGCCATCACGCAGAAGTACGCATAGTTGGCGCCCCAGCGATGCGACAGGCCGACCGCCTCGATGATCGCATCCTTGGAGTAGAAACCCGAGGTGAACGGCACCGCCACCAGCGCCAGCGAGCCGATCCACATGGTGATCCAGGTGATCGGCATGTACTTGCGCAGGCCGCCCATGTAGCGCATGTCCTGCTCGTGGTGCATGGCGATGATCACCGAGCCGGCACCGAGGAACAGCAGCGCCTTGAAGAAGGCGTGGGTCATCAGGTGGAATACCGCGCCGGAGTACATCGACACGCCCAGCGCCACCGTCATGTAGCCCAGCTGCGACAGCGTCGAGTACGCCACCACGCGCTTGATGTCATTTTGGACTATGCCAATCAACCCGGTGAACAGCGCAGTCGTGGCGCCGATCACCAGCACGAAGCTCAGCGCAGTCGAGGACATCTCGAACAGCGGCGACATGCGCGCCACCATGAAGATGCCGGCGGTGACCATGGTCGCGGCATGGATCAGCGCCGAGATCGGGGTCGGGCCTTCCATCGAATCGGGCAGCCACACGTGCAGCGGCACCTGTGCCGACTTGCCCATGGCGCCGACGAACAGCAAGATGCAGATCACGGTCGCCGCATCCCACTGCGTGTTCGCGGTGATCTGCAGCGTCTGGCCAGCCAGCCCCGGCGCCGCGCTGAACGCACTGGCGTAGTCCAGCGTGTGCAGGAAGGTCAACACCGCGGCAATGCCCAGCAGGAAGCCGAAGTCACCCACACGGTTGACCAGGAACGCCTTCAGGTTGGCGAAGATCGCGGTCGGCCGCTTGTACCAGAAGCCGATCAGCAGGTAGGACACCAGGCCCACCGCTTCCCAGCCAAAGAACAGCTGCATGAAGTTGTTGCTCATGACCAGCATGAACATCGAGAAGGTGAACAGCGAGATGTAGCTGAAGAAGCGCGTATAGCCCGGGTCGTCGCGCATGTAGCCGATGGTGTACAGGTGCACCACCAGCGAGACGAAGCCCACCACCACCAGCATCATCGCGGTGAGCCTGTCCACCATGAAACCGACGCTGGCGTTGACCTGCCCGATCTGGAACCAGGTGTAGAGGTTCTGGTTGTAGTTGTCCGCGCCGCCCACGGTGAGCTGGTACAGCACATGGAACGACAGCGCGACCGACACGATCATGCACGCGATGGTGACGGTGTGGGCGACCGCGCGACCCGCGCGGCCTAGGAACGGGCTGACGAAACCGGCCACCAGCGAACCGAGCAGCGGCGCCAGTGCGATGGTCAACAGGACGCTCGTGGAAAGACCCATGGGTTCAGCCCTTCATGCTGTCGATGTCGGCGATATTGATCGTGCTGCGCGTACGGAACAGCAGGACCAGGATCGCCAGGCCGACGGCAGCTTCCGCCGCAGCCACGGTGAGGATGAAAAACACGAACACCTGCCCCGACACGTCGCCCAGGAAGCGCGAGAACGCGACAAAATTCATGTTGACCGCAAGCAGCATCAGCTCGATCGACATCAGCAGCACGATCACGTTCTTGCGGTTGATGAACAGCCCGGCCACGGCGATGCAGAACAGCACGGCGCCGAGCACGATGTAGTGTGCGAGCGAAATCATGGCTTGGATTCTCCTGCGGTGCCCTCGTCGGCGGCGGCCGGCGTCGGGCGTACGGCGTCCATCTTGACGATGCGCACGCGATCGCGCGGATCGACCCTGACCTGCCGGCTGGCGGATTCGTAACGCGCGCCGCGACGTTCGCGCAGGGTCAGCGCTACCGCAGCCACCAGGCCCACGGTGAGCACCAGCGCAGCCACTTCGAACGGCAACAGGAATTTGGTGTACAGCGCCTGGCCCAGCCACGCGGTGTTGGACATGCCGGCCACCGCAGCCGGATCAGCGCCCAGGTCGCGCGCATGCATCGCCCGCACGCCGATCAGGCCGAGCATCTCGACCAGCATCACGATGGCCACGATCACCCCGACCGGCAGGAACTTCACGAAACCCTCGTGCATTTTCTCCAGGTCGATGTCGAGCATCATCACCACGAACAGGAACAGCACCATCACCGCGCCGACGTAGACCACCACCAGTGCCAGCGCGAGGAACTCGGCGTCCAGCAGCATCCACAGGCAGGCAGCGCTGAAGAAGGTGAGCACCAGCGCGAGCACGGCGTGCACGGTGTTCTTCAGCGTGATCACCGAGAGCGCCGCCGCCACCGTGACGAGGCTGAAGGCGTAGAAGCAGATGATTTGCAGCGTTTGGGGATTCATCGAAGGGCCTCAGCGGTACGGCGCATCTTGGGCACGATCCGCAGCGATCTGCTGTTCGAAGCGATCGCCGATGGCAAGCAGCTTCTGCTTGTCCACCACGTTCTCGCCGCGATTCTCGAAGTGGTATTCGTGGATCGAGGTCTCAACGATCGAGTCGACCGGGCAGCTCTCCTCGCAGAAACCGCAGTAGATGCACTTGAACAGGTCGATCTCGTAGCGCGTGGTGCGGCGCTGGCCGTCGCTCTCTCGCGGAGCCGAATCGATGGTGATCGCCAGCGCCGGGCAGACCGCCTCGCACAGCTTGCAGGCGATGCAGCGCTCCTCGCCGTTCGCATAGCGGCGCAACGCATGCAGACCGCGGAAACGATTCGACTTCGGGATGTGCTCCATCGGGTAGCGCATGGTGTACTTGGGCTTGAACATGTAGCGCATCGTCACGCCCATGCCGGCAACCAGCTCCGCCAGCATCAAACTCTTCAAATAACGGGTTACCGCGTTCATGGCTTACGCTCCCACCCCGATGCTGACCAGGTCGTAGTACTTCAGCAGACCGGCGACGAACACCCAGGCAATGGCAATGGGGATGAATACCTTCCAGCCCAGGCGCATGATCTGGTCGTAGCGGTAGCGCGGGAACGTGGCGCGGAACCACAGGAAGAAGAACGACATCACGAACGCCTTGATGAACAGCCAGATGAAGCCGCCTGCCCCCAGCCAGCTGATCCAGCCGGGCGCGTCGGCGGAGATCCAGCCCTGCAGCGGGCTGAGCCAGCCGCCGAGGAAGAAGATCGCCGACAGGAAGCTGACCAGGATCATGTTGGCGTATTCGGCCAGGAAGAACAGCGCGAAGGCCGACCCGGAATACTCCACGTGGAAGCCGGCGACGATTTCCGACTCGCCTTCGGCCATGTCGAACGGCAGGCGGTTGGTCTCGGCCACGCCGGAGACGAAATAGATCACGAAGACCGGCAGCAACGGCAGCCAGAACCAGTCGAACAGGCCCTTGCCGCCGGCCTGCGCGTTGACGATTTCGCTGAGGTTGAGGCTGCCGGCCAGCACCATCACGCAGACCAGGCACAGGCCCATGGCCAGCTCGTACGAGATCACCTGGGCCGCCGAACGCATGGCGCCCAACAGCGCGTAGCGCGAGTTGGACGCCCAGCCTGCGATGATGATGCCGTAGACGCCCATCGAGGTCATCGCCAGCAGGTAGAGGATGCCTGCGTTGGCGTTGGACAGCACCATCTTGCCGCTGAACGGGATCACCGCCCAGGCCGCCAGCGCGGGGACCAGCCCGATCAGCGGCGCCAGGAAGTACAGGAAGCGGTTGGCCTTGGTCGGCAGGATCACTTCCTTGATCAAGAGCTTCACCACGTCGGCGAACGCCTGCAGCACGCCGCCGGGGCCGACCTTGTTCGGTCCCATGCGCACGTGCATCCAGCCGATGACCTTGCGCTCCCAGTACACGAACATCGCCACCGCGATCACCAGCGGCAGCACGATGCACAGGATGTAGATCAGCGGCCACATGACCTGGTTGATGAGTTGATCAGCCATGATGCCTATGCCTTGCTCAAGGTGATGGCTGCGCCGTGCGGCGGCAGCGTGGCGGTAAGGTCTTGGGCTGCCTCGATCCACACAGCGCCGTCGGGCACGGCCGCATCGACCAGCACCGGCAACTGCACCTCGCCGATGCGCGCCTGCGCGCCGGCGGTCAGGCCTTGCCGCCCCGCCTCGGCTTCATTGAGGCGGATCGCCGGCGCACGATTGAGCGGGTGCGCATTGAGCGCGGTGGCCCGGCGCAACACCGCATCGACGCGGTAGATCGGCCAGGTGGCCAACCGGGTGAGCGCGGCAGGCGCCGCACGCGTCGACAGGCCCTGGCGCGCTGCCTGCGCGCGCTCGCCGATGCCGTCGCGCAGACCGGCGATGTCGTCGAACTCGAAACCGGCCAGCTGCATCGCCCCGCCGAGCGCACGCAGGACCTTCCAGCCCGGCCGCGCCTCGCCCGGCGCCTTGGCACCCGCGATCACGCCCTGCGCCAATCCGTCGACGTTGACCAGGGTCGCGTCGATTTCGGCCAGCAGTGCAATCGGCAGGATGACGTCCGCCACCTCGCGCAGCGCGGCACCGCCGAAGGCGCTGAACGCCACGACCTTGTCAGCGCCGCGCAGCGCCTTCAGCGCCGCGGCGCCATCGGCGAAGTCGTGGGGCGGCTCGACGCCGTACAGCAGGTACGCCTTGCGCGGCTGCGCCAGCATGGCCTGGGCATCGAGCCCGCCATTGCCCGGCACCACGCCGATGCGACCCAGGCCGATGGCGTTGGCGCCCACCGGCACCTCATCGACGCCGGCACCGGTGGCTTCGCCGATGAAGTGCGCGATCGCGCGCAGCCACGAGGCCTGCGGGTGTGTCGCCGCGGCTTCGCCGAGGATCACCGCCGAGGTACCCGCCTTCAGCGCGGCAATCACCCCACCATCGCCCTGCCCGCTGCGGGCGCTGTCCAGCGCACCGGCCAGCGATGCCGGCGCCGTGGCACCGGCTTCCACTGCAGCCTTGGCCAGCCCCAGCATGGCGTCGACCAGCGCTTGCGGAGCGACGATCGTCTCGCCCGCCAGCTTGTAGTTGAAATCGAAACGAGCCGGATTCACCACGAAGACGCGCGCGCCCTTCTTGGTCGCCTGGTGCAGCCGGTGATTGACCAGCGGCAGTTCCTGGCGCAGGTCCGAGCCGACCAGCAAGGCGGCCTGTACCCTTTCCAGTTCGGCGACCGGCATGCCGAACGGTACCGCCACGGCGTGATCGGCAAAATCGAGCTGGCGCAAACGGTGGTCGAGGTGGGCACTGCCCAGGCCACGCGCCAGGCGCACCAGCAGGTCGCCCTCCTCGTTCGAGATCGACGGGTGCGCCAGGATGCCCAGCTCGCTGCCCGGCGCCTTCTTCAGTGCCTCGCCGGCGAACGCCAGCGCGTCCTCCCAGGTGGTGTCGTGCCACTGGCCGTCGCGCTTCACCTGCGGAGCATGCAGGCGATCGGGGGCGTACATGCCCTGGTGGCTGTAGCGGTCGCGGTCGGACAGCCAGCACTCGTTGATCGCCTCGTTGTCGCGCGGCACCACCCGCAGCACCTCGCCGCGGCGCGTGTGCAGCCACAGGTTGGAACCCAGCGCGTCATGCGCGCCGATCGACGGCTTGGCGATCAATTCCCAGGCGCGCGCCTTGAACTGGAACACCTTGTCGGTCAATGCGCCGACCGGACAGACGTCGATGATGTTGCCGGACAGCTCGGTTTCCACCGTCTTGCCGATGTAGGTGCCGATGACCTGGTCCTCACCGCGGCTCATGCCACCCAGCTCGTAGGTGCCGGCGATCTCGCTGGTGAAGCGCACGCAGCGCGTGCAGTGGATGCAGCGCGTCATCTCGGTGGCCACCAGCGGCCCGATGTTCTCGTCGGCCACCGTGCGCTTGCGCTCGGTGAAGCGCGACACGCTGCGACCGAAGCCCAGCGCCACGTCCTGCAGTTCGCACTCGCCGCCCTGATCGCAGATCGGGCAATCCAGCGGGTGGTTGATCAGCAGGAACTCCATCACGTCGCGCTGGTATTGCAGCGCGAGCTTGGAGCGGGTCTGCACCTTCATGCCCTCGGTGACCGGGGTGGCGCACGCGGGCAGCCCCTTGGGCACCGGGCGCCCGCCCATCTCCACCTCGACCATGCACATGCGGCAGTTCGCGGCGATCGGCAGCTTGCGGTGATAGCAGAAACGCGGAATCACGACGCCGACGGCATCGGCTGCCTCGATGATCATCGCATTCTTGCGGATCTGCACCGGCTTGCCGTCGATCTCGATGCTGACCAGGTCGGGAGCGGTGCTGGTTGGCTGCGTACTCATGCAGCAACTCCTTGGGGAGCAGGGAATGGAGAATGGAGAATGGGAGATGGGAAGGGCCGCCGGATGTCGCGGCGCGATTCCCTGTTCCCGATTCCCGATTCCCGATTCGCGCGGATGGAGAGCATGGTCATGCCTTGACCTCATCGCGCGAATCGACGATCGAGTGTCCGTGCTCCACGTAGTACTCGAATTCGTTCCAGAACCGGTTCAGGAATCCCTGCACCGGCCATGCCGCCGCCTCGCCGAAAGCGCAGATGGTGTGGCCCTCGATCTGCCCGGCAATGGCCTTCAGGCGGTGCAGGTCCTCCTGTGTGCCGTTGCCTTCGACGATGCGGGTCAGCACGCGATACATCCAGCCGGTGCCTTCGCGGCACGGCGTGCACTGGCCGCAGGACTCGGCCTTGTAGAAGCGCGAGATGCGCTGGCAGACCCTGACCATGCAGGTGGTCTCGTCCATCACGATCACCGCGCCCGAGCCCAGGCCGGAGCCGGCCTTCTGCAGGCAGTCGTAGTCCATGGTGCTTTCGAGCATGATCTCGGCCGGCAGCACCTTCATCGAGGAGCCGCCCGGGATCACCGCCTTGAGCTTGTGGCCGTTGCGCACGCCGCCAGCCAGCGCCAGCAGATCCTTGAACGAGGTACCGAGGCGGACTTCGTAATTGCCGGGGCGATTGACGTGGCCGGACACCGAAAAGATCTTCGGGCCACCGTTGTTCGGCTTGCCGAGGTTGAGGAACCAGTCCGCGCCGCGGCGCAGGATCGCCGGCACCGAAGCGTAGGTCTCGGTGTTGTTGATCGTCGTCGGCTTGCCGTACAGGCCGAAATTGGCCGGGAACGGGGGCTTGAAGCGCGGCATGCCCTTCTTGCCTTCCAGCGACTCCATCATCGCGGTCTCTTCGCCGCAGATGTAGGCGCCGGCGCCCAGGGCGGCATGGATGTCCACGTCGATGCCGCTGCCCTGCACGTTCTTGCCGAGCAGGCCGGCGGCATAGGCTTCCTTCAGCGCCGCCTCGAAGTGTTCGAACGGCTCGTGGTGGAATTCGCCGCGCAGGTAGTTGTAGGCCACCGTAGAGCCCGTGCAGTAGCAGGCAATGGCCAGCCCCTCGATCACCGCGTGCGGGTTGTAGCGGAGGATGTCGCGGTCCTTGCAGGTACCCGGCTCGGACTCGTCCGAATTGCACAGGATGTATTTCTGCATCGTGCCCTTGGGCATGAAGGACCACTTCAGCCCGGTCGGGAAACCGGCGCCGCCGCGGCCGCGCAGGCTGCTCTTCTTGATCTCCTCGACCAGCGACGCCGGATCGGGCTTCTCGGCGAGGATCTTGCGCCAGGCCTTGTAGCCGTCGACCTGCTCGTAGCTTTCCATCGCCCACGGCGTGTCGAAGTGCAGCGTCGTGTAGACGACCTGGTGTTCCTGGGGTGCGGGTCCGACGGCCATCAGTGACTCCCCTCCGCGCCGTGAGCGGCCGGACCGTCGAGGGTCAGGCCATCCAGGATCGCGTCGAGCTTTTCGGTGGTGAGACGTTCGTGGTAATGCCCGTTGACCGTGGCGGCCGGGGCGTACACGCAGGCGGCGATGCACTCTTCCTCGGCCTTCAGGTAGACGCGCCCGTCGGGCGTGCTCTGGCCCAGCTTGATGCCGAGCTTCTGCTCGCAGTGGCGGACCAGCTCCTCGGCACCGTTGAGCCAGCACGAGATGTTGGTGCAGATAGCCACGTTGTTGCGGCCCACCGGCCGGGTTTCGAGCATCGAGTAGAAGCTCGCCACCTCATAGGCCCAGATGGGCGGCAGGTCCAGATATTTCGCCACCGCGGTGATCAGCTCGTCGGTGAGAAAGCCGCGGTTCTGCTCCTGCGCGCCGAACAGCGCCTGGATCAGCGCCGAGCGCTTGCGATCCGGCGGAAACTTGGCCACCCACGCGTCGATGTGCTTGCGCGTGTGCTCGGAAAGCACGAGGAGCGGATCGACGTGCTTCACCTGGTTGTAGTTGCCGGTGGCTTTCATGGGTTTGAACCAGCGAATGGGGAATGGGGAATGGAGAATGGGAAAGGCAACGCATGCGGCGCACCGGAGCTCTCGGCGAGGGGCATCGGTCGGAAGCGTGCCGCTCTTCCGATTCCCCATTCCCTATTCCCTATTCCCGTATTCATCGATCCACCTCGCCGAACACCAGGTCGTAGGTGCCGATCATGGCCACCACGTCGGCGAGCATGTGGCCGCGCACGACGGTGTCCATGGAGGAGAGGTGGGCGAAACCGGGAGCACGCAGGTGTACGCGGAACGGCTTGTTGGCACCGTCGGAAACCAGATAGCACCCGAACTCGCCCTTGGGCGCCTCGACCGCGCAATAGGTTTCGCCGGCCGGCACGCAATAGCCTTCGGTGAACAGCTTGAAGTGATGGATGAGCGCTTCCATGCTCTCCTTCATCACCTCGCGATGGGGCGGCACGACCTTGTAGTCGTTGAGGATCACCGGGCCGGGATTGGCGCGCAGCCATTCCACGCACTGGCGGATGATGCGGTTGGACTGGCGCATCTCCTCCACGCGGCACAGGTAGCGGTCGTAGCAGTCGCCATTGACGCCGACGGGGATGTCGAAGTCCACCTCGGCATATTTCGCGTACGGCTGCTTCTTGCGCAGGTCCCATTCCACGCCGGAGCCGCGCAGCATCACGCCGGTCATGCCCCACTGCTGGGCCAGTTCCGGGCTGACCACACCGATGCCGACGGTGCGCTGCTTCCAGATGCGGTTGGTGGTGAGCAGTGCCTCGTATTCGTCCACCTTCGAGGGGAAGTCGGCGGTGAACGCGTCGAGGAAGTCGAGCATCGAACCTTCGCGCCAGCTGTTGATGCGCTTGAGGTCGGCACCCTTGTGCCACGGCGACTCGCGGTACTGCGACATCTGCGCCGGCAGGTCGCGGTAGACGCCGCCCGGGCGGTAGTACGTGGCGTGCATGCGCGCACCCGACACCGCCTCGTAGACGTCCATCAGCTCCTCGCGCTCGCGGAACGCATAGAGCATCACCGCCATCGCACCCAGGTCGAGTGCGTTCGAGCCGATCCACATCAGGTGATTCAGGATGCGGGTGATCTCGTCGAACATGGTGCGGATGTACTGCGCGCGCTCCGGCGCCTCGATCCCCAGCAGAGTCTCGATCGCGCGCACGTAGGCGTGCTCGTTGCACATCATCGACACGTAGTCGAGCCGGTCCATGTAGCCGATCGACTGGTTGAACGGCTTGGACTCGGCCAGCTTTTCGGTGCCGCGATGGAGCAGGCCCACGTGCGGATCGACGCGCACGATGGTCTCGCCGTCCATCTCCATGATCAGGCGCAGCACGCCGTGCGCAGCCGGGTGCTGCGGGCCGAAGTTCATCGTGTAGTTGCGGATTTCCTGGGCCATCTTCAGTTCTCCCGCCACTTGTCGGCGGCTTCAGCCCGGGCCTGCAGCAGGTCGGCGTCGTCACGGATCGTGCGCGGCACCAGCACGCGCGGCTCGATCGACACGGGTTCGTAGATCACCCGCTTCTGCTCGGGGTCGTAGCGCACCTCGACATTGCCGATCAGCGGGAAATCCTTGCGGAACGGATGGCCGACGAAACCATAGTCGGTCAGGATGCGGCGCAGGTCCGGGTGCCCTTCGAAGATGATGCCGAACAGGTCGAACGCCTCGCGCTCGAACCAGTTCACGCCCGGCCACACCGGGGTCAGCGACGGCACCACCGGCAGGCTGTCGTCCGCGCAGAACACGCGCAGGCGCAGGCGGCGGTTGTGCTCGATCGAAAGCAGCTGGACCACCGCGGCGAAGCGGCGCGGCTGGCTGTCGCCGCTGGGGCGCTCGGCCCAGCTGAAGCGGCCCAGCGCCTGCCCTTCGACACCGCGCGAGAAACCCGAGCCGCTGACCGTGGTGGTGTCCCACTCGACCTGGCCGTAGCCGAGGTAATCGATGCCGCACAGGTCGATCAGCTCGCCGAAGCGGAACGCCGGCTCGTCGCGCAGCGCGGTGGCCACCGCAACCAGGTCGGCGGCGGCCAGGTCGGCAATGATCTCGTTGCGCTCGGTGCTGACTTCCAGCGTGTCGCCGAAGCGCGCGACAAGCTGGTCGGCAAGCGACTTCGCGGAGGTATCGGACATGTCGGGCCTCACGAACGCGCGATGGTGCTGGTGCGACGGATCTTCTTCTGCAACTGCAGGATGCCGTGGATCAATGCTTCGGCCGTCGGCGGGCAGCCCGGCACGTAGATGTCCACCGGCACGATGCGGTCGCAGCCGCGCACCACGGAGTAGGAATAGTGGTAGTAGCCGCCGCCGTTGGCGCAGCTGCCCATCGAGATGACCCACTTCGGCTCGGGCATCTGGTCGTAGACCTTGCGCAGTGCCGGCGCCATCTTGTTGACCAGGGTGCCGGCCACGATCATCACGTCGGACTGGCGCGGGCTGGGGCGGAAGATCACGCCGTAGCGGTCGAGGTCGAGCCGCGCCACGCCGGCGTGCATCATCTCCACCGCGCAGCAGGCCAGGCCGAAGGTCACCGGCCACATCGAGCCCGTGCGCGCCCAGTTCATCAGCGCGTCGACGCTGGTGGTGGCGAAGCCGCGCTGCACGACGGGGTTGTCGCCGGCCGGGCGCAGGATGTCGTCGACCAGGTTCAGCGGCTCGGGGTTGTGCATCACCCGGCTGATGGAATCGATCACTCCCATTCGAGCGCTCCCTTCTTCCACACGTAAGCAAAGCCGATCACCAGCAGCAGCAGGAACAGCCCCATCTCGATCAGCGCGATCAGGCCGATCTGCTTGAACACCACCGCCCACGGAAACAGGAAGGCGATTTCCAGGTCGAAGATGATGAACAGGATGGCGAGCAGGTAATAGCGCACGTCGAAGCGCATGCGTGCGTCCTCGAATGCCTCGAAACCGCATTCGTAGGGGGCGAGCTTCTCCGCCTCGGGGCGACGCGGGCCGGCGAGCAGGCCGACCACCAGCAACACCACGCCAAGGCCGGCGGCAACGGCGATGAACAACAGGACAGGCCAGTATTCGGCGAGCACGATGCAACCTACCTCCGCGCCGCTTGGGCGCATCAGTGACCGGTGGGAACTTGGATCAAGTGCTCACGGTCCGACGACTTCAGTTCGGTGCATCGGCGTGGCCTGGGCCTCCGACTACGCCGGCGGATCGAAGCCACCGGCGCCCGATGTCTCGCAAAACGCGTTTGCGAATCCGCGCATTGTATCAGTGCGATGGGGTACAACAAGCCTTGACGGCTGCTGCGTTGCGAACTAACGCACGGCTTGCGCCGGGCGCGTCACATGGTCTGCGTGGGTCGCTCGGAATTGAGCGTGCCGGCGAGGATGTTCTCGATGCGGCTGCGCGCGGCCTCCGCGTCGCTGGATTCGTTGAAATGGATGCCGATGCCGGCGGTGCGATTGCCCTGCGCGCCGACCGGGCTGATCCACACCACCTTGCCCACCACCGACAGCCGCTCGGTCTCGTCGGCCAGGGTCACCAGCAGCACCACCTCGTCGCCCAGGGCATAGGACTGCGCCGTCGGCGCAAACAGGCCGCCATGCTTGAGGAACGGCATGTACGCGTTGTACAGCGACGCCGCGTCCTTGATCTTCAGCGAGATGATGCCTTGCCGGCCAGCCATCGGTTTCATGCCACGCTCCCCGCCGGGCCTGCGTCCCGGTCAACGGCGTCGATCTTAGCAGGTCGGCGCAGCGCGTCAGGCACTGCCGCGCGTCACTGCCCGGTCGTTTCGCCGGCCAGCAGCGACTGCCGTTCGTTGACCAGGTTGCCCCAGGTTGCCGGCGGCGCCCAGCCGGCAACCCATGCCGGCACGGAAGCGGCGGCCATCGGCCGCGATATCGAGAAGCCCTGCAACTGGTGGCAGCCCAGCGACGCCAGCAGATCCCCCTGCACCGGCGTCTCCACCCCTTCGGCGATCACCGCCTTGGCCAGCATGCGCGCGGTGGTGATCACGCCCGCGGCGATCGCCATGTTGCGGTCATCATGCAGGATGTCGCGCACGAAACTCTGGTCGAGCTTGATGTGCTCGATGTCGAGCTGCTGGATGTGGCTCAGCGACGCCGAGCCCGTGCCGAAATCGTCCAGCCCCACGCGGATGCCGCGCCGCCGGCATTCCTCGATGACCACCTTGGCCCGCGCATGGTCCATGCTTGGCCCGGTCTCGGTGATCTCGATACCGAAGCCGACGTCCATCACGTCAGGATAGGTGTCCAGCGCGGCGTCGATGTCCGCGAAGAACGCCGGGTGCAACAGGTGGCGGGTGCTGATGTTGACCGACACCGGAACGGGCACGCCGGCATGCAACCAGCCCTGGCAGCAGCGCAGCGCCTCGTCCAGCACGTAGCGTCCGATCGGCCGGGCAAGTTGCGGGTCGTCCAGCACGTGCATGAAGTTGGCCGGGCCGATCAGCTCCTGCTCGCGATCGTTGAGGCGCAGCAGTGCCTCCATCCCGGCCACGCCGTTGATCCCGGGCAGGCCGTCGATGTAGACGATCGGCTGGAACAGGAGCTGCAAGCGCGACTGCTGCAGGGCCTGGGCGATCCGCTCGCGCATCGCCTGCAGGCGCACCTGCTCCAGCTCCATGGCCGGCTCGTACAGCGAGCCGCGATCCTTGCCTGCCTCCTTCGCCTCGTACATCGCCATGTCGGCGTGGCGGACCAGCCCCTCGGCGCTGGAGCCGTCGAGCGGAAACAGGGTCCAGCCGATGCTTGCCGACAGGAACAACTGCTCCTCGTCCAGGTTGAACGGCACCCGCAGCGCCTGCAGGATGCAGCGGCTGATCACGTCCAGCTGCTCGCGGCTGTCCAGGCCGGGGATCAGCAACGCGAATTCGTCGCCGCCGAGGCGGGCCAGCACGTCGGCGTCACGCAGCATGCCGCGGATGCGCGAAGACGCCTCCGCCAGCACGCGGTCGCCGCCGCTGTGGCCGGCGGTATCGTTGACGCTCTTGAACCGGTCCAGGTCCAGGATGCCCACTGCCAGCAGGGAATCGTCGGCGGTGGCTCGGGTCCGCGCCTGTTCCAGCAGCTCGAACAACAGCCGCCGGTTGGGCAAACCGGTGACCACGTCGTAGAACGCCAGCCGCTCGACGCGCGCCTCGTGCAGTTTCCGCTCGGTGATGTCGCGCTGCTGCCAGATGCAGCCCTGCGCCACGCCGTCAATGCAGATCGGCATGAAGTCGCGCAGCAGTACGCGCCCGTCGGCCAGCAGCACTTCCTCGTCGCGCGACTCCTCGTTGCGCGCCACGATGCCGGCCATGCGTTCGAGCTCGCGTTCGGGCTCGCAATAGAGATGACTGATGCGAGCGTGCAGCGCGGCCGACGGCAGGCCCTCCAGTTCGCCCGGCGATTCGGCCAGCCCGAACAAGGCACAGAATGCCTCGTTGGCGAACTTCACCAGCCCGTTCGCCGTCGTCACCAGCACCCCGGAATGCTGGTTGGACAGCACCGTGCGCACGTGCTGCAGGTTGAAACGCAGATCGCGCTCGGCCAGCAGCCGCGCCGCGTGCGCCCGCTGCATCTGCATGCCCAGGCCAAGCTCGACCGCCATCTCCGCGAACACCTGGACCTCGACCGGGGTGAAAGCGTCGGCCTGGTCGGCACCGACCACGAACACGCCCACCACCGCCTCGCCCACGCGCAGCGGCAACGCCAGCACCGCGCCGTCTCCCAGCGTCGTGCCCGGCAGCGGCCATTCGCGCGGCGCGCCCGCGGCGTACTGGCGAACGCACGGCTCGCCGCGGCGCAAGGCGACGACCGCGGCATCGCCGGCATGCTTCTGCTCGTCCAGGGCGAGACCCTCCCCCGGCGTCACCACGCCATCCATGCCGGCGTGGGCATGCAGGCGCAAGCTTGTGGCCGCGTCGTCGGCAAACAGGCCGATCCACGCGAAGCGGTAGCCGCCCACGCGGCAGGCCACGTCGCTGCTCTCGGCCAGCAGCAGGGTTTCGTCAGGGCTGTGCGTGACCACCTTGATCATCTCGCTGAGCAGACGCAAGGCGCGGCGCTGGCGAGCCTCCTGCTGCACCGAGCGCTGCAACTGATGGCGTTGCGACTGCGCCTCCAGCCCCAGCCCGATGCTGGCGGCTGCCTGCTGCAGCAGCTCGGTCAACCGTGTCGAGAAGTACGCGGGGTCGGATGCGCGGATCACCAGTCCGGCGCGCACCTCGCCGAACACCATCACCGGTATCGCCATCGCGGCGACCACGTCATGGCGCTCGTAGGCGGTGCGCAATCGCTGCAGGCCCGGCACGCGGCGCAGGTCGGGCTCGATCTGCGGCACGCCGCGCCAGAACGAGGGCCGCACCAGGGACAGCGGGGTCTGTTCGGGGTAGATGTCCTGCATGTCCGCGGCCACCGCCACCGGCGCCACCCGCTGGAACCATCCGGCCGCGTGGTCGGCCTCGCCGATCATCACCAGCATCGCGCCCAGGCGCCGCTGCAGCACCTCGATGATGGCGTCGTAGAGTTCCGGAGGTTCCACCGCGCGAACCAGCAACTGGCCGATCTCGGACAGCGCCGCGTAATAGCTCTCGCTGGTCGCAGCCGTGGCGCCCGTATTGACCCGCATCGCGTCCGGCTCTTCGAGGTGCATGCCGTCTTCCCCTGCTTGCGCAGCAACCTAGCTGGGTCGGTCCAAGGGCGCAACACCGACGGCGGGGGTCGGTTCGTCGGCTTGGATCTGGCACCAGCCCCAATGGTCGAATATCCACGGCGAGCACAAGTCCAGCGACAGCCGCACGAAACACGGCGCCGCACGCGCAGCCGCGGGCAGCTGCAGGCGCAATGTGCCGTCCGCGTCATGTCGCAGCGGCGCGCTCTGCCAGGCCCAGCGCTGCGATGTTGCCGGGTTCACCAGGTCCAGCCGCAGCCAGCGCCACCACACGCGGGGCGGGTGCCACGGCAGGGCTGCCGGCATCGGAGCGTCCGGCTCGAAATAGGTTTCGTCGCGCTCCGCCATTCGGCGCAGGCGCTTGCCGCTCAACGCGAGTTGGCTGCGATGCGCCTGCAGGGCGGCGCGCTTGCCGGCGAGCTGGGCGGCCGTGGCAGGCATCTTCAAGGCGCGCCGATCCCCCTTGTCGCCATGCACGAGGTAGGCGAGCAGCGCCGGCGGCGTGGCGTGGCCGGCCAATGCCAGCCGCACCAGCACGTGCGCCGCGCTGTGGTCGGGATGCCGATCCTGCAATGACGGCACGGCGATCAGGTCGGGGGCGAAGCGGTCGATCGCATCGCGGATGGCGGCCACGGCCAGGTCGGTCGATCGCAGCAAGAGGCCGGTGACGCCGAGGTCGGGCCAGTCCAGGGATTGCAACGCAGTCGCCGGTACCCCCAGCGCGGCGAGCGCATGCTGCAATTCGGCCGCGCGCCGCTGCGCCCAGCGGCGCCGATCCGCCGCGCCGAGGCGCCAGCGGCGTTCCAGCGCGCGCTGCGGCCAGGGATTGTTGTCGCCGGCGGTCAGCAGCAGGATGCGCACCTCGCCACCGGCCGCCAGCACTTGCTGCAGCAGCACGCCGGTGGCCAGGGTTTCGTCATCGGGATGCGGCGCGATCACCAGCAGACGGGTGCTCGCGGAGAACTCTGGCCCACCGTCGCCCCGGGCACTGTCCATCAGCGCCACCGGGACAGCAGCTCCAGCAGCAGCAGATCCGGGCGCAAGGGGCCGCGCAGGCCCTCGCGTGCGCGGTTGCTGGCGTCGTGCCAATCGCCCAGCGCCGCCGCGTCCAGCGCGCTGCCCAGTGGCGGGCGATCGCCCAGCGAACGGGCGCGCAGTTCGTCGGCCGCGGCCTGCGCGGCAAACCACAGCCGTTGCGCCGGCTCGTCGTCCAGCCAGCGCTTGACCACCTCGGCCGCTTGGCCGCGCCCGCCGGCCAGCGCCGCCAGGTCGCGGCGGACTTCGGTGCGCTGCTCCAGCGCGCCATGCCGGCTCCATTGCATGGCGAGTCCCGGGTTGCCACCGGCTGCCGCCAGCGCCGCCCTGCCGTCGGCCACGCCTTCGCGCTGCAGCCAGGCCAGCGCCAGCGCCGGTTCGGGCAGATGGAACTCGATCCGCTGGCAACGGCTGCGGATCGTCGGCGGCAACCGCCACGGCGCATCGGCCAGCAGGATCAGCATGGTTTGCGCAGCCGGTTCCTCCAGCGTCTTCAGCAAGGCATTGGCCGCCGCGGCGTTCATCGCGTCGGCCGGGTCGATGGTGACCACTTGCCAGCCGCCGAGCTGGCTGCGCATGGCCAGCCGGGCGGACAACTCGCGGATCTGGTCGACCACGATCTCGGTGCGTGGCGTGCCGTCCTTGCGCAAGCCGAAGGTCAGTTCCACCCGGTCCGGATGCGAGCCGGCCGCGCTCAACCGGCAACCCCGGCAATGCCCGCAGGCTTCGCCGTGCACCGGCTCGGTGCACAGCAGGCCGCGCACGAAACGCTGCGCGAACGCACGCTTGCCCAGGCCGGCGGCACCACACAGCAGCAGGGCGTGCGGCAGCGCGCCGCGCTCGCGACGGGCCTGCAGCCGCGACCAATGATCCTCGTGCCATGGCAGTGCGTTCATCGGGCCGACCCTTCCAGCCACTCGATCAAGGCATGCGTGGCCGCCTGCAGCACCTGCCCGGGAGCCTGGCTGGCGTCGATGACGCGGAAGCGGTTCGGCTCCTGTGCCGCGCGGTCGCGGTAGCTGGCACGCACCCGCTCGAAGAACGCGTCCGCCTCGGACTCGATGCGGTCGGCCTCGCCGCGACCGGCGGCACGGGCGCGCCCGGCCGCGACCGGCAGGTCGAGCAGCAAAGTGAGATCGGGCTTCACGCCGTCGCAGGCCCAGCGCTCCAGTTCCTCGATGCGCGCGGCGGGCTGGCCGCGTCCACCGCCCTGGTAGGCGTAACTCGCGTCGGCAAAGCGGTCGCACACCACCCACTGCCCCGCAGCCAGCGCGGGCTCGATCACCTCGCGCACCAGCTGTGCGCGCGAGGCGAACATCAACAGCAGTTCGGTCTCCGCCGCCAGCGGGGCCAGCGCCGGATCCAGCACGATCGCGCGCACCGCCTCGCCCACCGGCGTGCCGCCCGGCTCGCGCGCCTGCACCACCGACAGCCCGCGCTGGCGAAGGCAGGCCAGCACGCCGGCCAGCAAGGTGCTCTTGCCGGCGCCCTCGCCGCCCTCGAGGCTGATGAACCTGCCGCGCGCGGGACTCATCGGCAGCGCTTCCGCTGGTAGCAGTCGACGTTGCGGTTGTGCTCGGCCAGGGTGCTGGAGAACACGTGGCTGCCATCGCCGCGCGCCACGAAATACAACGCATCGCCGGCGGCGGGATGCAGCGCGGCCGCGATCGCCGGCCGGCCCGGCAGGGCGATCGGCGTGGGCGGGAGGCCGGGCCGGGTGTAGGTGTTGTAGGGCGTGTCGGCGGCGAGATCGCTCTTGCGGATGTTGCCGTCGTAACGCGCGCCCATGCCGTAGATCACGCTGGGGTCGGTCTGCAGCAGCATGTGATGCTCCAGGCGCCGGACGAACACCCCGGCGATCTTCGCACGCTCGTCGGCGCGGCCGGTTTCCTTCTCCACGATCGAGGCCAGGATCAGCGCCTGGTACGGATTGGCCAGCGGCAAGTCCGGCGCACGCCCCGGCCAAAGCGCCGCCAGCGTACGCTCCATCGCCGCATGGGCGCGGCGCAGGATGTCCAGCTCGCCGTCGCCCTTCACGTAGGCGTAGGTCTCTGGCAGGAAGCGTCCTTCCGGCGCCTCGCCGCCGGCGCCGATGCGCTGCATGATCGTCGCGTCGTCGAGGCCGCTGGTGTCGTGCTGCAGCACGTCGGCCTGGGCCAGCGCGCGGCGCAGCTCGGCGAACGTCCAGCCGTCGACGATAGTGAAGTTGCGCTGCAGGACCTTGCCCGCCGCCATGTCCGACAGCAACTGGCGCGGCGTGATGCCGGGCGCGAGCGCATATTCCCCCGCGTGCAGCTTGCCGGCCACGTGCATCTGCTCGGCCAGCAATCGCCAGTACCACGGGCTGGCCGTGGTCAGACCCTGTCGCCGCAGCTCGGCGACGATGCCCCGGAAACTGGTGCCGCGGCTGACGTCGATGCTTTGCTGTTGCGGCGATACGTTCAACGCGGTCACGCTGAAACGATGGTAGTCGTTCCAGCCCACCGCCAGCGCCGCAGCGAGCGCCAGCGCCAGCACCACCAGCAGCAACCCGTGCAGCCGCGCAGCCCCGCGCATCGCTCGAACACTCATCCGCCCTGCTCCATTGAAAATCCCAGATCGCGCCAATGCTGCTGCAACCGGCGCGCCACTGCGCCGGGTGCCCAGGTCCAACGCTCCAGCGACTGTACCGGCACGATGCCGCGCACGCTCGAACTCAGGAACAGCTCGCTGGCCCCGGCCAGGGCCTCCAACCCGATCTCGGCCACGCGCGCCGACATCGCCTCCAGCACCTCGGCCCGCGCGACCCCGGCGATGCCGCAGCGGTCCACGGCCGGGGTCAGCAACTCGCCGTCGATCACCGCGAACAGGTTGGCCATGGTCGCCGAAATCACATGGCCGTGGCCATCGCACAGCACGCCTTCGGCGATCGCCGGATCGTTCCACTCGGCGCGCGCCAGCACCTGCTCCAACCGGTTCAGATGCTTGACGCCGGCCAGTCGCGGCTGCTCGGCCAGCCGCAGCCGGCACACCCGCATGCGCACGCCGTGGATGGCCGCCTCTCCCACCGGCGGCGGCGGGAACGCGGCCACCACGCGGGTGGGTCGCGGCGCTGTCGGAGGCGCATAACCGCGCTCGCCGATGCCGCGCGTCACGGTGATACGCACCACCGCATGCGCCATGTCCGCCCGGACCTGCTGCGTTTCGTGCCAGAGCTGGTCCGGGTCGGGTGCGGGAATCAGCAGGCGCTCGCAACCGGCCGTCAGCCGCTGCATGTGCCGCGCCCACAGCGGCGCGCGCGTGCCGACCATGCGGATGCTCTCGAACAGGCCGTCGCCGTAACCGAAGCCGCGGTCGAGCACGCTGACCCGATCCGCGGCCACGCCGTCGACCAGCAGCCGCGCCGCCATCAGCCCGGCTTCCCGAGCGCGCGCAGCAGGCCGCGTGCCTTGGCGCGCGTCTCGTCCAGCTCGGCGGCGGCTTCCGAGTCGGCGACGATGCCCGCGCCGGCGCGCAGGCTCACGTGCTCGCCGCTCAGCGTCAGGGTGCGGATCAGGATGTTCAAGTCGAGCTCGCCATTGCAGTCCAGGTAGCCCAGCGCGCCGGTATAGGCGCCGCGCGGCGTGCGCTCCAGCGCGGCGATGATCTCCATGCAGCGTACCTTGGGGCAGCCGGTGATGGTGCCGCCGGGAAAGGTGGCGGCGATCACCTCGCCCGGCGTCACGCCGGCGCGCAGCCGTCCGCGTACATTGGAGACGATGTGGTGAACATGGGCGTAACTCTCCACCACCATCAGCTCGTCGACCTCGACCGTGCCCGGCGCGCAGACACGACCCAGGTCGTTGCGCTCCAGGTCGAGCAGCATCACGTGTTCGGCACGCTCCTTCGGGTGGGCGCTCAGTTCGCGGATGCGCGCGTGCTCGTCGTCGCCGTTCAGCCGCGGGCGCGTACCGGCGATCGGACGCGTCTGCGCCACGCCGCCGCGCACTTCCACCAGGCGTTCGGGCGAGGAACTCAGCACGGCCCAGCCCGGCTGTTGCAGCAAACCGGCGAACGGCGCCGGGTTGGCGCGGCGCAAGGCGTCGTAAAGCGCCGCCGGCTGGGGAGGCAGCGCGTAGCGGGCGTTCCAGCCGCGCGACAGGTTCACCTGGAACGTGTCGCCGGCCCGGAGGTGTTCGTGAATGCGCTGCACGCCATCGAGGAAGTCGCCGGGCGGGTCTTCCTCGATGGTCTCGAGTGCGGGCAACGGCGGCCATGCCGCCGGCGATGCAAGATCGGCTTCGAGCCGGTCGAGCAACGGCTCGAAGCCGGCCTCGGCGACCAGCCAGGTGCATTCGTGCCAATGGTCGACGATGATCGCCGCCGGGCAGCGCACGGCCAGCGCCAACGGCAGCGTCGAGCTGGGCGGCAACTTCAATCGGGGCTCGATCTCGGCGGCCAGTTCATAGCTCAGCAGCAAAACCCAACCGCCGTGGAACGGCAACTCGTCGGCGCCAGCCGGGCACCGCCCGGCAAGCCACACCCGGTCCAGCGCATCGAGAAAGCGACCCGGCTGCACGCGACCGTCACCGTCGCGCAACACGCCATCGGCGACCAGTTCCAGCCGCTCGCCGGGAAACGCGAACAGGATGTCGTAGCGCGATTGCGCGCTGCCGTGCACGACGCTCTGCAACAGGCACGGATAGCGCTCGGGGAGCGTCGCCGCCGGCGCGAGAAGATCGCGCCGGCCGTCCAGCCGGCGCCGATGGCAAGCCATGCCCGCGTCGGTCAAACGCGACGGAACGCCAGCGTGCCGTTGGTGCCGCCGAAGCCGAACGAGTTGGACAGCACCACGTCGAGCTTCGCCTCGCGCGCGACGTTGGGCACGAAGTCGAGGTCGCAGCCTTCGCCCGGCTCGTCCAGGTTGATCGTGGGCGGCAGCACCTGGTCGCGCAGCGCCAGCACGCTGAAGATCGCCTCGACGCCACCGGCCGCGCCCAGCAGATGGCCGGTGGTGGATTTGGTGGAGCTCATCGCCAGCTTGTACGCGTGGTCGCCGAACACCTTCTTCGCCGCCATCACCTCGCCGAGGTCGCCCAGCGGCGTGGAGGTGCCGTGGGCGTTGACATACTGCACGTCGGACGGATTGAGGCCGGCGTCGTTCAACGCGGTCTGGATGCAGCGCGCCGCGCCTTCGCCGCCTTCGCTGGGCGCGGTCATGTGGAATGCGTCGCCGCTCATGCCGAAGCCGACCAGCTCGGCGTAGATGCGCGCGCCGCGCGCCTTGGCATGCTCGTACTCCTCCAGCATCACCACGCCGGCGCCGTCGGACAGCACGAAGCCGTCGCGATCCTTGTCCCACGGGCGGCTCGCCTTGGTCGGCTCGTCGTTGCGGGTGGACATCGCCTTGGCCGAGCAGAAGCCGGCCATCGCGGTGCCGGTGGTGGCGAACTCGGCGCCGCCGGCGATCATCGCGTCGGCATCGCCGTACTGGATCATGCGTGCGGCCAGGCCGATGTTGTGCGCGCCGGTGGTACAGGCAGTGACGCAGGCGATGTTGGGCCCCTTCAGGCCGAACATGATGGACAGCTGGCCCGAGACCATGTTGATGATCGAGCTGGGCACGTAGAACGGCGACACGCGGCGCGGACCCTTGGCGGCCAGCTCCAGCGTGGTCGATTCGATCGTGTACAGGCCGCCGATACCGGCGCCCACCGCCACGCCGACGCGAGGTGCGTTGGCCTCGGTGATCTCCAGGCCCGAATCGCGCAGAGCCTGGGTGCCCGCCGCCACGCCGTAATGGATGAACGGGTCCATCTTCTTGACGTCCTTGAGCGGCATCCATTCGGCCGGGTCGAAACCGCTGACCTGTCCGGCGATGCGCGTCGAGTAGGCCGAGGTGTCGAAGTGGACGACGGGGCCGATGCCGCTCTCGCCCTTGACCACCCGATCCCACGCGCTGGCGATGTCGTTGCCGACGGGCGAGATGATGCCCATGCCGGTCACTACTACTCGACGCTTGCTCATGCTTGTTCCTTCGTTATTCCCGGGAAGCTGCCACGACCGATGGCCGGCGCGGCGCGCTCCGGGTGCGTCGTCCGTGGCGCCCGACGATGCGCGATGCACCATACGGGTTCGGACGTTGCGAAATTCAGAAACGAAAACTGCGCCATTCAGGCGCAGCATTCGATACCGCTGCCCATCCTTGCCGGCTCGCACGGGGCGTGCCAGGCGGGATGGACATGCCTCCGGAACCGATCAGTCCTTGGAGTGGGCCTTGATGTAGTCGACGGCCTGCTGCACGGTGGTGATCTTCTCGGCATCCTCGTCCGGGATCTCGGTCTCGAACTCTTCCTCGAGCGCCATCACCAGCTCCACCGTGTCCAGCGAGTCCGCGCCCAGATCATCCACGAACGAAGCGTTCGCCGTGACTTCATCTTCCTTCACGCCCAACTGCTCGACGACGATTTTCTTGACGCGTTCTTCGATGGTGCTCATGTTGCCCATACCTCTCAAGGGGTGATTGTTTGTCGGTACCGGTCCGACTGCATGGCTCAAGACCGGCGGCATTGTAGTGGCTAAGCGCCAGTGCTGCCACGATTCGCCGGCGATGGCTGGCCACGGCCGCCGTTGACCGACGCGAAAGCGCAATTGTCGCCTAAAAAGAGCCTGCTGGCGACAACTCCGTGCGCCGGCCTCACGGCATGTACATCCCGCCGTTGACGTGCAAGGTCTCGCCGGTGATGTAGGACGCCGCAGGCGAAGCCAGGAATCCCACGGCCTTGGCGATGTCGCCGGCATCGCCCAGACGGCCGAGCGCGATCTGGCCGAGCAACCCGTGGCGGGTCTCTTCCGGCAGTGCGCGGGTCATGTCGGTGTCGATGAAGCCGGGCGCCACCACGTTGACCGTGATGCCGCGCGTGCCGATCTCGCGCGCCAGCGATTTGGAGAACGCGATGATGCCGGCCTTCGCCGCCGCGTAGTTCGCCTGGCCGGGGTTGCCGGTGAGCCCGATCACCGAGGCGATCGAAATGATGCGGCCCTTCTTCGCCTTCATCATGCCGCGCATCACCGCCTTCGACGTGCGGTACACGGAGGTGAGGTTGGTGTCGATGATCGCCTGCCAGTCCTCCTCCTTCATCCGCATCAGCAACTGGTCGCGGGTGATGCCGGCGTTGTTGACCAGGATCGAGACCGGGCCGAATTCCTTCGCGATGGCGTCGACCAGCGCCTCGACGGCGGCGCCGTCGGTGACGTCCAGCACGCGGCCGTGACCGCCGTGCGCAGCCATCCGCTCACCGATCGCGGCGGCGCCGCCTTCGCTGGTGGCGGTGCCGATCACGATGGCGCCCATGGCCGCCAGCTCGTCCGCGATCGCCGCGCCGATGCCGCGGCTGGCGCCGGTGACCAGCGCGATTTCACCTTGCAGTGGGTTGCTCATTGTCGGGTGTTCCTTCGGGGAATCGGAAAACTGAAAACTCACGCCCACTCGGCGCGGGCGGCATCGAGCTGGGCCGGATCGCCAAGCGGGCGCGCCTCGATGCTCTTGTCGATGCGCTTGATCAGTCCGGCCAGCACCTTGCCCGGCCCGCATTCGGCGATGCGCGTGGCACCGCCCGCGGCCAGTGCCTGCACGCACTCGGTCCAGCGCACCGGCAGGTACAACTGGCGCTGCAAGGCGCCGCGGATCTCCTCGACCGTGCCGTAGCTGCGCGCCTCGGCGTTCTGGATCACCGGCACGCGCGGAAGCTGCCAGTCGATCGTGGCCATCCGCTCGCCCAACCGATCGGCCGCCTCGCGCATCAGTGCGCAGTGCGACGGCACCGACACGGCCAGCTTGATCGCCTTCTTCACGCCCAGCTCGGCGAGCCGGACCAGCGCACGATCGACCGCCTCGGTGTTGCCGGCGATCACCAGTTGTCCCGGTGAATTGAAATTGGCCGGTGACACGACCTGCCCTTGCGCCACCTCTTCGCAGACAGCCGCGATCTGCGCATCATCGCCACCGAGGATGGCCGCCATCGCGCCCACGCCGGCCGGCACTGCAGCCTGCATCAGGCGCCCGCGCTCGGCCACCAGGGCGGCCGCGTCGTGCAAGGACAGCGAACCGGCGCAGACCAGCGCGCTGTACTCGCCCAGGCTGTGGCCCGCCAGTTGTGCCGGATCCACGCCACCCAGCTTCTGCCACACGCGCCACACCGCCACGCTGGCAGCCAGCAGCGCCGGCTGGGTGTGCTCGGTGCGGTTGAGCTGTTCCTCCGGCCCCTGCATGGCGAGGCTCCACAGATCGACGCCGGCGCCCTGCGAAGCTTCCCCGAACGCCGACTGCACCTCGGCGTGCGCAGCAGCCAGCTCGGTCAGCATGCCGACCGATTGCGAGCCCTGACCGGGGAAAACGAAAGCCAGCGAAGCGGAAGTGGAACTCATGGAGGCGCAAATCCCGTCGACGAAAACCGCCATGGTGCCAGCATCGACGGCCATACGCAGCTGTATTCCGCATTTTCCGGGACACAAAACACGATGCCGCCTGGCTGGGCGGCATCACGAAGAACTCGCCGGAACCGCGGTGGCTCAGTAACGCAGCAACGCCGAGGCCCAGGTGAAACCGCCGCCGAATGCTTCCAGCAACAGGTTCTGGCCACGCTGCACCTTGCCCGAACGCACCGCGTAATCGAGCGCGAGCGGCACCGAACCCGAGGACGTGTTCGCATGCTTGTCGACCGTCACGATGACCCGCTCCATCGACATGTTCAGCCGCTTGGCGGTCGCCTCGATGATGCGCAGGTTGGCCTGGTGCGGGATCAGCCAGTCGATGTCCGACTCCTGCATGCCGGCCGCCTCCAGCGTCTCGCCGACCAGGGCGTCCAGCGTCTTCACCGCGACCTTGAACACCTCGCGCCCGGACATGCGGATGCGCACGCCGTGATTGGGCTCGTCGCTGAAACCGGCCGACACGCCCACCGGGTTGTACAGCAGGTGCTTGTAGCCGCCGTCGGCGTGCAGGCAGGTGGCGTAGACGCCCGGTTCGCTGGACGCCTCCAGCACCACCGCGCCGGCGCCGTCGCCGAACAGCACGCAGGTTTCGCGCTCCGTCCAGTCGACCATCCGGGTGAGCGTCTCGGCGCCCACCACCAGCACCTTCTTCGACTGCCCGCTGCGGATGAACTTGTCGGCAACGCCCAACGCGTAGACGAAGCCCGAGCACGCCGCATTCACGTCGAACGCCGCGCATCCGTTGGCACCCAGGCGATGCTGCAGCAGGCAGGCGGTGGAAGGAAAGATGAGGTCCGGCGTGGTCGTGCCGAGCACGATCAGGTCGAGTTCGGACGCCTTGACGCCCGCCGCCTCCAGCGCGTTCTGCGCGGCCCGGAAGGACAAGTCGCCCGTGGTTTCGCCGTCGGCGGCGATGTGCCGCTGGCGGATGCCGGTGCGGGTGCGGATCCACTCGTCGCTGGTGTCGACGATCTTTTCCAGATCGGCATTGGTGACGATACGCTCGGGCAAGGCGCTGCCGGTGGCGACGAGGCGGGAATAAATCTGGGTCATTCAACTTTCCATCGGCAGGGACTGCGGGATCGGCCGCTGGGCCGACGCCGTACGTTACGTGCCCGGGTGGCGGAACGCAAAAACGGCGCGTCGCCGCGCCGTTCCGGTTGATCGCCCGGCGGGACCCCGCAGGGCCCCGGCAACCCGGTCAATCCTCGACCGACACCGCGGCCTTGGCCTGGATCACCTTCTTGCCACGGTAGTAGCCGTCCTTGGTGACGTGGTGGCGCAGGTGCACCTCGCCGCTGGTCGGGTCGGTGGATAGCTGCACGGTGCTCAGCTTGTCGTGGGCACGACGCATGCCGCGGGTGGACGGGGTACGGCGGCTCTTGGCAACAGCCATGGTAGTTCTCCAACTGAAACGTGGTGAAATGAAACGGGATGATCGTTGATCGAACGGCCCGGATCAGGCGAGCCGGGCCGACGTTATTTCTTCAGCTCGCGCAATACCGCGAACGGATTCTCCGAGCGCCCCGATTCGGCATGATCCTGCGCCGGGTCGTGGCCTGTCACTTCGTCGGGCAATCGGCTGTCCGGGTTGACCGGGACCAGCGGCAGCGCCAACAGCAATTCGTCCTCTATCACATCCGCCGGTCGCAGGCGGCCATCCTCGGACACCAGCAGCGGTTCGCAATCGGGCGGCAACCCCGCCTCGTCGCGCTCCTGGCCGATCAGCCCCAGCCGCGTGTGCACCGCAACCGGCAGCACGAACGGTTCCAGCGAACGCTGACAGATCAACGTCAGCGGCGCGCTGGCGCGGACATCCACGTAGCTGGTGCCGAGATCGTCGCGCCCGAAATCAAGCGTGAAACTGACCTCGCCACCGGTGCCGGCAAGTGCCTCGCCGAGGCGCCGCAGGCTCGCGATGGGCAGCGTTCCCTCGAATGAACGCCGCGCCGAGACCATGCGCCAAGCGTCCACGGACTCTGGCAGTGTCACGGACATAATCGCGGAATGGTAGGTTTGCCGGGTCGCCAAGTCAACCCGCGGCTGCGCCGGACCGCCGACGCCGACGTCTGTCAGGTGCATTTTGCCTGATCCCGCCCCGATGCGGCAGACTGGGCCACTCCCGCACGACGAAGCCGCGCCCTTGAATCCGTACCTCACGTTCAGCGTGGCGGCCTGCCTCGCCATCCTGATCCTGCTGGCCGGCACGGCCATGCTGCTGCGCAAGCACCAGAACCGGCGCGCCGGCAGCATCCGCGACCTGCTGGACCTCGCCGACCGGCTGGAGATCGACCTGAAAACCTGCCGCTCCGGCCTGCAGCAGGCGCATGCGGTGATGTCGCTGAACCCGGACCTGCCCGCCGCCAGTGAAAAGGACGCCCGTCACGCGGTCGATGCCGGGCTGCGCGCGCTGCTGCAGCAACGCTTGTGGATTCGCGACCGGTCCCCCGCCGCGAGCCAGCACGAACTGGACGAAACCGCCAGCTCGATGCGCGAGGCGCGCGACCGCCTGCAGCCGCTGCTGAAGGCACTGGCCCAGGCGCAAACCGAGCTGAACAGCGCGATGCGCGAGCAGATCCGCCGCGACTCGGACCACTGATGGACAAACTGCACACGCGACGCCGCATCGTGCTGGCCTCGACCTCCCGCTACCGCGCCGACCTGCTGCGCCGCCTGCTGGCGGATTTCGAGCAGGCCGCGCCCGATACCGACGAGACACCGCAGGCCGGGGAAGCTCCCGCGTCGCGTGCCCTGCGCCTGGCGATCGCCAAGGCAACCGCCGTGGCCGCGGATTTCGACGACGCGCTGGTGATCGGCTCCGACCAGGTGGCCGCGCTCGACGGCGCCATCCTGCGCAAGCCCGGCAGCGTGGAGGCGGCCCGCGAGCAGCTCGGCGCCAGCTCCGGCTGCGTCGTGCATTTCCACACCGCGTTGTGCCTGCTCGACACCCGTCATGGCCGCTCGCAAACCCACGTGGATGACACCCGGGTCCGCTTTCGCGAGCTGGGCAGCGCGGAAATCGAGCGCTACGTCACATGCGAGCTGCCGCTGGATTGCGCCGGCAGCTTCAAGTGCGAAGGATTGGGCATCAGCCTGTTCGAGGAAATCGACAATCGCGATCCCAGCGCCCTGATCGGCCTGCCGCTGATCGCACTCGCGCGCATGCTGCGCCAGGCCGGCGTCGCCGTGCCCTGAGCGGCGACGGGCGTGCCGCTACACTGCCGGGCACACGGCGCGGACCGCGCCCGCCTTGGCTCCAGACCGTCGAGAAACCATGTCCGCCACCATCGAGCCCCGCGCCGAAGCGCTGCAACAACGCCTGCAAGCCGCGATCGACCAGGTCAATCGCGTCCTGCTGGGCAAGCCGCATCAGGTCAAACTCGCCTTCACCTGCCTGATCGCCGGCGGCCACCTGCTGCTGGAGGATGTGCCCGGCGTGGGCAAGACCACCCTGGCGCATGCGCTGGCCGCCACCTTCGGGCTGGAGTTCCAGCGCGTGCAGTTCACCAGCGACCTGCTGCCGTCGGACATCATCGGGGTCAGCGTCTACGAGCGCGACAGCGGGAGCTTCCGCTTCCATCCCGGGCCGATCTTCACCGGCCTGCTGCTCGCCGACGAGATCAATCGGGCCAGCCCCAAGACGCAAAGCGCGCTGCTCGAGGCGATGGCGGAGAACCAGGTCACCGTGGACGGCCAGACCCACGCGCTGGCCCCACCCTTTTTCGTCGTCGCCACGCAGAATCCGCTCGATCTCAACGGCACCTTCCCGCTGCCGGATTCGCAACTGGACCGGTTCATGCTGCGGCTGTCGCTGGATTACCCCGACCCCGGCGCCGAGCGCGCGCTGCTCACCGGCAGCGATCGCCGCGACATGCTGGCCCGACTCACCCCGCAGCTGGACGCCGAATCGCTGCTGGCCCTGCACCAGCGGGCGCAGGCCATCACTGCCAGCAGCGCCCTGCTCGACTATCTGCAGGCGCTGCTGGCCGCGAGCCGGCGCCATCCGGAGATCCGCGCGGGCCTGTCGCCACGCGCGGGCCTGGCGTTGCTGGGCGCTGCCCGCGCCTGGGCCATGCTCAGCGGCCGCAGTCATGTACTGCCCGAAGACATCCAGGCCCTGTTCGTGCCGCTGGCAGCTCACCGACTGCCGGCCACGCGGGGGGCCGACGGAGCGCAGCTGGCGCGGCAGTTGCTGACCGAGGTGGCGGTGGATTGATGCGAGGCCTGATGCAACGCCTGCAACGCCGGGCGGAAAAGCGCCTGCCGGCGTTGACCCGCTACCGCCGCCCGGAGCGATTGCCGATCACCCTGCATCGCCGACGCATCTATATCGTGCCCAGCGGCTTCGGCCTCGGCTTCACCGTGCTGTTGCTGGTGATGCTGGTCGGCGCGCTGAACTACAACAACAACGCCGCCCTGCTGCTGACCTGCCTGCTCGGCGCAGCGAGTGCGGCGAGCATGCTGGTGGCATTCCGCAACCTCGACGGGCTGCGCCTGGATCACCTGCGCGCCGGCCACGCGATCGCCGGCGAGGCGATCGAGCTGGTGTGCTCGTTCCATTCGGATCGCCCGCGCGGCGCCCTCCGACTGGACCTGGACGACGAATCGACTGCCTTCGCCGTGGACAGCGCCGACGCCGCCCAGGTCCGCCTGCGCCTGTCGACCCACCGGCGCGGCTGGCAACCGCTGCCGCGACTGCGCCTGTGGACCAGTTGGCCGCTGGGCATGTTCCGCGCCTGGAGCTGGCTGCACCCGGAGCAATCCGTGCTGGTCTGGCCGCGCCCGGAGGCGACCGGTCCGGCGCCACGGGCGATGGCCGACGACGCCCGCCGCATGCAACTTCACCGCGGCGAGGAACTGGCCGCGTTGCGCGACTATCGCGCCGGCGATCCGCAACGGCACATCGCCTGGAAACCCAGCGCCCGCCACGACGACCTGCTGGTGAAGGACTTCGAACAGCCGCGCAGCCGGCCGCAGTGGCGCCTGGACTGGCGGCAACTGCATGGTCTGGACGATGAAGCCCGCATCGCGCGACTGGCACGCTGGCTCAACGAGGCGCAGGCGCAGCGCTGCAGCTACAGCCTGTGGCTGCCGGGCACCGAGATCGGCAGCGGCAGCGGACTGCAGCACTACGTCCGCTGCATGGACGCGCTGGCGGGCCTGCCGTGAGCGGGCGCAGGAAACCGGGCAAGCCGGCGATCGCGCTGCCACAACGCGCGTTCGACCTGCTCTGCCTCAGCGCAGCCTTCGTGCTGGCGGTCAACGCCAGCCACCTGCCGTGGTGGCTCAGTGCCGCGCTTGCCGTGATCCTGGGCAGCCGCTGGTGGCAGCGTCACCGCCACCCCGGTCGCGTGCCGCAGGCGATCAAGCTGCCGCTGCTGACCCTGCTGACCCTGGCGATCATCGCCTACTACGGCAACCTGTTCGGGCGTGCGCCGGGCACCGCGCTGGGCATCGGCCTGCTGGTGCTCAAGCTGCTGGAAACCGAAACGCTGCGCGACGTGCGCGTCGGGGTGGGCTTTGCCTGTTTCACCCTGATGACCGCCCTGCTGTTCGACCAGGGCATGGTCAGCACGCTGGTGGTGGCGCTGGGACTGGTGCCCGCGCTGGCCACCCTGCGGGCGCTGGAACCCGCGCAACCGGCGACCGGCATGGCGCGCAGCTTCATGCCCGCGCTGGCGCTGCTGGCGGCGGCACTCCCGCTGGCCTTGCTCGCCTTCGTGCTGGTGCCCCGGCTGGGTTCGCCGTTGTGGGGCGCACCCGGCCGCGACCAGGCGCGCACCGGCCTCAGCGACCGCATGAGTCCGGGTGCCTTCACCGAGCTGTTGACCGACGATCACCCGGCCATGCGGGTCACCTTCGACGGCCCACCGCCGCCGCCGGACCAGCGCTACTTTCGCGCCTTCGTCATGGCCAGGTACGACGGCGTGAGCTGGAGCTATGACGACGTGGCCCACGCAGCACCGGTGCCGCTCGAGGTCGAGCAGTCGATCGGCTACCGGATCAACCTGCTGCCCACGCACCGCCGCGTGCTGCCGACCCTGGACGTGCCGATCGAGGCGCCCGCGGGGGCCGTCATGCACAGGGACCGCGTGGTGGTAGCCAGCCGACCGGTCGACGATGCGCTCAGCTATGCGCTCGGTTCGGCCACGCGATACCGGCTCGAACCGCAGTTGGACGCGCGACCCCAGCGCTGGCTGCAGCTCCCCGCCCGCTTCAACCCGCGCACGCTGGCGCTCGGCCAATCCTGGCGCGAGCGCCACGGCAGCGACGACAACGCCATCGTCCGCGAGGCGCTGGCGCTGTTTCACGATGGCGGGTTTCGCTACACGCTCGCGCCGGCGCCGTTGGGCCGCGACGCCATGGACGATTTCCTGTTCGCCACGCGCGAAGGCTATTGCGAGCACTACTCGTCCGCATTCACCGTGCTGATGCGCGCAGCCGGCATTCCGGCACGCGTGGTCACCGGCTACCAGGGTGGCTACTGGAACAAGCTGGGCAACTATCTGCTGGTGCGCAACTCCGATGCCCATGCCTGGAGCGAAGTGTGGCTGGCCGGTCGCGGCTGGGTGCGCGTCGACCCCACGGCCGCCGTGCGCCCCGAACGGGTCAGCCTGGGCGCTGCCGCTGCCGCGGGTGATCAGCTGGACTGGTACCGACGCGACTGGCTGCAGCAGTTCCGCAATCGCTGGGACATTGTCAACCGCTGGTGGGACCAGGGCGTTGTGGCGTTTGATGCGCTACGTCAGCGCGGCTTGCTGACCCCGTTCGGCATCCGCGACACCGACACGAGGACGCTGGGCGTGCTGCTGGCCATCGGCAGCAGCCTGTTCGTCGCCATCGGGCTGGCGTGGGCATTGCGGCGGCGGCAGCCGCGCGACCCGTTGCGGGAGGCCTTGCGCGCGCTGGAACGCAAGCTCGCACGGCAACGGGTCGTCCGGCGGACCGGCGAAGGCCCGCAGCACTACCTGAGCCGCGCGGCACGTGCCCTGCCGGCGCAGCGCGGCCAGCTGACGGAGTTGATGCAGCAGTACCTGGAGCTTTGCTATGCCAGCGACGAACCCGCGCCTGAATCAGTCCACGCGTTCCGGCGCATGGTGCGGGATTTTCGGGTAACGAACGTGGTCAAATGACATCGATGCGATGGTGGACACCATCGTTCCTGACGGAGAAAACCTCATGTCTCTTTACCGTCCTCTCACCCTCGCCGCCGCGGTTGCCGTGCTGGGTGGTTGTGCGACGATCCCGCAACCGCTGCAGGGAAACTACGCCACCGTCTCCACCGCCAGTGCGCGACAGGGCGGCGCCGGCGACACCCCGGTTCGCTGGGGTGGCGAGATCATCAAGACCGAACCCGGCCCGCAGCAGACCTGCTTCTTCGTGCTGTCGCGCCCGCTGGACAAGCAGGCACGACCGCGCCTGGGCAATTCGGGCGAGAACGACGGCCGCTTCGTCGCCTGCCGTGACGGTTTCTACGACCCTGAGGTGTTCACCCGCGGACGCGAGCTGACCGTGACCGGCACCCTGCACGGCACCGTGACCAAGAAGGTCGGCGAGTACGACTATGCCTACCCGCGCGTCGAGGCGAACGTGGTCTACCTGTGGCCCAAGCGACAGCCCCGCGCAGCCTACCCGCCCGGCTTCTACGACCCGTTCTGGGGCCCGGGCTTCGGCCCGTACTGGGGCAGCCCGTGGGGCTATCCGTACTGGGGCGGCCCGCGGGTGATCGTGGTGCGTCCGCCGGCACCGCCACCGCCGCCGAAGAAGTAACCATCTGCCTACGAAAACGCCGGCTCGCAGCCGGCGTTTTCCGTTTTTCGTCAGGTCCGCGCCGGTCAGCCCGGCGGCCAATGCATGCGGCGTCCGGCCAGCAGATGGACATGGATGTGGAAGACGGTCTGGCCGCCATCCTCGTTGCAGTTGATCACGGTGCGATAACCCTGCTCGGCGAAGCCTTCCTGCTTGGCGTAGGCCGCGGCGGCCAGCAGCAGTTTTCCGAGCAGGGCCGCCTGTTCCGGAGTCGCGTCGTTGAGCGTCGCCAGCGACTGCCTGGGAATGAACAGCACGTGCACCGGTGCCTGCGGATTCAGATCGCGGAAGCCCAGCACCTCGTCGTCCTCGTAGACGATGTCGGCGGGAATCTCGCGGCGGACGATCTTGCTGAAAATGGTATCGCTCATGCTTGACTCCCTCGATCCGGCGGCGCGGTGGCCGTCATCAGTCCAGTATCTGGCGACCGCCGAACGCATGCGCCAGCGTGCTGCGGTCGACGTATTCCAGTTCGCCGCCCAGCGGCACGCCGTAGGCCAGCCGGGTCGGGCGCACGCCACCGGCACGCGCCAGTTGCGCGAGGTAGTGCGCGGTCGCGTCACCTTCCACGGTGGGATTGGTGGCGATGATCATCTCCTCGATCTCGCCCTCGCCCAGGCGCCGGGTCAGTTTCGCCAGCCCCAGTTCTTCCGGCCCGAGCCCGTCCAGCGGCGACAGCCGGCCCATCAGCACGAAGTACTGGCCACGATAACCGGTGGCCTGCTCGATCGCCGCCAGTTCGGTCGGCGACTCGACCACGCACAACACCTGTCGATCACGACTGGCACTGGCGCACAACGCGCACAGCGGCTCCTCGCTGAAATTGCGGCAACGCTCGCAGTGGCCGATCTTCTCCATCGCCTGCGCCATCACCCGCGCAAGCCGCGACCCGCGCTCGCGCTCGCGCTCAAGCAGATGAAACGCCATCCGCTGCGCACTCTTGCCACCCACGCCGGGCAGGCAGCGCAGCGCCTCGATCAGTTCGGCAAGAAGTGGGGAGCTGTTCATGGGCCCTTGGCCGCGAATGGGGAATCGGGAATGGAGAGTCGGGAAAGCACGGCTCGCTGGCTCCCGCGCCTGGTCTCGCGATTCCCCATTTCCGATTTCCGGCTCAAAACGGCATCTTGAACCCGGCCGGCAGGTTCATCCCGGCGGTGACGCCGCCGAGCTTGTCCTTGCTGGCCTGGGCAACTTTGTTGACGGCGTCGTTCACGGCGGCGGCGACGAGGTCTTCCGCCATCTCGGGGTCGTCGGCAAAGGTCTGCCGGTCGATCTGCACGCGGCGCACTTCATGCGCGCCGGTCATCACCACGCTGACCAGGCCGCCGCCGGCGCTGCCGGTGACTTCGAGTTTCGCGATCTCCTCCTGCGCGCGCTTCATGTCTTCCTGCATGCGCTGCGCCTGCTGCATCAACTGACCGATTTGTCCTCTCATCATCTGGCTCCGGGTTCGTTGCCCAAGGGTTTGACGGATTGCGGCACGACGCGGGCGCCGAAGTCGCGCTTCAGGCTCTGCACCAGCGGATCGTCCTCGATCGCCTGCTCGGCCGCGCTCTGCGCGCTGTCGCGTGCCTTGGCCGCGCGCGCCGCCGGGGTCTGCATGGCGTCGGCCTGGCTCTCGCTGACGAAGCGCAGGCGGATGGTCTCGCCCAGCGCCTGGCTGATGCGATCCTCCATCTGGCTGACCATGGGCTCCACCGCCATGCCCATGTGCGCCGGCTGCAACGCCAGCACCAGGGTCTGGCCGTCACGCTCGCGCAGCACCGCGTTCTGCGCCACCACGCTGAACGGCCCGCGCAGCTGGGCCCGTTCGATCAGCGCCTCCCAATCCGGCCGGCCGCTCGCATCGCGTGCAATCGGCGCGGGCGCCGGAGCCTGCGCGGCTGGCTCGCGCGGTGCTGGCGCGGGTGTCGGCGTGGCAGCGCGAGCATCTGCGGACGGCGGTGCGGGTGCACGCGCGTGCGCCTGGCTCGTCGGCGCCCGCGGCGCCACGCGCGCCGCCGCGGGTTCGTCGCCCGGACGGAAAGCGAGCATGCGCAGCAAGGCCATCTCGAAACCGGTGCGGGCGTCGGGCGCCAGCGTGAGGTCGCGCCGGCCCGTCACTGCAATCTGGTAGTACAGCTGCACGTCCTCCGGCGTGATGCGCCCGGCGAGGTCGGCCAGCGCGCCGTCGGCGTCATCCGCTTCCGGCCGGTAGCCGGGAATCAGCTGGATCAGCTGCAGGCGATGCAGCAGGCCGGCGATGTCGTCGAGCACGCCGCCGAAGTCGGGCGAATAGGAGGCGATCTGCGTGCACTCGACCAGCAGCTGCTCGCCGTCGCCCGAAGCCAGCGCCTCCAGTACGCCGAGCACCTGCCCGCGCGCCACGCTGCCCAGCATGGTGCGCACGTCGTCGGCGTGCAGCGCGCCGCCGCCATAGGCGATGGCCTGGTCAAGCAGCGACAGGCCATCGCGCAGCGAGCCGTCCGCGGCGCGGGCCAGCTCGCCGATCGCGCTGTCTTCATAGGCGATGTTCTCGGCACCCAGGATGTGCCGCATCTGGCCGGAGATCTGCTCCGGCAGCAGCCGCTTCAGGTTGAACTTCAGGCAACGCGACAGCACCGTCACCGGCAGCTTCTGCGGGTCGGTGGTGGCGAGCAGGAACTTCACGTGCGGTGGCGGCTCTTCCAGCGTCTTCAGCAACGCGTTGAACGCGTTCTTCGACAGCATGTGCACCTCGTCGACCAGGTACACCTTGAAGCGGCCGCGCGACGGCGCGTACTGCGCGTTCTCGATCACCTCGCGCACGTCGTCCACGCCGGTGTTGCTGGCCGCATCGATCTCCAGCAGGTCGACGAAGCGGCCTTCGTCCACCGCCGTGCACACCGAACACTCGCCGCAGGGATCGGCCGACTGGCCGCGCTCGCAGTTCAGCGACTTGGCGAAGATGCGTGCAATGGTGGTCTTGCCGACGCCGCGGGTGCCGGTGAACAGGTAGGCGTGATGCATGCGGCCGGTGTCGAGCGCGTTGGTGAGCGCGCGCACCACGTGTTCCTGCCCCACCAGCTCGGAGAACTTGCGCGGGCGCCACTTGCGGGCGAGTACCTGATAGGACATGACTGCCAACGTGGGGACAAAGGTCGATTGTGCCAAGTCGGCGCACGCAAGTCAGCAAACGTCCGGCCCGAAATGGTGGCGGCCCCGCCAGCCACACCCCGGCACCCGAGTCATTCGCTACCGTTGCTTCCTTCCGGACCTGGCGGAGTTTGCGAACTATCGTCGCGGGGGGACCGACGGGGCCACCATGGACGTCAAGCGATTACGCTTGTTGCTGTGTTGTTGCTGTTGCTGTTGCGCCAGCTTCATGCCGTCGCAGTTTGTTCAGAAACTGGCGGAGAGGGCGGGATTCGAACCCGCGATACGGGGATAAGCCGTATACACACTTTCCAGGCGTGCTCCTTCAACCACTCGGACACCTCTCCGCAAAATCTTTGTCGCACCATCTCGCAGCGGGCGGGATTGTTCGGCTCATCCTGAGCCTCACCCCTCACTGGCGTTCGGGGCCAGCCTGGCGGCTGTCCAAATTCGTTCCAGACGAATTTGTCGAACCCGCGATACGGGGATAAGCCGTATACACACTTTCCAGGCGTGCTCCTTCAACCACTCGGACACCTCTCCACTTTTCGAAGCAACCCGGCAAGGACGCCCGGATCTTCCTTGCGGGGCATCCCGCCCGACAAAGAAGCGGAAGGATAGCCGCAGGCCCGGATGCAGGCAAGCAAATCGAACGGGAGTCAACCGGCGTCGGCGCGCGGCGCGGCCGGCGCCTGCAACGCGACGCGTTGCCCCGGCGTGGCGATACGGAAACCGCGTGCCGCCAGCGCATCGCCATCGGCCGCGCTGCCGTAGTGGTAAAGAAGCAACTGTCGCTGCAGCGCCTGCGGGTATTCCCGCGCGATGTCGTCGATGCCGGTGTGCGACGGATTGCCGAGCAGGCTGCAGTCGTGGGCGACCAGCGCCGCGCCGCCGGCATGCCGCGCCAGCACTTCCGGGATCGGCCGGGTGTCGCCGGTGTAGACGAAACTGCCCTCCAGCGCCAGGCCGTACGAGGTGCCCGGCACGTGATGGCGGGTGGCGAACACGTCGAACCAGCAGCCATCCAGCCAGAAGCCGCGACTGCACGGCACCAGCTGGAACGCCTCCCAGAAATTGACTCCGCCTTCGGCCAGCGCACCGGGGTAATCGGCCACCCGCGTCTGCAGCCATGGCACCAGCGCGGCGTGGGTGAACAGGCGCATCCGCCCACGCCGCGCGGGATCGAACCAGAGCCGGATGAACAACTGCTCCAGCTCCGCGACATGATCCATGTGGGTGTGGGTGATGAACACCGCGTCCGGCAGGGTGCCGTAGCTTGCCGTGTAGCGGTCGAGCGTGCCCGGTCCGCAGTCGATCAGCAGCACCGGCTTGCCCGCGCGCTCGAGGACGGCGGCAGAGGCACCCAGCGCCGTCGCATGCGCGGCGCCCACGCCGAGAAAATGCAGTTGCCAGTTCATGCCGTCAGTGCGCGCTCGTAGCCATGCAGCAGAGGCTGCCAGATTTCGCGCTCGAACGCCTGCTCGCCTGCCGCGGCGGCGCCGAGCTTGAGCAACGACCGGCGCAGCCGCTGCAGGTTCGCCCGGCGCCAACCGGGTGCGGGCGCACGCTGGCGACCGCGGTCGAAGTCGATCAGATGCAGGCCGGCGGCCGAGACCAGGACGTTGTGCGCGTTCAGGTCGGCATGCCAGATGCCGGCCCGATGGAAACGCCCGACCACCGCGCCGACCTCGACCGCAAGCTCGCTGCCGAGGTCACCGCCGGCCAGGCACTCGGCGAGCGTCCGCGCGCCGGCGATGCGATGCGTGATGAGGTCGGCGCGATACAGCAGACCCTGGCGACGGTAACGCGCGGCGACCGCGCATGGCCCGGGCAAGCCCAGCCGCGCGATCTCGGCAAGCAGCCGGAACTCCCTGAAAGGCCGGCTGCGCCGCGCCCCCAGCCACAGATAGCGATCGCCCAGCAGCGCCCGTACCAGTCCGCCACGACGATAGTGGCGCAGCACGCACTCGCCGAGCGGGCTCGCGATGATCGCCACGCCGCCGCGGCCGCCGGCCTGCATGCGCAAGGCGCCGCGTTCGCGCCAGTAATCCGGCGCAAACCAGTCGTCGTCGACTTGTGACGATACGGCGGCGTCACACAGAATCGCGCCGTGGGCGTCTTGCTGGATGCGTTCGGGCATCATGATGCCTTGTGACCGGACACCGATTCTAACCCACAGGCCCGCCCTGCCTTCCGCTGGCGCGGGCCAACGACCATCGCGATGAATGCACCTTCCTCGATCTGCCTGCTGCGCACCTCCGCCATCGGCGACGTCACCCACGTCGTGCCACTGGTGCGCACGCTGCAACAGGCGTGGCCGCAGACCGCGCTGACGTGGATCGTCGGCAAGCTCGAACGCAAACTGGTGGGCGACCTGCCCGGCGTGGAGTTCGTCACCTTCGACAAGGCCGCCGGCTGGACCGGCCTGAGTGCAGTGCGTGCCGCCCTGCAGGGACGTCGCTTCGACGCGCTGCTGCAGATGCAGGTGGCGATGCGCTCGAACCTGCTGAGCCTGGCCGTCAAGGCGGATCGGCGCATCGGTTACGACCGCGCCCGTGCGAAAGACCTGCACGGCCTGGTCATCAACGAGCGCATCCCTGCGCGCGGCGGCGAACACGTGCTCGACGCGATCGGCAGCTTCTGCGAACCGCTGGGCCTGCAACAGACGCAGGTGCGCTGGGACATCCCGATCCCCGGCGATGCGCACGCCTGGGCCGCCACGCAACTGCCCGGCGACACACCCACCTTGCTGGTCAGCCCCGCCTCCAGCCATGCCTTGCGCAACTGGCGGCCCGAGCGCTACGCGGCGGTGATGGACCATGTCGCCTCCCGCGGCTGGCGGGTGGCCCTGATTGGCGGACCATCCGCATCGGAGCGCGCCATGGCCGACGCGGTGCTGGCCGCCTGCCGGCGCGCGCCGCTCGATCTCACCGGCAAGGACACCCTGAAGAAACTGCTGGCCCTGCTCGCCCGCGCGCAGCTACTGCTGGGCCCGGATTCCGGTCCGATGCACATGGCCAACAGCGTCGGCACCCGCGTGCTCGGCCTGCATGCCGCCAGCAACCCGGAGCGCTCCGGCCCCTACTCCGATCGACGCTGGTGCGTGAACAAGTACGACGAGGCCGCGCGCAAGTACCTGGGCCGACCGGCAGCGGAGATTCCGTGGGGCAGCAAGATCGAACGCCCCGGCGTGATGGACTTGATCGACGTGGATGCGGTGATCGACCGTTACGAGGCAGCCGCACGCGACCTCGGCCTGGCCTGACCTTCGCGCGTCGACGCGTCAGCCCTTGCCGCTGCGCACGCGCAAGCCCGGTCGCTGCCGCGCCAGCTTTCGCAACAGCTCGGCAAAGGCGTGCAGGTCGTCGTGCCAGGGCGAGGCATCGCGCCAGTACAGCGCGATTTCGCGACCGCCGGCCGAACCCTTGAGCCGCGCCAGCACGATCCCCGGCATCGAGGCGAGCCGCTCGTGCGCCAGCGCCGGTACCAGCGCGTAGCCACCGCGCAAGCTGACCAGCGCGGCGAGGCTTTCCAGGCTGACGTCCTGCACGTTGCCACGCTCACTGCCGTCGAGCCCGTCGGCATGGCTTTCCGCCATCAGGATCGCCTCGGCCTGGTCCAGTTGTTCCAGCGCAATGGACGGTCGGCCGGCCAGTGGATGATCGGCGCGCAGCATCAGCTCCCACGGTTCGAAGAACAGCGCCCGTGAGGCAATCCCGCTGACAGTCGATGCCGATGGGGCGAGCACCGCGTCCAGCTCACCCTCGTGCAGCCTGCGCAACAAGCCGCGTGGCTTGCCCTCGGAGATGCCCAGCCGGGCGCCGGGAAAATGCTGCGGAAACGGCGCAATCAAATGCGGCAACAGATATGGCCCCAGCGACGCCGGCAAGCCCAGCCGCAGCGCGCCGCCGAAAGCCACCTCGCCGGCACGGGCGACCTGCTGCAGGTGCTCGGCCGCCACCAGCACCGCATCGATCTGCTGCAACAGGCGTTGGCCGCCGGCGGTCACCACCACCCGCCGCCCGCCACGTTCGAACAGCGGTGCACCGAGCGCCTGCTCCACCTTCTGCACCTGGTGGGACAAGCCGGACGGACTGATGTGCATCGCGCGCGCGGCACTGTTGAAACTGCCGTTCCGATGCACCGCCTGCACCAGCGCAAGGTCGCGCAGCGAGACGGCGGCGAGGTGGGTCGAAATCATCGAACGCTGCATGTCGTCAAAGGCGTTTGTCTGTGATGGTCAAGGCGGGCATCCTGCAGGCACCGCGTGATTCCCCGCCCGGGCGCCGGGTGCAGTCTAACCGGCGCAGCAGCCCGTCACGCGCCGACACGCCCGGGTTCCTCGACGCCGACATGCAGCGTTTGAGCGATAATTCCCCTTTTGGCGGGGCCGGCCGCGCCGTTTCCGCATGCTTGCCAGTCGTCCCAGCCGCAGGATTCAGCCAGGAGCAGCACCATGAAAGACACGTTCGCCACCCGTGACACTCTCGAAGTCAACGGCAGGAAATACGCCTATGCCAGCCTCGCCAAGCTTGGCGAACGCTTCGACCTGAAGCGGCTGCCCTACTCGATGAAGATCCTGCTGGAGAACCTGCTGCGCCACGAGGATGGCGTGGACGTGACTTCCCGCGAGATCGAGGCGGTGGCCACCTGGGACGCCAGCAAGGAGCCGGATACCGAAATCGCCTTCATGCCGGCGCGCGTGCTGCTGCAGGATTTCACCGGCGTGCCGTGCGTGGTCGACCTGGCTGCCATGCGCGACGCGATGAAGGCGCTGGGCGGCGATCCCACCCTGATCAACCCGCTGTCGCCGGCCGAGCTGGTGATCGACCACTCGGTGCAGGTGGACGTCTTCGGCAGCGAGGACGCGCTGGAGAGGAACGTCGCGATCGAGTTCGACCGCAACCAGGCGCGCTACAGCTTCCTGCGCTGGGGCCAGAAGGCGCTGAGCAACTTCAAGGTGGTGCCGCCGCGCACCGGCATCGTCCACCAGGTGAACCTGGAATACCTGGCGCGGGTGGTGATGCACACCGAGATCGACGGCCAGGCCTGGGCCTATCCCGACACCCTGTTCGGCACCGACTCGCACACCACGATGGTCAATGGCCTGGGCGTGCTGGGCTGGGGCGTGGGCGGCATCGAGGCGGAGGCGGCCATGCTCGGCCAGCCTTCTTCCATGCTGATTCCGCAGGTGGTCGGCTTCAAGCTGTCCGGCCGCCTGCCCGAGGGCGCCACCGCCACCGACCTGGTGCTGACCGTGACGCAGATGCTGCGCAAGCAGGGCGTGGTCGGCAAGTTCGTGGAGTTCTTCGGTCCGGGCCTGCAGCACCTGGCCCTGGCCGACCGCGCCACCATCGGCAACATGGCGCCGGAATACGGCGCCACCTGCGGCATCTTCCCGGTCGACCAGGAGTCGCTGAACTACCTGCGCCTGTCCGGCCGCAGTGACGAGCAGATCCAGCTGGTGGAGGCGTACGCCAAGGCCCAGGGCCTGTGGCATGACGCCAACAGCCCGGAGCCGGCGTTCTCCGCCGTGCTCGAACTCGACCTCGCCGACGTGAAGCCCTCGATGGCCGGCCCCAAGCGCCCGCAGGATCGCGTGTTGCTGACCGACGTGCAGAAGAACTTCCACGAAGTGGTGGGCCCGCTCACTGCCAATCGTCGCCGCGGCAATGGCGACGTCGACCGTTTCTCCAACGAGGGCGGCGCCAGCGCGATCGGCAACCCGTCCAACGCGATCGGCGATACCGGCGTGCTGGTGGAACGCAACGGCCAGAGCTTCCGCGTCGCTGACGGGTCGGTGGTGATCGCCGCGATCACCTCGTGCACCAACACCTCCAACCCGGCAGTGATGCTGGCGGCAGGCCTGGTCGCCAAGAAGGCCGCTGCCAGGGGCCTGAAGGCCAAGCCGTGGGTGAAGACCTCGCTGGCCCCCGGCTCCAAGGTGGTGACCGATTACCTGGAGCAGACCGGCCTGCTGAGCGAGCTGGAGAAGACCGGCTTCTACCTGGTCGGCTACGGCTGCACCACCTGCATCGGCAACTCCGGCCCGCTGCCGGTCGAGGTCAGCAAGGGCATCGCCGACGGCGACCTGGCGGTGGCCGCCGTGCTCTCGGGCAACCGCAACTTCGAAGGCCGCGTGCATGCCGAGGTGAAGATGAACTACCTGGCCTCGCCGCCGCTGGTGGTCGCCTATGCGCTGGCCGGCTCGCTCGACGTGAACCTCTCCACCGATCCGCTGGGCCAGGATGCGCAGGGCAAGGACGTGTTCCTCAAGGACATCTGGCCGAGCAACAAGGAAATCAGCGACCTGATGGCCAGCGCGGTCACCTCGGCCATGTTCAAGAAGAACTACGCCGACGTGTTCAAGGGCGACGAGCGCTGGAACGCGATCGCCTCGCCGGACGGCGCGCTGTACGCCTGGGACGAAGCTTCCACCTACATCAAGAACCCGCCCTACTTCGAAGGCATGACGATGGAGCTGGGCACGGTCGAGGACATCCACGCCGCGCGCTGCCTGGGCCTGTTCGGCGACTCCATCACCACCGACCACATCTCCCCGGCCGGTTCGATCAAGAAGGATTCGCCCGCCGGCCGCTTCCTGATCTCGCGCGGCGTGCAGCCGATCGACTTCAACTCCTACGGCTCGCGCCGCGGCAACGACGACGTGATGGTGCGCGGCACCTTCGCCAACATCCGCATCAAGAACCAGATGCTGGATGGCGTGGAAGGCGGCTTCACCCGCCACATTCCCAGCGGCGAACAGCTGGCGATCTATGACGCGGCGATGAAGTACAAGGAAACCGGCACGCCGCTGGTAGTCATCGCCGGCAAGGAATACGGCACCGGCTCCTCGCGCGACTGGGCTGCCAAGGGCACCCTGCTGCTGGGCGTCAAGGCGGTGATCACCGAGAGCTTCGAGCGCATCCACCGCTCCAACCTGGTCGGCATGGGCGTGCTGCCGCTGCAGTTCAAGGCCGGCGAGAATGCCAAGTCGCTGGGCCTGACCGGTCGCGAGAGCTTCGACATCACCGGCCTGGACAACGGCAACGCGAAGGAAGCCACGGTGACCGCCACCGCCGAGGACGGCAGCAAGAAGCAGTTCAGCGTGCACGTGATGCTGCTCACGCCGAAGGAGCGCGAGTTCTTCCGCCACGGCGGCATCCTGCAGTACGTGCTGCGCCAGCTGGCCGGCCGCAAGGCCGCCTGATCCGGCGACACCCTGACAAGAAAACGCCCCGCTGGCCGGGGCGTTTTCTTTGTGGGGTACCGCAGCGTCGCCTGCGCGCCGGCTGCTAAATCGAACGCTCCCAGCTGGCGGTATAGCAGTGCCAGTCGCCGCCTTCCTCGCGCCATCCCGAGGTCACCCTGTAGACCCCCAGCCGATCGGGCAGCAGGCGTCCGCCGCTGCTCAGGGTGACCGTGAAAGTCGCCACCATGCGTTCGCCGCGTGGCTCGACGGAGACCGGCCCGAGCAAGACGCCGACGTGTTCGCCGCGCAGCTTCAACAGGCCCACCATCGCCATCAACCGGCGCCGGTCCAGTTCGCCGGCGTTGCCGTCGAAGTCCTCGCTCAATGACTCGCCCACGCCGCTGGCCGAACCGGCTTCCGCCGCCTGCGCCGTCGCAGTGATTGCGGCACGTATGCGCTCCTCGTCCGGCGCACGGTGGCAGGCAGCAAGCATCACCACGCACCACAGCAGTGCCGCCGACAGCAGGAAGATTTTTCGCGATCCGATCATCGATGGACTCCATGGCAACGCGGCTTGCCGCCGTGCGCGGGCGTATGCTCCAATGAACCGGCGCATGGGCCATCATGGATGCGTTCGGCATCCTGATTCCACCATCGGCGGCGCCATCACGGAAAACACGGGGAACCCCAGAGCATGAGCAACGAACGTCCCTGGCTGGAACATTATCCGGCCGGCGTGCCCGGTCAGATCGACGTCAACCAGTATGCTTCGGTCCCGGCGGTGCTCGAGGAAGCGTTCACCCGTTTCCGCGATCGTCCCGCCTTCGCCAATTTCGGCCGCCAGCTCAGCTATGGACAGATCGACGAGATGAGCCGCCAGTTCGCCGGCTACCTCACCGGCGTGCTCAAGCTCGGCAAGGGCGATCGCATCGCGATCATGCTGCCCAACGTGCTGCAGTATCCGATCGCGCTGTTCGGGGCGTTGCGCGCCGGGCTGGTGGTGGTCAATACCAACCCGATGTACACCGCGCGCGAGTTGAAGCATCAGCTGGAGGATTCCGGCGCCAAGGCGATCGTGGTGCTGGACAATTTCGCTGCCACGCTGCAGCAGGTGGCGGCGCAGACCCAGGTCAAGCACATCGTCACCACGGGCATCGGCGACCTGCTCGGCTTCCCCAAGGGCGCGCTGGTCAACTTCGTGCTCAAGCACGTCAAGAAGATGGTGCCGGCGTTCCACTTGCCCGAAGCCGTGCGTTTCCGCGACGCGCTGGCCCAGGGCGCAGCGCACCCGCTGCAGCCGGTCACGATGGACCACGACGACATCGCTTTCCTGCAGTACACCGGCGGCACCACCGGCGTGGCCAAGGGTGCGATGCTGACCCACGGCAACATGATCGCCAACATGCTGCAGGCAGCCGCCTGGATCGGCACCGAGCTGGTCAAGCCCGGCAAGGAAGTGATCATCACCGCGCTGCCGCTGTATCACATCTTTTCGCTGACGGCGAACGGCCTGGTCTTCACCCGCCTGGGCGGCCTCAACTGGCTGATCACCAACCCGCGCGACATGCCCGGCTTCGTCAAGGAGCTGGGCAAGTCCGGTTTCACTGCGCTGACCGGCGTCAACACCCTGTTCAATGGCCTGCTCAACACGCCGGGCTTTGCCGAACTGGATTTCTCCCGCCTGCACCTGACCCTCGGCGGCGGCATGGCGGTGCAACGCAAGGTGGCCGAGCGCTGGAAACAGACCACCGGCTGCACGCTCGCCGAAGCCTATGGTCTCACCGAAACCTCCCCGGCGGTGTGCATCAATCCGCTGAACCTGAAGGAGTACAACGGCTCGATCGGGCTGCCGGTACCGTCCACCGACGTGGCAATCTGGTCGGAGGCCGGCCAGCCGCTGCCGGTCGGCGAAGTCGGCGAGCTGATGGTGCGCGGGCCGCAGGTGATGAAGGGCTACTGGAAGCGCGAGGATGAAACCGCCAAGGTGCTCGGCGCCGATGGCTGGCTGCACACTGGCGACATCGCGAAGATGGACGAGAACGGCTACTTCTACATCGTCGACCGCAAGAAGGACATGATCCTGGTCTCCGGCTTCAACGTGTATCCGAACGAAGTCGAGGACGCGGTGATGGCGCACCCCGGCGTGCTGGAAGTGGCCGCGGTCGGCGTGCCCGACGAGCATTCCGGCGAAGTGGTGAAACTATTCGTGGTGCGCAAGGACCCGAACCTCACCGAGGAAGCGCTCAGGCAGTTCTGCCGCGAGAACCTGACCGGCTACAAGCGGCCCAAGCTGATCGAATTCCGCGACAGCCTGCCCAAGAGCAACGTGGGCAAGATCCTGCGCCGCGAATTGCGCGACGAGAAGAAACCCGCGGGCTGAACCTTCGAACATCCACCTGCAAAAACGCCCGCAATCGCGGGCGTTTTCGTGCAGGCGCGACGGAACCGGCTCAACCGTCCTTCCAGTACTCCAGGATATCGGCGTAACCGCCCAGCAGGTTCCACAGCGGCACCTGCTTGTCCTCCGGAATGCGGCTGTAGGAAAAACCGATGTGATGATCGGAGATGCGCGCGACAGTCGCCTCCAGATGGATATGCAGGTTGTGCCCGAAAATCATGTCCAGCACCCAGCTCTGCCCGGTTTCGCCGGTCCAGCCCAGCGGGCGGCGCAGCAATGCTCCGGTCGCCGAGATATCCACCAGTTCGGTGGGGTGCGACTCGCCATGACGGCTGATCAGCACCGTCGTCTCGATCTGCATGCGCGCCGGACGCAACTTCTCCGGCTCGCCTCGATCATGTCCCTGTTTGTCGATCGCCATCAGTTTTACCGCCTGTCTGCGTTTGCGCCTGCCCGGGGCAGGAACGCACCACCCTCATGTCCGGCGACCGCACCGGCCCCATCGAAACCGGCTGTCGTGCGTCCGGCCTCCCTCCGCTCGTAGCAATTGCCGTGCCACGGCGTACGTACACCGCCAAACCCCTCGCCAGGCCGCTTGCCGTGGGCAGACGCCGCATTTGCCGGCCGCCGAAAGGACACCTTCCTTTCAGCTGTCGACAGCCCCTCTGGAAGGGTGCTTCGAGCGCTTTCGCGCTTGCCCCGCAGCGTCACATTGGGTCACGTGGGGCCACCGGCATCCCCGCGGTAGTGGCGGAACCCCCTATTCTGCCTGTTGCCGACGCGGACATGAACCCCGCACGCGCTTTTCGTCCACCCGCGACCGACTGGACTTGTGTCCGGCTTGCCATTACCCTGTGGCCACGCGTGGACCCATGGAACCTGCTTGCTGCCGGCCCTTCGGCGCTCCAGGGTTGTCCACCGAAGTACCCAGACTGACCGGCAAAGAGCCAGCGGCGCCGAAGTTGTTCGCCAGTTGGCTTGCTCTGTTGTCGTGGCCGACGACCCGCAACAGCAGCGCCTTGGTCGCTGACGACCCGCCTGACCGAACCACGACGCGTGGATTCATCATGCCGGGCGAAACGATGGCGCCGACCGCGCCTCGGTTTTGATGTTGCACGGAAACGGGATACCGGGACGCCGCCCAACGACGCGTTTGAGCGCGGGCACATGCCGGGCGCGAGCACCACGTCGCGCCTGCCCACGAACAACCATGAACATGCGCTACCCACTGCCAGCCGTGGAACACGGCTCTCCAGACAGGCCTTGATGAGCACTGAATCCGTCGTCGAGCAGTCCGATCCGGGCGCCGCCACGCCCGACGCATTTGCCGCGGTACCGCAACAACAGGAGATGCCGCTGGCCATCGTGCGCGGCGAACCGATGCTGCAGATGCCGCAGGATCTGTACATCCCGCCGGATGCGCTCGAGGTCATCCTGGAGTCGTTCGAAGGTCCGCTGGATCTGCTGCTGTACCTGATCCGCCGACAGAACCTGGACATCCTGGACATCCCGGTTGCCGAGATCACCCGGCAGTACATGACCTACATCGAACTGATGCGGGACGTGATGCGGCTGGAGCTGGCCGCCGAGTACCTGCTGATGGCGGCGATCCTGGGCGAGATCAAATCGCGCCTGCTGCTGCCGCGTCCGCCGCTGGAAGAAGGGTTGGAAGACGACCCGCGCGCCGAACTGGTACGCCGTTTGCAGGAGTACGAGCGGTTCAAGCGGGCGGCCGAGGACATCGAGGCCCTGCCGCGCATGGAGCGCGACAGCGTGGTGGTGCATGCCGACACCGGCGAGCGCAACGTGATCCGGCTGCCGCCCCCGCTGGAACTGACCGAGCTGCTGCTGGCACTCAAGGACGTGATGCACCGGGCCGAACTGTTCGGGCATCACGCAATCAAGCGCGAGGCGCTCAGCGTGCGCCAGCGCATGGGCGAGCTGCTGAGCCGGCTGGAAGACGACACCTTCCACCGGTTCGAGGACCTGTTCGACCTGGCCGAAGGCCGCCCGGGCATCGTGGTGACCTTCCTGGCGATGCTGGAGCTGGCCAAGGAAATGCTGATCGAGATCGTGCAGGAAGTGCCGCTGGCGCCGATCTACGTCAAGGCCAAGGCCAGCCATGAGGAGCCCGCCGAACTGCCGGCGGAAGACACACGAACGGGCGAATCGGCGCTGGCCGAACCGTCCGGCGACTGATCCACCCATCGACCGATCCATCTCTGGACCGACCCACGCCGACCCGGCACCGACTCGAACCCATGCAGATCGACCAACTCAAACCCATCATCGAGGCCGCCTTGCTGGCGTCGACCCAACCGATGACCCTGCCCCAGCTCGGCGACCTGTTCAACGAAGACGAGGACGTCGGCTCGCAGCAGATCGCCCAGGCGCTGGAATCACTGGCCGGCGACTGTGAAGGGCGCGGCATCGAACTGAAGGAGGTCGCCTCCGGCTTCCGCTACCAGGTGCGCCAGGACGTGCATCCGTGGATCTCGCGGATGTGGACCGAGCGACCCAGCCGCTACTCGCGCGCCCTGCTGGAAACACTGGCGCTGATCGCCTACCGGCAGCCGATCACCCGTCCCGAGATCGAGCAGATCCGCGGCGTGGTGGTGTCCTCCAACATCATCAAGACGATGGAGGAGCGCGAGTGGATTCGCGTGGTCGGCCATCGTGACGTGCCCGGCAAGCCGGCGTTGTTCGGCACCACGCGCGCGTTCCTCGACTACTTCAACCTGAAATCGCTCGATCAGCTGCCGCCGCTGTCGGAGATCCGCGACATGGAAGATCCGCAGATGCGCTTCGAGCCCGACCCGCTGCCGGCGCACGTCGGCCGCGACCTGCCCATCGATCCGGACGACGACGCGGACGACCAGGTTGCGGAAACGACCGATCCGGGCGAAACCGACTCCCCGCGCGAACCGCTGTCCGACGCCGAGTCAGGCACCGGATCACCGATCGACGCCCACCACCCCACCCTCGCCGCCGACGCCCAGGCGCCCAGCGGCTCATCCGGGCCTGACGAAGCTGCCGACCATCCCGGTTCGCCTTCCGCCAGCCCGTCGACCACGGCCGTCGAAACCGACGCCGACGATCAAGATACCAAGGAGCAAAGCGCATGACTGCGCCGCAAAAATCCGTTCTTACCCTGAAGCGCGACACCCGCGCAGCCACTGACGGACCGGCCCTGGAGGAACGCCTGCACAAGGTGCTCGCCAACGCCGGCCTCGGCTCGCGCCGCATGCTGGAACAACGCATCCAGGCCGGAGAGATAGAGCTCAACGGCAGCCCCGCCGAGATCGGCATGAGCGTCAAGGCTGGCGATCGCGTGGTCATGGACGGCAAGCAATTCGTGGTGGCCACCGACAACCGCGATGACGCCGAAGTGCTGATCTACCACAAGCCCGAAGGCGTGCTGACCACCCGCGACGATCCCGATGGCCGCCCGACCGTGTTCGAACAACTGCCGCAACTCAAAGGCGCGCGCTGGGTTGCCGTGGGCCGGCTGGACATCAACACCACCGGCCTGCTGCTGCTGACCACCGACGGCGAGCTGGCCAACGGCCTGATGCATCCCAAGAGCGGCATGGAGCGCGAGTACCTGTGCCGCGTGCACGGCGAGGTGCCGGACGAGGTCATCGAACGCCTGAAAGCCGGCGTGGAGCTGGAGGACGGCCCGGCCCGCTTCGACGAGATCGCCGTGATCAGCCGCGGCGGCAGCCACAGCTGGTTCCGCGTGGTGATCCGCGAAGGCCGCAACCGCGAAGTGCGCCGCTTGTGGGATTCGCAGGGCTTCCTGGTCAGCCGGCTCAAGCGCATCCGCTACGGCCGGATCGAGCTGCCGCGCAACCTGCGTCGCGGCGAATGCGAGGCGCTCGATGCCGACAGCGTCAAGCAGTTGCGCCAGACCAGCGGGCTCGGACTCCCCCAGCCGGTGCTGACGCTGAGCCCGATCCTGCACCAGCGCCGTGCCACCCGCGGCGTCACCGAATATCGCCCGGAGCACGGCACCGGCAGCGCCTGGACCAGCGGCCAGGACGAGGCGCGCGAGCTGCGTGCCTACGACCGCATTCGCGAAGAACCCGCACGCGGACGCAAATCCGCGCCGCGCAACGGCCGCGAGGTCAACGGCAACGTGGCGGCACCTGAGCGGGCGCCGGGGAATGCGAAGCGGCACGGCAAGGGCCGTCGTGTGGCACCGGGCCAGGAGCTGCCTTCGGTGCGCACCTGGTTTGCCGGCGAGTCTCGCGATGGCAGCCCCCGTCCCGGCGGTCGGCGCGGCTTGGCCGGCGCCACCACCGGCAACCGTGGCGCGGCGGGTGGGCGCTCACGCGGCGCCCCCGCTGCCGGCAGCCCCTACGTCGGCACGGGCGGCAGCGGCAACCGCGCGCCTGCCAACCGACCCGGCCACGCCGGTCGTGGCCAGGGCGGCAACCGCGCCCCGGGCAGCCCGCGGCCCAAGGGCCATGGCGGCGGACGCCCGCCGGGTCGCGGCGGCAACCGCTCCGGCAACCGTTGAGGGCGAGCGATGATCCGCATCTACCACAACAACCGCTGCTCCAAGTCGCGCGCCACGCTGGCCCTGCTGCAGGAACGCGCCGACGACGTCGAGGTAATCAACTACCTCGACACGCCACCCACCGCGACGGAACTGGTCGACCTGCTCAAGCAACTGGGCATGACCGCCCGGCAATTGCTGCGCACCGGCGAAGCGGAGTACACCGAGCTCGGCCTGGATTCGCCCTCGCTCGATGACCGGTCGCTGATCGCCGCCATGGTGGCGCACCCGCGCCTGATCGAACGACCGATCGTGGTGGCCAACGGCAAGGCCGTGATCGGCCGGCCGCCCGAATCGGTGCTGGCCATCTTGTAGGAGCCCGCTCGCGCCCGGTGCCGGTCAGCGCTCGTCAATCCGCGTCAAGCGTGAATGAGTCCGCATCCATCCATGCCGGGAAGCGTTCGCGATGCGCCAGCAGCGGGGCCGGGTCGAGAGTGACGGTGACCACCTGCTCCTGCGCACCCAGTTCCACCAGTGCCTCGCCCACCGGATCGATCACCGCGCTGTCGCCGGCATAGGCGATCTCGTTGCCGTCCACGCCGACCCGGTTCACGCCGACCACGCAGGCGAGGTTCTCGATCGCCCGCGCGCGCAGCAGGGTACGCCAGGGATGCCGACGCGCGGCCGGCCAGTTCGCCACGAACACCGCCAGGTCGTAATCCATGCCACCACTGGCCGATGCGAGCCGGCGATTGCGCAACCACACCGGAAAGCGCAGGTCGTAGCAGACCTGCGGCAGGATGCGCCAACCCTTCAGCTCGACGATTGGCCGCCGCCTGCCGCTGCCGTAGCGGGTGTGCTCGCCGGCCATGCGGAACAGGTGGCGCTTGTCGTACTGCTCGAAGCTGCCGTCCGGGCGCATCCACAGCAGGCGGTTGTAGACCACCTCGTCCTCGCGGATCGCCACGCTGCCGCAGATCACCGCCCCCACCTCGACGGCCAGCGCGCGCAGCCAGGCGATGCCCTCGCCCTCCATCGTGTCGGCGCTGGCGCGGGTATCGTTGCTGAAGCCGGAGAGGAAGGTTTCCGGCAGCACCACCAGATCGCTGCCGCGCGCACGACGCACCAGCTCGCCGTAATAGTCGCGGTTGGCCGGCGCGTCATGCCAGCGCGTGGCGCCCTGCACCAGCGACACGGTCAGCGGCAGCATCGTCACAGCCGGCACAGCCGCTCGGCGGCCGCCTCCATGGTGGCGTCGCTCTTGGCAAAGCACAGCCGCAGCAGGCGCGTGCCCGGCGGGCGTTCGCAGAACGGCGTCAGCGGAATCGTCGCCACGCCGCCGTGCTCCACCAGCCAGCGACTGAAGGCGAGATCGTCATCGTCGCGGATCGCCGAGTAATCGACCAGCTGGAAATAGCCGCCCGGCACGTCGAGCAGCTTGAAACGCGAAGGCGCCAGCAGCGCGCGGAAGCGGTCGCGCTTGGCCCGGTAGAACGCCGGCAATTCCAGGTAGTGTTGCGGCGTGCTGGCCATGAATTCGGCAAATGCCACCTGCGCCGGATGAAACGTGCAGAAGGTCAGGTACTGGTGCACCTTGCGAAATTCGGCCGACAACGCGGCCGGCGCCACCGCGTAACCGACCTTCCAGCCGGTGCAGTGATAGGTCTTGCCGAACGAGGAGACCACGATGCTGCGTTCGGCCAGTTCCGGGTGGCGCAGCACGCTCTCATGGGCACCTTCGTAGACGATATGCTCGTACACCTCGTCGGACAGCACCACGATGCCGGTATCGCGCACGATCGCCGCCAGCTCGTCCAGGTCGGCCGCCGAGAGCACCGCGCCGGAAGGATTGTGCGGGGTGTTGATGAGGATCATGCGCGTCTTCGGCGTCACCGCGTCGCGCACGCGCTGCCAGTCGATCGCGAACGCCGGCACGGTCAGCGGGATGTGCACCGCGCGCGCGCCCTGCAGCTCGATCGCCGGCTCGTAGCAGTCGTAGGCCGGGTCGAACACGATCACCTCCTCGCCCGCGCGCACCGTCGCGGCGATTGCCGCGAAGATCGCCTCGGTGGCGCCGGAGGTGACCGTGATGTCGGTATCGACGTCGAGCTTGCGCCCGTACAGACGCGCGGTCTTCAGCGCAATCTGCTCGCGCAGGGCGGCGGTGCCGTGCATCGGGGCGTACTGGTTCCTGCCGGTGTTCATCGCCCGCGTCAAAGCATCGCGCAGCTCCTGCGGCGGTTCGAAATCGGGGAAGCCCTGGCCGAGGTTGACTGCCTGGTGCTGCAGCGCCCACTGGCTCATCACGCTGAAAATCGTCGTACCGACCTTGGGCAGCTTGGTTTCAATCATCGTCATCTGGCCGTTTGGATGTCCATAAGGGAATCAGCGTAGCGCATGGGCCGGGTCGCCTGCATCAGGCAGGCGGCAGCTCGGCCTGCGGGCGTTCGCGGCACTGCTGGTGTTTCAGCAACGTGGTTTCCGGCAGCCGCTCGGCCAGGAAATCGACCAGTGCGCGCACGCCCGGCAGCATGCCGCGCCGGCTGGGGTAGACGAAATGCATGATGCCCTCGGGCATGGTCCAGTCCGGCAACACCACTTCCAGTTCGCCGGCGGCAATCGCCGGCGCGCACACGAACTCCGGCAGCAGGGCCACGCCCAGGCCGCGGCGGGCCGCCTCCAGCAGCACGGCGAAATCGCCGGTGATCAGGCGCGCCTGCACCTCCACGTTGACCTGCCCCCCGCCGGCGTCGATCAACTCCCACGTCTGCGCGCCTTCGTGCTCGCGCATCGACAGAGCGGGCAACCTGGCCAGCTCCTCCGGCGTCGCCGGGCGCCCGGTGACCTTCAGCAGCGCGGGGCTGGCCACCAGGGTGGTGCTGGAATGGCCGAAACTGCGGATCACCAGGTTGGCGTCGGTGTCCAGCTTGCTGCGCACGCGAATGGCCAGGTCGAAGCCCTCGCCGATCACGTCGATACGGCGATCGTTCGCCAGCAGACGCACCTGCATCTTCGGGTACATCGCCAGGAAATCCGGCAGCAGGTACGCCAGCACGGTCTGCGCCAGCGAAACCGGGCAGCTCAGGCGCACGACACCGCGCGGCTCGGCGCGCAACTCGTCCACCGCGTCCTGCGCCGCCTGGGCCTCTTCCAGCACCGCACGGCAATGGGTGTAGAAGCGCTCGCCGACCTCGGTAACCACGAACCGGCGGGTGGTTCGCTGCAGCAGGCGCACGCCGAGCCGCTCCTCCAGCTGGGCCACCCGCTTGCTCAGGCGCGACTTGGGCACGCCCAGCGCGCGGCCGGCGGCGGAGAAGCCGCCGTGCTCGACCACCGCCGCAAAGAAGTACAGATCGTTCAGATCCTGCAAGGCACCGCTCAGTTGCGTCATCTTCGTATCCATCTACGAACCACGGCCATCGCGCCAGCGTAGCACCGCGGTTCGACTGCGCCAGCCGCCGCTGGAAATTGCCGGCCGGCATTGACACACTGGCGCACCCGACTGCCGGAATCTCCACATGACTCCGTTCCCGCGCGTGCTCCTGTTCGCCGTGCTGCTGGCGAGCGCCCCGCTGGGCCATGCCGCCAAGCTGCTGGTCAGCAACGTCAACGGCTACACGCTGGACAGCCAGGGCAAGTTGCAGCAGTTCCAGGCGCTGCTGGTCGATGACGGCAAGGTGGTGGCCACCGGCAGCACGGCCGAACTGCAGCCACGCGCCGATGGCGCCAGCGTGATCGACGGCCGCGACCAGACCCTGCTGCCCGGCTTGATCGACGCCCACGGCCACGTGCTGGAACTGGGCTACGCGCGCAACAGCGTCGACCTCAGCGAGACCCGCTCACTGGACGAAGCGCTGGCCAAGGTGAAGGCCTACGCCCAGGCGCATCCGCAGGCGAAATGGATCCGCGGCGGCGGCTGGAACCAGGTGATCTGGAAACTCGGCCGCTTCCCCACCGCCAGCGAGCTCGATACCGCGGTCGCCGACCGGCCGGTGTGGTTGAGCCGCGTGGACGGCCACGCCGCGTGGGCCAACAGTGCAGCGATCAAGCTCGCCGGCGTCACCCGCGCCACTGCCGACCCGGCTGGCGGACGCATCGAGCGCGACGCGCAAGGCAATCCGGCCGGCGTGTTCGTCGACGGCGCCACCGAGCTGGTCGACACCCACGTGCCGGCGCTGACCGCGGCGGAGAAAGCCGCCGCGCTGGACACGGCGCTGGCCGAGATGGCCCGCGTCGGCCTCACCGGCGTCAGCGATGCCGGCATCGATCTGGACAACTACCGGCTCTACCGGCAGTACGCCGACGCGCACAAGCTGACCGCGCGCATCTACGCGATGATCCGCGATACCGGCGAGTCCTTCGACGTCATCAGCAAGGACGGTCCGCTGATCGGCTACGGCAATGATTTCCTCACCGTGCGCGCGGTCAAGCTGTTCGCCGACGGCGCACTGGGCAGCCGCGGCGCCGCGATGCTCAAGCCCTACTCCGACGACCCGCACAACAGCGGCCTGCTGTTCATGTCGCCTGCCACCATGACGGCCAAGATCGACAAGGCATTCGCCAAGGGCTACCAGGTCGGCATCCACGCCATCGGCGACCGCGCCAACCGCGAAGTGCTGGACAGCTTCGCCGCGGCCTATCGCAGCCACCCCGACGCCAAGGCGTTGCGCAACCGCGTCGAGCACGCGCAGATCGTCTCGCTGGAGGACATCCCGCGCTTCGTGCCGCTGCAGCTGATCGCCTCGATGCAGCCCACCCACGCCACCTCCGACATGAACATGGCCGAGGATCGCGTGGGCCACGAACGCATCAAGGGGGCTTACGCGTGGCAGCGCTTCCTGAAACAGGGCACGGTGATCGCCGCGGGTTCGGATTTCCCGGTCGAGTCGCCCAACCCGTTCTTCGGCCTGTACTCGGCCGTCACCCGCGAAGACCACCAGGGGCAGCCGCCCGGCGGCTGGTATCCGCAGCAGGATCTGAGCCTGACCCAGGCCCTGCGCGCCTTCACCCTCGATGCGGCGTACGCCGAGCATGCGGAGAACCGCATCGGCACGCTGGAGCCCGGCAAGTGGGCCGACTTCATCCTGGTCGACCACGACGTATTCAAGGACCCGGCCAGCAAGCTCTGGAACACCAAGGTGCTGCAGACCTGGGTGGGCGGCAGGCAGGTGTACGCGAAGAAGGATTGATCACCTCCCCTGACGACCCGAGAAGGCCGGCTGCGAAGCCGGCTTTTTGTTTGGAGCAGGGAATAGGGAATGGGGAATAGGGAATAGAAAGAGCGGAAAAGCGCCGCCCTGATGCTCTTGGCTTCGGCTATTCCCTATTCCCTATTCCCTATTCCCTATTCCCCCGCCCCATAGGCCATCAGTCATGTAGTCAAATCCGAATTTCCCCTTGACGGCTCAAAAGTCGGTGTTATAGTTCACTACAACACCACTCACCCAGAGCACCAAAGGAGGTTCGACATGAAAGCGTACAAACTGATCGCCGGCGCCGCGGCCATCCTGCTCACCTTCGCGAGCCTGCGCGCCGTCTTGTACAACGTCGACGCCTGGCAGCCGGTCGGCAACAGCCACACCAGCACGCCGGCCCACGTCACCAACCTGGCCCCCGTTACCGTGCATCCGAGCGCCGCCGAATGGCGCGCCGCGGCGCTGATCGACGACGGCAGCGCCGCCAACCTCGCCGTCGTGCCCGCCGACGCGCAGCTGCGCCTGGGCGACACGATCGAGCCGCTGGGCCTGCTCGGGGCGCAGTGGGTCATGCCCTACTATTCGTTTGGCAAGAAGTTCGATCGCATCACCAAGGAATAACCATGACCATCGCCTGGAACGACAGCGTCCCGATCTATCGCCAACTGCACCAGCGTGTGGTGGCGATGATCCTGGACGGCGCCTTGAATGAAGGCGACCCGCTGCCGTCGGTACGCCAGGTAGCGGCGGATTATCAGATCAACCCGCTGACCGTATCGAAGGCGTACCAGGAACTGGTCGACGAACAACTCGTGGAAAAAAGGAGGGGTCTGGGCATGTTTGTCATCGAAGGGGCGCGCGATGCGCTGCTCAAGTCCGAACGGGAACGCTTCCTGCGCGAGGAATGGCCGGCGTTGCATGCCCGCCTGCAGCGCCTCGGACTGGATCTCAAGACCCTGATGCGGGAAGCCGGCAACCACCAGGAGCCATCAGCATGAGCGCGGTCATCACGGCCAGCGGCCTCGGCAAGCGTTACAAGTCGACGGTCGCGCTGGACAACGTCAGTTTCCAGGTCGAACCCGGTCGCATCGTCGGCCTGATCGGCCCCAACGGTGCCGGCAAGACCACCGCACTGAAGGCCATCCTGGGCCTGACCGACTTCACCGGCGAGCTGAACGTGCTGGGTTTCGACCCGCGCAAGCAGCGCGACCGGCTGATGGGCGAGGTGTGCTTCATCGCCGACGTGGCGGTGCTGCCGCGCTGGATTCGCGTGCGTGAAGTGGTCGACTTCGTCGCCCACGTGCATCCGCGTTTCGACCGCGCCAAGTGCGAGGCCTTCCTTGCCCGCACCAAGCTGCAGCCCGAACAGCGCGTGCGGCAGATGTCCAAGGGCATGATCGTGCAGTTGCACCTGGCGCTGGTGATGGCGATCGACGCCAAGCTGCTGATCCTGGACGAGCCGACCCTGGGCCTGGACATCCTCTACCGCAAGCAGTTCTACCAGAACCTGCTGGAGGACTACTTCGACGAGAACAAGACCATCATCGTCACCACCCACCAGGTGGAGGAAGTCGAGCACATCCTCACCGACCTGATGTTCATCCGCGACGGCAGGATCGTGCTCGACGCGGACATGGACGCCGTGGGCGAGCGCTACATCGAGGTGATGGTCAACGCCGACCGGTCCGAGGCCGCCCGTGCGCTGAAGCCGCTGGACGAGCGCCAGGTCTTCGGCAAGAGCATCTTTCTGTTCGACGGTGTCGGACGCGCGCAACTGGAAGCCCTGGGCGAAACCCGGCGGCCATCCATCAGCGACCTGTTCGTCGCCACCATGAAGGGAACCTACGCATGAACACCTTCCTGTGGTTGGTCAAACGCGAATTCTGGGAGCACCGCGGCGGCTTCCTGCGTGCGCCGGTGATCACGGCCGCAATTTTCCTGGTGCTGAACCTGATGGGTATCGTGACCGGCGAGGTGATGGGCCGGCAGATGGGCTTCCACCTGGGTATGGGCAGCAACAACCTGCACCTGCTCACCCAGGACCTGGACCAGCGGTCGATGGAGGCGGTCGGTGCCGGGCTGGACCTGGTGATGTACTCCTCCACCATGATCATCGGTATCGTGCTCGGCTTCGTGGTGTTCTTCTACTGCCTCGGCGCGCTCTACGACGATCGCCGCGACCGCAGCATCCTGTTCTGGAAATCGCTGCCGGTGTCGGACACCGCAACCGTGCTGTCCAAGGTCTTCTCCGCCACCGTGGTCGCGCCGTTGATCGCGGTGGTCGTGGGCGCCCTCACCGGGATCGTGATGCTGCTGATGTTCGCCATCACCCTGTCCCTGCATGGCGTCAGCGTGTGGCACCTGCTGGGCCTGTCGCACCCGCTGCAGGTGATCGCCAACCTGGTCGGCTCGATCCCGCTCTATGTGCTGTGGGCGCTGCCGACGGTGGGCTGGCTGATGCTCTGCTCGGCCTGGGCGCGCAGCAAGCCCTTCCTGTGGGCGGTGGCATTGCCGGTGGGCGTCGGCATCGTGATTGGCTGGTTCAACCTGCTGGGCACGCTGAATATCTCCAACGACTGGTACTGGCGTGGCGTGGTGGCCCGCATCCTGGGCAGCGTGTTCCCGGGTGGCTGGTTCAGCGAGGTCAGCGGCATCGGCGGCGACAACCCGGCGCAGGTGCTTTCCACCCTGAGCGTGATGCACAGCTACAGCGCGATGGGCTCGATGAACCTCTGGATCGGCGTGGCCGCGGCCGCCGCCATGCTGGCCGGCGCGATCTGGTTCCGCCGCTGGCGCGACGACAGCTGAGTTGCGTTCCAACACACGACTTGGAGAAGCACCCATGAAATCCCTCACCCTCAACGCCCTCGCCCTGGCCTTGCTGTTGCCGCTGGCCGCCTGCGGCCAGTCGGACCACACGGACTCCCAGCCGGCCTCCTCGGCAACCACCGCACAAACTGCCGGTGACAAGGCGCCCACCTCGTGGGTGGCCCGTCGCGTCGACGACGCCATGCAGAAGGCCCGGCAGGAACTGGCGACCAAAAACATCGACGTGGACACCGTCCACATCGGCAGCACCCTGCGCATGGGCCGCTCGACATCCAACGCCCAGATCACGCCGCAAGGCGAGCTGCTGATCGACGGCAAGCCGGTCGCCGCCACGCCGGAGCAACGGCAGCTGCTGCTGGACTACCGCCACCGCGTCATCGACATCGCCGAGGCCGGCATGGCGATCGGCACGCAAGGCGCGGACCTCGGCATGCATGCCGCCAGCGCAGCGCTGAGCGGCGCGTTCAGCGGCAAGAGCGACGCGGAAATCGAGGCGGCGATCAAGCCGCAGACCGACCGCATCCAGGCCGCCGCCCTCGAGCTGTGCAAACGCCTGCCCGACCTGCGCGCCGCCCAGCAGCAGCTGGCAACCACGATGCCCGCATTCAAGCCCTACGCGACGATGACGGAGGAAGACGTGCAGGACTGCGACAAGAACATTGCCAACTCGGGCCACAAGAAAGGCGTGACCGTGCTGTCGTTCTGAGGACGGGATTCGGGATTCGCGAGAGCAAAAGCAAAGGCATCGCCCGCGAGCGGGCTTCTGCGAGATGACGGAGGCTGCAGGAGCCCGCTCGCGGGCGATGCCTTTGCAAATCACCAATCCCGTATCCCGAATCCCTGGTTGTCTATTTTTCGTGGATGCCGCCGCGGGTCAGCGCCATCGGGTCGAGCAGCTTCTTCAACTCGTCCTTTTTCAGCCCGGTGGTTTCCAGCGCCACGTCCATGATCGGCCGGTGCTGTTTGTACGCCTGCTTGGCGGTGGCCGCGCCCTTCTCGTAGCCGATCACCGGGTTCAGCGCGGTGACCAGGATCGGGTTCATCGCCAGCGCCTGGTACACCCGCGCCTTGTTGACCTTGAAGCCGGCGATGGACTTGTCCGCCAGCAGCACGCTGACATTGGCCAGGATGCCGATCGACTGCAGCAGGTTGTGCGCGATCAGCGGCAGCATCACGTTGAGCTGGAAATTGCCGCTCTGGCCGGCGATGGTGATCGAGGCATCGTTGCCGATCACCTGCGCGGCCACCATCGCCACCGCCTCGGGGATCACCGGATTGACCTTGCCCGGCATGATCGACGATCCCGGCTGGAGCGCCGGCAGCTCGATCTCGCCCAGGCCGGCCAGCGGGCCGGAGTTCATCCAGCGCAGGTCGTTGGCGATCTTCATCAACGCGACGGCCAGCGTCTTCAACGCGCCGGACAGTTCCACCGCCGCATCCTGCGCGGCCATGCCCTCGAAGTAGTTTTGCGCCGACTCGAACTTCACCCCGGTCAGCTTCCTCAGCTGGGCGGCCATCGCCGGGCCGAACTTCGGGTCGGCGTTGATGCCGGTGCCCACCGCGGTGCCGCCCTGCGGCAGTCGGCGCATGCGCTTCAGCGCATCCTCGATCCGCTCGATGGCCGCGCCGACCTGCGCCGCCCAGCCCGACAGTTCCTGCCCGAAGGTGATCGGCATCGCGTCCATCAGGTGGGTGCGGCCGGTCTTGGGCGTGTTCTTCAGTTCGCGCGCGCGCTTGTCGATCGCCTTCTGCAGGTGCTTCAGCGCCGGCAGCAATTGCTCGCTGGCGGTCAGCGTGGCGCTGACGTGGATGGCGGTGGGGATCACGTCGTTCGAGCTCTGCCCGTAATTGACGTGGTCGTTCGGATGCACCTTCGCACCCGCGGCAACCGCCAGGTGCGCGATCACCTCGTTTGCATTCATGTTGGTGCTGGTGCCCGAACCGGTCTGGAAGATGTCGATCGGGAATTGCGCGTCGTACTGGCCGTCCGCCACCGCCAGCGCCGCCTTGCGGATCGCCGCCGCCTGACCCTTTTTCAGATGGCCCAGCGAAAGGTTCACGTCGGCCGCAGCGGCCTTGATCAGCCCCAGCGCACGGATGAACGGCCGCGGCAGGTGCAGGCCGGAAATCGGGAAGTTGTCGATCGCGCGCTGGGTCTGCGCGCCATACAGCGCGTCAGCCGGGACTTGCAGCTCGCCCATGCTGTCGTGTTCGATGCGGAAGTTGTTCATTGGGGAAATTCCTTCGGGGTGGGACCGTGGCATCGCCTGGACCGTTCGGGCTGAGCGTAGCGCCGAAGGCGCGAAGTCGAAGCCCTCTTGATACCCTTCGACTTCGCGCCTTCGGCGCTACGCTCAGGGTGAACGGGAGACGGTCACGTCCGCCCACTATAAGCCGCCGGGCACGGAGCCGCCGGCAATGTAAAATGCTCGTTTCCCCTCGCCGGAACGCCCCGATGTCCAACCACGCCCTGACCGCCCTGTCGCCGCTGGACGGCCGCTACGCCAGCAAGGTCGAAGCGCTGCGTCCGATCTTCAGCGAGTTCGGGCTGATGCATCGCCGCGTGCAGGTGGAGATCGAATGGCTGCTGGCCCTTGCCGCCGAGCCCAAGATCGTCGAACTCCCCGCCTTCGACGCGACCCAGGTCGCCACCCTGAAAGCCATCGCGGAGGACTTCAGCGAGGCCGACGGCGAGCGGATCAAGGCGATCGAGGCGACCACCAACCACGACGTCAAGGCGGTCGAGTACTTCATCAAGGAGAAGATCGGCGCCGACGCCAGCCTCGCGCAGGCGAAGGAGTTCGTGCACTTCGCCTGCACCAGCGAGGACATCAACAACCTCTCCTACGCGCTGATGCTGCGCGACGCGCGCCGCGGCGTGCTGCTGCCGCAGCTCGATGCGCTGATCGACACGCTGCGCCAGATGGCGCACGACAACGCCGGCCTGCCGCTGCTCTCGCGCACGCACGGCCAGACCGCCTCGCCCAGCACGCTGGGCAAGGAGATCGCCAACGTGGTGGCGCGCCTGGAACGTCAGCGCAAGCAGCTGGCGGCGGTCGAAGTCTCCGGCAAGATCAACGGCGCGGTGGGCAACTACAACGCCCACGTGATCACCTACCCTGAAATGGACTGGCGGGGTTTCTCGCAGCGCTTCGTCGAAAGCCTCGGCCTCGACTACAACGCCTACACCACCCAGATCGAGCCGCACGACAACGTCGCCGAATACTGCGACGCGGTGCGCCGCGCCAACATCATCCTGATCGACCTGGCCCGCGACATCTGGGGCTACATCTCGCTGGGCTACTTCAAGCAGACCTTGAAGGCCGGTGAAGTCGGCTCCTCGACCATGCCGCACAAGGTCAACCCGATCGACTTCGAGAACGCCGAAGGCAACTTCGGCCTCGCCAACGCGCTGCTGGGTCACTTCGCCGAGAAGCTGCCGATCAGCCGCTGGCAGCGCGACCTCACCGATTCCACCGTGCTGCGTGCGCTCGGCACCGCCTTCGGCCACACGCTGGTGGCGCTGGAATCGCTGAAGAAGGGCCTGGGCAAACTCAACGTCAACGCCGAACGCATCGCCGCCGACCTCGACACCAGCTGGGAAGTGCTGGCCGAAGCCGTACAGACCGTGATGCGTCGCTACGGCCTGCCGCAACCCTACGAGCAGCTCAAGGCACTGACCCGCGGCCACGGCATCACCAGGGATTCCATGCGCGAGTTCATCGCCGGGCTTGAACTTCCGGCGGATGCGAAACAGCACCTGCTGGAGCTGACGCCGGCCGGCTACATCGGGCTGGCAAAGCGCTTGGCGAAGGAAATCTGACCGCTCCGCGCGGCACGACAACCGGCACCACCCCCCGCGCGATTGCGTCGAACCGGCAGTACGCCTTAGGCTCGGCGCTTGCGATCATCCCGGGGAAGTCGACATGCATCCATTGCGCGCGCTCACACTCTCTGCCGTCGTTGCCGCCACCTTTCTTGCCGGCTGCTCCGCCGACGCCTCGCTGTCGGGCCAGTCCACGCCGGCCGCCGCATCCAGCGTCCACGCGGCGGACGCCGGCCGCAACGCGACACTGGCAACGGACGTCGACGCGTTCCTTGCCGGCTACTTCCAGCACTACCCGGTGTTCGCGGCCAACGCCGGCAAGCACGAGTTCGACGGCCGTCTGCCCGATTTCAGCGCCGAAGGCCTGAAGGCCAACGCGGACTGGCTGCATGCGCAAAGGAAGAGCTTTGCCGCATTCACCGATGACGAGCTGGATGCCCGCGGCCGATTCCAGCGCGACTACGTACTGGCGGTGATCGACGGCCAATTGTTCTGGCTGGAGGATTCGGGCGCTCCGTACAAGAACCCCACCTTCTACACCGGCGACCTGTCGCCGAGCATGTACCTGACCCGGCCATACGCGCCGCTGGCGCAGCGCATGGCGGCCTTCGTGACTTACCAGGAGGCGCTGCCCAAGGCGCTGGCGCAGATCAAGGCCAACCTCAAGCTGCCACTGCCCGCCTCGTACATCGACGTGGGCGTAAATTCGTTCGCAGGCTTCGCCAGCTTCTTCAAGACCGACGTGCCCGGCATCTTCGCCCAGGTGAAGGACGATGCCCTGCAGGCGCGCTTCAAGGCCAGCAACGCCGCCGCCATCAAGGCCTCGCAAGAGCTGGCCGACTGGCTCAAGGCGCAGAAGCCGCACGCCACCCAGGACTTCGCGCTGGGCGCGGACAAGTTCGCGAAGATGCTGCATGCCACCGAACGGGTCGACCTTCCGCTGGACCAGCTCAAGGCGATCGGCGAATCCGATCTTGCGCGCAACCTTGCCTCGCTCAAGAGCGCCTGCGACAAGTTTGCCCCGGGCCAATCGCTGAAGGATTGCGTGGCGAAGGAGAGCGCCGACAAACCCGTCGGCGGAGCAGTTGAAGGCGCCCGCGCGCAGCTCGCCAGCCTGCGCCAGTTCATCGTCGACAAGGATCTGGTCAGCATTCCCGGCACCGAGCAGGCCAAGGCCGAAGAGGCCCCGCCGTTCAACCGCTGGAACTTCGCCTACATCGAGATCCCCGGCCCGTACGAGAACAACCTGCCGTCGGTGTACTACATCGCCCCGCCCGACCCGACCTGGAGCAAGGCCGACCAGGCCGCCTACGTGCCGGGCAAGGCGGCGCTGCTGTTCGTCTCCGCGCATGAAGTCTGGCCCGGCCACTTCCTGCAGTTCCTGCACGCCAACCGTGCGCACTGGAAATTCGGCCAGCTGTTCGTCGGCTATGCCTTCGCCGAAGGCTGGGCACATTACGCCGAGGAGATGATGTTCGACGCCGGCCTCGACGGCGCCACGCCGGAAGTCCACATCGGCCAGCTCACCAACGCCCTGCTGCGCGACGTGCGCTACCTCTCGGCAATAGGCCTGCACACCGGCGGCATGAGCATGGCCCAGTCCGAGCAGATGTTCCGCGACAAGGCCTTCCAGGACCCGGGCAACGCCCGCCAGCAGGCTGCCCGCGGCACCTACGACCCGGCCTATCTCAACTACACCATGGGCAAGCTGATGATCATGCAGCTGCGCAAGGACTGGATCGCCGCCCACCCCGGCCCGAACGCGCTGAAGGCATTCCACGACCAGTTCCTCAGCTACGGCGGCCCGCCGATCCCGCTGGTGCGTCAGCAGATGCTGGGCGGGAAAGCCGAAGCGAAGCTGTGGACGGCGAGCGCGACGGCGCCGGCAGCGGAAGCGTCCGCTTCGTCCCACTAGGCCCTCAGTGGCCACGCTGATCAGGCTCATTCGCCTTCCAAGACGAATGAGCCTGATCGCGTCGATGCAGCGACAGCGACGCGACATCGCGGCTGCATCGCCACCATGGAGGTGGCTTCCTTCATCGTGACATGACGAACGGCGCGGTAGCGTCGTCCGCGATGGATGGCCTCCGCGGGATTTCCATGGTCGAAGCGCGTATTGGCATCGCCGGCTGGTCGATTCCTTCCGCGCTGGCGAGCCGCTTCCCCGAGGGCAACAGCCACCTCGAGCGATACGCGCAGCGGTTCAATTGTGTCGAGATCAATTCCTAGTTCTACCGCCCGCATCGGCCGGCCACCTACCGTCGCTGGGCGGCCAGCGTGCCGGCAGCGTTCCGCTTTGCGGTGAAGATGCCGCGCGCCATCAGCCACGAGGCTCGCCTGCACGACTGCGAACCGGCGTTGCGCATCTTCCTGGGCCAGGTCGACGAACTGGAAATGAAACTGGGTTGCCTGCTGCTGCAGCTGCCGCCCAGCCTCGCCTATGCACCATCGACGGCGCTGCCGTTCTTCGATCGGCTGATGCGGCTGCATGCCGGGCCAGTGGCCTGCGAACCGCGCCACCCGTCGTGGTTCCGGCCGGCCGTCGATCGCGCGCTGCGTGAACGGGGTATCGCGCGGGTGGCTGCCGATCCGGCGCGACACCCGCGCGCAGCGGTCCCGGCGGGAGATCCCCGCCTCCAGTATTTCCGCCTGCATGGCGCACCGCGCATCTACTACGACGCCTACTCCGAGGCCGCGCTGCGCAGCATCGAACGTCGGCTGCGGCGTCCGCAGCGCTGGTGCATTTTCGACAACACTGCGCTCGGCCACGCCGTGGCGAACGGACTGGACCTGATCGAACGCATCAGCTGATGCTCCACTTTCTCGTTCCTTACCGTGTCGTGGTCATTCGACGGGACATCGGTACCGGAAAAGCGCCGCCAGCAGGCTGCCAGCGAATGAACAAACTGCCAGAGCAGCGGCAGGTGCGACTGCCACGCGTGTGGCGATACGGGAAGATCCGGCCGGCAGTGCCCGCCCTGCGACGGCAGGCTCCGCCGCCTGCGGGCGGCGGAGCCTGCGGCACGTGCCTATTGCGCCGCCGGCACGATGTAGCCGGGCGGCAAGTCCTTCCTGCCGCGCATCGCCTGCATGTAGCGGTCGCGCAGCATCGTCTGGCGGCTGACCATGGGAATCTTGCGGCCGGCGATGAATACCTGGTCGGCGAAGCTGGACAGTTCCAGCGGGTCGCCGCTCCAGATCACCACGTCGGCCAGCTTGCCCTGCTCCAGCGTGCCCACATCCTGGTCCATGCCGTAGATCCGCGCCGGGTTCAGCATCAGCGCCTTCAACGCGTCGAGCCACGGCAGGCCGTTGGCCACCGCATTGCCGGCAGCCTGGGTGACATTGCGCGCGTTGTGGGTGTCGCCGGTGGCGAAGGCGATCATCACGCCGGCTTTCTGCAGGCGCGCGGCGTTTTCCAGGGTCGAGCCCAGCGTCTCGAAATGTGCCGGCAGGTCTTCCAGCGGATTGAGCAGCACCGGCACGTGGGCGGCGGCGAGTTCGTCGGCGACCATCCAGGCTTCGGCGCCGCCGGAGACGATCAGCTTCAGCTTGAAGTCGCCGGCCAGCCGCAACGCCGCCTCGATGTCGCTGGCACGCTCGACGTGGAGCACCAGCGGCTCCTGGCCCGCCAGCACCGGACCGAGCGCCTCCAGGTCCAGCCGCGTCAGCGCGTACTTGCGGCGCTGGTTGCTGGCATAGGCGCTGGTGTTGTCGGCGTAGTCCCTCGCATCCTGCAGCGCCTCGCGCAGGGCCAGCATCGCGGCCGCGCGCGAGCCGCCGGCCTGTGCGGCGCCGGTCTCGCCCAGCGCGGCGAACATCGCCGCCGCATCGCGATGGATGAAGCCTTCGGTGGAACCCAGGTCGATGATGGCGCCACGGCCGGCGATGATGTGCTTGTCGCCGTTGGTGGGCGACACCATCGCGCGGGTGACGCCGGCGATCCGGTTGACCGGGATCAGCATCGAGCGCGGGTTGATCGCGTCGGCCACGTCGAACGCGGCGCTGAAACGCGAGTCGCCGGCCGAGGCGTCGCGGGTTTCCTTCACCGCGCCCACCTCGACGATGCCGAACTGGCTTTGCGGGTCGAAGATGCCGGGCGTGACGATCTTGCCGGTGGCGTCGATGCGCTCGGCATCGGCGGGAATCTCGACGTTGGCGCCCACCGCGGCGATCCTGCCGTTCTTGACCAGCACCGTGCCGTGCTCGATCTTGCCGGCGGCGCCCAGCGTGTACACGGTGCCGCCGGTGATGGCGTAGGTCTTGCCATCGCCGGCAGCGTTGCCATTCGCAGGCGCCGCGGAACTGGCCGCCGCGGTATCGGCATGGCCGTCCGAATGGTCGGCCGGGCTGCAGGCGACGCAGAGCATCGCCAGGATCATGGCCAGGTATTTCATCGTGCGCCCTCCCCTGCGGCGGCATCGGTGGCATGCGGGTCGATGAAGCTGCCCAGCATGAAATCGGAGGTCGATTGCCGCTGCGGTTCGTCGCGCTCGTAGACCACGGCGCCGTCGAGGAACACCTTCTCGGTGCGCGCGTAGACGCTGAACGGGTCGGCGCTCCAGATCACCACGTCGGCATCCTTGCCCGGTTCCAGCGAGCCGATGCGGTCGGCCAGGCCCAGCGCCTTGGCCGGGTTGAGCGTCATCCACATCACCGCGTGCTCCTTGCTGATGTCGAGCCCGGCACGCCGCCCTGCGGCCAGCGCCTTGGCTACTTCCTGGTTGAGGCGCTGGATGCCGTTCTCGTCGTCCGAGTGGATCATCGCGCAGGCACCGCCGGCATCGACCATCGCGATGTTGGCGCGGATGCCGTCCCACGCTTCCATCTTGAAGCCCCACCAGTCGGCCCACATCGCCGCGCAGGTGTCCGTCTTCGCCAGCAGGTGCGGAATCTTGTACGCCTCGACGGCATGGTGAAACGCCGCGATCTTGAAGCCGAACTCGTTTGCCACGTCGAGCAAGGCGGCCATCTCGTCGGCGCGGTAGCAATGCATCTGTACGCGGATCTTGCCGCCGAGCACTTCGGCCAGAGTCTCCTTGCCCAGATCGCGCTTGGGCGGCGGGCCGGCCTCCGTGGCGCCCTTGGCCTTGACCTTCGCCTCCCACGCCTTCCACTCGCGGTCGTAGGCCTGCGCGTCGGCGAACGCCTGCCGGTAGCCGGCGACGTCGCCCATCAGCGTCGACGGAAACTGGTGACGGCTTCCGTAGACCCGCATCGGATTCTCGCCGCAGGCCATCTTCAGGCCATACGGCGCATCCGGAAATTTCATTCCCTGCACGGTGGTGGCCGGCACGTTCTTCAACACCACGCTGCGCCCGCCGATCAGGTTGCCGGAACCGGGCAGGATCTCCAGCGTGGTCACGCCACCGGCGCGCGCGGTGTTGAAGCCCGGGTCCTGCGGCCACACCGAATGCTCGGCCATCACCTGCGGCGTGGTCGGGTTGGTCATCTCGTTGCCGTTGGCGGTGGCATCCACCGATGGCGACGGATAGACGCCCAGATGCGAATGCACGTCGATCAGTCCGGGCGTGACGAACTTGCCCTTGGCATCGATCACCACCGCACCGGCCGGCGCCTCGACCTGCTTGCCGATCGCCGCGACCTTGCCGTCACGCAACAGCACCGACCCATCGTCAATGCGCTCGCCGGTACCGGTGTAGATCGTCGCGTGCTCGATCAGCGTGACTTGCGAAGGCAGCGGCTGGTAGGTGGACGGGAAGGCGTCCGGCGGAAATTCGGTGGGCTGCGGCGTTGCAGCCTGGGCGACCACCCCGGCGGACACCACCAGCAAAACCGCGAGCACCGCCGCGCGCAAGTGTGACGATTTCATCTTCGCTCCCAAGTTGGCCCCAATGCCACGCCAGCCCTGGCTGCGATGTGCGGCGCATCCGTTGCCGCCGTCCGCAAACCGTACATGGAAGTGGCGGCAAAGTCTTGCTTGCAATGGCGCGGGGCGGCGTGAGGCTACTGGGTCAGCGGAGAGCGCGCTCGTCGGCTGAGCCATCAACTATCGTCCCCCCGGGCACACCCGGGGAGACGGTCCATGGCGACGACCGGTCAGAAGCTTGCTGTCACGCGCGCGTACCAGAACGCGCCGTTGAAACCGAACGGCGAGGTCAGCGCGTACTTGACGCCAAGGAACTGCAGCGTGGCGTTCTGCTCCTTGCCGGGGTAGGTGTCGAAGACGTTGTTGCCGCCGATGGCCACCGTGAAGGTGTCGTTGAACTTGTAGCTGGCCTCCAGATCGAGCAGCGTCTTGCCGCTGTAGTGATTGACGTCGTCCGGCGGGTTGTTGCTGCCGAACAGGCCGACCGTGGTGCTCCAGCTGCCGTATTGATTGATCCGCGCGATGGCATCGAACCCGTGCAGCGCGTAGTCGAAGCTGAGCACCGACCGGCTCCTGGGCACCTGGTGCTCGAGGTCGTACACGAAATCGTCGTTGAGCGTGTCCGGCTGCACCTTGACCACGTTCTGCTTGTTGCGGTTGTAGCGGAAGTCGATGTTGAGCCTGCCATTGCCCAGCTGATGCCGCGTATCGAGCACGAAGTCGATGCCGCGGATGTCGGAGCCGAACGCATTGCCGAAATAACTGGCGTCGCTGCCGAGCAGCAGTTGCGCGTTCGGATAGCCGCCGGCGGCGAGCTGGTCGACGGTGGCCTGGCTCACGCGGTTGCTGACCAGGCCAATGCGGTCGTCGATCCTGATCCGGTAGTAGTCCAGGGTGGTCGTGACGCTATCGAGCGGCGTCCACACGGCGCCGACGGACAGGCTCCTGGAGGTTTCGGTCTTCAGCGGTTTGGAACCGAGCGCGCGCGCCACCGGGTTGTCGACCGGATAGGTGCCGGCGGGTATCAGGCCACCCTGGGCGTTAGCCGTGGTGGTGACATTGAGTGTGTTCGCCTGGCCCGGGGTCGGTGTGCGGAAGCCGGTGTTGTACGTACCGCGCAGCGCGAACGCGTCGGTGAACGCGTAACGGCTGGAAAGCTTGTACACGACCTTGGAGCCGTAGTTTTCCGCACGCTCGTAACGCACCGCCGCCGCGCCGGACCACTGGTCGGTGAAGTTCGTCTCGGCGTCGACGTAGGCGGCCTCGCTGTTCTGCATGAAGCGCCCGGCCGCGTTGGCCGGAAAGCCCTGGAAGGCATCCGAGCCCACCCCGAACACCGACGCGGTCGGCCCCACCTCGATCGAACCGGCGTCGCCCTGGTGGATGATGTAGGTCTCCTGGCGCCAGTTCGCGCCGAAGGCGAGCGTGAGCGGCGAATCGTCGAACGAACGGACGAAATCCGCACCGGCGCCCTGCTCGCGCTGGGTCAGCTTGCCGGGATGGAAGTTGGTGGGCGACAGGCTGCCCAGGCTCGGGTTGATCGAGCCCTTCAACTGGTAGTCGACCTCGTTGCTGCCGGTGCGGTAGTGCAGGTCCCACTGCAGGTTGCTCTGCCCGCCGCCACGCACGCCGCCGACCAGCTGGTGATCGCTGATGTCCGCACCGAACAGCGGGCTGTAGCCGCCCGGGAACTTCGTGTAGATCGGGTTCAGCAGCACCCATCCGCTCGGACTCGCCGCGTTGGCCGTCAGGTAGTTCGCCGGATCGCCGCCACCGGCCACGATGCTGTCCACCAGCGACTGCGGCGCGTTCGCCGGGGTCAGGGTGCCATCGGCGTAGCTGACCAGGGTGGAGCGGCCGCCGATGCCGTACTGGGCCGGCAAGACCGGGTTGCGGTAGAAGAAGCTGGACAGGACCTTCTTGTCCATGAAGCTGCCCGTGGCGTAGAGCTGCATGTCGCCGGACAGCGGCAGGCCGGCGTTGACGAAGAGCTTGTTGGTCTTGGTCTGCGGGTCGCCCCAGCGCTGGCCGAAGCCGTCATACGGCACCTGGTCCGCACCGACCACGGCCGCGACGGCCGCCGCGTCCGCTTGCGGCATCCCGCGCGAGGTGGGGTCGGTGGTTTCGCGCTCGGCACTCACATGCACGAAGCCATCGGCGCCGAGCGGGAATCCCGCATCGGCGTCGTAGCGCCGCAGGTTGCCATCGCCCTTGCCGTACTGGCCCACCTGCGCGCTGACCGTCACGCCCGAGCGGGCCTTCTTGAGAATGACGTTGACCACGCCGGCGATCGCGTCCGATCCATACAGCACCGAGGCGCCATCGCGCAGCACTTCGACGCGCTCGATGGCGTTGGACGGAAACACCGAGAAATCCACCGCCTGCGCGCCCTGGTTGAAGGTGCCCAGCGGATCGAGCTGCAAGTTGACCAGCGCCGAACGATGGAAGCGCACGCCGTCGACCAGAACCAGGGTCTGATCGGGCGACAGGTTGCGCAGCGACACCGGCCGCACGAACGACGTGCCGTCGGCGATGGGAAAACGCTGGGTAGTCAGCGACGGCACGATGTTGGTCAGCGCGTCGGTGAGGTCCGCCGAAGACTGCTTCGCGATCTGGCTGCCGCTGAACGCGTCGATCGGCGAAATGGATTCGGTCGGCGACAGGCCGGCCCGGTGCGTACCGGTCACCACCACTTCCTGCAGGGTGGTGGTCGACTTGGCCTTCGCCGCATCGTTGCGCCCTTGTGCCGCGGTCGCCTGGCTGGCCTGGGCCTGTCCGCTGTCCGACGCGCCCGCGTCCTGCGCCTGCACCGAGCACGCGACCAGCGCCGCAGCGGCAAGCGCCGCGCGAATGGCGCGCAAAAGAACCACGTTGATCCCTGCATGGTTATGCATGTTGTCTCCCTCCCGATGGCCGCTGAATTCCCCCCTCAACGCAAACTACTCCGACCCCTGGCGTCCCAAAAGGCCTCCATTGGTAGTACGTGCGCGAGATCACTTTCGTGGCGACAGCCTTGCCGATGGGTGCACTCATCAAGCGACTCGCCGGCATCTGTCCACCGGGGCAACAGAAATGATTGGGCGGCGGGAGCGGCGTAGCGAAACCGCTCGAAACGAGGCGGGTTCGGGAAAGTGGACCTGACCCCGTTGGTGACGCCGTCAACCCGTGACCCCGAGCGGCGTTCTCCTTCCGGCATGCCGCCATTCGTCCGGCACGACATGGCAGTACCCAACCGCCGGCCTCCCACACTGAAGGACACCGTCATGAACCACGCTTCGATGATCCGTCTCGGTCTGCTCAGCCTGATCGCCTGCACCGCGTTCGCCAGCGCCAGCGCGATGGCCGCCGACAGCACCGTCCCCGGTCACCCCCGCGTCAACGAGGTCAACCAGCGCATCGACAACCAGCAGGCGCGCATCGCGAAAGGCGTCGCCAACGGCACCATCACGCCGAAGCAGGCAGCCAACGACCAGCGCCGCGCCGCCAACATCGCCCAGCGCGAAAGCGCCGCCGAAGCCAAGCATCACGGCCACCTGACCAAGGGCGAAACCCGCCGCCTCAACCGCGCGGAAAACCGCAACAGCCGCCACATCCACCGCCAGCGCCACTGAGCGCCAGCAAAAAAAGAGGCCCCGCTTGCGGGGCCTCTTCCATTCCAGGAAATGACGAATCAGGCCGGCAGCGGCTCGCTCGGCGCCGGCTCACTGGCCGGTGCGGGATTGCGCGGCCCGCGGGCAAAGCGGGCGGCCAGCGCCTTGCGCGCCTCGTCCAGTCCCTGCCCCTTGCCGGCCACCTTCAGCACCGCGTAACCCTCCAGCGCATTGGTCATCAGGTCGCTGCCCACCGCCATCTCGGTGTCGACGCCACGCTGATGCAGCTTGCCCAACCGCACCAGGCGCGGGCGCAACGCATCCAGCGTGGCGATGTCGCGCTGATAACCGTCCAGATCGAAATTGCGGGGCAGCACGCCGGGGTTGTCGGCGAACACATGACCGGCCTGCCGGCAGAACGCCTCGGACTTGTCGCCCATCTTGGTCAGCCCGTGGCGCTGCTCGGGCGTCAACGCGATCAGCGAGGCCAGGCCCGTCTCCAGTGCAGCCAGGGCGTTGTCGATGGCCGCCAGCACTTCGGCATTCAGGTCGATATCGATCAGGTTCTGAGGCATGTTCACTGCATTGATTGAGTTGCAGACAAGCCGGTCCGTTGGCCGACGCCGCAGCGTAGCGCGCCACCTGCCCGCTACCAGCCAATCAGCCGGAACCAAGATTGTCCCCGACACATTTTCTGGACTGATTCGCTCAAGGGGTCGCGGCGCCCCGCAATCCCGCATGAAAGGCGCCCAGCAGGTCGAGGTCGATCTGCACGTCGCCGGACCGCATGTCGCCTATCAGCAGCAGCCGGCCATCCGGGTCGATCTCCGTCGCCAGCAGATCCAGCACCGCGTCCAATGCGACTGTGACACCGGCGTTCGCCAACGGGTGCAGCAACTTTCTGGCGTCGTGGCCCAGCAACCATGCGCCGGCACGGGCATGGTCGTAATCGCTCGCTTCGAGCAGTTGGCTCGCGTCCGCATACAGGCGTTCCATGTTGCCCGCCTCTAGATAACTGCGCAGCAGCAGGCGCAGGTCACCGGCATCGACGCCCGGCCGTTCGTGGCGTCGGTCACGCCAGGCGAGCAGCTTCAGGACGGCTTGCGCCGGCAAGGAGGCGACCGCCACCACCACGTCATCCGGCAGCCGTACCGCGACTGCCTGCGCCGCCGCCTCGCGGTAGCCGAGCATGGTCATCTCGACGACATGCGGCGACGGCCAGGCGATGCTGCGATCGGCCCGCTCCACGCCGCCGAAGGGAAGCAGATCCACCCGATGGCACTGCTCGAACACCAACCGATGCAGCACGCCGGGCACTTCGGCGAAAGATCCGTCGGCGAGCAGGGCGTTCCTCAAACCGGCGAAGCTGTTCCATCCATCCAACCCAAACGCGAAATCCATGTCGGTCGTGGCGCGCGCGACGCGTATGCCATGCGCGAACGACAGCAACACGTCGCGCGCCATCGCGCCCACCAGCAAGGGCTCGGCATCCGGCCAGGCCCGGCGCATCGTCGCCACCAGCCTGGCCAACACCGCCAGCCCGGGCTGCTCACGCAAATCCAGCGGCGATCCCTGCATGCATTTCCCCTGCGATTTCCAGACAGCGCGCATCGCCGATCGCCAGCAGGTCCGCGTACACCAGCAAGTGCGGCACCATGCCGGGGGTCTCGCCCTCGAAATTCCAAAAGCGTCGCAGCACTTCCACGTTGCCGTTGCGATGCGGCTGCAGACGCTGATCGGTCAGTAGATTCGGTTCGACCTTGTTGCCGTAGAAGGTGGCCGTGCCGGGCCGCAGGTGTTGCGTCAGCCGCGCCGCTGCCGGCTCACCGCCCAGCAGCAAGCCGTAGCGCGTTGCGTCGATGGCCTCGACCCAGTCGAGCTTGCGCGTGTCGTAGCGGCCCAGCAGCAGCTTGGGCCGCAGCCGCTGCGGATACGCATCCACCCAGCGCTTGAGCAGCCGTTCCGCATCGATCAGCCGGCGCCGCTTGCGCAACGTGGCGACGAAGCCGAGCTGCGGCAGTTCGGCCATCACCCAGCCCACCGTGCCGTGCGCCACGCCCGCCAGGGCGGCGATCTCCCGATACGGCAGGTCCACCGCCGCCGGCCGGCACAACAGGGCGAACAGCACCTGCAGCCCGGTGGCCTGAAACGCACGGCCGCCCTGCGTCGGCGGCGCGAGGGCTTCCCTCGGCCGCTCACCCTTCACCCAGACATGCAGCGGCGGCTGCGTCAACCAGGCGTTGCCCGCGGCATCAATGAACTGCACGCCGCGCCGGCGCAGCTCGTCGGCCATCGGCGGCGTGACGTAGTCGGCCACCAGCAGCCCCTGCTCGCCGTGGTTCGCCAGCTGATGCAGCGCCGCGCCGAGCGTGGCACGGCGCAGGCCGCGCTTCAGCTCGGCGACGTAGCGCAGCTCGCGGCCATCGAAACGCAGGCACAGCACGGCATCGCCGCGCGTCGCCTGGCCGCCAGGCTCCCGTTCGACGACTTCCCATTGCAGGCCTGGCAGCTGCACCGCGGTCAAGGCAGCCTGCAGCAGATCCGGTTCGTGTTGACGGCGGTGTTTGTCCATGATTGGGATTTGTCCATGTTTTGTGGACAGAAGTCAATTGTGGACAAGATGCGGCCTCGAACCCGTGCGAGCATCGCGATGCAAGATCAGGTAGTCGGCGCGGCGGATGCTGGACTTGTCGCGCGCGGCACGATGGCCCCGCACCACCATGCGGCCGGCCTTGAGCGTGAACTCCTGAAACACCTGCTCATTCACGTTTCAACCGCTGGCGACCAGGGCGGGTGTGATGAACTTCAGGCAGATGTCCGCTTCGGACAGTTTTCTCTTATCCATGAAGCATGACTCTGGCGACTCCCCCGACTCGAACACGCCAGAGCATAGGGCGTTGGATCGACCCCGACCAGTCGACGGCGCATGTCGATGTCTTTACACCGCCGCGTGGGTGGTTTTTCAAAGCCAGCCGCGACCGTTGCCTGTTGCTCAATAGTGATACCGCAACTGCGCAATCAGCAGCGCGTCGGCAACGGGCTTGTACACCATGCGGTGCTCGCCGTTGATGCGGCGCGACCAATAATCGGCCAGCCCGTGTCGCAAGGGTTCGGGTTTGCCGATGCCTTCGAGGGGGTGGCGCATGGTGTCGTCGGTCAGCTTGTTGATGCGCGCCACCAGCTTGCGGTCGTGGGCCTGCCAGTGGAGGTAATCCTCCCAGGCCGCGTCAGAGAAGATCAGCTGCATGCCGGCCAAGCTCAGCGAGTTAGGTTCAGCGGGCCAGCCTGAGTGGTTTGCCGCCACCGGATTCCAGTTGCGCCATCGATTCCAGCAGGCGGCGCGCGTTCCTGGGGCTACGCAGCAGGTACGCGGTCTCATCCAACGACTGGCAATCGGCCAGCGACATCATCACCACTCGTCCTTCTTGGTAATGATCACCGGCGCATGATCCTCGCAGACGCGCTCCATCGTCTCGGCGAGACTGGAACGGGCCTTGGTGTAGGTGATGGTGTCCATGGGCTATCGCGATATGTACATTATTCTGTACATGATCTAGCCGACGGCCCGCAGCCGGTCAAATGCCGCGGGTCCAAGCCGGCGAATCAGCCAGCAAGCGCCTTGCGTTCCCCCGCGCCTGCCAGCGCATGCATCAGGTCCACCGTGCTGTCGAGCACCCTGGCGACCTTCGTGCCACGACTCGAGAAGATTTCTACCAGCGCCTGGTAGTAGCCCAAGGTCCCGTCGCGTCCGCCGGTGAACCGATCGAATACGCGCGTGGCAACTTCGGGATCTTCCAGGTCCTGGACGATGGCGCGGGCGTTATGCAGCTTGTCGCAGGCGGAGACAAGCAGCGTGGCGTCCGGGGCTTGTTTCAGGTGTGCGAGGTAGGCGAGTTTGCGCTCGATCCAGTCGCGGCGTCTGGCTTCCGGATCGGTGTGGCTGGCCTTGCCTTCGGCGGTGCCATCGGTGCAGTCCACCACGATGTTGGCGACGGCATCACCGAATTGCTTGCGGATCGCCGCCTCATGCCCGGTACCGCAATCCTCGATGGTGTCGTGCAGCAGGCCGGCGATGGCCTGGTCTTCGTTACCGCCGAACTCGATCACCAGGCTGGCCACGCCGAGCAGGTGATAGAGGTACGGGATGTTCGAGCCCTTGCGCACCTGCGCGGCGTGGGCGATGCGGGCGTAGTCAACGGCCTGGCTGAAGCGATCGGATAGCGTGGTCATGCTGCCCCCTGTGACGGTTTCATCGTAGCCAATGATGATGGCGGCGCGGCGCAAGGGCTGAGAGCGTAGCGGACGCCGTTCAACGCTTGATCTCTTCTTCCATCACTTGGCTCATCGTGCTCTCCGTAAAAAGTTGGCACCTGAGCAGAAAATCACTGGGTCATTACATTGCGCTGTTGCGTGCCGTCCGCGGGGATTGTTGGGCCCATCCATGGGCCAAACCCCTTCGCGCTGCGCACTGCGGGGCCTGCCTGCGGCTGCCCGAATTCGCTCCCGGCGAATTCGCCGACTGCGGAGGCAGGATGCCAGAGCGAACGTCGGCGAAGCCGACGGACCGAAGGGTGAGGTGCAGGATGCGCCGAATAACCAGTGGGTTCTCATTCCTGCCATCACCGCCAGAAAAGGAAAACGCCCCACTCGGGGCGTTTTGCTTTTCTGGCGGAGAGAGTGGGATTCGAACCCACGGTAGTGTTGCCACTACGGCAGTTTTCAAGACTGCTGCCTTAAACCGCTCGGCCATCTCTCCGAAAAATTTTCCCGCCAACTGTCGCTCTGGGAACTCTGGCCCTTCGACTTCGCTTCGCTACGCTCAGGGTGAACGGTGGGAAGTTGTGCGGGGTGCACATGCTATCAGGAACGTTGCAATGGATGCCGCGGAAGGCGCGCCGGGACTTTGTAGCAGCGCACTCTGCGCGCGATGTTTTTCGGTGGCGTGACGAAGGGCATCGCGCACGAGTACGCTCCTACAGCGGCTTGGGCTTTTTTCTCGACAGCGCCACCAGGCAGCCGACCAGGATCGCCACCGGGATCAGGGCGCCGAGCAGCGGCAGCAGCAGCACTGGTTCGCGCACGACCATCGGCACCAGTTGGGTGGCGCTGGCGAAGGCGATGATGGCGAGGCGCCGGCGGCGGCTGTGGCGGGCGAACCAGAAGCTGGCGAGGACGAGCGCCAGCGCGACCATCGAGAGATCGAGGTCCACGGTGGGCAGGTGCCAGACGCCGTCGAAGCCGAGGCGGGTGGCGATCACGCCGGCCAGCACCAGCAGCAGGAAGAAGCTGGTGTAGAACTCCACCCTGCCCCAGTTGCCGCGTGCGGGCGCCGGCGTGTTCATGCGATGCGGTCGAGCCCAGCCATGTACGGGCGCAGTGCTTCGGGGATGGTGATCGAGCCGTCGTCGTTCTGGTTGTTTTCCATCACGGCGATCAGGGTGCGGCCGATGGCGAGGCCGGAACCGTTGAGCGTGTGCACCAGTTCGGGCTTGCCGGTTTCGGGGTTGCGCACGCGGGCCTGCAGGCGGCGGGCCTGGAAGTCCACGCAGTTGGAGCAGCTGGAGATTTCGCGGTAGGTCTGCTGGCTGGGCAGCCACACTTCCAGGTCGTAGGTCTTGGCCGCGCCGAAGCCCATGTCGCCGGTGCACAACAGCATCTTGCGGTATGGCAGGCCGAGCTTCTGCAGCACGGTCTCGGCGTGGCCGACCATCTCCTCCAGCTGCGCGCGGGACTGGTCGGCGCGGGCGATGTGCACCATTTCCACTTTCTCGAACTGGTGCTGGCGGATCATGCCACGGGTGTCGCGGCCGTAGCTGCCGGCCTCGGCGCGGAAGCACAGCGTGTGCGCGGTCATGCGCAGCGGCAGCGCGTCGGCGTCCTGGATGGTGTCGCGCACCAGGTTGGTCAGCGAAACTTCGGCGGTGGGGATCAGGTAGCGCTTGGTCTCGCCGACTTCGGTGGCGAACAGGTCTTCTTCGAACTTCGGCAGCTGGCCGGTGCCCTGCATGGTGTCGGCGTTGACGATCACCGGCAGGTTGCATTCCAGATAGCCGTGCTCGCCGGTGTGCAGGTCGAGCATGAACTGGCCGAGCGCGCGGTGCAGATGCGCGAGCTGGCCGCGCAGCACGGTGAAGCGCGCGCCGGAGAGCTTGGCGCCGGCGTCACCGTCGAGCCAGCCGTGGCGCTCGCCCAGTTCGACGTGGTCCTTCACCGCGAACGCGAACTCGCGTGGCGTGCCCCAGCGGCTGACTTCGACGTTGTCCTTTTCGTCCTTGCCCAGCGGTACTGAGGCATCCGGAATGTTGGGGATGCCCAGCGCGATCTCGGCAAGTTTCGCCTGCACGTCGCCGAGGGCCTGCTCGTTGGCCTTGAGCTTGTCGCCGATGCCGGCGACCTCGGCCATCAGCGGTGCCACGTCCTCGCCTTTCGCCTTGGCCTGGCCGATCGCCCTGGAGCGGGTGTTGCGCAGGTTCTGCAGCTCCTGCGTCTCCATCGCCAACTGCTTGCGCGAACTCTCCAGCGCCTCGACGGCGGCCACGTCCAGCATGTAGCCGCGGGTTTCGGCGAGGCGTGCGGCGGTTTCGGCCAGATGCGAACGCAGCAGGGCGGGATCGAGCATGAGCGAGGTCCAGGTAACGGCTTGAACCGCGAATTATCGCTGCGCGTGGCCGGTGGCCGCAATGAATGCGGCCACGTCCCTGCTTTTGGCGGCCTTCGACTTCCTCGCTCCTCAAAGCCGCGGCCATCCCTGGCCGCACCCCGCGTGCGGCGCTACTCGCCTACGCTCAGGGGGAACGGTTCGACGAGCGCTCGCCGCGACCCAGCCACCACGCCATCGCGGCACCGGCGAGCAGCCAGCCGATCAGTTGCTCGGCCAGGGCGGCGAGCGTGAAATCGAGCGGGAAGCGGTACCAGTTCCAGTACGGGAGCATGCTGCTGAGCCAGGCAAACACGGCCGCCGCAGCGGCAATCGCCACGCGGCGACGGAAGCCCACCACGGCCAGCCCCATGACGAAGGCCAGCGCCAGCGACGCCAGCGTGTCGGATGCCCACTGCCGCCCGATCTGCGGGCCCATCTGCATCATGTCGGTGCCGCGCGGCTGGTACACCACCCAGGCGTACGGCGAGCGCACAGCCTTGATCGAATAGGCGCGCACCACGGCCGCGTCGCCCATCTGCTTGGGATCGAGCGAGGGCAGCAGGTACACCCCTGGTTGATCGCCAAGCCCTTCCTGCAGCCCGCTCAGCGCCGCGTTCTCGTTGAGCGGCTGGTGGATGCCGACACTGCCCAGCCCCAGCGCCATGTGCGCGGCCACGCCCCAGAGGAACATCACGATGCCGCCGATCAGACCCGCCACCAGTACGCGCATGGTTCATCCCTCCCCCGGTTGGTTGAGCCAATCTAGGTCGGGAAAGCGCGTGCGGCAAGGGCGTACGCGGCAGGAGCCCGCTCGCGGGCGATGCTCTTGCGAATCCCGAATCCCGAATCCCGAACCCGAAAGAAAAGCATCGCCCGCGAGCGGGCTCCTACGGATTGCGGGCTTTTTCGCGGGCGGCACGCAGGGCCAGCAGTTTTTCGCGCAGTTGCAGTTCCAGGCCGCGTTCGACCGGTTCGTAGAACACCGTGCCGACGAGCGCGTCGGGCAGGCACTGCTGGTCCAGCGCGATGCCGCCTTCGGCGTCGTGGTCGTACTGGTAGCCCTTGCCGTAGCCGAGGCCCTTCATCAGTTTGGTGGGCGCGTTGCGCAAGTGCATCGGCACTTCCAGCGTGCCGCCCTTGCGTACCGCGTCGCGGGCCTTGTTGTAGGCCATGTAGGCGGCGTTGCTCTTGGGCGAGATGGCCAGCCAGATCGCCAGCTGGGCCAGGCCCAGTTCGCCTTCGGGGCTGCCCAGGCGCTCGTAGGTGTCCCACGCGTCCAGCGCCATGCGCCAAGCGCGCGGCTCGGCCAGGCCGACATCCTCCACCGCCATGCGGGTCATGCGGCGGGCGAGATACAGCGGATCGACGCCGCCATCGAGCATGCGGCACAGCCAGTACACGGCGGCGTCGGGGTCGGACGAGCGCACGGATTTGTGCAGCGCCGAGATCTGGTCGTAGAACTGCTCGCCCTGCTTGTCGAAGCGACGGGTGCGGTCGGCCAGCACCTGGCTCAGCGTGGCCTCGTCGATGGTGCGCTCGTGCGCCAGTTCGGCGGCGATTTCCAGCAGGGTCAGCGCGCGGCGCACGTCGCCATCGGCGGCCTGGGCGATCGAATCGAGCGATTCGTCGGACACCTGCAATTGCAGTTCGCCGAGGCCGCGCTCGCTGTCGGCCAGCGCGCGTTTCAGCGCGGCGATGATGTCGGCGGTGGAAACCGGCTCCAGCACATGCACGCGGCAGCGCGACAGCAGCGCGGAGTTAAGTTCGAACGAGGGGTTCTCGGTGGTGGCACCGATGAAGATGATCACGCCACGCTCGATGTGCGGCAGGAACGCATCCTGCTGGGTCTTGTTGAAGCGGTGCACCTCGTCCACGAACAACACGGTGCGGCGGCCCTGCGCGAAGTTCACCTCGGCCTCGGCCAGCGCCTTGCGCACGTCAGGCAGGCCGGACAGCACGGCGGAGATCGCACGGAAATCCGCCTCGGCGTAACGCGCCACCAGCAGCGCCAGCGTGGTCTTGCCGCAGCCGGGCGGGCCCCACAGCACCATCGAATGGATCTTGCCGGCCTCCAGCGCGCGGCGCAGCGCCTGGTCCGGGCCGACCAGACGCTGCTGGCCGACGATTTCGTCGAGGCTGCGCGGGCGCATGCGTTCGGCCAGGGGCTTGAGCGCGTCGGGCTCGGCGAACAGGCCGGAGCCGGCCGGGGCAACGGGAGGATTCATGCGCCGATGATAAAGCATGCACTCGCGGCACCCGCCTGCCGAAACGCAGTGCATGCCGGTATCATGGCGTCGCCCGCGTTGTCTAGCCGATGCGACCGGGCGTGGCGGGGGACAACCAGAACGTGATCGTGCACGGAATCATTGACCACACCACGAAAACCGGACGCGCGCAGCGGCCCGGCGCCTTGCCGTGCCGGCATGGATGGCCGGGGTGAAGCGGCAGCCCTTGCGCTGCCCGTTGCTGGGCCTGCTGGGAGCGCTGCTGCTGTTGCTCCGGGCTGGCGCGGGCATGGCTGCTCCGGCTTCTCCGGTCGATCCGTGGGCGCCGTTCGAGTCGCCGTGGTTCGACAAGGTATCCAGTGCGGAAGGATTCCCGCCGGCCATCGTCACCGCGCTGGCGCAGGATCGCGAAGGCCTGCTGTGGGTGGGCACGATGGTCGGGCTGGCCCGCTACGACGGCTACCGCACCCAGCTGTTCGACGTCCGCGGCGAACCTGTCAAGGGCCTGCCCGACGCCTACGTGCGCTGCCTGCTGGCCCTGCCCGACGGCGGCATGCTGATCGGCACCAACGCCGGCGGCCTGGTGCGCTTCGATCCGGCGACCAACACCTTCCGCGTCTATCCCGGCGGCCCGGACGGCATCTCCGACCGCAAGATTTTCGCCCTCGCCGACGACCACGCCGGCGGCGTGTGGGTGGCCACCGAACAGGGCCTGGACCATCTCGACCTGCGCAACAACGCGATCCGCCACGTCGACACCGGCAGCGACACCGCGCCGCGCAACTTCAGCGTGATGCAGGACCGTGCGGGCAACCTGTGGCTGGGCAACAACGAGGGCCTGTTCGTGCGGCACGCAGGCAGCGATCGCTTCGAGCGCCCCGCGCCGCCCGGCGACGCCGTGGTGGCCACCGTGCTGGAGAACCAGATCTGGGCCATCGACGAGGACAGCGCCGGGCGCCTGTGGATCGGCAGCGGCCAGGCCGGCGCGGTGTACCGCGGCCCGCACGGAAACTGGCATCCGGTGCCGCAGTTCAGCGGCTATCGCAAGGGCGCCCAGCACGCCACCGTGCGCGACTTCCAAGAGGCCGCGCCGGGCACCATGTGGATCGCCACCGACGGCAGCGGCGTGCTGGCCTACCGCCCCGGCGACGCCTCGCTGCAGCGGATCGAGCACGATCCGGCGGTGCCCTCCTCGCTGCCCGGCGACGCCGTGCGCGCATTACTGCACGACCGCGCCGGCAACCTGTGGGCGGCCACCGACCTGGGCCTGGCCCGCGCCTATCTGGGCGACCGCGGCGCGTTCTCGGTGCTGCCATCGCCGCTGGAATCGAACATGCTCAGCGACACCAGCGTGCGCGGCGTCTACGTGGACAGTCGCGGGCTGGTCTGGATCGGCCTGAGCGCCGGCCGCATCGACGTGATCGATCTGCGCGCCGGGCAGATGCGCCACCTGCGGCTCGGCGGCACGCAGACGCTGCGCGACGTGCAGTCCTTTGCCGAGGCGGCAGACGGCTCGATCTGGGTCGGCACCCAGGGCCTGGCGAAGGTGGACCCGCACACGTTCGAGATCAGCTCGTCGGTGCTGCCCGCACTGGAGAATACGCCGGTGCTGTGCCTGCGCATGGATGGCAACCGCCTGCTGATCGGCACCTACGACGGACTGTTCCGCTACGACACCGGCACCGGCGTGCTGGACCACATCCGGCACGACCCGGACGACCCGACCAGCCTGGTCAGCAACACGGTGCGGCAGATCCTCAAGGTCGGCGACGAATGGTGGTACAGCACCTCGCGCGGCATCAGCATCGCCCCCGACAGCGGCGCCAGCCGCGGCTTCCGCACGCTCACCCATCGCGAGGGCGATCCGGCCAGCCTGCCCGGCGATTCGGTGAGCGCGGCAACGCCCGGCCCGCGAGGGCACCTGTGGGTGAGCACCTCCGGCGGGCTGGCCGAAAGCATCGGCAAGAACCCGTGGCGCTTTTCCAGCATCGGCGTCGCCGAAGGCCTGCTCAGCGACAAGGTCACCAGCGCGCTCAGCGATGGCCTGGGCCACATCTGGGCCAGCACCTCCAGCGGCGTCGCGCGCGTCGATGCCGGCAGCCACGCGGTGCGCAACCTGAGCTCGCGCGACGGCCTGCACATCCGCAGCTACCACTATGCCGACGCCGCCGCCCACGCGCCCGACGGTTCGCTGCTGTTCGGTGGCCTGGGTGGCCTGACGGTGATCCGCCCGGCCATCCAGATCGACGACAACGACGACGCCCCGCTGGCGATCACCCACGCGGTGCTCGGCGCGGTGGCGCTGCCGTTCGGCAAGCTGCCGCATGACGGCGACACGATCACGCTGGACCAGCGCAACCGCAACCTGCGCGTGGACTTTTCCCTGCTGGATTACCGCTCCCCCGGCGAAACCTCGTACAGCTATCGCATGACCGGCCTGGACGACGGCTGGGTCGACATCCCGGCCGGCGCCAAACCCGGCGCGAACTACACCAACCTCGCGCACGGCGACTACGTGCTGTATCTGCGCGCCAGCACGCAGGGCATGTACCCGCGCACGGTCGAAAGCCGCCTGCTCGTGAAGGTCGCCCCCCGCTGGTACGAGACCTGGTACAGCAAGCTGGCAGCGGTCGCGCTGCTGATCGGCCTGGTGGTGCTGCTGGTGCATCTGCGCACGCTCTACCTGCGCCGACAGGCGCTGCAGCTGCAGCGACAGATCAACGAGCACACGCGCGACCTGCGCGCCGCCAACCGGCGCCTGGACGAGCTGGCCAGCACCGACGGGCTCACCGGCATCTACAACCGGCGCCGCTTCCTGGAGCTGGCCCAGGCGGAATGCGAACGGTCGCGCGAGCAATCCATCTGCATCGCGCTGTTCGACCTGGACCGCTTCAAGCAGGTCAACGACATTCACGGCCACCTCGCCGGCGACGCCGTGATCCGCGGCGCGGTGGCGGTGATCCAGCGCCATTGCCGGCAGGGTGACCTGCTCGGACGCTACGGCGGCGAGGAGTTCGTGCTGTGCCTGCCCGACACCAGCGTGGCGCAGGCCAGCGAGATCGCCGAGCGCATCTGCGCGGCCATGGCCGGCACGGCCGTCAGCTATCAGGATCGGCCGATCCAGGTCACGGTGAGCATCGGCGTCACCGCGCTGCGTCAGGGTGAATCCATCGAGCAGTGGCTGTCGCGCGCGGACAAGGCGCTGTACGAGGCCAAGCGCAACGGCCGCAACCGCTACGCGGTAGCCAGCTGACATCCCCGCTCAATCGGCGCCCGCGGTGCCCCGACTCAAGGTGTATTGCCGGTAGATGCCGTAGCCCATGCCGCACAGGCCGGTCAGCGCGGCCGGCACCAGCAGGGCGCGCTCGCCCATGGCGCGGAACAACAGCGCGCCGGCCGTGCCGCCCAGGGTGAAACAGGTCACCACCAGCAGGCACACGCCCACGCGCAGCGCATCCACCGGCAGGCCGCGCATCCGCTGGCCGATGTAGATTCCCAGGTCGGTGAACATGCCGGAGACGTGGGTGGTGCGGAACACCATGCCGCTGTACGTGCTGGCCATGCCGTTCTGCAAACCGATGCCGATCGAGGCCAGGTAGATGCCGGCCGAATCATTGGCATGCAGCAGCGGCACTGCCGCAAACAGCAGCAGCGACTCCAGCACCAGCGCCACGCCGTAGCGGCGGCCGAGTTTCAGCGTCTGCTGCTGCACGATCAATCCGCTGAGCAGCGCACCGAACACGAACGCCGCCACCGACAGGCCCCAATGCACCGCTTCCGGCCCGTCCGCCAGGCCCAGCGATGCACCGAGCAAGGTGGTCGATCCGGTCAGGTTGGTGATTGCCTGGTGGCGAAAGCCCAGGTAACCGGCCGCGTTGACGATGCCGGCGATGAACGCCAGCACGCCGCCACCGATCCACGCCCAGCGCGGCAACTGCCGCAGTACGGCCATCGCCGGCTCAGTCCCGGATCGGCTGGATGCTGATCTGCGGCACGTCGCCGATCACGTCGGCGCCCTCCGGCGGCACGAAGTTGAACGTGCCCGGCGGCAGCACCGGGTTGCGCTGCCACTGCGAGAAACGGATCTCGGTGGTCGCGCCGAGCTGGTCGCGGAAGGTCATCCGGGCCAGGCCGTTCGCGTCGAAACCGAGGTCGACCCAGGCGAACTGCGCGTCTTTGCTGGTGGAGGTCAGCCGCAACCAGGCGAGCCCGTCCTTTTCGCCGCGTTCGCTGGCGTTGAACTCCTTGTCCAGCTGCTTGAGGTCGGTCAGCACGGTCAAGGGACTGTGCGCCTCCTCGGTGCTCTGCCTGCGCACGGTGACCTGCTCCAGCTCCGGGTCGTACATCCAGACCCGGCCGCCGTCGGCGACGATGGTCTGCTTGTACGGCGTGGTGGTGTCCCAGCGGAACTCCCGCGGCGCCTCCAGGGCCAGCGTGCCGGAACTGGTCTTGCTGCCCTGGCCGTTGACGTTGGTCAGCGTCTGGCTGAAATGCCCGGTCAGCGAATGCAGGCCGGTGGCGAATGCATCCAGCCGCGCCCGCGCCGGGCCGGTGGCCGCCTGCGCGAGGCCAGCCACGCCCAGGGCAGACAGGGCGACGATGCAGAGAATGATGCGATTGCGGGTCATGGCCATTTCCGAATGGGTAAAGACAAGTGTGTCATCCACTGGCTTAATCAAAGGCTTCCGCGTCAATCGGGAACCACGTCGAAGGCGACCGACAGGCGGTAGTCGCCGGGAGCGGCCACGAATGGCACCGTGCCATGCCACATCCACGAAGGGAACAGGGTAAGCACGCCCGGCACCGGCTTGACGCAGTGCCCGGGGGGCGATCCGGACGGCAGTTCGTGGCCGAACTTCAACCATCCGCCGCGGTCGTCATCGGACAGCGACGCCGGCACCTCGATGTGACAGGCCGAGGATATCCAGCCCTTGCCGTGGAAATGGCTCGCATGGTGCCCCTGTGACTTCAGCCGCACCGACCACATGCCGCTGAAACGATAGCGGCCGGTGCCGCGCCGCGAAAAGGCGTCGGCACCCGTGGCCATCACCGTCTCCATGTAGCGGCGGATGGCGCCATCGACCGCCGTCGGAAACGCCCGCACCGCCCGATCCGCCGAGGGGCTGCCGGGCCGCAACTCGACCTGCGTGCCGGTGCGCGCCGACTGCGTGGGCGGGTGCGCCTGCAACGGGTCGTGCCGTGCGTGCAGGCTGGCCGCGAGGTCGTGCAGATAATCGTCGAGACTGGCCCAGCCCGGTGGCACGTCGATGCGACAGGAGCGCACCAGCCGCGGGTAGTCGTACAACGCCGGATAGCGCGGATCGCCCAGCGCATGCCACGCCGCGGCCTGCAGTGCGAAGGCGGACACGTCGTTGCGGTCCAGCGCCAGCAGTCGGCCGGCCAGGCTGGCCGCCGCTTCCGGCAGCCCGGCCGCGAGCAGGATGTCGCCGTGCAAGCGGTGCGCCTCCCGGCTGCGCGGCTCCAGTTGCAGCGCGTGGGTGATGAGCGCCAGCGCCCGGGGCGGGTCCAGTTGCAGCGCGCATTCCGCCGCCAGTACGTGCAGCGCGGCGTGCTGCGGGTGCGCTTCGAGCAGCGGCGCAAGCTCGGCGTACGCCCGTTCGGCCGCGCCGGTCTGACGCCACAGCCGGGCCTTGACCATGCGCAGCTCGACGCGCGAGCGGGCGTCGCTGCCCGCATCGAGCGCGATGGCCACCGCATCCATGTCGCCGCTGCGCATCCACACCAGTTCGGCCAGCGTGGTATGCGCCGCAAGGTGCTGCGGCGCCGTCGCCACGACCTGACGAAGCTCCGCTTCGGCCTCGACGAACCGATCCTGTTCGAACAGGGCGCGAGCCAGCACGTAATGCGCGTGCGGATGGTCGAGCGACTGCGCGAGTGCGCCGCGCGCCGCCACCTCGGCTGCTTCGGGCTGGCCGCTTTCGCCGTGCGCCACGGCAAGCCCCAGCAGCATGCGCCCGTCCCCGGGCGCGGCGGCCATCGCAACTTCGAACGCCGGCACGGCCTGCCGCGGACGCCCCAGCGACAGCAACAGCTGCGCGCGCAACCGCAGCGGCTCGACGACCCGGCAATCCGGCGTCGAGCCGAGGAATCGCTCGACGATCGCCAGCGCGTCCTGCGCGCGGTTTTGCTGGACCAGGCGATGGACGTCGCCGGCCAGCGACGCCCACGCGGCATCGTTCCCATCGTGTTGCGGCAAGTTCGACACCATGACCGACGTACGCGTCCAAGAGCAATCATGAAGGCCGTCGCGCGTCCGATCCACGGACCCGGCGTGCGCGGCAGGAGCGCATCATGCCGGTTTTGCGCCGGCAGCGGGATACCGGATCAATCCTTGGGCGGCGGCGGCGCCAGCACCTCGCGGTTGCCGTTGTGCTGCGGCGCGCTGACCACGCCGTCGGCCTCCATCTGCTCGACCAGTCGCGCGGCGCGGTTGTAGCCGATGCGCAGATGCCTTTGCACGCCCGAGATCGAGGCGCGGCGCGTCTGCGTGACCACCGCCACGGCCTTGTCGTAGAGCTGGGTGTCGGCGTCGCCGCCTTCCTCGCCGTCCTGCGGCAGGCCGGAGTCGTTGATGAACTTGCCGTCGCTGGTGGCCTGCACCTCCTCCAGCACGCCTTCGATGTAGTCGGGCCCGCCCTGCGACTTCAGCCAGGCGACCACGCCGTGCACCTCGTGGTCGTCGACGAAGGCGCCGTGCACGCGCTCGGGCGTGGCGGTGCCCGGCGGCAGGTAGAGCATGTCGCCGTGGCCCAGCAGCGCTTCCGCGCCGGACTGGTCGAGAATCGTGCGCGAGTCGATCTTGCTCGATACCTGGAACGCGATGCGGGTGGGGATGTTGGCCTTGATCAGGCCGGTGATCACGTCCACCGACGGGCGCTGGGTGGCCAGGATCAGGTGCACGCCGGCGGCACGCGCCTTCTGCGCCAGGCGCGCGATCAGCTCCTCGACCTTCTTGCCGACGATCATCATCATGTCGGCGAATTCGTCGATGAACACCACGATGTTCGGCAGCGGCTCCAGCGGGTCGGCCGCCAGGCCCGGCATGTCCGGGTTGGGCCGGAACAGCGGATCGAGCAAAGGCTGGCCGGCGTTCTCGGCGTCCTTCACCTTCTTGTTGAAACCGGACAGGTTGCGCACGCCCACGGCGGCCATCAGCTTGTAGCGGCGCTCCATCTCGGCCACGCACCAGCGCAGCGCGTTGGCGGCCTCCTTCATGTCGGTGACCACCGGCGCCAGCAGGTGCGGGATGCCCTCATACACCGAGAGCTCCAGCATCTTCGGGTCGATCATGATCATGCGCACGTCTTTGGGGCTGGCCTTGTACAGCAGGCTCAGCACCATCGCGTTGACCGCCACCGACTTGCCCGAACCGGTGGTGCCGGCCACCAGCAGGTGCGGCATCTTGGCCAGGTCCACCACCACCGGCTTGCCGCCGATGTCCTTGCCCAGCGCCAGCGCCAGCGGCGAGCGCGCCTGGTCGTACTTGTCCGAACGCAGGATCTCGGACAGGTAGACGATCTGCTTGCGCGTATTGGGGATCTCCAGCCCGATCACGTTCTTGCCGGGGATCACGTCGACCACGCGCACGCTCACCACCGACAGGCCGCGGGCGATGTCCTTGTCCAGGCTCGACACCTGCGAACCGCGCACGCCGGGCGCCGGCTCCATCTCGAAACGGGTGATCACCGGCCCCGGATAGGCGCCGACCACCTTCACGTCGATCTTGAAATCCTTCAGCTTGAATTCGACCTGGCGCGAGAGGACTTCCAGCGTTTCCTCGGTATAGCCAGGCCCCTGCTCCGGCGCCTCGTCGAGCAGCGACAGCGGCGGCAGTTCACCCGGCGCGGCGGCGCCGGCGAACAGCGGGATCTGCGTCTCCAGCCGCGCGCGCTCGCTCTTGGTCACCGGCGCGGGCGCCGCCTCGATGCGCACCGGTTCGCGCCGGGCCTGCTTCACCGCGTCGGCCTTCTTGATCACCTCGCGCTCGCTGCGCGCCTGGCGCGCGGCCAGCAGTTGCGGTGCCTCGCGCAGCTTGCCGCGCAGCCAGCCGGCCAGCTGCAGCACGGCCTGGCCGGTCCAGTCCATCACGCCGAACCAGGACAGCCCGGTGGCCAGCGTCACCGCAATCAGGAACAGCGCCAGCAGCAGCAACGGCGCGCCGGTGGACCCGAACGCCGACAGCACCGCATGGCCCACCCACACGCCGATGATGCCGCCCACGCCCTGCGGCTGCACCGGCTCCTGCGCGAAGTTCAGATACAGCAGCGCCGGCCCGGTGATGAAGAAGAACACGAAGCCGACCAGCCGCAATGCCGGTTCCCACGGATGCTGCGGTTGCTGTCCGCGCTGGCGCAACACCTGCACGCCGAGCAGCAACAGCAGCAACGGGAAGCAGTACGCCACCAGGCCGAAGATCCAGCGCAGCAGATCGGCCACGTAGGCACCGACGGTGCCGCCGAAGTTGCGCGCATGCTCCAGCTGGCCGGCATTGGTCCAGCTGGGGTCATGCGGGTCGTAGCTGAACAGGCATACCAGGAGGTACACCGCCAGCGGCAGCAGCAGCAGGGCGCCGGCTTCGCGCAGCCGGCGTTTCAACTCATCGCTGAGGCCTGCCTTGGGTTGTTGCCTTGCGTTCGCGCCGCGCGCCACCCGGGGTGCCCCTTTCTTCGTGACCAGGGTCAGAGCATACCTTGCAGCGCCGGATGTACCAGCTTGCCGCCGTCGATGTTGATGCCGACCTTGAGCGGCTCGAACTCGCGCCACGCGTTGCCGCCGGCCAGGCGCTGCACGTACGGCAGGATCGCCGCGGAGATCGCCACCGACGAGGTCTGCGGCACCGCGCCGGGCATGTTGGTGACGCAGAAGTGGGTAACGCCGTGCACGTCGTAGGTGGGGTGCTCCCAGGTGGTCGGCCGGGAAGTCTCGAAGCAGCCGCCCTGATCGATCGCGATGTCCACCAGCACGCTGCCCGGCTCCATCGACTTGACCATCGCCTCGGTCACCACGTGCGGCGCCTTGGCGCTGGGGATCAGCACGGCGCCGACGACCAGGTCGGCGTCGCGCACTTCCTCGGCCACCGAGGATTCATAGGCGTACAGCGCGGTGACGTTCGGGCCCAGCGCCATCATCTCGGCCAGGCGATCCTGACGCTTGTCGAACACCACCACGTTGGCGCCGGCCTGCGCCGCCAGCGCCGCGGCATTGCCGCCGGCCGCGCCGGCACCGAGCACCACCACCTTGCCGCGCGGGGTCGAGGCCATGCCGCCGAGCAGCTTGCCCTTGCCGCCCTGCGGACGATGCAGCAGCGTGGTGCCGCACTGGGTGGCGATGCGCCCGGCGATCACCGACATCGGGTGCAGCAGCGGCAGGCCGCCGTGATCTTCCACCGACTCGAACGCCACGCCGGTCAGGCCGATGTCGAGCAGGCTGCGGGTCAGCGCCGGCTCCGCCGCCAGGTGCAGATAGCAGAACAGCAAGTGGTGCTTCTTCAGCAGGGCCAGGTCGCCGGCGATCGGCTCCTTCACCTTGACGATCAGTTCGCCCGCCTCGTACAGCGCGGCGGCATCGGCCACGATCTTGATGCCGGCGTTGACGTACGCCTCGTCCGAAAAACCGCTCTTCAGGCCGGCCCCGGCCTGGATGAACACCTCATGGCCGCGACGCACCAGGTCGGCAGCAGCGGCGGGAACAAGGGCGACACGACCTTCGAGGGTCTTGGTTTCGGAGGGGATACCGATACGCATGGCAAAAGAATCCTGTGGGAACACGTGGAAAGTCCATCGCGCAACTGCCGCGGTGGTGTCGTTGATCTGCCGGCGACTTGAATCAGCCACGCGGATTCCCCATTCTCCGGGGGTCGCATTCGTTGTTGCCACCTGCAGGCCCGGTTTCGGTGAAACCCCGGCTGCAGCTGCAGCGAATAGCCGCTCAAGCCACCAGCAAACCCAAGGATTATACCTGCCATGCCCACCCCCAAGCACAGCCGCCTGCTGATCCTCGGCTCCGGTCCTGCCGGCTACACCGCCGCGGTGTACGCTGCCCGCGCCAATCTCAAGCCGACCATGATCACCGGCCTGCAGCAGGGCGGCCAGCTGATGACCACCACCGACGTGGACAACTGGCCGGGCGACGTCGAGGGGCTGCAGGGTCCGGCGCTGATGCAGCGCATGGCCGAGCACGCCGAGCGCTTCCACACCGAGATGATCTTCGACCACATCCACACCGCCGACCTCAAGCAGCGCCCGTTCCGGCTGGTCGGCGACTCCGGCGAGTACACCGCCGATGCGCTGATCATCAGCACCGGCGCCACCGCGAAGTACCTGGGCATCGCCAGCGAGGAGAAGTTCAAGGGCAAGGGCGTGTCGGCCTGCGCGACCTGCGACGGCTTCTTCTTCCGCGACCAGGACGTGGTGGTGATCGGCGGCGGCAACACCGCGGTCGAGGAAGCGCTGTACCTGGCCAACATCGGCCGCAAGGTGTACCTGGTGCACCGCCGCGACAAGTTGCGCGCGGAGAAGATCATGCAGGACAAGCTGTTCGAGAAGGAGGCCGCGGGCAAGATCGAGCTGGTCTGGAACCACACCATCGACGAGGTGCTCGGCGACGACACCGGCGTCACCGGCGTGCGCGTGAAGGACGTCAACTCCGGCGCCACCCGCGACATCGCGGCCACCGGCTTCTTCGTGGCGATCGGCCACACCCCGAACACCGGCATCTTTGCCGGCCAGCTGGACATGCACGACGGCTACATCCGCATCCACAGCGGCCAGAACGGCATGGCCACGATGACCTCGATCCCCGGCGTGTTTGCCGCCGGCGACGTCGCCGACCACGTCTATCGCCAGGCGATCACCTCCGCCGGCTTCGGCTGCATGGCCGCGCTGGACGCCGAACGCTGGCTCGACCAGCAGACGCCGGCGGGCTGACCTGCCCGCAGGAGCCCGCTCGCGGGCGATGCTTCTGGCCGGGATTGAAAAAAACAGAAGCATCGCCCGCAAGCGGGCTCCTGCGGCACCTGCCGAGTCATGCACATCCGCTTCCACGACGCGATCGCCGAACTGCCTGCCGCGGCGTGGGACGATTTGCGCGGCGGGGCGAATCCGTTCGTGTCGCACGCGTTCCTGCATGCGCTGGAAGACACCGGCTGCATCCGTCCCGACTGGGGCTGGCAGGCACACCACCTGGGCCTGTACGACCACGATCGCCTGGTGGCCGCCGCGCCGCTGTACCTGAAAGGCAACTCGCACGGCGAGTTCGTGTTCGACTGGAGCTGGGCCAGCGCGTGGGAGCGCGCCGGCGGCGAGTACTACCCGAAGCTGCTCTGCGGCGTGCCCTACTCGCCGGTGCCCGGCCCGCGCCTGCTGGCCGACACGCCAGCGCTGCGGCAGGCGCTGGTCGAGGCGATGCGCGCCGAGGCGAAGCGGCTGGGGCTGTCCTCGGTGCACGCGAATTTCCTGCTCGCCACGGAGGCGCCGGCGTTCGGCGACGACTGGCTGGCCCGCTCGGACGTGCAGTTCCACTGGCACAACCGCGACTACCGCCACTTCCCGGATTTCCTCGCCGCGCTGACCCACAAGAAGCGCAAGAACATCCTGCGCGAACGCACCCAGGTCGCCGCCAGCGGGTTGGCGATCGAATGGCGCAGCGGCGACACGCTCGACGAGCACGAGTGGAATCGCGTGCACGCGCTGTACGAAGCCACCTTCGACGACAAGGGCAACCACGCGGTGCTGACCGTCGCCTTCTTCCGGCAGCTCGGCGAACTCGGTCCGCTGGCACAGCTCGCGCTGGCCCGCGCAGGCGGCGAGATCGTGGCGATGGCGTTGTTCGTGCAGGGCGACGGCGTGCTCTACGGTCGTTACTGGGGCAGCATGGTCGACGTGCCCGGGCTGCATTTCGAACTCTGCTATTACCGCGGCATCGAGTACGCCATTGTGCAGCGGCTGCATCGCTTCGAGCCCGGGGCGCAGGGCGAGCACAAGCTGGCACGCGGCTTCCTGCCCGCGCGCACGCAGTCGCGCCACTGGCTCGCCCACCCGGGCTTCCGCGCGGCGGTGGCCAGCGCGCTGGCGCGCGAGGCACCGGCGGTGGATGCCTACGCGGAAGAATTGCGGCAACACAGCCCGTACGCGCAGCACGACGAGGCTGCGCCATGATCCGCCTGCCCCTGCTCGATGCCGACGCGCCGGAGCGCTTTCCCGATCCCTCCCGCGCACTGGCCGAACCGAACGGCCTGCTTGCCTTCGGCGGCGACCTGTCGCCAGGCCGGCTGCTGGCCGCCTACCGGCAAGGCATCTTCCCCTGGTTCGGCGAGGGCGAACCGATCCTGTGGTGGTCGCCCGACCCGCGCTGCGTGTTTCGCACCGACGCGTTGCGGCCGAACCGCAGCCTGCGTCGCCAGCTCGCCGGCAAGCGCTGGCGGGTGACGATCGACCGGGCGTTCGAGGCGGTGATCCGCGGTTGCGCGGCGCCGCGCGACAACAGCTCGGGCAGTTGGATCGTACCGGCCATGATCGACGCCTACCTCCACCTGCACCAGCTCGGTTACGCGCACAGCGTGGAGACCTGGGACGGCGAGCGCCTGGTCGGCGGCGTCTACGGCCTTTCTGTCGGCAAGCTGTTTTGCGGCGAGTCGATGTTCAGCGCCGAGAGCGGTGGTTCGCGGGTGGCACTGATCGCGCTGGCGCGGCTGCTGCACGAACAGGGCTGCCCGCTGCTCGATGCGCAGGTAGCCAACGCCCACACGCTGAGCCTGGGTGCGTTCGAGATGGCGCGCGCGGACTACCTGGCGCAGGCCGGCACGCTGGCCGCGCAACCTGGGCAGGTCGGCAGCTGGACCGATCTCGGCCCGCGGCTGTGGCAGCCCGGCACGACTTTCAGCTAGCGCGCGCGGCGTACTTGCGCGCCACGTAGTCGTCGAGGATGTCGACGAACTCGTTGGCGATGTTGTCGCCGCGCAGCGTCATCGCCTTCTCGCCGTCGATGAACACCGGCGCGGCCGGCGCCTCGCCGTTGCCCGGCAACGAGATGCCGATGTTGGCGTGCTTGGATTCGCCCGGCCCGTTGACGATGCAGCCCATCACCGCCAGGGTAAGGTTCTCCACGCCGTCGTATTTCACCCGCCACAGCGGCATCTGCTCGCGCACGTGTTCCTGCACGGTCTTGGCCAGTTCCTGGAAGAACTCGCTGGTGGTGCGCCCGCAACCCGGGCAGGCGGTGACCAGCGGCGTGAACGAGCGCAGACCCATCGTCTGCAACAGCTCCTGCGCCACGATCACCTCGCCGGTGCGCGAGGCACCGGGTTCGGGCGTGAGCGAGATGCGGATGGTGTCGCCGATGCCTTCCTGCAGCAGCACCGCCAGCGCGGCAGCCGAGGCGGTGATGCCCTTGGAGCCCATGCCGGCCTCGGTCAGGCCCAGGTGCAGCGCGTAGTCGCAGCGCGCGGCGATGTCGCGGTATACGGCGATCAGTTCCTGCACGCCGGAGACCTTGCACGACAGGATGATGCGCTCGCGCGCCAGCCCGAGTTCCTCGGCGCGCGCGGCCGAATCCAGCGCGGAGCGGATCAGCGCCTCGCGCGCCACGTGCGAGGCATCCCAGGGTTCGGCGCGCTGCGCGTTCTCGTCCATCAGCGCAGCCACCATGGCCTGGTCCAGCGAGCCCCAGTTGGCGCCGATGCGCACCGGCTTGCCGTGGCGCAGCGCCTTCTCGATGATCGAGGCGAACTGGCTCTCGTGCTTCTTGCCGAAACCCACGTTGCCGGGGTTGATGCGGTACTTGGCCAGCACCTCGGCGCAGGCCGGTTCGCGCTCCAGCAACTGGTGGCCGTTGTAGTGGAAGTCGCCGATGATGGGCACGTCCACGCCCATCATCGCCAGCCGCTCGGCGATGCGCGGCACCGCGGCCGCGGCGGCCGGCGTGTTCACCGTGATGCGCACCAGCTCGGAGCCGGCGCGGGCCAGCTCGGCGATCTGTTTCGCGGTGCTGGCCGGGTCCTCGGTGTCGGTATTGGTCATCGACTGCACCACGATCGGGGCGCCGCCGCCTACCTTGACCTTGCCGACCTGCACGCCCACGCTGGCGCGGCGCGGCGCGGGCGCCGCCGGACGGGGTTGTTGCGAAACGATCTCACTCATGGATTCAACCGGAATGTCTGGTCGCGGCAGGCCGCGACTGAAGATGCCAAGGATACTCGCCCGACCGGTAGCGCCGGCCTCCGCCGCGATGACGTGGACGGAATGCCGCAGTTGCTTGATCGAGGTCAGCACTTCGCCGCATGCTTGCCGCCAAAATGCCCCGCTGTCCAGCCGGAAAAGCCGATGCCGAACACCGAATACTACAACGACAAGGTCGTCCGCCAGTTCCTGCTCGCGGCCGCCGTATGGGGCATCATCGGCATGTCCGTCGGCGTCTATGCCGCCGCCGAACTGATGTGGCCGGTGCTCAATTTCAACGTGCCGTGGCTGACCTTCAGCCGCATCCGGCCCGACCACACCTTCGGCGTGATCTTCGCGTTCGGCGGCTCGGCGCTGATGGGCACCTGCTATTACGTGGTGCAGCGCACCGGCCACGCGCGGCTGGCTTTCAGGAAGCTGGCCGCCTTCACTTTCTGGGGCTGGCAACTGGTCTGCGTGCTGGCGATGACCACGATGCCGCTGGGGCTGACCCAGAGCAAGGAATACGCCGAGCCGGAATGGTTCATCGACATCCTGATCGCGGTGGTGTGGGTGAGCTTCGGCGTGGTGTTCTTCGGCTCGCTGGCGCGCCGGCGCATCAAGCACATCTACGTGGCCAACTGGTACTACGGCGCGTTCATCATCGCCGTGGGCCTGCTGCACATCGTCAACAACCTGGCCATCCCGGTCTCGCTGACCAAGTCGTACTCGATCTATTCCGGCGTGGTCGACGCGATGGTGCAGTGGTGGTACGGCCACAACGCGGTGGCGTTCTTCCTCACCGCCGGCTTCCTCGGCATGATGTACTACTTCGTGCCGCGGCAGGCCAAGCAGCCGCTGTGGAGCTACCGCTTCTCGATCGTCAATTTCTGGGCGCTGATCTCGGTCTACATGTGGGCCGGCGCGCACCACCTGATGTACACCGCCCTGCCCGACTGGGTGCAGTCGGTCGGCATGGCGTTCTCGCTGGTGCTGCTGATGCCGAGCCTGGGTTCGGCGGCCAACGGCCTGCTCACCTTCAACGGCGTGTGGCACCGCCTGCGCACCGACCCGGCGGCCAAGTTCATGGTGTTGTCGCTGGTGTTCTACGGCGCCTCGACCTTCGAAGGGTCGATGATGGCGATCAAGACGGTGAACTCGCTGTCGCACTACACCGACTGGACCATCGCCCACGTGCATTCGGGCTCGCTGGGCTGGGTGGCGATGATCACCATCGGCTCGCTCTACGCGATGGCGCCGCGCGCGCTGGGGCGGCCGGAAATGCATTCGCGCAAGGGCATGGAGCTGCACTTCTGGCTGCACATCATCGGCACCCTGCTGTACGTCGGCTCGATGTGGACGGCTGGCGTCACCGAGGGCCTGATGTGGCGCGCCACCAACCCCGACGGCGCGCTGACCTACGGCTTCCTCGACAGCCTGCTGGCGATCAAGCCGATGTACCTGATCCGCTGGGCCGGCGGCGTGTTCATCCTGTCCGGCATGTGGGTGATGGCGTGGAACCTGTGGTACACCGCCGCCGACGCCCGCGCCCGCCTGATCAAGCCGATCCCGGTGCCGATCCCCGAGCCGGTGCCGCACCAGGTGCCCGCGCCCCTGCCTGCCGCGGGTTGAGGAAGATTCCAGATGGCCTACAAACATTTCGAAGCGATCGAGAAGCACGCCGGCCTGCTCGGCATCGGCATCGCGATCATGGTCTCGCTGGGCGGGTTGGCCGAGATCACCCCGCTGTTCATGGAGGCGCATTCGGTGAAGGCGCCGCCGGGCGTGCATCCGTACGAGCCGCTGCGCCTGATCGGCAAGGACGTCTACGTGCGCGAGGGCTGCTACCTGTGCCACTCGCAGATGATCCGCGCGCTGCGTTTCGAGACCGAGCGCTATGGCCATTTCTCCACCGCCGAGGAGTCGGTCTACGACCGCCCGTTCCAGTGGGGCTCCAAGCGCACCGGGCCGGACCTGGCGCGCGTGGGTGGCAAGTATTCCGACGAATGGCAGCGCCTGCACCTGATGGACCCGCGCCAGGTGGTGCCGCAGTCGAACATGCCCGCCTACCCGTGGCTGGCGCACAACACGATCAGTGCCGAGGACGTGCAGGCGCGCATGCGCACGCTGCGCAAGCTGGGCGACCCGTACACCGACGCGCAGATCGCGGCGGCGCCCGAGGCGGTCAAGGGCAAGACCGAGATGGACGCGCTGATCGCCTACCTGCAGGGCCTGGGCATCGCCAACGAGCCGGCCCCGCCGGCAGCCAAGCCGGCGACCACCGACGGCGTCGCGGGAGCCACGCCATGACGCCGATGAGCCCGGTCTGGGGCCACGTTGCAGGGGTATTCATCATCCTGATGCTGGTGACCTTCATCGGCATCTGGATCTGGGCCTGGCGCAAGCGCCACAAATCCACGTTCGACCGCATGGCGCGCCTGCCGCTCGAACAAGACGAACTACCCGACAGCGATGTCGACGCCAAGGAGGATCGCCCATGAGCAGCGGCTGGTCGTTGTGGGTCATGTTCCTGGTGGTGCTCAACCTGGGCATCACCTTCGCGCTGTACCTGTGGGCGCCGCGGGCAAAGATCCCGACCCGGCCCGACGGCACCACCGGCCACGTGTGGGCGCACGGCACCATCCTGGAAGGCCTCAAGAACCTGCCCCGGTGGTGGATCGTGTTTTCCGGCGCGATGTTCGCCGCGGCATTCATCTATCTGTTCCTGTTCCCCGGCTTCGGCAACCACAAGGGCGCGCTGGGCTGGACTTCGCACGGCCAGCTGGCACGTGAAGTGGCCGCCAACGAGGCCAGGCTGGACCCGCTGCTGGACCGCTTCCGCCTGTACACGGTGGAGCAGCTGGCCGGCGACCCGCAGGCGCAGCAGATGGGCAAGGTGCTGTTCGAGGACAACTGCGCCGCCTGCCACCAGCGCAGCGGCAAGGGCAACATCCTGGTCGGCGCACCCAACCTCACCGACGGCGACTGGCTGTACGGCGGCACCGGCAAGGACATCACCACCTCGATCCACGACGGTCGCAGCGGCGTGATGCCGCCATGGGCGAGCCTGGGCGCGGACAACGTGAAAAACCTCGCCCAGTACGTGCTGAGCCTGTCCGGCGCCCCGCACGACGCGGCCAAGGCGGCAGCCGCCAAGCCGCTGTTCTCCACCTGCGCCGCCTGCCACGGCGCCGAGGGCAAGGGCAACCCGGCGCTGGGTGCGCCGAACCTCACCGACCACGTCTGGCTGTACGGCGGCACCCCGGCCGATATCGAGCAGACCATCGGCAACGGTCGCCAGGGCCACATGCCGTCGTGGAGCACGCGGCTGAGCGAAGACCAGATCCACGTCATCGCCGCCTACGTCTACCACCTGTCGCACCCGGTCGATGAAGACCAGCCATGACATCGGCGTCCGCACGGCATCGGCCTGGTATCGCCAGCCGGTGCTGTGGCTCGGAGCATTCATCTTCGTCGCCTCGCTGGCCGGCTGCGCATGGCTCATCGTGGTCAGCGTCCGCTACGCCGACACGCCGCTGACCACCAGCTCGCACGCGGTATTCGGGGTGCCGGTCGCCTCGCACAGCGCGCCACCGCCATCCACCGCCCCTCCCTCGCGCAAGCCATGAACAGCGCGGCGACATGGGCCGATCCCCGGCTCGCCGCCCAGGTGCTGCGCGAGCGACGCGACGGATTGAGCGAGATCGCCCTGCGCGTCGAGGCGCTGGACGATCCCCGCCGGCTGCTCTGGCTGGAGCAGCGCATCAATGCGCTTGCCGGCGTGCGCCGGGTCAGCGTCGACCGCGCCGCGCGGCGCATGCGGGTGGTCTGGGACACCCGGCGCACCACCCTGCCCACCCTGCTGGAGAACTTCGCCGCCGCCGGCTGTCAGGCGCGCCCGCTGCGCCTGGACGAAGTGGAAGACGTCCGCGCCGCCGAGATGCACGATGCGCTGAAGCGCATGCTGGTGGCCGGCATGTGCGCGATGCAGGTGATGAGCTACGCCCTGGTGATCTACCTCGGCGTGGTCGACTTCGTCGATTTCAGCACGCGCAACCTGTTCCGCTGGCTTGGCCTGCTGACCACCATCCCGCTGGTGGCCTATTCGGCGCAGTCGTTCTTCCGCGGCGCCGCAGAGGAACTGCGCGGCCGCCGCCTCGGCATCAACCTGCCGGTGGCGCTGGCAATCGCGCTGGTGTTCGCGGCCAGCGTGATCAACACGCTGCGCGGCAGCGGCGAGGTGTATTTCGATTCGGTCAGCATGTTCGTGTTCCTGCTCCTGGTCGGGCGCTACATCGAACTGCGCTCGCGCCATCGCGGCGACGCCGGCGGCGATGCCTTGCTGGATGCCACGCCGCTGCTGGCGCAGCGCCGCCGTGCCGATGGCGAACTGGAAACCGTGCCCGCGATGACCCTCGCCAGCGGCGACTGCGTGCACATCGACGACGGGGGCACCGTGCCGGCCGATGGCGTGCTGGAAAGCGCCGTGGTCGAGGTGGACGAAGCGCTGCTCTCCGGCGAATCGCGCCCGCAACGGCGCCAGCGCGGCGAGCGTCTGGTGGCCGGCAGCGTGCTGCTGACCGGGCCGGCGCAGCTGCGCGTGGAACATGGCGGCGCGCAGACCAGCGTGGCGCGGCTCGGCGCGCTGGCCGCGCGCGCGCGCCAGGCCCGCGCGCGAATCGCCGGCAGCGATCGCGAAGTCACCCGCTTCGTGCGCCGGGTGCTGGTGCTTACCGTGGTGACCGCGCTGGGCTGGCTGCTGGTCGACCCCTCACGCGCGTTCGACGCGGCCATCGCCGTGCTGGTGGTGGCTTGCCCCTGCGCCTTCGCGCTGACCGTGCCGGTGACGCTGACCCGGGCGCTGGGCCGGCTTGCCCACCGCCACGTGCTGGTCACCGATGGCAGCGCCCTGCTCGCACTTGCCGGCGTCGACCGTGCCCTGTTCGACAAGACCGGCACACTCTCCACGCCGCACCTGGATGACGAGGCGGTTGAACCGCTGCGCGGCGACAGCCGCGAGCAGGTGTTGGCCTGGGCCCTGGCGCTGGCCCGCGCCAGCTCGCATCCGCTGGCCCGCGCGCTGAGCGCCGCGGCGCGCCCGCGCGGCGTCACACCGGCGGCACAGGACGTGCGCGTGCACCTGGCCGCAGGTATCGAAGGCCACGTCGGCGACCGCGCGCTGCGATTGGGCCGCGCCCGCTACGCGCTGGGCGACGCGCATTACGATCCGCGGCTGGCCAGCGCGGCCATGGTGCTGGCCGACCAGCACGGCGCGCTGGCCCGCTTCGGCTTTCAGGAACGCCCGCGCGAGGATGCCGCCGCCACGCTGGCACGGCTGCGCGAGGACGGCATCGACGTGTGCATGGCCAGCGGCGACAGCGCCGATCGCGTCGCCGCGCTGGCCACCCGGCTCGGCATCGACGACTGGCATGCGCGGCAGCTGCCGGCCGACAAGCTGGCCCTGCTGCAATCCCTGCAAGCCGACGGCCACCGCGTGCTCGCCGTCGGCGACGGCAGCAACGACGCCCCGCTGCTGGCGGCCGCCGACGTCTCCGCCGCGCTGTCCAGCGGCACCGACCTGACCCAGGCCCAGGCCGACCTGCTGCTGCTCGACGGCCGCCTGCAAGGCCTGCTGCACGCGCACGCGATCGCCGTGCAGATGCAGCAGGTGATCGCGCAAAGCCGCCGCTGGGCGCTGGGCTACAACCTGTTCGCCGTGCCGTTCGCGGCGTTCGGCCTGGTGTCGCCGTGGCTGGCCGCCATCGGCATGTCGCTGAGCTCGCTGATGGTGGTGCTCAACGCCATGCGCGTCGGCCGCGAACACGCGCACGACGCCAACCCCGGCCGCGCCGACCGCACCGCCGAGGCGGCGGCATGAACGTCCTGCTGGTGCTGATCCCTGTCACCCTGGTGGTGATCGGCGTGGCCGTGGCGCTTTTTTTCTGGGCCGTGAACCACCAGCAATTCGACGACCTCGACAGCCCCGGCGTGCTGCCGCTGATGGACGATCAGCCCGCGCCGGCCGAAGAGCCCGAGAATCCACCCACGCCCCCGTAGGAGCCCGCTCGCCGGGAATCGGGAATCGGGAATCGGGAATCGGGATTCGGGATTCGGGATTCGGGATTCGGGATTCGGGATTCGGGATTCGGGATTCGGGATTCGCAAAAGCTCAAGAGCGTCGCCCACGGGTGCGACGCGTCCAGGCGTAGGGCGGGCATGGCCCGCCGGCCTTGCACGGCGCCGACGACAAAAGCCGGCGGGCCGTGCCCGCCCTACGTCGATCGCCGGCGCAGCGCGGCTTGCAGCAGACGGCGCTGGATGCGCTCGGGCAGGCCCTTGGGCGCATCCAGGCCCATGCGCGCCAAGGCTGCGCCTTCATCCTCCATCGCCTCGCCGGGACGCACCGCGGCGCGCAGCACTTGCCAGCGGCCGCGCCAGCGACTGCTGCGCGACTGCAGCCATTCCAGCGCCGGCAACAGGCGCTGTTCGACCTCGTCGAAATCGCTGCCGAAGGGGAACACCGGCAGTTGGCCCTTGCGCCGGAATGGCATCAGCGATTCGTGCAGTGCATCGGGCTGGTGCCGGCGCCAGGCATCGGGTATGGCGAAATCCGCCGCCAGCTTGCCGCGCGATTTCGCCTCCGCGCACAGCGCGTCCAGAAAGCGCGCATCGCAGATCGACAGCATCGCCTCGATGCATTCGCTGTCGCTCTTGCCGCGCAAGTCGGCGACGCCGTATTCGGTGACCACGATGTCGCGCAGGTGGCGCGGGATCGTGGTCTGGCCGTAGCTCCAGCGGATCGTGCTCTCGATGCCGCCGCGATGGCGGCGGGTGGCGCGCAGCAGCAGCACCGAGCGCGCGCCCGGCAGCTCGTGCGCCATCGCCACGAAGTTGTACTGGCCGCCGACGCCGCTGACCACCGCGCCGTCCTCCAGCGTATCGGACACCGCCGCACCGAGCAGGGTCGCCATCATGCAGGTGTTGAAGAAACGCGCGTCGCGTCGCTGCAGCGTGGCCAATGCCTGTTGGTCGCCGTACAGCTGGTTGACGTTGGACACCGCGCACATGTCGATCGCGTCCGGGTCGCTCGCCTCGGTGGCGGCCAGCCATTCGTACAGGTCGCGCGAACCGAGGAAGAATGCGCCGCGCAGGTAATGACCGCCGGGCGTGCCCGGATTCAGCCGGCCGGACAGCGAGGCGCGCTCCAGCGCAAGGTTGTCCCAGCTGCGCCGCTTCAGGATGCCGCCGCGCTGCAGGTGCATGAAGCCGTCCATCACCATCTCGCTGGCGCCGTACAAGCCGGTCCCCAATGGTGCAAGGCCACCGAGCGCGCCTGCCTGCGCATGGGTGCTGCCGGCCGGGTCCAGCGCCACCAGCATGCAGCGCCAGGCGGTGTTCTGCTGCTGGCGCAGCAGCAAGGCCTTGACCAGGGCGTCGGACAACGCGCCGATGCCGATCTGCAGGCAGCCGCCGTCGCGCACCAGGCTGCTGGCGTGCAGGCCGATCGCATATTCGGCCAGGTCGATCGGCAACCGCGGCAGCGCGAACAGGCGCGGCGAGGATTCCGGCTGCAGCTCCACGTCGAAGTAATCCGCCGGCACCTCGGCATCACCGCCCAGCCACGGCAGGTCGGGATGCACCACCGCCACGCACAGCGGCCGGCGTGCGCCTGCCAGCTGCAACTGGCGCAGGAAATCCAGGGTCAGGTCGGGGTTGCACGAGAGGCTGTAGCGCACACCCTCGGCGGTTTCGCGGCGTGCGACCAGTTGCACCAGCAGGTTGATGTCCTGCAACGCCAGGTCGCGCGCCACATGGGTGTAGTTCTGGCTGATGTAGTTGCGCTGCGCACTGCCCGAATGCAGCAGCGCGCCACTCTGCAGGTAGAACTCGTGCACCACGACGTTTGGCGGCAAGGCATCGCGCGCCTCGTCCAGGGCGTACTGCGGGTCGACCGCGTCGGCGCCGAAATGGCGATCGAGGAACGGCAGCAGGAAGCGCCGCTGCAGCCCCGCCTTCGGCTGCGGCCGGGTCAGCGACAGCGCGGTGTACAGGCGCATCGAACGCGTCGGGTCGCCGGCGGTGAGCCGGTACAACGCGTTGAGCAGGCCGTGCGGCTTGCCCAGGCCCAGCGGCGCGGCGATGCGCAGATCCGGCCCCAGCGCATCGGCGAGGTCGTGGGCGCAAGCGTCGGTGTCGCTGTGGCGCGGCTTGGCGGGCATCCTCCGATCATGCCAGAAGCCGCCGCCACGGCGCATCGACATCCCCATCGCCTACACTCGATGCATGCCCGACCCCTTGTCGCCGTCGTCGTCCTCGTCCAGTCGCCTGCTGGCGCAGCAAGCGCTGAGCCGCGCTGCCGGGGCACCGTTGCTCAGCGGCAACGCGGTGGACCTGCTGATCGATGCGGCAGCCAACTATGCCGCGTGGCTGGAAGCGATCCGCGGCGCGCGCCAGCGGGTGCTGCTGGAAAACTACATGGTGCGCGACGACGTGGTGGGCCGCGAATTCCGCGATGCGCTGGTCGAGCGCGCGCAGGCCGGCGTGTTCGTGGCCGTAGTGGTCGACTGGGTCGGCTGCCTGGGCCAGTCGCGCAGCGGCTTCTGGGCACCGCTGCGCGCGGCCGGTGGCGAAGTGCGCGTGTACAACCCGCTGCAGCTGGGGCAGACCTTCGGCTGGCTGAGCCGCGACCACCGCAAGTCGCTGGTGGTCGATGGCGTGACCGGCTTCCTTTCCGGCGTGTGCATCAGCGCCAGATGGCTGGGCAACCCCGCGCGCGACGTGCCGCCGTGGCGCGATACCGGCGTCGCCTTGCGCGGCCCGGTGGTGACCGAGCTGGAAGCGGCATTCGCGCAAAGCTGGAGCGCCACCGGCACGCCGCTGCGCGAATTCCCGAGCGCGGCCGAGCCGACCACACCCGCCGGTGACGTCGCACTGCGCCTGATCGCCACCCAGCCCTCCACCGCCGGCATGTATCGGCTCGACCAGCTGATCGCCTCGCTGGCCACCCGCACGCTGTGGCTCACCGACGCCTATTTCGTGGGCATCGCACCCTACGTGCAGGCACTGGTGGCGGCCGCCCGCGATGGCGTCGACGTGCGCCTGCTGGTACCCGGCAGCAGTGACATCCCGGCCGTGGCCAACATGTCCCGCGCGGGCTACCGGCCACTGCTGAAAGCCGGCATCCGCGTGTTCGAATGGAACGGCTCGATGCTGCACGCCAAGACCGCGGTGGCCGACGGGCAATGGGCGCGGGTGGGCTCATCCAACCTCAACCTCGCCAGTTGGCTGGGCAACCAGGAGCTGGACGTGGCGATCGAGGACGCCACGTTCGCCGGCAAGCTCGCCGCCCAGTACGAGCACGACCTGGAAAACGCCACCGAAATCGTGCTGGCGCCGCACCATCGCCGCGGCCATGCCGAGAAAGTACGCACCAGCCAGGCGCGACCGCGCGTGCGCCATGGCGGCGGCAGCTCCGGGCGTGCCGCGGCGGGTGCGTTGCGCCTGGCCAACAGCGTCGGTGCCGCGCTTGGCCATCGCCGCGTGCTCGGTGCGACCTCGGCCAGGCCGTTGTTCCTGGCCACCGCGGCGCTCCTGGTGCTGGGCGTGATCGCGGCACTGTGGCCGGCCTGGATCGGCTGGCCGGTCGCCGTGCTGTGCGCCTGGTTCGCGCTGAACCTGGGCATCCGCGGCTGGCGCCTGCGCCGCCGCCAGCGCACGGCGCGCGAAGCCGACGCCCGCGGGGCCGGCCACGACACATGAGACATTTGTTCTGATTCACCTCCCAAGCGGATGTTTTTTCACGACTTCACCGTAGCGGCATGCTAGGCTCTTCGCCCCATGTCCGTCCCCGACACCCCCCGCCACGTGCTGACCCCCAGCTCGCTCAACCGGCTGGTTCGCGACCTGCTGGGCGACGCGCTGCCGCAGGTGTGGATCGAAGGCGAGCTGTCCAACGTGGCGAAGCCGGCCTCGGGCCACCTGTACTTCACCTTGAAGGACAGCGGCGCGCAGGTGCGCTGCGCGATGTTCAAGATGAAAGCCTCCGTGCTGCGCTTTCGCCCGGTCGACGGCATGCAGGTGCTGCTGCGCGCCAAGGTCGGCCTGTACGAACCGCGCGGCGAGTTCCAGCTGGTCGCCGAATACATGGAACCGGCCGGCGAAGGCGCGTTGCAGCGCGAGTTCGAGCAGCTCAAGGCCCGGCTCGACGCCGAAGGCCTGTTCGACCCGGCGCGCAAGCGTGCCCTGCCCCGCTACGCGCGCCGGATCGGCGTGATCACCTCGGCCACCGGCGCGGCGATCCGCGACGTGCTGAGCGTGCTGTCACGGCGCTGGCCATTGGCTGATGTCGAGATCTTGCCGGTGCCGGTACAGGGCCGCGAGGCGCCGCCGGCGATCGTGGCGATGCTGCGCAAGGCATCGGCCAGCGCACGCTACGACGTGCTGCTGCTGACCCGCGGCGGCGGCTCCCTGGAAGACCTGTGGGCATTCAACGACGAAGCGGTGGCACGGGCGATCCACGCCAGCGCGGTGCCGGTGGTTTCCGCGGTGGGCCACGAGATCGATTTCAGCATCGCCGACTTCGTCGCCGACCTGCGCGCGCCCACACCCTCGGCCGCCGCCGAACTGCTGGTGCCCGACGCGGTGGCGGTCGATCGCCACCTGCGGCAACTGCAGCAGCGCCTGGCTACCCTGCAGCAACGACGCATGCAGGGGAACGCGCAACGCGTCGACCATCTGCTGGCGCGATTGCAGGCGCAGCGGCCGCAGGCGCGGCTGCAACGCGATCGCGAGCGGCTGGTCCATCTCCACCGTCGCCTCCTCGGGGCAATGCGCGAACAGCAGCAACGCCGCCAGTCGCAGCTCGACCGCGCGCGGTCCCGCTTGCTCGGGCAACACCCGCAGCAGCGGTTACCCCTGCTGCGCCATCGCCTCGGCGAACTCACCCAGCGCCTGCGCCACGCCATCGAGCGTCGTCTGGAACGCGACCGCCTCACCCTGCAGCAAGCCGCGCGCGCTCTGCATACGGTCAGCCCATTGGCCACGCTGGAACGTGGCTACGCCATTCTGTTCGACGAGGCCGGCAAGGTGCTGCGCTCGACGCAGGGCGTCGAGGCTGGCACGGCGCTGCGCGCACGACTGGCGGATGGTGAGTTGGGGTTGCGGGTGGAGGAGTGTGATGCCACGAAACCTCGCGGATGAGCAAACTTGATTCTGCGTTTGCTGCTCTTGCTACCGCCGAACAAGATTGCTGATGCTCGCAGCCATGGCCGCGGCACTCTCCTTGCCGTAGCCGCCGCCACCGACGAACACTGCCGAGGTGCCAAGCGACGAGAGTCGATCCAGCACGAGCGCGTCGCGTTCGACGCAATCGGCCACGGAAAGACGCATGCCGCCGAGTGGATCGCTAGCCAGCACATCGGTTCCGGCCACCACGAAAGCCAACGCGTGCCCACCGATCACCTCGCCCAGCCCGCTGCGCAACCGGGCCAGATATTCGTCACCGGACACGGCGTTGCGCAGAGGAAGGTCGATGTCGACCCGCTGTCGAGTGAAGCCGTCGCGTGGATAGATGGTGTCGTTGTAAATATCCAGAATATCCACTCGCTTGTCGTCCATGAACACATGCGCGTTGCCGTTGCCGTGATGGGCGTCGATATCGACGATCAGAATCCGGTCTTCGGTGCCCAGCGTGTTGTCGCCTCGCAACTGTTCCACCGTGATGCCGATGTCGTTGTAGACACAGAAGCCCTCGGCTGCGTTGCGGCTGGCGTGGTGATAGCCACCGGACAGGTTCCAGACATGCCCGCCTTCGCGTAGCGCCGCGCGTGCCGCTGTGAGCGTGCCGCTCACCGCCCAGCGCATCGGCGTCAGGATACGCCGATCGATCATCGAGAACGGCAGCAAGGGAATCCATGGAAGCTCGAGTGCCTGCAGAATGTAGCGTTTGCTCGACAGCAGGTTTCCGAAGATCGAACCGACGAAGGTTTGGACTGTCGCTTCATCGACAGGCGCCAGCGGTTCTGCCATCTCGACACCGGTCAGTGCGTGGAGGCTCTCGGCAACCTTGGCGTACTTCCTGCCATCGAACGGATGCAGCCGATTGAGCAGACCGAAGTCGATGTTGTACGCAGGGGTGTAGATGATCTTCAAGATTGCTGCAGCTCTCTGGCGAATTTGAGCACTTGGGCCGGCGTCCAGATACCCCAACCCAACACGCGACCGAATCGGTTGTACTCGCCTGCGTGCGGGGTGAACGAAGGGCCTCGCTTCGCACCTTCGATCAAAGCGAGCGCGACGACGTGTGAGCAGTTGTTCCGCGCGATCTGATAGCGCGGTGTGTCCTTCTGAAGGTTGATGATGAATCGGAGCACGGCAGCCTCGTCCAGCAGGGGAAGTTCCACGGTCACCGGCTGCCGGTTGCCCTCGTTGTAAATATCCTGCTGAAGGCTTTGCATCAGCATGCCGGGCTGACTCCGTTTGGTCTTCAAATCCTTTTTTTCCGCGCCTCCGTCAGGCCAGAAACTGACGTATTCGCTTCCGATGGTCAGGGCTGCGTGTCCGATGTGCTCGTTGTCCGCCAGCCAGACATGAACCTTTACCAGGGGAACGTCCTTTTCCTGAGTTGTCGTGAAGTGGCTGCGCAGCACCCATATTGAAAATGCTGCCACTCGATTCTGATGGCAAGCACGGCACCATGGGCCGTATCGTACACGCAGGGATTGCTTGCACCGAAGCTGCTCCAGACGATGCCGAACGACGGAAAGAATGCGCGACTGCGCATCCCTGGTCGATGGCGAACTCCCGCTGCGGGTGATACGTCGCACCGCCGACCCCGGTGCCAGGTTGTTCCTGATGGAAGCCATGGTCTCCGATGCCCGGACTGGGCCAAGATGCCGGACATCCACATGCTGGTACTGCTCGGCGGAAAGCAACGCACGCGGCAGGAGTACGTCACCCCGCTCTCGCCGCGGGCTTTGCGCTGCAGCGGGAGCTGGATATCGGGGCCGGCATCTCGATCATCGAGGCAGCCGCGGTCTGAAACGCGGCCAAGATGGCGAAAACAGAAGGCATTGAAGCTGTGCAAACGCGTGGGTCGGAGCCGACGCAGGGATCGCGTAGCAACCGACATCCGCGCCGCCTACCTCCCAAGCACCCCTTCGATAGCGGCGACCGCCGCGGCGAGGCCGTCTTCGCTGGCCATGCGTCGGCCAAGCTCGGCCGCACGCGCGACGACGGTTTCCCGCGCGACAAAATCGAGGGCTGCAGCAAGCGCCGCAGTGTCCGGGCTTGCCGCCGGGAGTGCCGCCGGCGCCACGCCCAGCCGACGAAGGCGATCCGCCCAGAACGCCTGATCCCCGGCGAACGGCATGACGATGGAGGGTTTGCCTGCCCGCAGGGCCGAGTGGGTGGTTCCCGATCCGCCGTGGTGGATCACCGCAGCCATCCGTGGAAACAGCCAATCGTGCGGGGTGGCGTCGATGCACAGGACATTGTCCGGCAGACGCACGTCGCCCATCCCGTTCCACCCCGGCCAGAACACGGCACGTCGCCCGTCCAGCGCCGCGATCACCGCACCGAGCATGGCAGCCATGTCGATGCCGGTCATGCTGCCAAAGCCCACATAGACCGGCGCGGTGCCGGCGGCAAGGAACGCCGCCAGAGCCGGAGGTGGCGTGTAGCTTTCACCCATGGGCGGCAGCCACTGGCCACACAGCGTGGCATTCGCCGGCCAGTCCTTGGGCGATGGCAGCAGCGTCGGCGAGATGCCGTAGAGCATGGGCAGATCCTTCCACACGGTTTTCCGCGGCGGCAGGGCCAGCACCTCCGCCCGTGCACGGTTGAGCGCCTGCTTGAAAGCCAGCCAGAACAGCTTGTTGGTGAACGCGAGGCTGGCCCGGTTCAACCAGGCGGGGACCCAGGCCGGCGGCAAGAAGGGCGAAGCAAACTCGCGCGACGGCGTAAGCGGGATCATCCCCGCGATGGCGGCGGGAACCTCGAGGCGCTCGGCCACCGAAAGCCCGACGAAGCCGGCCAGGCCCGACGTCACGATGGCGTCGCAACCTTCCGCCGCGGCCAGCGTCTCCCGCATCCACGCAGCCGTGTGCTTGTTGGTCAATGCCACCATGGCCTTGGCCGTGCCGCGCGGCCCTTGTTGTCCCCAGTCGGCAAACAGCTCGCGGATGTCGCCGGAGAGCGGCGTGGCTGGAATCCCGAGCGCATGCGCCGTGCCCAGGGTTCGCGCGTCGCCCAGCAGAACCACCTCATGGCCCGCTTTGCACAGGGCATGACCCAGCGCGGCCAGCGGACGCGTATCGCCCTCGGTGCCGCAGGTCAGAAGTACGAGCTTCATGTCACGCTCCCATGTAAAGTAAACGGCGTATACTTTACATGCCACCGAGTGTCTGAGCCATGCCATCTTCCCGTCCGCGTCCCCGGCCATCAAGCCGGGCCGAGTTGCCCGAACACATGGGCCTCGTTGCGCGCCAATTGTTCGCATCGCACGGCTATGCCCAGGTGACCATGGAGCAGGTCGCCGCCCAGGCCGGCGTATCCAAGCGCACCCTGTACAAATACTTTCCGGCCAAAGAAGCTCTGCTGGAACACACGCTGGAAGCTTCCCTCTCGAAAGACCTCGCAACACGCGACTTCAGCCTGCACGAACGTGCCGGCTTCCGCGCCGGCGCCACGGCACTGCTGCACGAATCGGCGCACTGGTGCGAACAGCACGCCGATATCCTGTTGCCCTACATCCGCTACAAGTTCGCCAATTTCGACCCGGGCGCCAGGCCGAAGGAAGATCGCGGCCTGCTTCCGCTCTGGGTGATGCTGATCGAAGCCGCCCAGGATCGCGGCGAACTGGCGCCGCAGCATCGCTCCGAACAACTGGGCATCTATTTCCACTACCTCTACCTGGGTGCCCTGATGCGCTGGCTCAGCGAGCCGGGCCTCGACCTGCGGCAAGAGTTCGACATGGTGATCGGGCTGTTCATGGACGGGGCGGCGGCCGGCGTGAATTGATGTTCGGCAAGCTGGCGCATGGCCATGCAGCCTTGTGTCGCCGCCGGGAGAGCCTCGACATCATGCCCGTGTGGCCGTCGCGGCCAGCGCGAAACCAGGTTCACCCACTGGCAGACGACAGCAGCTCACGACCCCTGAACAACACCACGCCCTATCCTTGCCGGATCGCAACCGCAGGCAAGCGCCATGTTGAACAAGACCTACCCGTACTACCTTGCCAACCGGCCGCAGACGTCGAAGGCCATGCTCGACGTGCGCGACAAGTACAACGGCAAGCTCGCCACCCGCGTCGCGGTACCGGACGCGAAGGCCACCGAGCAGGCGATCGCCGCCACGGTGAAGGCGGCCAAACCGATGCGCGAGTTCAAGCCGTGGGCGCGCCAGGCCGTGCTGCAGCATTGCGCGCAGCGCTTCGCCGAGCGCCGCGACGAACTGGCCGAGGCGCTGTGCATCGAGGCCGGCAAGCCAATCAAGGATGCAGCCGGCGAGGTGACCAGGCTGATCGAGACCTTCCGCATCGCTGCCGAAGAAGCCGTGCGCATCAACGGCGAAACGATCAACCTGGAACTGGCCAGCCGTCTGGACGGCTATCACGGCTACACCAAGCGCGTGCCGCTGGGGCCGGTGTCATTCATCACGCCGTTCAACTTTCCGCTGAACCTGGTGGCGCACAAGGTGGCGCCGGCGATCGCCGCCGGCTGCCCGTTCGTGCTGAAACCGTCGGAGAAGACCCCGATCGGCGCGCTGATCATCGGCGAGGTGCTGGCCGAGACCGATCTGCCGAAGGGCGCGTTCTCGATCCTGCCGCTGGACGGCGACCATGCCGCACCGCTGGTCGAGGACGAGCGCTTCAAGCTGCTCTCGTTCACCGGCGGCCAGATCGGCTGGGCACTGAAGGCACGCGCCGGACGCAAGAAGGTAGTGCTGGAACTGGGCGGCAATGCCGCCTGCATCGTCGACGCCGACCAGGGCGCGCAGCTCGATCGCGTGGTGCAGCGGCTGGTGTTTGGCGCGTTCTACCAGTCCGGACAGAGCTGCATCGGCGTGCAGCGCATCTACGCCCACGCAGATGTCTACGACGCGCTGAAGCGCAAGCTGGTCGCCGCCACGAAGAAGCTCAAGGCCGGCGACCCGCGCGACAAGGAGGTATTCCTCGGCCCGATGATCGACGAGGCGGCCGCCGAACGCCTGCACGGCTGGATTCTGGAAGCGAAACAGGCCGGCGGCAGGATCCTCTGTGGTGGCAAGCGCGAGGGCAACATGCTCGACGCCACGCTGATGGAGAACGTGCCCGCCGATGCCAAGGCGAACCGCATGGAAGCGTTCGGCCCGTTCGCGCTGCTCGCTCCGTTCGACAAGTTCGACCAGGCGATCGGCATGGTCAACGACTCGGACTACGGCCTGCAGGCCGGAATCTTCACCAACGATCTGGACCACGCCATGCGTGCCTGGAACGAGCTTGAGCAAGGCGGCGTCATCATCAACGACATCCCCAGCTTCCGCGTCGACAACATGCCCTACGGCGGCGTCAAGCTGTCCGGCCTGGGTCGCGAAGGCCTGCGCTACGCGATCGAGGACATGACCGAGATCCGCCTGATGGTGATGCGCGAAGGCTGATCCATGCCGGGCCCTGCGCCACACGAAGGTCGCCGCCCGCTGCACGGCCGCGACGGAGGCCGGCGGGCATTGCCCGCCCTACCGCAAGGGTTTCATGACCGGTGCGTTCCAGCCCATCGCGTTGTAGACGCGGTACCGCAGCACGCCCAGGTACTCATGCAGGGCCACGTCGGTCAGCACCAGGTTCTGCGCCGAGGGCCACAGGCCCAGGTTGGCGTGCAGGTAATCCGCGCGCACCGGGGTGGCTGCGATACCGAAATGGTCGAAGTACAGCACGCTGCGACGCAAGTGCCAGGCGGAGCTGACCAGCCACACCTTCGGTGCGTCGAGCCTGGCCAGCAGCGGACGCGAGAACTGCGCGTTCTGCCAGGTGTTGTTGCTGCGGGATTCCAGGATGAGATCCTCGTCCGGCACACCGAGCCCGCGCAGCACGCGGGCGTAGGAGACGGCCAGCGGCGTTTCCATGCGTTCCGGGTCGCCGCCGCTGACCAGCAATTTGCAATCGGTCCCGGCCGCGTGGCAGGCGTGGTACAGCACGGCCGCTTCGGTGATCCGTCCGTACGCGCCGATGCTCGGTTCGACCTTGTCCTGCGGCACATGGATCGAACCGCCGGTCAGCAACACGATCGCGTTGTGCGGTGCCCATGCCAGCGTCGGACGCAGCGCATACGGCGCCTGCAGGCGTTGCAGCAACAGCCGGGGCAACACGCCACATCCGGCCAGCAGCAACAGCAGCACCGCCAGTAGCGCGGCGCCGCCGCCCAGCCGACGCCAGCGACGCCAGAGCGCCAGCCAGGCGAACAGGATCAACGCAGCGATGAGCGAAAGCAGCATGGTCGGGCCGACAGCACGAAGGCTCGCAGGTTAACCGATGCGAGGCCGCACGCAAGGCGCGCTTTCGTGACGGCGACAACTGCGCGAGGATGATCGACGCGCGCGATCGGCGCGTGCCGCGCAGGCGTCGCCATGACCACCCTCGTCTTCGTCCACGGCTGGAGCGTCACCAGCACCGCCACCTACGGACAGATGCCGCAACGCCTCCAGCAACGTGCGGCCGCCAGCGGCCTGGCGATGACCCTGGCCGACATCTGGCTATCCGAATACGTGAGCTTCGACGACGCGGTAACCATGGCCGACCTGGTGCGCGCCTTCGACCACGCCCTGCGCGACCTGCACCTGCAGGACGCAAGCTTCGCCTGCGTGACGCACTCCTTTGGCGGCCCGGTGGTGCGCGAGTGGTTGCGCGCGCAGCGCATGCAACCCGGACGCCACAGCACCATCCGCCTGACCCACTTGGTGATGCTGGCGCCGGCGAACTTCGGTTCCGCATTGGCACAGTTGGGCAAGGGCGTGCTCGGCAAGCTGAAGGCGTGGTGGCACGGCGTGGAACCGGGCCAGCGCCTGCTCGACTGGCTGACGCTGGGCAGCCCGGCCTCGCTCGCCCTCAACCTGGACACCATCCACGGCGCGGACCCCGCGACCACCGGCCTGTATCAGTTCGTGCTGACCGGCGATCGCCCCGACCGCGCGCTGTACGACTACCTGGTGCCCTATACCGGCGAGGACGGCTCCGACGGCGTGGTGCGCATTGCCGCGGCCAATCTCAATGCGCGCCACGCGGTGCTGAGCCGGGATGGCAAAAGCGATGTCGGCGGCATCGACGAGCTGGCGTTGAGGGTGACCCGCGGCCCGCGCTTCGCCTTCAAGATCGTGGCCGACGCCGCCCACTCGGGCAGCGAACACGGCATCCTGCGCGAGGCAGCGCCGACCACCGTGGCCGACATCCTGCGTTGCCTGCAGGTGCGCAGCGGCGGCGACTACGCCACCCTGGCCGACGCCTTTGACGCCGAGAACGCCGCACGCGACGCGCACCGGGTGGAACTGGAACCGGCCGACCCGTTCCCCGCCCGCGTGCACATCCACGACCCGCGCAGCCAGCTGATCGTGCGCATCAGCGACGACAGCGGCGAGGCGCTGGCCGGCGCCGGCTTCCTGCTCACCGCCGGGCCGCAGGCCAGCCCCGACCGGATGCCGCCGGGCTTCATGCTCGATCGCCAGGTCAACCCGCGCCATCGCGCCACCACCACGCTGTATCTCGACCACACGCTGCTCGCGGGCGCCGATCGCGTGAGTCATCCGGACAACTCGCGCAAGACACTGCGCCCCGCCATGCCCAGCCACCGGCCCTACGGTGCCAGCGTCACGCCGCAGGATCTCGGCGGCCTGGTGCATCACGCGCTGGCGCGCAGCATTGCCGCCGATGACCTGTTCGCCATCCTCGGCCCGCACCAGACCACCGTGCTGGACGTGGTGCTCTCGCGCAAAATCCACGCCGGCGTGTTCCGCCTCATCCGCGACCTGGAGCCGCAGGACTTCCGCCAGCCGTCGCCCGGCCCGGTGATCGGCTAGCGCAACTGGCCCTGTCGCGCGCAGGAAGTTACGATGCGCGACAGGGCGGCGACGCGGTTCCGCGCGCCAAGGGGATCAACCGGTGTGTCACCAGACTTTCGTCAGCCCCGCCTGACGGGCAGCAGGTCAGTTGGCGCCCAAACGCTGCAGCTCAATCCATCAGGTCAGGGAGGACATCGCATGAAGAAAATCGTGTTCGCGATCATCGTGATCGCCGCGGCGATCTGGTATTTCGACCTCAGCCGCAGGATGACCGAAACCGCGATCCGCGAGAGCTACCAGGCGCAGATCGCGGCGCTGCAGCGATTCGACGCCAGGCCGCTGTGCGACGCGCTGGACGACAGCTACCAGGCCACCGTGACAGCCCGCGGTTCGGCCCGCGCGCCGAGCGCCAAGGACAAGGCCGGCGCCTGCGCGGACCTCACCCGTACCCTGCGCCGGATGAAGACCCTGAGCGAACGCACCGGCGGCCTGCTGGAGCCGGATTACGACTTCGAGATCAAGTCGATCAAACTCTCCGACGACCGCAAGACCGCCACCGTGGAGATCACCAGCGCCATGCGCATCGGCGACATGACCCTCGCCCGCTCCCGTTCGGTGGAACACCTCATCCGCCGCCTGGGCCGCATCCGCAGCGTCAGCAGCGAAGAAACCGTGTGGGCGTACCAGCCGGAATAGGCCGAACGTCGGCGAGTACCACCGATGCCTCGATCTGTCGTTCCGATATGTTCCAGTAGGCCCGCAGCAGCTTCGGCGCCTGCGCCGTCGGCACCGGTTCGAAACCGTGCCGCTGATAGAAGCGGATCGCCCAGTCGGCCGCGGACCATGTGCCCACCAGCATGCGCCGCGCACTCTTGCGGCGCAGGTGCGTGATCAGCTCCCCGCCGATGCCGCGGCCCTGCTGGCCAGGCAGGACGTAGGCGTGGCGGATCAGGTCGACGTCTCGCACCGCCTGGACACCCATCACGCCGACCAGCGCGCCATCCATTTCATAACCCCGGAATTCGACCCCGGCGGCGATCTCGCCGTCGAGCTCCCGCAACGTCATGTATGGCTCGTGCCAGCAGTCGTCGGGAATCACGCCCCGGTACGCCTCGGCAGCGGCCTGGATGATCGCAAGTATCGTCGCGCGCTCGTCGTCGCGACAGCGCCGGATGATCGCCGGCGCGACGCCTTCGGTAGTTGTCGGGAAAACTTCGCCTTGGTTGGGGTCGATGATGGCGTTCTGCATGTGCCGCACTCCTGTCGGTTGGACGGGTGCAAGCCTGACGACACCGACGCGGGCGGTCTTGGACAAAAGTGCGGGCGCGGAATCAACCGGCGGCGGCGTAGCGGCTCGGCGTAACGCCGAACTGCCGGGTGAAACAGCGGGTCAGGTGGCTCTGGTCGAAAAAGCCGGCAATCGCCGCCGCCTCGGCCAGCGCATGGCCGTTGCGAATGAGCCGGCGCGCCAGAGCGACCCGCCGCTGCAAGATGTAAGCATGCGGCGGCAGCCCCAGCTCGCGCGCAAAGCCGCGAAGCAACTGGTAGCGACTGAGCCCGGCCTCGTCGGCCAGGCTTGCCAGCATCAGCGGCGCGGCCGGGTCGTCATCGATCCTGTCGCGGACCTGGCGGATGGAAGCCACCGGCCCCGGCGACGCCATTCGGCCGCCCGCCGCATTGGCCTGCATGCCCGCAGCCAGGCGCAGGAGCGCCGTCTCGCAGGCCATCGCATTGCTCGATCCGCCCGCAGGCACATGGGTGAAGATGTCATCGAAAAGCCGGCGCAATCGCTCGTCCTTGAATACCGGTGCGGCGAATGCCAGCGATATGTGGGCGCCGCCGTGGATATCGTCCAGGACGTTGCCCAGCAGCTCGGGATCGACATACAACATCCGCCACGACCGCGGCTGTCCATGGATTGCGCGGCCGTCATGGACTTCGCCCGGGTTCACGAAAATCAGGCTGCCCGGCCCGGCTTCGACCTGACCCCGGCCGCTCGACGATGCATGTCCGCCGGTGTCGAGGACACCAATGCCGTACTGGTCGTGCGTGTGGCGCGGATAGCTGCGCGCCGTGGATGCCGTCATCGCGTCGATGCCGGCCAGAGGGAAACGGTGGTAGAGGATACGCTCGCTCATCCGCACTCCAGAGGGCTGCGGTGCCTCGGGCCCTGGGAGCCAGCCCGGCGCCGGCTGGCAACGGTGCTCAGCCGTTGCCGCGCACCCGCACTGTCAACCCTTTCAGGAAATTGCGCAGCAGCTGATCGCCGCACAGCTTGAAGTTCTTGTGGTCGCTCTGGCGAAACAGTGCGCTGAGTTCCGGCTTGGAGACGGGGAAACCGGCGGACTCGAGGATCTGGTGCATGTCCACGTCCTTGAGTTCGAACGCCACGCGCAGCTTCTTCAGTACCACGTTGTTGGTGACGCGCTTCTCCGGCGGGCGCGGCGGGCGGCTTTCGTCCTTGCCGCGGCGGTGGAACACCAGTCCGTCGAGAAACAGCGCCAGCAGCTTGGTGCTGCATTCGATGTAGCCGGGCTCGTCGTCCTTCTTCAGCATCGCCTGCACCTCTTCCTTCGTCACCGGCGCCGCGGCGTCGGCCAGGTGGATCAGCTCCACCACCTTGCCGTCGCTCAAGTCGAGCATGTAGCGGATGGAGCGCAGTACGTCGTTGTTGATCATGTCGTTCCGAAGGGGCGTGCGTAAGGCCGCCATGCTACCGCGACGGTCCGGCGAGTTTCAGGCGGCACAGGCTCAACCCCCTTTCCGTTCGCGCTGCGTTTCATCTTCCACACCCGGAGGAGAACCGACGCGATGAAAACGAATACCCTGTGGCGCAGCGTGTTGATGGCCTTGCTGGTGATGCTTGCCGGCTGCGGCCACCGGCCAACCGCCGAGCCGGTCAAGACCGGCCATGCCGCCAGCGCCGCGGCAACGCAGAATGACCAGTCGGCCCGGACCACGCCGGCACCTTCCACCCGCCCGTTGCAGGAAACCGCACCCAGGGCGGCGAACGACACCACACTGCCCTCGCCGCCACGACTGCCACCGCCGCCGTATGTGCAACGCCGGGCAACCCCGCCTTCGCCTCCCGCACCGCCACCGATGGTCGCGGCGCCATTGGCAGCAGGCAAACGCATGGCCCCCGCCATGCCGACGATGGCGTCGATCATCATGCCCCCGAACCAGCCATTGCCCGGCGACATCAACACCGAAAACTACACCCACCGCGACGCCAATCCGGTGCGGCTGGTGAGCGAACACCCGGTGTCCACCTTCAGCATCGACGTCGACACCGGCGCGTACACCAACGTGCGGCGCATGTTGAATGCCGGCCGCCTGCCGCCAGCCGACGCGGTGCGCGCGGAGGAGTTCATCAACTATTTCGATTACCACTACGCGCCGCCGGCGAATCGCGCGCAGCCGTTCAGCGTCATCACCGAACTGGCGCCGGCGCCGTGGAATGCACAGCGGCAACTGTTGCTGGTCGGCATCCAGGGTTATCGCGTGCCGAAGGCGCAGATCCCCGCCGCCAACCTGGTGTTCCTGATCGATACCTCCGGCTCGATGAACGAGCCGGACAAGCTGCCGCTGCTCAAGGTTTCGCTGAAACAGCTGGTGCGCGAACTGCGCAAGCAGGACCGGGTGGCGATCGTCACCTATGCCGGTTCCGCCGGCGTCGCCCTGCCTTCCACTGCCGGCGACCAGCACGCCACCATCGATGCCGCCATCGACAGCCTCGGCGCCGGCGGTTCCACCAATGGCGGGGCCGGCATCGAGTTGGCCTATGCGCAGGCCGGACAAGGCTTCATCAAGGACGGTGTAAACCGGGTAATCCTGTGCACCGACGGTGACTTCAACGTGGGCACGGTCGACGAGGAAGCCCTGAAAACCACCATCGAGGACCATCGCAAGAGCGGCGTGGCGCTGACCACGCTGGGCTTCGGCGAAGGCAACTACAACGATGCGATGGCGGTGATGCTGGCCGACGTGGGCAATGGCAGCCACCACTACATCGACAACCTCGCCGAAGGCCGTCGCGTGCTGGTGGACGAGATGTCCGCGACGCTGCTGACCATCGCCAGGGACGTGAAGATCCAGCTGGAGTTCAACCCCGCCCAGGTGCAGGAGTACCGCCTGATCGGCTACGAGAAGCGCCTGCTCAAGCGCGAGGATTTCAACAACGACCAGGTCGACGCCGGCGAGATCGGCGCCGGTGCCAACGTCACCGCGATCTACGAGATCACCCCGGCCGGCTCTGCCGGCGCGCGGATCGATCCGCTGCGCTACAGCGACCGCGCCGAGCCGCAAGGCCACGGCAATGAACTCGGCTTCCTGCGCCTGCGCTACAAGTTGCCGGGTCAGTCGGCGAGCCGCCTGATCGAACAGCCGATCGCCGCGCAGGCCGAGGCTGAAGCCAGCGAGCGGCTGCGCTGGGCCGCCGCGGTGGCCGCGTTCGCCGATGCCCTGCGCGGCGGCAAGTACCTGGACGGCTACGGCTACCGCCAGATCGCGCAGCTCGCCAACGGTGCCCGCGGCCAGGATGCCGACGGCTACCGCGCCGGCTTCGTGCAGTTGGTGAAGCTGGCCGAGGGCCTGGCCACGCCCGCCCCGGCCAACCCTGAAACTTTCCTGCGCTGAACCATTCGGCCCCGCCGCGTCGACCGCCGTGACGACCGCAGCCTGCTCCCCCGCTGCCGCCTTCCCCCACGACGATCGCGCGGCGGGGCCGATACCCGTCGCGCCGGCGCCCCTGCACGGGTCGCCCGGACACCGCCGATTTGTCTTACCCTCGCACTCCATGGATGCCCCGGTCGACCCCGATGCGATGCTGATGCTGGCCTACGCGCGCGGCGATCTTGCCGCGTTCGAGGCGCTGTACGCGAAGCATCGCGGCGTGCTGTATCGGTTCCTGCTGCGCAGCCTGCGCGATCCCCAGCGCACCGACGAGCTGTTCCAGGAAACCTGGAGCCGGGTGATCGCCGCCCGCGCGCGCTACCAGCCGCAAGCAAAGTTCAGTACCTGGCTGCTGCAGATCGCGCACAACCTTCTGGTCGATGCGCTGCGCCGCCAGCGCCCCACCGCCGACGGCGAGGAAGCCGAACTGGCGCTGTCCCGCGTCGCCATCCCCGAACACGAGCAACCCGAGCACGCCTGGTCCGATTTCGAGCGCCGCCGCCATCTGCAGCGCGCGATCGAGCAGTTGCCCGACGAGCAACGCACCGCCATCCTGTTGCGGCTGGAGCAGGAGCTGAGCCTGGAGGAGATCGCCGAAGTGACCGGCAGCGGCCGCGAGACCGTGAAGTCGCGCCTGCGCTATGCCATGACCCGCCTACGTGAAGCGCTGTCCGAATGAGCACGCCCCTGCCACCGAACGATCCCGCCACCCCGGACGAGAAGCTGCCCGGCGAAGCCGAAGTGGCCGCGCTGTACCGGCATCTGCCGCGGCGCGAGCCCGGTCCGGAGCTGGACGCGGCCGTGCTGCATGCCGCGGCGCATGCGCTCGGCGTCGACCGGGCGCCGTTGCACGTCGAACGCCGCAAGAACCCGCGCGAGTCCGGCGACTGGGTACACCCCAAGCCGTTGTCGGCGATCAAGGCTCGCGCGATCCCGTCGGTCGACCCGGCCGCGCGCGCACGCCGTCGCCCCATGCCGCACTGGCTGGTGGCGCTGGGCAGCGCGGCCAGCCTGGTGCTGGTTGCCGGCCTGGCCTGGCACATGCGCTCGACGTCGCCGGCTTCGCCGCTGCCGACCGAAACGGCCGCGCCGGCGCAGGCCGTCACGCTGCCCACTGCCGGGCAAGCTGCCGATCGCGCCGTTACCGCCGCGGCGCCGTCACCGCGCACGCAGGCAACAGAAGTGGCCGAGCGCCAGTCGACGGCTGCCAGGAAACAAGCCGCCGCCCCTGCCGTCGTCGCGGCAAGGATGGCCCCACCGCCGCCGCCGGTGACGCCGATGGCCAAGGCGTCATTGCAACCGCAGATGGCCGCAGCCCCACCGGCACTGCCGCCACGGCCGCTGCCGGCAATGCTCCAGGCGCCCGCGCCGGCAGCACCGCCCGCGCCGCCAGCGGACACCGTCGCGAAGGAAGCCGCACCAGCGACGGCTGGCGTCATCACTCCGGCCGAGGAGCTGGCGCGGATCGAGCAGCTGTTCGCGCAAGGCGAGCAGCACGAGGCACGCCAGCGCCTGCTCGATTTCCACCACGCCCACCCGCAATGGCCGCTGCCGCCGGAGCTGCAGGCGAAACTGCCCAAACCGTGAGCGAGCCGCCGTCCACCGTCGCCGCGCGTTGCCGCCACCAGCAGGACATCCGCAAGAGCCGCTTCCTCGCCATCGCCGAGCCGGTGACCTCGCCCGCCCAGGCGCTGGCCTTCCTGCGCGAGGTCGCCGACCCGGCCGCCACGCACAATTGCTGGGCCTGGCGCATGGGCCAGGACTACCGCTTCAACGACGACGGCGAACCCGGCGGCACCGCGGGCCGACCGATCCTGCAGGCGATCGAGGGCCAGCAGATGGACGGCGTGATGGTGGTGGTCACGCGCTGGTACGGCGGCGTCAAGCTCGGCGCCGGCGGCCTCGCCCGAGCCTACGGCGGCACCGCCGCCGAATGCCTGCGCCTGGCCGACCGGGTGCCGATCGTGGCGATGGCGCGGCTGGGCCTGCACGTGGAATTCGCCGTGCTTGGGGTGCTCAAGGCGCGGCTGAAGGAACTGCAGGCCGAGACCGAACACGAGGCCTTCGGCGCCGACGGCGTCGAGCTGCAACTGCAACTGCCGCAGAGCCGCGCGGACGACCTGGCGCTGCTGGTGCGCGACCTCACCCGCGGCCGCAGCAGGGCGAAACGCCTGGATTGACCGCGCCCCGGGTAGGGCGGACTCCGTCCGCCGGCTCTTCGTATGCATCGCAGCCAGACGCGATGGCGGGCAGTGCCCGCCCTACTCGCTGGATCGACCGCCCCGGGTAGGGCGGACTCCGTCCGCCGGCTCTTCGTATGCATCGCAGCCAGACGCGATGGCGGGCAGTGCCCGCCCTACTCGCGCCCGCCCGGGTAGGAGCCCGCTCGCGGGCGATGCTTTCAGGCCGGGAAGGGAATAGGGAATCGCAAGAGCAAGAACATGGCGTGTGGTTCGCCGATTGAATCGGCGGCCTTCTGCCCCACTTCAGTGGCTGCGTGCCGCCGTGCGCATCCCTTACGGACATCCTGCGAGCCTCCATGAGCGACACCGCCCACGACACGCCCCGCCCGTCCCGCCGCCTTGGCGCCCTGCGCGGGCTGTGGCCGTTCCTGAAACCGCACCGCGCGCTGGCCGTCGGCTGGCTGGTGTTCCTCGGGCTGTCCTCGGGCGCCTCGCTGACCTTGCCGCTGGCGTTTCGCCACATCATCGACAAGGGCTTCGGCCATGCCAGCCAGGCGGCGATCAACGAGACCTTCATCGCCCTGTTCGGCGTGGCGCTGGTGCTCGCGGTAGCCACCGCGGCTCGCTATTTCTGCATCACCCTGCTGGGCGAACGCGCGCTGGCGTCGTTGCGGCAGACGCTGTACGCGCAGGTGATCCGCCTGGACGTGGCGTTCTTCGAACGCAGCCGCGTCGGCGAGCTGCTGTCGCGGCTCAGCGCCGACACCGAGGTGGTGCAGGCGCTGATCGGCTCGGGCGTGTCGGTGGCGCTGCGCAGCGTGGTGATGCTGGTCGGCGCCAGCGCCATGATGGTATGGACTGCGCCCTCGCTGGCCGGACTCACCGCGCTGGTGATCCCCGCGGTGATGCTGCCGATTCTCGTCTTCGGCCGCCGCGTGCAGAAACTCTCGCGCGCCAGCCAGGATCGCCTCGCCGACGCCGCGGCGATCGCCAACGAAACCCTCAACGCCTCCACCGCGGTGAAAGCGTACGCGCGCGAGAACATCGAAAGCACCCGCTACAGCCACGCGATCCTGCGTGCGCTGGCCACCGCGCGCCGACGCATCGGCATGCGCGCGCTGCTGACCATGGCGGTGATCGTGCTGGTGTTCGGCGCAATCACCCTGGTGCTGTGGGCCGGCGCGCGCCATGTGCTGACCGGCACGCTGGACCCCGGCGTGCTCGGCCAGTTCGTGCTCTACGCCGTGTTCGCCGCCGGCTCGGTCGCCGGCCTCTCCGAGGTCTGGGGCGACGTGCTGCGCGCGGCCGGCGCGATGGAGCGCCTGGGCGAGCTGCTCGACGAGCGTCCCGAAATCGTCGCACCGGCGCAGCCGCTCGCCCTGCCCAAGCCGCTCCGCGGCGCGCTGCGCTTCGACGGCGTCAGCTTCCACTACCCGAGCCGCCCCGACGCGCCCGCGCTGCACGACTTCACGCTGGACGTGCGCCCCGGGGAAACCGTCGCCCTGGTCGGTCCCTCCGGCGCCGGTAAAAGCACGGTGTTCTCGCTGCTGCTGCGCTTCTACGATCCGCAGTCCGGCCGCATCTGCATCGACGGCGTCGACCTGCGCGCGGTGACGCTGGACGACCTGCGCGGCGCGATCGCGCTGGTGCCGCAGGAGACCGTGATCTTCAGCGGCAGCGCCGCCGACAACATCCGCTTCGGCCGCGACGGCGCCAGCGACGAGGAAGTGCACGAGGCCGCCCGCGCCGCCGAAGCGCACGACTTCATCAGCGCGCTGAACGACGGCTACCAGGCCGAGATGGGCGAACGCGGCGTGCGCCTCTCCGGCGGCCAGCGCCAGCGCATCGCGATCGCGCGCGCGATCCTGCGCGACGCCCCGCTGCTGCTGCTCGACGAAGCCACCTCGGCGCTGGATGCGCAATCCGAAGCAGCGATCCAGCAAGCACTGGAACGCCTCGAAAAAGGCCGCACCACCCTCGTCATCGCCCACCGCCTCGCCACCGTGCAACGTGCCGACCGCATCGTGGTGCTCGACGGCGGCCGCATCGTGGCGCAAGGCACGCACGACAGTTTGCTGGCCGAAGGTGGCCTGTATGCCGAATTGGCACGGTTGCAGTTCGTGGCCTGATCCGTATCCCCCAATCCCGAATCCCGGCCTTCCATGCCTATCGTCCTCACTCCCTTCGCCCGCACCCGACTGTTCCCTCGCGATCGCCGCCGCAGCGCGATCCAGGATTGCACCGCCGAGGAGTTCGAGCAGCGCCTCAACATCGAAGCACCGCTGAAAGTGCTCGACGGCTACGCGCCGTTCTGCAAGCTGCACGTGCACCGCAACTGGACCTCCACGCGCTGCACCGCCACGCCGATCACCGAGGCCAACCGCCACCTGCTGCGCTCGGCCTACGAGGCGCGCAGCACCGACGAATTGCCGGTGCTGGTGCGCTGGTTCGAAGGCATCGACCCGCCGGTCGCCAACTATCTGCTGCCGATCCTCTACAGCCGCGAACAGCTGGCGAAGGAAGGTTCGCCGATCGACGCCGACTGGGGCGTGGTCGGCTGCCTCTACACGGCCGAGCCCGAAGAGATCCCGATGGTGCCGATCACCATGCTGCGCAATGCGCTGGGCGTGGAAGAAGGCGGCTCGGGCGTGCCACTGGATCGCGCGGCCTATCGGCGCGCCGTGGCGTTCTGGGAACGGCACGCGAACTGGCGCTGAGCAGGGCAAGCCGCGAAGAGCGACCTCGCCCCGGCCCTCCCCTGCCATCGCAGGGGAGGGAGCACATGCGGATCAACTGGCCAGCGAGCTGTTGTCGATCACGAAGCGGTACTTCACGTCGCCCTTGACCATGCGGTCGTAGGCCTCGTCGATCTGCTGCGCGCGGATCATCTCGATGTCGGAGACGATGCCCTTGTCGGCGCAGAAGTCCAGCATCTCCTGCGTCTCGGCGATGCCACCGATCAGCGAGCCGGCAATCGCACGACGCTTGAAGATCAGGTTGCCGATGTTCGGCGTCGGATGCGGGTGCTCCGGCACCCCGACCAGCACCATGGTGCCGTCGCGCTTGAGCAGGCTGGTGTAGGCATCCAGCGAGTGGCTGGCGGCGACGGTGTTGAGGATGAAATCGAAGCTGCCCGCGTGCGCCTTCATCTCGCCGGCGTTGCGCGATACCACCACCTCGTTCGCGCCCAGGTCCAGCGCCGCCTGGCGCTTGCCGTCCGACGTGGTGAAGGCCACCACGTGTGCGCCCATCGCGTGGGCAAGCTTCACGCCCATGTGGCCCAGCCCGCCGATGCCGACCACGCCGACCTTGCTGCCGGGGCCGACCTTCCAGTGCCGCAGCGGCGAGTAGGTGGTGATGCCGGCGCACAGCAGCGGCGCGACGGCAGCCAGTTGCGATTCGGGGTGGCGGACCTTCAGCACGAACTTCTTGTCGACCACGATGCGCTGCGAGTAGCCGCCCAGCGTGTGCCCGGGCGCGTCCGCGGTCGGGCCGTTGTAGGTGCCGACGAAGCCGTTCTCGCAATACTGCTCCAGCCCTTCGTCGCAGGCTGCGCAATGCTGGCAACTGCCTACAAGGCAACCCACGCCCACCGTATCGCCGACCTTGAAGCCGGTCACCTCGCCGCCTACGGCGCTCACATGGCCGACGATCTCGTGACCCGGCACGCAGGGATACAAGGTGCCGCCCCATTCGGAGCGCACGGTATGCAGGTCGGAATGGCACACGCCGCAATAGGCGATCTCGATCTGCACGTCCTGCGGACCGGGCGCGCGGCGCTCGATGTCGAGGGCTTGCAGGGGCTTGTCGGCGGCATGTGCGCCGTAGGCTTTGGTGGTCATGGCGGTTCCTTGGCTCGGGGATGGGGAGAAAATGCAGGGTTCGACCTCGCACGATATTCCTGATCGCGCCGATTCTCCATCCCGTGGCCGGTTTCGCACGCGCTGCAGCGCGGCCTATCGTCCCGATTGGAAATACCGAATGGCGTGCCCGCGCGGTTGGAGGCAGACTGGGTCCGGTCACCTCGACCAACCTGCATCGAAGGAGGCAAGTCCCCATGTCCCACGACAAGAACAAGTCCGCCAGCGGTTCCACTACCGGCGCCGGCGCCCCTGCCGTCAGCGATCGCAACTCGCTGAGCATCGGCCCGAACGGCCCGCTGCTGCTGCACGACGTGCACTTCCTCGAACAGATGGCGCACTTCAACCGCGAGAAGGTGCCCGAGCGCCAGCCGCACGCCAAGGGTGCCGGCGCGTTCGGCGTGCTGCAGGTTACCGAGGATGTGTCCCGTTACACGCGCGCGGCGCTGTTCCGGAAGGGCGCGAAGACCGACATGCTGGCGCGCTTCTCCACCGTCGCCGGCGAATCGGGCAGCCCGGATACCTGGCGCGACGTGCGCGGCTTCTCGCTGAAGTTCTACACCGACGAAGGCAACTACGACCTGGTCGGCAACAACACGCCGGTGTTCTTCCTGCGCGACCCGATGAAGTTCCCGCACTTCATCCGCAGCCAGAAGCGCCTGCCGGATTCGGGCCTGCGCGACAACCACATGCAATGGGACTTCTGGACGTCCAATCCGGAAACCGCCCACCAGGTGACTTACGTGATGGGTGAGCGCGGCCTGCCGCGCACCTGGCGGCACATGAACGGCTACGGCTCGCACACCTATATGTGGATCAATGCCGCCGGCGAGAAGTTCTGGGTGAAATACCATTTCCACACCCGCCAGGGCATGGCGTTCTTCAACAACGCCGAAGCGGCCGCGATGGCCGGCGAGAACGCCGACTTCCACCGCGCCGACCTGTTCAACGCGATCAAGCGCGGCGAATTTCCCGTGTGGGACCTGTCGGTGCAGGTGATGCCGTATGCGGAGGCGAAGAACTACCGCTTCAATCCGTTCGACCTGACCAAGGTGTGGCCGCACAAGGACTACCCGCTGATCAAGGTCGGCACGATGACCTTGAATCGCAATCCGGAGAACTTCTTCGCGCAGATCGAGCAGGCCGCGTTCTCGCCGGGCAACACCGTGCCGGGTATCGGCCTGTCGCCGGACAAGATGCTGCTCGGCCGCGCGTTCGCCTACGCCGATGCCCAGCGCAACCGCATCGGCACCAACTTCCACCAGCTGCCGGTGAACCAGCCCAAGGTGCCGGTGAACACGTACATGTTCGACGGCCAGATGGCCTACCACCACAGCGGCAACGCCCCGGTGCATGCACCCAACAGCGGCGGGCGCCCGTGGTCGGACGACACCGGCCCGGTCGAAAACGGCTGGGAAGCCGACGGCGAGATGGTACGCAGCGCATACACGCAGCACGCGGAGGACGACGACTTCGGCCAGGCCGGCACCCTGGTGCGCGAGGTGTGGAACGACGCCCAGCGCGCGCAGTTCGTCGATCAGGTCGCCGGCAGCCTGCTCGGCGGCGTGCGCAGCCCGGTGCTGGAACGCGCCTTTGCTTACTGGAAAAGCGTGGACGCGAAAATCGGCCAGCAGATCGAGGACAAGGTCCGTGCCGGCAGCGCATCGGAACCGACCGAGGGCATGGGCGAAGGTTGATCGCCCTCACACCCTGTCGACTCCCGTCACACCCGTAGATACCGTCTTGCCGTCCGTCAGGCAAGCGCGATGCTGGGGTCGAAATTCTTACCTGAGCGGATAACCCCCCAAGCGAGGTGGAGCAGCTTGCGCATGGCGGCACCCAGCGCCAGTTTGCGTGGCTTGCCGCGAGCGACCAGTCGATCGAACAAGGCGCGCACGGCGACGTTGTGGCGGATCGCCGTCATCGCCGGCATGTAGAGCTTGGCGCGCAACAAGGCGTGACCGAGCTTGGACAGGCGGCTTTGACCGACCCACTTGCCCGACTCGCGGATGGCGGGATTCATGCCGGCGAAGGCATCGAGCTTGCGCGGGTCGTCGAACCGGCGCAGGTCGCCCGCACAGCCCAACATGAAGGCCGCCGTCAGCTCGCCAATCCCCGGAATGGAGGTCAGCAGGCCGGCATCGCGGCGTAAGTCCGGATCCGAGTCGATGTGGTTGTCGATTTCCTTCTTCAGCTCTGCGATCTGGGCGTCCAATGTCTCCATCACGTCGGCGATGGAGCCGCGCACCGCCTGATCGCTGACGTCCAGCCGGTTGCGTTCCATCTGGCGCATGCCCTCCAGATCGTTCAGCCGGTGGATCAGGGCGCGCAGTTTGCGCTGGGCGGGCGTGGGCGGCACCCACGGCCGCAAGGTGGTGCCCACCTGCAACTGCGCCATCGCAAAGCGGGCGATCAGCTTGGCATCGGCATGATCGGTCTTGGTCCTCGACAACTCGCTCTTGGCATAGGCGGCGACCTGGGCCGGGTTGGCCACGTAAACGGTCACGCCGCGCTCGACCAGGAAAGTGGCCAATGCTTCGTGATACACGCCCGTCGCTTCCATGCACACCGCCGCTCCCGGCACGTGGCGATCCAGCCAGTCGCTCAGCAAGGTGAAGCCGGCGGGCGTGTTCGGCAACTTCGCTTTGGTGCGGTACTTGCCCTTCGGTTCCAGCGGCGCGGCCACGTCAAAGGTTGCCTTGGCCACGTCGATGCCAACCATGGATTCTGTCATCAGCCAATCCTCGTTCGGTTCAGGTGTCCGACCATCGAAGATCCGCCAAGCCGATCCTTACACGTGCAGGCTCACGCCAGGGGCGGGCCTAAGATACCGTTGCAGCTTGCGGCAGATAAAACGGAACGGGGGCGCGAATCTACGGCGCAGGCGCGAAGCCAGAGGAGCCCGACGGCGTCTCCCCGTTCCCACCGATGATCAGTCGGCGATTCTCCCCCAACCTCCGAGGAGAATCGACACATAAGGAGCCCGCTCGCGGGCGATGCTCTTGTCGGGTGTCGGGGTTCGACAGCCGCAAACCAAAACAGCATCGCCCGCGAGCGGGCTCCTACTGGCGACGGCTTCCCGGTGGCACTGTCTGCTGAACCAGCATTCATCACGTTCACGCAGCCATTTCACCGGCACTGCTTCCATCGGACTCCCCATGAGTCGGCGCCCGGCCAGTCCTGGCCGGCTGGCGACATCACCGAAGAAGGAGTCACTGATGACCAAGCACACACTTCCGCTGTTGATCGGCCTGTCCGTGTGCACGGCAGCCATGGCGCAGCAGGCGCCCGCCCCCGCGCAATCCGGCACCACCACGCAGATCGTCACCACGACCACTCACTGGGGCACGCAGCCGCCGGAAGGCGCGCTGACCGAGGACGCCATCAAGACCGCGATCGCCAATGCCGGCTACAAGGAGGTCAAGGGACTCAAGTTCGAGGACGGCGTGTGGCGCAGCCAGGCACGCGGCGGCAACGACCAGTGGGCGAAGATCACCGTGGGACCGGTCAGCGGCAAGGTCTACGTCACCGACGCCCCGTCCAGGCTCAACAAGGACGAAATCAAGGCCAAGCTCACCGCCGCCGGCTACGAGAAGATCCACGACGTGGAATACGAGCACGGCCTGTGGAGCGCCGAAGCCGACACCGCCCGCGGCACCGATGTCGAACTGCTGGTCGACCCCGACGACGGCAGCGTGGTGGCCAAGTCGCGCGACTGACATGGCGTTTGCCGACACTGAAAACCCGATGCCTTGATGGCATCGGGTTTTTCATTTCAGGGGCGGCTCAATCGAAATGCTCCATGTCTTCCGGCAAGCCCAGCCAGGAATGCTGACGCCCTTCGTAGACCGATACCTGCGGCGGCGGAAAACTCGGGTCGGCGCCATTCAGCCAATTGCGAACAGGCCTATTAAGGTATAATGGACGCCGTGAAGTCCGCCAAGCCGACCATCCCCAACAAGAAGCCGCTCCGCGCCGCCAAAGCGCCCAGCCAGCGGGCCATCGTCCGTGCAGTGGCCAGTTCCACCGCTATCGAAACCGGCAAGAGCATCCGCCAGGTCGAAGAGTCCTTGCTCGGCAAGAACCCCAAGCTTCGCGGAATCGCACTGGCAAGCTGACTCCTCTCAGTTCACCAGGGCCGCTTCAACCAATCGCTGCATCGGCCGGTAGTCGTTCGCCATGCCGGCTCGAATGGCGCCGAAATACGCTGCCTTGTCTGCCTCCCACGCGCTGTAGTCGAGTGGCCCGCGCCCCGCCTGTACCACCATGACGTCGGCCAATAGGCGCGACAGCCGCCCATTCCCCTCGCGAAATGGGTGAATCAGGATGAGTTCTACGTGGGTCATGGCGATCGCTTCTATCAATGAAGCATCATCAATGTCATGGCAAGGCGTGAAACGTGCAAGACAATCGCGTTCAAACACCGTCAACAGACGGGGAACCTGCGTTGCCGCGGCAAAATGGAAATCGCCCTTGCCCATGTTGACCGAGCGCTCCATGCCAGCCCAGTCATATACATTGCCGAGCCACCGACGATGCCAGGTTTTCAAGTCCGCCACGTACAGGCGCCGATCAGGCAATGCCTCCAACAGCACCGCCCGGTAGATCTGCCCCAATAACTGCAGTTCGACTTCGTCCATCTCGTCTGGATCGGTCACGCCCAGCTTGTTCCGCAAGACCCGGTCGTCCGAGCCAGGCTCGTGGCTGCCTTGGGCCTCACCGGCTTCGTAACGGTTACTCATGCAGACGCGTCCCCCATCTCCTGCCCTCACATCTCCACACAATCAAACCGCCGATCCGCTTCCACCTCGGCGTCGTAGTCCACGTCGTCGCGGTCGAAGCCGAACAGCTGCAGGAACTCGTGCTTGTAGCCGGCGTAGTCGGTGATCTGCTTGAGGTTCTCGGTGGTGACGGTGGGCCAGATCGTCTTGCAGGGTTCCTGCACGTCGTCGCGCAGTTCCCAGTCATCCAGGCGCAACCGGCCTTCATCGTCGGTAGGCGCGGCCGCACCATCAGCACGGTAGAGGCGGTCATGGAACAGGCGGTTGGCCTGCTCGATCGGGTTTTCGTGGATGCCCTTCTCCTTCATGATCTTGAAGGCAATGGAGACGTACAGCGGGATCACCGGGATGGCGGCGCTGGCCTGGGTGACGACGGACTTCATCACGCCCACGTAGGCGTCGAGGCCGGGGTGGCGGCTGCGCAGTTCACGGGCCGTGTTGTCCAGGTGCTGCTTGGCCTGGCCCAGGGTGCCGTGCCAGTACATCGGCCAGGTGATCTCGGTGCCGATGTAGCTGTAGGCGATGGTCTTGGCGTGTTCGGCCAGCACGCCGGCGGCGCTCAGCGCGTCGATCCACAGCGCCCAGTCCTCGCCGCCCATCACGGTGACGGTGTCCTTGATCTCCTGCTCGGTGGCCGGCTCGACGGTGGCCTCGATCACGGTGTCCTTGTTGGTGTCGACCGAGGTGTTGTGGAACGGCTCGCCGATGGTCTTCAGCGCCGAGCGCACCACTTCGCCGGTGTCGGGCAGCTTGCGCACGGGCGAGGCCAGCGAGTAGACGACCAGGTCGATCGGGCCGCCCATCTCGTTCTTGATGATCTCGATGGCCTTGGCGCGCGTCTCGTGGGCGAACGCGTCGCCGTTGATCGACTTGCTGTACAGGCCGGCGGCCTTGGCCGCCTTGTCGAACGCGGCGGCGTTGTACCAGCCGGCGGTGCCGGTCTTGTCGTGGCTGCTGGGCTTCTCGAAGAACACGCCGAGCGTGGCGGCGCCGTAGCCGAACGCGGCGGTGATGCGCGAGGCCAGACCGTAGCCGGTGGAGGCGCCGATCACCAGCACGCGCTTGGGGCCCTTGCTCTTGTCGTGGCCGGCGGCCTGGGTGATCGCGATCTGGTCGAGCACGTTGCGCTCGCAGCCGACCGGGTGGGCGGTGACGCAGATGAAACCGCGGACTTTGGGCTTGATGATCACGAGGAGCTCCTGGGGTGTTCGGCAATTCCCCATATTAACCAAGCGACGCGGCCATGCGCTGCCGTAGGGGTCTCGACTCGTGGTGTGGCCCTTCGACTTCGCCGCTGCGCGGCTACGCTCAGGGTGAACGGATGGGGCTTCCGGTTGGGGGCTCGCGCAAAAAAGGAAACCCCGCAGCGAGTGCGGGGTTTCCTTTGCATCATGCGACGCGGGGTCGGCCGATCAGGCGGCTTCGACCGCCGAGGCCTGGGCGCCCTTGGGACCTTGGGTGACTTCGAACTTCACCCGCTGACCTTCCTGCAGGCTGCGAAAGCCCTTGCTGGCGATCGCCGAAAAATGGACGAACACGTCCGCTCCCCCGTCCTCAGGTGCGATGAAACCGAAACCCTTGGCGTCGTTGAACCATTTGACCGTACCGAAAGTCATTGCGTGAACCTCTGGATCCATGGAATGGTGCGCCAGAACTGGTGCGGCTGTCCCCCCGGCTCGCCGCGCTGGCCGGGGAAAAGTAGCAAGAGGTGAAGCCGCATTGCAATACGAAGAAGTCCGGTCCGTGCACAAATTCACCGGATGCCCTCAGACCCGCAGCAACTCGGCCAGGATGCGCGGCACGTCGGCGGTGGCGGCGGCGAGGTGGGCGAAGATCTCCTCGATGCTGATTTCCGCCTCGTCGCCGCAGCCGGCGGCAAAGTTCGCCACCAGTGCCAGGCAGGCATAGTCCAACTCCAGTTCGCGCGCCAGTACGGCCTCGGGCATGCCGGTCATGCCGACCAGGTCGCAACCGTCGCGCTTCATGCGGGCGATCTCGGCACGGGTTTCCAGCCGCGGCCCCTGGGTGGCCCCGTAGCAGCCGCCGTCGATGGCCGCCACGCCGGCCGCACGCGCCGCATCAAGCAATTGCCGTCGCAACGATTCGGCATACGGCTCGCTGAAGTCGATGTGTTTCACCTCGGCGCCTTCGACGTCGCAGTAGCTGGTGAGGCGGCCGTGGGTGTAGTCGATCAGCTGGTCGGGTACCACGATTACCCGCGGACCCATGTCGTCGCGGATGCCGCCGACGGCATTGACGCCGACCACCCGCCGCGCGCCCAGGCTGTGCAACGCCCACACGTTGGCGCGGTAGTTGACCCGGTGCGGCGGCAGCGTGTGGCTCTCGCCGTGGCGGGCGAGGAAGGCGATGCGCTTGCCGGCGAAGTCGCCGACCACGATGTCGCCGGAGGCCGGGCCGTAGGGCGTGTCCACCGTGTGCCGCTCGGCATTTTCCAGGCCCGGGAAGTTGTACAGGCCGCTGCCGCCGATGACGGCGAGGTCGAGGGGGGTAGTTTCGTGATGGGGCATCGTAATGATCCGTTTTCAGGTTGCAGCCAGAAATTCACCACCGTTCACCTTGAGCGCAGCGCAGCGAAGTCGAAGGGTGATCGGCTGGGGTAGCGCAAGCGCAAATTCGAAGCGCCACAGTTGTGCGCCCTGGTCCCGAATCCCTATTCCCCATTCCCGGCCTTCAACGCGTAGATGCCCGGCAGGTTGCGCCCCTGCTCGTAGTAGTCCATGCCGTAGCCGAACACGAAGCGGTCGGGCAGTTCCACGCCGTTGAAATCCGAGGCGATGCCTTCGACCAGACGGTCGTGGCGCTTGGTGCACAGGCTGGCGATCAGCACTTTTTTCGCACCGCGCTTGTAGCAGTCTTCGCGCACTTCCTTCAGCGTGTGGCCTTCGTCGAGGATGTCGTCGACCAGCAGCACCACGCGACCGGCCAGCGACACGGCGGGTGCACGCAGCCAGTGCAGCGTGCTGCCGGTGGTTTCGCCGCGGTAGCGGGTGGCGTGCACGTAGTCGAACTCCAGGTCGGTGCGGATCGCCAGGGCCAGCTGGCCGGCGAAGATCAACGCGCCGTTCATCACGGTGAGGAACACCGCGCGCTCGCCGCCGAGCACGGCATCGATGCGTGCGCCCATGTCGGCGATCACCGGCTCCAGCGCCTCGCGGGCATACAGCAGGTCGGCCTGCGCCAGCGCATCGGCCAGGGAGGGATGTGCAGTGTTCATGCGTTTCCTTCGGCGTGCAACGCCGTGATGCGGGCGACGAAACGGTCGCGCTGTGGATTGTCCGCGAGGCCGGCCCAGGTGGCGCCAATGGCGCCGCGCAGCGTGGCGATCGACGCGGGCATGGCGCCGGTATCGGCAGGCAGCGCGGCCAGTGCCTCCTCGACCACCTCGGGGAAGCAGGCAAGCACCAGGTCGCAGCCGGCGTCGAGGTGCGCCCTCACTCGCCCGCCCACGCTGCCGGCCGCGCCGGCGGCGGCCATGCTGATGTCGTCGCTGATCACCGCGCCGGTGAAGCCCAGTTCGCCGCGCAGGACCTGCTCGATCCAGACTTTCGAATAGCCGGCTGGACGGCTGTCCACGGCCGGGTAAATGACGTGCGCCATCATCACCGCTTCGACGCGTGCCTCGATGCATTCGGCGAACGGGCGCAGATCGTCGCGGCGGATCTCGTCCAGGCCGCGCGGGTCGACCGCCGCCACCTTGTGGGTGTCGCCGATGACCGAGCCATGCCCCGGGAAGTGCTTGAGCACTGCGGCCATGCCGCCCAGGTGCATGCCGCGCACGTAGGCCTGGCCCAGTTCGCCGGCCACCGCGGGATCGGCGTGGAAAGCACGCAGGCCGATAGCCGCGTTGCCACGGGCGAGATCGACCACCGGCGCGAAACTGAAATCGACGCCGCTGGCGCGCAGTTCGCTGGCCATCACCCAGGCGTGCTCCTCGGCCAGGCGGATCGCATCAAAGGGGTCGCGGTCGTAAACGGCACCGATCGCTGCCAGCGGCGGCAGCCGGGTGAAGCCGTCGCGGAAGCGTTGCACCGGGCCACCCTCCTGGTCCACCGCGATCAGCAGGTGCTCGCCGCCGGCATCGCGGATCGCCTCGCACAAGGCCATCAACTGCTCGCGCGAACGGTAGTTGCGCGCAAACAGCAGCACGCCGGCGACGCCGGGCGCGCGCAGCCAGCGTTTCTCGGATTCGGCCAGTTCCGGCGCGGCCACGCCGATCATCAGCATGCGGCATCCTCGGCGGCGCGCTCGGCCGGCGACCATTGCCGGTACGGATGCGCGATCAGGTTGACGTTGTAGTAGCGCGTCAGCGCGCTCACCTCGCGGCCCAGCCACGCCGGCCGCGGAAATGAGGCATCGACTGCAGGCAATTCGACCTCGGCGACGACCAGGCCGGCGTTGTCGCCGCCGAATTCGTCGACCTCGAACAGTACGCCGTCGACGCGGACATGATGGCGGACCTTCTCCAGCACGCCGTCGCAGAGGCTGGCCAGCATGACGCGCGCATCGGCCAGCGGTATCGGGTAATCGAATTCGGCCCGCGCGATGCCGGAAGTGGCGGCCTTGATGTTGAGCCACGCCTGCTCACCGGCCAGCCGCGCGCGCACCGAGGCGCGCGCGTGGCCCTCGCGCAAGGCCTGCGCACCGACCAGGTAGCCCTGCGCGATCGGCTCGCTGCGCTCGATCGCGGCGCGCCACTCGTCGGTGGCCAACAGGAATTTGCGTTCGATCTCGATGGGCATAAAAGTCAGGAGTGAACGGAGAGAAGTGAGAAGTGAGAGAGAGCAAGAACAAGAGCGTCAAGCATGCACTGGATTTCTCTCACTTCTCACTCCTCTTCATTCACTCCTCGCTCCTCAGCGCTCGAACAGCGCAATCGATTCGACATGGGAGGTATGCGGGAACATGTCCATCACGCCGGCCGAGGCCAGCCTGAAGCCGTGCCGGTTGACCAGGATGCCGGCGTCGCGCGCCAGCGAGGCGGGATGGCAGGAGACGTAGACGATGCGTCTGGTCGCCTTGTGCGGCAGGTAGTCGAGCACCTTGTCGGCGCCGGCACGCGGCGGGTCGAGCAGCAGCTTGTCCCACGGCTGGCGCGCCCACTCGGTGGCGCGCTGGTCCTCGAACAGGTTGGCGACGTGGAAGCGCGCGTTGGCGATGCCGTTGCGCGCGGCATTCTGCGCGGCGCGCTCGACCAGGCCGTGCTCGCCTTCCACGCCGACGACCTCGGCCACCCGCCGCGCGATCGGCAGGGTGAAGTTGCCGAGGCCGCAGAACAGGTCGAGCACGCGATCGGCCGGCTGCGGATCGAGCAGCTCCATCGCGCGCGCCATCATCAACTGATTCATGCCGGCGTTGACCTGCACGAAATCGAGCGGCTGGAACTCCAGCTCGACGTCGGCGAAGCGCGCGTCCCCACTGGCGATCGTGAAGGCCAGCCGCGGGTTTTCCGGCCACAACGGATGCACGCTGCTGATGCCGCCCGGCTGCAGGTAGATCGCGAAACCGTGCTGCCGGCCGAACGCGACCAGCGCGGCCTGGTCGTGTTCGCTGAGCGGCTGCATGTGGCGGAACACCAGCGCCATCAGCTCGTCGCCGGCGGCGAATTCGATCTGCGGGATGTCCTCGGCCGCATCCATGGTGCCCAGCAGCTCGGCCAGCAACCCGACCTTGGGGCCGAGCGCCGGATGCATCACTTCGCATTGCCGGATCTCTGTGACGAAACGCGGGTTCTGCTCCTCGCGGAAGCCGACCAGCACGCGGCCCTTCTTCGCCACGTTGCGTACCGACAGCCGACCCTTGCGCCGATAGCCCCATGGTTCGGCGGTGAGCGGCGGCAACCAGGCTTGTGGCGTGACCTTGCCGATGCGCTCGAAGTTTTCGGCCAGCACGCGTTGCTTGGCGGCGATCTGCGAGGGCGCATCGAGATGCTGCAGCGAGCAGCCGCTGCACTGCGCGAAATGGCGGCATTTCGGTTCGACCCGATGCGGCGAGGCGGTGATCACCTCGACCGTTTCCGCCTCGTCGAAATGCCGGTGCCGCTTGCGCAGCTTCGCCATCACCCGCTCGCCGAGCAAGGCCCCGCTGACGAACACCGTCTTGCCGTCGATCCGCGCCACGCCGCGGCCATCGTGGCCGAGGTCGGTGATGTGTGCTTCAAAGGGTGTGGGCGAGACCGAGTTGGAACGTGACATGGGGCGCAGACAGAAGGGCTGGCCGCCAATTATCACAGATCGGGCCGGACCGCGCCCCCGTAGGGCGGGCACTGCCCGCCCTACGCGGTAGGGATCACTTTGCGGCGGAAGCTATTTCTTCTGCCAGGCGCCGGCGGCGTTCTGGTAGTACCAGCCGGCGTGCGCCTTCTCGATCCATGTCTTGGCGAAGGCGGTGCGGATCTGCGCCTCCCATTCCGGGTGGTTGTTGGCGACGGCGATCTCGCGGTACAGCGCGGCGCGGTCGCGGTTCTCCTCGGCCACGGCGGCATTGGCCTGGGCGCGCTGGCTCAGCGGCACCTTCGCCGCGTCGCGCATGGCCACCATGCCGTCGTGGGTGAAGCCGACCGCGCCGCTGTCCAGCAGCTGGCCGAGGATGCCGCCGATGCGCTGGTTCATGCGCGCATGAATGGCGTCGGTGGCGCTGGTGTGGACGCGGAAATCCGGCGTCTCGGCCGCCTGCGCGGCGGGGATCAGCAGGTCGAGCAGCATGGCCGAGGGGTGCCCGGCGTCGCTCTTCGGCGCCGGCGGCGGCTCCTTCGCGGCCGGCTTGCCGGCGGCGTCGGCCTTGTCCAGCACGCTGCCGATGAACTGGTCGGCGGCCTTCTGCGCCGCGGCTTCGGGGAAGTACACGTTGATCGTGACACAGCCGACCAGCGCCACGGCCATGGTGGTCAGGATGACGTAGACGAGCTTGCGCATGACGTGACTCCGGTGCTGAAAAGTAAGTATGTGCAGAAAACCCGTTCTCGTGACTTTCGATCGCCAGTCCGGGTTTGGAGGTCGAATCGGCAACCGCTCAGTGAATCTCGGGCCCGCTGCCGCTGATGGCGTCCTGCAGCCGCTTGACCAGGGTGGGCCAGTCGACCTCGGTCTGGTGGCCGATCACCTGCAGGCGCGGCAGGCCGCTGCCTTCGACGATAGTGTAGCCACCGTCGGTCGGTTCCAGACCGCTCATCTTGCACACGGTGCCCTGCAAGGTGCAATTGAGGCCGATGCGCTGGTAGCCGAACGTCTTGAACAGTTTCAGCATCGCGCCCTGCAGGCCGGCAGCCACGCCGCCGCCACCGACCGAGGTGAGGTTGTTCACCGCGCGCTGGCTGATCCGTCCGCCGTCGCCGGCGAGCAGGCTGGCCTTGAACGCCACCGGGCTCCAGTCGACCAGGCGCAGGCCCTGGATGCTGCCGTCCAGCCGCCCGGTGATGCTGCCGAAGTCGAACACGCTGGTGATCGCACCGAGATCGAGCTGCTTCAGGTCGATATCCGCGCTGAGCACCGGACTGGTCCCGAACGGTTGCTGCAGGGACAGCCGGGTGATGTCGACGAAGCCGTCGAACACGTGCGCGCTGAGCCCGCCGCCGAGTTCCAGCCGGTCGTCGACCCAGCGCAGCGAGGGCACCGCGCCGGCCAGCGTGCCGGGGAACGCGGGCCAGCCCATCGCCTGGCTGAACGCCTTCATGTCCACGCCGGTCAGCACCAGCGAGGTCGCCAGCCGCTGGCCGGCAGCCGCGGCGGGGGACCAATCGAACTGGCCGATCTGCAGCTGGCCACCCAGCACCGGCATCGTCAGCGGCTGCTGCAGGCTCAGCATGCCGTCATGGCTGCGCCAGGTCGATTGGGCCGCGCCGTTCTCGATCCGGTAGAAACCCAGCCCGCGCCAGCCCAGCGTGGTGACGGGCCGGTCGCCCTTGGCCGACCAGTCCAGCGCGCCGTGCAGGCCGTCGATCGCCAGGCGCCCGGCAGCGTCGGTCAGGTCGAACCCATCGGTCTTGAACGCGAAGCTGCGCAGGGAATCCTCACGCCAGTCGACACTGGCGTCGATGTCGCCGGCCACCGTGAGGTCCTGCAGGCCCATCGTGTCGAGCCAGGAGCGCCCGTAACGTTCGTACGCCGCCGGGAAGCTGGCGTGCAGGCGGTCCAGCCGCAAGGCGCTCGGCGCGCCTTTGGCATCGAACGCCAGCGCGCCGGAGAGCTGCAGCGCATCGGCATCGGTGAAACGCAGGCGGCTCAGCTCCACCGCCCCGTCCGCAGCGTTGGCATGCAGATTCAACTGCACGGGATGATCGGGCAGCTTGGCGTAGAGCGGACCCAGCAGCAGCTCGCCCCCGCGCAGGCCTGCATCGAGGTCGATCTGTGCCGGGCCATCGCCGTAGTCGAAGTTGAAGCGGCCATTGCCGCTGACGCCCCGCCCGGCAAGCGTGCCGCTGGGCGTGTCGAAACCCACCTCGTGCAGACTGAACTGGCCGGAGGAACGCAGGCCCGGGTCACGCAGGTCCAGTGCCAGCTCGGCATCCACCCGGCCGGCGGTGGTGCGGCCGGACCAGACGGTGCCGAGCAGGCCTTGCAGCCAGCCTGCCGGCAGGTTTGTCACACGGATCTGCGCATGCGTGGGCTGATCCAGCGGCAAGGCGCCGCTGAGCGTGGCCTGGCCCTGCAACACGTCGATCTGCAAGGTGTTGGCCGCCGGGCTCACCTGCACCTGCACCTGCGCATCGGCGAGCGCGCCGCCGGGCGCGCGGGCCAGCTTGAGGTTGCCGTCCAGCACCCAGCCCATGTGCTCGTTGCGGCGCAGGCTGCCGGCAAGATCCAGCGGCAGGCGGCGCCAGCCCATGGCCGGCAGGTCGGCCTTGTCCGCATGCAGCGACACGGTGAGCGCGCCGGCGCCGTCCTCGCCCAGGCGCAGCGTCACCGCCTGCAGTTGAAGTCCCGGCATGCTGATCGACCTGGCCGACAGCAGCACGTCGGCCCGCGCCGGCGCGAACCAGAGCAGACCCAGCAGGAGGCCGCAACACAGCGCGAAGCGGCTCGAAATGTGGCTTGAAGTCGGGCGCATCTCGGGCCATTCTGCCAAATCCAGATGAACGACAAGGATTTCGTCTTGAGCGAGCGCCCGGAATCTTGCAGTTCGTCCCTCCGCCAGGCACCCCGCCCCTACGTTCTGGTCGCCGATGACGACCCCGGCAGTTGCCGCTTCCTCAGCGACGGGCTGCGCTCACTGGGCGCCACGGTGGAGACCGCCGGCAGCGGCCGGGAAGCGCTGGAGCGCGCCGGTGCGGGCAAGTTCGACCTGTTGCTGCTCGACTGCCGCATGCCCGGCGGCGGCGCCCTGCACGTGCTGGAGCAACTGCGCGCCGATGTCCGCTCTGCCTCCGTCGACAGCACCGCCGTGGCCACCAGCGCGGACATCGCGCCGGCCGACCGCGACGACCTGCTGGCGGCAGGCTTCAGCGACATCCTGCTCAAACCCTGCACCCTGACCGACCTGCGCCGCGTGCTGGCGCTGATCCAGGCCGAGTCGTCGTCCGTGCTGGACGATGGCGCGGCGCTCTGCAGCAGCGGCGACGCCACCACGATGCGTGCGTTGCGCCTGTTGCTGCGCGAGGAACTCGCGCTGCTGCAAGGCGAACTGGACCAGCTCAGCGCCGACCGCGTCGCATTCGCCGAACGGCTGCACCGGCTGCGTTCCTCATGCGGATTTTGCGGTGCCACGGCGCTGGCCGAACAGGCGGTGCGACTGCAGCGGCAACTCCTGCCCGACGGCTCCGCGCCCGCCGCCTTGGCCAGCTTCCGCCGCGTGCTGGCCGCGACGCTGCAGGCGCTGGACAGCTAGGAGCGTGGGCGGTAGAAACTTTCGAGGCGAAAAAGTGGCTGCGTGAGGACAGATTTTCGACGATTCGCCGGCCCATAGTGGTTCTACGAGCAGGAAGCGGCGGAAATATGGACCGCGCAGACGCTTTTGCAGCCCGGGAGATTTCTACCGCCCACGCTCCTGGCGCGGACTCACGCCGGCGGCTTGGCGCGGTCGCTGCCCGCGGCGGGAGCGCGGCGCGAGACCGCCATCGACAGCACCCGCCACGCGCGCAACTCGCCGCCGCCGAGGTGGAAGCGGATGATTTCGCGCATCAGGTCGCGCAATGCTTTCAGGCCGTGCGGGTCGGGCATGCGGTCGTGCGCCAGTGCCAGCAGGTCGGCGCCGCGCATCGCGCGGGGCGCGTCGGCGGCGCAACGCCGCGCGCCTTCCTCGACCTGGTAGCGATACCACGCGTCCGGCTCGATCACCTCGCCGGTGTCCGCCTCGTGCAGCAACGGCAGGCCGTAACCGGTGGCCTGCAGCAGGTCGCGTTCGAAGCGGCGCAGGCTCCAGCTGATCGACTCGCCCGTGGCCAGCCGCGCCAGCGCTGCGGCATAGGCATCGAACAGCGGCCCCAGCGGGTCCTGCCGCCCGGTCAGGCGCACCACCAACTCGTTGAGATACAGCCCGGCCAGCGCCGCGTCGCCTTCCAGTCGCTGCGGCGTGCCGACCGCCTCGACGGCGGTGAGCGTGGCCATCTCGCCGCGCAGCAGCAGACCCAGCGCCAGCGGCTGGAACGGTTCGAGCTGCGCACGCCGCAACCGTGCACGCTCACCGCGCACGCCCCGCGCCACCACACCCAACCGCCCATGCTCGCGGGTCAGGCACTCCAGCAACAGCGACGTCTCGCGATACGGCCGCGCGTGCAGGACATAGGCGGGTTGCTGGTCGATGCGCATGGCTTGGGGGCTGGGAATAGGGAATGGAGAATAGGGAACAGGAGAGCAGTGGTCGCCTTGGCGATTCCCTACTTCCTGTTCCATAACTCGCAGAAAGCCAAAATGGGAAAACGGGATGGGAGAGCGGCGGATTCGGCTTTGACGATTCCCTATTCCCTATTCCCCATTCCCTGCTCTCAATCCGTATACCCGAATTTCTTCAGCATGTTTTCGTCGTCGGCCCAGCCTTCGCGGACCTTGACCCACAGGCGCAGGAACACTTTGCGCTCGAACATGCGCTCCATGTGGCGGCGGGCGCCGGAGCCGATCGCCTTGAGCTGGGCGCCGCCCTGGCCGATCACGATGGCTTTCTGGCCGGCGCGCTCGACCCAGATCACGGCGTGGATTTCGGCGACGCCGTCCGGCCGATCCTCGAACTGCTCGATCTCCACCGTGGTGGCGTACGGCAGCTCCTGGTCCAGCCGCAGCATCAACTGTTCGCGCACCATCTCGGCGGCGAGGAACCGTTCGCTGCGGTCGGTGACCTCGTCGACGCCGTAGATCGGCGCGCGTACCGGCAGGCGCTTGATGATGGCCTGCTCCAGCGCCTGCAGGCCCTGTTCCTTCAACGCGCTGACGTAATGGATCTCGTCGTACTGATGGTGCTGCGCCAGTTCGGCCACGAACGGCAGCATCACGGTCTTGTCCTTGTTCAGATCGACCTTGTTGATCACCAGCAGGCGCGGCGCGGACTGCTCGACCAGGGCGGTGTACAGCGCCTCGTCCTCGTCGGTGAAGCGACCGGCCTCGATCACCTGCACCACCAGGTCCACGTCGCCGATCGCCGAGCGGGCGGCGCGGTTGAGACTGCGGTTCATCGCCCGCTTGGCGCCCCGGTGCAGGCCCGGGGTGTCCACGTAGAGGATCTGCCCGGCCTCGTTGGTGTGGATGCCGAGAATGCGATGGCGCGTGGTCTGCGGTCGCGGGCTGATGATGGACAGGCGAAAGCCGATCAGCGCGTTGAGCAGGGTCGACTTGCCCACGTTCGGGCGTCCGGCCAGGGCCACGGTGCCGCAGCGGAAATCCTCATGCGGCAGGCTGCCGTCGGCGATGTCGAGGGGGTCGTTCATGGTGGCAGGCTCGGCGAGTCGGAGGGCAAGTGTAGTGCGTGGAAGGCGCGCGCACGGTGAACCCGCGGCGCCGGCGGCTCAGGAGTCGCGCGCCAGTTCCAGCAACTGGCCGAGCACGCTCTCGGCGGCATCCTGTTCGGCGGCGCGGCGGCTGCCGGCCGTGGCAGCGGCGACGATCTGCAGCGGTTCGCTGATGCGGCAGGTCACGTCGAAGGTCTTGGCGTGGTCCTCGCCGTGGCTGTCGACCAGCTCGTACTGCGGCAGCGGCCAGCCCCCGGATTGCAGGTGTTCCTGCAGCCGGGTCTTGGCGTCCTTGGACGAGCGTCGCAGCGCGGCGACGCGCTCGCCGAACAGGTCGCGCACCAGGCTGCGGCAGGTGTCGAAACCGGCATCCTCGTACACCGCCGCCACCAGTGCCTCGAACGCATCGGCGAGGATCGAGTCGCGACGGAAGCCGCCGCTCTTGAGCTCGCCGGGGCCGAGCTTCAGCTCGTCGCCCAACTCCAGCTCGCGCGCCACCACGGCCAGCGCGTTGCCGTTGACCAGTTGCGCACGCAGCCGCGACAGCTCGCCTTCGCTGGCCTTGGGATGCACCTCGTAAAGCAGCTCGGCGATGATCGCGCCCAGCAGCGCATCGCCGAGGAACTCCAGCCGTTCGTTGTTGGGCTTGCCGGCGCTGCGGTGGGTCAGCGCCAACTGCGCCCAGGCCGGATCACTGAATCGGTGACGGAGCTTCAACGTCTACTCGCCGACATTGCCCTGCAGCGGCACGCTCTTGTTGAAGTGCAGCAGGAAGTCGATGTTGTACATGAACGGGATCTGCTTGTCGTAGGCCACGGTCAGCACGCTGGTGCCGCCGGCGTCGCGCTTGATGGTGATGTTGGCCGGCTTGACGGTGGCATCGTCGACGTACTGGAAGCCGAGCTTGAACATCAAATCGCGGCGGATCGAGTCCAGCGACTTGCCATTGGTGCCTTCGGTGGCGATCTGGTTCATCGCCTTGGTCACGCCCATGTACTCGGAATACGACGGCGCCAGTTTCATCGCCATGTAGGCAAAGAAGCCCACTACCACGATGATGAGCAGGAAGCCGATCAGGGTGATGCCCGACTGTTTCGATTTCATAGTCCCCTCGCTATGCCGCCTGGGCGGCCGTTCGATCTGTGGATGTCCCGGTGTCGCCCGCACCCGCCGCACCGGCCCGGCCGGGGCCGATGGCGCCTGCGGATTCTCGCACTTGTTGGCCGCAGGCGGGGAGCGGGCGGCACGATCGCATCACGTTTTCGCGGTCGCGCGCCTGGCCGGAGGATGCGTCAGTGGATGACCGTGCCGATGCGCGAGAAATCCACGCCGCCGGTGCCCCAGCCCTTCCAGCTCATCCAGATCAGGAATGCCTTGCCGGCCAGGTTCTGCTCCGGCATGCAGCCCCACCAGCGGCTGTCTTCACTGTTTTCGCGGTCGTCGCCCATCACCAGATAGCAGTTGTCGGGCACCACCGCAGGCATGTTCGCGTTGGGCACCGGCGGCGTGGGCATGCGGTCGGGCATGCGCGCGATCAGGTGGGTCACCTTGCCCAGGTGCTCTTTCCAGATGGTGGCGCCGTAGGCGAGCAGTTCCTCGTCCGCCGGGCGCGCGTGGTTGCCCTTGAACGGGCCGATCTTCTCGGCCGGCACCGGCTTGCCGTTGATCACGATCTCGCTGTCGCGGATCTGGATGGTGTCGCCGGGCAGGCCGATCACGCGCTTGATCCAGTTCTGGTTCGGCACCGGAACGCTGCAGTCCGCATTGCCGCCGTGCACTACCGTGCCGTCGTCGCGATGGCAGGTGAAGCCGGGCCAGCGGAACACCACCACGTCGCCGCGCTCGGGTTCGCCCAGGTCGAGGATCTTGTTGTTGAACGCCGGCAGGCGCAGGCCATAGGCGAACTTGTTGACCAGGATGAAATCGCCCACGTCCAGCGTCGGCATCATCGAGCCGGACGGGATGCGGAACGGCTCGGCCACGAACGACCGCAGCAGCAGCACCACCAGCACCACCGGGAACAGCGAGCGCGCCCAGTCCACCGGCATCGGGTCGCGATACTCCTCGCCCGCCGCGTCCAGCCGCGCCTTGCGCTTCTTGTACAGGAACAGCCGATCCAGCCCCCACACCACGCCGAACAGCACGGTGAGGCCAAGCAGAATCGCCGCAAAATCAAATTCCATGAGGGGCTCCCTTTGGAGCCAGGAATGGGGAATCGGGAATGGGGAATAGTGAAGCCGCTCTTCCTATTCCCGATTCCCGATTCCCTATTCCCGGCCTTTGGCTATTTATCCACTTTCAACACGGCGAGGAAGGCTTCCTGGGGGATCTCGACCCGCCCGACCTGCTTCATCCGTTTTTTGCCTTCCTTCTGTTTCTCCAGCAGCTTCTTCTTGCGGCTGACGTCGCCGCCGTAGCACTTGGCCAGCACGTTCTTGCGCAATGCCTTCACCGTCGAGCGGGCGATGATCTGCGCGCCGATCGCGGCCTGGATCGCCACGTCGAATTGCTGGCGCGGAATCAGCTCCTTCATGCGCTCGACCAGTTCGCGGCCGCGGCGGTCGGCGTGGCTGCGGTGCACGATCAGGCTCAGCGCGTCGACGCGCTCGCCGTTGATCAGCACATCGGTGCGCACGAACGGACCGGCCTCGAACCGGTCGAAGTGGTAATCCATCGAGGCGTAGCCGCGCGAAACGGACTTCAGCCGGTCGAAGAAATCCATCACCACCTCGGCCAGCGGCATCTCGTAGCTGATCTGCACCTGGGTGGCCAGGTACTGGATCGAACGCTGCACGCCGCGCTTTTCCTCGCACAGCTTGATCACGCTGCCGATGTAGTCCGGCGGGGTGAGGATGTTGGCCACGATGATCGGCTCGCGGATTTCCTGGATCAGGCTGGAGTTGGTCGGCAGCTTGGCCGGGTTGTCCAGTTGCAGGATCGAGCCGTCGCTGAGCAGCACCTCGTAAACCACCGTGGGTGCGGTGGTGATCAGGTTGAGGTCGTATTCGCGCTCTAGCCGCTCCTGCACGATTTCCATGTGCAGCATGCCGAGGAAGCCGCAGCGGAAGCCGAAGCCCATCGCCTCGGAGGACTCCGGCTCGAAGAACAGCGCGGCGTCGTTCAAGCGCAGCTTGTCCAGCGCCTCGCGCATCGCCGGGAAGTCGTCCGACGACACCGGGAACAGGCCGGCGAACACGCGCGGCTGCATGGTCTGGAAGCCCGGCAGCGGCGCCGCGGCCGGCTTGCCGGCGTGGGTCAGCGTGTCGCCCACCGGCGCGCCGTGCACGTCCTTGATCGAGGCGTTGATCCAGCCCACTTCGCCCGCCGACAGCTTGTCCAGCTTCTTGCGCTTGGGCGTGAACACGCCGACGTCGTCGACCTCGTGGCTGCGCCCGGTGGACATCACCAGCAACTTGTCGCCGGGCTTGATCTCGCCCTGCATGACGCGCACCAGCGAGATCACGCCGAGGTAGTTGTCGAACCACGAGTCGATGATCAGCGCCTGCAGGCGATCGGTGTCGCGCGGCTTGGGCGGCGGGATGCGCGCCACGATTGCCTCCAGCACCTCGACCACGTTGAGCCCGGTCTTGGCGCTGATCGCCACCGCGTCGGTGGCGTCGATGCCGATCACCGCCTCGATCTCGCCCTTGACCTTCTCGACGTCGGCGGTGGGCAGGTCGATCTTGTTGAGCACCGGCACCACTTCCAGGCCCATCTCCACCGCGGTGTAGCAGTTGGCCACGGATTGGGCCTCGACGCCCTGTGCCGCGTCGACCACCAGCAGCGCACCCTCGCACGCGGCCAGCGAACGGCTCACCTCGTAGGAGAAATCCACGTGGCCGGGGGTGTCGATGAAGTTGAGCTGGTAGGTCTTGCCGTCGCGCGCGGTGTAGGGCAGCGACACCGACTGTGCCTTGATGGTGATGCCGCGCTCGCGCTCGATCGGATTGTTGTCCAGCACCTGTGCTTCCATCTCGCGGTCAGCCAGACCGCCGCAGATCTGGATGATGCGGTCGGCCAGCGTGGACTTGCCGTGATCGATGTGGGCAATGATGGAGAAGTTGCGGATCAATTCCATGGAGCGCGAGCGGCCTTTCGGTCGTGGGGTCCGCCGCCACGCACCATGCATGACGACGCGCCGCCCCGAGGCGACGCCAACCCCGCATTATCGCATGGAACACCCGTCCGGCAGGCATCCGCGAGGGGATCGGTGCCGCCCCGCGACGGGCGGCACCCTTGCCGGGCGAGGTCCGGCTACTTCCCGTCCGGCACGGTCAGGCCGATGAACTGGCTCTGGTCGCCGCGGCGCACCAGCAGCAGGACCGTGCTGCCCGCCTTGACGTCCTTCGTGGCCGCCTCGAACTCCGCCACGCTGCCGATCTTGCGCTGGTTGACCATCAGGATCACGTCGCCGGCGCGCAGCCCCGACTGCGCCGCCACCGGACCGGTGATGGCGTCGATCACCACGCCCTGCCCGTCCTTCAGCCCGAGTTGCTTGCGGGTATCGTTGTCGAGCGACTGCACGCTCAACCCCAGCGCGGCCGAACCGCTGCGCGCGGAGGGCGAGCCGGCGCTGCGGTTGTCCACGGCATTGCCGTCGCGCTTGGCCTCACCGATGGTCACCTGCACGGTCTGCTTCTTGCCGTTGCGCAGGATCTCCACCGGCACCTTGCTGCCCGGCTTGGTCATGCCCACCAGCGGCGGCAGGTCGGCGGCCTGCTGCAGGTCGTGGTTGTCGTAGGCCAGGATGATGTCGCCGGCCTGGAGGCCGGCCTTGCCGGCACCGCTGTCCGGGTCCACGTCGACCACGGCCGCGCCGACGCCGTTGTCGAGCTTGAACGCCTTGACGATGTCGTCGCTGACCGGCTGGATCGTCACGCCGAGTTGCCCGCGCGACACGTAACCCTTGGTCTTCAGTTGCTGCACCGCGTTCATTGCCACGTCGATCGGGATCGAGAACGACACGCCGAGATAGTCGCCGGTGTTGGAATAGATCTGCGAATTGATGCCGACCACCTGGCCCTGCAGGTTGAACAGCGGGCCGCCGGAGTTGCCGCGGTTGATCGGCACGTCGGTCTGGATGAAGGAGGTATATGGCTGGTCGCGCTGGCCCAGGTTGCGGCCCACCGCGCTGACGATGCCCTGGGTCACGGTGTAGTCGAAGCCGAACGGCGAGCCGATCGCGAGCACCCACTGGCCCGGTTTCAGGCTGCGCGAATTGCCGATGGTCACCGTCGGCAGCGCACCGCCGGCATCGACCTTGAGCAGGGCGATGTCATAGGTCGGGTCGGTGCCGACCACCTTGGCGGTCAGCGTGCGGCGATCCTGCAGGCGCACGGTGACTTTGTCCGCATGGTCGACCACGTGGTTGTTGGTGAGGATGTAACCGTCGCTGGAGATGATGAAACCCGAACCCAGCGAGGTATGCCGCTGCTCCTCGGGCGAGGGCATCATCGGCATGCCGAAGAAGCGCCGCAGGATCTCGGCGCCCGGGTCGTTGGGCATGCCCTGCCCCGGTCCCATCTGGCCCTGCACGCGCATCGAGCGATTCGGTTCGCCGGTGTACCGGGCCTCCACGTGCACTACCGCAGGGGCGTTCTGCTGCACGATGCCGGTGAAATCCGGCAGCGCCGCGGCGGCCGCCGGCTGGGCCTGCACGCCGCCGACCCCGGCCAGGCCCAGCAGGGCGCAACAGGCCAGCGTACGCAAGATGGAATGACTCATGACTCCTCCTTGGGTTTGAACTGCAGCCGGCGCGAACCGGCGATCAATGACGACGCGGCAAGCGGGCCGCGGCACAGTCGAGCGGCCGCACAACACCTTCGGCGCAGGCGCCGAGGGGACATCCGCATCAACAGGATTTGCCGCGAACCATCACTCGCCCGACAATCTCAGCGCCGGCCGGCAGCGGCCTGGTGCGAGGCATCCGGTGCCGGGTCGAGCAGCAGCAGATAGCTGCCGTCGTTGTTGTCCAGGGTGCGATAACGATGCATCGCCGGGTAGGTCGACATCCGCCGCGCATCACGCGACTGGCCGTCGTCCAGCGGCGCGCCCAAGGTAGCCGAAGCCTGCTGGCTGAGCAGGCCGGCTGCGTTGCCGCTGAGCCATGGCGGCACCGAAGGCGGTGCTGCCGGCGTGCTCGCCGGCGTCGACAAGGTCACCTGGCTGGTCCCCGCCACCACGGCGGAGTCCACGCGGCCGGCATCGCCCGCCGGCTGGCTGATCATCAACGCCGCGGCGGCCACGCTGGCGGCGATCACGCCACCGCCGGACCAGCGCAACCAGGCGTGCCGTCGCGACGGCGCCGCGGCGGCCACCGTCTCCTGCTCGATCGCCAGCATCACCCGCGCGGCGAAGCCGCCGGAGGCGCGCAGGGTGATCTCGCGGCGCAGGCCGTCGCGGGCAAAGTGGTAGCCCGACCATGCCTGGCGCAAGGCTTCATCGTGATCGAGTCGGCGCAACAGGAAACGCAACTGCTCGACAGGCAATTCGCCGTCCATGCTGGCCGAGAGATTCTCGAGGGCGTCCTGGTGGGTCTGTGCCTGGTTCATGTCGGATCCTCGCGGCCAGACAGCAGCGGCCGCAGCTTTTCGTCGATCGCCTCACGCGCCCGGAAGATGCGCGAACGCACCGTACCGATCGGACAGCCCATCGCTTCGGCGATTTCATCGTAACTGAGGCCATCCACTTCACGCAGGGTGATGGCGGTCCGCAGTTCCTCGGGCAGGGCTTGGACAGTGGAAAACACCGATTGTTCAATTTCCTGGCGCATCAATTCGTGCTCGGGGGTGGCGCTGTCGTGCATGCGCTCGGCCCCGGCCATGAACTCGGCTTCGTCCGCGTCGACGTCGCCGGAGGGCGGCCGTCGCCCCATCGCCACCAGGTGGTTCTTGGCGGTGTTGACCGCGATCTTGTACAGCCAGGTGTAGAACGCGCTGTCGCCACGGAACGAGCCGATCGCGCGCCAGGCGCGGATGAAGGATTCCTGCGCGATGTCCTCGCACTCGGCATGGCTGCGCACGTAACGCGAAATCAGCCCGATCAGCTTGTGCTGGTACTTGCGCACCAGCAGGTCGAAGGCGCGCTTGTCCCCCTGCTGGACCCGCTCGACCAGCGCGCGGTCCAGTTCGTTTTCGCCCATGCGGGCCGTGTCCATCGTCAATGCCGTCATCCGCTGAGGGTGCCTGGGGTGAGCTGAACCCGGCGCTCAGACCACGAGCGGCCCACCGAGTTCAGTTTAGCCAATCGTCGCGCCAGCTCCCGTTATGGGGCCGCCTGCGGACCGCTCAAGCCGGTTCGGCCTGCCGCACGCCCAGCAGGCGCTGGCGCTCGGCCAGCATCTTCTCGAAGCTGATCGGCTGCAACGGCCGGCAGAACAGGTAACCCTGCAGCTCGTCGCAATGGTGGTCGCGCAGGAATTGCAGGTGCTGCTCGGTCTCCACGCCCTCGGCCACCACCGCACGGTTCAGCCGGTGGGCCATCTCGATGGTGGCCCGCACGATCGCCTCGTCGTCCGGGTCCACGCCGATATTGCGCACGAAGCTCTGGTCCACCTTGATGCGGTCGGCGGGCAGCCGGCGCAGGTAGTCCAGCGAGGCGGCGCCGGTGCCGAAATCGTCGATCGCGATGTGACAGCCGAGCCGGTGCAGCGCATTGAGGTTCTCCACCAGGTTCGGCGCCGCCTTGATGCTGATGCTCTCGGTGATCTCCATTTCCAGCAGGGTGGGATCGAGCCCGGTCTCGCGCAGCGCGCGCGCCACCATCTCCAGCAACTGCGGCTCCATCAACTGCACGGCCGACAGGTTGACGCCCAGGCGCAGGCGCAAGCCGTAGCGCTGCTCCCACTCGCGCGCCTGGCGGCAAGCGGTGTGCATCACCCATTCGCCGATCGACACGATCAGCCCGGTCTCCTCGGCCAGCGGAATGAACACGGCGGGGCTGATCATGCCCAGCTCGGGGTGCTCCCAGCGCACCAGCGCCTCCATGCCCACGATGTCCTCGGTCTCGGCATTGACCTGGGGCTGATAGACCACGCGCAACTCGCCGTTGCCTTCGGCGTGGCGCAGGCGCGTCTTCAGCGCCATGCCGTGCTGGCGCGCGTACTCCGGACTGACCTCGTAGATCTGGAAGTTGTTGCGGCCTTTGTGCTTGGCCGAATACATCGCCTCGTCCGCATGCTTGAGCAGGGTATCCGCGTCGTTGGCGTCGTCGGGAAAAAAGCTCACGCCCATCGACACGGTGACCTGCAGCTCCACGCCGTCTTCCAGGAAGATCGGCGACTCCATCATCTGCACGATCTTCTCGGCCACGCGCAGCACGTCGTCGTTCTTGACGATGTGGCGCAGCACGATGGTGAACTCGTCGCCGGCATAACGCGCCACGGTGTCGGAGGCGCGGATGCTGCCGCGCAACCGCTGGGTGACAGTGCGCAACACCCGGTCGCCGGTGGCGTGGCCGTAGGTATCGTTGATGGCCTTGAACCGGTCCAGGTCGACGAACAGCAGGGCAAAGCACTCGCCGTTGCGGATCGCCTCGCGCAGGATCGCCTCCAGCCGGTCGTTGAACAGCAACCGGTTGGGCAACCCGGTCAAGGCATCGACCAAGCCCTCGGCGCGACCCTGTTCGCGGGTGCGCTGCAGCTCCAGCGTGCGGGCGAAACGCGCCGCCGCGCAACGCAGCACCGGCTCGACCACCGCCATCTCGGCGAAACCGCGGCGGCTGCCGGCGAGCACGGCGCCGAGCACGCTGTGCCGCTCGTCGTACATCGGCAAGCCGACGAAGCCGGCCAGATCCAGCTGCTGCAGCAGCGGGTCGACCGCCGCCAGCTTGCCGGCATCGCTCTGGTACCGCATCGCCTGCCCGCCCAGCACCAGTTGCAGCGAACTCTGCAGGTAGCCCGGCGGCCACTGCGCGTGTTCCTCGCGGCTCAGTTGCAGGACCTGGGCGGGGGCGTCGGCCGTTTCCGGACGGACCGACCACACGGCCAGATAGTCCAGCGCCAGCTCGTCGAACAGCAGTTGCGCGCAGGCGGACTGCGCGTCGACGCCGCTGCTTGAGGCGAACAGGCGCGACAACAGCGACAACGCCGCCTCCGGCCGCAGGTCGGCGCGATCGCTGCGAAACTGCAGCGCCAGAGCCGCGCTGCCGCCCTGCTCGACCCGCCGCACGTTCACCTGACCGGTGTCGTAACCCAGCGACGACTTGCGCCGGGCCGGATGCCAGCGGCGATCCGCGTCGTTGAAAATGGTGACCGACGTGTCGCCCTCGAGCTGTACCGCCTCGGCCAGCGCCAGCCCGGCCCACTCGCTGGCAGGCAGGCGACTGTGCCGGATCACGCCGGGACTGACTTCGAGCAGGCACTGGCTCTGCAGGTCGACCATCAACCATTCGCTGCCGCTTTCCTCGAAGGCCCATCGCCAATCGCCGGCCGCACCCCAAACCGTCGGGACCGGGCCACCGGCTGCGCTGACCGGCAGGCGCTGCCAGCGCGCGACCAGTTCGGTGGCAATCTGTCCGGCGCAAAGCCAGTCGGCGATCCCCGGCGGCAGGTCGGCCGGGCTGCACGGCGCGCCATCGGCCAGCACCACGATCAGCGGCGCATCGGCGGCGCCCGGCAGCCGGCGCAATTGCTCGCAAGCGGCGCAGGCCTGGGTTTCGTCGCCATCCAGCACCAGCACCATCAACTGCAGCGGTTCCTGCGCGGCATTGCCCTCCAGCAGGATCGCCGCGTGGGAAATGTCGCGCGCCGAATGCAGCCGCGCGTAGCCGGCACGATCGAGCGCGTCGAACAGCGCCCGGCGCAGGTCGCGCTGGGCGGCTACCAGCAGGATGCCCGCATTCATGTGCGCGGCCTCATGTCAGCCAGCGACCATCGCGCAGGCGCAGCTGGCGCGGCTTGCCGTCTTCGGTACTGACCTGGGCGGCGAGGTCGCCCAGGTGGGCCACCAGCGCCTGCGGCGCATCGACCAGCACCACGCGGCGCAGGTGGCCCTTGGGCGCCCGCGCCAACTGGCGCAGCATCGCTGCATCCACCGCCGACAGGGGCAGCTCCACCCCGCGCAGGAAATAGACGCCGAAATGCATGCTCTGCTGCATGTAACGCAACGCATTGCCGAGCCGCTCGCAGTCCGGCACCCGGGCATGGGCCTCGCGCAGGCTGCCCAGCCCGGTGTCCGGCTGCCACAGGTATACCGCTTGGCCGCTGTGCCTGGCCAGCACGCGCACCTGTTCGATCAGCGCTTCGGCGTCCTTGCTTTGCAACACGACCAGGCCACTGGGCGCGGTCAGGATGCGTTCGAATATCTCGGCGCCAGCCTGGGGTACGGCGGAGGCCATGGCGATGGTCATCTGGTTTCGTCCTGCGGCAGGTGCTGAATCCGGACCCGCGGCGAGCGCGGATGCCTTCGAATGGCCGGGAACCGATCGACCCTCGTCGACCCGGTTCAGTTAGCCAATCGCACCTGCGGGAATCGCTCGGGAGCACCCGCGCGTGCGACTGGTTTCGGCGGATACCGTCCGCAACGGTCCGATTTCACACCGCTGTCACCAGCGGGTCAAGCGCACGCGTCACATCTCGCAATCGCGACCACGGAACGGTATGGTTCAGGCCTCCTCCACCATGTGCCGACCCCCATGTTCGAAGGATTGCGATTCAACCACTGGCGGACCCACGAGGACGATGGCCTAGTGACGCTGACGCTCGACCGCGCCGGCAGCAGCGTCAATGCGATCAATCGTGCCGTGCTGGACGAGCTGGATCAGATCGTCGAGCGGCTGGCGATCGACATGCCCGCCGGCGTCATCATCCATTCGGGCAAGTCCGCGGGCTTTGCGGTGGGCGCGGACATCCGCGAGTTCGTGGAATACGCGCGCCAGGACACCGTGCGCGAGAACATCGAGCACGGCCAGCGCGTGTACGAAGCACTGGCCCGGCTCGCCTGCCCCACCGTGGCCGCGGTGCACGGTCCCTGCATGGGCGGCGGCACCGAATTGATCCTGGCGTGCCGTCTGCGCGTGGCGGCCGACGAGGACAGTACCCGCATCGCCCTGCCCGAGGTGATGCTCGGCATCCACCCCGGCTGGGGCGGCACGGCCCGCCTGCCACGCCTGATCGGTGCGGCCGAGGCGATGCCGGTGATGCTCACCGGCAAGCCGCTCTCGGCGCGGCGCGCACTCGCGCTGGGCGTGGTCGATCACCTCGCACGCCCGCAGGAGCTGCTGGCCGAGGCGCGCCTGCTGCTGCGACGCGCGCCGTCGCGACCGTTCGGGCGTCGAGCCAAGGCGTGGGCCAGCAACAGCTGGCTGGGGCGACAGATCCTGGCGCCGATCATGGTCAAGCAGACGGCGGCCAAGGTACGTCGCGAGCACTATCCGGCGCCGTTCGCCCTGATCGACGTGTGGAAGCGCGGCGGCAGCGACATCGGCCAGCGCTTGAAGATCGAAGCCGACTCGGTGGCGCGGCTGGCGCAGACACCCACCGCGCAGAACCTGATCCGCATCTTCTTCCTGCAGGAGCGGCTGAAGGGCCAGGGCGGCGGCGTCGATGCGGCCATCAACCGCGTGCACGTCGTGGGTGCCGGCGTGATGGGCGGCGATATCGCCGCCTGGGTGGCGCTGAAAGGCATGGACGTGACCCTGCAGGACCGCGAGATGAAGTACATCCAGCCGGCGCTGGATCGCGCACGCGCGCTGTACGAGAAAAAGCTCAAGACCCCGGAGAAGATCGACGCGGCAGTGCAGCGGCTGCGCGCCGACGTCGACGGCAAGGGCGTCGCCCAGGCGGATCTGGCGATCGAGGCGATCTACGAGAATGCCGAGGCGAAAGAGGCGCTGTACGCCGCCATCGAGCCACAGCTCAAGGACGGGGCAATCCTGGCCAGCAACACCTCCAGCATTCCGCTGGACGAACTGCGCGGCAAGCTCGCTCGTCCGGCAGACTTCCTCGGCCTGCATTTCTTCAACCCGGTGGCGCAGATGCCGCTGGTGGAGGTCGTGCGCCACGACCGGCTCGACCCGGCCATCGAGAAACGCGCGCTGGCGTTCTGCAAGGCGATCGGCAAGCTGCCGGTCGCGGTCAAGGGCACGCCGGGCTTCCTGGTCAACCGCATCCTGGTCCCGTACCTGCTCGAAGCCATGCGGCTGTACAGCGAGGGCGTGCCCGGCGCGGTGCTCGATCGCGAGGCGAAGAAGTTCGGCATGCCGATGGGGCCGATCGAACTGGCCGACACGATCGGTCTGGACGTCTGCGCCTCGGTGGGCAAGGAGTTGGCGCCTTTCCTTGGCCTGGAGCTGCCGCCCGGCATGGACGAACGGCTCGCCGCCGGCAAGCGCGGCAAGAAGGACGGCCAGGGACTGTACGTGTGGCAGGACGGCAAGCCGCAGAAGCCCGAAGTGGACAACGACTACGTGACACCGCCGGACCTGCAGGATCGAATGATCCTGTCGATGGTCAACGAGGCGGTGGCCTGCCTGGCCGACGGCGTGGTCGACGACGCCGATCTGCTGGATGCAGGCGTGATCTTCGGCACCGGATTCGCACCCTTCCGTGGCGGCCCGATCCAGTACGTGCGCAGCGAAGGCGCCGACACGCTGAAGGCGAAGCTGGAGCAGCTGGCCCGCCGCCATGGCGACCGCTTCAAGCCCAAGCATGGCTGGGACCATCCGGCGTTGACGCAAGCGCCGGACCGCTGAATCGCGCGGCGGGCGGTGCCCGCCGCGCTTGCTTCGTGAGGCGGCGGTGCCCGCCCTACTTCGACCTCACCACATGAGATCGTCGGGTACGCCGTCGTCATCCGTGCCGGCGGTGCCCGGCGCCACCAGCAAGGCGACGTGGTTGGCGTCCAGTTCGCGCAGTTGCTCGGCCGTGTCGCGGCTGACCAGCAGGTAGCGACCGGCATGCTGCACCACGCCCAGTTCGCCGGCGTTGAGTGCCACCAGCTGGGTTGCGTCGACATGGATGCGGCGGATCTTGCCGGCGTATTCGAAGTTGCGCACCTGGTCGGCATCGGCCTTGTTCAACGCCTGGCCATCCAGCAGTTGCTGGATGCGCAGCTTGCGCTCACGCCGCAGCCGGGCTTGCTCGGCCGCCTCGCGCTCGATCCGCTGGCGCTCGCGGGCTTCAGTCCGGGCACGCAGCGCGTATGCCTTGGCCAGGTCGATGTCCTGCTGGCTCTGTCCCGACGGCCGCGCCGCATGCGGCTTGCCGCCCTTGCGTGCGGGCTTGCCGGGCGACGCAGGCGTCGGGCGCTTCGGTTCGTGCGCGCGGTCCTGCTGCACTTGTTTGACGATGCCGCTCTTGAGCAGCTGATCGCGCAGGGAATCGGCCATGCGGGCATTCCGTGATCGGCAGGTGGGAGGGGTCCGGGTCAGTAATGCGGCGGCGGCGGTTCATCGTGCGGATCGTCACCCTGCGCGATGCGCATCGACGCCACCTCGCCGCGCAGGTCGCGCAGGGCGCGTTCCAGCGCAGCGATCCGCTGCGACTGGTCGGCGTCCGCCGTGGTCAGCGCCTGCACCGCCTCGTCGATGAAGGTCAGCTTGATCTCCATCTCGTCGAGCCGGCGGGCGAGCACGTCGTTCGAACTGTTCATCACGACAACTGCAGGCTGCGGCCACGGCCGATGCCGTAATAGGCCAGACCCGCCTCCTCCACCACGGCCGGGTCGTACAGGTTGCGGCCGTCGAAGATCGCCGGGACCGCCAGCGCGGCACGGATCGCCGCAAAATCGGGGCTGCGGAAGGCCTTCCACTCGGTGACCACCGCCAGCACGTCGGCGCCCTGCAGGGCAGCCGCGGCGTGCTCGCAAAGCACCAGATCGGCACGTTCGCCGTACAGCCGCCGGGCTTCCTCGCGCGCTTCCGGGTCGAACGCGCGCACCTTCGCGCCGGCGCCCCACAGTTGTTCCATCAGGCGTCGGCTGGAAGCCTCGCGCATGTCGTCGGTATTCGGTTTGAACGCCAAGCCCCACAGCGCGATCGTGCGGCCGCCCAGCTGGCCGTCGAAATGCCGCGAGATCAGCTCGAACAACTTGCCCTTCTGCTGCCGGTTGACCGCCTCGACCGCACCGAGCAGGCGCGCCTCGTAGCCATGCGCGTGCGCGGTGCGCTCCAGCGCCTGCACGTCCTTGGGAAAGCACGAGCCGCCGTAACCGGCGCCCGGGTAGATGAAGCTGTAGCCGATGCGCGGGTCCGAGCCGATGCCCTGGCGCACTAGTTCCACGTCGGCGCCCACCCGCTCGGCGATGTTCGCGATCTCGTTCATGAAACTGATCTTGGTCGCCAGCATCGCGTTGGCGGCGTACTTGGTCAGCTCAGCCGAGCGCTCGTCCATCACCACCATGCGGTCGTGATTCCGGTTGAACGGCGCGTACAGCTTGCGCAGCAGGGCAACCGCGCGCGTGCTGGAAGAACCCACGACGATGCGGTCGGGGCGCAGGCAGTCTTCCACCGCAGCGCCCTCCTTTAGGAACTCCGGGTTCGAGACCACGTCGAATTCCACCGTGGCCTGGCGCGCCGCCAGCTCGGCCGCGACGGCTTCGCGCACGCGATCGGCGGTACCCACCGGCACGGTCGACTTGTTCACCACCACGGCGTAACGCTGCAGGTGACGGCCGATCGTGCTGGCCACCTTCTGCACGTACTGCAGGTCGGCGCTGCCGTCTTCGTCCGGCGGCGTGCCGACGGCGATGAAGATCAATTCACCGTGGGCGATCGCCGGCGCCGCCTCGGTGGTGAAGTCGAGCCGGCCACTGGCATGGTTGCTCTGCACGATCGATTCCAGGCCCGGCTCGTAGATCGGGATCTCGCCGCGCTTCAGCCGCTCGACCTTGCCTGCGTCGATATCGACGCAGACCACGTGATTGCCCATCTCGGCCAGACAGGCACCGGTAACCAGTCCGACGTAGCCGGTACCAAAGATCGTTACCTTCATCATCGTTGAGGGTTTTCCTGGAAAGTGAACCGCCTATTCTAACCGCGCCGTCCGACAGCGACACACCGCGCAAAAAGAAGGGGCGCGAATTGCTTCGCGCCCCTTCGGCGAACCTGCCGGCGAACCGTCGGTTACTGCCCGTCGGAACCGCTGGGAGCTGCCGGCGTCGGGCCCGTCTTGACCAGGGTCACGTCGAAGATCAGCGTGGCATTGGGCGGCATCGGCGGCTGCGGCTCGGCACCATAGGCCAGCGAGGCGGGAATGAACAACTTGTAGTGTCCACCTACCTGCATCAGCTGCAGGCCTTCGCGGAAGCCCGGGATCACGTTGGCGACCGGGATCGAGGCCGGCTTCGGACCATGCTTGGCGGAGGCGTCGAACACCTGGCCGTCCAGGAACGAGCCGGTGTAGTTGATCTCCACGGTGTCGTTCGGGCCCGGGCGGGCGCCGGTGCCGGCGGTGATCACCTTGTACTGCAGGCCGGAAGCCGTGGTCTTCACGCCAGGGGCGGTCTTGTTCTTGGCGAAGAAGGCGTCGCCTTCCGCCTTGTTCTTGGCTGCCTCCTGGGCGCGCTCGGCCTCGAACTTGGCCTGCACCTTGGTCATGAAGGCCTCGTAGACCTGCTTGGCCTCGGCCTCGCTGACGGTCGACTTCTGGCCCGACAGCGCGGCCTGCACACCACGCGCCACGGCGGCGGGGTCCATCTCGTCGCGCAGGATCGGCGGCACGCTCTCGCCCATCTTGTAATAACCGAATACGTAGCTGGCCTTGGCCTTGTCGACGGGGGCGGCGGCGCCAGTCTTGGCGGCCTGGGCAAATGCGCCCGCCGTCATGCCCAGCGCAACGGCCATTGCCACTGCCGTCAGCGTGGGACGCAGAAAGTGCTTCATTTGTAACTCCCTCATGAAAATGGAAATGCCGGCATCGCCGGCCGGACCCCGCGTTGGAGGCAGGCCACGCATTGTGCGGTGCCGGCCTGTTCTTGGCAACGATCGCGCCTTGTGACCGTCAGACGGCATAAAGGTTCAGCGTTGCACGGATGCCGGCCGCCGCCTCGCACCCGCCCCCCGCGTGGGACGTCGTTGTCAATCGGCCCCGTCCGCCGGCGGCTCCGGCTTGTCAAGGGTTTCCTTCAACGCCGCCTGCAACCGCGCATGCATGTGCACCAGGCCCCGCCACAGCACCACCGACAGCACCGCCCCCACCACCAGCAGGAAGATGGCGATGCCGCGCGGCGGCAGGATCGCCGAACCCAGCGCGCTCAGCAGGATGCCCAGCAGCAGCAGCGTGGCCAGCGGAATCACCCGCGCCAGCACGTTGCGGATGGCGTGGGTGTAGGAGCGCGCAAAGCTCTCGCGTATGCCGATCTCGGCCAGCAACATGCCCAGCGCGCCGGCCTTGCGATACACCGCGATCAGCATCGGCAGCGACAGGAACAACGCGCAGGCCCAGATCACCGTGTGCCGCATCTCGCGCCCGATGCCCACCGTGGAGAACCAGGTCCAGCCATGCGCATTGACATAGGCTCCGACCATGAACAGGGTCACCACCAGCAGAATGTTCACCGCGATGTGCCACAGCAGGCGCCGCAGGATCGCCGCCAGCGTGGCGTTCTCGTTCACCGGCTTGAGATGTTCCAGCCAGCCGCTGTAGCTGGTGGCCAGCAATTGCACGGAACGTGGCGTGACCCGCCGCAACCCGCTGGCCACGCGGTCGCCCGAGCGCGACAGGTACGGCGACAACGCCATGCACACCACCGAGACCGCGACGGCCACCGGATAGATGAAGTCGCTGATCACGCCCAGTGAAAGGCCGAGCGTGGCGATCACGAACGAGAACTCGCCGATCTGCGCCATGCCGAGGCCCGCCCGCAGCGCGGTGCGCGGTTCGTGCCCGACCACCAGCACGCCGAGGCTGCAGGCCAGCGTCTTGCCGACGACGACCACCCCCGCGATCAACAGCGCCGGCACCGCGTACTGCCACAGCATCGCCGGGTCGATCTTCAGGCCGATCGCCACGAAGAACAGCGCGGCGAACATGTCGCGCAAAGGCTCGACCAGCTGGACCACCCGGCCGGCGCTGCGCGACTCGGCCACCACCGCCCCGGCCAGGAAGGCACCCAACGCCACGCTGAAGCCCATCCACACCGCGACCAGGCTGGCGCCGAAACAGATCCCCAGCACGCTGACCAGCAGGGTTTCGTCGCGACCGAAGCCGGCCACGTAGTCCACCAGCCGCGGCAGCAGCAGCAGGCCCAGGATCATGCCGACCACCACGAACAGGCCCAGGTGTCCGATCAGGGTGAACGCCGCCTCCGCCTGCACCGAGCCGCCGATGGCCACCGCGGTGAGCAGGGTCAGCATGATGATGGCGAGCATGTCTTCGGCCACCAGCAGGCCCACCACCAGTTGGGCGAACGGCTGCTGACGCTGGCCCAGCTCGGACAGGGTGCGCGTCGCCACCATGGTCGAGGACAGCGAAATGATCGCGCCGAGAAACAGCGCATCCATGCCCTTCCAGCCGAACAGGCTGCCGATGCCGTAGCCGATCCACAGCATCAGGCCGACCTCGCCCACCGCCACCAGCAACATGCCGACACCCACGTCGCGCAGCTTGCGCACGCTGAATTCCAGGCCCAGCGTGAACATCAGCAGCACCACGCCCAGGTTGGAGATGTCGTCGATGGCGCGCGCGTCGCCGACCAGCACGCCGGGCGTGTGCGGACCGATCAGCACGCCAGCCAGGATGTAGCCCAGCAGCACCGGCTGACGCAGGCGCTGAAACAGGATCGTGGTGGCGCCGGCCACCAGCATCACCACGGCAAGATCACGGATGAACCCGATTTCGTGCATCGCCTTCCTTCGCCGTTGCCCTCGTCGCTGCAGCATAAAGGAGCGTCGGCGAAGATCGCGTCCGCATCGCCGCAGCCGTGGCGCGATGTGATGATGCGCACGCGCAACGGCGTCGAAAAAAAGCTTGACGGGCAAGCAACCCCACCCTATTCTTCTCGGCTTCCAGCGGCGGGGCCATAGCTCAGCTGGGAGAGCGCCTGCATGGCATGCAGGAGGTCGGCGGTTCGATCCCGCCTGGCTCCACCAGGTTTTGATTCAGTGCAAGTCCTTTGCGAGAACCCGCGCATCCATGTGCGGACTTTTCGAAAAATCAACGTCCCCATCGTCTAGAGGCCTAGGACATCACCCTTTCACGGTGGCGACCGGGGTTCGAATCCCCGTGGGGACGCCAAGTTGGGCCGCGCAAGCTGGAAGCTGTTGCAACTGCGGAGTGGTAGTTCAGTTGGTTAGAATGCTGGCCTGTCACGCCGGAGGTCGCGGGTTCGAGTCCCGTCCACTCCGCCACCATTCAAAACGAAAACCCGCCTGGCGCGGGTTTTTTGTTGTGGTGATTTGTGCATCCATCCATGGGCGCAAAGATCAGGACGCAGCCATGGATCGCTTTGAATAGAACCGCTATTCCCCACCGCCTTCGTGCGACTCCGGCTGCGGCTCCAGGGTGCCGGTGGAATGCCCCTGCTCGGCGAGGTATTCCAGCCATCGGGCCAGGAATCGGTTCATGCGCAGGCGGTACTGGAACACCGAGTGCACCGGGGAAAACGGGCCCAGCACCTGCCACAGGTGCCGGCCCGGGTGGCAGTGCAGCGCCTCGGCGACATGCGCGTCGGTGTACATGCGCAACTGCGCCGAGGGCGCGCGCTGGCCGGTGTGCGCATCGACGAATCCGTAGGTGAGCTCCAGCTCGACGGTGTACGGGTGGTGCTCCTGCACCTGCAGGTGCACGTCCAGGCCGTCGTCCACGCTCGACACGTAGCGGCCGGCGGGAAGCTCGTGCGGCGCGAACAGCCGCGCGAGGCGGTGATAGTTCTCCGCATACAGACCCATCAGGGTCTCGAACCGTCCCGGCAGCAGGCTGTTTCGATGGTCCAGTACGGCACTCGTGGGCAACGCACAAACTCCGGATGAAAATCAGAACATGGTCCGCTCGATGCCGAAGCGGTCGAAGATCTTGCTGGCGATCTCCTCGATCGACACGTGAGTGGTGTTGAGGCTGGGTATCCCGGCCTGGCGCATCAGCCGTTCGGCCTGTTCCAGCTCCCAGCGGCATTGCGCGATCGTGGCGTAACGGCTGCCGGAGCGGCGCTGCTCGCGAATCTGCGCCAGGCGTACCGCGTCGATGGTCAGCCCGTAGAGGCGGTCCTTGTAGGGCCGCAGCCGCGCGGGCAACTCCAGTTTCTCCAGGTCCTCGTCGGTCAACGGATAGTTGGCGGCGCTGACGCCGTAATGCAAGGCCATGTAAAGGCAGGTGGGCGTCTTGCCCGAACGCGACACGCCGACGAGGATCAGATCGGCATCGGCGTAATTCACGTCGATCCCGTCGTCATGCGACAACGCGTAGTTGGTGGCGTTGATGCGCGCCTCGTACTTGTCGAAATCGACCATGCCGTGCGAGCGATTCACCGCACCGGACCGGCGCGTCTGCAGCTCTTCCTCCAGCGGACCGATGAACGGCGCGAACACGTCCAGCATCAGCGCACCGCTCGAAGCCACGATGTCGCACAGGTTGCGGTCGGCCATGGTGTTGACCACCACCGGACGCTGCCCGGTCTGTGCGTAGTTGGTCTTGATCCGCAGTGCAGCCAACTCGGCCTTGTGCGGGTTGTCGGTGAACGGCAACCGGTGCTTGTCGAACCGGACACCCTCGAACTGCGCCAGGATGCTGTTGCCGATCGTCTCGGCGGTAATACCAGTGGAATCGGAAATGAAAAACACGGTTCGCTGCATGTGAAGCTTCCGCCGGGCCGAGTGCGCAGGCTCGCACCTTAGCGCAAGGGCAAAACGCTGTCCCGTGTTGAACGCGCGTTGACTGGTATCGGGTTGGAATGACATCGCGTGGCACTGGTCTTCTTGTGCTTCGCACCATCCGCGGCGGACAATACCAGTTTCCCGCAGCGCGCCCGCGACCGCTGGTTCCCTGCCCCCCGTTCCGCCATCCCGAGGAGACACCCTTGAACGACCTGGTGCTTTGGCTCGATCAACTGCGCATGACTGACCTTGGCAAGGTCGGCGGCAAGAATGCTTCGCTGGGCGAAATGATCGGCAACCTAGCCAAACTGGGTGTCTCGGTGCCCGGCGGCGTTGCCACCACCGCCAGTGCGTTCCAGCAGTATCTGGAAAAGAGCGGGCTGGCCCGGCGCATCCAGGATCGACTGGCCACGCTCGACGTCGACAACGTCGATGCCCTGGTCGCGGCCGGCAAGGAAATCCGCGGCTGGATCGTCGACACCGCCCTGCCCGCCGAACTCGAGCAGGCGATCCGCGCGGCCTACATCAAGCTGTGCAGGGACGCCGGTGCCGACGACATCGCGGTTGCGGTTCGTTCCTCTGCTACCGCCGAGGACCTGCCCGACGCCTCGTTCGCCGGCCAGCAGGAAACCTTCCTCAACGTGGTCGGCATCGACGACGTGCTGCACAAGGTGAAGGAGGTCTTCGCCTCGCTGTACAACGACCGGGCCATCGCCTACCGCGTGCATCAGGGCTACAAGCACGAGGACGTGTTCCTCTCCGCCGGCGTGCAGCTGATGGTGCGTTCGGACGTGGGCGCCTCCGGCGTGCTGTTCACGCTGGACACCGAGTCGGGCTTCCGCGACGTGGTGTTCGTCACCGGCTCCTATGGTCTGGGCGAGATGGTCGTGCAGGGCGCGGTGAATCCCGATGAGTTCTACGTGTTCAAGCCGACCCTGCGCGCAGGCAAGCCGGCCGTGCTTCGTCGCAACCTGGGCGCCAAGCAGTTGCGCATGGTCTATTCCAGCGCGCCGGGCGAGCGCGTGAGGACCGAGGACACTCCGGCCGAACTGCGCCACAAGTTCTGCATCAGCGACGACGACGTGCAGGAACTCGCCCGCCAGGCGCTGATCATCGAGAAACATTACGACCGCCCGATGGACATCGAGTGGGCGAAAGACGGCCACACCGGCAAGCTGTACATCGTGCAGGCCCGCCCGGAGACGGTGAAGTCGCGCTCGCATGCGACCCAGCTGGAGCGCTTCAGCCTCAGCGAGAAAGGCAAGGTGCTGGCCGAAGGCCGCTCGATCGGCCAGAAGATCGGCGCCGGCAAGGCCCGCGTGATCCGCTCCCTGAGCGACATGAACAAGGTGCAGGTCGGCGACGTGCTGATCGCCGACATGACCGACCCCGACTGGGAGCCGGTGATGAAGCGCGCCTCGGCCATCGTCACCAACCGCGGTGGTCGCACCTGCCACGCGGCGATCATCGCGCGCGAGCTGGGCGTGCCGGCGGTGGTCGGCACCGGCAATGCGCTGGAGCTGATTCCGGATGGCGCTGACGTCACCGTGTCCTGCGCCGAAGGCGACACCGGCACGATCTACGAAGGCATCCTGAAGTACGAGCGGATCACCGCGGATCTCGGCGACATGCCCGAGGCGCCGTTGAAGATCATGATGAACGTGGCCAACCCGGAGCGTGCCTTCGACTTCGGCCAGCTGCCGAACGCCGGCATCGGCCTGGCCCGGCTGGAGATGATCATCGCCAGCCACATCGGCGTGCATCCCAAGGCGCTGCTGGAATACGCCAAGCAGGACGCCGAAACCAAGGCAAAGATAGACGAGCGCATCGCCGGCTATGCCGGCCCGGTCGAGTTCTACGTCGATCGCCTCGCCGAAGGCATCGCCACCATCGCCGCCTCGGTCTACCCGAAGCCGGTGATCGTGCGCCTGTCCGACTTCAAGTCGAACGAGTACGCCGGCCTGCTCGGCGGCTCGCGCTACGAGCCGCACGAAGAGAACCCGATGATCGGTTTCCGCGGCGCCAGCCGCTACGTCGACCCCAGCTTCGCCGAGGCGTTCGCGCTGGAATGCAAGGCAGTGAAGCGCGTGCGCGAGGTGATGGGTCTCTCCAACGTGTGGGTGATGATCCCGTTCGTGCGCACGCTCGGCGAAGGCCGCAAGGTGATCGAGGTGCTGGCGAAGAACGGCCTCAAGCAGGGCGAGCACGAGCTCAAGGTCATCATGATGTGCGAGGTCCCGTCGAACGCCCTGCTCGCCGACGAGTTCCTCGACATCTTCGACGGCTTCTCGATCGGCTCGAACGACCTCACCCAGCTCACCCTGGGCCTGGACCGCGACTCCAGCATCGTCGCCGGCCTGTTCGACGAGCGCGACCCGGCGGTGAAGAAGCTGCTGGCCATGGCGATCAAGACCGCCCGCGCCAAGGGCAAGTACATCGGCATCTGCGGCCAGGGCCCCAGCGACCACCCCGACCTCGCGGAGTGGCTGATGGAACAAGGCATCGAATCGGTCTCGCTGAACCCGGACACCGTGGTCGATACCTGGTTGCGGTTGGCAAAGAAGAAGGCTGGCTGAGGCCAGCGCGTCCGGTGCGGCAAACATGCCGCGTTGTTTGCAAGGGGGCCGGTCTCGACCGGCCCCCTTTTTCACGTGCGTGACTTGCAAAACGCCCTTTCGGCAAGGGGATTATTCGTCCCGTCCGGGCCAGACCCTTCCGCGCCACGCGCTCCGGGGCCAGCCTGCGGCTGTCCGTATTCGTTCCGGACGAATCCGTCGAACCGGGCGGATCGTGCAATACGCAAAACGCCCCTTTCGGGGCGTTTTGCGTATCTGGCGGAGAGGGTGGGATTCGAACCCACGGTACGCTTGCACGTACGCCTGATTTCGAGTCAGGTACATTCGACCACTCTGCCACCTCTCCGGTCGGGTGCATGGGCGCATGCGAGCCGCGAATCATACGCGAGCAAGGGAACCGTGACAACAACCGTGGCTTGCGGCATGCTGCACAGCTTGCCCTGACACTAGCCCCATGATCGAGCTCGGACACGGAACCCATGTCGGCCTGCGCCGCACGCGCAACGAGGACACCTACCACGCCGATGTCTCGCTCGGCCTGTTCCTGGTCGCCGACGGCATGGGCGGCCACCAGCATGGCGAGGTAGCGTCGGCACTGGTGCGCGATGCGATGGTCGAGCTGGTCGGCGCCGGGTCGGGCCTGATCGAGGCCGTCAATGGTGCGGGCGAGCGATTGCTGGCGCACGCCCGGCCCAGCTTCGACCTGTTGCCGATGGGCACCACGATCGCAGCACTGCGGATCGTCGGCGACGCGTATGAAGTGGCCTGGGTCGGAGACAGCCGCATCTACCTGTGGCAACACACCCTGCGCCGCGTCAGCCACGACCATTCGCTGGTCCAGGCACTGGTGGAAGCCGGCCAGCTCGACCCGGCCCAGGCGGCGCAGCACCCGCAGCGCAACCTGCTCACCCAGGCACTCGGCGTCACCGCCACCGAGCAACTGCGCATCGGCATGGCCCGCGGCACGCTGGAACCCGGCATGAGCTTCCTGCTGTGCAGCGACGGCTTGACCGAGTGCGTCGACGATGCAGCGATCGCCCGTACTGTCGCGCGCAACGACCTCGCCGCGCAGGAATGCGCCGACCAATTGCTGTTGGACGCGCTCGACGGCGGTGGCGACGACAACATCACCGTCGTCCTCGTGCGCTGCAGCTGAAACATCGCGCCGCGCGGCTCAACCCAACCGGCGCCACACGCTCTGTCCGCCCGCGCTCTTGTCCAGCGCATCGAGCCGTCGCTCATGCTCCAGCAACTCGCTTGCCGACGCGCACAGTACACGTGGACGCACCTGCAGGGTTGCCGGCGGCAGTACCACCGCGTGTTGCGGGGTCGCTGCATCGAACTCCAGATCCAGCCCGACCTGACCCGAGGTCATGGCCAGATAGACGTCGGCCAGCAGCTGCGCGTCGATCAGGCCACCGTGCAGGTCGCGACGCGAGTTGTCCACGCCCAGCCGCTTGCACAAGGCATCCAGGCTGTTGCGCTGGCCGGGATAGCGCTCGCGCGCCATCGCCAGCGTGTCCAGCACGCTGCACCGATCGGCGATGCAGCCGCTGGCGGCACCGAGGCGCGCCAGTTCGGCGTCGAGAAAGCCCACATCGAACGCCGCGTTGTGGATGATCAGTTCGGCGCCGGCGATGAAGGCGAGGAACTCGTCGGCGACATCGGCAAAGCGCGGCTTGTCGAGCAGGAACTCGTCCTCGATGCCGGTGACCTGGCGGGCGCCTTCGTCGATCGCACGATCGGGGTTCAGATACGTCTGGTAGTAGCGACCGGTGAGCCTGCGTTCGACCATCTCGACGCAGGCGATTTCCACCAGGCGATGGCCCTGGCGTACTTCCAGGCCGGTCGTTTCGGTATCCAGGACGATCTGCCTCATGCCCCGCTCCTGATCGACTCGGCCTGCTCGCGCGCGGCGCGGTCGACACGCTCGTTTTCCGCGTGGCCGTTGTGGCCGCGCACCCACTGCCAGCGAACCTGGTGCGTACCCACCGCATCGGACAGGCGCTGCCACAGATCCTGGTTCTTGACCGGCTTGCGGTCGGCCGTGCGCCAGCCGTTGGCGCGCCACTTCGGCAACCACTGCTCGATGCCCTGCATGACGTAGCGCGAATCGGTAGTGAGCGTGACCACGCAGGGGCGCTTGAGCGCCTCCAGCGCGCCGATCGCCGCCATCAGCTCCATGCGGTTGTTGGTGGTGGCGGGCTCCCGGCCGGCCAGCATCCGCTCGCCGCCAGGGGCCCGCAGCAAGGCGGCCCAGCCGCCCGGTCCGGGATTGCCGAGGCAGGCGCCGTCGGTAAATGCTTCCACTTCACTCATGGGTGTTCAGGTATCCCTTGTTGCCTGCAGGGCCGGGTTGGGCCGTGTCCCCGGCGACAGCCTGCCCGCTGCCGGCACCGGCAGTTTCACGGGCTTGATGCGCAGCGGTGTGGCCAGTCGCCGCTGCTTGCGCGCGAGCAACACATAGCCGCCACCCAGCACGCTGTCCATTGTCGTCGAAGTCGCCGGCAGCCCCGGCCAACCGCGTCCGACGCGGCGGGCCAGTTCGATCTCCATGCCTGCATGGCGCAGCACGCGTTCCAGCTGCAGCGGAAGCTGCAGCTTGAGCGTCCGGCCCCGCGCATGCCAGCGCAACCACGGCGACCACCCGCTGACCGGATGCACACCGGTCAACGCCAGCACCCCGCCCGGCGCCAGCACGCGCAGCACGTCTTCCAGCAGCGCCGATGACACCGGCGATACCTCCAGGGCGTGACGCAGCAGGACCAGATCGAACGCGTCGGCCACGAACGGCAGCGGCTGATCCACGGCGGCACGCAGATCGCCGCCATAGCGACCGCCGTCGAGATAAAGACGAACCCAACTCCCCAGCATCGGCAGCGCCGGCGGCGCCTCGTCCGCGGCGACGCCGAGCAACAACGCGTGCGTGCCGAAACAACGCTGCAACTCCGGCGCCAACACCCGCGCCTGGGCATCGCGCAACCGGCGCAGCGGTGCACTGGCGTAGATGTCGTCCTGTGGGTGCATGCAGCGGGGGTCCAGGGGCTGGCGCGAACCTCCAGTTTAGCTGCAGCGGCAACCGATCGCAGTCGCCTGACCTGGCGCACGGATCTGAATGACCGACCCACCTCTTAACACCATGCTAACGAGAAGCTGCCGATGCCCCTTTATAGTCGGGCGCTCCCATGCGGCCGGGCGGCCGCGTCTGCCGGTGACGCATCGGCATCGACGCGCCGTCGGTGTCGCCCGACCATCCGGAACCGCCTTGCACCTTCTCCCTCTACCGGCCCTCACCGACAACTACATCTGGCTGCTTCATGACGATGAAGGCCAGGCCGTGGTCGTCGATCCGGGCGATGCGGCGGTCGTCGAGCAGGCCTTGGCGCAGCACCGGTGGCGCCTGCGTGGCGTGTTGCTGACGCATCATCACAACGACCACATCGGCGGGGCGGCTGCACTGCGGCAACGCCATGACGTGCCGGTATACGGACCGCGTGATTCGCGCATCGAAGGCCTGACGCACGCCGTCGGCGATGGCGACACCGTGGAGTTCTCTGCGCCCGACCTGGTTTTCGAGGTGCTGTCGATTCCGGGACACACCCTCACCCACGTCGGCTACGTCGGCGCCGGCCTGCTGCTGTGTGGCGACACCTTGTTCAGTCTCGGCTGCGGGCGCCTGTTCGAGGGCACGCCGACCCAGATGCTCGCCTCGCTGGACCGTCTGGCGGCGCTGCCCGGTTCGACCCAGGTTTGCGCCGGGCACGAGTACACCCATGGCAACGGCCTCTTCGCCGACACGGTTGAGCCGGGCAACTCCGCGCTGCGGGAACGGCGGCACGAAGTGGCGCAATTGCGTGCCGACGGCCAGGCCAGCCTGCCCGTCACGCTGGCCACGGAGCTGGCAACCAATCCATTCCTCCGGGTCGACGCCGACGCCGTGATCGACTGGTGCGCTGCACGCGGCGTCGACGGCAACCGCGTGTCCCGCTTCGCCGCACTGAGGGCGGCCAAGGACGTCTTTCGCGCATGAACCGGACGCCCCGACACCTGCTGCTGCCGCTGGCGCTGTCGACAGCGCTGGCCGCCTGCAGCAACATGCCTTCGCAACCGGCACGCGCACCTGTCGCCGTCGTCGCCCCCGCCAGCACGCCACCGGCGGTTGCCGCCAGTGTCGCGACTGCGGCACCTGTACCGGCGGCCGACCTGTGGGATCGACTGCGCAGCAGTTTTGTCATGCCGGATTGCAATGCCGACCCCGCGGTGCTGGCGTGGGCCGGGCGCTACACGCGCAGCCCGGCGCGGTTCGAGGACACCTTGCGCGAGGCGATGCCGCGCCTGGCCTATGTCCAGCAGGTCGCCGAGCAATACGACGTGCCCGGCGAGTTCGCACTGCTGCCGTGGGTGGAGAGCCGTTACCGCCCGGTGCAGGGACGCAGGCACCATGCTGCCGGCATGTGGCAGATCATGCCGGTGACCGCCCGCTCGATGGGCCTGCGCGTGGATCGCCATTACGACGGCCGGCTGGACATACCGGCCGCAGCGCACGCCGTGATGAAGTTGCTGCGGCAATACCACGACCGCTTCCACGACTGGCGCGTGGCCGACTATGCATACAACGCCGGCGAGTTCAAGATACGCGGGTTGATCAGCCGCCACGGCATGCCGGCGGACAAGCCGGCGATCCCCGACCTGCCGGTACGCCGCGTCACTCGCGAGCACCTGACCCAGTTGCTGGCGATCGCATGCGTGATACGCGAGCCGTCGCGCTTCCAGGTCAGCCTGCCCAGCCTGCCGGAGTCCGAGCACCTGGTGCAGGCACCGGTGACGCATCCCGTCACGGTGGCGCACGCCGCCGAAATGGCCGGCATGCCGGAATCGGCCCTGCGTCATCTCAATGCGGCATTCCGCGGCAACAAGCTGGATGGGCGAACGGTTTCGCATCTCATGCTGCCGGCCGGTCACGCCGGTCGGTTCGAGCTCGCCATGCTCGATGCCGCCGCGGCCTCCACCACCACCGCAGCAGACGACGAATCGTCCCGCGGTCCTGACACGCACGTGGTCAGCCCCGGTGAAAGCCTGTGGCAGATTGCGCGCGAGTATTCGACCAGCGTCGCGCATCTGCAGCAACTGAACGACCTGGCCCAGGGCCAGGCGATCCAGCCGGGACAGGTGCTGAAGCTGGGCGACGTCGACTGAAGGCTTGCGCCGCCACTGACCTGCTCCGTGGCGACATCGTGCTCTCGGGGTCAGCCTTCGCCGGTGCGCACGGCACGAGCCATGCGCACCGGCGCCAGCCGAGCGAACCCGGCTACAGCAGGTTCTTGTTGATCTTGATCTTGGTCTTGGCGCGCAGCGTCTGGAGCAGCTCGCGCGTCGCCTCGCCGGCATAAGCCTGGGCCATCTGGCGATGCAGCATGTCGCGCTCTTCCGGCGTGATCCTGGAGAGATCGCCGGGCTGCACCTTGTCCACGGCCACCAGCGCGAAGCCACCATCACCCATGTTCACTTCGGCGAAGCTGGGCTTGTCGGGCGCCGACGGATGTGGCAACAGGTAGGCCTCCTTCAGCACCGGCGCCGGCACCTGCAGCGACTGGCCGCGCACGGCTTCGGCCACGCTGACGATCCTGGCGCCGAGCGACTTGGCCACCGCTTCCATGTCCTCGCCCTTGCGCAGGCGCGCCAGCACGTCATCGGCCTGCTTGCGGGCCGCCGCCGTGATGCGCTCCTCCAGGATGCTCTGCTGCACCTTGGCGCGAACCTCGGCCAACGGCTTGACCGCAGCCGGCACGTGCTTGTCAACGTGGATCACGATGGAGTGGTTGTTGCCCAGATCGATCAGACTCGAATTGTTGCCCTGGACCAGCACGTCGTCGCTGAATGCGGCGGCGACCACCTTTGGGTTGGCCGCCAGGCCCTTGCCGTCGGTGCGCGAAAACAGCGGCAGGGTCTGGATCGGCAGATCAAGCGCGGCGGCCGCGGGCTCGAGCGAGCCCGGGTTCGAGTAGGTCTGGTCCGCCATCTTGCCGGCCAGTTCGTTGTACTCGCGATCGCGCTCGGCGGTGGTCGCCTCCTGCAGCAACTGGTCGCGCACTTCGGCAAACGGCTTGGACTCGCCACTGCGCACGTCGCGCAGCCAGATGATGTGGTAGCCGTCGGAGGACAGCACCGGCTTGGAGATCTGCCCCTTCTGCAGCGCAAACATCGCCGAATCGAAGGCGGCGTTGGTCACGCCCTTCTCGAGCCAGCCGAGGTCGCCGCCCTGGCGCCGCGAACCCAGATCCTGTGAATCCTTTTCGGCCAGCTGGGCAAAATTCGCCGGCGTGGCTTCGGCCGCGATCTTGTCCGCGGTGGCCAGCGCAGCCTTCTGCTGTTCGGGCGTGGCGTTGGGGGGCACGTTGACGAGGATGTGCGAAACCAGCCGCTGCTCGGGCTGCACGAAGCGCTGCTTTTCCTCTTCGTAGCGCGCCTTGAGTTCCTCGTCGCTGGGGGCCGCTTTCGGCTTGAGCTTGGCGCTGTCCACCTCGACGTACTTCACCGAAACCCGCTCGGGATTCATGTAATCGGCCTGGTGCGCCTTGTACCAGGATTCGATTTGCGCGTCGGTCACCTCTTTCTCGGCGGGCTCCGGCTTCTGCAGCACGAAGTAACGCAGGTCGCGCCGCTGAGTGGCCAGGCCGAGATAGTTGTCGACGCGCTCGTGGCTGATGATGGCGCTGTCGCTGATTGCCTGCGGCAGCAGTTGCGTGGCCAGCGAGGAGCGGATCTCGTCCTCGAACATGGCCGAAGTCTTGCCGCTGCTGGTGAGGTAAGCCCGGTAGCTGGTCGGGTCGAACTTGCCGTTGACCTGGAACGCCGGGATACCCGCGATGGCGTCGCGCAGCGCCTGATCGGAGACGCGCATGCCCCAGTCGGCATTGGCCTGCAGCAAGAGCTGCTCGTCGATCATCGCGTCCAGCACACGCAGCTTGGTTTCCGTCTTCTCGAACACGGTCGGGTCGAACTGCTCGCCCTGCTGCTCGCTGACTTGCTGCCGCAACTGGTTCATGCGGTTCTGGAATGCGTTCTGGCTGATTTCCTGCTTGCCCACCTTGGCCACGAATGTGTCGTTCTGCGAGGTGAAATAGCTCTCCATGCCAAACAGCGACATCGCCAGCACGGCGAGGCCGAGAACGATGATGGACGGCCATCCGTGCATCTTGTTACGCATTGCCTGCAGCATAGAAATCTTCCCGCAACGTGATTTGGAAGCGCGCGAAGCGCATGATCCACACGAGGCACCGGATGCCTCATCGCTGCATGCCGGGGCGCCATGGCATCGCCGGAACACGCAGGTCTCAAACGACAAAGGCGCCCCACGGGCGCCCTTGCTAAACGTGGCGGAGTGGACGGGACTCGAACCCGCGACCTCCGGCGTGACAGGCCAGCATTCTAACCAACTGAACTACCACTCCGCACAATCTGGTGGGTGCTGTAGGGATCGAACCTACGACCACCGCCTTGTAAGGGCGACGCTCTACCGCTGAGCTAAGCACCCCGAAACCAAGCGCAAGCCGCTTAGTTTAGGGCATCCTTCAGGGTCTTGCCAGCCTTGAACGCGGGCACTTTCGACGCCTTGATCTTGATCGTTTCGTTGGTCCGCGGGTTGCGCCCGGTGCGCGCGGCACGCTTGCGCACGGTGAACGTGCCAAAGCCCACCACCGAGACATCCTCACCCTTCTTCAACGACTTCTGGATGGCTTCCAGGTAGGCCTCCAGCGCACGACCAGCGTCTGCCTTGGTCAGCTCGGCCTTCTCGGCAATGGCATTGATCAGATCGGTTTTGTTCATTGAAAACTCCCTCGTTCGGATTTCGCCCGCGCGATCCGTCGCGGGACGGATGACGCGGGCATGGATGGTTGGCTGGTGCCAGAGCCGTGGCGCAACTCCGCATCGCCTCGTCGTCAGCAAGCGCGGGGGCTGCGGCATCGCCTTTATACCAGTGCCCCGCCGCTATCCGCAACACAAGGCACAGCAACGTTTCCGCCGGTTCGGCATGGTCAAAAAGCGCATGCGCAAGCCGGCTCCCGACACAGCCCGGAACTTCGCCGATCAACGTCGACACGGCTGCATCACGAGCCTATCGCGCGGGTGCCTCCGGCCCGCGCGCCCGCGATCGCGCGATCAATGCGTCAGTGAGTGTCCTTCCGCCGACTCCCCGGCGACGGCTGCCGGCGGCGTCTCGCTCGCCGGCTTGGGCTGCACCGGATGCTCCAGTGCGATGTCGAGCACCTCATCGATCCAGCGCACCGGGTGGATCTCCAGCGATTCGGTGATGTTCGCCGGCATGTCCACCAGATCCTTCTTGTTGTCCTCGGGAATGATTACCGTGGTGATGCCGCCGCGATGCGCCGCCAGCAGCTTTTCCTTGAGACCGCCGATGGGCAGCACGCGACCACGCAGGGTGATCTCGCCGGTCATGGCCACTTCCGAACGCACCGGCACCTTGGTCAGCACCGACACCAGCGCGGTGCACATGGCGATGCCGGCGCTGGGACCGTCCTTGGGGGTGGCACCCTCGGGAACGTGGATGTGCACGTCGAGCTTCTGGTGGAACTCCGGATCGATGCCAAGCCGGTCGGCGCGCGCGCGCACCACCGAGAGCGCAGCCTGGATCGACTCCTTCATCACGTCGCCCAACTGGCCGGTGTGCACAAGACGCCCCTTGCCCGGCACCACCGAGCCCTCGATGCTGAGCAACTCGCCGCCGACCTGGGTCCACGCCAAGCCAGTGACCAGGCCCACTTCGTTCTGCTGCTCCTTGCGGCCGAAGTCGAAACGACGCACGCCGAGGTAGTCGCCCAGGTTCGCCGCGTCCACCTTGACGCGGCCTGCCGCGACCTTCGACTTGCCTGCAGCCGCTTTCGCCCGGGGCGTCCCGGTCTTGGCCTTGGCCTTCTTCACCTGGCCGAGAGTCAACTCCTTGACCACCTTGCGGCAGATCTTGGAAATCTCGCGCTCCAGATTGCGCACGCCGGATTCGCGCGTGTAGTAGCGCACGATGTCGCGCAACGCCTCTTCGGCGACGTCGAGTTCCTCCGGCTTGAGGCCGTTCGCCTTGAGCTGTTTCGGCAACAGATACTTGCGCGCGATACCGAGCTTCTCGTCTTCGGTGTAACCCGGGATGCGGATGACCTCCATGCGGTCGAGCAGCGGGCCGGGGATGTTCAGCGAATTGGCGGTGGCAATCCACATCACCTCGGACAGATCCAGGTCGACCTCCAGATAGTGGTCGTTGAATGCGTGGTTCTGCTCCGGATCGAGCACTTCCAGCAGCGCCGACGAGGGATCGCCGCGGAAGTCCATCGACATCTTGTCGATCTCGTCCAGCACGAACAGCGGATTCCGTGCGCCGGCCTTGTTGATGTTCTGCACGATGCGCCCGGGCATGGAGCCGATGTAGGTGCGTCGGTGGCCGCGAATCTCGGCCTCGTCGCGCACGCCACCCAGGCTCATGCGAACGAACTTGCGGTTGGTCGCCTTGGCAATCGACTGGCCCAGCGAGGTCTTGCCCACGCCGGGCGGGCCGACCAGGCACAGGATCGGCCCCTTCATCACCGACACGCGCTGCTGCACGGCGAGATATTCGAGGATGCGCTCCTTCACCTTCTCCAGGCCGAAATGATCAGCGTCGAGCACTTCCTGCGCCATCTGCAGGTCCTTGCGCACCTTGCTGCGCTTCTTCCACGGCACGCCGACCAGCCAGTCCAGGTAGTTGCGCACGACGGTGGCCTCGGCCGACATCGGCGACATCTGGCGCAGCTTGCCGAATTCCTGCCGTGCCTTGGCAAGCACCGGCTTGGGCATGCCGGCAGCTTCGATCTTCTTCTGCAGTTCCTCGACCTCGTTGGGACCGTCCTCGCCGTCGCCCAGCTCCTTCTGGATCGCCTTCATCTGTTCGTTGAGGTAGTACTCGCGCTGACTCTTTTCCATCTGCGACTTGACCCGGCCGCGGATGCGCTTTTCGACCTGTTGCAGGTCCATCTCGCCATCGACCAGCCCGATCAGCAGTTCCAGCCGCTTGCCCACGTCGGCCGTCTCCAGCACCTTCTGCTTGTCGGCCATGCGCACGGAAAGATGCGCGGCGATGGAATCGGCCACGCGCGAGGGGTCGTCGATGCCGGACAGGCTGGCCAGCACTTCCGGCGGCAGCTTGCGGCTCTGCTTGACCAGTTGCTCGAACAGCGAGATCAGCGTGCGAGAAACGACGTCGAGCTCGCGTTCCTTCGCGTTGTACGCCGGCTCGATGACGCGCGAACGCGCAGTCAGCATGCCGTCGACTTCCTTGAAATCCTCGATCGCGACGCGCGACTGCCCTTCCACCAGCACCTTGACCGTGCCGTCCGGAAGTTTCAGCAGCTGCAGCACGCCGGCCAGCGTGCCGACCTGATGCAGGTCGGCCACCTCGGGGTCGTCGATGTCCGGGCTGGTCTGCGCCACCAGCAGGATCTGCCGTTCGCCTTCCATCGCGCGCTCCAGCGCCCGCATCGACTTGTCGCGGCCGACGAACAGCGGGATCACCATGTGCGGATAGACCACCACGTCGCGCAGGGGCAGTACCGGCAGGGTGTCCAGCGCGACGGGGGCGGGGGCTTGCTTGGCCATGGAAAAGCGATTCCTCGAATTCAAATGGGGTTTCGTCCCGACACTGCACCGGGCCCTTCAGCACGTCAAGTGGAGGCGATCCCGTGCCAGCGCAAGGCTTGCGATGGCCGCAAAACGACGCGGCCCCGGTGAAACCACCGGGGCCGCGCAACGGGCACAGCGGAGTCGATCAGGCCGCGGCGTCGCCGCCGTCGCCCGCCACGCGTTGCTGCAGGTTGCCGCGGTAGATCAGATAGGGCTCGGCCTGCCCCTCGATCACCGCATCGTCGACAACGACCTTGCTGACGTGCTCCAGCGACGGCAGCTCGTACATCGTGTCCAGCAGCACCTGCTCCAGGATCGTGCGCAGGCCGCGGGCGCCGGTCTTGCGCTTGAGCGCCTTCTGCGCGATCGCCTCCAGCGCCTCGGGACGGAACTCCAGCTCGACGTCCTCCATCTCGAACAGCTTCTTGAACTGTTTGGTGACGGCGTTCTTCGGTTCGGTGAGGATCTTCACCAGCGCGGCCTGGTCCAGCTCGTCCAGGGTGGCGACGACCGGCAGGCGCCCGACGAACTCGGGGATCAGGCCGAAGCGCACCAGGTCGGCCGGCTCCACGTCGGCCAGCACCTTGCCCAGGTTCTGCGTGCGCTCCTTGCTGCGCACCTCGGCACCGAAGCCGATACCGGTACTCTCGGAGCGCTGCTGGATGACCTTTTCCAGGCCGGCGAACGCGCCGCCGCAGATGAACAGGATGTTCTTGGTGTCGACTTGCAGGAACTCCTGCTGCGGATGCTTGCGCCCGCCCTGCGGCGGCACCGAGGCCAGGGTGCCCTCGATCAGCTTCAGCAGCGCCTGCTGCACGCCTTCGCCGGAGACGTCGCGGGTGATCGACGGGTTCTCGCTCTTGCGCGAGATCTTGTCGATCTCGTCGATGTAGACGATGCCCGACTGCGCCTTCTCGACGTCGTAGTCGCACTTCTGCAGCAGCTTCTGGATGATGTTCTCGACATCCTCGCCCACGTAGCCCGCTTCGGTCAGCGTGGTGGCGTCGGCGATCGTGAACGGCACGTTGAGCAGGCGCGCCAGCGTTTCGGCCAGCAGCGTCTTGCCCGAGCCGGTCGGGCCGATCAGCAGGATGTTGGATTTGCCCAGCTCGATGTCGTCGCTCTTCTGGCGCGACTCCATCCGCTTGTAGTGGTTGTACACGGCGACCGCCAGCGCCTTCTTGGCGCGCGCCTGCCCCACCACGTACTGATCCAGCGACTCGCGGATCTCGCGCGGCTTGGGCAGCTGGGTATGGCCGGCGGCGGCCTTCTCTTCCAGCTCCTCACGGATGATGTCGTTGCACAGCTCCACGCACTCGTCGCAGATGAACACGGACGGACCCGCGATCAGCTTGCGTACTTCATGCTGGCTCTTGCCACAGAACGAGCAATAGAGAATCTTGCCGCTGTCGCTGGAACGCCCCTGCCGGTCGTCACTCATAACTCTCGATCCTGCTGGTAAATCCGTGTGCGCCGCGAGAATACCACAGGCCTCCGCGTCTGCCTGCAGACGCAGAGCCCATGACGGGACACCGGGTAAAGTCGTCGAATCAGGCGGATTTCACGGAATCCACGGCGCGCTTGTCGAGCACTTCGTCGATCAGGCCGTAGGTCTTGGCATCCTGCGCGTTCATGAAGCGGTCGCGTTCCATGTCCGCCTCGATCTTCTGCAGCGGCTGGCCGGTATGCTCCACGTAGAGGTTGTTCAACCGCTCGCGGATATACAGGATCTCGCGCGCCTGGATCTCGATGTCGGTAGCCTGACCCTGGGCGCCGCCGGACGGCTGGTGGATCATGATGCGGGAGTTCGGCAAGGCGAAACGCTTGCCCTTGGCGCCCGCCATCAGCAGGAACGAGCCCATGCTGCAGGCTTGGCCGATGCACATGGTGCTCACCGCCGGCTTGATGAACTGCATCGTGTCGTAGATCGCCAGCCCGGCAGTAACCGCTCCGCCGGGGCTGTTGATGTAGAAGTTGATGTCCTTGTCCGGGTTCTCCGACTCCAGGAACAGCATCTGCGCCACGATCAGGTTGGCCACCTGGTCGTTGACCTCGCCCACCAGGAAAATCACCCGCTCCTTCAACAGACGCGAGTAGATGTCGTAGGAGCGCTCGCCGCGAGCCGTCTGCTCGACGACCATCGGTACCAGGTTGAGATTCTTGATGGGATCCATGGTCATGCTCGCGGCTTGGGAGTGGACGGGCCTGGCAGTTGTCAGGCGTTGGCTGGGCGCATCACGTCATCGAAGCTCATTTCCTGCACAGTGGTCCTGGCGTGCTCGGCAACCCACTCTGCCACCTGATCTTCCATCACGCGATTCTGCAGCCCCGACATCAACTGGGGGTCGCCGTTGTAGAGTTCAATGACCTTCTCAGGCTCTTCGTAGGTCGAGGCAATCGCGGCCAGCTGCTCGGCGACCCGCTTGCGGTCGATCTTGAGCGCCTGCTTGCGCGCGATCTCGCCCATCAGCAGGCCGGCGATCACCCGCTTGCGGGCAATCGGCAAGGCGGCGTCGATCAGCTGCTGCGGCGGCTGCTGGCCTTCGGGCATGTTGCCCGCCGCCAGGGTGCGTGCCTCCGTCTGCACCATCATCTTGGGCACGTCCAGATCGCCGTGCGCATCGGCCAGCTTGCTGGCCACTTCCGACTTCAGGCGCGCCATCAGCGCGGCCTTGAGTTCGCGTTCCAGGTTGGCGCGAACCTCCTTGCGGAAGGTCTCCAGGCTGCCATCCTCGATGCCGAACAGCTTGGCGAACTCCCCGTCGACCTCCGGCAGCTTCGGCTCCTGCACCTTGATGACGTGGAAACTCACCTTGGCGCTCTTGCCGGCCAGTTGCTCGTTGCGAAAATCCGCCGGGAACTCGATCGCCGCCTCGAACTGGTCGCCGGCCACGTGCCCGGTCAGGGCCTCGTCCAGCGCCGCGAACAAGGTGCCCGAACCCAGCACGCTGCCGGCGCGCTCCTGGCCTTCGGCCGGGAAACGGTAGTCGTCGGCCGTGGCGGCATACTCGAACATCATGAAATCGCCGGCGGCCGAGGCACGCTCGACCTCCTCGAAACTGCGCCGCTGCAGGCGCAGGGTTTCCAGCATGCGGTCGATATCGGCGTCGGTGACTTCGGCCGCGGCGCGATGCACTTCCAGCGCGGAGACGTCGACTTCGGGAAACTCGGGCATGATCTCGAAGGTCGCCGTGTACGCGATCTCCCCGTTCTCGGGACGGCCGGTGGTGTTGATCGCCGGATTCGCGATGGGCTGCAGCTTCTCCTGCTCCACCGCCTCGCGCAGCGTGCTGCCGATCAGGTCGGAAAGCACTTCGCCCCGCACCTGCTCCCCGAAGCGCTGCTTGATCACCGTCACCGGTACCTTGCCCGGCCGGAATCCCTTCAGGCGAACGGTGCGCCCCATCTCCGCGATCCGCGCGCTGACCTGCGTCTCGAACCGCTCCGCGGGAAACTTCACCGTGAGCTTGCGCTCCAGCGAACCGACATTCTCAACCGAAACCTGCATGACGTCTCCTGGTACTACTCTTAAGTGTTGTGACCCTGTCACAGGCGCCATGGCGGGATTCCCCGCCTGCAAAAACGACCGACCATGGTGCGAAAGGGGGGACTCGAACCCCCACGGGGGTTACCCGCTGGAACCTAAATCCAGTGCGTCTACCAATTCCGCCACTTTCGCGATGCTGCCGCCATGGACCGTGCGTGCCGGACGGCCCGGACGACCACCAGCCGTTGCCGAACACCGCCACGGGAACCCTGCGGCAGGCTTGCCCGAGTCGAGGATTCCCTGGTACGAAAGCGGATCATTTTACGGTTGCGCGGCCTTGCAGCACAAGCAGCCCCGTTGACGACCGCAACCGCCCAAAAGCAGACAGGCGCCCGGTTTTGCCGAGCGCCTGTCGTTAGTGGTGGGCCGTGAAGGATTCGAACCTTCGACCAATTGATTAAGAGTCAACTGCTCTACCAACTGAGCTAACGGCCCAGAGACTGGGTCAACCCGGAAAACCGGGGTGGAACTGGGGTGGATGATGGGATTCGAACCCACGACAACCGGAATCACAATCCGGGACTCTAACCAGCTGAGCTACATCCACCATCGTTTGATACTGGTGCGCCCGACAGGATTCGAACCTGCAACCCTCGGCTTAGAAGGCCGATGCTCTATCCGGTTGAGCTACAAGCGCAGTCATCACCAGTAGAACATGTTGCTGGTCGGGGTAGAGGGATTCGAACCCCCGACTTTTGCGTCCCAAACGCAACGCTCTACCAGACTGAGCTATACCCCGGTTTCGAGCCCTCGACACAAGCACCATCGAAGCCTTGAAATGTTACGGGTGACGCTTGGCCCAGTCAATCCGTACAAGCCGCACCATCCACATGAAACTGTCGTTTCCGTCGCCGCGAAGCTCTCGTCGCGATGAAAACGAAACGGGGTGCAAGCACCCCGCTCCACCGAATAAAAATGGTGCGCCCGGAGAGATTCGAACTCCCGACCACCTAGTTCGTAGCCAGGTACTCTATCCAACTGAGCTACGGGCGCACTGAAAAACTTGTCATGCCGTGCTTCGATGCCGGTGCATCGAAGCGCCGAAGCAAGAGGCGGAATTATTCAGACTCCGCGCGCATGCGTCAACCCTTTTCGCAAAATTTCTTCATCTCCGACTCGGGGACACCGCCAGTCAAGGCGGTGATTGCAGGAGACCGCAGGCAGGCGTTCGCACCGTGCCCGCGGGATCGCATCACTCGCCCAGCGACGCGCGATTCTGCGCGGCCGGATCACCAACCTTGCCCACCGGCGCTCCCGCGTCGCTTTTCGGCGGCGGTGGCGGCGGCGTCGAGCCACCCGGGGCGTTCTTGCTCCAGTCCGCCGGCGGGCCGGGCTGGCGCCCGGCCATGATGTCGTCGATCTGGTGGGCGTCGATGGTCTCGTACTGCAACAGCAGCTCAGCCATGGTGTGCAGCTTGTCGAGGTTCGCCGTGAGCAGCTCCTTGCTGCGCGCATATGCGCGATCGAGGATGCCACGCACGACTTCGTCGATCTTGCTTGCCGTCTCGTTGGAGATGCTCTTGTGCTGGGTCACCGAGCGGCCCAGGAAGACCTCGTCCTCGTCCTCGCCATAGGTGATCGGGCCGAGTTCGTCGGACAGGCCCCACTTGGTCGCCATGTTGCGGGCCATCTTGGTGGCGCGCTCGATGTCGTTGGAAGCGCCGGTGGTGACCTTGTCATTGCCGAAAATCAACTCTTCAGCCACGCGCCCGCCATACAACGAGCACAACTGCGATTCGATCGCCACCCGGTTGATGCTGTACTTGTCGCCCTCGGGCAGGTACATGGTCACACCCAGCGCGCGCCCGCGCGGGATGATGGTGACCTTGTAGACCGGGTCATGTTCCGGCACCAGGCGACCCACGATGGCATGGCCTGCCTCGTGGTAGGCGGTGAGCTTCTTCTCGTCTTCGCTCATCGCCATCGAGCGCCGCTCGCTGCCCATCAGGATCTTGTCGCGTGCCTTGTCGAGATGGCTCATGCGCACTTCGCGCGCGTTCTCGCGCGCGGCGAACAACGCCGCCTCGTTCACCAGGTTGGCCAGGTCCGCGCCGGAGAAGCCCGGCGTGCCGCGGGCGATCGTCATCGCGTTGACGTCGCTGGCGATCGGCACCTTGCGCATGTGTACCTTGAGGATCTGCTCTCGCCCACGCACGTCCGGCAGTCCGACCACCACCTGGCGATCGAAGCGGCCCGGCCGCAGCAAGGCCGGATCGAGCACGTCGGGGCGGTTGGTGGCGGCGATCACGATGACGCCCTCGGTGCCCTCGAAGCCGTCCATCTCGACCAGCAACTGGTTCAGGGTCTGCTCGCGCTCGTCATGACCGCCGCCCAGCCCGGCACCACGATGCCGGCCGACCGCGTCGATCTCGTCGATGAAGATGATGCACGGCGCGTGCTTCTTGGCCTGCTCGAACATGTCGCGCACGCGACTGGCGCCCACGCCGACGAACATCTCCACGAAGTCGGAACCGGAGATCGAGAAGAACGGCACCTTGGCCTCGCCGGCGATCGCCTTGGCCAGCAAGGTCTTGCCGGTGCCGGGCGGGCCCACCATCAGCACGCCGCGGGGGATCTTGCCGCCGAGTTTCTGGAACCGGCCGGGGTCGCGCAGGAACTCGACCAGCTCGCCGACCTCCTCCTTCGCCTCGTCACAGCCGGCGACGTCGCCGAAGTTGACCTTGACCTGGTCCTCGCCCTGCAGCTTCGCGCGCGAACGGCCGAAGCTCATCGCGCCGCGCCCACCGCCGCCGGACTGCATCTGGCGCATGAACCAGATGAACACACCGACGATCAGCAGCACCGGCAGCCAGCTGATCAGCAGGCCGATCAGCGAGAAGCCCTCGGAGGGGTCCTGGCGCACTTCCACGCCCTGGTCCTGCATCTGCTTGACCACTGCATTGGTAGAGAAGCCCAGCATCGGCGCGACAGTGCGGAAGGCACTGCCATCCTTCAGCTTGCCGCTGATCGTGGCGGGCTGGTCGGCGCTGATCGTGGCGCTGGAGACGTTGCCGCTGCTCACGTTCTGCACGAACGCGCTGTAGGCCAGGTCGGATGAACGGCTGCTGCGGGGGTTGAAGCTTTCAAACACGGTGAACAAGACCACCGCGATGATCACCCAGAGCAACACGTTTTTCGCCGTTTCATTCATGAACAGTACTCGCCAGTGGCACCGCGGCAGGTTTGCGCCCGGTCGCCAGTGCATACACCTCACGCGAACGCGCGCGCGAGGCCTTGGGTTTACGCATCGTCACGCGACTGAAGTCTGCGCGCAAGCAACGCAGATAATCGTCAAAACCGACTCCCTGGAACAACTTGATCAGGAACGAGCCGCCCGGCTTGAGCCACTGCCTGCTGAAATCCAGCGCCAACTCCGCCAGTGCCATCGCGCGAATCTGGTCGGCAAGCGCCACTCCACTCATGTTGGGGGCTATATCGCACAGTACAAGATCCAGCCGGTGCCCCTTCAGGCGGGCCTCCAGCTGGCGCAGCACCGACTCCTCGCGGAAGTCGCCCTGCAGGAAATCCACCCCGGCGATGCTCTGCATCGGCAGGATGTCCAGCGCGAACACCTTGCCGCTGTCGCCCAGCCGGTTGCGCACCAATTGCGACCAGCTGCCCGGCGCCGCGCCGAGATCCACCACGTTGATGCCCGGCTTGAGCAGCTTGTCGCGCTCGATCAGCTCCTCCAGCTTGTAGACGGCACGCGAACGCAGCCCTTCGGCCTGTGCCTTCTTGACGTATTCGTCGTTGAAATGTTCACGCAGCCAGACTGCGCTGCTTTTGCTGCGGGCCATGTCTTGAGGGAATATCTGATCGGGAGGAGGCCGTTGCATGATACCCTGTGCAGTCCCTTGATCGTGAACCTGGCCTGCCCCATGCCGCTTACACCCTCGCAGATCCGCTACCTGCGCGGCCTCGCCCACGACGTGAAACCCGTCGTGTTGCTGGGCAACAAGGGCGCCACCGAAGCTGTCGTGAAGGAGCTGGGACAGGCGCTGGACATCCACGAACTGGTGAAGGTGAAGCTCTCCGGCGGCGACAAGCAGGAGCGGCAGGCGCAGATCGACGTGCTCGCCAGCGGCACCGGCGCGGAGACGGTCCACCAGATCGGCCATGTCGTGGTGCTGTTCCGCCGCAACGCCGACGAACCGGGCATCGCCCTGCCGCGCTGATGGACCTGTCACTGGAACAAGCCGATGGCTATCTGCTGGTGCGTCGGGTTGACGCACGCAGTGTCACCCTGCTCGACCGGGTCGTCGAACACAGCTTCCTGCTCACCCCCGCCGGCATCACCGAAGCATGGCCGGTCACGGCCGCAGGCAGCCTCGGCGTCGACGACGTCCCCGTGCTGCTGGCATTGAAGCCCGAGGTGGTGATCCTGGGCACCGGCGAGCGTCAGGTGTTCCCGGCCGCGGCGTTCATGGCCGGCTTCCTGCGCAAGGGCATCGGCATCGAGGTGATGGACAACGCGGCCGCCGCGCGTACCTACAACCTGCTGGCCGGCGAGGATCGCCAGGTCGTGGCCGGCTTCATCCTGCCTCCCGCCTGATCGGGCACCTTCCGTGCCGCCGCGATCAGCGTGGCGGCAGGTAGCTGAGCGGGTCCACCGGATTGCCGTTCTTGCGGATCTGGAACTCGAGCTCGTTGCGGGTCGCGCCGGTTGAACCCATCTCGGCGATCTGCTGCCCGGCCGTCACCCGCTGGCCTTCCTTCACCAGGCGCCAGCGGTTGTGCCCGTAGGCCGACAGGAAACTGTCGTTGTGCTTGATGATGACCAATTCGCCATAGCCGACCAGGCCGTTGCCGCTGTAGACCACCACGCCATCGGCGGCAGCCCGCACCGGGTCACCCGAATTGCCCGCGATCTCGATGCCGGGAATGGCATCGCTGCCGTTGAAGCGCCCGACCACCGACCCGCCTTCGACGGGCCAGCGCCAGCTCACCCCACCGACATCACGCGCCGGGCCGGCGACCACGGGCTTGGCCACGGGTGGCACTTTCGCCGGCGGCGTGACGGAAACCCCGGCCACCGGCACGGCATCCACCGCCGGCGGCGCATGCGCCGCCGGTGTAGCGGAAGGAATGGCGGGCCGCGCTCCGGCCGTCGCCGCCGTGGCTGGCACGGCCTCGGTGACCGGTTCGAACACGGAAGCCGCGGCCGACGTGCCCGGCGCCCGAGGGGAACCGGCGACCGTACCCGGCGTGCGCGCCACGGCCGGTTTCGTCACCGCCGACGGCGACAGCGTCAAGCGCTGCCCCGGCCAGATCGTGTAGGGCGCCGCGATGGCATTCCACTGGGCGAGGTCGCGAAAATCCACGCCGTTGCGGAAGGCGATGGAATAGAGCGTGTCCCCTTTTGCCACCACGTAGCTGCCACCCGGAATCGGCGTGCGCGCCACGCGGGAGGACGGCGCGGCGGCAGGCGACGGGTAGCTGCCCGCGGCGGGCTCGATCACCACCGAACTGCGCATGGTGCCGCAGCCGGCCAGCAACGCCGCCGCGACAACCAGGCAGGGAAAGCGAACTGAATGATCCATGCGGTCCAGCATACCGAGGCGCGCCGCCATTTTCATGCGCACCGCGCTGCCAGTCAGCGCGGCCACAGCCACCACGCCAGCAGCACGACGAGCAATACCAGCGCGCCCCGGCCGATCCACTCGATGTTCTTGTGCAACATGCGCTCGGCGCGCTCGCCGAACAGGCGGATCAACAGCGCCAGCAGCCACACGCGCTTGCCGCGGCCGACCGCCATGCAAGCCAGGAACGGCAGGACCGGCACGCCCACGATGCCGGCCGCCCAGGTGACGAACTTCATGGGGATCACCGGCTGCAGCGCCGCCAGCATCAATGCGCCCAGCATGGTCAACCAATGCTCGTTCATGTCCACGCGCAGATTGTTCACCCAGGCGGTGATGACCTCCTGCATGTGCATGCTGAGCAGCGGCTTCACCGACTCGTAGGCCCAGTGGCCCAGCGCATAGCCGACCACCGAGCCGAGCAGGGAAAACAGCAGCGACATGTTGGCGTAGAAGAACGCCTTGAGTCGCTTGGCCAGCATCATCGGCGCAAGCATCACCTCCGGCATGATCGGGAAGATGAACGCCTCGAAGAAGCTCAACGCACACAGGTAGTGCAGCGCGCGCGGTGCGCGAGCCCAGACCAGTGCGCGGGCGTAGAGCGGCTCGAACAGGCGCATCAGCCGATGCCGCCCAGCAGCGGCACGAAACTCACCGGGCCGAGTTCCTCCAGCGCGAAATCGCCCTTGCCGTCGCCGCGCATGCGGATCAGATTCTGCCGGCTCGGCGATCCCACCGGCGCCACCAGCACGCCGGCGGGATTGAGCTGTTCGAGGATGCGGGTCGGGATGGTGTCGCCTGCGGCGGTGAGGATGATCGCGTCGAACGGTGCCTCGTCCGGCCAGCCCAGCTTGCCGTCGTCGTAGCGCGAGCGCAGGTTGGTCAGGCCGAGCTGGCGGAAGCGGCGCCGCGCCTGGCGCAGCAGCGCCTCGATGCGCTCGACCGTATACACCTCGCCGACCAGGGACGACAGCACCGCTGCCTGGTAACCCGACCCGGTGCCGATCTCCAGCACCCTGCGCGGCATCTCCTTCTGCCCCTCGAAGTGCTCCAGCAACGCTTCCGTCATGCGCGCCACCACCCACGGCTGGGAGATGGTCTGGCCGTGGCCGATCGGCAGCGCATCGTTCTCGTAGGCGTGCAGTTGCAGTGCCTGGTCGATGAAATGATGGCGCGGCACCGTGCGGATCACCTCGATCACGCGCGGGTCGCGGATGCCTGCATCCTGCAGGGAGGCGGCCAGCCGGTTGCGGGCGCGCTGCGAGGTCACTCCCTCGCCCTTGAGCTGGGCTGCAGGCAACGGATAGGTGATCATCGGTCAGGCCGCCTCGCCCTTGCTGCGGCGGCCGGCCATGCCGTCGCTCAGCGTCTTCATCCAGCTGCTGACCTTGTCCAGCGCCTGGAAACGGGTCAGGTCGACGTGGATCGGCGTGACCGAGACGAAGCCGCGACGTACCGCGTTGAAATCGGTGCCGGGGCCGGCGTCGTCCACCTCGCCGGCCGGTCCGATCCACCACATCGGTCGCCCGCGCGGATCAGTCTGCGCGATGCACGGCGCGGCACGGTGGCGCCGACCCAGCCGGGTGACCTCGAAGCCGGCGATCTCCGCCCAGGGCCGGTCCGGCACGTTGACGTTGAGGATGGTGTCTGCGGGCAGCGGATCGACCAGCAGACGTTGCATCAGCAGCAGCACCGCCTGCGCCGCGGCGTCGTAGTGCACGCCCTGGTGGTCTTCGCTGACCAGCGAGACGGCGATCGCCGGCAGACCGAGAAAGCGCCCTTCCATCGCCGCCGAGACCGTGCCGGAATAGATCACGTCGTCGCCCAGGTTGGCCGAGTTGTTGATGCCGGATACCACCATGTCGGGTTCTTCGTCGAGCAGGCCGGACAGCGCCAGGTGCACGCAGTCGGTGGGCGTCCCCGCCACACGGTAGTAGCCCTGGCCCATCGACAGTACGCGGATCGGCGCGTCCAGCGTCAGCGAATTGCTCGCCCCCGAGCGATCGCGATCCGGTGCCACCACGGTGACCTCTCCCACCGCCTGCAGGCGCTCGGCCAACACGCGGATGCCCGGCGCATCCACGCCATCGTCGTTGCTGACCAGAACTCGCATGATGCTCCGTCGAAAACTGCCTGCCGGCGCAGGAAGATCAAGCGCGGCGGTTTCGTGATGGTTGCAAGTCTACCGTAGCGCGCCCCCAAGTTTCACCGGGATTCAACGCATCGTGCCGCCGCTTCTGGCTAGGATGCGCAGATGAAGCGACCCAACCCGCCCCGGATCACCGACGACGATCGCCGCCTGTTCCGCGAGGCGATCGGCGAGGTGCAGCGACTCGCGCCGGTTTCCCCGCCGCCGGCGACCGCGAAACCCGCGCCACACCCGCGCATGTTCGAGGCCGACGAAGCTGCCGTGGCCAGCGAGTTGCTGGACATGGATTTCGACCCGGCCACGCTCGAAGTCGGCGAGGAACTCGGCTACCTGCGCGACGGCTATCCGCCCAGGTTGCTGCGGCAACTCAAGCGCGGCCAGTTCAGCGTGGGCGACGACCTGGACCTGCATCAGATGAACGCCGCCGCGGCCCAGGCCAGCATCGTCGCGTTCCTGGCCGAAGCGCGGCAAGCCGGCGTGCGTTGCGTGCGCATCATCCACGGCAAGGGGCTGCGTTCGAAGGCTGCCGGTCCGGTGCTGAAGGCGCTCACCGATCGCATGCTGCGCCGGCGCGACGACGTGATCGCGTTTGCCTCCGCGCGCCCGGCGCAGGGTGGCACCGGGGCGGTGATCGTCTTGCTGAAAGAGCAGAAGTGAGTGGAGAGGAGTGAGAACTGAGAGAGGGAACGGGTGCGCTGGTGCTTTCTCTTTCTCTCACTCTTCACTCATCTCCACTCACTCCTCGCCTTTAAGCTCGCGCACCACCACCGTGGCGTACGCGCCAGCGGGCAGCTCGAACGACAGTTCCAGCGCGTCCTCGCCAAGCCAGCGCCAGTGGAGATTGTGCGGAATCAGCCGCAGCGGGCGGCGCTCCTGATCCATGCGCGCGGCGGCCAGGCCGCTGGCCAGGTCGTCATTCGCCGCAGCGACTTCGCGCTCCAGCGCTCCTGCTTCGCCCTGGCTCGGCGGCTCGCCCTGCCCCCACAGCGGACCTGACGGATGGATGTCGGCGCGCGCCAATCGCGCGGCCAATTCGTCGTTGAACGGTTCCGGCCCGAACCACGAGCGCGAACCGGCCAGCGACCAGATTTCCCCTTCCAGCGGCCGGTCCCACGCATCGTGCTCGACCCGCGCCGCCAGTACGGCATTGAAGATGTGCGAACGCGCCGCGGACAGCAAAATCGAACGCTTGTCGCGATCCACCCGGCGCCCACCGAACATCGCGCGCGCCTGTGCCACGTTGCCGCCTTCGCGGCCGAAGCGCTGCTCGCCGTAATAGTTCGGCACGCCGCGCGCAGCGATCTGCCGCAGCACCGACTCCGCCCGCGCGCGATCGCCGCTCACCTCGCGCAACACCAGCACGAAGCGGTTGCCGCGCAGGGCGCCACGCTTGAGCTTGCGCGAATGCCGCGTCGCCGCCAGCACTTTCACCTCCGGGTGCGGGAACGTGGACCAGTCCGGATCGGGCCGGCCGGCCAGTTGCACCGAGAAGGTCTGCCGGGTCACGGCATGGCGATCCTTGAGGCCCGCATAACCGACCGCGACCTGCGGCACGCCGGCGAACTTCGCCAGCTCGCGCGCGACCCAGTCGGTGTTGGCGCCGCGCTTCTCCACCCACAGCAGCAGGTGCTCGCCGGCACCCTCGGCGTCGTAGCCGAGGATCTCCTCGACCAGGAAGTCCTCGGGACTGGCGCGCAGCCGGGCAGTCAGTGGCGGTTCGCCGAAAGCATGGGGCAGTTCTTGCATGGAGAAACGGCTTCTTTGGGCGAATTCGATCTGACGGGTGACTGAAGAGCAGGCTGGATTCCCGCTTGACCGGCCCTTCGGCCGTTGCATGGCGCCTCGCGGGAATGACGTCCTGCCACGCTCGGGTTCGACAACCTGAAACCGGGCCGGAAGGGTGACGATTACATCAGGAACACCGTCGCCAGTCCGAGAAAAATGAAAAAGCCGCCGCTGTCGGTCATGGCGGTGATCAGCACGCTGGAGCCCAGCGCCGGGTCGCGGCCGAAGCGGGTCATGCAGATCGGGATGCCGACGCCGGCGAAGGCCGCCAGCAACAGGTTCAGCGTCATCGCCGCGGTCATCACCAGGCCCAGCGAGGCACTGTCGTAAAGCAGCCACGCCACGATGCCGATGACGCCACCCCACACCAGCCCGTTCAGCAGCGCCACGGCCATCTCCTTGCGCCACAGGCGCCGCGCGCTGTCGGCGCTGATCTGGTTCAGCGCCAGCGCGCGCACGATCATGGTGATGGTCTGGTTGCCGGAGTTGCCGCCGATGCCGGCCACGATCGGCATCAATGCGGCCAGCGCCACCAGGCGCTCGATCGAGCCCTCGAACAAGCTGATCACGCGCGAGGCGATGAAGGCCGTCATCAGGTTGATCGCCAGCCACAGCCAGCGGTTGCGCAGGCTGGCCCAGACCGAGGCGAAGATGTCCTCCTCCTCACGCAGGCCGACCCGGCCCAGCGCCTCGCTTTCGCTCTCCTCGCGGATCACGTCCACCATGGCGTCGATGGTGATGCGGCCGATCAGGTGGCCGCGCTCGTCCACTACCGGCGCGGTCACCAGGTCGTAGCGCTCGAACGCTTGCGCCACGTCGTAGGCGTCGTCGGTGGGGTGGAAGGTGTTGACGTCCGGCGCCATCACCTCGCTGACCATGCGCTCGGGGGAATTGACCAGCAGCCAGTGCAGCGGCAGGACGCCAGTCAGCAGGTTGTCCTGGTTGATGACGAACAGCTTGTCGGTCTGTGGCGGCAGTTCTTCCCAGCGGCGCAGGTAACGCAGCACCACTTCGAGACTCACGTCCTCGCGGATCGTGACCATCTCGAAGTCCATCAGCGCGCCGAGCTGGTCCTCCTCGTAGGACAGCGCCGACTGCACCTGCTCGCGTTGCTGCGAGTCGAGGCTGGCCATCAGCTCCGGCAGCACCGCCGTGGGCAGGTCTTCGACCAGGTCGGCCAGTTCGTCGGCGTCCAGCGTTTCGGCGGCGGCGAGGATCTCGTGGCGATCCATGTCCGCGATCAGCGATTCCCGCACCGCATCGGACACTTCCAGCAGGATCTCGCCGTCGCGGTCGGCCTTGACCAGTTGCCAGACCGCCAGGCGCTCGTCCAGCGGCAGCGATTCGAGGACGAAGGCGATGTCGGCCGGGTGCAGCTCGTCCAGTTGCTGGCGCAGGTCCGCCAGCACGTCCGCGGGCAGGCGGCCGTCGCCTTCGTGACGATGCAGCAGCTCGACGATGGTGTCGAGCCGATCGTGCAGCCGGTTGGCGACGCTGCGGGCCTCGATCTCGGTCATGCGCGCTCCAGCAGCACGCACGCCTGCGCGGCGATGCCCTCGCCGCGGCCGCAGAAACCGAGCCTTTCGGTGGTGGTGGCCTTGATGCTGACGCAACCGATGTCGCAGGCCAGGTCGGCAGCGAGAATTTCGCGCATCGCCTGCGCATGCGGACCGACCTTCGGTGCCTCACCGATCACGGTGACATCGGCGTTGCCCAAGGCGTAGCCATGCTGCGCCATCAGCATTGCCGCATGGCGCAGGAACTGGCGGCTGTCGGCGCCGCGCCAGCGTGCGTCGGTGGGCGGGAAATGACGGCCGATGTCGCCCAGTGCCAGCGCGCCGAAGATGGCGTCGCACAGCGCGTGGATCACCACATCGCCGTCGGAGTGCGCCACCACGCCGCGATCGTGCGGCACGCGCACGCCACCGAGCACGAGGTGGTCACCCTCGCCGAACGCGTGCACGTCGAAACCGCTGCCTATCCTCATGAACTTGTCCTTGCGAGCAGGAACTGCGCCAGCGCGAAATCCGCTGCCGTGGTCACCTTGATGTTGTCCTCGGCGCCTTCGACCAGCAACGGCGAGAACCCGGCCAGCTCCATCGCCATCGCCTCGTCGCTGACGTCCACGCCACGCTGATGCGCATCGCGCAGCGCCGCCGTCAACGGGCCACGCCGGAACATCTGCGGCGTGAACGCGCGCCAGCGCGACTCACGCGGTTCGGTGCGCGCGACGCATCCGTTCACGTCGGCGTGCTTGAGCGTATCGCGCAGCGGCGCACCGAGCAGGCCGCCGTCGCCTCGCCCGCCCCGCTCGATCAGCTGGCCGATGTCATCCAGCCGCACGCAGGGACGCGCCGCATCGTGTACCAGCACGAACTCCGCATCGCCGACACCCGCAGGCAGCGCGTCGAGCCCGGCCAGCACCGATTCACTGCGCTGCGCGCCGCCGACAGCGGTCAGCACCGGCTTGCCGCACACGTCGCGCAGGCCCGGCCAGTGCCGGTCATCGACCGCGAGCGTCACCAGCAGGCCGCCGATCCGCGGATGCGCGGCGAGGCGCGCCAGCGTGTGTTCGATCAGTGTCCGGCCAGCCAGCAACTGGTATTGCTTGGGCAAGTCGCCGCCGGCCCGCACGCCCCGCCCGGCCGCCGGCACCACGCACCACAACGTGGTGCCGGTCATGGCGAGCCGCGCGCAGCGGATGCGGCCGTGGCCGGCGAGCTGCCCGCGCGCGCGGGCTCGACCACCTGGTAGAACACCTCGCCGGGCTTGATCAACCCCAACTCGGTACGCGCGCGCGCCTCGACCGCCTGGTCGCCATGCTTGAGGTCGTGCACGTCGGCGGCCAGCGCCTGGTTGCGCTTCTGCAGGCGCGCGTTGTCGCCGGTCTGCTTGTTCACCGCGATGCGCAAACTGTCCACCTCCTGCATGCTGCCGCTGCCGAACCACAGCTTCAGCTGCAAGCCGACCAACAGCAGCAACAACAGCAGGGCGATCCAACGCAGCATGGCGGCGTGTCCCGCTCAGCCCGGCAAACGGCCGAGGTTGGGGAACGCCTCGCGACCGGCGTAGCGCGCAGCCGAGCCCAGCGCCTCCTCGATGCGCAGCAACTGGTTGTACTTCGCCACGCGGTCGCTGCGGCACAGCGAGCCGGTCTTGATCTGGGTCGCCGTGGTGGCCACCGCGATGTCGGCGATGGTGGTGTCCTCGGTCTCGCCGGAGCGGTGCGAGATCACCGCCGCGTACTTCGCCGCGTCGGCCATGGCAATCGCCTCCAGCGTCTCGGACAGCGTGCCGATCTGGTTCACCTTGATGAGGATCGCGTTGGCGATGTTCTTCTCGATGCCCTCGCGGAAGATCGCCGGGTTGGTCACGAACAGGTCGTCGCCGACCACCTGCACGCGCTCGCCGATCGCGTCGGTGAGCAGCTTCCAGCCGTCCCAGTCGCCTTCGGCCATGCCGTCCTCGATGGTGACGATCGGATACTGCTTCGCCCAGCCGGCGAGCAGGTCGACGAACTCGGCCGAGCTGTACTGCTTGCCTTCGCCGGCGAGGTCGTACTTGCCGTTCTTGTAGAACTCCGAGCTGGCCGCGTCGAGGCCGAGCAGGATCTCGCTGCCGACCTTGTAGCCGGTCTTGTTGATCGCTTCGAGGATGGTGTCGATCGCCTCGACGTTGGAGCGCAGGTTCGGCGCAAAGCCGCCCTCGTCGCCCACCGAAGTGGCGAGGCCACGGCCGTGCAGCACGCTCTTCAACGCATGGAAGATCTCCGCGCCGGCGCGCAGCGCCTCGGCGAAGCTCGGCATGCCGACCGGCAGGATCATGAACTCCTGCACGTCGACGTTGTTGTCGGCGTGCGCGCCGCCGTTGATGATGTTCATCATCGGCACCGGCAACGCGCCGGGCTTGCCGTGCGACAGGTACTGCCACAGCGGCTCGCCGCGCGAAGCTGCCACCGCGTGCGCCGCCGCCATCGACACGCCGAGCAGCGCATTCGCACCCAGCCGGCCCTTGTTCGGCGTGCCGTCCAGCGCAACGAGCTTGGCGTCGAGGCCCTTCTGATCGGCCGCATCGAAACCCTTCAGCGCATCGGCGATGGTGCCATTGACGTTGGCTACCGCGTTCTTCACGCCCTTGCCGCCGTAGCGCGACTTGTCGCCGTCGCGCAGCTCGACCGCCTCGCGCGAACCGGTGGAGGCGCCGCTCGGCACCGCGGCGCGGCCGAAGCCGCCGCCGGCCAGGGTGACTTCGGCTTCCAGCGTGGGGTTGCCGCGCGAGTCGAGGATTTCACGGGCGTGGATGCGGGTGATCAGAGTGGTCATGGTTATCCGTCAGTGAAGTGTTGTCGTAGGGGCCCGCTCGCGGGCGATGCTTTTACAGATCCCGAATCCCCGCTCTCAGCAGACGAACGTCCGGTCATCCCGACCCAACAGCATCGCCCGCGAGCGGGCTCCTGCAGGCGTGGTCACACGTCCTGTTCGAGGAAGCGGTGGCGCTTGGTCACGGCGTCCAGTTCCAGCAGGGTTTCCAGCAACGCCTCCATCTTGCCCAGCGGCCACGCATTCGGGCCGTCGGACAGCGCCTTGCTCGGATCGGGATGGGTCTCGGCGAACAGGCCGGCCACGCCGACCGCCACCGCCGCGCGCGCCAGCACCGGCACGAATTCGCGCTGGCCGCCGGAGCTGGCACCCTGCCCGCCCGGCAACTGCACCGAATGCGTCGCGTCGAACACCACCGGGCAACCGGTCTCGCGCATCACGCTGAGCGAGCGCATGTCCGAGACGAGGTTGTTGTAGCCGAAGCTGGCACCGCGTTCGCAGACCATGATGTGGTCGTTGCCGACGGCCCTGGCCTTGGCCACCACGTGCTTCATGTCCCACGGCGCCAGGAACTGGCCCTTCTTGATGTTTACCGGCTTGCCGGCACGCGCCACTTTCTGGATGAAGTCGGTCTGCCGGCACAGGAAGGCCGGCGTCTGCAGCACGTCGACCACCGATGCCACCTCGTCCATCGGCGTGTACTCGTGCACGTCGGTGAGCACCGGCACGCCGATCTGGCGCTTCACTTCGCCCAGGATGCGCAGGCCCTCTTCCAGGCCGGGCCCACGGAAGCTCTCGCCGGAGGAGCGGTTGGCCTTGTCGAAGCTGGATTTGAAGATGAAGGGGATGCTCAGCCGCGCGGTGATTTCCTTCAGCATGCCGGCGGTGTCCAGCTGCAGCTGCTCGGATTCCACCACGCAGGGGCCGGCGATCATGAACAGGGGTTGGTCGAGGCCGACCTCGAATCCGCAAAGCTTCATGACTCTTTCCCGTTCAAAGCGTTCTTGATTCCATCATGCCCGCATTCGCGGGAATGACAGCCACGAGGGTGTCGCGTTGCCGCGTCATGCCGTCGCCTGCACCGGCGCCAGCTTCTCGCCGACGCGCACGGCCTTGTACTCGCGTGCCGCGCGCACGAAGCCGCTGAACAACGGGTGGCCGTCGCGCGGGGTCGAGGTGAACTCCGGGTGCGCCTGGCAGCCGAGGAACCACGGATGCTGCTGTTGCGGGAGTTCGACGATCTCCACCAGCAGGTCGTCCATCGACTTGCCGGAGATCACCAGGCCCAGGTCCTCGAACGTCTGCCGATAGCGGTTGTTGAACTCGTAGCGATGGCGATGGCGCTCGCGCATGACGTCCTGCCCGTACATCGCGCGCGCCAGCGTGCCGGCCTTGAGCCGGCATTCCTGCGAACCCAGGCGCATGGTGCCGCCCAGGTCGGAGCGGTCGTTGCGCTGCTCGACTTCACCGGTCGCGGTGGTCCACTCGGTGATCAACGCGATCACCGGGTTCGGCGTGTTGCGGTCGTTCTCGCTGGAATCGGCGTCGGTCAGGCCAGCCACGTGGCGGGCGAAATCCACCACCGCCGCATGCATGCCGTAGCAGATGCCGAAATAGGGCACGCCGTGCTCGCGGGCGTACTTCGCCGCCAGCACCTTGCCCTCGAAGCCGCGCTTGCCGAAGCCGCCGGGCACCAGGATGGCGTCGGCCTTGCCCAGCACCTTGGCGGCGCCTTCGGCCTCGACCTGCTCGGAGTCGATCCAGTCCAGGTTGACCCGTGTCTGCTGCTTGATGCCGCCGTGGCGCAGCGCCTCGCCGAGCGACTTGTAGGCGTCCTTGTGCTCGACATACTTGCCCACGATGGCGACGGTGACCTCGTCCTTCGGGTGCTCCACCGCGTCCACCGTGCGCTGCCACTCGGACAGGTCGGCCGGCTTGGCGGCCAGGCCGAGCTTCTTCACCACGATGTCGTCCAGGCCCTGCTGGTGCAGCCACAGCGGCTGCTTGTAGATCACGTCGACGTCGGCCGCGCTGATCACGGCGGATTCGGGCACGTTGGTGAACAGCGCGATCTTGCGCCGTTCGGCCTCGGGCAGCGGCTCCTCGCAGCGGCACAGCAGGATGTCCGGCTGGATGCCGATCGAGCGCAGCTCCTTCACCGAGTGCTGGGTCGGCTTGGTCTTGATCTCGCCGGCGGCCTTGATGTACGGCACCAGGGTCAGGTGCATGAACACCACCTTCTCCGGACCGTGCTCGATGCGCAACTGCCGGATCGCCTCCAGGAACGGCAGCGACTCGATGTCGCCCACGGTACCGCCGATCTCCACCAGCGCCACGTCGAAGCCGCGGGTGGCCTCGTGGATGCAGTGCTTGATCTCGTCGGTGATGTGCGGGATCACCTGCACGGTGGCGCCGAGGTAATCGCCGCGACGCTCCTTGCGGATCACCGCCTCGTAGATCTTGCCGGTGGTGATCGAGTTCTTGCCGGACAGGCGGGTGCGCACGAAGCGCTCGTAGTGGCCAAGATCGAGGTCGGTCTCGGCGCCGTCGTCGGTCACGTAGACCTCGCCGTGCTGGAACGGACTCATCGTGCCCGGGTCCACATTGATGTAGGGATCGAGCTTCATCATGGTGACCGAGAGGCCGCGCGCTTCGAGGATGGAGGCGAGCGACGCCGCCGCGATGCCCTTGCCAAGCGAGGACACCACACCGCCGGTGACGAAAATCAGGGGGGTCATGGAAAGCAGCCGTGCGGGAAATTGGCATTTTAGCTGCAGAACCGTCCGACGGCGAGATGGCGTGCGAAAAATCGACCCCATCGGTTCATTTCCGGGGCAGCGCGTGCATGAAAACGGCAGATGGCGCCTGCTAGCATGACAGGATGAACAATCCCGTCCCCGCCCGTCTCGCCGCCTTGCGCGCGGCCATGCAGCAGCACGGCGTCGCTGCCGTGCTCGTTCCCAGTGCCGATCCGCATCTGTCCGAGTACCTGCCGGCGCACTGGTCGGCACGGACATGGCTGTCCGGGTTCGACGGATCGGCCGGCACGCTCATTGTCGGTCGCGAGCAGGCCGGGCTGTGGACCGACTCGCGCTATTTCGCGCAGGCCGAGCAGCAGCTGGCCGGCAGCGGCGTCGCGCTGATGAAGCTGCGCGTACCGCACACGCCCGAGCATCTGGAATGGCTGCAGCAGCAACTGCATGACGGCGACGTGCTGGCGGTGGCCGGGGACAGCGTGGCTGTCGCCACCCGGCACCAGATCGAACACCGGCTGGCGGAGACCGGCGCCACCGTGCGCACCGACCTGGACCTGCCGGGCGAGATCTGGACGGATCGCCCCGCCCTGCCGGCGTCGCCGGTGGTCGAGCACGCGCTGGCCTGGGCCTGCATCCCCCGCGCGGAAAAGTTCGCGCGCCTGCGCAAGGCGATGCGCAAGCTCGGCGCCAGCCATCACCTGGTGTCAAGCCTCGACGACATCGCCTGGCTGACCAACCTGCGCGGCAGCGATGTCGAGTGCAACCCGGTGTTCCTCGCCCACCTGCTGGTACAGGCCAACGCCGGCGCCACCTTGTTCGTCGGCCGCGCCAAACTCGATGATGCGCTGGTCGCGGCACTGGCCGCCGACGGCATCGGCATCGCCGATTACGCTTCGATCACCTCGGCGTTGCCGGAGCTGGGCGCGGACGACCGCCTGCTGCTGGACAGCGGCCGCGTGGTCAGCTCGATCGCCGCGGCAATCGCGCCGGAGGTCACACGCATCGAGGCGCCCAACCCCAGCACGGCGTTCAAGGCGGTCAAGAGCGCCGCCGAACTCGACCATGTCCGCGACGTGATGCGCCGCGACGGCGCGGCGCTGGTGCGCGGTTTCCGCCGGCTGGAACAGCGGCTCGCCGCCGGCATGACGCTGACCGAGCTGGACGTGGACACGCTGCTGCACGAGGAACGCTCGGCCCAACCCGGCTGGGTCGGCGAGAGCTTCGCCACCATCGCCGGCTACCAGGCCAACGGCGCATTGCCGCACTACCGCGCCACGCCGCAGTCGCACAGCACGCTGCAGGCAAAGGGCCTGCTGCTGATCGACTCGGGCGGACAGTACCTCGGCGGCACCACCGACATCACCCGCGTGCTCGCCCTGGGCGAGACCACCGCCGAGCAGCGCCGCGATGCCACGCTGGTGCTGAAGGGCATGATCGGGCTGTCGCGCGCGCGTTTTCCCAAAGGCGCCAGCGGCCCGCAACTGGATGCGCTGGCGCGTGCGCCGCTGTGGGCGGCGGGCATGGATTACGGCCACGGCACCGGCCATGGCGTGGGTTATTTCCTCAACGTGCACGAAGGCCCGCACGGCATCCGCGCACCGGTGCCCGGCGGCGCACTGGTGCCGCTGGAGCCGGGCATGATCAGCTCGATCGAGCCGGGCCTGTACAAGCCCGGCCGGCACGGCATCCGCCACGAAAACCTGGCCGTGGTGGTCGAGGCCGACCGCACCGAGTTCGGCGAATTCCTCGCCTTCGAGACACTCACGATGTGCCCGTTCGATCGCCGCGCGCTCGAACCGAACCTGCTCAACCCGGAAGAGCGCGCCTGGCTGGACGACTACCACGCCAACGTCCGCGCCGCGCTCAGCCCGCTGCTGGCCGACGCCGATCTGGAGTGGCTGAACCGCCACTGCGCGCCGCTGTAGGCCGCGCCCTGCGGCAGGCCCCATGGACCTGCCGTCGCGCCGCGGGTCACAGCCCCAGGTTGTTGTGCTCCAGCACGCGTTCGGCGCGATAACTCGAACGCACCAACGGCCCGGCGACCGCTTCCACGAAACCCTTGCCCAGCGCCAGTTCGCGATAGGCACGGAATTCGTCCGGGGTGACGAAGCGCTCCACCGGCAGGTGGTGCGGGCTGGGCCGCATGTACTGGCCCAGGGTGACCACGTCCACGCAGGCGGCGCGCATGTCGTCCAGCGCCTGCTCGATCTCGGCGTCGGTTTCGCCCAGGCCCAGCATCAGGCTGGTCTTGGTGAGCGTCCTGGGCGCGTGGCGCTTGGCGAACGCCAGCACGTCCAGGGTCTGCTCGTAGCCGGCGCGCGGGTCGCGCACCGGATGGGTGAGGCGGCGCACGGTTTCCAGGTTCTGCGCGTAGGTGGCCAGGCCGGCGTCGAGCACGGTGGCGACGCTGGCATGGTTGCCGGCGAAATCGGGCGTGAGCGCCTCCACCGCGGTGTCGGGCGAACGCAGGTGGATGGCCTTCACGCAGGCGGCGTAGTGGGCGGCGCCGCCGTCCGCCAGGTCGTCGCGATCCACCGAGGTGAGCACCACGTACTTGAGCCCCATCAGCGCCACCGCGTCGGCCACCTTGGCCGGCTCCAGCGGGTCGAGCCAGCCGTTCGGGTTGCCGGTGGACACCGAGCAGAACTTGCACGCGCGCGTGCACACCGAGCCCATCAGCATCAGCGTGGCGGTGCCGCGGCCCCAACACTCGGCGATGTTGGGGCACTTGGATTCGGCGCACACGGTGTTGAGCTGGTGCGTGCGCACGATATCGGCCACTTCCTCGTAATGCGCGCCGCTGGGCAGCTTCACGCGCAGCCATGGCGGCTTGCGGCTGACGTCGGGCTCATGGCTGTGTGCGTTGGGCTTCTGGCCGCCCTTTACCGCACGCGTGCCCTGCGGACTGGTGAACTTGCTGCCGTCCGGGATGGAAGGGTTGCTGGACATGGGGATGCGGGCTGGCTGGACTGCCGCCAGTGTCGCGCGCCACGCCTGGGCCTGCCCTGATGCACGTCAAAGCAGCCGAGTCGATGCCACGCGCCGCATGCCGATCAACCGCGCCGTGGCGGCACCAATCGCAGACGGGGGGAGCCGCTCTGCTGGTTGGGGCTGAGCAACGCCTGGATTTCCTCGGCCTGCAACGGATACGAGTAGAGGTAGCCCTGTCCCTCGACGCAACCGGCGCGCAGCAGGAACTCGTGCTGCGCCTCGGTCTCGATGCCTTCGGCGATGGTGACCAGGCCCAGGCTGCGCGACATCGCCAGCATCGCCTCGGTAATCGCCGCGTCGTTGGCGTCGCCGGGCAGGCCGGTGACGAAAGAGCGGTCGATCTTCAGGTAAGTGACGGCCGGCAGCTTGAGGTACGCCATCGAGGAGTAGCCGGTGCCGAAATCGTCGATGGCCACGTCGATGTTCAGCATGTCCAGCGTCTGCATGGTGCGCTGGGTGTCGTCGCCCAGCCGCAGCATCGCGCTCTCGGTGATCTCCAGCAGCAGGCGGTGCGGCGACACGCGGCGCGACTGCAAGGTGCGGCTGACCCCGTCGACGAAGGATGGATGGCCGAACCAGCGCGCGGAGATGTTCACCGCCACGCGGATCGGCGGCACGCCGGCCAGGTCCCAGGCCTGGATCTGGGCGCAGGTGGCCTGCAGCACCCATTCGTCGATGCGCCGGATCAGGCCCAGACTCTCCGCCACCGGGATGAACTCGCCGGGCAGTACCTCGCCGCGCTCCGGATGCTGCCAGCGCAGCAGCGCCTCCACCGCAACGATGCGCCCGCTGCCCAGCTCGATGCTGGGCTGGAACACCAGGCGGAACTCGCCCCGGCTCAGTGCCTGGCGCAGTTCGGTCGCCAGCTGCAGGCGGCGCCGGTTGTCGGCATGCATCATCGGCGTGTAGAAGCGGAACGCGTTGCGCTCCTCGGTCTTGGCCGCATACATCGCCGCGTCGGCGTTGGCGATGAGGGTGGCCGCGTCGTTGCCGTCCAGCGGGTAGCCGGCCACGCCGATGCTGGCGGTGAGCACGACCTCGTAATCGTCCAGCACCAGCGGCTCGGACAGCGTCGCCAGCAACCGGTTGACGATCGCCCGCGCATCCTCGCGCAGGCTCAGTCGCGGCAGCAGCACGGTGAACTCGTCGCCGCCGATGCGTCCGGCCACGTCGCCGTCGGAGAGCTGCCGGCTGATGCGCTCGCCCACTTTCACCAGCAAGCGGTCGCCGATCGCGTGACTGTAACTGTCATTGACGATCTTGAATGCATCCAGGTCGATGAACAGCACCACCGCCGCCAGCCGCTCGCGCTCGGCCTGGGCGATCGCCTCGCTGCAGTAGCGTTCGAACTCGGCGCGATTGACCAGGCCGGTGAGCGGATCGTGCCGGGCCAGGTGTTCCAGCCGGCGCTGGTTGGCCTTGGCCTCGTGGATGTCGGTGCACACCGCCACGTAATACGTCACGTGGCCGTCGCCATTGCGGATCGCGCTGAGGCTCAAGTGTTCCGGATAGGTCGTGCCGTCGGCGCGGGTGCTCAGCACCTCGCCGATCCAGTTGCCGCCGGCGGCCACCTCGTCCCAGATGGCTTTCGGCAGCGCACGCCCGTCCGGCAGGCGGCGCGTGTCGCCCAGCCGCCGGCCCTGCAGCGCCAGGCTGCTGAAGCCGGTCAGCTCGGTGTGCGCCGCGTTGGTGGAGGTGATCCGCTGCTGCGCGTCGGCGATGACCACGCCCTCGGCGATGCTGGCCAGCGCCTCGGCCGCCACCCGGCGCTCCTGTTCCATCGCCACCCGCTCGGAGATGTCGCGGATGATCGCCTGGCACACCGGCAACTCGCCCCAGCTGGCAACGCTGGTCTGGGTCTCCACCGGGCGGGAGCTGCCGTCGGCGGCCAGCAGCGCGTTGGTGGCGGCACGCCCCGCCTGCTGGCCGGCCAGCGGCTGCAGGAACAGGTGCACGTAGCGGTCGCCGATCAGCTCCTTCGCGCTGCGCCCGGTCCAGGCCGCCGCCGTGCGGTTCACGTCGAGGATGCGCCCGCTGCCTTCGTCGATCATCACGATCGCGTCGGCGGCGCTGTCGAACAGCAGCCGGTAGCGCTCCTCGCTGCCGCGGATGCTTTCCAGGATGCGCCGCGCCATGCCCAGCCACAGCAGCACGGCGACCAGGGTCACCGCGACCACGCCACCGAAGAGCAGCTTGCCGACCCACGAGGCGCCACGCGCCACCTCGAGCGAGAAGACGTTGGTGCGCGGCTCGATGAATCGGTTCAGCTCATGAATGCGACTGCGTTGGCGAAGCTGCTCGGCCGGCGGCAGGCCACCGGCCGCGTAGGCGCGTTGCAACTCGCCGGCAATCTCGTCCAGCTCGGTAATGGCGTCGTCGACCGAGTACCAGGCGCGCAGCGCCTCGCTGATATGCGGCGCCGACGAAAAATGCTGGAGGATGAAGATCATCCCGGGGATGGCATCGGGGATCACGCTGCCCCGGGCGAACGCCTGGGCGACCTTGTCGTGGTCGAACTGGCCCGAGGCGATCGCGTCGCGGGCCCAGCGATCGGAGAGCACTACCGCGTAGTGGCGCCTGAAGCCGGCCAGGTCCGCGGCGTCGCCGCTGATCGCATAGGCTTCCAGGTCGATCACCGACTGCTTCTGCGCCTTGGACCACAGACTCTCGCCGTTGAGGAAACCGGCGAGAGTGATCTGGATCTGCAACGCGCCCCAGGTCAAGGCCAGCATCAGCCCCACCATCGCGATCAGCGCATACGCCAGCGGCATCAGTCGCCGCGACAATGGCTTTTGCAAGGTGGCTCGGGAAGTGCGCATCATGCCCCTTCTACCATGACTGGTGCCTTGTGACCCACTGCGTGCTCCTTGGTTGCTGCAGTTCGGTACGTCAGGCGGCGGCTTCCCTCAGGGCCTCCAACTCGTAACGCGTGCCGATGCAATGATCCATGCTGATGCGCATGCTTACATAGCTGCGCTTGATGCAACTGGCAATATGTTCCACGTCGTGCGCGGCCGGGGTCGTCCCCATCAACGTGCAGACGATCTCCAGCGCCTCCCACGGATGGGTATCGTCATAAGCGGCATGAAGTTGAAGCCAGCGCAAACTGCCGGCACGTTCCTTCGGCGCGAAGCTCTCGGCATAGGCCTTGCTTTCGTATACGCGCTGCGACCACTCGCCGGTGGCCCCCTCGACGGCATAGTTGGTGGCTGCGATGCTCGCCGCCAGCGAACCGCTGGCGCAAATCTCCTCGCACCAGTCCGCCAGGGTACCGGTGCCGTGCGGCGCCCGGCCGTTCAGCACGTCCTCGCGCTCAACGCCCGCGCCTTCGGCCCAGTTGAGCCAGTATTCGGCATGGTTCTGCTCCACGCGGATGTTGCGCACCAGCCAGCGCCGGGCCAGGTTGTCGCCGGGGCTGCGGCCGAAGCGGGTCTTGAGCAGGCTCAGCGCCATGTACGCCGGGAAACGCTCGATCACCGGCCAGATCCCGACCATGAAGTGACGCGTCGCCGTTTGGCTGAGCGAAGCCTCCCTCATCAGGTCCCACATCTCGTGCCGCACGACGCCTTGCTTGGCGGCTTCGCAATCGGCCACCATGTCCTGCGCCCATTGAGGGTAGCTGGTCAGTTCGGTGAGCGGGCCGGTACGTTCAAAACGGGTGTTCATCGTCCATCTCCTTACAGGTGGGTGTTGCGGTGGTTCGCCATTGCCTGACCGTGCGCTGGATTGCTGCCGGCCTCGATCGGGCGCCGCCTTCTTCGGCGACACCACGAAAATTCATGCATCGGCCGCACTGGCCACCGGCAGCACGAACCCGGGCCAATGCCCGACTCGCGCGCGACCATCGTGCCGCCTGCAGCGGTTGCAGTGTGGATACCATGTCGCAGTCCACGCATCCGCGCCACCCGGCATCGTTTGGACGTCCGGACCCGGATCGGTTTTCGCGGGGTTCGAGAGTGGGCTGACGGCGACCACGCCGCAGCGGCCGAGTCGCCGCACAGGACCCGCGGCAGCGCCTCGCGCCGCATCGGCCGGCCGGGCGCATCAGCGCAGCACCCCGACGGTGGCATACCGATGAAGCCTCTTGTCGTCGTCGCCCTGCCCGGTCGATTGCATGGACACCCCCGCGGGAACTATGCCGCAGATGGCGACGACGCGCGAGCCGAGCCGCGGATGGTGACTAGCCGAAGGAACGCCGTTCGCGGTCCCGTCAATGCACCGACGGCGCCGTCGGCGCCAGCACCGCCTCGGTCACGCTGCTGCCGTCGTGGCCGAACACGGAGTGGTTTTCTTCGGTGCGCCGCGACACCGCCAGCAGGCGCGTGCCGACCTGCTGCAACGCGTAGTCGGTGGTGGTGCCGAACTCGATGCTGATGAGCAGCTTGCGCCCCTTGATCGCCAGCATGTTGCGCACCGCCACCGGCACGCCATCGGCGCCCAGCCACACACTGAGCTGGCCGACGTACTTCTTGACCGACATCTCCTTGTTCGCTGACGGCGGCATCGGCACGTCGAACACCAGCAGGCGCGCCGGCTTGCCGTTGCGGGTGTCGTCGCGCTGGCTGGCCAGGGTCGCGCCGTCGAGCTGGCGCAGCAGCACCGGCGCGTAATTCACCATCGGCTGCACGTTGACCGGGCTCAATTGGCCGAGCAGGTCCTGCACCGGCGTCGGCGCATCCTTGTTCTTCGCGTTCACCGCCGCCTCGGCCGCGGCACGCTGCAGCAGCTCCGGCGAAAAATGCAGCTCCAGGCCATCGGTGCCGCTGCGCACGCCCAGCTGCAGCTGCGCGCGCTCGATCTTGCCGTCTTCCTTCTTCACCGTGCTGCTGACGCGCGCCGTGGCCAGCAGCGGCTGCGCCGGCTGCAGCTTGCCCAAGGTGGCACGCAGGTCGGACACGGCATCGGCCCGGGCCAGTGCCGGCAAGGCGAGCGCGGCGAGCAGCGCGGCAAGGATCACGCGTGAGGTCATGGTACGGTTCCGGTCGCCAGGGGCGGCCAGTATCGCCTGCCCGGGCGGCGCGCACACGGTCGGCGCCGCCGGCAGTTCAACCGGCGTGCTTGTGCGGCACCGCGCGCACGGTCGGCTCGAACAGGATGCCCACGCGGCTGGCCGGCGCATCGCGATACAGGCCCAGCACGCAGTGCTCCGCGCGCAACGCAAAGTCCGCGTAATAGACCACGCCCGGATAGGGCACGAAGGTCAGGTCGGGCGAACACGAATACATCCGCTGGTAGCCGCTGGCCACCAGCACCTTGAACAGCATCAGGCGCTCGCCCGTCGGCACCTGCAGCTCGCCGTGGCTGCTCTTGAGGTCGTAGCACCGGCGACCATCGCAGAAACTCAGCGGCATCGCCTGGCTGGCCAGGTTCGGCGACAGCTTGATCGTGGCCAGCGGCTGGCCGGCCGCCGGCTGGTACATCGGCAGCCCCGCGCAGCCGCCAAGAACGGCAGCGGCCACGGCGGTCAGCAGCCGGCGGGTGACGTGATCGGCGCTCATCGGTGGCCTGCCTGTGCATGGACATAAGAGACGTAGCGCTTCTCGATCTCGCCCGCGTCGAGGTCGCCGGCGGAGTAGTCCTGGTCGAACAGCACGAACACCCAGTCGCCCATGTCGCCCGCCACCCGGCCAACGGTGAGGTCCATGGTGGGGCGGTCGCGGATGGCATCCGGCAGCGATTCGTACAGGCGGAGATACCGTTTGTGCCGCTGCAGCGCCAGCTCGGCGCAGCGGTACATCAGATAGGCGTGGGTAGTGTCGCGGTCGATGTAGCCGTTGCCGGAGAAACCCACCTTGAGCAGTTCACCCGGGCCGGGCTGCTCCCAGTAACCGCCGGTGTAACCGCGGATCACCCCCTTGTCGGAGTGATAGCCCGTGGCGCAGCCGCCAAGCAGCACGGCGGCCACCATCGCCCACATCCTTCTTCCCATCCCCTTCCCCCGTTCCCTCGCCAGCCTGTCGCGGCGAAAAGCCGCCTCGATGCGTATCCGCCGACGCGTGCCGCGCGATGATGCACGGCCACCCCGGTGGCCGCAAGCGCTTCAGGCCAGGGCGCGGCGCAACTGGGCGAACGCCCTGGTGATGGCGTGCGGATCGATCACGCCGTAGCCGAACGTCACCGCCGGCTCGATCGTGCGCGTCATCGCGTAGCTGGCGGTGGATTCGGCGCCGACGGCGTGGCGCAGGATGATCGGCATGAGCCGGGCCGCCCGCGCGGGATCGCGGAATCGCGCGGCCAGATGCAGGCCGGCTTCGGAGGGAATCGGTTGCAACCAGCGGCCGAGTTCACCCTGCAGCGCGTCGAGCAGGGCCGCGCGGCGCTCGGCGTAGATCGGCCGCATGTGGCGCACGTGCCGCGCGAGGTGGCCGTCGCGGATGAAGGCGGCAAGCGCGGCCTGGGTTATGCCGTCGCAATGCGAGTCGACGCAGTGCTTGACGGTGACCAGCCCGCTGCGCGCCCACGCCGGCGCCACCACGAAGCCCTTGCGCAGCGAGGGAAACATGCTCTTGGAGAAAGTGCCGACGTAGAACACCAGGCCGTCGCGGTCCAGCGTTTGCAGCGCATCGAGCGGACGGTCGCCGAAGCGGAACTCGCCGTCGTAGTCGTCCTCCACGATCACCGCATGGCGACGACGCGCGAAGTCGAGCAAGTCGGCACGCCGACGCAGCGACATCGCCACGCCGGTGGGCGACTGGTGCGACGGGGTGACGCTGATGATGCGCACGTCGTCGGGCAGGCGCTCGACGCACAGGCCCTCGTCGTCCACCGGCAGCGGCACCAGTTGCGCGCCGGCGGCGGCGAACGCGGCGCGCACCGGCGGGTAGCCCGGTTCCTCCACCGCCACCTTCGTCTGCCCCGGCGTGACCAGCAGGCGGGCGATCAGGTCGAACGCCTGCTGCGCGCCGGAGGTGACGATCACATCGTCGGCGCCGCAGGCCACCGCGCGGGTGAACGCGACGTGCTGAGCGATCGCCTCGCGCAAGGCAGGGATGCCTTGCGACGGTGCATAGGCGAACGGTTCGCGCGCGCTCTGGCGCAGCGTCTGCGCCATCAGCCGGCGCCAGACCTCGTGCGGAAAATGGCGGTGGTCGGGAATGCCCAGACGGAAATTTCGCTCGGGCAGGCTGCGCGCCGGCGACGGCTGCAGGAACGGCGTGCGCCATGCCGGCGCGAAACGCGATTCGTCCGCGCCCGTGTGCACCGGCCTGGATCGCCGCCGAACGAACTCGGCGACCCGCGGCCGGGCGCCCTGACGTGGGGCCAGGTAACCCTCCGCGATCAGCAGGTCGTAGGCGGCGACCACGGTATTTCGCGCCACGCCCAGGGCCTCGGCCACTTTCCGCGTGGCGGGCAACGCGGCGTGTGGTGGCAGGCGGCCGTCCAGGATCGCCGCGCGCAATTGCTGGTGCAGCGCCTGCGTGAGCGTGCCTGAGCCACGCGGCAGCAGCACGGGGAACGGAAAAACTGGTTCCATGGAATCTCTCGGGAATGGGTCAATCACAGGTCCAGATTATGCCTAGAGTCGGCACCGTACGGCGGGCACCGCCCGCCGTTCCCGAGTCGAAAAGCCGGCGGGCACCACCCCGCCCCAAGCGAGGCCAGACCATGACAAACGCCATCTGCGAAACCTGCGGCACGCAATACCCGAACGTCCCCACGCACTGCGCCGTCTGCGAGGATGAGCGCCAATACGTCGGCGCGCGCGGCCAGACCTGGACGACGCACGACGCCCTGAAAGCCACCCACACGCTGCGCCTGCAGGACGAAGCCGGCGTGCTCGGCATCGGCCTGGCGCCGGATTTCGCCATCAACCAGCGCGCGCTGTACCTGCCCACCGACGCGGGCAACATCCTGTGGGAAGCCTTGAGCCTGGTGACCGACGAGGCGGTCGCCGCCCTGAAGGCGCGCGGCGGCGTGGACCTGATCGCGATCTCGCACCCGCATTTCTACGCTTCGATGCTGGAGTGGAGCGAGGCGTTCGGCAACGTGCCGATCCTGCTGCACGAGGCGGACCGCGACTGGGTGCGCCGGCCGTCGCCGAACGTGCAGTTCTGGCGCGGCGAGGTCTACCGCCTGTCCGACGCGGTGACCCTGATCAACAGCGGCGGCCACTTTCCCGGCAGCACCGTGCTGCACTGGAAGAACGGGCCGCGACCCGGCGGCGCGCTGTTCTCCGGCGACGCGCCGCACGTCGCCAGCGACCGCCGCCACGTCTCGTTCATGCACAGCTACCCCAACTTCATGCCGATGCCGGCGGCCGACGTGCACCGCATGCGCTCGCGCCTGGCCGGCTGCGACTTCGAGGACGTCTACGGCTTCACCTGGGGCCGCAACATCATCGGCGGCGGCCGCGCGGCGGTCGATGCCTCGTTCGCACGCTATCTCGCCGCCATCGCCGCCTGAGGACACGCCATGAATCGTTCCGCCCGCCTGCACGACTATCTGCCCGCCCGCTTCAGCACCGCCGCCGCGCGGCACTGGGTGCCCTCCTCCACGCCCGGCAAGTCGTCCAGCCCGTTGCGCTTCTTCGCCGGCGACCGCGGTTTCGTCGAGCTGCTGCGCATGGAACCGGGCACGGTGATGCCGCTGCATCGGCATACCGGCGAGATCCACGCGTACAACCTCAGCGGCACGCGCAAGCTGTGCACCGGCGAGCTGATCGGCCCGGGCGACTACGTCTACGAGCCGCCGGGCAACACCGACTGGTGGAAGATCGTCGGCGACGAGCCGATGCTGGCGCTGGTGATCGTGATGGGCACGGTCGAGTTCCTCGGCCCGGGCGGTGCGGTGACCGCCCGCGCCTCGGCCAGCACGCAACTGGCGGAGTACGAACGCCATTGCCGCGAGCTGGGCGTGGCGATGCCGGATGTGCGGGACCGCTGAACGTGGCTCGGCGACGACGCAGCCCGGGCGGCGGCAACCTTCGCCCGCCGTGTCGAAATCGCCGCCCGCCAATCGTCTTACGGGAGACGAGCAGCGCCGCTCTCCGTATCCCCCACCACCGGAAAACCCCGCCATGCCCAAGATGATCTTCGTGAACCTGCCGGTCGCCGACCTCAAGAAGTCGATGGCCTTCTACGCATCCCTCGGCTTTGCGAACAACCCCCACTTCAGCGACGACACCGCCGCGTGCATGGTGTGGAGCGAGGCCGTCCACGTCATGCTGCTCACCCACGCCAAATGGCGCGGCTTCACCGAGCGGCCGCTGCCGAGCGCAGGCGCCAGCGAAGTGATGCTGGCGATCTCGCTCGACGACCGCGCCGCGGTCGATGCCATGAACGGCACGGCCGCGGCGAACGGCGGCACGGCCGACATCAACCCCGCGCAGGATCACGGCTTCATGTACAGCCGCAGCCTGGCCGATCCCGATGGCCACGTATGGGAAGCGTTCTGGATGGACCCGGCGGCCATCCCGCCGGGTTGATGATGTCCGCTGCCGTGGTGGCCGCTGACGCAGCGCCCGGTACCGTCATCGGCCGCTGTAGCGGCCGTCCTGTTCGCGGGCGCGGCCCAGCGCCACCAGCATGTCGAGCAGTTGCGGCAGGCGTTTCTTCCACGGGCCGCGGGCGGTGAAGCGGGTCGCCAGCGCGTCCGCGTCGAGCGCGACCGGACTGGCGGCGAGCGCGTCGGCTACGGCACGCACCTGGGCCACCGCGTCCTTCGGCCACGGCAGCGGCTTGGCCGCGGCGGCCGGTGCAGCGGCTTCGTCCCCGCCCTGCCCGGCGGCAAGCTCGGCCTGCTCCGGTGCCGCCTGCGCGGTCGGGTGCTGGAATGCGGGGCGCAGCCAGCGGACCAGGCCGCGCGCTTCTTCCGCCGCGCGTTCCGCATTGAGCGCCACCAGCCGTTCGAGGATCGCCTCGTCGAAGGCGCGCTTCGCCTCGTCGCGGCTGGCGCCATCGGCGGGCGCGTCATTACCGTGCGCCACGCGCAGCGGCGGCAACAGGTCGCCCCAGCCGTAGGCATCGAGCACCGCCGCGTCGATTTCGTCGTGCAGCTGGCGCAGCACCGAGACCAGGCCGTGCTCGTGGATCACCCGCTCCTTCGCCGTCAGCGGCTCGCCGCTGCGCAGCTTGTCCAGCACGTTGTACATGCCGGTGAGAGTGAGGTCGGGGTACGCAGCCTGCTGGCGTTTGCGGTGGGCGTCGAGTTGTTCGGCGAGGTTAGACAGGTGGGTTTGTTGTTGCTCGATCATCACTTTCGGGAATGGAAAGGGATCGAAGCAAAGCGTGTTGTTGTAGCGTGGAGTCGGCCCTAGGTCTGCACCTGCTGCTAGTGCCCACGTGGTGTGAACACAGCTCGACAACACGCCAAAGAGGGCAGCGTCGTCGATGGCAATTCCAAACAAGGAGCCGTCCCAGAGCCGATCCGCTGACACGAACGTGAAAGCCCGGTGCTTGGTAGTTTCTAAAGTTGCAACGTAGCGTCGGAGCCCCTTTAGTCCGTTTCGGATCACCGGCCGATCCCAGGCAAACTTCCACCATTGCTCGCGTATGGAAGGACGCGCGTTCTGGTCGCGGATCGGCTTCACCTCGGTCAAAAGTTTCTGATACGCCGCCGACGAAGTTGCCCTCGCTTGTTGTTCTGTCATGCCAAAGAAGTCGATGACGAGACGTCCTCCTGTTCCATTGAGCACATCCTTGGGCCCAACCATCAAGCGTCCAACAGGCAAGCCAGTTACTGGATTTATCTCAGGGAACGTATCGCCATCGTTCGCGTAGAAGCCGTCACCTACCAATTTGATTCCTTGACCCGAGAGGCCGCGGTTCGCGCGAAGGCGTGTGGCGCCAGCAACGTTGGCTCCAGCGGTCAGGTCGACGTGAATCGTTCCGAGTTTTGTATGGGTGACGATCTCGTATTCACCGGTCGACCCTTCAGTTTCGCCTAAAAGCGAGACCTGCCGGCCTGGCTGGGTTCCGGCTTGTCCAACGGTCATCGCAATTCGAACTGCCGCGCCATCTGCCGTATCCACCCACGGATGATCGGGGATAGCAAACACCAGGGACAGCGGCCGAGCCTTTCCTTTTCCCTCCGGGAGAAGGGAAGAAGACAATGCGGCTTCGATGACGCGGCGGTTGAAAGTCTGGCTGATCGAGTTCGTGGTGATGAAGCCGAAGCGTTGCAGCGCGCCGCGCTGCGTCAACACGGCAGCGTGATGCCACCAGTACATGACGAAATCGGCGGAATCGGGCATGTCCGGCCACGCACCGCGCAACGCTTCGACGTAGCCATCACCCAACGCCGCACGCATCCGCTTGTTGCCAATAAACGGCGGATTCCCCACCACGAAATCCGCCTCCGGCCACGCCGCCTTGCGCGGGTTCACGTAGCACTCCAGCGGCACGCGCTTGCTGTCGTCCGGCACGTCCTCGCCGGTGACGGGCGAGGGCTTCATGCTCACGCCGTCCCAGCGACTGACCGGCACGCCGCGTTCGTCGAGCACGTACTCCATGCGGTCGTAGGCCAGCACCGCGTCGCGGTTCTCGATGTTGCGGAAGTCGCGGATCACCGGTTGCGGCGGGTTGATGTCGCCGCGGGTGCGGTAGTGCCATTGCAGGTAGCCGATCCACAGCACCACTTCGGCGATGGCGGCGGCGCGCGGGTTCAGCTCGATGCCGAGCAGTTGGTGCGGGTCGACGGTTTCGCCGCCGAGCGCGTCGGCGCGCTCGCCATCCAGCGCCAGGCCGGTCTGGCGGTAGCCGAGTTCGTCCAGCGCGTTGAACACTTCGCCTTCGAGGCGCTTCAGGTGTTCCAGCGTGACGTAGAGGAAGTTGCCGCTGCCGCAGGCAGGGTCGAGCACCTTGACCGTGCACAGGCGGTGGTGGAATGCGCGCAGGGTCTTCACCGCCTCGTCGGCCTTGCCTTCGGCGGCGAGGGTGAGCGCGGCGGCATGGGCGTCGCTCCATTCGCCGCGCAGCGGCTCGATCACGGTGGGCAGCACCAGCCGCTCGACGTAGGCGCGCGGGGTGTAGTGCGCGCCGAGCTTGTGCCGCTCGCCGGGGTCGAGCGCGCGTTCGAGCAGGGTGCCGAAGATGGCCGGCTCGACGTGTTCCCACTTGGCCTTGGCCGCCTCGATCAGCAGCGCGACCTGCTCGCGGGTGAGCGGCAGCGTGTCGGGCTGCTTGAACAGCTTGCCGTTGAAGTGCAGCACCTCGCTGGCGATGGCGCCGCTGAAGCCGCCCTTGTCCATGTCGTGCCAGAGCAGGCCGAGCATGCGCATGGCGGTGTCGGGCTGGTCGGCGTATTTCAGCAGCAGGTCGCGGAAGCTGTCGCTCGGCAGCAGCTTCACGTCTTCGGCGAACATGGTGAACAGGCAGCGCATCAGGAACTGCGCGACCGCCTCGGCGCGGTGGCCGGCCGCTTCCAGGCTACGCGCCAGGGTGGCGAGCCGCGCGGCAATCTCGCGGGTGACGCGGGCGGATTCGCGACTGGGGTCGAGCGCGAGCGGGTCGGTCCAGATCGTGCGCAGGCGCGCGCGGATCTTTTCCTCGCGCAGCTCGTCGAGCGCGATGCGGTGGCTGCGCGGGTCGGGGAACGGCGTGTAGGTGGCGCCGGAGCGGCTGAACTCCGCATACAGCTCGATGCGGTTGCCCACATCCACCACCAGCAGGAACGGCGGGCGGCCCTCGCTGGCCGGCAGCGCGCGGGCGTACTGCTCGGCCTGGCTGCGTGCGCGCAGCATCGCGTCGTCGAAGCCCTTGGTGTGGGTGGGTGCCTTGAGCTTCTTCGCTTCGAGCACGAAGCAGCCGCGCTTGTACAAGTCGATGCGTCCGGCCGAGCTGCTGCCGTCGCCGTGACTGAAGGTGACCGGCCGCTCGAACATGTATTGCTGCTCGGCATCCGGGTGCGGCGCTTCCACGTCGAGCAGCCGGCACAGGTCCAGCGCGAAGCTCTGCGCGGTGGACAGCTCCGAGGCGGTGACGCCGCGCCATTTGGCGATGAAGGCGTCGGCGGCTTCCATGCGGGTGGTCGTCATGAGTGCTTCACCGCGACGGCGAGTAGGTGTTCCACGATCATTCCTTTCGATAGCCCCGCCGCCGAGGATATCCGGTTCCACGCCCTGCCCTCACTTCGCCGTCTGCGCCGCCGCGTGCAAAAGCTCAGGCCGAACCCGACCGCCGCTTGCCGACCGCGGCCACGCGCTTGGCCGGCGCGCTCTTGCGCGTGGCCGGTGCGCAGGTGCCACCGGACTGGCTGCAGCAGTGATCGGTGAGGTAGCCGACCAGCTCGTCCATCGTCTCGATCACCGGCGCGTAGTAGATGAAGCGCCCGCTCTGCCGGCTGCTCACCAGGCCCGCGTGCGACAGCTCCTTCAGGTGGAAGGACAGCGTGGCGTTGGGCAGGCCGAGCTTCTCCGCGATCGCGCTGACCGCCAGTCCTTCCGGCGCATGTTCGATCAGCAGCCGGTAGACCGCCAGCCGCGACTCCTGGGCGAGCGCGGCGAGGATGGTGATGGCTTGCCTGTTCTGCATGGCGCTACTCCCGGGCCGATTCATACCAGCGCTTGCTGCGGTTGACGATGCGCACCACCGACAGCATCACCGGCACCTCGATCAGCACGCCCACCACGGTCGCCAGCGCCGCGCCGGAATGCACGCCGAACAGGCCCACCGCCGTGGCCACCGCCAGCTCGAAGAAGTTGCTGGCGCCGATCAGCGCCGACGGGCCGGCCACGCAGTGCGGCACGCCGAAAAGGCGGTTGAGCCAGTACGCCAGGCCGGCGTTGAAATACACCTGGATCAGGATCGGCACCGCCAGCAGCGCGATGATCGCCGGCTGCGCGACGATCTGCCGGCCCTGGAAACCGAACAGCAGCACCAGGGTCGCCAGCAGCGCGCCCAGCGACACCGGCCCCAGCCGCTGCAGCAGTTTCTGCAGGCGCGCCTCGCCGCCATGCGCCAGCAGCCGGCGCCGCAGCAGCATGCTGAGCGCCACCGGCACCACGATGTACAGCAGCACCGACAGCAGCAGCGTGTTCCACGGCACCGTGATCGAGGAGATGCCCAGCAGCAGCGCCACGATCGGCGCGAACGCCACCACCATGATGGCGTCGTTCAACGCAACCTGGCTCAGCGTGAATGCCGGCTCGCCACGGCACAGGTTGCTCCACACGAACACCATCGCCGTGCACGGCGCGGCGGCCAGCAGGATCAGGCCGGCGATGTAGGAGTCGAGCTGCGCCGCCGGCAACTGGCCGGCGAACAGGTGGCGGATGAAGATCCAGCCCAGCAGCGCCATCGAAAAGGGCTTTACCGCCCAGTTGACGAACAGCGTGACGCCGATGCCCTTCCACTGCCGGCGCACGCCGCCGAGCGCACCGAAGTCGATCTTCAGCAGCATCGGGATGATCATCAGCCAGATCAGCACGGCGACCGGCAGGTTCACCTGGGCCACCTGCATGCTGCCCAGCGCCTCGAAGCTGCCGGGCAGCAGGTGGCCCAGCAGCGTGCCGGCGACGATGCACAGCAGCACCCAGAGCGTGAGCCAGCGCTCGAAGAAGCCGATGCGGGCACCGTCCGGAGAAACCGCGTCGGCGGCGAGTGCGGCGGATGGCTGGTTCATGCGTGGGCTTCCTCGCCGGTGAGGCTGCCGATGCGGTCGAGCGCCTCTTGCAGCTCGTCGCGGCCCATCGTTTCCACCGGCAGCTGCAGCAGCGCGGTGATCCGCCGCACGATCAGCGCGTACGCACGCCGGAATGCCGCGGCAGCGTCCGCGTCCCGCGCGGCAGCCGGATCGGGCAGGCCCCAATGGCTTCTCACGAAATCGCCGAACAGCACCGGGCAGGCCTCGCTGGCGGCGTTGTCGCAAACCGTGATCACGATATCCAGCGGCGGCGCGCCCGCTTCGGTGAAGCGGTCCCACGACTTGCTGCTGAGTCCTTCGGTGGCAATACCGTGCACCTTGAGCTCGTCGATCGCGTAGGGATTGACGCGCCCGGTCGGCTGGCTGCCGGCGCTGAACGCCGCGAAGCGCCCCGCGCCCAAATGATTGAGGGTGGCCTCGGACAGGATGCTGCGGGCCGAATTGCCGGTGCAGATGAACAGGACGCGACACGGGGGCATGGGCGACGGTTCCGGGTTGGCTTCTATATTTCCATGATTATAGAATTGTCAAACCAACGCAACAGGAACCGCCGTGATCCCGGACCTGCCCCACGTCGCCGCCGACGTACTGGACACCCCCAGCCTGGCCAAGCTGGCCCTGCCGGCCGACGCCGGCCACCCGCCGCGCATCCTGATCCTGTACGGCTCGCTGCGCCCGCAGTCGTTCAGCCGCAAGCTGGCGCTGGAAGCCGAGCGCATCCTGCGCCACTTCGGCGCCGAGACGCGGGTGTTCGACCCGCACGAACTGCCGCTGCTGGACAGCGTGCCGGCCAGCCACCCCAAGGTGCAGGAACTGCGCGCGCTGTCGCTGTGGTCCGAGGGCCAGGTGTGGGTCAGCCCCGAGCGGCACGGCACGATCACCGGCGTGTTCAAGAACCAGATCGACTGGCTGCCGCTGGAAGACGGCAGCGTGCGGCCCACGCAGGGGCGCACGCTCGCGGTGATGCAGGTCTGCGGCGGCTCGCAGTCGTTCAACGTGGTCAACACCCTGCGCGTGCTGGGCCGCTGGATGCGCATGCTGACCATCCCGAACCAGTCCTCGGTGGCCAAGGCCTGGCAGGAGTTCGACGACGACGGCCGGATGAAACCCTCGCCGTTCTACGACCGCGTGGTGGACGTGATGGAGGAGCTGTTCAAGTTCACCCTGCTGGTGCGCGGGCGCAGCGACTACCTGGTCAGCCGTTACAGCGAGCGCAAGGGTGCCGCCGCGGCGAAGGCGCTGACGGCGGCGGCCGAGGTGCTGGAAAGCGCGCCGACGGCGGGCAAACCCGCCTGCTGCAGCGGAACGTGTTGAGCCCGCGACTCCCGCCTGCCGCAACCGCCGATTAGACCGGCGCGTCCTCCGCCGCCACGAAGCCACCGGTTTGCCGCTTCCACAGCCGCGCGTACAGGCCCTCGTGCGCGATCAGCTCGGCGTGCGTGCCGGTCTCGACGATCTGTCCCTTGTCCAGCACCACCAGCCGGTCCATCCGCGCGATGGTAGAGAGGCGATGGGCGATCGCGATCACCGTCTTGCCCTGCATCAGGATGTCCAGGCTGTCCTGGATCGCCGCTTCCGCCTCGGAGTCGAGCGCCGAGGTCGCTTCGTCCAGCACCAGGATCGGCGCGTCCTTCAGCAGGACGCGGGCGATCGCGATGCGCTGGCGCTGGCCGCCGCTGAGTTTCACGCCGCGCTCGCCGACCAGCGCGTCGTAGCCGCGACGGCCCTCGCCATCGCTGAGCTGCGGGATGAATTCGTCGGCGCGCGCCTTGCGCACGGCCTCGGCCACCTGCGCTTCGCTGGCATCGGGACGGCCATAGAGCAGGTTGTCGCGGATCGAGCGGTGCAGCAGCGAAGTGTCCTGGGTGACCACGCCAATCTGCGAGCGCAGGCTTTCCTGGGTGACGTGTGCGATGTCCTGGCCGTCGATCAGGATGCGCCCGGCCTCGAGGTCGTACAGCCGCAGCAGCACGTTGACCAGGGTGGACTTGCCGGCGCCGGACGGGCCGACCAGGCCGATCTTCTCGCCCGCGCGCACGTCCAGATCCAGCCCGGCGATGACGCCGCCACGCTTGCCGTAGTGGAAGTGGATGTGCTCGAAGCGCACCGCGCCGTTGGTCACCTCCAGCGGCATCGCGCCTTCGCGGTCCTGCACCGCGCGCGGCTGCGAGATGGTGGTGATGCCGTCCTGCACGGTGCCGACGTTCTCGAAGATGCCGTTGACCACCCACATGATCCAGCCGGACATGTTGTTGATGCGGATCACCAGCCCGATCGACAACGCAATCGCCCCGGTGGTCACCCGCCCCTCGCTCCATAGCCAGATCGCCAGCGCCGAGGTGCCGGTGATGAGGAAGCCGTTGAGCGCGGTGATGCTGACGTCCATGGCCGTCGTCAGGCGGGTCGTCAGGCGATGCTTGTCGATCAACTCGCCCATCGCCTCGGCCACGTACGCCTCCTCGCGGCGCGTATGGGCGAACAGCTTCAGCGTCATCACGTTGCTATAGCCGTCGACGACGCGGCCCATCAGCTTCGATTTCGCCTCCGAGGATTTCCACGAGCGCTGTTTCACCCGCGGAATGAAGAAGGCCAGCAAGCCGATGTAGCAGAAGATCCACGCCGTCAGCGGTACCGCCAGCCAGCCGTCGGCCTGCGCGAACAGCGCGATGGCGCTGCCGGTGTAGATCACGATGTACCAGATCGCGTCCACGATCTGCACGGCCGAATCGCGCAGCGAGGCGCCGGTCTGGATGATGCGGTTGGCGATGCGCCCGGCGAAATCGTTCTGGAAGAAGCCCAGGCTCTGGCGGATCACGTAGCGATGGTGCTGCCAGCGGATGCGGTTGGTGAGGCTGGGCAGGATCGCCTGGTTCACCAGCAAGTCGTGCAGGCCGCCGAGCAGCGGCCGCGCCACCAGTGCGACCAGCGCCATCCAGATCAGCGCCTGGCCGTGCAGGCGGAACAGGTCCGCCGGCGTGCCGCTGGCCATGTCCACGATGCGCCCGATGAAGCCGAACAGCGACACCTCCACCACCGCCACGCCAAAGCCGACCACCAGCGTGGCGGCGAACACCGGCCACACCTGGCGCAGATAGAACACGTAGAAACGCCACACCGGCCGCGGCGGCATGCCGTCGGCCGGTTCCTTGAACGCGTCGATGAGGGATTCGAACCAGCGAAAGATCATGGGCGGCACGCAGCAGGCAGGTTCTCTAGCGTGGGTGCGCGGCTGGCTGCATGCAAGGACCCACGCGTGACCAGCGGCGGCGACTGCGGCAGGCCAGGCGCGCTTGCCCGCGCGAGCCACCGCGCAACCAAGCTGAACCGTCGCCGTGCCTTCCGCCGCGCAGGACGCCAACACGATTGACCGCCTGTCGCACCGCTCCGATCATGCGCGGATGCCCACACCATGCCGCTTCCTCCTGCTCGCCCTGCTCGCCTGCGGCAGCCTCGCCGTGCACGCCCAGCAAGGCGACGCCGCGCCGGCATCGGCGGCGAGCGCCGCCACGCCGGCGCAGTCGCTGGAGCAGTTGGACGATCGCCTCGATGCACTCAAGGCAGCACTGAAGGACAAGCAAGCCGCCAGCTCGCTCGGCGACCTGCGCAACGACGCGCTGGCGGTGCAGGACCAGGCGCGGCAACTGGCCAGCGACCTGGCGCCCCAGCTGGCCGCGCTGCAGGCGCAGCTCGACGTGTTGGGCCCGCCGCCGGCCAAGGGCGCGGCGCCGGAAGCGCCGCAGGTCGCGGCCCAGCGGCGGCAACTGGACAAGGCCGGCGCCGCGCTGGATGCACGGATCAAGCAGGCGCAGCTGCTGGGCCAGAACGCGCTGCAACTGGCCGCGCAGATCACCGGCATGCGCAACGACGCGTTCCAGGCGCGGCTGGCCTCGCGCACGGCATCGCCGTTCGGCCGCGCATTCTGGAGCGAGCCGGCGCGCAGTTTTCCCGATGACCTGGCACGGCTGGACCGCCTCGGCGGTCGCGTGGCCGATGCCTGGAGCGAGGCGTGGGAAGCGCCGAACCGCACGCCACTGCTGCTGTGCCTGATTGGCGCGTTGCTGTGGCTTGGCGTGGGCCGCTGGCTGCTCGACCGGCTGCTGTTGCGCCTGGCCACGCGCCACGTGCCGGACGGCCATCTGCGCCGCAGCGCGATGGCGGTGGCGGTCGCGCTCACCGCGCTGCTCACCACCGGCATCGCCGCCCAGCTGGCGTACCTGGGCCTGAACTGGAACGACATCCTCGCACCGGACCTCGACGCGCTGGCGCGCTCGGCGGTACGGCTGGTGCTGTTTGCGGCGTTTGTCACCGGGCTGGGCCGCGCGCTGCTCTCCGTGCGCCGGCCGAGCTGGCGCCTGCCGCCGCTGTCCGACCTGGCTGCGCAGCGCCTGCGCATGCTTCCCTGGCTGCTCGGCGCCGCCGCGTTGCTGTTCGGCCTGGTCGAGCGCATCAGCCGCACGATCGGCTCCAGCTTGCCGACCACGGTGGCCACGCGCGGCGCGGTGGCGCTGGTGGTCAGCGGTCTCATCGCGGCGGGCTGGTGGCGTTTGCGTGGGGCGCGGCGGCAGGCGGCGGCCGAGGGCGTGGTCGAACATCAGCCGTTGTGGGTCGGCGCGCTCGGTGCCGGCGCAGTGCTGGGCGTGCTGGTGAGCTGGCTGGGCGTGGCCACCGGTTACATCGCGCTCGCGTTCTTCGCCGCGGTGCAGATGCTGTGGGTCGGCGTGGTGGTGGCCAGCGCGTGGCTGCTCGGCCACCTGTTGAACGACCTGATCCACGTGGCGCTGTCGCCGCACGAACGCGGCGGCCAGCGGCTGCAGGCATCCTTCCAGCTGGCGCCGCATGCGCTGGACCAGGCCGCCACCCTGCTCGCCGGCATCGCCAAGGTGCTGCTGACCCTGCTGGCCATCGCCATCGTGCTGACCCCGTTCGGCGCCGGCCCGGGCGACCTGCTGGCCAGCGCCCTACGCACCTTCGGCAACCTGAAACTGGGCGATCTGCCGATCAATCCCGGCAACATTTTCCGGGCGGTGCTGGTGCTGGTGGGCGGCGGCGTGCTGCTGCACATGCTCAAGCGCTGGCTGCGCGAGCAGTTGCTGCCCAAGTCGACGATGGAACCGGGCATGCAGGATTCCATCGTCACCCTGCTCGGCTACCTCGGCGGCCTGCTGGTGCTGGTGCTGACCCTGGCCGCGCTGCACGTCAACCTGACCAGCATCACCTGGATCGTCAGCGCGCTGTCGGTGGGCATCGGCTTCGGCCTGCAGGCGATCGTGCAGAACTTCATCTCCGGCCTGATCCTGCTGGTGGAACGGCCGGTGAAGGTGGGCGACTGGGTCAGCCTCAACGAGGTCGAGGGCGACATCCGCCGGATCAACGTGCGCGCCACGGAGATCCAGTTGTGGGACCGATCCACCGTGATCGTGCCGAACTCGCAGCTGATCACCGAGAACGTGCGCAACGTGACCCAGGCCAACGCGCTGGGCCGCGTGCAGATCAAGCTGCCGATGCCGCTGGACACCGACGCCGACAAGGTACGGGCACTGGCGCTGGAGGTGCTCGGCGCACACCCGGGCACACTGGCCGCGCCGGCGCCCTACGTGCAACTGGAGGGCCTCGATGCCGGCTCGATGACCTTCAACTGCGTGGCCTACGTCGGCAGCCCGCGTGACACCGGCGGCGTCAAGAGCGACCTGCTGTTCGAACTGCTGCAGCGCCTGCGCCGCGCGCGACTGCCGCTGGTGCGCGCGCAACTGGTGCGCACCCTGCCACCGCTGGCCGAGGAAGACGAACAGACGGGCTGAGCCGGCACGCCAGACCGCCGCGTATCCACGGAGACGAGCCGATGGGATTCCAGTACTACCTGCCCGGACCACCGCTGGACAAGCTGATCGCGAAAGTGTGGGACTGGGACATGCCGCCCGCGGCGCATCGCCACGAGCGCGTGCTGCCGCAACCCGGGGCGCAGCTCATCATCAACCTGCACGAGGACGAAACCCGTGTCTACACCGATGACGCGGCGCGGCGGTGTATCCGCTCGTCCGCCTGCGTGCTTGGCGGCCCCACCCTGCGCAGCGAGATCATCGACACCGCCGAACAGATCCGCGTGATGGGCGTGGTGTTCCGCCCGGGAGGCGCCCACGCGCTGACCGGCGAGGACGCCACCACCCTGATCGGACGGGATGTCGACCTGGGTGACTTGTTCGGGCCGGCCGCCGCGCTGCTGCGCGAGCAACTGCTGGAAACCCCCGCACCACGGGGCCGCCTGCGCCTGCTGACCCGGTGGCTGGTGCGACGCCTGCACAGCACCGCCTTGCATCCCGCCATCGCCTACGCGCTGGATCGGTTGGCCGACCCGCCGCAGGTGCAACGCATCGCGCCGCTGGTACGCGAGGCAGGCTTGTCCGAGCGCCGCTTCGGCATGCTGTTCCAGCACCAGGTGGGCATGCGTCCCAAGCACTACACGCGGCTGCTGCGCTTTCGCGCGGTGGTGGATCATGCGGCAGCGCAGTCGGCGGTGAACTGGAGCCAGGTGGCGGCCGATGGCGGCTATTTCGACCAGGCCCATTTGACCCACGAGTTCCGCCAGTTCGCCGGCGTCACGCCGACCGCATTCATGGCTGCGCGCGGTCCCTACTCCAACCACCTGCCGCTCGATTGAGCGACGGAAATCTACAAGACCGCCACGCCTCGCGGGGATAGTCTGGCCCGCGTCCCTGAGGACCGCGACGTCGTTTCGCGCCGGCGCAATGACGACACCACCCACCTTGCGAGAATCCACCACGGAGATAACCCATGGAACAGTCCGGCGGCAGCACCATCATCCCCTGCCTGCGCTACCGCGATCCCCACGCGGCCATCGACTGGCTCTGCCAGGCCTTCGGTTTCGAACGGCACGCGGTTTACGAAAACGACGCCGGCGAGGTCGAGCACGCGCAACTGGCCTACGGCCGCGGCATGGTCATGCTGGGCGGCGTGCGCGACAACGAGTTCGGCCGGCACATCGCGCAGCCCGACGAGATCGGCGGCCGCGAAACGCAGTGTGCCTGCGTGACCGTGACCGACTGCAAGGCCCACTACGAGCGGGCAAAGGCAGCCGGCGCGGTGATCGTCGACGACTACGCCGAGAAGGACTACGGCGGCGCCGGCTACAGCTGCCACGACCCGGAAGGCCACCTCTGGTACATCGGCAGCTACGACCCGTGGCAGCCGGAATGAACCGAAAACGCGCGGGCGGCGGGCGGTGCCCGCCCCACGGCGCGATGAGGATCAGGGCGTGACGACGGGCTTCAGCCTGGAGTCCGGCCGCGCGATCGCATACATCGCCCAGCTGATCTGCTTGAGCAGGCCGTGGTGGTCCTCGCCGATCCAGTACAGGTTGCCGTGGGTGCGATCAGGCAGGAAGCGGAACTCCGTCTTCGCTCCCAGGCCATCGAGCACGGCCTTCAGCTTGTGCGCGGAACCGTCGAGATAGAACGTGTCGGCCGTGCCCACGTAAAGATGGATCTTGCCGTCCAGGTCGGGCTTCAGCTGCGGCCATTGCTGCTGCAGGCGGTGCGCGATGTCGTAGTGATCACGCCAGTACGCCACCACCGCCGGGTCGACGGCGCCGGTGTCGCGATCGAACATCGGCACGGGCCGGCCATCCTCACCGCGCGGCGAGAATACCCACTCGAACGACGCCAGCTGGCCGCCGTAGCTGCCCAGCACGCGTTCGAGTTTCGCGAACTGCTCGAAGGTGCCCAGCACCTTGTCGTGGTTGCGCACCAGCGGGTAGGCCGAGCCGTCGGGCCGGCGGTAGACGTTGGCGTGCGGCGCGTAAAGATCCACGCCGGTGAAATCGTGAAAGTCACTCGGGTCGGGCGAGGTCGACCAGGTGCCTCCGAACAGCTTCGGGTAGCGCGTCTGCAGCCACAGCGTGGCCCAGCCGCCGGAGGAGTGGCCGTTGAGGAAGCGGCCGTTGGCATCGCCATCCATGCGGTAGTGCGCTTCGAGATGCGGGATCAGCTCGGTGGTCAGCGCCAGTCCCCACGGGCCGTTGTTGACCGAGTCGGCAAACTCGTGGGTGCCGGTGGGGCTGGACTCGTCGAGGAACACCCAGATCATCGGCGGCATCTGCTGCTTCGCCATCGCGGTGTAGACGGTGACGACCGGGCCGATCACGCGCTCGTTGTTGCCGCCGAAACCCTGCGTGTAATAGACGGTCGGGTAACGCGCGGCAGCCGCGGCGTCGTAGCCGGGCGGGGTCAGCACCCAACCGCGCATGTGGATCGGCCGGCCCCAGAACGCACTCAGCGACGGACTGGTGAAATCGACCAGGTGCGCGTGCGGACGAGCGGCGGCCACGCTTTCGCGCATCGCCGGCGGGGCCGAATCCGGCACGGCCCAGGGATCGCCGTCCGTCGGCAACGCTTTCGCCAGGACCAGTTCCGGCACGCCGGTCGCCGGCAGATGCAGCCTGACCACGTCGCTGACCAGATCGCCGGCACCACGCCCGGTGTAGTTGTAGTCATGGTTCACGTCGAGCACGGCCTGCACCAGGTAATCGCCCGGCGGCAGCTGCGACCACTCCGCGGGATACGCCATGCGGTTGGTGTCGATGTCGATCGCCTGCCCCGGCGCCCAGTGGTCCACCTCGCGCGCGGCCACGCTGGTCACCGTGCCGCTGAACGGATCGGCGTCGACCGACTCGACCACGCTGCTCTTGCCCTTGGACTCCGCTTCGGCCGCCGCCTGCGCCGCCTTGGCATCGACCGCGAACAGCAGCAGCCGGCCCGAAGTCGCTTGCGTGCTGGCCGCACCCAGTTCGACGCGGATGTAGCGATGTTCCAGCGCCTTGTCGCTGCGTGCCTGGGCAACGCCGACGAGCAAGCCGAAAGCCAGCAAAATCGCCCCGGCGTGACGACGATGATTCATGTCCCTTCCCCTTCGGCGTGGACGCCGCGAACGGCGCCGTGATGGATCACTTGCCTGCTGACGCCCCGGTGGCAGCCTCCACCGGCACCAGTCGCAGGTCCTGGAAATCGAAACTGAAATCGGTCAGCGGCGAGATCGGCTGCATGCGCACTTCACGGATCTTGCCGTCCATGTCCAGCGCGAAATCGACGAAGGCATCGGCGTCCAGCGAGCGGTCATCCCAGCGCACGGTGAAGCTGTCGTGTTGCCACGGCGTCAGCGTGCCGACCAGCTGTTCGGTCTTGCCGAAGCGCATGCGCAGCTTGCCGCGCTCCTGGCTGATGATGACGTCGCCGTACCACGGGTCGCGATACGTGCCGGCGTAGTCGGCCAGCGGCAGCGAGGGTTTGCTGCGCTTGTCGCGCGCCTGCTCGTGCTTCGCCACGCTGTCGTCGGCCTTGGCCTGGGCGTGCTGCACGGCCTTCTGGTACACGGCCACCCAGTCGGTCTTGTGCGAGGGGTTGAGGTAGGCATCGAGCACGCGATACGTCACCGCGTTGAATGCGGCGCCGGACTGCTGGTTGGTCAGCACGACCACGCCCAGCTTGAGTGAAGGCACCATCGTCACCCGGGACACGAAGCCGGGCCAGCCACCGGTATGCCAGACCAGCTTGCGGCCCTGGTATTGGCCGAGGAACCAGCCTTCGCCATAGCCGTAGTAGTCCGGCGTCAGCGGCTCCAGCTCGGGGATCGACGCCTTCCTGATCGGTATCGGCGTCAGCATCGACCACATCTCGTGGTGGCTCTTCTCGGAGAACACCCGCCGCGGCTTGCCGTCGGCGCCCACGGTCGGCAAGGCGCCGCCGGCCAGTTGCACGTTCATCCACTTGGCCAGGTCATGCACGCTGGAGTAGATGCCGCCAGCACCCGGATCATTGAGCCAGGCCATCGGCGGCACCGGCTTGATGTCCTTGAACTCGTACGGGGCATGACCGGCAGCCACGTCCATGCCGGGCTTCAGGTAAGTCATGTCGATCAGCGACTCCTCCATGCCCACCGGCTTGAACAGGTGCTCGCGCACGTAGTCGGCATAGCTCTGGCCGGAAGTCTGTTCGATCACCAGGGTGGCCACCGCGAACAGGATGTTGTCGTAGGCGTAGTGGCTGCGGAAACCGTTCTTCAGCGGCACCTTGGCCAACCGCTCGACCACTTCCCTGGTGGTGTACGAGGACGGCGGCCAGTACAGCAGATCACCCGCGCCCAGACTCAGGCCACTGCGGTGCGCCAGCAGGTCGCGAATGCGCATCTCGTGCGTCACGTACGGATCGGACATGCGGAACCAGGGCAGGTGGTCGATCACGCGGTCGTCCATGTCCAGCTTGCCCGCGTCGGCCAGCTGCTGCAGCGCCGCGGCAGTGAAGGCCTTGGTGTTGGAGGCGATCGCGAACAGCGTGTGCGCGTCGACCGGGTCCGGCTTGCCCAGCTCCTTCACGCCGAAGCCGCGCTCCATCACCACCTTGCCGTTCTTGACGATGGCCACCGCGATGCCGGGCACCTCGAAGGTCTTCAGCGTATCCGCCATGTAGGCGTCGAAATCCTGCAGCTGCGCCGGCAGCAGCGGCTGCACGATGTCGCCGGTCGATACCGGCGGCGGCAGCTGCTGCGTGGCCGGAGCCTGCGCCAGCGCCGACGCGCCGAGGACCAGCAAGGCATGGCCGGCCAACAGCCGGAACGACAGCGCACGCACGGACCCGAATCGCTGGACCATCGAAGTTCTCCCCCAGGGCGACGACCCGCGCACTATCGCGAGAAATCGCCCGCAAGGCCAGCCCGGCATCCAACTCGACGCCGGCCGCGCAAGCCGCGATCATGCGCGGATCGGCAAGCGAAACGAGGATCGCAATGAACACGCTGGCGGAATGGATTGCGCTGCACTCCCTGCTGCTGTGGGCGCTGCTGTTGCTGCTGGCCTTGCTGGCCGGCGACCTGGCCTGGCGGCACAACGCGCGCTGGCAGCGGCGCGCTGCGCTGCTGGGCCAGGCGCCGACGATGCTGCGCTGGCGCACGGGCCTGCTGCTGTGCATGGTGCTGGGGTTGTTCTTCGGCGGCCTCGCGCTGGCGATTTCCGGCCAGCCGACGACCGGCCTGGACGGCTTCGACGCCAGCCTCGCCGCCAGCCTCCGTGCCCATGTGCCGGTGCCGGCGCTGCGCGTGATCGCCGCCATCACCCATCTGGGCGACACCTTGTGGGTCGCCAGCGCGGCGGCCGTGGTGTTGCTCATCCTGCTGCTGCGCCGCCAGTGGACGCTGGCGGCGAGCTGGAGCGTGGCCCTGCTCGGCATCCTGCCGATCAACGGCGGGCTGAAGGCGCTGTTCCGCCGTGCCCGCCCGCTGCACGACCACGGTTTCATCGTCGAGCCGGGCTGGAGTTTCCCCAGCGGGCACGCGTTCGGCGCGATGGTGTTCTACGGCATGCTGGCCTACGTGCTGCTGCGGCTGACGCCGCGCTTCCATCGCGCGGTCATCGCCGGCGCCGTGCTGATGGTCGGGGTGATCGGCGTCAGCCGGATCCTGCTGCAGGTGCATTACCTCAGTGACGTGATGGCCGGTTATGCCATCGGCGCGGCGTGGCTGGTGCTGTGCATGGGCACCTCCGAATGGCTGCGCCACCAGCCCGGCGGGGCCACGCCATGAACAAGCACGGCACGATCCGCGTCGGCATCGGCGGCTGGACCTACGCACCGTGGCGCAACAACTTCTACCCGACGAAACTCGTGCAACGGCGCGAGCTGGAATACGCCAGCCGCCAGCTGCGCGCGATCGAGATCAACGGCACCTTCTACGGCGCGCAGAAACCGGCCACGTACGCGAAGTGGGCGGCGGAAACGCCGGACGGTTTCGTCTTCTCGCTGAAGGCGCCGCGCTACATCACCGAAGGCAAGCGGCTGGCCGACACCGGCAAGGGCATCGGCGGATTCATCCACGGCGGCCTCGTCGAGATGGGCGACCGGCTGGGGCCGATCCTGTGGCAGCTGCCGCCGTCGCGACGGTTCGATGCCGACGACGTGGCGGCCTTCCTGGACGCCCTGCCGCGCGAATTGAACGGGCACCCTCTGCGCCACGTGCTGGAAGTGCGCCACCCCAGCTTCGCCTGCGCGCCGTACGTGGAACTGGCCCGCGCACGAGGCGTGCCCACCGTGTTCACCGACTCGACCGAGTACCCGTCGCTGGCCGATCTCACCGGCGACTTCGCTTATGCGCGCTTGATGCGCAGCGTCGACGGCATCCCGACCGGCTACGCCCCCGACGCGCTCGACCTCTGGGCCACGCGTGCACAAGCCTGGGCTGCCGGCGAGGACATCGCCGACCTTCCGCACGCGGCCGCCGTGCAGCCACGAGGCAAGCCGCGCGACGTGTTCGTGTTCTTCATCAGCGCCGCCAAGCACCGCAACCCGGCCGCCGCGATGGCGCTGCAATCACGCGTGGATTCGACCTCGTAGGGCGGGCACTGCCCGCCGCTTTCCGTCACGGGCCAAGGGCCGGCGGGCAGTGCCCGCCCTACACCGGCCGGTAGTGATCCACTTCGCGATAGCGCCTCGCGTACAGCCCGAACGCCAGCGCAGCGAGCAAGGCGAAAGCGGCGAAGAAGAACATCTGGAACGCCGTGACGCTGAGCCCGCTGTGGGCGATCGAACCGATCACGCTTTCGTTGCGCACCGCCGCGTTGGCCAGCAGCACCCACAGGTTGCCGACCGTGGTGGTGAGATTCCAGAAACTCATCACCACGCCCTTCATCGAGGCCGGCGCCTGGCTGTAGGCGAACTCCAGACCAGTCGCGGAGACCAGCACCTCGCCGAAGGTGAGCAGCGCGTACGGCAATACCTGCCACACGATCGACAGCGGATCGCCGCCGTCGATCACCACCTGCAGGCCGCCCACCACGATCCAGGCCAGGCCGCTGAACGCGATGCCGGCGGTCATCCGGCGCAGCGCGGTGGGCTCGTAGCCGAGCCGGCGCAACAGCGGGTACAGCACCAGGTTGTTGAACGGGATCAGCAGCATCACCAGCAACGGGTTCAGCGCCTGCATCTGCGCCGGCCGGAACCAGGACGGCATCGTCATCTCGCCACCCTGGATCACCCAGGTCGAGGCCTTCTGGTCGAACAGCGAGAAGAACGGCGTGGTCAGCGCGAAGATCACCAGCACGCGCAGCACGTTGCGTGCGCCATCGACCGCAGCGTCCGGATGCGCGCCCCGTGCGCGATCCATCTGCAGCCAGGCGCCGCCGCCCACGCCGCCGATCAGCACCACCAGCGCGATGCATGCGGCGATCACGAAGCCGAGCGACGGCACCAGCGCGAACGACGCCAGCGCCACCACCACCGCGACCACCGCCAGCCACAAGCCCGGCCGCGTCTGACCCGGCCGCTGCGTCAGCAGCGCGGTACGGACCACCCGCGAAAACGCGTGCTGGTCCGGCGGCCCCGGCGGCACCATCACGTACTGCTTGCGGCCCAGCCAGAACACCACGGTGGCGACGAACATCAGGCCCCCGGGAATGCCGAACGCCACCGCCGCGCCGAAGTGGTGCAGGAACAGCGGCATCAGCAGCGAGGCGAAGAACGAGCCGAAGTTGATGATCCAGTAGAACGCGTCGAACACCATCTTCGCCAGGTGCTTGTTCGACTGGTCGAACTGGTCGCCCACGAACGACGCCACCAGCGGCTTGATGCCGCCCGCGCCCAGCGCGATCAGGCCCAGTCCCGCGAAAAAGCCCAGCCGGTTGTCCTCGAAGATCGCCAGGCAGGCGTGACCGGCGCAGTAGATGAGGCTCATCCACAGCACGGTGTTGTACTTGCCGAAGAAACGGTCGCTGATCCAGCCGCCCAACAGCGGGAAGAAATACACGCCGATCACGAAGGTGTGGAACACGTCCTTCGCCGCCAGCATGCGCTGGCCCTCGGGCAGGTACAGCAGCAAGCTCGTGATCAGGAACGGAGTGAGGATGTTGCGCATCCCGTAGAACGAGAAACGCTCGCAACCCTCGTTGCCGATGATGTAGGCGATCTGGCGCGGCAAGCGGCCGCGATCATGGTCGGAGGTGGTGCTCATCCGGGCTCCGGAAGTCGGGTGGGCAGCGCACGCGCTGTATCGAGGCGAAGGCGGAGTGTGCGTAATTTCCTTCGATGAAGGAAGCCTGCAGCCCCGTTCGGCCCTGCTAAGCTCGCCTCGCCACCGCCTGCCGCGAGAACCATGCGCCGTCTTCGACCGCTGCTGTTGCTGCTGATCGCCATCGTCGCCGTGCTGCTGTGGCAGCGCCACGGCGAAGCGCCGGGCGCGCCTGCCGGCCCCGCCGGCAACCCTGTCGCCACGCGCGTGGCACCGGCGGACGACGCGATGGCATCGCTGCCGCCGCAGGCGCGCGCGATGGTGCAGCGGATCGCCGCCGGCGGTCCGTTCGAGCACCGCCAGGACGGCGCCGTGTTCGGCAACTACGAAGGCTTGCTGCCCAAGGAGCCACGCGGCTACTACCACGAGTACACGGTCGAGACGCCCGGCGCGCGCAACCGCGGCGCGCGGCGCATCGTCACCGGCGGCACGCCGCCGGAAGTCTGGTACTACACCGACGATCACTACCGCAGCTTCCGTCGCTTCGAGGTGGCGCGATGAGCGCGGACCGTTTCGACCTGGACCTGACCCGGCCCGCGCTGAGCGGCGTGTATTTCGTCGGCGTCGACGATCTCGATCGGCTGGCCCGCATCGCGGCGCGTGACGATTTGCACGTGTGTCGCACCGACCTTGCCGGCTGCCACGACAAGGATGAACTGCTGCACCGCCTGGCGGTGTCGTTGCAGCTGCCGGCCAGCTTCGGTCACAACTGGGACGCGCTGGCCGACTGCTTGCGCGATCTCGGCTGGCTGCCGGCGTGGGGCCACGTGCTGTTGTTCGAGCACGTCGACGACTTGCGCGCGACGGCCAGCCGCGACTACGAGATCCTGCTCGGCGTGCTGGACGACGCCGCCACCTTCGGCGCAGAGCACGACCATCCCTGGTTCGCCTTCCTGGCGCTGCCCGACAGCGCGTTCGAGCACGCCCATCCTTCCGCCTGAGCGCGGACCATCCCTCCCCACGGCAAGACCATGCAGACCATCGAATTTGAACTGGAAGGCGGCTACGTCGAACTCAACATGCTGCTGAAGCTGGTCGGACTGTGCGACAGCGGCGGCGCCGGCAAGGCGATCGTGGCGAGCGGCGCGGTGAAGGTCGACGGCACCGTGGAACTGCGCAAGACCTGCAAGATCCGCGCAGGCCAGTTCGTCACCCTCGACGACGTGGAGATTCACGTGCTGGCCGACCCGCTGGGCGACGAAGACGGCCGCCCGCCGGCCGGCGGACACCGCTGAATCAGGCGCGCGGCAAGCCTTGCAGGCGATCGCCGAGCGCTTCTATCGCGGAAGCTGGCAGCAGGAATTCACCTTCCATCACCTCGCGCAGCTCGGCCACGTCGCGCAGTTGCCGGCGCTCCGGCTCCTGGCCATCGCGGCGGATGGTGAACTCGTAATCGAGCAGGCCCAACCGTCGATCCGCGGTGGTGCGGCCGAGCAAGAGATGGCTGACGAAGCGCGAGGCCGGGTGGCTCGACACGTAATGATTGGCCACCACGTAATCGACCATCGGCACCGCGCGCAGATCAAACCGGTACAGCGTGCGCCACTGGCCATGCGCCAGCGACTGCATGCGCCACTCGCCATCGCGTTCCAGCAACCGGAAGGGCTCGTGCGCGGTGGCCTGCCGGATATCCGGCTGCAGCCGCAGCGCGCCGGTGAGCACGTGGCCGCCGAAGCCGACATCCGCCAGCCAGCTCTCGCCCTCCAGCTCGACGCGCAACAGCATGTGGCTCTGCGGGGTTTGCGTATCCTCCGGATGACCCCACAGCACGCGGGCGATCAGGCCGCTCACCTCGAAGCCGATCTCGCGCAGCATCGCTTCGAACAGCAAGTTCTGCTCGAAGCAGTAGCCGCCACGGCCCTCGTCGACCAGCTTGCGCTGCAACGCCGCCAGATCGAGATCAACCGGCCGGGCCATCAGCGGATCGAGGTTGGCGAACGGGATCGTGGCCACGTGCGCGATGGCCAGCCCGCGCAGGGTCGGCAGATCCACCCCGACCGGGCCGGACCAGCCCACGCGGCGCAGGTAGGCGTCCAGATTGACGGCGTCAGGCATGCAACCCTCCAGCGAATTCGCCGCCCATGGTAGCGCCGCACCGTCGCGAGGTAACCGCCGCCCTCCCGTCGACGAATGATGGGTTGAGTGCGTCCGCACGCCATCGTCAGCGAGGTTGCCCATGATCCGTCCACGCCGCCTGTTTCCGTTTGCCGCCGCGCTCCTGCTCGCCGGCCTCGCGGCCTGCCAGCCCGCCGCGGCTGCTCATGAAGGCGTGCGCCTGCCCTCGCCCGTCGTCGATGCGGCGCCTTCCACCGCGCACGACGAGGTGGCCGTGCTCGCCGGCGGCTGCTTCTGGGGCATCGAGGCGGTATTCGAGCACGTGAAGGGCGTGCGCAAGGTCACCGCCGGCTATTCCGGCGGGACCGCCAGCACCGCCCACTACGATGAGGTCAGCGGCGGCGACACCGGCCACGCCGAGTCGGTGCAGGTCGAGTTCGACCCGTCCCGGGTCAGCTACGGCACGCTGCTGCAGGTGTTCTTCTCGGTCGCGCTGAACCCCACCGAGCTCAACCGGCAAGGACCGGATCGCGGCACCCAGTACCGCTCGGTAATTTTCTACGGCAACGACGAGCAGAAGAAGATCGCCACCGACTACATCGCCCAGCTGACGGCGGCCCATGCGTTCGCCGCGCCGATCGTCACCCAGGTGGTTCCGCTCACGGCGTTCTACCCGGCCGAGGCCTATCACCAGCACTATTACGACCTGCACCCGCGCAACCCGTACATCGTGATCAACGATGCGCCCAAGGTGGCCCACCTGCAGCGGCTGTTCCCCGAGCTCTACCAGGCCGCTTTGTAGGGGCGCGCTCGTGCGCGATGCTCTTCGTGACGCAACGAAAAGGCATCGCGCCCAAGGGCGCTCCTGCGACAGGGGTCGCCTTGCGTGTGACGGCACGACCCCCATGTCGGAAGCTTCGCGCACCGTCCGCGCCTTCCGGCGACCTCCAACGTGCCACCCCACGCCACTTCTCCCGAGCCACCGAAGGAACTCGCCCGAAGCTTCCTGGGTGTGTTCCGCTACAGCGGTCGTGCGCTGGAACTGGTCTGGAGCACCAGCCACGCGCTGACCGTCGCGCTGGCCGCGCTCACCCTGGTCGCCGGCCTGCTGCCGGCCGGCATCGCCTGGGTCGGTGCGCACATCGTGGACGCGGTGGTGGCCGCCAGCCGCCTCTGGGCCACAGACGGCCACGCGCCGCTGCGATCGGTCTTCGAATGGGTGGCGCTGGAAGGCATGCTGGTGGCGGCGCTGGCCGGCGCGCAACGCGGCCTGTCGCTGTGCCAGTCGCTGCTGCGCGCGCAGCTCGGCCAGCGCGTCAACGTGATGATCCTGGAAAAGGCGCTGACCCTGGAGCTGGCGCACTTCGAGGATTCGGAGTTCTACGACAAGCTCACGCGCGCCCGGCGCGAGGCATCGAGCCGGCCGTTGTCGCTGGTCACGCGCACGTTCGGGCTGGGCCAGAACGCGATCTCGCTGCTCAGCTACGGCAGCCTGCTGTTCCAGTTCTCGCCGTGGGCGGTGGCGGTGCTGCTGCTGGCCGGCCTGCCCTCATTCTTCGCCGAGACCAAGTTCTCCGGCGACGCGTTCCGCCTGTTCCGCTGGCGTTCGCCGGAAACGCGCATGCAGCTGTATCTGGAAACCGTGCTGGCGCGCGAGGACCACGCCAAGGAAGTGAAGCTGTTCGGCTTGGGCCCGCTGCTGCTGCAACGCTACCGCGACATCTTCCACACCCTGTACCGCGCCGACCGCGACCTTGCCGTGCGTCGCGACAGCTGGGGTTTCGTGCTGGGCCTGCTGGGCACGCTGGCGCTGTACGGCGCCTATGCGTGGATTGCCGCCAGCACCGTGATGGCACGCATCACCCTGGGCCAGATGACGATGTACCTGGCGCTGTTCCGCCAGGGCCAGTCGGCGGTGTCGGCGATGCTGTCGGCGATCGGCGGCATGTACGAGGACAACCTCTACCTCTCCACCCTGTACGAATACCTGGAAACCCCGGTGCCGCCGGCCACCGGCATGGCACAGCGCGGCGCGCGGCCCGAGGACGGCATCCGCTTCGAGCAGGTCAGCTTCACCTACCCCGGCGCCGGCGAGCCGGCGCTGCGCGACATCGACCTGCACATCCGCCCAGGCGAATCGCTGGCCCTGGTCGGCCAGAACGGCTCGGGCAAGACCACCCTGATCAAGCTGCTCACGCGCCTGTACACGCCCGACAGCGGCCGCATCCTGCTCGACGGCACCGACCTGCGCGAGTGGGACGAGGGCGTGCTGCTGCAGCGCATCGGCGTGATCTTCCAGGATTTCGCGCGCTACCAGATGCGCGTGGGCGAGAACGTCGGCGCCGGCGACGTCACCCACTTCGACGACGAGGCGCGCTGGCGCGAGGCCAGCGACAAGGGCATGGCCAGCGACTTCATCGACAGCCTGCCGGCCGGCTTCGATACGCAGCTGGGCAAGTGGTTCAACGACGGGCGGGAACTCTCCGGCGGCCAGTGGCAGAAGATCGCCCTGGCCCGCGCCTTCATGCGCTCACGCGCCGACATCCTGGTGCTGGACGAACCCACCGCCGCGATGGATGCGCAAGCCGAAGCCACCATCTTCGAACACTTCCGCGAACTTTCCGGCGGCCGCATCGCGATCCTGATCTCGCACCGCTTTTCCACCGTGCGCATGGCCGACCAGATCATCGTGATCCAGGACGGCCGCATCGTCGAACGCGGCAACCACGAGCAGCTGATGGCCGAGGACGGGCATTACGCACACCTGTTCTCGTTGCAGGCGCAGGGGTATCGGTGAAGCCGTGATGACCACAGCAACAATTCAGTCGTAATAACCGGGCGCGAACACCAGCACGCTTTCCGGCGGCAGCTTCGGATCATTCACCGCGTGCGGTGCGTAAAGGCTTATCCCCAGCGCCAGGGAAATCGCCCCGTCGACCTCGCGCTCAAGCTGCGGATCCTTGGACTTGAGGTATTTCACAGCTTGCTCGAAACCCATGCCCAGCAAGTTGATCCCGTAGAGCTCCGGCGCTGCAGGCGAGGCCAGCTCGATCGCCTCCAGACGCCCGGTCTTGTCGTAGTTGGCGAACAGTCCCGCACCGGCGAAATAGTCACACGGATGCGCAGCGCCCGGGGTGCGCATGAACGACTTGAAGCCCGCGCCCAACGCCGCCCGTACCCCTGACACGCCTGTCCCGAACGGAATGCCTTTGATTCCCTTGCCTGGAGCGATGTCGTATTTCACTTCAAGGCCCCTTCTTGTCCGTGTACTTCAGCATCTGATCGATGGCCTCATTGTACTTGTCGCCAAACTTCGCGCGCACGTCGTCCACATCCATCTTCTGGGCCTCGCCGAACTTTCCCTGCTCGAGAAGTTCCGCCTGTCGCTTTCGATACGCGCGCGCTTCCCGAGAGTTGCCCCAACTCCCTGTCATGCGGTGATCGTCAATCTTCATCGCAATGGCAGGGCCTTGATTCGTGGGAAGAGGACTGACCGAATCGGCAGGCATGTGGTGCGACTCGTAACCCGGCAACCCCTTGACGTCGCCGTGCGCCCCACCCCTCTGGACAATCGGCTCCTTCTCCACGGCGGTGCTCTTCACGGCAGCCGTAGAAGGCTTTGCCGCGGGTGAACGCCTCGGTGCAGGCTTGCTGCTTCCGCCTTGAGGGGATTTGCTTGATTCGCCGAACCCAACGATTGGCTCTTCACTCGAACGCAGCCGCGGATCGGCTTTGAGCTTCGACTCATTTCGCAACAACCATTCGCCGAACTTGCGCCCCAAACGACCATGGCTGGCCTTTTCGGCGAGTTCCCGCATGCTGCCACGCCCCTTGCTGACGTAGGCGACAATCGCCATCAGCAACAGGACGAACATGGCCACGTGACCGCGGGCAAGCAGGCTGGCCGCGTGCCGGATGGCAAAGGCGTTGATGTGCGGTTGCCCCTGGGGCAAGGGTGGCGGAGCAGCGGCCAGCCACGCTTCGCGAATGCCGCTCCAATAGGTGCGTCCGATGGCTGGCAGGCCTTCCACGACGAATTCGGCCAACGCCTTCAGGCCCAGCGCGGCGAGCATCCATTCGCCCGCTTCCGCGCCCAGCGCCGCGCCCGCCACCGCACCCGGCGCGGCGCCAGCCCCGAAACCGCCGAAGAATCCCGCGACGCCACCGAGCAGTGCGCCGATGCCGGTGGTGGCGACCATGATCGCCAGGCATTCGGCCAGCAGGCGGGCGATCTCCCGGGCAACCGCGGCGACGTCCAGATCATGAAAGTCGCGCTCGATCTGTTCGGCAGCCTGCTGGGCCGATTGCGTCAATGCCTCCTTGAGGCAGCGACTGCGCGCCGCCAGCAGGATGGCATCGCCTTTTGCCGCAGAAACGCGGCGGGCAGCCCAGCGTTCCAGCTCGATCCATGCACCCTGCAGTCCCGTCATCTTCCCTGATCCCCGGTCGACAAATCTCCATCGAAGCCACAGGATAACGTGCACCCACGCCTGTCAGCGTGACACACATCATCCTTGTGCGATGCCGCGAACGACTGGCCCGCGAACTCGGCGCTCGGATCCAGGCGCTGTTCGGCCTGGTGCCGTCAAAGGGGCCGTCCAGATGCCTTCCGTGCCGCCAGCCCGAGCCTGTCCGGCTTGACCGTCGCCACCCGCGCGCCCCATGCTTTGCCGTCTTTTCTCCATCGAAACACCCACATGAGCAGTCGCTACAACGCCGCCGACATCGAAGTCCTCTCCGGCCTGGACCCGGTCAAGCGCCGGCCGGGCATGTACACCGACACCACCCGGCCGAACCATCTGGTGCAGGAGGTGGTGGACAACTCGGTGGACGAGGCGCTGGCCGGCCACGCCAGTGCGATTGAGGTGGTCTTGCACGGCGACGGTTCGGTGTCGGTGAGCGACGACGGCCGCGGCATGCCGGTGGACATCCATCCCGAGGAAGGCGTGTCGGGCGTCGAGCTGATCATGACGCGACTGCATGCGGGCGGTAAGTTCAGCGGCAAGAACTACAGCTTTTCCGGCGGCCTGCACGGCGTGGGCGTGTCGGTGGTCAACGCCTTGTCCGATCGCGTCGAGGTGACGATCCGCCGCGACGGCTCGGAATACGCGATGGCGTTCGAGCATGGCGACAAGGTCAGCCCGCTGGAAGTGATCGGCAGCGTGCCGAAGAAGCGCAGCGGCACGACGCTGCATTTCTGGCCGGAGGCGAAGTATTTCGATTCGCCGAAGATCTCGCTGGGCAAGCTCAAGCATTTGCTGCGCGCCAAGGCGGTGTTGTGCGCCGGCCTCAACATGAAGCTGACCGACGAGGCCAGCGGCGAAGTCATCGAGTGGCGTTACGAGGACGGTTTGCGCGACTACCTGCGCGGCGAACTGGATGGCAACGAGCTGCTGCCGACCGAGCTGTTCGTGCACCAGATGGCGCGCGACGCCGAAGGCATGGAGGTCGCGCTGGCCTGGCTGCCCGAGGGCGAACTGGTCCAGGAAAGCTACGTCAACCTGATCCCCACCATGCAGGGCGGCACCCACGTCAACGGCCTGCGCAGTGGCCTGACCACCGCGATCCGCGAGTTCTGCGACATCCGCAACCTGCTGCCGCGCGGCGTGAAGCTGGCGCCGGAGGATGTGTGGGAGCGCATCGCGTTCGTGCTGTCCGCGCGCCTGCAGGACCCGCAGTTCGCCGGCCAGACGAAGGAGCGGCTGTCCTCGCGTCATGCCGCCGGGTTGATCGAGAACGTCATCCACGACGCCTTCAGCCTGTGGCTGAACCAGAACGTGGACATGGGCGAGCGCATCGCCCAGTTGGCGATCGAGCGCGCCAGCGCACGGCTGAAGGCGGCCAAGCAGATCGTGCGCAAGAAGATCACCCAGGGTCCGCAACTGCCCGGCAAGCTGGCCGACTGTACCGCCACCGACCTCACCCGCACGGAGCTGTTCCTGGTCGAGGGCGATTCGGCCGGCGGCAGCGCCAAGCAGGCACGCGACAAGGAGTTCCAGGCAATCCTGCCGCTGCGCGGCAAGATCCTCAACACGTGGGAAGTCGAATCCACCTCGGTGCTGGCCTCCGAAGAAGTGCACAACCTCGCCGTGGCGATCGGCTGCGATCCGGGCAAGGACGACTTGAGCGGCCTGCGCTACGGCAAGGTGATCATCCTCGCCGACGCCGACTCCGACGGCCTGCACATCGCCACCCTGCTCTCGGCCCTGTTCCTGCGGCATTTCCCGCGACTGGTCAGCGAAGGCCACGTGTTCGTGGCGATGCCGCCGCTGTTCCGTGTCGACGTGGGCAAGCAGGTGTTCTATTGCCTCGACGAGGGCGAGAAGGAAGCGATGCTGCAGCGGATCGAGCGCGAGAAGATCAAGGGCGCAGTCAGCACCACCCGCTTCAAGGGCCTGGGCGAGATGAATCCGCCGCAGTTGCGCGAATCCACCATCCACCCGGACACCCGCCGCCTGGTGCAGCTGACCGTCGACGACGATGCCGGCACGGCGAAGATGATGGACATGCTGCTGGCCAAGAAGCGCGCCGGCGACCGCAAGGCGTGGCTCGAAGAGAAAGGCGACCTGGCCACGCTCGAGGTGTAATCGTCCGCGTCCTGGCGAGCCCGTGCTTCGCATGGATTTCACTTCACTGAATCGCACGCCGACACCTTGCATCCACTGGAGCGCATGTCGCGTATCTACAGGTGCTTCCAATCCGCGAAGCGGAAACCCCTGGAGAACTTTCATGAAGACCCATTCCCGCGTGCGCGCCCTCACTCTTGGTCTTTCGATGGCACTGGCCACCGCCGCCTTCGCCCCGATGGCGATGGCCGGCCAGATGGATTCGATGAGCATGCAGAAGACCGTGATGGTCGGCGGTGCCGCGATGTACCCGACGAAGAACATCGTCGAGAACGCGATCAACTCGAAAGATCACACCACCCTGGTCGCCGCGGTGAAAGCCGCCGGCCTCGTCGACACGCTCGAAGGCCCCGGACCGTTCACCGTTTTTGCGCCCACCAACGAGGCATTCGCCGCACTGCCCGCGGGTACGGTAGACAACCTGCTCAAGCCGGAGAACAAGGCCACGCTGACCAAGATCCTCACCTACCATGTGGTGCCGGGCAAATATACCGCGCACGACCTTGCCAAGCTGGCGAAGGCGCATGGTGGCAAGGCGGTGCTGAAGACGGTCGAGGGCGATTCGATCACCGTGGCGAAGCACGACGGCAAGTGGACGGTGACCGATGACAAGGGCAATGTCGCCCACATCACGATTGCCGACGTGACCCAGTCCAACGGCGAGATCTTCGTGATCGACAAGGTCCTGATGCCGTAACGGCAAAACCTTCAACCGCTCGCAGCAGCTGCCCGGGAATGCCCGGGCGGCTTTTTTTGTGGGAATGGCGGCGCTATCGTGCGAACTGGCTTTTCCCGAGCAAATGCACATGGCCCTGCTGCCGCCACTGAATCTCGAGCACTGGATCGACGAGCACCGCCACCTGCTGAAGCCGCCGGTGGGCAACAAGTGCATCGTCGACGGCGACTTCATCATCATGATCGTGGGCGGGCCGAACGCGCGCACCGACTACCACTACGACGAAGGCCCCGAGTTCTTCTACCAGCTCGAGGGCGAGATCACGCTGAAGGTGCAGGACGACGGCGTGGCCCGCGACATCCCGCTGCGCGCCGGCGAGATCTTCTACCTGCCCGCGCGCGTGCCGCACTCGCCCAACCGCGCCGCCGGCTCGATCGGACTGGTGATCGAGCGCCGCCGCCTGCCCGGCGAAAAAGACGGCCTGATGTGGTTCTGCGAGCAATGCAACCACAAGCTCTACGAGGAGTATTTCACCCTCGCCAGCATCGAGCAGGACTTCCCGCCGGTATTCGAGCGCTTCTACCGCTCGACCGACGCACGCACCTGCAGCGAATGCGGCCACGTCCATCCCGCACCAGGAAAATACGCGTAGGGCGGGCACCGCCCGCCGCTCTGCGCAAGGTACATCGAAAACCGGCGGGCAGTGCCCGCCCTACGCCAGCCACTTGCGCGCCATCCGCCGCAACGACGTGTCGAGTGTCTCGTCAGCGGCCACCTCGTTCACCGGTCGCCATGCCAGCGCGTGCGATTCGGCGTTGACCACGAACGACTCGTCGGCACTCGCGCGCACCACGTAGCGCAAGTCGTAGTGCCAGTGCTCCGGCTCGTCCGCGCGGGCGGGAATGCGATGTCGGTCGACATCGAAAATGCCGCCATCGACATGAAGGCCGGCCAGGCCGGTTTCCTCTTCCGCCTCGCGCAGGGCGACACGCGCAAGATCCGTATCGCCATCGGCATGCCCGCCCGGCTGCAGCCAGCGATCGAGCTTGCGGTGATGCATCAGCAGCACGCGCTCGCCATCGGCGCTGACCAGCCAGGCCGAGCCGGTGAAATGGGCCACCGGGTTGCCGCGCTCGAAAGCATCCGCGTGTGTCTGCGCGAAATCCTCGAACTGCGCGACGACGTCGGCGTCACCCTGCCATTGGTCACGGTAGCGACGAAGGGCCTGGATGAGACTGCTTGCGGACTCGCCCATGGGCACCTGCACGCGTGAAAGAAAGTGGGCGCGGCATGTTTCGCCGCAACATGGACGAAGCTTGTACAACCTTCGTCGCATGGGATATGTTGGCCCGCCATTGTCCAGCCTGTCCACGCACGCCGCCATCGCGCGGAAAGGACAGGAAATCCATCCGAGGGGAACCCGATGACAAAAGGTCTTTTTGCCACCCACGGCATCGAGGCGATGCCTCATGTCGACGCCGGCGAGCCTGTCGAGGGCAGCGGTACCGGCGAGGTGACACTGAAACGCGCACTGACCGCGCGTCACCTGGTGATGCTCGGTATCGGCGCGGTCATCGGCGCCGGCATCTTCGTGCTCACCGGCACGGCGGCGGCGCAGTTCGCCGGTCCGGCGCTGGTGATCAGCTTCCTGATGGCCGGTTTCGCCTGCGCACTGGCCGGCCTCTGCTACGCGGAGTTCGCCGCGATGCTGCCGGTATCGGGCAGCGCCTACTCCTATTCCTACGCCACGCTGGGCGAGGTGGTCGCCTGGTTCGTCGGCTGGAACCTGGTGCTGGAATACCTGTTCGCCGCCTCGACCGTCGCGGTGGGCTGGTCGGGCTACTTCAATGAAATGCTGCGCATGATCAGCGCCTGGATCGGCGTGGATGTCTCGCTGCCCGCCGCACTGGCCTCGGCACCACTGACCTTCGACGCCAGCGGCCACCACATCATCGCCACCGGCACCCTGATCAACCTGCCGGCGGTGGCCATCGTGGCGGCGATCAGCTGGCTCTGCTACCGCGGCATCACCCAATCGGCCACGGTCAACGCGATCATCGTGGCGATCAAGGTCATCGTGATCCTGCTGTTCCTGGCCGTGACGTTCCATTACCTCAACCCGGATCTCTGGCACCCGTTCATCCCGGAGAACGAGGGCGGCGCCAAGTACGGCTGGAGCGGCGTGATCCGCGCGGCGACGCTGGTGTTCTTCGCCTATATCGGCTTCGATGCCGTATCGACCGCCGCGGGCGAGGCGAAGAATCCGCAGCGCGACATGCCGATCGGCATCCTCGGCTCGCTGGCGATCTGCACCCTGCTCTACATCGCGATGTCCGCGGCGCTGACCGGCCTGGCCCCCTACACCGAACTCAACACGCCCGAGCCGGTGGCCACCGCGCTCAACTACGTGCTGGGCAACGTGCCGGCCGGCAGCAGCGCCAGCCATATCCTCGGCACGCTGAAGATCCTGGTGGTGTTTGCCGCGCTGGCGGGTCTCAGCTCGGTGGTGCTGGTGATGCTGATGGGCCAGCCGCGCATCTTCTATTCGATGTCGCGCGACGGCCTGCTGCCGCCGCTGCTGGGCAAGGTGCACAAGAAGCACCGCACCCCGTACGTGGGCACGGTCATCGTGGGTGTGATCGCCTCGGTGCTGGCCGGCCTGTTCCCGGTCGACGTGCTCGGCGACCTGGTTTCGATGGGCACGCTGCTGGCGTTCACCACCGTATGCATCGGCGTGCTGGTGCTTCGCCACACGCGCCCGGATCTGCCGCGCGCATTCCGCGTGCCATTCGTGTGGGTCGTCTGCCCGCTCGGCGCGGCAGCCTGCCTGTTCCTGTTCTGGCAGGCGTTCGTGGTGCGCTGGTGGCTGATCCTCGGCTGGACCGCGATCGGCTTCCTGATCTACGGCTTCTACGGTTACCGCAACAGCAAGTTGCGCCAGAACGCCCACTGACCAACCCGCGGCCGGCGCCTCCAACGCCGGCCGCGACGCTTTTGCTGCTCTCCGCCCCGGCCACGAAGACTTTCCCATGCTCAGCCAGTTGCTCGCCCGCAAGACCGATTTCAGCAACGACGACCACGCCCACGGTCCGGGCCTGCGCCGCACGCTGGGGCCGTGGGGCATCACGGCGCTGGGCATCGGCGCGGTGATCGGCACCGGCATCTTCGTGGTCACCGGCACGGCCGCGGCCGAACATGCCGGCCCGGCGGTGCTGATCTCCTTCATCATCGCGGCGATCTGCAGCGGCTTTGCGGCCTTGTGCTACGCCGAGTTCGCCACCTTGATCCCGATCTCCGGCAGCTCCTATTCGTACGCCTATGCGTCGCTGGGCGAACTGGCGGCCTGGTTCATCGGCTGGAACATGGTGGCGGAATACGGCATCTCCGCCTCCGCCGTGGCGGCGAGCTGGACCGGCTACTTCACCAGCCTGCTCGATCATATGGGACTGCACCTGCCGGTGGCGCTGACCGAAGCACCGCTGGCCTTCACCAAGGGCGAACTCGTGGTCACGGGCCACCTGTTCAACCTGCCCGCGGTGGCAATCGTGATGGCGCTGACCTGGCTGTGCTACATCGGCATCCGCGAATCGTCCAGCCTCAACGCGCTGATGGTGCTGGTCAAGGTCGGTCTGATCATCATCGTGGTGGTGGCCGGCTACCGCTACGTGAACCCCGAGAACTGGCATCCGTTCATCCCCGAGCCGCAGGGCGACGGCAAGTACGGCTGGTCCGGCATCATGCGCGGCGCGGCCATGGTGTTCTTCGCCTACATCGGCTTCGAGGCCACCTCCACGGCGGCGCAGGAATGCAAGACACCGCAACGCGACCTGCCCTTCGGCATCCTGGTGTCGCTGGTGATCTGCACCGTGCTCTATCTGGCGATGGCCGCGGTGCTCACCGGGCTGGTGCCGTACACCCTGCTGGACACCGCCGAGCCGGTGGTCACCGCGGTGGCCGCGCATCCCGAGCTGGACTGGCTGCGCCTGATCGTCGAGATCGGCGCCATGATCGGCCTGTCGTCGGTGATCCTGGTAATGATCATCGCGCAGCCGCGCATCTTCATGATCATGGCGCGTGACGGCATGCTGCCGAAAGTGTTCGCCAAGGTGCATCCGCGTCACCGCACGCCGCACATCAACACGTTGATCACCGGCAGCATGATCGCCTTGCTGGCGGCCGTGTTCCCGCTCGACCTGCTGGCCAACCTCACCTCGATGGGCACGCTGATCGCGTTCTCGGCGGTGTGCGCCGGCGTACTTATCCTGCGCTACACCCTGCCGGACCTGCCGCGCACCTTCCGCGTGCCGTGGGTCTGGTTTACCTGCCTTGCCGGCGTGGCGTGCTGCTTCGCCCTGCTGTTCAGTCTCGACTGGTTCAACTGGGCGATCCTGGGCGGCTGGACCCTGCTGGGTTTCGCCATCTACTTCCTCTACAGCCGCAAGCACAGCGTGCTGCATCAGGCGGCCAATCAACCGTCCGTGACGAAATTTCAGTGATCGTCGCTGAAGATCACCGAAAATACTTCATAAGCACACAGGTCACGCAAACGTCGCGATTCCACCAGTCTCGGCAGAACATGCGAACTTGAATGTAAAATGCGTGTTATGTGATTGATTTTAAATAGCTTGTCGGTGCGCCATCGCGGCGAGTTGCATCCGGGGTCGCCCATTCGCCGAACGCGGGAGTATGATCCCCAGTCCGAGGGTAAATCACTTGGCAGTGGGCCCCGGATCGCGGCCCGGCCCGTCAGGCAAAGCAGCTCCTCAGCCTGACGTCGCCGGGCCGCACTTTGTCCAGCATCCGCATCCATCGCCGGCTCGTCCGCGGAATCCGCCCCATGAAATGAAAAGGCCGGCGAGATCGCCGGCCTTGCAGAGCTTGCCGCGTGGCGGTCAGGCTTTCTTGGGGGTGTGCGACACGCACCAACCTTTCGCGTTCACCGACTTGCCCGGGAACAGCTGGCACGGGCCGCGGCCAGTGGGGCCACCGGAGTAGAACTGACAGTTCGCGCAATCGTCGCCGGCCTTGTGCTTGGGGTTGGTGGACTTGGTGGTGTCCTCCACGTAGTCCAGGGCCTTGGCGGTCGGATCGTCAGGGCCCAACGCCGGCAGGTCGGCGGCACGCGCGAACCGCGGCAGGCCCCCCATCACCACGGCTGCCGCCGTGGTCCCTGCGGCCACCTTGAGGAACCGGCGACGCGATTCGATATCTTTGTCGTTCGACATGGCACATGTCTCCATTGGGTTGCAGCCGACGCACCCTGCCCCGGCCCCTCGGCGATGGTACGCCCGGTCACGCAATCTTTCCTGACTCGCGAGAATGGCTCTCATTCCGGCAAGAGCCGCTGGCGCGGCGTGTTATCATCGATCACTCATTTGGACGTCCAAATCACATGAGCCAGTCCCTGCCCGACGCGATCGCGGCCAGCCACTTCGACGCCTGCGCCGACCGCGTGGCCGAGACCGCGCGCGCGCTCGCAGGCAAGGGCTGGACTCCGGCGACCAGCAGCAATTTCTCGATGCGCGTCGATACGGGCCACGCCGCCATCACGATCTCCGGGCGCGACAAGGGCAAGCTGGGCCGCGACGACATCATGCTGATCGACCTCGAGGGTCGACCGGTGGGCACCGGGGCGCGCCCCAGCGCCGAGACTGCGCTGCACACCCAGGTCTACCGGCGCTGGCCCGACATGAATGCGGTGTTGCACACCCACTCGCGCACGCAAAGCGTGGCGTCGCGACTGTTTGCCCGCGAGGGCGTGGTCCGGCTGCAGGGCTGGGAGTTGCAGAAGGCGATCAGCGGCTACCACAGCCATGACAGCGTGCTGGAGATCCCGGTGTTTCCCAACACCCAGCACATGCCCGAACTGGTCGCCCATGTGGATGCCTGGCTCGACGCCGGCAAACCGCTGCACGCCTACCTGATCGACGGCCACGGCATCTATACCTGGGGCCGCGACATGGCCGAGAGCGAGCGCCACCTGGAAGCGCTGGAGTTCCTGCTCGGATGCGAACTGGATCTGCGAACAATGAGGTCATCATGAGCCGCCTGCGCATTTTCGACGAGAACGAACCGCACACCGCCCGCGCCACGCTCGACCGCCACGAAGCCATCGCGGAAGAACTGGCCAAGGTCGGCGTGCGCTTCGAACGATGGGAAGCGAACCAGCCGATCGCCCCGGGCGCCAGCCAGGAGGAAGTGATCGCGGCCTACCGCAGCGACATCGACCGCCTGATGGACGAAGCCGGCTACCAGGCCGTCGACGTGATCAGCCTCGCTCCCGACCATCCCGACCGCGCCGCCCTGCGCCAGAAGTTCCTCAGCGAACACACCCACAGCGAGGACGAGGTGCGATTCTTCGTCGCCGGCTCCGGCCAGTTCACCCTGCACCTGGATGGCAAGGTCTACGACGTGCTGTGCGAGCAAGGCGACCTGATCGGCGTGCCCGACGGCACGCGGCACTGGTTCGACATGAGCGAGGCGCCGTACTTCGTGGCCATCCGCCTGTTCACCAACAAGGAAGGCTGGGTGGCCAACTTCACCGGCGACGACATCGCCACCCGCTTCCCCCGCATGCAGCCGAACCCGTAGGAGCCCGCTCGCGGGCGATGCCTTTTCCAACCCCCGCATCCATCGTCCTGAATCTGTCGAAGGCCCGAGTCCCGTCCCCATGACCGAAATCCGCGCCATCGTCACCGACATCGAGGGCACCACCAGCTCGATCGACTTCGTCCGCGACGTCCTGTTCCCGTTCGCCCGCAAGCGCCTGCCCGCGTTCGTGGAAACCCATGGCGATCGTCCCGACGTGCAGCACTGGCTGCACGAGGCCGCGCGCGAAGCCGGCATGATCGAGGCCGAACGACAGGAGGTGGTGGAATTGCTGCTGCAATGGATCGCGCAGGATCGCAAGTCCACCGCGCTCAAGGCGCTGCAGGGCATGATCTGGAAGGAAGGCTACGAAAGCGGCGCCTACCGCGCCCACGTCTACCCCGAAGTGGCTGCCCGCCTGCGCGCCTGGCGCGCCGACGGGCTTCGCCTGTATGTGTACTCCTCCGGTTCGGTACCGGCGCAGCAGCTGTTCTTCCGCTACTCGGAAGCCGGCGACCTGACGCCCTTGTTCGCCGGCTATTTCGATACGGAAACCGGCCCCAAGCGCGAGGCGCAGTCCTATCGCCGCATCGCCGAAGCCGTGGGCGAGGAGCCCCGCCACCTGCTGTTCCTGTCCGATATCGTCGAGGAGCTGGACGCCGCGCGCGCCGCCGGTTTCCAAACCGCCTGGCTGGTGCGTGAGCCGCAACCGCTGCCGGAGGCGGCAGGCCATCGGGTCTATCGCGACTTCGACGCGATCGACCCGGCCAGCTGAGATGCGTCGGGGCGTGCGTACTCTGCTGACCATCGCGGCGGCATTCAGCGCCGGCGTGGCGCTGGCCGCGTGGTTGCCGGTCAACGCTCTCCCCGACTCGGCCAACACGCCGCCCGCCATGCCGCTTCAAGCCGAAACACCGGCCGAATCGACAGCGGCGCCCGATGCCTGGCCGGCATCCGCGCCCAGCCCCGAGCAGGTGCTCTACGCCCAGCCGCAGATGGTACGCGACGCCCTCGCCCGACTGACGCCGCGGGTGGCGGGCAAGCCCAATCTCTACCTGCTCGCTTTCGCCGGCGACGGCAGCGAGGACGTGTTCCGCAATGAGGCCGAATACGCCGCGCAACTGTTCGGTTCGCGCTTCGGCCCCACCGTCCACAGCCTGGTGCTGGAGAACAACCCGGCCTCGCTGACCACCCACCCGCTGGCCAGCTGGAGCAATCTCGAAGCGGCGCTCGACGGCTTGCAGCAGGTGATGCGAACGGACGAGGACATCCTGCTGCTCTACGTCACCAGCCACGGCGACGAGGACCATACCTTGCTGGTCGACATGGACCCGTTGCCGCTGGATCAGATCGGCGCGCAAGATCTCGCCGACATTTTGGCGGCGCGCCACTTCCGGTGGAAAGTGGTGGTGGTCAACGCCTGCTACTCCGGCGGCTTCGTGCCGCCGCTGCGCGGTTCCGGCACCCTGGTGCTCACCGCTGCACGCAGCGACCGCAGCTCGTTCGGCTGCGGCAGCGATTCGGACATCACCTACTTCGGCAAGGCCTGGCTGGTCGATGCGCTGAACCACACCGACAACTTCGTCGACGCGTTCAAGCGGGCACGCAGCGATATCGCCCACTGGGAAAGGCAGGACGAGCTCACCCCCTCCGAACCGCAGATCGACGTCGGCAGCGGCATCGCGGCACAGCTGGCAGCGTGGCGCAAGCACGTCGTGCCCGGCCCGGCGGTGTCGTTCAAGCCAGCAGCGCCCGGCGCAGCCGACACGACGCCGACGCCCTGACCGCAGCTCAAACCCCTGGCCAGGTCCGCGCCGGGCGTCGCTGCCATGAATCCCGGATATAACGCGCCACGCAGGTCGCCGCGAGGCTTCACGAATTTCACCTGCAGCGGCTGCTAGCGTGGCGCTCCCTTCCTGAGCGGGAGACCCGCATGAGCGCACGCAGCCACCTGACCAGGCCCGCCATGTCGAGCCACCTGCGCCGGACGTTCTCGTCGCCATGGCGGCCAGCCATGATTCCCCTGCTGGTGCTGTCAGCCTGTTCGTCAGCGCCGCCCGCGACACGCCAGACGCAAGCCGCCGCCCCCGCCGCATGCGTGCCCGCGCAGCTCAAGCTGTCGCTGGACGACGGCAACGGCCGCTTAAACGGGATGTCGCATGCCGGCACCATGCTGGTCGTGCACAACGCAAGCGAAGTCGCCTGTTCGATCGCCGCCATGCCCGCGCCGGGCTTGCGGGGCGCGCAACGGCAAACACTGGCCATCGCCGCGCAGGTCCCGCCAATACCCGCCGCCCAACCACCACGGCTCACGCTGGCTCCCGGCGCCAGTGTGGAGAGCGACATGCGCTGGGTTTCAGGCAACGTCTACGACGACGGCCATTGCGAGTCGCCGGCCGTCATCACGCTGGCCATCGGCGCGGGAACCGTGAGCGCACCCTTCCACGGCCAACTCTGCGGCGCCGGCGGCAAGCCATCCACGTACTCGATCGGCCCGTTCCGCGTGGCCGGCGCAACCGGGACCATCGGCGCGGCCAGCATTCGCTACCGCTGCGACGATGGCCGCACGGTGCTGGCCGCCTATCCCGACACGCAGACCGCCATGCTGGACTTCGACTCGCAGACGCATCGGCTGCACGCGGCGGTTTCGGCCGATGGCGCGCGCTACGTGGACGAGCATTGGCAATGGTGGAGCAAGGGCATGCATGACGCCTGGCTCGCCGAGCTCAAACCCGGCGAACAGATCGCGTCTGCAGCCGGCGTGGCTTGCCGCACCCCCTGATCTGCACCGACCGGCCTCCTCGCTAGCGCGCCCGGTGCCGGTCGGCCAGCACCGCAATCGCGTCCGCCAGCGACAATCCGCGTGCCCGCAACACGACCACGAGATGGAACAGCAGGTCCGCTGCTTCACCCAGCAGCGCCTCGTCGTCCTGCACTACCGCGGCCAGCGCCGTTTCCACGCCCTCCTCGCCCACCTTCTGCGCGATGCGGCGGATGCCGTCGTCAAACAGCTTCGTCGTGTAGCTGCCGGTCGGCCGCGCGACGTGGCGTTGCGCGACCAGCGCGTCGAGTTCGGCGAGGAAACCCAGCGGCGGGCGCACGTCGGCGCTGTCGCCAAAGCAGCTGGAGGTGCCGGTGTGGCAGGTGGGGCCGTGCGGTTCGGCCTGGATCAGCAAGGTGTCGGCGTCACAGTCGAGGCGGATCGACTTCAGCGCGAGCACGTGACCGGAGCTCTCGCCCTTCACCCACAAGCGCTGCTTGCTGCGGCTGTAGAAGGTGACGTGGCCATCGGCCTGCGTCTGCACCAGCGCATCGGCATTCATGTAGCCGAGCATCAGCACCTCGCCGCTCAGCCAGTGCTGCACGATCGCCGGCAGCAGGCCATTGCCCTTGGCCCAGTCGGGAACATCGGGATTGATTGCGGGGGTGGTGGTCATGGGTTGATCTCCTTGGAGCGAGAAGTGAGTGGAGAGAAGTGAGAAGTGACAGAAAGCATCCGATCCACCATTGCGGTGAGGTTTCTGCTGTCTCTCACTTCTCACTCCTGCTCACTCACTCCTCACTCGTACGCCTTCAGCTTGCAGGTAGCGCTTCAACGCGGGAATCGAAATGGCGCCCGAATGGAACACGCTGGCCGCCAGCGCGCCATCCACGTCGGCCTCGACGAAGGCATCGCGGAAATGTTCGGGAGCGCCGGCACCGCCGGAGGCCACCAACGGCACCTGGCAGATCGCGCGGGCGGCCCGCAATTGGTCCAGGTCGTAGCCGCGGCGTACCCCGTCGCTGTCCATGCAATTGAGCACGATCTCGCCGGCACCCCGCCGCTGTGCCTCGACTATCCAGTCCAGCGTGCGGCGCGGCAGCGCCTGCATTTTCGCGGGATCGCCGGTGTACTGGCGCACGCGCCATTCGCCGTCGCCGTCGCGCAACGAGTCGATGCCGACCACCACGCACTGCACGCCGAACGCGGCGGCCAGTTCGTCGATCAGCGCGGGCCGCGCCAAGGCGGGCGAGTTCACCGAAATCTTGTCGGCACCCGCATGCAGCACCGCGCGTGCCTCGTCGACCGAGCGGATGCCGCCGGCGACGCAGAACGGAATATCGATCACCCGGGCGACTTTCTCCACCCAGCTGCGATCCACGCTGCGTCCCTCGGGGCTGGCGGTGATGTCGTAGAACACCAGCTCGTCGGCGCCTTCGTCGCGGTAGCGCAGCGCGAGGTCGACGATTTCGCCCATGACCACGTGGTCGCGGAAGCGCACGCCCTTGACCACCTGGCCGTTGCGCACGTCGAGGCAGGGAATGATGCGGCGGCTCAGCACGCCAGCGCCTCAGCCACGGTGAAACTCCCTTCCAGCAGGGCGCGACCGAGGATCACCGCATTCGCGCCGGCATCGCGCGCGGCACGGATATCGTCCAGCGAGCGCACCCCGCCGGACGCCTGCAGCGCCAGTTGCGGCACGCTGGTCACGAGGTGGCGATACAGGTCGAGATTGAAGCCGGCCAACATGCCGTCGCGATCGATGTCGGTGCACAACAGGTGACGGGCACCGCGTGCTGCGTACCACGGCGCCAGCTCGTCCAGCGTGCGCGCCTCCACTTCGGTCCAGCCGGCGCTGGGCAGGACCCAGCGTCCTTCCGCGTGGCGGGTGTCCAGCGCGAGGGTCAGCCGCTCTGCGCCGTACTTCGCCAGCCAGGCGGCGACACGCGCCGGATCGCGCACCGCCACGCTGCCAACCACCACGCGCTGCACGCCGGCATCGAACAACCGCTGCAGATCTGCCTCTTCGCGCACGCCGCCACCGGCCTGGATCGCCATGCCATCGGTGGCGATCGCGGCGATCACCGCGAGATTGTCCAGCCGGCCCGAACGTGCGCCATCCAGGTCGACCAGGTGCAGCCAGCGCGCACCGGCGTCGGCGTAGCGCCTGGCCAGCTCGCGCGGGTCCGCCGCGTAGGTCGTCTGCTGCGCGTAGTCGCCCTGCTTCAGGCGCACCACCTGGCCGCCGCGCAAGTCGATCGCGGGAATCACGTCGAAGTTCATAGTTCGAGAAAGTTCTTCAGCAGTCGGGCGCCGACACCCGCGGAGCGTTCGGGATGGAACTGCATGCCGTGGAAGTTGCGGTGCGCGACCACCGCCGAGAACGCGCCGCCGTAGTCGGCGGTGGCCAGAGTCCAGTCGCCGACCGGTACCGCGTAGCTGTGCACGAAATAGGCCTGCTCGCCCTCGCCCAGCCCGGCCAGCAGCGGATGTTCCCGCCGGATCGACACCTCATTCCAGCCCATGTGCGGCACACGCAGACCGGGAGCCTCGGCGAAGCGTCGCACCGACGCGGGAATCAGGCCGAGGCATGCGGTGTCGCCCTCTTCCGAATGCGTGCACAGCAGTTGCATGCCCAGGCATACGCCGAGCACGGGCTGGCGCAGCGAACGCAAGACCTCGACCAGACCCAGCTCGCGCAGCCGCGTCATGCCCGGTCCGGCCGCACCCACGCCGGGCAGGATCACCTTGTCGGCGGCGCGGATCGCGGCAGCCTCCGAGGTCAATTCGGCATCTGCGCCAAGACGCTGCAAGGCGTAGCGCACCGAGCCGATATTGGTGCCGCCTGCATCGACCAGTACCACGCTCATCACAGCGCGCCCTTGGTACTCGGCAGTTCGCTGCCGGAGCGCGCGATCGCCTGGCGAAGGGCGCGCGCCACGACCTTGAAGCAGGCTTCCACCATGTGGTGCGCGTTGTCGCCGCGCACGGCGAGGTGCAGGTTCGCACCCAGCGTCTCGCACAGCGAGCGGAAGAAATGCGGCACCAGTTCGGTCGGCACCTCGCCCACGCGCTCGCGCGGGAAGCTGCCCTCGAACACGAAGTACGGTCGGCCGGACAGGTCCAGCGCGGCGCTGGCCTGCGCCTCGTCCATGGGCAGGGTGAAACCGTAGCGACCGATGCCGCGCTTGTCGCCGAGCGCCTGCTTCAGGGCCTGGCCGAGTGCCAGCGCGCAATCCTCGATGGTGTGGTGCTCGTCGATGTGGGTGTCGCCGTCGCAATCGAGTTCCAGCGCAAGGCCGCCGTGCTTGCCGATCTGTTCCAGCATGTGGTCGAAGAAGCCCAGCCCGGTGCGCACCTGCGGGTCGGTTGCGCGATCCAGGTCGACCTTGACGGTGATGCGGGTCTCTTTCGTGTGGCGCACCACGGTGGCGGTGCGCGGCGCATCCAGCAGCCGGTGCGCCACCTCCTCCCAGCCGATACCTTGCAGGCCCACGCGAAAACCGCGCACGCCGAGGTTCGCGGCAAGCTGCAGGTCGGTTTCACGATCACCGACCATCGCTGAGGCGGCGCGGCTCCAGCCGTCGTCGGCCAGGTAGTGGCGCAGCATGCCGACGCCGGGCTTGCGCGTGTCGAGGCCTTCGTGCGGAAGGCTGCGGTCGATCAACACCTCGCGGAAGCGAATGCCCTGCGAGTCGAGGATGCGCAGCAGAAGTTCGTGGGGGCCACGGAAATCGGATTCGGGAAAACTGTCGGTGCCCAGCCCATCCTGGTTGCTCACCATCACCAGCGCGTAGCCGGCGGCGACGAAGCGCTGCAACGCGGCGATCACTCCGGGCAGCAGGGCCAGCTTCTCCCAGCTGTCGACCTGCTCGTCGGCCGGCTCCTCGATCAGGCAGCCGTCCCGATCGACGAAAAGAATCTTGCGGACGGTCATGCGATGCCTCGATCCGAAGCCAGCACGGCCAGTACCCGCTCGTTCTCCGCCGGCGTGCCGATGGTGATGCGCAGCGCGTCGGCGAGGTTCGGGTAGCGGCGCACGTCGCGCACCACGATGCCGGCGGCGAGCAGGCGCCGGTAGACGTCGGCGGCATCGTCGAAGCGGACGGCAAGGAAGTTCGCCTGCGAAGGCAACACCTCGCGCACGCCGGGCAACCGGCGCAACGCCTCGCACATGCGCGTGCGCTCCGCACGCACGACGGCGAGGTGTTCGCGCGCATTCGCCTGGCCCCAGCCGGACAGCGCCAGCAGCGCCGCGTCCACGCACGGCAACGGCAACGGGTACGGCGCCATGATCTTCCGCAGCAAGGCGACCACGCCGGCGTTCGCCAGCAGGCTGCCGATGCGTGCGCCGGCCAGCGCCCAGGCCTTGGACAGAGTGCGCAGCACGGCGAGGTTGTCGTAGCGGTCGATCAAGTCGGCGATGCTGCCGTCGTCGGCAAACTCCACGTACGCCTCGTCCACCACCAGCAAGGCGCGGTCAGACAGCGCCCGCGCCAGCCGTTCGAGTGCCGCACGCGGCACCGCCTGACCGGCGGGATTGTTCGGAGTGCACACGAAGACGAGCGTCACCGCCGGGGTCAGTGCCGCGAGCACCGCGTCCACGTCCAAGGTGAAATCCGCCGCCAGTGGCACCTCGACAATGCCGGCGCCCTGCACCCGCGCGCACACCGCGTACATGCCGAACGTCGGCGGCTGGATCAGGATCGCATCGCGGCCGGCGCGACAGAACGCGCGCAGCAGCAGGTCGATCGCCTCGTCGCTGCCGCGGCCGACCAGCAACTGTTCGCGCCGCACGCCATACAGTGCTGCCAGCGCAGCGACCAATGCGACGGGCTGCGGCTCGGGGTAGCGGTTGCAGCCGAGTCCGTCGTCACCCACCGGTGCCCACGCCGACTCGTTCGCGTTGAGCAGGACCTCGCCGCCGCTGGCCTCCATCCGCGCCGAGGAGTACGGCTGCATCGCGCGGATCTCCGGCCGCGCCAGATCGAGCACGCTCATGCCAATGCCTCCAGCCGCAGGGTCACTGCGCGGCGGTGCGCTTCCAGCTGCTCGGCTGCCGCCAGCGTCGCGGTACACGGGCCGATGCGGCGCAGGCCGTCGGCGCTGACTTCCTGCACGCTGATCTGCTTCTGGTAGCTGGCCACCGACACGCCGCTGTAGCTGCGCGCGTAGCCGTAGGTCGGCAGCACGTGATTGCTGCCGCTGCAGTAATCGCCCACCGATTCGGGCGTCCACGGACCGAGGAAGATCGAGCCGGCACTGTCGACGCCGTCGAGCAGCGCGCGCGGCTCAGCCACCTGCAGGATCAGGTGCTCGGGCGCGTAGCGGTTGCTCACCTCGACCGCCTGCGCCAGCGAGTCGACCGCGATCAACCGGCTCTGCGCCAGCGCCTGGCGCGCGATGTCAGCGCGCGGCAGGCCGTCACACTGACGTTCGACCTCACGCTCCACGCGCTCGATCAGCTCCACCGAATCGCTGAGCAGGATCACCTGCGAATCCGGTCCGTGCTCGGCCTGCGACAGCAGGTCGGCGGCGACGAACACCGGATTCGCGGTGGCATCGGCGATCACCAGTACTTCCGACGGCCCGGCCGGCATGTCGATCGCCGCACCGTCCGGGTCGGACGACACCTGCAGCTTCGCCTCGGTCACCCAGGCATTGCCGGGGCCGAACAGCTTGTCGCACTTCGGCACCGACTCCGTACCGTAGGCCATCGCGGCGATCGCCTGCGCGCCACCGAGCTTGAACACCTTGTGCACGCCGGTGAGGCGCGCGGCGTACAGCACCGCCTCGTCGCAGCACCCGTCAGCGCGCGCGGGCGAGCACAGCACCACCTCGCGACAGCCGGCGATGTGCGCCGGCACGCCCAGCATCAGCGCAGTGGAAGGCAGCGGCGCACTGCCAGCCGGCACATACAGGCCCACCCGGCTGACCGGCCGCAGCATGCGCTCGACCCGCACGCCGGGCGCGGTGTCGACCGCCACCGGCCGCAGCGCCGCGGCACGATGGAACAACTCGATGCGTGCGGCGGCTTCGCGGATCGCCGCTTTCAATTCGGGATCGAGCGCCGTCTCGGCCGCGACGAACTCGGCCTCGTCGACCTCGAGTGCATCCAGTGTGCAGCGATCGTACCGGGCGCTGAGCGCGCGCAACGCCGTGTCGCCGTCCTTGCGCACGGCCGCGACGATCCGTTCGACACCATGACGCACGTCGTCTGCGCGCGACTGCGCCGGTCGCGCCAGCGCCTCGCGCCGGGCCGTTTCGTCCAGGGCGTTCCAGTCCAGACGTTTCATGCAAGCGAACTCCTCGTGCTGCCCTGCTTCATGCCAGCATCTTCTCCACCGGCAGCACGAACATCTCGCGTGCGCCGGCCTTCTTGATTTCCTCCAGTTGCCGCCAGCTCACCTCACCGGCGCACAACGCCTGCAGCATCAACTGGTCGGCCTGGCCAGCCACCGCCAGCAGCGTCGGCTGCGGACCGCCGGGGAGCAACCGGGTGACCGCCTCCAGCGAGTGACGCGAGGTCTGCAACAGCAGCAGCCGCGATTCGCGCACCTGGATCACGCCATCGAGCCGCTTCAGCAACAACTCCAGCATGTCGCCGCGCTCGTCCGCCGGCAGGGTCACCGGCCCGGCCAGCACCGCCTCGCTCTCCAGCAGCACCTCGGTCTCGCGCAACTGGTTGGCCACCAGGGTGCCGCCGCTCTGCACCAGGTCGCAGATCGCGTCGGCCGTGCCCAGCTTCGGCGCAATCTCGACCGAGCCGGCCAGGGTCACCACGCCGGCGTCGATGTGTTGCGCGCGCAGCCATTCACCAAGCAGGCCGGGGTATGACGTGGCGATGCGCCGTCCCGCGAGATCGCCGGGCGCGGAATAGTCGAGCTCCTGCGGCACGGCGATCGACAACCGGCACCGTCCGAAGCCGAGTGGCCGCAGTTCGGCCAGCGGCTCGCCATCGCGCCCGGCAGTGAGCTGGAACTCGCCCAGCACGTTGCGGCCGACGATGCCGACGTCGCATACGCCTTGCGCGATCAGGCCGGGGATGTCGTCGTCGCGCACCAGCAGCAGGTCGACCGGCTCGCCTTCGCCGAAGCAGAACAGCTTGTCGCGGCTTTGCCGGAAGGTCAGGCCGCATCGCTTGAGCAGGTCCAGCGCCGGCTCGGTCAGCCGTCCGGATTTCTGCATCGCGATGCGCAGGCGGTCGCGCGGCTTCATGCCCTCTTCCTTGCCGCCTGCGCCTGCCGCCGCGCCGCGCGGGCCGCGGCCGCGAGATAGCCGCCGCTGCCCTGGTTGAGATAGCGCGCGACCCGCCCGATCGTGGTGATGCTGACCGCAGTGCGCTCGTGGATCTCCCGGTACGACACGCCTTCGAGCAGGAACGGCACCACCCGCCAGCGGTCCACCAGCACTTCGAGTTCCGCCGGCGTGCACAGGTCGCTGAGGAACGCGCCAACTTCCTCGACGTTCTTCAGCGACAGCAACGCCTCGTACAGGCTCAGCTCGGCGGACTCGACGGGTGTTTCGGGATCAAGCGATCGACGCTTCATAATGTACTAACGCATTAACACAGTGGCGCGCATCATACACCCATGCGGCGCTGCCGCAATCCCCTCGTTCCTCGCCGCTCGCCCCCCCATCCTGGAGCCCGCATCCCGGAGCCCGCATCCCGGCTCTCGACAGACGAATGCGCGGTCATCCCGGCCCCAAAAACAGGAACCCCCGCCGAGGCGGGGGTTCCTGGCAACACGGGAAAGCCGTGTCGACTCAGGCGGACTTCTTGCGCGGGGCCGCCTTGCGGGTCGCCGGCGCCTTGGTCACCGTCGGCTTGGTGCCGGCCACGGCCGGGGCCAGCGCGTGCGCGCGCGTATTGCCGTAGCTGCTGCGGTAGATCTTGCCGCGGCGGGTCTTGCGATCGCCCTTGCCCATGGGGAACTCCTTGATTCGATGGATGTACGGCCGTCCATCATAGCAGTGCGGCGGGCAACGCCATAGGCCACCCACGCCCAGCGCCAACCAGCCTCAATGCGCGCATTGCGGGCCGTGCACGTGGACCTGGACACGGCGGTCGCGACGCAGGTTGACGAAGTGCGCGGCGGCCAGCAGCAGGCCGCCCGACGTGACCAGTGCACTGTGCACCAGGGTCAGTCCACCCTCGGCCCAGGTGACGCCGGAAATCAGCAGGAGCAACCCCGGGATGGCCAGCAGCAACGGCAAGGGCTGCTGGTGGCGCCGAAAGCCCCGCACCAGTGCGATCACCGCCAGCACGCAGGCAAACGCCACGAAACCCCGCTCGAAGCGATGGTCGGCCAGGAACTCCAGCCCGACCAGTGGCAGCGCGGCCAAGACGAAGGGCAGCAAGGCACAGTGGATCGCACACAGGAACGAGGCGATCGCGCCGATGCGATCGGCGCTCTGCCATCCACGCGATGTGCCTGCCTGCCCGGAATGCATCTGCCTGCCTGCCGTCGCCGCGCGAGGCGGCCGGGGAATCTGGCCGGCATGTTACATTATAACAATAGGTCGCGCTACCGGGCGATGGTCGCCGTTCAGGCTTTGCGGCAGGCCCGGCACAGACCGTGGACTTCCAGCGTCTGCGCCTGCGGCCGGAAACCCAGCGCGCGGGCCTGCGCCTCGATCAATTCGGCGACCCGTTCGTCGCAGACCTCCTGCGCGCTGGAACAGTTGTCGCAGATCAGAAATGGGACCTGATGCGCCTCGGTCGGATGGTGGCAGGAGACGAAGGCGTTGATCGACTCCAGCTTGTGGATGAAGCCGTTCTCGAGCAGGAAATCCAGCGCGCGATAAACCGTGGGCGGAGCGGCATTGCCGTGCTGTTCGCGCAGCTGGTCGAGCAGTTCGTACGCCTTGACCGGTATGCGAGATGCCGCGATCAGTTCCAGCACCTCCTTGCGCAGGGGGGTCAGACGCAGGCCCCGCTCCTCGCTGGCGTGTTCCACCGCACGCACGAAACCCTTCGCGTCATGATGGTGGTGCGGGTGGTGCGCGTGCGCGTTGTCGGCAACATCGTGGTTCAAAGCATTCACCTCGCCTCGATCATACATCCGCCACCGCCCGCCTCAGCGCGGCACCGGCGGCGGTTTCACGGCCGGCTGGCCGCGCGGCCTGCACAGGATCACGATCCAGCCGATCGGGCCGAGCACCCAGGACCACAAGACCGCTTCCAGCACCCGGCCGCGCCACCAGCCGAGCAGCAGGCCCACGGCGACGAACAGCAGATTCCACCAGAACATGGCTGCCCAGGGCACCATATTCAACAGATTGAAGAAGACGTGCCTGAACGCGCCGGGGGCGTCGAGATCGACGCCTTGGGTGGCGCGGGCCAGCAGCTCATCCACGGGGAGACTGGCGCCAGCTGCGCCGCGCCGCCAACTCAGGCATGGGTCATGGCCATCGCGGCGTCGATGCGGCGGATCGCCTCCTCGCGCCCCGTGAGATAGATCGTGTCCTCGATCGAGGGCGAGACCTGGGTACCGGTCATTGCCACCCGCAGCGGCTGCGCCACCTTGCCCATGCCCAACTCCAGCTGCGCCGCCACCTGCTCGATGACCAGGTGGACCGCCGCCGGCTTCCACTCGCACGCGCTCAGCAGCGTCTTCGCCGCCGCCAGCACGCCCGGGGCGCTGGCATTGCCGAGATGCTTCGCCACCGCCTTGTCGTCCCAGGCAGTGATCGGGCCGTACCAGATCTTCGCCCGCTCGGCCATTTCCTTCAGCGTGTGCACGCGCTCGCGCAGCGCCACGATGACCTCGATCGGCGCGGGGCCTTGCGCGACGTCCACGCCGGCGCGCTGCAGGTGCCATTCGAACTCGGCGAGGAACGACTGCGGCTCGTCGGTCTTCAGGTAATGCTGGTTCAGCCACGCCAGCTTCTCGGTGTCGAAGCGCGAGGCCGCCTTGTTGACGTCGGCGATGTCGAACAGCGCGATCATCTCTTCGCGCGAGAAGATCTCCTGATCGCCATGCGACCAGCCCAGCCGCACCAGGTAGTTGAGGATCGCGTGGGGCAGGAAACCCTGCTCGCGATAATCCATCACGCTGACCGCGTTGGTGCGCTTGGACAGCTTCTTGCCTTCCTTGTCCAGGATCATCGGCAGGTGCGCGAACTCCGGCACCGGCGCGCCGAGCGCGTGATAGATGTTGATCTGCCGCGGCGTGTTGTTGACGTGGTCGTCGCCGCGGATCACCTCGGTCACGCCCATGTCGATGTCGTCGACCACCACGGCGAAGTTGTAGGTCGGCCAGCCATCGGAGCGAAAGATCACCAGGTCGTCCAGCTCGCTGTTGGCGATCTCGATGCGGCCCTTGACCTTGTCCTCGAATACCACCGAGCCTTCGATCGGGTTGCGGAAGCGGATCACCCGGTTGGGGTCGTCGCGGCACGCCTCGTTGCGATCGCGGTAGTAACCGTTGTAGCGCGGTTTCTCGCCGGCCTGCATGGCCGCCTCGCGCATCGTCTCGATCTCGTCCTTGCTCTCGTAGGCGTAGTAGGCCTTGCCGGCGGCGACCAGCTCGTCGGCAACCTGCCTGTATCGATCGAGTCGCCGGGTCTGGTAGAACGGGCCCTCATCGGCATCGAGGCCGAGCCAGTGCATGGCGTCGAGGATCGCCTGCACCGCCGCGTCTGTGGAACGTTCGCGATCGGTATCCTCGATGCGCAGAATGAACTGTCCGCCGCGACGACGCGCCTCCAGCCAGCAATACAGCGCGGTGCGCGCGCCGCCGATGTGCAGGAAGCCGGTGGGGCTGGGAGCGAAACGGGTACGGACGGCCATGATGTTCCGGACAACAAGGAGAAACGATGGATTTTAACCGATACCGCGGGCAGCGCCGGCCTCGCATGCGCGCCCTGCCCACCTCCATGCTCGCGCTGGCGCTGCTTGTCGCCGCCGCACCCGCAAGGGCGGAGAACCCCGGTTTCGACCGCCCCGGCTACGGCTTCACGCCGGGCGTGCTGGCCGCTGGCGAGGCAATCCTCGAACAAGGCCTGCCGGACTGGAGCCGCGACCGGCAGGATGGCGTCACCGTGTCGCAGTACACCGCCGACAGCTTGCTGCGCATCGGGCTCGGCGGGCCGTTGGAAATGCAATTGGGCAGCGACTCCTGGAACGTGCTGCGGCAAGCCAGCCCGGGCGGCAGCGTGCACAGGGAAGGCCGCGGCGACAGCCAGCTGGGGCTGAAGCTGGCGCTGCCGTCGAGCCATGCGGGCTTCAGCTGGGGCCTGCTGGGCAGCGTCACCTTCACCGACGGCGAGCGGGAGTTCCGCGGAGACCATCGCCAGTACCTGCTCGGCGCGCAGTTCAACCTGGATGTCGGCGAGCGCCACTCGCTGGGCCTTTACCTGGAGAACGTGCGCCGCGGCGGTGCCGACAGCCCCACCGTGGCGCTGGACGACAGCCATGCGCTGTCGTCGGCGCTGACCCTGTACACCGAACTCGCCTGGCAGCACCTGCCCGGCGAGGGCAACGGCAGCCTCGCCGGTGCCGGCGTGCAGTGGATGGTCACGCCCCGCGTGCAACTGGACGCGGGCTTCGACCATCGCCTGCACGGCTCGGCAAACCAGTGGCAGGGCAATCTGGGCGTGTCGATCTACTTCGGCGGCTGATTGGGTCGCACGCCCCCGCGATTACTTGACGTGGACGGTGATTTTCTTCGACACCACCGCCGGCACGAACGGCACATGATTCGCGTCACCCAGCTCCAGTTGCAGAGTATGCGTACCCGGGGCCAGCTTCAGCGTGGTCTGGGTCTGGCCGCCGCCGAAATGGATGTGGTTGGCGTCGGCCGGAATCGGCTGGCCGGCGGCGGGCAAGGTCTTCACGTCGACCAGCAGGTGATGATGGCCGGTGTGCTCCCTGGTCACGCCCGCTGGCGCCACGCCCATGCCCTCGAGGCCGAAGCGCACGGTGAATTCCTGGCCGACGGTGGCGCCGTCCGCGGGCGAGATGATGTAGACCCTGGCGGCGGCCGGCGCCGACGTGCCCGGCAGCGCAGGTGCTTCGGCTGCCGTCGCGACAGTGGCCAGACCGGTGAGGGCGAGAATGAGCAGGATGCGATTCATCGAGGGAACCTCCAGCAAAGGGGAACTCCCAGTGTAAGCGCTGCACCGCGCCGCCGCCCACTGTGCGCAATATGCTCACGCCGTCGTGGCTGCCTTTGCGCTCAAGCAGATAGCGAATTTGTCCACAGGCTTTGCCGAACGTGCTCCACAGTCGCTGTGGAAAACTCTCGCGCGGTTGCTCAGAAAATCATCAAGGCGTGGCAAGTCATTGCCGGCAAAGGACGAAGCGCGGTTGTCCACAGGCTTGTACAGCGACGGCGCACAGAAGCTGTGGAAAACCCGGCCCGCGATACGACGATGCCGCCCGTGGGCGGCATCGCTCCGCGACACGCGACGCGCGCTCAGGCCGCGCGATCGGCCCGGGTCAGGATGCCGAACAGGTCGGCAAGCTTGTCGCGCATCTCGCGGCGGTCGACGATCAGGTCGATCGCACCGTGGTCAAGCAGGAACTCCGAACGCTGGAACCCTTCCGGCAGCGTCTCGCGCACGGTCTGCTCGATCACGCGCGGACCGGCAAAGCCGATCAGCGCCTTGGGCTCGCCGATGTTGATGTCACCCAGCATCGCCAGGCTGGCCGAGACACCACCGGTGGTCGGGTTGGTCAGCACGCTGATGTACGGCACGCCGGCATCGCGCAGACGCGCCAGCGCGGCCGAGGTCTTGGCCATCTGCATCAGCGAGAACAGCGCCTCCTGCATGCGCGCACCGCCAGTGGCGGAGAAACACACCAGCGCGCTCTTGTCGGCCAGCGCACGTTCGGCGGCGCGGGCGAACTTCTCGCCCACCACCGACCCCATCGAGCCGCCCATGTAGGCAAACTCGAACGCCACCGCCATCAACGGACGTCCCTTCAAGCGGCCGCTCATCGCGACCATGGCGTCCTTCTCGCCCAGTTTCTTCTGGGTGGCGATGATGCGGTCGCGATACTTTTTCGAATCGCGGAACTTCAGCGGATCGGCCGGTTCCATGCTGGCCCACAGTTCCTGGCCGGAACCTTCGTCCAGCAGCGCGCCCAGGCGCGCCCGTGCGCTGATGTAGTGATGGTGGCCGCACTTGGGACACACCATCAGGTTGCGTTCCAGTTCAGGCCGGTACAGCACGGTGCCGCAGCCCGCGCATTTCTCCCACACGCCCTCGGGCACCGAGCCCTTGCCGCCACCCGAAGGGAGCGTGCGGGTACGCGGGTTCATGATCTTCTGCAGCCAATTCATCGCAATACCTCAAACTTTCGAGACGGCCGGGTCGACCGCCTCAGCGTGCATCCAGCGCCGCGCGGATCGGCTGCAGGAAACTGCGCACACGACCCGTGATATCCGCCGCGTCCGTGGCCGCCGCCAGGCTTTCGACCAGCGCGCTGCCGATGACGACCGCGTCAGCGAAGCCGCCGATCGCTGCGGCGCTGGCCGCATCGCGAATGCCGAACCCCACCGCCACCGGCGTACCGGCGAGGCTCCTGACTTCGGCAACGCGCTCGGCAATCTCGCTGACGCTCAACTGCGCCGCTCCGGTGACGCCAGCGAACGATACATAATACAGGAAGCCTTCCGCCGAGCTGCACAACTGCGCCATACGCGCAGGTGCGGTGGTGGGCGCGGCGAGCAGGATCTGCTGCAACCCCGCCTCGCGCAGCGACTGCAGCACGGTCGACTCCTCCAGCGGACAATCGACCAGCAGCACGCCATCGACGCCGGCCGCCACAGCCTCCTGCGCGAAGCGCGCGTAGCCATGGATCTCCAGCGGGTTCAGATAGCCCATCAGCACGATCGGGGTTTCCGCATCGCGTTCGCGAAATGCATGCACCCAGCCCAGCACCTGCGCGAGACCGACGCCCTTGGCGATCGCCCGCTCACTGGCGTGCTGGATCACCGGGCCGTCTGCCATCGGATCGGAAAACGGCACGCCCAGCTCGATCAGGTCCGCCCCCGATTCCACCAGCGCATGCATCATCGCCACCATGTGCTGCGGCGAAGGATCGCCCGCGGTGACGAACGGGATCAGGCCGGTGCGGCCGGTGGCCTTGAGTTGGGCGAAGCGGGTGTCGATGCGGCTCATAAGACAGGAGTGAGTAATGAGAAGTGAGAAGTGAAAGAGAGCTCGGGCGGGTCTGAGCGGTTCTGGAGTGCGAGACTTCCTCTCACTTCTCACTCCTCTCCACTCACTCCTCGCTACACGCTCACTCCCTCGCGCGCCGCGATCGTGTGCACGTCCTTGTCGCCGCGGCCGGACAGGTTGCACAGCACGATGCCGTCTTTGGGCAACTCGCGCGCCAGCTTGATCGCCTGCGCCACCGCGTGGCTGGATTCCAGGGCGGCTAGGATGCCTTCGGTGCGCGCCAGCAGGTGGAACGCCTCCAGCGCCTCGTCGTCGGTGATGCCGACGTACTCGGCGCGACCGGCATCCTTCAGGAAGGCATGCTCCGGCCCCACACCGGGATAGTCGAGGCCGGCGGAGACCGAATGCGTCTCGGTGATCTGGCCGTCGTCGTCGCACAGCACGTAGGTGCGGTTGCCGTGCAGCACGCCGGGACGGCCGGCCGCCAGCGAGGCGGCATGATGGCCGGTGGCGATCCCCTCGCCTGCCGCCTCGGCGCCGACGATGCGCACGTCGGCGTCGTTGAGGAAGGCATGGAACAGGCCGATGGCATTGGAGCCGCCGCCGACGCAGGCGGTCAGCACGTCGGGCAGGCGGCCGTATTGCGCCAGCATCTGCGCGCGTGCCTCGCGCCCCACGACGGCATTGAAGTCGCGCACCATCTTCGGATACGGATGCGGACCGGCCACGGTGCCGATGATGTAGAAGGTGTCGGCCACGTTGGTGACCCAATCGCGCATCGCCTCGTTCAACGCATCCTTCAACGTCTTCGAACCGGAAGTCACCGGCACCACCTCGGCGCCGAGCAGCTTCATGCGGTAGACGTTGATCTTCTGCCGCTCGATGTCGACCGCACCCATGTACACCACGCAGCGCATGCCGAAGCGCGCCGCTACCGTGGCCGTGGCTACGCCATGCTGGCCGGCGCCGGTTTCCGCGATGACGCGCTGCTTGCCCATGTGCCGCGCCACCAGCGCCTGGCCGATGGTGTTGTTGATCTTGTGCGCGCCGGTGTGGTTGAGGTCCTCGCGCTTGAACAGAATGCGCGCGCCGCCAACCTGCCGCGACAGCCGTTCGGCGTGGTAGATCGGGCTGGGCCGGCCGACGTAGTGCTGCAGGTCGCGATCCAGTTCCGCGAGGAAAGCCGGATCGGTGCTCAGCCGTTCGTAAGCCTCGCTCAACTCGGCCAACGGCGCCATCAGCGTCTCGGCGACATAGCTGCCGCCATACTCGCCGAAGCGGCCATGGGCGTCGGGGTAGAGGTTGAAGTCCGCAATCTTGCTCATGGGGTCACTCGGGGATGGGCATGCCGCACTGCGGCAAGCGACCATCTTAGCGGATAGTTCACAGATAACGCCGGATGGTTTCCCGGAACTCGGCCAGTTGCCCCGGCGTGAGCGCGCCGAGTATCCCGCGCCGCTCGGCGGGGATGTGCGCGGCGGGGTCGTCGTCGCCGAAGACGTAGTGATCCAGCAGGCCTTTCCACGCCGCCCGCTCTGCCGGCGGCAAGGCGCGGAACACGAGGATGCAGTGCATCAGGCAGCCCAGCGCCGTGGCCGGTGCGTCGCCCCCGGCCGGCACCGGTTTCCACCAGTAGTTCACCAGCGCATTGATCTGCTCCAGCGACTCGACGTGGTGCCACCACATCGGCGGGATGTAGATCGCGTCGCCGGGATGCAGTTCGGCCACCTGCGCCGCGGCCAGCGCATCTTTCAAGCGCGGATAACGCGGATCGTCGGGACGATCCAGCCGCGCCATGCCGATCGCCGCGCCGGTCGGCGCGAAATCCAGCGGGCCGACATAGAGATTGCGCACCTGCTCCGGGGCGAACAGGGTGAAGCGCCGCACCCCGCACGCCACACAGGCGACGTTGTGGTACTCGTCGAAATGCGCCGGCGTGGTGACCTTGTTGCCGATCCAGATGCGCGGCTGGATCGCCTTGTCGATGAAGGGAACCGCATGATCCTCCAGCAGTCCGGGCAGGCAGTCGGCGATCAGCGCGCTCTGCATCGCCAGCCCCGGCGGATTGTCCTGGCGGCTGTAGGCCGCCAGCCGCTGCAGGCCCCGGGTGATCGAGACGCGGTGATGCGCGTAGTTGAAACCGTCGACATTCGCGTTGTAGCCGATCACGCCGCCCTCGCCTGCCGGCATCAGCAGCGCGTCGACCTCGCGGCCGTTGTCCAGCTTCGCCAGGCCTTGCGCAAAGGCGGTGTCCGACCGCCGCGACCACGCCACCATCGGCCAGTCGCGGCAGAGGCCGCGGATCACCAGCGGGCGGGCACGATCCACCAGGCCCGCGAGTTCGAGTGCCTGCCCGGCGCCGCGATATTCCTCGATCACTCCCGGCATGCCGCCTGCTCCGCGTCGGCCGCGCGCACCGCGCGGATGAAGGCTTCGAGCCGCGCCGCGTCCTTGATCCCCGGTGCCGATTCCACTCCGCTGGCCACATCCACCGCCCACGGACGTGCCGCGCGCACTGCATCGCCCACGTTGCCGGCGTGCAGGCCACCGGCCAGGATCAGCGGCTGCGCCAGATTGCCGGGCAGTAACGACCAGTCGAACGCCTTGCCGCTGCCGCCCGCCTCGCCGGGTGCATGGCCGTCCAGCAACAGGCCGGCGGCGCGCGGGTAATCGCGCAGGCGCGGCAGCGCGGCAGCGCCATCGCCCATCGCGATCGCCTTGACGAAGGGGCGGTCGAACCGTGCGCACCAGTCGTCGCCCTCATCGCCATGGAACTGCAGCAGCGCGGGATCGACTTCATCGACCACCTGCCGCACCAGCGCCGCCGCGTCGTCCATGAACAGGGCCACCGTGGCGATGAACGGCGGCAGCGCCGCGACGATCTCGCGCGCACGCGCCAGCGTCACCTGCCGCTTGCTGCGCGCGGTGAACACCAGGCCGATCGCATCGGCGCCGAGCCGCGCGGCGAGCAGCGCATCCTCGACGCGGGTCATGCCACAGCATTTGATGCGGGTCACGGGCCGGCTCCCGTCAGGCAGACTTCGGTGGGCAGGCCCCAGTGTGCCTCGTAGCGCGGGCCGATGAAGGTCAGCCCCGAGGCCGGTGCAGTCGGTCCGGCCACCTGGCGGTCGCGGCCGGCGAGCAGTTCGGCCATCCATTCCACCGGCTGCTCGCCGCGACCGACCAGCAGCAGCGAACCCGCGATGTTGCGCACCATGTGGTGCAGGAAGGCATTGGCCTCGATCTCCAGCATGACGTGCTCGCCCTCGCGGCGAACGCTGATCTCGAGCACCGAGCGCCGCGGGTGCGGCGCCTGGCACGACAGCGCCCGGAATGCGCTGAAGTCGTGCTCGCCCAGCAAGGATTGCGCGGCTTCGTGCATGCGCTGCGCGTCCAGCGGCAGGCGCTCCCAGGTGACGTAGCGCGCGTCCAGCGCGGCGCGCACCGGCCGGTTGAGGATGTGGTAGCGATAACGGCGGCTGCGCGCGGAGAAGCGCGCGTGGAAGCTGTCCGGCACCGGTTGCGCCCACAACACGGCCACGCTGGCCGGCAGGTTCGAGCACGCGCCCAGCACCCAGCCGCGCAATTCGCGGCGTGCATCGGTATCGAAATGCACCACCTGGCAGCGGCCGTGGACGCCGGCGTCGGTGCGTCCTGCGCAACTGACCAGTACCGGATGGGCCGCCACTTTCGACAAGGCCTCCTCCACTGCGCCCTGCACGCTCGGCCCTTCGGTCAGGCGTTGCCAGCCGAAGAAATCGGTGCCGTCATACTCGATGCCGAGAGCGATGCGCATGGATGCCGCAGATCCGGAAGGAAGCGTCGAAGATTAGCAGGCAGGCACCGACGTCATGCCCGCCGAAAAGAAATCGGGCCGGCAAGGCCGGCCCGGCTCCGTCCCGTTCGCGATGCGATCTCAGCCCAGACCGTCGAGCAGCTTGCGCGCCACGTCGCGCTGCATCTGGCTGCCTTCCTTGAGCACTTCGCCCAGCATCGCGCGGGCGCCATCGGCATCGCCCATGTCGAGATAGGCGCGCGCCAGGTCGAGTTTGGTATCGACCGGATCGTCGCTGAACTCAGCCGACTCCGCGGCGGACGCGCCGGTTTCCGGCGCATCCCAGGAAGCCTTCGGCTCGGCGTGCGGCTTGACCACGGTAATGTCGTCCGCGGCCGCCGGCGGCGCCGTGCGCGAACCACCGGCTGGCTGGGTCAGGTCGAAATCGAAGCTGTACTCGGTGACTTTCTTCGTGCCGGTCGGCAGCGCCGGCGGCAGCGGGGAAACCACGGTGGGTGCGTCGCTGTCGTCGGCGTAGTCGTCGATGTCGAACGCCTGCGTCGCCTCGGACTCGACGTCGGCAGGCTCCGCATGATGGTCGAACAACGGATGCCCCGGCGCGAGATCCTCGCCCATGTGCACCACGTCCTGCCACTCGTCCTGTTCCGGGTCGGTGATGTGGGCGTGCATCGCTTCGGCCGCGGCCTCGAAACGCTCCACGTCGCGGCGCGAGTAGTACAGCGTGACCAGTTCCAGATGCAGGTAGATGTCGTCCGGATGCTCGGCCAGCTGGTCGAGCAGTTGCTCCTGGTCGGTATCGCCATCGGCCAGCAGATCGTCGTCGCCCTCGCCTGCCGGCGGCGTGGCGCCGAAACGATCGGCCAGCGAGGCTCCCCCCGTCTTGGCGGCGGCCGCAGGCTTGCGGCGGCGACCGAGAACGGCAAGCAGAATCAACACGATGACCGCGCCGGCCGCTGCGGCCCAGGCCCAAGTCTGCATGTACCAGGGTTGCTCGACCACGCGTGCCGGGGCGGGCGCGGGCGCGGGTGCGGACGCAGGTTCGGCCGCAACCGTGGCCGCAGCAGCCGGTGTCGCACTGGCAGTAGCCAGCGAGGCCGAACCGGCCGGCGCGAACGCGGTGCCTGCCGCTGCCACCGATGCCGAGGTCGCCGCGCCGGAGGAGGCCCAGGCCACCGGGCTCTCGCTGGCCTCGGCGCTGCTGCCGGCGCTGGCCACCGCCGGCGCGAGCGCTGCGGGTTCCGCTACCGTGCTCGCAGCCACGGGAGCGGTTGCCGGCGCGCCGGTGCCCTTGCGTGCAGCGGCCAGCTTGGCCTGCAACTCGGCGATCTCGCTGTCCTTCAGCGACAGCAGGTGTTCGTTCTTGGCGTTGATGTCGGTGAGGTCTTTCAGCCGCGCCTTCAGGTCGCCGCTCTGCTGCTTCAGGCTGGCCACGCTTTCGCGGGAGCGCAGCAATTCCTCGCGCAGGCTGGCAGAGGACTGGTCGGTCTTGCCGGATGACTGCCCGCCGCCGGCGGTGCCGGCCTGCGGAGGCACCAGCGCCAGCCGGTCCTCGTTGTCGGCCGCGCCGGTGGTGGGCGAGCCGGAGGAGGAAGCGCGCGTTGCCGCATCGGCCACCACCGCGGGCTTGCCCGGCGTGCCGGCGCGCCAGTCGCTGTTCTGCCGGCTCACCTCGGCGGCCGCCGCGGCCAGGCTCATGGCCTGCGCCTCGGAGGCGCTGGGCACGCGCAATACCGCGCCGCTCTTGAGCGCGTTGATGTTGTCGCGATAGAAGGCGTCCGGATTGGCCTGCTGCAGGGCCAGCATCATCTGGCGCACGTCGACGCCGGTCGGCGTCACGCTGCGGGCGATGCCCGACAGTGTCTGGCCGCTCTGCACCGGACCGAGACGGCCGTTCTCGACGGCAGCGGGAGCCGGAGTGCGGGTAGCCGCCGCCACTTGCGGCGCCGGGGCGGGAGCGCGCTGCGCAGGGCGCGGCGCCGGGCTGGCCGGGCGCGGCGCCGCCACTGGCGCCGGCGCGGGGGTTGCCGCGACCGGGTGCGAGCCGGGTGGATCGAGCAGGATCGCGTACTCGCGCACGCTGGGGCCGTCCTTGCCGTCCACTTCAATGAGGAGGTCGAGATAGGGATCGTTCACCGGTTCGCTGCTGGTGATGCGGATCACCGGGTGCGCGCCGGTGGCAACGCTGAAGTGCAGCGGAATGTCGGTGCGCCCGCCGACGATGCCGGCCCGGGCAAACTGCTCGCTGGAGGCCAGTTTCACCTTGAGACCCTGCAACTCGGCCGGACTGGCCGGGTGCAGCGGAATCTCGGCCAGCAGCGGCTGTCCCAATGCCGATTTGACCTGGACCTGGCCCATGTCCACAGCCAGGAGCTGGCTGCTCCCCAGCGCCAGCGCCACCAGCATCGACAATTTCAACGAACGATTCATGCATGTTCCCCCGAGCGATCCCTGACGCTTTCTTGTTGAAAAGATGCCGCCACCAGGGCGGCGGCCGCGTCACCGTGCCGCCACTTTAGTTACAAGAAGCGCAATCAACAATAGCCGCGGCGAATACTTGCGACACATTGCTGCTGCCGGTTCTTGCCCCGGACACCCCGTCATGGGTGGTCATCAGGCACCGCGGCCTGCACCTGCAACAACTGGCGGCGCAACTCGGCGATCTGCGCGTCCTGCTGCTCCAGGCGCCGGCTGGCGCGCTGGCTGGCTGATTCCTGACGCGCCACCTCTTGCTGCAGGCGCTTCACCTCGACCTGATTGCGTTGCATCCGCTGCCGTACGGCCGGCAGTGCCGGGACGGCCGTCGAGCCGGCGCGGGCCGGTCCGGCCGGCGGCGCGGCCCAGGCCGACGCGGTGAGCAGGATGCCGATGGCGGCAAGAGACGGCAGGACACGCATGGTCAGAGATAATCCTCGATCAGCAACTCGGCAATCTGCACCGCATTCAAGGCCGCACCCTTGCGGATGTTGTCCGAGACGACCCACAGGTCCAGCCCGCGCTCATGCGAGATGTCCTCGCGGATGCGCCCGACGAACACGCCATCGGTCCCGGCCGCCTGCGCCACCGGGGTCGGGTAGCCGGCCGGCTTGCGCTCGTCCATCAGCACCACGCCCGGCGCCTGGCGCAGCAGTTCGCGCGCCTCCTCGGCGGTGATCTTGTCGCTGGTCTCGATGTGCACCGCCTCGGAATGGCCATAGAACACCGGCACGCGCACCGCGGTCGGGTTCACCTGGATCGACTCGTCCTCCAGGATCTTGCGGGTCTCCCACACCAGCTTCATCTCCTCCTTGGTGTAGCCGTTGGGCTGGAAGTCGTCGATCTGCGGGATCACATTGAACGCGATCTGGACCGGGAATTTCTTGCCCGGTTCCACGCTTTGGAAATTCAGCAGGGCCGCGGTCTGTCGGCCCAGCTCCTCCATGCCGCTGCGGCCGGCACCGGAGACGGACTGGTAGGTGGCCACGTTGATCCGCTCGATCTGCGCCGCGCGGTGGATCGGCGCCAGCGCGACCAGCATCTGCATGGTCGAGCAATTCGGGTTGGCGATGATGCCGCGGTTGGTGTACTGGGCGATCGCGTGCGGGTTGACCTCGCTGATCACCAGCGGGATGTCGTCCTGATAGCGGAACTCGGAAGTGTTGTCGATCACCACCGCGCCGGCCGCTGCCGCGCGCGGCGCGTGTTCGCGGCTGACCGAGCCGCCGGCGGAGAAGAACGCGATGTCGACGCCGGCGAAGTCGTAGGTGTCCAGCAACTGCACGGTGACCTGCTTGCCGCCGAAGCTGACCTTGCCACCGGCTGATCGCTCGCTGGCCAGCGGCACCAGCTCGCTGACCGGAAACTCGCGCTCGGCGAGGATGGCCAGCAGGGCTTCGCCGACGGCACCGGTGGCGCCGACCATGGCGACCTTGTAACTGCTCTTGTGACTCATGGAATGGGTTGCTCTGGAAGTGGAGGCGTGCCGGTCACAGCACGTTCGGGTTGAGGAGGTTGGGTGGTCGTCCGGCGTGCGGACCATGGCCGAACAACGCGAGCACATTGTCCACCGCCACCGATGTCATCGCGCGGCGGGTATCGGTCGTGGCGCTGGCGATATGGGGGCTGAGCACCACGTTGTCGAGCGTGAGCAGCGCCGGATGCAGCTTCGGTTCGCCCTCGAACACGTCCAGCGCCGCGCCGGCCAGGCGCCGGTCGCGCAACGCCGCGGCCAGCGCGGCGTCGTCGACAATGCCGCCGCGGGCGACGTTGACCAGCATCGCGGTCGGCTTCATCAGGGCCAGCTCGGCCGCGCCGATGGCGTGTCGGGTGCGCGGCGTCAGCGGCAAGGCCAACACCAGGAAATCGGACTCGCCCAGCAACTGCGCCTTGTCCACGTGGCGTGCGTTGCAGGCGCGCTCGATCGCCTCGGGCAGCGGCGAGCGGTTGTGGTAGATCACCGGCATGCCGAAGCCGACCGCGCGATGGGCGATGGCCTGGCCGATGCGACCCATGCCGAGGATGCCCAGGGTGCGACCGCGCACGTCGCTGCCCAGCCACGCCTTGAACTCGGTGGCATGCCAGTGGCCGGCACGCAGCCAGCGCTCGGCCGCAGTCATGCGCCGGGCCGCGCCCAGCAGCAGCGCCCAGGCGAAGTCGGCCACGCTCTCGTTGAGCACGTCGGCGGTGTTGGACACCGCGATGCCGGCAGCGCTCATCGCGTCGACGTCGATGTTGTCGTAGCCCACTGCAAGGTTGGCCACGATACGCAGGCGCTCGGCCGCACCGATTTCGGCCGCGCCGATGCGGTCCTTGAGGCCGACGATCACCGCATCCTGCCCCGCCAGCCGGGCAGCCAGTTCGGCAGGACTGAACTTGCGCTCGGTCTCCTCCACGGTCACCTGGAAATGCGGCTCCAGCCGGGCGATGACACCGGGGAAAGTGGGGCGGGACACCCAGACGCGCGGCTTGTCGGTCATCGAACGGGTTCCGGTGGCGGTGGCTCGGCCTCAGGCGATGCGTGGCGCGACCGGCCCCACGTCGCCGCATTGCGCCCGATGGCGCAAGGCGTGATCCATCAGCACCAGCGCCATCATCGCCTCGGCGATGGGCGTGGCACGGATGCCGACGCAGGGGTCGTGACGCCCCTTGGTGACCACGTCCACCGGCTCGCCGGCCAGGTTCACGCTGCGGCCGGGGATCAGGATGCTGGAGGTGGGCTTCAACGCGATCGAGGCGGTCACCGCCTGTCCCGTGCTGATGCCACCGAGAATGCCACCGGCGTGATTGGACGTAAAGCCGTCCAAACGCATTTCATCGCGATGTACGCTCCCGCGTTGGGCGACGGCGGCGAAACCATCGCCGACCTCCACGCCCTTGACTGCGTTGATCGACATCAGCGCACTGGCCAGGTCGCCGTCCAGCTTGCCGTAGACCGGCTCGCCCCAGCCAGGAGGCACGCCCTCGGCGACCACGTTGACGCGCGCGCCGACCGAATCGCCGGACTTGCGCAGCTTGTTGATGTAGTCCTCCAGCGCCGGCACCTGCGATGCATCGGGCCAGAAGAACGGGTTCTGCTCCACCGCGCTCCAGTCGAACGCACCGGGCACGACCTCGCCGATCTGCGCCAGGTAGCCGCGCACGTGCACGCCATGGCGTTCGGCCAGCCATTTCTTCGCCACGACGGCAGCGGCCACGCGCATGGTGGTCTCGCGCGCCGAGGAGCGCCCGCCGCCGCGCGGGTCGCGGATGCCGTACTTCTGCCAGTAGGTGTAGTCGGCGTGGCCGGGGCGGAAGGTCTGCTCGATCTCGCCGTAGTCCTTGCTGCGCTGGTCGGTGTTGCGGATCAGCAGCGCGACCGGCGTGCCGGTGGTCTTGCCCTGGTACACGCCGGAAAGAATCTCCACCTCGTCCGCCTCGTGCCGCTGCGAGGTGTAGCGGCTGCGGCCGGTGGCGCGGCGCTCGAGGTCGGTGCGGAACTCTTCCGAGGCGATGGCCAGCCCCGGAGGGCAGCCGTCGATCACGCAGCCGATCGCCGGCCCGTGGCTTTCGCCGAAGGTGGTGACGGTGAACAGCTTGCCGAAGGAATTGCTTGACATCGCGCGTCCGGGATCAAAGCCCAGAGCATACCGGCACCACCCCTCTTGTAGGAGCCCGCTCGTGGGCGATGCCTTTTTAATCTTGCGAATCCCGAATCCCCAATCCCGGCTCTCGACAGACGAATGTCTGGTCATCCCGGTTCAAGAACATCGCCCGCGAGCGGGCTCCTGCCGTGGCGCCGCTGGCCACTCGCGGGAGAGCATGGCGAAGATCATGTCGTCCACCCATTCGCCGTGCAGCCACAGGCTTTCGCAGTGATGGGCTTCCTGACGCATGCCCAGCGAACGCAGCAGGGCGAGGCAGGCCTGGTTGCGCGGGTCGACCGAGGCGTGGATGCGGTGCCGGCGCCACGGGCCGAATACCTGCCCGAACAGGGCGCGCACGGCCTCGCCGGCGTAGCCACGGCCCTGCCCGGCCGGCGCGAGGCTGATGCCGAACTCGACCGATTCCATCGCATCCTCGGGCAGGTTCACGCCAAGATCGCCGATCAGCCGGCCGTCCTCGCGCAGGCGGATCGCGCGCTGGAACCAGCCGGCGGGAGTGGCTGCGGGCGATTGTCGCTCGATGAAGGCACGCGCGGCGGCGAGATCGGCTGGCCGCCAACCCTGGTAGCGCGCCACCACGGGGTCGCTGCGCAGGGCGAACAGCGCCGCGGCGTCTTCAGCGCGCAACGGGTCGATCCGCAGTCGCGCCGTGACCAGTTCCATGTCAGCCCGGGCGGCGTGCGACAGCCGCGGCGTGAATCGCCGCCGCATGCTCGACCAGGTCGCGCCGCTCCAGCGCGAACACGCCCATCGGGCCGACCTTGAACTCGATCCACACGAACGGGACCTCCGGCAGCAGCGCGGACAGCGCGTGCTCGCTCTCGCCCACCTCCACGATCAGCAGGCCGTCCTCGGTCAAATGACCAGCCGCCTCGTCCAGCATGCGCAGGCACAGGTCCAGGCCGTCCGCGCCGGAGGTCAGGCCCAGCTTGGGCTCGTGCGCGTATTCGCCCGGCAGCGCGGCGTACTCGTCCTCGGTGACGTAGGGCGGGTTGGAGACGATCAGGTCGTACTTGCGCCCGGCCACGCCGGCGAACAGATCCGACTGGATCGCCTCGACGCGGCCCTCGACGTGCTGGAACGCGATGTTCTCGCGCGCCAGCGACAGCGCCTCGTCGCTGATGTCGACGATGTCGACCTGCCATTCGGGGTTGTACTCGGCCATCGCGATGCCAATGCAACCCGAGCCGGTGCACAGGTCCAGCGCGCGCTCGATGTGGCGCTCGTCCAGCCACGGCGCGAAGCCCGACTCGATCAGCTCGGCGATCGGCGAACGCGGCACCAGCGCGCGGCGGTCGCTCTTGAACTTCAGCCCGGCGAACCAGGTCTCGCCGACCAGGTAGGCCACCGGCAGGCGCTCGCTGACGCGGCGCTCGATCAGCGCCAGCACGTTCGCGCGCTCGGCCGCGGTGAGCCGGCCGGCGCCGTAGGCCGGCGGGATGTCCGGCGGCAGGTGCAGGCTGGCCAGCACCAGATGGGTGGCCTCGTCGATCGGGTTGTCGTGGCTGTGGCCGAAAGTCAGCCCGGCGGCCGAGAAACGGCTGGCACCGTAGCGGATGAAGTCGATGATGGTGGCGAGTTCGGCGGTCACGGGCGGCCCACGGCACGGCAAAAGGCCGCTGATTATAAGCGCGAGCCCCGTATACTGGCCGGATGACTTTCAAAGTAATCCTCCAATACCTCCTGCCGCACCGTTTGCTGTCGCGGTTGGTCTACTGGGCCACGCGCTGGACCTTCGCGCCGTGGAAGAACTGGCTGATCGCCACGATCGTGCGCAACTACGACGTGGACATGGCCGAGGCGGCGCAGCCCGATCCGCTGGCCTACCAGCACTTCAATGCCTTCTTCACGCGCAAGCTGAAACCCGGCGCGCGCCAGGCCGATGCCGATCCGGCCGCCCTGCTCTCGCCGGCCGACGGCCGCATCAGCCAGGCCGGCACGATCGTCGACGGCCGCATCTTCCAAGCGAAGGGCCGGGAATACACTGCCGCCGAACTGCTCGGTGGCGACGAGGCCGCAGCCGCGCCGTACCGCAACGGCTGCTTCGTCACCGTCTACCTGTCGCCGCGCGACTATCACCGCGTGCACATGCCGCTGAAAGGCACGCTCACGGAAACCGTGCACGTGCCCGGACGCATCTTCAGCGTGGCGCCGTTCGCGGTCACGGCGATCCCGCGGCTGTTCGCCCGCAACGAGCGGCTGGTGTGCCACTTCGAGGGCGAGCACGGCCCGTTCGCGGTGGTGATGGTGGGCGCGATCCTGGTCTCGTCGGTGGCCACCGTGTGGGACGGCCTGGTGATCCCGCCGTACGCGCCGTCGATCCGGCGCAAGTCGTTCGCCGGCCAGCACGTCACGCTGGAACGCTTCGCCGAGATGGCGCGCTTCAACATGGGTTCGACCGTGATCGTGTTGTTGCCGCCGGGCAGCGCGACGGTCGATCCGCTGCCGCCGCAACAGCACGTTCGCGTGGGCCAGCGGATCGGTCAGATCAGGGTGGCAGGCGGCCACTTTCCCGAAAACTGACGTTGCGCGTCATTTTGTGACGCTATGCGCGCAAATTCCGGGGGTGGCCGGTTAACCTCCTCGCGACGGACCGGCCAACATGCCGTGCCGAACCTGTGCCGAGGGGAACCATGCAGATACTCACTCCATTCTTTGCGGTGGTGCGTTCGCGCCAGCTTGGCCGCCAGTTCCGCGATGTCGAACGCAGCATCCGGACCCTGCCCAAGCGCAGCCGCGATCGGCTGAGCATGCTCACCCTGCGCGAGATCGGCCAGGCCTCGCGCTGTGATTTCCCGCACCTGTACGGCACCACGCCGGAATCGCGCTACCTGCCGTGGGGACAAGGCACCGACCTGGGCTACGAGCGTGCACGTTCGAACAACGCCGAGGTCGCGCTGCGCGGCATCGCGCTGTGGCTGGCGGTCGCCTATCACGAGACCAAGACCGCCACCCAGCCCAACCTGCAGGCCCAGCACCGGCAGTTGCTGCAGTTGCTGCGCGAGCTCAAGGAGCTCCACGGCGGCGGCAGCCGCAGCGATACCTCGGACAGCTGGATGCAGGAGAGCGCCGTCGCCTGACCGCGCGGCGGCGCCCCACCCCGCGCCTCAACGGCAGACCGGCACCTTCAGATGCTGGCCCACCCGGATGCGGTGGTGCTGGAGATCGTTGATCTCGGAAATCTCCTGCACACTGGAACAATGCAGTTTGCGCACGATGCTGATCAAGGTGTCGCCGCGGCGCACGCGATACGTGGTCGTTCTCTGCGCACCCGCCTTCGCCGGCGCCTGCGCCGGATCGGGTACCACCGGCACCGTCGCACGGTGCAGGTCCGCCGCGAGGATCGGCCACGGACCATCGACGCAACGGGCGGCATAGGCACGCTCCAGTCGTTTGGGCACCCGCAGCGTGGCGCCAACCGGCTGGCTGGTATCGGGGTCGAGCCGCGGATTGAGGTTGCGCAGGGTGCGGAACCAGCCCTCCTCCATGCCATCGGCCGAACCCAGGCAGACGGTGAGCTCATCAAGCGACGCGGCGCGCTTGAGCGTGATGCTGCCGGGGTCGCCGTCGATCTTCGGGAAGCGCAGGTTGTAGCTGTCCGGATGCAGGAACAGCCACGCCGCCGCCAGCACCGCCGGCACGTAGTCGCGCGTCTCGGGCGACATCTGGTCGTAGATGCGCGGGTCGTAGAAACTCACCGACGGGTCGTCGCCCACCGCGCGGCGCATGCGGCCTTCGCCGCCGTTGTAGGCGCCGATGACGAGCTCCAGGTTGTTGTTGAAGATGCGCAACTGCTCGTTGAGGTATTCGGCATTGGCCCGCGCCGAAGCGGCCGGGTCGAAGCGCATGTCGAAGCCGTTGTCCACGCCCAGCCCGAAACGCATGCCGGTGGAATACATGAACTGCAGCGGGCCGGAGGCGCCGGAGCGCGACACCGCGTGCACCTTGCCGCCGGATTCCTGGGCCACCATGCCGAACAGCAGCGCCTCGGGCAGGTCGGCCTTCTGGTAGGCCGGCCACATATCGTGGCGCAGGTACTGGTAATTGACCCAGGCGTCCATCAGGTAAGGCCGGCGCTGGGTCAGCCACATCTCCAGCGCTGCCTTCACCGGCCCGTTCATCGCGATCAGCTGCGACAGCTTCTGTCCGTGCAGCAGCGTCACGCTGCGCTGCGCCTGCGGCAGGCTGGCCGCACCGGCATGACCGGTGGCCAGCGCCGCCTGCGACGACTCGACATCCCCGGACAGATCCGGGAGGTCGTCGAAATCGCCATCTTTCAGGCGCAGCAGGCGGTCGAATACGGAAAAGAAGCGCTGCGGATCGCAGCCGGCGGTGACCGCACATTTCGCCGACGACTGCTTCAGCAAGTCGAGCGACTGGCGCAGGCTCAGTGCCGACGCATCGCTGTCGCCTTCGCGCGCCTGCTGCAAGGCGGTCTCGTAGCCCTTGCTGGCCTGGTTCAACTGGCCGTACAGCGCATCGGCCGGCGTCGGGGTCCTCTCGCCGCCGCTGCTGGCGCAGCCGCCCAGCAAGGTGCAGGCCAGCACAAGCGACGCGAGGTGCCGCGGGCGAAACACGTGGGGCAACGACATGAAGAACTTCACCTGCAAAAAGCATTCACCATAGCCGGCCGCGAAGCCGGACTCAACGCACGGCGTCACAACCGCGAGCCACGCGCCGGGTTGGCTACAATCGCGTCACTACCAATGGAAGGACCGCCATGACTGACATCCTGATCGGCCGCAACGACAGCACCAGCGTCAGCCTGGACCCGCACTACGGCAATCGCCACGGCATGATCGCCGGCGCCACCGGCACCGGCAAATCCGTGTCGCTGATGGTGCTGGCCGAAGGCTTCTCGCGGCTGGGCGTGCCGTGCTTCCTGGCCGACGCCAAGGGCGACCTGGCCGGCCTGGCGATGGCCGCCGGCGAGCCGGGTGACAAGCTCAAGGCGCGGCTGGCCAGGCTCAAGCTCACCGACTGGAAGGCGCAGGCCAACCCGGTGGTGTTCTGGGACATCTACGGCAAGCTCGGCCACCCGGTGCGCGCCACCGTCAGCGAGATGGGCCCGACCCTGCTCGGCCGCGTGCTGGAATTGAACGACACCCAGGAAGGCGTGCTCGAAGTGGTGTTCAAGGCCGCCGACGACCAGGGCTGGCTGCTGCTGGACCTGGCCGACCTGCGCGCCCTGCTCACCTACGCCGCCGAAAATGCCAAGGCGCTGTCCACCCAGTACGGCCTGATCAGCACGCAGAGCATCGCGGCAATCCAGCGCGCGCTGCTGAAACTCGAAAGTGACGGCGCCGACCAGTTCTTCGGCGAGCCGGCCCTGGAGCTGGCCGACCTGATGCGCCAGGACATGAGCGGCCGCGGCATCATCAACGTGCTGGCCGCCGACCAGCTGATCATGAAGCCGCGGCTGTACTCCACCTTCCTGCTGTGGCTGCTGTCCGAGCTGTTCGAGCAGCTGCCCGAAGTGGGCGACCTCGACCAGCCGAAGATGGTGTTCTTCTTCGACGAGGCGCACCTACTGTTCGACGACGCCTCGCCGGCGTTGCTGCAGCGGGTGGAACAGGTGGTGCGGCTGATCCGCTCCAAGGGCGTGGGCGTGTACTTCTGCTCGCAGAACCCCGACGACGTGCCCGGCGTGATCCTCGGCCAGCTCGGCAACCGCATCCAGCACGCCTTGCGCGCGTTCACCCCGCGCGACCAGAAGGCGGTCAAGGCGGCGGCGGAAACCTTCGTCGCCAACCCGAAGCTCGACGTCACCGAAGCGATCACCAAACTCGCGGTGGGCGAGGCGCTGGCCTCCACACTGGCCAACGGCGGCGTGCCCACGCCGGTGGAGCAGGTGCTGGTGACCACGCCGTGCTGCCGCATCGGCGCGATCACCGACGCCGAGCGCGGCACCATCCGCCAGCGCTCGCCGGTGGGCGCGAAATACGACACTGCGGTCAATCGCGAATCGGCTGCCGAGATGCTGGCCAGGCGCGCCGGGGAAAAGGCCGCCGATGCCGCCACCGTGGCGGCCGATGCGCCAGCCAAGGGCGCCGCGAAGGAAGCGGAAAGCGGCTGGGGCGGCGCGGTGCACGACGCCCTGTTCGGCACCAAGCGCCGCCAGGGCATGATCGAGACCATGGGCAAGCAGATGGTGCGCACCGCGGGCAGTCAGCTCGGCCGGCAGATCCTGCGCGGCGTGCTGGGCGGCATCTTCGGCGGCAAGCGCTGAGTGAGAGCCTGCTCCATGTCTCCGCATAGCCCGCGTTGCCTTGCCGTGGCCGTCAGGTGGTGGCGCGTGGCGCAGCGCCTGCCTGGCTGGCAGGTCAAGCCGCGCGCTGCCGCATGGCGGCCACGGCAAGGCAACCCGAAGGGCCGGGTCTGTTTGCCCGCATCCCTGCGTCATCACTCGGTCGTGGACGGACGTCCACTCCTTCGTTCTTCCTTGGCCTGCGCGCAAACAGCTCCCGGCGCGGGCCATGCGGAGACATGGAGCAGGCTCTGATGCCGCGCGTCGAAATCGTCGCCGCCGACACGCCGTTCGCGCAGCGCCTGCGGGACGGTTTCGGCTATCCGCTGCGCGGCGCCGCACTGGCCACCTGCGTGGCGCTGGCGCTGGCCCACTACGTCGGCCTGCTGCCGGGCTATGTCGGTGCGCTGGCCAGCGCGCTGGTCTGGGCCGCCACCTGGCGTTATGCCGCGGACTGCATGCAGCACACCGCCAACGGCTACGCCGACCCGCCGGACGTGGGCAGTGACGGCAACAGCGCCAGCGGCTGGGGACTGACCGCGATTCACCTGCTGGTGGTCGCCTTGTGCGTGGTCTCCATCGTGTTCTTCCCGCGCCTGCTGTGGCCGGTGCTGCTCCTGGCGGCGCTGGTGCTGCCGGCGATCGACATGTCGCTGGCGTTCGACGGCAACCTCGCGCTGGCCATCAATCCGCTCAACTGGTTGCGCATCATCGGCGGTTTCGGCGGCGCGTATCTGGTCCCCGTGGCGATCAACCTGCTGCTCGGCGTGCTGATCGTGGTCGCCTCGGTCACCACTGCGCGGCTGCCGCGACTGCTCGCCTTGCCGCTGTTCGCATTCGCCTACACCTACCTGATCGTGCTCGCCTTTCATCTCATGGGCGCGATGATCCACCAGCGCCACGAGCGTTTCGGCATGGTGCCGGAAGCGCCGGAGCTGGCCAAGGCTTCCGGGCAGGACGCCGACGACCGACTGGTGGATGCCGCGCGCCAGCAGGCAACCGACGATCCGCAGGCCGCGTTGCGCCAACTTGCCGCGCGACTGCGCGAGCGCGCGGCGCCACCCGCCGTGCACCAGTTCTACCGCGAGCTGCTGCACCGGCAGGGCCTGCGCGACGACCTGCTGGTGCACGGCCAGATCTGGATTGCCGCGCTGATCGCCCAGGGCGAATCGCGGCGCGCCCTCGGCGTGCTGCAGGAATGCTGCGGCATCGACGCCAGCTTCATCCCGGACGACCCGCAGACCTGCGGCGCCCTGGCCGACCTGGCCGTGCGGATGGGCATGAGCCGCCTCGCGATCCATCTCGGCCAGGGTTATGTCGCGCACTGGCCACGCGACCCGCAGGCGCCGCACTACGGCCTGCTGGCCGCACGCGCGCTGGCCGCCCATGCCGACCAGCACGCCGACGCGGCAGCGCTGCTCGACCGGCTCGTCGCGGCCTGGCCCGAGCACCCGCTGCGCGGCGAGATCGACGCCCAGCGACGACAACTGGCCAGCCCGGCATGAGCCGCTGGCGCCCGCCCTCGCCCGGCTCCACCGCGATCATCACCCGCGACGGCTTCGAACGGCTCAAGGCCGAACTCGACCACCTGTGGCACGTGTTGCGCCCGGAAGTGGTGAAGGCCCTCGCCGCGGCAGCCGCCGAAGGCGATCGCTCGGAGAACGCCGAATACACCTATCGCAAGAAACAGCTCGGCGAAATCGACCGCCGCGCGCGTTACCTCAGCAAACGCATTCCCGCACTGAAAGTTGCCGAGGGCGTGCCGGGCGATCGCCGCGCCGTGTTTTTCGGCGCCTGCATCGGGCTGGAGAACGTGGACAGCGGCGAAGTCCACCGCTACCGCATCGTGGGCCCGGACGAGACTGACGCCAGGCGCGGCTGGATCAGCATCGACTCGCCGCTGGCGCGGGCCGTGCTGAAGAAGCGCGTCGACGACGAATTCTCCGCCGAGCTGCCGGGCGGGCGGGCGGAGTTCGTGGTGCTGTCGGTGGATTACGAGCAGGAAGCCTGACGCGGGCCAGTCGACCGCTCAATGCGGCCGCAGCAGCTTCAATGCATGCTGGTGGTCGCGTTCGATCTGCGCCAGCCGCGCCTGCCGTGCCTGCGGGCTGATCCACCGGCCCTGCTCGGCCTGCTGCCGCAGCAGGGTGTACTGCATGTCGACGAAGGGCTGCAGCACGTGGTTGGTCTCCGCCGCGAAACCGCCCAGGTCCGGAATCCGCGCCAGCCGCTCGCGCTGGCGCTCGCCGACCTCGCCGGGCGCCTTGCCGTAGGCCAGCAGGAATGCCGTGAGCTTGTGGCGCAGCGATTCGGGCATGCCGTCGCGGATCACCAGCACGCCGGAGGGAATCAGCCGCGAGCGCCAGATCACCCGCAGTTGCGCTGCCTCGCGCGGAAAGTTGCGCCGGAACAGGTCCATGTCCGGGTTGTTGCTGCTGGCCACGTCCACTTCGCGGTTGACCACGGCGAGCAGGTTGCTCTGATGGTCGCCCACCCGCACGTTGGCGAAGAAGGTGTCCGAATTGAGCCCGCGCGGCGCGAACACGTAGGCTTCCGGCGCGGTATAGCCGGTGACCGAAAGCTGTTCGCTGCGCGCATAACGCCAGCCGTGGCTGGTCGTGGCGAGCAGGTCGTTCAGATCGCGGATCGGGCTGTCGCTGCGCACCACCAGCATGGCGACGTTGCCGTTGACGCCATCGTTGCGCACGAACTGGGCGAACACCTGCATGTGCTGCTGCGTCACCGCCTCCACCGCGAGCTTGCCGGAGAGAAAGGCCACGTCCACCCGCTGCGCGCCGATGGCGTCGGACAGGCCGGCGTAGCTGCTCACCGACACGGTGGTCACGGGGTGGCCCAACTGCTTGTGCAAGTCGTCCAGCAGCGGCCGCCATTGCTCCAGCGACTCGGCCGCGCTGCCGATCGGCAGGATGCCGAAGCGGATCGGCTCCATCGGTGTCGCTGCCTGCGCCGTCCCCGCTCCGGCGCACGCGAGCAGCACACCCTGGGTGAGCAGGGCTGCAAGCATCCACGTCACGCCACGCCCGAGACGCCCCTGGCGTCGTCGCAAACCCGCGATATTCAATGCCCTGCTCCCTCGAACCCCGTGCTCCCCGATTGCTCGTATATAGTCGCGATCGGTCGATCCGGCAAGCACGGGGAGGGCTTCGGCGTCGCGGAAGATGCCGGCCCGGATGCGGATGCAGGGTTTCCGGGCGATCGGTCAACCTCCGGCCAGCGGCGGCGGGTAACTCCGCCCGGCCCGCACCGGCCGAAAGCACGCCGCCTCGCGCACGAAAGCCTCCTGCTCGTTGTCCGGATGCCAGCCGGGCACGCCGGCCAGCGGCAAGGGGCGCAGTTCCAGCGGATCGCCGAGCACATCGCCGTTGCCGATGGCCTGCGCGCAGGCTTCGAGGACCTCGCCCGGTGACAACCGCGGCCCGGCGACCACCAGCGCCTTGCCCACCAGCAGTTGCGCCGGTGTCAGCGCGTGTTCGAGCAAGGCGTGGCCGAACACCTCGACATGGATGCGCCCGTCGAACCACGCCTCCCGCTCGCGCCAGAACAGGCCATGCCAGTCATGCGCATTCCACAGCGCCAGCAGCGCCGGATTGCGCAGCGCGACCACGACGCCGGCCTCGTCGAAATGGGTCAGTGCGCATTGCGCACGCGAGCGCTGCCTGGTGCCCATGCGGGCGATTTCGGCCACCTGCCGCGCGTTGAGCGCGCGCTTGAGCGCACAGTGGCGCAGCCAGGCGAGTGCGTTGAACAGGTCGTGCCAGTTGCGTTCGCGGGTAGCGATCGCGCCGTGTTCGGCAATGCGCTGTTCGTAGTGCAGGCCGTCGGCCAGCAGTTCACGGGTCTGCGCCACGAAGCGTTCGTGCATGCCGGCGGGGCGGGCGGCATTGAGCGCATCGATGGATGGCCAGTCGCGGCCCTCGACCAACCGGGCGTGCTCGCGCCACGCGGCCAGCGGCATCCGGCCGAACACTTGCGGATCGACCGCACCGCGCGCCGGCGCCACATAGCGCATGGCGCGTTACACGATCTTGAGCGCGGGATGCGCCAGGCGCGCGTGCAGGTCGTGTTCGCTGGCCGCCTCGACCACCACGTCCACGAACTGGCCCGGCTTCAGCTGCTGGCCGTCGGCGATCAGCACGCAGCCGTCGATCTCCGGCGCATCGGCGGCCGAGCGAGCCACCGCGCCGTCGACGCCGGCCTCGTCCACCAGCACCTTGAGCGTGCGGCCGATCTTGCGCTGCAGTTTGGCGGCGGAGATTTCCGCCTGCACCGCCATGAACTGTTCGAGGCGATCCTCCTTCAGTTCCTCGGACACCGCGCCGGGCAGCTCGTTGGCCTTGGCGCCGTCCACCGGCGAATAGGCGAACGCGCCCACGCGATCGAGTTCGGCCTCGCGCAGGAAGTCCAGCAGCTCCTCGAACTCGGCATCGGTCTCGCCGGGGAAACCGACGATGAAGGTGCTGCGGATGGTCAGCTCCGGCACCAGCTTGCGCCAGTTCCGGATGCGCTCCAGCGTCTTGTCGATGTTGCCGGGGCGCTTCATCAATTTCAGGATGCGCGGGCTGGCGTGCTGGAACGGGATGTCGAGGTAGGGCAGGATTTTTCCCCCCGCCATCAGCGGCATCAGCTCGTCCACGTGCGGGTACGGGTAGACGTAGTGCAGGCGCGTCCACGCGCCGAGTTCGGACAGGCCTTCGCACAGCTCGGTCATGCGGGTGCGGTAGTTCTTCCCGCGCCACGGGCGCTCGGCGTACTTCACGTCGACGCCATAGGCGCTGGTGTCCTGCGAGATCACCAGCAGTTCCTTCACGCCGCCCCTGACCAGTTTCTCGGCCTCCACCAGCACCTCGTCGACCGGCCGCGAGACCAGGTTGCCGCGCATCGAGGGGATGATGCAGAAGCTGCAGCGGTGGTTGCAGCCCTCGGAAATCTTGAGGTACGCGTAGTGCTTCGGCGTCAGCTTCACGCCGGTGTCCGGCACGATGTCGAGGAACTTGTTGCGCGTGGGCGGCAACACCTCGTGCACCGCGCTCATCACGCTGGCGTAATCCTGCGGGCCGCTGATCGAGAGCACGTCCGGATAGGCCTCGCGGATCAGCTCGGCGCGCTTGCCCAGGCAGCCGGTGACGATCACCTTGCCGTTCTCGTTGAGCGCGGTGCCGATCGAGTCCAGCGACTCCTGCACCGCCGCGTCGATAAAGCCGCAGGTGTTCACCACCACCGCGTCGGCCTCGCCGTAGCTGGGCACGATCTGGTAGCCCTCCACCTTGAGCTGGGTGAGGATGCGCTCGGAATCCACCAGCGCCTTGGGGCAACCGAGACTGACGAAGCCGATCTTCTGGGTGGGCTGGGGCATGGCGGACGGCTACCGTGGCAGGGCGCGAAAACGGTTGATTATACGTGACGGCCACGCCCTCGCCGCTGCGGTTACCATCGCCGCATCGGCAACTGATCGAGGCAGAGCCATGGGCCAGGACATCACCATCCCCACCGGCGGCACCCATTGCATCGGCGCCTACATGGCCACCGCCGAGGGCAAGCCCAAGGGCGGCCTGGTGGTGATCCAGGAAATCTACGGCGTCACCGCGCACATCCGCCGGGTGGTCGACCACTTCGCCGCGCTCGGCTATACCGCGATCGCGCCCGCGTTCTTCGACCACCTGGAAAGCGGCGTGGAACTGGCCTATGACCAGGTCGGCACCAACAAGGGCCGCAACCTGGTCAACGAGCTGGGGCTGGAGCGTGCCGTCGAGGACGTCGCCAGCGCCGCCGAGGCCATTTCCTCGGCGGGGAAAATCGGCACGGTCGGCTACTGCTGGGGCGGCACCGTCGCCCTGCTCGCCGCGCTGCGCCTGGGGCTGCCGTCGGTGAGCTACTACGGCGCGCGCAACCTGCCGTTCCTGCACGAGGCGCCCAGGGCGCCGGTGATGTTCCATTTCGGCGAGAAGGATCAGAACATCACGCCGGAGATGGTGGAGAAACATCGCGTGGCGCTGCCGCAGATGGAACTGTTCACCTACCCGGCGGACCACGCGTTCAACCGCGATGGCAGCAAGGCGTATCACGAAGCCAGCGCCAAACTGGCGCTGCAGCGCACGCTGGCCTTCTTCGACAAGCACCTGGCCAACGCATGAGCGAGGCGTTCACCCTCGACCCGCGGCTGGCCGCCGACACCCGCCTGCTCGCCTCGCTGCCGCTGTGCGACGTGCGCCTGATGGATGACGCGCGCTACGGCTGGCTGGTGCTGGTGCCGCGCCGCGACGGCCTGGTCGAGATCGCCGACCTGGACGAGGGCGAACAGGCCACGCTGTGGCACGAAGTCAACCGCGCCGCCGCCGCCCTGCGTGCGGCGATGCCGTGCGACAAGCTCAACCTGGGCGCGCTGGGCAACATCGTGCGGCAGTTGCACGTGCACGTGGTGGCGCGTCGCGAGGGCGATGCCGGCTGGCCCGGCCCGGTGTGGGGCCACGGCCAGCGCGAGCCCTGCGCCGAAGCCGTGCTGCACGAGCGGATGACCGCGCTGCGGCAAGCACTCGCGGCGCGCGGCTAGCGTGCCGGCCGACGCGATCCAGTTCGAGCCGCTGGCCGAGGATGCGCTGCTGCTGCGCTTCGGCGACCGCATCGAGCCGGTGCTCAACGACCGCGTGCACGCTGCCGTGGCCGCGCTGCGGGATCTGCCTTCGCTGGAATGCGTGCCAGCCTATGCCAGCGTGCTGTTGCGATTCGCGCCGGCGGCGTGGCAAGGCGACGAGGCGGCGAGTGCGCACCAGCGCGTGGAACGGGCCGCGCGCATCGCGCTGGAAACCCGCCACGCGCCGGCCGGCGCTGGCCGCATCCACGAAATCCCCGTGTGCTATGGCGGCCCGCACGGCCCGGATCTGCATGAACTGGCGCAGCACCTGGGCCTGTCCGGGACGGTGGTGGTGGCTCGCCACGTCGGCGTCGACTACCGCGTGGCGATGCTCGGCTTCGCGCCCGGCTTCCCCTACCTGCTGGGGCTCGATCCCACGCTGGCGATGCCGCGCCGACGCGACCCGCGCACCCGCGTGCCTGCCGGCAGCGTCGCGATCGGCGGCGCGCAGACCGGCATCTATCCGGCCGAACTGCCCGGCGGCTGGCATCTGATCGGGCGCACGCCGCTGCGCCTGTTCGACGCCGACGCAAGCGAACCTTCGCTGCTGGCCGCCGGCGACCGCGTGCGCTTCCGCGCGATCGACGCGGAGGAATTCGCCGACCTCGATGCGGTGCGGCACCGATGAGCGTGCGCGTGCTCAAGCCCGGCCTGCTCGGTACGCTGCAGGATCGCGGCCGCCCCGGCCATGCAGCGATCGGCGTGGGCCGCGCCGGCGCGATGGACCTGCCGGCCTGGCGCCTGGCCAACGCGCTGGTCGGCAACCGCGGCGACGAGGCGGCGCTCGAATGCACCCTGCTCGGTCCGACCCTGCGCTTCGAACACGCGGCGTGGATCGCGATCACCGGTGCGCCGATCGCCGCCCGGGCCGGCGACACCGACTTGCCGACCTGGACAGCCTGCTGGCTGCCCGCTGGCAGCGTGCTGCAACTGGGCCGCATGGCCGCCGGCTGCCGCAGCTACCTGGCCGTGCGCGGGGGTTTCGACGTGGCCGCCGTGCTGGGCAGCCGCAGCAGCGACCTGCACGCCGGGCTCGGCCGCGCACTGCGAACCGGCGACACGCTGCCGGTCGGCAACGCCGCCAGCAGCGCGGCGCCGGCGAACCATCCCCACGCCCTGCCATGGCGACTCGACCCGCGGCCATGGTTCGACTTCGCGCAAACGCCGCTCATGCTGCTGCCCGGCAGCCACCACGCGCAACTCGACGAGGCGTCGCGGCAAGCACTGCACACCGGCACTTTCCGCGTCGCCAGCGACAGCAACCGCACCGCCAGCCGTCTGGACGGAGCACGCCTGCAGCTGTGCGCACCGCTGGAACTGATCTCCGAGGCAACCCTGCCCGGCACGATGCAACTGCCGCCGTCCGGCCAGCCGATCGTGCTGATGGCCGAGGCGCCGGTGACCGGCGGCTATCCGCGCATCGGCCAGCTTGCCGCGGCGGATCTTCCGCGCCTGGCGCAACGCCGGCCGGGCGATCCCGTATGCTTTCGCCGTGGCACACTGGAACAGGCTGCCGATCGCCTGCGGCGCCGCGAGCACGCGCTCGACGCCCTGTACCGGCAGATCGCGCGACGACTGCAACACGACGGACTCCTCCTCGCATGACTGGCCTTGCATGACGCGCATCGACCTCAATGGCGACCTCGGCGAATCGTTCGGCGCCTGGCGAATGGGCGAGGACGCTGCGCTGCTCGATGTGGTCAGCTCGGCCAACCTCGCCTGCGGCTTCCACGCCGGCGACTTCATGACCATGCAGCAGACCGTGGCCGCCGCGATGGAGCGCGGCGTGGCGATCGGCGCCCACGTCTCGCTGCCCGACCTGCAGGGCTTCGGCCGCCGCGAGATGCGCGTGACACCCGCCGAGGTGCACGCGATGACGCTGTACCAGCTCGGCGCGCTGCACGGCTTCGCTCACGCCGCCGGCACCCGGCTGAGCCACGTCAAGCCGCATGGCGCGCTGTACAACATGGCGGCGCGCGATCGCGCGCTGGCCGATGCGATCGCCGCGGCGGTGTGCCAGTTCGACCCGCGCCTGCGGCTGTTCGGCCTGAGCGGATCGGCACTGGTCGACGCGGGCGCGGCGCAGGGCCTGGCGGTGGCCGCCGAGGCATTCGCCGACCGTCGCTACCGGCCGGATGGCACGCTGCAGCCGCGCAGCGAAGCCGGTGCGGTGATCGATGATGCCGGACTGGCCACTGCGCAGGCCTTGCAGATCGCGCTCGACGGCACCGTCACCGCCATCGACGGCAGCACCATCGCCATGCGCGCCGACACGCTGTGCCTGCACGGCGACGGCGTACATGCCGCACGCCTGGCGCGCAGCCTGCGCGCCGGGCTGGAAGCGGCCGGGGTGACCATCACGGCAACGGGTGAGGCATGAACTACTGGCCCCTGCTCGGCGTGGCGGTGATCGTGATCGGCTTCGCGCTGCGCTTCAACGCGGTGCCGGTCGTGGTGGTGGCGGCCCTGGTCAGCGGACTGCTGGCGGGCCTGTCGGTGGCCGACCTGCTCGCCCTGCTGGGCAACAGTTTCGTGTCGCAGCGCATGCTGCTGCTGTTCGTGCTGACCTTGCCGGCGATCGGCCTGCTCGAGCGCGCCGGCCTGCGCGAACACGCCCAGCGCTGGATGGCGCGATTGCAGAACCTGACCCTGGCGCGGCTGCTGATCGGCTACCTGCTGCTGCGCCAGTTGCTGGCCACGATGGGCCTGACCGGCGTGGCCGGCCCGGCGCAGACCGTGCGTCCGCTGCTTGCGCCGATGGGCGAGGCCGCGGCGCAGAAGATCCTGCCCGGGCTGGACCAGGACGATCGCGAGGAGCTGCGCGCGGTCGCCGCGGCCACCGACAACATCGGCCGTTTCTTCGGCGAGGACGTGTTCATCGCGCTGGGCGCGGTGCTGCTGATCCAGGGCTTCTATACCCAGCACGGCATCGAGCTGAGCCCGCTGGCGATCGCGCTGTGGGCGCTGCCCACGGCGGTGGCGGCGTTCGTCATCCAGTCGGTACGCATCTGGCTGTATCAGCGCCGGCTGCAACGACGCGCCGCCCGCCGCGAGCGGGGCGCCTGAGCATGCTGCGGATCGAACACGCGTACTGGCTGATCGCCGCCTTCCTGCTCTACAGCGGCTGGCGCAATTTGCGCGACGGCCACCGCTGGCATGCCGCCTTCTGGATCGTGCTGGGCCTGCTGTTCGGCGCCGGGGATTTCATCCTGGCGCAGTCGGCGGCCGGCAACGCCCTGCCCGCGCAGATCGCCGGCATCGGCGTGATCGCACTGGCCTGCCTGGCGCCGCGGCTGCGCCGCCAGGCGCATCCGGAAAACCGCAGCGCCGAACAACGCCTGCAGTCGGCGATCGAACTCGGCCACCGGCTGTTCGGGCCAGCCCTGCTGATTCCGCTGGTGACCCTGCTGGTGGCGTTGTTCGGCGGCTACCTGGTGATCGGGCAGTTCGCATTGTTCGCCCAGTCGCAGATGACGCTGACCGGGCTGGCGCTGGCCTGCGTGATCGCCCTGCTGGCCGCCGCAAGGGTGGCGCGCACGCCGGTGCACGAAGGTGTGGCCGAGGGCCGGCGATTGCTCGACGCGATCGGCTGGGCCGCCCTGCTGCCGCTGCTGCTGGCCGCGCTGGGCCAGGTGTTCACGCAAAGCGGCGTGGGCGCGGCGATCGCCGCGATCGCCACCGATTTCCTGCCCACCGGCAACGCCACCGCGGCACTGGCGGTGTTCGCGCTGGGCATGGTGCTGTTCACCGTCATCATGGGCAACGCGTTTGCCGCCTTTCCGGTGATGATGGCCGGCATCGGCCTGCCGCTGCTGATCCAGCAGCACGGCGCGCACCCGGCGATCCTCGGCGCGATGGGCATGCTGTGCGGCTACTGCGGCACCCTGCTGACGCCGATGGCGGCCGACTTCAACCTGGTGCCGGCGGCGCTGCTGGAATTGCGCAACCCCTACGGCGTGATCAAGGCGCAGGCCTGGAGCGCGCTGTGGATCTTCGCCAGCACGTTCACCATGATGTGGCTGCTGGTGTTTCGATGAACGCGCGAGGCCCGATGAGCAAAACCCTGCCACGTATCCTGTTGACCGGCTTCGACCCGTTCGGCGGCGAGACGGTCAACCCCTCGTGGGAAGCCGCGCGCGCCCTGCACGGGCGGCGCATCGGCGGGCATCGGGTGGTGGCGCGGCAAATCCCGACCGAGTTCGCCGCCTCGCTGCGCCTGCTCAAGGCCGCCCTGCGGGAAACGACGCCGGCGATCGTGCTGGGCGTGGGCCAGGCTGGCGGGCGCGCGCAGTTGTCGCTGGAACGCGTGGCGATCAACCTGCAGGATGCGCGGATTCCCGACAACGCCGGCGCCCAACCGATCGACGAACCGGTGATCCCCGGCGCGCCCGCGGCCTACTTCAGCACCCTGCCGCTGAAGGCGATGCTGGCGGCCCTGCACGAGGCCGGACTGCCCGCCGCGATCTCGCACACGGCCGGCACCTACGTGTGCAACCACCTCGCCTACGCAGCGCTGCACTGGAGCGCGCCCAAGCGCCGCGTGCGCGCCGGCTTCATCCACATCCCGTGGCTGCCGCTGCAGGCCGCATCGCGGCCCGGCGCGCCCAGCATGGCACTGGACGACATGGTGCGCGGCCTGGAGATCGCGCTGCGGGTGGCGGCCGTCACGCACGCCGACCTGCGCCTCGGCGGCGGCACGATCGCCTGATCGCCGTTCGACAAAAAGCCCGCGGCTCGCGCCACGGGCTTTTCGCGGTGCCGCGGTCGCGGCGGTTCAGTGCTGCTGCGAGGGCTCGTAGCCGCCGCCGTCGCTGGACGGCTGCGCGCGCTGCTGGTGGTCCTCCAGTTTGCGCGCCTTGACGTCGACCGGGCTGATCTGGGTGAGGCGGCCCTTGTGGTCGAAGAAATACGCGGCAAAGCCGTAGTCGATCGACATGCGGGCCAGATACTGCAGATGCTTCTTGCCGACCTTGGCCTCGTCGCTGTCGATCAACAGCACTTTCGCGGGCAGCTTGCCCTGGTCGCGCAGGTAGGCGAAGTGACTGCCGGCGTCGAGCGCCGAGAGCACCGCGCCATCGATCAGGAATTGCCCGTCCTTGTACGCCTGCATGGTCAGGCTGAATTCGCCCTTCATCGACGCCGCCAGGTGCTGCTCGTTCTTGACCTGGTTGCGGTGGCAACCGGCCAGCAGCAACACGCTGCCCAGCACGATCGCGGCGGACATGCGGACAAGCAGGGTGGACATTCGGCTCATGCAGCTCTCCCGGAAGGCGTCGTGGCAACGGTGAAGTCTAGCAGTCCGTGGCGCCGACGGCGGTTGCCGCGCGCCGCCGTTCAGGCAGGCGGGGTCAGGTACGCGGCAGGGTCACGCCCTGCTGGCCCTGGTACTTGCCGCCACGGTCCTTGTAGCTGGTCTCGCACTCCTCGTCGGACTCGAAGAACAGCATCTGCGCCACGCCCTCGTTGGCGTAGATCTTCGCCGGCAGCGGCGTGGTGTTGGAGAACTCCAGCGTCACGTGCCCCTCCCACTCCGGTTCCAGCGGCGTCACGTTGACGATGATGCCGCAGCGCGCGTAGGTGCTCTTGCCCAGGCACACCACCAGCACGTTGCGCGGGATGCGGAAGTACTCCACCGTGCGCGCCAGCGCGAACGAGTTGGGCGGGATGATGCACACGTCCGAGGCCACGTCGACAAAGCTGTTCGGGTCGAATGCCTTGGGATCGACGATGGTCGAGTTGATGTTGGTGAAGATCTTGAACTCGCGCGCACAGCGCACGTCGTAGCCGTAGCTGGAGGTGCCGTAGGAAACGATGCGCCCGCTGTCGTTCTGCTTGACCTGGCCCGGCTCGAACGGCTCGATCATGCCCTGGCCCTCGGCCATGCGGCGGATCCACTTGTCGGATTTGATGCTCACGCGCTCTCCGGTCGATTGCGGGCAGCCCGAACCAACCGGGCGCAAAGCGGCAAAAATACATGGTCGGGGTACCGCCACGCCAGCCGGCTGGCCTTCGTCACCCGTAGGAGCCCGCTGGCGGGCGATACTCTTGCGAACCCCGAATCCCGGCCAGGAGCATCGCCCGCCAGCGGGCTCCTACGGGCGGGGTGGAAGCGCGGCCAGGAGGTCCAGCGCTGCGTGCAATTCCGCGCAGCGTTCCGCGCTGGCCAGCACCTGCGCCGCGGTGCAGCCGGCGCCCGGCAATGCCACCGGCACGGGCCGTGCCGCCAGCAACCGGGCCGACATGGTGAACAGGATCTCGGCCAGTGCCTCCTGCGCATGGTGCGAACCGCGCGCGGCCGTGTTCAGCAGCAGCACCGGCTTGCCGGGAAACTCCAGGCTGCCGACCAGCCAGTCGAGCAGGTTCTTGAACGCGCCGGGCACGCCGTGGGCGTATTCGGGGCAGGCGATCAGCAAGGCATCCGCGGCGCCGACTGCTTCGCGCAACGCCAGCACCGGGGGCGGCAGCGGATCGACCTCGTCATCCGGATTGAACGGCGGCAGCGCGCCCAGCCCGTCGTGCAGCACCAGTTCGAGCGGCGCTGCGGCCAGTTGGTGCGCGGCTTCCAGCGCGGCGCGATTCGACGATACCCGGCGCAAGCTGCCGCACAGGCACAGCACGCGCCGCGGCGCCGTCATGCAGAGGGCACGCCCTGCACCACGATCTTGCCCAGGCCCAGCGACTTGTTGCGCGGCTGGCGCGACAGCCGGCCGGCGGTATTGCGGGCGATCTCGCGGTAGCGGGCAGCAAGGTCGGAATCGGGGATCGCCGCCACCGTGGGGTTGCCGCCATCGGTCTGCTCGCGGATGCGGATGTCCAGCGGCAGCGAGCCGAGGTAGGCCGCGCCGTACTGCGTGGCCATGCGCTCGCCGCCGCCTTCACCGAAGATGTTCTCCTCGTGGCCGCAGTTGGAGCAGACGTGGGTGGCCATGTTCTCCACCACGCCAAGCACCGGCACCTCGACCTTCTCGAACATCTTGAGCGCCTTGCGCGCGTCCAGCAGGGCGATGTCCTGCGGCGTGGTGACGATCACCGCGCCAGCCACCGGCACTTTCTGCGACAGCGTGAGCTGGATATCGCCGGTGCCCGGAGGCAGGTCGATGACCAGGTAGTCGAGCTGTTCCCAGCGGGTGTCGGTGATCAGCTGCATCATCGCCTGGGTCACCATCGGGCCGCGCCAGATCATCGGCGTGTCCTCTTCGACGAGGAAGCCGATCGACATCACCGGCATGCCGTGCGCCTGCATCGGCAGGATGCTCTTGCCATCGGGCGAGGCCGGCTTGCCGTGCACGCCGAGCATGGTGGGCTGGCTGGGGCCGTAGATGTCCGCGTCCATCACGCCCACCTTCGCGCCCTCGGCCTGCAGCGCCAGCGCCAGGTTGGCCGACACGGTGGACTTGCCCACGCCGCCCTTGCCCGAGGCGACCACGATGATGTTCTTCACGTTCGGCAGCGGCCCCAGCGTGCCCTGCACCTTGTGCACGTGGATGCGGCTGGTGATCGACACCGTCGCCGACTCGATGCCCGGATCGGCCTGCAACGCCTCGCGCACCCGCGCGGTGATCGCCCCGATCGCGCTGGCGGCGGGATAGCCAAGCTGCAGGTCCACCGAAACCCGGCCGCCGTCGACGCCCACGGCGCGCACGGCCTCGCCCAGCGGGGCACCGGTGTGGGTGTCGATCAGCCCGCCCAGGATCTGGCGGACCAGGGCTTCATTCACCTGCGTCATGTCGGTTCGGTCGTCGAGAGAGACGCCCATTATGCCAGCGCGCCGCAGACGGCCGGCTGACACAGATCAGCGCCTCACCGGCGCACCGGCAGCCATGGCGCAATGCAGCTTGACGACCTCGCCGAACCTCGCCAGTCTCGATTCCATACGCTTTCGTACGGGAGAGACGCCATGAAGTCAGCACGACGCTTTGCCTTCGCCACCTGCCTGCTGCTCGCCGCCGGTTCGGCACTGGCCGCCAACGACACCCCCGTGGGCAACTGGAAAACCATCGACGACGAAAGCGGCCAGGCCAAGTCGATCGTGCAGATCACCGACGAGAATGGCGAGCTGAAGGCCACCATCGTCAAGCTGCTCAACCGCAGCCCTTCGGATATCGCCCGCGACGGCGAGGTGGCGCTGTGCAAGAAGTGCGACGGCGAGCGCAAGGACAAGCCGATCGAAGGCATGAACATCATGTGGGGCGTGCACCAGGATGGCGACGTCTGGAGCGGCGGTCACATCCTCGACCCGAAGACCGGCAAGGTCTACAAGGTGAAGCTGTCGATGCTCGACGGCGGCCAGAAGCTCAACGTGCGCGGCTACATCGGCTTTTCCTGGGTCGGCCGCTCGCAGCAGTGGGAACGCCAGCCCTGACCATCCGCTGCGTCGATTGACCTTCGACCACGCCCCGCACCGCCGACCGGTGCGGGGCGTTCTTGTGTGCACGGCCGGCGTCCGCACCGCTGAGCCGGCGTAACCCGGCATGGTCACCGTGGCCAGCGAGACCCTGGGCGACGCCCCGGGCAAACGCCCGACCGCGCCGAACATCACCGGCACGATGGCTGCCATGCCGATGCCCAAGGCGAGGAAAACCAGCCGCGTGGTGCGCGGCCCCGGCGCAAGGCTGCCGTGATCCGTGGCCGAAAGGACTCTGCCCACATGCGCTCCAGCAACCCGCGACAGCAGCCAGGCGCTCTGCACCACCGCACCGGAATCCCCGGCGAGCAAAGTCCGCGCGCGCTGCGGCATGGCCATCCGGACGGCCAATACCGGCGGGGGCGCATGCCATAATGCGCAGTCCCCCCAAGGAAGCCACGCAACCCATGAGTCGTCGCCTGCTCGTCACCCACGCCCTGCCCTACGCGAACGGTCCGCTGCACCTGGGCCACATGCTGGGCTACATCCAGGCCGACATCTGGGTGCGTGCGCAGCGGATGATGGGCAACGAGGTGCATTTCGTGGCGGCGGACGACGCGCACGGCACGCCGATCATGCTGGCCGCCGAGAAGGCCGGGATGACGCCGGAGGCCTTCATCGCGGGCATCCGGGCAGGTCATGAAGCCGATTTCGGCGATTTCCACTTCAGCTTCGACCACTACCACACGACCCACTCGGACGAGAATCGCGAGCTGGCCTCGCTGATCTACACGCGCCTGCGCGACAGCGGCTGCATCGCCAGGCGCAACATCCAGCAGCTGTTCGATCCCGAGAAGCAGATGTTCCTGCCGGACCGCTACATCAAGGGCACCTGCCCGAAATGCGGCACGCCGGACCAGTACGGCGACAACTGCGAAAACTGCGGCGCCACCTATGCGCCCACCGACCTGATCAACCCGTATTCGGTGATGTCCGGCGCCACCCCGGTGCTGCGCGGTTCGGAGCACTACTTCTTCGAGCTGGGCAAGTTCGAATCGCTGCTGCGCGACTGGTTCGCCGGCAAGTTCACCCAAGGCAAGCCGGTGGCCGACAGCGGCGTCGCCGCCAAGCTGCGCGAATGGCTGGATGGCGGCCTGAAGGACTGGGACATCTCGCGTGACGCGCCCTACTTCGGCTTCCCGATCCCCGACGCGCCGGGCAAGTTCTTCTACGTGTGGCTGGATGCGCCGGTCGGCTACCTGGCCAGCTTCAAGGCGCTGTGCGACAGGACCGGCCTGAAGTTCGACGACTTCCTCGGCCCCGACAGCACCGCCGAGATGCATCACTTCATCGGCAAGGACATCATCAACTTCCACGGCCTGTTCTGGCCGGCGATGCTGCATGGCGCGGGTTTCCGCACGCCCACCGCGTTGCACGTCAACGGCTACCTGACGGTGAACGGAGCCAAGATGTCCAAGTCGCGCGGCACCTTCATCCAGGCGCGCACCTATCTCGACGCCGGCATCCACCCGGAATTCCTGCGCTACAACTTCGCCACCATGCTCAGCGCGGCGCCGGTCGACGTGGACCTCGATCTCAAGGCATTCGAGGAACGGGTCAACTCGCACCTGATCGGCAAGTGGGTGAACATCGCCAGCCGCACCGCCGGCTTCGTGCAGAAGTTTTTCGACGGCAGGCTGGCCGACCGTTTCGAGGCGGAGGAAGCGGCGCTGTGGCAAACCCTGCTGTCGCACTACGACGGCGTCGACGCGCTGTACGACGCCGGCGAGTTCGCCGAGGTGACTCGTCGTTTCGTCGCCATCGCCGACCTGGTCAACGGCTACATCGCCACCAGGGCGCCGTGGCTGATCGCCAAGGACGACGCCCGCCGCGCCGAACTGCAGCAGGTCTGCACGCTGGCCCTGCACGGCTTCCGCCTGCTGTCAGGCTTGCTCAAGCCGGTGCTGCCGGCCACCGTGGCAGCCGCCGAACAATTCCTCGCCGCACCCGTCGCCAGCTTCGACGACGCCCGCCGCGAACTGCACGGCCACCGCGTCAACACCTTCGAGCCGCTGCTGGCCCGCCTCGATGCCAAGCGCATCGAGGCGATGGTCGAGGCCTCCAGGGAATCGCTTGGCGCATCCGTTCCCGCCGCGCCGGCTGCCCCGGCGAAGAAATCCATGAACGACAAGTCGAAATCTGCCGTGACGAACCCCGAATCCGGGATCCACCGTCCCGAGCCTGTCGAAGGGGCGAATCCCGGCCTCATCTCCATCGACGACTTCGCCAAGCTCGACCTGCGCATCGGCAAGGTCACCACCTGCGAATTCGTGGAAGGCTCGGACAAGCTGCTGCGCTTCGAACTGGACGCCGGCGAACTCGGCAAGCGGCAGATCTTCTCCGGCATCCGCGCCGCCTACGCCGAACCGGAAAAACTGGTCGGCCGCAACGTGGTGTTCATCGCCAACCTGGCCCCGCGCAAGATGCGCTTCGGCCTGTCCGAAGGCATGATCCTGTCCGCCGGCGACGGCGGCAGCGACCTGTTCCTGCTCGATGCCGACCAGGGCGCCAGGCCCGGCGCCAGCGTGCGCTGACACGCAGGGCGGGCACTGCCCACCTTACGGCGAGCGACCCGCAGGAGCGCACGCGGTGCGCTCCCGCCCTCGATACAGCGGACCGTTCACTGCCTCGTGTAGGTCACGAAGAAGCCGACCAGGTCGCCGTTCTCGTTGTACGGCGCCATGTCCACGTAGCGGTAGCCGCGCGCGGCGTAGTCGGCGTGGGATTTCGTGAGCTGGTTCGCCATGTGCTTCTTGCGGAAACCCAGCGTGGCGTCGACGAAGACGGTCACCGTGTCGGCGGTGGCGCTCGATTGCGCCTGCGCCGTGCCGGCATGGGTCAGGAGGATCGAGCCGCCGGCACCGAGCACGGCAGCCAGCAACAGGGAAGCGAGGAACGACGGTTTCATGGCGACACTCCAACAAGTGATCGGCAATTGCGGGACAATGGGCGTCGATTATCGCCCACCCCGCACCGCGCATGAGTGATCCCATCGCCGTCCTGGCCGACCGCATCGACGCGCTGCTGCCGCAGACGCAGTGCGAGCAATGCGGCTACCACGGCTGCCGGCCGTATGCCGAGGCGATCGCGCGTGGCGAGGCGGCGATCAACCGCTGCCCGCCCGGCGGCGCGGCCGGCATCGCGAAACTGGCGAACTTGCTGGGCCGGCCACCGCTGCCGCTGGACCCCGCCTGCGGCATCGAGAAGCCACGCATGCTTGCGCGCATCGTGGAAGCCGATTGCATCGGCTGCACCAAATGCATCCAGGCCTGCCCGGTCGACGCCATCATCGGCGCGCCGAAACTGATGCACACCGTGCTCGCCGACGATTGCACCGGTTGCGAGCTGTGCGTGCCGGCGTGCCCGGTGGATTGCATCGAACTGGTGCCGATGCCGATGGGGCAGATCGATCAGGCGCACGCGGATGCCGCACGCGCTCACTTCCAGCGCCGCGGCGCCCGGCTGGCGCGCGAACGCGCCGAGCGTGACGCCGAGCTGGCCGCACGCAAGGCCGCGGTGGATGCCGCCGCGTCGACCAATCCGGTGCTGGCGGCGCTGGCACGCGCGAAGGCGAAGAAGTCCTCATGAAGCGCGCCGACGTGGTGGAACTGTTCACGCGCCTGCGCGAACTCGACCCGCATCCGACCACCGAGCTGCTGTACGGCACCCCGTTCGAGTTGCTGGTGGCGGTGGTGCTGTCGGCGCAGGCCACCGACGTTGGCGTGAACAAGGCGACCCGCAAGCTCTATCCGGTGGCGAACACACCGCAGGCCATCCTCGACCTCGGCGAGGATGGGCTGAAGCGCTACATCAGCACGATCGGCCTGTTCAACGCCAAGGCCAGGAACGTGATCGCGCTGTGCCGGCTGCTGATCGAGCAGCACGGCGGCGAGGTGCCGCGTACCCGCGAGGCGCTGGAAGCGCTGCCCGGCGTGGGCCGCAAGACCGCCAACGTGGTGCTCAATACCGCCTTCGGCGAGCCGACCATCGCGGTCGACACGCACATCTTCCGCGTCGCCAACCGCACCGGGCTGGCGCCCGGCAAGGACGTGCGCACGGTGGAGGACAAGCTGGTCAAGGTGATCCCGGCCGAGTTCAGGCAGGACGCCCACCACTGGCTGATCCTGCACGGGCGCTACGTGTGCAAGGCGCGCAAGCCGGATTGCCCGCACTGCGTGATCCGCGACCTGTGCCGCTACAAGCACAAGACGCCGGCGGAGTAGCCACACCGCGGCACGGACCGGCGGGCGGTGCCCGCCCTACGACCCGCCTGGCCCTTGTAGGCATTCGGGCGCTCATCGTGACAAGTGCAGGCGTAGGGCGGGCATCGCCCGCCGGCCCCACCTCGATCAGGCGAGATCGTCGCCGAGCGTCAACCCGCTGCGGAAGCGGCGGAATTCGCCCGACAGCGGATCGACGAACGCCAGCTCCCGCGCCAGCAGCTTCAGTGGACGTCGATAGTCGTCCGCGGCTGCGACGGCCAGTTCGGGATACAGCGGGTCATTGCGGATCGGCGCGCCCAGCGCCGCCATGTGGATGCGCAACTGGTGTTTGCGCCCGGTCACCGGACGCAGCGCATAGCGCCAGTCGATGCCGCCGCGTTCGATCACCTCGATGCGGGTCTCGCTGTTGGGTTCGCCCCCGGCTTCGGTCATGCGGAAGAACGGTTCGCCCCGCACGATGCGTGAGCGCCGGCACAGCGGGAAAACCTCTGCCGGCAAGGCCGGCGCCAACGCTTCGTACCATTTGTCGATGCGCCGTTGGCGAAACAGCGCCTGGTAAGACGCGCGGCTGGCCGGGTTGGCCGAAAACAGCACCAGCCCTGCGGTGGCGCGATCGATCCGGTGCAGGGGCACCAGTTGCGGATTGCCGAGCCGCCGCATCAGCCGCCGCAACAGCGTCTGCTCGACGTAGGCGCCGGCGGGCGTCACCGGCAGGAAGTGCGGCTTGTCCGCCACCACCAGATGCTCATCGGCGTGCAGGATCGTCTCGACGAACGGTATCTCCGCCTCGTCCGCCACCTCGCGGTAGTAGTGGAGGCGCATTCCCGCGCGGTACGGCACCTGCGCGTCGATCGCCACGCCATCCCCGTCCAGCACGCGGCCGCGCGCGATCCGATCCAGCCATTGCGCACGACTGATCGCGGGAAAGTGCGCGCACAGCGCGTCGAGCGCGCTTCGCCAGGACCCTGGCGGCAGGTGCACCGTGCTGGCGCCACGGTCAGGACGGAAAGGAACGTTCGGCATGATCGGGCCAGTCTAGCCGCAGGTCGGCGGCAGGTCGGCGCCATGCCGCGTACAATGCTCGGCTGTTGTCCTCCGGCATGCGCATGGCACTCAACTCCACCATCTACAAGGTCGAACTGCAGATCAGCGACATGGACCGGCATTACTACGCCACCCATGCGCTGACCCTGGCGCGCCACCCGTCGGAAACCGAGGAGCGCCTGATGGTGCGGCTGCTCGCGTTCGCCATGCATGCGGACGAGCGGTTGGAGTTCGGCAAGGGCCTCAGCGACGAGGACGAGCCGGCGCTGTGGCGCAAGGCGTATACCGACGAGATCGAGTTGTGGATCGACGTGGGTCAGCCCGACGAGACGCGCGTCCGCAAGGCCTGCGGCCGTGCGCGCCAGGTGGTGGTGATCAATTACGGCGGCAACGCGGCGGAGCTCTGGTGGAACCGCCACGCCGCCACGCTGGCTCGCCACCGCAATCTCAGCGTGCTGGACATCAGCGCCGACACCGTCGCCGCACTGGTCACCCTGCTGCAGCGGGGCATGCGCCTGCAGGTGCTGATCCAGGACGGCCAGCTGCAACTGATGAACGATGCCGATGCCGTGGCGGTCGATCCGCAGATCCGCATGGCGAGCGCCGAAGCAGTGAGCTGACCGGCATGTCGGCTGCTGGTCCGCTATCGCCGGCACGGCGGCAGCCTGACCCGTGCGAGCTCACCGCGGCAGGCACGCGCCGGTCGATTGCCGGATAATCGCGGCTCCCTCAAGAAAAACCCCATCCGGTTCTCGCCCCGACGAAAGTCGGAATGCCAAACCCGAGACTTGATCGGGACATCCGCTGCCCCCTTGCCCAGGAGTCTTTCCATGCGCTGGTTGCTTTCCCTGTTCGCCCTGATTTCGCTCGTCGCCTGCTCGGCGCCGGCGCCGCAACAAACCCGCGGCAGCGTGGACCAGCTCACCGTCGTCGACAGCAAGGTCGGCACCGGCGCCGAGGCCATGGCGGGCATGAAGGTCACCGTGCACTACACCGGCTGGCTGTACGACGAAACTGCCGGCAACAAGCACGGCAGCCAGTTCGACAGCTCGCGCGATCATGGCGAGCCGTTCTCCTTCGTGCTCGGCGCCGGCAACGTCATCGCCGGCTGGGACCAGGGCGTGGCCGGCATGCGCGTGGGCGGCAAGCGCACCCTGCTGATCCCCGCCGCGCTGGGCTACGGCGCGCGCGGCGCCGGCGACGACATCCCGCCGAACGCCTCGCTGGTGTTCGACGTCGAGCTTTTGGACGTCCAGAAGCCCTGAGGCGGCTCGACCCCGGCGGGCAGTGCCCGCCATCGTGATTGGCGACCCACCGGGCGCTCCTACAATTCCCGCTCCGCCGCTTCCCTGCCCTGCTGGCGGATGATCGCTTCCTCGCGGGCGTCGATGATCGACTGCATCACGCTGTCGACGTCGGCGATGTGCTCGTCGAACTCGAACCGGCCGGTCAGTTCGGTATCGGGATGCAGCTCGCCCAGTTCGTACAGCGCCCACATCTCCTCGCCGTAGTGGGTGTCCAGCAGCTCGGGCGCGAAGCGCGACAGGCTGATGGTGATGTTGCCCACGTCACGCCGCAGCATCGTGCGCGCGCTGTTGTTGCCCGCCGCGCTGACCGCCTGCGGCAGGTCTATGATGACCGGGCCGTGCGGGCCGACCAGCACGTTGTACTCGGACAGGTCGCCATGGATCAGCCCCACGCACAGCATGCGGGCCACCTGCTGCATCAGGAAGCGGTGATACGCGCGCGCCTCGTCGGCGGACAGTTCGACCTCGCCGAGCCGCGGCGCGGAATGGCCGTCCGCATCGGTGACCAGTTCCATCACCAGCACGCCGTTGAAGTAGCCGTACGGCCGCGGCACGCGCACGCCGGCGGCGGCCAGCTGGTACAGGGCGTCGACCTCGGCATTCTTCCATGCCTCCTCGGCCTCGCGGCGGCCGAACTTCGTCGCCTTGCCCATCGCCCGCGCCTGTCGGCTGCCGCGTACCTTGCGCCCTTCCTGGTATTGCACGCGCGCCTGGAAGCTGCGCTGGGCCATGTCCTTGTAGACCTTGGCGCAGCGCACCTCGTCGCCGCAGCGCACGACATACACCGAGGCTTCCTTGCCGCTCTTGAGCGGCCTGAGCACCTGGTCGATCATGCCGTCGTCGATCAGCTCCTGCAGGCCCTTGGGGGTTTTCATCGGTGGCGTGGCTTCAATGCGTCGACGGGGGAACGCCCATTATGGCCGACGCCGACCGCATCCGTGGCGAAGCTCATGCCTCGCGTGCCGCCGCGGCGATCTCGAACGAATGTCGTCGCGCCGAGTGCTCGAAGATGTTGGCAGTCAGCATCAACTCGTCCGGCCGGTGGCGGGCCACGAAGGCCGCGATGCCCTCCTTCACCGTGACCGCATCGCCGACCACCGCGCAGGCCAGAGCGCGCTCGACCATCAGCTTCTCCGGCGGCGTCCAGTACGCCTCGATGTCGTCGATCGGCGGCGGGATCAGGCCGGGCTTGCCGCGACGCAGGTTGATGAAGCTCTGCTGCTGGGTGGTGAACAATCGCCGCGCCTCGGCGTCGCTGTCGGCGGCGACCACGTTGATGCCGAGCATCGCATACGGCTGCTGCAACCGCGCCGAGGGCACGAAGTTGCGCCGATACAACGCCAGCGCCTCGTCCATCGCATCCGGCGCGAAGTGCGAGGCGAACGCGAACGGCAACCCCAGCTGCGCCGCCAGCCGCGCACTGAACAGGCTCGACCCCAGCAGCCACACCGGCACCTCGATGCCGGCGCCGGGCACCGCGCGCACCGGCTGGCCGGGCTGCGCCGGCTCGAAATAGCCAAGCAGCTCCAGCACGTCCTGCGGGAACGCGTCGGCGCTGTCGAAGTAGCGGCGCAGCGCCCGCGCCGTGGGCTGGTCGGTGCCCGGCGCACGCCCCAGGCCCAGATCGATGCGGCCCGGATGCAGCGAGGCCAGCGTGCCGAACGCCTCGGCCACCTGCAACGGCGCGTGGTTGGGCAGCATGATGCCGCCGGCGCCCACGCGGATCGTCGAGGTGCCGGCGGCGACATGGCCGATCAGCACGGCGGTGGCCGCGCTGGCGATGCCGGGCATGTTGTGGTGCTCGGCCAGCCAGTAGCGCCGGTAGCCGAGCCGCTCGCCCAGCTGCGCCAGGTCCAGCGTGTTGCGGAAGGCCTGGCCCGCGTCGCTGCCTTCGGTGATCGGGGCCAGGTCGAGGATGGAAAATGGAATCATGGCGCAATCCCGGATGACGGAAGCACCCTATCTGGGGGCGAACCGGTTCATTGCCAGCCACAGCCACGCGCGGCGGCCGTCGGCTCAACTTTCCCGCCGCGCGGCCGCTAACGGGAGCGAACCATCGACGACACGGCGCGACAGAGGGGCAGTCCCCATGGTGGGAAACATGTGGCGGCGCGTGTTTTCGCGACGCAAGGCAAAGGCCAGTCCGCAGCGCGCCAGCAAGGCGCGGTCGCCGGCCCCTGCCGCCGTCCCGTCGCCCGCCGTCGCCCACGCCGCGACGGAAACGCCGTCGCTGGCCTTGATCGACGAGCGCTTCCACCGGCTCGTGCTCGGCCTGCCGCCGCCCCGCCAGGATGACCCGCTGCCGGCCGAAGCGGCCCTGCTGCGGCGACTGGAGCTGCTCGGCGCTCGCTTCGACCTGCGCAGCCTGCCGCGCCTGCCGACCGTGCTGCCGCAACTGCTGCGCACCCTCAAGAGCGACGAGGCTGCAGGCGCCGAACTGGCCAAGCTGGTCGGCCGCGACCCGCTGATGGTGGGCGAGGTCATGCGCGCCACCAGCACCGTGTTCTACCGTTCGGCACAACCGATCAGCAGCCTGCAACAGGCGGTGGTGCTGCTCGGCCAGGACGGCCTGCGCCGGGTGATCACCCTGCACGTGATGAAGCCGATCCTGCAGGGCAACACCGGCAGCATGGGCCACGCGGCAGGCGGGCGCCTGTGGGGCCACGCGGAACGCTGCGCGCATGCCTGCGCGTGGCTGGGGCGCACCACCGGCTGCGATGCGTTCGAGGCCTATCTGGCCGGGATCGTGCGCCATGCCGGTACGGGCGCGGTGGTGCGCCTGCTGGATCAACTGCTGCCCGGGGCGCCGCCACCGCCGTTGTCGGCGGGCTTCGTGCGGCACTGCGCGATGCTGGCCGCGCAACTCTCGCTGCAGGCTGCCCGCCAATGGGGGCTGCCGGCGCGCGTGCTCGGCGCCCTGGCCGAGTGCCAGGGCGAGGTCAGCGCAGCCACCTCGCCGCTGGGCCGCGCGCTGGCGGTGGCCGACAGTCTGGCCAGCCTGAGCCTGCTGGTGGAAAACGGCGAGTTCCCCGCCGATGCGGACCTGGCGCACAGCTGGCCGGGCGTCATGCCGCCGGCCGTGCTCGCACGCTGCCAGCGCGACCTCGGCCAGCACTTCGCCGCCGGCGTGGCCACGGCCTGATCGGCGACGGCAACGACTCCCGTTTGGTCGAGGAAACGCCTAGACTTGCCGCCACCACCATCGTCCACATCGAGGAGCCGCGCATGAGCAAGGGCATGGATTCGAAGAAGAGCGAAAAGAAGAAGCCGGAGAAAACGCTGAAGGAAAAGCGCGCCGCCAAGCAAGAAAAAAAGAAGGACAAGTAGCTCCGCCGCTCACCAGCCGGCAAGCGGCGAACGCGATGCGGAAAGCATGTTGCATTCCGCGCCGACGCCGCCGTCGCCGGCACCCACGCAAAGCATGAAGCGTGCGGGCAGGCCCGCGACGTCCCGGCTTGCTCCGCTCGCCAGCACGAACTGCCGTGCGCCGGCCTGCTCGCAGGCCGGCGCCTTGGTCGCGTGCGCGGCCGGCGTCGGGCACGCCAGCAAACGGTAATGGCAACGCCCGCTGGCGCTGCGCACGCAGGTGATGTCGGCGATGTCGGCCACAATCCGCGTACGGCTGTAAAGCACGTCGACGCCGTTGACGCTGGCGCGCGTGGCATGCGACTGGCTGCCGTAGCCCTCCACCCCGGCCAGCGAGAGCACCAGCCAGATCAGCGCGATGAGATAGTGCATGGCCGTCCTCCCGACAAACCGTTGCGAACGCGGCAGTTACATGTTGCGAAACAGGGTCATGAACGGCGCGCTCACGCTGAGCGTTTCCGGCCGCTCGCGCAGGCGCACGATGCCCTTGCCGGTGTCGTCGCGGGTGACGGCGGCGACCGCCTTCATGTTGATCACGGTGCCGCGGTGGATCTGCTTGAACACGGTCGGGTCGAGCACCTCCAGCAGTTCGCGGATCGGCGTGCGCAGCAGCGCCTCGCCCTCGGCGGTGACCACGGTGGTGTACTTGTTGTCCGCGCGGAAATAGGCGACGTCGTCGAGCAGGATCAGCCGCGTCTCCCGCCCCGTGCTGGCGGTGACCCAGCTCAGCGGCGGTTGCTGGCGCGCCGGCCCCAGCCGGCTGCCGATCTGCCGGACCAGGTCGGCCAGCGAGGCAGTGTCGGACCGATCCGCGCCCACGCGCGACTGCACGCGCTCCACGGTGGCGCGCAACCGTTCCGGGACGACCGGCTTGAGCAGGTAGTCGATCGCGCCGCGCTCGAAGGCGTCGATGGCGTACTGGTCATACGCGGTGACGAACACCACCTGGGTGGCCGGGCACGCTTCGGCCGCGGCGGTGGCGACTTCGAGGCCGGTGAGGCCGGGCATGCGGATGTCGAGGAAGGCCACTTCGGGCCGATGCTCGACGATCGCCTCCAGCGCGCTGGCGCCGTCCTCGCACTCGGCGACGATGTCCAGCTGCGGCCATGCCGTCTCCAGCGCGGCACGCAGCGACTGGCGCAGCAAGACCTCGTCTTCGGCGATCACACCCTTAGCCATGGGCCTGCTCCTCGTTGTAGTGCTCCGGCACGTTGATGGTGGCGGCGACGCCCTGCGGGAAGTTCGCCGCGATGGCCAGGCTGGCCTGGCCGGCATAGATCAGTTTCAGCCGTTCGCGCGCGTTCTTCAGGCCGATGCCCGCGCCGCTTTCCTGCGCGCCGAAACCCTTGCCGTCGTCGGCCACGGTCACCGCCAGGCGGCCATCCTGCCGGCGCGCGAAGATCCACACCGTGCCGTCGCCGGGCCGCGGCTCCAGGCCGTGCTTGATCGCGTTTTCCACCAGGGTCTGCAGCAGCATCGGCGGCAGCGGCGTGGCCAGCAGTTCGTCCGGCACGTCGATCTGCACGTTCAGGCGTGCGCCCATGCGGATCTTCATGATCGCCAGGTAGGCGCGCGAGCGCTCCAGTTCCTCGCCCAGGCTGGCGAGCGCGCGGTCGGCGCGCGGCAGCGAGTGACGCAGGTACTGGATCAGGTGGCCCAGCATCGCATCCGCCCCGGCCGGGTCGCTGCGCACCAGCACCTGCGCGCTGGCCAGCGTGTTGTACAGGAAGTGCGGCTCCACCTGCGCCTGCAGCAGGCTGAGCCTGGCGATCGCCAGCTCCTTCTCGGTCGCCGTCTGCGCCGCCGCCGCCTGCTCGCCGCGGCGGCGGCTGGCCACGCCGAGCGTCACCGCGCGGGCGATCGCCTCGAGGTTCTCCAGGTTGACGCCATCGTCCACCTGCAGCCAGTCGCTCCACGGCGCGCTGCACGGCTCGCAGACCAGGCTGAAGCTGCTGCTGCCGTCGCCGCGATTGACCGTGGCCAGGATGCGGTTGCGCTGGCTGACGATCCAGCGCATCGGGTTCCAGCGCCCCAGCTGCGCCAGGTCATAGGGGTCGGCGTAGACCGCGGTGGCGCGAATCTGCAGGTGGTTGCGCGCGCGGTCCACCTGCTCCACGCCCGGCAGCTCGCGAATCGCGGCGTCCAGCAGCTCGAACGCCTCCTCCGCCTCGAACGGCGCCTCGATCTGCCGCCGTTGCCGGGTGGCCAGCGTCGCCGAGGTCAGCTTGCCCGCGATCATGCGCACCCGCACCAGGTGCGAATGCGCGCGGATCACCACGAACACGATCACCACCAGCCCCAGCAACTGCACCAGGCTGCCCAACCCCGACCAGATCCAGCTCACGGACAACGTCGCCAGCAGCACCAGCAGGTACCAGGCCACGATGAGGCGCAGGTAGAAGAAGAAGCTTCTGATCACGACGACAGTTCCGCTGACTTGGGAGTGCGATCGAGAATAGTGGCCGAGACGCGGGAAATCCCCGGCGGCCCGACGAAACGCCGCAGCCGCCGACGGAAGCCCGACTCAGGGGTGCGAAACAGCGATGCGCTCACGTCACCGAACGAAATACCAGGCTGCAACAGGTCACCGCACCTTCGGCTTTTTGCAGTTCGGACACGTCGACGGTCGTCACCTGAAAGCCGGCATCGAGCAGCCGTTGTCGTGTGCGGGGGAAGCTGGTCGGCATGATCAGCTCATCGCCGATGCGCAAGACGTTGGCGGCATGCGCTTCGGCGGGATCGACCTCGATGATGTGGAATGCGGCGAAGTATTCGCGATCCACCCAAGCCGGCTGCAGCACCACGCTGTCATCGGACAAGGCGGTGACCGCCGATTTCAGATGCAGGCAGTCGCGCGTGGGCACGCCTTCGACGACATAGCCGAACGGGGCGAGCCGGTTGCGCAACTGGCCCAGTCCATCCGGATTGCTGCGGACGGATTGGCCGACATAAAGCGTGCGGCCGATGCGCAGCACATCGCCGCCGTCCAGGGTGGCCGGGGCCTCGATCGCCTGCAAAGGCCGGTATCGACGCAACGGGTCGGCCACAGTGGCGACTTCGGCGCGCCGTGACATGGCGCCGGGCCGTGTCAGCACGGCCAACTCGTCCAGCACGATCGCCACATCCTCGACGAACACCGAATCGGGCAGTTCGACTTCGGCCGGCAGAACCAGCACGTCACAGCCGGCGCGTTCCAGCGCACGCAGATAGTTGCCGTGCTGGATGCGTGCGAGCTCCAGGTCGATCGGCACACGCGCGAGGTGCGACAGCTCGCAACGGGCGATGGAAGGGCTGACGGCGCGGGTGATGGCGTTCCACATGGATGGCTACCGAAAGGTTGGCAACGGGCTCATTTCCCCGGATGCCGTGCACGCCACGCCGCCAGTGCCTGTTCGTAGCGCTCCAGTTTTTCGTCGTGGATGTCGTAGACGCAACGCACGCAACCCTCACCGCAGCAGTCGGCGGCGTCGGGCTCAGGCGGGCGCTGTGGCGGGGGATCGGCGGCGACAGCGTCCGGAGTTGGCTCGCCAGCGATCACGGCCTGCTTCCCGGGGCACGCTGGCGGGAATCCCTGCTCGCCAGCAGCAATACCATCGGCACGGGCGCAAGCTGGACGCGCTGCATGTCGTACCCTTCGACCACGCCTACTTCGCCGGCTTGCGGAACCGATAGATGAACTGGTCGGTGTGGCCGCGTATCGACTTGTCGAACACCTTGGTGGCATGCGTGTCGGCCGGGTTGCGCAGGGCATTGCTTTCGCCGTCGAAGACGAAGCCGGCGGCCTCGACTTCGCGCTTGACGACCTCCGGGTCGATGCGATGCAGAGTGTCGGTATCGGCCAGGCCGGAGCCGGCGGGGGCGACGTGGTCGATCACCACGAACAGGCCGCCGGGCTTGAGCGCGTCGTAGACCTGCTTGTCGAAGCTGGCCATGTCGACCGGGCCCATGAACGGGTCGTGGTAGTCGTGGTAGTTCTGCGAGGTGAATACCAGGTCCACCGGCACCGGCACGCTCAGCTTGGCCGCCGGCTGCTGCAGCAGGCTCACGTTGGCGTAGTGCGGCGTGGCCGCCAGCTTCTGCCAGTTGGCCAGGCTCTTGGCGGAGTACTTGCCCATCTCGTCCGGCCAGACGGTATAGACGTGGCCCGTGGGCCCGACGATGGCGCTGAACGCCCGCGTCCAGTAGCCACTGCCTGGCACCAGTTCGAGCACGTTCTGGCCGGGCTTGACCTCGGCGAAGGTCATGACAAGCGCCAGCTTGCGGCGCGCATCCTCGTGGCGGTCCGCCGCGCGCGCCGGATCGTCGACGCCTTTCTGCACGGCAGCGGTGATCGCGCCGCTGTGCAGGTCGGCAACCTGGGCGGTCGCCACGGCGGGGAACGGAAGGGTCAGCAGGAGGGCAAGCATGGCATGGCGCATGGCGTACTCCATCGGCAGGCGGGGTTCCCGATTGTGCTCCGCTTTGAGCGTGATGACACTGTGTCGACAGGCACAGGCATGCGATGGTGCTTGCGGTAACGTGCACGGGTTGCGGTTCCACCGCCGCGGGATGGCCACGCAAACCCACCGACTCACGGGAGGTTCCATGCGCTGTACCAGCATTCTGTTCGCCGCCGCCTGCGCCGCGATCGCCGGCCTGCCCGGCTCCGGCCATGCGCAATCGCCGGCGCACTGGCAGGCCAGGCAACTCAAGGCGTCGCAGGAATCCGAGGCGATCATGCGCGACGCCGACAAGCGCAACGGCCTGCTGGCCCAGTTCCAGGTGATGCGCTACGCCTCCGTCGGCAACAACGACCCTGCTTTCCAGGTCATTTTCAGCCAGTACCTGAGCTGGTATCAGACCTTCATCGGCGATTACCCGGACGCGGCGACCAGCTTCTCGATCAGGCAGGGAGCGTTGCCCGACGACCGCCCCTTGCCGTTGGACGACGGGGTCCACCACGCCGAGTCTGCCCTGACGGCGATCGCGCGGCTGGCGAAAGGGCGCCGGGCGGTGTTCTTCAACGAGGCGCACAACATCCCGCTCACCCGCAGCCTGACGGTGCAGATGCTGGCGCGACTGCGCGCCGAGGGTTACGACTATTTCGCGGCCGAGACGGTCTACCAGACCGACAAGGGGCTGCAGGCGCGGGGATACCCGACCAAGGACAGCGGCTTCTACACGCAGGAACCGGTCTGCGCGGAAATGGTGCGCACCGCGTTGCGGCTCGGCTACAAGGTGGTCGGCTACGAGGCGCTGTCCGATGCCTCCGGCGACGCACGCGAAGCGGAGCAGGCGCGCAACCTGTACCGGCAGGTGTTCAAGGACCATCCCGACGCGCGCGTGGTGGTCAACGCCGGCTACGCGCACATCCAGGAATCCGGCGCCTACCTGGGCGGCGCCTCGATGGCCCAGCACCTGCGCCGGCTGATCGACATCGACCCGCTCACCGTCGAGCAGACCATGCTGTACGACCACCCCGATGTCGGCGGCAATCATCCGTACTACGAGCCGGTCATGAAGAAGTTGCAACCGACCGGCCCCATCGTGTTCGTGGACGACGCCGGCAAACCGTGGTCGTTGCGGCCGGGCTACGACCTCAGCGTGTGGTTCCCGCCGACATCCATGCGTCGCGGCCGCCCGACCTGGCTCAGCCTGGGCGGCGAACGCAAGCCGTATTACGTGGATGGCGAACGCTGCAACCAGCATTTTCCCTGCATGGTGGAGGCGCGTTACGCCAGCGAAGGCAACGATGCCATCCCGGCCGATCGCGTGGTGCTCGATCCGGTGCCGCTCAACGCCGTGCCCAGCGACCGCGTGCGCAGCGGCGGCGCGGCGCCCGCCAGCGAGCTCTACCTGCGGCCCGGCAAGTACCGCGTGGTCTACAGCGGCGAGAACAACGCCACGCTGTTTTCACAGAACGTCACGATCAGGGACCGCAACCCGCGGCCACCGCCCTCCCAGCCCCCGGCAGCCACTGCCGGGCCCGTGTCCACGCCGGTTCGCGGCGACGTGGCGCAACCCTCCGTCGACCAGGGGAACTGATTCCATGACCCACCACAGAATGCGCGTACTGCTTGCCACGGCGTGTGCGCTTGCGACCTTCGCCGCCGTCGGAGCGGAACCCGCCGCCCCATCGCAAGCCGGCCTGCTCGGCTTCACGCCCGCGCATGCCACCACCCAACTCGACCTGGAACGACGTTTCGACGCCCAGCTCGACCCGGCCGAGCTGCGCGACTGGTTGAAGCAGATGGCATCGGCGCCGAACCAGGTCGGCTCGCCGCACGACAAGGCGAATGCCGAGTTCATGCTGGAGAAGTTCCGCGCCTGGGGCTGGGATGCGCACATCGAGACGTTCGAGGTGTTGTATCCGACGCCGAAGAAAGTCGCGCTGGAACTGCTCGGGCCGCAGCCGTTCACCGCCACCCTGCACGAGCCGCCGGTCGCCGGCGATGCCACTTCGGCGCTGCCCGGCGCGCTGCCGCCATACAACGTCTACGGCGGCGACGGCGATGTCACCGCACCACTGGTCTACGCCAACTACGGCATGCCGGACGACTACAAGGAGCTGGTGCGCCGCGGCATCGACGTGCGCGGCAAGATCGTTATCACCCGCTACGGCGGCGGCTGGCGCGGGCTCAAGCCGAAGCTGGCGCAGGAGCATGGCGCGGTCGGCTGCCTGATCTACTCCGACCCGCACGATGACGGCTACGCCCAGGGCGACACCTGGCCCGAAGGCGGCTGGCGCCCGCCCGAAGGCGTGCAGCGCGGCTCGGTCGCCGACATGCAGCAATATCCCGGCGATCCGCTGACCCCCGGCATCGGCTCCACGCCCGGCGCCAAGCGGCTGGCGATCAAGGACGCGAAGACCCTGCTGAAGATTCCGGTGCTGCCGATCTCCTACGCCGACGCCACGCCGCTGCTGAAGTCGCTGGGCGGCCCGGTGGCACCCGCAGCCTGGCGCGGCGCACTGCCGCTGACCTACCACGTGGGCCCGAGCACGGCCAAGGCGCACCTGACCGTGCTGTCGGACTGGAACCGCAAGCCGATCTACGACGTGATCGCGAAGATCGAGGGCGCCCGCGCGCCGGACCAGTGGATCATCCGCGGCAACCACCACGACGGCTGGGTGTTCGGCGCATGGGACCCGCTGGCCGGCAACGTAGCCCTGATGGCCGAGGCCAAGGCCATCGGCGGCCTGCTCAAGCAGGGTTGGCGGCCGCAGCGCACCCTGGTCTACGCCAGCTGGGACGGCGAGGAACCGGGCCTGCTCGGTTCCACCGAATGGGCCGAGGCGCACGCGAAGGAGCTGCAGGCCAAGGCCGTGCTCTACATCAACTCGGATACCAACGGCCGCGGCTTCCTCGGCGCCGGCGGCAGCCATTCGCTGCAGCATCTGGTCAACCAGGTCGCCGACGGCGTGACCGATCCGGAAACCCGCGTGAGCGTGGGCAAGCGCTGGCGGGCGCACCTGATGATCGAAGGCAGCGATCCCAAGGCGAAACCCGAAGCCAAGGCCAATGCCAAGGCGGCAGCCAGCGGCGGCGATTTGCCGATCGAGGCACTGGGCTCCGGCTCCGATTACAGCCCGTTCCTGGAACATCTCGGCATCGCCTCGCTCGACCTGGGCTTCGGCGGCGAGGACGACAATGCCGGCATCTATCACTCGCGCTACGACTCGTTCGACCATTACGCCCGCTTCGGCGATCCCACCTTCGAGTACGGCGTGGCGCTGGCCAAGGTGGCCGGCCACATCGTGTTGCGCAGCGCCGATGCCGATGTGCTGCCGCTGCGCTTCGGCGATTTCAGCCAGACCCTGGGCCGCTACGTCGGCGAACTGCACAAGCTGATCGAGAAGACGCGCAAGGCAACGGCGCAACAGCACCAGTTGCTCGACGCGCATGCCTACGCGCTGGACAGCGACCCGACCCGGCCGCTGCTGCCGCCGGCGCGCGACTCCGATGTGCCGGCGATCGAGCTGGCCCCGCTGGACCGCGCCGCCAGCCAGCTGGAGCAGAGCGCGCAGGCGTTCCAGGCCGCCTACGCGCGGCAGGCCGCCGACGGCTTTGCCCTGCCCGCCGCGCGGCTGCGCCAGATCAACCGGCAGATGGGCCGGATGGAACAGGCGCTGACCGATGCCGACGGCCTGCCCGGCCGGCCGTGGTTCCGGCACTTCATCTACGCCCCAGGCATGCTCACCGGCTACGGCGTCAAGACGGTTCCCGGCGTGCGTGAGGCGATCGAGGCACGGCGCTGGGACGAGGCGAACCGCTATGCAACGATCACTGCGCAGGTGCTTGACCACTACCGCGCCCAACTCGACCAGCTGACCCGTTTGCTGACCCCGTCGAGCTGACCGGCGCAAACCACGGCGAATCCAAGGATGGATCGCCCGCCGGCCGTCACCCGGACGGCCGCTCGCCGGAGCCAGGACGATGATGCCGAGCCGCACCCTTCCATCGAGCATCCGCAAGCTGGACCCCGGCGCGTTCGCGCTGGTGATGGCCACCGGCATCGTCTCCATCGATGCCGGCCAGCACGGCATGCCCGTGCTGGCACGTGCGCTGTTCGTGCTGAACGCGGTGGCCTTCGTGCTGCTGCTGGCGCTGAACGCGCTGCGCCTCGTGCATGCCCGGCGCGAGGTGCTGGACGACTTCACCAACCCGGCGCGGGGCGCGGGCTTTCTCACCTTCGTCGCGGCCAGCGGTGTGCTGGCCAGCCAGTGCGTGCTGGTGGTTCCGCTGCCGCATTGGGCCGTCGCGTTGACCGTGCTCGGCGCGGTCGGCTGGGGCTGCCTGTCGTACTTGCTGCTGCTCGCCGTGATCACCGGCCAGCGCAAGCCCGGCTTCCGGCGCAGCATCAATGGCGGCTGGCTGGTGGCGGTGGTGTCGACGCAGGCGCTGGCAGTGGCGCTCACCCTGCTGGTGGCGCACGGTCATGCGGCGCCCATGCTCGGCTGGCTGTTCGCCGCGCTGTGCCTGTACCTGGTCGGTGCGGCGCTGTACCTGATCCTGATCACGCTGATCTTCTACCGCCTGCTGTTCCTGCCGCTGCCGGCCAGCGGCTTCACGCCGCCGTACTGGATCAACATGGGCGCGCTGGCGATCACCACGCTGGCCGGCAGCCTGCTGGTGCTGCATGCGCCGGCGCAACCGTCGCTCGGTGCGCTGGTGCCCTTCGTCAAGGGCTTCACCCTGTTCTTCTGGGCCAGCGCCACCTGGTGGATTCCGCTGCTGGCGATCCTCGAGCTGTGGCGCCACGGCATGCGCCACGTGCGCCTGCGCTACGCGGTGGACGACTGGGACATCGTGTTTCCGCTGGGCATGTACACGGTCGGCACGAATGCGCTGGCACAGGCACTGGACCTGGATCTGCTGCAGCCGGTGTCCGACCTCGGCGTCTACATCAGCCTGCTGGCCTGGCTGCTGGTGGCGGCCGGTGCACTGCGGCACTGGCGGCGCGCCTTCGTGCGGGGCTGAGGCGCACGATGCGCGCCTTCACCGGCGGCTTTCGGCGTGCCGCACCTGGCCGTCGCCGCGCAGCACGAAGCGTTCGATGGTCAGCGCCTCGGCGCCCATCGGCCCGTAGGCGTGTAGCCGCGTGGTGGAGATGCCGATCTCGGCGCCGAGGCCGAGTTCACCGCCGTCGCTGAAACGGGAGGAGGCGTTGACCATCACCACGGCGGAACGGATCGCCTGCACGAAGCGTTGCGCGGCGGTTTCGTCGGCGGTGGCGATGACTTCGGTGTGGTCGGAGCCGTAGCGGCGGATGTGGGCGATGGCGTCGTCGAGGTCGTCCACCACGCGCACGGCGAGGATCAGGTCGAGGAACTCGGCGGCGTAGTCGTCGTCGGTCGCCGCGCGCATGTCGGGCACCAGGGCGCGGCTGCGCTCGTCGCCGCGCAGCTCGACGCCGCGCTCGCACAGTGCCTGCGTTGCGCGTGGCAAGAACGCTTCGGCGACGTCGCGATGCACCAGCAACGTCTCCAGCGCGTTGCACACGCCGGGGCGCGAGGTCTTGCCGTCGAGCAGCAGGTCCAACGCCAGGTCGAGGTCGGCGGCGCGATCCACGTACAGGTGACAGACGCCCTTGTAGTGCTTGATCACCGGCACGCGCGCGTGTTCGGCGACGAAACGGATCAGGCCTTCGCCGCCGCGCGGGATGGCCAGGTCGACGATGTCGACCAGCTGCAGCAGTTCGACCATCGTCTCGCGGCGCAGGTCGTCGACGAGGGTCACGGCGGCGGTCGGCACGCCGTGCGCCTCCAGTGCCGACTTCAGCGCCGCGGCGATCGCGGTGTTGGAATGGATCGCCTCGGAGCCGCCGCGCAGGATCACCGCGTTGCCGGCCATCAGGCACAGCGCGGCGGCGTCGGCGGTGACGTTCGGACGCGCCTCGTAGATCATCGCGATCACGCCGAGCGGGATGCGCACGCGCTCCACCGACAGCCCGTTCGGCCGTGTCTCGCGGCGCGTCGTCACGCCGACCGGATCGGGCAGCTCGGCGACGTCGCGCAGCGCGTTGGCGATGCCGGCCACGCGTGCCTGGTCCAGCCGCAGGCGGTCGAGCATGGCGCCCTGCACGCCTTTCGCCGCGGTCTGGCGCATGTCTTCGGCGTTGGCGGCCAGCACCGCGGCGGACTGCGCTTCCAGCGCCGCAGCCATGTCGCGCAGCAGCGCGCGCTTCGCCTCGCTGCCCAGCGCCGCAACGACTTGGGCGGCGTCACGGCAAGCCAGGGCCTGTTCGCGGATCGTGCTCATGTGCTGATCTCCTGCCCGGACGCAACCGGGCGACTCATGCCGACGAGGTCGTCGCGATGCACCACCTCGTCGCCGTAGCTGTAGCCGAGCACGCCGTCGATCTCGCGGCTGTGCCGGCCGGCCAGACGGCGCACTTCGGCGGCGCCGTACTGGCTGAGTCCGCGCGCGACGGCGGCACCGTCCGCGTCGACGATCTCCACCAGGTCGCCGCGGTGGAACTCGCCGTCGGCGCCAAGCACGCCACCCGGCAGCAGCGAGACGCGCCCGCCGGCCAGCGCCTTCACCGCACCGGCGTCGATACGGATGCGGCCCGGCGCGGCGGGTGCGTGGCGCAGCCAGTACTTGCGCGCCTGCAGTCGCGTTGAAGCCGCGGCGATCAGCGTGCCGCGCAACTGCCCGCGCTGCAGTGCCTGCACGGTGGCCGCCTCGCGCCCGCTGAACAAGGCCGTGGGGATGCCGGCGGCGGCAGCTTTCGCCGCGGCCTGCAGCTTGGTGCGCATGCCGCCGGTGCCGGCCGCGCTGCCGCTGTCGCCGGCCATCGCGACGATCTCCGGGGTCAGCGCGGCCACCTGCGCGATCGGCACGGCCGCGGGATCGCGCCGCGGGTCGGCGCTGTACAGCGCATCGACGTCGGAGGCGATCAGCAGCAGGTCGGCGTCGACCAGCGCGGCCACGATGGCGGCAAGGTTGTCGTTGTCGCCGAGCTTCAGTTCATCCACCGACACGGTGTCGTTCTCGTTGACCACCGGCAGCACGCCGAGCTGCAGCAACTCGCGCAACGTGGCGCGCGCGTTGAGGTAGCGGCGGCGGTTGCGCAGGTCGTCGTGGGTCAGCAGCACCTGCGCCACCGGCCGCGCGGACAGCGATTGCCACAGCGCGACCATCGGCGCCTGCCCCAGCGCGGCCAGCGCCTGCCGCGCGGCGAGGCCGCCGATGTCGCGCGCATGCTGGCGCAGCAGCGCGCGCCCGGCCGCCACCGCGCCGGAGGACACCAGTACCACTTCTCGGCCTTCGGCATGGCTGGCGGCAACGAAACCGGCCAGCGCTTCGGCATGACGCGGGGTGAGGCCGCCGCCGTCGGCGGCAAGCAGGTTGCTGCCCACTTTCAGCACGGCGCGGCGCCAGGAGGGCAATGCCTGCGCGGGCAGGCCGGTGTGCGTGTTCCCCGTGTCGATCGCCGCCATGCCCGTGCCTCCGCTTCAGTCGTCGAGCGCACGCAATCGCGCGTGCAGTTCATCCAGTCGCAGGTCGTTGCCGGCGCCCGGCGAGACGCGCGCGGCGAGGCTGCCTTCGGGCGTGCGCCCCTGCCCCGCGGATGCCGCGGTTTCCGCCGCCGCGCGATACGCGTCGCGGAACGGCACGCCGGCGGCGGCCTGCTCGATCGCCACGTCGGTGGCGTACATCGCCGGCTCGATCGCCGCGCGCATCGCGGCTTCGTTCCACGCGAACCGCGCCAGCAGGTCGGGTACCAGTTCCAGCGCCATCAGGCCATGGCGCACGCCATGGAAGATCGAGCCCTTGGAGAACTGCAGGTCGCGCTGGTAGCCGGACGGCAGCGACAGCAGCTGTTCGATCTCGGTGCGCGCGGCGGCCACGCTGGCGTAGCTGGCGCGCAGCAGTTCGATCACGTCGGGGTTGCGCTTGTTCGGCATGATCGAGCTGCCGGTGGTGTACTCGGCCGGCAATTTGACGAAGTCGAATTCGGCGGTGGTGAACAGCGACAGGTCCCACGCCATCCTTCGCAGGTCGAGCAGCGCACCGCCGATCGCCTCCAGCGCGGCCATCTCGAACTTGCCGCGCGACAGCTGCGCGTAGATCGGCGATATCTGCATGCGCGCGAAGCCGAGCGCCCGGGTGGTGTACTCGCGATCGAGTTTCATGTTCACGCCGTAGCCGGCGGCGGTGCCGAGCGGGTTCGCGTCGATCAGCGTCATCGTCTGCCGCGCGCGCAGCGCATTGTCGATGAAGCCCTCGGCGAAGCCGGCAAACCACATCGCGGTGGACGACACCACCGCACGCTGCAGGTGGGTGTAGCCGGGCATCGGCACGGCTTCTTGCGACGCGCGCTCAAGGCAGGCCTCGGCGATCGCACGGCAATGCGCCTCCAGCGCGGCCAGCTTGTCCTTCAGCCACAGCCGGGTGGCGACCAGGATCTGGTCGTTGCGGCTGCGCCCGGTGTGCACGCGGCGGCCGGCGTCGCCGAGGCGTTCGGTGAGGCGGGCCTCGATCGCCGAATGGCCGTCCTCGTAGCGCTCGTCCAGCACAAAGGCGCCGCTGGTGAAGTCACCGGCCAGCGCATCCAGTTCGCGCTTCAGCGCGGCGGCTTCGTCGGCGTTGACCACGCCGATGTTGGCCAGCCCTTCCACGTGCGCCTTGCTGGCGGCGATGTCGTGCAGGAAGAACTCGCGGTCCAGCAGCACGTCGTCGCCGGCGAGGAACTGCATGATCTTCGCGTCGATCCGGATGCCGGCTTTTTGCCAGAGGGGTTGGGTCATGGGAGCCAGAAGTGAGTTGAGAGGAGTGAGGAGTGAGAGAGATCAAGAGCAGAGGGGGCGGGAGCGCCGGGAGTGTGAGCTTTTCTCTCACTCCTCACTCCTCTTCCCTCACTCCTGCTCCACTGGAATCGCGGTGTATTCGTCCACGCCGAGCGCGCGGTTGATGTTCTGCATCGCCTGCGTCGCGGCGCCTTTCAGCAGGTTGTCCAGCGTGGCCACGATCACCACGCGCTTGCCGTCGGCCGATACCGCGAAGCCGCCGACCTCGGCATGGTGGCGGTGCGCGATGCGGCTGACCCACGGCGCCTCGTCGGTCACGACGGCCAGCTTCTCGCTGTCGTAGGCGGCATGGAAACGCTGCAGCACGTCATCGCGTTTCAGCGGGCGGGTGAGATACAGGTTGGTGGTGACGGTGAGCCCGCGGAAGTGCGGCGCCACGTGCGGCATGAACTCCACTGGCACGCCGAGCCGGAACGAGGCTTCCTTCTCGTGCATGTGGCCGGTGAGCGCGTACGGCATCAGGTTGTCGCGCAGCTTGCCCGGATCGTTCTTGTCCGACGGCGTGGTACCGGCGCCGGAGTAGCCGGAGACGCCGAAGCACACCGGTGGCGCGGCCAGCAGGTCCTTCAGCGGCGCGATGGAGAGCTGCATGGCTGTGGCGTAACAGCCGGGGTTGCTGATGCGCTTCTCGCCCCGCCACTTGTCGCGGGTGAGTTCCGGCAGGCCGTAGTACCACGACGGATCGAAGCGGTAGTCGGCGGAAAGGTCGAGGATCAACGTGTCCGGCTTCGCCGCGTCGATCGCCTCGACGAACGGCGCCGCCTTGCCGTTCGGCAGCGCCAGGATCACCACGTCGGCGCCCTGCGCCACCACCGCGGCCGGGTCCAGGCTGGCGTAGCGCAGTTCGCCGGCGAAACCGTCGACGTGATCGGCCACTCGCTGGCCGTCCAGCTCACGCGAGGAAACGAAGGCCAGTTGCAGAAGCGGGTGCGCCGCGATCAAGCGGATCAGTTCCATGCCGGTGTGGCCACGCGCGCCGACGATGCCTACCGTTTTCCTGTTCGTGTCCATGACTCAATCCACCAGTGTCGGCCGGCGTTGCGCGCAATGCGCCACGCAGCGGGAAATCGTGTCGAGATTGTCGATGCCGTACCAGAACACCTTCCAGCGCGGCTGTTTGATGCAGCCGTCCGACTCGGCGTAGTAGAAGATGTTGACCTGATTGTGGTGGCGCGAACGCCAGAACAGCCGCGGATTCTCTTCGCGCATCACCTGCCACACCGCGCGGCCGAGACCTTCGCCCTGCGCGTCGTCGAGCACGGCGAACTTGTCGAGATACGGCAAGCCGACCTCCTCGACCAGGATCATGGCGGCACGGTAGTTCTCGCTGACGTAGATGCGGAACGGCCGCGTGCGCTCGAAGTAGTCCGGCACCAGGCGGCGGCCGAAGCTGGACTCGATCAGCGTGCGCATGCGCGCGCGGTCCACGCCGTCCCAGGAGTCGAAGCGCAGCACCTTCTCGCCGCGTCGCACGAGGGTGCCGGAACCCTTGTGGGTGAACAGCTCCTTGGCCAGTTCGGACGGGCGGGTGATCGACACCGACGAGGTCAGCGGCAGGTCGGCCAGCAGGTCGGCGATCTGCTCGATCTTCAGGCGCATGCCACCGTTGATCCAAGGCTGCGCCATCAAGTGATCGAACTCGGTGCTCAGATTGATCGAATCGATCACTTTGCCGTGCTCGTCGAGCAGGCCTCCCGTGCCGGTGAGGAACACGATCTTGTACGGCTGCAGCACGCGCACCAGTTCGTTCGCGGCGAAGTCGGCGTTGACGTTGAGGATCTGCCCTTCGTCGGTTTCGCCCAGGCTGGCGATCACCGGGATGGAGTTCGCGCGCAGGCTGGCCTCGATCGGCGCCAGGTTGATGCTGCGGACCTTGCCGACCAGACCGTAGGTATCGCGGTCCAGGTAGTCGGCCATGAACACGCCCGTCGCCACCGAGGTGGCGCGCGTATCCATCGACTGCAGTGCCTCGACCAGTTTCAGGTTCTGCTGCTGGAACACGCGGCGCACGATGCCGAGCGCCTTGGGCGAGGTCACGCGCAGACCGTCGATGGTGTGCTTCTCGATGCCGGCGGCAGCCAGTTCCTCGTCCAACTGCGGACCGGCGCCGTGCAGCACGATCGGGGTCAACCCCACCTGCTGCAGGAAAGTCAGCGACGAGGCCAGATCGGCCAGCTCGTCGCGCAGCACCGCGCCGCCGACCTTCACCACGGCAAAGCGCTTGGCGTCCACCTCGGAGAAGCGCTTCAGGTACTGTTGGATTTCCTTCGCGCTGCCCATGCTGGAGAGCAGGCGCACGATGGTCTTGCGGGTGTTGTGCCTAGCCGTGTCCATTGTTTGTTCCTTGCGCTCATCCATGATCGCGGGGGTCAAAAACCGGCCGTCCCTGGCCGGACTTCTCAACGATTCGATAAACCGTTTGCGCATAGTGTTCGAGTTGATCCAGCGCGACCCACTCGTCGGCGCTGTGCGCCTGGGCGATGTCGCCGGGGCCGTAGACGAAGGCGGTATAGCCTGCGGCGGAGAACAGCGCCGCTTCGGTCCAGAAGTCCACCGCGTTGCCAACCGGGATGCCCAGCTCGTCGGCCACGTCGCGCGCGACCAGCCGGTTCGCCTCGGCGTTGGCGGTATCGCCGGCCGGCAGCGAGGCGCCACGAAAAGTCTCGGCGAACTCCACCGGCGGCGGTTCCACCAGATTGCGGAATCGGATCAGCAGGTGATCCGGATTCATCGTGGGCAAGGCGCGAAAGCCGAAGCGCACTTCCGCCGTCGGCGCGATCATGTTCGCCTTGATGCCGCCCTCGATGCGGCCAATGTTGAAACGCAGGCCGGTGAGGCCGCCGAAGCGCTCGTGCGACTGCGCCGCCACGAAATCCAGCGCCGCGTTGCCCCAGCGCACGGCTTGGTGCAGCGCGCTGTCGCCCGGCTTCTGCTCGCCCGAGGCATGCCCGGCCTGGCCGGCGAAGCGCATCAGCACCGACTGGATGCCGCGATGCGCCAGCACCGCCTCGCCCTTCGTGGGTTCGGCCACGATCACCGCGTCGTAGGCATGCGGTTCGCGCAGGAAGCCGGCGATGCAGCGCGCGTCGTTCGCCTCCTCGTCGGTGGTGAACAGCAGAGCCAGGTCGCCGTGACTGGCATTCGCCACCGCCAGCAGCGCCGCCGCCGCCCCCTTGATGTCGCACGCGCCCAGGCCGATCGCGCGATCGGCAGTGACCCGCAACGCGTGCGGATCGGCCGTCCACGCCGGCGAGTCCGGCACGGTGTCCAGGTGCACGTTGAACAGGACCTTCGGCTCGCCGCGCACCGCGTGCAGGGCCACCGCGCCGGCACCGAAGTCGTTCACCGTCACGTCGAAGCCGGGCAGCTGCGCGCGCAGGTAGTCGAAGATGCCGCCGGTATCGATCGCGCGCGGCGGGTTGCGCGTGTCGAAACCGACCAGCGCCGCCAGGTGCTTCAGCGTGGCATCGAGCAAGGCGCTCATCCGCGATTGACCTCGGCCCACAGCGTGCTGCTCATGCCGAACAGCTTGATGAAACCCTCGGCCTCCTCCACGCCCCAGTCGGCCGACTGCGCATAGGTGGCGCCCTTGGCGTTGAGGATGTGATTCGACTCCACCGCCACCGCGCCGACGCTGCCGCCGTTCGTCTCCAGCGTCACCGTGCCGTTGACGGTGGACTGGCTGGACGCCAGGAACGCCTCCAGGTCGGTCTTCAGCGGGTCGTGGAAGAAGCCCTCGTAGACCAGCTCCACCCACTTGCGCGCCACTTCCGGCTTGAAGCGGTTCTGCTGCTTGCTGAGCACGGCTTCCTCCAGCGCGCGGTGCGCGGCGAGCAGCGCGGTCAGGCCCGGCGCCTCGAAGATGATGCGGCCCTTCAGGCCGATCGTGGTGTCGCCGGTGTACAGGCCGCGGCCCACGCCGTACTGCGCAAACAGGCCGTTGAGCTTCGCCAGCATGGCGTGCCCTGCAATCGCCTCGCCGTCCAGCGTCACCGCCTCGCCGTTGACGAAGCCGATCTTCACCCGCAGCGGTTTGGACGGCCATTCGGCGCGCGGCTTGCACCAGCCCACCGCGCCGGCGCCGGGCGCCTGCCACCGGTCGATCTCGCCGCCGGACATGGTCAGGCCGAGCAGGTTCTCGTTGATGGTGTACGCCTGCTGCTTGGCGCGCACGCCGAAGCCGCGGTCTTCCAGGTACTTCTGCTCGTAGGCGCGCGTCTGCGTGTGTTCCTTCTGGATCTCGCGGATCGGCGCCACGATCTGGTAGTCGCCCAGCGCCTTCACCGCCAGGTCGAAACGCACCTGGTCGTTGCCCATGCCGGTGCAGCCATGCGCGATCGCCTTCGTGCCCAGTTCGGCGGCGCGCTTCAGCGCGGCCTCGACGATCAGGTAGCGGTCGGACACCAGCAGCGGGTACTGGCCCTGGTAACCCTCGCCCGCCCACACGAACGGCTTGACGAAGCCCGCCCAGATCGCCGGGCCGCCATCGACCGTGACGTGGCTGGCCACGCCCAGCTCCTTCGCGCGGTTCTCGATGAAGGCGCGCTCTTCGGCGTCGACACCACCGGTATCGGCAAACACGGTGTGCACGGCCCAGCCACGCTCCTGCAGGTAAGGCACGCAGAAGCTGGTGTCGAGGCCGCCGGAAAAGGCGAGGACGATGTCTTTGCTCATGGCTTGCAGATCCTGGAAAGAAGGGTGGTCAGGCGGATTCGACGACGACGCGCGGCTCGCAGCGCACCGGGAAATTCACGGAATTGGCGATGAAGCAGGCGTGATGCGCCGCCTCGTGCGCGGCCTCGGCCTTGGCCGGGTCGCTGGCGGCAGTGATGGTCACCGTGGGGCGCAGCACCACTTCGACGAAACGGCCGCCATCGCCTTCGGTGGCCATCGTGCCTTCGGCAGCGTCGCTGTACGCCGTCACCACCACGCCGGCCACGGTGGCCATGTGCAGATACGACAGCATGTGGCAGGTCGACAATGCCGTGACCAGCATGTCCTCGGGATTGTGCTTCGCGGCATCGCCGCGGAAGGTGGGGTCGGACGAACCGGCGATCGCCGGCTTGCCGTCGATGCGGATGACGTGGTCGCGGCTGTAGTTGCGGTAGCCGTCCGTGCCGCTGCCGAGGTTGCCCGTCCATTCCACGGCAACGCGATAGTGATGCTGATGGTTCACGGTTTCGATTCCTCTTGTCGGGACATCCATGCGGCCAGTTCCGCGTCGCTATCGCCGTCGCGCTCGCGCAGCCCGGCGATCACGCCCGCACGGTTGCGCGCGGGATGGTTCTGGCTCAGCTTGAACTTGCCTTCGATGCGATCGATCGAGACTTCGAGGCCGACGATCGCGCGCAGCGAGGTCTCGATATGGTCGTCCGGCGCGTCGCTGATCTTCCATGGCTGCGGCTGGCCCGCTTCATGGTGATCGGTCAAGGTTTCCAGCAGACGACGCAGCCACGTCGCGTCGTCGATCACGCGCAGCCGGCCGTGCACGTGCACCACCGCGTAGTTCCAGGTCGGCACCTCGCGCCCGGTCTCGTGCTTGCTGGGATACCAGTTCGGGCTGATGTAGCCGTCCGGACCCTGGAACACCAGCAGCACCTCGGCGCCGTCCAGTCGCGCCAACTCGTTGCCGCGGGCGACATGGCCGTGCAGCACCTCGCCGACGAGTTCGAACGGCAGGTGATTGGCCGTCAATCCGTCGGCCGCGCGGGTCACCAGCGTGGCGAACGGGTATGCGCGAATCAGCCCGTGCAGGGATTCGACGCGGCTTTCCACAAAATGCTTCGGCGTATACATGGCGGCTCAACCCTGGCCGATCAACGACGCCATCACCGCCTTCTGCACGTGCAGGCGGTTCTCGGCCTCGTCGATGGCGATGCAGGCGGGCGAATCCATCACCGCGTCGGTGGCCTTGATGTTCCGGCGCAGCGGCAGGCAGTGGCTGAACAGGCCGTGGTTGGTGAGCGCCATCTTCGCCTCGTCGACGATGAAGTGCCTGTTCGCTTCGCGCACAGGCTTCTCCTCTTCCCAGCGACCGAAGAACGGCAGCGCGCCCCAGCTCTTGGCGTAGACCACGTCGGCCCCGGTGTAGGCTTCCTCGATGTCATGGCTGACCTTCAGCGAGCCGCCGTTCTGTTCGGCGTTCAGACGGCCAAACGCCATGTAGCGCTCGTCCAGCACGTAGTCGGGCGTCGGGCAAAGCAGGGTCACGTCCATGCCCAGCTTGGTCGCGATCAGCAGCGCCGAATTCGCCACCGCGGTGTTCAGCGGCTTCGGGTGATAGGTCCAGGTCAGCACGTACTTCCTGTTCTGCAGGTCGCCCAGGTGCTCCTTCAGCGCAAGCGCGTGGGCCAGTTCTTGGCAGGGATGGGTGATCGTCTCCATGTTGATCACCGGCACCGTGGCGTAGTGCGCAAACGCCTTGATCACCTTGTTCTGGCGATCCACCGCCCAGTCCTGGAATTTCGGGAACGCGCGCACCGCGATCAGGTCGACGTAACGCGACAGCACCCGCGCCACCTCGGCGATGTGCTCCTCGGTATCGCCGTCCATCACGCTGCCAACCTCGAACTCGATCGGCCACGCGTCCTTGCCCGGCGCCAGCACGATCGCGTGGCCACCCAACTGGAACGCGCCCAGCTCGAAGCTGGTGCGGGTGCGCATCGAGGGATTGAAGAACAGCAATGCGATCGACTTGCCGGCGAGCTGCTGGCCGCGCGGCGAGCGCTTGAACGCGGAGGCCTGTTCCAGCAGCGCGTCGATCTCGGCGCGGCTGTAATCCTGGGTGGTCAAGAAATGCCGAATGGTCATGAAGTCGATGCCTTATTGAAGAGTCCGGCCATGGATGGCCGGGGTGTTGCGGATGGATCCGCGTGAAATAAACACAAAAAACCCGGCACAAGGGCCGGGTTTGTCGTCGATGCACAAGAAACGCGTGCGACTGCCTACCCGGCCGGATGTCGAGTCATCGGTCGGCGCGCACGCGACGTCATGCCAGCGGCCGCGCGGGCGCTGGTAAGTACGGTGGCGGTATAGACGGCTGAAGACATGCGATGTTCCGGGTGGTCGGCGGCTATCATGGCGAGAATTTCGCTGCCATGCAACAAAAATCTGCGCCAGGTCAGTGCCTGTCCGGCAAGTATCGGCGTCTGAAAAAAATCGCCGCCCGAGAGGGGCGGCGGGATGGATGAGCGGAAGTCGGGATCAATCCACCGGGGTGACGGAAACCCGCACGCGCAGGCGCTCGCCCGGATCGTAGTCCAGCCGCGACATGTAGACCTCGCCGCGATAGCGATATTCCACGTCGTAGCCGATGATCCGGCGCTGCTCGCTGACCGTGTTCACCTCGCGGCACTGGGTCTGCGTGCTCTCGTAATCGCGACCGCGCGTGCTGCGGTTGCCGATCGCGCCACCGGCCACGGCACCGGCGACCGTCGCCGCCTTGCGCCCGTCGCCCTTGCCCACGGTGTTGCCCAGCACGCCACCGATCACCGCGCCCAGCACCGTGCCGGCGGTGCTGTTGCCGCCCTCGTGGCGCACCACCTGCTGGTCGTAGCACTCCTGCCGCGGCACGTTGGTGCGCGTCACGCCATGCACCGGGTCGGCGCGCAGCACGTCGGCCCAGCCGTAGTGGGCATTGCCGTCATCGTTGGGGTACGGCGCATTCTGCGCGTGCGCGCCGGCTGCCATCATGGCCAGCACCAACGCGGAAACCCATAGCTTGACCATGACCTGCTCCCGTGATGCACGTTCCACGCCACGCGCGGACTGGCAGCATTGCAGCAAATTCACTATGAATACACGCTTAGGCCGGACCGGCCTGTTCAGCCGTGGCGACCGTTTGCCGCAAGGCCGACGGCATCACGGATCGCCGGGTCCGGCCAGGAGCGGGCGATCCGCCGGGCACGAGCGGCATCGTCGCTTGTTAAGATGCGCAACCTGCCCCGCCCGACCGCCGACTCCCTCGCGGATGTGACCGATGCCGATTTCGCTCTACAACAGCCTGACGCGCCGCACCGAACCGTTTGTTCCGCTGGATCCCGCGCGCGTCACGATGTACCTGTGCGGACCGACGGTCTACAACTACGTGCACATCGGCAACGCGCGCGGGCCGGTGGTGTTCGACGTGCTGGCGCGGCTGCTGCGGCGGCACTACCCGCAGGTGGTGTATGCCCGCAACATCACCGACGTCGAGGACAAGATCAATGCCGCGGCATTGGCCGAAGGCGTGCCGATCTCGATCATCACCGAGCGCTACGCGCGCGCCTATCGCGAGGACATGGCCGGGCTGGGCATTGCGCCGCCAGACCTGGAGCCGCACGCCACCGCGCACATCGGCGCGATCATCGCCATGAACGAGGCGCTGATCGCCGGCGGCCACGCGTACGCGGCCGAAGGCCATGTACTGTTCGACGTCGGCTCGTACCCCGACTACGGCGCGCTCTCCGGCCGCGACACCGAAGAGTTGATCGCCGGCGCACGCGTGGAAATCGCGCCATACAAGAAGAACCCCACCGATTTCGTGCTGTGGAAGCCCTCCACGCCCGAACTGGCCGGCTGGGACAGCCCGTGGGGGCGCGGTCGCCCCGGCTGGCACATCGAGTGCTCGGCGATGTGCGCCGCGCAACTGGGCGAGACCATCGACATCCACGCCGGCGGCGTCGACCTGCTGTTCCCGCATCACGAGAACGAGATCGCGCAATCCACCTGCGCGCACGGCGGCAAGACCTTCGCGCGCTGGTGGATGCACAACGGCATGCTCACCTTCGACGGCCGCAAGATGTCCAAGTCGCTGGGCAACGTGCTGCTGGTGCACGAGCTGCTGAAACTCCACCCGCCCGAGGCGCTGCGCCTGCGCCTGCTCAGCGGCCACTACCGGCAGCCGCTGGACTGGTCCGACGGCGCCATCCAGCAGTCGGTCAGCACGCTGGACGGCTGGTACCGGGTGCTGCGCGACCTTGCCGACGTGGCGATCGACGCATCGCGGCTGCCCGTGCCGGCCGCCGTCGAGGCGGCGCTTTGCGACGACCTCAACACGCCCCTGGCGCTGGCCGAACTGGCCGTGCTTGCAGACGCCGCGCGTCAATACGGCACGCCCGCGGCCAAGGCCGATCTGCTCGGCGGCGGCGCCCTGCTCGGCCTGCTGCAGCAGGACCCGGAAGCATGGTTCAAGCACTCCGGCGGCGTGCACGTGGATGCCGCGCAAGTCGAGGCCTTGCTGGAAGCGCGTCGCGTCGCCCGCAGCGCCCGCGATTTCGCCCGCGCCGACGCGATCCGCGACGAGCTTGCTGCGATGGGCGTGGTGATCGAGGATGGTGCACAGGGCACGCGGTGGAGCATCGCCAAGGCCTGACGGCCATGCCGGAGCGGGTTTCATTTCCCGCCCTGCTACGCGCGATAATGGCCGCATGAATATCGCCGCCAGCAGCACCGACCAGGCCCAGCAGGAAATCGCCGAAGAGTTCGCCTTTCTCGGCGACTGGAGCGAGCGCTATCAGTACCTGATCGACCTCGGGCGGCAATTGCCGCCGTTTCCCGAGGAGTGCAAGACCGAAGCTTGGCGCGTGCACGGCTGCCAGTCGATGGTGTGGCTGGTGCCCAGTGGCGATGCGTCTTGCATGCACTTCGAAGCCACCAGCGACTCCGCCATCGTCTCGGGCCTGATCGCGCTGGTGCTGCGCGTCTACTCCGACCGCCCGGCCGCGGAGATCGTGGCCACCGAACCCGGCTTCGTCGGCACGATCGGCCTGGCCAAGCACCTTTCACCCACCCGCTCGAACGGCCTGACGGCGATGCTGGCGAAGTTGAAGGGATACGCCGCGGCAGCGGCGGGACAAAAGTGAGCAAGGAAGGGAAGCGAGCAAAGAGAAGCGAGGAATGAGAGAAGGCAACGGCGTGTCGCGCTCCGGCTCCTCTCCCACTCATCTTCACTCGCTCCTCGCAAAAAGCCCCGCTCGAAGCGGGGCTTTTTGCTGCATCGCGAAGCGGCGCGCCTTGCTCAGTCCCCCATCTGCTTCTGCAGATGTTCGCGGCGTTCCTGGGCGTCGAGCGAGAGCGTGGCGATCGGGCGCGCGTCGAGGCGGTCGACGCCGATCTCCTCGTCGGTCTCCTCGCAGAAGCCGTAGCTGCCTTCCTCGATCCGGCGCAGCGCCTTGTCGATCTTGGAGATCAGCTTGCGATAGCGGTCGCGGGTACGCAGCTCCAGCGAGTTCTCGGTTTCGCGGGTGGCGCGTTCGGCTTCGTCGCCGACGTCCCGCACTTCCTCGCGCAGGTTGTCCATGGTCTGGCGCGACTCTTCCACCAGCTGGTCGCGCCATTCACGCAACTTGTTGCGGAAGTAGGCCAGGTGTCGCGGGTTCATGTACTCCTCGTCGCTGCTCGGGCGATAACCCTTGGGCAAGGAGATCGTGCTGGTGGAGGGCAAGGCGTATCGCCCGTCTTCACGGGTGACGCCGCTGTCTAGAGTTTTTGTTGCCAGTTTATTCATTGGGGACGACGAATTCTTCGATTTCTTGTGGGAGGAAGCATGATTCCCGGGAGCGCTGACCATGGCCGTGGCGCTTGCCACCTTGCCCTTGAAGAGCCTGCTCGCGGGTGAAGGAGAATGGTGGATGGTCGCCGCGACCGGCTCCGGTCGTGCCGCGTGGGTTGCCGGCGCCTTGGCTGCCGGTGCCGCCGGTTTGGCGGCCTTGCCGTGCACCGGCCGGGGCGCCGGCTTCTTCGCCGCGGGCTTCGCCGCGACCTTGCTGGCCGGTGCCTTGCCCGCTGCAGCCTTCCCGGGCGATACCTTCTTCGCGGGAGCCTTCTTCACTGCGGGATGCTTCACGACGGGATGTTTCGTCACGGCCTTTTTGGCAACGACCTTCTTCGCCGGCGCTTTCTTCACCGCGGCCTTGCTCGCCGGCGTCCTGCCCTTGGCGGCCTTGCTGCCCGCCGCGGCCTTCTTGGCCGGTGCGTGGGCAGTCGGCCTGGAGGCCTTGGTGTGCGGCGCAGCCTTCTTCGGGGTGGCCTTGCTGGCGGGTTTCGCGACGGCCCGTGCGGGGGACTTCGCGGCGACCTTGGCAGCCTGCCCCTTGCCTGCCACCGGCTTCGACTTGACGGCCTTGGTGCCAGCCTTGTTGGGCGTCTTGCCCTTGTGCGCCTTGGCGGCGGTCGAACTCGCTTTGGTCTTCGCCATATCCCTTCACCCTGATTGGCCTTGGGGGCCGCGTGTTATAGCCGATGCATTCAACACCGGCAAGCCTGCTTCTGGAATACTTGTACCACTACATGGCGCACGCCGCTTCGGTATCCGTGAACATCCTCTCCCGATTCATACTGTGGTTGCTTGGTTTGTACAAGCGCTGGCTCAGCCCCCTGCTTGGCCCTCGCTGCCGCTTCCACCCCAGTTGTTCCGATTATGCACGGATTGCGGTCATCCGCTTCGGTCCGTGGCGGGGCAGCCTGCTGGCCGCATGGCGACTGCTGCGCTGCCAGCCGCTGTGTCCCGGCGGAGAAGATCCGGTGCCGGAACATTTTCATTTTGCGAGTTGCCGCGACCACGACGCGCCGCGTGATTCGGATGTGCCGCACTCCCGCTGACGATCGCGCGGCCTAACCGATGGAACCGTAGCCGCCTTCCACGCCCTTGCTGGCATAGGCAACGGCGTCGTGCGGATGCAGGCTCTCCTGGTGTTCCACCCGGATGTGGAAATCGCCGAGGCGGTCGTCGGCATCGAGTGCCTTCTGGATGCGCCGGGCGGCGTCCTCGCAGAACATCAGGTTGCCGCCGTTGGCCAAGGCGAAGGCTTGTTCGTCCTCGCGCTTTACCGCGGTCTGCACCGGCGTGCCGAGCGCGCTTTCGACCCGATCGATCAGCCCGACCAGATGGAAGCCGGCGTCGGCCGCCGGGCGAACGCGCAGGCGCGCCACGCTGCGCTGCGCATGGGCGGCGGCCACGATGCCCTTCTCGCTGCCCAGCCACGCCAGCACGGCGGCATGATCGAGCGCCTCGCCGGGCGCAAAATCGTGAATGAACTGGTCCTGGATCAGCTGCCGCGACAGCGCCGCCGAGGCCGGGCAAGTCGACGAATAGACCACCTCGGTGCCGAACTCCAGCAGGAACTGGTCGCCAACCAGACTGGCCTCGATGCACACCGGATAGGCGCGCCAGCCGCTGTTCGCGCTTTTCAGTGCCGGCCGGCGCACGAGGTGTTCGAAGCGGATGCTGAGGCAGGCGCGGTCGGACAGATCCTGGTGCGAGTCGAGGAAGCCGCGCAGCAGCGAGCGCAGCATGTCGGCGCTCAGGGTCTGCGTGCTCAACGCCTGCTCCACCTGCAGGTACAGCCGCGACATGTGGATGCCGCGCTTGTCCGGTCGCTTGAGATTGACGAAGGCACCGACGCGGGCACTGGAGCGCTGCGTTTGTCCATCGCCCGCGTCGAACAATACCGGCACCTGGATCTCGGCCATGCCGACCCAATCCAGCGCACCGGCAAGATGCGGCTGTGCGTGGACGGCCACGTCGGGGAGCAAGCGGGCGGTGTTTTCCTGGCTGGGCATGGAGGAGATCCTGGCATCGGCGCGACGAGCCGCCGCGAAACCGCCAATCTTGGGGCAAGGCGGCCACCTCACAATGGTGTCGCCACGGAAACGCTGCGTCCGCTCGCGCAAAACTACTGTGTCTGGCGCCGCCATGCACGGGCGGCCTGCCACGCCCGCCACGGCGTCGACCACGGCGTGCGCGACCAGTCGGCCTGCAACACGGCCAGTGCCTCGTCGGCATGCAGCGCGCGGCGCGCCAGCGCGCAGGCCTGACGCGACTCGAGTGCACGAAACACGCTGAGTGGCCCGCCCAGCGCATCGGCAGCGCGCCAGTCGCCGAGCAAATCCTGCAACTGCGCCCGGATCGCCTGCTGCCGCGGTGCGCAAGGCTTGCGCAGTTGCGCGCGATCCAGCCCGTGGCGTGCCAGCCGGGCCATCGGCAGTGGCAGGCGGTCGCGTTCGGCGTCTGCGTCCAGGTGCAACAAGGCATGCAACAAGTGATTGAGCACGGCCACCCGGGTCGCGCGCTCGGGCGAGGCCGCGGCGCCATACCACCATGCCGTCTCCAGTGCGGCCAGCGCACCGTGCAGCGGCATCGCCGCCTGCAGTTGGTCGGCGTAATCGGCCGCCGTGCCCTGCTCCAGCTGCGCCATCGCCGCCAATACCGGCGCCAGCCACAGCTCCGTGGCGATCGCGTGAGCGCGTTCGTCATCGAACAGCACCTGGGTGAGCGGATGCCGCCCGCCGCTGGCCGCCGCACCGGCCAGTTCCTCCGCCCACCAGCCGAGCTTGGCGGCGGCCACCTGCGGCTCGCGGATGCCGTAAGCCGCGCTCAGCAGCTCCTGCTCCAGCGCGGCCAGCGCCACGTGGCCCGGATGGCGGCGGCCGTCGACGAAGGCCAGCGCCACGCGCTGCTGCGGCTGCGCGGCCAGCCATTTGTCGATGAAGCCCTGCAACACCGCGTTCTGCCCGGCTGGTTCGCTCATGCCGTCGCCGACTCCAGTCGCAGCAACTCGGCCAGGGCGGCGGGCCGATCCAGCACGACATCGGCGCCCCAGGCGTGCGGATCGCCGCCGTCGAGGTAGCCCCAGCTCGCGGCCACGGTGAACACGCCCGCCGCTGCGCCGGCCTGCACGTCGCGGCGATCGTCACCGACGAACAGGCACTGGCCCGGCACCAGTCCTGCGCGTTCGCAGGCCAGCAGCACGGGTGCCGGATCGGGCTTTTTCACCGGCAAGGTGTCGCCGCACACCACGGCGGCGGCGCGCGTCGACCAGCCGATCCGGCGCAACAGTTCGTCGGTCAGGAATGCCGCCTTGTTGGTGACGATGCCCCAACGCAGGCCTCGCGCTTCCAGCCGCGCCAGCAGGTCGTCGACCCCGTCGAAGGCGCGCGTGTCGCGGGCCATCACCTGCTCGTACAACTGCAGGTAGCGCGGCACCAGCGCCTCGATCACCGCCTCGCCGCGCGAGGCGAACGCGCAACGCAGCACCGCGCGGGCACCGCGCGAGACCACCTCGCGCACGGGCGCGTAGGCGGGCGATGCCACGCCCTCCTCGGCGCACTGCGCCTGCAGCGCGGCGTACAGATCGGGCGCGCTGTCCAGCAAGGTGCCATCGAGATCGAACAGGACGCCGGCGACGGATGGAGGCAGCGGCTTGCTCATGCCGGCTTCTGCGCGCAAAGCACGTAATTGACTGCCGTGAGACGGCTCAGGCGTGCCTCGCGGCGGAACGGGTTGTAGGCCAGGCCGCTGACGTCTTCCAGCTCCAGCCCCGCGCCGCGCAGCAATCGCGACAATTCGGAGGGCTTGAGGAATTGCGCGTAGTGGTGTGTCCCGCGCGGCAGCATGCGCAGCAGGTATTCGGCGCCCAGGATCGCCGCACCGAACGCCGCCGGCGTGCGATTGATGGTGGACATGAACAACCGTCCGCCGGGCTTGAGCATCGCGGCCAGGTCGGTGACCAGCGCCGCCGGATCGGGCACGTGCTCGATCAGCTCCATGCAACACACCACGTCGAACGACGCCGCTTCGGCAGCCGCCAGCTCGGCGGAGGATTGCACCCGGTAATCGACCTGCAGGTTCGACTCGTGCAGGTGCAAGCGGGCGATGTCGATCACCTTCTCGCCCAGATCGATGCCGGTGACGTGCGCACCGGCACGGGCCAGCGATTCGCTGAGCAGGCCGCCGCCGCACCCGACATCGGCCACGCGGGCACCGCGCAGTTCCGCGCGTGCCGCGATGTAGGCCGTGCGCACCGGATTGAGGTCGTGCAGCGGTCGCGATTCGCCGTCGGGGTCCCACCAGCGGGACGCCAGCTGGTCGAAGCGGGCGATTTCGGCGGGGCTGACATTGGCGGCGGTCATGTTCGAGTCCACGTTGAATCCACGAATTTATTGAAAAGTGCGGCCATGGATGGCCGCCTCTTGATTTTCACGCTTATGGATGAGCGCAAAAGTCAAGACGCCTGCCATTCGTGCACCGTGATGTCCCAGCCGCCACTGACATGCGCGGGGTCGCGCTGCACCAGCGCCGTTGCCTCGGCGAGGTCGGCCGCGTGCAGCAGGTAGGCACCGCCGGACTTGTCGCCGAAGCCGCCGGACAGCTCCACCTTGCCCTCGCCGCGCAACTGGTCCAGATAGGCCAGATGCTGCGGCACCACGGCCGCGTCGAACTGCGGCCGGCGGATCAGCAAAACCAGGTAACGATTCATCGGAAAACTCCCACTCAAGTTGCGGCGATCCGCTCGCGCCAGGCGCGCGCTCGCGCCAGGATCGCCGCGGTGTCCATGTCGATCAGCTCGCGCGCGGCCAGCTTGCGGTGCCCGGCGATCCACACGTCGGTGACCTGCTGGCGGCTGCACGCATACACCAGTTGCGAGGCGACGTGGAACAGCGGCTGGGTCTCCAGGTCGCTCAGGCGCACGGCAGCCAGGTCGGCCTGCTTGCCGGGTTCGATCGAGCCGATGCGCGCTTCCAGCCCGATCGCCCGCGCGCCGTTGAGCGTCGCCGCACGCAGCGCAAAGGCGGCGTCGAAGGCGGCGGCGTCCTGCGCCACCGCCTTGGCCAGCTGCGCCGCCGTGCGCATCTCGCCGAACATGTCCAGGTCGTTGTTGGAGGCGCAACCGTCGGTGCCGATCGCCAGGTTCGCGCCGGCGCGCCGGAACTGCTCCGCCGGGCAGAAGCCGGAGGCGAGCTTGAGGTTGGATTCCGGGCAATGCACCATCGAGACACCGGCGCTCGCGCAGGCGGCGATCTCGCCCTCGGTGACCTGGGTCATGTGCACCGCGATCAGGCGGTCGTTGACCAGGCCCAGGCGCTGCAGGCGCTGGAACGGGCGCAGGCCGCTCTTTTTCTTCTCTTCCTCGATCTCGTGCGCGGTCTCATGCAGGTGCAGGTGCACCGGGATGTCGAGCTGGTCGGACTGCAGCCGGATGCGCTCGAAGCTCTCGTCGGAGACGGTGTACGGCGCATGCGGCGCGAACGCGGTGCTGACCAGCGGATCGCCGCGGAAGCTGTCATGCACCTCGCCGGCGCGCGCGAAATACTCGTCCTGGCTGTTCGCCCAGGCGGTGGGGAACTGGATTACCGGCAGGCCGACCACCGCGCGGAAGCCCAGCTTGCGATAGGTCGCGCCGATCACGTCGGGGAAGAAATAGTTCTCGTTGGCGCAGGTGGTGCCACCGCGCAGCATCTCGGCCACGGCCAGTTCCACGCCGTCGCGCACGAACTCCGGGCCGATCACCCTGGCCTCGGCCGGCCAGATGTGCTGCTGCAGCCAGACCATCAGCGGCAGGTCGTCGGCGAGGCCGCGCAGCAGGGTCATCGGGTTGTGCGTGTGGCTGTTGACCAGGCCGGGGATCAGCGCGTGCTCGCCCAGTTCGACGCGCTCGCGCGGCGCATAGGCGGCGCGGGCCTCGTCGATCGGCAACAGCGCCACGATGCGCTCGCCGTCGATGGCCACGGCGTGGTTTTCCAGCACCACCGCATGCGGCTCGACGGGCACCACCCAGCGCGCCTCGATCAGCAGGTCGATGGATTGCGGGGTGGTCTGGGTCATCGTTCACTCACTTGCAAGGGGTGGATGCGAGAAGGGGCGGCACACCCCTCGATGGTGCCCGCCCCGTGTTCGTCATCCCGGCCAAAGCCCGGATCCCATGTTGCTGCGGTTGCTTGTGCGCAGGATGAGGCGTGCTGCGCACGAGTGTTTCACTGGACCCTGCCTGCGCAGGGATGACGAACCGGCAAAGGCGCGGGCATGGCCCGCGCGCCGCTTCGTCACTTGACGCGGCTGTCGTATTCGCCGGTGCGGGTGTCGACCTTGATGACTTCATCCTGGCCGACGAACAGCGGCACGCGCACCACCGCACCGGTCTCCAGCGTGGCCGGCTTGCCACCGCCGCCGGAGGTGTCGCCGCGCACGCCCGGGTCAGTCTCGACGATCTTCAGCTCGACGAACTTCGGCGCCTGCACCGCCACGATGTTGCCGTTGAACAGGGTGACCACGCACTCCTCTTCGCCCTTGAGCCACTTCCACGCATCGCCCATCGCGGCCTGCGTGGCCGGCACCATCTCGAACGTCTCCATGTTCATGAAGTGCCACAGGCGGTCCTTGCCGATGCCGTCGATGAAGGACAGCTGCATGTCGGTGTCGGTGACGTCGGCCTCCTCGAACGAGTCGCTGGACTTCAGCGTCTGCTCGGTGGTGCGGCCGTCCTTCAGGTTGCGGATGCGGATGCGGGTGAACGCCTGGCCCTTGCCCGGCTTGATGAAGTCGGCCTCGGTGATGATCCAGGGATCGCCGTTGTGGAGGATCTTCTTGCCCGTCTTGACGTCGTTGAGGCCGAGGGTCGCCATGCGCTGTCTGCTCCAAAGGTAAAACCGCCCCGCAGGACGGCTAAAATGGGTATCTTTTCACGGGCCAAGAGGCCCGCCGAAGGCTCTCCATGATAACCGCAAGCCCCAGTGCCCGCCTATCGTCGCCTGCAACCGACTGGCGCGAGCTCTGGCGCAACGCCATCACCGACCCTGCCGAACTGCTGCAGGCGGTGGGCCTGGGCGACCGCACCGACCTGCTGCCGCCGGACGACGCCGGCTTCGCCCTGCGCGTGCCGCGCGGTTTTGTCGCACGGATGCGCCGCGGCGATCCGCGCGATCCGCTGCTGCTGCAGGTGCTGCCCCAGCGCACCGAACATGACCGGGTCGCCGGCTTCACCCTCGACGCCGTGGGCGACCTCTCGGCCAAGGCCGGCCACGGCATGCTGCACAAGTACGACGGGCGCGCGCTGCTGATCGCCAGCGGCAGCTGTGCGGTGAACTGCCGCTACTGCTTCCGCCGGCACTTCCCCTACGGCGAGGAAATCGCCGCCGCCTCGCACTGGCGCGAGGCGCTGGAGCGGCTGCGCGCCGACCCGTCGATCCGCGAACTGATCCTCTCCGGCGGCGATCCGCTGTCGCTGGCCACGTCCAAGCTGGAGGAGCTGACCCGCGGCCTGGCCGAGCTGCCGCAGGTGATCCGCCTGCGCATCCACACGCGTCTGCCGGTCGTTCTGCCCGAGCGGGTCGATGACTCCCTGCTGGCCTGGCTGGCCGGCCTCCCGCTGCAGAAGGTGGTGGTGCTGCATGCCAACCATGCCAACGAACTCGACGCCGGCGTCGACGCGGCCTGCGCCGCCTTGCGCGAGACCGGTGCGACGTTGCTGAACCAGTCGGTGCTGCTGCGCGGCGTCAACGATGATGCCGACGCGCTCGCCAACCTTTCCGAACGCCTGTTCGCCGCCGGCGTGCTGCCCTATTACCTGCACCAGCTGGATCGGGTCCACGGCACCGCCCATTTCGAGGTGGCCGACGACACCGCGCTCGCGCTGCTGGACACCCTGCGCGCGCGCCTGCCCGGCTACCTGGTGCCGCGACTGGTACGCGAGGTGGCGGGCGACCCGGCCAAGCGGCCGCTGTGAGCCGCCACCGGCCAGGTCCGGGGCTGCCGCACCGGTGGCGAGCGACAACGGAATCCGCTACAAACACTCATTGCCATCGACCATGCGGACCCGTCAAGGGCGCCCGCCCTGCCCGGAACCCACGCCCCGCCCCATGAAAAAAGACTTCGTCATCAAGATCCTGTTCGTCGAGAACTCCCTGGAGGAGGCCGAACAGATCATCAGCCTGATGCGCAACAGCGGCATCGCGGTGCGACCGGCGCGGGCCACCAACATCGAGCAGATCCGCTCGGCGGTGGGCGAGCTTGAGCCTGACGTGGTGATGTTCGACCCCTCGGTCACCGACGTCAGCCTGGACGAAACCATGGGCGTGATGGAGGCCTCCGGCCGCGATTTCGCGCTAGTAGGCCTGGTCAGCAACATGGACAACGAACTGGTCGCCGACCTGTTCGTGCATGGCGCCCGCGGCGTGGCCTCGCGCACCCACCCCAAGCAGCTCATCGCGGTGCTGAAGCGCGAATTCGAATCCCTGCACACGCGCCGCCAGGTGCGCTGGCTGCACACCGCGCTGCGCGAAACCGAGCGCCGCTGCGACGCCCTGCTCGACTCCTCCACGGACGCGATCGCCTACGTGCACGAGGGCATGCACGTGCGCGCCAACCAGGCCTACCTGGACACCTTCGGCTACGAGAGTTTCGACGACCTGCTGGGCATGCCGCTGCTGGACATGATCGACTCGGCCAATGCCGATGAGATGAAGGCGCTGCTGCGCGGCCAGGCCCACCAGGGCAAGTTCCCGGCCCAGTTGCCGCTGCGCGCGCGCCGCGCCGACGACAGCCGCTTTGATGCCACCGTGGAGTTCGCCCCGGCGACCTTCGAGGGCGAGCGCTGCCTGCAGATCGTGTTCCGCCGCCAGGTCGTCGACCCGGCCGTGCTGGAACAGCTGCAACGCGACCCGGTCACCGGCCTGTACAACCGCCAGCACATGCTGGCATGCATCGACGATGCGGTGACCGAGGCAGCCAAGGGCAAGAAGGGCCAGTCGCTGCTGCTGATCGAACCGGACAACTGGGCCTCGCTGGTCAGCGGCATCGGCCTGGGCAAGACCGATGAACTGCTGGCCGGCTTCGCCGGGCGCATCCGCATGCTGCTGGGCGCCACCGACATCGCCGGCATGCTCGCCGAGCACACTTTCGGCGTGGCCCTCGACTCGCGTTCGGACGAGGCGATCCGCGAGTGGATCGCCAAGCTGCAGCACAGCGTCGGCAGCGAGATCTTCGATGCCGGCACACGTTCGCTGACGGTCACCGCCAGCGTCGGCGGCAGTCTGCTCGGCGAGAAGAACGCCAACAGCGAGCTGCTCCTCAACCAGGCCAGCCACGCCTTGCGCACCGCGCAGAACCTGGGCGGCAGCCAGGTCGAACTGCACGACCCGGCGGCGCGGGAGAAGGCCGACGAGGAGCGCGAGCGCTACTGGCTGGACCTGCTGCAGCAGGCGCTGGCCAATAACGGTCTGGTGCTGTATCACCAGCAGACGATCAGCCTGCAGGACGCCGAGGGCGAGTTCTCCGAGATTCTGCTGCGCATGAACGGACCGCAGGGCGAGGTGCTGCCGGGCTTCTTCATGCCGATCGCCGAGAAGCACAACCTCACCGGGGCGGTCGACCGCTGGGTGCTCGACCAGGCCATCCGCATCCTGCAGGCGCGCGAGCCGCAGGGACAGCCGACCACGTTCTTCATCAAGCTCACCGCCGCCTCGCTGCAGGACGACAGCCTGTTGCCATGGCTGAAGGAGCGCCTGGGCAAGGCCGGGCTGAAACACGGTCGCCTGGTGCTGGAGATGACCGAAAGCAAGGTGATGACCCTGCTGCGACCCGCGCAGGAGTTCGTCAACGCGTGGAAGAAGATGGGTGGCGGCTTTGCGCTGGAGCAGTTCGGCTCGGGCCTGAACTCGTTCCAGCTGCTGAACCACATCGACGCCGACTACCTCAAGATCGACCGCAGCCACATGGCCGACCTGCCGCAGCACGCCGACAGCCAGAAGAAGGTCGCCGAGATCTGCCAGCAGGCACACGAACTGAAGCGCCTGACCATCGCCGAGTGGGTCGAGGACGCCACCAGCACGTCGCTGCTGTTCGCCTGCGGCGTCGACTTCGTGCAGGGCAACTTCCTGCAGGTGCCGCAGCGGCTGGAATGAATGCTGCCTCGGGACCCGGGGTTCGGGATCCGATCGCAGGAGCATCAGGCGGTATTCGCCGAATGGCCGGCATCACACAGAAAAAACCCCCGGGGAGCGATCCGCGGGGGTCTTTTCATGCAGCCTTCGCAGCGAGGATTACTCGGCAGCGGCAGCCGCCTTGGCGTTCGCCTTGGCGGCGGCAGCGGCGGCGATGTCTTCCTTGATGCGGGCGGCCTTGCCTTCCAGGCCACGCAGGTAATACAGCTTGGCGCCGCGCACCTTGCCCTTGCGCTTCACCGAGACCGAGTCGATGGTCGGGCTGTGCGCCTGGAACACGCGCTCCACGCCGGTGCCGTGCGAGATCTTGCGCACGGTGAAGGCCGAATGCAGGCCGCGGTTGCGCTTGGCGATGACGATGCCCTCGAACGCCTGCACGCGCTCGCGGTTGCCTTCCTTCACCTTCACGTTGACCACCACGGTGTCGCCGGGGCCGAAGTCCGGCAGCTGGCGGGTGATCTGCTCGGATTCGAACTGTTCAATGATCTTGTTCATGGCGCACCTGTCGGTTCACTTTTGCGATATCAAGGCTGCGGCCGTCACTCGACCGCATCGTCTTGCCGTGTCGACTGCCCAGAGGCATGTTCACGGCGAAATTCATCCAGCAAGGCCCGGGATGCCGCATCCAGGCCACGCTGCGACAACAAGTCCGGGCGGCGCAGCCAGGTGCGACCCAACGATTGCTTGAGGCGCCAGCGGGCAATTGCCGCATGGTCGCCGGACAGCAACACCGCCGGTACCTCACCCAGCGCATCCTGCACCGGTTTTCCGTAATGCGGACAATCCAGCAGGCCATCGGAGAATGAATCCTGCTCGGCCGACTGCGCGTCGTTCAACGCGCCATCCTGCAAGCGCCCCACCGCGTCGATGACCACCGCCGCGGCAAGCTCACCGCCGGACAGCACATAATCGCCGATGGAGAGCTCCTCGTCGACCTCGTGCGCCAGCAGGCGCTCGTCCACACCTTCGTAACGTCCGCAGAGCAGGCCGATGCGCGGCAGCTTCGCCAGCGCCTCCACCCTGCCCTGCGTCAGCCGCGCTCCCTGCGGACTGAGATAAACCAGATGCACCGGTTCCGGTGCCGCCTCGCGCATCACTTTCAAGGTGGTGCGCAAGGGCTCGATCATCATCACCATGCCCGGACCGCCGCCATACGAGCTGCTGTCCACGCTGCGATGCTTGTCGGTGGCGTAGTCGCGCGGGTTCCAGGCTTCCACCTGCAGCAGCTCGCGTTGCTGCGCGCGTCCCACCACACCGACGGCGGCGCACTGGCGCACGAAGTCGGGAAACAGGCTGACGACATCGATGCGCATGACCCTTGATCCTCTGCCCACAAGCCGGCGACGTCAGAATTCGGGATCCCAGTCCACCACCATGCGCCCTGCGGACAAGTCCACCGAACGCACATACGACCCCTGGACAAAGGGGATCAGCCGCTCGCGCGTACCGTCCCTGACCACCACGACATCGTTGGCGCCGGTGGCGAACAGGTGGCTGACCCGCCCCAGCTCCACGTTGTCTGTGGTGACGACATCGAGTCCTTCGAGGTCGACCCAGTAATACTCGCCCTTCGCCGGAGGAGGCAGCTGTTCGCGGGCGACATGGATGTCGGTACCGATCAACGCTGCCGCCTGGTCCCGATCGTCCACCCCGGGCAACTGGGCCACCATGCCCTTGCCCTGCGGTCGACCTTTCACGCCGGAGACCTCTCTTTCCGTGCCTGGCGCTGCACCGAGCAGCCACGGCTGGTAATCGAAGATCCGCATGCGCGGCTCGGCGAAGGATTCGATCTTCAGCCAGCCCTGCACGCCATACAGCCCGACGATGCGCCCGATCAGGACGCGCCGACCGGCTGTCGTCATGCTCAGGCGGCCGGCTGCTGCTTGCCGGCTTCCTTGACGAGGGCGGCGACCTTGTCGCTCATCTGCGCACCCTTGCCGACCCACTCCTGCACGCGCGCCACGTTCAGCTCCAGACGCTTGTCCTTGCCGGAGGCGACCGGATTGTAGAAGCCGACGTTCTCGATGTTGCGGCCGTCGCGCTTGCTGCGCTGATCGGTCACCACGACGTGGTAGAACGGACGGCCCTTTGCGCCACCGCGCGAAAGACGAATCTTGACCATGGTAAAACTCCGGAAATTGCCGAATCAGCGGCAGGCGCACGAGAGTCGTGCGCGGGAAACGGGGCATTTTAGCGGATTTTCGGGAAAAGGGAAGGCTTGGGAAGGCAGGAGTGAGTGGAGAGGAGTGGGAAACGAGAGAAAGCCAGCTCGGCGCTCCACTCTCGTTTCTCGCTCCTCTCCGCTCGTTTCTCGCCTTCAGCGCATCGGCGGCAGCCCGCCCATGCCACCCATGCCCTTCATCGCGCCGCGCATCTGCCGCATCAGGCCCTTGCTGCCGCCCTTGCCCAGCTTGGACATCATCTTTTCCATCTGCATGTACTGCTTGAGCACCCGGTTAACGTCGGCCGGCTGGGTGCCGGAGCCCCGCGCCACGCGGGCACGGCGCGAGCCGTTGAGCAGGTCCGGGTGGCGGCGCTCCTTGCCGGTCATCGAGTTGATGATCGCGATCATCTTCTTCATTTCGCCGTCGTTGACCTTCGACTTCACGCTGTCAGGCAGGCTGGAGACGCCGGGCAGCTTGTCCAGCAGGCCGGCCAGGCCGCCCATGTTGCCCATCTGCTCCAGCTGATCCTTCATGTCGTTGAGGTCGAAGCGCTTGCCCTTCATCACCTTCTGGGCCAGCTTCTGCGCCTTGTCCTGGTCGACCTTGCGCTCGACCTCCTCGACCAGGCTCAGCACGTCACCCATGCCGAGGATGCGCTGGGCCAGGCGGTCGGGATGGAATGGTTCAAGCGCGTCGGTTTTCTCGCCGGCACCGAGGAACTTGATCGGCTTGCCGGTAACGTAGCGCACCGACAGCGCCGCGCCACCACGGGCGTCGCCGTCGCTCTTGGTCAGGATCACGCCGGTCAGCGGCAGCGCCTCGTCGAACGCCTTGGCCGTGTTGGCCGCATCCTGGCCGGTCATAGAATCGACCACGAACAGGGTTTCGATCGGCGTGATCGCGGCGTGCAAGGCCTTGATCTCGGCCATCATCGCCTCGTCCACATGCAGGCGGCCGGCGGTGTCGACGATCAGCACGTCGACCAGCTCGCGCCGCGCGGCGGCGATGGCGTCCCTGGCGATGCGCACCGGGTCCTGGCCCACCTCGGAGGGGAAGAACTTCACCCCGACCTGCCCGGCCAGCGTGCGCAGTTGCTCGATGGCGGCCGGACGATAGACATCGCAGCTGACCACCATCACTTTCTTCTTCTTGCGCTCGGTCAGCAGCCGCGCCAGCTTGGCGACCGTGGTGGTCTTGCCCGCGCCTTGCAGGCCAGCCATCAGCACCACCGCGGGCGGCTGCTGGGCCAGGTTCAATTCGGTGTTGGCGATGCCCATCACCATGGTCAGCTCATCGCTGACCACCTTCACCAGCGCCTGACCGGGCGACAGGCTGCGCGCCACTTCCTGGCCGACCGCGCGCACCTTGATGCGCTGGATCAGCGCCTGCACGACCGGCAAGGCCACATCCGCCTCCAGCAGCGCGATGCGCACTTCGCGCAGCGCTTCGCGGATGTTCTCGTCGGTCAGCCGGCCGCGACCGCGCAGTCGGTTGACGGTGGTGGCAAGGCGTTGGCTGAGCGACTCGAACATGGCGAAACCGGCGAACAGGAAAAGGATGATTATAGCGGACGGATCGATCGGCTCCCGCATGCAACCCGGCCGGGCCCTGTGCGACACTTCACCGTCATGCCGCTGACTCTTCCTTCCATTCTCGCCATCGCCCTCTACGCCGGCGGCGCCGCCTTGCTGGCTGCTCCGCTGACGGGTTGTCCGCGCTCGCCGCGGCGGCTCGGCCTGGCGACGGCAACGGTGGCGGTCCTGCTGCACGCAGCGGTCCTGCTGGGAGCGCATGGCGGCCGGCTCGACCTGCACTTCTTCGCCGCGCTGTCGCTGGTGGCCTGCGTGGTGGCTGCGCTGACCCTGCTGGTGAACCTGTCGCGACCGGTCGCCGGGCTGGGCGTGATCGTGTTTCCGCTGGCTGCACTGTTGCTGGCGCTGGACGTGTTCCTGGCGCCGCCGACCGTGCCCAGGCCCATGGACTGGCAGATCCAGTTGCACGTGGTGATCGCGCTGCTTGCCTACAGCGTGCTGTCCATCGCCGCGGTACTCGCCCTGCTGCTGGCGGTGCAGGAGCGCGCGCTGCGCGCGCGCCGGCCAGGCATGCTGGTTCGCGCCCTGCCGCCGCTGACCCAGACCGAAGCCTTGCTGTTTCGCCTGATCGGCGCCGGATTCGCGCTGCTCACCCTGACCTTGCTGAGCGGCTTCCTGTTCATCGCCAATATCCGTGCGCAACACCTCGTGCACACCACGGTGCTCAGCGTCGTGGCATGGCTGATCTTCGGGGCCTTGTTGTGGGGTCGCTGGCGCCATGGCTGGCGCGGGCGTAGCGCCGTCAACCTCACCCTGATCGGCATGGCGGTGCTGGGGCTGGCGTTCTTCGGCTCGAAATTCGTGCTGGAAGTGATCCTGCAGCGCACGATGGGCTGAATCCGCCCGCGACCGGTTCTAGCGGCAGGCGTCGATCGCCTCTCCCAGCCGCTCCACACCGATCACTTCCATCTCGCCGACCCTGCCCTTCTTCGGCGCATTCGCCTTGGGCACGATCGCGCGGCGGAAGCCGTGATGGGCCGCTTCCTTGAGCCGCTCCTCGCCATTGGGCACCGGACGGATCTCGCCGGACAGGCCCACTTCGCCGAAGGTGACCATGTGCTCCGGCAGCGGGCGATCGCGCAGGCTGGACAGCACCGCCAGCAGCACCGGCAGATCGGCCGCGGTTTCCTGCACGCGGATACCGCCGACCACGTTGACGAACACGTCCTGGTCGTACGCGGCCACGCCGCCATGCCGATGCAGCACGGCAAGCAGCATGGCGAGCCGGTTCTGCTCCAGGCCCAGGGTGACCCGGCGCGGATTGCCCAGCGAGGACTGGTCCACCAGCGCCTGCACCTCGACCAGCAACGGGCGGGTGCCCTCGCGAGTCACCATCACCGCACTGCCGGAAGTCGGGCCGCTGTGCGAGGAAAGGAAGATCGCCGACGGATTCGGCACCTCGCGCAGGCCCTTGTCGCTCATCGCGAACACGCCCAGTTCGTTGACCGCGCCGAAGCGGTTCTTGAACGCGCGCAACACGCGAAAACGGCTGCCCGATTCGCCCTCGAAATACAGCACCGCATCGACCATGTGCTCGAGCACGCGCGGGCCGGCGATGCCGCCCTCCTTGGTCACGTGGCCGACCAGGAACACCGCCGTGCCGGTCTCCTTGGCGAAGCGGGTGAGCTTGGCGGCCGACTCGCGCACCTGCGACACCGAACCGGGCGCGGCGGCCAGCAATTCCGTCCAGATGGTCTGGATCGAGTCGATCACCAGCACCTTCGGCCGCGTGGCCATGGCCTGTTCGAGAATCCGTTCGATGCAGGTCTCGGCCAGCGCCTGCAGCGGCTCCAGCGCCAGGCCCAGGCGCTGCGCACGCGCGGCCACCTGCGAAAGCGACTCCTCGCCGGTGACGTAGACGCTGGGCAGCTGCAGACCCAGCGTGCCAAGCACCTGCAACAGCAGGGTCGACTTGCCGATGCCCGGATCGCCGCCGATCAGCACCACCGAACCCTGCACCAGACCGCCGCCCAGCACGCGGTCCAGCTCGCCGATGCCGGTCAGCGTGCGCGCGTCGGCGGTCAGCATCACTTCGGTAAGCGGCGTGATCTTCGGCGCGCCCGCAGCGGCGCCGGCATAGCTGGAACGCTGTGCACCTGCCGACGCCTTGCCCGCCGTGGCCGGCTCCAGCACGATCGCGCTGAGCGTGTTCCACACCCCGCACTCGACGCACTGTCCCTGCCACTTGCTGTGCTCGGCGCCGCATTCGGTGCAGACGTAGGCGGTCCTGGCTTTGGCCATGCGGATTTCCCGAGTGAAGCGACAGAGGACAACGAGTTTAGTGCGCGACCATCGCAGGCGGCGAGACGCGCGCGGCGCGCAACGATGTCAGCCTTCGTCCTCGACGAACAGCACACGGCGGGTCATGCCGCAAGTGAGGTCGTAGGAGATCGTGCCGGCCGCGGCGGCGATCGTTTCGACCGGAAGCTGCGGCCCCCACAGCGTCACCCGGTCGCCGATCGTCGCGTCGGGTGCGCCGCGCAGGTCGAGCGTGATCAGGTCCATCGAGACCCGGCCGATCAATGCCACGCGGCGATCGCCGACGAGCACCGGCGTGCCGGCGGCGGCACTGCGCGGGTAGCCGTCACCGTAGCCGACCGCGGCCACACCGACCGGCATGTCCTCGGGACAGGTCCAGGTGCCGTTGTAGCCGATGCGCTCGCCTCGGCCGATGCGGTTGATCGCGATCAGCCGGGTGGACAGCGTCATCGCCGGGCGGAAGCCGAAATCGCCACCATGCCTGCCCTCGACGACCGACAAGCCGTACAGCAATCCGCCGGTGCGCACCCAGTCGCCGCGCGCGTCGGGCCAGCCGAGCACCGCGGCGGAATTGGACAGCGAGCGCGGGCCGGCGAACGAGTCCGTCACCGCCGCGAAACGGGCGATCTGCGCCGGCGTCTGCGGGCCGTCGAACACCTCCGAATCGGAAAAATGCGTAAGCAGGCCTATCTCGGGATCGACGCCGGCCATCGCGGCCAGCTGCGCATGCACCGCCGCGATACGCCCGGGCGCGAAGCCCAGCCGGTGCATGCCGCTGTCGACCTTCAGCCACACCCGCAGCCGCCCGCGCACCGGCGCCATCGCGGCCAGCCATGGCAACTGCGCCTCGTGGTGGATGGTCGCTTCCAGCTGCAGCCGCTGCATCTCGGCGAGGTCGCCCGGCTTGTCCGGCCCGGACAACACCACGATGCGCTGCCGATGCCCCGCCGCGCGCAGGCGCAGGCCATCGCCCAACGCCGCCACCGCAAAGCACTCGGCCTCGCCATCCAGCGCACGCGCCACCCGCTCCAGCCCATGCCCGTAGGCATCGGCCTTGACCACCGCCATCACCTTCGCCGGCGCCGCCATGGCCTTGAGCCGCGCCAGATTGTGGCGCAGCGCACCGAGATGGATGGTGGCGACGGTGGTGCGGCTCATGGGGCTTCGCCAGGGAATCGGGAATGGGGAATAGGGAATGGGAACAGCACGTGGCCTCGAGACATGCCCTGATGTTCCGGACCTGGCAAACACACCGGAATGCCCCGGAGATTGCAGGCGCTTCTCGATTCCCTATTCCCCATTCCCGATTCCCTGCCTCAATCAAACCCGCCCACGAACGAGTCCGGTGCGTAGTTCACGAACTTGGTGTAGTGGCCGAGGAAGGTCAGTTTGCAGGTGTCGGTGGGGCCGTTGCGCTGCTTGCCGATGATGATTTCGGCGATGCCCTTGTCCTGCGATTCCTTGTTGTAGTACTCGTCGCGGTAGATGAACATGATCACGTCGGCGTCCTGCTCGATGGCGCCGGACTCGCGCAGGTCGGACATCATCGGGCGCTTGTCGGCGCGCTGTTCCAGCGAGCGGTTCAACTGCGACAGGGCGATCACCGGCACGTTCAGCTCCTTGGCAAGCCCCTTCAGTGAACGCGAGATTTCTGAAATTTCGGTGGCGCGATTCTCCGTGTTGCCGGGCACCTGCATCAGCTGCAGGTAGTCGATCACGATCAGGCCGAGACCGCCGTGCTCGCGATGCAGCCGGCGCGCGCGCGAACGCAACTCCACCGGCGACAGGCTGGGCGTGTCGTCGATGAATATCTTGGCGTCGGACAGCAGCGCGATGGCATTGGAGACGCGCGGCCAGTCCTCCTCCTCCAGCGTGCCGTTGCGCAGATGCTGCTGGTGGATGCGGCCCACCGAGGAGATCAGGCGGAATGCAAGCTGCGAGGAGGACATCTCCATCGAGAACACCACCACCGCCTTCTTGCTGCCCAGCGCCGCAGTCTCGGCGATGTTCAATGCGAAGGCCGTCTTGCCCATCGAGGGGCGCGCGGCCACGATGATCAGGTCCGACGGCTGCAGGCCGGAGGTGAGCTCGTCCAGGTCGGTGAAGCCGGTGCTGACGCCGGTAAGCTGGCCGCGGTTCTGGTAGCGCTCGGTGAGCAGCTTGAAGGCATCCTTCACCGCCTCGCGCATCGAGACGGAATCCTTCTTGCCGCGGGCGCCGGATTCGGCGATGTGGAACACGCGCTGCTCGGCGCTTTCCAGCACCTCGTGCACGCTCTTGCCTTCGGGCCGGTAGCCGTCCTCGGTGATCGAGGTGCCGGCGTCGATCAGCTGGCGCAGTACCGACTTCTCGCGCACGATCTCGGCATAGGCGGCAATGTTCGCCGCGCTGGGCGTGCTGTTGGCCAGCTCGATCAGGTAGCCGGCCCCGCCGACCATCTCGGCCAGGCCATTGCTCTCGAACCAGTCGCCCAGGGTCACCGCGTCGCACGGCATGCCCTTGTTGGCCAGCTCGTTGATCGCGCGCCAGATCAGCCGGTGATCCTTGCGGTAGAAATCGTCCTCGGCCAGCCGGTCGGCGACGTTGTCCAGCGCGCCGGGGGCCAGCATCAACCCGCCCAGCACCGCCTGCTCCGCGTCGATGGAATGCGGCGGCACCCGCAACGCCTCGATCGCCGCGGAGGAGGATTTGCGCTCTGGGACGAAGGACATCGGATTACCTCGGGAACGACCCCGCCACCGGCGCCGCAGGCGCCGACCGCAGGTGGGCGGACATGTCGACACATCATGCGCGGCCGCGTCTCACGCGTCGAGACAACAACTCTGTGGATATGTTGGGGATGGCTGGGGATAAAGCCGGGAATGGGGAATCGGGAGTGGTGAATCGAAGGCAGCGACCAGGCCGTTTCCGATGCCCTGTTCCCCATTCCCGGCCCTCGAAAAACAAACGGGCGCCTCGCGGCGCCCGGACGTTTCCGATGGACCGGAACTTACTTGTCGCTGACCACGATCACCTTGACGGTGGTGTGCACGTCGGCGTGCAGGTGCACGGCAACCTCGAACTCGCCGGTGGTGCGCAGCGGGCCTTCGCCCAGGATCACTTCGCCCTTGTGGACGGCGTGACCTTCGGCGGCCAGGGCCTCGGCGATGTCGCGCGGGCCGACCGAACCGAACAGCTTGCCCTCGGCACTGGCATGTGCCGGGATCGTCACCGCCACGTCGGCGAGCTTGGCCTTGCGCGCTTCGGCGTCGGCCAGCACGGAGTTGGCCTTGGCCTCGTACTCGGCGCGACGCTGCTCGAATGCGGCCAGGTTGGCGGCATTGGCGCGCGCGGCCTTGCCCTGCGGCAGCAGGTAGTTGCGGCCGTAACCCGGCTTCACGGTGACCTTGTCACCCAGGTTGCCGAGATTGCGGACTTTCTGCAGAAGAATGAGTTCCATGATGCTTTCCTGTTCGTTAGCGCCGGTGTGGCCCGACGCAGCCAGAGGACGGTTGTCCGAATTGAGGGAATAGGGAATAGGGAATGGAGAATAGGAAATAGGAAAAGCGGAGCTACGGAGCAACCGATTCCCTATTCCCTACTCCCTATTCCCTCGACGCCCTCAGACGTCGTGGTTGTCGGTATACGGCAGCAGCGAGAGGAAGCGCGCGCGCTTGATCGCGGTGGCCAGCTGGCGCTGGTAGCGCGCCTTGGTGCCGGTGATGCGGCTGGGCACGATCTTGCCGTTCTCGGTGACGTACTGGCGCAGGGTGTTGAGATCCTTGTAGTCGATCTCCTTCACGTCTTCGGCAGTGAAGCGGCAGAACTTGCGGCGGCGGAAAAACTTGGACATGTGGGTGCTCCCTGATCAGTCGTCGCTGTCGCGATCGTTGTCGGCGTGGCCATGGCCACGGCTCTCGCCATCGTTGTCGTCGTCGCGGCGACGGCTGGACTTGGCGTCGTCCTTTTCCTTCGACTTCAGGATGAAGGACGGCTCGATGTCGGCCTCGTCACGACGGATCACCAGGTGGCGCAGCACGGCGTCGTTGAAACGGAAGCCGGACTCCAGCTCGTTCAGCGCGTTCTGGCTCACTTCGATGTTGAGCAGCACGTAGTGTGCCTTGGCCAGGTTGACGATCGGGTAAGCCAGCTGGCGCCGGCCCCAGTCTTCCAGGCGGTGGATCTTGCCGCCGTCGGCCTCGATCAGCGACTTGTAGCGCTCGAGCATGGCGGGAACCTGCTCGCTCTGGTCCGGATGGACCATGAATACGACTTCGTAATGACGCAGGGTCATCGTGGGTTGACTCCTTGTGGATGCGGCCAAAGCGGCCTGGCAGCCTCCCGTCAGTGCGGTGAGGCAAGTGTCCCGCCCGTGCCCTTTCGGGTGCAGACAGAAGCGGAATTGTACGATGACGCACAACGGCCACGCAAGTCATTGAAAAGCCTGCGCGCCGGGCAGAGGCGCTCAGCTGACGGTGAAGCTCTCGCCGCAGCCGCACTCGCCGGTGGAGTTCGGGTTGTGGAACACGAAGCTGGCGTTGAGCCCGTGGCGCTGGAAGTCGATGACGGTGCCGTCGACCAGGGCCAGGCTCTTGTCGCTGACGATCAGCGGCACGCCGTCCACCTCCAGCAGCCGGTCACCCTCGTCCATCGACTCGGCCAGGTCGACCACGTAGGCAAACCCCGAACAGCCGGTGCGCTTGACCCCGAAGCGCACGCCTGCCGCCGCGGGCGTCGAGGCGAGGAAGTGGCGCATGCGTTCGTTGGCAGCGGGGGTGATGCTGATGCTCATGGCAGGCGGATTCGATCTCGTGAAATGGGCGGCAGGTGTCGCGACCCGGGCAAGCCCTACATTATCATGCGGGTTTGGCTCCGCGCGCCGCGCGGGTGCCCACCATCCAGCGCACCGACCGGTGCGCAAGCAGCAGGAGTTCCAATCCATGGCCGTGGTCAGTGTGAAGCAGGCGTTGTCGGGCAGCATCGATGCCGGCAGCCAGGTGACCGTGCGCGGCTGGGTGCGCACGCGCCGCGATTCCAAGGCCGGCCTGTCCTTCGTCAACGTCACCGACGGCTCCTGCTTCGACCCGATCCAGGCGGTAGTGCCGGCCACCCTGGCCAATTACGAGAGCGAGGTGAAGCACCTCACCGCCGGCGCGGGCGTGATCGTCACGGGCACCTTGGTGCCCTCGCAGGGCAAGGGTCAGCGTTTCGAGATCCAGGCCGGCGAGGTGATCGTCACCGGCCTGGTCGACGACCCGGAGACCTACCCGATCCAGCCCAAGCAGCACTCGATGGAGTTCCTGCGCGAGGTCGCCCACCTGCGCCCGCGCACCAATCTGTTCGGCGCGGTGACGCGCGTGCGGCACACGATGATGACGGCGATCCATCGCCACCTCACCGAGCAGGGCTTCTTCTGGATCAACACGCCGATCATCACCACGTCGGATGCGGAAGGCGCCGGCGACATGTTCCGGCTGTCCACGCTGGACCTGGCCAACCTGCCGCGCCTGCCCGACGGCAAGATCGACTTCCGCAAGGACTTCTTCGGCCGCGAGGCGTTCCTCACCGTGTCCGGCCAGCTCAACGTCGAGGCCTATTGCCTGGCGATGAGCAAGGTGTACACCTTCGGTCCCACTTTCCGCGCCGAGAATTCCAACACGGCGCGCCACCTGGCCGAGTTCTGGATGTGCGAGCCGGAGATCGCCTTCGCCGACCTGGCCGCCAATGCCGACTGCGCCGAGGGCTTCCTCAAGGCGATCTTCAAGGCCGTGCTGGACGAACGCCCCGACGACATGGCGTTCTTCGCCGAACGCGTGCAACCGGATGCGATCAGCCGGATGGAGGCATTCATCGCCAAGCCGTTCGAGCGCATCGACTACACCGACGCGATCGAGATCCTGAAGAAGTCCGGCGAGAAGTTCGAATACCCGGTCGCCTGGGGCATCGACCTGCAGACCGAACACGAACGCTACCTCGCCGAGAAACATGTCGGCCGCCCCGTGGTCGTGATGAACTACCCCGAGGCGATCAAGGCGTTCTACATGCGCTTGAACGATGACGAGAAGACCGTGGCCGCGATGGACGTACTCGCGCCCGGCATCGGCGAGATCATCGGCGGCAGCCAGCGCGAGGAACGGCTGGATCATCTGGACCGCCGCATGATCCAGTTCGGCCTCGATCCGGCCAGCTATGGCTGGTACCGTGACCTGCGTCGCTACGGCACGGTGCCGCACGCCGGGTTCGGCCTCGGCTTCGAGCGCCTGCTGGTCTACATCTGCGGCCTGTCCAACATCCGCGACGCCATCCCCTACCCGCGTGCCGCCGGCACCGCCGAGTTCTGACGCCCATGTCGTACCGCTTCGCCGCCCTTGCCGCCGTGTTCACCGCCGCCCTCGCGCTGACCGGCTGCCATGCCGCCAAGGCGTTGCTGCCGCCCAACCTGCGGCCGCCCGCGGAGGACCCCGGCGATCCGCTGAAGATCGCCCAACTGCATCTGCAGCAGGCCACGCCCTGCTGCAGCAGCTTCGCCGATTTCTCCTACCGCAGCCTGCTGCCGTGGCAGCCGCAGAAGTTCACCCTGGGCAGCGGCAGCATGGTCGCCAACCTCAACGGCACCAAGAGCTATTTCCTCGCCTTCCGCCTGCCCACCGGCATGAAGCTGCCGTACCGGGTGGCGCTGAAATCGGAATTGAACGGACGCTGGCTGCATGCCAGCTACCTGTTCGCGCCCACCATCGTGCTGCTCGACGACGGCTTCCAGCCGATCCGCTTCGACGACATCCGCCTGTGCGAACACATGGGCTGGAGCGACGAAACCAGCGGGGCCTTCGGCAGTTTCAAGATCGACAGCGACAAGGCCCACTACCTGCTGGTCTACAGCTCGGCCGACCAGCAGTCGGGCAAGACCTACTGGGAGCAGTCGCCGGCCTCGCTCTCCAACGCCACCACTGCGGCCACCCTGAAGATGAACTCCAGCGGCAGCTTCAGCATCCCGCACGGGCCGGACGGGTCGCTGTGGATCGGCATGATGAACTCCGTCTACCAGAAAGCCATCGACAACGCGGTGTGCGGCGAAGCACCCCACGGCGACGGCCTGCTGAACGAGTTGCCGCTGCCCTGGAGCGGGAAACGCGGCAGTTCGTCGTGATCGTGCTGTACTTGGCGTTGCTGGTCGCCGGGGTGGGCCTGTTTGTGCTGTCGTTCGTGGCGCAATACCGATTGGCCACGCTGTTGCGACGGCGTTATCCGCAACACTGGCAAATCATCGCGGCAGCCGACCACGCGCGGCCCTCCGCCTGGCGCCGCTGGGCGCGAATGCAGCAGGTGCTGCGCTCGCCGGCACTGCCGGCGCTGGGCGACCGCTCGATCGACCGCTGGCGCCACCTGTGGCGACTGGGTCCCTGGCTAGGCTGGCTGTGCTGGCTGGGCGCGCTGGCCACGCGTCTCTCCTCCTGACCCCTCACCGAGGAAGAACTCCATGCAACTGGATCTGAGTGGACGTCATGCGCTGGTCTGCGGCGCTTCCCAGGGCATCGGCCGTGCCTGCGCGATCGAGCTGGCCCTGCTCGGCGCCAACGTCACCGTGCTTGCGCGTCGCGCCGAAGTGCTGGCCGAGGTGGTCGGCAGCCTGCCGCGCACCGACGGCGCGCAGCACCACGACCTGCTGGTCGCCGATGCGAGCGACACCGGCAGCCTGCGCGAGCGGGTCGAAGCCCTGGTCGCGGCGGCGCCGGTGCACATCCTGGTCAACAACAGCGGCGGACCGCCGCCGGGCAGCATCCTCGACGCCACGCCGCCGCAATTCCTCGATGCCTTCGGCCAGCACCTGCTGGCCAATCACACGCTGGCGCAGGTGGTGATCCCCGGCATGCGCGACGCCGGCTGGGGCCGCATCGTCAACATCATCTCCACCTCGGTGAAGGAGCCGCTCTCCGGCATCGGCGTCTCCAACACCACCCGCGGCGCGGTGGCGAGCTGGGCCAAGACCCTGGCTGGCGAACTGGCGCCGCTGGGCATCACCGTCAACAACGTGCTGCCGGGCTCCACCCACACGCCGCGGATCGAACAGATCGTGCGGGTACGGGCGCAGAAGTCGGGGCGCAGCGAAGTGGAAGTCGCGCGCGAGATGGCCGCGGAGATTCCGATGGGCCGCTTCGCCGATCCCGCGGAAACCGCCGCCGCCGTCGCCTTCCTCGCCTCCCCGGCGGCCAGCTACATCACCGGCACGAGCCTGCCGGTCGACGGTGGGCGCATGCGCTCGCTCTGAGCGACCAGACCCGCCAGCCGCCCGACTGAAGCCCGGCCCATCCAGCGCGTCGCGCGCCCTGCGTACGGTCGCGTTCGGTGCAATTGTCGCGTGCTGGACTTAAGATGACGCGGATGTCCACTCCGCGCCTAGCCAACCTGATCGACGGCCGCCTGCGGGCGCCTATTAGCGACAGCTGGCTCGACGTGCACGAACCCGCCACGGCGGGCGTGCTGACCCAATGCCCGGATTCCGATGCCGCCGATGTCGGGGCCGCCGTGGCCGCCGCCAGTCGCGCAGCAACCGCCTGGGCGGCCACGCCGATCGAGCAACGGGCGCACTTGCTGCACCGCCTGGCCGACCTGATCGAGGCGCGGCTGGAGGAGTTCGCTGCGCTGGAATCGCGCGACAGCGGCAAGCCGCTCGCCCTCGCGCGCCGCCTCGACATCCCGCGCGCGGTGAGCAACCTGCGCTACTTCGCCGCCGCGATCACCGGCTGGGGCAGCGAATCGCATGCGATGGAAACGGGCACGCCGGGCGCCGGCGCCATCAACTACACCTTGCACCAGCCGCTCGGCGTGGTCGGTTGCATAAGTCCGTGGAACCTGCCGCTGTACCTGTTCACCTGGAAGATCGCGCCGGCACTGGCGGCCGGCAACACGGTGGTGGCAAAACCCTCGGAGATCACGCCGTGCACTGCCGCCCTGCTGGGCGAGCTGAGCATCGAGGCCGGCTTTCCGCCGGGCGTGCTGAACATCGTGCACGGGCTGGGGCCACAGGTCGGCGAAGCCATCGTGGCGCATCCGGCGGTCAAGGCGGTGTCGTTCACCGGCTCCACGCGCACTGGCGCGGCCATCGCTGCCGTCGCGGCACCGGCGTTCAAGAAAGTCTCGCTGGAGATGGGCGGAAAGAATCCGGCGATCGTGTTCGCCGATGCGGATCTTTCCGACGCCAACCTCGACACCATCGTGCGCTCGGGCTTCGCCAACCAGGGCGAGATCTGCCTGTGCGGCTCGCGCTTGCTGGTGCAGCGCTCCATCTACGACGCGTTCCGCGAACGCTATCTTGCGCGCGTGCAGGCGCTGCGCGTGGGCGATCCGGACGACGCACGCAGCGACCTCGGCGCCATGGTGTCGCGGGCGCACTACGACAAGGTGCTCGGCTGCATCGCACAGGCCCGCGCCGAGGGCGGACGCGTGCTGTGTGGCGGCGCGGCGGTTGCCGTGCCGGGCCGCTGCGCCGGCGGCTGGTTCATCGCGCCGACCGTGATCGAAGGGCTGCCCTCTTCGGCGCAGACCAACCAGCAGGAAATCTTCGGCCCGGTAGTCGCGCTGATCCCGTTCGAGGACGAAGCCGAGGCGCTGGCGATCGCCAACGACAGCCACTACGGACTGGCCGCGTCGCTGTGGACGCAGGATCTTTCCCGCGCGCACCGGCTGGCCGGGCAACTCGAATTCGGCATCGTGTGGATCAACTGCTGGTTGCTGCGCGACCTGCGCACGCCGTTCGGCGGCGCCAAGCAATCGGGCGTCGGCCGCGAGGGTGGTGCCGAGGCGCTGCATTTCTTCACCGAACCGAAAAACGTCTGCATCGCGTACGGTGCCAGCCCCTGATACGCCGCGCCACCCGTCCGAAACGCCTGGAACCTCGATGAACTCACTGAACGATCTGCTTGCCAACAACCGCCGCTGGGCCGATCAGGTCACCACGCAGGACCCGACCTTTTTCGAGAAGTTGTCGCAGCAGCAGGCGCCGCAGTATCTGTGGATCGGCTGCTCGGATTCGCGCGTTCCGGCCACCCAGATCGTCGACCTGCCGCCGGGCGAGATCTTCGTGCATCGCAACGTCGCCAACGTGGTGGTGCACACCGACCTCAACGCGCTCAGCACGATCCAGTTCGCGGTCGACGTGCTCAAGGTCAAGCACATCCTGGTCGTCGGCCACTACGGCTGCGGCGGCGTCGGCGCGGTGTTGAAGGAGAGCCGCCTCGGCCTGATCGACAACTGGCTGCGGCACATCACCGACATTGCCCTGAAGCACTCGGACAAGCTCGACCCGAACCAGTCGTTCGCCCTGCGCCACGCCCACCTGTGCGAGTTGAACGCGCTGGAACAGGCGCTCAACGTCTGCCACACCACGGTGGTGCGTGAAGCCTGGGAGCGTGGCCAGCAACTGGCCGTGCACGCGTGGATCTACGGCCTGGACAACGGTCACATGCACGACCTGGGGCTGGACGTGCGCGGCCGCGAACAGTTGCCCGAAGCCTATGAGCAGGCGGTGGCCCAGCTGACCCGCCGCTGGACCGGCGGCGCATGAGCGGCGCGGGTATCCGCACCGACGCCGCGCCGCAACCGGTGGGCGCCTATCCGCACGCGCGGCGGGTCGGAGATTTGCTGTTCCTGTCCGGCGTCGGCCCGCGTCAACCGGGCAGCAATGCCATTCCCGGCAACGTCCACGACGCGGATGGCCGTCTGCTCGACTACGACATCGAGGCGCAATGCCGACAGGTGTTCGCCAACGTGCGCGCCGTGCTGGAAGCCAGCGGTGCGCAGTGGACCGATCTCATCGACGTCACCGTGTTCCTGACCGACATGGCGCGCGACTTTGCGACCTACAACCGCCTCTACGCGGAATATTTCGCCGGCGTCGACGCCTGCCGCACTACGCTGGGCATCCACAGCCTGCCCACGCCGATCGCGATCGAGCTCAAGTGCATTGCCGCGCTGCCGGCACAAAAAAACCCGCCGACCTGAGTCGGCGGGGCACTGAAGCCAGAACCTTTCCAGGCCGGCGCGGGATCAGCCCGCGGCCGGCGTGGCGGCGGCCTTCTTGTGGCTCTTGTGATGCTTGTGGGTCTTGTGGTGCGTCGTCGTGTGCGCAGCGGCTTTCGGCGCAGCTTCGGTCGCCGGGGCGGCCTTGGTTGCCACGGCAGCCTGCGCCGCGGGGGCGGCGGCCTGCGGGGCAGCAGCCTGGGCCAGCACGGAGCCGGAAAGCGCCACGCCCGCAACCAGCAGGGAGGCAATCAGAACATTACGCATCATGGTGACAAACCTCGGAGAAGAAATGCCGCGAGCCCGGCCGGAACCCGGCGCCTCGGGTGGCGCGACGGCAAGACAATGCGGCGCACAGGACATACGGCTGCTGAATGCAGCAGGCCATTTCGGTGCGCCGGATCGCGCCGGATCTTGACAGTCGAAAAACGCTCCGGCCGCCGGCAATTTCTTGCGTTCAGTCCAGACAGGTGCGCAACAAGGATTCGATCAACGCCTGCACCTGCGACGCCTTCGACGCGTCATAGGCAAAGCTCGCCTCGTCCATGTAGTTGAGCTGCACCAGCTCCAGTTGCACCGCCTGCACGCCGGCGTCCGGGCGACCGTAATGACGGGTGATGTAACCGCCCTTGAAACGCCCGTTGATCGCAACGCTGAAGCGCGACTGCGCCTGCAGGCCATCGGCCAGGCGCATCTGCAGGGCGGCATCGCAGCTCGCCCCGTTTGCCGTACCGAGGTTGAAATCCGGCAGCCTGCCCTCGAACAGCATCGGCACGCGACTGCGGATCGAATGGCCTTCCCACAGCACCACGCGGCCGTGTTCGGCCCGCAACCGCGCAAGTTCCTGCGCCAATGCATCGTGGTAAGGCTGCCAGTAATCGTTTATCCGCCGTTGAACTTCGGCCGCGTCGGGCGCATCGCCGTCGCGGTACAAGGGCTCGCCATCGAAGCCGATCAACGGCACCAGGCCGGTCTCGCGCTGGCCCGGATACAGCGCATGGCCATCGGCAGGCCGATTGAGGTCGACCACGTAACGCGAGGCGGCAGGTTTCAGCACGCTGGCGCCCAGCGCCTCGGCCAGCGGCTCGTACAACCGCGCCACGTGCCAATCCGTATCGGGCGAGCGCCGCGCGGCCGGGGGCATGCGCGCGGCGATGTCGGCGGGAATGAAGCTGCCATCGTGCGGCAGGCTGATCAGCAGGGGTACGCGGCCCCGGTGCAAGGTGAACGTGTCCATGGGGGTAGTCTAAGGGCCGGGATCAGGGTTGGGGAGTCGAAAGCCAAAGCCCGCATGCGGCCGCTCCCCCGAATCCCGAGTCTTCGATCGCGACCACTAATCCATCAACACCAGTTCTTCCGCCGAGGTCGGGTGGATCGCCACCGTGGCATCGAGATCGCGCTTGCGGATGCCGCGCTTCAGGGCTACCGCGAACCCTTGCAGCATCTCGTCGGCACTCGCGCCCAGCAGATGAATGCCGACGACGCGTTCGTCCTCGCCAACGCACACCAGTTTCATCAGGCTCTGCTCACGCTTGCCCACCAGCGCCCAGGCCATGGGCGTGAAGCGGCTGCAGTGGATGCGCACCGCGTCGCCGTGGCGCTCGCGGGCCTCTTCCTCGGTAAGGCCGACGCGACCCAGCGGTGGCTTGGAGAACACCACGCTGGGGATGTTGCGGTAATCCAGCCGCGACTCGTCCTGCCCGCCGAACAGGCGGTCGGCGAGCGCGCGCCCGGCGGCCACCGCCACCGGGGTCAGCGCATGCCGGCCGGTGACGTCGCCCACCGCGTGGATGCCCGCGACGTTGGTGTCCTGCCAGGCATCGGTCGTGACGTGGCCCTTGTCGTCCCGCTTCACGCGGACAGTATCCAGACCCAGCGATTCGGTGTTCGGCACGCGCCCCACCGCCCACAGCACCGCGTCGTAGGGACCTCGCGTGCCGGCAACGGCAGCGTCGTCCAGCACGATGCCATCGTCGGTGCGACGTGCGCCGCGCACGTCGGTGTCCAGCTGCACGGCGATGCCCTGGCCATGCATGTGTTCGCGCAGGGCGCGCACCAGTTCCGCGTCGAACCCGCCGAGCAGGCGCTCGCGCGCCAGCATCTCGACGCTGCAGCCGAGCGCCCGCAGCAAGCCGGCGAACTCCGACGCCACGTAACCGCCGCCGACGATCGCCACGCGCGCGGGCGCGGCGTCGAGCGCGAAGATGTCGTCCGACACCAGACCCAGATCGAAGCCGGGGAGATCCAGCCGACGCGGCCGTGCGCCGGTGGCGATCACCACGTGCGGCGCCTGCGCACGGTGGCCATCGGCCAGCTCCACCGTGTCCGTCGCGACGAATCGCGCGGCTTGCCGCACAAGCTCGACACCGGCCTGCTCCAGCCGTTCGGCATAGCGACGGTCGATGCCTCCGATGTAGGCCACGCGCACCTCGCGAAAGTGCCGCCAGTCCAGCGGCCCGGGCTGTGCATCGAACCCCAGCGCTGTCGCCCAGCGCTGCTCCTGCGCCCATTGCGCGGCGATCCACATGGCCTTCTTCGGCACGCAGCCGCGATGGACGCACGTGCCGCCCAGTTCTCGCGGCTCGACCAGGGCCACGCGGGCACCATGCCTGGCTGCGCGAAAGGCCGTGGCCAGGCCGCCGGAACCGGCGCCCAGCACGATCAGGTCATGGCTTGCCGTCATCGCATGCTCCTCGGCGTTCGTGGAAGGCGCCGACGGATGGCGCCGCGATCGCTACAGCCCGAAACGCGAGGGTGCGTAGGGGGTGGCGTCGAGCAGCGCCGGCGTGCCGGCCAGCAGCGACGCCACCAGTTCACCGGTGGCCGCCGACATGCTCACCCCCAGCATGCCATGGCCGGTGGCCAGGCACAGATTGGTCCAGCGCGTGCTGGGGCCGATGATCGGCACTTCGTCGACGCTCATCGGTCGCCAACCCCACCATTCCTCCAACAGCCGGCCACCGGCCGGTTCGCGCAGGTTCGCGGCGGCGCCGCGGCGCAACGCGTCCAGACGGGTGCGATTGAGCCCGGTGCGGTAGCCGGAGAACTCCATCGTGCTGCCCAACCGGAAACCGTCGCTCCAGCAAGTGACGCAGACGGAAGGTTCGCGCAGGCTCAGCGCACGGCGCGGCGCCAGCGCGGGACGATCCCAGGTGATCGAATAACCCTTGCCCGGCTGCATCGGCAGGCGCAGCTCCAGTTGTCGTGCCAGCAGCGGCGACCACGCGCCCAGCGCCATCACGATGCGCTCGCCGCGGAACGCTCCGCGAGAAGTGCGCACGCCGGTGATCCGCGTACCGTCGGTGATGAAGCCCTCGATGCACGCACCGCTCTCGATCGTGCCGCCGCATTCGAGCACGCGGCGCGCCAGCTCGGCCGCGTAGCGGTCCGGCCGCAGCGAGGCATCCTGCGGATGCAGCACGCCGCCGGCCACGCCCGGTTTCAAGGCCGGCTCCATCGCCTCGACCTCGGCGCCGTCCAGGCGCTGCACCGTCACGCCGAGTTTTTCGAGCAGCGCCGCATGCCCCTTCTCGTCCGCCTGGCGCAGCCGGTCCGTGCGGTAGACATGCAAGGTACCCTGCTCGCTGAACTCGCAGTCGAGCCCTTCGTCACGCACCAGCTCGCCGAGCAACCGGCGCGAGCGCTGCAGGATCGCCAGCCGCGCATGGGTCGCCGCATGGAAGTCGCTCCAGTTGCAATGGCGCGCGAAACCCAGCAGCCAGCGCAGCCGCGGCCCGTCCAGGCGCGGGTCGAGATACAGCGGCGCGTCCGCGTGGACGATCGACCGCAACGCGACGCCGATCATTCCCGGCATGGCCAGCGACGCCGCATGGCTGGGCGTGATGGTGCCGCAGTTGCCGTGCGAACTGCCGCAACCGGGCGTGCCCTGCTCCAGCACGCGCACGCTGGCACCGGCCTTGCGCAGTTGCAGCGCACAAGCCAGCCCGATGACGCCGCCACCAAGGATCAACACATCGTCGCGATCCGAATCCATCGACGGATTGTAACCAGCTGCGCCGATACCGCGGCATGGCCACAACTGCACCAACTTGTGAGAACTTTCTTCCAACCCATTGATTTGATAACCTCAGCCCGACTCAAGCCGGGACCCCGCCATGCGCATGGACCGAACACGCCGCGTCACGTCGATCGCCGCCGCCCGGCGCATGACGCACGCCTTGCTGCTCGGCGCCATGCTCGCGTTGCTGGCCGCTTGCGCCAGCGCGCCGCACCATCGCGAGCCGACCTACAGGACTTCGCATTCCGCGCTGGCCGACCTGCCGCCACGCGCACCGTCAGCCGCCAGCGCGGGCGAAGCCAACGACATCCTGTTCCGCGCGATCGGCCTGGTGGGCACGCCTTATCGCTGGGGCGGCAACACGCCGGCCGGCGGCTTCGACTGCAGCGGGCTGGTCGATTACATCTACCGCACGGCGGCCGGCATCGCCCTGCCACGCACCTCGCACGCCATGGCCTCGATGCGCGCGCACAAGGTGAAGCGCATGACCCAGTTGGCCAGCGGCGACCTGGTGTTCTTCGACATCGGCGGCAGCATCAGCCACGTCGGCGTGTACGTCGGCAAGGGGCGTTTCGTGCATGCGCCGAACAGCGGTGGCACGGTGCGGCTGGACGACATCGACGGGCCGTACTGGGGCGATCATTTCGCGTACGGGAAGCGGGTGCTGGATTGAGGGGCCACACGGGCCGGAACCCTGCAGGAGCGCACCTTGTGCACGATGCCTTTCGTTACGCGGCGAAGATCGTCGCGCACAGGGTGCGCCGCTGCACGAATTGCCGGCCCTCATCCGGACCTTTCACCCGCAGTGGGACTTCCGCGGGTCGCCCGGGCTACCCCTCTCCAACGCTCCCGTGGAAGGGAGAGGGCCAACGAATGACGGCGCCCGAGGGCGCCGTCATTGCCTTGATTCGATATCCCCTGCTCAGTGCTCCGCACTGCCCGGCGGATGGGCATGGCCGTGCTGGAGTTCTTCCTCGGTGGCCTCGCGCACCTCGCCGATGGCGACATCGAAATGCAGGTCCTTGCCGGCCATCGGATGGTTGAGATCCACGTCGATCGTGCTCATGCCGACCTTGTGCACGGTGACGGCGCGCTGGCCGCCCTGCTTCAGCTGCAGCACGGTGACCATGCCGGGCTTGAGTCGGCTGGCCTGCGGGAAGTACTTCTTGGACATGCGCTGGATCTGGCCTTCCTGGCGCTCGCCGTAGGCGTCCACGGCGGCCACGTCCACCGCGAGATTCTCGCCGGCTTCGTGGCCTTCCAGGGCGGCTTCCAGACCGGGAATCAGCTGGCCGTGGCCAAGCAGCACCCACAACGGCTCGTCGCGGTCGTGCGAGCTTTCGACCTTGTCGCCGGCCACCGTCAGCGTGTAGTGCAGGGAAACCACCTTGTCCTTTCCAGCTTTCATCATGTGTCTCGCAAGAGGGCGCAAACCGGCGATTCTATCAGGAGTGCGACCTGCCAAAGCGCGTACCGCGCACCTCCGGCCCCAGCCAGGCCAGCAGCGCCAGCGCGACGGCGACCACGGCCATCCACCCCGCCATCACCAGCGCATAGTTGCCGCCGCTGCGGTCGGCCAGCCACGATTGCGCGGTGGCCGTGCTCGCGGCCAGAAGATTGCCCAGCTGGTAGGCGAAGCCGGGCAAGGTGCCGCGCACGTCGTCGGGCGACAACTCGTTGAGGTAGGCCGGCACGATGCCCCAGGCCCCCTGCACCATCACCTGGATGAGGAACGCGCCCAACCCGAGCAGCACCAGCGAGCCGCCATGCGTCCACAGCGGAATGCACGGCAAGGCCAGCAGCGCCGCCACGATCATTGCCCGCCGCCGACCGATGCGTTCGGACCAGGCGCCGAAGCTCAGACCACCGAGGATGGCGCCTGCGTTGAGCAGCATCGTCAGCACGGTCACCGCGCCGACCTGCAGGTGCAACTGCGATTTGAGGAAGGTCGGATACATGTCCTGCGAGCCATGGCTGAACATGTTGAACGCCATCATCAGCAACATCATGTACAGCAGTCGCTTCCATTGCCCGCGCATCGAATCGCGCAGGCTCCGCCGCTGCCTGCCCACCTGTCCCGCCTGCCACACCGGCGACTCGGGCACCTTGCTGCGCAGATACAGCACCAGCAACGCCGGCAGCACGCCAACGACGAACATCGCGCGCCAGCCCAGGCCCAGCACGTCGAATACCACCCAGTAGGCGATCGCGCCGAGAAAGTAGCCGCACGGGTAGCCGCTCTGCAGCAGCCCGGAAACCATGCCGCGGGAACGCGCCGGGATGCTCTCCAGCGCCAGCGAAGCGCCGATGCCCCACTCGCCGCCCATCGCGATGCCGAAGGCGAAGCGCAGCACCAGCAACACGGTCAGCGTCGGCGCGAAGGCGCAGGCGAGTTCCAGCAACGAGAACAGCAGCACGTCGAACATCAGCACCGGCCGGCGCCCGTAGCGATCGGCCAGCCTGCCGAACAGCAGAGCGCCGAGCGGGCGGGCCGCCAGGGTCAGCAAAATGCCCAGCGTCACCTCGGTCTTGTGCACGTGGAAATCGTCGGCGATGTCGCCCAGCACGAACACCAGCAGAAAGAAGTCGAACGCATCCAGCGTCCAGCCCAGGAAGCTCGCCGCCACCGTATGCCGCTGGGTGACATCGAGTTGGCGCAGGGGTGCAAACCATGACATCGCGGAACTCCAGGGAGCGGCCGTCGGCCAGCGCTGCGCACGGTATGCACGAGGCCGGCCCGCCACGCAACCCCGCACCGTCCCGGCAAGCTTGCTAGGCTGGCCGCATCTTCGGCACGCGGGACGCGCATGGACCGTCACACCCGGCAACGCATCGCCCGGCTCTATCAGGGCAGCCTGCAGCGTGGCTATGTGCGCGGCAAGCTGGCCAGCGACCCGGTCTACGCGGCCGTGGCGGCGCGGATCGACGGCACCGCATTGCCGCTGCTGGACATCGGTTGCGGCATCGGCCTGCTGGGCCAGTACCTGCACGCGCAAGGCCACCACCAGCCCTACCTCGGGCTGGACCACGACTCGCGCAAGATCTTGGCGGGCCAACGTGCGGTGCAACGCGCGGGACTCGATGCCATGATGCGGCTGCAACAGGCCGACGCCGCCGAACTGCCCGCGCAGCAGGGCCATGTCGCCCTGCTCGACGTACTGCACTATCTGCCCGCCGTGCGCCAGCCGGCCCTGCTGCGGGACGCCGCCCGGCACCTGTCGCCGCAGGGCTGCCTGATCATCCGCAACGTACTGCGCGAGGCCAACTGGCGCTTCCACGCCACCCGCGTGGAGGAGTTCTTTCTGCATGCCTCCGGCTGGATTTCCGGCGGTGCGCAGCATTATCCGAGTGCCGACGAATTGCGCGAGCCAATCGAGCAGGCGGGGCTGGAGGTGCGCATCGAGCCGTTGCGTGGGCGCACCCCGTTCAACAGCTACCTGGTGGTGGCGCACCACCCGCGCTGACTCCTGCCCGAAGGGGCAGACGCCGGCGCGTCGAATCCGCTATACTTGTCGGGCCGTCGTCTTCACGATGGCAGCGGCACCTGCCGCCCCCCTTCCCTTTGCTTCGCAACACGGTATGAACACTCCGGGTTGCCCAGGAGTGTTTCATGTCCTTCGATTCGCTGGGCCTTGCGCCCGCGTTGTTGCGTGCGCTCGCCGATTACGGCTACGCCAATCCCACCCCGATCCAGGCCGCGGCGATCCCGCCGGCGCTGGAAGGTCACGACCTGCTCGCCGCCGCCCAGACCGGCACCGGCAAGACCGCCGCGTTCGCCCTGCCCCTGCTGCAGAAACTGTCGACCAGCGGGCAGACCATGACCCGCCGCCCGCGCGCACTGATCCTCACCCCCACCCGCGAGCTGGCCGCGCAGATCCACGAGAACATGCGCGACTACGGCAAGCACATCCACGTCAGCGCCACCACCATCTTCGGCGGCGTCGGCATGGGTCCGCAGATCAATGCGCTGCGCCGCGGCGTGGACATCGTCATTGCCACCCCGGGCCGGTTGATCGACCACCTGCAGCAGCGCACGCTCGACCTCTCCGCGGTGGAAACGCTGGTGCTGGACGAAGCCGACCGCATGCTCGACATGGGCTTCCTGCCGGCGCTGAAGCGCATCCTGCAGGTGGTGCCGAAGAAGCGCCAGACCCTGCTGTTCTCGGCCACCTTCGCACCGGCGATCAAGACGCTGGCGATGGAGTTCATGCACAACCCGCGCGAGATCTCGGTCTCGGCGCCGAACACCGTGACCGCCCTGGTCAGCCACCAGGTGCACCCGGTGGACGCCTCGCGCAAGCGCGACCTGCTGCTGCACGTGCTGTCGCAGGACAGCCGCCGCCAGAGCCTGGTGTTCAGCCGCACCAAGCACGGCGCCGACAAGCTGGTCACCTACCTCAACGCCTCGGGCCTGCGCAGCGCCGCGATCCACGGCAACAAGAGCCAGAACGCGCGCACGCGCGCCCTCAGCGATTTCAAGAGCGGCCGCGTCACCGTGCTGGTCGCCACCGACATCGCCGCGCGCGGCATCGACATCGAGCAGTTGCCGATCGTGATCAACTTCGACCTGCCGTCGGTGGCCGAAGACTACGTGCACCGGATCGGCCGTACCGGCCGCGCCGGCATGGAAGGCCTGGCGCTGTCGCTGGTCAGCCATGACGAATCCGGCTTGTTGTTCGACATCCGCAAATTGCTCAAGCAGGACATCGCGATCACCGCCGTGGCCGGTTACGAGCCGTCCGCCCCGCTGCGACTGGATGCCGGCGCGCCGCGTCCGAAGCAGGGTGGCGGCGGTCAGCGCCAGCAGTCGCGGGCACCGCGCCAGGGCAAGCCCGCCGGCGCGGCACGGCCGAACGGCTACGCGCCGCAGGGCCGCGGCGATCACGCCGCCGGCAACCAGCGCCGCCGCAACAACCGGCGCCCGGCGGCCAAGGCCTGAGCAAGCCGACACGCGCCGAGTCTCCCGCGGCAGGAGCCCGCTTGCGGGCGATGCTCTTTTCCTCGCGGCTCCGGGGCAACGGTATCGCCCGCGAGGGGGCTCCTACAGCAAGCCCAGCGCCCCGGCGTGGTGCCGCAGGTGGTCGTCGATGAAGCTGGTGATGAACCAGTAGCTGTGGTCGTAGCCGGCGTGCCGGCGCAGCAGCAGGGCCTGTCCGGATTCGGCGCAGGCCTGGTCGAACAGTTCCGGTTTCAGCTGCGCTTCGAGGAAGCCGTCGGCCTCGCCCTGGTCGATCAGGATGGTGCCGGGAAAGGTCTGCCGCCGCACCAGTTCGCAGGCATCGTGCGCGACCCAGGCCGCCGGGTCGTCGCCCAGGTAACGCGGCAGCGCCTTGCGCCCCCACGGCACCTGGCTGGGGGCCACGATCGGGGCGAAGGCCGACACCGAGCGATAGCGTGCAGGATTGTTCAAGGCCAGGGTCAGCGCGCCGTGGCCACCCATCGAATGGCCGCAGATGCCGCTGCGCGCGAGGTCGGCCGGGAAATGGGTGCCGATCAACGCGGGCAGTTCGTCGACGACGTAGCTGGCCATGCGGAAGCGCGTCGACCACGGTGCCTCGGTGGCGTCGAGGTAGAAGCCGGCGCCTTCGCCGAACTCCCAGTCGCCGGTGGCGCCGTCGAAGCCGGTATCCCGCGGGCTGGTATCGGGCATCACCAGGATCAGGCCCAGTTCGGCGGCCAGCCGCTGGGCGCCGGCCTTGATCGTGGCGGTTTCCTCGGTGCAGGTGAGGCCGGCCAGGAAATACAGCACCGGACACTGCTGCCGCGCCGCCTGCGGCGGCTGGTAGACGGCAAAGCGCATGGGGCCGGCACAGGCATGCGATTCATGCCGATAGAAGCCCTGCACGCCCGCATGCAGGCGCTGTTCGGAAATCGTTTCGATGGCCATGGCTTTGTACTGTCCTGGTCGCGCGAACCGCCAGCATACTTGGCCGCCACGATGGCAGCCCGTTCAGGCTTGCCGGCCACGCGCGTCGGCAGAGACTGGTAGAATCCGCCCCTTGCGCGTCTCATTCACGGCGCTGCGTTCCGCTCCGAGGTTTCCCCATGTCATCCCCCACTTCCGACCACGCCCCGGTCCCGTCCGGCTTTGGCGCGCTGGCACTGCACCCCGACGTTCAGCGCGTGCTGGCCGACGTCGGCTACGAGTCGCCCTCGCCGATCCAGGCCGCCACCATTCCGCCGTTGCTGGAAGGCCGCGACGTGCTGGGCCAGGCGCAGACCGGCACCGGCAAGACCGCCGCGTTCGCCTTGCCGATCCTCTCGCGCATCGAGCGCCGCGCCGGCAAGCCGCAGGCGCTGGTGCTGGCGCCCACGCGCGAGCTGGCGATCCAGGTAGCCGAGGCGTTCCAGACCTATGCCGCGCACGTCCCCGGCTTCCAGGTGCTGCCGATCTACGGCGGCCAGAGCTACGGCCCGCAGCTGCATTCGCTCAAGCGCGGCGTGCACGTCGTGGTCGGCACGCCCGGCCGCGTGATCGACCATCTGGACAAGGGCACGCTGGACCTGTCGGAGCTGAAATTCCTGGTGCTCGACGAGGCCGACGAGATGCTGCGCATGGGCTTCATCGACGACGTCGAGAAGGTGCTGCAGGCCACCCCGCCCGTGCGCCAGGTCGCGCTGTTCTCGGCGACCATGCCGGTGCCGATCCGCAAGATCGCGCAGCGGCATCTGAAGGACCCGGTCGAAGTCACCATCAAGTCCTCGACCACGACCGCGGCGAACATCCACCAGCGCTACTGGTTCGTCAGCGGCATGCACAAGCTCGATGCCTTGACCCGCATCCTCGAGGCCGAGCCGTTCGACGCGATGATCATCTTCGCGCGCACCAAGCAGGCCACCGAGGAGCTGGCCGAGAAGCTGCAGGCGCGCGGCCTGGCCGCCGCCGCGATCAACGGCGACATCGCCCAGGCACAGCGCGAGCGGGTGATCCAGCAGCTGAAGGACGGCAAGCTCGACATCCTGGTCGCCACCGACGTGGCCGCGCGCGGGCTGGACGTGGAGCGGATCAGCCACGTGCTGAACTACGACATCCCGTACGACACCGAAAGCTACGTGCACCGCATCGGCCGCACCGGCCGCGCCGGGCGCAGCGGCGAGGCGATCCTGTTCGTCAGCCCGCGCGAGCGCGGCATGCTGCACGCGATCGAGCGCGCCACCCGCCAGCCGATCGAGCAGATGCAGTTGCCGTCGGTCGAGGTGGTCAATGATGTACGCATCGGCAAGTTCAAGCAGCGCATCAGCGACATGCTGGCGCAGGGTGATTTGGGCCAGTTCCAGCAGCTGATCGAGCAGTACGAGCAGGAACACAACGTGCCGGCGGTCGAGATCGCCGCCGCGCTGGCGCGCATCGCCCAGGGCGACCAACCGCTGCTGCTGGCGCCGCCGCCCAAGCGCGAGAAGTACGAGCCGGCCAAGCGCGAACACCAGCCGCGCGAGCGCGACGGTGCCAGCCGCACGGCCCGCGAGCACAAGCCGCGCAGTCACGAGGGCGCGCCACCGCGCGAGTTCGCGGCGCGCCCGCTGCGCGCGCATGCCACCGAACAAGGCAAGCGCACCTATCGCATCGAAGTCGGCCACGAGCACGGCGTCAAGCCGGGCAACATCATCGGCGCGATCGCCAACGAGGCCGGCCTGGACAGCCAGTACATCGGCCGCCTCAGCATCCGCGACCACTACAGCCTGATCGACCTGCCCGACGGCATGCCGAAGGAAATCTTCGAGCACCTGAAGAAGGTGTGGGTGGTGCAGCAGCAGTTGCGCATCCACGAGTGGGACGGCAACGACACCGGCTCAGCGGCACCGCCCGCACACCACGCCCCCAGCCACAAGCCGGGCGGCCACAAACCCGGCGGATTCAGGCCAGGCGGCGCCAAGCCACGCACAGGCAGCAAGCCACCACCGCGCAAATAAGGCGCGCGCCCGGCAGTCGAGGCCGCTCAGGCACTCTGCGGCAACGGCGGCTCGCCGGCATCGAAGGGGTCGAGCCAATCCTCCGGCTGCAGCACCGGCAAACCGTGCGCCAGGCGCGCCTTGTCGCACTGCGGGCTGGCCGCACCAAACTCCCACGAGGGCTGCACCTCGCGGCACACCGATGGCCGCAGCGGATAGATACCGCATTGCGCGGCCTCGCCCACCACGCCCTGCAAGGCGGTGCAACGCGGCTGTGCGGCCTGCGTGCCGCGCATCACGACGCGGTGCGGATCGAGTTTCTCGGTCAGCTCCGGCGGCACCTTGCCGCCCAGGAACGCCTCCGTCTCCGACCAATGGAAGGCCACGCGGAAATACGCGCAGCAGGCACCGCAACGCAAACAGGGATGCAGCATCGAATCGAACCCGGGCGCAGCTCATGGCGCACCCCGCGGCGCGCAGCGGACGATTCTAGAGCGTCCGCAACCCGCCGCACGGCAGACCACGCGATGCGTTCAACACGCGCTCAGGGTTCACCCGCAAACGTGTTGCACTGACTCACGTCGCCGCTGCCGAAGCCGGTCTTGAACCATTTCACCCGCTGCGCCGAGGTGCCGTGGGTGAAGGTGTCCGGCCGCACCCGGCCCTGCGACTGCTGCTGCAAGGCGTCGTCGCCGATGTGGCTGGCGGCGTTCAGGGCCTCCTCGATGTCGCCCGGCTGCAGCCAGTTCAACTCGCGCTGGCTGTGGTTTGCCCACACGCCGGCGTAGCAGTCCGCCTGCAGCTCCTGGCGCACCGACAGGCCGTCGGCGCCATCCATCGGCGCGCCGCGGCGGCGTGCCTCGTCGACCTTGTCGAACACGCCGGTGAGCTTCTGCACGTGATGGCCCACCTCGTGGGCGATCACGTAGGCGCGGGCGAAGTCGCCGGACGAATGCAGCTCGTCCTGCAATTGCTGGAAGAAGGCCAGGTCGAGGTAGACCTTCTGGTCGGCCGGGCAATAGAACGGCCCCACCGCGCTGGTCGCGCCGCCGCAGCCGGTGCTGACGCCGCCGCTGAACAGGTGCAGCTTCGGCTCGACATAGGTCATGCCACTGGCCTGGAAGATCTCCCCCCAGGTCTGCTCGGTCGAATGCAGGATCGCGCTGACGAAGGCCTGTTGCTCCGGATCGACCTGGGCCGGCGTGTCGGACGACGGCGCGTAGGACGCGCTGCCGCCCTGATCGAGCAGGGCCATGGGATTCTTGAAGAAGACCCAGCCCAGGATCGCGAGCACGATCAGGCCGCCGATGCCCATCCGGCCGCCACCGCCGCCGAAGCGCCGACTGCCGCCATTGCCGCCGATCTCGACGTTGCTGCTGCTGCCACCTTTTCGCCAATCCATGATGTCCTCGCCGGGCGCCGTGCGGTGGCGCCATCGTGCGACGATAGCGCCACGCCCGCGATCGCGCCAAGCGGCACGCCACCGATACCCCATCTGCCGAGGACCACCATGACCCAGTTGCCCGCCCTGGTTACCCTGCTCACTATCCTGCTGCTGTTCGGCACCAGCTGGCTGGTGGGCCGCGCCCGCGGCAAATACGCGATCAAGGCACCGGCCACCAGTGGGCACCCGATGTTCGAGCGAGCCTACCGCGTGCAGATGAACACGCTGGAACAGACCGTGATGTTCCTGCCCACGCTGTGGCTGGCGGCGACCTACGGCTTCACCGGCTGGGCCGGCATTGCCGGACTGGTCTGGGTGGCGGGACGGGTGTGGTACGCGGTGGCGTACATGGCCGAGCCGGCGAAACGCGGCCCCGGCTTCGGACTGGCCTCAGTCGGCTGGATCGCCTTGCTGGTGATGGCCGCCATCGGCGTGGTGCGCGCGATGGCGGTAGGCTGACGCGCTTGCCGTCAATCCGGCAACCCCGGCGCCACGGCGCTCAAGGCCCATACGCGATGTGGCACCGCCAGCGGCTCGTGCGGATGACGGCTGGCCAGCATCGCGGCCAGTTCCCCATCGAAATGCTTCACCTTGGCCGCATCCAGTACGGCGCCGATACCGGCGCTGGCACGGATCCGGCCGCGCCAGGCCTCGTGGCTGTAGGGGATGTCCAGGTCGAACGACCAGGTGCGCAAATCGGTGAAACCGGCCTCGGCCACATCCTTCAACCAGGCCGGATACAGGCCGCTGCCGCTGTGCAGGGTCCAGCCGGGATTGCAGGCCAGGATCAGCCGCTCGGTGTCCTGCACGATGTTGCCGTTCAACGGCAGCCAGTCGAAGTGGGCAATCAGCAAGTGTCCGCCCGGGCGCAACCAGCGACGCACCAGGGCCGCGGTGCGTGCGCGCTCGAACCAGTGCCAGCACTGCCCGGCGGTGACCAGGTCGAACGAGGCCGGCGGGAAATCCGCGTTCTCGACCCGCGCCCGCACCTGCTTCACCTGCACGCCGGCAGCCCGGTCGAGCTCGGCCGCCTGCGCCAGCAGCGGCGCCGAATGATCCAGCGCGGTGACCGTGCAGCCGCGCAACGCCAGGCCCCGGGCGACCGTGCCGGTGCCGCTGCCCAGGTCGAGCGCCTGCTGGCCGGCGCGCGCCGTGCCATCCTGGAAGATGCGTTCAAAGAACGCTTCGGGAAAACCCGCCCGATGGCGTACGTAATCGTCGGCCGTCCTGCCAAAGTCGATAGCCATCGCGCGCCCCCTGATGCATCGGTTCCTGCCACGATGTTACGCCATGCGGCCGGTAGCGACCGTGTCGGATGGCCGATTGCGCGGGAGCGCGGCCACGGACTAGCGTGCTGCCAGGAACGCCGTGCCGCTGCGGCGCGGCTCGTCACTCGCCGCAGCTGAGGAAGCCTCGACCATCGACATCCGCCCCGCCACCACCGCTGCGCCGACGGCCCCCGGACCGTGGATGGCACTGGGCTGGATCGTGCTTTATTTCGCCCTGCAGGCAGCCGGCAGCAGCGTGCTGGTGGTCCTGCTGGCCATCGCCACCGGCCACCTGCACGACTGGCACGGCGTGGCCGATTTCACCGTGCGCATCCGCGAAACCCTGCAGCCGCCCGGCATGCAGGCGCTGCTGGTGATGCTGACGCTGGGCCTGGCGGCAGCCACGATCCTGTGGCTGGTGTGGCGTCGCTCGCCGCGGCTGTGGTCGCTGGCGCAGCCGCCGGGTTTCGGCTTCGTGCGCCCGTCGCGGCTGGGCTTTCTCGCGCTGGCGGTGGTCATCGGCCTGCTCGCACCAGTGCTCGGCGGCTGGCTGACGCACTGGCTGGCGCAAGGCCACCCGGTCACCCAGAACATCCAGCAACTGGGCGAGAACACGCCGCTGGGCTGGCGCATTCCGCTGATGCTGATGGTGGCGAGCCTGGGGCCGCTGGTGGAAGAGCTGCTGTTCCGCGGCGTGCTTCTGTCTTCGCTGCAGCCGCGTTGGGGTCGGTTCGGCGCCGCGGTGCTGAGTTCAGCGGTATTTGCGACTGCCCACCTGCCCGGGCTCAACTGGCAGGTGTTCGCGCTGCCCGCCCTGTGGCTGCTGGCGATGGCGCTGGCCTGGCTGCGCCTGCGTTCGGGCTCGATCTGGCCCGGCGTGATGGCACACGCGGCAAACAACGCACTGGCCACGGCGGCGTGGTTCCTGGCGGCTCACGCAGGCTGACCCGCGATCAATCCGCAAACTTGCGCAGCGCCTGTGCGGTCTCGAACAAGGGCAGGCCCATCACGCCGGAATAGCTGCCGGCGAGGTGTTCGACCAGGGCCGCGCCACGGCCCTGGATCGCGTAGCCACCCGCCTTGCCGAATGGCTCGCCGGTGTCGACGTAGGCGGCGATGGCCGCCGCATCCAGCGCCGCAAAGCGCACCTGCGACACGCTGACCGCCGCCAGCTCGCGCCGGTTCGCCACCAGCCACAGCGCCGAGATGACCTCATGCGTGCGTCCGGCCAGCCGGCCCAGCATCGCCGCCGCATCCCGCGCATCGCGCGGCTTGCCGAACACCTCGCCGTCGAGCACCACCTCGGTGTCGGCACCCAGCACCACCGCGTCGGCGGCATCAGCGCCGAGCGATGCCAGCCCCGCACGCGCCTTGTCGTGCGCCACCCGCTGCACGTAGGCCAGCGGCGACTCCGCCGCGTCGCGACACTCCACCACCTCGACATCAATGACGGCGAACTCGACGCCGAGCTGCTGCAGCAACTGCCGCCGACGCGGCGACTGGGAAGCGAGATGAAGCATGGACAGTTCCGGCGTGACGATCCCGGCAGCATAGCCGTCTCACAGCCCCAGGCTGTACTCGCAGAAGCCCGATTCGCGCCGCCAGCCCAGTGATTCGTACAAGGCCTGCGCCGGCGCATTGTCCAGCGCCGTGGACAGCGACAGGCTCGCCGCACCCCGTTCGCGCGCCTGCTCGGCCGCCACCCGCAACAACGCACCCGCCACCCCGCGTCGGCGCGCCGACCGGGCCACGAACAAGTCGTTGAGCAGCCATGTGCGCACCGCGCGCACCGACGAGAACAGCGGGTACAGCTGGGTGAAACCCAACCCCGTGCCGTCATCGTCGCGCGCCAGCAGGATCAGCGATTCGCCGCGCTCGATGCGCTCGGCGAGAAACGCCCGCGCCCGCGGGAGGTCGGGCGACTGGCGGTAAAACTGGCGATAGCCGTCGAACAACGGCACCAGGGTGTCGAGGTCTGCCATCGTGGCGAGCTGGATGCGGGTTGGCATGGCGGGGATTCGGGATTCGGGATTCGGGATTCGGAAAACCATAGCTCGCCCGGGCCCGCAACGCGATGTTGCATGCATCCACCAATCCGTGACGGGTACTTCGCCCAGCCGCAAACTCCGTTCGCCCTGAGCGCAGCCCAGCGGAGTCGAAGGGCTCACCACGCCATGCCCAGGGAGAACGACGAAAGGGTCGGGCGAAACGACCGGGCAGGAGGCCCCACCTTCACCCCCGGTGATACGGATGCCCCGCCGCGATCTTGCACGCGCGATACAGTTGCTCGGCCAGCACCAGCCGCACCAGCATGTGCGGCAGGGTCAGCGGGCCCAGCGACCAGCGCTGGTCGGCGCGCGCCAGGACTTCGGGTGCATGACCGTCGGGACCGCCGATCAGGAAGGCGAGATCGCGCCCACCCATGCGCCATCCCGCCAGCTGTTCGGCCAGGTCCTCGCTCGACCAGGCCTTGCCGCGGCCATCAAGTGCGATCGCGTGGGCGTCGTGCGGCAAGGCGGCGAGTAGCGCGGCGCCCTCGTCCTGGATCGCCCGCGCATCGTCGCGGCCCTTGCCGCGCAGGCCGGGCTTCAGTTCGACCAGCTCCAGCGGCAGTTCGTGCGAGAGCCGCTTGCGGTATTCGGCGAAGCCTTCCGCCACCCACCCGGGCATGCGTTCACCGACCGCGATCAGGCGCGCGCGCATGGTCCGCTCTCATGAAATGACACGCGCGCAGCGCCGCGTTCGCTTCCTCTCCCCTGCGGGGAGAGGATTGAGGTGCGGGGCCACTCCTGCGACGCACCCCACACGAAATTCAGCCGGCTTGCGCGGCGTCGGCTTCGTGCCCGTGGTCACCCACCGTCCACAGCCGCTCCAGGCCGTAGAACTCGCGGATGCGGGGCAGCATCACGTGGACGATCACGTCGCCCAGGTCGACCAGTACCCATTCGCCCTCGGTCTCGCCTTCCACGCCCAGCGGCATCACGCCGGCCTTCTTGGCGAATTTGCCGACTTCGTCGGCAATGGATTTGACGTGGCGGGCGGAGGTGCCGGAGGCGATCACCAGCAGGTCGGCGATGGAGGTCTTGCCGCGGACGTCGATCTCGCGGATGTCCTTGGCTTTCAGTTCTTCGAGCGCGTCGATGACGCACTTGCGCAGGGTGGCCGTGGTGACGGCCGGGGTGCTACGAGCTGTGCTCAAAAGGGTGGGCCTCGATGCAGGATCGCCGCGCAAAATGGCGCGGGCGCAGTATAACCGCCCAGCCGTGACGGCAAGTCAAGCCGGCCGCCCAGGCCGCGGCCATCAATGTGCGAGCGACCTTTTCGCCATCCGGTACTCGTGCATCAGCCGCGCCACCAGTTCGGCGGCCGGTTGCGGGCGCACCATGGCGGCGGCCTGGCCGCACCACTCGGACAGCAGGTCGCCACGCCCGGCCGCCGCCGCGGCGCGACGCAGCGGCGCGGTGAGCGCGTTCAGCACCGGATACGGCAGGCCCTGCGCCGCCTGCGGCATCGCCTCGACGAAACGGTTGCGCAGGCCACGGGCGGCGCGGCCGGAGAAGCTGCGGATGGTGGCGACCTGATGCTCCTCGACCCGTGGCAAGTCCTGCTTCCAGGCCTCCGCCGCCGGACATTCCGGACAGGCGAGGAAGGCGGTGCCGAGCTGGCTGGCCGCCGCGCCGAGCACTTCCGCCGCCAGCATGCCGCGGCCGTCCATGATGCCGCCGGCGGCGATCACCGGGATGTTCACCGCGCGCGCGGCCAGCGGCAGCAGGGCGAACAGGCCGATCATCGCGTCCTCGGGCTCATGCAGGAAGGTGCCGCGGTGACCGCCTGCCTCGGCGCCCTGCAGCGACACGGCGTCGGCACCGACATCGGCCCAGGCACGCGCCTCGGCGACCGTGGTGGCCGTACCGATCACGACGATGTCGCGTCGGCGCAATTCGCGCCGCTGGGCCGGATCGATCACCCCGAACGCGAAACTCGCCACCGCGGGACGCGCCTCGCACAGCGCGGCGAACTGTTCGGAGAAACGTGGCGCCCAGCGCGCCGGCACGCGGGTGCGCACGTCGAGTCCTTCGCGCGCCATCAGCGCGTCGAGCTGTTCGCGCGCCCTGGCCACCGCTGCCATGTCGGCCTCGAACTCGTCCGGCAGCACGAACAGGCCGATCGCATACGGCCGATCGCCCAGCGCCCGGATCTGCGCCGCCTGGTCCAGGATCGCCTGCGGCTCCAGGTAGCCGGCACCGAGCGAACCCAGCGCCCCGGCGTTCGATACCGCGGCCACCAGCGCGGGCGACGTCGACCCGGCCATAGGTGCCTGGATCAACGGATGCTCGATGCCGAGCCGGCTGGCGAACGAGGCGCTCATGCATGATGGCCTGCGGCGGAGATGATCCCAGTATCCACCGCCGCCGCAGGCAACTGAAGCCGGTCAGCCGCCGAAGCCGATCGCCTCCTTCCTCATCGCATTCCCCTTCATGGCGTTCTGCTTCATCGCGTCGTGCTTCATCGATCCGCGCTTCATGGCATCGTGCGACGTCGCGCTGCCGGAGCTGGCAGCCATCGCGTCCCGGGCAAACGCCTTGCTGGCGGCAAGGGCAAAGGCAAGGCGCGCGTTCATCGGTCATTCCCCGGGGAAAAGGCAAGAAGGGATGAAGCGGTCATGCCGCTCCTCGCTCCCTTTGCCGCGAACCGAGGCCGGATTGCCCGGCCCGATCAGCTCCCCTGCCCGGCCACGATATTCACCGTGATCGCGATGATGAACACGTTGAAGAAAAACGCGATCACGCTGTGCAGCAGCACCACGCGGCGCAGGTAGGGGCTGGTGATCTGCACGTCGGAGACCTGGAAGGTCATGCCAATGACGATCGAGAAATAGGCGAAATCCCAGTAGTCGGGTTTCGGCGTGTCGGGAAACTCCAGGCCGGCATGCTTGTCGCCGAAGTTGCCGTAGTAGCCGTGGGCGTAATGCACCGCGAACATCACGCTGAGGAACAGCCAGCTCAGCACCACGCTGAGCACGCCGACGGCCAGCTCCGGCACCCCGCCGCTCCTGGCCGCGTGCAGTTCGTCACCCAGCGCCGCCAGCACCACCGCCGACAGCAGCACGCCGCCCCACAGCACGCCCCAGCGCCCGGTATCCAGCGCCTGCGCCTGGCGCCGCATGTGGCTGGGCGTGGCGTGGTTGAACAGCCTGGCCAGGATGCCGAGGTAGACCACCGCGGCCAGGTCGAAACCGAGCAGCACCGCGCTGGCCAGGCGCAGACCGAATCCCCACGACAGCACCGCGACCGACGCCACGAAAAGGACCAGCGACAGGATCAGCCACGGGCGCCCCGCCACGAAACGCCACGGCCGCCAGCCACGCGACCGGACCGGAGCCGGCTCCGGCTGTGCCGAGGGTTTTTCCATGCATGCCTCCGCGTCAGGAGTTAGCCGAGCAGGTCGTGATATTCGGGATGCCGCTGCACCCACGCGGCAGCATATGAGCATGCCGGCACCACCTGCCAGCCTTCCGCACGCGCAGCCTCCATCGCCGCCTGCACCAGCGCCGAGGCGATGCCGCGACCGCCCACCTCGGGCGGCACGCCAGTGTGGGTGATCGTCATCACGGTGCCGGCCAGGCTGTAGTCGAGCACGCAGTGCGCGCCATCCACCTCGGTGTGGAAGCGGTGCGCCTTGCGATCGTGCTGGATGGACAGTGGCATGGGTGCTCCTGACGGTCGGGCAAACCGCGAGCATACGGCGCGCGAGGGGCAACCGCATGTGAACCGAAATGCCCGCTTCATTCGCGCCGGCTGCATGAAGCTTCGTGCAGCATGGGTGCTTGTCCGCACAGGAGAACCCCGATGAAGAAATCCGCATTCGCCCACTGGTCCGGCGGCATCAAGGACGGCCAGGGCACGATCTCGACCGAGACCGGCGTGCTGCGCGAGGCGCCCTACGGCTTCAAGTCGCGGTTCGAAGATGGCCCCGGCACGAACCCGGAGGAACTCATCGGCGCAGCACATGCCGGCTGCTACTCGATGGCGCTGTCGCTGGGCCTGGGCAACGCCGGGCTCACCGCCACCAGCATCGACACCAAGGCGGTGGTGACGCTGGAGAAGGACGGCGACGGTTTCACGATCACGGCGGTGCACCTCAGCTGCGAGGCGAAGGTGCCCGGCGCCGACGCGGACACGTTCGCCCGGATCGCCGAGGCGACCAAGCTGGGCTGCCCGGTGTCCAAGGTGCTGAAGGCCGAGATCACGCTGGACGCGCGCCTGCTCGGCTGACTCAGGCGGCGGCTTCCGCCGGAAGCGCGGCAACAGTGCGGCGGCGCTGCCGCACTGCCCGCGCCAGCCGCTGCAGCACCTGCACGGAATCCTCCCAGCCGAGGCAGCCGTCGGTGATGCTCTGGCCGTAGCGCAGCGGCTGGCCGGGCTGCAGCTCCTGCCGACCGCCGAGCAGGTGGCTTTCCACCATCACGCCGAAGATGCGCGTTTCGCCGGCGGCGATGCGCACGGCGAGGTCTTCGATCACCCGCGGCTGGTTCTCCGGGTTCTTGCCGCTGTTGGCGTGGCTGGCATCTATCATCACCTGCGGGCGCAGGCCGGCCTTGTCGATCGCGGTGCAGGCGGCATCGACGCTGGCTGCGTCGAAGTTGGGCGCCTTGCCGCCGCGCAGGATCACGTGGCAGTCGCCGTTGCCGCTGGTGCTGGCCACGGCGGCCCGGCCGTCCTTGGTCACCGCCATGAAATGGTGCGGCTGCGACGCGGCCTGCACCGCGTCCACCGCGATCTTCACGTTGCCGTCGGTGCCGTTCTTGAAGCCGACCGGGCAGGACAGCCCCGAAGCCAGCTCGCGGTGCACCTGGCTCTCGGTGGTGCGCGCGCCGATCGCGCCCCACGCCACCAGGTCAGCGATGTATTGCGGCGTGATCATGTCGAGGAACTCGGTGCCGGCCGGCACACCCAGCGTGTTGATGTCGCGCAGCAGGCCGCGGGCAAGGCGCAGCCCCTTGTCGATGCGAAAGCTGCCGTCGAGGTCGGGGTCGTTGATCAGCCCCTTCCAGCCGACGGTGGTGCGCGGCTTCTCGAAATACACCCGCATCACGATCTCCAGCGCGTCGCCCAGTTCGCGGCGCAGCGGCGCCAACCGTGCGGCGTACTCCAGCGCCGCGCGGGGGTCGTGGATCGAGCACGGGCCGATCACCACGGCGAGGCGGTCGTCGCTGCCGCAAAGCATGCCGTGCATGGCGCGGCGCGCGGCATCCACGGTGGCCATCGCGGCGTCGCCGGCGGCGCAGTCGCGCATGATCTCGGCCGGCGTGCCGAGGGGGGTGATGGCGCGGATGCGCAGGTCGTCGGTGGCGTGCATGGCGGCTCTCCTGGGGATATTCAGGTGGCGGCCAAAAAAAAACCGCCATGGATTGGCGGTTCGGTGTGGTTTTTCGATCAGTTCAAAACGATCGCGTCCGCGCCGCCGCCGTTGGCTTCGGGTAGCCGTAAAACCAGAAATACAGGCGGGCGGTGATGGAGGACATGGCGCCATTGATAACACAATGGACGTCCAAATCAAACCTTCGCGTCCAGGCGATAGACTGCAGGCATGCCCTCGCCCATCGACGTGCTGCGCCAACCGATCCGCCACTGGGTGCTGCGCGCCTTCCCGCGCGCCGGCTCCGACGGCCCCGACTACGACCATCCGCACGGCGATCCGGGCCTGTTCGGGCCGCACAGCGCCACCTGGCGCGTGCACTCGGATTTCCCCGGCATGCTGGCCGGCGGCCTCGCCGCGCTGACCCTGCAGACGCTGCACCCGCTGGCGCTGGCCGGGGTCTGGGACCACTCCAATTTCCGCGGCGACCTGGTCGGCCGGCTGCGTCGCACCACGGCCTTCGTCGGCGGTACCACCTATGCGCCGCGTGCGCAGGCCGAGGCGATGATCGCGCACGTGCGGATGATCCACGGCCACGTCACCGGGCACGGCGAGGACGGACGGCCATACAGCGCCGACGATCCCGACCTGCTCACCTGGGTCCACGTCAGCGAGGCGTACTGCTTTTTGCAGGGCTACCGCCGCTACAGTCACATCGCGATGCCGCCCGGTGCTGCCGACCGCTACTACGACGAGGTGCGGCGGATCGCCGAGGCGCTTGGCGCGCGCGACGTGCCGGCGTCCGAACGCGAGACCATGGATTATTTCCGCCGCATCCAGCCCGAACTGGCCTTTACCGAACGCTCCCGCATCGTGCTCGGCCTGCTCGCGCGGGTGCGGCTGCCGGTGCCGGCGGCCGCGCTGTCGCGCGACCTGTTCCTGCGTGCCGGTCATGCCCTGCTGCCGGATTGGGCGCTCGCGGCGCTCGGCCACACGCCTCGGCAACAGCGCCAGGCGCGACTGGCCGCGCGTGCGCTGTGGTCGATCGCGCCGGTGTTCCGCGCCGCCCTGCAGGACGGCATCGCCAGCCGCGCGTGTCGGCGGGTGGACGTGGCGCCGGAGCAGTTGTCGCACTGGACGCAGCTCCACGCCGTCAATCAGCATTGACAGCGCCACCCTATCGGCTAACGTCACCCGGTGACGTCAGCCAGGGGCGCCTGTGGCAACACTCATCCCAACCCGCAACAGCTGCCTGCCGCGCATGACCGGCGGCGAGAAGCGTGTCTCCGAACGGCTGGAACAGAAGCTGGAGGACGACTACCTGCTCTGGTACGACGTGCCGGTCGGGCTCAAGCAGCGCCATCCGGACTTCGTGGTGTTCCACCCGCGCCGCGGCCTGCTGGTGCTGGAAGTGAAGGACTGGAAGGCCGACACCATCCGCCACGCCGACAGCACCCAGTTCACCCTGGTCACCGAGCGCGGCCTGGTAAAGGAGAACAACCCTCTGCTGCAGGCGCGCGCATATGCGCTGGAGATCGGCGTGGTGCTGGAGCGCGACCCCGCGCTGCGCCACCCGCAAGGCTCGCGCCACGCCGGCAAGCTGATCATGCCGTGGGGCTGGGGCGTGGTGCTGGCCAACATCACCCGCAAGCAGTTCGACGAGGGCGGCCTGGGCGAGGTACTGCCCGAGCACCTGGTGATCTGTCGCGACGAGTTGTACGAGACGGTCGACGCCGAGGCGTTCCAGCAGCAGCTGTGGGCGATGTTCCCGCAGGTGTATCCGGTGGCGCTGACCCTGCCGCAGATCGACCGCGTGCGCTGGCACCTGTTCCCCGAATTGCGCGTGGAAGCCGGCAGCGGCCAGTTCGGCCTGTTCGGGCCCACCGATGCCGCGGTGCGGCCGCTGGAAATCCCCGACCTGGTCAAGGTGATGGACGCCCAGCAGGAGCAACTGGCACGCTCGATCGGCGGCGAGCACCGGATCATCCACGGCGTGGCCGGTTCCGGCAAGACGATGATCCTCGGCTTCCGCGCGATGCAGCTGGCACGCGAGATGAGCAAGCCGATCCTGGTGCTCTGCTACAACAAGACGCTGGCCGCGCGGCTGGAACAGTTGATCGGCGAACGCGGCCTGGGCGAGAAGGTGCAGGTCTACAACTTCCACAAGTGGTGCCGCAAGATGCTGGTGGCCTACCACGAACCGCTGCCGCCGGGCAGCGGCAAGGCCTTCATCGAGGCGCTGCCGCCGGCGGTGATCGCCGGCGTGGACCGCGGCCGCATTCCGCGCGCCCAGTACGGCGCGGTGCTGGTCGACGAAGGCCACGACTTCGAGCCGGACTGGTACAAGCTGATCGTGCAGATGATCGACCCGGCCACCAACTCGCTGCTGGTGCTGTACGACGACGCGCAGAACATCTACGGCCATGCCGACCGCCGCAAGATCAGCTGGAAGAGCCTTGGCGTGCAGGCGCAGGGCCGCACCACCATCCTCAAGCTCAACTATCGCAACACGCTGGAAATCCTCTCGGTCGCCCGCGCGTTCGCCCAGGACCTGCTTGCCTCGCGCAGCGACGACGATGACGGCGTACCGCTGATCGCGCCGGAAAGCGCCGGCCGCCGCGGCGCCGTGCCCGAGCTGGTGCGCACCGAGACCGCACGCGCGCAGATGGATGTGCTGATCGCCCGGCTGCGCGACGAACACGCGCATGGCCGTCCGTACTCCGACATGGCGGTGATCTACCGCAACCAGTGGGAAGGCGAAAGGCTGCACGAGGCACTCAGGCAGCTCGGCATCCCCAGCCGCCTCGCCGACAACGCCGGCAAGCAGGCCCTGTTCGTGGTCGAGGACAGCGTGAAGCTGGTGACCATGCACTCCAGCAAAGGCCTGGAGTTTCCCTTCGTCATCATCCCCGGCATCGGCGGCCTGCCCAAGGAAGGCCAGGCCGAAGCCGACGAGGCGCGCCTGCTCTACGTCGCGATGACCCGCGCCACCGAACACCTGCTGCTGATCCACCACGACGACTCGGTGTTCTCCAAGCGCATCCGCGACTCGATCAACGAAGTGCAGGGTCAGCTGAAAGACACGCCGTAAGCCAGCGCCCCTCTTTCGCGTGAACCCGCCCGCGAGCGATGCTTTCGGGGTCCGGATTCGGTATCTGCAAGAGCGAGAGCATCGCCCACGAGCGAGCTCACAAGGGGCGTCGCAGCCATCGGTGGCCGGCTCGAGAAGTTGAAAAACTCACAAGCTCTCAGCGTGGCTTGACCGGCAGATATTGCCGCCGCTCGCCATGGCGCGCGCCGCGGGTGTCCACGTTCGCGCACAGCGTGCCGCTGTCGCACAAGGTCACGTCGGCGCCGTTGTAGGCTTTCAGCAACTCGGCGGAAAGCTGGTTGTCGCGAATCACGCGGGTGTAATGCGTCGACAACCACACGCTGCCGGCCAGCAACAAGGCGAACGCCAGCACGACGGCGCCGAGGGTTTTCCATATCAACTGGCGATGCAGCCGTTGCAGGTGACCGATCTGTCCGGCCAGCGCCTGTGCAGTCTTTTCCACATCGCCGCTCGCCGAATCCAGACGCTGGCGATAATCGCCGATCGACGAGCCGAGGCCCTCGCGCATCAGCGAACTCATCTCGGCCGGCAAAGTCTGCAACGCACCATCGGCAGAGGTCTTGACTACCGCCGGCAGTTGCAGCGCCAGTCCCTGCAGCGCATCGGCCAGAGCTTGCAGGCGCGAGTCGATGGCGGCGCCGCGGCGCTCGTAATGCACCATCAGCGTCGCGGTCTTGTCGATCAAGGCGGTCAATTCGTCCTCTTGCATGGTGTCGCTCCGTGATGCCAATCGATCGTGTTCAGCGCTGCAGCACGGGTTCCGGAACGGGTTGCAGCCGCGGTGGCGCGGGCATCGCCTGCTGCTGCGCCGCGTGCTGCTCCAGCCAGCCCGCCTGCGTCGCGGCGCGCTCGAGCAGCCGGCGGCCAGCGTCACCATCGGCCAGCGTGCGGTTTTCGCGGCTGAACGTCGCCCAGTCGTTTGCCTGTCCGGCCGCCAGCAGGCGGTCGAGCCGTGCCGACAAATCGTCGGCTGGCGTCTTCCATGCCGACTCGGGCGTTACCGTCCGGGCACCCGCCTGCACCGGCTGCCGTTCAAACTGCCGGCTCAGCACTTCGTCGCGGGGCTCGGCGTTGTACGGATCGCTCACCTTGCCAGCCTCGTGCTTTGGCACCAGCAGCTCGTTGTAGCCCTCGGGACGGAGTCGGTCGACCTTGCGGCCGAGTCGATAGATCAGCATGCCGTCCTCCGAGCGATGCACCACGTTCAGGCGCGGGCCGCCGGGTACCGCCTGCAGCGTGAGGAACGGCTGATCGCTGAGGGCATTGAGGTAATCGCTCATCAGGTTGTCGCTGCGGATGGCCAGGCCATCCCGGTGATAGCTGCCCCCGACGTCCGAATGCACCCCAGCCACGATCACGCCCAGGAAGCGACCATCCGGCGTCATGCCCGGATCGATGATGCGATCGGACTTGAACAACCCGCGCCGCTCGTCCGCGGAAATGATCTGAAACCCGGAAATCACCGACGGCGGCAGGCGCCGGTCGTGCTCGCGCACCGGCTCGCCGGTACCCACTGCATCGAACAACCCCACCACCTGTGCCACCTGGCCCGGCTCGACCAGCGGGGACCTGGTGTATTCGACGCGGGTGATCTGGTGGTGGCTGTCGTAGGCGTAGACCGCGCCAGCGGGATCCTGGATGCCGCGATCCTCCACCAGACGGGCAAACCCTGCCGCCTCCTCCGAGCCGCGACTGAAACCGAGATCGGCAACGCGGATTTCAGCCTGAGGATCTTCTCGCCGCCACTCCTTGGCCTGCTTGATGAACAGCTTGTACATCTTTTCGATGCGTTCATCGTAGGTATTGCCGTTGATGCCATCCAGGGTGCGCGCGAGATAGTGATCCTGTGTGCCGGGGCCGGGGACGTAACCCACCTCGATCTGCTTGTTGCCCTGTTTGACCAGGGCGTCAATCTGACCTTTGATTTTGGCCACGTTGGTCGCATGCTGCGGGTCCTTGAATACATCGTTGCCCGTGCCATCGAATGCTGCCAGGAACAAGTGCTCGTGTGGATTGTTGGCATGTATCAGCAGCGGCGCTTGAAATCGTGACAAGGCCTCCGCCGCATCGACGTAACTCTGCAGCCTCGGAGCGTCGGCCTTGTAGTACGGCACGCCATCATCGCGGATCCCGTCCTTGTCCAACCTGTCTTCGTGACCCATTCCCTTGCTCCCAAATCGATCAAATCAATAGGTGTGTGTCCATGCAAGAAACAGGTCATCTCGGAAATCGCTGTCCTTGTTTCCAGGAATCTGTTCTGTCTTGGTCGGAATGAACATTTTTGTATAGACGTCAATGGCGCGGTCGTTTACTACCAGGATAATGCCGGGTTCGCCAGCCACGGGACCATGGAAAAAGTCGGCCATGTCCGCCTTGGGCACTTTGTGCCAGACCAGCTGATCCTTGAAGATCGCCGCCATGTCCACCTTGGCCTCGTGCTGAACGCCATCCAGCGATTTCCACCGCACTTGCGCAGGTGCCGGGAAGTTCTCGATGCCAAGGTAGGATGCGTTCCAGTTCGTCTTGTAGTTGCCTGCCGGCGGTGGTGGGCTGACCTCGTCAGGCCCATCTTCCACCTGATAGTGACGGTCGTAGATCACCTGGCAACCAATCGTGTTGTAGCAATAGGCGACGAAATTGTGTTGTGCAAACCGCAACGGCACCGCATACGTTTCCGGCGGTGGCTGGATCTTCGGGGACTGATCGGTCATGGCGGCGTGGCATCCTGTCGTCAGTGCAACGGCTATCGCTATCAAGGGAAGTACGGCGTGGCGTATGGGCTTCCGTCGGTGCATCGGGCTCTCCTGCCTCGGTCTGCGAACACCACGGAATGTACGGTGCCGAAAGAGCCGTGCGCAACGCGTTGGCGAAGGAAATGCCGAATCCATCAGGTGTTGGCGCCGTTCGCCCACCGCGCCATGAGGCCTGCGCCCACAGCCGGAGCGATTGATACACTGCAAGCTCCATTCGCGCGACGGGCGTACCAGGAAGAAGCACGAGGCCGGCATGAAGCAAACCGATCGACGCCCCATTGCGGCACGCAGCAGCGCCTGGGCGAAATTCGTCACCCGCGCCCTCGTGCGCACCTCGATCACGCCCAACCAGATCTCCTGCGTCAGCGTGCTGTTCGCCGTGCTCGGGGCGACCGCGCTGCTGGCAATGACCGCTCCGGCCGGCATGCTGCTGTGCGCCGCCTGCATCGTGCTGCGGCTGCTCTGCAACATGTTCGATGGCATGGTCGCGGTCGATGGCAACAAGGGCACGCCGGCCGGGGCGCTGTTCAACGAAATACCCGACCGGCTGGCCGATTCGCTGTTCCTGGTGGCGCTGGGTTACGCGGCCGCCCTGCCCTGGCTGGGCTGGCTGTGCGCGTTGCTGGCGGCGCTCACCGCGTATGTCAGGGTGCTCGGTGGTTCGCTGGGGCTGACCCAGGATTTCCGCGGGCCGATGGCCAAGCCGCACCGCATGTGGCTGCAGGTGGCGACGCTGTTGCTCGCCGCGGCACTGCTGCCGTGGCGGCATGAACTGCTGCTTGCCGGCGCCGGCCTGATTGCCGCGGGCTCGGCGCTCACCTGCATCTGGCGCGCCCGCGCGATCGCCGTGCGCCTGCGCCAGGGCAATGCCGCATGATGACGTCGCATGTCCTGGTCGGGCTGGTGCGCCTGCTGGTCGGCGCGCATGCGCGCTGGATCGGCTGCAAACCATCGCCCGCCCAACGGATCTACTTCGCCAACCATTCGAGCCACCTCGATACGCTGGCGCTGTGGTCGGCGCTTCCGCCGAACTTGCGCGCCACCACGCGGCCGGTGGCGGCGCGCGATTACTGGGGCCACGGCGGCTTTCGCGGCTTCATCGCCGACCATGGCTTTCGCGCCGTCTACATCGAGCGCGACCGCACCCGTTGCGACGGCGACCCGTTGCTGCCGTTGCGGGAGGCACTGGACACGGGCGAGTCGCTGATCATTTTCCCGGAGGGCACGCGCAGCCAGCAGCCGCTGCCGCAACCGTTCAAGGCCGGGCTGTTCCATCTGGCGCGCGATTACCCGCAGGCAGAGCTGGTGCCGGTCTACCTGGATTCGCTGCACCGGAGCATGCCCAAGGGCAGCCTGCTGCCGGTGCCGCTGACCTGCGTGGTGCGCTTCGGCGAAACCATGCGATTGCGGGCGAACGAAGACAAGGACGATTTCCTCAGGCGCGCCCACGCGGCGGTGGTGGCACTGGCATGACGGCACAGCAGAAGTTCTGGTGGGTGATGGGCGGCATCCTGGCGCTGTTGCTGCTGGCCAGCGCGATCGGCGGCTGGCTGGGACGGCGGGCGGCGCCGGGCAAGCGCGAGGTGATCGACAACCTCAACGCCCGCATCCGCGCCTGGTGGTGGATGGCCGCGCTGCTGTGCGCCTGCTTCGTGCTGGGCCGCGTCGCCACCCTGGTGTTCTTTGCGCTGGCCTCGTTCTTCGCGCTGCGCGAGTTCGCCACGCTCACGCCGACCCGCCGCGGCGATCACCTGCCGCTGGTGCTGTGTTTCTACGTGGCGATACCGCTGCAGTACTGGCTGATCGGCATCGACTGGTACGGGCTGTTCGCGATCTGCATTCCGGTGTACGGCTTCCTGCTGTTGCCGGCGATCACCGCGCTCAGCGGCGACACCGAGAATTTCCTGGAGCGCACCACCAAGATCCAGTGGGGACTGATGCTCACGGTGTACTGCGTGAGCTACGCGCCAGCGGTGCTGCTGCTGCACATTCCCGGCTATCAGGGGCAGAGCCTGCTGCTGATGCTGTACCTGCTGCTGGTGGTGCAGATCAGCGATGTGCTGCAGTACGTGTTCGGCAAGCTGTTCGGCCGGCACAAGCTGGCGCCCAGGGTGAGCCCATCCAAGACCGTCGAGGGCCTGGTCGGCGGTGGCCTCTCGGCCATCGCCATCGGCGCCTGCATGTGGTGGATCACGCCGTTCACGTTCTGGGGTTCAGCCGGCATGTCGCTGGTGATCGTGCTGGCCGGCTTCCTCGGCGGACTGGCGCTGTCGGCGGTCAAGCGCAGCATCGGCGCGAAGGACTGGGGCAGCATGATCGAGGGCCACGGCGGCATCCTCGACCGGCTCGACTCGGTCACCTTCGCCGCGCCGATCTTCTTCCACATCGTGCACTATGCATTCATGTGATCCGGGGCCGGATCAGCGGCGATAGGGCGCGAGCAGCCCGGCCGAATCGAACAGCCCCGCCGGCAGCAGGTAGCGCGGATCGCGGCCGGCGGCCAGCAACTGGCGGATGCGGGTGGCGGAAATCTCCAGCGGGGTGACCGCCAGCTCGATCACGCGACCGGCTGGCGCCAGCCGCAACGCCGCGGCGTCGTCCGCCCGGCGGCCGGCGAGTTCCCGGTGCAACGCTTCCGGCAGCGGGGCCTGTTCACCCGGACGGCTGAGCACGCCAATGTGCGCCAGCTCGAACAGCCGCTGCCACTCGTGCCAGCCGGGCAAGCCGGCGAACGCGTCGGCGCCGAGCAGCAAAACCAGCGGACGATCACCCTGCTCGGCGCGCAAGCCGGCCAACGTGTCGACCGTGTAGGACGCGCCCTCGCGGGCCAGCTCGCGCCCATCCGGGATCAGCCGCGATTGGCCGCGCAGCGCCACCTGCAGCATCGCCAGCCGCTGCGCCGCGCTGGCGATCGGCGGCGGGCGATGCGGCGGCAGCCCCGCCGGCATCATCAGCACCTCGGCATCGAGCAGTTCGGCGGCTTCCCACGCCACGCACAGATGGCCGAGGTGGATCGGATCGAAGGTGCCGCCAAAAATCGCCAGCGGTTTCACGCGAGCGCCTTCGCGGCGCGCGGCTCGGCAATGGCCGCGATCAGCCGTTCGGCTTCCAGCCACGCATCGCCCTGCTCGCGGCCCTTGGCCATGCGGTCGATGCGCGCGGCACGCGCCAGGCATTGCAGCCAGTGTTCGCGCGGCGCACGGCGCAATGCCTGGCGGAACATCTGCTCGCGCGATTGCCACAGGCGCTCGGCCTTGGCCTGCGCGGCGAAGTTCTGCGCATTGGCCAGACGCAGCGCCAGCTGCAGCTGGTTGACCAGCCAGCCCATCAGCGCGATCAGCTCGTCGCCTTCGGAACGCAACCCGGCCAGCACGCGCAGCGCGCGCGCACCGTCGCCGGACAAGGCGGCGTCGGTGAGCTTGAATACGTCGTAACGGGCGCTGTCGGCGACGAGACTCTCCATCTCGGTCGCGTCGATGCGGCCTTCACCATGCAATACCGCCAGCTTGTCGACCTCCTGCGCCGCCGCCAGCAGATTGCCCTCGACCCGCTCGGCCAGCAACGCCACCGCGTCGGCACTGGCGCTGAGTCCGCGCGAAGCCAGCCGCGCACCGACCCAGGCGTTCCACTCGTGCGGCCGCGGCGCATTGAACACCACCATGCTGTGGCTGGCGTCGAGCTTCTTGCTCCAGGCGCCGTCGTGCTTGCTGCTCCACTCCATCGCGGTGATCAGCAAGGTGACGTCCGGCGGCGGGTCGGCGCAGAACGCGGTGATCGCCTTGGCGCCTTCGATGCCGGGGCGACCGGTCGGCAGGCGCAGGTCGATCAGCCGGCGGCTGGCGAACAGCGACATGCTGGCGCCGGCGCGGGCGACGTCATCCCAGTCGAAATGCTGGCCGACCTCGAGCACCTCGCGCTCGCCGTAACCCAGTCGCCGTGCCTGCGCGCGCAACGCGTCGGCGGCTTCCAGCACCAGCAGTTCCTCGCCGGCCAGCAGGTAGACGGCGTCGAGTCGATCCGCCGCCAGCGCCTTCGACCACTGGTTCGGGTTGAGCGGCATCAGCGCACGCTGGACGCCGCGGCGGGAGAATGGGCGGCGGCCTGCAGGCGGAACATGATCGCCTGCACCATGTCGTCATCGAGGCTCTTCTGGATCTGCTCGACCTGCGAGGCGCTGCCCACCGTGTTGCCGGCGTCGTAGCTGAACTCGCGCGACATGTTGATGGTCTGCTGCGGCACCAGGATCTGCCCGGTGGCGTCGGTGACGCCGAACCTGACCGTGTAGTGGATCGCGAACTCGCTGATGCGCGCGTAGCCACCGGAGGTGAGCGTGTCGGTGTTGAAGGCGGCGGTGGGTACGGCAAGCTCGGCGATGCCGGGGCCGGGCGCGTCTTCGACGGCAACGCCGGCGCGTTCCAGCGCGAGGGTCAGCTGGCGCTGGAAATTGCTGCCGCCGTGGGCGTCCAGATGCACCCGCTGCATGGCCGCGGGCAGGTTGGCGTTCTGACGCAGATGGAAGCCGCAGGCAGTCAGCGCCAGCGCGGCGAGCAGCAGCGACAGCAGGCGAATCCGACGCGCGTTGATGAAGCCCATGGTTGTCATCCTGCGACGATGTTGACGATCTTGCCGGGCACCACGATGACCTTGCGCACCGTCATGCCCTCGAGGAACTGCCTGACCTGCGGCTGCGCCCGGGCCAATGCCTCGGCCTCGTCCTTGCCGGCGTTGACCGGCAGCTCGATGGTACCGCGCAGCTTGCCGTTGACCTGCACCGCCAGCGTCGCGGTGTCGCGCACCAGCGCGACGGGATCGACTCGCGGCCACGGCTGGTCCTCCAGCACCGCGACCGGGTGGCCGAGCACCTGCCACAGCGCGTGGCAGACATGCGGCACCACCGGATTGAGCAGCAGCACCATCGTCTCCAGCGCCTCGTGACGCACGGCGCGGCCCTGCTCGCTGGCGTCGTTGAACTTGCCCAGCGCGTTGAGCAGCTCCATCAGTGCGGCGATCGCGGTGTTGAACGCGTGGCGCCGGCCGATGTCGTCGCTGACTTTCTGGATGGTCTCGTGCAACTGGCGGCGCATGGCCTTCTGCGCGGCATCCAGTGCCGCCGGGTCCACCACCGCATGGTCGGGCCCGCCGGCGTGGGCGGTCACCTCGCGCCAGAAGCGCTTGAGGAAACGCGCCATGCCCTCGACACCGGCCTCGTTCCATTCCAGCGACTGCTCCGGCGGCGCGGCGAACATCGAGAACAGGCGCACCGTGTCGGCGCCGTACTTGGCCACCATCGACTGCGGGTCGACACCGTTGTTCTTCGACTTGGACATCTTCTCGATGCCGCCGATCCGCACCGGTTGCCCGTCGGTCCTGAGCCGTGCGCCAGTGACGCGGCCGTGATCGTCGCGCTGCACTTCCACGTCGGCCGGGTTGAACCATTCCCTGGAGCCGTCGGCGTTCTCGCGGTAGAACGTCTCGGCGATCACCATGCCCTGGCACAGCAGGTTGGTGGCCGGTTCGTCGGTGGCCACCAGGCCTTCGTCGCGCAGCAGCTTGTGATAGAAGCGGAAATACAGCAGGTGCAGGATGGCGTGCTCGATGCCGCCGATGTACTGGTCCACGGGCAGCCAGTAGTTGGCGCGGTCGTCGACCTGGGTGGCCGCGCCGGGCGAGGTGTAGCGCGCGTAGTACCAGCTCGACTCCATGAAGGTGTCGAAGGTGTCGGTCTCGCGCTCGGCGGCGCCGCCGCAATTCGGGCAGGTGGTCTGGCGCCAGGCCGGGTCGGCCTTGATCGGCGACTGCACGCCGGAGAAGGCGACGTCCTCGGGCAGCAGCACCGGCAGTTGGTCTTCCGGCACCGGCACGTCGCCGCACGCCGCGCAGCGGATCACCGGGATCGGGCAGCCCCAGTAGCGCTGGCGGCTCACGCCCCAGTCGCGCAGGCGCCAGTTGACCCGGCGCGCGCCGCAGCCGGCGCGCTCGAAGCGCGTGGCCAGCGCGTCGAACGCATGGGCGAAATCCATGCCGTCGTACTCGCCGGAATTGACCAGGGTGCCGCGCGCGGTCCAGGCCGCCTCCTCCATGATGCGGCGCTCGAACTCCTGCACCACGCGCAGCGGCGCGGAGACATCCTGCGCATGGATGTCGCGGCCTTCCAGCGCGGCCAGCATCGCGTCGCTGCCCACGCCCAGCGCCAGCTCGTGGCGGATCTGTTTCAGCGCATCGAGCACCGACTCGTCGACGATCACCATCCTGATCGGCAGGCTGTACTTCTGCGCGAATTCCCAGTCGCGCTGGTCGTGTCCCGGCACTGCCATCACCGCGCCGGTGCCGTAGCCCATCAGCACGAAATTGGCCACCCAGATCGGCACGCGCTCGCCGCTGATCGGGTGGATCGCGCACAGGCCGGTGTCCATGCCGCGCTTGTCCTGGGTCTCCAGCTCGGCCTCGGACACGCCGCCGTGCTTCAGCTCGGCGATGAAGGCGGCCAGCTTCGGATTGTCCTGCGCCGCGCGCTGCGCCAGCGGGTGCTCGGCGGCGATCGAGAGGAAGGTCACCCCCATCAAGGTGTCGGGGCGGGTGGTGAACACGCTCAGCGGTTCGCCCTCGCCGTCCAGCGCGAAGCGGATCTCCAGCCCCTCGCTGCGGCCCAGCCAGTTGCGCTGCATGGTCTTGACCGCATCGGGCCAGCCCGGCAGCGCGTCCAGGCCGTCAAGCAGTTCCTGCGCGTAGTCGGTGATCTTCAGGAACCACTGCGGGATCTCGCGCTTCTCCACCAGCGCGCCGGTGCGCCAGCCGCGACCGTCGATCACCTGTTCGTTGGCCAGCACGGTCTGGTCCACCGGGTCCCAGTTCACCACCGCGTTCTTGCGGTAGGCCAGGCCCTTCTTCATCAGCCGGGTGAACATGCGCTGCTCGTGCACGTAGTAGTCCGGCCGGCAGGTGGCGAACTCGCGCGACCAGTCGAACGCGTAGCCCATCGCCTGCATCTGCGCGCGCATGTGCTCGATGTTGGCGTAGGTCCACTTGGCCGGCGCGGTCTTGTGCTTGATCGCGGCGTTCTCCGCCGGCAGGCCGAATGCGTCCCAGCCCATCGGCTGCAGCACGTTCTTGCCCTGCATGCGCTGGAAGCGGCTGATCACGTCACCGATGGTGTAGTTGCGCACATGCCCCATGTGCAGCGCGCCGGACGGGTACGGCAGCATCGACAGGCAGTAGAACTTGGCCCGGCCGGACTGTTCCTTCACCTCGTAGGCGCGCTGCGCATTCCAGTACTGCTGCGCGGCAGCCTCCACCGCTTGCGGGCGGTAGGCGGTTTCGTCGGTGTCGGCAGCGGTCGGGGCTTGATTGTCCTGCATGATTTCGGAAGGCCATGATGCGGTGGGTGCGCACCGGATCGAACCGGCGGCGGTGAACGGGTCAGACTAGCCCAGCGCGGGGTTTCCGCCAAGGCCGGCACCGTTCCGGCATTCACGCAGGAGCGGCCGACTCAGCCTTCCGGGCAGGCGGCCGGCTGGCCGGATGCCAGCGCGCGCGCCACTCCCGCCATCTGTTCCGCCAGCTGGTCCAGCGCCTGCTGGTGGCCCTGCACCAGGGCGTCGTAGCCCGGCCCCACGGCTTCGCGGATGCGGCTGCTGCATGCCTGCGTGGCCAGCTTGCCGTCGTGGCGCCAGCGCAGTTGCCAGGCTGCCTCGATCAACGCGTGATCGCCCGGCTGCGAATCGAAGCGGCGCACGTCCAGACTCACCTGCAACAGCGGCTTGCCGCTGGGCGCCATGCCGCCCACGTCACGGCCCGGCAAGGCGCGAGTCAGGTCGGCGGCCAGCGCGCCGCGCACCTCGTCGGCCAACGGCGCGATCCAGCGCTCGCCCTCCAGCAGGGCCACGCTCTGGCCGCCCTGGCGCACGACCAGTTGCGGCCGGTCGACCTGCGCCGGCACGTTGACGGTGAGCACCTCGAACGCAATCGCGGTCGCCGACTCGGCCACCGGTGCCGCCGATCCGGGCAGCAAGGTGTAGTAGTGCAGCGGTGCCGAGGCACAGGCCGCGAGCAAGGCTGCGGCGGTGATCGCCAGCAACGCGATGGCGTGACGCATCATGGCTTGTGCTCCTGTGCCGGGGCCGGTTCCGGTGCGGGCGGCGTGGCAGGTCGGTCGTCGGGGCGGCGCCCGCGCAGCAGGGCTTCGGGATGACCGCTGAGGTAATCCGACAGCACGCGCAGCGAACGCGACATGCGCTGCACCTGCTCCAGCGTGGCGCCGAGATTGCGTTGCAGCGGCGAATCGTCCGACAGCGCCGCATCGGCGGTGCCCATGGTTTTCTGCACGCCGTGCAAGGTCTCGGTGAAGGCCGGCAAGGTCTTGCCGTTGACCTGCTTCAAGGTGGTGTCGAGCCCGGCCAGCACCTGGTCGACATGCTTGCCGATGCTGTCGAACGGCACCTTGTCGAGCTTGTCGACGATCTCCGCCAGTTGCTCCTGCAGTTTGTCGAAACTGCCCGGCGCGGTGGGGATGGTGAGCGGCTTGGCGGCCGGGTCGAAGTCGACCTTGGTGGCGTGCGGCACGAAATCCAGCGCCACGTACAGCTGCCCGGTGAGCAGGTTGCCGGTGCGCGCCTGTGCGCGTAGCCCGTGCGCGATCAACCCGCCCATCATGCGCGCCAGGTCCGGAGCATGGCCGTTGGCCCTGGCCATCGCTTCCAGCTTGTCGTAGGCGGCGCCGAGGCGCTCAGGGTAGACCACCGCGCCCACCAGCACCGGGAATTTCTGCGTCTTCTCGTCGTAGTCCAGGCGCACCGAGACGACCTTGCCGATGTTGATGCCGAGGAACTCCACCGGCGCATCCACCGCGAGCCCGCGCACCGACTGTTCGAAGCGCATGCGCAGGTAGTGCGGCTCGCCGTCGGGCGGCGCCATCGCGGTGGTGCGGTCGCCGAACAGTTTGAAGCTGGTGTCCTCCGGTGCCGGCGTGCTGTCGTGGGGACCGGGCGGGTCCTGGAAGGCCACGCCGCCGGCCAGCACCGCGGCCATCGACTGGGTGTTGAGCTTCAGCCCGTTCGCGCCGAGCGAGAGATCCACCCCGCTGGCATTCCAGAAGCGGCTGGAGCGGCTGACGAAACGGTCGTTCGGGCCGTCGATGAAGACGTGCAGCGACACGCCCTTGCCGTCCTTGTCCAGCGTGTACGAGGCCACCCGCCCGACCTGGATGCGCCGGTAATAGACCGGCGAGCCGACATCCAGCGAGCCGAGGTCCTCGCTGTGCAGGACGAAGCTGCGGCCCAGCTCGCCGTGGCGCACCGCCGGCGGCGCTTCCAGGCCATCGAAGTGCTCCTGCTGCTCGTCCGACTCGCCCACGTCGGCGCCGATGAAGGCGCCGGAAAACAGCGTGTCGATGCCGGACACGCCGCCCAGCCCGATGCGCGGGCGCACTACCCAGTAGCGCGTGCCCTTGGTGGCGAAACCCTCGGCGCTCTTCTCCAGCGCCACCGACACCAGCACGTGGCTGCGGTCGGGGCTGAGCCGGATCTTCTTGACCCGCCCGATCACCACGTTCTTGTATTTGACCGGCGTCTTGCCGGCGTCCAGCCCCTCGGCGCTCTGCAGGCTGATCACGACCTGCGGCCCGGTCTGCAGCCAGTTGTGGATCACCAGCGAAAGCCCCACCAGCGCCGCCAGCGCGGGCACCAGCCAGATCAGCGACTCCTTGAAGCGGCGCTGCTCCACCACCGGCCGCGGCAGGGCGTCGGGCGCGGGCGGACCGGGTTCGACGCGGGTGTCTTCAGTCATCGGTGTTCCTGCCATCCCAGATCAAGCGCGGATCGAAACTCATCGAGGCGAGCATGGTCAGCACCACGGTCAGCCCGAAGAAAATGACGCCGGGCAGCGGCTCGACCCGACTCAGCACGTTGAAGCGCACCAGCGCCGTCAGCAGCGCCACCACGAACACGTCCAGCATCGACCAGTAGCCGATGAACTCCACCAGCCGATACAGCCTGGCCCGCTGCGGTCGCGCCCAGTCGCTGCCACGCTGGCTGCTCACCAGCAGCATGCCCAGCGAGAGAAACTTCAGCATCGGCACCACGATGCTGGCCAGGAAAACGATGATCGCCAGGTCCACCGAGCCATTCGTCCACAATTCGACCACGCCGCTGATGATGGTGTTGTCGTCGACGTCGTTGAGGCTGGCCGTGCGCATGATCGGCAGCACGTTGGCCGGAATGTACAGGATGAAACCGGCGATCAGCAGCGCCCAGGTGCGCGCGTAGCTGTTGGTCTTGCGCCGGCGCAACGTGGAACCGCAGCGCGGGCAGGCCATCGCGTCGCCCACGCCGTCGCCGTCGAGCTTCGCGTTGCCGGCCACGTTGCGGCACACCAGCCCGCACATGCGGCAGCCGATCAGGCCCAGGTCGACGGCACGAGGCAGCGCGCTCACGGCTTCGGCTCCGGCGTCTGCTCCCACAGCTGGCGCATGTCCACGCCGGCGAAAATGGTGATCAGCAACGTCAACGCGCCATAGGCGTAGATGCCCGGGTCGGCCACCACCTCGAAGTAGGTGTGCGCCTTGACGATCGCCACCAGCGCACCCAGCACGAACACTTCGCTCATCGTCCACGGGCCGATCCGGTGCAGGGCCACCATCAGCGGGGCAAAGCCGGGCGCACGCCGGCCCATGCGGGCGAACCACAGCAGCCAGCCCATCACCATCATCTTCGTCATCGGGAAAAAGAACAGCGTGCCCGCCGCCAATACGGCGACCACCTGGGCGCCCTGCTCCCACATCGTGACGATCATGCCCCACAGCGTGGTGGCGCTGAACTGGCCGTTCAGGCCGAGCGTGAAGATCGGCCAGATGTTGGCCTGCACGAACACGATCATGGCGGTGAGGATCAGCGCCAGCAGCGCATTGACCGACAGCGCGCGATGGCGATCCAGCTCCGCGCCGCAACGCACGCAGCGGGCGACCTCGCCCCGCGCGAGCGGACGCCGCCGATAGACGGTGTCGCAGTGTTCGCAGATCAGCAGCGCATCGGACGAACGCGCATGCAGGCAATCGGTGTTTCGTACGGCGGTGGCCATCGGGGGATTCTCGCAAATCTTTCGTGAATGCGCGCGCGAGCGCAGGCCGCGCGTCCGCTGCTTGATATGCTGGGCATCGCCCTGATCTGGGCATCCACAACCCGCCGCCGGAGCTTTCCGTGACCGATACCACCCGCGCCAGCCACGTCTTCGACATCGACCAGCAGACCTTCGAGACCGAGGTGCTGCAAGCGTCGATGGACACGCCGATCCTGGTCGACTTCTGGGCCGCATGGTGCGAACCGTGCAAATCGCTGGGGCCGATCCTGGAAAAGCTGGCCGCCGAGTTCAACGGCGCGTTCCGGCTCGGCAAGGTCGATGTCGACGCGCAGCAGGAGCTGGCGGGGATGTTCGGCATCAAGAGCATCCCCACGGTGATGCTGGTCAGCCAGGGCCAGGTCGTCGACGGCTTCGCCGGCGCACTGCCCGAGCGCCAGCTGCGCGAGTTCCTCGGCCGCCACGTGCAGGCCCTCGAAGGCGACGAGGGCGACATCGCCGACGACGACGCTCCCGCCGAAACGCCCGAGGCGGCGATCAACCGCATCCAGCAGGCGATCGCCGCCGAGCCGGCCAAGGCCGAGCTCAAGCTCGACCTGGCGCTGGCGCTGATGCGTGCAGGCCAGGCCGATGCCGCCAGCGCCGAACTCGACGCCCTGCCCGCCAACCTCGCCACCGACGCGCGCGCCCAGCGCCTGCGCAGCGAACTGGAACTGGCCCGCGCCGCCGCGGCCGCCCCTGCAGCAGACACATTGCAACAGCGCATCGAGGCCAACCCGGAAGATTGGGAAGCACGCGACCTGCTCGGCCTGCGCCTGCTGCAGGAAGGCGACGCCGAAGCCGGCCTCGACCAGTTTCTCGCCATCCTGCAAAAGGCCCGCGACTGGAACGACGGCCAGGCGAAGAAGCGCCTGCTCGCTGCCTTCGCCACGCTGGACGACGCCGAGCTGGTCGGGCGTTACCGGCGACGAATGGCCTCGATGCTGTTCTGAGGCCGATCATCCCCTCGCAGGAGCCCGCTTGCGGGCGATGCCTTTAAGCTTTTTTGCGAATTCCGAATCCCGGCGCAAGCGCATCGCCCGCGAGCGTGCTCCTGCGTGTTCATCGGGGTGCGCACCCGTTCCATACCGTTACGTATGTTCGGGTAGGATGTTTCTTTTCTCATTCCATCGCCCTCATGCGCGCCTCCACTTTTCGCCGGCTGTTCAACCTGTGGCCGCCGGCCCTCGTCAACGCGATTCGCGTGCAATCACTCAGCGAGGACTACACCGAAGCGACGGTGGTGTTGCGGCTGCGGCCGTGGAACCGCAACTACGTCAAGAGCCAGTTCGGCGGCAACCTGTTCGCCATGGTCGACCCGTTCTGGATGCTGCTGGCGATGCACCAGCTCGGCAGCGACTACTTCGTGTGGGACAAGGCCGGCACGATCGACTTCGTGGCGCCGGGCTACGAGGACGTCTACGCACACTTCAAACTCGACCCCGCCGTGGTCGATGAACTGCGCGTCGCCGCGGCCGGCGGCGAAAAAGTGCTGCGCTGGTTCGAGACCGAAGTGACCACCGCCTCCGGCAAGGTCATCGCCATCGTGCGCAAGCAGCTCTACGTTCGCCTCAAGCCCAAAGCACGCTGATCGCGCACGGCGGATGGGCATCCTCATGCCCGCGGAAGCGGCTGGCATGTGAATGTGGCCGGGGTCGACACCGGTGCGGACGCAAGTTCCTGCGTTTCCAAAATGCGATCTCCGACTGCTATAAATAAGCGATCGCGTGGCCGCCATCCGGACGGTCGCGTCCAGGGGGGGGGGAATCAGAGATGGATATTCGGTGCAAGGTTGCGGCCCTGTTGCTGGTCTGTGCGGGCGTGGTCCATGCTGCGCCAGTGTCGTTTGCCGATCTGGCGAGACATCCCGAGTACACGGAGGTGAAGATTTCTCCGGACGGGCAGTACCTGGCGGCAATGGGCCTGGTCAAGGGGCAGCGCTCGCTGGCACTGATCCACCTGTCCGACATGAAGGGGCACGTGGTGCGCCCGCGCGAGGGAGACGACGTCATCGACTTCTGGTGGGCTTCGCCCACCCACGTGGTGTACAGCGTCGGCGAGCACGTGGGTGGGTACGACGTGCCGCTGTCCACCGGCGAACTGTTCGGCGTCGAGGCCGATGGCGGCAATCCGCTGCTGCTGTACGGCTACCGCAAGGGCGGCAGTTCGGTGAGGTGGCTGACGCAGCGCAACGACGGCAAGTACGGCACGGCGACGTTCATCGCGCCGATTCCCGGCGATCCCAACCACGCGCTGGTCTCGATCAGCTCCTGGTCCGGCTCGGGCAACGAGGGCGAGCTGTCCCGGGCGGTGCGGATGGACCTGCGCAGCGGCGACATCGCGCCCATCATCAACGCCCCCGGTCGCGACATGACGTTCGTGGCCGACCACCAGGGCCGCATCCGCTTTGCCGCCGGACTCGACGCCAACGGCAACCCGAAGGTGTACACCCACCCGGTGGATGCGGACGGCTGGAAGGAGCTGCCGGAGTTCGAGGCCAGCCGCTCCTTTCCGTGGGCGTTCGACGCGGACGACAGCCATGCCTACTTCAGCTGCTCGCCGAAGGCGGGCGGCTTCGGGGTGTGTCGCTGGGACCCGGCCACCGGCAAGCTGACCGAGCTGTGGAGCAACCCGACGGTCGAGGCGAACGCGCTGATCTTCGGTCCGGCCGACGACCAGATCATCGGCGTCGGTTTCGAGGATGGGCGGCCAGGCGTGGCGCTGTTCGATGGCAACGCGCCGGCAGCGAAGACGGCGGTGGGGTTGATGCAGCACTTCCCTGGCGAATACGCGCGCATCGTTTCCGGCACCCGCGACGGCGCCCTCTGCATCCTGTACGTGTCCGCGGACAGCGACCCGGGCCACTTCTACCTGTTCGACCGCAAGGCCGGCAAGCTCACCTCCTTGCTGGCCACGGAACGCTGGATCGACCCCGTCCGGATGGCGACCAAGCAGCCGTTCGCGTTCTCCGCCCGCGACGGGTTGAAGTTGCAGGGTTACGCCAGCTTCCCGCCGGGGCTCGAAACCGCCCGGCACCTGCCGATGGTGGTGCTGGTCCACGGTGGCCCCTACGGCGTGCGCGACGATTGGGACTTCGACCCCTACGTGCAGATGCTGGCCACCCGCGGCTACCTGGTGTTGCAGGTGAACTATCGCGGCTCCGGCGGTTACGGCTACGCCTTCGAGAAGGCGGGCTGGCTCGAATGGGGCGGCAAGATGCAGGACGACGTCACCGACGCCACCCGCTGGGCGATCGCGCAGGGCCTCGCCGATCCGAACCGCATCTGCATCTTCGGCGGCAGCTACGGCGGCTACGCGGCGCTGGAGGGCGCAGTGAAGGAGCCCGACCTGTACAAGTGCACCATCGGCTACGTGGGCGTGTATGACCTCGCCCTGATGTACCGGCGCGGCGACATACCGCAGTCCACCTCCGGCGAGAACTACCTGCAGCGCGTGCTGGGCACGGACATGGACACGCTGGCGCGGCGCTCGCCGATCAACCAGCTGGACCGACTCAAGGCCAGGGTCATGCTGGTGGTTGGCGGCAAGGACAAGCGCGTGCCGTCGATCCAGGGCCGCAGCCTGCACACGGCCCTGCTCGACCGCCACGTGGCGCACGCCTGGATCGACCAGCCCGACGAGGGCCACGGCTTCTACGACGAGAAGAACGTGGCCGAGCTGTACCAGCAGATCGTGCAGTTCGTCGGCTCCAGCATCGGCCCGGGCGCCCCGACGGCGGTTGCCGCACCCACCAAGTGACCCAAGCCGGCCCGGCCGCCCGCCGCCATGGCGGCGGCCGACCGCGGCCGGCTCGGCCAGCTGATAACCACCCCGACACGGCCCGGGCAAGCGCGCCCGCGTTCTGGCACAGTGCAACGATCCGTTGCCACGTTGCGAAGGGGAGCCATGGCCATGCCCGCTTGTTGTCGAATCCCGTTGCTTGCCCTGCTGGCGTTGGCCAGTTGTGCAGCCACCGCCGCCACCGAGCCGAACGGCTCGATCACCTACGCGCGTGACCCGGCGCAACCGGTCGACCAGGCGTACACGGCGCAGATCCTGAAGGACACCACCGATCCCTCGTTCAACTCGCCGCTGACCGACTACCTGCCCGCCTCGGCTACCGTGCCGACGCCGCTGAAGGTGCTCGGCCACATCGCCGGCGCGCCGAATTACCTGCCCTACTCCACCGACGTCTACCGCTACTTCCGGGCGCTGGCGGCGGCCAGCCCGCGGGTGAAGGTGTTCACCATCGGCCAAAGCGAGGAGGGCCGCCCGATGATCGCGGTCGCCGTGGCCGATGAAGATCTGCTGGCCGGCCTGGATGCCAACAACGCACGCCTGGCCAAGCTGGCCGACCCGCGCACGATCGGCATGGACGATGCTGCCGCCGACACGCTGATCGCCCAGTCCACCCCGGTCTACTACATCACCGGCGCCATCCACTCCACCGAAACCGGCTCGCCCACCGCGCTGATGGAACTGGCCTACCGGCTGGCGGTGGACGACGCGCCCTACATCAAGCACATCCGCTCGCACGTGATCACCCTGATCACGCCGATCGTCGAGGTGGACGGCCGCGACCGCCAGGTGGACCGCTACAACTGGCACCGCGCCCATCCCGGCCGGAACTATCCGCGCCTGCTGTACTGGGGCCATTACGTGGCGCACGACAACAACCGCGACGCGATGGCGATGACGTTGAACCTCACCCGCAACGTCGCCGACACCTTCATCGGCTGGCACGCGCAGGTGTTGCACGACCTGCACGAGTCGGTGCCTTTCCTCTACGACAACACCGTCGGCGACGGCCCGTACAACGCCTGGATCGATCCCATCCTCACCGGCGAGTGGCAGCAGTTGGGCTGGGACAACGTGCAACAGATGACCAAGCTCGGCATGCCCGGCGTGTTCACCCACGGCAGCTTCGACACCTGGAGCCCGGGCTACCTGATGTTCATCGCCGCCATGCACAACGGCATCAGCCGGCTCTACGAGACCTTCGGCAACGACGGTGCCGACACCGTCAAGCGCATCCTGGAACCGGAGGAGTACCAGCGCACCTGGTACAAGCCGAACCCGCCGCTGCCGGTGGTGACCTGGTCGCAGCGCAACAACAACAATTACCAGCAGACCGGCCTGCTCACCGCGCTGAAGTATTTTTCCGACAACGGTCAGCTGTTCCTGAAGAACTACTACCTGAAGAGCAAGCGCTCGATCGAGAAACCGCAGAACGCCGGCCCGGCCGCCTACGTGTTTCCCGCCGACGACGCGCGCCCCGGCTCGCAGGCGCAGTTGCTGCGCATCCTGCAGCGCCAGCACGTGGAACTGAGCCGCAGCACGGCGCCGATCAAGGTCAGCCTGCCGGCGGCGAAGGACGATGAGGGCAAGGAGCAGCCGGCGCGCACGCGCCGTTTCCCCGCCGGCAGCATCGTCGTGCGCATGGATCAGCCCTACTCGCGCATCGCCGACACCCTGCTCGACCGCCAGTACTGGTCGCCGAAGGACCCGCAGCAGCACCCCTATGACGACACCGCCTGGTCGATGGGCGACCTGTTCGACGTGGAAGTGGTGCGCGTCACCGACAGCTCCATCCTGAAAGCGCCGATGCGCAAGCTCGACGCGGCGGTGGACGTGCCGGCGGGGCTTGCCGCGATCGACCTGCCGCACGCGAAACTTCCGCGCATCGCGGTGATGCACACCTGGCTCAGCACGCAGACCGAAGGCTGGTGGCGCATGGCGCTGGACCAGTTGCAGGTGAAGTACGACTACATCAGCACCCAGGACGTGGCGAAGCTCGGCGACCTGCGCGCGAAGTACGACGTGATCCTGTTCGGTCCGATCGGCGGTGCCAGCAGCCGCCGCATCATCGACGGCCTGCCGATGTGGGGCGAGCCGATGCCATGGAAGACCACCGAACTGACGCCGAACATCGGCCGCATCGACAGCACCGACGACATCCGCCCCGGCCTGGGCGAATCCGGCGTCGCCAATCTGAAGCGCTTCGTGCACGAGGGCGGCCTGCTGATCACCGCCGAGGACACCGCGCGCTTCGCGATCGACGTGGGCCTGGCGCCGGGCGTCTCGGTCACCCCGACCGACAAGCTCAAGGTGGTCGGCAGCGTGCTGCAGGCGCAGTTCGTCGACCGCAAGAGCCCGATCGCCGCCAGCTACACGCGCGACGACCTGGCGATCTACAGCGCCGAAGGGCAATCGTTCAAGATCTCCAACCTGGTCACCGGCGACCACGGCCTGCCGACGGCGAAGGATTTCCAGCGCGCAACCGGCCGCGGTGGCCCGCACGACACCGACACACCCGAGGGACGCGCCGCCGTCGAACCCGAGGCGCTGCCCGACGTCAAGCCATGGCAGGCCACGCCGCTCAACGCGGAGCAGCTGCGCAACAACCCCTGGGTGATCCCGGCCGACCAGCAGCCGCAGGTGATCCTGCGCTTCGCCGCCGCCGACAAGCTGCTGATCGCCGGCCTGCTCGACCACGGCAGCGAAATGGCCGAGCGCGCCGCCGTGGTCGATGCGCGCTACGGCAAGGGCCACGTGCTGCTGTTCGCCAGCAATCCGATGTGGCGCGGCGAAACCATCGGCAGCTACCCGCTGGTGCTCAATGCCATCGTCCATTTCGACAAGCTGGATCGACCGACGGGGCGTTGAACGAGCGCCTGTGCGGGGGGCGCGTCACGGTTGGTTTTTTGCCGGGACTCGGCAAGAGTCGGCGGGCGGTGCCCGCCCTACAACGGCGAAGCGGAAGGTAGGGCGGGCAATGCCCGCCGGTTTCTTGTATTGACGAGACGCAACTATTGGCGCTTGGCCGGCGGCGCCATCATCCTGTCGCGCCTGGCCTTGAACGGGCTGTCGGCGTACCACGCCGGCCACACGCCGGCGTGGCTCAGGTATTGGCCCAATTCGTACAGCGCCTGGGTGTCTTCGAGGATGCCCGAGTAATCCCAGGCCGGATCGAATACATCATTCGGCGTGTGGTAACGATGCGCGGTGTAATCCTCGGCGGCCTTGCGACCGGCCGCCTCGCCGCCGTCCAGCAGGTCGAGGCCGGAGCTGGCCAGCATGGCCGGCACCCCGGCGCGGGCGAAGTTGAAATGGTCGGAGCGGAAGTAGAAACCGTTCTCCGGCGTGGTCTCGGGCGAGATCACCCTGCCCTGGGCCTTCAGCACGTCGGCCAGCATGTCCTCCAACTGCGACTGGCCCTTGCCGATCACGGTCATGTCGTGGGCGCGGCCGATGATCGGCAACGCGTCCACGGCGATGTCGGCCACGGTGCGGTTGAGCGCAAACACCGGTTGCGCCGCGTAGTACTGCGAGCCGAGCAGGCCCGATTCCTCCAGCGTGGGCATGAAGAACAAGATGCTGCGCTCGGGCGGCGTGCGCTGCTGCGCGAACGCGCCGGCGATTTCCAGCAGCATGCTCAGGCCGGTGCCGTTGTCGATCGCGCCGCCGTACACCTTGTGGCCGGGCCGCGAAGGGTCGGTGCCCAGGTGATCCCAGTGCGCGGTATAGACCACCACCTCGTCGGGCTTGTAGTCGCCGGGGATCATGGCCAGCACGTTCTTCGATTCGAAGTGGTCGATCTTGTTCCTGAGGCTGATCGAGGCGGTCGCGCCGAGCGGCACCGGCTTGAAGCCCGGTTTCGCGGCTGCCGCCGCGAGCGCGTCGAAATCCTTGCCGGCGGCGGCGAACAGGCGCGTGGCGGCGGCATGGGTGAGCCACCCGGCTACCGGCAGGCGCGGCGCGGGATCGACACTCGACGGCAGGCTCAACTGCGGGCCGCGGTTGCCGTTCTGCAACACGCTGAATGGGTAACCCGCCGCCGCGTCGCTGGTGTGCACGATGAAACACGCCGCCGCGCCCTGCAGCGCAGCCTCGGCATACTTGTAGGTCCAGCGGCCGTAATAGGTCATGGCGCGGCCGTTGAACAATGTCGGATCGCCACTGGCAAAGCCCGGATCGTTGACCAGCACGATCACCGTCTTGCCCTTCACGTCCACACCGGCGTAATCGTTCCAGTGCCAGTTCGGCGCATCCGCGCCGTAGCCGAGGAACACCACCGGCGAATCCTTCAGGTCGACCTGCGCTTTTCCTTGCAGGGTCTGCACCACCATGTCCTGCTGGTTGGCGAAACTGGCGTGCTGCGCGCCGGCGGCGATCTGCAGCTTCACCTTGTCATTGAGCAGCAGGGTGCTCTCCGCCGGCACGGTCTGGAACCATGAACCGTGGTTGCCGGGCTGCAAGCCCATGCGCTTGAACTCGCCGACCAGGAAATCCAGCGTGCGTTGCGCACCCACCGTGCCGGGCTTGCGCCCGCCGAAGTCGTCGGAACTGAGCGTCTTCTCGTAGCGGGCAAAATCGGTCGCGTTGATCGACGGCGCCAGCGTGGCAGGCTCGGTGGCAGGGTCATCGGCCATGGCCGATGACGGCAGCACCGCCAGTGCCAGGGCAAACAACAGGAACGAACTCATCGCGCGCATCGGAAAATCCCCGGCCGGAACGAATGCCTGTTGTAACCCGCACTCGTCCCGCTGTCCACGCCGGCCGGCGCGGATGTCCTGCCGCGAGGCTGAGCTAGACCAGGCTCAATTGCACATGGCGGCTGCTGGACAGGTTGACCCGGTTGCGGCCTTCGCGCTTGGCCGCGTACAACGCGTCATCGGCATCGGTCATCAACTGGCGCAATTCATAGCCCGAGTTGGCGACCGTTGCCACGCCGAAGCTGGCCGAGACTGCCACGTTCGGCACGTCCTCGCCAAGGGAGACCGAGGCAATCGCCAGGCGGATCTGCTCGACGCGTGCAACCGCCTGGTCCAGCCCGCATTCGGGCAGCAGCACGCCGAACTCCTCGCCACCGAGGCGGCCGAACAGGTCAGTGGAGCGCAGATGCGCCTGGCAGGCAGCCACCGCGCGCCGGAGCACGCGGTCACCCACCGCATGGCCATGGGTGTCGTTGACCTGCTTGAAGTGATCCAGGTCCAGCAGCACCAGGCAGGCCACCCGGTCGGACTTGCGGCAGTACTGCAGCAGCCGCTCCGCCTCGCCGACGAAATGCTGCCGGTTGAAAATGCCGGTAAGCCCGTCGCGCCGCGCCAGTTTCATGAACTTGAGCTGCGAGCGCTTGATGCGATAGGTGATGAAGCCGATGGAACACAGCAGCAACACCAGCAGGATGATCCACAGCCGCCCCGCCTCCATCGCCTTCTTACCGAGCGCCTGCTGCAATTGGAGGATCTTGTTCTGTTTGGCCAGGGCGTCGATCTGCAGCTTCTTCGCCAGCACCTGCTGCTTGACGGTCTGGTAGGCGAGAGACTTGGCGCTCACGGTGTTCAGATAACCCTTGTCGGCTGCCATATATTTTTCGTGGTAATCGAGGGCTGCCGCGAAATTGCCGCGCTGCCTTTCGATCTGGTACAGCACTTGATAGGCCTGAGTCCGCGGCTCGGTATATTCGTTCTTGATGGCTGTCGCCGCCGCGGCAAGCGCAGCCTGCTCGGCACGATCGACGTCGCCCGTCTGCCAGTAGGCTTGCGCGAGGACCACGTTGACCTCGGAGATCAGCCTTGGATAGTGGGTGTCGCGGGCCGAGCCCAGATTGACCTGCAACAGCTTGATTGCCTGATGGGGCCGTCCATGCTTGATTTCATCGCTGGCGAGAAAGGACCGGATGAAGCCCGAAAAAATCGGTTCCTTGGCACCAACGCAGCCGCTGATGGCCTGGGCCACTTTTGGGTCGCCGGTCGGGAACTTCCCGCTCGTGTGCAACGCGAGGATCGTCGCATAGTCCGCCCGACAGGCGTTGTCCTCACTGGGACTTTCATCCCGCATCTGCGCGGCATAACTGAGCGCGAGATCGTATTGGCCTGCCTCGGTATACAACAGGGAAGCTACGCCCAGGGCTTGTTGCCGGGCTCTACGCTCCGTGACCGTAGGAAGAAGATCGAGCAGTTGACTGAGCCTGGTGAAGGCCTCTTCATAACGGGCCGACAACGTCAACACGTTGATCTGGGTGGAAATCGCGCGCAACTGCAACGTCGGATCCGAACTGTGCTCGATCACGTCATTGAGCAGCCGTACCGAAGCCTTGCTGTCTCCACGGTAAGCGAGCTGGAACGCGTTGAGATAGCGCACGCGCATCTGCTGGTCGGGAGACAGCGTGATCGCGTCGCTGTTCAGTTTCTGCAACACCACCGAGAATTCGGCGAAGTTCGAAGTCTCCAGGCCCTGCGCCTGCCTGAGCAGTTCTTCGGCGTTCGCATCCGGGGACGGCTGGGCCACGGCCACAGCCATCCACAGGGATGTCAGCAGGACAAACCCCGACAGGGATACCCGACGGATGTTCCCCCCACGCATCGGCTATCTGGCAAACGTCACGCGGGAAAGAGGGTCCCGCGAGGGAATCCCGGACTCCTCGCGCGAAGGCGCTTCGTCCTCACCCTCCCCTTCCTCTTCCTCGTCCTGCTTGCCGGGCATCAGGGCGCAATAGATCTTGCTGTCGCCGAGCAGCGACTCGATCAGCGCCGAATCCTTCGCGAGGATCGCGGCAGCCAGCTGCGGGTCAATCTGGGCAACTTCCAAGGCCCCCTCCATATCCTTGGTCGAGGCATGACGCAGTTTCCCGTCTCGTCCCATCCTTTCAAGAAAATCGATCACGTTGGACATCGATAACCTCCGCTGCTGGTCTTTGACTTGCTCGCCAAGTTGATCGGTGGACCGACCACTGACGCTCCCCCACATCCCGCTCCCCGCCCCTCACAACCATGTCCAGCAGGAAACTGGCGCGCTTTACCAGATTTTCTGCTGCCGAATGGCCGGCAACGATGCGTGCGTACACTTCGACGAGCAGCTGCTCTTCAAACAGATGGTCCACCAACGCCATCAGTGCGCCCCTCCCCACCCCTGCCCTGCGACCCAAGGGCAACAACATCACGCCAACTTCGACCCGCATGTTTGCCGGATCATAATGTGAGGAGCCGCAAATACCCATAGCTTCCCGGCTGGATTTTTCCTCGATGACGAAAAAGCGGTCGGTCACGACCGTCTTTCCCCGGCGACAGAGGGTCGCACGGAACCTCTCCACTGCCTCCGCCGGAGTCCACGGCGCACCGACGAAACGCATGGTCTCGGGATCGGTATAGAGCGTATGAAACAGAGCTTCGTCGCTCTGCATCATCGGCCGAAGCCGCACGCTCCTGGCCTTGCGTGAAAACGATTTCAACAGCATCTCCCTGAAGCGGCTGCGCACGGGGCGCCAAAGCCGGGTTTGTGATTGCGCTCGTTACACCACATTCGACTGAACACGCCGGCTGTCGAACAGGCTGACCCGGTTGCGCCCCTCGCGCTTGGCCCGGTAGAGCGCGTCGTCCGCATCCGTCATCAACTGGCGCAGCTCATACCCCGAGCTGGCGGCGGACGCGACGCCGAAGCTGGCCGAGACAACCACGCCGGAGCCCGCCTCGCCGGCAGGAACCTGGGCAACGGCCAGGCGCATCTGCTCCACGCGCTCCAACACCTGCTCCCGCCCGCACTCGGGCAGCAGCATGCCGAACTCCTCGCCGCCCAGCCGCCCGAACAGGTCGGTGGTCCGCAAGTGCTTCTGGCAGGCCCCCACCGCACGCCGAAGCACGCGGTCGCCCACCGCGTGACCATGGTTGTCGTTGACCTGCTTGAAATGATCCAGGTCGAGCAGCACCAGGCAAGCGTCGCGTCCGGACTTCTGGCAATAGCGCAGCAGCCGTTCCGCCTCGTTGACGAAGTGCTGCCGGTTGAAGATGCCGGTGAGTCCGTCGCGCCGCGCCAGTTTCATGAACTTGAGCTGCGAGCGCTTGATGCGATACGCCCACAAACCGATGGACGCGAGTACCAGCAGCAGCAACAGGATGTACAGGCGGCTGGTTTCGACCTCCTTGCGATCCAGCTCGCCCTGCATCCCGAGCAGCTTGTTTTTCTTGTCCAGCTCTTCGACCTGCAGTTTCTTCGCCAGCACCTTTTGCTCGACGATCTGGTAGGCAAGCGCCTTTGCACTGAGGCGATCCATGTAGCCGTCGTTGGTGACGACGAACTTCTCGAGATTCTCCAGCGCCGCACGGTCGTCGCCGGTCTTCTTGTCGACCCGATAAAGCACGTGGTACGCCCGGGCGGTCGACTCGGAATACGGCCTGCTGGCGTTCGTCACCAGGGCCTGATTGGCAAACTTGGCAGCCGAGACAAGGTCGCCACGCTCCAGGTGCGCCTTGGCCAGAGTGGACTCGAACTCCGCGACCTGGGGCGGAAAGCCTGCTCGCAGCACCTTGGGATAGCTGGTCTGCAACAAGCGGATGGCGGAGTCGAGGCGGCCTTGCCGCATGTCGAAACTCGCCAGCAAATACTGGAAGCTGAGTGCGAAAAGCGTATTGCCTGCCTTGCTGCATGCTTCCGTGCCATCGCGAAGCTGATCGGCAGCCAGCTTCGTGGTGCCACTTTCAAACAAGGCCTCGGACTTGTAGAACCACCCCCTGCAGGCGCTGCGCGTATCAGTGCTCTCATTGATGATCTGATCTGCGTAACGCGAGGAGGCTTCATACTGACCTGCCTCGTTGTACAACTGCGCCGCGACACCAAGTCCCTGCACACGGACATCGTTTTCCTCCATCTTCGGCAGCTGCTCCAGCAGCGAATTCAGCCTGGCGAAGGCTTCCTCGTAGCGGGATTGCGCCACCAGAAGGTCAATCACCGTGGCTTTGGCGCGAAACGCCAGCACGGGATATGCGGTCTGACCCGCGATCGCCGTCAACGGCGGCAAGGCGGCGTCGAAATTGCCGGCAAAAGCGGCCTGCCGGGCCAGAAGATAGCGGCGATGCACTTGCTGCTGCGGAGAAAGCTCCCGCACAGGCTTGGCGAGCCGGCGCATCAATTCGTCGAACTCGACACGATTGGAGGACGGAATGCTTTCCGCCTGTTTCAGCAGTTGCCCGGGGTCGTCCGATACGGACGCGGGTACGGTGGCGAGACCCGCCACTGACCAGAGCAGAAGCGCAGAACATGCGAAAGCCAGCCTGTAGCCGCCAGCCTTGTCCATGGGCTAGTCGGTGGTCGCCAGCGCAGACAAGACAAAGGGCGAATGATCCTCAGTCCCCATCCCTTTTCTCCTTCCTTTCCTCGTCACGCTTCTTTTCCTCGCTTTCCTTGCAGTTGCCGTCACATTCCTCCTGCTCCTCATCGGGCTTGGCCGGGTTGATCAAGCAGCAGAACGGATCCTGCCCAAGCAACGCCTGCAAGCCCGGGCCATTTCTGGCGAGGATCGCCACCCGCATCGCCGGCTCCACCACCGCCCCGGACAGCGCAAACTCCACTTCATCCTGCGACGCGTAACGCAGCTGCGCGTCTTGCCCCAGGGTCTCAAGAAAATCGATAACGTCGAACACCTGATGATTCCCCCTACCTCGCTGATTGACAACTGGCCGCCAGCTCCAGTCTTACTGCGACTCCCTGCTCGCAACGGCGCTCTTGTCAGGCACGGCTGCGCCGAGGCCATCTTACGCTTGGTTTTTGACGCCTTGCAGACTCGATGCGGCAGCATCGCCGGCGGCTTCGGACGCCGCCTTGTCAAGCACATCCAGCCTCGCCCTCATCTCGTGGTCCACCGACAGCGCCCGCGCCGGCGGCACCACCACCGTATCGGCCATGCCCACCTCCGCTTGAGGCAGCTCCCCCAGCGGCAACCGCTCGATCCGCGCCTGCTGGATCGGCAGGGTCGGTGCGCGGTAGATGATGACCTCATGCTCCGGCGGGTAGTCGCGCGAGAGCACCTCGATCAGCAGTTGGCGGTAGGCCGGGCCGGTGGAGAAGCGTGCCAGCGACTGGTCGCCGACCAGGCCCACCTGCCACAGCACCAGGTAGGCCGTGGGGTCGATCCGGCGTCGGTAGAACAGCAGCTGGCTGGCCTCGTAGTGCTGGCAGCCGACGCGGCCGGGGTCGATGCCGAGATCCGCATAGAGACAATCCTCGGCGGAAATGCCCGGCTCCATGTGCGCGGCGTAGCCTTCGCCGCGGGCCACCTCGATCGCCTTGTGCGGCGCCCAGGCGAATACGCCGGGATGGCCGTAGAACACGCCGCACACCCTCTTGCCCGCACGCACCTCGGTGAGGATGGCCTTGACCATCTCGCGGTAGGTCTGCATGCGCGACTTGCCCTCGCGGTAGTACACCTGCAGGCTGCGCACGTCGCGGTGCATGCGCTGCAGCCACAGCTCGACGATGCCGTCGGAGAGGCCGGCGAACACTACGTCGGCCTGCTCGATGTGGCTGCGCGCCAGCGGGCCGAGGTGCGAGCCCAGGGTCATGCCCAGACCCACGCAGACCAGGCTTCCAGCCGCTGGGATTGCTTCCATCGGTTTGCTCGCGAAAATCGGTCAGCCCGTTGTACCCGAATCCCGTTTCGACGGGAATGCCTCCATCAGCGGCCGGATCAGGTCCAGCGGCAGCGGGAACACGATGGTCGAGGATTTGCCGTTGTTGGACATGTCGGCCAGCGTTTGCAGATAACGCAACTGCAGCGCCTGCGGCTGTTGCGACAGCATCGCCGCAGCATCGCGCAGCTTCTCGGCGGCCTGCATCTCGCCTTCGGCGTGGATCACCTTGGCGCGGCGTTCGCGTTCGGCCTCGGCCTGGCGCGCGATCGCCCGCACCATGGTCTCGTTGAGATCGACGTCCTTGATCTCCACGTTCATCACCTTGATGCCCCACGGGTCGGTGGCCTCGTCCAGGGTGACCTGCAAGGTGTGGTTGATCGACTCGCGCTGGGACAGGATCTCGTCCAGCTCGTGCTGGCCCAGCACCGAGCGCAGCCGCGTCTGTGCCAGCTGGCTGGTGGCCTGCAGGAAGTTCTCCACCTCCAGCACCGACTTGTCCGAGTCGACCACGCGGAAGTACACCACGGCATTGACCCGCACCGAGACGTTGTCGCGCGAGATCACGTCCTGCGGCGGCACATCCAGCACGGTGACCCGCAGGTCCACCCGGATCATCTGCTGCACCACCGGGATCAGCAGCACCAGGCCGGGGCCCTTGGTGCCGGTATAGCGGCCCAGGGTCAGCACCACGCCGCGCTGGTACTCCGGCAGGATCTTGATCGCGGCGAACAGCAGCAAGATGCCGAGGATGATCAACACACCGACGAATCCGAACATGGTCTTCTCCAGTCAAAAACCTCAAACGGTCGCGACGGCAGGGGCCGGCTCGACCCACAACAACAAACCTTGCCGCGACACCACCCGCACGGCGGCGCCCGCCGGCAGGTCGACCGCGCAGCGCACGCGCCAGCGCTCGCCGTGCAGCATCGCCCAGCTCTCGCCGCCGGCAGCCACGCTTTCCAGCAGGCGGCCGGTTTCCTCGACCATCGCGGCCTCGCCGCCGAACGGTGGTGCGCGGCGCGCGCGAAAAACCAGCCACACCACCGTGCCCAGCAGCGCCGCGAAGCCCACCGCGATGCCGCCGATCACGCCCAGGTTGACCGCGTAGCCGGGCACGCCGGTCTTCATCAGCATCACCGAGCCGATCACGAAGGCCACCAGTCCGCCCGCGCCGAACGCCCCCACCGTGGGATTGACCGCCTCGGCCACCAGCAGGCCGATGCCCAGCGCCATGAGCGCCAACCCGGCGTAATTCACCGGCAGCAGCTGCAAGGCGTACAGGCCCACCAGCAGGCTGATCGCGCCCACGATGCCGGGCAGCATCGCACCGGGGTGCATCGCCTCAAGCGCCAGGCCGAAGATGCCGCCGAGCAGCAGCAGGTAGGCGATGGTCGGGTTGGTGATGATGCCCAGGAAACGGGTGCGCGCGCCCGGCGCGTAGTCGCGCACGCTCGCGCCCGCCAGTTGCATGGTCAGCTGGCGCTCGCCGACGCGTACCGCGCGTCCGTCGGCCTTCGCCAGCAGGTCGGCCACGTCGCCGGCGACGAAGTCGATCACGTGTTGTTGCGCTGCCTCGCTGGCGGTCAGCGTCGCCGCGCCACGCACCGCCTGCTCGGCCCAGGCCGCGTTGCGATCGCGCAGCTGGGCCAGCGAGCGGATGTAGGCGATCGCGTCGTTCAGCACCTTGTTCGATTCGGCGTTGTCGCCGGCCTCATCCTGCGCGGGCGGCGCGCCGGAACCGGCCCTGGCCGGCTCGCTCGCCTTCGGCACCGGCAACGGCATCGGCGTGGCGCCACCCAGCGATACCGGTGTCGCCGCACCCAGGTGGGTGGCCGGCGCCATTGCGGCAACCTGCCCCGCATAAAGGATGTAGGTGCCGGCCGAAGCAGCACGCGCACCACCCGGCGCCACGTAGACCAGTACCGGCACCGGCAGCGCCAGCATGCGGCCGATGATCTGGCGCATCGACTCGGACAGCCCGCCCGGCGTGTCCAGTTGCAGCACGATCGCCACCGCGCCGTCGGCTACCGCGCGTTGCGCCGCGTCGTCGAAGTACTCCGCTGCAGCCGGCCCGATCGGTCCGTCCAGGGTGATCCGCGCCACCATCGCCGAAGGCGCAGCCACCGGCGGTTCGGCGCGCGACGGGGCCGACGGCACCAGCCACGCCAGCATCAGAACGATCAGCCAGCAGCCACGCATCATGATTCCGTCCTCCGCGCACGGTCTCGCGACGTCGGCCCACTGTAGCCGGTCGGGTGTACAGAAAGCGCTCATTCACGGCAACGGCGCGCTTTCGGTGGACAATCGCCATCCACGCCGGAGAATCCCCATGCCGAAGATCGATGTCAGCCAGGTGCCCGAGCGCAAGGGCTCGGGCTATCCGCCGCCGTTTGCCGCCTTCGCCGGCGCGCGCACCAAGCAGGCGCTGGGCGATGCCGGCGGCCTCGCCGATTTCGGCGTCAATCTCACGCAGCTTCCGCCGGGCGCGTGGTCGAGCCAGCGGCACTGGCATACCAACGAGGACGAGTTCGTCTGCGTGCTGTCGGGCGAGCTGGTGCTGATCACCGACGACGGCGAGCAGCCGCTGCGCACGGGCGAGTTCGCGGCGTTCCCGAAGAACTGTCCCGACGGTCATCACCTGGTCAACCGGAGCGCACAGACAGCCGTCTATCTGGAGATCGGCAGTCGCCACGCGGACGACCGCTGCCACTACCCCGACATCGACCTGCACTGGGACGGCGCGGCCGGCGTCTACACGCACAAGGACGGCTCGCCGTATCCGTAGGAGCCCGCTTGCGGGCGATGCTTTAGTAGCCGGGATTCGGGATTCGCGAGAGCATCGCCCGCAGGCGGGCTCCTACCCGTTGATGAGTCGGCAGCCTGGCTATTTCAGCGTGGCGGCTCCAGTGGCCGAACCCGCCGCGGCAGGCTGCAGGTGCTGGCCGACCAGCAGGCCGCGGATCGTGCGCAGCCGGGCCTTGATCTTCGCTTCGTTGGCCGCTCCGGTGCGCAGCAGCAAGCGCTGGCCGGCGGAGCGCGCTTCCAGCGCCGGATCGGCGAACACGTACTGGCCCCTGGACGGCAGCAGTGCCGGCGGCGTGGCGGGCTCGGGCGCGGCGAGCAAGTTGTCGATCACCACGATCAGGCGGTCATTGAAGTAGCCGTGCGGGTAGCCCAGGTGTTCGTAGGCCTGCTGGAACAGCGGATAGGCGTGCACGTACCAGGCTACCAGCGCCTGCGGATCGACCTGCTCGACGATCGCCATGTACGGCGCATAGCGGGCGGCGTTGGCTTCGCCGATCACGGTTTGGCCGTCCATTTCGCCGGTGACGAAGGCACCCTTGGGCGGCCTCGCGGGCATCATGATGCCGCCGAGGCTGCGCCCGGGCATGGCGTCGATGCTGGCCACGATGCGGTTGATGATCTGCGGGCGCACCAGCAGCAGCGACAGCTCGCTGTCGCCGGCCAGCCGCTGCAGGGCGGCCAGCACGTCGTCGTCGCTCTGGTCCAGCGCCGGCAGCGGCGCGGTGGAGGCGCTGGCCGGGACGGTTTGCGCCTGTGCCTGCGCGATCGGATGCTGGATCGGCGCCGCCGCGCTGCGGCTCGTCGCCGGTTGCGCCATTTCCGCCGTCGGCGGGCTCGCCGCCTCGGGCTGCATGGCGCGTCGCACCAGCCAGCCCCCCGCCCCGACCAGGACGATCACCACGATCGCCGCGGCGACCCAGCTTCCGGTTGATGTCTGCCTGCGCATGAACTTCCCCGTGGTTGCCTTCAAATAGTGCTGGGACTGGAGCCCGCGCGATTCGTTCAACCGGCGTGGTTCAGGCCTTCAATCGGTAGCCGCTGCGGAAGATCCACCACACCAGTCCCAGGCAGATGCCGAGGAACACCAGGGTCATGCCCAGGCTGATCCCCACGCCGACGTCCGACACGCCGTAGAAACTCCAGCGGAACCCGCTGATCAGGTACACCACCGGGTTGAACAGGGTCACCTTCTGCCACAGCGGCGACAGCATGTGGATCGAGTAGAAACTGCCGCCAAGGAAGGTCAGCGGCGTGACGATCAGCAGCGGCACCAGTTGCAGCTTCTCGAAGTTGTCCGCCCAGATGCCGATGATGAAGCCGAACAGGCTGAAGGTCACCGCGGTGAGCACCAGGAACGCGACCATCCACAGCGGGTGCGCGATCTCGAAGGTGACGAACAGCCGCGCAGTGGCCAGGATGATCGCGCCCAGGATGATCGACTTGCTCGCCGCCGCGCCGACGTAGCCGGCGACGATCTCGAACGGCGACACCGGCGCCGACAGGATCTCGTAGATGGTGCCGACGAACTTGGGGAAATAGATCCCGAACGAGGCGTTGGAGATGCTCTGCGTGAGCAGCGACAGCATCACCAGGCCCGGCACGATGAAGGCGCCGTAGCTGACCCCGTCGATGCCGTTCATGTGCGAGCCGATCGCCGCGCCGAACACCACGAAGTACAGCGATGTGGAGATCACCGGCGAGACGATGCTCTGCAGCAGCGTGCGCCGCGTGCGCGCCATCTCGAAGCGGTAGATCGCGCGGATGCCGTGGATGTTCATGCGCGCTCCCTGACCAGGTCCACGAAGATGTCCTCCAGCGAGCTCTGGCTGGTCCTGAGATCCTTGAAGTCGATGCCCAGTTCGCCCAGCCGGCGCAGCAGCACGTCGATGCCGCTGCGCTCGTCCTGCGCGTCGAAGGTGTAGACCAGTTGCTGGCCGTCAGCGGACAACTCCAGCGCGTGGCCGGAAAGTTCGGCGGGGATCGCCGCCAGCGGCGACTGCAACTGCAGGGTAAGTTGCCGCCGGCCGAGCCTGTTCATCAGCTCGGCCTTGTCCTGCACCAGGATCAGCTCGCCCTTGTTGATCACGCCGATGCGGTCGGCCATCTCCTCGGCCTCGTCGATGTAATGCGTGGTGAGGATGATGGTGACGCCACTGGCGCGCAGGCCGCGCACCATGGTCCACATGTCGCGGCGCAGCTCCACGTCGACGCCGGCGGTGGGTTCGTCCAGGAACAGGATGCGCGGCTCGTGCGACAGCGCCTTGGCGATCATCACCCGGCGCTTCATGCCGCCGGACAGGGTGATCATCTTGTTGTCCTTCTTGCTCCACAGCGAGAGGTCCTTCAGCACCTTCTCGATGTACGCCGGGTCTGGCGCCCTGCCGAACAGGCCGCGGCTGAAGCTGACCGTGTTCCACACCGTCTCGAACGAGTCGGTGGTCAGCTCCTGCGGCACCAGGCCGATCTGCGAGCGCGCGGCGCGGTATTCGCGCACCACGTCGTGGCCATCGGCCAGCACGGAGCCTTCGCTGGGATTGACGATGCCGCAGATGATGCTGATCAGGGTGGTCTTGCCGGCGCCATTGGGGCCGAGCAACGCGAAAATCTCGCCCTGGCGGATCTGCAGGTCGATCGGCTTGAGCGCCTGGAAACCGGAGACGTAGGTCTTGCTGAGCTGTCTGACGTCGATGATCGGCTGCACGCGATCTCCTGGGCCTGGGGACGGGCGACGGGAACGGGCGATGGTATGCCCTTCGACGCGGCACGGCCAGCCGCTGCTGCACCCCTGGACTTCGGCGCCGCGCCTGCGCTCAGGGCGAACGGCGATGTCGTTTCCCGCTCCCCATTCCCGATGCCGCCCGACGGCGCGCCCTTCCCCGCAGGCGGGCCGCCCATCTTCCTCGCCACCGCGCTGATCCCGCTCTCGCTGGTGGTCGCCAGCATCGGCCTGCTGCCGTTGCTCGAAGGCCAGGAACTGCCGCCGGAACCGGCGGTCCTTCGTGAGGAGAACATGGCCCGCCGGGCCGCAGCCATCGCCGCCGTCGTCTCGGACGAGGTCTCGCACCGGCGGGTGCGCGAGATCGACCTGCAGGAAGCACACTACCGCCAGACCGCACGCCCCGGTTCCGCGATCCTTCCGGCCGATCGCTCCACGCATTCCCCAGGGAACCAGACCATGCGCATGTTCCGCCAGTTGCTCATCGTGGCAACCCTCGCCATCGCAGGACCCGCTGCCGCCGCCAGCCTGCCGAACCGGCCGGTGCCGTCGCTGGACCTGCATCGGTATGCCGGCCAGTGGTACGAAATCGCGCGCCTGCCGATGTACTTCGAACGCGAGTGCCTCGATGCCGTCGTCGCCACGTACACGCCGAATCCCGACGGCACCATCCACGTGCACAACACCTGCCGCACCCGCAAGGGCCGGTCGTCGGTCGACGGCGTGGCGCGGATGAAGAAACACCAGCCGGCCGCGCTGGAAGTGCGCTTCGCGCCTGCCTGGCTGACCTGGCTGCCGATGGCATGGGCCGACTATTGGGTGATCGAGGTGGACGCCGACTACCAGTGGGCGGTGATCGGCGGCCCCGGCCGCAACCACCTGTGGATACTCTCGCGCCAGCCCACGATGGATCCCGCACTTTTGCAGACCCTCGTGGAGCACTCGCGCCAGCGTGGCTATCCGGTCGACCGATTGATGATGACCGCACCCGCCGGTGCGCCGGACCGGCCCGCGGAAAGCGCGCCGGCGCCGAACGGAGCCCCGCCCCTCCACGACCGTGGCCTCAGGCCGGCGGCACCGGAAACGCGCGGATGATTTCGAACGTCGCGATCGCGCAGGCGGTGGCCACGTTCATCGACGAATGCGCGCCCAGCATGGGGATGTGCACGGTCTGGTCGGAGCCGTCCAGCAAGGCCTGGCTTACGCCGCGGTTCTCCGAACCGAGCACCAGGCAGATGCGCTCGCCCGCGGCCACCGGCAGCTCGCGGATGTCGATGCTGGCGCTGGTGAGCTCCAGGCTGACGATGCGGTAGCCGGCGGCCTTCAGTTCGTGCACTACCGGCAGCGGATCGTCGTCGTGGCGGAACGGCACGTGCTGCTCGGTCGCACGCGAGGTCTTGCGCAACTTGCGGTTGGGCGGCACCGCCGAAGCGCCGGTGAGGTGGATCATCTCCACCCCCAGCGCGTCGGCAATGCGGAACACGCTGCCCACGTTCATCGGCACCTCGAAGTCGTGCACCAGGTAGCGCAGCGCGAACGCGGAACGCGCCGGGCGATGCTGCCAATGGTCGAGCTGCCGGTTCGCCATGCCGCGACCGGCTCAGGCCAGCAAGAGCAGCAGGGGCGCGGCAATCCCGCCCAGCAGCACGGCGCCGAACAGCCGCGGCCGGCGAGTGAAGCGCCAGGCCATGTACAGCCCGCTGCACACCGACATGAACAGGCCCAGCGCGATCGCGGCGAAGAAGATCTTCATCGGCAGCAGGTTGCGGCGCGCACCGGGTGCCGCGGGCGCGCCCTGCACCGCTGCCCGCGCGACCGGCGCGGCCTCGGCCACCGCTGCCGCCGGACGCGGACGCCGCACCGGCACCTCCAGGGTCTGCTTCTTGTGCAGCTGCGCCATGCTGGCCAGCCACGCCGGTGGCGCGTAGCTGCTGCCGCGGCTGGCCTCATGCAGGCCGAAGGTCTGCAGGCCGCCGCTCACCGCCAGGAACAGCAGCATCGGCGCGGTGAACACGCCGAGGTAGAGATGGCAGCTGCGAACGAAGCGGATCAGGCGATGCGACGACGGCATGGGCGGCGATATCCACGAAACGGGCGCACAGGGTACGCCGCTGCATGGCGCACCGGCCAGCCGTTGGCACGGCAATCCGCACTGCTGCTAACCTCGCCGCTGGACCGCCGCGATCGCGTTGCCGTGGCTCGGCGTCCACCATCGGTCGGAGCAGTGCGTGGCTTTCGAAATCGAAGAGCGTCGGATCGACGTGGCCGATCTGCAGCTGGGCATGTTCGTGTGCCGGCTGGATCGGCCATGGGAGGAGACGCCATTCGCACTGCAAGGTGTCGCGCTGACCCGGCTGGAGGACATCGAGACCCTGCAGCAGTTGTGCCGCGAGGTCTGGGTCGATGCGCGCCGCCTGGTGCCGCCGGACGCGCCGCAGGCGCTGATGCGCGCCGACGCCCCGCGCCACCGCTTCAGCAGCCGCACCCATTACGCCGATCTCGCCGCGGTCGAGGACGAGGCGCCACGTGCCCGCGCCGCGCTGGAGAACGCCTCGCAGATCGTCGATGGCCTGTTCGAGGACGTGACCAGCGGCCGCGAGCTGTCGGTCGAGCGCGTCGAGCAGGCGGTGCGCCCGCTGGTGGCCACCGTGCTGCGCAGCGCGGATGCGTTCTTCCTGGTGGAGGGCCTGCGCCGCAGCGACAGCTATTCCTACAGCCACGCGGTGAGCTGCAGCGCGCTGGCCGCCGCGTTCGGCCGACACATGGGTTTCGACGAGGAGACCATCTTCAGCCTCGCCGCCGGCGGCCTGCTGATGGACGTGGGCAAGACCCGCCTGCCGGAGCAACTGCTGCAATATCCGGGTTCGCTGGCTCCCAGCGAGGTCGACATCATCCGCTCGCACATCGGCCACGGGCTGGCCCTGCTGGACGAGGCAGGCATCGCCAACCTCGACGTGCTCGACATCGTGCGCACCCACCACGAGCGCCACGACGGCAGCGGCTACCCGGACGGCCTGGCCGGCCACGCCATCCCGATCAGCGGGCGCATGCTCGGCATCATCGACAGCTACGACGCGATGTCCAGCGCGCGTCCCTACCGCGCGCCCATTTCACGCCACCAGGCGCTGCAGCAGATCTACGCCGCACGCAACCGCCTGCATCAGGCCGAGATGATCGAGCAGTTCCAGGTCTGCCTCGGCGTCTACCCCACCGGCTCGCTGGTGGAACTGAGCACCGGCGAGGTGGCGATCGTGATGGCGCAGAACCAGGTGCGCCGGCTGCGCCCGCGGGTGGCGATCCTGAGCGAGCCGAACAAGCAGCCGCTGGACGATTTCCGGGCGGTGGACCTGATGCAGCTGGACGACGACGAGGGCGTCGACATCGTGCGCAGCCTGGCGGTCGGCGACTACGGTATCGATGCCAGCCGCTTCTTCCTGTAATGATGGCCACCCCGACGCCCGTCCACCCGCCTTCCCCCTGGCCCGCCGCCGCATGCTGAATCGCGAACACATCTTCGAGCAGATCGACGCGCACATCCGCGCCAGCGCAGGCGAGCGTTTCGCCGTGCTGATGCTGCGCGTGCCCGGCCTGCGCGAGATCAGCCTGCGCTTCGGCTACGCCCAGGGCGAACAAGCCGAGGACATGGCGCATGCGCTGATCCAGCGTTCGCTGCGTCCGATCGACCGCGTGTTCCGCGCCGGCGACGACAGCTTCGTCGTGCTGCTGCCGGATATGCTCAGCGCCAACCACGCCCTGCTCGCCGGCACGCGCCTGACCCAGGCCTTCGAGCAGCCGCTGGACGGAACCGCCTCGCCCTGGCTGGTGCGGCCGGTGATGGGCATCGCGCTGTATCCCGACCACGGCCCCGGCGCCGACCGCCTGTGTCGCCGCGCCAGCATGGCGCTGGACGAGGCGCAGCGGCGCGGCGAGCTGTACGTGGTCTACGCGCCGCACGACACCCAGGTCGAGATCTTCTACGACGAACTGCGCGAGGCGCTGGACGCCAACCGGCTGCAGGTGTTCTTCCAGCCGATCTGGAACCTGCAGAGCGACCGCCTGGCCGGCGCCGAATCGCTGGCGCGCTGGAGCAGCCCCAACCACGGCGAGGTCTCGCCCGCCAACTTCGTGCCGTTCTCCGAGCAGAGCGACCTGATCTCGGTACTCACCCGCTGGAGCATGAACACGACCCTGCGGCACGTGGCCAGCCTGCCCTCGTTCCAGGGCCTGCGCTTTGCGATCAACTTCTCGCCGCGCGTGCTGTCGCGCCCGGGCATGGTGGAGCAATTGACCGGCGCGCTGGAAATCTGGGGCGTGCCACCGACGGCGGTGATCGTGGAGATCACCGAGACCACCCTGGTCAACGACCTCGAGCTGAGCGTGCAGGTGTTGCGCCGGTTGCGCGACCGCGGCATCGGCATCGCGATCGACGATTTCGGCACCGGTTACGCCTCGATCGCCTACCTGCGCCAGTTCCCGGCCACCGAATTGAAGATCGACCAGTCGCTGATCGGCGCCATCCGCAGCGAACCGCATACCGCCAAGCTGGTGCGCGCCATCATCAACATGGCCCACCACATGGACCTGGCCACTACCGCCGAAGGCATCGAGGATGCCGCCACCCAGGCGCTGCTGATCGACATGGGCTGCGACTTCGGCCAAGGTTTCCATCTCGGCCGCCCGCAACCGGCCGCCGACTTCATCGCGCGCTTCGCCACCACGGTGCCGCCCGCGTGAGCGCGCACCGGACCACGCCACAGGGTGGTTCCCGTCGCGCCCGGAACCATGGGCGCCGCTGAGGTCGGCGGCGGCATCCGCTTCGCGCTCGACGGCGCCAGCAAGCGGTACGGCAAAGTCGTGGCGCTGCAGCCGATCGAGCTGGCATTCGAGGCCGGCAGCACCACCGCGCTGATCGGCAGCAGCGGTTCGGGCAAGTCCACCGTGCTGCGCCTGCTGCTGGGGCTCGAGCGCAGCGACAGCGGCTGCGTGCGCGTGGACGGCCGCGCCCTGCAGCCGGCCGACATCCTCGCCTTGCGCCGTCGCGTGGGCTACGTGATCCAGGACGGCGGGCTGTTTCCGCACCTCACCGCCATGGGCAACCTCGGCCTGCTGCCGCAGCACCTGGGCTGGGCGCCGCAACGCATCCGCGAGCGAGCGCAGGCGCTGGCGCAGCTCACCCGGCTGCCGTCGGACGCGCTGGCGCGCTACCCGGCCGAACTCTCCGGCGGCCAGCGCCAGCGCGTGGCGCTGATGCGCGCGCTGATGGTCGACCCCGACGCCTTGCTGCTGGACGAACCACTGGGTGCACTGGACCCGATCGTGCGCCACGAATTGCAGGAGCAGTTGCAGCGCATCTTCGGCGAACTGGGCAAGACGGTGATCGTCGTCACCCACGACCTGGCCGAGGCGGCCTGGTTCGCCCCCCGGCTGGTGCTGCTGCGGCGCGGCGCGGTGGTGCAGGACGGCAGCTACGCGGATCTGCGCGACCGCCCGGCCGACGACTTCGCGCGCCAGTTCGTGCAGGCGCAACGCACGCTGCCGGCCACGCCATGACCGGCATGCCTGCCCGCATCGCCATCGTGCTGCTCGCCGGCCTGCTGCCGGCGCTGGCGATCGCGCAACCGGTGCGGATCGGCTCCAAGCAATTCACCGAGTCGGTGATCCTGGGCGAGATCGCGCGACTGGCCGCACGCGATGCCGGCGTCCAGGCCGTGCACGAGCGCGAGCTGGGTGGCACCCGCATCCTGTGGAAGGCCCTGCAGCAGGGCGACATCGACGCCTACCCCGAGTACACCGGCACACTGACCCACGAGCTGCTGCAAGACGTGCCGGCCGACGCCGACATCGCCACCTTGCGCGCCCGGCTGAAACCGCTGGGCATCGGCATCACCGACCCACTCGGTTTCGACAACACCTACGCGATCGGCATGCGTCAGGACGAGGCGGCGCGACTGGACATCCGCCGCATCTCCGACCTGCGCGCGCACCCGTCGCTGCGCTTGGGCTTCTCCAACGAGTTCATGGACCGCGGCGATGGCTGGCCGGGTTTGCGCCGCGCCTATGCCCTGCCGCAAACGAAGGTCAGCGGGCTGGATCACGTGCTGTCCTACCGCGCGGTGGCCAGCGGCGCGGTGGATGCGATCGACCTGTACAGCACCGACGCGGAGATCCCCTACTACCACCTGCGCACCCTGCCCGACGACCGCCACTACTTCCCGCGCTACCAGGCGGTGTTCCTCTATCGGCTGGCGCTGGAGCGGGACGAGCCCGCCTTCGTCGCCGCCCTGCGCCGCCTCGCCGGCCGCATCGACGAGCAGGCGATGCGCACGATGAATGCCGCGGTGAAGCTCGACGGCCGCCGCGACAGCGCGGTGGCCGCCGACTTCCTCGGCACCCGCGTCGAGGCGGGGCGGCGCGGCCTGTGGCAGCGGCTGCGCCAGCGCAGCGTGGAGCACATCGAGCTGGTGGCGAGCTCGCTGGGCCTGGCGCTGGCGCTGGCGATCCCGCTCGGCATCGTCGCCGCGCGTCGGCGCCGGCTGGGGCAACTGGTGATCGCGGCCACCGGCGTGCTGCAGACGGTGCCGTCGCTGGCGATGTTCGTGTTCATGATCCCGTTGCTGGGCATCGGCACCTGGCCGGCGGTGGCCGCGCTGTTCCTGTACAGCCTGCTGCCGATCGTGCGCAACACGCATGCCGGCCTGGTCGGCATTGCGCCGGAACTGATGGAATCGGCCGCGGCACTGGGCCTGCCACGGCGGGTGCGGCTGCGCCGCATCGAATTGCCGCTGGCGATGCGCTCGATCCTGGCCGGCATCAAGACCGCCGCAGTCATCAATGTGGGCACGGCCACCCTGGCCGCGCTGATCGGCGCCGGTGGCTACGGCCAGCCGATCCTCACCGGCATCCGGCTGGACAGCATCCCGCTGATCCTGGAAGGCGCGATCCCCGCGGCGGTGCTGGCGCTGCTGGTGCAGGGCCTGTTCGAACTGGTCGAGCGCTGGCTGACGCCGCGCGGGCTGCGCCTGCAGGCGCGGCAATAAACGGCCGCAAGGCGGCGTCGGCTATCCTGTGGCGGGTTCAATGCGAGATTGTCGACATGTTTCGATCCTTGTTGTTGTCATTGATTCTGACGGTCACTCCGCTCGCCGTGCATGCCGCCGCACCGGCCGAGGCCGCGCTGGCCGACCTGCCGAACGTGTCGTTCCCGGCGCCGCATCGGGTCGCATCGGGCAGGTTGCAGGCCGATGACGTGGCCGCCCTGCAGCGAGCCGGCATCAAGCAGGTGATCGACCTCAGCGTGGACAGCGAGACGCCGCGCTTTGACGAGGCCGCCGCCATGCGCGCGGCGGGCATCAACTATCACAACCTGCCGATCCACGGCGCCGCCGACCTGACCCGCAACAACGTGGTGCAGTTCGACCGCCTGCTGCACCAGGCCGGCACGCAGGAAACCCTGGTGCATTGCGCGAGCAGCAACCGGGTCGGCGCGATGATCGCGCTGCGCGCTGCCTTGATCGACGGCAAATCGAGCGAAGCCGCGCTGGCAGAAGGCCGCCGCTGGGGCATGAAGAGCCTGGAGCCGGCCGTGCGCGAACGCCTGCAGGCGTGGTCGGGCAATCCGCAACACGGAAGGCAGGAGCAGAGCCTGCCCGCATCCGGCGGCACAACGCCGTAGGGCGGCACCGCCCGCCGGCTCTTGTCGCAGTGTGAAGGGCGGGCATTGCCCGCACGGCGCCGAGGCGGAATGGGCTACCATGCGCGCCTCCCACGTCCTTGCGCGGCACCGCCCTGGCTCCGATCCCCCCCTCGTCGCCCGTAACCGCACTGCCCTTGCGCGCGGTGTTGCTGATGCTGGCCAGCGCCAGCCTGTTTGCCCTGATGGCGGTGGTGATCCGGCTGGCCTCGGCGCAACTGCACCCGTTCCAGATCACGTTCTTCCGCAGCGCGTTCGGCACGCTGTTCGCGCTGCCGCTGCTGATCGGGCCGGGCTGGTCGCTGCTGCGCACGCCACGCTTCGGCTTCTACGTGATGCGCTGCGTGCTCGGCATGGGCGGCATGCTGGCGGGCTTCTGGGCAATCGTGAACCTGCCGCTGGCCGAGGCGGTGGCGCTGTCGTATTCGTCGCCGCTGTTCGTCACCATCGGCGCAGTGATCTTTCTCGGCGAGGTGGTGCGCCGGCGCCGCTGGACTGCGGTGATCGCCGGCTTCATCGGCGTGCTGGTGATCGTGCGCCCCGGCAGTGCCGCGTTCGCACCGGGCAGCATGGTCGCGCTGCTGGCGGCCGGGCTCACGGGCGCGGTGACGATCAGCATCAAGTCGCTGACCGGCAGCGAGCCGGCCGACCGCATCGTGCTGCTGACCACCTTGCTGTGGGTGCCGCTGTCGCTGCCTGCGGCACTGTCGGTGTGGCAATGGCCGCACGCCGGCATCTGGCCGTGGCTGGTGCTGTCAGGCGCGCTGGGCACCGGCGGCCACTATTGCTGGACGCGCGCGCTGCGCCTGGCCGAGGCGTCGATGCTGGCGCCCTTCAGCTATCTGCAGTTGCTGATCGTGGCGGTGCTGGCGTGGTGGATCTTCGGCGAGGCGGTGGATCACTACACCGCGCTGGGCGCGGCCATCATCATCGGCGCCAGCCTCTACATCGCCCAGCGCGAGCACGCGCTGACGCGACAACAGCGCACAAGCATGCCGCAGGTCCGCGCGGAGCCGCCAATCTAGGCCTCCGCCGACCAGCGCCTCATTCGTCAGGGAGTGCCGGCAAGTCAGGCATGTTGGCCAGTTCGGCCAACATGTCGACCGCGGCCGGGGCGGGTTCGCTCGCCAGCGGCCAGCGGCCGATCACTTCATGGCTGGCCTGGCCGAAGAAGCTGCGGATCAGCACGAACTCCTCCGCGCGCCACCGGATCGGGTTGATCGATTCCTCGATCGCGTCGATCGCCGGCCCGTGCTGCAAGGCCACGTGCGGATGGAAAATGGAGACGCCGTTGACCTGAAGTCCCTGCGCGCGCTGTGCGGCGGCGATTGCCTTGCGCAGCTCCAGCGCCGCCGCGGCGGTGACCGGGTCCGCGCACAGCACGAAGGGAAACTGCCCGCCGGTGGGGATGCAGCGCATGGCGGCGTCCAGCGTGATCGTGAACGCGTTGCCCCGCACCGCGGCGCCCGCGGCCAGCATGGCGCGCTCCGGCGACAGCTGCGGCCGTTCGGGCCGGCCTATCGGGCACAAGGCAAGGTGCAGGTTGTCGACCGACACCGGGACGCCGCTGGCGCGCTGCGAGCGGCGAAAACGCGTGGCCACGTTGGCGATCTCCACGCGCGCGTGGCCGTCGGGGCGCACCGCGAAGAAATAATCGATGCCTGCGGCAAGTTCGGCGGGGGGCGTCGGGGTCAAGCCGGTACCTCCACGACAGTCGCTGTGACGAATGCTGTTCGCAACACCATACTCCGCGCCGCACAAGCCGGGTGTGATCCGCGTCGCCGGCCACGGCGTTCGCCAATGACCGGACCCGCCGCCGCCGGCCATGCTGCCCGGCCCCTGACACCGGCTCAGCGCAGCTGGCTGTCCTTGCTGCCACGGCGGTTGTACAGGCTGGCGGCGCGCTCGCTGTCGCGCTCCTGCTGGCAGGCCACGCACAAGCGCACGCCGGGCACGGCGGCGCGGCGCGCCGCGGGGATCGGCGCTTCGCATTCCTCGCAATGGGTCAGGCCCGGGCCCTTGCGCAATTGCTGGCGCGCCCGCTGTACACCGTCGTTGACGGTAGCGTCGATCTGATCCTGCACGGCGCCGTCGCCGGCCCAGCCGGTTGCCATGGTGCTGCCTCCGCGAAGCAGGGTCGCGGGCAGGCCGCTCAGTGCGCCTTCGCCCGCAAACCCTGGATATATCCAAGCTCAGCCAACGACTTGGGTTCGCCGGGCACGAGTTTCAAGCAACCCTGGTAGGCCCCGGTCGCCTCGTCGAGGCGATGCAGCTCAACCAGCGCGTAGCCCTGGCCGCGCAGGGCCACGCACTTCAAGCGGACGGCATCTTCGGGGGTGGCGCCACTGATCCCCGCATCGCCCTCCGCTTCCTGGTACAGGGCCAGCATCTTCTCCCAGTCACCGCTGCGCTGGTAGGTGAACGCAAGTTCGCTCTTGTACTGGCTGTCCATCGGCGACAACACCAGGGCCTTCTCCAGCTCGGCCCGCGCATCGGCGTAGCGGGCCATTTCGCTGTAGGCGTAGCCGCGCGCCCAGTACGCCTGCGCCCAGGCCGGGCCGATCACCTGCACGGGCACGTCGGCCTTGCCGTTGACCGCCTTGGCGCCCATGCCGGCGTAGGCCAGCGCATCGACCAGGCCGCGGGCGCAGAACACCTTGCCCGGCTTGCCCGCGTACATCGCCTCGTACTTGCTGACGACTTCGGTCAGCGGCCCGTCGATCGCCAGCTGGATCTTGCCCGCCTCGATCATCTTCAACGCGTCGAGCACCTTCTGTTCGTCGGCATCGGCAACCTGCTTGCCCGCCTCGTCGAGCGACAGGGTGATGGTGCTGTCCGGCTTGACCGCGGCGTGCGGCGCGCAGCCGGCCAGCGTGAACGCGGCGAGCAGTGCCGCGCCGGCGAAGAGTCGTTTCATGGCATTCCCCCGAAATGATGCAGGGCGAGGATAGCCGAAGCGGGCCTGCGTCCATTGGCAGCAGGGCCAGACCGTCGGGAAGTGCCAGAATGGGCCATTCACCCACGCCAGGAGAACGCGTCGTGAGCACGCCATCGCCCGCCACTACCGAGCAGCCTGCGCTGCGCAGCGACGAGAGCGTCGCCAAGCAGCTGTTCCTGGGCAACATCCTGGAAGAGAACCTGTTCCCCTACCCGCAGATCCGCGCCCGCGACCGCGAAATGCTGGGCGCGATGACCGACGCGATCGACCAGTTCCTCGCCGACAAGACGGCCGAACTGAAGCAGTACGACCGCGACGCCGAGCAGCCGGCCGAGTTCATCCAGGCGCTGCGCGAGATGGGCCTGTTCGGCCTGATCATCCCGGAGGAATTCGGCGGCATGGAGCTGTCCAACGGCGCCTACGCCCGCGTGCTCGGCCAGACCAGCAGCCACGACAGCTCGGTCTCGCTGACCATCGGCGCGCACAGCTCGATCGGCATGAAGGGCCTGCTCTTGTTCGGCAGCGACGAACAGAAACAGCGCTACCTGCCGAAGCTGGCCACCGGCGAGATGATCGCCGCGTTCTGCCTCACCGAATCCGGCGCGGGTTCCGACGCCGCCTCCATCCGCACCAAGGCCGTGCGCAACGACGACGGCAGCTGGACGCTTTCCGGCGAGAAGATCTGGATCACCAACGGCGGCATCGCCGACTTCTACACCGTGTTCGCGCGCACCGACACGTCCGAGGGCAAGATCACCGCGTTCCTGGTCGAAGCGGCGTGGCCCGGCGTCAGCCACGGCCCGCACGAGGACAAGATGGGCATCCGTGCCTCGTCCACCACCACGGTCGCATTCGCCGACGTGCGGGTGCCGGCGGAAAACGTGCTGGGCCCGGTCGGCAAGGGCTTCAAGGTGGCCATGAGCATCTTGAACAGCGGCCGCACCGGCCTGGGCGGCGGCGCGGTCGGCGGCATGCGCTCGCTGATCCGCCTCGCCAGCGCGCAGGCGAAGGAGCGCAAGCAGTTCGGCCAGCCGATCGCCGAGTTCGGCCTGGTGCGCGAGAAGATCGCGCAGATGAGCGTGGACTGCTTCGCCGCCGAAAGCGCGGTGTGGATGGTGGCGCACCTGATCGACGGCGGCGGCAGCGACTACTCGGTCGAGGCGGCGATGAGCAAGGTGTTCGCCAGCGAGGCGGTGCAGCGCGCCTCCTACGAGGCGCTGCAGATCGCCGCCGGCAACGGCTTCATGCGCGAGTTTCCGTACGAGCAGATCACCCGCGACACGCGCATCCTGTCGATCTTCGAAGGCACCAACGAGATCCTGCGCCTGTACATCGCGCTGTCCGGCCTGAAGGGCGTGGGCGCGGGCCTTTCCGAGCTGAAGGCGGCGGTGGGCGACATCTTCAACGACCCGATCAAGGGCTTCGGCGTGCTCGGCAGCTACACCGGCCGGCGCATGCGCGAGGCCACCGGCTACGGCATCGACCGCATCGCGCACGAACTCTCGCCGCGGCTGCGCAAGGTCGCCGCCACCTACGAGAAATACACGGTGGAGCTGTCCAAATCCTCCGATGCGCTGCTGCGCCGCCATGGCAAGAAGGCGGCCGACATGCAGCACGCGCAGAAGCGCCTGGCCGACATCGCGATTGACCTGTTCGTCGGCCTGTGCGTGCTGTCGCGCGCCGACAGCCTGGCGCAGCAGTCGCATCCGGCCGCCGAGGAAGCCATGAGCATCGCCGAAGTGTTCGCGCGGCAGGCGCGCCGCCGCATGGCGCGCAATGTGCGCGGGCTGGAGCGCAACGAGGACGAGGCGATCGAGCAGCTGGCCGGCGCGGTGCTCGCGCATGACGGCTACCTGTGGGACGTGATCTGAAACCCGACCAAGGAGAACCCGCCATGAGCATCCCCACCGTCCGCGCCAGCACCGGCAGCGCGCCGTACGCGGTCGATTTCACCGACGACCAGGGCAACCGCTGGCACGCCGACGAGCCGCTCGAGGAAGGCGGCGCCAACACCGGCCCGGCGCCGCACCGGCTGCTGCTGTCGGCGCTGGGCGCCTGCACCGCGATCACGCTGCAGATGTACGCGGCGCGCAAAGGCTGGCCGCTGCGCCACGTCGGCGTCGACCTGAAATTCAATCCCGACGGCACGCCGGCCGCGGGCAACGACATCACCCGCGTGATCACGCTTGAAGGCGAGCTGGACGACGAGCAGCGCGAACGCCTGCTGCAGATCGCCAACAAGTGCCCGATCCACAAGGTGCTGACCGGCGAGGTACGCATCGCCTCGCGACTCGGCAATTCCCCTTGACACGTCGATGCCGCGGCTTGGGCCGTGCTTCGACAGGTGGCCGTGTCGGCGTCACGCACGCCGCAAACACGGCCGCCCGGACGGCCGTTCCGGGACAGGCATCGCAGGGCCCACCACGACCTCCCCCGCCACCGTGCATTGACACCGCTGCCGATACGGCGTAGACGGGCTTGGACGTGGCGCTTTCCGGGGAGAGAACGACCATGATCTTCCAGAACGTGATCTGGGCCATCACGCTGACGGGGATGGGGCTGGTGGCACTGGGCTTCGTCTATGCCATCACCCAGGCCGGCAGGCCGGCCGAAGCCGCCGAGGCCGCACGCGTCAACCGACGTTCCATCACCTTGCGCCGCGGACTGTTCCTGGCGCTGCTGCTGCTTGGCATCGGGATCGCCTGGGCCAGCCTGCGGCCCTTTCCCATCCCGCCGCAGCACGCACCACTGCAGGCAACGCAGGTGGTCGACGTGATCGGCCACCAATGGACCTGGGACGTCAGCCAGACGCACTTGAAGGTGGGTGAACCGGTTGAGTTCCGGGTGACCGCCAGCGACGTCAACCACGGCTTCGCGATCTACGCACCTGACGGCCGCATCGTCACCCAGACCCAGGCGATGCCCGGATTCACCAACAAGATCCTCTACACGTTCGACACCCCGGGCACCTACCGGATCATGTGCCTGGAATACTGCGGCGTCGCACACACCGGAATGACGACCGAACTCGAGGTTGCTGCCGCGGGGGACAAGCCATGAGCTCGCTCGAACTTTATCCGCTGGACGAGAGGCTGCCACGCGGCGAACGCGTGATGTTCAACCTCTACATGATCACCGCCCTGCTGCTGTTCGTGCTGATGATGCTGCTCGGCCTGACCATGCGCATGACCCAGGCCGAGTGGACACCGGTCCTGGCCGGCATGTTCTACAAGATCATGACGATGCACGGGGCCGGCATGGTCGGCACCATGAGCCTGGCCAGCACCGCCGTCATGTGGTTCTTCCTGCGCAAATACGTGTCGTTGCACCTGTGGGCGTTCGTGAGCAACTACGTGCTGTTCATGCTGGGCGCGCTGTGCATCATCTGGGCGGTGTTCATCGGCAACTTCGCCAGCGCATGGACCTTCCTCTACCCGCTGCCGGTGCACTCGATGGGCCTGTGGAGCAGCGGCGCAGCCGCCGCCTTCATGATCGGCTACCTGCTGATCGGCGTGGGCATGCTGCTGTTCTACCTTGACGCCGCCGCGGCGATCATTCGCCGCTACGGCAACCTGGGTCGCGGACTGGGCCTGCAATGGCTGTTCGGCGGCACGATCGACCCGACCCATCCCAAGGCCGTCGTGGCCGGCACCATGGTGATCATCGCCAACTCGCTCGGCATCCTGGCCGGCGCGGTGGTGCTGGTGATGTGCCTGATCAACCTCTACGACCCCGAGATCGCGCTCAACGCGCTGGTGGTGAAGAACCTGATCTACTGGTTCGGCCACATGATTATCAACGCCACCATCTACATGGGCGTGATCGCGGTCTACGAACTGCTGCCGCGCTACACCGGCAAACCCTACGGGATCTCGCGGCCGTTCCTGTGGTCGTGGGCGGTGAGCACGGTGTTCGTGATCATCGTGTTCCCGCACCACCTGCTGATGGATTACGCCGAGCCGCGCTGGATGCTGGTGATGGGCCAGATCATTTCCTACGCCGCCGGTTTCCCGGTGTTCCTGGTGACCGCGTACGGCGTGCTGACCAACATCCACCGCTCCGGGCTGCGCTGGAAGATGCCCTCGATGCTGGCCGTGCTGGCGCTGTTCGGCTGGGCCGCGGGCATCGTGCCGGCGATCATCGACGGCACCATCAGCGTCAACCGGGTGATGCACAACACGCAGTGGGTGCCGGGACACTTCCACTTCTACCTGCTGCTGGGCGTGTTGCCGATGATCCTCACCCTGCTCTACCACGTGGTCGGCAGCCGCCGGCGCGCGCCGGTCAACAGCGGCGCGGATCGTACCGGACTGTTCCTGTACGTCGTCGGCGGCATCAGCTTCTGCATGGCGTTCCTGTACGCCGGCCACGTCAGCGTGGCGCGGCGCTTCGCCGTGCACCTGCCGGAATGGGTGCCGACCGACCGCGTCGGCTCGGTCGCGGCGATGGTGTTGATCCTGGGCATGCTGGTGTTCGCGGTGCGCATCATCGTCGGCCTGCTCAAGGCACCGGCCGATGCCGATCCTTCGCACCCTGCTGGCTAGCGGACTGCTGCTCGTGCTCGGTGGCGCCGCGCTGACGGTCGCCACCGACGGCTTCCAGGCGTTCACCAGCGAAACTGCGCGCCGCCTCGCGGTGCGGCGCGACCCGCCGCTGGTACCGGCGGTGCTGCTGGAAACCCAGTCCGGCGCGCGGCTCAACCTGGCCGACCTGCGCGGTCGCTGGGTACTGGTCGACTTCGTCTACACCCGCTGCCAGAGCTGGTGCCTGGCGCTGGGCGGAGAGTTTGCGCAACTGCAGGATCAACTGGCTGCACCGCTGGCCGAAGACAAGCTGGTTCTGCTCAGCATCAGCTTCGATCCGGCGCACGACACCCCTGCGGAACTGTCCGCCTACCAGGAGCGCTTTCGCAGCCGCGGCCACGGCTGGATCGCCGCCCGGCCGATGAGCGATGAAGGCTCGCGCCAGCTGCTGCGCACGTTCGGCGTCACCGTGGTGCCGGACAGGATGGGCGGCTACGTGCACAACGCCGCGATCCACGTAGTCGACCCGCAAGGGCGGCTGGTGCGAATACTCGACACCGGCAACACGCAGACCGTGGCACAAACCGTGCGCGACGACATCGAACGATGATCGCCCACTGGCCACGCCTGGCTCCGAGTACGGCCGCCGTGCTGTTCGCAGCCCTGCTGCTGCCACCGGCACGGGCGTGGCTGGAAGGCCGCATGAGCTTGCAGATGCTGGTGCAGATACCGCTGTTGATCGGCACCGGTTGCCTGCTGGGCGGCGCGTTGCCGCCGCGAATCGCCGCAGGCATCGCGCGCTGGAACCGCCACGGCATCACCAGCCTGGTGCTGGCCACCCTGGCCGGCATGTTCTGGATGCTGCCGCGCTCGCTGGATGCGGCGGTCAGCGAACCATGGATGGCGTTCGCGAAGTTCACCAGCGTGCCCTTGCTGATCGGGCTGCCGCTGGGCCTGGGCTGGCCGCGCATGGGCTTCGTGGTGCGTGGCGTGTTCCTGCTCGAACTGATCGCCACGTTCTTCCGGCTGGGCTGGTTGTACCTGGTTTCGCCGGTGCGCCTGTGCAACAACTACCTGCTCGACGACCAGCAGCGCTCGGGCATGGCCATGCTGGTGATCGGCGGCCTCGTGCTGGCCGGCGTGGCCATCAAGCTGGTGTGGGGGCGTTTCGACCGGCAGTGAGCGGGCACCGCGGCTCCATCAGGCCCGCTGCGGCGCACGCAACCGGCGCAGCGAGTGACGGGTTATCGCGATCTCGCGCCAGTCATCGGCCGGCGCCCCCAGCGCCGCCTCCTGCTGTTTCTCGACCAGCGCGATGCGCAGGCCGCTGCCTTGCAGCGAGCGGGCAAAGCACAGGCCGGCTGATCCGCACGCCATCGACGTCAGCCGCCGCAACCGCCGCAGCAGATCGACGGCAGTTGCACTACCTGTGCCGGCGTCACCGCCCAGCCGAGCTGGCGCAACACTTCGATCAGGTCCGTCGCGGACGCCGCCGCGGACACGCGCATCACCAGGCCGCTCATGTCCAGGTCGACCACGGCGGTCGGGTCGACGTTGAACAAGGCGTCCTGCACCACCACCGGCTCGGGCGACCCGCCGGTCAGCGCAATGTGGAATTCCATGGGATACCTCGCTTCACCGGCATGTGTGCGGTGCTGTCGGGACCGATGCTGGCCCGCACTGCGCGGTGACGCCTTGACTCCAGTCAAGTCCCGTCACGGCGAACGATCCGCGCCACGTCCCGCGCGCGACGCCGGTCTGCAGCAAATTGCCGCAGGCCTCGGCGCGACAGGCTCGGCGGCGACGCGGGAGCTTCGGGTTCGACGCGCCCCATGCCGGGTATCGGTCGCCCGGGATCACGCACAGCGCCTCCCCGAAACCACACCGACGTGGCTGGATAGACAGCATCCATGCCGGGCTGATCAGATCAGGGTTTCCGTACTCGCCGCTTCCCCTTTTGGGGCCTGGCTCCGGATTCCCTGCCCGTTGCCCTCGTCCTCATTGCTTCTTGCGCGAATCCAGCACGCCCTGCAGCAGGCTGTTCAGGGCATCCTGCTTGCCGGATTTGCTCGCCGGCCGGGTCTCGGCTGCCGGGCTGTTGCGGCTGGCGTCACCGCCCAGCAAGCCGGCGACGGCCGAAGGATCGAGCTTGAAGCTGGGCGCGCTCGCGGTGCCGCCGACGTGCACGCCGACGCCATGTTCGGACGCGCTGCCGAGCACGCCGCCGAGCAGGCGCCCGGCCTTCGAATTGCGCAGCAGGCCGGCGGATGCCTGGTCACCGCCGGCCATCGCCTGATCGAGCTTGACCAGCATGTTGAAATCGAGCCGGCCGTCGGCAGCCATGCCGCCCTTGCCGGTGAAGCTGCCCAGCTCGGCGATCTCTGCGCTGGCCGGCTCGGCGTGGATGCCGGAGGGTGCGATCTTAAGCGTCGCGGCGGCGTGCCGGATCACCGTGTCCCGCGGTGCCTTGATGCCCGCCAGCGACAGCACCCCGCCGAGTTTCGAGCCCAGGCTGTAGCCGGCCAGGCGCGAGTCGTCGAGGGTTACCGGGCCGCTGATCACCAGCGCGTCGAGCGGGCCGCGCGCGCGCAGGTCCACGCCCACGCTGCCGCCGCTGAGGCGCGAGTCTTTCGGCAGCACCACGCCGAACACGGGCAGCAGCGGTTGCAGGTCGTCGACCGGCAACGCCTTGCCGCGCAGGTGAAGATCCAGCCCGATCACCTTGCCACGGTTGTCGAAGCTGCCGTCGACGGCGAGCTTCGCGCCGCCGCTGCCCAGCGTGCCTTGTTCGATGCGGCCGGTGCCGTCGAGCAATCGGTAGCTGGCCTGGTAGTCGATGCGCAGCGGCTGCGGCGACGGCGAACCGGACGCCACCAGCTTGAGCCGGCGCGCGTCGATGCCGCCCTTCGACGTCAGTACGCCCTTCGCCGAGCTGATCCGCGAGTCGATATCAAGCACGCCGCCGACGCCGTCGGCGCTGCTCATCAGGCCGGCGCCGACCAGGTCCAGCCCCTGCATCACCAGATGCGCCTCGACCGGCGTCAGCAGTGCGTCCTTCGCGTCCCATGGGCCGAGCGTGCCATCCAGTTTCAGGCTGCCGCCGCCGGCGATGTCGGCGCTCATCGAAAACGGAAACGCCGCACCGAGGCCCACATGGTCGGCGCGCAAATCCACTTTCCGATAGCTGCGCGCATCGCCGGCCGCGCGCTGCAGGTCGATGCGACCATCCGCGATCCGCAACCGGTCGACACTGAACGCGGGCGGTGGAGCGGACGAGGCACTGGCGGCGGGTGTCGTCGCCGTGCCGGCACCGAAATGGGAGAAGTTCCACTGGCCGGCACGATTCTGCAGCAGGCGCACCACCGGCTGGTCCAGCGTCAGCGAGGTGATCTGCACCTGCCTGTGCAGCAGCAACGGCCACAGCTTCACGCCAAGCTGCAACGATTTCGCGCTGACGAACGGCTTGTCGCCGAACGCCGGATCATCGCCGATGCGGATCTCGTCGGCATCCAGCGAGCCGGACCAGATCGAAACGTGCAACTGGCCCAGCGTCACCTCGCGGCCGAGCGCCTGCCCCAGGCTGGCCTGGATCTGCGGACGGAAGTGGTTGGCGTCGACCAGCAGCAAGGCGCCGCCCGCCACGATCAACACCAGCAGCACCAGGCCGAGCAAACCGAGCAGCAGGCGTTTCATGACCGTCACCTCGCGCAATTCCGTCGTGTGCCGATACTAGGAGCGTCGAGCTTCACCTGTCGATTCCGCGCGCCTTCGTTCGTCGCCTTCGCGTACCCTCCCCTATCAGGTGTCCCACGATGACCCTCAAGCTCTACGCCCACCCCTTCTCCTCCTACTGCCAGAAGGTGCTGATCGCGCTGTACGAGAACGACATCGCGTTCGAATGGCGCGTACTCACGCCGGATGACGCGGCCACCGACGCCGAGTTCACCGCGCTGTGGCCGATCCGGCGCATGCCCCTGCTGCGCGACGGCGAACGCACGGTGATCGAATCGAGCATCATCATCGAGTACCTCGACCGGCATTACCCCGGCGCCGCACCGCTGATTCCCTTCGACGTCGACACCGCACTGGAGGCGCGCGCGATGGACCGCTGCTTCGACCTCTACGTGCAAACCCCCGTGCAGAAGATCGTGTTCGACAGCCTGCGCCCCGCCGCCGACCGCGACCCCAGCGGCGTGAACGAGGCACGCGCGAGGCTGGATACCGCCTACGCCTGGCTGGACCGGAAACTCGCCGGCCGCCACTGGGCCACCGGCGGCGATTTCAGCCTCGCCGACTGTTCTGCCGCGCCCGCGCTGTTCTACGCCGACTGGACCCATCCCATTCCGGCGGACTTCGCCAACGTGCTGGCCTATCGGCAACGCCTGCTCGCGCGCCCTTCGTTCGCCCGGGCGGTGGACGAGGCGCGGCCCTACCGCTCGTACTTTCCGCTCGGCGCACCCGACCGCGACTGAGAGCCGCATCCCGCCGGATTGCCCGCAGCGGGACAACAGACATTCGGCTCATGCGCGGCGCGCCCGGCGCCCCTTCCACGCGTAACCGATCCCCAGCAGCACGAACCACACCGGACTCGCAATCAGCGCCTCGCGCGTATCCGGCTGCAGGCTCAGCAGTACCAGCACGAACACGAAGAACGCCAGGCACACCCAGCACATGAACACGCCGCCGGGCATCTTGTAGATCGACGCCTCGTGCAATTGCGGGCGCTTGCGCCGATAGGCCATGTAGGCAAACAGGATCAGCGACCACACGAACATGAACAGCACCGCCGACACCGTGGTGACCAGGGTGAAGGCGGTGACGAGGTCAGGAATCAGGTAGATCAGCGCCGCACCCAGCAGCAGGCAGAAGCAGGAGAACAACAGGCCCAGCGATGGCACCGCAGCGCGCGACAGCCGACCGAACGTCTTCGGCGCATGTTTTTCTTCGGCCAGGCCGTACAGCATGCGGCTGGTGGAGAAGATGCCGCTGTTGGCCGACGAGGTGGCCGAAGTCAGCACCACGAAATTGATCAGGCTGGCCGCGGCCGGGATGCCGGCCAGCACGAACAACTCCACGAACGGGCTCTTGCTCGGCTCCACCAGGCGCCACGGCGTGACCATCATGATCGCGACCAGCGCCAGCACGTAGAAGATGATGATGCGGATCGGGATCGAGTTGATCGCCTTGGGCAGGTTGCGCTGCGGGTTGGCGGTTTCCGCGGCGGTGGTGCCGACCAGCTCGATGCCGACGAAGGCGAACACCGCAATCTGGAAACCGGCGAAGAAACCGCTCATCCCCTTCGGAAAGAAGCCGTCGTCGTTCCACAGGTTGGCCACCGAGGCCTGGTGCCCGGTGGGCGAGGTGAAGCCCCAGGCGACCAGCGCAAAGCCGGTGACGATCAGCGCGCAGATCGCCACGATCTTGATCAGCGCGAACCAGAACTCCATCTCGCCGAACAGTTTCACCGTGACCAGGTTGAGGCTGAGCAGCAGCAGCACGCACAGCACGGCCGGAATCCACGGCGCCAGCCCCGGGAACCAGAACTGCGTGTATGCCGCGATGGCGATGACGTCGGCGATCGCGGTGATGATCCAGCAGAACCAGTAGGTCCAGCCGCAGAAGAAACCGGCCCACGGCCCGAGCAGGTCGGTGGAGAAATCGATGAACGACTTGTACTCGAGGTTCGACAGCAGCAGCTCGCCCATCGCCCGCATCACGAAGAACAGCATCACGCCGATGATCAGGTAGACCAGCAGGATCGACGGCCCGGCCAGGCTGATCGTCTTGCCCGAACCCATGAACAGGCCGGTACCGATCGCGCCGCCGATGGCGATCAGTTGCAGATGTCGGTTGGAAAGGCTGCGGCGCAGATGGTCGGGTTGTCCCGGCAATGCGGTCATGCGTCGAGCCTTTGCAATGAGGAAAGCGACAACATACAGAAAACCGGGCCCCGCGTGCACTCCCGCGCTACGCGCCCGCAGGCGCCGCCCGCGCGCAGTCCAGCGGCCAGCAGCCGAGCCGGATATGCCGCGTCCTGCCCAGCAGGCTGTGCACCAGCACGAATTCGTCGACGCGCCAGCCGATCGGCGCCACCGGCTCGGCGGCCACCTTGCGCGCGTCATATGCCAGGGTGACATGCGGCTCGAAACCGGCCCCGACCGGCACCACGCCCGCCTCGCGCAACAGCGCGGCAAGTTGCGCCTGGAAGGCGCGCAACGGCGCATTGCCGCCATCGGCGCGCAGCACGAACGGCAGCTTGTCGCGCCGGCCGTCGAAACTGGCCACGCGGTCGAACACCACTTCGAAAGGCGCTTCCAGCACCCGCGCTGCCGCCTTCATCGTGGCCTGCGCCACATCCGGTGGCAGCCCGGCCCAGTCGCCCAGATGCAGCAGGGTGATGTGGAAACGCTCCGGCAGCAGCGGCCTGCCGCGCAACCCGTGGCGGGTGCATTGTTCGGCGGCAAGCGCGCTCAACCGCGCCACGGTTGCCTGATCGGGGAACACCGCAAGGAACAGCCGGTCGGTCGCCGCCGCGGGTGCAAAGCCGGGAAATGAAGTCTGTGCCGCCACGCCCGTCACCCTCTGTGGTCATTGCCGGTGCGCGGCACCGGCGAGTTCAGTCCCTGCCCGCGCATCACTGCGGCAACGACGGAATCGCGAGGCTGCGCTCGGGGTCGCCGCTGGCGCCCGTGCGCAGGCCCGGCGGGATGTGCCCGACATCGCCCACCGAGATCACCTTGAACGTGCCGTCGGCCTCCACCCGGATGCGGGTGATGCTGGCATTGCCCACCGACATCTCCAGCCACGCCTGCGGATCGACGCCCATCGCGCGCACCACCATGTTGCGGATCACGTTGCCGTGGCAGACCATCAGGTCGGTCTGCTCATGACCGGATGCGGGCTTGAAATAGCGCGCGAACAGGCGATCGAACTGCGCCTTGCAGGCGGCCAGATCGGCCGGCTTTTCCTTCGCCATGATCGCGGCCCGGCGCGTCGGCGGCGTGCACTCGGCCAGATCGTCGACCACCTCGAAGCGACGCGCCGGGAAGTCCTCGCCGATCAACGCCGCCGTATCGCGCGCCCGCTGCACCGGGCTGACATACATCGCATCGAAACGCGTCGGCAACCCGGCCAGCCGCGCACCCGCCAGATGCGCCTGCGCCACCCCGAGCGGCGCCAGCTGCGGCCCCAGCTTCGGATCGGCTTTCGCATCGGGCAGGTAATAGCCGTGGCGCACCAGCACGATGGTGCGGGCAGCCGGCGCCGCCACATCGGCCGCGTGCAACGGGGCGATCAGCAACACCAGGCACAACCAGGGGAGCAGCCTTTTCATCACGAGCGATCCTGCAGCGGGTGTGGTGTCGAATGGTACCCGCTGCACGTCGTCATTCCCGTGCACCGCCATCCATGGCCATGCATGGGGCCATTCCTTCAACGCAGACCCACCGTGCCCTCGGCAGCCTTGACCAGCTTCGCCGGGTCGTAACCCACGCCATCCTTGAACACGAGGGTGACGTTCTCGATGTCCTTGATGCGCTCCGCCGGGTTGCCCCTGACCAGCACCAGGTCAGCCGCCTTGCCCACGTCGATCGAGCCGATCTCCTTTTCCACGCCCATGAAACGCGCGCCGTTCAAGGTGGCGATCCGGATGGCCTGCACCGGCGTGAGGCCCGCCTCCACCAGCAGCTCCACCTCACGCTGGTCGCCATAGCCCGCGATCACGCCACCGTAGCCGGTGGGATCGAGGCCGGCGAGCAGGGTGCCACCGGCCTCGACGAAGGCGCGTTCGAAAGCCATCTCCAACTTGAACGCCTGCGGCCACGGGGAATCCTTCATCGCCGCGACGCGCTCGCGCGCCTTCAGGTATTCGACGCGGGCCTGCGGCAACATCGCGTCCAGCACCCGCGCACCCTGCGGCGCGCGGCCGGGCACGAAAGTCTCGAACACCGGCAGCGTGGAGGTCACCGCAACGCGCTTCGCCACCAGATGCTTGATCAGCGCCCGGATTTCCGAGCCGTCGACCTTCAGCGTCGCCAGGTGCGCCACCGCGGCCTTGGTGTCCGGACACACATCCGGCTGCTTGCCGGGGCTGAACTCGGTGTCCACAAACAAGCCGTGCTCGAGATCGTCGATGCCGAGATCCGCCGCTTCGGTGAAGCCGATCGAACACAGGTGGCCGGTCACCTTGATGCCGCGCGCATGCGCCGCCGCGATCGCCGCCGACAACTCGGCGCGGGTGATGTGCATGTACGCCTTGAACGACGTCGCACCCTCGTCCATCCAGTAGTTCACCGTATCGCGCGCGTCGGCGGCATCTGCCAGCTCGTGCATCTGCGGCGTGAAGCTGCCCTTGCCTTCCAGATACGGCCCGGTGGTGTGCATCTTCGGCCCCGGAATACGGCCCGCGTCGATCGCCTTCTTCAGCGCCAGGTCGGTGTAGGGCTCGGTGCTGCCGGTGGTGCGGATGGTGGTGACGCCGCCGGCGAGGTACAGCTTGGGAAAACTCGACGCCTGCTCCGGATAGATCGCCTCCTTTGCCGCGGGATTCACCTTGGGCGCGGGATAGAACATGTGGTCGTGCATGCCGACCAGGCCGGGAATCAGCGTCTGCCCGCCGCCGTCGATGACCGTCGCGCCCTCGGGCAAGGTCACGTGGCGCCCGACCGCCGCGATGCGCCCGTCGCGCAGCAACACCGTCTGGTTCTCCCGGGCGGGCGTGCCGTGGCCGTCGATCACCCGCACGTGGATGATCGCCAGCAGTGGCTGGGCGTGCACGACATAAACCTGCGCCGGAGACGACAACACCGGCATGGCGGCCCGGGCCGGCGACGCGGCCCCGAACGCGGCGCAGACCACAACCAGGGCGAACGCCCGCACTGTACTCATGCCACGAAGATTCGACGAACGATGCATGACTGCCCCCGGTTTGCGTGATGCACGGTTCCACTCGACCGCGCCGGGCGGAATGTACGCCCAGCGCCGCCGCCGGGGAATGGCTTGCCGCGACCAATTTGTCATGTATGTTGACTGTCAAGTACACGGACTAATGAGTTGCCATGTCCCGCACACCTCACTGGCACGAGCAAGTCGTGACGCCGGCCCTGCTCCGCCACGCGCGAACCATTTACGGCACGGCCATGCGCCGGGCACTGGGCAACGCCGGCTATCACGATATTCCGAAGAACGGCCTGTACCTGATTGGCGGCATGGCACTCCACGAGCGCGGCGTGCCGCTGGGGGAACTGGTCCGGGAGTTGCGCGTGTCCAAGCAGGCCGCCAGCCAGCTCGTCGACGCACTGGTGGCGGGTGGCTACCTGCAGCGTGCCGCCGACGAAAACGATCGCCGCAAGCTGGTCGTGACCCTGACTCGACGAGGCCGCGCCGCCGCGGAGGTGCAGGCGAAAGCGCGCGAGCAGGTCGACGCCGAACTGCTTGCGCGTGTCGGTGCCCGCGCGGTCGGCACCACCCGCAGGACGCTCGCCGCCCTGATCGACCTCGGCCAGCCCGGCGAAAGTGGCCACCGACACGACTGAGCCGCTTGCTGGAACCTTTGCTCCAGCCCCACCACATGAGCGATGCCATGCACGACTATCTCTTCCTGATGCACCCGCTGCCTCCCGGCTCCGACAGAAACCCCGGCGACTGGGGTTCCTACCTAGCCCGACTTCGTCGCACCGGCCGGTTCGGCGGGGGCAGCTCGGTCGGCGGCGGCGTGTGCGTCTCCCGCTCCGGCGTCGCGCCGATCTCGATGCCACTCGCGGGCTACATCCGGGTCAGCGCGGATTCCATCGAGGATGCCTGTGCCCTGCTCGAGGGAAATCCCGTGATCGAGGCGGGCGGCACCGTCGAGGTGCGCGAGCTCCCGCGCGACTGAGGCGGCTCGGGCGCGGGACAGGTTGACGGAGCGCCTGGCGCAGAGGACAGTGACGGCGCTGGAAAACGACACGCCGGCGCGCGCCCCGGCCATCGCCAGGAGTCGTCCGGGAGGCCATCATGAGCTCCCTTCAGCCCACCTTGTTCGCCGCCATGGTGCTGCTCGCCGCAACCGGTACCGCCACGGTGTCCTCCGTTTCGCTCAACGGATTCACGCCCAAGGTATCAGCAAGGCTGCGCCCCTGCCTCGGTGAGGTTCCCTGCGCGGATCGCCTGGGCTAACCTGGCCCGAGGGGGCGCGGCATGGCGTATTGGTGGGTCAACCACAAACAGACTCGCGACCACGAGGTTCGTGGTGGCTATCTGTGGTCGCCCTATCGAAACGCCAACGGCGCGTACAACCAGACCTACGAGAACATGAAGCTCGTGCGGCCGGGCGATATCGTCTTCTCGTATGCCCACGGTCGCATCGGTTCTGTCGGCCGTGTCACCGTTCCCGCCTCGCCTAGCCCCAAGCCCATCGAGTTCGGCAATGTCGGTGATTACTGGTCCCGCGAAGGCTGGCTTGTCGAGGTCGATTTCAGGGAAGCACACCGCCCACTGCGACCCGCGGAGCATATCCAGGCCATCGCCCCGATGCTTCCACCACGTCATTCGCCATTGCAAAAGAATGGCCACGGCAATCAGGGATGCTATCTGGCTGGAATCTCCGATGCGCTCGGCCACGTGCTGATGGCCTCGCTCGATATGCAACAAGTACGCGATCTGGATCAGGAGGTCCCGTATCTGATCGAGCATGAACCCAACGCCCAGGTGCTCGACGATATCCACCGCATCGAAACAGACGCCTCGGTCCCCGAAACCCAGCGCCGGCAACTGGCCAAAGCCCGGGTCGGCCAAGGTTACTTTCGCAAACAGGTAATCCTGCTGGACGGTGCTTGCCGCGTCACCGGCGTCACCGACACCCGCGTGCTTATCGCAAGCCACATCAAACCCTGGCGCGAAGCCTCCAACGCGGAGCGCCTCAGCGGCTACAACGGACTGCTGCTCTCGCCGCACGTCGACGCCCTGTTCGACGAACAGTTCATCACATTTGAAGACGACGGCCGCATGCACGTCCATCCCTCGCTATCGCGCGACGTGCTCGATCGCTGGTCAATTGATCCGCACAGGCGCGTTGACCCATTCCGGTCAGAGCAAGCTTCGTTCCTCGCACATCACCGAGAGCTCTTCGCGCGCAAGGCGACATCCCTTTGGCTCACCTAAAATTCGCGGTGACGCTCGCACGGAATTTGTTGCCCGCAATTTCAGCGCATGAGCCCGCTCGCGGTGATACTCGGCTGCGTCGAGCCCGTTCGCGTCCTACAAAACAGCCTCCAGCCCCTTGCGATCAATCAGGTTCAGCAGCTTCAGCGAAGGACCGCTGGGCTTCTTCTCGCCAATTTCCCACTTCTGCACGGTGGAAACGCTGGTGTTGAGCACGGCAGCGAAGACGGCCTGGCTGACCTTCGAATTCTCGCGGATCAGCTTGATCTTGCTTGCGTCAATGTCCGGCACGGCGAGATGGCTCAGCGCTTCGTACTCGTGCATGCGGCGCTTGCTGATCACACCAGCCCGATGCAGGCCTGTGGCCGTCTCGTGGACTTCGGCAAGAATGCGGCTCTTGCGGACTTTGTTAGTCATGGTCTACCTCCACAAGTTCGTCGGCTTCCAGCGCGGCGGCAAGAGCTTTGTCGTCCTGACCAAGAAGATCTGACGCCAGCTCCTGCAGCGCGCGAAGCTCATGCTTGTCGATATTGGCTCGTTCGTTCTTGCCGAAACCAAAGATGAAGTACCAGCGGTCGCCTCGATTGGTGGCGACGATGGTTCGTGCGCCTCCGCGCTTTCCACGGCCGGGCAAGGCAATCCGTTTCTTGACCAACTGTCCGCCGAGGTCGGCATCGATCAGTCCTGCCTCCATCTCGATCACCGACTGGAACAGATCAGGACCGGCCAGACCCGTCTTGCCCATCCAACGGCTGAACGTCCGTGTTCTGAAAATCCGTTTCATGGCTACAACCATAGCACTTGGTGATATGGTTTTCATCTGCCCGTGGAGTCCTCGCATCAGTCAAAAAAGAAGCCCGCCATCGGCGGGCTTCTTCAGGCCAACGAGGTATCCCGTGCCCTACCCCAGCAACACCCGGTTCATCCGCTGCACGAATGCGGCGGGGTCCGGCAGCTGTGCACCGGCGGAAATCTCCGCCTGCTCCAGCAGCAGCGTAGCGAGATCGCGCGCCTTGTCCTCATCGGCCTCGTTCTCCACACGCTTGACCAGCGCGTGCGCCGGGTTGATCTCCAGCGTTGGCTTGCTCTCGGGCATGTCCTGCCCGGCTTCGCGCAGCAGACGCGCCAGGTGCGGGGCCATTTCGTAATCGGAGAGCGCCAGGCACGACGGCGAATCGGTCAGGCGGGCGGACACCTTCACCTCGCCCACGCGATCGCCGAGCAGGTCCTTGAGCTTCTTCAGCAGCGGCTCGGCCTCTTTCGTGGCCTCTTCCTGCTTTTTCTTGTCGGCCTCGTCCAGCGGTACCTCGCCCTTGGCCACGCTCTTGAGCTTCTTGCCTTCGTACTCGCTCAGGGAGCCGATCATCCATTCGTCGATGCGGTCGGACATCAGCAGCACCTCGATGTCCTTGGCCTTGAACGCTTCCAGCTGCGGGCTGCCGGCGGCGGCCTTGTAGCTGTCGGCGGTGATGTACCAGATCGCGTCCTGGCCGACGGCCATGCGGCTGATGTAGTCGTCCAGCGAGACGTTCTGTGCGGTGCCCTCGCCCTTGGTCGAGGTGAAGCGCAGCAGCTTGGCGATGCGCTCGCGGTTGTTGGCGTCTTCGCTGATGCCTTCCTTGAGCGTATTGCCGAAGGCCTTGTAGAAGGTCGCGAACTTCTCCGGTTCGTCGCGGGCGAGCTTCTCGATCAGGTCGAGCACGCGCTTGACGCAAGCCGCCTTGATGCGGTCGACCTGACGGTTGTGCTGCAGGATTTCGCGGCTGACGTTGAGCGGCAGGTCGTCGGCATCGACCACGCCGCGCACGAAGCGCAGGTAGTTCGGCAGCAGCTCTTCGGCGGCGTCCATGATGAAGACGCGCTTGATGTAGAGCTTCAGGCCCTTGCGCTCGTCGCGGCCGCCCATCATCAGATCGAACGGCGGCTGCGCGGGAATGTAGAGCAGCGTGGTGAAACTCTGGCTGCCCTCGACGCGGTTGTGCGTCCACGCCAGCGGGTCGTTGAAATCGTGGCCGAGCGACTTGTAGAAGCTCTGGTAGTCCTCGTCGGAAATGTCCGATTTCGGCTTGGTCCACAGCGCGGAGGCCGCGTTGATGCTCTCGAACTCGTCGGTGGGCTTGCCGTCCTTTTCCACCGGCATGCGGATCGGGAACGCCACGTGGTCGGAGTACTTGCGGATCAGCGATTTCAGCTGCCAGCCCTTGAGGAAGTCGTCCTCGTCGGCCTTCAGGTGCAGGATCACCGCGGTGCCGCGTTCGGCCTGCTCGACCGGTTCCAGCGAGTACTCGCCCTTGCCGTCGCTCTCCCACTTCACGCCCTCGGCCGCGGGTGCGTCCGCGCGCCGGGTCACCACGGTGACCTTGTCGGCCACCACGAAGGCGGAATAGAAACCCACGCCGAACTGGCCGATCAGGCGGGCGTCGGCCTTCTGCTCGCCGCTCATCGCCTCCAGGAAACGGCGCGTGCCCGAGCTGGCGATGGTGCCGATGTTGGCCACCACCTCGTCGCGGCTCATGCCGATGCCGTTGTCGCGCACGGTGACGGTACGCGCCTCCGGGTCCCAGTTGATGTCGATGTGCAACTCGCTGTCGCCGGCCAGGAGTCCGGGCTTGGCGATCGACTCGAAGCGCAGCTTGTCGCAGGCGTCGGAGGCGTTGGAGATCAGCTCGCGCAGGAAGATCTCCTTGTGCGAGTACAGCGAGTGGGTGACCAGGCGCAGGACCTGGGCAACTTCGGCTTCGAACTGGCGAGTTTCGGCGACAGGCGCATTCATGGGCGGATTCAACTCCATGGCAAATGAAAATGGTGGGTCGTCGCCTCCTCGGGCATGACCGGCGGACCGACCCCGCACGATCCCCGCACCGGTGGAACCGGTCATGGAAACGCGACAACTGGCCCCGAGATTCGGGCAGCCGGCCGCGGTTTCAAGGCCGGACGGCCGATAAAATGGCCCGATGACGTACCGCGGACGCTTCGCCCCTTCGCCCACCGGGCAACTGCACTTCGGCTCGCTGGTGGCCGCGGTGGGCAGCTGGCTGTGCGCCCGCCACGCCGGCGGCGAATGGCTGGTGCGGATGGAGGATATCGACCCCCCGCGCGAGGTGCCCGGCGCCGCCGCCGACATCCTCGCCGCGCTGCCCGCGTTCGGCCTGGTGGCGGATGCGCCGGTGCTGTTCCAGTCGCAGCGCACCGCCGCCTACGACGAGGCGTTCGCGGCGTTGCGCGCGGCCGACCTGGTATTTCCCTGCACCTGCAGCCGAAGCCAGCTCGCCGCCAGCGGCGGCATCCATCGCGACGGCCACTGCATCGACGGCAGTCACGCCGATCGCGAACCGGCGTGGCGGCTGCGCGTGAGCGATGTGGAGATCGGGTTCGACGACGCCCTGCTGGGGCCGCAACGCGAGCGGTTGCGCGAAACCGTGGGCGATTTCGTGATCCGCCGCGCCGACGGTTTCTATTCCTACCAGTTGGCCTGCGTGGTGGACGACGCCTTCCAGGGCATCACCGAGGTGGTGCGGGGCCAGGACCTGCTCGACTCCACCGCGCGGCAGATCTGGCTGCAGCGCTGCCTGGGCCTGACCACGCCGACGTATCGACACCTGCCCCTGGTGCATGACAAGGCCGGCAACAAGCTGTCGAAATCCTCCCACGCCTGGCCGCTAGACCCCGGCGAGCCCACGCCGGCGCTGCGCCGCGCACTCGCTTTCCTCGGGCAGGCGTTGCCGGACCGGCCGGTGGATGCAGACGCCCTGCTGGCCCACGCGCTGACCAGCTTCGACCCCGCCCGATTGCCGCATTGCAGCGGTAGTTCCCCCGACTGATCGGCTATAACTGGACGGCCGTTCACGCCGTTTTGCACGAGCAGTGCAGGCGCGCGACAACGGCAACATTCGCGTGCTTGACTTGGGCAAACAGGAGATCGACGGCATGACCCAGCGTACGGCTTTGGTTACCGGGGGAACCGGGGGCATCGGCAGCGCCATCGTGCGCCATCTGGCGAAACAGGGTCACAAGGTCGCCACCAATTATCGCGACGAGGCCAAGACCGCCGCCTGGCGCGAAGCGATGGCGCAGGAGGGCATCGAGGTGTGCACGGTGCGCGGCGATGTGTCCGATCCCGAATCCTGCGCGGCGATGGTGCGGGCGATCGAGGAAAAATGCGGTCCGGTGGACATCCTGGTCAACAACGCCGGCATTACCCGCGACACCACCTTCCACAAGATGAACTATCAGCAGTGGACGGACGTGATCAACACCAACCTCAACTCCTGCTTCAACGTCACCCGCGCGGTGATCGAGGGCATGCGCGCGCGCAAGTGGGGCCGCATCGTGCAGATCAGCTCGATCAACGGCCAGAAGGGCCAGTACGGCCAGGCCAACTACGCCGCGGCCAAGGCCGGCATGCACGGTTTCACCATCTCGCTGGCGCAGGAAAACGCCAAGTTCGGCATCACCGTCAACACCGTCTCGCCCGGCTACGTCGCCACCGACATGGTAATGGCCGTGCCGGCGGAAGTGCGCGCCAAGATCGAGGCGCAGATCCCGCTCGGCCGGCTCGGCCGGCCGGAGGAGATCGCCCACGCCGTGGCCTTCCTCACCGGCGAGGAAACCGGCTGGATGACCGGCGCCAACCTGGCGATCAATGGCGGCCAGTACATGGGGTGGTGATGGGGCAGGAGTGAGAGACGAGGAGTGAGAAACGAGGGAGAGCAACAGCCCGGCCGTAGGGCGGGCACGGCCCGCCGTTCTTGATTGCGCGTGCTGTCGAAAAGCACGGCGGGCGGTGCCCGCCCTACGGTTCGCCGAGCAGCTTCTCGATCACCTTGCCCACCGCCGCAAAGGCGAACGCGCCGGTGACGTGGGTGGCCGCGCCCAGGCCGCCGCCGCAGGCGAGGTTCATGGAATCGCCGCCCGGCGGCCGGGTGCCGCAGACAGTGCCGTCGGGTTGCGGGTACTGCACGTTCTGCAGCGAATAGACGGCTGAAACGCCGAAGTAGCGATCGGGGTTGCGCGGGAAATTGAAATCCGCACGGAGCTTCTTGCGGATCAGGCTGAACATTGCGTCGTGCTCCGTGCGCGACAGGTCGCGCACGCGGATCTGGGTGGGGTCGGTGCGGCCACCCGCCGAGCCCACGCTGACGATCGGCAGCTTGCGCCGGCGGCACCAGGCGATCGTTTCCAGCTTCACCCGGAACGCGTCGCAGGCATCGAGCACCACGTCGTAGCCGCGGTCGAGCAGCTCGTCCAGCGTGGCCGGGGTGAGGAAGCGCTCGATCGCCTCCAGCCGGATCGCCGGGTTGATCGCACGCGCGCGCGCCGCCATCACGCCCACTTTCGACTTGCCGTATTCGCCGTCCAGCGCGTGCAGCTGGCGATTGGTGTTGGACACGCAGACCTCGTCGGCGTCGATCAGGGTGAGCCGGCCCACGCCGCTGCGCGCCAGCGCCTCGACCGCCCACGAGCCGACGCCGCCCACGCCGATCACGCAGACATGCTTCTGCGCCAGCGTGCCCACGCTGCCCTGCCCGAACAACCGCTCGACGCCGGCGAAGCGCTCGACCGGCACGGCTACCTCGTTCATGGCATACCCGCGCGAAGCGGCGGCGGCAGGAAAACGGTCACGGCGAGCACCCTGGCGAAAACGGTCATTTTATCGCGCCGGCTTGGCCTCGCGGCAGTCGCGCAGGCTATGCTTGCGCTTATCCCTCGAAATGGAGCGGCTCCATGCGTGTTGCCCTGATGATCCTGCTCGGCCTGGTGATTGGCATCATCGGTACCGTCAACGTGATGAACGTGCTGAGCGAGCGCAATCCGATGCCCGCAGCGGTGATGCATACGCTCGGCTATCACGTGGGCGAATTGAAAGGCGCGATCAAGGCCAACCAGTGCGAGGCGGCGAAGGTCCAGCATCACCTGGCCCGGCTCGAATCCACCGCCAGCGACATCACGCCGGTGTTCGGCATGAACGACAAGGATTTCGCCGACCACGCCAGCCAGTTGCAGGACCGCCTGCACCAGGCCGTGGCAGCGGCGCCGGCGACCTGCACCGCGCTGGCCGCCGTGCTCAAGCCGGTGGGAGAGAGCTGCAAGAGCTGCCACGACAAATATCGCTGATCGCGGGCGCCGCTCAGAAGCGGATCTTGCCGCGCAGCATCTGCGCGTACATCACCCAGTCGCCGGCAAGGCTGTACAGCGGGTGCTTGAACGTGGCCGGGCGATTTTTCTCGAACGCGTAGTGGCCCAGCCAGGCGAAGCCGTAGCCGGCCACCGGCACCAGCCACAGCCAGCGCCACTGGCCGCTCGCCACGGCCAGCACCAGCACCGCGAGCACCAGCGTGCTGCCGATGAAATGCATTCGGCGACAGCTGCGATTGGCGTGCTCGCCGAGATAGAACGGATAGAACTCGGCAAAACTGCGAAAGGTCGACATGCTGCTGCTCCGCGAGCGGGCGCCCTGATTCCGCCCCGCCACATTTACCAGGCGCGTTGATATTGCACCGGTGCGTCGATCGACGCACCCAGCTGCGCTGCCGCGCGGCGGGGAAAATAGGGATCGCGCAGGCTCTCGCGGGCGATCAGCACCACGTCGGCGGCGCCGTTGGCGATGATCTGCGCGGCCTGCTCCGCGCCGGTGATCAGGCCCACCGCACCGGTGGCGATCCCGGCCTCGCGGCGGATTTGCGCCGCGAACGGCACCTGGTAACCCGGCGCCAGCGGAATCTTCACGTGCGGCAGCAAGCCGCCGCTGGAGACGTCGATCAGGTCCACGCCCAGGGGCTTCATCTGGCGCGCCAGTTCCACGCTCTGCCCGATGTCCCAGCCGCCGGCATCCGCCCAGTCGGTAGCCGAGACGCGCAGCCACAACGGCAGTGCGGCCGGCCACACCTCGCGCACGGCGACGACCACCTCGCGCACCAGACGAATGCGATTCTCGAAGCTGCCGCCGTAAGCATCGTCGCGCCGGTTGCTCAGCGGCGACAGGAACTGATGCAGCAGGTAGCCGTGCGCCGCATGCACCTCGATCAACTCGAAACCCGCTGCCAGCGCGCGTTGCGCGGCGGCGCGAAAGTCCGCGATCACCGCCTGGATACCGGCCTCGTCCAGCGCCTGCGGCGCCGGCCAGCCGGCAGCGAACGGCAGCGCCGAGGGCGCCACGGTAAGCCAGTCGCCCTGCCCCGCCGGCACGGGGCCGTGCCCGTCCCACGGCCGCAGCGTGCTGGCCTTGCGCCCGGCGTGAGCCAACTGCATGCCGGCAATCGCGCCCTGCGCCTTGATGAAACGGGTGATCGGCTGCCATGCCTGCAACTGGGCGTCGTTCCACAGGCCGGTGTCCTGCGGCGAGATGCGCCCCTGCGCGGACACCGCCGAAGCCTCGGCGATCACCAGCGCCGCGCCGCCGACCGCGCGGCTGCCCAGGTGCACCATGTGCCAGTCATTGGGCACGCCGTCGGTGGCCGAGTATTCGCACATCGGCGACACCGCGAGGCGGTTGCGCAAGGTCAGGCTGCGTTGGGCAAGCGGATCGAACAGGTTCATGGGAAATCCAGCGTCACGGAACGGTTGAGATGCAGACGGCGACGCCGGGAATCAAGCCGCCGTGTCGTCGCGCGCGACGAAAGTCGCATCCTCCCCGGCCAACCAGCCGGCGATGCGCGCGGCGACCGGCGCCGGCGCCTTCATCCAGCCGAAATGGTCGGCCGGCGTGCCATCCAGGTCGTCGCGCAAGATCGTCTCCACGCGACGCGCGGCTGGACCGAGCTTGCCCAGCAGCCATGCCAGCGAGGCCGGCGGACCGAGCCAGTCCTGCTGCAGTCGCAGCGCCAGCACCGGCAGTTGCAGCGCGGCCAGCAAGCGCTCGAAATCCTGCGTCATGCCGGCCACCGCATAGCGGCCGCTGCGGCCGCTGCGTGCCCAGTCGGCGATCACGCCGCGCGCCTCGTTGCCGCCGAAACCGATCCGCCGCCCGGGCAGATGGCCGACCAGCGCAGCCAGCCAGGGCGCCAGCGCATAAGCGGCACCAATCAGCCAGCCGTGCCGGAACCGCCGCCAGTACGGCGCGCCACTGGCGACCAGCACCATGCCGGCGAAATCGTGCGGATGCAGGCTGGCGTAAAGCAGTCCGAGCTGGCCGCCGAGGCTGTGGCCGCCCAGCCAGCAGCGCGCCTGCGGCCAGCGCTGGCGCACCGCCGCCATGCCGGCGGGCAAGTCGTCCTGCAGCAATTGACGGTAACCCCAGTTGCAATCGCGGCCGGCGCGCCGATCGCTGGAGCCGATGCCGCGCCATTCATGCAACACCACGGCGACGCCGGCCACCGCCAGCGCCTGGGCCAGCGGCAGGTAATGCCGCGCCGGCATGCCCATCGCCGGCATCCAGTACAACAACTGCTGCCAGCGACCGGCCGGAAGCGTGGCCAGCAGCTCGCAGCGCGCGCCGTCTGCGGCGGTGACCGGGATGACCAGCGACTCGGCCGCGACAGGGGCGTTCTGGATGAAATGGTCGGGCATCCCGACAGGCTAGCGAATTGCCCTCGCCACTACAAAAAGAGGCCGGCTTGCGCCGGCCTCCTCAAGCAGACCTCGCCACCGCCATCAGACGGGGGTGACGTCTTCGGCCTGCAGGCCTTTCTGGCCGTCGACCACCTTGAAGGTCACCTTCTGTCCTTCCTGCAGGCTCTTGAATCCCGAACCAGTGATGGCGCGGAAATGCACGAACACGTCGGGGCCGCTTTCACGGCTGATGAAGCCGAAGCCCTTGGCGTCGTTGAACCACTTGACTGTACCCGTTTCACGATCCGACATGACTCACACTCCGATCCAATCCAGACTCTATCGACTAACCGGCCACAGGGGGGCCGACGGTTTACTGAGCATGCCAAGGTCGGGTGCAACGGACGGATTCAGGAAATCCCCAGTGGGCACTCACGCCGCCAAGCAGACGCAGCGATTCAAGCATAACGGATTTTTGGAAGAAAAGTGATTTGTCAAGCGGCTCGTCGTGACAGCCGTCCCGACAGCCGAAATCCGTTGCCGATCCGCGCCCCTGGCGGGCCGGGGCGGGCTCGCCGACAACCGACCCCTGCCGACCCCGGCGCGCGGGTTTCAGGTTTTCTTTACTTCACTTGCGGTTTAGTTGATTCGTTCGACCTTCCGCCAGACCGGGTGCCTGCGGCCTGCCCAATGCACAGGAGAGCATCATGACCACCCCGTTCCGCCTGGCCCTGGCCGCCGCGGTCGCCATCTTGCTTCTCGCCGGCTGCGCCAGCGACACCGAGACCCGCCCGGCGACGGTCACCTCATCCCGCGCCGCCACCACCCGTTCGACCGCTCCGCCGACGCCCGCCCAGCGCCCCAGCCACCACGCCACCGCGCCCAGCGATGCGAGCCTGCCGGAACAGACCGGCATACCCGCCTGCGACGACTACCTGTCCAGCTACCTCGCCTGCCACCGTGCGGCCGGCATCTTCTCGGCCGAACAGCTGCCACTGCGTTACGAGGCGATGCGCACCAACCTGCTGCGCGATTCGCAGAACCCGGATGTCCGTCCGCAACTGGGCGAGCGCTGCAACTCGCTGGCGCGCAGCCTGCGCGAGGCGCTGCATGGCAAGTCCTGCAGCCCCAACCCGGCTCCGGCGGGCAGCACGCCGTAGGCAGGGCGCCTAAGCCAGTCGACGCAGCTCGGTGCGCAGCGACCGGGCGAAGGCGGCCGGTCGCGAGCGGACCACCCGCACCTGCGGCGTGCCATGCCAGCGCGCGGTATCGAGGATGGCTTGTGCCAGTTCCGCCAGCAGGCGCGGCGCGATCGCCACACCGGGTTCGAGTTCGATCGACTTGACCTCGAACAGGCCATCGCCGCGATGCGCCTTGGCGTCGAGCCGCCCGACCAGCCGGCCGCGATGCAGGATCGGCAGCACGAAGTAGCCGTAGCGCCGTCGCGCGGCCGGGACGTAGCACTCCAGGCTGTAGTCGAAATCGAACATCGCGCGCAGCCGCGTGCGGTCCCACACCAGCGGATCGAACGGCGACAGCAGTGCCGTGCGCGTGGCGCGCAGCCGCCCGCCCAGCGCCCGTTCCAGCAGGTCGGCGTGATCGCGATGCACGTAGCCGGGAGTCGCCCAGCCCTGTACCGCCACGGCCAGCAGTTCGCCGCTGGCCAGCAGCGGCGCCAGTTCGGCAGCGCCAACGCGCGGCTTGAGCCGGTGGTAGTCGGCGATCCACGGGGCCGGCGCCACGCCCAGTGCGCGCACGCCGTCGAGGACGAAGCGGCGACGCAGCGCGGCGGCCGGGAGCGTGGCCACCCGCGGATCGGGCGGCGGGTCGAGTTGCGCCAGCACCCGTTCGCTCAAGTCGTACACGCGCTGGAAGCGATCGCGCCGCAGCACCATCAGTTCACCCAGGGCGAACCACGCCTCCAGCCAGCGCTTCTCCGGCTTCCACTCCCACCAGCCCGAGCTGGCCGCACCCTGCTCGCGGGCAAAATCCGCCGCGCGCACCGGGCCCTCGGCGCGAATCCGCTCGAGCAGGCCGTCCATCCCGCTGCGCTGTTCGCGATGCATGCGTGCGGCGTGTCGGTGCGCCCAGTGTCCACCGCGCTGGTCGCTCCACGCACGGTGCCACGGCAGATCGGCGGCGCTGACGAAGCAGGCCTCGTGCGCCCAGGTTTCGGCCAGCTTGCCTTCGGCCAGCGCCTCGTCCAGCCAGGCCATCGGGTAATCACCCAACCGCGCGTGCAGCACCAGGTACGGGCTGCGCGCCACCACGTGGATGGTGTCGATCTGCAACAAGCCCATGCGCTCGATGGCGGCCACCACGTCGGCGCGCCGGGCGCGTCGCCGGCTGGCCTGCAGCAAGCCCTGGGCCGCCAGTTGCAACAGGCGCGCCTGGGCAAGGCTGAGGGTGGGCGAAGCTGAAGCCCGGCTCAATGGCGTGTCGCCGTTGCCCGCATCGGCGGGCGATCTTGAGCGGACATATACACATCCCTTGCTAGGGTCCAGAGGAGTTCGGGTGCGGCGGCATGCGCGACCGGACCCCCGTGTTTTTTCGGACACTCATTCTGGCATGGAGGATTCCATCATGAACTTCAGCACTCCCCTGTACGGCTGCCTGTTGGCCGGCGGGTTGTTGTTCGCCGGCGCGAGCCTGGCGCAGGACACCCCTGCCCCGGCCGCTTCCGCCACCGCCACCGATACCGCCACGTTCAACACGCCGCAGGGTCAGGTCGTGGTCAAAAGCGCACCGGCTCCGGCGCCGACGATCGCCCCGGCGCCCTCGTTCCAGCAGTTGGCGGCGGGCGGCAAGGGCATCACCGAGGAACAGGCCTCGGCCTATCCTCCGTTGGCCAACGACTTCCTCAACGCGGACAGCAACAAGAATGGCAAGGTCAGCGAAGCGGAATACGCACGCTGGGTGAAGCAGCTGCATTGAACACGCGGACGCGATGCCCGTGAATCGTGCATTCACGGGCATCGGATAAACTTGCCGGCCTGAATCGACGGCCGGCATGGCGCTCGCCGCGCATCGGAAAGACATCATGAAACTCCCGCTCGTCGCAGCCTGCGCGGCATGGGCCTGCGTGGCTGCTGCCACGGCGCATGCACAGAATCCCGACCCGATGGACATCCGCGGCTGCACCGCGATCGAGAGCGATGCGCAGCGGCTGGCCTGCTACGACCAGGCCACCGGCCGGGTCAACCTGCCGGTGGCGCAGAAGCGCACGGTGCAGGCCGCCGGCGGCGAAGTGTTCGGCCACGACCATCCCGGGGCACCCGCGGCCGGCCCCGGCAACAGCGAGGTGGCCGTGCCGCTGTCGCTGCTTGACAGCCGCTGGGAGCTGGCGCCGGAAAGCAAACTGGGCACCTTCAACGTACGCGGCTACAAGCCGGTCTACGTGCTGCCCATCTTCGCCAGCAGCAACCAGAACAACCAACCGCACAGCCCCAACCCCGACAACGACGCCACTGGCAGCGAGCGGCTGGACAACATCGAGGCGAAGTTCCAGCTGAGCCTCAAGGCCAAGGTGTGGCAAGGCGTGTTCGGCGACGCCGGCGACCTGTGGGTGGGCTATACCCAGTCGTCGCGGTGGCAGGTCTACAACTCCACCCTGTCGCGCCCGTTTCGCGAGACGGACTACGAGCCCGAGGCGATGCTGATGTTCGACACCAGCTACCACGTGCTTGGCTGGGAGGGACGCCTGCTCGGCATCGGCTTCAACCACCAGTCCAACGGCCGCGGGCTGCCGTTGTCGCGCAGCTGGAACCGGCTGATCGCCAACGTCGGCTTCGAACGCGAAGGCTGGACGGTGATGATCCGCCCGTGGTGGCGCATTCCCGAATCGCGAAGCATCGACGACAACCCCGACATCAGCGATTACGTGGGGCGCGGCGAGGTGGAGATCGTGCACGAGTGGAACGGCCAGGAATTCGGTCTGACCTTGCGCGACTCGTTCCGCGGCGGCAGCCGCCAGCACGGATCGTTGCGCTTCGGCTGGAGCTTTCCGATCGCCGGCAACCTGCGCGGCTACGCCGAACTGTTCAAGGGCTACGGCGAGAGCCTGATCGACTACAACCACAACGCCACCTACCTCGGCGTGGGCGTGTCGTTGCTGGACTGGTATTGAACGCGCTGCCGCAACGCGTCGCCGGGCACGCGTAGGGCGGGCACCGCCCGCCAGCCGTCGACGACAAAGGCGGCCGTGCCCGCCCTGCGCATCATTCACAACCTCTCAGTGGTGATGGCCACCCGCACCGTGCACGTGGCCATGTGCCAGCTCTTCCTCGCTGGCCGCGCGCACGTCGGTCACCTCGATGGCGAAATGCAGGGTCTTGCCCGCCAGCGGATGGTTGCCGTCGATGAAGACCTTGTCGTCCTCGACGCGGGTGACGGTGACGTTGATCTCGCCCTGCGGACCGCGGCCCTGGAACTGCATGCCGGGCTGGATGTCCTCCACGCCCTGGAAGGCCGAGCGCGGCACTTCCTGCATCAGCTCGGGATGGTGCACGCCGTAACCCTCCTCGGGAACCACGTCGGCGGTGAACTTGTCGCCCGCCGAGCGGCCTTCCAGCTGCTTTTCCAGGCCCGGTACGATCTGGCCGCCGCCGTGCAGGTAGGTCAGCGGATCGCGACCGGCGGAGCTGTCGATGACCTGGTTCTGATCGTCGGTGAGGGTGTAGTGGAAGGCGGCAACGGAATCTCGGGCAATCTGCATCATCTGGCCTCGTTCGGGGGTCATGGGGGCCGACCACGGTCGGCAAAGGGACAAAGCCTATCAGACCGCGCGCGCATGGCCTGCGCAGGGGGCGTCCCGAGCGCCGCCGACCAGCTCAATGCAGGCCGTGGCGATCGCCGTGGACCGCGGTGACGGGATGGTTCACCCCTGCAAGCGGGCCCGCGTGTCGCGACCGATCTTCTGCGGCGTGTCGGTGGGCGCGTAGCGCTTGACCACCTGGCCGTCGCCATCGACCAGGAACTTGGTGAAGTTCCACTTGATCGCCTCGCTGCCGAGGATGCCCTTGGCCTGGCTTTTCAGCCATTGGTACAGCGGCGCGGCGTGCTCGCCGTTCACCTCGACCTTGGCGAACATCGGAAAGGTCACGTCGAAGCGGGTGCTGCAGAAATCCTTGATCTCGGCTTCGCTGCCCGGCTCCTGGTGGCCGAACTGGTCGCAGGGAAAGCCCAGCACCACCAGGCCCAGCTCGCGCTGTTCGCGCCACAAGGCTTCCAGGCCCTCGTATTGCGGAGTGAATCCGCACTGCGAGGCGACGTTGACCACCAGCAAGGTCTTGCCGCGCCACTCACCCAGCGATCGCGGCTTGCCGTCGATGTCGGTCACGGTGAAATCGTGGATGCTGGTCATGGCTTGCTCCGGAACTGTGGCGGGTGTCCGGCCAGCGTACGCCATCGAGATGGCTCGGGCATATCCATATGCGGCATGCTCCTTTGGCGCCGGCGGTGCGCGCGGCTACCGTCAAGGCGTTGCCGCCACGCCGGATTCGCCGTGCTCCACCTCGCCCTCGTGCTGCTGTCCCTGTTGCTGCTGGCCGGCGTGTTCAGCCGCGCGCCGGACGATCCGTGATCGGCGCCACTCACCCCTGGGTGGCGGGGATCTCGAACACCTGGCGCAGGTAGGCCACGTAGGCCGGGTCATCGCACATGTTCTTGCCGGGGGAATCGCTGAGCTTGGCCACCGGCTGGCCGTTGCAGCGGATCATCTTGATCACGATGTTGATCGGCGCCGGCCCCACGTCGTTGGTGAGGTTGGTGCCAACGCCGAAGGCGAGCTGGCAGCGGCCGCGGAAATGCGCGTAGAGCTGCATCACGCGCGGGATGTCCAGGCCGTCGCTGAACACCAGCACCTTGTTGCGCGGGTCGACGCGGTTGTCGCGGTAGTGCGCCAGCACCTTCTCGCCCCAGGCGAACGGATCGCCGGAATCGTGGCGGGTGCCGTCGAACAGCTTGCAGAAGTACATGTCGAAATCGCGCAGGAAGGCATCCAGCCCGTACACGTCGGACAGCGCGATGCCCAGATCGCCACGGTATTCGCGCGCCCACGCCTCCAGCGCCGCGACCTGCGAATCGCGCAGCCGCGGCCCCAGCGCCTGGTGTGCCTGCAGATACTCGTGCGCCAGCGTGCCCAGCGGGGTCAGGCCCAGTTCGCGTGCCAGCCACACGTTGCTGGTGCCGGCCAGCTGCGCGCCCAGTTCGTCGCGCAAGGTGGTGACCACCTCGTGCTGCCAGCGCCGCGAATACCGCCGGCGGGTGCCGTAATCGGCGATGCGGCACAGCGTGTAATCCGGCGCATCGCGCAGCATGGCGATCTTGTCGTGCAGGCGCCGGCGCCCTTCGGCCAGATCCAGCCCGGCGCTGGTGCGGCGGAAATATACCTCGTTGACGATCGCCAGCAGCGGCACCTCGAACATGATCGTGTGCAGCCACGGCCCGCGGATGCGGATCTCGATCTCGCCGGGCACGGCGGCCGAGGGCGCGATCTCCACGTACTTCTCGTTGAGCTGGAACAGGCCCAGGAAATCGACGAAATCGCTCTTGATGAAACGCCAGCTGCGCAGGTAATCCAGCTCGTCCGCGCGAAAACGCAGGCGGCACAGCGCGGCCAGTTCGGCGCGGATGTCGTCGACGCACGCGGCCAGGTCAATACCCGGCGTGCGGCACTTGAAGCGGTATTCCACCTCGGCCGCGGGATACTGGTGCAGCACCACCTGCATCATCGAGAACTTGTACAGGTCGGTGTCGAGCAGCGATTCGATGACCATCGGGCGCCCAGGGGAGGAAGAAGCGGCAGCACCGGCCATTATCCATGGTCGGCCATCGGCGCCGGGCAAAATAAAACCCCATCGGCCAGGGGAGGACCGATGGGGCTTGTCAGGCGGCCTCCAGGGGAGGTAAGGCCGGCCCCTCAGCAAGGCGATGGATTGCCCCGCTTCCTGTCGCCGTCACGGCGATACACGGGCTTAGTGTGTGCGCGACGACGTGAGTTCAACGTGCACGCCCGCCGCCGTTCAGCGCCGCGACAGGTGCGCCGGCCCGCCCGGCGCCAAAGCTGGCCCTACACTGGGCCCATTGCACGGAGAATCCCATGCGCGGAACCTCGATCGACGCCCCCCGGATGACGCGGATCACCGCCCTGCTTGCGATCGCGCTGATGCTTCTCGGCAGCAGTCGATTCGTGCGCGCCGCCGAACTCCGCATCGACCTGGGCCATGGTGCCACCCGCTGGAGCACCGCCACCCTGCTGGCGCGCCCGGATGCGCGCACCATCACCGTGCTCGGCGACGTGGCGTTCAAGCGCACCCGACACTACCGCGCCGTGCCGCTGACTGCCCTGCTGCCCGGCATCGTGGCCGGCGATCACCTGCAATTTGTCGCGAAGGACGGCTTTGTCGCCGAAATACCCGCCGCGCTGATCCTGAGCCGGCGCGGCAGCGTCGCCTGGCTGGCGATCGAGGAGCCGGCCCGGCCGTGGCCGGCGTTGCCTGGCGGACACGGCCGCGCCGGCCCGTTCTATGTCGTGTGGACGCAGCCGCGCGCGGCGGGCGTGGGACCGGAGCAATGGCCATATCAACTGGCCACGATCCGCCGCGCCGACAGCATGGCCGCGCGTTTTCCGGCCATGCTGCCGGACCCGCGAACGCCGGCGGACAGTGCCGTGCGGCGAGGGCTGGCGGTGTTCCAGCGCACCTGCTTCGCCTGCCATACACTCAACGGCGCCGGCGATGCCCGACTCGGGCCGGACCTCAACATTCCGCACAACCCCACCGAGTACCTGCGCGCCGACCTGCTGCGCGGGTACATCCGCGATCCGCAATCGCTGCGCCGCTGGCCGCAGGCGAAGATGCCGGGCTTCGACACGCGGGCGCTTTCCGACGCCGACCTCGATGATCTGCTGAGCTACCTGCGCCACATGGCGGGGAGAAAAACATTGCCGGGCGGCGGGCACTGAGTTTTCAGCGCGGCGCGGCCTGAGCCTCCGCACCGTGTGGCGGCGTCATCAGCGCTTCCAGCGCGCGATCGCGGCGCGGCTTCGGGTCGCGAGCCAAAGCGCGGACGTCGGCGTAGAACGCCGTCCAGTCCTGCCCCGAGCGCTGGAACAGCACGTCGAACGCCGGCACCCAGTGGTCGTACAAGCCGAACGGCAGCAGCCGGGCGTTGTTGATCGGCTGCGCCACCCACGCGTCGTAGCGATGGTCGCCGGGCCATCGGCGTTCGCGCCACTGCGCGTAGCGTTCGCGGAACGCGGCGATCGCGGCCTGCTTGCCGGCTTCCATTGCCTCGGCATCGACGCCGCTGGCGTACAACAGCTTCAGGCGCTCGCGCAGATCCAGCACGAGCCGGGTGAAGCCGTCGGCGATCGCGTCATCGTGGCCTTGCGCCGGCGGCAGGCCGCGCGAGGCGCGCCATTCGCGCAGGCCCTGGCGCTGCACGAAGCTGGCGAAGGATTCGTTGAACGCGCTGTCGCTTTTCACGTAGATCAGCTGGTGCGCCAACTCGTGGAAGATCGTGCCGGCCAGCTCGTCGTCGTCCCAGCGCAGCATGCTGGACAGCACCGGATCGGCAAACCAGCCCAGCGTCGAATACGCCGGCACGCCACCGATCCACACATCGTCGCCGCGGGCCTTCCAGCGCGCCGCATCTGCCTGCGCCGCCTGTTCGCTGAACCAGCCCCGGTAAGCCACGCAACCGGCGATCGGAAAGCACTGCGGCACCGCCTGCACCGAATGGCGCGGCGCAGCGAACACGTTCCACACCACGTAGTCGCGATCCAGCGGCACGTAGCCGGTGTAGCTGCGATTGTCAGGCAGGCCCAGCTCGCGCGAGGCGAACCGGCGCGCCTGCAGCGCCAGGCGCAGGCGCGCGGCCAGCTGCGGGTCGGTGTGCGGGTCGGCGAGCACGCGCTCGATCGGGCGTCGATGCACGATGAGTTCGGCTTGCCCGTGGGCGGCCTGCGCGTAGTAGCGCACGCTGGTGCAGGCGGACAGGGCAAGTCCCGCCACCATCAGGAGGGCAAACCGGAATATCGCGGCGGATACGCTTGACGGTCGCGAAGGCATCCGCCGATTGTGCCTGAACGCCCGGCGCTACCGGGCGCGGCGGGGGTCAATGGCGACGGTCGTCGCGGTCGCGCGAATGGCGTCCGCCGCGCTGCGAGTCACGATGTCCCGAGCGGCCATCGTCGCGGTAATGGCCGCGGTCGTTGTCGCGATGGCGGTAGTCGCGTCCGTAGTCGCGCCCGTGATAGCGTGGATAGCGCGAACCGCCGTACCAGTGCGAGCTGATGCCGACGGTCACCCCGGGTGCGTAGCAGCAACCGTAGTAGCCGCCGTAATAGGCCGGCCCGTAGTAGCTGTCGTAAGGCGAGGCGTAGTACGTCGTGCCGCTGCCGTAATACGCGTCGCCGGACGACCCGCCGCCACGCACGTAGGTATAGCCGGGGTCGTAATAGCAACCGGACAGCGCCGCCGCTGCCACCATCAATCCAACGCAAGCGAGCAGTCGTTTCATGGTTCACCTCCGCGGTGCTTGTCAAGCTCCACGCTGGACCATGCCGCTTGAACTCTGCCTGAGCGGACCCGGCGCCTGGCACCGGCCCGCCCGCGGAGATTCAACCCTTGCGCTTGCCCAGGTCGTCGCGCGGCGATGCCGTCACGGATGCATCGCCCGTGCCGGTCACCGGCGCGTGCATCTCCGTCACGTTGGGGGTCGGATGCGACGGGTTGGCGCCAGGCCACGACGGCTCGCGCTGGTCCCGCTCATGCTTGGCGTCAAGCAAGGCCTGGATATGCGCCACGGCCTCTTCCGGGCTGATGTGCGCCACCGGCCGGTCGGCCGGACGAGGGCGCGCGGGCGACGACTTGGGCGCAGGCCGGGTTGCGACCCGAGGTGCGGCTGGCCGCGTGGCCAACGGCTTCTTGGCCGCTGCCTTCCTCGCGGCAGGCTTCTTCGCGGACGCGGCCTTGCGTACGGCCGGCTTGCGCGATGCCGCGCTGGCGCTGGCGCGCGATTTCTTTGCTGCCGGCTTCGGCGCGGCCTTGCGGCCAGCGACCTTCTTTGTCTCTGGCCGCCGGGGCGTCGCCTTCTTCGCGCTGCGCGGGCCGGTCGTGCGCTTGGCGACGGCCTTCTTCGCGGCGGTTTTCTTCGCCGGGGACTTCCTGGCGGCTGCCTTCTTCACGGCGACCTTTTTCGCCGGAGCTTTCTTCGCAACTGATTTCTTCGCAACTGATTTCTTCGCAACTGATTTCTTCGCGACGGACTTCTTCGCGGCGGCTTTCTTCGCGACTGGCTTTTTCGCTGCGGACTTTTTCGCCGATGCTTTCCCTGCCGCGGACGTCTTCGCTGCCGACTTGCGGGTCATTGCCATGCGTTCGTTCTCCTGCGGTGAGCGGTGAGCAACGCGGCCAGTATGCGCGTATCGGCGCGCGACGGCATTACGCAGCGCAAGAAGCGTTCATCTGCGGGCCGACCGAACGCGCGCTCAGCCCGGGTGCATCAGCGCGTCGAGAAAGTGCGGCAGCACGCGATGATTGATCGCGATGGTGAACAGCACGCCATAGGCTGCGCCCCACAGGTGCGCGCTGTGGTTGACGTTGCCCTGCCCGCGCCGGTCCATGTAGATCGAATAGGCGGTGTACAGCACCGCGTAGACGATTGCCGGCATCGGGATCACCAGCACGATGATCTGCTGCCAGGGCGCGATCAGGATGTAGGCGAACAGCACCGCCGACACGGCGCCCGACGCACCCAGGCTGCGATAGTCCGGGTTGTTCCGGTTCTTCAGCCAGGTCGGCAGGATCGAGACCACCAGCCCGCCGATGTAGAACAGCGCGAACCCCAGCGTGCCGAGCACGCCGGTGTAGAACGGCTCCATCGCACGCCCGAAGAAGAACAGCGTGAACATGTTGAACAGCAGGTGGCCGAAATCCGCGTGCACCACGCCGTAGGTCACCAGCCGGTGGTACTCGCGCTGGCGGGTGATCGCCGGCGGCCACAGGATCAGGTCGTTCATCAGCCGCGCGTTCTTGAACGCCATGAACGAGACGATGCAGGTGATGGCAATGATGGCCAAGGTGATCGGCATGGACGGTTCCGCGACGCAAAAGTCGGCATCTTGGCGCCTTGCCCCGGGCTTGTCGACTCGCCCGGCGCCCCGGCGCACTTATGCCCGGCGCGGCGCGGCTTATGCGAAAGCGGCAGTGTCGCCGCCGTGGCTGCCCCTCTATCATCTGCCGTTTTGCACCGCGCCCCGCGGTCGGACGAAACACATGAGCCCGCTCCGTTACCTGCATCTGGACGTCTTTGCGGCCACCCTCGGCGGTGGCAACCACCTGGGCGTGGTGATCGGCGCGGACGGCTGGGACAGCGCGGCGATGCAGCGTTTCGCGCGCTGGACGGCGCTGGTGGAAACCACCTTCCTGCTACCGCCGACCGACCCCCGGGCGAGCTATCGGGTGCGCATCTTCACGCCGCACGAGGAGATCCCGTTTGCCGGCCACCCCAGCATCGGCAGCGCCCATGCGGCGCTGGAAGCAGGTCTGGCCACGCCGCGCGACGGACTGCTGTGGCAGGAGTGCGGCGCTGGCGTGTTGCCGATCCGGGTCGAAGGCAGCGGCGCCATGCGCGAACTGCTGCTGCGCTCGCCGGGCGAACGCGTGCTGGCGACCGGCCGCGACGCAAACCCGCTGCTGGCCGCAGCGCTGCACGGCGTGACCGATGGCGCGCTGCCGCCGGCGCTGGTCGACGGCGGCCGACGCTGGTGGCTGGCCGAGGTCGCCGACGAGGCCAGCCTGCGCGCATGGCAACCCGACCACGTGGCCATTCTTGCGCTGGCCCGCGCCAGCAGCAGCATGGGGCTGTGCGCCTTCGCACGCGTGGCATCGGATCAGCCGCGACTGGTGGTGCGCGCATTCCCCGCCGGCGTGGGCATCGTCGAAGACCCCGCCTCCGGCGCCGCCAACGGGTTGATCGCCGCCTGGATCGCACACGCCGAACCGCATGGCCCGCTGGCCCGCGGCTACCAGGTCAGCCAGGGCCGCGAGATCGGCCACGACGCGCAGCTGATGGTGCACATCGACAACGACGCGATCTGGGTCGGCGGGCGCAGCCACACCATCGTCGACGGCAGCCTGGCCTGGTCGGCGTGAGCTTCCAGTCTCTCGGTGCCGGTGAAAGCGGCTTTCTGCTCGGGCGCTGACACGCACGCGCCCACGGCTTAAGCTCGTCGCACCTGCGACCGCCGGGAGCGCACGATCGTGTTCCATCCCTTGCACAGGCTGGGCCGTGCCCTGGCCCGTTACCTCTCGAAGCCGCGCGTCGGCGGCATGCATTTCGGCACCTCGCGCCACGACATGCTGGAGGCATCGCTGCGGCCGGCCGACGTGCTGCTGGTCGACGGCAACAGCCGCATCGGCACCGCGATCAAGTACGTCACCCAGTCGAGCTGGTCGCACGCGGCGTTGTACGTGGGCGACACCCTGCGCGACCGCTACCCCGCGCTCGGTGCGCACGTGCTGATCGAAGCCGACGTGGTGGAAGGCGTGCGTGCGCTGCCGCTGCAGGCGTATCGCGGGGCGCACACGCGCATCTGCCGCCCGGTCGGGTTGCACGCCGGCGAGATCGAGCAGGTGATCGAACACGCCGCGCGTCGCCTCGGCCAGCGCTACGACATGCGCAACGTGATCGACCTGATGCGCTACCTGCTGCCGACGCCGCCGGTGCCCGGACGCTGGCGCCGGCGCCTGCTGGCGCTGGGCAGCGGCGAGCCGACCCGGGCGATCTGCTCGTCGCTGATCGCGGCGGCCTTCCACAGCGTGCGTTATCCGATCCTGCCGATGCTGGACCGCGACTACCGCCAGTTGCGCGGCACCCAGCGCGCGCGCCAGGAGATCCTGCACATCCGCAGCTCCAGCCTGTTCACGCCGCGCGACTTCGACATCTCGCCCTACTTCCGCATCATCAAGCCGATGATCGAGAGCGGTTTCGATCCGCACCACCTCCACTGGGCGACCCTGGCGCCCGGCGACCTGCAACCGTCGGCGGGATCGCTGCAGGCCCCGCGATGAATCGGCGCGCCGCTCAGCGCAGGTTCGGCAGCGCCGCGAGGCACGACTCGCGGCAAAGGTAGCGCTGGTTGGTTTCCCCGCCGTCGTACAGATAGGCTGCCCCGCCGGCGAAAATCTCCCAGTGGTAGAGCTGGCCCGCACGGCGCAGGGTGCCGCGGTAGCTGCACGGCATGATGATCGCCTCGGCGTCGAACGTGGCCGGGTCGACCACCTCGGCCAGCGTGAAATACCGCGCCACGTCCGCGCGACTGAGCGTCAACGCGCTGCAGATGTCGGCGTCGGCGCGCGTGGCATCGACCTGCCGCTGCAACGAAACAACCTCGATGCCGCCATTGCCGCGCACCGGCACACACGCAGCCAGCGCTGCGCTCAGCAGCACCAGGCCCAACGCCTTCACGGCTTGCCCCCAGCGGTCAGCGCCTGCAGCAACTGGGCGCCCTCGGTGACCTCCTTGCGGGCGATCGCGCCGTGCGCGTAGACGTCGCCCAACAGGTTCAGGCCGAACAGGCCGACCAGAATATCCACCAGGTACTTGAGCGACTTCAGTTGTTCCGGCGTCGGCGCCTCGAACGCCTTCTGCGCGGGCTGGAACGTGCCCACCACCTCGATCCCCAGCGAGTCCTGGTTGGAGGGATAGCGCGAGGGATACGGCTTGCCCAGTTCATGTCGCGAAAGGTTCTTCGCGCGGGTACCGAAGCCCACGCCTTTCGCGTGCATGAGCGAGGCAATCGTCTTCAGTTCCTGCGGATCGCAGCCGTGTTCGACCTGGCAGCGCGCCTGCAGCACACCGACGTGCCAGCACACCTGATCGACGCGTGCGGTCTGGCAGATCTTGCCGGCCTTGTCGATCAAGAAGTGCGCGCCGGTCTGCTTGCCGCCCGCGTACGCTTCGAGCGTGCTGGTGGCGGTGGAGGAATCGGTACGATGCAGCACGATCGCGTGGACGGCATCCAGGCTGCCATGCTCGATCGACGCATACAGCTTGACCTCGATCGCCGGGTCGACCAGCTTGCCCTTGTCCAGCGTTGCCATCGGCCGCCCTCCCCTGGAGATGCGCCGCCGCCCGATGGCGGGCGCGGCGCGTTGGAAATTCCGTCGCACGATGCTGCAGCCCCCGGCCGGAGGCGTCAAGCAACCGGCATCAGGCCGCCGCGCCCGCCGCCTGCCCCGACGCCCACGCCCACTGGAAGTTGTAGCCGCCGAGCCAGCCGGTGACGTCGACCACCTCGCCGATGAAGTAGAGGCCGGGCACGAGTTTCGATTGCATCGTGCTGGAGGAGAGGCCATCGGTGTCGACGCCGCCGAGAGTGACTTCGGCGGTGCGGTAGCCTTCCGTGCCGCTGGCGGTGATCGGCCACGCGGCGAGCTGCACGCCGATCTGCGTCAGTTCGGTCTCGCGGTACTGGCGCATCGGGCGGTTGCCGAGCCATTGCTCGCACAACCGCTGCGCGAGGCGCTTCGGCAACACCTCGCCGAGCACGGTCTTCAGTTCGGCCAGCGGCCGCGCCGTGCGTTGGTCGACCAGCCAGGCGCCGACGTCGAGGTCCGGCAGCAAGTCGAGGCGCAAGTCGTCGCCGGGCTGCCAGTACGAGGAGATCTGCAGGATCGCCGGGCCGCTGATGCCGCGATGGGTGAACAGCAATCCGGCGCGAAAACCCTGCCTGCCCACGCGGGCCTCCACCCTCGGCAACGCCACACCGGCCAGATCCGCGTAATGCTCCTGGTGCTTGCCGCTCAGCGTCAGCGGCACCAGGCCGGCGCGCGTGGGCAGCACGGCGTGGCCGAACTGGCGCGCCAGTTCGTAACCGAAACCGCTGGCGCCCATGCTGGGAATCGACAGGCCGCCCGAGGCGACCACCAGCGACTCGGCATGCACCTCGCCGCGCGCGGTGTGCACGCTGAAGCCCTCCGGCGTCCTGCGCACGCGTTGCACGGCGCAGTTCGCCTCCACCGTGACGCCGGCCGCGGCGCACTCGTCCAGCAGCATGCGCACAATCTGCTTCGAGGAGTCGTCGCAGAACAACTGGCCCAGCTCCTTCTCGTGCCAGGCAATGCGATGCTTCTCGACCAGCGCGATGAAGTCCCTCGGCGTGTAGCGCGCCAGCGCGGACTTGGCGAAATGCGGGTTGGCCGAGAGGTAATTCGCCGGCGTCGTGCCCAGGTTGGTGAAGTTGCAGCGGCCGCCGCCGGACATCAGGATTTTCTTGCCGACCTTGTTGGCGTGATCGACCACCAGCACGCGCCGGCCGCGCTGGCCGGCGGTGATCGCGCACATCAGGCCGGCGGCGCCGGCGCCGATGATCAACACGTCGGTTTTCAAGAACTCACCATGGTCACGCCATCAAGCTCGTTGTTCGTCATCCCGGCGCGGCGCCTTTCAACGACCGAAGGGTCGGTCAAGCCGGGACCCGGTGACTGTGTCCGTTGAAAGGCGCCGGATTCCGGCTTGCGCCGGAATGACGGAAGTGAGGGTTGCGCCATTATCGCCCAGCGCCATCGCTTACACTTTGCCTCCTGTTCCCAGCGAGCCGCCGCCATGCCTTCCTTCGACGTGATCTCCGAAGTCGACAAGCACGAACTGACCAATGCCGTCGACCAGGCCAACCGCGAACTCGGCACGCGCTTCGACTTCAAGGGCGTGGACGCGAAGTACGTGCTGGACGATGGCGTGATCGCCCAGAGCGCCCCCAGCGAATTCCAGCTGCAGCAGATGCTGGACATCCTGCGCGCCCGCCTGATCGCGCGGAAGATCGACGTGCGCGCGCTGGACGTCGGCGACCCGGAAACCAACCTGGGCGGCTCGCGCCAGAAGATCACCGTCAAGCAGGGCATCGAGCAGCCGGTGGCGAAGAAACTGGTGGCCGAGCTGAAGGCGGCCAAGCTCAAGGTCGAGGCGCAGATCAACGGCGACAAGCTGCGCGTCAGCGGCAAGAAGCGCGACGACCTGCAGGCGGCGATGGCGGTGTTGCGCAAGTCCGAGGTCGAGCTGCCGCTGCAGTTCGACAACTTCCGCGACTGAGTTCAGGCCCGCGACAGCAGCCGCCCGCCCATCGCCGCATTGACGGCCACCACCACGGCCACCGCCAGCGCATGCGTCAACAGAGCGTAGGGCGGGCAATGCCCGCCGCTCTTGTCGCGATGTCGCAAGGCCAAAAGCCGGCGGACGGTGCCCGCCCTACGCGGCGCGTGCGACGCTTCTGCCGAATCCCTACGCTTTCGACAACAACCGCCCGCCCATGGCGGCGTTGACGGCCACCACCGCGGCGACGGCCAGCGCGTGCGTCAGCAGGTCGGTGGCAGCGGAGTCGAACGCATGGCAGATCTCCAGCAGGCTGGCCGAGGCGGCGGCGCTGGCCAGGCCGATCAGCACCGCGGTGAGCACCGGCCGCAGCGGGCAGGCGCGGCGCAACAGCACGATCAGCAGCGCGGACAGCGGGATCGAGAAGGCGATGATGAAGACCAGGCAATCGGCGGACTGATGTACCCCGGCCACTTCCGTGCCCGGCGCGACCCAGTTGCGCAGGCAGCCGAGACCACTGGCGCCAATCCACAGCAGAGCCCCGGGCACCGGCAACCAGGCCCAGGCGCCATGCCGCCCCGGCACGCCCAGCGCGAACGCCGCCCAGGCCGCGCCCACCGCCGTAAGCACCGCGCCGATGCCGGCCCAGGCCAGGTCCGGCGTGGCGGCCCATCGCCGCAGCATCGGGCTGGCGCCGTAATGCAGCAGCAGCCCGACCGCCAGCGCCGCCACCAGCGACAGCCAGCCGGCGGTGCGCAGCCATGGCGGCAGCAGTCGCCGCACTGGCACCAGCTCGGTACCCAGGCGGTCGATCAGCGCCTCATGGACTCGCGGGTCGGACATCACGTCAGGGTTCTCCATGGAAACGCCCGCGCAGCGCCTTCAGCGCGCGATGCAGGTTCACTTTCAGTGCGCCGGTGTTGCGCCCGGTCAGCTCGGCCGCCTCGCTGAGGGAGCGCTCGTGCAGGCCGAGTTGTTCCACGGCCTCGCGCTGGCCCGGCGGCAGCCCGGCGATCGCCTCGCGCAGGCGCTGCGCGCGCTGCTCGCTCTCGGTAGCGGCGCTGGCGTCGTCGCGGTCCGGGTGATTGTCCAGCGCAAATTCATCGTGCAGTTCGCGGCTGTCGCGGCGGCCGCGGCTGCGCAGGGAGTCGATCGCGCGGCGGCCGGCGATCGCACCGAGCCAGGCGTCGTAGGAGCGGGCAGGATCGTAGGTGTGGCGCACTCGATGCACGGTGAGCAGGGTTTCCTGCACCACGTCGTCGAGCTGGTCCTGCGCCACGCCCTGGCGTCGCGCGACGGCGCGGATCAGGGCCACCGAATCGGCCAGCAGCTTTTCGTAGGCGCGCCGGTCGCCGGCCTGCGCAGCGGCCATCCACGCCGATCGGCGCTGGTCGGGCGATTCGCTGGCGGCGGCGGATTCGGCTGGCACGGTCCGGACGAGACTCATCCCGCGGAGAAGTCCACTATCTAGACCCATGAAGGCGGTGGCGGTCAAGGCTTGCACCATGTTCGCTCCACGACGGAACGCTCCACCGAAGTCTTCGCTGCATCTGGCGCCGACGTTACCTCGTATCCGCATGTAACCCCGGCGGAGGCGGCGGCGAATCATCAGGCAACCACCCACGGATGAAAACTCCATGCTCGTGTTGATCCTCGCCTACCTCGGCGGCGTCCTGACCATCCTCAGCCCGTGCATCCTGCCGGTGCTGCCGTTCGTGTTCGCCCGCTCCGACCGGCCGTTCATGCGCAACGGTTTCCCGATGTTGCTTGGCATGGCGATCACCTTCGCCGTCGTCGCCACGTTGGCGGCCCTCGGCGGCGGCTGGGCGGTGCACGCGAACCAGTACGGCCGCTGGGTGGCGATGGCGGTGCTGGCCTTGCTCGGCCTGACCCTGCTGTCGACCCACCTGGCCGAATGGATCACCCGCCCGTTCGTGGCGCTGGGCAACCGGCTGTCGCAGCGCTCGGCCGGCGATGGCGACTCGGTCTGGGGCGCGGCCGGTCTCGGCGTCGCCACCGGCCTGCTGTGGGCGCCGTGCGCGGGGCCGATCCTCGGCCTGCTGCTGACCGGCGCGGCGCTGAACGGCGCCAGCGTGCAGACCACCCTGCTGCTGCTCACCTATGCCGCCGGTGCGGCCACCTCGCTTGGCCTGGCGCTGCTGATCGGCGGCAAGGTGTTCGCACTGATGAAGCGCTCGCTGGGCGTCGGCGAGTGGGTACGTCGGGCGCTCGGCGTGCTGGTGCTGTGCGGCGTGGCCGCGATCGCGCTGGGCCTGGACACCGGCCTGCTCACCCGCGTCTCGCTGGCCAGCACCAGCGGCATCGAACAGAAGCTGATCGACGCCGTGCGCCCGGCACCGGCGCCGCAACCACAGCTCAAGGCCGGCGACCCGCTGCCGGTGGAAGGCACGTTCCCGTCGCTGGCCGGCGCCACACAGTGGCTCAACAGCCCGCCGCTGACCACCGCATCGCTGCGCGGCAAGGTGGTGCTGGTCGATTTCTGGACCTACTCCTGCATCAACTGCATCCGCTCGCTGCCGTACGTGCGCGGCTGGGCCGACAAGTACAAGGATCACGGCCTGGTGGTGATCGGCGTCCACGCACCGGAGTTCGCCTTCGAAAAGAACCCGGCCAACGTGGCCAAGGCGGTGAAGGATCTCGGCGTCGACTACCCGGTGGCGTTGGACAACGATTACGCGATTTGGCAAGGCTTCAACAACCAATACTGGCCGGCGCACTACTTCATCGACGCGCGGGGACAGATCCGCCACCACCACTTCGGCGAAGGCGAATATCGGCAAAGCGAGGACGTGATCCGCCAGCTGCTGGCCGAGGCCGGCCAGAAGAACCTGCCCGGCGGCTACGTGCGCGACGACCATCGCGGCGTCGAAGCCGCCGCGTCGAACGATCCCACCCGTTCGCCCGAGACCTACGTCGGCTACGCCCGCGCCAGGAATTTCGTCGGCGGCCGCGTGGCCCGCGACGAGGCGCACGATTACCGCGCGCCGGCGGCGCTGGCCGCCAACCAGTGGTCGCTGGACGGGCGCTGGACAGTGCACGACGAGGACGCGCAGCTGGAACAGGCCGGTGGCGCCATCATGTATCGCTTCCGCGGGCGCGACCTGCACCTGGTGCTCGGCCCGGCGGCCGATGGCAAGCCGATCCGCTTCCGCGTCACCATCGACGGCAAACCGCCCGGCGCCGACCACGGCATGGATACCGACGCCGACGGCAACGGCACCGTCACCGGCCAGCGCCTGTACCAGCTCGTACGCCAGGCCAACGGCAGCGGCGAGCGGCTGTTCGAGATCACCTTCCTCGACCCCGGCGTGCGGGCGTACGCCTTCACTTTCGGCTGAGCAGGATCGCGAATGCCTTTGCCTCTGCAAATCCCGAATCCCCAATCCCGACGGAGGAAGCCATGTCACGTCTCGATGAAACCCTCGCGATGGATCGCCGCCGCTTCCTGCGCGCCGCGCTCGGCGGCGGTGCGTTGCTGGCCGTGGGCGGCGGCTGGCTGGTACCGCGCCTGCACGCGGCGGCGAACACGCCGGTGGGCCAGCCCGGCAACGTGCTGCTGGAAATCTTTGACGATACCGGCCGCGATCTCGGCGCGCACGAGGTACCAAAGCTGGTGCTGAGCGACGCGCAGTGGCGGCAGAGGCTGTCGCCGGCGTCGTACGAAATCATGCGTCACGCAGGTACCGAGCGTGCATTCAGCGGCGAGCATGAACGCCCCGCCGTGCCCGGTCTGTTCCGCTGCCTCGCCTGCGGCACGGCGCTGTACGACGCAGCCACCGAGTTCGACTCCGGCACCGGCTGGCCCAGCTTCTGGCAGCCGATCGCGCGGCGCAATCTGGTCGAGTCGACCGACCACCTGTTCGGCATGACCCGCACGGCGATCAGCTGCAAGGGCTGCGACAGCCACCTCGGCCACGTCTTCAATGACGGCCCGCGCCCGACCGGCCTGCGCTATTGCATGAACTCGGTGGCGTTGCGCTTCGTGCCGCGCCGGATGGCCTGAACCGCCGGCCGCACCCGGCTTGGATTCCGCCGCGGCTGCCGCCATCTGCAGTGCAGGGTATCGCCTGCCCGTCGCCGGAGTCTGCCGTGAGTACCGCACTGACCATCCCCTGCCCGCATTGCAGCGCACTCAACCGCGTGCCCGCCGAGCGTGTCGCCGAACACCCGAACTGCGGCCGCTGCAAGCAGGGCTTGTTCGAAGGGCATCCGGCGGAACTCACGACCGTGAACTTCGACGCGATCGCCGGACGCGGCGACTTGCCGGTGCTGGTGGATTTCTGGGCGCCGTGGTGCGGGCCCTGCGTCGGTTTCGCGCCGGTGTTCGTGCAGGCTGCCAGCAAGCTCGAGCCGCGACTGCGGCTGGCCAAGCTGGACACCGAGGCGCAGCCGCAGATCGCCACGCGCTTCAACATCCGCAGCATCCCCACCCTGATCATGTTCAGGCAGGGCCGCGAGATCGCGCGGCAGTCCGGCGCGCTGAACGCGGCGCAGTTGCAGCAGTTCGTCGAAGGCGCGCTGGCGCGCGGCTGATCAGCGCGCGGCCGTACCTGCCGCCTGCCAGCGCAGCCAGTCGATCACCGCCGCCACAGCCGCGCGGGGCTTCGCCGGCGGGCGCACGATCCAGTACGAGGTGCCCAACGGCACGTCGAGTCGGCCGAACGGGCGCACCAGGCTGCCGTTCGCCACGTCGTCCGCCGCCAGCCGATGGCGCGCCAAGGCCACACCCTGCCCCTGCATCGCCGCCCGCAGCACCAGGTCCGACGAGGTGTAGCGCGCGCCGCGCTGCAACGCGAGCTTTGCCGGTCCGTGTGCACCGCGCCACGCTTCCCATGACGCCTGCGGATCGCGGTCGTGCAGCAAGCGCAGGCCGGCCAGATGCGCCGGCTCCGAGGGACGTCCGGACGCCTGCCACAGTGCCGGGCTCATCACCGGATACAGCGCATCGTCCAGCAACGCCTCGGCATGCAGTTCCGGCCAGGGCCCCGTGCCCATGCGGATGGCCAGATCGATGCGGCCGTCGTCCAGCGCATCGAGGCGTTGCTCCACCTGCACCGACAGCTCGATCTTCGGATGCGCCTTTTCCAGCGCGGGCAGGCGTGGCAGCAGCCAGCGGATCGCGAACGAGGGCGAGGTGGACAGCGTCACCGCGTGCGCCGGCCGGGTCTCGCGCAAGGCCGCGACCGCCTGCTCGATCGCGCGCAGGCCGGCCAGCGTGGCACGCCCCAGCGCCTCGCCCTGCGGGGTGAACACCAGCGCACCGCGCCCGGCCGACGCGCGCAGCAGCGGCACGCCGAGCCAGTGATCCAGCTCGGCGAGGTGCCGGCTCACCGAGGAGTGCGCCATGCCAAGTTCCCGCGCAGCGGCACGCACGCCGCCATGAGCATGGACCATGGCGAAGGCGCGCAGGGCATTCAGCGGCAAGTCTTCCATGGTCGCAATTCTAGACCATTGAAGTCACCGCACCGACCAGCAAAGCGGACCAGCCTGTACTGCATTCGACCATTGCCTGGATGGAAGCATGAACGTGGATGCATGGCTTGCCGCCGCCGCGCTGCTCGGCGTGGCGGCAATCAGCCCCGGCCCGAACAATCTCGTGGTGCTGCAGGCCGCGGGGCAGGCGGGCCTGCGCGGCGCGCTGCCGGCGATCGCCGGCATCGTGACCGGTGGGCTGTTGCTGCTGGCGCTCATGGCGCTGGGCGCGGGCGCGGCATTCGCCACCTGGCCGCCGCTGCGCCACGGTGCCGTCGTGGTCGGCGCGCTGTACCTGGCATGGCTCGGCCTGTCGCTGTGCTTCGCCGGCGTGGCGTCCGCGCCGCCCACGGGGTCGGCGCGCCTGCCGACGGGAACGCTGGGCCTGGTCGGCTTTCAGTTCCTCAACCCGAAAAGCTGGGTGCTCGTGCTGACCGTGCTGGCGGCGCTCCCCGCCGCCGGCCTGCGCGACTACCTGACGCTGGCCGGCCTGTTCGTGCTGATTCCCGCCACGTGCCTGCTGCTGTGGGCGCTGCTCGGCGCCTGGCTGGCCTGCTGGCTGGCGCATCCGGCGGTGCGCCGCGGCGTCGACATCGCGATGGGTGCGCTGCTGATGGCCTGCGCCGTGCTGCTCCTGATCGAGCCCTGACTTCTCTCCCTGCCCGAGGTTTCGCCATGACCGTTTTCCATACCGTCCCCATCCGCCGCGTGCTTGCCCTGGCCGGCAGCCTGCGCCGCGCCTCCTGGAACCGCAGCCTGCTCCACGCCGCAGCGCTCCAGGCGCCGGCCGGCATGCAGTTGGACGTCTACGACGACCTGGCCACCGTGCCGCTGTTCGACGAAGACCTCGAGCAGCGCGAACCCGCAGGGCCGGCCGGCGTGAAGGCGCTGCGCGCCGCCATCGCCGCCGCGGACGGCGTGGTCATTGCCACGCCCGAGTACAACCAGGCACTGCCGGGCGTGTTGAAGAACGCGCTGGACTGGCTCTCGCGCGAAAGCCCCGCCGGCGACGTGCTCGCCGGCAAGCCCGTGGCCGTGCTCGGCGCCAGTTCCGGTCCGTGGGGTACCCGGCTGGCGCAGGCTTCGCTGCGTCAGGTGCTGCACACCTGCGGTGCACTGGTGATGCCGGGCCCCAGCCTGTTCGTGGCCCGCGCCGCCGATCGCTTCGACGCCCGGGGTTGGCTGACCGACCCGTCTACGCTGCAGTCGCTGCGGTCCCTCCTGCTCGGCTTCGAAGGGTGGATGGAGCGCCTGGCGCTGCCGGCCATGCAGGATGCGCCGCTGGCCGTGCCGGGCTGAGCTGGCACGGGCCACCCATGCCTTTCAGCACACTCGGCACGTGCGCCACGCGTTTAGGCTTCGGTCTTTACGCCCAAGGAGACACCTGTGCGCAAGTCCCTGCCGTTTGCCCTGATGGCCGCCCTGCTGTTGACGGGGTTCACCACTGCCGCCGTGGCGGCCGATACCCCCAAGCCGGCAGCGAGCACCGAGGCAACCGGCAAGGACGGCTTCCAGTTGCCGCCGTTTCCCGCCGATGCGCACGTGACGCAGACCACCACGGTCGATGGCAAGACGCTCAAGTACACCGTGACCGTGGGTTCGCTGCCGGTGCGCGATGAGAAGGGCAACAAGACCGCCGAAGTGGTGTTCACCGCCTACACCATCCCCGGCAAGGACCGGCCGGTGACCTTCGCGCTCAACGGCGGCCCGGGCGCCTCGTCGGTCTACCTCAACCTGGGCGCGATCGGCCCGAAGAAAGTGAGCTTCGGCGATGCCGGCGACTCGCCCTCCGACCCGCCGGTGCTGAACGACAATCCCGGGACCTGGCTGGGCTTCACCGACCTGGTCTTCATCGACCCGGTGGGCACCGGCTACAGCCGCGCACTGGTCGACGACAAGCAGGCAACCAAGGATTTCTACAGCACCGACGTCGACATCAAGTACCTCTCGCGCATCATGTACGACTGGCTGGTGAAGAACGGCCGCATGGATTCGCGCAAGTACTACGTGGGCGAAAGCTACGGCGGCTTCCGCGGCCCGCGCATCACCGAGTACATGCAGACCCAGCTGGGCGTGGCGATGAGCGGCGTGACGCTGATCTCGCCGTACCTCGACCCGTCGGCGTGGAGCGACGACACCGTCTCGCCGCTGCCGTGGATGACCACCCTGCCCTCGATCGCCGCCGCCCACCTGGAGCGCGAGGGCAAGCTCAGTGCCGAGGCGATGGCGCCGATCATCGCCTACACCCGCGGCGAATACGCGACCACGCTGATGAAGGGTCGCTCCGACCCGGCCGCCACCGAGGCGATGATCCGGAAAGTGACCGAGCTGACCGGGCTGGACCCGGTGTTCGTCAAGCGTTCTGGCGGCCGCATCGAGACCCAGGCCTACCTGCGCGAGGTGTATCGCGCCGAGGGCAAGCTGGGCAGCCGCTACGATTCCAACGTCACCGCCTGGGACCCGTTCCCGCATGCGCCGTCCCAGCGCACCGGCGACCCGCTGCTCAACAGCATCATCGCGCCGACCACCAGCGCGATGGTCAACTTCGTCACCCAGACCGTGGGCTGGAAAGTCGCCGGCCGCTACAACGCGCTGAGCTACGAGGTGAACCGCCTGTGGCACGAGGACGACGATGCCCGCGAAGGCTCGGTCAGCCAGCTGCGCGAGGCGGTGGCCAACGACCCCAAGCTGCGCGTGCTGATCGCGCACGGCTGGGATGACCTGTCGTGCCCGTTCATGGTCTCGGTGCTGGCGGTCGACCAGATGCCGGCGATGGGCGACCCGACCCGCGTGCAGGTGAAGGAATATCCCGGCGGCCACATGTTCTATTCGCGCGCGGACAGCCAGGCCGCGCTGACCCGCGACGTGAAGGCGTTGTACGGCGCCAGGTAACGCCACCCACCAACCGCGGGCCGGGCTGGGCCGCCATGAACCAGCGCACGCTGTTCCACGTCGACGCCTTCACCACCACGCGCTTCCGGGGCAACCCGGCGGGCGTGGTGCTCGGCGCCGACGGCATGTCCGATGCCGAGATGCAGGACCTCGCGCGGGAACTGAAGCACTCCGAGACGGCCTTCGTGCTGGCGCCGGACGGCGCCGACCACGACGTGCGGCTGCGCTACTTTTCCCCGACCACCGAAGTGCCGTTATGCGGCCACGCCACGATCGCCACCCATTACGTGCGGGCGGGCTTGCCCGGCTTCGGCGACAGCGAGTTCCGGCAGAAGACCGCCGCCGGCATCCAGCGCATCCGCATCGGCCGCAACGAGGCCGGTGGCCGGCGCGTCTTCATGCAGCAGGAACGCCCGCGCATCGACCCGCCGCTGGATGCATCCGTCCGCCACCGCATCGCCGCCGCGCTGGGCGTGACCGACGACCAGCTGACCGCGGCGCTGCCGCTGCAGGTGGTATCCACGGGCCATGGCAAGGTCATGGTGCCACTGGAGCCGACGGTCGATCTCGATGCGCTGGCACCACGAATGTCCGCGCTGGCGGCACTGAGCGCGGAGATCGGCTGCAACGGCTATTTCGTGTTCCAGTTGCGCAAGGGCCAGGCCGCCACCGACGGGCGCATGTTCGCCCCCGCGATCGGCATCGACGAAGACCCCGTCACCGGCAACGCCAACGGCCCGTTGGGTGCCTACCTGGTCAACCATCGACTGATGCCGCACGACGGAGCGACGCTGCGCTTCGCCGGCCACCAGGGCCGCGCGCTGCGCCGCGACGGGGTCGTCCACGTCGAGGTGCGCATCGTGGACGACGCGCCGGTCGAGGTGACCATTGCCGGCGATGCCTGCATCCTGTTTGCCGCGTCGCTGGACGGCTGACGCCGGCGCCCGGCCGGCTGTTCAGCGCGCCAGCAGGCCGGCGCGCACCAGATATTGCACGCTGAACATCCGTTGCGGGTCGGTCCATGATCGTTGCACCGCCAGCCCGGCCTTGTCCGCCAGTGCCGCGAAATCTTCCAGCGAATACTTGCAGCTGTATTCGACCTGGATCGCCTCGTCCACGCCGAAGCGTACCTTGCCGCGCCCGATCGCCACGTGCTGCTCGCGCCGGCTGACCAGCTGTGTCTCGATACGCCCGGCCATCGGGTTGTAGCGCGCGCGATGGGCGAATGCCGCCAGGTCGAAGTCGCTGCCGATTTCGCGGTTGAGCCGCGCCAGCATGTTCAGGGTGAACTCGGCGGTGACGCCGGCGGCGTCGTTGTAGGCGGCCTCGATCAGCGCCGGGTCCTTTTTCAGGTCCACCCCGATCAGAATGCCGCCGGCGTCGCCCATCTCGTTGCGCATCTTGCGCAGCAGGGCCACCGCGTCGTGCGCCTCGAAATTGCCGATGGTGGAACCCGGGAAATACAGCACCGTGCGTCGCGGCGCCCGCGGCGGAATCGGCAGGCGCAGCGGCTTGCTGAAATCGGCGCACAGCGGCTGCAGCGGCAGTTGCGGAAACTCCTGCGCCAGGCACTGCACGCTCTGTTGCAACGGCTCGGGCGAGATTTCCACCGGCACGTAACTCACCGGCTCGCGCAGGTGGCGCAGCAGCATGCGCGTCTTGCGTCCGCTGCCGCTGCCGTACTCGACCAGCCGCACGTCGCTGCCGAGGGTGTCGCCGATGTCGGCGGCGTGCTCGTCCATCAACGCGATCTCGCAGCGGGTGAGGTAGTACTCCGGCTGCTCGCAGATCTGCTCGAACAAGGCCGAGCCGCGCTCGTCGTAGAACAGCCACGATGGCAACCGTTTGGGCTTCAGCGCCAGCCCGTGCCGGACGACTTCGAGCAATTCGCCGGCGGGCGGGCGGCGTTCGTCGTCGCGAAGGCCGCAGGCTTGCACACTGTTCATCGATCCTGTCCCAGTCGCAGCCCGGCAAACTGCCAGCGGGCGTGGGGTGGAAAAAAGTTGCGGTAGCTGGCGCGCAAATGATCGCGCGGGGTGACACAGGAGCCGCCGCGCAACACCCATTGCCCGCACATGAACTTGCCGTTGTATTCGCCCAGCGAACCGGCCAGCGGTCGATAACCGGGGTAACCGACGTACGGCGAAGCCGTCCATTCCCATGCGTCGCCGTACAACTGCAGCATCCCGGTCCCGGCCTGCGCCGGCAGCGGATGGAACCGTTCGCCTTGCTGCAGGTTGCCCTCGATCGGCACGCCTTGCGCGGCCGACTCCCATTCCGCCTCGGTGGGCAGGCGGGCGCCGGCCCAACGCGCAAACGCATCGGCCTCGTAGTAACTCAAATGGCAAACGGGCTCGGCGGGATCGAGCGCACGCACGCCGGACAGGGTGAACTCGCTGGCCAGGTCGTCCTGCCAGTAGAGCGGGTGTCGCCAGTTTTCGCGCTGCACGGTGGCCCAGCCATCGGACAGCCACAGGCCGGGCTCGCGATACCCGCCCTCGCGCACGAACGCCAGGTATTCGGCATTGGTCACCGGCCGGTTGGCCAGCGCGTGCGGTTGCAGCAGCGCGCGGTGGCGCGGGGTTTCGTTGTCGAAGGCGAAGCCTTCGCCCCGATGGCCGATCTCGACGATGCCCTCGCGGCCGGCGATGAACCTCAGCGGCACCGGCGGCGCGTGCGCGGACGCCGCAATCGCCGGGCGCAGCGCCGGCTGCAAGGGATTGCACCAGAATGCATGCTTGATGTCGGTCAGCAACAACTCCTGGTGCTGCTGCTCGTGCTGCAGGCCGAGTTCGACCAGGCTCGCCAGTTCCGGATCGTCATGGCGCTCCAGCAAGGCCAGCACCGCCTCGTCCACGCGCCGGCGGTAATCGCGCACCTCGTCGAGCGAGGGGCGCGACAGCAGGCCGCGCTGCGCGCGCACGTGCATCGGGCCGACCGACTGGTAGTAGGAATTGAACAGGTAATGCCAGGCCGGGTCGCGCGGCTTCCAGGCCGGGTCGTGCGCGAGCACGAAGGTCTCGAAGAACCAGGTGGTATGTGCCAGGTGCCATTTGGCCGGGCTGGCGTCGGGCATGGACTGCAGTTGCATGTCCTCGGCCGTCAGGTTCGTGCACAGCGCCTGCGTCTGCTGGCGCACCTGGGCGAAGCGCGCTGCGATACCGGCCCGAAGCAACGGTGAATCGGCACTCATGCGCGATACCGCAATCGCGACGGCCTGCCAAAACGGTGGTGGGTCAGCGGCATGGTGGTACGGCAAGGCATACCCGCAAGGATGCCGCGAAACTTGTTCAGAAGTTGTGATCCAGGCACACCTGAAGGCGAAGCGCAAAAAAGCGCGAGCCCGACCGAAGCCGGGCTCGCGCGGGTGCCGCCATGCGGCGTGGATCAGTTGCCGGCGTAACCGTCGTCGCGGTCGTAGCCGTCATCGCGGATGTAACGCGTCTGGTAAGGGTCGTCGTAAACCACCGTGCGGGTTTCCACCACGCGGCGGGTCACCACCGGCGCGCCGTACTCGTACACCACCGTGCGCGGCGCGCGATAGACGACCGGCGGATCGTAATAAACCGGAGCCGGCCGCATGGCGTCGGCGACCAGACCGACCACGGCGCCAGTGACAATGGCACCGGCGATCCAGCGACCGCCGCTCCAGTGACCGCCATGACCGTAGTAGCCGCCGTGATAACCGCCATGGTAGCCGCCGCGATGGCCATGCCCGCCCCAGCCGTGCGCGGACGCGCCCAGGGGCATCGCCAACGCGGCGACCAGCGCCAGACCGATCGCGGCATTCTTGCCGGAAGCACGCAAACCCGCTGTATTCATGATCGCTCTCCGTTGTACGCGCGGATAGTCGAGCGCGCGGGCTTAATGCGCACTGAAAGGCTCACTGCTTGATGCGCGCCGTGTCCCACGGGTTGATCCCCGTCGCAGCCCGGCGCCGGCGCAGCAGCCAGCAACCATGAATGTCGGCGCGGCGGGCGAAGTCGAACGGGATGCTCGCTGCGCTCCAGTCCTCGATCTCGAAGTGCGCTTCCAGCGCCTCGCGATCGAGCCTGAAGCGGCGAAAGTTGTTGGAGAACACGATCACGCCGTCGCGGGTCAGTCGCTCGTTGCAGGCTTCGAGCAGCTTCACGTGGTCGCGCTGCACGTCGAAATCCTCGGCGCGCTTGGAGTTGGAGAATGTCGGCGGGTCGACGAAGATCAGGCCGTAACGGCCGCGATCGCGCTGCAGGAATTCCAGCGCGTCGAACTGCATCAGCCGATGGTCGGCACCGATGAAACCGTTCAGCGCGAGGTTGCGCGATGCCCACTCCAGATAGGTGGCGGACAGATCCACGCTGGTGGTTTCCAGCGCGCCGCCGGCTGCCGCGTGCACGCTGGCGGTGGCGGTGTAGGCGAACAGGTTGAGGAAGCACTTGCCTTCGGCCAGCTCGCGGACCTTCGCGCGCACCAGCCGGTGATCGAGGAACAGGCCGGTGTCCAGGTAGTCGGTGAGGTTGACCAGGAACTTCAGGCCGTCTTCCTCCACCTCGATGAACTCGCCGCGCTGGTCGAACTGGCCGTACTTGGAGCCGCCCTTGCCGCGTTCGCGGGTCTTGATCGCGATGCGCTCGCGCGGCACGCCGAGCACTTCGCCGGCGACGCGGGCAATCTCGCGCAGGCGCTGGCGCGCCACGTCGCCGGGAATGTCGGCCGGCGCGCGGTACTCCTGGATGTGCAGGTGATCGTCGCCGCCGGTGTCGCCGTAAACGTCGATCGCCGCGGCATACTCGGGCAGGTCCTGGTCGTAGGCGCGCCAGCAGCGGATGCCTTCGCGCGCCAGCCGCTTGCGCAGGTGCCGGACGTTCTTCTCCAGCCGGTTCTTCAGCATCTGCGCGCCGGGGGAGAGCGGCTTCGGCTCGCGTGGCTTCTCCTCCCGCGGCTTCAGGTCGAAGGTCAGCAGCACGGTTTCCAGCGCGCCGTTGTACAGCGCGTAGCGCTTGTCCGCGTGCAGCTGCATCGCGCGGCCTAGCTCCACGTCGCCGGCCAGCACCGCGGCACGCCAGCCGGTGAAGCGCTCACGCAGGGTGTCGCCCAGCGCACGGTACAGACGCGGCATCTCGGCGCGGTCGCCCAGGCGTTCGCCGTATGGCGGGTTGGTGATGACCAGGCCGTGGTCGACGCCCGGCGGCGGCGCGACACGCGTCACGTCCTGCTTGTCCAGCGTGAAGAAGCCGGCCACGCCCGCGGCTTGCGCGTTGCGTTTGGCCGTCTGCACCATGTGCGGGTCGGCGTCGGCGCCGAAGAAGCACGGGCGCAGCGCGCGCAGGCCGGCCTCGGCGCGCTGCTTCGCCTCGTCCAGCAGGCCGCGCCACAGCGCGATGTCGTGCTGCTGCCAGCCGAGGAAGCCGAAGTATTCGCGGCGCAGACCGGGCGCCACGTCGGCGGCCATCAGCGCGCCTTCGATCAGCAAGGTGCCGGAACCGCACATCGGATCGAGCAGCGCGCCGCCGGCCGCGTAGACCTCGGGCCAGCGCGCGCGCAGCAGCATGGCGGCGGCGAGGTTTTCCTTCAGCGGCGCCTCGCCTTGTTCCTCGCGCCAGCCGCGCCGATGCAGCGGCGAGCCGGCCAGGTCCAGCGACACGGTGGCGCGGTCGCGGCGCAGGCGCAGGTTGATGCGGATGTCAGGCTCGTCGGTGTCGATGTCCGGACGCGAACCATCGCGCTGGCGGAACTGGTCGACCACCGCGTCCTTGGTGCGCAGGCCGATGAACTGGCTGTGGTTGAGCTTGCTCAGCGCAGTGCCCGCGTCCACCGCGAAGGTCGCGTGTGCGGCCAGATGCCGGCTCCAGTCGATGTCCTGCACGCCGCGGTACAGCGCCTCGTCGTCGGGCGCATCGAACTCGGCCAGCGGCAGCAGGATGCGGCTGGCCAGGCGCGACCACAGGCAGGCGCGATAGGCGGTCTCCAGCGTGCCGGAGAAGTGTGCGCCGGCCAGCGCCTCGCGCACGTCGAGCGCGCCGAGCGCGACCAGCTCGTCGCGCAGCAGGTACTCCATGCCTTTCGGGCAGGTGGCGAAGTAGTGATTCATGCGGCGACGGCCAGTTGGTCGAGCATGCTGCGGAATTGCGTCGCGATCATGTCCATGCTGGAACCCAGCCGGTGGTCGTCGTCCAGCACCAGCAGCGGCAGGCGGCGCTTCGCGGCGAACGCCTGCACGCCGGCCAGCGGGCACACCTCGTCGCGCCAGCCATGGATCAGCATCGCGGGGACGCCGGTACGCAGGTCGAACGCCCGCGCGTACCCCGGGATTTCGCTGGGCGTGGCTAGCAGCAGCAGACCGGCCACCGGCACGTCCAGCGAAACCAGCCCGGAGACGAAGGCGCCCATGCTGGAGCCGACCAGCAACGGCGGCGCCTCCAGCGATTCGATGGTGGCGCGCAGACGCGCGATCCGCGGTGCCACCGAACCGGCATGGCCGCGCGCGTCGTCGCTGCGGTAGTCCGGCCGCTGCGTGCGCCAGCCCAGCGACTCGGCCAGCGCGGCCAGCGCGCTGACCTTGGTCGCCTCCGGCGCCGAATCCGAGCCGTGCGAAAGAATGATCTGGCCGCGCATGGCGGTCTCCGGAAAAGGCCGAAGGCAAGACGCGCATGGTAGCAGGCGGCGTTTCCGCCTCCGGCCGCGCCATGCGAGACTTGGCCGATGCCCCTGACCCTCCACGACCAGCCGCTGCCCTACGTCGACCGGCTGCCCGAGCGCCCGGCCGAGACGGTCGAGCTGGTGGTGATCCACTGCACCGAACTGCCCGACCTGGCCATGGCGCGCGAGTACGGCGAACGCGTGCTGCACGCCAGCGGCACCGGCAACAGCGGCCACTACTACGTCGACCGCGACGGCGCGGTGCTCCGTTACGTGCCCGGCACCCGCATCGCCCATCACGTGCGCGGGCACAACGCGAATTCGATCGGCATCGAACTCGTGAACGCGGGCCGCTACCCCGACTGGTTCGATTCGCGCCGCCAGACCATGACCGAGCCCTACCCCGCCGCGCAGATCGACGCCCTGCTCGCCCTGCTGGCGCGGTTGCGCGACGAGTTTCCCAGGCTGCGCCTGATCGCCGGCCACGAAGACCTGGATACCGACCTGATGCCGGCCAGCGACGATCCCGCGCGGCAGATCCGTCGCAAGCTCGACCCCGGCGTGTGCTTCCCGTGGGATGCCGTCGTGCCCGCCTGTGGCCTGCAACGGCTGCGCTAGACTGCGGCTCCGCCACCCCGGTCCGCCCCATGTCGGAGTTCACCGTCCAGCCGCTGCTGCGAACGCCGCTCGTCGCGGCGCACGACGTGCACTGCCGCGGCGAGTGCCGCCACCGCAGCGCGGAGGAATGCGCGGCTGCGACGCACCTGGTGTTTCCGTATCGCGGCCTGTTCCTGCGCCACGTCGGCAGCGCGCAGTCGGTGGCCGACGCGAACCACGTGTTGCTGTTCAACGCGGGCCAGGGCTACCAGGTCAGCCATCCGGCGAGCGGCGGCGACGCCTGCCTGTCGCTCTCGATCGCGCAGCCGCTGCTGCGCGAGCTGGCGCCGGCTGCGCTGCTGCAGCGTCGCGACGAACCGGTGTTCCACGGCCAGTCGCTGCGCATCGACGAGCGCGCCCAGGTACTGGTGGCGCTGCTGCGCCACAGCCTGCGCCACGGCAGCATCGAGCCGCTGGAAGCGGAGAGCCTGGCGCTGACCCTGCTCTGCCGGAGCCTCGGCCCGCGCACCACCCACGTGCCCGGTGCCACGCGGGCACGCCAACGCCTCGTGGACCGTGCCAAGCTGCTGCTCGCCAGCGACCTCACCCGCCGCTGGACGCTGGCGGAGATCGCGGCGGAGATCGGCGGCTCGCCGGTCTATCTCACCCAGGCTTTCCAGCAGGTCGAGGGCATGCCGCTGTACCGCTATCACCTGCGCCTGCGGCTGGCGCATGCGCTGGACCGGATCGCCGATTGCGAGGACGTCGCCGCCCTTGCGCTGGACCTCGGCTTCTCCAGCCACAGCCACTTCAGCGCCGCGTTCCGCCAGGCTTACGGCCGCACGCCCAGCGCGTTCCGCCAGGCCGCGCAGGCGCGAACCTCGTGAGTCGCTAAAGATCCTGACAGCCGCCCGAGCCGCGGCGTGGTCTCCTGCGTCTGCCCGCTCCCGGGCAACCCACGGAGAAACCCCATGAACGAGAAAACCTGCGCCGCCTGCGACTACCCGCTCGACGACAACGCCATCGAAGTCACCATCGGCGGCCGCACTGTCGAAGTCTGCTGCGAGGAATGCGCGCAGAAGCTGCGCGAGGCGGCAGCGCAAGCGTGAGTGGCGAAGTCCCCCCGCCACAGGATCGGCGCCCCTCGGGGCGCCGATCCGCCGCGACGCGTCCGGGCTGCAACAACTGGCTGCGCCATCGCCAGCGGCTTTCGACGCCCGCGACTTCCTGGCCGCGCTCGATCCCCGGCAGATCACCGTCACCTTCGACCGCTGAACGGGGATCGCGGGGCGCCGCCGCTATACTGGCGCCCCCCGGCAAGGATCCCCCATGAGCGAAGACCACGTCGCCGAACTCGTCGAACTGCTGCAGCTCGAACGGCTGGAAGACAACCTGTTCCGCGGCCAGAGCCGCGACATCGGCACGCGTTTCGTGTTCGGCGGCCAGGTGCTGGGGCAGGCCTTGTCGGCGGCGCAGCAGACAGTGGACCCGGCGCGCGAGGCGCACTCGCTGCACGCCTATTTCCTGCGCGCCGGCGACATCCGCGCACCGATCGTCTACAACGTGGAACGCACCCGCGACGGCGGTTCGTTTTCCTCGCGGCGGGTGGTGGCGATCCAGCACGGCCAGCCGATCCTCAACGGCTCGATCTCGTTCCAGCTCGCCGAGCACGGCGTGGAGCACCAGACCTCGATGCCCGAAGTGCCCGCGCCGGAAGACATCGAGCCGATGCATCCGCTGCCGGCCGACGAACTGGCGCGGCTGCCGGTGAAACTGCAGCGCTGGCTCGGCATCGACGGCCCGTTCGAGTTCCGCCAGGTGTGGCCGCGCGACGAGATGCACCCGGTCAAGCGCCCGCCGATCCAGCACATCTGGTTCCGGCTCACCGCGACGATCGACGATTCGCCGATCCTGCACCGCGCGCTGCTGGCGTACGCGTCGGATTTCCACCTGATCGGCACCGCCACCTTGCCGCACGGCATCTCGTACATGACCCAGAACGTGCAGATGGCCAGCCTCGATCATGCGCTGTGGTTCCATCGCCCGTTCCGCGTCGACGAATGGCTGCTGTACTCGTTCGACAGCCCCACCGCGCAGGGTGGGCGCGGCCTGGCACGCGGCCAGATCTTCAGCCGCGACGGCGCCCTGGTCGCCTCCAGCGCGCAGGAAGGGCTGATCCGCGTGCGCAACGGCGTGGCCGGGGACGACTGAACGCCCGGTTCAAGGCTGTTCGCGTAAACTTCCCGCATGCGCCAGATCTATACCTCCCCCCGCCCGGAAAACATCGATTCGGTGGTCGCCCTGATGGCCGAGCACGGCATCCAGGCGACGGTGTCCAATCGCTCCAACTACCATCGGCGCGGCTGGCAGCGGCACAGCTATTCGCCGCGCCGGCAGGATCGCAGCCAGTGGCCGCAGGTGTGGATCACCCACGCCGACGACTACAGCCAGGCGCGCAAGCTGCTGATGGGCCTCGGCATCGAGCCGGTGATCCGCCACGGCGAGGAACTGGCTGCCACGCGCAACGCCTCGCCGCTGGAGCGCCGCGCCCGCATCGCCACCCGCGTGCGCCGCGTGCTGCTGCTGGCCGTGCTGGCGGTGTTCGCGGTGCAGATGCTGCGCTACCTGCGCGTGTTCTGAACCGGGCCGCGCCGGCATAGAATCGGGCCATGCGCCGCTCCGATCCCGTCCGCCTTTTCCAGACCCTGCCGCATGCCTGCGGCTACTACGCCGAGCGCACGGCGCAGAACCTGGTGCTGGACCCGGCCGCGCCGCAACTGGATCAACTTTACGGGCCGGCGCTGGAACGCGGCTTCCGCCGCGCCGGCGGCCACCTCTACTACCCGCATTGCCCGCAGTGCCACGCCTGCACGCCCTGCCGCATCGACGTGGAAAACTTCCGGCCGGATCGCGCGCAGAAGCGCTGCCTGAAGCGCAACGCGGATCTCACGGTGGTCGAATGCATGCCCGGCTACAACCGCGAGCGCCACGCGCTGTACGAGCACTACCTGCGCACGCGTCATCCCGGCGGCGGCATGGATGATGCCGACGCCAGCGATTTCCGCCGCTTTCTCACCGCGCCGTGGAGCCCCACGCTGTTCCTCGAACTGCGCCTGGGCACGCGCCTGCTGGCGCTGGCGGTGACCGACGTGTGCCCGAACGGGATCTCCGCCGTCTACACCTTCTACGACCCCGCCGAAACCGCGCGCAGCCTGGGCACCTGCGCGATCCTGCAACAGATCGAACTGGCCCGCCGCCGAGGCATGCCCTGGCTGTACCTGGGTTTCTGGATCGACGGCCACCCGAAGATGGATTACAAGCGCCGCTTCAAGCCGCTGCAGGTTCGCGGCACGGATGGCTGGCGCGAACTGGCGTAGGGCGGGCACTGCCCGCCGCTTCGCTGGCGGCAGAGGAGTGAGTGAAGAGGAGCGAGAAGTGAGAGAAAGCGGGATGACGCAGACTGGATGCTTTCTCTCACTCCTCACTTCCAACCTCTCACTTCTCGCTCCATCGGATACGGGTAGAGCTTTTCCAGCGGCATGGAGATGCCGTCGTCGCCGACCACGCGGCAATGGCTGCGGTCGAGCTGGCGCGGGTCCTCGACGCCGCAGCTGTGCGCGATGATGCCCACCTCGTGCATCACGTTGCGGGCGTAGTTCGCCACCTTCTCGCACTTGTCGGTGACCACCAGGCCGCGCTGCAGCTTCGGGTTCTGCGTGGTGATGCCGGTGGGACAGGTATTGCGGTTGCATTGCAGCGACTGGATGCAGCCCAGCGCCAGCATGAAGCCGCGCGCCGAGTTGACAAAATCCGCGCCGGTAGACATCGCCCGCGCCACGTCGTAGGCGGTGATGCACTTGCCCGAGCAGATCACCTTGATGCGCTGGCGCAGGCCGCGCCGGATCAGCACGTTCACCAGTTCCGGCAACGCCTCGTGCAATGGCAGGCCGACGCCTTCCATCAGCGTCTGCGGCGCCGCGCCGGTGCCGCCCTCGGAGCCGTCGACGATGATGAAGTCCGGTGCGCTCTCGATGCCGCGCAGCTCGACCTCGTCGCACAGTTGCTCGATCCAGTCCATGCCGCCGAACACCGCCTTGAAGCCGGTCGGCTTGCCGGTGAGCTCGCGGATGTGCGCGATCGCATCCATCAGCTGCGCCACGTTGGCGATGTCCAGGTGGCGGTTCGGGCTCTGCGAATCCTCGCCGACCGGGATGCCGCGGATCGCCGCGATCTCCTCGGTCACCTTGGCGCCCGGCAGCAGGCCGCCCATGCCCGGCTTGGCGCCCTGGCCGAGCTTGATGCTGACCATCTTCACCTGCCTGTGCGCGCAGATCGCGAGCAGCTTGTCGTCGTCGAGCTTGCCGTCGCTGGTACGCACGCCGTACTTGGCGGTGCCGATCTCGAACACGAGGTCGCAGCCGCCCTCCAGGTGGTACGGCGCCAGACCGCCTTCGCCGGTGTCCATCCAGATGCCGGCCTTGGCCGCGCCGATCGACAGCGCACGCACCGCCGGCGCCGACAGCGCCCCGAAACTCATCGCCGAGATGTTGAAGAACGCGGCGTGATCGTACGGCTCGCGCGCGTACGGGCCGATGCGCACCGGCTTGGCATCCACGTGGTGATCGCCCAGCGCCGGGAACGGTGCGTTGACGAAGAACGGCACGCCTTCGGCGCGCAGGTCGCGGGTGGAGCCGAACGCGTTGGTGTTCTCGGCGTTTTTCGCGGCGCGATAGACCCACACGCGCTGCGCGCGGTTGAACGGCAGCTCCTCGCGATCGCTCGAATACAGGTACTGGCGAAAGAACTCGCCCAGGTGCAGGAACCAGTAGCGGAAGTGGCCGATCACCGGGAAGTTGCGCAATACCGCGTTGGCGGTCTGGTTGCGGTCGATCACCCATGTGGCCATCAGCACCAGCACCGCAACCGCCAGCAGCATCAGCGCCAGCAGCGCGAAGGTCTCCACCAGTACCACCAGCCAATGCGAAAAACCCGTCGATTGCATGCCGCCTCTCCCCCGTCGTCATCCGGTGCGATGCCGCAAGCGTAACCCAACGGCGCGCACCGCCTGGCTCACAGCTCGATGCGCAACGCCTCTTTCGCGCGCACCGCCTTGGCCACTGCCGCCTCCAGCGTGCCGGCGCGCGCCAGCGTCACCGCCATGCGCCGGCGGCCCTTCACCTCCGGCTTGCCGAAGATGCGCAACTGCGTGTCCGGCTCGGCCAGCGCCGCGGCCACGCCGTGGTAACGCGGCCCCGTGCCATCGCCTTCGACCAGCACTGCGCACGAGGCCGACGGTCCGTATTGGTGGATCACCGGGATCGGCAGGCCGAGGATCGCGCGCGCGTGCAGCGCGAACTCGGAAAGCTCCTGCGAGATCAGCGTGACCAGGCCGGTGTCGTGCGGCCGCGGGCTGACCTCGGAGAAGATCACCCGATCGCCCTTGACGAAGAACTCCACGCCGAACACGCCCCAGCCGCCCAGCGCGGCGGTCACCGCCGCAGCCTGCCGCTGCGCCTCGGCCAACGCGGCCTCGCTCATCGGCTGCGGCTGCCAGGATTCGCGATAGTCGCCGTCCTCCTGGCGATGGCCGATCGGTGCGCAGAAACTCACCCCATCGGCGTGGCGCACGGTGAGCATGGTGATCTCGTAATCGAAATCGACGAAGCCCTCGACGATCACCCGGCCCTTGCCGGCGCGCCCGCCGGACTGCGCGTACTCCCACGCGTGCTGCAGCTCGTCGGCACCGCGCACCACGCTCTGGCCCTTGCCGGACGAACTCATCACCGGCTTGATCACGAACGGGTAGCCGATCGCGGCCGCCGCCTCGCGGTACTGTGCCTCGTCGTCGCAAAAACGATACGGCGAAGTCGGCAACTGCAGTTCCTCGGCGGCCAGTTTGCGGATGCCTTCGCGATCCATCGTCAGCCACGCCGCGCGGGCGGTCGGAATCACCCGCTGCCCTTCCTTCTCCAGCGCGATCAGGGTCGGCGTGTGGATCGCCTCGATCTCCGGCACCACCAGGTCGGGCCGCTCGGCCTCGATCACCGCACGCAGCGCGGCGCCGTCGAGCATGTCGATCACGTGGCTGCGATGGGCGACCTGCATCGCCGGCGCGTCGGCGTAGCGATCCACCGCGATCACCTCCACCGCGTAGCGCTGCAGCTCGATCGCCACCTCCTTGCCCAGCTCGCCGGCGCCCAGCAGCAGCACGCGCAGTGCGTGGTCGGTATGGGGCGTGCCGAATGGCTTCATCGGGTTCTCCGGTGCGGGCAAACCGGCATTGTATGCGGCCACGCGGGGCGTCCGGCGGCGGCGTTCACGGCATGCCGGAAGTTCGCTTGCATAAGATATCATTTTGATATCTAATTTTCCCACCTCAGGGAGACTGCTCATGAACGAACATCAAGGTTTTTCGGTCGCCGGCATTCCTTTCGTCGGCTTTTGCCTGGTGCTGGCCGGCATCGGCGTGTGGCTGGTGCTCGGCGCCATCCACGGCCAGCCGGACGCGCCGCCGCTGGCGCGGTTGCTGGGCGGCGCGCTGCTGCTGGCGATCGACGGCTTTCTGCTCAAGGGCTTCTTCCAGGTCGCGCCGAACGAGGGCCAGGTGCTGCAGCTGTTCGGCAAGTACGCCGGCACCGTGCGGGTCGAGGGCCTGCGCTGGACCAACCCGTTCTACTCGCGCCAGCGCATCTCGCTGCGCGTGCGCAACTTCGAGAGCGGCAAGCTCAAGGTCAACGACAACGACGGCAATCCGATCGAGATCGGCGCGGTGGTGGTGTGGCAGGTGCTGGATACCGCCGAGGCGGTGTTCTGCGTCGACGATTACGAGGACTTCGTGCACATCCAGAGCGAATCCGCGCTGCGGCAGATGGCGCAGAGCTACCCCTACGACGCCCACGACGACGGCAAGCCCTCGCTGCGCAGCCACGGCGAGGTGATCAACAACCACCTGCGCGACGAGATCCAGGCGCGGCTGGAGAAGGCCGGCGTGCAGGTGATCGAGTCGCGCATCAGCCACCTCGCCTACGCCCAGGAAATCGCCCAGGCGATGCTGCAGCGCCAGCAGGCCGGCGCGATCATCGCTGCGCGCACCCGCATCGTGGAAGGCGCGGTCAGCATGGTCGGCATGGCGCTGGAGCAATTGCGTGCGCAGGGCGTCGTGGAACTCGACGAGGAGCGCAAGGCGACCATGGTCAGCAACCTGCTGGTGGTGCTGTGCGGCGAACGCGGCACCCAGCCGGTGCTGAACACCGGCACCTTGTACTGACCCGTGGCCGGCGAAAAAAAAGCCTACCCGCTGCGCATCAGCGCAGCCGTACTCGACGCCATGCAGCGCTGGTCGGACGACGAACTGCGCAGCGTCAACGCCCAGATCGAGTACGTGCTGCGCGAGGCATTGCGCAAGGTCGGCCGGCTCAAGGCCGGCCCGATCCGGCCGACGCCGGACGACGATACGGACTGAAGCGACGTGGCCACGTCGCCGATCGGCGCCCGACCATCAACGCGTTCTGGCGCTCACCGCCTGCAATTGCGGCAGCTTCAGCAGGCGCACCTTCGGATGTTGCCCACCCGTCACGAACAGCCACGGCCCCTGCAGCACGATCGATTGCACGGGCGGCACGCCGTCTTCGGCGCCGAGGCGTTGCAGCGGCCGGCCGTCGCGGGCGTCATAGACGACCAGCTCGCGCGTCTGCGGATCGACCACCAGCAGCCAGTCGTGTCCGGCACCCTGCCAGTGCACCAGCTGGTTTGCCGCGGGAAGTTCCGTCGTTTCATCGGACGCCGGCAGCCACGACCACAGCAGGATCGCCGACAGCACGACGAGCAGCACGATGCCGGGCCGGCGCAGACGCTGCAGCAAGCGCCCGGGCCACGCGGCCGTGTCGGATGAATGCCGAAGGGCGATGCGCATGTCCATGCCGCCACCATCGCCGTCGACGATGACCGCCGCATGACACTTGCCGAAACTATTCGTGACGCGGGCGCAGCGCCCAACCCAGCGCCAGCCAGCCGATCACGAAGGCCAGCCCGCCGAACGGCGTGATGATTCCCGTCCAGCGCGGCGCACCGAGCGCCAGCGCGTACAGGCTGCCGCTGAACAGCACGATGCCGGCGGCAAACGCCACCGTCGCCACGCGCGCGCCGCGGCCGTGACCGAGCGCCACGGCGAGCGCCAGGGCCAGCGCGTGCCAGGCGTGATATTCCACCGCGGTATGCCACAGCTCGACGGCACGGGCGTCCAGCATGCCGCGCAAGGCATGTGCGCCGAACGCGCCGAGCAGCACCGCGCTGGCACCGGCGAGACCGACCAGCAAGGCAGTGGCGAGGTGGGCAGGTTGTCGCATGGGCGGTGAATCTCCCGCACCGTCGGCGCCGCGGCGCGGCCGGTGTCGTATGCTTGAACGGATGAAGCTGCAGGATTCTCGCATGAAGTCACTTCGCACCCGCCTTGCCGCCCTGCTTGCGCTGCTGGTTGCCGGCACGCTGCTCGCCGGTTGCCACGGCGCGACGCCGCTGCCGTTCCGCCTGACCGACCTCACCGGCCACATGCCGCAGCTCGAGTTCAACCTGACCAGTGACGAGAACAAGCCGGTGTCCGCCACCGACTATCGCGGCAAGGTGGTGCTGCTGTTCTTCGGCTACACGCATTGCCCGGACGTCTGCCCGCTGACCATGGCCCAACTGCACGTGGTGATGAAGAAGCTCGGCGCGCAGGCCGACGGCGCACGCATCCTGTTCGTCAGTGTCGACCCGACGCGGGACACGCCGGCCGTGCTGCACGGCTACGTCAACGCGTTCGACAAACATGCGATCGGGCTCACCGGCGCACCGCGTGCGGTCGAGGCGCTGGTCAAGCGCTACCGCTCCGCGTTCACCCGCGAGCCGTCCGGCAAGGACGGCAACTACGAAGTGAGCCACAGCTCGGCGATCTACGTGTTCGACCGCGACGGCAACCCGCGCGTGCTGTACACCCCGGCCGACAAGCAGGACGACCTGGTACACGACCTGCAACTGCTGCTCGACCAGGGAGAACCGACATGAAGCACGCCCGCCTGTTTGCCCTGCTCGCCGGACTGTCGCTCGCTGCCGGCGTGCATGCCGCGGCCGCCGACCAGGTGCACGCCAGCCACGCCTGGATTCGCGTGTTGCCCGGCACGTTGCCGGCCGGGGGTTACGTCACGCTGGAAAACCGCGGCGACCAGCCGGTTGCGTTGACCGGCGCGCGCAGCACGGCATACGCGGAAGTGATGCTGCACCACAGCTCGACCCAGGGCGGCATGAGCCGCATGGCCATGGTCGAATCGTTGGCGATCCCCGCGCACGGCAGCGTCGTGCTGGGGCCCGGCGGCTATCACCTGATGCTGATGAAACCGGCCGCGGCGGTGTTACCCGGCAATCGGGTGCAAATGCAACTGCAATTCGACGACGGCAGCAGCCTGCCGGTCGACTTCGTCGCCCGCCCCGCCAATGCGCTGGGCGACGAGGCCCCCGCGTCTGCCCATTCCGGGCACTGATTCAACCCGCTCAGTCGTGCGCGCTGCCGGCGATCACCGCCGGCGGCAGCGGCTTGCGCGGCAGGCGCCCGTTGCGTGACAACCGCATCCAGTGGCGCAGCGCGATCAGGCCGCCGACCGACTCGATCAGCGCCGCCGGCACCCAGGTGATCAGCCCGCCGACCATCTGCCCGGTCAGCACGTTGAAGGTAAACGCGCGGCCGCAGATCTCGAAGATCGGATAGAGGTCGGTGCGCGAGAACGTGATGATCGCGCCAGCCAGGATCTGCGGCGTCATGGTGATCGCCGGCGACAGCACGCGCATGCCTGCCACCATGCGACCCGGCGGATGCGGGCGGTGATCGAGCACCAGTGCCCAATAGGCAAAGCCGCTGAGCAGCATCGTCCAGTTCATGAAGCGGTACACGCGCCAGTCCAGCATCGCCAGCGTCTGCAGGCCCGGGATCAGCCAGATCAGCACGAACACCACGAACAGCACGGTGACGATCGTGGGATTCATCAGCACGCCCATCACCGACCGCCACGGCCACGACCGCTGCAACGGCCGCAGCCACCGCGCCCGCCACGCCAGCGGCAGGCCGGCGCGCAGCGCACTGGCCGGATAGGCGATGACGATCAGCAGCGGCGCCAGGTGGTGCAACAGCAACTGCTGCAGGCGATGCATGAAGAACTCATGCTCGGCGTAGTAATCGAGATAGGTGTGCAGCGACAGGTAGATGATCGCCATGCCGACCCAGAACGCCAGCCGGCGGCTGGGCGGCACCTGCAGGCGGCGGCTGCCACGCCAGTACAGCACGCAGGCCAGCACGAACGTGGCCAGGAACAGCCACGAGAACTCCCACGGCACCACCCATTTCAACAGCGTTGCAATCACGATCGGCTTGCTTCCACGTCCGTCAGCACCGGCACGACCGGCGACCACCGCCCAGCATAGTGCGCCGCGCCGGCCCCGTCTGCCCTGCCGCGGACGGTCGCTTGCGGCAGATTGCCGCCATCAGCGTCGACGCCGGCCGTGGCGGGTGCGACGCCAGCCGTACAGCAGGCCGATCAGCACCACCAGCGCCGGCACCAGCACGATGTTGATCACCTTCACGCGCAGGCCCAGCGCGTCGATCTCGGCATTGAGCTGGTGCTGCACGTCGCGCAGCTCCTTGTTGATGGCGAGCTGGCGCTGGCGGAACTGCTCGATCTCGCGGCGCTGCTCGGGGGTGACCGTGCTCGACCGCGCACCCTTGGCCGGCTGCAGCTCGTCCAGCCGGCGGCGGGTGTCGGCCAGCTCCTTCTCCAGCTCCTGCTCCTTCTGCAGGAACTTCTGGTCGGCCACGTTGCGCAGCGCCTGCACCCGGGTGAACGGCCGCTGCGAGGTGGAGCGCGCGCGGATCGACAGCAGCGCCGACGAGCCGCTGAGGTTGTCGACCAGGTTGGTGACGAAATCACCGTTGTTGGCGAAGATGCGCACCATGGTCTGGCCCAGCACGGTCTGCGGCTCCACCCACAGACGATCGCTGAGCACGTCGGTGTCGGCCACCAGCACCACCTGTGCGTTGGCCGCCGAATGCGCACGGTGGCCCGGCTTGCCGGCGTCCTCGGGAAACGCGCTGACGAAGGTGCCGCGCAACCGCGCCGCCAGCACGTAGTGCGCGTTGTCCGCCTTGTAGTCTTCGAGCAGGCTGGTCGGGTCGCTGCTGGCATCCATCACCCGCTGGGTCGGCGCCAGCTCGGCGTCGGCACTGCTCTGCAGCAGCGGGACCAGCCGCGCGGTCGCGGTCCGGGTGAGGTCGAAATGGCCGATGCTGGAGACGTTGATGCGCTGCAGGCTGGCGGTCACCGGATCATTGCGGTTGAGCTCCTGGTCGCCCAGCCCGAGCATTGCCGGATGGTTGAGGCTGCTGCCGGCCAGCTCGATCTGCAGGCCGCGGCTGCGGTCCAGCACCACCTCGCGCGGCTGGTATTCCACGCCCCACGCGGCGAACAGGCGCGGCAGGTCCGAGGCGTGCGCAGGCAAGCCGCTGATGTCGGGCGTGAACGGTGCGGCGTCGAGCTCGGCATCGGGATCGACGAACACCACCAGGTGGCCGCCGCCCATCACGTACTGGTCGATCGCGTACTGCGCGGCCGGCGGCAGCTGCTTGGGGTGGATCAGCAGCAGCACCTTCAGGCGATCATCCACGTGCTGCAGGGTGGCGGCGTCGAGGGTCTTCAGCTCGAACAACTGGCCCAGCTGCTGCATCACCGCCCAGGGCTGCTCGCCCAGCGCCAGGTCTCCCTGCACCGGCAGCGAGCTGAGCACGCCGATCTCCGGCTTGCGCACCTGGTTCAGCTCGTACAGCAGCTTGGCGATGTCGTATTCGAGGAAGGCCTCGCGCGAGGGATCGAAGAACGCGATCGAGAGCGATTTTTCCGGCGTGCCGGCGTCCTCCGCACCACGCGCCTCGCCCGGCGCCATGGCGCTGCCGGCCAGTCCGAAGAACACCCGCTCGCCGTTGCTGCCGCCATTGGCGGCAATCAGCCCGCTGCCCTCGGCGCCCGCCTCGTCGTCCGAATACGGCACCGGGTCGATCACGCGCAGGCGGATGCGCCCGTGCGAGCGCGCCACCATCTCCTGCAACATCTCGTTGACGCGCCGCTCGTAGCTGCGCAGCTTGGGCAGGTCGCGGGTGGCGTGCTCGGAGAAGTACAGGGTCAGCTGCAGTGGCCGTTGCAGGCTGTCCACGATGTGCCGCGTGCCGGGCGTCAGCGTGTAGAGCTGGTCAGCGGTCAGGTCGATCCGCGTGGCATGCAGCCAGCGGCTGCTGGCCACCACCAGCGGCACCAGCACCAGCACCAGCGCCACCAGGCCGGCGTACAGCCAGCTGCTGCGGGTCAGGCGCAGCGGCGTGGTGAGCAGGCGGGGCAGGCGCAGGCGCGGCATCGTTCAGCGCGTCCGCTTGAGGTCGAGCAGCAACACGCCGGCGACCAGCCAGCCCAGCGTGCTGAGCACGAAGTACAGCAGGTCGCGCAGGTCGAGCACACCGCGCGAGATCGCCTCGAAATGACGCAGCATCGAAAGGTGCGCCACGGCGTTGATGAGGCGCCGCGGCAGCGCGCCCTGGAAGAAATCCAGCACCTGCGGCTGCCCGGCCAGGATCAGCAGCACGCAGACCAGCGCGGTGAGGATGAAGGCCACCACCTGGCTGCGCGTCAGCGCTGACAGGCAGGCGCCGATGGCGATGAAGTTGCCGGCCATCAGCCAGCTGCCCAGGTAGCCGGCCAGGATCACGCCGTTGTCCGGCGCGCCCAGGTAGTTGACGGTGATCCAGATCGGAAAGGTCAGTGCCAGCGCCAGCCCGATGAACAGCCATGCGGCGAGGAACTTGCCGAGCATCGCCTGCCACAGCGTCAGCGGCAGGGTCAGCAGCAGTTCCAGCGTGCCGCCCTTGGTCTCCTCGGCCCACATGCGCATGGTGATCGCCGGCACCAGGATCAGGTACAACCACGGGTGCATCACGAAGAACGGCTGCAGGTCGGCCTGTCCGCGCTCGTAGAAATCGCCGACGTAGAAGGTCAGGATGCCGGCGAGCACCAGGAAGATCACCAGGAAAACATAGGCCACCGGCGTCGCGAAGTAGCTGCCCAGCTCGCGCCGCACCACCGCGTTGACCGGACTCATGCCGCCACCCCGCGGCCGACTTCCTCACCGCTGGTGATCTGGCGGAACACCTCGTCGAGGCGGCCGCGTTCGAGCTGGATCTCGGAGACTTCAAGCCCCTGCTCTTGCAACAGCCGCTCGACCGGTTCCAGGATGCGCTCGCCCGGCTTGGGGAACACCGTGACGCGACCGTCCAGCGGATCGATCTCCACCCCGGCCACCTGCGGCAGCCGGCCCAGCATTTCCTGCGACATGCCGCTGCCCGGCGCACTGAACGATACCGCGCCGTGATAACGCGAGCGCGCCTCCAGCTCGGCGGGCGTGGCATCCGCCAGCAGCTTGCCGCGGGCGATGATCACCACCCGGTTGCACAGCGCGTGCACTTCTTCCAGCAGGTGGGTGGAGATCAGGATCGTGCGGTCGCGCGCCATCATGTCGATCAGCTGGCGCACCGCGTGCTTCTGGTTCGGGTCGAGGCCGTCGGTGGGTTCGTCCAGCATCAGCACCGGCGGGTCGTGCAGGATCGCCTGGGCCAGGCCCACGCGTCGGCGCAAACCCTTGGACAGCGTGTCGATGCCCAAGCCGAGCACCTCGTCCAGCTGCAGTTGCTGCACCACCGCATCCATGCGCCGATAGCCCGCCTCGCCGCGCAGCCCGCGGATGCGCACGATGAATTGCAGGAACTCGCGCACGGTCATCTCGCCGTAGCTGGGTGCGCCCTCGGGCAGATAGCCCAGCGCGCGCTTGGCCTTCAGCGGTTCGCGCATCGCGTCGTAACCGCACACCCGCGCGCTGCCGGAGGTCGGCACCAGGAAGCCGGCGATCATGCGCATGGCCGTGGACTTGCCCGCGCCATTGGGTCCGAGCAGCCCCAGCACCTGGCCCGGCTCGACGCGGATGCTCAATGCATCCACCGCCGTGAGGTTGCCGTAGCATCGGGTGAGTTTGTCGGTTTCGATCATGTCCGCGAGCGGGCTGTGGCCGGGCTGGCGACGCGCTGGCCGCCGGCCAGTCGGGGCGCCGGAGTGTCCCGGCAATGTACCGCAAGAGCGCCGCGACCGCGCGCACGGCCGGCGTGCAGTCGCAGGGGCGCCCAAGAAAAAGGCCCTTTCGTCACGAAAGGGCCTTCATCGAACAGCTGCCGTGCGCCAGGTTTATTCGGCGGCAGTGGCAGCCGCAGCCGGTGCGCTGGAGGCGGCCGGTGCGGGCGCCGAACCTGCGGCCGCCGGTGCACCGTTCTGCTCGGGCGGAAGCAGGCCTGCTTCCTGCTCCGGCGTCTGCGCCGGCGCGTCGAGCAGCGGCAGCGACACCTGGTGGCGTGCGTAGCTGGTGATCGCACCGGTGGAATCCCTCACCTCTGCCGCGACCACGATGTCGTAGGGCGGGTTCACGGTGCTGTCGAACTTGTAACCGTGGGTCTGCGCGTAGGCGGTGAGCATCTTCACGGTCTGCGGCACGCCGTTGAAGGTGCCTTCCCAGATGCCCTGCAGCGTGGAACCGCCGAAGGCCATCATGCCGCGCACATCGCCTTCCACCACCAGGTTGCCGAAGCGGTCGCGGGTGCCGGCCGTGGCGGCGGCCGCGGCGGCGGCTGCGGCGGAAGCGGACGGCGCCGGCTCGGCGGCGGCGGTCGCGTCCAGCGTGGGCGCGACGGGAGCGGTCAGCTGCTCGCTCTGGCCGTTGATGGTCAGCGTGCTGGAGTCGATCGGCAGGGCCACGTCGAAATCGAAATCCGGATCGCCGTAGTTCGTGATGAACAGGATCGCCGGGCCGGTCACGTTCACGCCCAGCTTCTTGGCCTGCGCCTTCAGCTCGGTCTGCGACTGCGCCAGGATGTCGTCGAGCACTTCGGAGCCGCCCTTGCTGCGGTCGATGTGACGCGTGACGAACAGCACCGGGGTCGGCTGCGACTGCGCGATCTTCGGCATCAGGCCGCTGTAGTCGACGTTGGCCACGCCGGCCAGCACGTTCTGCAGGTTGTTCAGGCTGAACTGGATGAACGAGTCCGGATCGCCGTGGATGTACAGGTTCGCGAAGCGGTTGATCAGGTTCCAGCCGTACTGCACGTCGTACGACCAGGTGATCTGGGTCAGGCGGCCGTGACCCTGGCGCTCGAGATCCAGCGTGAAATGCTTGTCCAGACCGCGCCAGTTGTTGTCCAGGTTCCAGACGATGGTCGCATCCTGGGTGTTGTTGTCGATCTGGTCGAACTGCGGCGTGGCGCTGGCGATGGTCAGACCGCCGTCACCCAGCTTGGGGTCGGTGCTGGTCCAGCTGATCTCGGAACCCGGGCCATACGCCTTGCCGGAGAACTTGAACTGCACGCCGCTGTCCTGTGAACGGAGCACGGAGTAATCCGGGAAGCGCCGGAAATTGTTCAGCAGGTCGTACACCTGGCGCATGTCCTTGCCGACAACCTGTGAGCGTTCGACGTGCCCGCTGGAGGGCATGACCACCGCCGCCACCACGCCAATCACCGCGACGATGACCAGGGCAACCAGAAATTCAAAGACACGCATCATTCCAGAGTTCTCCGAAGCGTCTTTACGCCATACCTTGAGTGTGCCCCAACAGCTGCGCGGGCCCAGGGGGCAGCAGCGGGGGTCGGCAAACGCCGAAGCCGCCGATGTTACTTGCTCGCGGGCTTGAACGCCATCCGCCCGCAGAGGCTCCCGCCGCGGCCGCGAAGGCAGCTCCACCCAAGGCGCGCAACCCCGTCGGAGCTCATACGATGCCCAGTTCCAGCGCCTTCAGCACGGCCCGGGTGCGATCGCGCACGCCGAGCTTGGAAAGGATGTTGGAGACGTGGTTCTTGACCGTGCCCTCGGCCACCTTCAGCGAGTTGGCGATCTCCTTGTTGCTGTAGCCGCCGGAGAGCAGGCGCAGGATCTCCGTCTCGCGCTCGGTCAGCGGGTCGGGCTGTTCGAGGCTGGTGAACTGGTTCTGCATCCGCGCCACGCCGGCCATCAGGCGCTGGGTGACCATCGGCGCCACCAGCGAGCCGCCGGCGGCGACGGTGCGCACGGCCTCGACCAGCTGCTCCAGCGAGACGTCCTTCAGCAGGTAGCCGCGCGCGCCGGCCTTGAGGCCCTGCAGCACCAGCTGGTCGTCGTCGAAGGTGGTCAGGATGATGGTCGGCGGCAATTCGTTGCGCGCCGACAGCGCCTGCAGGACTTCCAGCCCGCTCATGTTCGGCATGCGCAGGTCCAGCAGCATCACGTCGGGCTTGATCCGCGGCACCTCCAGCACGGCCTGCGCGCCGTCGGCGCACTCGGCCACCACGCGGATGTCCTCGGCCAGGTCCAGCAGCGAACGGACGCCCTGCCGCACCAGGTTCTGATCGTCGACGAGACAGACGGAAATCATCGGGGATCCTCGGTCATGGGTGACTGGCGGCTGGCTGGGTGGTGCCCCTAGGTAAGCGCCGTATTGTTGCACGGCTTCCGCCGCGGGCGACCGCGCCTGCACAAGGGCTGCCGCCGAACCGCTTACGAAACATCCAGCGCCGGCGGCTCGAACCGCGAGGGCGTGTGCGCCAGCGCCGCCTGCTCGCCCAGTGGCAGCCGCACGGTCAGCGCAAAGCCTCGGCTCAGGCCGGCATCCAGCGACACGCTGCCGCCGAACTCGGCCAGGCGCTCGCGCATGCCGGACAGGCCGTTGCCTTCGGCCACCTGGTCGGCGCCGCGACCGTCGTCGCGCGCGTGCAGCCCCAGCTGGCCGGCCTCGGCGTAGGCAAAATTGAGCCACAGGTTGCGCGCGCCCGCGTGTCGCGCGGTATTGGTGACGATTTCCTGCGCGCAGCGCAGCAGCACCTGGGCGCGCTGCGGGTCCTCCACGCTGAAGCGCGGCGGCATCGCCACGTGCACGTTCAGGCCGGGCACGCCCTCGGTGAGGCCGCGCAGCGCCTGGGTCAGGTCGATCGAGTCGTCCTGGCGCAACTCGCTGACCACCTCGCGCACGTCGGCCAGCAGCAGCTTGGCCGTGCTCTGCGCCTTGCGCACGTGCGCCGCGGCCGCCTCGTTGGTGAGGTGGCAGGCCACTTCCAGGTTCAGGCTGAGCGCGGTGAGATGGTGGCCGATCAGGTCGTGCAGGTCGCGTGCGATGCGCATGCGCTCGGCGATCCGGCTCGATTCGGCCAGCAACGCCCGCGTGGTGCGCAGCTCGGAGTTCAGGCGGCGCTGCACGTCGCTCTGCTCGGCCTGCTGGCTGGTCGCCAGCGAGGCGATGTAGGTCAGCGCCGAGATGCCCAGGTAGATGCTGGTCTGCAGGAAGGCCAGTCCGACGCTGTGGTCGTACTCGGGGAAGTTGACGAACACCGCGACCAGGCTGAGGTTCTGCAGCACGATGCACAGCACGCCCAGCCACACCGGCAGCAGCCACGGCAACGCCACCGCGCTGATCGCCATCAGCATCGCCGACAGGCCGCTGTGGCTGTACCAGCCCACCGCCATCGCGAAGAAGCTCATCGCCACCAGCCCGATCAGGCGCAGCCCCTGGTAACGGCGCTGGCCGAGGTTGCTGGTGACCACCCAGTACAGGAGGCCGAACAGCAGGTAGCACAGCGTCCACATCAGCAACGCGAGGTTGGGCCGATGCAGCAGGCTCACCCGTTCGGCCGCCCAGCTGGTGATCAGCGGGGTACCCACGCACAGGTAGGTGAACAGGCCGGCGTAGCGCAGCAGCCGCACGTGGTTGAAGTTGGACAATTGCATGCCCGGCATCATAGGGGAGCGCGCCACGCGCGCAATGCGCGGGAAGTCACGCCCGGCCAGGCCTTGCCGGCACCGCTTTACGCCGGTTTTACATGTTCCCGGCTTGATGCCAGCGCGACAGCCGCATGGCATAATGCGCCGTCCGGGAGCCGCACCGTCGACTCCTGTCCCGATTCCACCATTGCGGAGCAACGAATGGCCCTTGCCATCCGCGACGTGCGCGAGCACGACCTGGATGCCGTGCTGGCGCTCAACAACGCCGCCGGTCGCTCCATCCTCACCCTCGATGCCGGCCAGTTGCGCTACTTCTTCGAGCACGCGAACTACTTCCGTGTCGCCGAGATCGACGGCCACATGGCCGGTTTCCTGATCGCCCTGCGCGAAGGGCTCGACTACGACAGCCCGAACTACCGCTGGTTCGCGGCGCATTACCCGCAGTTCGTCTACATCGACCGCATCGTGATCGCCAACGCCTACCGGCGCCACGGGCTGGGCCGCATTTTCTACAGCGATGTGCACAGCTACGCCGAAGTGCGCGTGCCGCTGCTGACCTGCGAGGTGTTCCTGGAGCCGCGCGACGACGTGGTGGTGCTGTTCCACGGCACCTACGGCTTCCAGGAGGTCGACCAGCAAAAAATGGGGCCCGACGGCCCGCAGGTCAGCCTGCTGGCGAAGGACCTGCCCAGCTACGCGTACGTCCGCGACACCTGGCTGGAGCACGGCGGGCTGCCCGACACGGCGTGGCTGGCCGAGCGCGAGCTGCCGCACGACGACAGCGGCCAGCGGCGTATCGCCCGCGAGCGGCACGCATGAACGCCCGCGCCGAAACCAACGACGCCTGCGACCTGCGCTTCGGCCAGGTCGGCATCGCCTGCGTGCGCGTGCGCCGGGTCGACGCCGCCGCGCTGTGCGACGAACTCGAACGCCGCGTGCGCGCCGCGCCGCAGATGTTCGCCCGCGCCGCGGTAGTGCTGGACCTGAGCCACCTGTCGAGCCTGCCCGACGACGGCGCGGTCGACGCCCTGCTGGAGGCCGTGCGCAGCGCCGGCATGCTGCCGGTGGGCCTGGCCTACGGCACCAGCGAGACCGAGGCGCTGGCCAAGCGCATGGGCCTGCCGCTGATCGCCAAGTTCCGCGCGGCGTACGAACCGGCCGCGGCCGCGCCGGCGGCAGCCCAGCCGGCGCGCACCGAACCCGCGCCGCCGCCCGAACCGATCCTGTCCACCCCCGCCGCCGGCAACCGGCAAAGCACCGAGCACCACATCGGCACGGTGCGCTCCGGCCAGCAGGTCTACGCGCGTGACTGCGACCTGATCGTCACCGGCACCGTCGCCAACGGCGCGGAGGTGATCGCCGACGGCAACATCCACATTTACGGTGGCCTGCGCGGGCGTGCCATGGCCGGCGCGCAAGGCGACGAGAAGGCGCGCATCTTCGTCTCCGGCTTCCGCGCCGAGCTGGTCGCGATCGCCGGGCAGTACCGCGTGTTCGAGCAGATTCCGGCCGAACTCGAAGGTCAATCCGTGCAATGCTGGCTGGAAGGCGAAAAGCTGCTGATCGCCAGGCTGTGATCGTTCACCACGCATCCTGTACAACAAGAACAACCACGCGGAGATGGGCCCTTGACTGCTGAGATTATCGTTGTCACCTCCGGCAAAGGCGGCGTCGGCAAGACGACGACCAGCGCCTCGCTCGCCACCGGCCTGGCCATGGCCGGCAAGAAAACCGCGGTGATCGACTTCGACGTCGGCCTGCGCAACCTCGACCTGATCATGGGCTGCGAACGCCGCGTGGTGTACGACTTCGTCAACGTCGTGCACGGCGAGGCCACGCTCAAGCAGTCGCTGATCAAGGACAAGCGCTACGACAACCTGTACGTGCTGGCCGCCAGCCAGACCCGCGACAAGGACGCGCTGACCATGGAAGGCGTCGAGAAGGTGCTCGACGGCCTGTCCGCGGAGGGTTTCGAGTACGTGGTGTGCGACTCCCCCGCCGGCATCGAGAAGGGCGCCCACCTGGCGATGTACTTCGCCGACCACGCCGTGGTGGTGGTCAACCCGGAAGTGTCCTCGGTGCGCGATTCGGACCGCATCCTCGGCCTGCTCGCCAGCAAGACCCGGCGCGCCGAGAAGGGCGAGACCCCGGTCACCCAGCACCTGCTGCTGACCCGCTACAACCCGGCGCGCGTGGCGATCGGCGAGATGCTCAGCGTGAAGGACGTGGAGGAAATCCTCGGCATCGAGGTGGTCGGCGTGATCCCCGAATCGGAGAACGTGCTGACCGCCTCCAACAACGGCATCCCGGTAATCGTCGACGCCAACTCGCAGGCCGGCCAGGCCTACGGCGACACGGTGGCCCGCATTCTCGGCGAAGAGCGCCCGTTGCGCTTCATCGACGTGCCCAGGAAGGGCTTTCTCCAGCGCGTGTTCGGAGGTTGATCACGATGGGTATTCTCGATTTCCTGAAGCGCAAGCCCGAAGCCACCGCCACGGTGGCGCGCGAACGCCTGCGCATCATCGTGGCGCAGGAGCGCTCCACCCGCGGCGCACCGGACTACCTGCCGATGATGCGCAACGAACTGCTCGAAGTGATCAAGAAATACGTCCACGTCGACCTCGATGCGATCAACATCAACTTCGAGCGCGACAGCGGCCACGAGATCCTCGAACTCTCGGTCACCCTGCCGGAAGGCAAGCAGGCGGCCAAGGGCGAGAACAAGGACGAAGCCAGGACCGGCTGAGCCGCGGCCAGCCGGTTTTCATCATTCGACAGCCCGCCGGCACCCTGTCCGGCTCCACTCCGCCGCCACCGCACGCGCCCGGCGCACGACCATGCATCCCGACATCACGCGACCTTCCGGCGATCCGGCCCGCACCGTGCTGCGCATGGCCGACATCGGATTCGACGCGCCCGCGGCGCTGCTCGGCCGCTTCGGCCTGCACCTGCAGCGGGTGGCGGCGGGTGAACCGATTCCCGGCAGCTTCTGGGGCGAGGAGGAGGCCGGCATCATCGGCACCACCGTCTACGCCCGCGACGACACGCCGGCACACTCGCTGCTGCACGAGGCCGGCCACCTGATCGTGCTGCCGGCGGACAGACGTCCGGACGTCCATACCGACGCCACCGATTCGATCGAGGAAGAAGACGCCACCTGCTACCTGCAGATCGTGCTGGCCGACGAGCTGCCCGGCGTGGGCCGCGAACGCCTGATGCGCGACATGGACGCCTGGGGCTATTCGTTCCGTCTCGGCTCGACCCGCGCGTGGTTCGAACACGACGCCGAAAATGCCCGCGAATTTCTCAAGGCGCGCGGCCTGCCGCACGCCTGACGCAGGTCCCCGGCTCCGAACCCCGAATCCCGGCTACCTGGCGTGCCAGTTGCCGTCGCGGCCCTTCTCGTACTTCTGCTTGACCGCCGACCAGGCGACCTTGTGCGCCGCTTCCTCGCGTGACTCGTCGCCGCGCCGCTCGTCCTTGTCGGCGTATTCGTCCCAGGCGCTGTTGAATGCTTCCTTGTAGATCTCCTGCGCGTGCCTGGGCAGGTGGTCGCGTACGGAATCGGGCAGGTTGCTGATGGAGGAATAAGGCATGGCCGCAGGCTCCGCAATGGGTGGTGAGGCTGGGTACCGTGTACCGCGCGCGATCAACCTGCCGTCAATTCCATGTGGTCTGCGCGGCAAGCACCTCCGCTCAGCGACGCGAGACGTGCGGGTCGTTCGGCACGTACCAGCGCCACGGCTCGTCGACCGCGCGGGTGATGCCGACGCGCGGCGTGATCACCGGCGCGGCCGGCGGCGGCACGCCATCGTCGACGATGCTGAAGCCGCCGGCGCCGTCGACCAGGTCGATGCCGTCCTGCGCGCGGTCGATGCCCATCGCCTGGCACAGCCGCGCCGGTCCGCGGCACAGGTCGCGATCGCTGCGGCAGGCGGGGCGTGCGGCGCGCATCGCAGCCAGCCCGTCCAGCGGCGCCAGCGCGCGCAACAACACCGCCACGCCCTCGCCCTCCTCGCCGCAGACCGGGTTGCAGCACCAATGCATGCCGTAGGTGAAGTACACATAGAGCAGCCCCGGCATACCGAACATCGTCGCATTGCGCGCCGTGCGGCCGCGCCAGGAGTGCGCGGCCGGATCGGTCGGCCCGCAGTAGGCTTCGGTTTCCACGATGCGGCCGCTGCGGCCGTCGGCGTGCCGCAGCACCTTGTTCAGCAGTTCCGGCGCCACCGTGCGCGGGTCGCGCCGGTAGAATGCGCGCTCCAGCACCATGGCGCGATCAACCCGCCGGCTGCGGCTGGTAGTTGCCGACATCCGCGCGGAATCCGATGGCCAGCCGGTTCCAGCCGTTGATCGCGATGATCGCCAGGGTGAGATCGACCATGGCCTTGTCGTCGAACTGGGCGCGTACCTCGTCATACAGGGCGTCAGGCAGGTCGTTCGTCGATACCAAGGTGACCGCCTCGGCCCAGGCCAGCGCGGCACGCTCGCGCGCCGAGTAGAACGGCGCCTCGCGCCACGCCGCCAGCACGTGCAGCCGCTGCTCGGTTTCGCCGGCGGCGCGCGCGTCCTTGCTGTGCATGTCCAGGCAGTACGCGCAGCCGTTGATCTGCGACACGCGCATCTTCACCAGCTCGATCAGCGAATGCTCCAGGCCGCTGCCGCGAACCTGGGCTTCCATCGCCAGCATGGCCTTGAAGGCGGCCGGCGAGGCGGTCCTGTAGTCGATGCGTCCACTCATTCCTGTCACCTCTCGTCAGTTCGAACCGGTTCGAACAGTTGCTGCGCGTCGGCGTAGCCGAAGTCGGCAACCAGTCCCTCGAAATTTCCGCTCTCGCGCATGCGCGCCAGCGCGTGATCGACGGCCGCCAGCGCCAGCGTGGTCAGCCGCGTGGCGGTGCTGACCCGGGCCACGCCGAGCCGGAAAAGCTCGGCCAGGCCGGGCATGCCGGCGCCTGCCGCGACGTTGACCGGCGCGTCGAGCGCGCGCACCAGCGCGGCCAGCGTGGCCGGATCGGCCAGTCCGATCGGATAGATGCAGTCGGCGCCCGCGGCGAGATAGGCGCGGCCACGCTCGATGGCGTCGGCCAGGCGTGCGGCCGGCTCGGCGCCGTCATGCTGCATCCAGTGATCGACCCGTGCATTGATCACGATCGGCACCCCGGCCGCGTCGGCGGCCGTTCGTGCCGCGCGCACCCGCGCCGCCGCCGCGGACGCCTCGCGCAGCGGGCCGTGGCCCGGCATGCCGTCCTCGATGTTGATGCCGACAGCGCCCGCGGCAATCACCGACTGCACCGTCGCGGCCACCTCCGCCGGCGTCTCGCCGTAGCCGGTCTCGATGTCCACCGTCACCGGCACCTCCGCCGCGCGCACGATGCGGGCGACCGCCGCCAGCACCTCGTCCAGCGGCGCCTGCTCGCCATCGGCGTAGCCCAGCGACCACGCCACGCCGGCGCTGGTGGTGGCCACCGCGGCGAAGCCCCGCCGCGCGAACAGCCGCGCGCTGAGCGCATCCCAGGCGTTGGGCAGCAGCAGTACGCGGCTGCGGTCGTGCAGGCGCCGGAACGCCTGCGCCATGTCTGTCCGGGCCCGTGACTGCATCGTCGCGCGTCGCCTCGTCTGGCGGAGTTGACCTTGCAGCATACGCCGCCGGCCACACTGGCGCATGGCGCCTGCTACAGTCGGCGCCGATCGACCCGAAGCTGTCGCGGGCTGCGCCCGTCGCGACGGAGGAATCCATGACCACGCGCCGACTGGTGCTGTTGTTCGATGGCACCTGGAACAAGCCGGAATCGAATACCAACGTGGAGCGCCTGCGTCGGCTGATCGCGCCGCGCGACGCACTGGGCAACGTGCAACAGGTCAACTACATCCCCGGCGTGGGGGTGAAGCGCGGGATCACCCACCTGCTCGGCGGCGCGTTCGGCTATGGCCTCTCGGGCAACGTGCTGGATGGCTACCGCTGGCTGTGCGACACGTGGCAGGCGGGCGACGAGATCTACCTGTTCGGTTTCAGCCGCGGCGCCTATACCGCGCGCAGCCTGGGCGGCCTGATCCGAAAATGCGGCCTGCTCAAGCGCGACGGCCGCGGCAAGCTGTCCCGCGCCGACGCAAGTCACGCCTACGATTTCTACCGCGACGTGGAGACCAGGCCCGACGACCCGGCCGCGCGGGCATTTCGCCAGCAGCACTCGATCGAGGTGGACATCCATTTCATCGGCGTGTGGGACACGGTCGGTTCGCTCGGCATCCCCGACACTGCCTCGTGGTTTCCGTTTGCGCGCTCGCGCTACCGCTTCCACGACACCGAGCTGAGCAAGATCGTCAAGCACGCCTACCAGGCGCTGGCGCTGGACGAACATCGCGGCGATTTCCAGCCCGCGGTGTGGACGCGCAATCCGTACACCGTCAAGCCCGGCGAATCGCTGACCTCCAAGAAGCGCGAACAGGTCGACGTCGAGCAACGCTGGTTCATCGGCTCGCACTCCGACGTGGGCGGCGGCAATCGCCGCGACGGCGCCGGCCGCAAGCCCGACCCGCTGCCCGACCTGGCCCTGGCCTGGCTGCAGACCCGCGCGATCAAGGCAGGCCTCACCTGCAGCGAACTGCTGGTGCCGCCGCCTGATGCATGCACGGGCGTGCCGCGCGACTCCTACAAGGAGTTCATGGACGGCCTCTACAAGGAGTTCAAGCCGCCGTTCGACCGCACCGTGGGCAGCGGCGTCAACGAGAAGGTGGACGAATCGGTGTGGCGTCGCTGGCTGGCCGACCCGGGCTACCGTTCGCCCAGCCTGGTTCGCGCCCTGGCCACCGCGACCGTGTTGATGTCGGTGGAAAGCGTGACCGACCCGGTCGCGCCGGTCGGCAGGCGCGGCGGTTGATCCACGCTTGACGGGCGGCCGGCGGTTTCCACTACGATGGCCCGATGGGAGATGGCATGCCTCCCGTTGCGGGCGCGCGACGCGTCCGCAACCAACCACCCCGGGTGCTTCCGCCACGAGGTTGATGATGCCTGCAACGCCGGTTCCCGGCGGCGCAGGCCTGCCTGTCGCTGCGGTCGCCGGAACCTTTCCTGCAACGGAGTAGCGCACGTGGGTCTGACTGGATTTGTCGCGATCGGGCTGGGCGGTGCCCTCGGTTGCTGGTGCCGCTGGGGCCTGGGCCTGCTGTTCAACCCGCTGTTCCCCACCCTGCCGCTGGGCACGCTGGCCGCCAACCTCACCGGCGGCCTGCTGATGGGCGTGGCAATCGGCCTGTTCCGCCATTTCCAGGCCGCGTCTCCGGAGCTGCAATTGTTCGTGATGACCGGCTTCCTCGGCGGCCTGACCACGTTCTCCACCTTCTCCGGCGAAGCGGTCACCCTGCTGCTGCGCCAGCAGTACCTGTGGTTCGGCGGCCACGTGCTCAGCCACCTGGCCGGCTCGCTGGGCATGACCGTGCTCGGCCTCGCCCTGACCCGCAACCTGCTGCGCCACTGAACGGGAGACCCCATGAATCACCAAGCCCTGCAACACGGCGCGCACCTCACCTTCTATTGCCATGCGCGTGCACGTCACGAAGGCATCCTGCTTTCCGAGTGGCTGCTGGCGCAGGCCAAGGCGCTGCATATCGGCGGCGGCTCGGTGTTCCGCGCGATCGCCGGCTACGGCCGCCACGGCGTGCTGCACGAGGAGCAGTTCTTCGAACTGGCCGACGACCTGCCGGTCAAGATCGAGTTCGTGCTGCTCGACGAGCAGGCCGAGGCGCTGCTGCAACGGCTGCGTGAGGCCCGCGTCGACGCCACGTATGCACGCTGGCCGGCAAGCTTCGCGGTACTCGGCGATTCGCCGCAGCCGCATGGGCATCATCAAGGCACGAGGTAGCGCATGAGCCAGGACGACCTCAAGAACCGCGCCGGGGAACTGCTGGCGCAAGCCGGCATCCACATCAACGGCCACGACGCGACCGACCTGCAGGTACACGACGAACGCCTCTACGCCCGCGTGTTTGCCCACGGTTCGCTGGGCCTGGGCGAGGCCTACATGGACGGCTGGTGGGACGCCGCCGACCTGCCCGGCCTGTGCACCCGCCTGCTCAGTGCGGGCATCGACCAGGGCCTGAAGACCCTCGACACCGTGCTCGCCCACCTCAAGGCGCGCTTCATCAACCTGCAGCGCGGCGAGCGCGCGTTCGAGATCGGCAAGGCCCACTACGACCTCGGCAACGACCTGTTCCAGGCCATGCTTGGCAAGCGCCTGGTGTACTCGTGCGGCTACTGGGCCAAGGCCGACAACCTCGACGACGCGCAGGAGGCCAAGCTCGACCTGGTCTGCCGCAAGCTGCAGTTGAAGACCGGCCAGCGCGTACTCGACATCGGCTGCGGCTGGGGCGAGGCGTTGAAGTATGCCGCCGAGCACTACGGCGTCGAAGGCGTCGGCATCACCGTCTCGCAACAGCAGGCCGACTACGCGCGGGAACTCTGCGCCGGCCTGCCGATCGAGATCCGCCTGCAGGATTACCGCGAGGTCGACGAGCCGTTCGACGCGGTGTATTCGATCGGCATGTTCGAGCACGTCGGCGGCAAGAACTACCGCAGCTATTTCGAAACCGTGCGCCGCTGCCTGAAGGAGGGTGGCCTGTCGCTGCTCCACTGCATCGGCAGCAACGGCGCGCCGGCGCAGACCGATCCGTGGATCGAGAAATACATCTTCCCCAACTCGATGATCCCCGCCGCCAGCCAGGTCGCGGCCGCGCTGGAAGACCTGTTCGTGGTCGAGGACTGGCACAACTTCGGCGCCGACTACGACCGCACCCTCACCGCCTGGCGCGCCAACGTCGAATCCGCCTGGCCCACCCTGCCGGAAACCTACGACGAACGCTTCCGGCGCATGTGGCGCTACTACCTCGCCGTCTCCGCCGCGGTCTTCCGCAGCCGCCGCGACCAGCTGTGGCAGATCACCCTGAGCCCGCACGGCGTGCCCGGCGGCTACCGCGTGCCGCGCTGACGCGCGCGCGGGCTCAAGTCATTGCCGCCGCGCCGTGCCGAATATCCAGGGGATGCCTGAGGGCTTTCATGTGCACCAGGGAACGGATGGAAGGGTCATGCGGAAAACCGGGGGCACCCGTCTCCAGGCCGGCATGCTGTCGCTTCTGGGGCTTGTGTTCGCGCTCCTGCTGCTACTCGATGTCGCCTATTTCATCCATGGGTCGCTGGAGCTGTTCCCCACGCAGGAACAGCAGGGGAAGATCAAGGGCATCGCGGCGCTGGCAGGGTTCGGTTTCGCGCTCGTCGAACTGGTGATCCTGGCCCTGCTCAGGCGGCTTTGCGCGCGCACCCATCGAACCCGAAACTCCGTGAAAGCATCCACGCCCGACGGCATGACGGGATTGAAGACAGCTTCGCTCCGTCCGGATTCGTTGCCACCTCCAGCGCGGGGCCCCACTGAATCGCATTGACGGCCCACGCAATGGCGGCTGCCAAAACAAGAGCATATTAGGGACGCGAACAAGGGGCGGAAGAAATGAATTGGCTGTAATCCAAACGAGCCCCGACCTAGCCGGCGGCTACCACCCATCCCACCCACTCCACGCAAATCGCAGGCGGCACCATGACCACCTCAGCTCTGGTACTCACGCTGTTCCTCGCCTGGACATTACTGCTGCTGGTAGTGATGGAGGTGCTGCGCAGCTACCTCGTCGTCACCGGCCGCGTCCGCTCGAACGGGTTCGCGCCCGACAACGCGGGCCTTTCGCCGTTCATGCAGCGGCTCGCCCGGGCACACGCGAACTGCATCGAAAGCCTGCCCGTCTTCGGCGGGCTGTTGCTGGTCGCGCTGGTCACGGATCGGACCGAGGTCACGGATGCGCTGGCCCCCTGGCTGCTGGGCGCGAGGGTCATCCAATCCGGCATCCACCTGGCTTCGACCAGCGTCATCGCCGTCAACGCCCGCTTCACCGCCTTTGCCGTGCAAATGGGCATTGGTGTTTACTGGACCTGGGGGCTGCTCGGCCTGTAGGTCAAACGAGGTCGGCGTCATTCAAGTTCAAACGCCACAAACTCTCCCAGGGAGCCGAAATGGATAGCCAGAACAAGTATTGGTTTCCCGCCAAACGCTACGGCTGGGGCTGGGGCCTGCCGACTCGATGGGAGGGTTGGGTTTGCCTTGCCGTCTATGCGGGGTGTGTTGCGCTGATCTTTCATTTCCTGCGACCAGCGGCCGACCCCGTCATGTTCGCGCTCAGCCTGGCATTGCTTACCCTCGGCCTGATCGCCGTGTGCTGGCTGAAGGGCGAACCGCCGCGCTGGCGTTCGGGCGACTGATCGGCATGGACGATCGCAGACAATCCGGGGTACCGGATTGAACCGCCACGCGCTTGCCGCAACACTCGCAGGCATGAAGCACCTGCTCGCCCACATCTCCCTCTGCCTGCTCCTGTTGCTGCCCGCGGCAGTCATCGCCCACCCCGCGCTGTGGGTAGTGAAGGATGCCGATACCACGATCTACCTGTTCGGCACGGTGCACCTGATGCCGAGCGACGCCAGTTGGCACGACCCGACGCTGGACCGGGCGCTGGCAGACAGCCGGACGTTGTACATCGAACTGACCGACGACGACCCGGCGAACATGACGGCGCTGGTGCTGCGCTACGGGATGGATGCGACGCACCCGTTGTCCAGCCAGCTCAGCCAGTCGGAGGCGCATCGGCTGGACCTGCTGGCGAACAAGCTCGGCGTGCCCGGCGGCATGCAGACGCTGAACGTGATGCGCCCGTGGCTGGCCGCGCTGACGCTGGCGGTGACGCCGCTGCTGAAGGCCGGGCTCGACCCGGAGCATGGCGTGGACAAGCAGCTGAAGGCGCAGATGAGCGCCGCCGGCAAGCCGGTGCTGGGCCTGGAAACCGCCGAACAGCAGATCCGCTTTCTCGCCGACATGCCGCGCGCGATCGAGCTGGCCCTGCTGCGCTCGACCATGCGCGACGCGAACAAGGGCACGTTCCGGCTCACCGAACTGATCGACGCCTGGAAGGCCGGCGACGTGGACGCCATCGCGCGCATCGGCAACGACGACATGCGCCTGCACGAGCCGAAGCTCTACCAACGGCTGCTGGTGCAGCGCAACCAAGTGTGGGCGACCAAGATCGCCGCCATGCTGCAGCAGCCCGGTACAGTCTTCATCGCCGTCGGCGCGGCACACTTGGCCGGGCCGGACAGCGTGCAGGTGCAGTTGCGAAAGCTCGGCATCTCCGCTCAACGAAATTGAGGCCATCGCCGTGATGAAGTCCGCAGGGATCGTTGCATTCGCACTGGTGTGTCCGCTTGCCTTGTGGGCACAAACGCCGGTGCAGCCATCGCACGGCCGAAATTTCAGCCACCTGCAGGTCATCGACATCGCCAACGGACCCAACGCGATCGACATCGATGGCGATGGCCGGAAAGATCTGGTCTTCAATGCCCACCGAAGCAACTTCAACGCACATGATTTCGAGCACATCACGTTCTACATGCAAGATCATGTTGAGGCCGGCGAAACGGATGGGACGGTGCAGAGGAAGCCGATGTGGAATGTCGTGCCGTTCTTCAACGAGAAGATTCCCGAATACGTGGCCTTCGACACCATCGAGGGGGCGGATTGCTGGCTGCGCGACATGGTCTTGCTACGCAACCCGGAGGGTTCCGTCACCGTTATCACGGCTGATCGCACCCTGGGGACGTCCTATGCCGACAAAGCGCGCATGACATTCTCGATCTATCGTGTTGCGCACAATGCGGATGGTGCACCAGGATCACCGCCTGTTTATTTCCAGCGTATCGACCAGTTCCAAAGCAGGAACCTCTATTGCGATGCGAATTACGCCATCGCCGCAGAGCTCGGCGTGAAGTTCAGGCACCCGCTCGAAGACAACGGCATCGATCACTGAAAGGTACCCGCAGGCACCGGCTTTCTGGCACCATCGTCCGGCTATCCGCGCAGCCTGCGCGCTACCTGATTGATCCAACTCCATGAACCTGCAAGCCAATTACGAACAGATCCCGCTGAAGGAATACGCCGAGCGGGCCTATCTCGACTACTCGATGTACGTGGTGCTGGACCGCGCGCTGCCGTTCGTCGGCGACGGCCTGAAGCCGGTGCAGCGGCGCATCATCTACGCGATGAGCGAGCTGGGCCTGGCCGCCACCGCGAAGCCGAAGAAGTCCGCGCGCACCATCGGCGACGTGATCGGCAAGTTCCATCCGCACGGCGATTCGTCGTGCTACGAGGCGATGGTGCTGATGGCGCAGCCGTTCTCGTACCGCTACCCGCTGGTCGACGGCCAGGGCAACTTCGGCTCGCCGGACGACCCGAAAAGTTTTGCCGCAATGCGCTACACCGAATCCAAGCTCAGCCCGATCGCCGAAGCGCTGCTCGGCGAGCTGGCCCAGGGCACGGTGGACTGGGTGCCGAACTTCGACGGCACCATGGACGAGCCGAGCTGGCTGCCGGCGCGCGTGCCGCACGTGCTGCTGAACGGCTCGATGGGCATCGCGGTCGGCATGGCCACCGACATCCCGCCGCACAACCTGCGCGAGCTGGCCACCGCGTGCATCCGCCTGCTGGACGATCCGGACGCCAGCGTCGCCGACCTGTGCGAGCACGTGCGCGGGCCGGACTACCCGACCGAGGCGGAGATCATCACCCCGCGCGCCGACCTGCTGGCGATGTACCAGACCGGCGGCGGTTCGGTGCGCGCCCGCGCGGTGTACCAGCGCGAAGAGGGCAACATCGTGATCACCGCGCTGCCGCACCAGGTCAGCCCGTCGAAGATCCTCGAGCAGATCGCCGCGCAGATGCGCGCGAAGAAGCTGCCGATGATCGAGGACCTGCGCGACGAGTCCGATCACGAGAATCCGATCCGGCTGGTGATCGTGCCGCGCTCGAACCGCGTCGACGCGGACGAGACCATGCAGCACCTGTTCGCCACGACGGACATGGAGAAGAGCTTCCGCGTCAACCTCAACATGATCGGCCTGGACGGCCGGCCGCAGGTGAAGGACCTCAAGCGCATCCTCACCGAGTGGCTGAGCTTCCGCACCAGCACCGTCACCCGGCGCCTGGAACATCGCCTGGCCAAGGTCGACCGTCGCCTGCACCTGCTCGAAGGCCTGCACACCGCCTACCTCAACCTCGACGAAGTCATCCGCATCGTGCGCAGCGAGGACGAGCCCAAGCCGGTGCTGATGGCACGCTTCCGGCTCAGCGAGGAGCAGACCGACTACATCCTCGAAACCCGGCTGCGCCAGCTGGCACGGCTGGAGGAGATGAAGATCAATGCCGAGCGCGACCAGCTCGAGGAGGAGCGCGCGCGCATCAACGTGCTGCTGAAATCGCCGGCCAAGCTGAAGGGACTGATCAAGGACGAACTGCGCGCCGATGCCGAGAAGTTCGGCGACGCACGCCGCTCGCCGCTGGTCGAGCGCGAGGTGGCGCATGCGCTGGACGAGAGCGCGCTGGTGGCCAGCGAACCGGTCACCGTGGTGCTCTCGCAGAAGGGCTGGGCGCGCGCCGCCAAGGGCCACGACATCGACGCCGAGGCACTGAACTACCGCGAGGGAGACGGCCTGCTCGCCGCGGTGAAGGCGCGCACCACGCAGCAGGTCGCGTTCATCGACTCCACCGGCCGCGCCTACTCCACGCCCGCGCACACCCTGCCCTCGGCGCGCGGCAATGGCGAGCCGCTGACCGGCCGCTTCAGCCCGGCGGCGGGCGCCAGCTTCGACGCGGTGGTCGCCGGCGACAACGATACGCGGCTGATCCTCGCCACCGACTTCGGCTACGGCTTCGTCAACCGTTTTGAATCGCTCACCGGCCGCAACAAGGCCGGCAAGCAGATCATCTCGCTCAGCGACGGCGCGAAAGTGCTGGCGCCGCAGGTCAGCGCCGATCCGGCCCGCGACCGCATCGTGGTGGTCACCAGCGAAGGGCATCTCTTGATGTTCTCGGTGGCCGAACTGCCGGAACTGGACAAGGGCAAGGGCAACAAGCTGATCGAGATTCCCAAGAAGCAGCTGGCCGAGGGCGAGCGCGTGGCCGGCGTGGCGGTCGTCGCCGAAGGCAAGGGCGAGGTCACCCTGTACGCCGGCGCGCGCAAGCTCACCCTGAAGTGGGCCGACCTGGTCGAGTACGGCGGCAACCGCGCCACCCGCGGCAACCTGCTGCCGCGCGGCCTGCGCCGCGTCGAACGCATCGAGACCACCGGCTGAACCGAACACCCGTAGGAGCCCGCTCGCGGGCGATGCTCTTGGGCGACTTCGTCAGAAGCATCGCCCGCAAGCGGGCTCCTACGACAGACAGGTCGTGACGCCTCCCGGAACTTGTCGGCGCGCCGCCTTTCCAACAGGGATGTACACGCCGACGCGGCCTCGCGCGTTGGATACGTGATCACCCCGGAGTCCGCATGAACGTCCCCCGCCTTCTCCCCGCCCTGCTGGCCACCTTGCTGGCCGCGCCGGCATGGGCGCAGAGCACAACCCAGCCGCTGAATCTCAAACTCCCGACCGGCGAACTGCCAGCCGCCAGCAGCACCACGGTCACACCTGCGAACGACGCCACGACACCCGCTCCCGCCACCACGCCCCGCACGCGCACCGCAGACAGCGTCGCCGCCACGCCACCGCGCGACCCGCCAGGCGTCTACTACGGCGACACCAGCGGACGCCTGGGCAACACCGAAGTCGCCCGCGACGCGCGGGCGGACTGCGACGACTCCACCTACAACCAGCCACAAGTCCACGGCAGCGTCGGCATGGGCGTGGCCGGCGGCAGCCGCTTCAGCGGCAACTACCAGACCGGCACGGTCAACGTCACCAAGGCCTTCGGCAGCTGCGACGAGCCGAGCGGCGGCATCAGCATCTCCGTCGGCGCCGGCACCAGCCACTTCCACGGTCGCGGTCATTGATGCGGCAGGGGTACTCGCGCCCAAAGGGGTCAGGTTCATTTCCTACGCCAGATTGAGCCGTATGGAAGTGCGCCACGCGCGCGCTCCCGGCAGCACTCGTTTCAACAGCCATGCAACCTGATCCGCTCCAACGCAGGAAGCACGGCATGGCGCGCTAGCCCCGTATCGATCTTCCCGGCATCCCGCAACACGTGGTTCAACGAGGCAATGACCGCCAAGCCTGCTTCGCGGGAGAAGCCGACTACTTGCGCTATCTGCAGGAGTTGCGTGGAGCATCATCCAGACACGACTGTGCGATCCACGCCTACGTGTTGATGACAAACCACGTCCACCTGCTGGTGACACCGGCCACCACCGGAGCCATCTCCCGCATGATGCAAGCGGTAGGCCGCCGCTACGTCGGCAGTTTCAATGCACGCTACCGGCGCACGGCACCTTGTGGGAAAGACGCTTCAAGGCAGCACTGGTCGATACCGACCGGTACCTGCTCACCTGCTATCGCTACATCGAGCTCAATCCCGTCAGGGCCCACATGACCGACGATCCCGCGGACTACCCTTCGAGCCACCACCACAACGCGATGGGACAACCAGCGCCGCTCATCACGCCGCACCAACAATACATGCTGCTGGCCACCACACTTGCCACACGACAAGCCGCCTACCGCGCGCTGGTCGATGAACTCGTGGAAGAAAAGCATCTCGACGACCTTCGCCAACACACTCAGCAGCAGCGCGCCTGGGGCAGCGAACGCTCTCGACAGCAAATCGAAGCACTGACCCAATGCTCAGTCAGCGTCAGGCCTCGCGGCAGACCCCCCAAGCCGCGAAAAATCGGGACTAAATGAACCTGACCCCTTTTTTCGAGAAAGCTCCGCCGAGCTTGCTTCAATAGCCTCAAGCGAACAAGAGGCAGCGGTCGTCCCACGACGATTCAAACGATTGTAAGTGAACCCCTTTTTGAACCACCTTCTTCCCCCGCACCAACCTCCCCTCATCCTGCAGCCGCCGATACAACGATCCCGCACTGAAATCCGACCCGTTCGGCCAAGCCAGTGCACCAAGCTCGATGAAGTGGCGTGCAAAGAACGCCGGATCACGCAGCGGCGCCGTCATCTCCGTGTCCGCCTCAACGAACCTGGAAAAGTCAAACACGCCCGAGGCACCGTCGGAGAAACGTAGCAACAGCTGATACCGCTCTTTTGGTTCGACTGCGATCAGCTTGATCATCGTCGGCTCCCGGAATCCGACTGGGGAAGCAAAGGGTCAGGCCTGGCATCATTGCATTCGGACATCTAGACGGCCCCGCGGACGATGCGGCCGACCGTGGTGAAATGCACGTTGAAATAGGCGGCAATCTGCGTATAGCTGTATTCACCGGTGGCCCACGCCGCCCGCATGGCGGCATCACGATCCAGGTGGGCTTTCGCAATCGCCTTTAGCGGCGGTGCCGGTGGCCGACGCTGAGCACGCGGAATGTTGATGTCGTCCGGCCGCTGCCCGGCTCGTTGGTGTGAAGCAGCGACAAAAGTATCGTCACCGAGGAATACTTGGCGGTTCAGATGTTTCCAGATCGACTCGCCTTCCATCCCCTCGTGCACGAACTTCTCGTACGCTGCCACGGCCCGGGCACGGCGTGTTCCAAACTGCGCAAGAAGCCCATCCGTCTCCAGCCAAGCTGGCGCGCCCACCTCACCCGTAATGGCTTGATAGCTGCTCCACGGCCACTTTGCGGGCGAGTCCACCATGTGCGCACGCACCGGATTCAACACCACGTAACGGGTCAACTCCAGTAGATAGCTGTCGGCATCGACCAGGATCGCCTTGTAGCGCCCTTGGAACAGGTGGCCCGTGCGGTGGTGACGGCGATTGCTCCATTGCGTGAACACGCCATTGAGTTGGCGCATCCCTTTTGACAAATTGCCATCCGGCGTCGCGATCACCAGATGGTAGTGATTGCTCATCAGGCAGTACGCATGGCAACACCAATTGAACTGCCCGACCACCTGGCCGAGCACCTCAAGAAACTGCGCACGATCCACGTCATCCTCATAGATCGCCTCCCGGCGATCACCACGTGCCGTCACGTGATAGAGCGCACCACCAAATTCAAGGCGAACGGGTCGAGCCATGCCGCGGAGCCTACTCCAGCGAATGCTACGATGCTAGACCTGACCCCATGCTTTGTGCTTTGTGCTTTGCATGCTTTGCATGCTTTGTGCAGCGAATGCTACGATGCTAGACCTGACCCCATGCTTTGTGCAAGCGCATCGAAGTGTTGTTGCTGCTCCACACGATGGCAGCCTTCGCCAGTTGGCTGGTGGGCATGGCCTGCGAAACCGCAGGTATCGATCAGTGGCTGACACCTTGTCGAGCCAAACGACGGCTGTACTCGATCATGCGACTCGGTCGTGAGGCGCTGGTGCGACGATGGTCAAACGCCAGGCTCGTCGAACTCATGAATCAGATACGAAAGCCAAGTCCGGCGCTACTCGATCAGATGGGTGTGCCGGCATGAAAACGTGGGGAAACCTCAGCCTCCGTCCCCTTATTCCGGAGGGACGAGATTTAATTAGCCACGTCCCCTTTATTCTGCACCCAGCAACAACGTGCCTAGGGCAGCGACCGTTTCCGCCAACAGATCGAAGCACTAACCCAGCGAGCCGTCAGCGTCCGACCGCGCGGCCGGCCACCGAAGCCACCCGAAACATTGGAAAAATGAACCTGACCCCTTTTTTGGCCCCGAAGCCACCCGAAACATTGGAAAAATGAACCTGACCCCCTTTTTAGACCCCTTTTTTAGCTCGACCCCTTTTTTAGCTCGCAACAACGTGCCTGGGGCAGCGACCGTTTCCGCCAACAGATCGAAGCACTAACCCAGCGGGCCGTCAGCGTCCGACCGCGCGGCCGGCCACCGAAGCCACCCGAAACATTGGAAAAATGAACCTGACCCTTTTTTTGTCGACACCTTTTTTCATGAAGCCGGCGTCCGCGCACGATCTGCAGCACTAATTTCCCGCTGCATATGCGTCCTGAGTTCATCGCGAAACTGCCTAAGCCTGATTAGCTCGCCCTTTCTAACAATATTGTTCGAGGTGAAACCTGTGCGGGCATGCTCGAAGGTTTCTATCGCCGCCGCAAACAGCCGCACGCAAAACTCTTCGTCCGAGAGTCTGGCAACCATTTGCTCACATCGCTCGTCGGTCTTCCCGGAGTTCATCGGGCCAACATCGACTCGCATGTCCATAGTCATCCGCGCCAGCCAGCAAAGCCAATATCGCGCGTAGTTGAAGCGCCCGTCTATTCTGCCTCGCGATTGCAGGACGTGGTACTTAAACAACAGCAGCGCGGACAAGTAGTAGGGCGTAAACTTATGATCCTCCACGAAGAGCCTAGTTCGATGCTCCCGAAGAATAGTGCTTGGGTTATTACTCATCACGAGTTGCGGTTCGCCCATCATCACCGATGCGAAAGACCTGATTTGCGAGTGAAGATTCACGATTCGAGGGCGCTCGATAGCGGCGTCACTGACCGATGAATACTCCTTCGAACGGCGCTCGTAGAAAAGTCTGTCTTGCGGATCAGACGGAAATATTCTGTAGAATTCTTGTAGTCGCTTATGGAATTTGTCGAGCGAAACGAATGCCTCATCAGGAACCGGGGTTTGTCGGTTTGTGGAACGGATGATCTTCGCAATTAGGTCATTGCTATTTGTGTGAATGATCTTGACAGGAATCTTAAGCGCACCATTTTCTCGTACGGCATCTCGATGGCGATAGACCATGTGACTGGTCTGACACCCGTTCACAACGAAATAGTCGCCAATCTCGTACTCGGTGGCACGTATGTTTGAAAACTCGCGCGCAACAACAGTGACACCATTATTCAGCAATACGAACTTATCGAGCATCACTGGATCGGCGAGCGTGTGTGCTATCTCATTGTTAACAGTGTTATCGTCTCCTTGAAAGTCTCTGACGTTCTCGTAGAACACGTGTTTTCTCAGTGAACCATCCGAGCTTTCAATTAACTTTAAGAACTGTTGTGCCGGCAAAAAACCAATAAACGCCTGAACCACATCCTCAATGTTGTCGCAAGGAACACTCTTCTCTAGTGTTATACTCACGCGAAAGCGATTCTCGATTTCACTGTAGGCATCAATAATGTAATCAGCGTCGACTAGCTTAATTGTGGCGGCACCGACTTCCTGGACAGCATCCGTAAGCGCTTCCTCCTGAGCCTTGAGAAGCCCTGGCAATAGCTCATCCGTCGGTTTACCTCCACCCGTCGCGTAGTAAAGCTCGCAACGCGGCCGCTTGGAGCCGAACAGGCGCGCGTTCTCGACCCGGAAGACCTCAGAGATCAACCGCCGGGCTTCTATCAACTCATCCGTCAATGGGATGGACGGATTCTCAGCGAAAAGGTTGCGGACAGCGGCAACAAACTTCAGCAGATCACCGGAATCAACGGAAGAGGAACGCTTCGTTTGTATGAATACAAAACGTACATCCATCCGGCGAGCTTTTCGATGTATTTCAATGTCATCCTCGTTAGCAACGAGGGCATCGTTTATAAATAGCGCGAAGGCATCCAGACCAAAGGTACTGCCGCCGTCTACGTCGACCTGCTCGAACACATTCGGATCAGAGAATGCATCCGGATCGATCTTAGAAAGAAGAGCGTAATTGACAAGGCGTTCGAACTGCTTTGCCTCATCCAATTTCTTGATTCCAAAGGAATCTGTGAACTCGTCGAGAATCCCCTTCAGGATTCGATTTCCTATGCTCATCGCTCCCCCGAATTTTCTGCGCCAAGCATATACACCTGCCTGGCATCGAACCTGTTACCCCTAATGCACCAACGGCGTGTCCTACATATTCCGCCGATACTCCCCCCCCACCTCATACAACGCATGGCTGATCTGCCCCAACGAGTTGTACTTCACCGCCTCGATCAACTGCTCGAACACATTCCGCCGCTCCCGCGCCGTCGTTTGTAGCACCTTGAGACTGTCGGAGGCCAGCGCATTCCGCGCCTCCCCATAACTCCGCACATTGGCAATCTGCGCCCCCTTCTCCTCCTCCGTCGAGCGAATCAACTCAATCTCGGTGGCAATCTCCCCGCCATGATCCTTCGGCAGGAACGTATTCACGCCGATCAACGGCAACAACCCATCATGCTTCTTGTGCTCGTAATACATCGACTCTTCCTGGATCTTCCCGCGCTGGTACATGGTGTCCATCGCCCCAAGCACCCCGCCCCGCTCGCTGATCGCCTCGAACTCCTTGTACACCGCTTCCTCGACCAGGTCAGTCAGCGTGTCGACCACGTAACTCCCCTGCCACGGGTTCTCGTTGAAATTCAGCCCGAGCTCCTTGTTGATGATCATCTGGATCGCCACCGCCCGCCGCACGCTTTCTTCGGTGGGCGTGGTGATCGCTTCGTCATAGGCGTTGGTATGGAGTGAGTTGCAGTTGTCGAACAGCGCGTACATCGCCTGCAACGTGGTGCGGATGTCGTTGAACTGGATTTCCTGCGCGTGCAGGGATCGGCCTGAGGTCTGGATGTGGTACTTCATCATCTGGCTGCGCGGAGAAGCGCCGTAGCGCTCGCGCATGGCGCGGGCCCAGATGCGGCGGGCGACGCGGCCGATGACGGTGTATTCCGGGTCCATGCCGTTGGAGAAGAAAAAGCTGAGGTTGGGCGCAAAGTCGTCCACCTTCATGCCGCGGGCGAGGTAGTACTCGACGATGGTGAAGCCGTTGCTCAGCGTGAAGGCGAGCTGGCTGATCGGGTTCGCGCCGGCTTCGGCGATGTGGTAACCGCTGATCGACACCGAGTAGAAGTTGCGCACCTTGTGGTCGACGAAGTACTGCTGGATGTCGCCCATCATGCGCAGCGCGAATTCGGTGGAGAAGATGCAGGTGTTCTGCGCCTGGTCTTCCTTCAGGATGTCGGCCTGCACGGTGCCACGCACCTTGGTCAGCGTGTCGGCTTTGATGCGCGCGTAGGTTTCCGCGTCGACCAGCTCGTCGCCGCAGACGCCGAGCAGGCCAAGGCCGAGGCCGTCGTTACCCTTGGGCAGCTCGCCGTGGTACTGCGGGCGCGGGGTGTTGGCGTACAGCTTGTCGATGTATTGCTGCGCGGCGGCCCAACGCTTGTCGTCTTCCTTGAGGTACTTCTCGACGTTCTGGTCGATGGCGGTGTTCATGAACATCGCCAGGATCATCGGCGCGGGGCCGTTGATGGTCATGGATACGGACGTGCTGGGCGCGCTGAGGTCGAAGCCGGAGTAGAGCTTCTTCATGTCGTCCAGGGTGGCGATGTTGACGCCGGAGTTGCCGATCTTGCCGTAGATGTCCGGGCGCGGCGCCGGGTCCTCGCCGTACAGGGTGACCGAGTCGAACGCGGTGGACAGGCGCGTGGCGGCGCCGCCCTGGCTCAGGTAATGGAAGCGGCGGTTGGTGCGCTCGGGCGTGCCTTCGCCGGCGAACATGCGGGTGGGGTCTTCGCCGCTGCGGCGGTACGGGTAGACGCCGCCGGTGTACGGGTAGTGGCCGGGCAGGTTTTCCTTGCCGAGGAAGGTGAGGAGTTCGCCCCAGTCCTTCGACTTGGGCGGGGCGACTTTGGGGATCTTCTGGTGGCTCAGGGATTCGCGGTAGTTGTCGACCTTGATGACCTTGTCGCGGACCTTGTATTCGTTGACGTCGGCGGTGACCGAGGCGTAGAGCGCGGGCCATTCGCGGAGCTGGTGGATGGCTTCGTGGGTGAGTTCCTTGAGGGCGGCGTTGTAGCGTTGGCGGAGGAGCAGGATTGAGCGGTCGACGGCGCTTTCTCCCCTCTCCCCTTGGAAGAGGGGTTGGGGGTGAGGGTGCGGGACCGGGGTGGAGTCTCGCGCTCCGGCCGTACCCTCACCCTCGATCCCTCTCCCGGAGGGAGAGGGATGCAAATCGGCGTTGCGATACAACTCCAGCGGGCGCGGCAGCTTGTCGTCGCCCAGTTCCTTCAACGCCTCGTAGTAGTGCTGCGCCTTGCTGGCGTATTCGGCCTGGGTCTCGATGCTCTTGTTGATGGCGCGGCCCTGCTCGGCGATTTCGGCGAGGTAGCGCACGCGGGGGCCGGGGATCAGCACGGTGGCGCGGGGTTCTTTCAGGGTGGTGTCGAGGTTGGGGGTCCACTTGTCGGCGGGCAGCGACAGCTTTTCGCGCATGAGCCGGCACAGGTTGGCGAACATCCAGGTGATGCCGGGATCGTTGAACTGGCTGGCGATGGTGGGGTACGCGGGCACGTCCTCGTCTTTCACGTTGAACGCGGTGCGGTTGCGCTTCCACTGCTTGCGCACGTCGCGCAGGGCGTCCTCGGCGCCGCGCTTGTCGAACTTGTTGAGCACGATGAGCTCGGCGAAGTCGATCATGTCGATCTTCTCCAGCTGGCTGGCGGCGCCGTAGTCGCTGGTCATCACGTAGGCGGGGAAATCGACCAGGTCGACGATCTCCGAATCGCTCTGGCCGATGCCGGCGGTCTCGACGATGACCAGGTCGTAGGGCTGGCTCTTGAGGAAGTCGATGCAGTCGTGCAGCACGGTGTTGGTGGCCGCGTGCTGGCGGCGGGTGGCCATCGAGCGCATGTAGACGCGATGGCTGCGCAGCGAGTTCATGCGGATGCGGTCGCCCAGCAGGGCACCGCCGGAGCGCCGGCGGGTGGGATCGACGGCCAGCACCGCGATGCGCATGTCGGGGAAGGCGTGCAGGAAGCGCAGCAGCAGTTCGTCGACCACGCTGGATTTGCCGGCGCCGCCGGTACCGGTGAGGCCGAGCACGGGCGTGTGCTTGCCGGCCAGCTTCCACTGCTTGCGCAGGCGGTCGAGTTCGGCGTCGGTGTAGCTGCCGCCTTCCAGGCTGGTCAGCACGTGGCCGATGCTGATCTCGTCGTCGACGTCGGGCGTGGCGTGGCTGGCCGCCTCGCGCTGGGTGAGGCGCGACTCGCGGCCCTGCTGCGCGCGGCGGATCACGTCCTCGATCATCTCCACCAGGCCCAGCTTCATGCCGTCGTTGGGGTGGTAGATGCGCTCCACGCCGTAGGCTTCCAGCTCCCTGATCTCTTCCGGGGTGATGGTGCCGCCGCCACCGCCGAACACGCGGATATGGCTGGCGCCCTTCTCCTTGAGCATGTCGACCATGTACTTGAAGTACTCGACGTGGCCGCCCTGGTAGGACGACATGGCGATCGCGTCGGCATCCTCCTGCAATGCCGCGCGCACCACGTCCTCGACCGAGCGGTTGTGGCCGAGGTGGATCACCTCCGCGCCCTGGCTCTGGATGATCCGCCGCATGATGTTGATCGCCGCGTCATGGCCATCGAACAGGCTGGCCGCGGTGACGAACCGCAGTGGGGTGGTTTCCGTCTGCGGGACGCTGGCGGGGACGTGCTTGGCGGGGGAACTCATGGCAACTCCGGACATCGTGTGCTTGAACCGTTCGATTCTAGTGGGAATCGGCATCAAGGGCTTGGACGGGGTCAGCCTGATGCGAGGCGCGCCGGGGTGTTCCTCCGGCATCCGGCGGCGCCCCACGTGGTGGCTGCCACCACGTTTTGCCGACATACTCGGCTCAGACAGGTGACGCCATCGGCGCGCCGACCAAGGCGAACGGGTAACGGACCGCGGCAGGGAGCGGCGCCAGGCAACTTAAACGCACTGGAGGAATGCACGCATGAAGAAGGTGATATTCGCGGCCATCTTTGCCTTGGTCGCGGTGGTCGCGCAGGCCAGCTCGGTCAAGGATCTCGAATCCTCCGCCGTCATCGACGGCAGCATCGTGGTGACCACGGATGGCTCGGTGCGGACCACGCAGATCGATGAGCCCGAGAAGTACGGTCCCATCGCCGAGATGGTGCGCAAGGCCGCGTTGAAGTGGCGCTTTCAGCCCGTGCTGCGCCATGGCGAACCGGTGGTGGCGAAGGCCAGCATGCATGTCCGCGTCGTGGTCAAGAAATTGTCCGAGGGCCGCTATGCGGCTCGCATCACGGGCGCGACGTTCGGCGATGACGACCCCGTGCCCACCAACGAGCTGCGATATGCGGACAGCCAGCGGGTCATGCCGATCTACCCCGCCGCCCCGGCCAAGGCCCGCGTGGACGCCACCGTGTACGTGGTGCTGCGCGTGGACCGCAGCGGCCGCGTCGCCGATGCCGTGGCCGAACAGGTGAACCTTGGCAGCCCCGGGGCCGAAGTTCTGGCGCGCAGATACCGCCGTGCCTTCGCCGAGGCGGCGCTGGAGGCGGCGCGCAAGTGGACTTTCAAGGTCCCCACCACCGGCGAGCTGGCCGCCAGATCGGACTGGACGGCTCGCGTCCCGATAGATTTCCACGTCGAGTCATCGCGCCACGCCGATACCGTGCCGGTCTGGCAGACCTACGTTCCCGGGCCGTACACGCCCGCCCCATGGGTTCACCGCCCGGGGCAAGACGCCGGCGATGCCATTGCCGAGGGTGCGCTGCAGACCGATGGCACCGGCCCGGTACTGCTCAGCAAACCGGACCAGGGCTGACAAGCGGCGAATAGCGCGCCGTCCGGTGGCGCGGAAGCGGCGCTTGCCCAAGGACACGCCATGGTAGCGATCACGCCGCCGCAGGCGTGGCTCAGGCCTGGTCGCAGAAGAGGTTCGGCGAACCCACCACGCGCGCGCCCACCGTTTCCCCGCGCAGGAAAGCAAACGCCGCGTTGATCACCTCGGGCGCATCGAGCACGCGGCGGTGACCGAGGCCCTGCGTCGTGTACAGCCGCGCGCCGGAGCAGTACTGGGCGTAGCGCTCGCCCTCGCCCCACGGCACCTCGGTGTCATCGAGGTCGTGCACGATCAGCACGGGCTGGCCCAGCGCGGGCAGGTGGCGATGCACCTGCAGTTGTTCGACGCTGACGCCGGTGCGGCGCAGCAGCCAGTCGAAGAATGGTTGTTGCAAGTGTTCGCCCAGGCGCACGAAGCGGAAAAAACGGCTGGCCGCGGCCTTCATGTCTGCCGCCGGCGCCACCAGGATCAGCCGCCGCGCATGCCAACTCTCGTCCTGCGCGAAGACGACAGCGGCGCCACCCAGCGAGTGGCCGACCGCCAGCGCGGCGTTGCCGTAATGTTCGCCGATCGCGTGGATGGTCGCGGTGAACTCCGGCAGCGTGCACAGCGTGCCGCTGCTGTGGCCGTGGCCGGGCTGGTCGAACGTGACCACGGCGAATCCCAGCGCGCGCAAGCGCGCCACCCACGGCAGGAAGCGCAGGCCGAAGCTGGACCAGCCGTGCGCCAGCAGCGCATACGGCTGGGTCGAGGGATCGCCCCAGACATAGGTGGCGATGGTTTCGCCGTTGACGTGCAACTCGCCGCGGCGCATGTCCGCGTCGCCTTGCACGGCTTCGGCGCGGCTGCGGCTGCTGGCGAACGGGGTGGCAAACAGGCGCGCGGCGCGGTTCACGGTGCGCCCGGGCGCGATCCGCCCGCCCAGCACGAAGCCGGTGCGCACGGTGCCGAGCCTGATTTTTTCGATGACGGTGGACATGGGTCTCGCCTCAGGTTTGCCAGCTGCGCCACAGGCGCTCGAAGGCCGCGCGGGTGCGCTGGCCGGCTTCGTCGAATCCGAACAGCCCGGCGTCGTGGTGCAGGCCGAGCATCAGGGCGTAGATCTCGAAGGCGAGCTGGGCGACGTCGGTGTCGCTGCGCAGGTGGCCCAGTTCCACCGCCTGCGCGATCGCCTTCTGCAGTTCGTCGCGCCAGCCGGCCTGCTGCCGCACCACGCCGTCGTGCAGCGCGCCGTCGCGGCCGTCGTACTCGCTCACGGCCGACAGCAGCACGCAGCCGCTCTGGTGCTCGCGGCTCCACTCGAACCAGTGCGCCACGATCGCGCGCAGCCGCGGCAGGCCGCGCGGCTGCTTCAGCGCGGGCAGCAGCACCCGGGTCACGAAGCGCTGGCGGCCGGTGTCGAGCACGGCCAGTTGCAGGTCTTCGCGCGAGCCGAAGTGGGCGAACACGCCGCTCTTGGACATGCCCACGTCGCTGGCCAGGCCGCCGATCGACAGGCCTTCCAGCCCGTCGCGGCGGGCCAGCGCATAGGCATGATCGAGGATGGTGTCGCGGGTGGCCGTGCGCTTGCCGGGGCGGGTTGCGAGTGTCATGGCGGAAAAATAGCACGACCGTTCGTTCTATATCAAATGGTACTCACACAGTCTCGGCGGACCTTGCGGCTATGCTTCACCACTGCACGCCATGGAGGATTCCGCATGAAAATCCGCAATCTGGGCATTCCGCTCGCCACTGCCCTGCTGGCCGCCTGTGTCACCTCGCCCACCGGCCGCTCGCAGCTGATGGTGGTGTCGGACAGCCAGATGAGCCAGATGGGGCTGGCCGCTTTCAACGACATGCGCAAGCAGGGCAAGTTCGTCGACGCGCCGCGCGAGCGCGCGTATGCCACCTGCGTGTCCCGCGCGCTGGTCGCGGTGCTGCCGCCGCCGTGGAATACCCAGCAGTGGGAAGTGCAGATCGTTGGTGACGACACCGCCAACGCGTTCGCCCTGCCCGGTGGCCGGATCGGCGTGAACAAGGGCATGTTCAAGCTCGCCGACAACCAGGACCAGCTGGCCGTGGTGCTCGGCCACGAGCTGTCGCACGTGGTGGCACGCCACGGCGCGGAGCGCGTGTCCGACAACATGGCGGCGCAGGCGGCGGTGGCCGCCGGCACGGTGTACGCGGGCAGTCGCGGCGGCGACGCCAACACCGCGGCGGCGCTGCTCGGCGCCGGGGCGGAACTGAGCATCCTGCTGCCGTTCTCGCGCACGCAGGAAAGCGAGGCCGATACCTTGGGCCAGCGCTACATGGCGCAGGCCGGTTTCGATCCGCGCGCGGCGGTGGTGCTGTGGCAGAAAATGGGCGCGCAGGGCGGCAGCAAGCCGCCGGCATTTCTTTCCACGCATCCCGCGCCGGGCAACCGCGCCGAGGCGCTGGGTCGGCAGGCGCAGCAGTTGCTGCCGGTCTATCAACACGCACGCGCCAGCGGCCACGCACCGGACTGCCACTTGTGAACGGCGCTTGATCGCCGCCTGAACGAGCCACGCGCGGCCGGTCAACTGCCCGCCGCGCATCCCGTTTTCCATCCTGCCTGCCGCCTGACGCGGCGCCGACGGAGAACGCGATGTTGCGCAGCCCCCTCAAGTTTGCCCTGCTGGCCGGTTTCGGCCTGAGCCTTGCCGGCGCGCTGTATGCGCCGCCCGCCACCGCGCAAGCGCGGGTCGCGGTGGGCGTGAGCATCGGCGTGGCGCCGCCGCCGGCCCGCTTCGAACGCGTCCCGCCGCCACGCCGCGGCTACGTCTGGGCGCCCGGCTACTGGCGCTGGAACGCGCCCGCGCATCGTCATGTCTGGGTCGGCGGCTACTGGGTGCGGATGCGTCCGGGCTACCACTACCGACCGGCGCATTGGGTCCGTCACGGCCACGATTGGCGCTTCCGGCGCGGCTACTGGGGCCGCTGAGGGCGGCGGCCCGCGGCGCTCCATCCGCAGCCGGCTTGACGCGCCGCACCATCGCCGCCGGGGACGACGTACTAAACTTGGCGTTTTGACTGATCGCCCCGGCCCTGGTCGGGGCGATCGATTTCGTCCCTTACCACCATCGAGCGGGCCGCGTGCCCGCACCTTAGTCGGCGAGGCCTGCGGGCAACGTCAATCCATGGAGTCACCGTCGCAATGATTTTTGAAACCATCGCCAAGACCGGCCACGAAGAAGTCGTGTTCTGCCACAACGCCGACGCCGGCCTGAAGGCCATCGTCGCGATCCACAACACGGTGCTGGGCCCCGCGCTCGGCGGCCTGCGCATGTGGCCGTACAAGTCCGAGGCCGAAGCGGTGAACGACGTGCTGCGCCTGTCGCGCGGCATGACCTACAAGAACGCCGTGGCCGGCCTGAACCTGGGCGGCGGCAAGGCGGTGATCATCGGCGACCCGAGCAAGGACAAGTCCGAGGCGCTGTTCCGCTCGTTCGGCCGCTTCATCAACTCGTTGAACGGCCGCTACATCACCGCCGAGGACGTCGGCATCGACGTCAACGACATGGAATACGTGTTCCGCGAAACCGAGTACGTCACCGGCGTGCACCAGGTGCACGGCGGCTCGGGCGATCCCTCGCCGTTCACCGCCTACGGCACGCTGCAGGGCCTGATGGCCACGCTGCAGTTCAAGCACGGCAACGAGGACGTGGGCAAGTACAGCTTCGCGGTGCAGGGCTGCGGCCACGTCGGCGGCGAGTACATCAAGCTGCTGCGCGAACAGGGCGCCAAGGTGTTCGTCACCGACATCAACAAGGAAGCGGTGCAGCGCTGCGTCGACGAACTCGGTTGCGAGGCGGTGGGCCTGGACGAAATCTACGACGTGGACGCGGACGTCTATTCGCCGTGCGCGCTGGGCGGCACGCTGAACGAGCAGACCATCAACCGCATCAAGGCGAAGATCATCTGCGGCCCGGCCAACAACCAGCTGGCCACCGACGAGATCGGCGACGAGCTGAACCGCCGCGGCGTGCTGTATGCGCCGGACTACGCGGTCAACGCAGGCGGCGTGATGAACGTGTCGCTGGAGATCGACGGCTATAACCGCGAGCGCGCGATGCGCATGATGCGCACGATCTACTACAACCTGGGCCGCATCTTCGAGATCAGCAAATCGCAGGGCGTGCCGACCTACCTGGCCGCCGACCGCATGGCCGAAGAGCGCATCGCCGCGATCGGCAAGATCAAGCTGCCGCACATGGGCAACGGCGGCACCCGCTTCCAGGGCCGCATGCGCGGTCAGTGATCCCGACGGTTGCGCAAGACAAGGGCCGCGTCGCGAGGCGCGGCCTTTTTCATGGCAATCACGCCAGGCAGACGCCGTTGCGGCCGGCGTGCTTGGCCGCGTACATCTGCTGGTCGGCGCGGGCGACGGCTTCCATGAAACCCTCGCCGCGGCGATATTGGGTCACGCCGGCGGAAAAGCTGAAGGGCTGGCCCTCCGCTGCCCGCAATCCGCGCACGCCCTGGAGCAGACGATCGACCGTGGCGAGCGCGTCGACCCCGGCGCTGTCCGGCATCAGCACGAGAAACTCCTCGCCGCCCCAGCGGGCCACCATGTCCGAGCCGCGCAGCAGGTCGCGCACCGTATCCGCGAATGCGCGCAGAACGCGGTCGCCGCCGGCGTGGCCGAGCGTGTCGTTGATTTCCTTGAAGTGATCCAGATCGATCAGCGCCACCGAAAAGATCGTGCCGCTGCGCTCGGCGCGTGCCTGCTCCTGGGCCAGGCGATCCTGCGCGTGGCGGCGGTTGGCGAGTCCTGTGAGTTCGTCGTAGGCGGCGAGCCGCTGCACTTGCTCCAGTGCGCTGGCCAGCGCCACGCGCTGTTCGCGCAGGTTGGAGCGCAGGCGCGAGAGCCGCGACGCCACGTACGAAATCACCGGCAGCACGATCAGCAGCATGCCAAGGGCGGAAATGTCGTCGAGCATTTCCGGCGAGTCCAGCGACCACCCGATGGCGGGGGCGCGCTGCCACTCCATCACCGCGATGCTGACCAGAAAGCTTGCCAGCGCGAAGATGGTGAGCCGGGCGATGCGCTGCCACGGCAGCGAGAACGCGCCGAAGGTGAATACCAGCAGCAGCGGGCACAATGCCAGGTGGCGCGCGCTGCCGGCGGACATGTAGGCGTAATCCACGGCCACGATCGCCAGCACGGTCTGCCATTCGGTGAGCGCCGGATCGGCAAAGCGCAAGCTGAAGCCGCTGCGCAACGCGGCGTAGATGAGCCCCTGCCCGATCGCCTCGATCACGCCCAGGATCAGCAGGTTTTCCCAGCTCATCCAGCCCAGGAAAACGCCGCCTGCAAAGAACAGCGCGCAGCCCGCGGTGGCCACGCAGGCGATCAGCCACTGGCGCAGCCGGATGCGCTGGTGTCGCTCCGACCCCAGGATGATCTTGTCCAACCGCTGCATCAACGTTGTCACGTGGGCCTTGCCACCTCTTGTCGCCGGGGCAGACATGGGGTGCACCATGGGCAACTGTGCCCATGGACAACCTGCAAGGCGGCCCGAACTCTGACGGTTGCCCGCCGTCGTCTTGCGACACGGCAACGGCCGGGGCAGCGAAAACTTTAGCCGGTCCCCGCGCAGCACTCGGTGAAGGCCGCCTGGCGGCGCTCCCGCGGCCGTTGCGTGCCACGCCAGACTGTCCATTCCCCTTCCGGCTTTGCGTATGCGCGGCGGTCAACGAATAATCGGGTACGGGAGGTGCCACGGATGCGCAGGATGATGATCTGGCTGGGTTGCGGCATGTTCGCGCTGGTGCTGCTGATGGTCAGCGGGCTGTTGCTCGCCGATCGGCTGACCCCGCGCGCCACCGGTGCCCCGAGCAGCGCGTTGCCGATGCAGCCGGCGCAGACCCCGATCGATCGCGAACTGGCCCCGTACCTGGCCGCGCACCCCGGCGAGACCGCGGCGACCCTGCTGCCCGACGGCCTGGACGCGTTCGCCGCGCGCGCCGCCTCCGCGCGCCTGGCCGGGCGCAGCCTGGACCTGCAGTACTACATGTGGCACGACGACCTGGTCGGCCACCTGCTGGCGCGCGAGGTGTACGCCGCGGCCGAGCGCGGCGTGCGCGTGCGCCTGCTGCTCGACGACATCAACACCAAGGGGCTCGACCCGGCGCTGCTGGCGCTGGACGCGCATCCGAACATCGAGGTGCGCCTGTACAACCCGTTCCGCAACCGCAGCGGCGTGTGGCGCCTGCTGGAGATGGTGCAGCGTTTCTTCAGCGTCAACCACCGCATGCACAACAAGGCGTGGATCGCCGACGGCCGCGTCGCGCTGGTCGGGGGGCGCAACATCGGCGACGAGTACTTCGACGCCAACCGCAGCGTGAATTTCCGCGACCTCGACATGCTCCTGCTCGGTCCGGCCGTGGCCGACGCCAGCGCGATCTTCGACGACTTCTGGAACTCCAGCGCCGCGGTGCCGATCGAGGCGCTGAACCCGCAGACACCGGAAAACCTGCACAGGCTGGTGGCCGCGCTCGCCCACGAGTCCGCCGACGCGGCCGCGCAGGTCTACCTTGGCCGCGTCGCCGCCTCGCCTTCGGCGCAGCGCCTGACCAACCACGAGCTGGTGCCGCACTGGAGCGCGAACATCACCGTGGCATCCGATCCGCCGCAGAAGACGAAAGGCGCCGACCGCCGCGGCTGGCTGCAGCCGCGGCTGGCCGCGCATCTCGACGGCATGCATCGCGAGGTACTGCTGATCTCGCCCTACTTCGTCCCCGGCAAGCAAGGCACGGCGACCCTGCTCGGGCTGGCACGCGGCGGCACCCGCGTCGGCGTGGTCACCAACTCGCTGGCCGCCAACGACGTGCCGGCCGTACACAGCGGCTACGAGCGCTATCGCGATCGGTTGCTGGATGGCGGCGTGAGCCTGTTCGAGATCCGTCGCCACGGCCCGGTCGCCACCCACGGCCTGTTCGGCAGCAGCGGCGCCAGCCTGCACACCAAGGCATTCGTGATCGACGGCGCGCGCGGCTTCGTCGGATCGTTCAACCTCGACCCGCGCTCGGCCAACCTCAACACCGAGATGGGCGTGCTGTTCGACGACCCCGGCCTGGCCCGCGACCTGCGCCAGGAATACCTGCGGCTGGCCGCGCCGGTGCTCAGCTACGCGGTGCGCCGCGGCGCGGATGGCTCGACACAGTGGCTGGACCGCAGCACGCAGCCGCCGCAGGTGCTGGAGCACGAGCCCGACACCAGCTGGTGGCTGCGCACGACCACCCGCGCGATCAGCTGGCTGCCGATCGAATCGCAGCTGTAGGGACGCACGGGCCAGGCGGTGCCGCGTGCGCTAAAATCAGCAGCTCGCACCCAAGGAACCACCATGCGCCCGTTCCCGCTCGGAGAAGACATCGACCTGTTGCGCGAATCCGTGCATGCGTTCGCGGAGAAGGAGATCGCCCCGCGCGCCGACCGCATCGACCGCGACAACCTGTTCCCCGCCGACCTGTGGAAGAAGTTCGGCGAGATGGGGCTGCTCGGCGTGACCATTCCCGCCGAATACGGCGGCAGCGGCATGGGGTTCCTCGCGCACATGGTGGCGATGGAGGAGATCTCGCGCGCTTCCGGTTCGGTGGGCCTGTCCTACGGCGCGCACTCCAATCTCGCCGTGCAGAACATCTTCCACAACGGCAACGAGGCGCAGCGGCGCAAGTACATCCCGAAGCTGTGTTCGGGCGAGTACGTCGGCGCGCTGGCGATGAGCGAGCCGGGCGCCGGCTCGGACGTGGTCGGTTCGATGAGCTGCAAGGCCGAGAAGAAGGGCGACGCCTGGGTCGCCAACGGCAACAAGATGTGGATCACCAACGGCCCGGACGCCGACGTGCTGCTGGTCTACATGCGCACCGCGCCGCGCGTCGCCGGCAGCCGCTGCATGACCGCCTTCATCGTCGAGAAAGGCATGAAGGGCTTCCACACCGCGCAGAAGCTGGACAAGCTGGGCATGCGCGGCTCCAACACCTGCGAGCTGGTGTTCGAGGATTGCGCGATCCCCGAGGAGAACATCGTCGGCGAGGTCAACGAGGGTGTACGTGTGCTGATGAGCGGCCTGGACACCGAGCGGCTGGTGCTCTCCGGCGGCCCGATCGGATTGATGCAGGCATCGCTGGACCTTGCCCTGCCCTACGTGCGCGAGCGCAAGCAGTTCAACGCGCCGATCGGCACGTTCGGCGTGATGCAGGCGAAGATCGCCGACATGTACACGCGGCTGCAGTCCTCGCGCGGCTTTGCCTACATGGTCGCGCAGCAGTTCGACAACGGCGTCAAGTCGCGCATCGACCCGGCCGCGTGCCTGCTCAACGCCTCGGTCAACGCGGTGCAGGTGGCGCTGGAGGCCATCCAGACCCTCGGCGGCAACGGCTACATCAACGAGTTCCCCGCCGGGCGCCTGCTGCGCGACGCCAAGCTGTACGAGATCGGCGCCGGCACCAACGAGATCCGCCGCATGCTGATCGGCCGCGAACTCTTCCACGGCAAGGCATGAACCATATGCGCCGACAAAGGCATCGGCGCCGGCACATCGAACCGAATCCCGCCGCATGCTGATCGGCCGCGAACTCTTCCACGGCAAGGCATGAACCACATGCGCCGACAAAGGCATCGGCGCCGGCACATCGAACCGAATCCCGCCGCATGCTGATCGGCCGCGAACTGTTCCACGGCAAGGCATGAACCATATGCGCCGACAAAGGCATCGGCGCCGGCACATCGAACCGAATTCCGCCGCATGCTGATCGGCCGCGAGCTGTTCCACGGCAAGGCATGAACCACATGCGCCGACAAAGGCATCGGCGCCGGCACATCGAACCGAATCCCGCCGCATGCTGATCGGCCGCGAACTCTTCCACGGCAAGGCATGAAGCAAGGCGCCGAGGGAAGGCGCCAGACATGAAAAGGCCCGCGCGACGCGGGCCTTTTCATCACGCATGACTCGCGCGTTTCAGAACGTCCAGTTGAAGCTGATGGTGCCGGTCTGGCCCTGCTGGTGCTGGCCGGCGTAGCGGTCGTAACCCAACTGCAGGCTGGCCGCCGGGCTCATTTGCCAGTCCAGCGTGGTGCCAAGCACGCTGCCGTAGCGCGCCAGCCCGATGCCGCCGACCGGGGCAAACTGGTTGACGCCGCTGAAGCTGGCGTCGACCCACTCGCCACGCAGGCCGAAACTCTGCTGCCACAGCAGGCGCGTGCGCAGGCTGAGGCTGCCGCCATGCGCCAGCGCCCACGTGCGCGTGGCGCGCACGCCCAGGCCGGCCTGCCACAGGGCGGTGGTCTGCGCTCCCGACTTCAGTCCGAAGCCATAGGCGCCGACCTCATTGAAGCCATCGCGTTGCAGCTGGGCGTACTGCATGTCGACGTACGGCGTCAGCTCGGTGCGACCCAGCGCAAGGCGGTAACCGCTCTCGCCATAAGCCACGCCGTAGCGGCCATTGACGTTGCTGGCCACGCCGGTGACCTGGTTGCCCAGTTGCACCTGGCGACGCATCATCTCGCGATAGCTGCCAAGCCCGAAGCGGCCCATGGTGTACCACGAGCCGTGGATGATGCCGCCGTACAGCATGCCTTCCAGCGCGTGGCTGCGGCCCTGGTCGGCACTGCCGGCCAGCCGGCCCAGCCCCTCGCTCTGGCTGATCGCGTAACCAGCCACCGCATTGCCGCCGCCGAACCGGTAATCCTGGCCGACCAGCCAGCCACTGAGATCGACGCCGACGTTGCTGTAGCCGCTGCGCGACAGGTCGCCGTGATAGCCGAGGTTCTGCGTCCAGCCACCGGGCTGAGGGTTGTCGACCAGCGTATCGAAACGATCCGACAACGCGCGCGTGCCGGCGTTGATCGCCTCCAGCGTCATCGCGGCACTGGCCGCGTGCAGTTGGCCGGACAGGCTCTCCAGCGAATTCTGCAGCGCCGGGATGCCCTGCGTGTGCTGCAGGTTGCCGGCGCCCTCGATGAAGCCCAGCGATGCCGGCGCGATCCCCGACGGCGCCGCCGGACCCAGTTGGGTGTTGATCTGGTCGAATGCCGTCTGCACGCGCTGGGCCGCACCGTAGGACGCGGCGGTATAGCCCATCCCCTGCACGGCCGTGGCTTGCACCTGGGTCACGTTGAGCCAGGCGTTGTTGCCGTCGTAATTGAGCGTGGCGGTGAGCAAGGTGACGTTGGATGCCTTGTTCAGCGCACTGAACGTCCCGGTGAGGCCGCCGGTCGCGGTGAGCACGTCGGTGTGCGTGTTGACCGTGTAGCCGGAGTCGTAGCCGGTGACGTACAGGTCGCCGCCGTTGAGCGTGGCGGTGCCGGTCACGCGCAATGCCGAACCCAGCGAAAGCGCCAGTCGCCCGCTGCTCTGCTGGGTGTAGTTCCCAGCCACGTTGACGTCGCCGCCGGCCACGGCCAGCACGCCGGCATTGCCCACGTTGCCGCCGATATCGTGGGTCTGGCTCAGCGTGCCGGCGGTGCCGATGTTGACGCTGCCGCCCAGCGACTTCGCCGTGAGCGTGCCGCCCAGCACCTGGGTCATGCCGGTGTAGCTGGCCGCCTGGGTCAGGTTGAGCGTGCCGGTGCCTTGCTTGATCAGGCCGCCCGCGCCGGAGATCGGGTTGTTCCAGTTGGAGCTGCCGGTAAAGCTGACGGTGACGTCGCCCCAGTTGAACTTCGCCGGGCCGTCGACCGCCCGCCCGACGTTCAACGCGCCGTAGCCGAAGACCGGGTCCGGGCCGGCGGCGCCGAGATCGTCGGCGGTGCCGAGCAGGGTCTGCCGCACCAGATCATTGGTGAAGTACGGGAACGCCTGCCACACCACGGCTGCGGCGCCGGAGATTTCCGGTGCAGCGAACGAGGTGCCCTTGACGATCCAGTAATCCGGGCTCGTCGTGCTGGCCGTTGCATCCTTGTCCAGCACGATCACGTCGCCCGGCGCGGCCAGGCAGTAGTCCATCGCCTTGCCGCAGGCGTTGGAATAACTGGCCAGCTGAGTCGGGTGCAGGCTGTCCAGCGCCACCGCGACCAGCCAGCCCTGCTCCAGATCGGGCGACAGCGTGGGCAAGGCGGCGATGTCGCTGGGATCGGCCCTGGATTCGTTGCCCGCGGCGAACACCACCAGGCCGCCGTGCTGCACCACGAAGGGTCGATAGGCGGCAGCGAAAGCCTGGTTGATCGAGGCGTCGGTGGTATCCCAGTAGATGCCGCCCCATGAATTGTTCATCACCTGCACGCCGGCATTGATCAGCGCCGGGTTCAGGGTCTGCGCGAAAAAGTCCGCGTCGGCGGCGGTGACCTTGTTGCCCTGGCCCGAACCGTCGTCGGTCGGCTCGGTGTCGCTGATGATGCGCGCCGATACCAGTTTGGCCCCGGGGGCGATGCCGCCCGGGAACTTGTCGAAAGCCGCGCCGGCGGCAATCTCCGATACCCAGGTGCCGTGCCCGACCACGTCGTCGATGGAGGTGTTGTTGAGCGTCGGGTCGACGTAGATCAGCTCCTGCGTGACCCGACCGGCCACGGTCGGATTGCTGCGCATGATGCCGCTGTCGACGATGCCCAAGGTGATGCCGGCGCCGGTGAAGCCCTTGCTGTGTGCGGCGTAGGTGTTGGTGAGACCTAGCTGGGCGTCGATCGGCGGCTGATCGGCCGGCGGCGGTGCCGGTGGTGGTGCCGGCGGCGGAGCGGGTGGCGGCCCGGATGGAGTGACCGGCGGCGCCTTGACCATGCCGCCGCCACCGCCGCAAGCACCCAGTGCAAACGCCAAGGCCGTCACCAAGGCGACGTTGCGTCGACGCATTCCCGCCACAGTCCTGCTCATGTCCCTTCTCCCGTCTCGTTCAGCACGCCGACCGCCAACGCTCGATCGCGGCAGTAGTATCCCCCCGGATCGGCGTATCTTCGCACAACAAATGTCATGAAAAACGCGCCGATATGTGCGCTTCGTCTACTGCCGGGGCCATTTGCCGTCGCCGGGAGCGCACTGCGATAATCCAGAGGTTCATTCCGGGCATTTGCCCGTCGATTGCCACCTTTCAGTACCCCAGCGGAGTGTCATCATGTCGGACGTAAGCATCGTCATCACCGGTTCCAGGCGCACCGCCATCGGCTCCTTCCTCGGCCAGTTCACCGGCGTGCCCACCCCGAAGCTCGGCGCCACCGCGATCCGCGCGGCGCTGAAGCAGTCCGGCGTGGCTCCGGCCGAGGTCAGCGAGGTGATCATGGGCTGCGTGCTGCCGGCCAACCTGGGCCAGGCCCCCGCGCGCCAGGCGGCGCTGGCCGCCGATCTGCCGGCCGGCACCGGCTGCACCACGATCAACAAGGTGTGCGGCTCGGGCATGAAGGCGATCATGCTCGGCCACGACCTGATCAAGGCCGGCTCGGCCAGCGTGGTGGTGGCCGGCGGCATGGAGTCGATGACCAATGCACCGCACATGGTGCAGGCGCGTACCGGCATCCGCTACGGCGATGGCCAACTGGTCGACCACATGGCCTGGGACGGCCTGACCAACCCCTACGACGGCAAGTCGATGGGGGTGTTCGCCGAATCCTGCGCCGACAAGTACCACTTCACCCGCGAGGAACAGGACGCCTACGCGATCGAATCGGTCAATCGCGCCAAGGCAGCCCAGGCGAGCGGTGCGTTCGCCGACGAAATCGTCCCGGTCACGGTCAGCGGTCGCAAGGGTGACGTGCTGGTCGACACCGACGAGCAGCCCGGCCGCTCCGACATCGCCAAGGTGCCCACGCTCAAGCCCGCGTTCCGCAAGGAGAACGGCACCGTCACCGCCGCCAGCTCGTCCAGCATCTCCGACGGCGCTGCCGCGGTGGTGCTGATGTCCGCCGACGACGCGGCCAGCCGCGGGTTGAAACCGCTGGCCCGCATCGTGGCCCATGCCACCCATTCGCAGGAGCCGGAATGGTTCACCACCGCGCCGGTCGGTGCGATCCGCAAGGTGCTTGAAAAAGCCGGCTGGAAGGTCGAGGACGTCGACCTGTGGGAGATCAACGAGGCATTCGCGGTAGTGGCGATGACGCCGATGAAGGAGCTGGGCATTGCGCACGACAAGCTCAACGTCAACGGCGGCGCCTGCGCGCTCGGCCACCCGATCGGCGCCAGCGGTGCGCGACTGGTGGTGACGTTGATCAACGCCTTGAAAACGCGGGGATTGCGTCGCGGTGTCGCCTCGCTGTGCATCGGCGGCGGCGAGGCGACGGCGATTGCGGTGGAGTGCACCGACTGACACGACAAGGCGCCGTCCATCCCGCCGCCTTCACCTGACGCTTGCGTAAATCGTTTTGCCGGCAAGGCCCGCAGCACCATGAAAGATGTGGCGCAATGCCGGCGAAAGCGCTATTAATACACGGCCAAACGGCATTCCACGGCAAAGGAGATCACCCATGAAGTTTACGCGTACCCTACTCGCCGCCGCGCTCGTCGCGCTGTTGGCGGCATGCAGCAACGGCGCGCAGGATTCCGCGCAGGACGCCCAGAAGTCGGCGGACACGGCGCAGCAGGCGGCAGACCAGGCGCAGCAGGCTGCTTCGGAGGCCCCGAACACGGCCACCGAACAGGCTGCCGGCCAGGCCGCCACCGCCGCTTCCGCTGCGGGCGAGGCGGCCACCCAGGCTGCCGGCGCCGCCAGCGCCGCTTCCGCGATGGCTCCGGCCGCTGCCGGCACCTCGCATGACGCGATGTCGATGGCGAAGGATGCCGCCAGCAACGCGGCCGACGCGGCCAGCAACGCTGCCGACGCCGCCAAGAGCGCTGCCAGCAACGCGAAGGACGCCGCCGAGAAAGCCAAGGACGCCGCGAAGGGTCACTGATCCCCAGCTGGCTCTCGGCAACAGAAAAAACGGTCGCCTCGTGCGGCCGTTTTTTTTGCCCTTGATAACCAAGCCGCCTTGCCCTGCGCCGGCCACCTTCCGTTTTGGGGGGCACGCCGCCGCCGGTTATGATCCAGAGTTTGGCAACCCGCCGTTTCCCGCTTCCCGTGAATCCCTCCATGAATGTTTTCGCGACCCAGATCGACCCCCGCTCACCCGAGTTCCAGGGCAGCACGACCCAGTTGCGCGCCATGGTCGACGACCTGCACCGCGAACTGGCGCGCAACGCCGAGGGCGGCGGCGCGAAGGCACGCGAGAGGCACGTCGCCCGCGGCAAGCTGCTGCCACGCGAGCGCATCCGCGCCCTGCTTGATCCCGGTTCGCCCTTCCTCGAACTGTCGCCGCTGGCCGCACACGGCATGTACGACGACGCCGCGCCCGGCGCAGGCATCGTCACCGGCATCGGCCGCGTGCACGGCGCCGAGGTGGTGGTGGTCGCCAATGACGCCACCGTCAAGGGCGGCACCTATTTCCCGATGACGGTGAAGAAGCACCTGCGCGCGCAGGAAGTGGCTCTGGAAAACCGCCTGCCCTGCATCTACCTGGTCGACTCCGGCGGTGCGTTCCTGCTGCTGCAGGACGAGGTGTTCCCGGACAAGGAGCACTTCGGGCGGATCTTCTACAACCAGGCGCGGATGTCCTCGCTCAACATCCCGCAGATCGCGGTGGTGATGGGCTCATGCACCGCCGGCGGCGCCTACGTGCCGGCAATGAGCGACGAGACGATCATCGTGCGCGAGCAGGGCACCATCTTCCTCGGCGGCCCGCCGCTGGTGAAGGCGGCCACCGGCGAGGTGGTGGACGCCGAGACGCTGGGTGGCGCGGACGTCCATACGTCCATTTCCGGCGTGGCCGACCACTTTGCCGAGAACGACGCGCACGCGCTGTCGATCGCACGCGACATCGTGGCCCACCTCAACCGGAAGAAGGACATGCCGCTGGCGCTGCGCGCGCCGGTCGAGCCGAAATACCCGGCCGAGGAACTGTACGGCGTGATCCCGCAGGACACCCGCCGCCCGTTCGACATCCGCGAAGTGATCGCGCGCATCGTCGACGGCTCGGAGTTCCACGAGTTCAAGGCGCGCTACGGCAAGACCCTGGTGTGCGGCTTCGCGCACATCCACGGCTACCCGGTGGGCATCGTCGCCAACAACGGCATCCTGTTCGCCGAAAGCGCGCTCAAGGGCGCGCACTTCATCGAGCTGTGCAACCAGCGCAACGTGCCGCTGGTGTTTTTGCAGAACATCACCGGCTTCATGGTCGGCAAGAAATACGAGCAGGCCGGCATCGCCAAGGACGGCGCCAAGATGGTCACCGCGGTCGCCTGCTCGCACGTGCCGAAATTCACCGTGGTGATCGGCGGCAGCTTCGGCGCCGGCAACTATGCGATGTGCGGTCGGGCCTATGGCGCCCGCTTCCTGTGGATGTGGCCGAACGCGCGGATCAGCGTGATGGGCGGCGAGCAGGCCGCGAGCGTGCTGGCCACGGTCAAGCGCGACGGCATCGAGGCCAAGGGCGGCGAGTGGTCGGCCGAGGAGGAGGAAGCGTTCAAGGCACCGTTGCGCGAGCAGTACGAACGCCAAGGCCACCCGTATTACGCCAGCGCGCGGCTGTGGGACGACGGCATCATCGACCCGGCCGATACCCGGCGGGTGCTGGGACTGGCGATCTCCGCCTCGATGAATGCCCCGATCGAGCCGCAGCGCTATGGCGTGTTCCGCATGTAGCCAGGTGGACCGCCCTCAATCGCCGGCTTTTTCGCCGCGCAGGCGCACGTCGTCGGCAAGCATCTCGGTGCGTTCGGCTTCGGCTTCGCGTTGCGACTCGAAGAAGCGCTGCACCTGCTGGCACACTGCCATGGTGTTTTCACGCGCGATCGCCGAGACCAGGAACCACGGTTGGGTCCAGCCCAGTTTGTCGACGATGCCTTGCGCCACGGCTTGGCGTTCGCCCTCCGGCAGCACGTCGGCCTTGTTGAGCACCAGCCAGCGCGGGCGCTCGAGCAACTCCGGATTGAACTTCTGCAACTCCTGCTCGATCGCGCGGACCTGATCGGCCACGTCGGTGCCGTCGATCGGCGCGATGTCGACGATGTGCAGCAGCAGGCTGGTGCGCGCCACGTGGCGCAGGAACTGGATGCCCAGCCCCGCCCCCTCGGAAGCGCCCTCGATCAGGCCGGGGATGTCGGCGATCACGAAACTCTGGTCGGTACCCAGGCTGACCACGCCAAGATTCGGGTGCAAGGTGGTGAACGGATAGTCTGCCACCCGCGGGGTCGCCGCCGACACCGCGCGGATGAAGGTGGATTTGCCCGCATTGGGGAACCCCAGCAGGCCCACGTCGGCCAGCAGGCGCAGTTCGAGTTTCAGCTCGCGCACCTCGCCCGGCGTCCCTGGCGTGGCCTTGCGCGGGGCGCGGTTCACCGAACTCTTGAAATGGATGTTGCCCAGCCCGCCCTTGCCGCCTTGCGCCACCAGCATGCGCTGGCCGTGGGCGGTCAGGTCGCCGATCACCTCGTCGGTGTCGACGTTGGTGACCATGGTGCCTACCGGCACGCGGATCGTGGTGTCCTCGCCGCCCTTGCCGTACATCTGGCTGCCCATGCCGTTCTCGCCGCGCTGCGCCTTGAAGCTGCGCTGGTGGCGAAAGTCGATCAGGGTGTTCAGGCCCTCGTCGGCCACCAGCCACACCGACCCGCCCGAGCCGCCGTCGCCGCCGTCGGGGCCGCCGAACGGAATGAACTTCTCCCGCCGGAAACTGATGCAGCCATTGCCACCGTCACCGGCCAGGACCTTGATTTGCGCTTCGTCGACGAATTTCATTGTTGAGGGCCGGGAATAGGGAATGGGGAATCGGGAATCGGGAATAGGAAAAGCTGGCGCTCTGGGTAGGGTACGGGAGTTGCAGAAACCTCGCTCTTGCCATTCCCTATTCCCTATTCCCTGCTCCAAAAACAAAAACCCCGCCGAAGCGGGGCCTTCGTTGCCGCGTCGCGAAGAGCTTACGCCTGCACGACGTCGACGAAACGGCGGTTCTTGTCGCCGCGGACAGCGAACTGGACCTTGCCGTCGACCAGCGCGAACAGCGTATGGTCGCGACCCAGGCCGACGCCATTGCCCGGATGGAACTGGGTGCCGCGCTGGCGCACGATGATGTTGCCGGCTTCGATGGCCTGGCCACCGTAGACCTTGACGCCGAGGTATTTCGGGTTCGAATCGCGACCGTTGCGGCTGGAACCTACGCCTTTTTTATGTGCCATGACTCAATGCTCCAGGTGCTCAGGCGTTGATGCCCGTGATCTCGATTTCGGTGAAATGCTGCCGATGGCCCTGCTGACGCTTGTAGTGCTTGCGGCGGCGGAACTTGATGATGCGGATCTTGTCGGCACGGCCGTGCTTGCGCACGGTGGCGCTGACGGTGGCGCCCTCGACGACCGGCGCACCGATGGTGACCGACTCGCCGGTGCCGACCAGCAACACCTGGTCGAAGCTCACGCTGGCGCCTTCATCGGCAGTCAACAGCTCCACGCGCAGCACGTCACCCTGCTGCACACGGTACTGCTTGCCACCGGTCTTGATGACTGCATAACTCATGGGAATGCCCTTCTGTCGTTATTCTCTTGGGTATCGCCAGGGCCCTGCGGGTCTGGCGAACCGCGGATTATAGCGATGGCAACACGGCCTGGTCAAATAGTGAGCAGACCCTCGAAACGCCCGCCCGGCGCTCAGTGGGCCACGGCCGGCGACGGCGCGGTGCCGCTGGCGGCGGGGCTGGCCGGGCAGCGGCCGGTGGCGTCCAGCGTACCCTTCTGCTGCAACTCCCGGATCATCTGTTCGCCGCGCTCGTGCCCCCATTGCTGGCCGACCTTCATGCCCTCGGCCATCGTCTGCGGCATCTGGGTGATCACCTTCTGGCCCAGCGCGGACTTGTAGAACTTCAGCAGGCCGGCCACATCGGCGGCGGTGAAGTGCTGCTGGTAGACCGGAACCATCCTGTCCAGCAGCTGCTCGGTGCCGGCCGCGTCGATGAAGCCCTGCCAGTAGGACGCCGGCACGCAGGGCACGGCCTGGCCCATCACGCCGGCCATCTGCGTGTTCATCTGGCTGAACATCTGGCTCAGGTGCATCACCTCGAACAGCTGGCGTACCTGCCTGGCGCTGGGTTGCGCCGCCATCGCCGCGCCGCTCGCGCCCCATGCCAACACGGCCGCAGCCGCCATTCCTGCCCATCGGTGCATGCCGGTTCCCGGTCGAGTGGAACCGCCATTTAGCCACAGCCGCCGCGTCGGGGGAAAGCACGGCGCGGCTCCTGTCGAGTGAACTATCCAAACTACTTGGTATAGTAATGAGTCCCCCCCATATACGGCGTCCATGGACACCATTCGCATCCGCGGCGCACGCACGCACAACCTCAAGAACATCGACCTCGACCTGCCGCGCGACCAGTTGATCGTGATTACCGGCCTGTCCGGCTCGGGCAAATCCTCGCTGGCGTTCGACACCATCTATGCCGAAGGCCAGCGCCGCTACGTGGAGTCGCTCTCCGCGTACGCACGACAGTTCCTGTCGATGATGGAAAAGCCCGACGTCGACCACATCGAAGGCCTGTCGCCGGCGATCTCGATCGAGCAGAAATCCACCTCGCACAACCCGCGCTCCACCGTGGGCACGATCACCGAGGTGTACGACTACCTGCGCCTGCTGTACGCCCGCGTGGGCACGCCGCGCTGCCCCGACCACGGCATCCCGCTGGAGGCGCAGACGGTAAGCCAGATGGTCGACGCCACGCTCGCGCTCGACCCCGGGCAGCGCTACATGCTGCTGGCGCCGGTGGTGCGCGAGCGCAAGGGCGAGCATGTGCAGGTGTTCGAGCAGCTGCGCGCACAGGGTTTCGTGCGCGCCCGCGTCGACGGCGCGGTGTACGACCTCGATGCGGTACCGCCGCTGGGGCTGCGCATCAAGCACACCATCGAGGTGGTGGTGGATCGCTTCCGCCCGCGCGAGGACATCAAGCAGCGCCTGGCCGAATCGTTCGAGACCGCGCTGCGGCTCGGCGACGGGCTGGTAATCCTGGCCAACATGGATGCAACCGACGCCCCCGAGCAGCTGCTGTCCTCGCGCTATTCCTGCCCGGTCTGCGACTACTCGCTGCCGGAACTGGAGCCGCGGCTGTTCTCGTTCAACTCGCCGATCGGCGCCTGCCCGGCCTGCGACGGCCTGGGCGTGACCCAGGTGTTCGACGCCGCGCGCGTGGTCGGCCACCCGGAGCTGTCGCTGGCCAACGGCGCGGTGCGCGGCTGGGACCGGCGCAACGCACACTATTTCCAGCTGCTCATGTCGCTGGCCGCGCACTACGGCTTCGACGTCGACGCGCCGTGGCAGAAGCTTCCCGCGGACGTCCAGAAGGCCATTCTCTACGGCAGCGGCAAGGAACAGATTGCCTTCCGCTACATCACCGAGCGCGGCGGCAAGGTCACCCGCGAGCACGCGTTCGAGGGCATCGTGCCGAACCTGGAACGACGCTACAAGGAAACCGAATCCGCCGCCGTGCGCGAGGAGCTGGCCAAGTACATCAGCGACCAGCCCTGCCCCGAGTGCGCCGGCCAGCGGCTGAACCGCTCGGCGCGCAACGTGTTCGTCGCCGACCACGCGCTGCCCTCGCTCACCGCGCGCTCGATCGATGATGCGCTGGCGTTCTTCCAGGAGTTGAAGCTCAGCGGCTGGCGCGGCGAGATCGCGGTGAAGATCGTCAAGGAGATCCGCGAGCGGCTGACCTTCCTCAACGACGTGGGCCTGAACTACCTCACGCTCGATCGCCAGGCCGATTCGCTCTCCGGCGGCGAGGCGCAACGCATCCGCCTCGCCTCGCAGATCGGCGCCGGCCTGGTCGGCGTGATGTACGTGCTGGACGAACCGTCGATCGGCCTGCACCAGCGCGACAACGAGCGCCTGCTCGGCACGCTCACGCGCCTGCGCGACCTCGGCAACACGGTGATCGTGGTCGAGCACGACGAGGACGCGATCCGCATGGCCGACCACGTGCTCGACATCGGCCCCGGCGCCGGCGTGCACGGCGGCGAGATCGTGGCGCAGGGCACGGTGCAGGACATGCTCGACTCGCCGCGCTCGGTGACCGGCCAGTTCCTCTCCGGCGTGCGCGCGATCGAGGTGCCGAAGGAACGCCGCCGGCCTGTCGACGACGCGTGGCTGCACCTGAACGGCGCCAGCGGCAACAACCTCAAGCAGGTCGACCTGGCGATCCCGGCCGGCCTGTTCACCTGCATCACCGGCGTGTCGGGTTCGGGCAAGTCGACCCTGGTCAACGACACCCTGTTCCGCCTCGCCGCGATCGAGCTCAACGGCGCCAGCGCGCAGCCGGCGCCGTTCAAGTCGGTGACCGGACTGGAACTGTTCGACAAGGTGGTCGACATCGACCAGTCGCCGATCGGCCGCACGCCACGTTCCAACCCCGCCACCTACACCGGCTTGTTCACCCCGCTGCGCGACATGTTTTCGCAGGTACCGGAGGCGCGCTCGCGCGGCTACACGCCAGGCCGCTTCAGCTTCAACGTGCGCGGCGGCCGCTGCGAGGCGTGCGAAGGCGACGGCATGATCAAGGTGGAGATGCACTTCCTGCCCGACGTCTACGTGCCCTGCGACGTCTGCCACGGCAAGCGCTACAACCGCGAGACGCTGGAGATCCTGTACAAGGGCCACACCATCGCCGACGTGCTCGACATGACGGTGGAAGACGCGCTGAAGCTGTTCGAGAACGTGCCGACCATCGCGCGCAAGCTCGACACCCTGCGTGCGGTCGGCCTCGACTACATCAAGCTCGGCCAGAGCGCGACCACGCTGTCCGGCGGCGAGGCGCAGCGTGTGAAGCTGTCCAAGGAGTTGAGCAAGCGCGACACCGGCAACACCCTGTACATCCTCGACGAGCCCACCACCGGATTGCACTTCCACGACATCGAGCAGCTGCTCGACGTGCTGCACCAGCTGGTCGACCAGGGCAACACCGTGGTGGTGATCGAGCACAACCTGGATGTGATCAAGACCGCCGACTGGGTGGTCGACCTCGGCCCCGAAGGCGGCGCCGGCGGCGGTCGCATCCTGGTCGCCGGCACGCCGGAGACCGTGGCGGCCACAACCGGGTCGCACACCGGCCACTTCCTCGCACCGCACCTGAAACCGGTCAAGCCGAAAAAGCCGGGTACCACCACGCGGGTCAAGGCCGCCACCAAACACATTGCCTCGGCCGACAAGTACAAGCCGATGCGCGGACGAAAGAAAAAGCCCACATGAGTACTCGCACCCCCAACCCGTCGCCAGCCGACACGGACACCGGCGCGGGCAAGCCGCTGTTCGTCGCCGCCATCGGCGTGCGCTGGCGCGATCTCGACGCGTTCAATCACGTCAACAATTCCAACTACCTCACCTACCTGGAAGAGGCGCGTCTGCAATGGCTCAGCCATGTGCCGGGCCCGTGGTTCGACGAGCACGCCATGCCGGTGATGGCCGCCAGCCAGGTCAACTACCGCCGCCCGATCGCGTGGCCCGCGCAGTTGCAGGTGCAGCTGTTCTGCGAGCGCATGGGCAACAGCTCGATGACGATCGCGCACCGGGTGATCGACGCCGAACGGGCCGACACCCTTTACTGCGACGGCAACGTGGTGATGGTCTGGATGGACCCGGCCACCGGCAAGCCGGTGCCGCTGCCAGAGGCGATCCGCCGCGCGGTGGAGTAAACGGTCCGTGCATGCCGCCGCCCGCACCTTCTTCACGGTCAGCGCAACCGGCGCCCATCGGATCGAAACGATCGCCGGCGCGCGCCATGCCTGGCGCTTCCGGCTGCATTTTCATGCCGGCGACGAAGTCGTGCGGATGTTGGCGGGACGGGCACGACTGCGCTTCCCCGATACCTGCAGAGACGTGGTCGCCGGCGATACCGTCGTGGTGCCGGCGGGTGTGATCCACCGCTTCGAACCGGTGGATGGCGGTGGCTGGTCCTTTGTCTCGCGCTTCGAGCAGCCCGCCGCGAACAGCGACGAGGGCCGCGAAGCGCTCGTCGCGCGGGTCGCGGCCTTGCTGGCCGAACGACCTTCGCTGCACACCGACGTGGAGATGATCGCGCGCACGTGCGCGATTTCCGCCGGCCACCTGTCGCGCACGTTCCGCCGCCAGGCCGGCACCAGCCTGCACAACTTCCACGTCCTGCTGGCCTTGCACAAGGCCAAGGCCCTCTTGCGGAACCAGGTGCCGATCATCGACGCGGCGCTCGACGCAGGCTTCTGCGACCAGGCTCATCTCAACCGCGAATTCGCGCGGACATTCGGCATGACTCCCGCCGCATTCCGAGCGGCCTGGGCCACTTGCGGATCGATGTCCAGGGCCATGTACAAGGTTCCGGGCAGCGGGTTGTCGTAATACGGCGCCACCGGATGAAAACCCAGCGCGACATAAAGCTGCCGCGCCGCCGCCATCGACGCCAGCGTATCCAGCAGCATGCACGCATAGCCGGCTCGCGCGGCCCACGCGATCGCCGCTTCGGCCAGTTGCCGCCCCAGCGCCTGCCCGCGCGCCGCCGGGCGCACGTAGAGGCGCTTGATCTCGCACACGCCAGGCTGCGGCCATGGGCGCAAGGCCACGCAACCCGGCGTGGCTCCCGCACTGTCGCGCGCGAGCAGGATCACGCCGCCTGGTGGCGCGTACTTGCCGGGCAGTTGCGCCAGTTCCGTGGCCACATTCTGAAAGGAAAGATCGACGCCGAGGCTGTCGACATATTCCGTGAACAGTTGGCGCACGCTCCCGATGTCCTCCGGCAGGCGGGCGGGCGCGATGGTGACGGTCGGGGAGGCGGGCATGCTCGGTCACTCGCGGGAAAGCTCCCGACACGATAGGGAATCCGGACCGCCGGTTCTTGAACGGTTCTGATCGCACGCGCACCCCGCCGACGCGCGCTGCACGCGTGATCGTTATGATGGCCGTTCGGTCCCCACCATGGAATGCACCATGACGACAGCCCGCCACCTCCTCGCCTTCGCCTGTTTCACCGCCCTGGCCGGCACTGCCAACGCGCAGACGGCCGACAGCACGGCACTGAGCTTGTACCGCAGCGACAACCCCTCCCTGTATGCCAGCCAGGGCGGCGACGTCGACGCGGGCTACGCGGTAGTGCGCGAACAGCGCGCGCTGACCCTGGCCGCGGGCACCCACGACGTGACCATCGGCAACTTGCCGAATGCGCTGGACGCCGAGGCGATGGCGCTGGCCTTTCCCGACAACGATGCCACGGTGATCTCGCAGCGGCTGTTGCTGGCGCAAGGCAACGACGGCGCGTTGTCCGGTCTGGTCGGACAGGAGGTCAACGTGCTGGGCAGCAACGGCGAATCGCTGGCCAACGGCACGTTGCTGCGTGCCGGCAACGGCCTGCTGGTCCGCGGCGTCAGCGGCGTCAGCGGCACCACGCTGGTGCGCGATTACGCGGCGGTGCGCAGCAACGGCGGCAGCTTCCCGCTTGGCTCCAGCCTCAGCCTGCGCGTGGACGTCGCGCGCGCCGGCCGGGCGCGCGCCGTGCTCAGCTATCCCACCGCCGGCCTGGGTTGGCGCGCTGCGTATGTGGCGACGCTGCAGCCGGGCAATGCCTGTCGCATGCAGTTCGAATCGCGCGCCAGCATCGCCAACCGCAGCGGGCGCGACTGGCAAGACGCCCAGCTCACCCTGATCGCCGGCGAGCCGAACATGGCCAGGGATTCCGGCCCGCGCCCGATGATGGCGATGGCGCGCGGCTACAGCGCCAAGGCCGAGGCGATGCCGCAGCAGGACAGCCTGGGCGATTACCGCAGCTTCACCCTGCCCGACAAGGTGAGCCTGCCCGACGGCAGCGTCAGCCAGGTGCCGCTGTATGCCACGCGCACGATGGATTGCGAGCGCACCACCTTGCTGGAGAACGGCAATGCCTTCGAGCCGCAGCAGCCTGTCATCCAGCGCGACTTCCAGCAAGGCGTCGGCGCCATCGTCAGCACGCTGCAACTGAAGGCCTTCGACAGCCTGCCCGCCGGTTACCTGCGCGTGCTCCAACACGACCGCCACGGCGTGCCGCAGTTCATCGGTGAAGGCCGCATCAACGACACGCCCAAGGGCAGCGACGCCACGATCACCCTGGGCACGCCGTTCGACCTGCGTGCCGAACGCACGCGCACCAGCTTCCACGTCGACAAGGACGGCCGCACCCTCGACGAGGCCTTCCGCATCGAGCTCAGCAATGCCGGCGACAGCGCGCGTACCGTGACGGTACGCGAGCATCCCTCGCGCTGGCGCGAGTGGAAGCTGGTCTCCTCCAGCAGCAAGCCCGCGCAGCAGGACGCCGACACGCTCGAGTTCCGGGTAGAAGTGCCCGCCAACGGCAAGGCCACGCTGAGCTATGCCGTGCGCTACAGCTGGACCGCCGACCAACAGCCGCAGTAACCGAACGGAGTCGATCATGCTCAACCTCATCACGCACGACCATGCCATCCGTGAAATCCAGCTCGCCCGCCCGCCGGTCAACGCGCTGAACCTGGAACTGCTGCAGGCGCTGCGCAAGGCGATCGACGACAGCGTGCGCGACGACGTGCCCGGCATCGTGCTGTCCGGCGCGCCCGGCCTGTTCTCCGCCGGCGTCGACGTGCCCGCCCTGCTGCAGCGCGACCGCGCCGGGGTTCGCGAATACTGGCGGGAATTTTTCGCCCTGTGCGGCGCGCTGGCGCGCGCACCGATCCCGCTGGTCGCGGCGATCACCGGTCACAGTCCGGCCGGCGGCGCGGTGCTGGCGCTGTTCTGCGACTACCGGGTGATGGCCGACGGCCCGTACCGGATCGGCCTCAACGAGGTGCAGGTCGGCCTGATCGTGCCCGAGGCGATCCAGCTGGCGCTGCGTCGCGTGGTCGGCACCTACCGCGCCGAGCGCCTGCTGGTGGCCGGCGCCATGATCGAATCGGCCGACGCGCTGGCTTGCGGCTTCGTCGACGAAACCACCGCCGTCGAACAGGTCACCACCCGCGCGCTGCGCTGGCTGGACGAACTGCTGGCGCTGCCGAAGCACGCCATGCTCACCACCCGCCGCCTGGCCCGCGCCGATCTCGCCAACGCCTACGCCGACCTGGACGCGTTGCCGCTGGACGACTTCGTCGAAGCGTTCTTCCACCCGGAGACGCAGGCCACCTTGCAGGCGCTGGTGGCGCGGCTGAAGAGCAAGAGCGAGAAGTGAGTAAAGAGGAGTGAGGAGTGAGGTCGAGCATCCGCTTCCACTCTCTTTGCTCACTCCTCTCCGCTCACGCCTCGCCTGTTGCCACTGGTCGCGACGGGTCGCTGACCCAGCCGCTCCACGATGGCGCGTACAGCCGCGAGCCGTGCAGGCCGGCGTGTTCCATCGCCAGCAGGTTGTGGCAGGCGGTGACCCCGGAGCCGCACATGTGCACCACCTGCGAGGGTTCGGTGGCACCGAGCACGGCGGTGAACTCGGCACGCAACTGCACCGCCGGCTTGAAGTGGCCATTGGCATCGAGGTTGTCGGCGAACGGGCGGTTCAGCGCGCCGGGAACGTGGCCGGCGGCGCGGTCCAGCGGCTCGGTATCCCCGCGGTAGCGCGGCGCGCCGCGCGCGTCCAGCAGTTGGCCCGAGGCGCCATCGGCGACGGCCCGGTGATCGAGCAGCAGCTGGCTGGCGTCGTAGCGCAGCGAAACATCGCTGGACGGTCGCGGCGCGGGCTCGCCGCGTTCGACGGGCTTCCCCGCCGCCGTCCAGGCGGCCCAGCCGCCATCCAGCACCGCGGCGGGAATGCCCGTCAGGCGCAGCAGCCACCAAAGCCGCGCGGCCGCCAGCGCGCCGCCGGCGGCGTCATAGGCCACCACCTGCATGCCGTCGCGCCAGCCCCAGCGCGACAGCAATGCGCTGAACGCCGCCTCCAGCGGCAGCGGGTGGCGGCCCAGACCTTCGGCCTGGCGCGACAGGTCGGACAGGTCGCGATCGAGACTGGCGTAGATTGCGCCGGGCACATGGCCCTGCGCGTAATCACGCGCGCCGCCAGCGGGGTTGGAAAGCTCGAAGCGGCAATCCACGATCAGTACGTCGCGTGGCGTCAGCGCGGCCAACGCGTCGACGTCGATCAGGGTAGTTTTCAGGCTCATGTGCGGTCCATCCTCTCCAGCAGGTTGCAAAGCATCGCGGCGGTGGCGCCCCAGATGCGGTGTCCGGCGTGGACGAATTCCACCATCGGCCGCTGCTGCCCACGGAACTCCATCGTGTAGCGACGCAGGTTGGCCGGGTCGAACAGGAACGTCAGCGGCACCTCGAACACCTCGGCCACTTCATCGGGCGACGGATACAGGCGGGCCTCGGCCGCGATGCTCGCCACCACCGGCGTGACGCTGTAGCCGCTGATCGTCTCGAAGCGATCGAGGAAACCCAGCGGCTTCACCAGCGCGCGACTCAGGCCGATCTCCTCCTCGCTCTCGCGCAGCGCGGTATCCACGGCATCGGCATCCCGCGGCTCGCTGCGCCCGCCCGGAAACGCCACCTGGCCGGCATGTGCCGGCAGGCGCGCGTCGCGCACGGTAAACACCAGCCGCGGCTGCACGCCTTCGCGGATGCCGAGCAGCACGGCGGCCGGCAGGCGCGCCTGGTCGCCGAGCCATTCGTTCACCTCGGCGTGGTTCCAGGCCGGACCTTCGGGCGGCGCGGACAAGGGCCGCAGCGCCTGCACCAGGGTATCCATCATGGCCGGCGACCGGGCAGCAGCACGTCCATCACGTGGCGGCGTTCGGGATCGCTCATCGCGCGCCAGCGGCCGATTTCCTCGCCGCTGCGGCGGCAGCCGATGCAGTAGCCGTGGCTGTCCAGTCGGCACACGCCGGTACAGGGAGTCAGGGGCGGAACTGGCTGCGGCGCGGGATCGTTCGGCATGTCGGCGCATGTTAGCACCGGCCGGATTCAGCCCCTCAGCCCCGCGGCGGCTTGATCTCGATCAGTTCGATCACGAACTGCAGCGCCTCGTTGGGCCCGATGCGCGGCAGCGCGCCCTCCTCGCCGTATGCGAGCCGCGAGGGGATCACCACCTTCCAGCGATCGCCCACGCGCATGCGCGGGAGCACGTCGCGCCAACCGGGAATGACCTGGTCGACCGCGATCGTCGCTGGCGCGCCATGCGCCCAGGTGCTGTCGAACTCGGTACCGTCCACCAGCATGCCGCGGTAGTTCACCACCACCGTGCTGGTCAGGCTCGGGTGCACCGTGCCGCTACCCTGGTGCACCACCGCGTACTGGATGCCGGAAGGCAGCTGCACCACGCCCGGCTTCTTGCGGTTTTCCGCCATGAACGCCGCGCTCTTGCTCGCGTTCGCCGCAGCGATGCGCTTGAACTCGGCCAGGGCGTCGCTGTGCATCTGTTGCTGCAGGCGTTGCAATTGCGCCTGCATCTCGCCAATCGGCACGCGCGGCTGGTGACGCGCGTAGGCGTCCGCGATCGCGCGCTGCAGGGTGGACAGATCCACCTCGGGCGAGCCGCCGGCGAAGCGGCTGCCGATCTGGTAGCCGATCGCATAGGACAACTTGACCTTGTCGGGTTTCGCCGTGCTGGCGGCTTGCGCGGGCGCGCCAGCCTGTGCCGCATGCGCCGGCAGCATGCCACCCGGCAACACGCCGATCAGCAGCCACGCCGCCAGATGTGTCACGCCTTTCGCCATCGAATCCATGCCCGCCATGGTGAGGTATCGCGGCCCCGCACGCGTGCCGCTGATGCATACGCGAGTTGAGAACCCCGCCATCGGCAAAGGTTCCCGCTGCTACCATCGGCGGCCTGCACTCACAGGAACCGGCCATGGCCTATCGCAATCTGGAACTCGACAACCGCGGTGCGGTGCGCACGATCGTAGTGAACCGCCCCGACAAGCTCAATGCGCTGGATCGGCAGACGCTCAACGAGCTGACGCTGGCCTTTGCCCAGGCCGCGCAGGACGACGCCGTGCGCGTGGTGGTGCTCGCCGGCGCCGGCGAAAAGGCGTTCGTGGCCGGCGCCGACATCAGCGAGATGAGCGGCTGCAGCAGCGTGCAGGCGCAGGCGTTCTCGCGCGCCGGGCAGCGCCTGATGAGCAGCATCGAACGGCTGGGCAAACCGGTGATCGCGCGCGTGCAGGGTTTCGCGCTGGGCGGCGGCATGGAGCTGGCGATGGCCTGTCACCTGCGCGTGGCCAGCGAAAAGGCGAAGTTCGGCCAGCCGGAAATCAACCTCGGCCTGATCCCCGGCTTCGGCGGCACCCAGCGCCTGCTGCGCCTGGCCGGGCGCAGCGCCGCGCTGGAACTGTGCCTCACCGGCACCCCGGTCAACGCGCAACGCGCGTACGAACTGGGCATCATCAACCGCGTGGTGGCACCCGAGGCGCTGGACGAAACCGTGGAAGCGCTGGTCGACCAGCTCGCCGCCGCCGCGCCGCTGGCCGCCGCCGGCATCCTCGATGCCGTGCTGCAAGGTGGCGAGACGTCGCTCGACCAGGGGCTGGAATTCGAGACGCAGGGTTTCGCGCTGATGTTCTCCACCGAGGACATGCGCGAGGGGACGCGCGCGTTCCTGGAGAAGCGCAAGGCCGCGTTCAAGGGGCAATGAGCCCCCCGACAAAGTTACGGGTCAGTGCCCGCCGCGGTATTTCTTTTCGCCGGCGGTGATGGCGACGTCCAGCCGGTTCTCCGGTGGCGCCAGCGGACAAGTCGCGAACGAGGTGAACGCGCAGGGCGGGTTGTAGGCCTTGTTGAAATCCAGCACCACCTTGCCCGGATGGTCGAGACCGCCGGCAGGCAGCGCGGCGTAGAGGAAACGCGCGGCGCCGTAGGTTTCCTTGCCGGAGGTGCGATCGGCCAGCACGAAGAACAGCTCGCCGCCCGGTTCCTCCTGGTACGGCAACAGCTCGAAGGTGTGGCCGTCGCGCTGGAACACCGCCTTGCCGGGCACCTTGACCGTGTCGATGGTGCCGATCACCGAGCCCATCGCCAGGTCGTGCGGTGGCGTGAACGGGACCCAGTCGGCCTCGATGCGCCAGGCGTCGTCGATCGGGAAATAGTCGATGCCGAGAAAATGCCGGCGCGACTCGGCGTCCTCGTCCTTCACCCGCAATGCCTTGCGGCCATCGCGCTCGATCACGTAGAAGCTGGCCTTGCCGAAACGCACGGTGGTGGGATCGGCATCGGCGGCGGCGTGCATGTCGTCGACCAGCGCGGCTTCGGTCACGGCCTTGCCGTCGACGGTGGCGCCGCTGGCCGGGTCGAGCGCCAGGTGCAAGCCGCCATCCGGCGCCAGCGTCACCGTACCCAGGTGCGCGGGACCGGCCTTCAGCACGATGTCGTTGTCGGCGGCGCAGCCCACGCGGTTGGCGCCCTCGTTCAACCATTCCAGCCCGATCAGGCTGAGCCATCCCGTCGGCGCGGTGAGCCGCGCCACGCGGGCGGCGCGCCATTGCTCGATCTGCTGCGTGTAGGTGGCGCTGGGTGACGGGACATCGGCGGCAGACACGGTGGCAACTCCGGAAAGCATGGCAAGGACGAAGGCGGCGGTACGCAACATGGGGACGATCCCGCATCGGTGAAAGCATCGAGTATGCGCAGCAGCGCGCGCCGTCGGCAAGCCGCCGTCCGAAACGGCCCCGAGCCCCGGCGTGACGCGCAGCGCCCTTGCTCCCGCGAATCCCCAACCCCGGCTCTCACCGCCCCCGCATGAACAACTTGTCCAACTCGCCCAAAGACAACTGCGCCCACGTTGGCCGCCCGTGATTGCACTGGCCGGAGCGCTCGGTCTCTTCCATCTCGCGCAGCAGCGCGTTCATTTCCGGCAGGGTCAGGCGGCGCCCCGCGCGCACCGAGCCGTGGCAGGCCATGGTGGAAAGCAGTTCGTTCTCCAGCTCCTGCAGGCGGCGCGAGCTGCCGTGCTGGGCCAGTTCGGCCAGCACGTCGCGGGCCAGTTGCGCCACGTCGGCCCCGTCGAGCAGCGCGGGGATGCGCCGCACCACGACGCCCGACGGGCCGCTGCGCGAAAGCTCCAGGCCCCACTCGGCCAGCGCGTCGGCATGTTCCTCGGCGGCGGCGGCCTCCCTTGCGCTCACCGCGATGCCGAGCGGCACCAGCAGCAACTGCGAACGCAGGTTGCTGCACACGCGACCGGCCTTGAGCTTCTCGTAAGTGATCCGCTCGTGCGCCGCATGCATGTCCACCAGCACCAGCCCGGCAGCGTTCTCGGCGAGGATGTAGATGTTCTTCAGCTGGGCAATCGCGAAACCCAGCGGCGGCGCCTCGCCGGGTTCGGGCTCGGGCATCGGCACCGCGTTGGCGGCGGTGCCAAGCAGCGCGGCGTAATCGGCCAGCGGCTCGTCGCGCACGCCCAGCGACAGCCGGCTCTGGCTCGCGCTGGCCGGCCATGCCGCCGGCATCGGCATCGGTGCGGCTGCGGCCATGCGCAGGCCGCCCTCGGCCTCGTGCGCGGGCGACGCCACCTGCCCCGCGCGCGTCTGCGCCAGTGCCTCGTGCAGGGTGCGGAACAGGAAATCGTGCACCAGCCGCTGCTCGCGGAAACGCACCTCGTGCTTGGCCGGGTGCACGTTCACGTCGACCCCGGCCGGGTCGAGTTCGAGGTACAGCACGAAGGCGGCGTGGCGACCGTGGAACAGCACGTCGGCATACGCCTGGCGCACGGCGTGGGCGACGATGCGATCACGCACCAGGCGCCCGTTGACGTAGAAATACTGCGCATCGGCCTGCGCCCGCGACGCGGTCGGCAAGCCGACCCAGCCGGACAACTGCAAGCCGGCGGCGGCGTGCTCGACGCGCAGGCTGCGTTGCGGGAATTCCGCGCCGAGCACTTCGGCCACGCGCTGCAGCGCGGCCTGTTCGTCGCGCGCCGCCTTCCACACGCGCACCGGCTTGCCGTTGTGGCTGAGTCGAAACTCCACCGAACTGCGCGCCAGCGACAGCGACTTCAGCAGATCGTCGATGTGCGCGAATTCGGTGCGCTCGGCGCGCATGAATTTCTTGCGCGCCGGCACGTTGTAGAACAGGTCGCGCACCTCCACGCTGGTGCCCGGTGGGTGCTGCGCCGGGCGTGCGGCCTGCAACCGGCCGCCATCGACCTCGATACGGAAGGCGGCCTCCTGGCCGGCGGTGCGCGAGACCAGCGCGAAGCGCGACACCGACGACACCGAGGCCAGCGCCTCGCCGCGAAAACCCATGCTGGCGACGTGTTCGAGATCGTCGAAGCTGCCGATCTTGCTGGTGGCATGCGAGGCCACCGCCAGCGGCAGGTCGTCCAGCGCGATGCCGCCGCCGTCGTCGCGAACGCGGATCAACCGCGCACCGCCAGCCTCGATGTCCACCTCGATGCGCGTGGCGCCGGCGTCGAGGCTGTTCTCGACCAGTTCCTTGACCACCGAGGACGGCCGCTCGATGACCTCGCCGGCGGCGATCTGATTGATGAGTTCGGGAGGAAGCGCACGGATGTTGGCCATCCGCGGACTTTAGCAGCCTGCCGTCGGAAGACGGATCAGCCGGACGGGATCGTCAGCACCGCGCCGGCCTGCACGATGTTGCTGCGGATCTGGTTGGCGGTCTTGAGCGCGCCCACGCTGATTCCGTATTGCTGCGCGATGCCGCTGAGGCTTTCGCCGCGTGCGACCTTGTGCGTATCCGCGGCGCCACCCGTCGCCTTGACGGCGCTGCCGGCGGACGTGTCGACGGTTGCCACGCGCACACCGCGGCGCCTGGCCGCCTGCGCGGCGAACCAGGTGCCCGGCGGCGGCGTCGATTCGAAATAGTTCCTGACGCCGGACATCACCGCGTTGGCCAGCAGCTTCTGGTGCGACGGGTCGCGCAGCTTGCGCTCTTCGGCCGGGTTGCTGATGAAGGCCGTCTCCACCAGGATCGAAGGCACGTCGGGCGAACGCAGCACCACGAAGTTGGCGCGCTCGACATGGCCACGATGGGTCGGGCCGAGCTTGGCCAGCGCGCGCAACACATTGCCGGCCACCTCGTCGCTGGCCTGGATCGCCCAGCCCTGCTGCAGGTCCAGCAACACCTTGGCGAGGCCGTCGTCCTTGTCGTCCAGGCTGATGCCGCCGATCAGGTCGGCGCGGTTCTGCCCGTCGGCGAGCCAGCGCGCAGCCATGCTGGTCTTGCCGCGCGGCGACAGCACCCACACCGACGAGCCGCGGGCGTCGTCGCTGGTGAAGGAGTCGGCATGGATCGACACGAACAGGTCGGCGTTGTGCTCGCGGGCGATTTCGTAGCGGCGCTTGAGCGGGATGAAGGTATCACCATCGCGAGTCAGCACCGCCTTCATGCCGGGCTGCCGGTTGATCTCGGCAGCGAGGTCGCGCGCCACCGCCAGGGTGACGTTCTTCTCCAGCGTGCCGGCCGGACCGTGGGCGCCCTGGTCCTTGCCGCCATGGCCGGCGTCGATCGCCACCACCACGGCGCGCTGTCCGTTGAGCATCGCCGCAGCCTGCTCGGCGGCGACCCGGCGGCTGCGCGTGGGGTTGCTGTAGTTGACGGTCGGGACCGGCGCGCTGGCAGCGGGCGCCTCGGCGACCGGCGGCTTGGCGCTCGGCGCGCTGCCCGGGTACAGATCCAGCACCAGCCGGTAATTTTCGCCGGCGGTGGGCTTGAGCACGAAACTCTTGAGCGTGCTGGCGGGATCGACCGTGGCGATCAGTTGCAGGTCGTCGCCGCGACGCGCATGGCTGATGCCACGAAACAAGCCTTGTGCCGCCGGCGCGGAGAAGCCGCCCGCAGCCTGACTGTCGCGCAGGTCCACCACGATCCGGCCGTCCTTCTGCGCGATCGTGTAGTGCAGCGGACCGTCCGCATCGAGCACCACGCGGGTGTACTGCGGACCTGCCCAGACGCGGGCGTCCTTGACCTGGGCGGCTTGCGCCGCGCACGGCAAAAACGCCGCCAGCATCACCGCGACGCCCCAACCGGCCAGCTTGTTCAGATAACCCCGCATGGGCCGCATTGAAACGCAGTCGCCATCTGAATGCAAGCGGGTTTTCCTTTTAATATCCGCCACCTGCAGTGCATTCATCAGGGGATATCAAGTTATCGGCCGCAAGTGCCACATTTCGAACAGCTCCCTGCCCGATTCGGCGACCGGAGAAAACCCAAGCAGAAATAGTCACTTGGAGTGTCAGGACAGGCGCGAGAGCAACTCGTCGCCACGCACGGTATCGGCACGCAGGACGGCCTGGCGACCGGTCCCGGCGTAATCGAGATGAACGTGGAGATCCGCCGCCGGCAAGGCGCCGGCACCGCGTTCGGGCCACTCCACCAGCACCAGCGCAGCCGGGTCGGCCAGCGTGTCCAGGCCCAGCCACTCCAGCTCGGCGGGGTCGGCAATGCGGTACAGGTCGAGATGCCAGGCCGGTCGCTGCGCGGTCGCATAGCCCTCGACCAGGCTGTAGGTCGGGCTCTTGACCCGCTCGCCCACGCCCAGCGCCAGCAGCAGGGCCCGGGCGAAACTGGTCTTGCCGGCGCCGAGCGGGCCATGCAGGTAGACCACCAGGCCGTGATCCAGCAGGCCGACCACGCGTTGCGCCAGTGCGGCGGTCGCGGCCTCGTCCGGCAAGCTGCGGGAAAGCTCGTTGGACATGGTCCCGTTCATTCGTCGGTTTCACAGGGAACGGCATTGCCGAGCCGCCGCAGCGGCAGCAGCAGGTCACTGGCCAGCAAGCCGCGCTCGCCCTCGCATGCGGCGAGGTCGCCGGCCCGCGCATGCAGGCCGACGCCGAGGCGTGCCGCCTGCCAGGCGTCGCAGCCTTGCGCGAGCATCGCCGCGACGATGCCGGTGAGCAGGTCGCCCATGCCGCCGGATGCCATGCCGGGGTTGCCCCACGGACAGACGTCCAGACGTCCATTCGGATCGGCCACCAGGCTGCCGGCGCCCTTCAGCACCACGACGGCATCGAAGCGCGCGGCCAGCTCGCGCGCGGCCGCGAAACGGTCACGCTCGACCGCCTCCACGGAACGGCCGAGCAATCGCGCCGCCTCGCCCGGATGCGGTGTCAGCACGGTCGGCGCGGTGAATCGCCGAGGCTCCTTCGCCAGCAGGTTGAGGCCGTCGGCGTCGAGCACCAGCGGCTTGCGGGCATCCAGCGCGGTCAGCCACAGCGCATGCGACCACGCGGACTGGCCGAGCCCCGGGCCGAGCGCCAGCGTGTCGGCACGCTCCAGCAGCGGCCGCAGCGCCTGCGGGCCGTCCACGCCGTGGGCCATCAATTCCGGTCGCGCGGCGTTGAGCGCGCCCACGTGTTCGGCATGCGTGGCGACGCTGACCAGGCCGGCACCGGCGCGCAGTGCCGCCGCGCCGGCCAGGTGCACGGCGCCGGCCATGCCCTGCCCGCCACCGATCACCAGCACATGGCCATAATTGCCCTTGTTGGCATAGCGACGGCGCGGCGGCAGGCTCGCGGCAACAAGCAGATGCGCGTCCGGCGCCACCTGCGCAAACGCACTGGCCGGCACGCCCAGCGTCGCCAGCTCCAGCACGCCCGTGCAGTCGGCCGCGCGACCGGTGTGCAGGCCGCGCTTGTCGGCGATGAAAGTGACCGTGAGATCCGCGCGGATCGCGGCACCGGGGCACTGCCCGCTGTCGGCGTCCAGCCCGGACGGCACGTCGAGCGCCAGGACGGGGATGCCGCTGCCGTTGATGCGTTCGATCAGCGCCGCGGCAGCCGGCTCGGGCGCGCGGTTCAAGCCGATGCCGTACAGCGCATCCACCTGCACGTCGGGCTCCGGCAATTCGTGCAGTGCGTCGACGGCATGCACTGCACCGCCGGCGTCCACCCACGCGGCACGCGCCGATGCGGCATCGCCGCGCGACGTGTCGGCCAGCGCCACCATGTCGACCTGCAGGCCCGCTTCGCGCGCCAGCACGCCAAGCAGGAAGCCATCGCCGCCGTTGTTGCCCGGGCCGCAATGCACGCGAAGCCTGCGCGCCTGCGGCCAGCGCCGGTGCAGGCTGCGCAGGGCGTCGCTGGCGGCACGGCGCATCAACTCGCTGCCGGAGATGCCCAGTGCATCCAGCGCGGCGCGATCGATCCGCCGCATGTCGTCGACGGTGTACAGGTCGCGGGGCGAAGGTTCGGACATGCGGCGAATTATAGGGGTGCGACTAGACTATGCGGATGTCCGTGTCGTCCGCTTCCGCCTCACCCGATTACGCCGCGCTCGCCCGCGACATCAAGCGCTGGGCGCGCGAACTGGGGTTTGCCGAGACCGGCATCAGCGGTGTCGACCTCGCCGAGGATGAGCGGCATCTGCAGCACTGGCTCGATGCCGGCCGGCACGGCGAGATGGAGTACATGGCCAGACACGGCAGCAAGCGCACCCGCCCGGCTGAACTGGAACCGGGCACGCAACGCGTCATCTCGGTGCGCATGGATTACGCCCCACCCGGCACCGCCAACGCCTGGGACGTGCTCGGCGACGGCGAAGCCGGCTACGTCTCGCGTTACGCGCTGGGCCGCGACTATCACAAGCTGATGCGCAACCGCCTGCAGAAATTGGCCGAGCGCATCCGCGCCGCGGTGGGCGAGTTCGGCCATCGCGCCTATGTCGATTCCGCGCCGGTGATGGAAAAAGCGCTGGCGCGCAACTCGGGGCTGGGCTGGATCGGCAAGCACACCGTGCTGATCAACCGTCATGCCGGCTCGTACTTCTTCCTCGGCGAGCTGTACACCGACCTGCCGCTACCGGTGGATGAACCGGCCAGCGCGCACTGCGGCACCTGCACGCGCTGCATCGAGGTGTGCCCGACCCAGGCAATCACCGGGCCGTACCAGCTCGACGCCAAACGCTGCATTTCGTATCTCACGATCGAGCTCAAGGGCAGCATTCCCGAAGAGCTGCGCGCGCCGATGGGCAACCGCATCTTCGGTTGCGACGACTGCCAGCTGGTATGCCCCTGGAACAAGTTCGCGCAGGTCGCCACCGAGGCGGATTTCGCGCCGCGGCACAGCCTGGACGGCGCGAAGCTGGTCGAGCTGTTCGGCTGGAGCGAGGAGGAGTTTCTCAAACGTACCGAAGGCATGGCGATCCGCCGCACCGGCTACGAAGGCTGGCTGCGCAATATCGCCGTGGCGCTGGGCAACGCGCCTCCCGGCGACTCGGTCGACGCCGCCCTCGCCAGCCGCGCCGACGATGCCTCGCCGCTGGTGCGCGAACACGTCGCCTGGGCGCTGGCGCAGCAAGCGGCCAAACGGCGCGCCGGCTGAATCCCGCGGTCAAGCCGGCGACGGCGCCGCCGGCAAGCCCGGGCCCGACCGTCAGGCAGCGGCCATCTGCTTGGGGATCGAGCGGTTGGTGTGGCTGATGTGGTTCCCTTCACCGGCGGCGATGTACACGCAGGTGGGCTGGAATTTCTCCAGCTCCGCCTCGTTCAGCTGGGCGAAGGCGGCAATGATGACGATGTCGCCGGGCTTGGCCCGATGCGCGGCACTGCCGTTCACCGAGATGATCCCCGAGCCTTCCTCGGCGCGCAGCGCGTAGGTGACGAAGCGCTTGCCGTTGTTGACGTTCCACGCGTGGATCTGCTCGTACTCGCGGATGCCCGACGCATCCAGCAGCAAGCCGTCGATCGCGATCGAGCCTTCGTAGTGCAGCTCGGCGTGCGTCACCGTGGCGCGGTGGATCTTGGCCTTGAGCATGTTCAGGTGCATGACGTTGTTCCCGCGGTGCTCCGCAAAGTCGGCGATTATCGAACCGATGGCGCTGCGCTGCAACATCAACGGCCCGCCCACGATATGTGCGGGCGGCTCAGTCCAACAGCAAGTTGTCGATCAGCCGGGTGCCGCCCAGCCGCGCGGCGATCAGCGCCACCAGCCCGTCACGCTGGCCATCGTCCGGCTCGGCGAGATCCCCGGCCCGGCGGATCGCCGCGTAGTCGGGCACGAAGCCGGCGCGGGTCAGCTGGGCTTCGGCCACCTGCTCCACGGCGCGCCAGGCGTGGCCCTGGCCCAGCAATTCGCGCATTTTCAGCAAGGTGTCGTGTATCAGCGGCGCCCGCGCACGCTCCTGCGCCGAAAGGTACTGGTTGCGCGAACTCAGCGCCAACCCGTCGTCGTCGCGCACGATGGGCGCGGCGATCACCTTCACTGGCAGCGACAGGTCGCGCACCATGCGCTCGATCACCTTGAGCTGCTGGAAATCCTTCTGCCCGAACACGGCCAGGTCCGGATTGACCAGGTTGAACAGCTTGCACACCACGGTGGCCACACCGTCGAAGTGGCCGGGCCGGTGTGCCCCTTCCAGCACGGCGGTGACCTGCGGCACGCGCAGGTTCACGCTGAGCGCGGCGCCGTAGGGATAGATCGTGGCGACCTCGGGTGCAAACAGCAGGTCGCAACCTTCATCGGCCAGCGCCGCCTGGTCGTGCACCAGGGTGCGCGGGTAGCGCTCGAAATCCTCGCCGGGGCCGAACTGGGTCGGATTGACGAACACGCTCGCCACCACCCGATCGGCACGCGCCCGCGCCAGCCGCACCAGCGACTGGTGGCCGGCGTGCAGATTGCCCATGGTCGGCACGAAGCCGACCGTCTGGCCCTTGCTGCGCCAGCCGCGAACCGCGGCGCGCAACGCCGGCGCATCCTGAACCGTTTGCATGGTGGAAACTCGTCAGCTCAGTTGAAACAATGTTCCGGCGCCGGAAAGGCACCGCTGCGCACGTCGTCCGCATAGGCGCGGATCGCCGCTGCCACAGAATCGCGGCCGGCGAGAAAATCCTTGCTGAACTTGGGGCGCTTGCCGGGCGTGACGCCGAGCATGTCGTGGATCACCAGCACCTGGCCATCGCAATGCGGGCCGGCGCCGATGCCGATCACCGGGATCTCCACCGCCGCGGTCACGCGCCGGCCCAGTTCGACCGGCACGCCCTCCATCACCAGCAATTGCGCGCCCGCCGCCTGCACCGCCAACGCGTCGGCCACCAGTTGATCCGCCGCGGCCTGTTCCCGGCCCTGGACGCGGAAACCGCCGAAGCGGTGCACGGATTGCGGGGTCAGTCCCAGATGCGCGCATACCGGCATGGCCCGCGCGGTCAGCGCGGCGATGCCCTCCAGCACGTGCGCGGCGGCGCCTTCGAGCTTCACCATCGCCGCACCCGCTTCACCGACCAGCCGCGCACCGGCCGCGAGCACGTGGGCGACGTCGCGATCGGCCATGAACGGCAGGTCGGCCACCAGCAAGGTGGCGGACAATCCGCGCGCCACGGCTGCGGTGTGGTAGACCATCTGGTCGAGTGTCACCGGCAAGGTGCTGGCGTGTCCTTGCACCACCATGCCGAGCGAATCGCCGACCAGCGCCACGTCGATGCCCGCCGCTTCCAGTTGCCAGGCGAAGCTGGCGTCGTAGGCCGTCAGCATGGTGATGCGCTGGCCTTGCGCCTTCATCGCGCGCAGGCCCGGCACGGTCACCGGCTTGCGGTCGGGGAGATTGGCGTTCTGCACGTACACGGGGGTTTCCTGGTCGGCGAGGGTGACTGCCGATTATGGCGCAAGCAGCCGCTCGCAACCGGCCGGGTCGACCCGCGCCAGCAGCTCGGCCACGCGCCCCTGGCCGGGCAGGTGCAGATCCGGTACGACATCGTTCAGCGGCAACAGCACGAAGGCACGCTCGGCCAACCGCGGGTGTGGCAGGGTCAATGCCGGATCGTCGCGACGCACGCCCTCGACATGCAGCAGATCCAGGTCGAGCGTGCGTGGCCCGTTGCGTTCGGCGCGGACGCGGCCGGCGCGCTGCTCGATCGCCAGCAGGTGCTGCAGCAGCGCTTCGGGCGACAGCGTCGTTTCCAGCTCGGCCACGGCATTGATGAAGGATGGTTGGTCGAGCACGCCCCAGGGCGGCGTGCGGTAAAGCGGCGAACGCTGCAGCAAGCAGGTGCCGGGCAGCTCGGCGAGCGCGTTGAACGCGTCGAGTACCTGCTGGCGCGGTTCACCGAGGTTGCTGCCCAGCGCCACGTAGGCCAGGGTCATTCGGAGGCCGGGTTGTCGCTGCGTTTGCGCCGGCGCCGGCGCGGGCGCGGCGGCTTGCGCACCGCCGGTGCGGGAGCAGCCTCTGCCGCAGCCGCGCCGCTGAGCACCGGCAAGGCCGCGGCCAGCACGTCCTGCGGCAGGCGCTGGGCGTGCGCCCACCACTGCCCCAGCTCACGCATCGCCGGCGATTCGTCGGCGCGCAACAACAGGAAATCGAACGCCGCGCGGAACCGCGGATGTGCCATCAGGCGGAACACCCGCTTGCGTTGCACCTGCTCGAAACGCGGCTGCAGCGACCAGATCTCTTCCATGGTGAAGGTGAAGCGCCGCGGGATCGCCACCCGCTGGCACTGTTCGCCAACCACCTTGGCAGCCGCGCGCGACCACGCCTCGGCGCTGTCCAGGCCGCGCTCGATGCCGAGTTGGGCCTCGTCGCGCACCTCGCCCCACAGCAGCACCGCGAACAGGAACGCGGGGGTGACCGACTTGCCTTCGCCGATGCGCGCATCGGTGTTGGCCAGGCCCTGCTCCACCAGCGAGCGCAACGCCGCATCGCCACGCTTGAGCGCGCGCGCGGTGGCCGGGAACAGGAACTTCAGCAGGCCGCACTGCTCCAGCATGCGGAAACTCTTCAGGCCGTTGCCGGACAGGAACATCTTCAGCGATTCGTCGAACAGCCGCGCCGGCGCGGCATCGGCAAGCAGCGGTCCCAGCGATTCGAAAGGGGCCGCCGCGGCGGCGTCGATGTGCATGCCGAGCTTGGCCGCCAGCCGCGCGGCGCGCAGCATGCGCACCGGATCTTCGTGGTAGCGCACCTCGGGGTCGCCGATCAGGCGCAGCACGCGATCGTGCAGGTCCTGCATGCCGCCGACGTAGTCGCGCACGGAGAAATCGCCGATGTCGTAATACAGGGCATTGACGCGGAAATCGCGGCGCAGCGCGTCCTCCTCGATGGTGCCCCAGATGTTGTCGCGCACGATGCGGCCGTCAACGATGTGGCGGTCGCCCTCGCCTTCCTCGCCGGTGCCGCGGAAGGTGGCCACCTCGATGATCTCCGGGCCGAACACCACGTGCGCCAGGCGGAACCGCCGCCCGATCAGGCGGCAGTTGCGGAACAGCTTCTTGACCTCCTCCGGCGTGGCGTCGGTGGCGACGTCGAAATCCTTCGGACGAAACCCCAGCAACAGGTCGCGCACCGCGCCACCGACGAGGTAGGCGGCATAACCGGCGTCGTGCAGCCGGTACAGCACGCGCAGCGCGGCCTTGCTGATGTTCGCCCGCGAAATGATGTGCTGGTCGCGCGGGATGATCCGCAGCGCGGGGGTGGGATCGGTGCCTGGTGTGGGGTTCAAGCGGTTGGAATCCTTGCGGGACGCAGGCGCCCCGTGCTTGCCATGTTCACGATGCCGAGCATCAACAAATAGCCGCGGCAGGACGACGATCTGCGCGCCTGCGCGGCAGGCTTCGACGCGCGTCGACCGGGCGTTGCCGCGCGAAGCAATTCCGCTATACTAGCGCGCTTCGCCGCACAACGCTCCCTTCGTCTAGTGGCCCAGGACACCGCCCTCTCAAGGCGGGAACACGAGTTCGAGTCTCGTAGGGAGCGCCATTTGGTTGTGCAATCTTCCATGATTGCCATGGTCTGGAAGGAGTGCGGTAGCCCAAGGTTACCGGCTATCGGCGGGATCAAAAGCAGCCATCCATGGCCGCACTGTCTGTCACCTGTGCGATCATCCCCGATCGCGGTTGTCCGGGAACATCCGGACAGCAGGGAGTTCCGGGCCTTCGGCCGGATCAGAAGCGGCCATCCATGGCCGCACTTTTCAAAAGAGCCCTCTGCCGAACCCCGCGAGAGCCCTTCGGTGTACTTTGCCGTGGATCTGCGTCGTTTTTCAGAAGAGCGTTCCATCTGCCCCTTCCTACAGCCGAGTTGACTTCATGACTTTCGTCGTCATCGACAACTGCATCAAGTGCAAGTACACCGATTGCGTCGAGGTGTGCCCGGTGGATGCCTTTCACGAAGGCCCGAACTTCCTGGTGATCGACCCGGACGAGTGCATCGACTGCACCCTGTGCGAGCCGGAGTGCCCGATCAACGCGATCTACCCGGAGGACGACGTGCCGGTGGGGCAGGAGCCGCTGGTGGCGCTCAACGCCGAGCTGGCCAAGAGCTGGCCGGTGATCACCGAGCGCAAGGACGCTCCCGCCGACGCCGGCGACTGGGAAGGCAAGCCGGACAAGCTGGCGCTTCTCGAGCGCTGAACCGGCCTCCCGTCACGATGTCGAAACGAAAACGCCGCCCCTCCGGGCGGCGTTTTCGCATGCGTGGCGCGCTTGCGATCAATCCAGCTTCGACTTCAGCCGATCGATCACCTTGGCCACCGCGCCCAGCGAATCGCTCTGCGCGCGGATCTCGCTGCCGGCGTCGCCGCGGCTCTCCACGTTGATCTGTACCTGGTGCATGCCGCCACCGGCGGTGCTGGCAGAATCATCCCGGTGTCGGCCGAACAGTCGCGAGAAGAAACCGCGCTTCTTGCCGGTGGCGGCCGCCGCCACGCTGACCACGTAGGAGTGCGTGGCGTCGTCGTGGCTGACCAGTTGGCCCGCCTTGCCGTCGGCCAGCACCTTGCCCACCTGCTGGTACACGCTGTCGACCGTGCCCTCGTGCACGAAGCCGTCGGAGATCTGCCCTGCCTGGCCCGGCACGCCCGCCACGGAGGCAGTCGCGCCGTCCGCCGTCGGCTGGTTCGCGCCCGGCGGCGGAATCACCAGGGCGTCGCTGGTGGAGGGACGATCCATGCTGGGCGGAATCTCCAGCGGCGCCTCCTGCCGGGCCTTCTGCCAGGCGCTGTGCGAACGGAACATGCCGCAACCGGAGAGCAGCAGGCCGGCGAGCGCGACGGCCGGCAAGGCCACGAGGAGCGAGGTTTTCTTCATCGAATCGGATTCCGTGAGTGAGCCAGGCCCGGATCAGCGGGCACAGGTGTCTAGGATGACAGACTGGACAGCGCCTGGTGCAAGCGGGCGCGATCCGGGCCGTCGGGCAGTTCCACCAGCGGCAACCGCGGCCGGGCCGAGCCCAGCCCCAGCGGCGGCAGTCCGGCCTTGACCGCGATCGGATTGGGCGCGCAGTCCAGCGCGTGCAGCAAGGGTTCCAGTGCATCCCGGCACCGTGCCGTGGCCGCCTCGTCGCCCGCCGTGGCGGCGTCGCACAGGGCGCGGAACGGCCGCGGCACCAGGTTGGCCACCACCGAGACGGTGCCGGCCGCACCGGCAAGCATCGCCACACCGGCGCTGGCGTCGTCACCGGACAGATAGACGAAATCCGCGCGCGCAAGTTCCGCCAGCGCGGCGATCCGCGGCGCATCGCCCCGCGCTTCCTTGATGCCGATGATCGCCGGATGCTCGCTCAGGCGCGCCACCGTCTCCGGCAGCAGGTCGCAACCGGTGCGACCGGGCACGTTGTAGAGCAGCACCGGCAAGCCGCCAGCATCGGCGACCGCGGTGAAGTGTCGCCACAAGCCCTCCTGCGTGGGACGCACGTAGTACGGCACCACCACCAGTGCCGCATCCGCGCCCAGCTCCTGCGCACGACGCGTGGCAGCGATGGTCTTCGCGGTACCGGCCTCGCCGGTGCCGGCAATCACCGGCACGCGACCTGCCACGCGCTCGATCGCGAACGTCAGCAGGCGGTCGAACTCGCCCGCCTCCAGCATGTGCGCCTCGCCGGTCGAGCCGGCCACCACCAGCGCCTGGGTGCCGCCGGCGATCTGCTGTTCGATCAGGCGGCCGAACGCCGCCAGGTCGAGGCTGTCGTCGGCCGCGAACGGCGTGACCAGCGCACAGATGCTTCCACGAATGTCCACGTGCTCGATTCCGCTGCAACGGCAAGCCCTGCATGTTACTTGCCGCTTCGCAAGACGGGCAAGTAAGCTCGATGGGAGTAACCTGATGCTTCCGCATCGGGCGGAATGCTGCCCACAGGTGGACCTCCTTGAAATCTCCCTCCACTGCCTCGCACGCGGCCGGACGCACGACTGGCGACAGCCAGTTGCTGATCCAGGCGCTCACTCCGGCCGACAAGTCGCCGCTGCTGGCGCTGGCCCGCCGCATTGCCGACGCCGGCTGCAACCTTTCCGAATCGCGCGTCTCCACCATCGGCACCGAGGTCTCGCTGATGCTGCTCGCCAGCGGCGCCTGGGATGCGCTGGCCAAGCTGGAAACCGCACTGACCAAGCTGGCCCGCGACGAAAGCCTGCGCCTGGTGCACTACCGCACCGGCCAGCGCGGCAACAGCGCGCAGCTGCCTTATCTGGTGGAAGTGGTGGCCGCCGATCGCCCCGGCATCGTCGCCCGCATCGTGGAGTTCTTCGCCCAGCACGAAATCAGCGTGGAGCAGTTGAACTCTACCCGCTATCGCGCCATGCAGACCGGCGCGGAGATGTTCCAGGCCCAGTTCACCATCGGCATCCCGGCGGACATCCACATCGCCGCCTTGCGCGACGATTTCCTGGAACTGTGCGACGGCATGAACCTCGACGCGATCATGGACCCGGTGAAGTTCTGAAGTGTTGCCGTCCGCCGAGCATCGCGCGAACGCCTTGCCCTGACAAGACCTGTCATCCGCCACCCCGGGCGCGCTAGTCTGTGGCCGTGGCCCTGCCGGAGGACGTCAGCATTGCAGAACCGCGAGTCGATTCACGCCAGCCGGCCCCGGCTTGCCCGGTCGCCTCGCCGCCGCACTGTCGTCATCCGCGCCACGTCTCCCTTCCATCCCACCGCAAGCACGGCCGCGCAGGCCGCGCAGGATGCCCCATGCCCGCCATCGGCAAGAAACTTCCCGCACTGAAAGGCACCACCGGCGACGGCACCGAGCTGAAGCTTTCCGACTACCGCGGCCAATGGCTGGTCGTGTACTTCTATCCGAAGGATTCGACCCCCGGCTGCACCAACGAGGCCAGGGACTTCCGCGACTTGCACTCGAAGTTCCGCCAACGTCACGCGCAGGTCATCGGCGTGTCACGCGACTCACCGAAATCACACGCCAACTTTGCCGCGAAGCAGGAGCTGCCGTTCCCGCTGATATCCGACGCCGACGAAACCTGGTGCCAGGCCTTCGACGTGATCCACGAGAAGGTGCTCTACGGCAAGCGCCACCTCGGCATCGTGCGCAGCACCTTCCTGATCGACCCCGACGGCAAGCTCGCCGCCGAATGGCGCGGGGTGAAAGTCCCCGGCCACGCGCAGGCCGTGCTTGACGCGATCCCCGCCGCCTGAGTCATTCGCCCTGATGAGTTGTCGCCATCCGCTTTGCCCACCCACCAGCGAGGACACTTCCGCATGACCGGAAGCAAGCGCATCTACGCTCTCGACACCAACGTCCTGCTGCATGACCCGACCTCGCTGTTCCGCTTCGAGGAACACGACGTCTTCATCCCCATGACCGTCCTGGAGGAGCTGGACGAGAAGAAGAAAGGTGCTTCGGAAGTCTCGCGCAACGGCCGCCAGGTCAGTCGCTTCCTCAACGAACTGATCGAGGCCGGCAAGCAGCACGACCTGGCGGAAGGGCTGGAACTGGCCAATCCGCAAGGCGTCAAGCTCAAGCGCGGCGGCTCGGCCGGTCGGCTCTATTTCCAGCATCGCATCAGCAGCAACGGCCACACCAAGGCCGACAACCAGATCCTCGCCGCGGTGATCGAGCTGCGCGACCAGAATCAGGATCGCGACGTGATCCTGGTCACCAAGGACATCAACCTGCGCATCAAGGCCGGCATCAACGGCCTGGTTGCGGAGGATTACGAGAACGACCGCGCGCTCGACGATTTCTCCCTGCTCTACACCGGCTCGACCGAACTGCCGGCGAACTTCTGGGAGCTGCACCCGGAAGTGCACTCGTGGACCGATCACGGCCGCACCTATTACCAGCTCGATCGCCGCGAGGACGAGGCGTGGCATCCCAACGAGTGCCTCTACCTGCCCGGCGAGAACGAGATCGAACTGCGCGTGCAGAAACTGGACGACGAGCACGCGACGCTCATGCTTCTGGACGACCACTCGCACGCCAACCATCACGTCTGGGGCATCGGTGCGCGCAACCGCGAGCAGAACTTCGCGCTCAACGCGCTGATGGACCCGGAGATCGACTTCGTCACCCTGCTCGGCAACGCCGGCACCGGCAAGACCCTGCTGGCGCTGGCCGCCGGCCTGGCCCAGGTGATGGACCAGCAGCGCTACCGCGAGATCATCATGACCCGCGCCACTGTTTCCGTCGGCGAGGACATCGGCTTCCTGCCCGGCACCGAGGAAGAAAAGATGACGCCGTGGATGGGCGCGCTCACCGACAACCTCGAAGTGCTCGCCAACCCCGAGGACGGCGGCAGCTGGGGCCGCCAGGCCACCAACGACCTGCTTGCCTCGCGCATCAAGATCCGCTCGCTCAACTTCATGCGTGGGCGCACCTTCCTGTCACGCTACCTGATCATCGACGAGGCCCAGAACCTCACCCCGAAGCAGATGAAGACCCTGATCACCCGCGCAGGCCCCGGCACCAAGATCGTCTGCCTCGGCAACGTCGAACAGATCGATACTCCCTACCTCACCGAAACCACCTCCGGGCTTACCTATGCGGTGGATCGCTTCAAGAGCTGGGAGCATTCGGCGCACATCACGTTGCGGCGGGGAGAGAGGTCGCGGTTGGCGGACTTTGCGGCGGAGATGATGTAGGAGCTGGCTTTCGGTTTTCGGCGTTCGGAAGCCCGGTAGCGGAATACCTGCCAGGCAACACCACTCCTGCCATCATGGTGAACACCCGATGCGCTGCGCGCGGTTGACCAGCCGCGACGCGGAACGCAGGTTGGACTTGCCGGTGTCCAACGATCCATTGCCGGCACGTCCATGGGAAATCGTGCCAAACAGTTGGGGGGCAAGCCTTGAACGCGGTGACCCGTCGAGGCTGGCCAACCTGGCTGCGGAAACGGCGCACGCGCGAATCCGCATCCGGTGGCTGAAGAACGTGATCGCACGTGGTACCGGCCCCGTCAAGTAGAATGTGTTGCCGTTGCCAAAGCCAAGACCGAGTTTTCGCCTCTCACGACCAAGCAAGGACCGCCATGTCAACCGCACTTTTGATGCAACTGTTCCAGATCATGCTGGTTCTCGGCCTGGGCACGGCGTTGGCGGTTTCCGCCATACGGTTGATGTGGATTGCCGGCAGTTTCCTCAAGCGCAAATCGCGCCTGTTGCCGTAAAGACAAGTCGCACGAAATGGCGTCCGGCCGGGCCGCCGTCAACTGATGTTGCCATCGGTCGAGTAGAATCACGACATTGCTGGCTCCGTGGTTCCTCTGCCCATGTTCGTGACGCCGCGCCTCATCCTGTTGCTCTTGTTCGCCTTCTTCGCACTGTGCGTGCTGCTGGTGCATTTGCGCGGGCGGGTGCGGTTGCGTTTCGACCGCCAGCTGGTGGATCACTCGGCAGTGTTCGCGCCGTACAACCTGCTGATGTACGCGTTCTCGGCGGTGCCGGCCAAGCCGATACTCGACCGCCGCGGATTTCCCGAGCTGGATTTGCTGCAGGCAAACTGGGAGACGATCCGGGCCGAGGCGCTGCACCTGACGGACCGGGGACACATTCGCGGCACCACGAAGAACGACGACGCCAGTTTCAACAGCTTCATCAAGCAGGGCTGGAAGCGCTTCTACCTCAAGTGGTACGGCGAGCCGCTGGCGTCGGCGCAGGCGTTGTGTCCGAAGACGGTGGAACTGCTCAATGCGATCCCCGGAATCAAGGCGGCGATGTTCGCCACGCTGGCACCCAACAGCAAGCTCAACCCCCATCGCGATCCGTTCGCCGGTTCGCTGCGCTATCACTTGGGCCTGATCACGCCGAACTCGCGCGACTGCCGCATCTTCGTCGATGGCGAAGAGCATGCCTGGGGCGACGGCAAGGACGTGGTGTTCGACGAGACCTTCGTGCACTGGGTGGAGAACAAGACCGACCAGACCCGGGTGATCCTGTTCGCCGATGTGGAGCGCCCGCTGCGCACGCGCTGGATGAGTGCGATCAACCATCGCGTGGGCGCGTTCATGGGCAAGATCACCGCTTCGCCCAACAGCGACACCGGTACCGAGAAGACCGGCTTCGTCAACCGCCTGTACGCGTGGAGCCAGCGCAAGGGCGCCATGCATCAATGGAAGGCGGCGTTCAAGCGGCGTCACAAGAAGCTGTACAAGGCCGGAAAATACGTCGGCATCCTTGTGCTGTTGTGGCTGATTTTCCTGGCTCCCTGGCCATTGCTCCGCTAGCGGTCACGTTTCGCTCCGTCCATGCGTCCTGGCAGCATCCTTTCCCCGGAGTGCCTCATGGATTCGCAAACCGCCCTGTTCCAGCAACACCGCCAGCGCCTGTTCGGCCTGGCCTACCGCATGCTCGGCACGCCCGCCGACGCCGAGGACGTGCTGCACGATGCCTGGCTGCGCTGGCACGCACAGAATGTCGCCGCGCTGGACGACCCGGAAGCCTGGCTGGTCACCGTGACCACGCGCATCGCGCTGGATCGCCTGCGCCGGGCCAAGACCGAACGCGCGCACTACTCCGGCCCCTGGCTGCCGGAGCCGCTGACGGTGGATACCGACCAGCCCGAGGCGCAACTGGAACGCGCCGAGAGCCTCACCCTCACCTTTCTGCTGTTGCTGGAGCGGCTGAGCCCCGAGGAGCGCGCCGCCTTCCTGCTGCGCGAAGTATTCGACTACAGCCACGCCGAAACGGCCTCGATGCTGGAAATCAGCGAAGACGCCTGCCGCCAGCGCGTGCACCGGGCGAAGCAGCGGCTGCGCGAGGATCGACCGCGCCAGACGATGCCGAACGCCGACATCCAGCGGCGCCTGCTCGAACGCTTCATGCAGGCGCTGCAGCAGCCGGACATGCCCACGTTGCGTGCCTTGTTTGCCGAAGACGCCATGAGCGTATCCGACGGCGGCGGCCTGGCGCGGGCCACCCTGCACCCGCTGCACGGCGCCGAGCGGCTGGCCCGGCTGTACATGCAGATCGCGCTGCAGCAGCAGCGCCATGGTGGCGTGCGCCACGAAATCCGTCAGCTCAACGGTACGCCGGCCCTGTTCGGCTGGCAGGGCGACACGCTGGTCTCGGCCAGTTGGATCGACGACGACGGCGAACGCATCACCGCCGTGCATGCCCTGCGCCACCCCGGCAAGCTTGCCCGGCTGGCGGCGGTCACGAAATCGACGGCGCCCACGTCCTTGCACTGAACGGCCGGTCCCGGCCGCACACCGCAAGGAGAACCCCATGCCTCGTTTCAACATCAACAAGCGCCTCGACGCCGTGAAGCCCCTGTTCGCCCTGGGCGAATACATCAAGAACTCCGGCATCGAACAAAGTCTGATCGAACTGGTACAGATGCGCGTTTCCCAACTCAACGGTTGCGCCTACTGCCTGGACATGCACAGCAAGGATGCCCGCGCCGGCGGCGAGACCGAGCAGCGCCTGTACGTGCTGCAGGCCTGGCGCGAGGCGCCGTTCTACAGCCCGCGCGAGCGTGCCGCGCTGGCCTGGTGCGAGGCGGTGACCCGGCTCGACCCGGTGCACGGCGTGCCGGACGAGGTCTACGAACAAGCCCGCACCGAATTCAGCGAAGAACAGCTGATCGACCTCAACATGGCAGTGATCGCGATCAACAGCTGGAACCGCATCGCCATTCCCTCTCGCGCGGAACCCGGTCACTACCGGGCGGCGCAACACTGAACCGGCGGCGCCTCGCGCAAACCGTGCACGGCAAGCCTGCCTCGCGATGCGCGCCAACGGCGTATCCCGTCAACGGCATGACACCGGCTGGGGCACGACCATCCCGCGCCGATCCAACGAAAAGGCCGCGGCATGCCGCGGCCTTCATTGCGCCCAGCGGCGTCCCGGATCAGGCCGCGAGGCGCTTCACGATGGCGTCGGCGAAGCTGCCGGTGCTGCCCTTGCCGCCGATGTCCGGCGTCACGCTGTCGCGATCGTTCGTCATGGTGTCGCGGATCGCGGCGCGCAGCTTGTCGCCCTTGGCCACCATGTCCAGGTGGTCGAGCATGTCGGCGGCGGCCAGCAGCAGCGCGCACGGGTTGGCGATGCCCTTGCCCGCGATGTCCGGCGCCGAGCCGTGCACGGCCTCGAAGATCGCCGCGTGCTCGCCGATGTTGTCGCCCGGCGCCAGGCCCAGGCCGCCGACCAGGCCGGCGCACAGGTCCGACAGGATGTCGCCGAACAGGTTGGTGGTGACGATCACGTCGAACTGGTACGGGTTCATCACCAGCTGCATGCAGGTGTTGTCCACGATCATCTCGTTGAACTCGATCTGCGGGTATTCCTTGGCAATCTCGCGCGCCACATTGAGGAACAACCCCGAGCTGGTCTTCAGGATGTTCGCCTTGTGCACCGCGGTGACCTTCTTGCGGCCCTTCTTCACCGCCAGCTCGAAGGCGTAGCGCACGATCCGGCTGCTGCCCTTGCGCGTGTTGCGCGCCACCGACTCGGCGATCTCGCCGTCGGCGGACAGGGTTTGCCCCTCGGAGCGGTAGGCGCCCTCGGTGTTCTCGCGCACGGTGATGATGTCGATGTTCTCGTAGCGCGACTTGGTACCGGGGAAGCTCACCGCCGGGCGCACGTTCGCGTACAGGTCGAAGTGGCGGCGCAGGGTCACGTTGACCGAGGTAAAGCCGCCGCCGATCGGCGTGGTCAGCGGGCCCTTCAGCGCGACCTTGTGCTCGGCGATCTTGTCCAGCGTGGCCTTGGGCAGCAGGTCGCCGTGCTTCTCCAGCGCGACCATGCCGGCGTCGACGAAGTCGTATTTCAGGCCGCAGTCCAGCGCGTCGAGCACGCGCAGCGTGGCGGTCATGATCTCCGGGCCGATGCCGTCGCCCGGGATCACGGCGATGGTGTTGTTCATGGGGGGACTCCTTGGGGGCTGATCGCATGCACGGCGCGCAAGGCGCGCGTCAAGACCGCCCATTATCGCTCATGAGCCCCAACGCCGGACACCCGTCCGCCGCGCAAGTCGTTGCAAATCCTCGCATGGAGCGTTGCGGAAAGCCGCATGCCCGCGGGCGTCTCAAGCGTGGTCGGCGCACTCCGGCGCACCGGACTCGCCGTTCTCCAGCTGGTCCAGGAAATCCACCGCGCGGCGCAGATGCGGGATCACGATCGAGCCGCCCACCACCAGGCCCACGCTGAACACCTCGAAGAACTCGTCGCGCTGCACGCCGGCTTCCTTGCACTGGGCCACGTGGTAGCTGATGCAGTCGTCGCAGCGCAGCACCATCGAGGCGACCAGGCCCAGCATCTCCTTGGTCTTCACGTCCAGCGCGCCGGCCTTGTAGGTCTGCGTGTCCAGCGCGAAGAAGCGCCGCACGACCTGGTTGTCCTCGGCCAGGATGCGCTCGTTCATGCGTTGGCGGAACGCGGTGAATTCGGCCAGCTTGTCGCTCATGCGCCCGCCTCCAGCAATTGCGCCAGTTTGCCGCTGCGGTCGGCCGCCGCCAGGTCGTCGAAGCCACCGACGTGGTGATCGTTGATGAAGATCTGCGGCACGGTGCGCGCGCCACCGCTGCGCGTCAGCATCGCCTCGCGCTGGGACGGGTCGGTGTCCACGCGCACCTCGGTCCACTCCAGCCCACGGGCCTTGAGCAGGTTCTTGGCGGCCACGCAGTAAGGACACACCGCGGTGGAATAGACCTCGATCTTCGACATCACGACAACTCCGCAAAACGGGGGAACGGCCTGTAAATGGGGGCGTCCGGGACAACAGGCAAGGTGGGAACCGACGCCACCCGGGGCGGTCACAATGCTATTGTCGCTTACCCATGGCCATGACACCACGACGACCTGCCCGGCGTGTTCTGACTGCGCTGCTCTGCGCCGGCCTGACCTGCATGGCCAGCGCGCAGGACGACGTGCGCCTGCCCGACCTTGGCAGCTCGGCCGACGCGCTGATCTCGCCGCAGGAGGCGCGTGATTACGGCGCCTCCATGCTGCGCCAGATGCGCGCGCTGGACATGGTGGTCGACGACCCGCTGCTGGACGACTACGTCAACGATCTCGGCCATCGCCTGGCATCCAACTCCGACAAGCCCAAGGACCACTTCGCCTTCTTCATCGTGAAGGACCCGGAGATCAACGCCTTCGCCGCGCCGGGCGGCTACATCGCGGTCAACTCCGGGCTGTTCGTCATCACCCGCGACGAGAGCGAACTGGCCGGCGTGATCGCGCACGAGATCGGCCACATCACCCAGAACCACCTGCAGCGGGCATTCGAGGCCTCGCGCAAGGATGCACCGCTGATGGCGCTGGTGCTGCTGGGTGCGGTACTGGCCGGCGCCGGCAGCCACAGCGGCGACGCGCCGATGGCGGTGCTCGCCGGCGGCCAGGGCCTGATCGCGCAGCGTTCGATCAACTTCACCCGCAAGGACGAGATCGAGGCCGACCGCGTCGGCATCCAGACCCTCGCCAAGGCCGGTTTCGACCCGGAAGCGATGGCGGCCTTTTTCCAGCGCATGCAGGACGTGCTCAGCACCGGCGCCGGTGGCGACGACGTGCCCGTCCTGCTGCAGACCCACCCGGTGACCAGCATGCGCATCAGCGACGCCAAGGCGCGTGCCGGCGCACTGGTGGCGGCGCAGAAGCTGCGGCCCTCGGGCACCGTCATGGACGTGCAGCAGTGGCAGCAGCACACCGCGCCGATCGCCTTCGTCAAGGACCCGACCTCGCTGCTGGACACGCCCAGGCCCGGCCCGCTCGACACCTACCAGCTGATGCGCGAACGCGTGCGCGTGCTGGCCGGCGACGCCACCCGCGAAGCGACGTACTACGGCTCCAACCTGCAGGACCGGCCTGCGTTCGACACCCCGGCCAACCATTACGGCTACGCGCTGGCACTTACCCGCAGCGGCCGCGGCGCACAAGCGGTGGCGCAGTTGCAGCCGTTGCTGCGCGACGCGCCGGACAACCTGATCCTCAAGCTCGCGCTGGCCGATGCCAGGTTGCAAGCCGGCCAGCGTGCCGCGGCGCTCGCCATCTACCAGGACCTCAACGAACAATCGCCGCGCAACCGCGCGGTGGCGCTGGCCTACGCCAAGGCGCTCACCGCCGGCGGCGACAAGGCGCAGGCCGGCCTCGCCGCCAGCTTGCTGCGCCCCCTGCTGGACGACGCCAGCGAACCGGAGATCTACAGCGCCTACGCCCGCGCCAGCGACGCAGCCGGCGACAACGTGCGTGCCGGCGAGGCGTTCGCCGATGCCAGCTATTACTCCGGCCGCCCGTTCGACGCGATGGAACAACTGCAGCGTCTGCTCAAGCGCAACGACCTGGATTACTACGCCCGCGCACGCATCCAGGGCCGCATCACCGAACTGACGCCGCTGCTGCTGGAGCTGCGCAAGCGCCGGATCGAGACCAAGGACAACCCGGACAGCCAGCAGCACGCACAACCGTTCGGCCCGTGCATCGAGTCCGCCTGCCGCGGCAGCGCGCCAGTCTCCGCCTGGCGGCAGGATTGATCCGCCGCTGAAGGTCCTTTGCGCGCCGGCGCATCATGCATCGTCCACCGCCATGGGCCAGAATGGGCCATGTCCAGACCTTCCGCCCGCGTACCCGCCATCGACCTTGCCGCCCCGCAGCTGTACTTCAGCCGCGAGCTGGCCGCCCTGGAGTTCAACTTCCGCGTGCTGGCGATGGCCCGCGATGCCAGCGTGCCCCTGCTCGAACGCGTGCGCTACATGAGCATCGTGGCGAACAACCTCGACGAGTTCTTCGAGGTGCGCGTGGCCATGCTCAAGCATCATCACGCCTACGGCTCGGCCGCGCCGGGCCCGGATGGCGTCCCCTCCGGCGAATTGCTGGCGCGCATCCGCGGCCGGGTGCTGGACCTGGTGGCCGAGGTCTACGCCGCGTGGCGGGAACAGATCCGCCCGCAGCTGGAGCAGGAACACATCCATATCCTCACCCGCAAGCAGTGGACGCCGCGCCAGCGACGCTGGCTGCAGGGCTATTTCGAGCACGAGGTGCTGCCGGTGCTGTCGCCGCTGGGGCTGGACCCGGCGCATCCGTTCCCGCGCATCCTCAACAAGACGCTGAACATCGCGGTCGTGCTGAAGGGCCGCGACGCCTTCGGCCATGAAGGCCATCTGGCCCTGGTGCGCGCACCGCGGTCGCTGCCGCGGATCATCCGCGTGCCCGCCGAGGTCAGCGGCCGTGGCCATCACTTCGTGTTCCTGGCGGAGTTGCTGCAGGCTTTCGTCGACCTGATGTTCCCCGGCCTCAAGGTGCTCGGCTCGTACCAGTTCCGCGTCACCCGCAACAGCGAGCTGATCGTCGAGGAGGCGGAGGTCGAGAACCTCGCGCTCGCCCTCAGCGAGGAGTTGCTCGGCCGCGGCTACGCGCGCCCGGTGCGGCTGGAGATCGCCGAGGATTGCCCGCAGGCGATCACCGCGCTTCTTGTGGAGAAATTCCAGCTCGGCGAGGCCGACGTCTACCGCTGCGACGGCCCGGTCAACATCATCCGCGCCGGCCTGATCTACGACTGGCTGGACCGTGCGGAGCTGAAGTTTCCGCGCTTCACCCCGCAGTTGCCGCCGTCGCTGGACAGCAGCCTGAACAAATTCGAGGTGATCGCCAAGGGCGACGTGCTGCTGCACCATCCCTACCAGAGCTTCGCCGCGGTGATCGACCTGCTGCGCCAGGCCGCCGCCGACCCGCAGGTGCTGGCGATCAAGCAGACCCTGTACCGCGCCGGCGAGGACACCCCGCTGGTCGACCTGCTGGTGGAGGCCGCGCGCCACGGCAAGGACGTCACCGTGGTGATCGAACTGCGGGCGCGCTTCGACGAGGAGGCCAATATCCGCCTGGCCACGCGGCTGCAGGAGGCCGGCGTGCAGGTGGTGTACGGCGTGGTGGGTTACAAGACCCACGCCAAGATGATGCTGATCGTTCGCCGCGAGGGCGACACCTTGCGCCGCTACGCGCACCTGTCCACCGGCAACTACCACCAGGCCAACAGCCGCGTGTACACCGACATCGGCCTGATGACCGCCAACCCCGAAATCGGCGAGGACTTGCACAAGGTGTTCCAGCAGCTGTCCGGACTGGGCCCGGTGATCGAGCTGAAGCGCCTGCTGCATTCGCCGTTCACGCTATATCGCGGCGTGCTGGCCCGGATCGAGCGCGAGACCGAACACGCCCGCGCGGGGCGACCGGCGCGCATCGTGGCCAAGCTCAATGCGCTCAACGAGGCGAAGGTGATCACCGCGCTGTACACCGCCTCGCAGGCCGGCGTGGAGATCGACCTGATCGTGCGCGGCGCCTGCACCTTGCGGCCCGGCCTGCCCGGCGTCTCCGAGCGCATCCGGGTGCGCTCGATCGTCGGGCGTTTCCTCGAACACAGCCGGGTGTACTGGTTCGCCAACGATGGCGAGGCGGAAATCTACTGCGCCAGCGCCGACTGGATGGAGCGCAACCTGATGCGGCGGATCGAGATCGCCTTCCCCATCCTCGATCCGCAGCTGGCCGCGCGTGTCTACGACGAGACGCTGGCCAACGGCCTGGCCGACAACACCCAGGCGTGGCTGCTCGACAGCGACGGCCGCTACACCCGCGCCGAGCCCGGCGACAACCCGCCGTACAGCGCGCAGCAGACGCTGCTGGAACGACTGTGCCCGTGAGCCGCCTGCAATGCGCGCACGCGTGCGAGAATCCGCACTTCGCGATTGCCGGAGCGCCGGATTGAGCGCAGTCGAACAAACGCCGATCCGCGATGGCGAACTGATGGCCGCCATCGACATGGGCTCGAACAGCTTCCACATGGTGGTGGCGCGCATGGAGCATGGCGAACCGCGGGTGATCGACCGCCTGCGCGACACCGTGCGCATGGCCGCCGGCCTGCGCGCCGACGGCAGCCTGGATGCCGAGCGGCGCGCGCGCGCACTGGCCTGCCTGGCCCGCTTCGGCCAGCGCATCGCCGGCTTGCCCACCGCGCGCGTGCGCGCCGTGGCGACCAATACCGTGCGCCAGCTCGCCTCGCCGCAAACCTTTCTGACCGCGGCGGAAGCCGCGCTGGGCCACCCGATCGAGGTGGTCTCCGGCCGCGAGGAGGGCCGCCTGATCTTCCTCGGCGCCGCGCACGACCTGCCCGCCTCGCGCGAACCGCGGCTGGTCATCGACGTCGGCGGCGGCAGCACCGAATTCATCATCGGCCGCGGCCTCGCGCCGTTGCACACCGAGAGCGTGCAGGCCGGCTGCATCGCCTCGACCCTGCGTTTCTTCCCCGGCGGCAAGATCACCCGCGCGCGCTGGCAGCGCGGCCTGAGCGAGATCGGCGTGCTGCTGCAGCAGTTCGCGGAGGACTATCGCGAATCGGGCTGGCAGGATGCGTTCGGCTCGTCCGGCACCACCAAGTCGATCGGCGCGGTGGCACTGGCCATGGAGCTTTCCGACGACGGCATCACGCCCGCGGCGCTGGCCGCCCTGCGCGATGCGCTGATCGAGCAGGGCCAGGTCGGCACGCTCAAGCTGCCGGGCCTGGTTCCCGAACGCACGCCGGTGTTCGCCGGCGGCGTGATGATCATGGAAGCGGCCTTCACCGCGCTGGGCATCGAGCGGCTGCGCGTGTGCGAAAGCTCGATGCGCGAAGGACTGCTGTGGGACCTGCTCGGCCGCGCCGGCGGCAGCGACCCGCGCACCGCCAGCATCGACGCGCTGGCGACCCGCTACGGCGTCGACCGCGCGCAGGCGCGGCGAGTGGAAGCGACGGCACTGATGCTGTTCGACCAGGTCGCGCGCAACTGGAAGCTCGACGCCGATGCGCGTGAGTGGCTGTCCTGGGCCGCGCGGGTGCACGAGATCGGCCTGGCCATCGCGCACAGCCAACATCATCGCCACGGCGCCTACATCCTGCGTCATGCCGACCTGGCTGGCTTCTCGCGGCAGGAGCAGGAATTGCTGGCCGCGGTGATCGAACTGCACCGGCGCAAGCCGGACAAGTCCATCATCGCCAGCCTGCCGCTGCGTTATCGCGCGCTGGCGAAGCACATCACCGCGCTGTTGCGTCTGGCCGTGCTGTTCCGCCGCGCCCGCCGCGCCGAGTCGCTGCCGCAGATGCAACTGGCAGCCAGCGCCCGCTCGCTGCGCCTGAAACTCCCGCCGGGATGGGGCGAGCAGCACCCGCTCACCGAAGCCGACCTGCAACAGGAAAAGGCGCCGATGACCGAACTTGGGGTGAAACTGGATCTCGCGAACAAGTGATCCGCCTTTTTCGCGGCATGCCGATGCCATGCCGCGTATCATGGACGCCCGCCTCGTGAATGCCGGTCCGGATCGCTCGCTGCCATGCTCAAATCCCTGCTGATCGCCCTGCTCCTGCTCGTTCCGTTCGGCGCCGCCGCGCAGGCGGGCAAACCTGCACCGGCCACATCGAGCGCCGCGCCCGTCGCCGCACCGCCGCACGTGCTGCTGCATACATCGCAGGGCGATCTCACGCTGGAGCTGTATCCGGACAAGGCGCCCAAGAGCGTGGCCAACTTCCTGCAGTATGTGCGCGACGGCTTCTACGACGGCACCCTGCTGCACCGGGTCATCCCCGGCTATCTGGTGCAGGGCGGCCTCTACACCCGCGACCTGCAGCCCAAGCGCACGCGCCCGGCCATCGCCAGCGAGGCGGACAACGGGTTGTCGAACCTGCGCGGCACGATCGCCGTCGCCCGCGGCGCCGATCCCAATTCCGGCACCGCGCAGTTCTTCTTCAACCTGGTCGACAACCGCCGGCTGGATTTCGTCGGCAACCAGAGCGGCCTCACCTGGGGCTTCGCGGTGTTCGGCAAGGTGACCAAGGGCATGGACGTGCTGGACAAGATCGCCGCCCTGCCCACCCGCCCGCTGGGCCCGTTCGCCGGCGACGTACCCGAGCCACTGGTGGTGATCGAGAAGGCCAGCGTGATCGGCGAAGAGGTTCAGGCGCCGGCGAGCAGCGCCAAGGCGCCGGCCAGGGCAGCATCTGTCACCAAGCCGACCAGCAAGCCGGCGGCGAAGCAGTCCGGCGGGAACTGATCGGCATGGCCACGTTGTTCATCGCCGACCTGCACCTCGATCCCGCACGCCCGCAAATCACCCGCCTGTTCGAGAATTACCTCGCCAGCGACGAAGTGCGAAGCGCCGACACGCTGTACATCCTCGGCGACCTGGTGGAAGCCTGGATCGGCGACGACGATGATGCCGAGTTGCCGCAGCGCATCGCCGAGGCCATCCGCGCCGTGCACGATGCCGGTGTGCCGGTGCATTTCATGGTCGGCAACCGCGACTTCCTGCTCGGCGAAACATTCGCCACCCGCGCCGGCATGACCCTGCTCGACGACGGCACCGTGCGCGACATCCAGGGCCGGCCCACCTTGCTGATGCACGGCGACACGCTGTGCACCGATGACCTCGCCTACCAGGCCGTGCGCAAGCAGGTTCGCACGCCCGAATGGCAGGCGCAGATCCTGGCGATGCCGCTGGAGGCGCGCCGCGCGTTTGCCGCCAAGGCCCGCGCCGACAGCAAGGCACACACCGGCAGCACCATGGAAAGCATCATGGACGTCAACGCCGAGGCGGTCGCCGCGGCACTGCGCGGAGCGGGCGTGACGCGGTTGATCCACGGACACACGCATCGGCCAGCCATCCATCGTCTCGAACTGGACGGAAAGCCGGCCGAGCGGATCGTGCTGGGGGACTGGTACGAACAGGGGTCGGTGCTGGTGGTGGACGGCGAGCGCGTGGAGCTGCGTGGATTGGCGACGAGGTGAGGCCCCACGGGCCAGAAACTCGACATCAAGGATTGATTCCCCGAACCGTTCGGGCTGAGCGTAGCGCTGGAGGCGCGCAGTCGAAGCCTCGGCGCGACCTGCCAAGCAAGAGCTCGCTTCGATGGAATGCGTCGCGGCGTAGAGGACGCGGAGATTGTGAATCCCATCCACGGGATTCACCCCTTCACGCTGCGCGCTACGGGGCCAGCCTTCGGCTGTCCAAATTCGTTCCAGACGAATTTGTCGCTCGCGGAGGCAGGATGCCGGAGCGACAGCGGCAAAGCCGCTGGCCCGAAGGGTGAGGCGCAGGATGCGCCGAGTCACCGGAGAGTTCGTCCACTGCCTCTCTCCGCCAGATACGCAAAACGCCCGCCTCGACGGAGCACGTGGTTACTTGGTCGTGCACCAGGGATTGTTCGGCCCATCCATGGGCCTCACCCCTTCGCGCTGCGCGCTACGGGGCCAGCCTGCGGCTGTCCAATTTTGTTCCAGACGAATTTGTCGCTCGCGGAGGCAGGATGCCGGAGCGAACAGCGGCAAAGCCGTTGGCCCGAAGGGTGAGGCGCAGGATGCGCCGAGTCACCGGATGGTCCGTCCACCACCTCTCTCCGCCAGATACGCAAAACGCCCCGTTCGGGGCGCTTTGCGTATCTGGCGGAGAGAGAGACCGCCTTCAACAGAAACAACGAATGCCAATAGTTCCCAAGGAAGACTAGCAAAAGTGGCTATCTAAAGCCATTTTCTCGATCAACTTGGCCAACAAACTGCAATGAAGGTCAACCACGTCCAAGCTCCAATGGCATACTGGCTGGCATACCACGATGCAGCTTGGAACCTCCAACGATGGCACTCCTTACCGACGCCAAGGCACGAAGTATCAAACCCGGAAGCCCACCGCTTGCACACGGCGGAGTCACTGGGTTGGCGCTGCATCCCTCCCCCAGCCACAAGGGCCAAGGCAAGTGGGTACTCCGCTATGTCAGTCCCGTTACCCAGAAGCGTCGCAATGCCGGGCTAGGTTGTTACCCCGAGGTCGGCATTGCCGACGCGGCTCAACTCGCGCGCAGCATGCGTGAACAGCTTGCGCATGGACAAGACCCGCTGGAACTCAAGGCCAACGAAGAAGCCAAGCCGCGCCTGCCTTCGCTCAGCGAAGCCGCCAAGACCCTACACGGTGAGCTCACCCCTGGCTGGAAGAACGCCAAGCACGTCCAGCAGTGGATCAACACGCTGACTGAGTATGCCTTCCCCTTGATCGGCTCGATGCCGCTGGATCAGATCCAGCCGCGCCACATTGCCGACGTACTGCGCCCTATCTGGCTGGAGAAAGCGGAGACCGCAGGGCGAGTCAAGCAACGGCTGCACGCGGTTATGGCGTGGGGGTGGGCACATGGCTTCTGCCAGTCGAATCCGGTCGACGTGGTGAATCACCTCTTGCCACTCCAACCAGGCAAAACCGTCCGCACACAGCACCAGCCTGCGATGCCTTGGGCGTTGATGCCCGCGTTCGTGATCGACCACCTGCCGCCAAGCGTTGAAGTCACGCGTCAGCTCTTAGGGTTTGTGATCCTGACGGCAGCCCGTTCGGGCGAGGTACGCCACATGACGTGGGATGAGGTGGACTTGAAGAACAAGCTCTGGACGGTGCCTGCGGAGCGAATGAAGGCCAAGCTAAGCCACCGCGTGCCGCTTTCTAATCAGGCCATAGCACTCCTCAAGCACCAACAGGGGCTGCACCACACGTTTGTGTTCCCGTCTGTACGCAAAGGCGTCCCGTTGTCGGACATGGTTCTGACGGCCTTTCTGCGTCGCGTGAAGGCCGTTAGCGACGTACCGGGGCGTGTGGCTACCGCCCACGGCTTCCGATCCAGCTTTCGCGACTGGTGCAGCGAGAAGGGGTATGCGCGCGACTTGGCGGAAAGGGCATTGGCCCACACCGTGCAGAACAAGGTGGAGGCTGCCTATCACCGGACGGATCTGCTGGAGCAGCGCCGGCCGCTCATGCAAGCATGGGCTGATTTCGTAATGCCTAATGGGAAGTTACGTGCGCATGACTGAGATAAATGCGAGACGGTTGTCGAAGCTGGTGCCGCTGTTAGACGAAGTATCCCCTGCCGAGATGCGCAGCACCTTGCCCGCGTTGGTGCACGATGGCGAGGTTGAACTCTACGTCCGTGTACCCGCTGGCAAGGCGGTGTACATGGATGGCATCCAATTGCTGCCGACAACGTTTAGTGATGCCGCTAACTCCTTGAGCCGCCCCCTGTCGCCCTACGACCGTAGCCAGATGCGGAACGCTAGGAAATCCGGCATCCCAGCTATCCAAGCTCCGATGATAGTTCCAGGTGCGATCTATCTAGGAATGGCGCCAAAGGACGCCCGCTTGCTGCTAGAGATGGAGCGGAGGGATGTCTGTTGGTTTCCTTGCGCCGTCCTGTTTTCGCAGGACTCAGGGACAGATTCGAAGCATCTCACACGAGTGATTCCATGGCAGTCGCTATGTTGCCTTCGGCCCGATGATGGGCAGCCAAAGCGGGGGCCATGGATAGGTCCTGACCCCGGGCACGCGCTAGCCATCGAGCTGCGTGACGTCCTCGTTGAACAGAATGCCTTGGACATCGTGTTGCGGACGAAGGAAGACCCACTGGGGCTAAGGGAGACCTCGCCTGGCGTTTACGTCCTGTGCCGCGCCGCTGCGCATTTCAATGATCCGGAAAAAGGCGTACAAGCACGGCAGCCTGCAGTCGAAGAATGGGCAAGGAACGAAGCTAGCGCGTGCGGCGTTGATGACTGGTTGTTTACAAAGGGGGTACTGAAGCAGGTCAGGAAACTCATCAACACGAAGCACAACGAGCGTCAGGGCATGAAGTCTCCCACTGAGTTCGATCTCAGCGTATTGAATGACGACGAAGCTCGCGCTTTCGGCCAGCTTCACTGGGCGAGCAAACGATTGATGTTGGTTGTCCACGCAGCACGATGCTGGCAACAGCTTATCTGCGGTCAGGAGAGACCCTGGGAGGCCGTTAGTCCAGACGACCAGATGCGGATGACCCGCAACTTAGGTAAAAGGCTAGACGACTGGGGGTTTACCGGTGATGGCGAACGCGATGCGGTCTTGTCGGTAGCGATCTACCCGATCGACATTCGCGACATACGCCTCAAGCAGAGGGCGAAGCAAAAGGCGATGCAGAAAACACGCTCTTGAGCACCGAAAGGTCATTCTCGGCCTTTCGCGGCGCACCCGGCTTCGGGCTGTCGCTGGACTCAACGATGATGCCACGTCGGAGGTTACGTGAGCGTCCGGTTTCCAGGGCGCAGTCCTCCTTCGTCATATAAGCCAGCGCGATCAGGAGGCCGGTCAGCATGGCTCGATCACTGATACGCACCACGCCGAGTGCGTTGTGTTCGTATTTCTTGCGCAGTACCCAGCAGTTGAAGAACGTACCCTTCCCATCACTGAAGCGGCCCGCCCAGGCTTCGCCAAGCTGCTGGCTGTAAACGTGGCCTTCCTGGTGTTTGTGGCCGTCGAGAAAAACCATGAGATGGAAATGGATGCCACGACGGAAACCGCCTTCGCGCTTCACGATCCACCCCTTGACGTCAGGTTCAATGAGGCGATTCTCCCGTAAGGCACGCAGGTACTGGCTGACGCACCATTCTGCGCGATCTGACTCTGACCAAGCGTGACTATCAGGATGGATGTAAAGGTCAATCCTGAGTACCAGGAGCTTTGAGTACTTCTCGAACAGGCTGCCAGCATAAGCCCAGCAGGATTTCAAATTCTTACGCTCGCTCCTCTCGTGATTGAGAACCACCGTCCTGAACCGTCTGGAATTGCAGACGCGTTTTACAAATCCGGCTGCCCGGTCAAACGCATTCCGAATCGTCGGCTCGTTGACGTTGGCCCATTCCTCGGGATAGAAGTCGCTCAGCCTCTCGGCAATCTGCATGCAGGCACGGATCATCACCGTGATGTGGGGGTTGGGGATGGCGTGAATGACCGTGTAGGGCTCACCTTCAGCCAGCCCGGCCATCGTTCCATCTGCTTTACGGAAGGAGTGACCCTTCATATGGAAGCCCTGTTCGGCACGCTCCACCAATGGCAATGCGTTTGCGCACAGTAAGCGCACGTCATTTCCCAGGGCTGTCAGTTTATGCGCCATACCGCGCACGGATTTGAAAGGTGCGACCATAGCACCGCTACCGGTAGCCAATCGTTTAGCCGTCCTTTCAAAAGTTCTAAGATACATTTGCCAATCGTAGTCTTCCGTGATAACAGCTTTCCCATCTGCCGTGTGCCACATGCCTTTGGCGATATGCGCGTGCTGCCTCTCTCCTTCTTTGATGGCTCGCTCAATATGCTCGTCAGTAACTTCGTTATAGTTCATGATGTTTTTCTCTATGTGTTTGTTTATGTGCTTATTGACCTTATTTAAGGTGCAGTCACTGGTGGAATGTAGACAGACGACCCACAGCTGCCTCCATCACAAATCAATGGACTTGCTTGATGGAGCTATTGCCTGATACTAGTAACGGTGATACAAAGCCATTAGATATAGTTCCTGAATTCGCAATACGTTAATTTGCCCCAAGGCTAGTTATTCGACATGGACTTCCTCCGGATAGACGAGAGATTCGGTTCCGAGAGCTTCTTGCTGACTTGGTGCGACATTTCATGGGCGGGGCGCGAATCAACCCACCCAAGGATGTCGGCACGCCGCCAGCCGATCGCGGATCGCACTCCAGCTCCATTTCCGAGACGGATAGGCTTGGGGAACTCCGGGTCGAACCACTGCCCCTCGGAGTCCAAGAGATTCCGAATGGTGGACGGACTCAAGCCGATCTGGGCAGCGACTTCGTCGATGCGCAGCACCAGCCTTGGTTGTACATTCCACTTCTTGAGCGAATCGCCAATCGCTTCTCGGACGGCCTGGGCAATGACTCCCGACAGTACCTGCGGGGAACAGGGATCTCTTGCATCGTACATATTGCGGCTCTGCGGTGGTGATGCTGGAATACTGGAGCCGAGCTTGTGGTTTGGCGATGTACGAAATCCGCACTTCCATGGGGAGCCAAAGTCCGACGACCCGCTAGGCCGCACCACGACTAGCTTTCCACGACTGGAGAAGTGCGGAAGCCCTCCGCACCCTCGCCCCCCTTACCCCCTCCGTCGAGTTAGTTCTAAGCCGTCGAGTTAGTTTTCCGACCTTCGAAAGGCGTTAACCAAGCAAAAAAGGCGCTGCTAGCCTGAGTAGTGACGACTCACGCTGAGCGCGTCCGAGGGCATGTGGCCGGCTTACCGGTTCTTCCGCCCGATGCGATTGTCGGGGATGCGCTGCTGTGCAGCGACGGCAGCGCCAAAAAAAGGCGTGACGCCCGAAGAGCGTCACGCCTTTTTGATGAATAACGACCTACACCGACGTTACATGCAATTGTACCTTGGCACCGTCACCCACTTAAAATTCAATTCCCCGCACTCATCCAGATCATCTGCGATACGGACCAAGACGTCCCCATCTCTCACCTCGGGGGCCAAACTCGGGATGTGTACTCCTGCACATATTCAACAGCCCCGATACGGACCTCGCCCGCATCGCTGTAAAAAAGGCTCGCGAACTCTTCGATCAACTCCCCCTTGGCTGCAAAGATCATCTCCTCCCGAGAGGCAAAAAACGAATCGGTTCCGCCCCTCACCAACTCCTGGTATTCCCAATTCTGGTCACTCAAGTCACGCAGCATCATAGGCACCCTCGCTAACGGCGCGCACGATGAATCGTGCGCACGAAAATGTTAAACAAGATGGATTGCCTCAATCTGCTTGCGCTGCAAGGTGCAGCGTGCTCGGTCCGACGTTCCGGCTCTGTCTTCAGAGTTTGGGGCGATGGCAGCCTACACCAAACTGCGAAAATGGCAACCCCCTATAGGCCAGCCAGGAAGTTACCATGATCTGCTGGGGACGCAGTAGCAGTTGACGTTTTTTCAAGCTGGAGCGCCGCCGCCTGTGCAGTCGTGTGCCTCGCTCGTCGGTTCCGCCAGACACTCTGGGTCGGCTTCCGCCTGACACCTAGTCGGTTTGGGCCAGACTCGCTCGGCAGACAGAGTTTGCCGGGGCTAATGCGCTATGTGAATCGGGGAATGGACTGGAGGCGTGTAGGCGACAACCCACTGTTCAGCTTCGATGGATTGCCGGCTGCATACGAGGCCGGAGCAAGGCTGGCCTCTCTTTTTCGGCCGCTCTTAGGCACAGGCGATGGCGTCCCCCCTGGGCGAGGTGGGTTTCCATGTGCCGGACCCGATGGCTTGCCGGTCTTTCTGGAGCGTGTACGCGGATCATCCCACTCGCATCGCCCCGTGGATGGCGGGCGATTGGGGCGGCAACTGCATGTGTCTGCGCAACAGATCTGGCAGGAAGGTAATAACTGGGCTTGGGCACTATGCTTAGATCCGTCAGATCAAGCAGGCCCCGACATGTGCTATTCGGCGCAAATTTTGGCGGACTTCAGGAAATACGAGCGCTTCGGCGGAAAACTCGCTCTTAAGGAATTCACCAAGCTCGCGGGCTGGACCAAGAAGAAGGGCAGCTGGGTCAAGGTTGTCCCGAAGGCGTTGCGACGCGCGATGACCGATGCCACCAGTGGCGTGCTGGACATTGGCACGGTCGAATTGGCTCGCGATGCAGAATCTGAAGCAATCGCCTTGATCGCGTCTGAGATCGGCGTCCAGGAAGCGCGCCTCGTCGAGGCGAGCGCCAAGCTCGCGTCAGGTAAGCCGACCAAAAAGGCCGAGAACGACCTCCGCGTTGCGACCAACAAGCTTGAGGCAGGAAGGAAAAAGCTGGAAGATTTGGCGTTACCTGCGCCGGCCGATGGCATCGACAGAATCTGGCCTGGCCACTTCGCTCCGGTAATGATCCGTGATCCTCAAACGGGCGAGCGTATGGTCGTTCCGATGCGCTACCGCTGTCGCCTGCCGGGCTGGACAGAAACCGATGAGATCGAGAAGCCAGGCACGTACAACGCGCGGCGTGACAAGCTTTCGACCGTGTGGCGCAAGGTGTTCGGCTACAACCACGGCATCATGATCGTGGATCGCTTCTACGAAAGCGTGTATCTGCACAATCTGCAGCAGCGTGCTCTAATTCCAGGTGAGCGCGAGCAAAGCGTGGAGATTCTGTTCAAGCCTTCGACTGGTGAATACCTGTTCGTTGCCTGTCTCTGGACCTATGTCGAGGCAGTCGGCGACGATCCCGGGTTCTACACGTTCGCCGCGATCACCGATGACCCGCCTCTTGAAGTGGTTGCGGCTGGCCACGACCGGTGTCCCGTTCCCATTCAGGGAGACGACATCGACGCATGGCTCGACCCAAGCATGAACGACTACGCGAGCATGTATGCGATCCTCGATCGACGTGTGCGGCCGTATTACGAACATCTGCTAGTGCAGCAGAAGTAGTTGTAATTCTTCCGTAGCTCTCGCTCTGCGCCCGGGTCAGTCGGAACGCGTCCGTAACGCCGCTGGCATTCCGCTGACATGGCGCGATCCGAACCTGTAGCGGCTAGGCGCTTCGGCGCGCATTTTCCCCATCTTTCGCGACAACGCATAGAGCCTGGCTGTGAAGCCAGGCTCTATGCGTTTGTGCCCATCACAAGGAGCCACCTATGAAAGTTGTTCGATCCACGGCCTACACCCGCTATAAGCTCGACAGCGAAACAACAGAGCAGGACGTGCTTGCCGCGGCCGAAGGCATCCTCGGGGAAAGGCTCAAACGTCAGGGCAGCATCGACAGCCCGACCGATGCCAACGACTTCCTGCGCATGCGCCTGGGTGCCCTGTCGCATGAAGAGTTCCACGTTCTCTGGCTGGACAATCGGCATCGCATCATCGACTGCCAGAAACTCTTCAGCGGTACCGTCGACGGCGCCAGCATCTATCCCCGTGAGGTTGTACGGGCGGCGCTGAGCGTCAATGCCTGCGCAGCCATTCTGGCGCACAACCACCCCCAACGGAATCGCCGAACCGAGTGCCGCCGACCGGACTATCGCCAACGAGCTTCGTGACGCTTTGCGATTGATCGGGGTGCGGATTCTGGACCACATCGTCGTGGGTGACGAGTGCGTCAGCATGGCTGTCCGGGGACTGATGTGATGCAGGCGCTCACTGCCGCCCTGCCCTCAATCTGCGAACACGGATGGCTCGCGTATCAGTGACTTCGATTCAACGAGATCTCAGATCCATATTACCCCCGTGAAGTCCATGGTCTTTGGCTTCGCGTCTGGACGCTCCGTATCGCAGCGTTCGCAAAGGATACCCGACGACATGAGCGGCAAACTCGACACGGTCTACTGCATCCTGGTCGTTGCTACGGCAGTTCTGGTGGGCATCGTCAAATGCACCCACTGCGGTGGCTTCAAAGCCCCCTGATCCGATCCAACACACGCGCAGCGCACAAGGCCCGGCATGTCCGGGCCTTGTGCGTTTATGCCGCCAACTTACGAGGAAACGACAATGCATCTGGTTGAAACGATGGCCTACGCCGGCGAGAAGCCGTGGCACGGTCTTGGCAACAGATTGGCCCCGCAGCAATCCATCGACACGTGGAAGCAGCAGGCGGGCATGGACTGGCAGATCGAAGCGTCCGAAGTCCGCTACATCTCCGGCAACAACCACATGGGCGTGATCAACGCCTTCCCGGAGCAGAAGGTGCTGTACCGTTCGGACACCAAGGCGCCGCTGGCCGTGGTCTCCAAGCGCTTTCACGTGGTGCAGCCCGGCGAGATTCTGGAGTTCTATCGCGACCTGACCGCCTGTAATGGCTTTGAACTGGAGACGGCCGGCGTCTTGCGTGAAGGTCGCAAGTTCTGGGCGCTGGCAAAGACCGGCCAGAGCACCACGCTCAAGGGCCGTGACCGCGTCGACGGCTATCTGCTGCTGGCCACTGCCTGCGACGGGACGCTGGCGACCACGGCACAGTTCACGTCGGTGCGTGTGGTCTGCAACAACACCTTGTCGATTGCGCTGGGGAACGCCAACGGTGCCATCAAGGTACCGCATCGTAGCCAGTTCGATCCCGATGCGGTGAAGCGCCAGCTGGGCATCACCGTGTCGTCGTGGGATGGCTTCGTCGCCCGCATGAAGGCGCTGGTGGAGCGGCCGGTCGACCCCGATACGGTCGAAGGGCTGTTGCGTCGGGTACTCACCTACGCCGCGCCGGACGGCAAGGCCGTGGTGGTCAACGAGCAGGCGCTTGCCACCGTCCGTTCGTTGTACGAAGGCGGCGGTCGCGGTGCGTTGATGGCGTCCAGCCGGGGCACGGCGTGGGGTGTGGTCAACAGCGTGACCGAGTTCGTCGATCACCACCGCCGGGCGCGTAGTGACGATCACCGCCGCGATGCGGCGTGGTTCGGTCAAGGGGCGCAGATCAAGCAGCGTGCCTGGGACGAAGCGCTGAAGTTGCTGGCCTGACGGAGATCGACGATGGGACTGGATATGTACCTGGAAGCCAAGCGGTACGTTGCCCCCTGCGATCCGCGAACGGAACCGATGCGCCGCGCCATTGGTGCGGCCATCGGCTATATGCCGCCAAAGGAGAAGCCGGGCCAGGATGCCTCCCTGCTGGAAGTCAGCGGGGTGACGGTGCGGGTGGGCTACTGGCGCAAGTTCGATGCCTTGCACCGGTGGTTTGTGAGCAACGTGCAGGAGGGCGTCGACGACTGTCGACCGGCGTTCGTTTCGGTAGACACCTTGATCGAGCTGGAAGAGCAGCTCGAACGGGCAAGCGACGACTCGGCCAGCGTCAGCGGGCGTTTCACCGCTGACGCTAATGAAACGCTGGATGGCGGCGAAGTCGATTACACGTTGAAAGTCCTGCATCACGCCAAGCAATTGCAAGAGCAAGGCTGGGACATCTACTACAGCGCCAGTTGGTAGCGACACCTTGAGAACCAACCACCCACCACCCGACTGATGCCCATGCGTCGGTCGGGCTTTTTTATGCCCGGAGGAAACCGATGAGCAAGCAAAACGCGGCCGTGAGGCTGGTTGATACCAAGAAACTGCCCTATGGGCAGTGGCTGGATGTGCGCAGGAACGGCATCGGCAGCTCGGATGCCGCCGCCGCGGTAGGGCTGTGTCCGTACAAAAGTCAGCTCGAACTGTGGATGGAAAAAACCGGCCGCACGCCGCCGGACGAAGTACGGCCCGGTCAGGACGATCCGCGTTACTGGGGCACCCTGCTGGAACCGATGGTGGCGACCGCCTACCAGGAGCGCACCGGTCACAAGGTGCGCAAGCTCAATGCCGTGCTCCAGCATCCAACGTTCCCCTTCATGCTGGCGAACATCGACCGCGAAATCGTCGGCGTGCCCGGCGTGCAAGTGCTGGAGTGCAAGACCGCCGGCGAGTTCGGCGCACGGCTGTGGAAGGACGGCGTTCCCGAGTACGTCCAGTTGCAGGTACAGCACCAGCTGGCCGTGACCGGCAAAGCCGCTGCCGACGTGGCTGTGCTGCTGTGCGGCCAGCAACTGGAAATCCACCGCATCGAACGGGACGACGAAGTGATCGCCCGTCTGGTCGTGCTGGAAACCCGGTTCTGGGACTACGTGGAGAAGGACATCGAGCCGCCGGCCGATGGCAGTGAATCGGCGGCCAAGGCCCTGCGGAAACTGTATCGAGGCAACGACACCAGCCTGGACTTCTCCGGCGATGAAGACCTCGGCCGTGCCTTCGATGCACTGACAACGCTCAAGGGTGAGCTGGAAGCGATGGAGCATGAAGCCGAATCGTTCAAGCAGATGATCCAGCAAGCGATGGGCGATGCCAGTAAGGCGGTCTTCGCTCATGGCGAGGTGACATTCAAACGGGCCAAGGACAGCACCACGCTGGATACGAAGCGGCTGATGGCCGAGTGCCCGGATGTTGTCGCCATGTACTCGGCGACTCGCCCTGGCTCTCGTCGGTTTGTGTTGTCGCGGTCTCCCAACAACTGACAGAGGACAACGACATGTTGAAAGGTTTGGCTATTACCCCGCCCGTGATCGGGCGGATTTCCATTGGCCGGGTGGTGGAGCGCAACGGCAAGCGCCTGCCGGAGAAGGACGACCAGTTCACCCTGACCAGCCAGGTGCAGGGGCGCGACGGCTGGTTGTTGCATCCACTGGACGAGAAATTGCGCAAGGAAGCCGAGGGTCAGAAGTTGCGCGCAATCCCGGTGCGGCTACTGTTCAACGACCCGGGCCTCAACCTGCGGGCGGACTATTCCCTGTTTGACCGCACCACGGGCCGACCGGTCTGCGTGGGCAACGGCGAGACCTGCCGGCGCACGGGCAAGGAAGGTGTAGCTACGATGCCCTGCCCGGGGCCGGATGCCTGCGCGTTCTCGCAAGGGGCATGCAAGGCCTACGCACGGCTGAACGTGGTCGTGGGTGATGACGATGCGCTGGGTAGCTTCGTGCTGCGCACCACGTCCTTCAACACCATCCGCACGCTGGCGGCACGGCTGGAGTATTTCAGCGCCGTGTCCGGCAGATTGCTGGCCTGCCTGCCACTGGAACTGAAGCTGCGTGGCAAATCAACCACGATGAGCTATGGGACGCCGATCTACTACGTCGATCTGGTGGTGCGCTCTGGGCTCACGTTGGAGCAAGCCATCGCACAGGCGCGGGAGCTGGACGAACAGCGGCGGGCCTGCGGCTTCGACCAGGGTGCGCTGGACGAGTCCGCACGCAGGGGCTTCGCCAACGGTGCGTTTGAGGAACTGGAAGAAGACGTGCCGGCAGTGGTGGAGGAGTTCTACCCCGAAGGCGAGAGCGCGGCTGCGGATCACGGTAGTGGCGCCTCGAATGGTGCCAGCACCTTGCGCGGCAAGCTCGAAGCGCGCGTGGCAACGGCGAGCTCGCACTGAGCGAAAAGGAGGTGATGGTGATGTTTGGTTTCGTCGGCGGCTTGGTCGTGTATGGCTTTGCGCTGTATGGCCTCGCGAAGTATTTGCTGGGCAGCAAAGAAGATGACGACCAGTGATGGTGGGTAGTCGGGCGAGGGGCAGGGGCGTAGGCTCCTGCCCCTCGCGGGCTGGCGACTTCTTTTTTTGTCGGTGCGGCTCCACTGCAACCCTCCAACCATCGTCGGCGGATTCAACTTCGAAGTGCAGCACCCTAACCGATGAAGTGGCGCAGGTGCGGTAGCCTGCGCAACTTCACCGCCAAGCGGAGTTGCCCAAATCGACATATCTCCTACCTTGGATGGATCAGTGTGCTGACGCCAAGCACCGCTATGCGGGCAACGTCTTGCAGTCGAGCTGGCCGCGCAAGCCAATGAGCTCGGGCCATCCACTTCGCCCATCATCCTAGGTCGTGTGTGCGGCACGGCCATATAAAGTCGTAGGTCAGCGCTTGGGGATGTTGGCAGTGGCCTTGCAGCCTTCCTGGAAGCGTGAGCAACCGTAGAACGGGCCATTCCTGCCGTTTTTTTCCTGGATCACGCCCTTCCCGCATACGGGGCAGGTTTGCCCGGCGACCACCGGCACCGTAATCCGCTGTGAGCATCGCACGATGGCCGGATCGGTCAGCTTGCACGTCTGGTCGCAGGCCGGAAAGCGCGAACAACCCAGAAACGTGTCATCGCCACGCGGCACCATGACGCCACCGCAGTCAGGTCGGGCGCACGGCTCTACCCCCTCTCCGCCCAAAGGTTCGATTACAAGGTGGTTGCGCTTGACCAGTTCTACCAAGAACTGGGATGGCTGGGCCAGCGTTGTGTAGAAGCGCACCTGTTTGCTGGCCCGGGTCATGGCCACGTAGAACAGGCGGCGCTCTTCGGCGAACGGGTAAGGGTCAGGCGCGGGCATGGCCAACTGGAGCGCGGGGTCGTCCTGGATCTGGCTGGGGAAGCCATGAGTGCCTTGGAGAACATTGAGGACGAAGACGTACTCGGCCTCCAACCCCTTGGAGCCGTGCGCGGTCCTGAAGTCGATCTTCAATCGGTCGCCGAACCGCTGCTGCCACTGCGCCAACGAGTCCGGGATGTCGCGCCGATAGCGGCCCAGTAACAGGATGGTGATGTGGGCCCCCTTGGCCGGCTTGAGCTTGCCTGCCACAGCGTAGCAATGCATGTCGGCCAGTTGCTGTTCGATGTAGCCGGGGATCATCTCGTCCTCGACAAACCCGTAGGCCAGCATGGGCGTTTTAGTCAGCGGATTGGTCGTTTTGACTGTTTTCTTGATCTGGGCGGGGTTGACCTGAATGAATTGGCTGGACACGTCGCACAGGTGCTGCGGGCATCGGAACGTCGTGTTGAGCGTCAGACGCGTGGCGAAGTCGAAGGTCTTCTCGAACTCCGTCATGACGGAGATATCGGAGCCGGCAAACCGATTGATGCCTTGCCAATCGTCGCCGACCACACACAGGTGGGTGGGCACGCCTGGGTTGCCGGCCAAGGCCTTCAATAGCCGGATGCGGGCGCGGGAACTGTCCTGGAACTCGTCGGCCAAGATGAGAATGTACGGGCTTTTGTAAGCCCCAGACTCCACATGCGCAGCCGCCTGTATCAGCATGTCCTCGAAGTCGATGAACTGGCCCTCCCGCAAGCGACGTTCCCATTCACTCGCGATGCGCTCGTAGAGGGAAAGGTACATGCGCAAGCGTGCGCCGTAGCCGTCCTTGGACTGCTCCTTCAAGGCCGCCTGCAGTTGGACGTGGGTCAGGCCGTTGTTCTTGACGTGCTGTTGGAACACCCGGAACGACCTAGCCAGGTCCTTCTCGTCGACAGGGGGCAACCCGACGTTTTTTCGCGTGGGATCGAATACCGGCTGGACGCCGCGAGCGATCAACGCCTGTTCCAGAGCGGGGATGGCCTGCCCGGTCAGCAGCCCGTGCGATGTGGTCTCGACCAGCGCGGTGCCCTTGTCCACGTGGAGTTGGCGTTTCCACTCCACGCCTTCGAGGTAGTCCTTGAACTCCTTGGGTGCCTCGCCCTTTTCGTTGAGCGCGAAGTGTTCGTGGTAGAGGTTGGCGTCGGGGTAGTAGAAGTCGGGGAAGTATTGGCGATACTGGCTGTCGGCCGTGTCGTGTTCATAGGCCCGCTCGTAGTCGTACCTGATACCGTTGTAGAACAACCAATTTGCGATGATTCGCTCTTCCTTACTCTTGACGATTTCGCCGTGGGCGGTGAGGAACCCTCTCCGGCCGTCGGCATAGGCGTCGGGCTCTTGCCGATGGCCCCACTTGCCGACATCGCGTGCATAGATCGTGCGGAACTGATCCCAGTCGCGCTTGAATGCCGCATCCTGGCCCGCCAAGGTCTTGATGATGTCGGACACTTCGCGGATATCGGCGCCGGGGTTGTCAGGGCTCACCCAGGGCGCAAGCGACGGCCTCTTGCCGGTGGCCTTGCCGATGACATTGATGCCGAAGGCGTGGAACGTGTTGGAGCGCACCTTGTCCACGTGGGGCACGCCACGCAGTCGCTCGGCGATACGCTGCCCTACTTCTTCGGCAGTGGCTGTATTAAACGCCAGCAACAGGATCTGTTCCGGCGTGGCCAATTTTTCGTGGAGGGCGTAGCCGGTCTTGGCCACCATGGTGGAGGTTTTACCCGAGCCGGCGGCGGCCACGACCATGACGCTGTCGTCCATGCAGATGCAAGCATGAATTTGTTCGTCGGTCAGCGGGTTCTTCTCCACTGTGTTGAAGAAATCCCTGCGCACCACTTTCTGGCGTGCCAGGTGGCTCGCATTCGCCTTATCGAACCGGAGCCGCAAGGTCTCTTCGGGCGATGGCTCACCGACCGCCTGCCTCCAGGTCTTGCGAGGGTGCTTGGGCGCGGGGTGCTTGGCCAGGAACCGGGAGACAGTTCCCTTGGAAATCCATCGACCACTGCCCATTATGACCGACAGATGCGCATCCCACTGCTCGAACGCGTCTTGAAACCTGTCGTCTTCCCGCTTCTGGTTAGCCCGTCGTTCGGCTTCCAAGGCGGGATCGACCTTCGGCTTGGCGCGACGGGGGTTTATGTTGCCAAAGATCGTCCCGATGAGCCAGAGAAGCCCAATGACTATCAGAAACTCCATCTATTTCCCTGCCCCTAGCCGCGATTCCAGTCTCTTTGGGATCATCTTGCCACGGGAACACAGGGGAGGGGCTGGCATCGCCTTCCTTGGTCCGGACTGCCACCCTGGGGAACTTCAGCAAATCGACGATGAATACGATCGGGATGATCCAGCGGAAGTGGCTGGGGAGACTGGTCATCGACGTTGGCAGGACATTCATCGCATCCCTCGCCGGTCACAAGCCCCCGGTGTGGTTGGTGGGTCAGTGAAGATGAGCTTGATGCGCCGTGCCTGGCGAAGCGCCCAGTTCGTCGGTTCCACCAAGACTATGTTCCGTGTCGGCTTGCGCCTGACAGGCAGTCGGATCGGTCCAGACTCACCGGGCACCACCAAGATGCCACCAAAAATAGGCGTGGGGCCATCGGCGGAAGGAGCTGCGGCGTGTAGGCGTTGTCCGCGCCAGCTCGCAGGCCACCTCACCGTCTTGAAGGGCTGATCTCTATGGGCGCCACTGCAGCCCTCACCACGACATTCGATCTGTCAATGAGGGTACGTGTTCGACGAGAGTCGTGCTGACTCGAAGATATTCGCTGCCCCACCACTTGCGAGCTCCACACCGTTACAGTAGAACTCGGCATTATGGGCGTCGACAGCGTACCTTCCTATCCCCGGTGCCAATGTGACCTGAGACAACTACCTCATCGCCATTACTGAAGGTAGGCTCATCTCATGGACACCCCAGCATCAATGATTTCCCCCTCGTCTTCCACGGCGGCAGTATCCTCGACCACGGTGCATGCCTCGACCGAAGTGCCGGAGGCGACACGCCGGCGGTTCACGCTCGGCTATAAGCGCAAGATCGTCACCTTGGCCGCAGGACTGCCCGACGGTGAGCTCGGCGCTATGCTGCATCGTGAAGGGCTGTACTCCTCGCACCTGACCCATTGGCATCGCCAGGTTGCAGCGCTGGACGCGCAGACGGCGGAGCCCAAGCGCGGACGCAAACCCGATCCCGCGCGCCCGGAGAAGCTTCGGATCAACCAGCTCGAACGCGACCTGGCGCGTGCGCAAAAGCGGCTGGCGCAAGCCGAAGCGATCATCGACGCCAAAAAAAACTCTGTGCGTTGCTGGGCCTGCCGAGCGGCGAGGAGCAGCCATGAGTGCGCTGCCGGCGTTATCGGCCTTGGTTGGCGTTGTGCGGGCGTGTACCAGCTTGGGCCTGTCACGGGCGACGCTACACCGACAGCGCAGGCCCAAGGTGCGGACGGCGGTCACCCGCACGCCACCGCTGAAGCTCGATGCCGCCGAGCAGGCGGCTGTGCTCGGCGAACTGATGAGCCCGCGCTTTGTCGACCGCGCACCCCAACAGATCTACGCCGTCTTGCTCGATGAGGGGCGTTACCTGTGTTCGGTGCGCACCATGTACCGCTTGCTGGCCGCGCAGAAGGCGGTGCGTGAGCGGCGCGAGCAACGTGTGCATCCGGTGTACGCCCGTCCCGAGCTGCTGGCCGAGGCGCAGAACCAGTTGTGGTCGTGGACATCACCAAACTCAAGACGACGGTGAAATGGACGTATGTCTATCTCTACGTCGTGCTCGATGTGTACAGCCGCTACGTCGTCGGCTGGCTGCTGAGTACGCGTGAGTCCGCCGCGCTGGCGCGCGAACTGGTGGAGCAGACGGCGTTGCGCGAGGCGGTCCCCAAGGACCAACTCACGCTGCATGCTGATCGCGGTGCGCCGATGCGCTCCAAGACGCTGGCCGGGCTGCTCGTCGATCTGGGCATCGAGGCCAGCTTTTCCCGACCCCAGCAAAGCAACGACAACCCTTACAGCGAGAGCCTGTTCAAGACCACCAAATATGCCCCCTTCTGTCCGTTCTTAGTCGAAATCTCTGCTTCCGACCAGCATGCGAATTACATTTTCAGCGAAGCGATCGGACTCAGCGTCTGGGTCAACCACCGCCAGATCGTATCGAATGGAAAAGAACTTCTTGCCTGATGCGGTTTCACCAACATACCTAGACGTATCCTCTTCTACTGCGGGACAGACGAAACCGCCGACGCTTACCCCCATGGCATCCATGAAAGAAAGTACCTCATAGCGGTCCTGTTCCTTGGGGGAAGGTTTGTATTTAACGTCCAACAATGCAACCACCGAACCGTCTCGCCAGATAATGATGTCCGGGTGGACAGAGTACTGCCCTGCGTCTGTAAAAAGTGGTCTTGGGGTTCGGTTGCCATCTTGGACCTCATAACCTAGTGGCCGAAGCCGGTCCGCTAACTCTCTCCGGAGAAACGCCTCGAACACGGCTGACACATCGACTATCAAGGAATCCAGTCGAACAAAACCGTCAAATGCAATATCGGGCAGTGAGTTTTGAAGAATAAGTAGCGATGCCCAAAGGGGGTCGCGATAATGTGGCAACCGAGGTGATAACGCACGGATGCGCTGGGAAAGCCGAGTGACCAAATCACTCTGCATCCCATCCCAAACCGCGACAGGCCAGAGGTCGTGAAGAATAGCCTTTGCTTCCGCGATTATGGGGTTCCGGCGATCATTTCGCTGAAACCAATCTGTCGTCTGCGTAAGTGCGCTTTTTAGAGCGATGTTCTCGATGATCGACGGTGAAAGTATGCTTAGATCGAATTCGTGCCGATACCGGACTCCTTTCGATGCGTGGCGTCGGATTGTGTCCGACGCCAATAGCCTGCCGCGCCAAGGCGACGGATTTAGCGGCCGAATATACTCCTTCATGAAACCGCGTTTGGCTATGAGCTTCGCGCCATCAACCAGTGATCGGCCGAAGACCCTTTCGACGTTAGCGACCGTGGTGAATCTCGGCAAATACCCACGTGAAAAACTAGAGATCGCGGTCGGGATAACCCCGGATCTCACAAGCATATAAGACAGGTTTGAAATTGTCGCTCTTGGCTTGACGCGAACGGAAAGATCAGCGGTGAGAGGAATAGTTCCAACGTATTTCGTCGTACGAAGCGTAATCTGTCCGCCCTTCAATGTTGCGGATAGATAGCCCCTTGTCGTTATGCGCTCGTCGAGTCGCAACTCTCCGTCCTTAAGGAGTGCACTGACACGGATCGAAAGGTCTCCGAACTCTTCGCACTCAATTATCTCAAGCATCGTCGGCTGCACCTTCGATTCGCCGGATCAGGGCACCGAAGCTTGCGGCCAAATTGTCAATTGCACCGTCGTTGAGCTCAATAGCCTGCCCGGCAGTCGGCTTCATTCTGTATCGCCACACCAGCTTCAAGTGCTCAAGGTTCTTCACGTCGGCAAAGAACGAATGCCCGATGCCGAAGGGCACCATGCGCTGTACAGTCTCAAACCACTGACCAATTTCCGTGATTTGGGCGGGAGTAAAACCAGCCGAGCTCTCTAAAAGCTCCTCAGCAACCTCGCGCGAAGGCGCAACTTCGATGTGGTCGAAACGACGCACGAACGCGGCATCGACTTGCGTAACGCTTCGATCGTATGGATTCATCGTCCCCAAGAAAATGAGATTGTCGGGGACCGAACTAAGTCTGCCGGAAAAAGGTAGCGTAAACTGTTCGCCCCGATATGTCCTCTCAATGTAAGTTAGGAGTTCGCCGAATACGCGCGCTGGATCTCCGCGGTTTATTTCGTCAACGATGATAACCGCTAAACCATTATTTGCTTTAAGCTCCTCCGCGCGTTTACAGGCGAGCAGGAAAGTCTTGTCAACGATCTGAAAGCCAGACGTCGACGACTGATCTGGCCGATAACCCTCTACAAAGTCTTCGTAGCCGTAGGACGGATGAAACTGAACCTTAAAAATATCAGTGTCAACATTCTGAACCAAGTGTTTAGCAACGCGCTTTGCGTAGTAGGACTTTCCGGTGCCAGGAACCCCGGTAAAAATAATGCCAGATGTACCTAGCGAAAGGAGCTGTTGAACCTGCACCAAAATCGGATCATCTAGGTGCATCGCTGCAGGCGATGGTGTCGCGGCCGGAATAGACGACGCTGACGTTACATCATCGACAAGAGCTGATTTGATTGCCGCCTCGTAGTCCTGCGGGTGCTGCGCATCTTCAAAGAGCTTAGACTGCTCTTCGGGATGAAAGACGAAGAGGCTCTCGAAATCGACGTCCCGCATGGGGAAGGTCTCTCGAAAGCGCTGCTCAAGAGCTCTCGCGTCATCGGTATCGTCGAAATTGTCGTCCCGGAACATCAGGACCGCGAGATCCAAGACAGGAGCCCGGTGAATCTCTTGGCCCTTGCTTAGAACCTTCTCGCGGAAGATGGCTGCAAAATTCTCGGAGAGCATCCAACTCTCCCCATCTGGCGAGTCAACTCGTTGCGCCGCCCCCCACTTACCCGCAAACGTATTCTTGCGGATGGTCGCGGAATTACTGTGGGGGAAACCCGCCTCTGCTCGACGCAATGTCACCGGGTTGAAATATGGCTTCGCCTCGTTGCCATCGTTCAAACGAAAATACTTATCCCAGAACTCAAACTCATGCGGCGTTTCGTTCATAAGCACCGCCTGACCCGGTGCAACACCAGCGCCTCTCTGGATGAGAGCCAGCATCGGAAACAGATGAGTTGCTCCCTGGGACTTGGCAACGTTCCGCCAATCCCCGATGTTGTTCAACGCAAGTGCAACACGATCAGCCCGAATTTTCTTCGACATCAGGCTACACGCCTAGCATTAGCAGACTCGAACTCCATAAGCGACTTCAAAATCTCATCCCCAATCGCACGCGCTAGGAGCGGCGGAACCGCATTTCCGATCTGTCGTGGAAAGCTTGCCCCCATGAACTGATAACGATCGGGGAAGCTCATGAAGCGCGCTGCCTCGCGATGGGAGATCGCCCGGTCCTCGAATGGGTGAAGAAATGGACCAGACGCGACATTTCTATAGTTGCAGGTAATGGTGTAAGCCGGTCTGGCTGGATCCAAGCGAAAGTACAGGGTGGTGCAATCCTTGCGCAGCGCGCCGGTGGAGATCGTCCGCATCTTCTTGAAGCGTTCTGGCAGCACTTTGACAGGGGCTGAACGAAGGCCGTGGCCCTGAGATATATGCCTTGCCAACGCCTGTGCCTGCTTCGATAACGGACGCCCCACGTGAGTCGTGATTTTCTTCGGAGCACCTGTCCGGCAGTAAGCCTGATACGGATTTTTCGGACGACAGACGTACGCACGAGCTTGATTCTCGTAATCATTGCCTATTAACGGCAAATCGCCAATTGCTTCGTCAACTGTCACATAGGGTTTCAAGCCTAATTTGGAATCCGAATGGGTGGGTTTAGGGAAGGAAAGACGAAGGTGGTCGAACCGTGTTCCGATGAACAGGATTCGGCGCCGCATTTGTGGAACTCCATAGTCGGCTGCAAGAACCTGGCTGAAGTCGGTGCGGTAGCCGATTTCCGCGAATGCGCCTTCGATTTGACGCCTGAACTCACCCTTCCCATAAGTGAGCATACCCTTGACATTCTCCATCAAGAACATCTTTGGCCGGACTTCGTCAACTAGTCGAACGAAGTGCTTAAAGAGAAAGTTTCTGGGATCGTCTTGCAGCCGCTTTCCGTGCGTACTGAAGCCTTGGCAACTAGGACCGCCTGCCAAGAGGTCTATGTCCGAAGTTCCCGCAAGGGCGATGAGCTGCTCACCCGTGACATACTCTACGTTCCCTTCAATCACAGGAACGCCAGGATGGTTGTAGCGGTAGGTCGCCGCCGCGTGCCTGTCGAAGTCCACTCCCACCACAGGCCGAAATCCTGCCTGACGTAAGCCTTCACTGAGACCGCCAGCGCCGCAAAAAAGGTCGATAACGACGGGGCCTGAGCCGCTTAGCATGATTACTCCATATTTGTTAGTGGTCGAACACACGCTACCCCATGATGCACTGGGTAAATATTCGCACAATGGGCCGCCGGAAACAATGAACCGCGCCGGCTCTTCCGCGTGAACTGACCCTTGGGGTTCGTTTCTAGCCCAAGTGCAATGCCACCTTCAGTAGCGTGCGCACGACATAGCCCAACACGAGTGCCTGTCGGCAAATACGAAAGCAGGAAGCATCCAGGACGACCCCGTTCTTTGCGTGCGTGATTGCATTGTCCGGATCCGGGTCTCACGCAACGCGACTGACAAGCGTCATGTTCGGCCCGCTGTTCTTTTGTGAGTCGAGACCCGTAGTTACCGCGTGACAATTCAGTTCCGCCTCTGGCGGGTAGACTGTAAGTCGTACAACTAAAAAGGTGCGCACCGCTTGGTGCGCACCTCTTCGTTTATAGCTGTATCCAGTGTAGACAGCTCAACCAAGCCCAACACGTCAGAACCAGAAACAACAACGGCTGGCATACCCAATGGCATACCAGCCGTCTTGTCTTGCGCGCAAGTTGCTTTAAATCAACAGCTTACGTTACTTCATTGGCGGAGAGAGAGGGATTCGAACCCTCGATCAGGCTTTTGACCCGATACTCCCTTAGCAGGGGAGCCCCTTCGGCCACTCGGGCATCTCTCCGGGGTTTTGCCGCATGACTGCGGAGCCGGCAAGGATACTGATCGGCGCGGCCCAGGTAAAGTCTTGAAACGGTGGTCAGTGGTCGCCGCTGTCGTCCGGAGCGCTGCCGGCGTCGTGTTCACCGCGGATTCGCTGGTAGATTTCCTCGCGATGGACGGCCACGGTTTTCGGCGCGTTGATGCCGATGCGTACCTGATTGCCTTTCACGCCAAGAACGGTGACGGTCACCTCGTCGCCGATCATCAGGGTCTCACCGACCCGGCGGGTCAGAATCAACATGATTGCTACTCCATAAAATGCTGCTGGTCACAGGCTTGCGGATTGACCCTGCCTCACCCCTGAGCGTGAGTCCATCCGCGGCTCGACGTTTTTGATCCGTCGAAGGCCCTACCGCCTTCCCGGCTCACAGCCAAAACACTCCTTAAGCGTCCTGACTGGCGGCTTTGCGCCTTTTGGCGAAAAACCGACCTCCGCGGATACTAACTGAGCACGATTCCCCGGTGCAATCGGCGCTGCAGCAGTCGTTAAGCCGAATCAACGCGAGGAAACCCAGTCGGCAAGACCCGCCAGGATCGCCGGCAAGTCGGCGCTGTCGGAACCGCCGCCCTGGGCCATGTCGGGTCGACCGCCGCCCTTGCCACCGATCTTCGCCGCGACATGGGCGACCACGTCACCGGCCTTGATCCGGCCCAGCGCCTTGCCGTGTACACCGGCGATCAGCGCGACCTTGCCGTCGGCAGCCCCGGCCAGCAGCACCACGCAATCGCCGAGCTGCTGCTTGAGCTGGTCGACGCTGTCGCGCAGCGACTTTGCGTCGAACCCTTCCAGGCGCGCAGCGACCACCTTGATGCCGTCGACGTCTGCAGCCGAGGCAGTCAGGTCGGCAGTGGCGGAACCGGCGGCCTTGCTGCGCAGCGAATCCAGTTCGCGCTCGAGTTTCTTCTGGCGATCGAACAACTGGCGCAGTTTTTCCACGGCGTCGTCGCCGCTGCTGGAGAGCAGACGGGAGAGATCGGCGAGGCGGCGCTCCTCCTCGGCGACATGCGCGAGCGCACCGTCGCCGGTGACCGCCTCGATGCGACGCACGCCGGAGGCGACGCCGGATTCGCCGACGATCTTGAACAGGCCGATGTCGCCGGTGCGGTTGACGTGCGTGCCGCCGCAGAGTTCGGTGGAAAAGTCGCCCATCTTCAGCACGCGCACTTCATCGCCGTACTTTTCGCCGAAGAGTGCCATGGCACCAGTGGCGATCGCCTCGTCGTAACCCATGCGGTGCACCTCGGCGGCCGCGTTGCGGCGCACCTCGGCGTTGACCATCGACTCGACGCGAGCCAATTCCCCATGGCTTACTGGCTTGGGGTGCGAGAAATCGAAACGCAGGCGCTCCGGCGCCACCAGCGAGCCCTTCTGGGTGACGTGGGTGCCGAGCACCTCGCGCAGCGCCGCATGCAGCAGATGCGTGGCCGAGTGGTTGAGCACGATCGCCTGGCGGCGCGCGGGATCCACCTGGGCGTCGAGCAGGTCGCCGCTGCGCAGCGGTTGCGTGCCGTGCCAGTGGCCGGCGTGGCCGAAGAACACGCCGCCCATCTTCAAGGTGTCGTCGACCGCGAAACGGCCGGACGTGCCGAACAACGTGCCGGTGTCGCCGACCTGGCCGCCGGATTCGGCGTAGAACGGCGTGCGATCCAGTATCAGCAATCCTTCCTCGCCCTCGCCCAACCGGTCGACATGGCGACCGCCGCGCACGATGCCAAGCACCTTGCCGCCGCGGTCTTCCAAGGCCTCGTAGCCGAGGAACACGGTAGGCGGCAGTTGGCTGGCCAGCTCGGCCGGCATCTGTCCCCTCGCCTCGAACTTGCCGGCGGCGCGGGCGCGTTCGCGCTGCTCGTTCATGGCCTGCTCGAAGCCGGCCATGTCGACGTCGAGGCCGCGCTCGCGTGCGATGTCGGCGGTGAGGTCGACCGGGAAACCGTACGTGTCGTAGAGGCGGAACGCCTCGGCGCCCGGGATGGTCTTGCCGGACTTCGCCGCGGCCTCGTCGAACAGCCGCATGCCGTGTTCCAGCGTTTCGCCGAAACGCTGCTCCTCGGTGCGCAACGCATCCTCGACGATGGCCTGCTTCTCTTTCAGCTCCGGATAGGCCTCGCCCATCTCCTCCACCAGCGGCGCCACCATCTTCCAGAAGAAGTCGCCGCGCACGCCGAGCATCCAGCCGTGCCGCAGCGCGCGGCGGATGATCCGGCGCAGCACGTAGCCGCGCCCCTCGTTGGAGGGCAGCACGCCGTCGACGATCAGGAAGGAACAGGCGCGGATGTGGTCGGCAATCACGCGCAGCGACTTGTTGGCCAAGTCGGGCGTGCCGGTGAGTTCGCCGGCGACGCGGATCAGGTGCGCGAACAGGTCGATCTCGTAATTGGAATGCACGTGCTGCAGGATCGCGGCAAGCCGCTCCAGGCCCATGCCGGTATCCACGCACGGCGCCGGCAGCGGGCTCAGCGTACCGTCGGGGGCGCGGTCGAACTGCATGAACACCAGGTTCCAGATTTCGATGTAGCGGTCGCCGTCCTCATCCGGCGAACCGGGCGGACCACCGGCGATGTGCGCGCCGTGGTCGTAGAAGATCTCGGTGCACGGGCCGCACGGGCCGGTGTCGGCCATCTGCCAGAAATTGTCGGAGGCAAACGGCGCGCCCTTGTTGTCACCGATGCGGATGATGCGCTCGACCGGCACGCCGATCTCGTCGCGCCAGATCGCGAAAGCCTCGTCGTCGGTGTGGTAGACGGTGACGGTGAGCCGCTCCGGCGGCAGCTTGAACACCTGGGTCAGCAGCTCCCACGCCCAGCCGATCGCCTCATGCTTGAAGTAGTCGCCGAACGACCAGTTGCCGAGCATCTCGAAGAACGTGTGGTGGCGCGCGGTGTAGCCGACCTGGTCCAGATCGTTGTGCTTGCCGCCGGCGCGCAGGCAGCGCTGCACGTCGGCCGCACGCACGTAGCCGGGTTTCTCGCTGCCGAGGAACACATTCTTGAACTGCACCATGCCGGAGTTGGTGAACATCAAGGTCGGGTCGCTGGCCGGCACCAGTGAACTGGACGGCACGATGGCGTGGCCCCGGGCGCGGAAGAAGTCGAGGAAGGCGGAACGGATTTCGGAGGTTTTCATGCGGATCGCGGTGGCTGGCGGCAGGGGGTCACACCGGCTTGGCGCCAATCGCTCCGCCACCGCCGGGTGGCGATGGATGTCAGGGAAGATCGTCGGCGTCGTCCACTTCGGCGTGGGTAACACGTCGTACTGTGGCGGCGGCAAAGCCGCGGCGCAAGAGGAACTGTGCCCGGCGGGCGCGTTCGGCGGGGTCATTCGTGCCCGCGCCACCGTAGCGCCGGCGCAGTTGGGCGGCGGCCGAGGCGTCCCAGTCGACCTCCGCCGCGTCCAGCAACTCGCGGATGCGAGCGTCGGCCAGGCCGTGGCTTTTCAGCTCCTGGCGCAGGCGCATGGGTCCGTAGCCCTGGGCAATCCGGCTGCGCAGCAGCACTTCGGCGAAGCGGTCGTCGTCCTGGTAGTGCTGCTCGCCCAAACGATCCAGCGCCGCAGCGGTTTCCTCGCTCTCGTAGCCGCCCTGGCGCAGCTTGGTCTTCAGTTCCTTGCGCGAATGCTCGCGGCGGGCGAGCAAGCCCAGCGCCTTCTCGTAGGCGCTGCGTTGGGGTTTGGTCGGGTTGCCCGCGCCAGGACGCTTGTTCATGTCATGGCCATGCAACCGCATACCGGGTACGGGCAAATTCCCCCCGCCGTTCTGCCTGGGCGTGGCGTGGCGAAGTCGAAGGGCGACCCTTCGACTCCGATCCTGCGGATCCACGCCCGGGCGGACCGGCCGGGAAGACATGCATCGTCGCGCCGAGATACGGCACCTGGCCAAAACGCGCATGGCCCGGGCGAGCCGGGCCATGCGCATGCAACGGAACGTCAACCATCACGGCTCACGCTTCCTCGAGCGCCTCTTCGGGACCGGCCGCGGCTGCCTTGCCCACCGGCACCAACAGGCGTTCGCGCAGCTGCTTGTCGATCTCGTTGGCGATCGCCGGATTGTCGCGCAGGAACTGGCGCACGTTCTCCTTGCCCTGGCCGATGCGGTCGCCGTTGTAGCTGTACCAGGCGCCGGACTTGTCGATCAGGTTCTGCGCCACGCCCAGCTCGATGATCTCGCCTTCGCGCGAGGTGCCCTCGCCGTACAGGATTTCGAATTCGCACTGGCGGAACGGCGGCGCCACCTTGTTCTTGACCACCTTGACGCGGGTTTCCGAGCCGATGATCTCGTCGCCCTTCTTCACCGCGCCGATGCGGCGGATGTCCAGGCGCACCGAGGCGTAGAACTTCAGCGCGTTGCCGCCGGTGGTGGTCTCGGGGCTGCCGAACATCACGCCGATCTTCATGCGGATCTGGTTGATGAAGATCACCAGGCAGCCGGACTTCTTGATGTTGGCGGTGAGCTTGCGCAGCGCCTGGCTCATCAGGCGCGCGTGCAGGCCGACGTGGGAGTCGCCCATTTCGCCCTCGATTTCCGCCTTCGGGGTGAGCGCGGCGACCGAGTCGACCACCACCATGTCCACCGCGCCCGAGCGCACCAGCATGTCGGCGATTTCCAGCGCCTGCTCGCCGGTGTCGGGCTGCGACACAAGCAGGTCGTCGACCTTGACGCCGAGCTTTTCCGCGTAGGTCGGATCGAGCGCGTGCTCGGCATCGATGAACGCGGCAGTGCCGCCGGCGCGCTGGCAGCTGGCGATGGCCTGCAGGGTCATGGTGGTCTTGCCGGAGGACTCCGGGCCGTAGATCTCGACCACGCGGCCGCGCGGCAGGCCGCCGACGCCCAACGCGATGTCCAGGCCCAGCGAACCGGTGGAAACCGTCTCGATCGCCTCGTTGACGCGGTCACCCATCCGCATCACGGCACCCTTGCCGAACTGCTTCTCGATCTGGCCGAGGGCGGAGGTGAGCGCCTTGCGCTTGTTGTCATCCATCGTTGGTATTCCGGTTGGGCGGTGAGTGGGAGGCATGATGCCCGGATCGAATCTCACGGGTTGCGATCATGCGGGCTCGGCCGCGCGCGGCAACGGGCCATGATCGGAACGTGCAGTATCCCACACTCGTCAAGCCGGTCCGGCAGCGCGCGGCGCCTCATTCCGTCAGGGTTTTCCGCAAGCCTTCGAGCGCCGCCGCCACGGTTTGCCGGCGCACGGCCTCGCGATCGCCGGAAAAATGGAACATCCGCGCATGGGCGTAACCGCCGCGGCGTTTCCAGCCGATCCAGACCGTACCGACGGGTTTGCCCGGCATGCCGCCGGTCGGACCGGCGATGCCGGTCACCGCTACCGCCACGCCGGCACCGAAGCGCGCCAGCGCGCCGGCCACCATCTCCAGCACGGTCTCTTCGCTGACCGCGCCGGCATGCTCCAGCGTGCGCGGGTTGACCCCGAGCAGGGCCTCCTTGGCCTCGTAGCTGTAGGTGACCACGCCGGCGTCGAACCAGGCCGAACTGCCCGGCAGGTCGGTCAGCGTCTTGGCGATCCAGCCGCCGCTGCAGGATTCGGCCGTGACCAGCATCAAGCGGCAGCGCTGCACTTCCACGGCCACCTCACCGGCCAGCGCCAGCAGTTCGGCATCGGTGGGAACGGACGGCATATCCATACGGGGCTCCGGGGATGGGGCGTGGTCGTCGCCACGCGCGAACGGCACCGTTCTACCCGTTCCGCGCGACCACGCCAAGACGGCGAGTCGGACGTCGGCGCAAGCCATTCAGCGTGTCGAGGAGTCCACCGACTCGGGCCGCGACCGGGACGGCGGCTTTCCGGCATCCCGGGGGCGGACTGCCGGAATCTCGCCGCCCGCGTCGGCGCCGTGTCGGCCAAGCAGGGTTTCCATCTGCAGTTGCAGGTTTTTCAGCGCCACCGTGTGACGGTGAAGCGCGGCCATGATGGCCCACAGCAGCACGCCGTTGACAATGAGCAGGATGCCAAGACTGGTGAGGGTCATCGGTATGGTTCCCGGTTGCAGCAATCGCGGACGCGTGGCGTCGCTTGTGGACATGGAATGGTCGCTCACCCGTCCGGTGGCGCGACGGATGGCCGGCTCGGCAGAGCCTGCAGGGGATTCAAGCACATTCCAGGCCATGACCACCGTGCGCGCGTGCACGTCTCCCCTGATGACGGTCACCCTGCCGGTTGCGCAAGCGCACCGCGCCGCGAAATCCGACGCGCGCAGCGGGTCATCTGCGCGCAGCCGATACCCCGCGCGGGGATCAGGCGAGCCGTCAGTCGACGGCGGCGGCGTGCGCCATGCGGTCGGGCTGCAGCAGTTCGCGGTATACCGCCAGCGTGCGTTCGATGACGAGGCGTTCGTCGAAATTCGCCAGTACCTTGGCCCGCGCGGCGGCGCCCAGGCGGGCGGCCAGTTCGGGCGCATCGACCAGGCGGGCGATGGCGCGCGCCAACGCGGCGGCGTCATGCGGCGGAATCAGCAGGCCATCGACCTCGTTCGTCACTACCTCGCGACAGCCCGGCATGTCGGTGGTGATCAACGGTCGCGCGCAGGCGGCGGCCTCGATCAGCGATTTCGGCAGGCCTTCGCGGTAGTATGTGGGCAGCGCCACGATGTCCACCGAACGGAACAGCTCGCTGGTGTCGTCCACGTGCCCCAGCCACTCGATCACGCCTTCCTCCACCCACTGTTGCAGCGTGGCTTCCGGCACCGCCGCCGGATTGCCCCGATCGGGCATGCCGGCGAGCAGGAAGCGGATGCGGCGGCCGGCCCCGCGCAGCAGGCGCGCCGCCTCGACGTATTCGGCCACCCCCTTGTCCCACAGCAGTCGCGCGGCCAGCAAAACGCACGGTTGCGGCCTGCGCGGACCGTCTGCGTTCGCGCGCGGACTGAACCGCGTGCAGTCCACACCCGAGCCCGGGATCAGGTCGATGCGATCGGCACCGATCAGGCCGGATTGCCGAAACATCATCTCGTCGTCCGGATTCTGCAGGATCAGCCGCGTGCGCCGCCCGCGCATGGCCAGACGCAGCGCCGCGCGCACCATCGGCCGCAGGCAGCGCGCCTTGCGGTCGTTGCTGGCGAACACGTAGCCCAGCCCGGCCACCGCATTCACCCGCGCCGGCACGCCGGCGAGCTGCGCGGCAAGCGAGCCGTACACCGCGCACTTGATCGTGAAGCCATGCATCAGCGCCGGGCGCTCGCGCCGGAACAGCCGCACCAGGCTCGCCAGCAGTTGCAGTTCGCGGGCGGGATTCAGGCTGCGCCGATCCATCCCTGCCAGCGGCTGCCAGCGCAGGCCAAGGCCGCGCAGCCGCTCGCCGTACGCGCCGGACGGCGACACCAGCAGCACCTCGTAGCCGCTGGACTGCGCGGCCAGCGCCAGTGAGCGGCGGAAGTTGTAGAGGTACCAGTCGGTGTTGGCGAAAAAGACGATCTTCACGGTGGGTATCGAGCCTCCTCAGTGTGCCTGCCTTTGCGCCTGCGGGTCGGCAGCGCTCGCCGTGCAGGACGCGCGCATCGCATGGATGGCGGCGGTGTACTGCGGAAAGTCGGCGGTGACCGGCGCGCCGCCATAGGGGCCGTCGGCCTGCCACGCGCTGCCGTAGCCGTAGATCCACACGTAGTCTTCCGCCGCGCTGTAGGCGGACCGCAGGTGCTCGGCGAATGCCTGCGGCGTATCGCGGGCGGACTTGTCGGTGTAGGAATGCCCCAGCGGCCACAGTCCGGGAGCCACGCTGAGGCCGCTGCGACTGGCCTGTTCGGTGCCCATGAAGACGTCGTAGTTGCGCTGCGTCTGGCGTACCGGCGTGGCCATGTCCGAGCCGTCGTAGGTGACTTCGGTCGCAATCACCACATGCGCCCAGTTCGCCGACAGCAACCCGTGCAGGAACGGGATGGCCAGCGCATAGCCGCCATGCCAGAAATGACGCGAGGGGCCCGGATCGGTGCCGAACTTCGAGACCAGTTCGTCGAGCGGCGTGCGCGGATAGTTCTGGTGAAGCGCGTCCTTGATGACGACCAGGGTCATCTGCGGATAGGCCGCCCGCATGGCCTCGGCGATCGCGCTTGCCTCGGCCTGCACGGTGGCGGACAGCTCGCCGCTGTCGACCCAGGTCGGCTCGTACGGCTCCAGGTCGATCGCGATGCCCTTGAGCCCTGCATGCCGCGCCAGCGCCGCGGCGTGCGAGAAGTTCCGCACCACCTGTTTCAACCCATCCGGGTCGTGCCAGTCGATCGGCTTGTACAGCGCCACCTTGATGAAGTTGTCGGTCACGCCGTGGCGGGCATAGACGGACTGGAACAGGCCCAGTTGCCGCCACAACTTGCTGTCCGTGCGGGTGCCGACATCGTCCTGCCAGGAGGCCATGACGCGGTTGGCGAAGAATCCCTGCACGCCGACCGTGTCGCCCCAATAGGCAGCCTGCCCGTCGGTCGCCTGGGTGTGGAAATTGGTGCCGTCGAACATCAGCAGTTTCGGGCAGCCTGCGCTGACGGGCCTGGCTGCGAACAGCAGCAGCGCGACCGCGCCGAGCAACGCCCGCGTTGCGCGCGGCGACGCATGCACCGCCCTCATGGCGCGGAACCCGCTGCGTCGGCTGCGCCGAACACGCCGGCCCGGTCGCGCCGGGAGCGCAACAGGAACACCATCTCCTGCGACAAGGCGGGCGCGATCCATATTTGCCGGAGCACCTCGAAATCCGCTGACAGCTCGGCATGCGCCTGCCCGACGCTGCAGAAGCACAGCGGGTCCCGCCCGCCGCCGAACACCGCCGCGCGCAGCTCACGCCGTTTCTTGTGGAAACCGGTTTCGATCCCGTACGAGACGATGGTGCAAGGCGCGATCCGGGCGAACTCGCGCAGCATCCGCCGGCGCAGACCCGAAGGCACGCGGTGCATCAGCCGCAGGCACACCACCACGTCGAACGACCCTTCGCGGAAACGCGCCAGGTCGGTCGCGTCCTCCACCTGGAAGCGCACGTCGGTGCAGCCGGCGCGGGCGTATTCGGCCTCGGCCAGTTTCAGCATGCTGGCGGAGATGTCCGAGGCCACCACGCGGGTGCCCCGCGCGGCGAAGATGCCGGCGAGCTTGCCGGTGCCGGCCGGAAGGTCCAGCGCGGTGCGGTGCGGCACCTGGTCGAGCAGGGTTTCGATGGCGCGCCGCTCGCGTCGCGCGACCAGCCGCGAGGGAAGATTGCGCCATCCCTTCGGCGACATGAACATCTGGTGGTAACGCCGCGCCGTATCGTCGTTCTGATAGAAGCCGCGGGTATCGCGCTCATAGTCAAAATTCATGGTTTGCGGCCCAGTGGTTGAGTTGCATGAAATAGCCGGCCAGATACGGTCGGCCAATGACCCGCCTGGCGCCCGCCATGTTGCGCAGCGCCTTCTGTGCAAAATGTCGACGCATGGCGATCGTCTCGCGCAGGAAATAAGTGAGCAGGGTGCCGTCGAGCAGGAAGCCGGCGGCATCCTCGTAGGCGGCGAGCAGGTCCTCCACGTCGAACCCCTGCCACAGCGTGACGCCGCCGCCCTGACCCCAGTTGATCATCAGCAGGGAGATCACGAACCGCGCCACGTCGTCCTCCGGCATGCCGAGGTAGACGTGCTGCGGGTCGAAGAACAACCAGTCCTCGCGCTCCTCGTCGTAGCGGAAATTGCGCACTTCGAAACCGCCGATGAAGAGCGTGCGCTCGCGTTCGCCGATGCGCCGTGCGACCTCCGCGTCGGGCACCAGGTAGCCGTCGTGCAGGTAGTCCTTGGCCGGGTAGCCGGCCGGATTCGAGCGCGCGCGATGCAATTGCGCCAGCACCACCATCGCCTTGCGCAAGGCTTGCGCTCGATGCCGCGGGCCGAAGGCACCGTGCTTTTGCTGCAGCATCGGGCGCAGGTCCGGCCCGGAGAGTCGCGGATAGACCACGCATGCATGGTCGAGCCGCAACGGCGTGCAGACGTGTTCGCTCAGCTCGCGCAGCAGCAGCGCATCGGCGTACTCGCGGCCGGCCTTTTCCATGCACGTCGGGTCCAGCCAGTCGCGCAGCGGGTCGTCGCTGCGGCGGAATATCTTGTAGAAGCGGTCCGCCGACGAGGCCACCCAGGATTCCTTGCGTGGCGTGAAGGCAAGCTCGGCGAGCCACCCCGCGGAGCCGGTCGGCGGCACCCGTTCGCACGCTGCGTTCTGTCCGTTCATGTCGTCAGCTCGCCATGCCACGTCAAAAGCCCGCCGGCGCGTGCGAGCCGCACGCGTTCGCGACCGCATCGCGCGGGTGCGCGTCCGGCTGCCGGGTTTCCCGCAGCCAGGCCTGGAACATAAGCACGTCCCACAGCCGGCCGCCCTCGTGCACCCGCCCCGCCAGGTGGTCGACGAACATCGCGCGCACGTATTCGGGTTCGAAGTAACCCTCCTCGCGCAACCGTGCCGGTTCCAGCAGCGCTTCGGCCCACTCGCGCAGCGGCCCGCGCAGCCACTCGCCCATCGGCACGCCGAAGCCCTTCTTGGGGCGGTCAATCAGCGCGCGCGGCACGTGCCGGTACAGCACCTGGCGCAACAGCCACTTGCCCTCGCCGCCGCGCACTTTCTGCCGCATCGGCACGCGCCAGGCGAACTCGGCCACGCGGTGATCCAGCAGCGGCACGCGCGCCTCCAGGCTCACCGCCATGCTGGCGCGATCGACCTTGGTCAGCACGTCGCCCGGCAGGTAGCTGACCAGGTCGCTGTACATCATCCGCTCGAACACCTCCCGCACCTGCGGCCCCAGCTCGGGGTGGCTCAGCCCGGTCGGCGGCTCCTCGCCGTGCAGCACCACGCGGGCGGGATCGCGCAAATGCGACATCAGCAGGCGATAGCGCTGCTCCTGTGGCCCGGCGTCGAGCATGCTGGCGAGCACGCCGATCTTGGAGCGCGGCCGCTTCAGGCGGATGCGTGCCGGTACGCAGCGATTGGCGCCGGCGAGCAGCGACTCGTAGAAACCGGCGCGATGCGACAGCGAGCGCGCGAGCCGCCGCTGCAACCCCGCCGGTATCCAGTCCAGGCCGCGCTCGATCGCGCGCGCCTTGAAATAGCGCTCGTAACCGCCGAACAACTCATCGCCGCCGTCACCGGAGAGACTCACCGTCACCTGGCGCCGGGCCAGCCGCGACAGCAGGTAGGTCGGTATCTGCGAGGAATCGGAGAACGGCTCGTCGAACATCGACGGCAACTTCGGCACCACGTCCAGCGCGTCGCGCGCGGTCACGTACAACTCGTGGTGCTCGGTGCCAAGGTGTTCGGCCACGGCGCGGGCGTAACCCGCTTCGTCGTAGCCCTTCTCGTGGAAGCCGATGGAGAAGGTCTGCACCGGCCGCATCGACTGCGCCTGCATCAGCGCCACCACCAGCGAGGAATCCACGCCGCCGGAGAGGAACGCGCCCAGCGGCACGTCGGCCTCCATGCGCAGGCCGACCGCGTCGAGCAGGAGTTTCTCCAGCTCGTCGGTGGCCGCGGCGTCGGACAGGTGCAGGCGATCGGCCACGCCGGCCTGCGCGACCTCGCGGGCCGACCAGTAGACTTGCGCCCGCGTGGCGAGCGTCGACGCGTCGACGCGCGAGGCGGCCATCCCCTGGTCCACGCTCAGCCAGGTGCCCGGCAGCAGCTTGCGGATGCCCCGGTAGATGGCGTGCGGTGCGCCGATGTAGTTGTGCCGCAGCAGCAGGCACAGCGCGTCGCGGTCGACCGGGTTGGCGAACCGCGGGCAGCGCCGCAGCGCCTTCAGCTCGGAGCCGAACACGAACAGCGAACCCACCCAGCCGTAATAGAGCGGCTTGATGCCGAGCCGGTCGCGCACCAGGGCGAGCGTGCGCTCGCGGCGATCCCACAACGCGAAAGCGAACATGCCCACGAAGCGCCTGACTGCCGCTTCCAGCCCCCATTGCTCGATCGCCGCCAGCATCACCTCCGTGTCCGAGCGCCCGCGGAACGTCGCGCCGAGCGGCGTCAGCTCGCGGCGCAGGCGGTGATGGTTGTAGACCTCGCCGTTGAACACGATCACGTAGCGTCCACTGGCCGAAGTCATCGGCTGGTGGCCACCCGGTGTCGGGTCGATCACCGAAAGACGCCGATGGCCGAGCGCCACGCCTGCCGCGGCATCCTGGAAATGGCCGTCGTCGTCCGGGCCGCGATGGCTCAGCGCGTCGGTCATGCGCCGCACGATGGCGCCGCCGTCTTCGGCGGTGAAGGCGTGGGAGGCATCCCAGAAGCCGGCTATTCCGCACATGCTTGTCGCTCCTGCACGATGGACGAATACAGATCGGCGTAACGCCGCGTGCGCAGCCTGGCCGTGTAGTTGTCGACGATGCGCTGGCGCGCGCGCAGACCCAGTTGGTGCCGCTCGCGCGGCGGCAGCGCGGCCAGGCTGGCCCAGCCGGCGCAGAGCGCGGCGGAATCGCGCGCCGGCACCACCACACCGGTGTCGGCCACGATCAGCGGCACATCGCCCACGTCGGTGGCCACGCACGGCACGCCGCAGGCCATCGCCTCGGCCACCGCATTGGGGAAGGCCTCGCCGCGCGAGGCCAGGGTGGCGATGTCGAACGCCGCGTTGATCGCCGGGATGTCCTGGCGCCGGCCGAGCAGGCGCACATGGGTGCGCAATTGCAAGGCGTCGACCTGGCTGGCGAGTTCCGCATTCGCGGCGGTCGCGCCGTCGCCGACCAGCACGAACACGCTGTCGGGATGGCTTTCCCGGAACAGCTTCGCTGCGTGCAGGAAGTTGCCGTGATCCTTGGTCGGATGCACGCGCGCCACCATGCCGATCACCAGGCCATCGCCCGGCACCGCCAGCTCCTCGCGGATGCGCGCGCGCGCCGCCGGGTCCGGCACCAGCACGCCGGTGTCGTAACCGTTGGGAATCACCACCGTGCGCAAGCGGCTGAAGCCGTAGTCCTCGTGCTGCGAGGCGCTGAGCTGGGAGGCATACAGCACGCAGCTGGGCCGCGTCGAGAACACCGCGTTGAGGCGGATCACCACGCGCGTCAGCGGCTTGTCGGTGGCCAGGTCGGTCAGTGAATGGTGCACGCTCCACAGGTGCGGCACGGACTGCCCCCACAGCGCCAGCGAGGTGAGCAGGTGCGCGTGGTACATCCAGGCATGGACCAGGTCGGCCGACTCGTGCGCCAGCAATCGCCGCAGCCGCATCACGTCGCCGGGGCCGGCGCGGCCGGGCCGGATGCCCATGTGGTGCACCCGGGCAGATTCGGCCAGGCGCGCGCTCAGCGTCCCCTCGCCGCCCAGCACCACCACCGCATGCCGGTACGCCGGGGCGGGCAATGATTCGAGCAGGCGACACAGCGCGATCTCGGCGCCGCCGGCGTTCAACCCGGTGATGACGTGGCAGATCTTCACGCCGGCACCCCCACGCGGGGCGACGCCAACCACCGCGCCACCGCGAGCTCGCGTTTCTCCAGCGCCTGCCGCGCAAGCATGAAGCTGATGACGAGGATGATCGTCGGGCTTTCCAGCAGGTTGTGCGAGAAGAAGCTGGCGATCACCAGTTGCAACACCAGCACGCGCTGCAGCCCCGACGTGGCCCGCCACAACACGACCAGCAAGGCCAGGTAGAAAGCCAGCCCGAACACGCCGCCCTCGACCAGGAAACGCAGGTACATGTCGTGCGGCCCGACCGGGAACGCCCACTCGTAGACATAGCCGCTGCCATGCCCGAACAGCGGGCTTTGCGCCGCCTCGTGCAGCGAGAACCAGACCAGGTCCATGCGGGTGGCAGCCGAATCGCCCGACAGCGAGGAGCCGCCCACGCCCATGCGCGCCAGCGTGTTCGGATCGAGATAGCGGGCGAACGACGTGCCGGCCAGCAGTTCGCCCAGCTCGCCGCTGAACAGGGACAGCAGGATGCCGATGCCGGCCAGCGTGGACAGCGTCATCACGGCGAGCTTCCACTTTGCGCCGTGCGTGCGATCGTGCCGGCCCAGCCAGATCAGCGCCACGCCCCACATGATCCACGCCGACCGCGAGAACGTGACCAGCACGCCGACGCCGCACACCAGCACGAAAAGCCAGCGCAAGCGCGCCGGCACGCTGTCCATGCCGCACAACATCACCAGCGCGAGCGCATAGCCGGCCACGTTGGGGTTGATGTACAGCCCGGCCGCGCGCCCGGGCACGTTGGAGAACCGCGGATGGATGAAATCGAGCAGGTTCATGCCGGCGGCGAACAGGGCCAGCAGCAGGAACATCCCGCCCAGCATGTGCAACCGCCGTGGATGCACCATCAGCGTGGCGAATGCCATGCCGATCGCCACCATCTCGATCAGCGTGATCAGCGCCTGCAACGCCGTGTGGCTCTGCGAGGACTGCAGGAAGATCAGCACGCCATACACGATGTAGAGCAGCAGCCAGATGACGAAGCGACGCGTGCCGCCGTCGCGCAGGATGGCCAGCGACTGCGCCGCCGCGCCCTGGGCCACCGCATAGAAGGCGGCAAAGCCGATCACCGCCACGTAGGAATAGAGCGGCTTGAGGCCGCGCGTGGTGAACAGGAAATCGCTGGCGTCGCTGCCGAACCACAACACGAAGGCCGCCAACAGGAGGTCCACCGGCGTGCGCGGCAGGAAGCGGGCGTTCATGACGTCGCCCCGCCCAGCGTGCAGTGGCGACGATGCACCTCTTCCAGCACGCGCTCCGAATGGCCGACCAGCCGCGCAGTGCTGAACTGGTCGACGACGCGCGCGCGCGCAGCGTGCGCCGCCGCGAACGGATCGCGCGCCATCCGCTCGCGCATCCGCGCGATGCCGTCGCGCAGCGCCACCGGGTCGCCGGCCGGCACGACGATGCCGGTGTCCCCCACCAGATCTGCCGAATCGCCGACGTCGGTGACCACGCACGGCCGTCCGCACGCCATCGCCTCGGCGACCACGTTCGGAAAGCCTTCGCCGCGCGAGGAGGACGCCAGGATGTCGATCGCGCTGTAGGCCGCGGCCATGTCCTCGCACGGGCCGGCCCAGACCAGGCGCTCGGCCAGCCCCAGCTCGCGCGCCTGCGCCTGCAGCTGCTCGGCGTAACCCGCATCGCCGCCGCCGACACAGACGAAACGCCAGCGCGCATCGTGCGCCAGCCCCGCGATCGCCTGCAGGAAGGTCGGGTGGTCCTTCATCGGATCGAGCCGCCCGACCAGCCCCACCAGCAGCGCAGTGTCGGGCACCTCCCACGCGCGCCGCATCCGCGCGCGCGAGGCCGCGTCGAAGCGGAAGTGTCCGGTGTCGATGCCGTTGGCGATCACCACCAGCCGGTCGGCGGGATAACCCTGCGCGCCATGCAGCGTGGAGCCGGCGCGGGAGTTGAAGATGATCCGGTCCGCGCGGCGCGCCATGCGGCAACTCAGCGCAAAGGTGGCGCGCGACATCCAGTCGTAGCGCTGCCGGTCGATGAATGAGGAGCGCACGCCCCAGACCACGCGCGAACCCGGGCTGGCCAGCGGCGCGAACAGCGACAGCAGATTGCCGACGGTGAGGTAGCCGTGCACGATGTCCGGCCGGTACCCGCGCAAGGCGCGCGCCAGGCGCCACAGGAAACCGGCCACGTCCCAGCGCCCGCGCTTGTGCAGGTCGATGATCGGCACGCCGCCGCGCTCCAGCTCGTGCTGGAACGGGCCGCCGGCGTAGAAGCAGGCCACCGCCACCTCCCAGCCGTCGCGGCGCAGGCCGATCGCCAGCGTCGCCAGCTGCCGCTCGGCGCCGCCACGGCCGAGCGAACGGATCAGGAACAGCACGCGCGGCTTGCGCGCGTCGTCCGCGCCGTTCGACGGCACATTCGCGCGCACGCGCACCGCGCACTGCGCCGCCACGCGCGTCACCAGCGACTGCCAGCGGGCGAACACCGAGGCCAGCGAATGGGTGTGGCGCACCTCGATGGCGCGTGCGCCAAGGCGCCGCCGCAGCGCCTCGTCGTGCATCAGCGTGCCGAGCGCGGCGGCCAGCGCGGGCGCATCGGCCACCGGCACCAGCCAGCCGTTGCTGCCGTGCTCGATGATCTCGCGCGGACCGGTCTCGCAATCGGTGCTGACGCAGGCCAGGCCCAGCGACATCGCCTCCAGCAGCACATTGGGCATGCCCTCGAAGCGCGAGGAGAGCACGAAGATGTCGGCCTCGCGCATCGCGCCGGCGAGGTCGTCGTCGAACCCGGCCAGCTCCACGCTGGCGCCGAGGCCGAGCCGGTCGATCTGTTCGTTCAGCGCCGCACGCATCGAGCCTTCGCCGGTGATGCGCAGGCGCCAGTGCGGGTGCGTCGCGGCGAGCGTGGCCCAGGCGCCGATCAGGATGTCGAAACCCTTCTGCGCCTCCAGCCGGCCGGATGCCAGCACGATGCGCCCTGGCCCGCGCGGGGTCCGACGCACGCCCGCCAGCGGCAGCTCGCGTACCGGGTTGGGGATCACCTCGACCGGACGTTGCAGGCGCGCCTCCAGGTCGTCGGCGCCGCGACGCGTCTGCGCCACCACGGCGGCGGCGCGACGGCAGAGCACGCGGTACAGGAGCCGCCAGGGCGCCCGCGGCGGATGCGCCGCGACGAACACCCGCTCCGAAACGATCACCGGCACGCGCCAGCCGGTGACGGCAAGCACCACCATCAGGTTGGTGGTAGTGGTGAAGCTGACGATGACATCGGGCCGCGCCGCGCGCAGCGCATGGCGCAGCGCGCGCAGCCGCAGCACATTGCTGCGCAGCGCCACCAACGCATGCGGCGAGGGCGCCGCCACGTCCAGCCCCACCCGCTGCACCGCCGCGTGCAGCGGGTACTTGTCGCCATGGCTGCGCGCCAGCGTGATCAGGGTCACGGCCGCGCCGTCGGCTACCCACGCATTGGCCAGCGTGGCCATCACGCGCTCGGCGCCGCCGCCGCCCATCGTCGGAATGACCAGCGCCACCCTCATCGCGGCACCCCCTTTGCCGGTACGCCGAAGATCGACGGATCGATGCCCAGTCGCGCGCGCACCGCGCGCCACGCCAGGGCGCGCCAGACCAGCAGCGACGCCACCGCGCCGATGGCCGCGCCGGTCGCGCCGAGGCTGGGCACCAGCAGCCATGCCACCGCCGCATTGGCGGCCACGCCCACCAGCACCAGCATCGAGGCCCGCCGCTGGAACCTGGTCATCGACAACATGAAGCCGACCTCACCCAGCGACGTGGTGGCGCAGTAGCCGCACAGCAGGATCAGCAACGGCACATAGGCCGCGTCGAAGCCCGGGCCGAACAGCCCCAGCAACCAGTGCCCGGCGACGCCGAAGCCCAGGCTCACGGCGAGTGCGCCGGCGAAGGAGAAACGCGCGGCGCGGGTGGCCACCAGCTGCAGGCCGCCCATGTCGTGCGCGTCGTAGCGCTCGGCGATCATCGGCGCGAGCACCACGTTGGCCGCGCTCTGGGCGAACAGCGCAAAGCCGGCCATGCGCACCGCGGCGTAATACGGGCCGACGTCGCCAGGACCCATCAGCGCGCCCAGGATGAGCACGTCCAGACGGCTGCCGGAAACCACGATGATCGACAGCATCGACATCTGCGAGCCGACGACCAGCCAGCGGCGGATCTCGTACGCGGGCGCCGCCGCCCTGCCCTGCTCGGGCCAGCTGCGCTGCAGGTGCCGCGCCGAGCCGGCCAGCGCCAGCGCCGCGGCTGCCAGCGACGCCGCCGCCGCCCACGGCGCGTCGATCTCGCGCACGCTCAACACCAGCACGCCCAGCAACACGATCAGCAGCAGCGGACGCCCCAGCGTCTGGTACAGCCCGCTGACCACCGGTCGCTTGAACGCCCGGTGCAACGCCCCGCTCTGCTGCAGCTGGGTCAACACCGGCAGCATCGCGAAGCCGATGTAGAAGGTGTGCCGCCAGCTCGCACTCTGATTCGCGCCGAGCACGTGCACCACCACGCAGCCGCCCAGCGCGATGCAGCAGCTGGTGGCCAGCACGATCATGCCCACGCCCCGCCGCAGGCCGTGCACCTTGCCCCACGCGCCCTCGCGGATATAGGACGGCAGCAACCGGATCATGCTGATGTCCTGGCCAGCCTGCGCGATCACCGCCAGCACGCTGACCCAGCTGAACATCAGCGCGTAAACGCCGAACTCGTGCCGCCCGATGACCCGCGCCATCACCAGGTTGGCCAGAAAGCTCAGCCCGGTGCCGCCGACGGTGACGAGGAACGCACCCGAGGCGCCGCGCTTGAGCAGCTGCAAGCTGGACGCGTGCAGTGCCGGCAGCGAGCTGATCGTGCGGGCGGCGGCGGTGTCATTCATGGCTTCCACCGAGGCATCCCTGGACGCGCTCACGAGGCGGACGCCCGCGCCAACAGCGCATCGAGCGTGCGCGCGGCCTCGTCGGCGCCGTACCAGTCCAACCCGGTATCCGCCTGCGACGGCTGCCGCTCCAGGCTGCGCAGCGCGTGCACGCAGTGGAAGGCGATCAGGCGTCGATTGGCTTCGTTGCGCGAGCGTCCCAGCTCGCCCATCAACCGTTGTTCGAGTCCCTGCGCCCGCGCGGCCGGCGCATCGCCGCCCAGCCGCGCCACCGCGTCGAGCAGGCAGATCAGGTCGTGGTCGGCCGGATACGCGGCGCCGGCGTATTCCCAGTCGAAGACGCACAGGCGGCTGTCCTGCCGGAAGCAGTTGACCGGCGTGAAGTCGCCATGGGCCAGGCCGCGGGATGCGATCAGCGACGGCTCCGCCGCCAGCACCGCCATCGCGCGATCCAGGCGTTGTCGCCACGGCGGCGCCAGAGCGTCACCGAGTTGCGCAAGGCGTGCGCCCCATTCGTCCAGCAGCGAGGCTCCGCTGCGAGCCCATGACGACGCCGTGCGCGCAGCGAGTTCCTGCAGGAAATCCAGGTGCAAGGCGTCGAGGTCGGTCAGGCAGCGGGCGGCAGGCGTCCGCACCGCATCGGTGGCGAGGATCGCGGTGCCGCCGCGCACTTCACTGCGCAACACGCAGGGCAGCCACGCCGAGCGCAGGTCCATCGCCGCAAGCAGGCGCAACACCTGCGCTTCGCGCTGCAGCAGCACCTGCACCGCCGGCACGAGCGACACCTTCGCGTAGGCGCGAATGTGGCCGGCGTCGTCCATCAGCTGCACGCTCAGCTTGCGATGCGGGCCGGGCGTGCCGGTCAGGAAGGCGCCGTGGCGGGCACCGGCATCCGCCATGCGCGCCAGGTCGCCCACCCCGGAAACATGCACCTTGTGCGGCAACAGCGGCCCCAGTCCCAGCCACGCGCCGACGCTGGCCACGCCCTTGACCGCGCGCGGCACCCACCGCACCGGCTGCACCAGGGCCAGCGCACCGGTGCTGACCGCACGCGGACGCAGCGGCAGCAGGAAGAAGCGCGAACCGGTGCGGCCGGACAACACGCCGTACGGCGCGGAGCCGGCATGCGGCTGCGTGCGCACGCGCAGGCCGACCGCCTCCATCTCCCGCACCGCCGCGCGGAAAGACGTATCCGCGCCGAAACCCGGCCGACGGCGCGAGCCGGACCCGTCGCGGTTCGACGGCCGCGGCACCGGCTCAGCCAAGTCGCTGATCTCGGCGCGGATCATTGGGCAAAGCCGTATCCGAGGAACCCGTAGGTGGAAAAGCCGTTGCTTCGCTTCTCCATGCCGTTGAACACCACGCCCTTGATCGTCACGCCAGCCTGGCGGAAGCGCTGTATGGCCAGCTCGACCTCGCGCGACTGGTTGAGCCCGTAGCGCACCACCAGCAGGCTGGTGCCCACGTGATGGCCGATGATGGCCGCGTCGGTCACCGCCAGGATCGGCGGGCTGTCGATCACCACCAGGTCATAGGCCGGCGAAAGCCGCCGCAGCAGCGCGCCGAAGTACGGCTGCATCAGCAGCTCCGACGGATTGGACGGCTTGCTGCCGCGCGGGATGAAATCCAGCTCGCCGCCCAGGCCGGTGATCGGGCGGATGGCTTCAGCCACCTCCAGCTCGCCGGCCAGCAGCTCGGACAGGCCGCCGTCCGCGCGCACGCCGAGCACCTGGTGCAGGTCGCCATCGCGCATGTTGGCGTCGATCAGCAACACGCGCAGGCCCGCCTGCGCATTGACCGCCGCGAGGTTGGACGAGACGAAGGTCTTGCCTGCCTGCGAGCTGGAGCCGCAGACCATCAAGCGGTTGTCGCTGGCGCCGAGCTGGGTGAAGCGCATGCTGGTGCGCAGGCTGCGCATGGCCTCGGACGCCACGTCGTCGGGGGCCGCCAGCGCCAGCAGCGCGGAGCGCCCCTTGCCGAGCAGGCGCCGACGATGCTGCGACAGCTCGATCTGCTGCTCGCTCAACGGAATCGCGGAATACACCTCCACGCCGAGCTGTTCGATCTCGGCGGGGTCTTCCAGGCCGCGCCGGAACATCTGCTGCAGGAAGATGTACGCCACCGCCAGGAACCCGCCGAGAAAGGCGCAGCCCATCAGGGTGAGCAGCTTGCGCGGCTTGGCCGGGTGGGTGATGTCGACCGAAGGCGCATCCACCACGCGCGCGGTGCCCACCGTGCCCGCCTGCGCAAGTTCGAGTTGCTGCGCCTCGTTGAGCAGCCCGGTATAGGTGTTGTTGAGCACTTGCACGTCGCCGGTCAGGCGCAGCAGTTGGCGCTGCGTGTCGGGGAACGTGGTCATCCGCTTGTCGATCGCGGCGCGCTGCGCCTGCAGCTGCCCGATCTGCTGCATGATCGCCTTGTAGGCCGGATGCTGCGGCGTGTACAGGCGCTGCACCTCCGCCTTCTGGATGTTGAGCTGGTCGATGTTGTTGTTGATCGTGGCCATCTCGCTCAGCAGTGTCTGCGTCTGCATCGGCACATCCACCGAATGGGCCTTGAGCTGGAACGCGGCCAGCGCGGCCTGGGCGTCGGCCAGCTTCTTCTTGACGTCGGGCAGTTGCTGCTGCACGAACTTCAGGCTGCTGGATGCCTGGGCCGAATTGCGCCCCACGTTCTGCGCGAGGAACGCGCTGACCACGTGCTCGAGCACCTTGACCGCCTGGTGCGGATCGGCGCTGTCATAGGCCAGCGAGATGATGTTGGAGCCCTGCACCGGCTGGCTGGTCGAGATCGCCTGCTGGATGCCGGCAATCGTTGTCACCTCGTCGTTGCGCACCACGTGGAAGCGCATGCCGGGGTTGGCGCGCATGCTCTTGACCAGCATGGTCACGCCCGACCCGCTCGACACGCGTCCGACATGGCCCTGCAGCAACTGCATCCCCGGCGAGAACGGCACGTCGCTGTCCTCGGTGAGCACATAGCTGCCGTCCGGGCCGGCGGTCAGCGTCATGTCCTCCCCCAGCAACCGGTCGGGCACGTTCAGCTGCGGCATGTCCAGGTGCGCGCCGCCCCATCCGTACCCGTTCAGCCCGAACCAGGGCGCGTTGACCTCGTTGCCCGAGGTCAGGTCGTGCAACCGGGCGACCAGACCGCCGATCACCGGCACGCGATAGGGACTGGTGTCGATATAGAGATGCAGGTTGCGCACCGCCTCGCCGACCACCGATTGCGCGGTGAGGATCGCCTTGGCGTCCGCCGCCGCGGGGCTCGACGGGCTGCTTTGCTGCGTGCCCAGGTTCAATCCGGGCAAGCTCGGCGCCTGCTCCACCTGCACCATCGCCTTGGCCTCGTACTGCGGCGTCGCCACCAGCAGGTAGGCGAGCCCGATCGCCAGGGCGCCCAGGGTCGCCTTGATGATGAGCCATTTGTGGTCCAGCAAGGTGCCCACCAGGGCACGGGGATCGATCTCGTCGTCGGGCTGGATCTGGATCGCGGGACCACTGATGGCTTTCACGGGACTCTCTCCGGAACGAAGCTGGACACGCGGACGCCACGGCGGACGGCCATGCCCGGGAACCGGCATTCGCGGGCATCGGCGACGCGATTACCCGGGCGCATCCACAGTGGACCTTGAAAATGTGAATGTTCCATATGAAACCATTATCTGCTCATGCATTTCATGCCGAAGACATTCCGGTTTGAAACGGATATTCACGTCATTCATGAATCAGCCAAGTTGGCGCATCGATCACCCACCATCGAAACAAAATGCGACGCGCCATCGCGCCGAATATCCGCCGCACCCACCGGAGTTTTGCCGCCTCCATCCTTCGCTGCCGCACGAGGCCTCGATGCGATCGGATTCAGGCCATGGATACCGGCTTTCGCCGCGGCCGCAGCGCAATTTCTTGCGGCACGCCGCCTCGCGAGGGCCGGCGTGAACGGTAGAGCCACATGACGCAATGCGCCGTTGTCGAAGGAAGCATTTGCGCGCGGCGCGCCGGAATTGTCAACCCGGACATCGGCACTGAAACGTGAAATGCCGATGAAATGGTTCACTGCCGGGACATGTGAATGAACATCCAATAAATCCATGCACTGGACAAATCATCCGCGGCGCGGATTATTGGGCCGGCTCGATATTGCATCAATGCCATTATCCGATCCGAATGACAGGAGCAATCCGACATGAACCGAGGTGCGCTTGCTGCAGTTCCGACGATGCCCCGCCGCGAGGTCCGCAACGACATCCGCCCGCAGGGCAAGCGCGGCAGGGCGCGCGCCGCGGCGTCGATGCGCAGCGTGGCCGGCATGCTGCTGGTGGCATCGCTCGCCGGCTGCGTCTGGGCGCCGGGGCAGTCGATGTCGAAGAGCTCGCTCGGCGGCGAAAACAGCTACGTGGCGCTGGTGCCGATCACGCCGAGCCTGGTCCAGACGCAGCAGCAGAACGCGGCGGCCGACACGACCTCGGCGCTGCCGCCGGCGCTGCTGGACTATCGCCCGGAAGGCTACCGGATCGGCCCCGGCGACACCCTGCACATCACCGTGTGGGACCACCCGGAGCTGACCTCGCCCGCCGGCCAACAGCAGGAAACCGCCGCCAACGAGCGGCTGGTGCGGCCCGACGGCACCTTGTATTTCCCCTACGCCGGCGTGGTGAAAGTGGCCGGCATGACCATCGAGCAGGCGCGCCAGGCGATCACCTCGGGGCTGTCGCACTTCATCCGGGCGCCGCTGGTGGACGTGAGCGTCGCCGGCTACGGCAGCCAGCGCGTGGTGCTGGAAGGCGCCTTCGTCAAGGCCGGCGCGCAGCCGGTGACCACGGTGCCGCTGACGCTGGGCGAGGCGATCGGCGTGGCGGGCGGCGTGGACAGCAAGAATGCCGACCTCTCCAACGTGGTGCTGACGCGCGGAGACGAGTCTTACCACCTCGACCTGAGCCCGTCGCACGACGGCAAGGCGCTGGCCCGCAAGATCTACCTGCGCCCGGGCGACCGCGTGTTCGTGCCGTTCAACTTCGACCAGGAGGTCTACGTGATGGGCGAAGTGCTGCGCCCGCAGGCGCTGCGCTTCAACACCTCGAACCTCACCCTGACCCAGGCGCTGGGACAGGCCGGCGGCCTCAACGAGACCACCTCCAGAGGCATGGTCTACGTGGTGCGCGGCGCGCTGCACAAGGAGGACCCCAACCAGCGGCCGACCGTGTACGAGCTGGATGCGAAATCGCCTGCCGCGTTCGCGCTGGCCGACAGTTTCAAGGTGCAACCGGGCGACGTGGTGTTCGCCAGCGCGGCCGGCATCACTCGCTGGAATCGCTTCACCAGCCAGTTGTTGCCGCTCACCAGCGCGCTGAGCGCCACCGCGTCCAGCCAGTACTACCTCAACAACAGCAAATGACCGGGCTGGGCGGCGAAGGGTCGCGGAGTCGACCCTTCGCCGATGCGGCATGCCCCTCCACCGAGCCGTTCGTGTGGCATCTCGAACAGGCCGAGCAGCGTCACCGAACGATGCAGCGACCCGGGCTTGCGAAAGCATCGAGGCTGCCGGCGACGCGAAGAACAAGCAGGATTGCCATGACCTTCGACCCGCGGATACTCGAAAGCTGCGCGATCGCCACCGGCGTGTCGGCTGTCTCGCTGATGGCACTGCTGCCGCTCGGTCGCCGCCTGGGCCTGGTCGATTACCCGGACCAGGGTCGCAAGCGGCACGCCTTCGACACGCCGCTGGTCGGCGGCCTGGCCATCGCCATCGGCATGCTGGCCGGGTGGTGGCACGCGGATGTATTCACCCCGTTCGAGGACGCCGTGATCTGGACCACGCTGATGCTGGTGGTGGTCGGCGTGGCCGACGACCTGCTCGACCTGCGCGTGTGGGTGCGCGTGGTCACCGAGCTGGCCGCCATCGCCATCGTGGTCATCAGCTCGGGCGTCTACATCCGTTCGCTGGGCATGGTGCATGGCCACGAGCTCACGCTCGGCTGGCTGGGGATACCGTTCACCGTGGTCGCGGTGATCGGCCTGCTGAATGCGTTCAACCTCATCGACGGCATCGACGGATTGGCCGGCTGCCTGGCCCTGGTCGCCGCCGGTGGCATCGAGCTGCTCGGCCGCCACACCGGATCGAACCTGCAGTTCGCCGCGGTGGCGGTGATCGCTGCCGCACTGGTGCCGTATCTGGCGGCCAACCTGGGTCTGTTCGGACGCGTCGGCAAGGTGTTCCTGGGCGATGCCGGCAGCGTCATGCTGGGCTACCTGCTGGCCTGGTCGCTGATCGGCATGAGTCAGGGCCAGTCGCGGCAGCTCTCGCCCGGGCTGGTGCTGTGGTGCGTGGCGCTACCCGTGTTCGACACTTTGACCGTGATGTTCCGCCGCCTGCACCGGGGCGAGTCCCCGTTCACCGCCGATCGCGGCCACATCCATCACCTGCTGATGGATGCAGGCCTGAAGCCACGCGACACGCTGATCTGCCTGGTGGCGTTCGCCGCGATCATGCCGGTGCTGGGCCACGTCATCCACCAGCTTGCCGGCGCGCTGGCCAACGCGGTGGCCTTCGTCGTGCTGCTGGCCATGTATGCGCTGTTCACCGCTTGCCTGGGGCGGCGGCGGGAGATGGAACAGCCATCGCCGCGGATGGCCTCGCGCGTGCTCGCCGGCCCGGGCATGCCCGCGCGGCCTCCTTCGCGCATGCGCCAGCGCAGCGGTGAGGGCGCGCAACACGACGCACCGCCGCGCGTCCAGCGCAGCACCAACCTGCCGACCTGAATCTCGCCGCCCGCACCGGCGTGTTCACCGGCAGTCGCAGCGCGGGATCACGCACGCCGTTACCATGGGCACGAACTCCGTGCCAGACTCGCGCCCCGGAATCCGGCCGCGGGCATGTCGCCGGCCGGGCGCCTGCTCCCCTTCCAGATCCGATTGCATGAGTCACGACGACCACGCCAAGCACACCCCGTTCATGCGCCAGTACCTCGCCGCCAAGGCCGAGCACCCGGACGTGCTGCTGTTCTTCCGCATGGGCGATTTCTACGAGCTGTTCTACGACGATGCGCGCAAGGCGGCGCGGCTGCTCGACATCACGCTGACCCAGCGCGGGCAATCGGCCGGTGCGCCGATCCCGATGGCCGGCGTGCCATACCACGCGGCGGAGAACTACCTGGCGCGGCTGGTGCGCCTGGGCGAGTCGGTGGCGATCTGCGAGCAGATGGGTGACCCGGCACTGGCCAAGGGCATCGTCGAGCGCAAGGTGGTGCGCGTGGTCACCCCCGGCACGGTGACCGATGCCGCGCTGCTGGAGGAACGCCGCGACAACCTGCTGCTGGCGATCGCCGCCGGCGCGCGCGGCGATTACGGGCTGGCCTGGGTCGATCTTTCCAGCGGCCGTTTCCTGCTCAGCGAAGTGCCCAGCGCCGAGGCGCTGGCCGCCGAGCTGGCACGGTTGCAGCCGGCCGAGACCCTGGTCGGCGAAGACGTGGCCTGGCCGAAGCTGGTCAGCGCCCTGCCCGGCCTGCGCAAGCGTCCGCCGTGGCATTTCGACAGCGACGCGGCGCAGCGCGAACTGAACCGTTTCTTCGGCACCCACGACCTCGGCGGTTTCGGCGTGGACAAGCTGCCGCTGGCCGTGGCCGCCGCCGGTTGTTTGCTCGGCTACCTCGAGGAAACCCAGAAGAGCGCGCTGCCGCACCTCACCGGCATGGCCGTGGAAAGTGCCAGCGAGACGATCGCGCTGGACGCGGCCACGCGGCGCAACCTGGAGCTGGACACCCACCCGAGCGGGCGCACCGAACACACCTTGCTCGGCGTGCTCGACGAAACCGTGACGCCGATGGGCGCGCGAGCGCTGCGCCGCTGGCTGAACCGCCCGCTGCGCTCGCACGACGTGCTGCGCCGGCGCCATCAGGCGATCGGCATGCTGATCGACAGCCGCCGCGGCGCACCCCTGCGCGAGCAGTTGCGCGGCATCGGCGATCTCGAACGCATCCTCGCCCGCGTGGCGCTGCGCTCGGCGCGCCCGCGCGATCTTTCGACCCTGCGCGACGGCTTGCTGGCTGCACCGGAGTTGCAGCAGCGCATCGACGGCCTGGACAGCCCGCTGCTGCATGCCCTGGTCGAACGCATCGGCGACCACGCGGACACCGCCACCCTGCTCGCCCACGCCATCGTCGAGCAACCGCCGGTACTGCAGCGCGACGGCGGCGTAGTGGCCGACGGCTACGACGCGGAACTCGACGAACTGCGCCGCCTGTCCACCCATGCCGACCAGTACCTGGTCGAGCTGGAGGAACGCGAGAAAGCGGCCAGCGGCATCAATACGCTCAAGGTCGGCTACAACCGCGTGCACGGCTACTACATCGAGATCAGCCGCGCGCAGTCGGACAAGGCGCCTACGCATTACACGCGCCGGCAGACCACCAAGAACGCCGAGCGCTACATCACCGAGGAACTGAAGGCGTTCGAGGACAAGGTGCTGTCGGCGAAGGAACGCTCGCTGATGCGCGAGCGCGCGCTGTACGAGGCGCTGCTCGACACGCTCACCGAGAAACTCGAACCGCTGAAAATCGCCGCCGCCGCGATGGCCGAACTGGACGTGCTGGCCACCCTGGCCGAGCGCGCCGAAGCGCTCGACTGGAGCGCCCCGCAGCTCACCGACGAACCGGGCATCGCGATCGAGCGCGGCCGCCACCCGGTGGTCGAGAAAGTCCGCGACGAGCCGTTCGAGCCGAACGACCTCAGGCTCGACGACACCCGCCGCATGCTGGTGATCACCGGCCCGAACATGGGCGGCAAGTCCACCTACATGCGCCAGAACGCGCTGATCGTGCTGCTTGCGCACATCGGCAGCTACGTGCCGGCGGCCAGCGCGGTGATCGGCCCGATCGACCGCATCTTCACCCGCATCGGCGCCGGCGACGATCTTTCGCGTGGCCAGTCCACCTTCATGGTGGAGATGAGCGAGACGGCGAACATCCTGCACAACGCCACTGCCGACAGCCTCGTGCTGATGGACGAGGTCGGCCGCGGCACCAGCACCTACGACGGTCTGGCGCTGGCCCGCGCCGCCGCCGTGCACTTGGCGCGGCACTGCCGCGCGTACACCTTGTTCGCCACGCATTATTTCGAGCTGACCGAACTGGCCGGCGAGTTCCCGGCGATCGCCAACGTGCACCTGGATGCGGTCGAGCTGCACGACCAGAAGCGCGGCGAGCAGCTGGTGTTCATGCACGCGGTGAAGGACGGCCCGGCCAACCGCAGCTTCGGTCTCCAGGTGGCCGCGCTGGCCGGCCTGCCGAAATCGGTGATCGCCGATGCGAAGCGCACGCTGGCCGAACTCGAACGCGGCATGCACCGGCACGCCAGCGCAGCGCCCTCCGCTGAAGTTTCGCCGCAACTGGGATTGTTTGCGCCGGCGCAACCCTCGGCCGCCCAGCGCGAGCTGGAACGCATCGATCCGGATACGCTGACGCCGCGCGAGGCGCTGGAAGCCCTGTACCGGCTGAAATCGCTGGACTGAGCCGGCGCGCTGTCAAGCCACGCGATGCAGCGGCAGCGGCGCCTCGGTCGTTCCCGGCGTCCCGGCATCGGGCATGGCGATGTCGGGAATGCCGTCCAGCGCCTCCGCCGACAAGGCAGACAGCAGCGTGTTCTCCGCCACCGAGGTATCGCGGGCGGGCAACCGCCCGGCGGCCACCAGGCTGCCGATGCGCTCGTACACGTCGTCGCGGTCGAACGGCTTTTTCATGAAGTCGTCCGCACCGTAACGCTGCAGGTAGAACTGCTCGGTGGCCTGCTGGTTGCCGCTGATCATGATGATCGGGATGTCGCGCGTGGCCGGATCGTGGCGCAGCGCGCGCAGCACGCTGAAACCGTTCATGCCGGGCATCACCACGTCGAGGAAGATCAGCGCCGGCAACTCGCTGCGCGCCAGCTCGATCGCCGCCGCGCCGTCGGCCGCCTTCAACGGGTGGTAGCCATCCTGGCTGAGCATCTTGCCGAGCACGGCGCAGATCGTGGGCGAATCGTCCACTACCAGCATGCGCGCGCCCTGCGTGGTCTGCACGTGTTGCGGCTCGACCGCATGCCCGCCCAGCAGGCGCTTGATGAAGCCGATGCCACTGATGCGTGCCAGTCCGTCCATGCCTTCTCCCCGGGTCGTGAGTGGTGCGCGCGGGGCGCACTCGTGGATACGTCGCGCATGCTCGCGCAGAGCGACGCAGCAATGTGCGACGCAGTACTCAGCCTGAACTTGTCAGCGCAAGTCCTTGATCTTTCGCAATTGCCGACGGGCTTGCTTGTCGGGTCGATGCGCTGGATGATCCAGCGCCGCGCCACTCAGGCGACGCTGTTCGCGCAATGCCTCGGCCGCCTCGCGACTGGCCTCGGTTTCCCGATACAGCAACTGCGCCTCGCTGGCCGGCCCGCGCCGCGATGCCAGCGCGAGCACGTCCAGCTCCAGGCGCTCGTGCCCGCGGCTGACCTGCAGCCGATCACCGACGTGCACGGCCCGGGAAGGTTTGCAGCGCGCGCCACCGAGTTCCACCCGTCCCGCCTCGATGGCCGTGCGGGCCAGGCCGCGGGTCTTGAAGAAGCGTGCCGCCCACAGCCAGATGTCGAGACGCAGCTCGCCGCGTTCCTCGGGCATGCCGCTCAGTTCGTTTCGCCCGGAGGCGGCACCAGATCCTGCGGATCGGGCATGGCGATGTCCGGAATGGCCGCCTGCTCGTCGGCGCTGAGCACCGGCTCGGCCGCCGCCACCGGCACGCTGGTGCGCGGTCGCACCACCAGGCGGCCGGACTGGGTCAGGTGCTGCAGGCGCGCAAACACCTCGCCGCGGCCGAACGGCTTTTTCATGAAGTCGTCGGCGCCGAATCGCTGCACGTAGAACTGCTCGGTGGCCTGCAGGTTGCCGCTGATCATCACGATCGGGATGTCGTGGGTGAGCGCTTCGCGGCGCAACGCGCGCAGCACGGCGAAGCCGTTCATGCCGGGCATCACGATGTCCAGGAAAATCAGGTCGGGCAATTCGTTGCGGGCCAGCTCGAGCGCGCTCTCGCCGTCGGCCGCCTTGAACACCACGTGGCCGTCCTGGGTGAGCATCTTGCCCAGCACCGCGCGAATGGTCGGCGAGTCGTCGACCACCAGGATGTGCGCTTCCTTGGGCACGCCACTGCGCGGCACCGCACGACGCTCGCCGTGTTCGTTGCCGAAAATCCGCCGTATCAGCTCAAAGCCGGACATGACGCGAGCCCCTTCCCCCGGGAAATCCCCGCCCAGTCTCGACGCAGCGCGGCCGCGACGCAAGCGTCCGCACCGCGTCGCTCACCACGCCGCGCCGACCATCAGATAGTTGGCCAGCGGGACGGTCAGCAGCGACAGCACGATGCCCGCGCCCAGCACGGTGTTGGCCAACGCCGGGTCGAGCTCGTACTCGTCGGCCAGGATCGCCGCCGACACCATCGGCGCCATCGCCGCCTGCAGCACGCCCACCGTGAGCACCAGGCCCTCCACGCCCGCCGCCGTGCCCATCAGCCAGCACAGCAGCGGCGCCAGCAGCAGCTTCCAGCCCAACCCCCAGGCGGCCGCGCCGAGCTGACGCTGGCCGGGATGGAACTTGAACTGCAAACCGACCGAGAACAGCGCCAGCGGCGTCAGCGTGGCCCCGATCGGCGCGAACACCCCGTCGAGCCACTCCGGCCAGCCACCGAGGCGGCCCACCGCTATGCCCAGCAACAAGGCCAGGAACGGCGGAAACGAAAACACGCGGCGCAGCATCGGGCGCAGCTGCGGCGTGCGTCCGGAATAAAGCGACGCCACCACGATGCCCGCCGACGCCAGCACCGGAAACGCGCCCAGCTGATCGGCGACCACGGCCAGCGCCAGGCCGGCCTTGCCGTGCAGCGCCTGCACCATCGGATAACCCATGTAGGCGGTGTTGCCCAGCCCGCACACCAGGATCAGCGAACCGGTGCGCTGCCGCGACCAGCCCAGCCGCGGGCCGAGCAGGCCGAACAGCAACCAGGCGCCGCCGAAGGTGAGCCACATCGCGGCCACCACGAACCACAGGTCGGGGTTGAACTTCAGCTTCGGGATCAGCTCCAGCACCAGCGCCGCCAGCGCCACGTTCAGCACCCACCAGTTGATGCCTTGCACGATGCCCGCCGGCGGCCGCGCGAAACGCGCCACCACGACGCCGAGCAGCAGGCAGACGAACAGCAGCAGCAAGGCACTCATGGGATGCGCACGGACCCGGGCAAAGAGCGTCATTAGACGCGAAAAACACCGTCGGCCGAAAGGCGCAGCGGCTGGGCGATAATCGTGCCGATGCCAAAGCCGACCGCCCCTGCAGACCCCGATCACCTCGTGCACGGCCTGGCCGGCGACGATATCGCTCCCGACTGGCCGGCTCTCGTCGCGCCGGAACTGCAGGTGCTGCTGAGCCGCTTTCCGCAAACCGGCGCCTTGCGGCGAGTCGTCTGGCACAGTCCGCGCCCGCTCTCGGCGGCCTGTCTGGTCGACACCGAAGCCGGCACGCTGTTCGTCAAGCGCCATCATCATCGGGTGCGCTCGGCCGCCACGCTGACGGAGGAACACCGCTACATCGCGCACCTGCGCCGGCACGGACTGCCGCTGGCCGACGTGTTGCGCGACGCCGACGGCGACACCGCCATCGCCATCGGCGACTGGGTCTACGAAGTGCATCGGCGCGCCGCGGGCATCGACCTGTACCGCGAGCTGGTCTCGTGGCAGCCATTGCCGAACCCGTTCCACGCGCACCGCGCCGGCCGCATGCTGGCGCGGCTGCACGACGCCGGCGCCGACTACGCGGCGCCCCAGCGCAGCACCCACATTCTGGTGGCACGCAGCGAGCTGATCGCCGCTGCCGATCCGGTGGCGGCACTGGAATCGCAGTTGCCGCAGCGACCCGGCCTCGCCGTTTACTTGCGCGGCCGGCCCTGGCAGCGCGAGTTCGCCGACCTGCTCGCGCCATGGCACGCGCGCCTGCAGCCAGCGCTGGCCCGGCAACCACGGCTGTGGACGCACGGCGACTGGCACGTCTCCAACCTCTGCTGGAGCGGCAGCGGCGACGACGCCGACATCACCGCCGTGCTCGATTTCGGCCTGGCCGCGGCGAACTGCGCGCTGTTCGACCTCGCCACCGCGATCGAGCGCAATGCGGTCGCATGGCTGGCGCTGGATACCGGTGCGGCGGCGATCCATCCGTCCATCGCCCGCGCGCTGATCGAGGGTTATCGGGAAATCCGCCCACTCGCCCGCGACGACCTGCAACTGCTGGCCGACCTGCTGCCGCTGGTGCACGTGGATTTCGCCCTGTCCGAAGTGGAGTACTTCCACGCCATCACGCATGCGCCCGCGCACGCCGACATCGCCTGGGACACCTTCCTGCGCGGGCACGCGGCATGGTTCCGCACATCCGCCGGGCAGGCCCTGTTACAAACCATCCGCACCCTCGCCACCGGCGCGTAGGGCGGGCACGGCCCGCCGCTCTTGCTCCTCGATTCACGGTGGCACGACACGAAAAGCCGGCGGGCCGTGCCCGCCCTACGCGCCGGTGGCGTTGCGGCACGCCAGGGCGATTCGGCAGGCCGCGCCCATTCGTGTTTCAATACGCATTCTTGAAGCGGGGGTGCCCGGCAAAACGCCGGGCTGAGAGAGTCCCTTGGAACCTGATCCGGTCAATACCGGCGTAGGGAGCTTGCAGAGTCGGATCGTTCTCGCGAACGTACCGGTTCGCCGTCGCTTCGTCCGCTACCCGAAGACGACGACGATGACCCGCACTCCCCTCGCCCTGGCCCTGCTTGCCGCCCTTGCCGCCAACGGCGCGGCCGCCACCGGCAGCGCCACCCCGCAACCCGATACCCCGCAGGCCGTCGATCTGGCCACCGTGCACGTGCGCGGACAGGCGCCGGAGCACCCGCGCGACAGCGACCTCGACAGCTACGGCCGCGCCACGCTGCACGACACGCCGGCGTCGATCACCGTGGTGGCGCGCCAGCAGCTGGACGACCGGCAGATCCGCACGCTCAGCGAACTGGCCCGCGAGGATGCCGCGCTGGGCGACAACTACGCGCCGGTCGGCTACTACCAGGACATCGCGATCCGCGGCTACGTGCTGGACCCCGCTACCGGCTTTCGCAGCAACGGCCTGACCATCGCCGGCGAGCAGAAGGTGCCGCTGGAAGACGTGCAGCAGGTGCAGATCCTGAAAGGCCTGGCGGGCCTGGAAGCCGGCGTGATGGAGCCCGGCGGCGTGGTCAATTACGTCAGCAAGCGGCCGGCCGACGTGCGCAGCGTCACCCTGGGCACCGATTCGCACGGCTCGCGCCACGTCGCAGTCGACGTCGGCGGCTGGCTCACGCCGCAGTTCGGCGTGCGCGTCAACGCGGCCCACGAGGACATCCATTCGTATGTGCACCACGCCAACGGCCGACGCAGCATGCTGGCGCTGGCGGCGGACTGGAAGATCAGCGAGCGCACCACGCTGGAGCTGGACGGCAACTACCAGACCAGCGGCCAGCGTTCGGTGTCGGGCTACCAGTTGCTCGGCGGCACGACGCTGCCGGCGCACCCGGACGCCACGCGCATGCTGGGCTATCAGCCGTGGCAGCAGCCGGTGGGTATCCGGTCGTCCAACAGCAGCGTGCGCATCGAGCACGCCTTCAGCGACGACTGGCACCTGCGCGTCGCCGGCGGCCACAGCCGCAGCGTGATCGACGACAACGTGGCGTTCGCCTACGGCTGCTTCTACGCCAGCGAATGCGCCGACGGCAGCGTGCCCGGCTGGTTCTTCGCGCCGAACGGCGACTACGACATCTACGATTTCCGCAGCCCCGACGACACCCGCATCAGCGACGAGGCCCGCGCCGTGCTCGAAGGCCGTTTCGCCACCGGCGCGCTCAGCCACGAACTGAGCCTGGGCGCCGGCGCGTTCCGTCGCACCATCGATCGCCGCGCCTACGTCTACGACTACGTCGGCACCGGCAACATCGACCAGGCCGACCCACCCATCTTCGCGCCCTCGCCGAACCAGCCCGGCCCTTCGGTGCGCCGGCTCACCAGTTGGCAGCATTCGCTGTTCGCGCTGGATCGCATGCACCTGGGCGAGCGCTGGCAGCTGATCGCCGGCGCCCGACTGGCACGCCTGCACGAGCGCAGCTACGACGACAGCGGTGCGCCCGAGCGCACCACCCGCTTGCGCAAGGCGTTGCCGCAGGCCGCCGTGTTGTGGCAGCCGAACGCACCGACCACCGTATACCTGAGCTACAGCGAAGGCCTGTCGCTGGGCATCGAGGCGCCGTACTGGACCAGCAACGGCGGCAGCACGCTGGGGCCGCGGCTGTCGCGCCAGCTCGAAGCCGGCGTCAAGCTGCAGGCCACCGATGCGCTGGCGCTGAGCGGCGCGCTCTACCGCATCCACCAGCCCTTCCAGTTCGCCCGGCCGGACGGCACGCCCGAGGGATTCACCTTCGTGCAGCAAGGCAATGAAGTGCATACGGGTGTCGAGCTGGGCGCGAACGGCCGGCTCGGCGACAACCTGCGCGTGATCGCCAGCGCCAGCGTCATCCAGGCCCGCGCCGAAGGCAGCGGCACGCCCGCGTACGAGGGCCACCAGTTGACCAACGTGCCGCGCCTGCGTACCGCCGTATTCCTCGACTACCGCCTGCCGTCCGCGCCGGCGCTGAGTCTGCTCGGCGGCTGGCGCCACGCATCGGCCAACGTCGCCACGCCCGATGGCGCCGTGCGCGTACCGTCGTACGACGTGTTCGACGCCGGCCTGCGCTACACCACGCCGTGGCGCGGCCACGCGCTGACCTGGCGGTTGTCGGTGGACAACGTGTTCAACCACTTCTACTGGCGCGACACCGGTTCGGCCGGCGGCGATCGCTACCTGTTCCCGGGTGCGCCGCGGCTGGCGCGGCTCTCCGTCAGCTACGACTTCCAGTGATCTGGATCGAACTCGCCGGCGCGCTGATCAGCGCCTGGGCCGTCTGGCTCACCGCCAGGCGGCGGCCCTGGTGCTGGCCGGTCGGGTTGGTGTCGGTGCTGGTCTACGGCTGGATCTTCATCGACGCCAGGCTGTATTCCGACGCCCTGCTGCAGCTCGCCTTCGCCGGCCTGATCGTCTACGGCTGGCGACGCTGGCTGCAGAACCTGGACGACGACGGTCGCGTCCAGCTCGCCCCGCTGCCGCTGATGCAGGCGATCGTCCACCTGACCATCGGTACCGTCGCGGCATTGCTGCTCGGCTATTCGATGCATCGGTGGACCGATGCCGCGCTGCCCTGGCTAGATGCGGCACTCACCGCCTTCAGCCTGGTCGCGCAGTGGTGGCAGGGCCGCCGCCACATCGCGGCGTGGTGGCTGTGGATTGCGGTGGACGTGATCTATGTCGGCGAATACATCTACAAGCACCTGCTGATCACCTCGGTGCTCTACGCCGGCTTCGTGGTGCTGGCGGCGATCGGCTTGCGCGCGTGGCGGCAAGCCGGGCGCGCCGCTGCGGCGGCTTGATTTCACGGCACACGGTGCCCGTCGGGGCACAATGGGCGATTCCGCAACCAGGACGAAACAGCATGCCCGACCTGTCCCGTTTTCCGATCACCGCGCGCTGGCCCGCGCGGCACCCCGAACGCATCCAGCTGTATTCGCTCAACACGCCCAACGGCGTGAAAGCGTCGATCATGCTGGAGGAAACCGGGTTGCCGTACGAGCCGCACCTGGTCGACATCACCAACGACGAAAGCCACACGCCGGAGTTCCTGTCGATCAACCCCAACGGCAAGATTCCCGCGATCATCGACCCCGACGGCCCCGGCGGCGAGCCGCTGGCGCTGTTCGAATCCGGCGCCATCCTGCTGTACCTGGCCGACAAGACCGGCAGCTTCATTCCCGCCGAACCCGCGCGGCGCTGGGAGTGCATCCAGTGGGTGTTCTTCCAGATGGCGTCGATCGGCCCGATGTTCGGCCAGCTCGGTTACTTCAACAAGTTCGCCGGCAGGGAGATCGCCGACAAGCGCCCGCGCGAGCGCTACGCCAACGAATCGAAACGACTGCTCGCCGTACTCGAGGCTCGCCTCGCGGGCCGCGACTGGATCATGGGCGACGACTACGGCATCGCCGACATCGCCACGCTGGGCTGGGTGAACAACCTGATCACCTTCTACGAGGCGCGCGAGCTGGTCGACTACGACCGCCTCGTGCACGTGCCCGCCTGGCTGGAGCGCGGCATGGCGCGGCCGGCGGTGGCGCGCGGCCTGCAGATCCCGCGGCGCGGCTGAACCGGGCGCCTGCGGGCTGGACGAAGGTACGCGCCGGGGGCAAGCTTCCAGTCACGCGGCATCCAGTCGCGCTGCCGCAAAGTGGCCATCACCATGAACGACTCGATCGCCTCATCGTTGCTGCCCGGCCTGGCGCTGGCCTTGTGGTTGCTGGCCCCGGCGGCCGGCGCCCAGAACATCTACAAGTGCCCGCAGGCCGGCGGCGGCGTAGCCTATACCGATCACCCCTGTGCCGACGGCAAGGGCCAGCTGCTGCACCAGGCCGACGACAGCGAGGTGATCGACCGCTACCTGCGCCTGGGCCAGCACGACCTCGCCAGGCAGTACGCCCACGCGCGCCATCTCGACGCGTTGTACGAGGAGCGCGTGGCCGCCTATCGGCAGGCGCAGGAGGACGCCGAACAACGCCGCTACGACGAGGCGCTCGCCGCGCAGCAGCGCGAGGATGCCGCGCGCCGGCAGGCGCAGCTCGACCAGGAGGCCGAGCGCAACCAGTTGCAGGTCGAGAACGACACCCTGCGCCAGCAGAACGACCAGTATCGCGAGGCGTTGTCCCAGCCGGTGGACGACTACGCGCCGCTCTACTGGGGGGCGCCGGCGCCGCCGTATCGACACCGCCCGCACGACCACGACGGCGATCACGGCCATCGCTGGACGCCGCCCCCACCGCCGACCTACCAGCCGTGCACGCAACTCGCCGGCGGCCGGGTGCAGTGCTGAGGCCGCATCCGGACCGCCGTCGCCGCTGAGGCGCGCAGGCGCCCGATTCAGCGCGCCGCTTGCGGTATGTCGGCACCCTGGCGGCGAACCCCCGGATCATCCAGATGCTCGGCCTTCCACACCATCGCGCGATGGATGCGCTGCCAGCCACTGGGATGGTCGAAGAACAGGAACTCCTCGACCGGACCGGGATGCATCTTGCGGTACTCGGACAACTGCACCGCGACATGCGCAAAACCATCCGGCTGGCGTGCCGCGTTCAGGCCGAACGCGTCGGCCTCGGCCTCCATGCTGCGGGTGATGGTGTTGTTCACCGGCGTCATGAAGAACATGAAGATCGCGAACAGCGCCGCGATCAGCGGCAAACCCGCCACGTCGCCCACGTCGCGCAACTGCCAGCGTTCGCCCCAGCGCTGCTGCGCCCAGCCGAAGCCCCAGCGCACGAAGGCGAAGCCGATCACGATGATGACGCCGAAGAACACGATGCCCTTGTAGATGTGGTTGAGCACGTAGTGGCCCATCTCGTGCCCGAGCACGGCCTTGATCTCTTCCGGCGAGCTGCGCTTGAGCAGGTTGTCGTTGAGGCTGATGCGGGTGGTGCCGAACATGCCGCTGACGTTGGCGCTGATGCGCTTGCTCTGCCGCGAGGCGTCGAACCAGTACACGTCCGAGGCGGGGATGCCGTTGGCGCGCGCCATCGACAGGACCTGCTCCTTCAGCGGGCTCTCCGGCAGCGACTGGTAGGTATTGAACAGCGGCGAGATGTAGACCGGCGCGATGGTGGCCATGAACATCACGAACACGATGGCCACCCCCGCGCCCCACAACCACCAGGTGCGCGTGGCGCGCCGGATCACCGCATAGATCAGCACCAGCGCCAGCGTGCCGAAGATCAGCCCCACCGCCAGCCCCTTGGCTTGCTCGCCCAGCCAGCCGCCGAGGCCCAGATTCGACAAGCCGTACTGGTGCTCGCGGAAATAACCTTCGTACAGCGCCCACGGCAGGGTCAGCACGGTCGTCAGCACGATGTATTGGATCGCGTAGATCGCCGTCTGCAGCCAGCGCCAGCGGGTGAGTCGCTCGGCGAGGTTGCGCATGCGCGCCGAGAGCCGCGTGCCGAGCAGCAGCCACGCCACGCCCAGGGCCACCAGCAGATCCCAGCCGGTCAGCCAGTAACCGCCCTCGAAGTAGGCATCGGAATTGGCTCGCTGTGCCGGCGTCAGCTCGGCCATGTAGGCCTGGGTGGCAGCATCGGCGTCGAACGCCGCCGCCGCGGATACCGCCGGCGCCGGAGCCGCTGCGGTGGACGAAGGTATTGCTTGCGCGTGGATCGCGCCGACGACAAACCATGCAAGCAGCAGCACGCCGATCAGCTTCTTCATGACTCCCCCATCCCCATGTGGAGCCAGCACGCTAACCCAATCGCCGGAAGCCCGCCACCACGCCCGTCGCCGCGCCGGTCGCCTACAATGCGGGACACGACCCGCCGGATCGATCCATGCCCCCGCTCCGCCTCAAACGCTATCTGCTGACCGGCCTGCTGACCTTCATCCCGTTGTGGGTGACCTGGCTGGTATTCAATTTCGTGCTGGGCGTGCTGGCCGGGATCGGCGCGCCGATGGTCGAGGCCCTGCTCGGCACGCTGGCGCTGGTGGCACCGCGTGCCGCCGAGTCGCTGAAGATGGAATGGCTCACCTACATCGCCGCCCTGCTGATCACGCTGGGCTCGCTGTACCTGCTCGGCTTCGTGGCAAACCGGGTGATCGGCCAGCGCTTCCTCAATGCCTTCGACAACCTGCTCGCGCGCATCCCGCTGGTGCAGACCATCTACGGCGGCACCAAGAAGCTGATGGCGGTACTGCAGAACAAGCCCAGCGGCATGCAGCGCGTGGTGCTGGTGGACTTTCCGCGGCGCGGCATGAAGGTGGTGGGCTTCGTGACCCGGGTGATGATCGAGGAAGGCAGTGGCCGGGAGATCGCCGCGGTGTACATCCCGACCACGCCCAACCCCACCGGCGGCTATCTGGAACTGGTGCCGGTGGACGAGCTCGTCCCCACCGACTGGACCATGGACCAGGCCATGGCCTTCATCATTTCCGGCGGCGCGGTGGCGCCGGACAGCCTGCCGGCCGCGCCGGTCCGGCACGCCCTCAGCCCCTCACCCCCTGACCTTTGACACTGTCTGGCCCCTGTCGATTGGCCTAGCGTGAACGGCTGCGTCCGCGCGCCCGGGGAGCCTTTTGCGCGCGGCCATGTCCGCAACCTCAAACCGTCCAGATCCACCCATCGAGGGATATCCATGACCAAGCAGTACCTGAAGCCCCTGGCCCTTGCGGTCAGCCTGGCCCTGACCGTGAGCGCCTGCGGCAAGCAGGATGCCACCCCGGCCGATGCACCGGCGCCGACCGCCAGCACCGCACCGGCCGCCGCCGGCAGCACCGCGGCCGTCGACAGCAAGAGCATCTTCGACGTCAGCGAGCTGGGTGCGCCGGCCGAGGCGTGCACGGACTTCGACCAGTTCGTCAATGCCAAGTGGGTCGCCGCCAACCCGATCCCGAACGACCGCCCCCGCTGGGGCGCGTTCGACAAGCTGGCCGAGGACAGCCTCAACACCCAGCACACGATCGTCGAGAACGCCGCCAAGGGCGCCGACCAGGCTGCCGCCGGCTCGATCGAGCAGAAGATCGGCAACCTGTACAAGTCGGGCATGGACGAGGCCGCCATCGACAAGGCCGGCTTCGACCCGATCAAGCCCAAGCTGGCCGAGATCGATCAGCTGAAGAACGGCAACGACGTGGCCGCCTTCCTCGACAAGAGCTTCGCCCAGGGCGACATGCTGGTGTTCCAGTTCGGCGCCGGCGCCGACTTCAAGCACGCCGAAACGCAGATCGGCTACACCTTCCAGGATGGCCTGGGCCTGCCCACCAAGGACTACTACACCGACCCGAAGCATGCCGACCTGCGCAAGGCCTACCTCGACTACATCGCCAAGACGCTGGAGCTGACCGGCGTGTCCGCCGCCGACGCCAAGAAGCAGGCCGATGAAGTGATGGCGTTCGAGACCAGCCTGGCCGCCGCCTCGCTGGCGCCGGTCGAACTGCGCACCCCGGAAAACCAGTACCACTTCGTGAGCGTGGCCGAAGCGGACAAGATCACCCCGCACTTCAGCTGGGAGAACTTCTTCAAGGCCCAGGGCGTGACCATCGACAAGGGCTTCTCGCTGTCGCAGCCGAAGTTCTTCGCCGAGTTCGACAAGCTGCTGGCCAGCGCGCCGGCCAGCCAGTGGCAGGCGTACCTGCGCTTCCACACCATCGACGGCGCCGCCGATGCGCTGAGCAAGCCGTTCCGCGACAACCGCTTCGCCTTCTACGGCAAGACCCTCTCCGGCCAGCCGGAGCAGAAGCCGCGCTGGAAGCAGGTGCTGAATGCGGTCAACGGCTCGATGGGCATGGCGCTGGGCGAGCTGTACGTCAAGCAGGAGTTCACCCCCGAGGCCAAGCAGCGCGCCGAGGAACTGGTCACCAACATCCGCAACGCGCTGAAGGCGCGCATCCAGAACCTCGACTGGATGAGCGACGAAACCAAGGCCAAGGCGATCGCCAAGTGGGACACCTTCCTGCCCAAGATCGGCTACCCGGACAAGTTCCGCAGCTGGGACGGCCTGACCATCGTGCCGGACAACTACTACGCCAACCTCGAAGCAGCGTCGAAGTTCAACTACGACTACGACATCGCCAAGATCGGCAAGCCGACCGACCGCAAGGAATGGGGCATGACCCCGCAGACGGTCAACGCGTACTACAACCCCACCGACAACACGATCAACTTCCCGGCCGCGATCCTGCAGCCGCCGTTCTTCGATGCCAAGGCCGACGACGCGATCAATTACGGCGGCATCGGCGCGGTGATCGGTCACGAAGCCAGCCACGGCTTCGACGACGAAGGCAGCCAGTTCGACGGCGCCGGCAACAACGTGAACTGGTGGAGCAAGGCCGACCGCGCCAAGTTCGACGCCCGCACGGCCAAGCTGGTGCAGCAGTTCAACGACTACACGCCGATCAAGGACAAACCCGACGCGCACGTCAACGGCAAGCTGACCCTGGGCGAGAACATCGCCGACCTGGGCGGCCTCAACGTCGCCTACGACGCCTTGCAGGTGGCGCTGAAGCAGCACCCGGCCGAAGCCACACAGAAGATCGACGGCTACACCCAGGACCAGCGCTTCTTCCTCAACTGGGCGCGCGTGTGGCGCGGCAACATCCGCGAGCAGCAGGCGCTGCTGCGGCTGAACACCGACCCGCACGCCCCGGCCCCGCTGCGCGCGATCGGTGCGCCGTCCAACATGCCGGCGTTCGCGGCGGCGTTCCAGTGCAAGCCGGGCGACGCGATGGTGCGTCCGGCCGACAAGCAGGTGAAGATCTGGTAACCGCGCTCGTCGCAGCCGTTTGAGAACCGGGGCCCCGCATGCGAATGCGGGGCCCTTTTGCATGCCGGCCCCTGACCTTTGACACTGTTTGACCCATGACGTTTGGCCTAGCGTGAATCGGCATGGCCACGGCCTTGCCGGCCGTCGAACACCGGCCATCCGGACACCCACGCAACGCCTGCGGGCGAACCATCCATGGAGGCAATCCGCATGACCAAGACCCTTCTGAAACCGCTCGCGCTCGCCGTCAGCGCCGCGCTGGCGCTCACCGCGTGCGGCAAGCAGGAACCTGCCAGCACGCCGGCGACTCCGGCCGACGCGGCCAGCGCGGCCCCCGCATCCAGCAGCGCCGCCACGGCGGCAGCACCCAGCGTGTTCGACATCAGCGAGCTGGGCCAGGCCGCCGAGGCGTGCGCCGACTTCAACCAGTTCGTCAACGCCAAGTGGATCGCCGCCAACCCGATTCCGGCCGACCAGACCGTGTGGGGCTCGTTCAACCTGCTGCGCGAGAAGAGCCTGTCCGACCAGCACGCGCTGGTCGACGCGGCCGACAAGAACGCCGACAGCGCCACGCCCGGTTCGATCGAGCAGAAGATCGGCTGGCTGTACCGCTCCAGCATGAACATGGACGCGCGCAACAAGGCCGGCTTCGAGCCGCTCAAGCCCTACCTGGCGAAGATCGACGCGCTGAAGTCGAACAAGGACATCCCTGCCTGGCTCAACCAGTCCTTCGCCAAGGGCGACAGCGCGGTGTTCCGCTTCGGCGCGCGCGCCGACTACAAGAACGCCAGCATGCAGATCGCCTATGCGGTGCAGGGCGGCCTGGGCCTGCCCACGCCGGACTACTACACCGATGCCAAGTACAAGGACGTGCGCGCCGAGTACGTGAAATACCTGGCCAAGCTGTTCGAGCTCACCGGCACGCCGGCCAAGGACGCGGCCAACCAGGCCGACCTGGCCATGAAGTTCGAGACCGAGCTGGCCAGGCACTCCATCCCGCGGGTGGAGATGCGCAAGCCGGAGAACCAGTACCACTTCGTCACCGTGGCCGAGGCGAACAAGGTCACTCCGCATTTCGACTGGAACGATTTCTTCAAGGCGCAGGGCGTCACCATCGACAAGGGCTTCTCGCTTTCGCAGCCGAAGTTCTTCGCCGAAATGGACAAGCTGCTGGCCAGCGCGCCATTGGCCCAGTGGAAGGCCTATCTGACCGCCCACACGATCTCCGGCGCGGCCGACGTGTTGTCCGAGCCGTTCGTCGACGCCCGTTTCGATTTCTACGACAAGACCCTGCGCGGCCAGCCCGAGCAGAAACCGCAGTGGAAGCGCTCGCTGAGCGCGGTCAACGACGCCATGGGGCAGGCGCTGGGCCAGTTGTACGTGGCCAAGTATTTCCCGCCGGAAGCCAAGCAGCGCGCCGAGGAACTGGTCACCAACATCCGCAACGCGCTGAAGGCGCGCATCCAGAACCTCGACTGGATGAGCGACGAAACCAAGGCCAAGGCGATCGCCAAGTGGGAAACCTTCCTGCCCAAGATCGGCTACCCCGAAAAGTGGCGCAGCTGGGACGGCCTGAAGATCACCGCGGACAACTACTTCGCCAACATGGAGGCGGCGCAGCAGTTCGACCATGACTACGACATCGCCAAGATCGGCCAGCCGACCGACCGCCAGGAATGGTTCATGACGCCGCAGACGGTCAACGCGTACTACAACCCCACCGACAACACGATCAACTTCCCGGCCGCGATCCTGCAGCCGCCGTTCTTCTATGCCAAGGGCGACGACGCGATCAACTACGGCGGCATCGGCGCGGTGATCGGCCACGAGGCCAGCCACGGCTTCGACGACCAGGGCAGCCAGTTCGACGGCAGCGGCAACCTGGACAACTGGTGGACGGACGCCGACAAGAAGCAGTTCGACGAGCGCGCGCAGAAGCTGGTCGACCAGTTCGACAACTACGCGCCGCTGCCCGACCACCCGGACCTGCACGTCAACGGCAAGCTGACCCTGGGGGAGAACATCGCCGACCTGGGTGGCCTCAACATCGCCTACGACGCGCTGCAGACCGCGCTGAAGAATCAGCCGGCCGAGGCCACGCAGAAGATCGACGGCTACACCGAGGATCAGCGCTTCTTCCTCAACTGGGCGCGCGTGTGGCGTGGCAGCATCCGCGACAAGGCGCAGATGGTCTACCTCAACGCCGATCCGCATTCGCCGATGAAGTTCCGCGCGATCGGCGCGCCGTCCAACATGCCGGCGTTCGCCCAGGCGTTCCAGTGCAAGACCGGCGACGCGATGGTTCGCCCGGCCGACAAGCAGGTGAAGATCTGGTAACCGCCGCCGCGGCGGCAGGCGCAACGCCTCGCCGCCGCAGCCGAACATCGACAAGCAGGAAACACGAGGCCCCGCACGCTGCTGCGGGGCCTCTTGCTGTGTGATGCCTGTCGTTGGCGAATGGGCCTTGTTGCCTCGGTGAGTTATTGCAAATCATTCTCATTGGCAATATCGTGTGCGCCTTCACGGCCACCGCCGTCACTCCATTCGATCGACGGCGATGGCTGTCGCGCGTGCGGGACGGGGACCGGCCTGATTCCACACGACGCACAGGACCCCGCATGAGCCCGATCAAGAGCAGGAAACACCCCACCCGCCGCGCCCTCCCCGCGATGGCGCCCGGGTTGCTGACCACCGCCCTCCTCGGCAGCCTGGCCCTCGCCCCCGCGCATGCCGCCACGCCCGCCGACGCGGCTGCCGCGGACGCCCCGCTGGTCGCGCAGGCGCGCAACCTGCCGCGCGTGCAGGTGCGAGGCAGCGCCGGCGTCGACTACCGCATCGACGAGCTCTCATCGCACAAGTTCACCCAGCCGCTGCTGGACACCACGCAGACCATCAGCGTCATCGGCCGCGACCTGATCCAGCAGCAAGGCGCCACCACGCTTTCCGAGGCGTTGCGCAACAGCCCCGGCGTGGGCACCTTCTACGCTGGCGAAAACGGCGCCACCAGCACCGGCGACACGATGTACATGCGCGGCTTCGACAGCTCAGGCAGCATCTTCGTCGACGGCGTGCGTGACCTCGGCTCGGTCTCGCGCGACGTGTTCAACATCGAGCAGATCGAAGTCACCAAGGGCCCGGACGGCACCGAATACGGCCGCACCGCGCCGACCGGCGCGATCAACATGGTCAGCAAGCGCCCGCAGCTGGACAACGCCATCTCCGGCTCGCTGGGTTACGGCAGCGCCAGCCAGCAACGTGCCACCGCGGACTGGAACCAGGCGATCGGCGAAGACGCTGCCTTCCGCCTCAACGTGATGGGCCAGGACAGCGGCGTGCCGGGGCGCGACCGGGTGCAGAACAACCGCTGGGGCGTGGCGCCGTCGCTGGGCCTCGGCCTGGGCAGCGCCACCCGGATCTATCTCGACTACCTGCACGTGAAGCACGACAACGTGCCCGATGGCGGCGTCTCCACCATCGGCCTGCCCGGCTACGCCAGTCCCGATCCGACGCGGCCGTTCCTGTCCGACGCCGCTGCGGTTGACCCGCACAACTTCTACGGCACCCGGCAGGACCACGACGACGTGCAGGTCGACATGTTCACCGCGATCGTCGAACACGATTTCTCCGACCACCTCGCCGTGCACGACACCTTGCGCTGGGGCCGCACGCACCAGGATTACTTGCTCACCTCGTTCACGGCCACCGCGGCGCACCTGTCGACGCCGGACCCGGATGACCCCTCGACCTGGACGGTGGCGCGCAGCAACCCGACCTTCAAGCACCAGACCAACCGCATCCTCACCAACCAGACCAACCTCACCGCCAGCTTCGACACCGGCGCGGTCGGCCACGACCTCAGCGCCGGCATCGAGCTCAGCCGCGAGCAAGCCGCGACGCAGGGCATTGCCCCGCTCTCCGGCAGCACCTGGCCCCCGGCGAACCTGTACCGGCCCGACCCCGACCAGGGCGGCCTGGCCTACGCCCGCAACGGCGCCCACGGCAACGGCAAGACCGATACCGTCGCGGCCTACCTGTTCGACACGCTCAAATTCGGCGAGCGCTGGCAACTCAACGCCGGCGCGCGGCTGGACCATTACCGCACGCGGTTTGTCAGCACCGACGTCTGCGGCGGCCGGCGCGGCCCGGCCTGCGGCAGTCACCCGGCCGGCACGGTGCTGCCCAGCGTGGACGCGCGCCTCTCCGACAACCTGCCCAATTACAAACTCGGCGTGCTGTTCAAGCCCGTCGCCGCCGGCAGCATCTACGCCAACTTCGCCATGTCGCAGGAGCCACCGGGCGGCAACACGCTTACCCTCAGCAACGCGTCGAACAGTGCCGACAATCCCGACCTCGACCCCCAGCGCGCGCGCACCGTCGAGCTGGGCACGAAGTGGAGCGTGCTGGGCGACAGGCTGCTGCTGACCGGTGCGCTGTACCGCACCACGGTCAGCAACGACCTGGTGCAGGACCCGACCGATGGCCTGTACTACCAGGTCGGCAGGAAGCGCGTGCAAGGCGTGGAGATCGGCGCGGTCGGCAGGATCACCGACCGCTGGGCGGTGAGCACCGGCTATACCCGCATGGACGCCAAGGTCATCCGCGGCAGCGCGGTGACCAGCGACGGCTCCGCCGACCTGCCGTACACGCCGACCAGCGCGTTCACCGCGTGGACCACATACCGGCTGCCGTTCAACCTCACCCTCGGCGGCGGCGCACGCCATGCCGGCGGGATGAAGCGCGGCAGCGACGGCGCGGTCGGCACGCCGACCTTCACCCGCGGCTACTGGGTATTCGACGCGATGGCCAGCTTCGAGGTGAACACGCACCTCGACCTGCAGCTCAATGTCTACAATGTCTTCGACAAGCACTACATCGCGGCGATCAACAAGAGCGGCTACCGCTACACGCCGGCCATGCCGCGCTCGGCGATGCTCACCGCGCAGTTGCGCTTTTGACCCGCCGACCCACGCCATCACTTCCCGCGGGTGACCCATGCTGCTGCACATTCCCGGTGTACTGAGCGCCGAACAGATCAGGCGGATGCGCGAGTCGCTCGACGCGGCGCCGTGGGTCGACGGCCGCGAAACGGTGGGTGCGCAGGGCGCGCGGGTCAAGCACAACCAGCAACTGCCTGACGCCTCGCCGCTGCGTCGGCAACTGGGCGAAACGGTGCTGGCGGCGCTGGCCGCGCAACCGCTGTTCCACGCCGCCACGCTGCCGCTGCGCATCCTGCCGCCACGCTTCAACCGCTATGCCGACGGCGGCCAGTACGGCTTCCACGTCGACGGCGCGGTGATGGCCCTCCCCGATGGCGGCGGGCAAATGCGCAGCGACGTCTCGTGCACGCTGTTCCTCGGCGAACCGGACGAGTACGAGGGCGGCGAACTGATCGTCAGCGACACCTACGGCGAGCACGAGGTGAAACTGCCGGCCGGCGACCTGATCGTCTACCCGTCCAGCAGCCTGCACCGGGTGGCCCCGGTGACTCGCGGCGCGCGGGTGGCCTCGTTCTTCTGGGTGCAAAGCCTGGTGCGTGACGACAGCCAGCGCCGGCTGCTGTTCGAGCTGGACACCTCGATCCAGGCATTGACCCGCACCGGCGCCGACCACGCTGCCGTGCTGCAACTCACCGGCGTCTACCACAACCTGCTGCGGCAGTGGTCCGCCACCTGATCGTCGCAGCGGTTCCCTCGGCGCGGCGCACGGCGGATAATCGTCGACCCCCGACGCCGATGGCTGCACGATGTTCGTACCCGGTCAACGCTGGATCTCCTCCGCCGAACCCGAGCTTGGCCTCGGCACCGTGCTGCGCGTCGAAGGACGCGGCGTGCAGGTGCTGTTCGCCAAGGCCGGCGTGCTGCGCCCTTACGCGATCGACTCGGCGCCGCTGCTGCGCGCCGAGTTCCGCGCCGGCCAGCGCGTCGCCGGCAAGGGCATCGCGTTCCTGGTCGAGCGCGTCGAGATCAAGGACGAGCTGCTGATCTACCGCGGCGAAGGCCGCGAACTGCACGAAGGCCAGCTCGACGACGAACAGAGCGTGAGCCAGGCCGACGACCGCCTGATCGGTGGGCGCACCGACAGCGTGGCGCAGTTCGAGCTGCGCCTGGAGGGTCTGAAGCGGCGCGCCGAGGCGCGCCGTTCGCCGATGTGGGGTCTGGGTGCCGCGCGCATCGGACTGGTGCCGCACCAACTGCGCGTGGCCGGCATCGCCTCGGCACGCCGCCCGCCGCGCGTGCTGCTGGCCGACGAAGTGGGACTGGGCAAGACCATCGAGGCGGGCATGATCGTCGCGCGCCAGCTCGCCACCGGCCGCGCCTCGCGCGTGCTGCTGCTGTTGCCCGACACGCTGGTTTACCAGTGGTTCGTCGAGATGCTGCGCCGCTTCAACCTCAGCTTCGCGATCTACGACGAGGAACGCTGCGAGGCCCTGGAGCAATCCGGCGACGCCGGCAACCCGTTCGAGGACGAGCAACTGGTGATCGCCGACTTCGGCTTCCTGGAAAGCTCGCCGAAATACACGCAGCAACTGCTGGACGCGCCGTGGGACCTGCTGGTGGTGGACGAAGCGCATCACCTGGCCTGGTCGCCGGAAGCCGCCAGTCCGCGCTACACGATGGTGGAGCAACTGGCCGCGGCGATCCCCGGCGTCATCCTTCTCACCGCCACCCCGGAACAGCTCGGACGCAGCGGCCACTTCGCCCGCCTGCGCCTGCTCGATCCGCAGCGCTACCACGATCTGGACGGCTATCTGGCCGAGGCCGACACCTATCAGGCGCTATCGAAGATCGCCGACCGCCTGCTCGACGGCCAGCCGTTGGATGCCGGCCAGCACGCCGCGCTCACCGAGGCCTTCCACGGCGATGCGACGCTCACCGCACTGCTGGCCGATTCCACCAGGCCGGCCCATGCGCGCGAACTGCTGGCCGCGCTGATCGACCGCCATGGCACCGGTCGCGTGATGTTCCGCAACAACCGCGCCGGCGTCGGCGGCTTTCCCAAACGCCTGCCCGAATGGCACCTGCTGGACGCCGACACGGTCGACGACAGCACACGGCAGGCGCTGCTGGCCGAGTTCCACGCCGACATCCAGCAGCCGCCGGCGCTGATCGAGGTCGACTACGCCACCGACCCGCGCATCGATACCCTGATCGCCCTGCTGGAGAAACATCCGCAGGACAAGTTCCTGCTGATCTGCCGCAGCCAGGCCAAGGTGCTGGCGCTGGAAGAAGCGCTGCGCACGAAGAGCGGCGTCGGCGTGGCGCGTTTCCACGAAGGTCTCAGCATCGTGCAGCGCGACCGCAACGCCGCCTATTTCGCCCAGCCCGACGGCGCGCGTTTGCTGCTGTGCTCGGAGATCGGTTCGGAAGGCCGCAACTTCCAGTTTGCGCACCGGCTGGTGCTGTGGGATCTGCCGCTGGATCCGGACCTGCTCGAACAGCGCATCGGTCGGCTCGACCGCATCGGCCAGAAGCACGACATCGCCATCCACATCCTCGCCGTGGCCGACAGCGCCCAGCACGTGCTGGCGCGCTGGTACGACGAAGGCGTCGACGCGTTCCGCCTCAGCCCGGCCGACGGCCGCGAACTGCTGCGCCGCTACGGCGAGCCGCTGACCCGCCTGGCGGACGAGCACGCCCGCGACGACGACAACCGCGATCAGGAACTCGACGCCCTGCTCGCCGAAACCCGCGCCAGCCACGAGCAGATGGCGGCACTCATCCGCGGCGGCCGCGACCACCTGCTGGAACTCGCTTCCAGCCGCGACCCGCACGCCGACGAATTGCAGCAGGCCTTCCGCCGCGACGATCATGATCCGGGCCGCGACGCCTTCGTGCAGCGCCTGCTGGAGGCATTCGGCATCCACGCCGAGGAGCTCGGCGCGCAAGTGCTGCTGCTCGACCCGCAATACCTGTCCACCGACGCCCTGCCCGGCTTCGCCGAAGGCCCGCAGTCGGTCACGTTCTCGCGCGAAGTGGCGCTGTCGCGCGAGGAGCTGCCGCTGCTGCGGCTGGACCTCCCGCTGGTAGCCGGTGCGCTGGATCTGGCGCTGTCCGGCGAACAGGGCAATGCCGCCTTCATGGTCGACGACGTGCTGGCTCCGCGGACCGCACTGCTGCAGGCGGTTTACGTGCTCGAATGCGTGGCCGATCGCCGGCTCGACGCCGAGCGTTTCCTGCCGCCCTCGCCGCTGGTGGTGACCGTGGACACCCGCCTGGTCGAACGCGCCGACTTCACGCCCAGCGACACGGCGCTGCGCAAGGCCAACGACCGCCACATCGAAGTGGCACGCTACCGCAAGTTCCTCGGCAAGCTGGTGCCGCCGATGCTGGAACGCGCCGAAGCGCTGGCCAGTACGCGCGCGCAAGCGCACATCGACGACGCCGTGACCGCCGCCACCGAATCGCTGGACAACGAACTCTCGCGGCTGCTCGCCCTGCGCACAGTGAACCCATCGATCAGCGACACCGAAATCGCCGCCGTCACCGACGAGCGCCACGCCCTGCTCGGTGCACTGCCGCAAGCGCGGCTGCGACTGGACGCCGTGCGTTTCGTCGTCAGCGCCGACTTCCTCGCCCTGCGCTGACCCGCCTGCGACGCCGGGCGGGCACCGCCAGCCCGGCGCGTCCGCCTTTGCGATCCCCGATTCCCGGATCTACAGCATCAGCCGCCGCTTCGGCTTGATCGGCAGCTTGCCTCGCCAGTACTGGATCAGCACGATGCCGCCGACCATGCCGCCGAGATGGGCGAAATGGGCCACGCCGGCTTGGGTGCCGGTCACGCCCAGCACCAGCTCCACCGCCGCATAGCCGATCACGAAGATCCATGCGGGGATCGGCACCGGCAGGAAGATCAGCATCATCTTCTCGTGCGGATACAGCATGCCGAAGGCCAGCAACAGGCCGAAAATCGCGCCCGACGCGCCCAGCGTGGGATAGAAGCCATGGGTGAACCAGTGCACCACGATCAGCTGGGCCACCGCCGCCACGACTGCGCAGACAAAGTAGTAGATGATGAAATTGCGCGCGCCGAAGGTGCGCTCGATGGTGCCGCCGAACATGAACAGCGCGAACATGTTGAACGCGATGTGGGTCAGGCCGCCGTGCATGAAGGCGTAGGTCACCAGCTGCCACGGGCGAAAGCCGATCGAGGCCAGGCCCTGCGTGGTCTGGAACACCTGGTCGGCCCCCCACGGCCACAGCGCGAAATACTGCAGGAAGACCTCGCCGAAGAACTGTTGCAGCAGGTAGACGACGATGTTGGCGATCAGCAGGTTGCGCGTGACCGGCGGCAGATCAAGAGGCATCAGGCGGTTCCGGGGAAAGGGGCTCGACCCCAAGCGTAACGGCGCGCGCGCCCGGCCGCCATGCAGGTGATGTCGCGGGGGTCCGATCGGCCCATGGCGCCGGCCATAAAAAAGCCGCCTTGCGGCGGCTGCAGAACGCACCTGTGCAGGTACTCAACCCTTGTTGTTGGCAGCCAGCGCCATCGCCTCCGGCCGCTTGGCACCGGCGAAACGCTTGGCCCAGTAACCGTCGTCCAGGCTGGAGATTTCCACCGACTTGCCGGCGCTCGGCGAATGGATGAAACGTCCGCCGGAAATGTAGATGCCCACATGCGAGATGCGGTGACGGCCATGGGTGCGGAAGAACACCAGGTCGCCCGGCTTGATGTCGGCGCGATTGATCTTGACCCCGGCCAGGAACTGGCTGGCGGAGGTGCTCGGCAACTGCAGGCCGATCGCGTGCGAGAACACGTAGCGCACGAAGCCGCTGCAATCGAAACCGGTGGCCGGATTGCGGCCGCCGCGCACGTAGCGGATGTCGCGCAGACCCATCGCCGCGGCCAGCAATGCCTTGCGCAGGTCGGTGATGTTCTGCGTGGCGACGCGGGCTTCCGGAGTCCGGGCAGTCGTGATCGCCGGCTCGGCCGCAGCCGCCTGCGTGTCCGCCGCCTGGGGCAGCAGGTCGCTGGCGTTGTCGGGCAGTACCGACTGGCTCAGGCGAACGGCCGGGCTGAAGCTGGGGAGCGGCTGCAGCAGCGGCGCGGCCACGCTAACGGAAGCCGATGCGCTGAAGGCAGTGTCGAGATTAGCGGCGCGAAGGGTTCCGGAAAACAGCAGCGCAGGCACAAGCGCAGCAAGCACGATCAATCGCTGGGTTGGCATGCAGGAAAATCCCGGATATTCACGGAGTTGGCCATCACCGCAAAGCGGCAACGACGTGACTGAGCCGTGAAAATACCAAGCCAGGGCCCCTCGTATGTTGGATTGAGGTTAAGTGAACCCTGCCGTTTCGGTATTTCGGGACGCACCGCACATTTGACACAAGTTACTGATAATAAAATGGTTTACTTGCCATCTGACGACTCGGGCCAGTAGTGCGAGTCCGGATAGGGTCGCCGGCCGAAGATCGCGGTGCCGATCCGCACCTCGGTCGCTCCCTCGGCGATGGCGAGCGGAAAATCACCGCTCATGCCCATGGAAAGTTTTGGCAAATCATGCCCTTGCAAAACCGCCTGGTCGCGCAGCTCGCGCAACCGACGAAAGCAGCCGCGCACCTCGACCGGATCGGTGGAGTGGATCGCCAGGGTCATCAGCCCGCCTACGCGCAAGGTGGCGTAGCCGCGCAGGGTGTCGAGGAAGCCGGGCAGCTGTTCAGGCGTCAGTCCGTATTTGCTGGGCTCGGTGGAGGTCTTCACCTGCACCAGCACGTCGATCGCCCGACCCTCGTGCTGCAGGCGGCGATCCAGCGCCTCGGCCAGTTCCAGGCGATCCAGCGACTGCACTTCGCTGGCCAGCCGCGCCACGTCTTTTGCCTTGTTGGTCTGCAGGTGGCCGATCATCACCCAAGCGATGCCGCAGTCGACCAGCAGCGGTGCCTTGTCGCGGATCTCCTGCACCTTGTTCTCGCCGAAGCGGCGCATGCCCAGCGCCACGCCCTCGCGGATCAGCTCCGGACCGAAGGTCTTGCTGACCGGCAGGATGGATACCTCGGCCGGGTCGCGGCCGGCGGCCCGGCAGGCCTCGTCCACCCGGCGCCGGATATCGGACCAGTTGGCGGCGAGGTGGGAATGGGTGGTCATCTTGCAGACTCCGCGGGAGAAAAAGGAGTGAGAAATGAGGAGTGAGAGATGAGCGGACGCGTGCGATGCGGCTATCTCTCACTCCTCACTACTCACTACTCACTCCTCGCCCTCAGCCTTGCGCGAAGTGCTTCGCCACCACCTCGGCCACCACCATGCTGACCTTCTTGCCGGTGGGGATGTGCAGGAACTCGTTCGGGCCGTGCGCGTTGGAATGCGGACCGAGCACGCCGGTGATCAGGAACTGCGCCTTGGGGAATTTCTCGCCCAGCATGCCCATGAACGGGATGCTGCCGCCTTCGCCCATGTAGGTGGCCGGCGCGCCGAAGTAGTGCTGCGAGGCATCGCTGACCGCCTGCTCCAGCCACGGCGACAGTGCGGGCGCGTTCCAGCCCGAGCCGTCCTTTTCCAGGGTGAACGTGACCTTGGCGCCGTACGGCGGGTCCTTCTCCAGCAACTGCTTGACGAACTCGCCGGCCTTGGCGCCGTTGAGCGTGGGCGGCACGCGCAGGCTCAGCTTCACCGCGGTGAACGGGCGCAGCACGTTGCCGGCGCTTTCCAGCGGCGGAATGCCGCCGATGCCGGTCACCGCCAGCTGCGGGCGCCAGGTGCGGTTGAGCACCAGCTCGGCAAGGTTCTTGGTGACCGGCTGCATGCCCTCGGCCCACGGGAACTTGCTGTAGATGTCCTCGCCCAGCACCTCGGCCGACAGTTTGGCCTGGTCGATGCGCTGCTGCGGAATGTCGACGTACAGCTCCTTCGGCTTGATCGTGCCGGTGGCCGGGTCCTCCAGCCGCGACAGCAGCTCGCGCAGGATGCGGAAGCTCGACGGCACCACGCCGGACGCATCGCCCGAATGCACGCCCTCTTCCAGCACCTGCACGGTGAGGTTGCCGCCGGTCATGCCGCGCAGGGACGTGGTCAGCCACAGCTGGTCGTAGTTGCCGCAGCCCGAATCCAGGCACACCACCAGCGACGGGCTGCCGATGCGCTCGGCGAGGTGATCGACGTAAAACGGCAGGTCGTAGCTGCCCGATTCCTCGCAGGCCTCGATCATCACCACGCAGCGCGCATGCGGAATGCCCTGCTCGTGCAGCGCCAGCAGCGCGGCCAGCGAGCCGAAAATCGCATAGCCGTCGTCGGCGCCGCCACGGCCGTACAGCTTGTCGCCCTTGAGCACCGGCGTCCACGGACCGAGACCATCAGCCCAGCCGGTCATCTCCGGCTGCTTGTCCAGGTGGCCGTACAGCATGACGGTGTCGTCGCCCTGGCCGGGAACTTCGATGTAGATGAGCGGCGTGCGCCCTTCCAGCCGCACCACTTCCAGCGAGGCACCCGGCAACTGGCTGAGCTTGGAGCGCGCCCAGGTTTCCATCAGCTTCACGGCCGCATCCATGTAGCCGTGCGCCACCCAGTCCTTGTCGAACATCGGCGACTTGTTGGGAATGCGGATGTATTCGACCAGTTGCGGCACGATCTCCGCATCCCACAAATCGCTGACGAAACGGGACAGGCGGCTGGTATCCATGGGCAACTCCAACGTGGCGAACAATCGCTCATTGTAGCAGCGCACCCGCAGCGGCACCGACGTCGCGGGCGGCCGTCGCCCACACGAGCGGGGGCGCAAGCCGCACGTCGGGGCAACCCGGGGTCCGGCTGCGCGGCCATGCGGTGGCGCGCATGGTGAGGGCGCGGCGTCGACCGCCGCGATCCACCCGCCAACCCGCCATTTCACGGAGGAAAGACCATGTTCCACAAGCTCGCCGCCATCACCCTCGCGCTGGGCCTCGCCGCCCCGGGGCTGCTGTTCGCCGCCACGCCGGTCAACATCAACAAGGCCGATGCCAAGGTCATCGCCAAATCGCTCGACGGGATCGGCGCGACCCGCGCCGAGGCCATCGTGGCCTGGCGCGAGGCGCACGGCCCGTTCAAGAAGGCCGACGACCTGAAACATGTCAAGGGCATCGGCAAGGCCACGATCGAGCGCAACCGCAGCGCGATCCTGTTCGCCGACGACGGCGCCGCCGGCAGCGACACCGCCGCCGTACCCAAGCCGCGACGCGGCAAGGCGGCCGCCAGCGAGTAATCCCGGCGGCGACGGGCGCAAGCGGTGCGCGCCCTGCACCGCTTGCGCTACACTCGCGCGCCGCATCCGCCGCCGCGCCGACATGATCCTCCCGCGTTACCACATTGCCGCCTCCGCCATCGCCGGTGCCGGCAAGGGTCTGTTCCTCGACGAGGCGGTGGCCGCGGGCCGCATCCTTACAGCACCTGACGGCATCGAACAGACCTACCGGCAGGCCGACATCGAGGCCTCCGACGCGCTGCGCAGCTTGTGGCACGCCAGCGCACGCTGGTTCGAGGACCGCTACACGCTGTCGCCGGAATGGCCCGACGAGTGCTTCATCAACCACAGCTTCACGCCGAACGGACTGTGGCACCTGGGTTTCGTGTTCGCCCTGGCGGACCTGCCCGCCGGCAGCGAAATCACCGTGGATTACCGCCACCTGCTGCCTCCCGGCCAGGCCGAGGACTTTGTCGATGCGGCCACGGGTGAGACAATAACGGGGTTGTCCTGGCAAGAGAGCCTCGTCAGCAGTACCCGCGCCCTGGCCGAACTGCTGGCTCCCGCTCGATCCGGGTCGTGATGGTTGATGGTGATGGTTGAGATTCCTACCCTTGAGACGCCGCGGTTGCGCCTGACCGCGTTGAGCGAACGACACTTCAACGACTACGCCGCGATGCTGGCCGATCCGGACAGCACCCGCTGGGTGGGCGACGGCCAACCGTTGGACCGCACCAACGCCTGGCGCTCGCTGGCGATGCTGTTGGGCCACTGGCAGTTGCGGGGTTTCGGCATGTGGGCGCTGGAGCTGAAGGAGACCGGCGAGTTCGTCGGCCGCGCCGGCCTGATGTATCCGGACGGCTGGCCGGACCTGGAGCTTGGCTGGATGCTCAAGCCGACGCATCGCCACCAGGGCTATGCCACCGAGGCGGGCAATGCGACGCTGGATTTCGCCTGGACCCAGTTGCGCGCGCCGCGCGTGATCAGCCTGGTGCGCATCGGCAACGAGGCCTCCGACCGGCTGGCCGAGCGGCTCGGCGGCGAACACATCGAGAACATCGACTTCTACGGCAGCAACAGCCACGTGTTCGCCTACTACCCGCCGCATCGCGAACGCCACCGCGCCTACGCCTGAGCGGACGTCAGTAGACGTCGCGGCGATAACGCCCCTGCTCACGCAACTGCGCGACCTGTCCCGCCCCCAGCACGTCGCACAACGCCGCATCGACGCCGGGGGCCAGCCCGTCGAGGCTGCCGCAGACGTAGATCGCCGCCCCCTCGTCGACCCAGCGCCGCAGCTCGTCGCCGGCTTCGCGCAGACGCTGCTGCACATGGATGCGCTCGCCCTGGTCGCGCGACCAGGCAAAATCGGCGCGCTCGATGGCGCCTTCGCCGATCCAGCGCTCGATGTCTTCCCGGTGGAGGAAGTCGTGCGCACGATGACGCTCGCCGAACAGCAGCCAGTTGCGCGTCCGGCCGACGGCGATGCGCTGCTTGAGCAGGGCGCGCAAGGCGGCCAGGCCCGTGCCATTGCCGATCAGCACCAACGGGCGCGCATCGCGAGGCGCATGGAAGTTGACGTTGCTGCGCACGCGCAGCGCGATCTCCGCGCCGATCGGCGCGTGCTCGGTAAGCCAGCCCGAGCCCAACCCGGGATAGCCGCCACGCGCACGCATCCGGCGCACGATCAACTGCAGCGTGCCGTCCCGCGGCAGCGAGGCGATCGAGTACGCGCGATGCGGCAGCTGTTGCAATATCGCGGCGACGCCTTCCTCGTCCAGGCCGTCGACCTCGCCCGGCTCGGGCAGGCGACAGCGCGCCAGCAAGGTCGCCAATGGCAGCCGCTCCTGGTGCCCGAACGGCACCACGACGCGGCCATCCAGCCCCCGCGCCGCCAGCCATGCCGCCACCGCTTCGGCGGCATGGCAAGGACCGATCTCGGCCAGGTCGCCGGCCTGCCAATCGGCACGACCTTCCAGCGGCTTCATCGCCAGATGGAAGCAGGGTTCACCCACGCTGCCCGGATTGAGCAGGCGGCGCTCGACCAGTTGCCAGCGCTGGTATTTCGGCGCCTGCCAGTCCGGCAGATCAGGCGCGCCGCCGAGCATGGCCAGGTGATGCTGCCAGTGGCGCAGGCTGGCGTCGTCCTCGCTGTCCACCTCCACCGGATCGAACAGCGCCTGCGCGCCGCTGGCCTGCAGCCAGCGCTGGAGCTGGCGGCCGAAGCCGCAGAAGTCCTCGTAGTCGCTGTCGCCCAGGGCCAGCAGGCCGTAATGCAGGCCGGCCAGTGACGCCGGCTGTTGCATCAGCTTTCGGCTGAACCTCTGTGCCATGTCCGGTGGCTCGCCATCGCCGGTGGTGCTGACCACGAACAGCACGCGGCCGGCCTGGCGCAGGTCGTCCAGCGCCAGATCGCCGATGCCGATCATGCGAGTGGGCAGACCGGCCAGTTGCAGGCTCTGCGCGGTCTGCCGCGCCAGTTGTTCGGCGAAACCGGTCTGGCTGGCGTACACCACGCGCAACATCGCGTCCGCGGGCCGAGCCTCGATGCTGCGGATGTCGCCCGCATCGCGCGTGGCGGGCGACTCTGAGGCCGCCATGTCCTTCACGGCGACCGGCCGGCGTGGCGCGGCATGGCGCCGAAAGCGCAACAGGCCGAACAGATCCAGCGCCGAAATGATCCAGTGCCACGGGTACAACTGGCGCGTGCAGAAGGTACCGCGCTGCAGCTGTGCGTTACCGACGGAGGAGGTGGGTTGATTCATGGCGATCCGTGTTCCGCGCGCCAGCCCTTCCCGCGGCAACTTGCGTGGGCGCGAAAGACGGAACCGGCGCGGTGCCGGGCAAATGATCCGGTCGCATCATTAGACAGTAAACAAGAATCAATCGCAATACGGAACGTCAGGGAACGCAGCATTCCCCATGGGCGAAATGGCTGCCCCGACCGATGAGCAATGCACCACGGACGCGGCGCCACACACGCCGGCGCTATCGTCCGGCGAGGTACAAACGGGTAACGCGCGCGCCCCTCGCAACCGCCGTGCCCGCGCCGGCAGTCAGCTCAACCCGATCTGCTTCATCGCCTTGCTCTTGATGCCTGCGAAGAAACCCTTCTTCGCATGCGTCCCCTTGTTGCTGCTCAGCCCCTCCAGCTGCAGGCGGGAACCCATGATGTTCTTGTTGGCGATCTTCAGCAGCGGGTCCATCTGCTTCTTCTTCATCAGCTCGACCTTGTCCATCCAGCCCGGCAGGCCGATGTCGGCGACGAACATGTTGGCGACCGCCGAGGTGTCGGCGCAGGTGAGCAGGTAGCAGCCGAGGATCGGGCACTCGCCGAACACCGTGAGATCCAGCGTGTTGGGCGCCGCCAACCGCTTGTTGCCGGCACGCATGTCCTTGATGTCCAGGCCCAGCGAGAACAGCTGGAGGCCCAGGCTGGCCAGCGTGTTGGCCACGCCGATCGCCGCGGTAGTGGCCGTGCCGAAGTCGGCGAACAGACCGCCGATCTTCGCTCCCGTCGCCACCGTCTGCTGGCCCAGTTTCACCGAGTGCTGGGCCAGGTCGCGCTTGATGATCGCCTGGATCGCTTCGGCCGCCGCACTCGGATCACCCATGCGGAAGCCATTCTTGTATTCGTCGCTCTTGTAGAGGTTGTAGCCGTCCTGCGCCACCGCCTTGCCCGCCTTGGCCAGCTTCACCGTGCTGGTGACCACGCCGAGGTAGGGCGTCACCTCCGACACCAGTTCGTGCAGCACCTCGCCGCCGATCGCCTCGATCACGTCGTGGATGTTCTCCACGTCGGCGCATTCCACCATGAAGTTCTCGAACGCCTCCTTCATGCCCGGCACGCTGGCGACCTTGCTTGCCGTGCTGCCGCCCTTGGCAAGCTTGTCGACGCCCGACTTCAGCTTCTTGCCGGACGACAGCAGCGACTTGCCCGACGACAGCATGCTGGCACTGCCGAACTTGAGCTTGGTGCCCCCGAACATGTTGACGACGAGCTGGCGGCGCGCCTTGGCGAGCTCGCCCATGGCGATGAATTCGGCGCGGCTCAAAGGTGTGGAAGGCATGATCGCTGTCCCCTCAAGTAATGTCTCATGACTCGTGGCGCCCCGTGCTTCTCCGTGCCCATCGAACAGGCGGAGATGCCACCGGCATCAAAAAAAAAAGCGCGAACCCGGCCCCGCGATTGCTTATTCAACAAGCCGAACCTGATCCCGTTACTGACCACAGAACCAAACTAGATCAACCCTCCACGATAGAGCTCCGTATTCACCGCCACGCCACCCGTAGCCCCATACCGATTCGTGATGACCAGTTGAGACCCGCTGAAGTCGTAAATGAGCTTTCCATAATTGGAGGTCTGATTTCTGTCGGGAAACAGATTCATCATCCATTGCGCGCGTACCGGTGAATATGGAATATAACGAAGCGCAAAACGCTCCACCTCGTTGGTGGGAGCGGCATTAGGATTGTTTGCAAACTTCATCATTACGTTGTTTCCAAAGTCCGCGTTGCTCATTTTCAGTCTCTGGAGCAGCGCCGCCTTTTCAATCTCAATCTGCTGCTTTTGCGGGCTGTTCTGCAACGCTGCCACCTCCTGCTTCTTGTCGACGTACAGCACTTGATCCTCGTTTTCGCATGTGTGCTTGAGGTCGCCATCGTTGGAAACCGCCCCGGTCCAAGCCACCATCCGAATGTTTCTTGCGCCACACAATTCGCGGAAGAACTTGTAAGCAAAGCTGCTGGCCAACTCGCCGGAGGGAATCATGCCTTCATGATTCAGACGGACGTTCCTACAACGCGCGCCGTAGCACATCACGAGGCTGATTCTGTATTTCTCGTCTCGTATTGGCATGAGAAGCTTGGCCAGGCGCCCGAGTTGCTTGAACGTACAGACAGAACCCCCGCTTGTGGAAAACCCTTCATCGGTGTCATCCGGCTTGCCGTGCAACACGAAAACGACCGTCCGCGACTTCTCGATATGCTTGCGGATGTCCTTGACGTCATCCTTGGATAAGGTGCCAGCCGCGTCCCTTGCAATGAGTTCCTGGCATGGATAGAAGACCATCCTTGCTCGCCCTTTTGTAACCTCTCGCTTGGCATAGACCTGCGCCGTGCCCGCGGCAGCCGCACCTGCACCAAACTTGGAAGGATCTCGCCCCCCTTTCACCTTGCCAGTCGTCACTTGCGGACTGCTGTCTTCGAAATTGAGAATCGTGTAGTAATTCATGATGGCTGAATCCCTCTAAACATTGGCTGCCTTCCGCAAGTCGAGAGGTGGGGCGCAGGTCGGTCCCATGCAGATATTCGATCAGTGCGAGCGAGATGAGTTCTGGCCAGTCGGGCACTTTTACCCAAACCCGTAAGAGAACTCCCCATCCGTCACACCGACCTGCACTTTCGCCACTTCCTCGCCCGCAATCATCCTGGTGAGAAACGCCCGCGAGATATCCGGCAACATGGAGTTGGTCAAGATCGCATCGATCATGCGGCCGCCCGACTCGGTCTCGGTGCAGCGCTCGACCACCAGCTTCACCACGTCCTCGCTGTACTCGAACGGGATCTTGTAGCGGGCCTCGACGCGCTTCTTGATGCGGTTGATCTGCAGCTTGACGATCTTGCCCAGCATCTCCGGGCTCAGCGGGTAGTACGGGATCGTCACCAGGCGGCCCAGCAGCGCTGGCGGGAAGATCTTCAGCAGCGGCTCGCGCAGTGCCTTGGCCATGCCCTCGTGATCGGGCATCAGCTCCGGGTCCTTGCACAGGCCGGCGATCATGTCGGTGCCGGCGTTGGTGGTGAGCAGGATCAGGGTGTTCTTGAAGTCGATCTGGCGGCCCTCGCCGTCTTCCATCACGCCCTTGTCGAACACCTGGAAGAAGATTTCATGGACGTCCGGATGGGCCTTTTCCACCTCGTCCAGCAACACTACCGAATACGGCTTTCGACGCACCGCTTCGGTAAGCACGCCACCCTCGCCATAACCGACATAGCCCGGAGGCGCGCCCTTGAGCGTGGAGACGGTGTGCGCCTCCTGGAACTCGCTCATGTTGATGGTGATGATGTTCTGCTCGCCGCCGTACAGCGCCTCGGCCAGCGCGAGCGCGGTTTCGGTCTTGCCCACGCCGGAGGTGCCGGCGAGCATGAACACGCCGATCGGCTTGTTCGGGTCGACCAGGCCGGCACGCGAGGTCTGGATGCGCTTGGCGATCATCTCCATCGCGTGGTCCTGGCCGATGACGCGCTGGCCCATCAGCTTGGCCAGGTTCATCACGGTCTCGACTTCGCTCTTGACCATGCGACCGACCGGGATGCCGGTCCAGTCCGAGACCACCGAACCCACCGCCTGCTGGTCGACCGAGGCCAGGATCAGCGGATGCTCGCCCTGTAGCTCGGCCAGCTGGCCCTGCAACTCCTGCAGTTCCTTCAATGCAGCAGCGCGATCATCCCCCGCAAGGGCAGCCTCTCCCGCCGATGCCTCCTTTGCTTCGGCAACCTGGTTGGCCGACTCTTCCAGCGCACTGCCGGTGCCTTCTACCGGCGCCGAAGAACCGCGCAACTTCGAGCGGATGTCGAGGATCTTCTCGACCAGATCCTTCTCCTTGATCCAGTTCGCCTCCAGCGTTTCCAGTCGTGCCTTCTGCGTGGCCAGCTTCTCGTTGGCGGCGTCTTCGCGGGCAGTGACGTTCACGCCGACGTTCTTTTCGCGCGCGATGATGCCCAGCTCGGTCTCCAGCGCCTGGATGCGCTTGCGGGTGTCGTCCACCTCGGCCGGCACGGCGTGCTGGCTGATCGCCACGCGGGCGCAGGCGGTATCGAGCAGGCTGACCGACTTGTCCGGCAACTGGCGCGCGGGAATGTAGCGGTGCGACAACTTCACTGCCGCCTCCAGCGCCTCGTCGAGGATCTGCACCTTGTGGTGCTTCTCCATCACGCTGGCGACGCCGCGCATCATCAGGATCGCCTTCTCCTCGCTGGGCTCGTCGATCTGCACGGTCTGGAAGCGGCGGGTCAGCGCGGGGTCTTTCTCGATGTGCTTCTTGTACTCCGCCCAGGTGGTGGCGCCGATCGTGCGCAGGTTGCCGCGCGCCAGTGCGGGCTTGAGCAGGTTCGCCGCGTCGCCGGTGCCGGCCGCGCCGCCGGCGCCGACCAGGGTGTGCGCCTCGTCGATGAACAGGATGATCGGCTTGGTGGACGACTGCACCTCCTCGATCACCTGCTTCAGGCGGTTCTCGAACTCGCCCTTCATGCTGGCGCCGGCCTGCAGCAGACCCACGTCGAGCACGCGCAGTTGCACGTCCTTCAGCGGCGGCGGCACGTCGCCGATGGCGATGCGCATGGCAAAGCCCTCGATCACCGCGGTCTTGCCCACGCCGGCTTCGCCGACCAGCATCGGGTTGTTCTGGCGACGGCGCATGAGGATGTCGACCAGCTGGCGGATCTCGTCGTCGCGACCGACGATCGGGTCCATCTTGCCGTCGCGCGCCTGCGCGGTGAGGTCGATGGTGAACTGCGCCAGCGCTTCCTGCTTGCCCATCTGTGCCGGCGACATCGCGCCGCTTGCCTCGCCCGGCGCGCTGCCACCGCCCATGCGGAAACCGTCGTTCGCATGCTGCCCGTCCTCGGGCGAGCCGCCGACCACCTCGGCGAACTTCTCCACCAATGCTTCGGGCTTGATCTTGTCGAACTCGGCCGAGATGTTGACCAGCGCGCTGCGCAGATTGCGCGTGCGCAGGCAGCCGACGATCAGGTAACCGGTGCGCACCTGCGCCTCGCCGAACATCAGCGTGGCGAACACCCAGCCGCGCTCGACCGCTTCCTCGACGTTGCTGGACAGATCGGAGATGGACGAGGAGCCACGCGGCAGCCGGTCCAGCGCATCGGTGATGTCGCGCGCCAGGTTCGACGGGTTGAGGTTGAACTGCTTGACGATGCGGTGCAGGTCCGAATCCTGCAATTGCAGGATCTGGTGGATCCAGTGCACCAGTTCCACGTACGGATTGCCGCGCAGCTTGCAGAACACCGTCGCGCTTTCGATGCACCGGAAAGCGAGCTTGTTGAGTTTTCCGAACAGCGCGCCGCGACTGATCTCGGCCATGTCATTGATCCTCTGAGTTGATTGCCAATCCCATCATGTCTGTTGCCACGTCGACCCGGCCGCCAGCGGCTATCCCACCGGTTGCAGCACGACCTCGTCGACGTCGTCGTCGTGCCGGGGCGAGCCCATCCACGTCGTCAGGCCCATCCGTCCTTCGCGCCCCAGGCGCGTCACCGGGACATCGGCCTTCTTCAGTACCAACTGCACATCCCAGGCTTTTTCCTCGCCGACGTAGGTTTTCACCGCGGCCACCAGTTGCCGCAGCGCTTCGCCGCCGGGCAGGAAGTTGTTGAACTGGGCGCGGGTGAGCGGCCCCAGGCGCAGGCGGAAACGCTGCTGGCTGCCGCGCACGTATTCGCCGGTGACCGTGGTCAGGCCCAGTGCTGCAACCTCGCGCGAGGCGCCCAAGCGCAGCTGCGAGGCGGACGGCAGGCGCATCCATTCGGCGATGAACTCGACGACGCCCACCGGCACGCGGAAGAAGCGCTCCAGCATGCCCTGCAGGCCTTCGGCATTGCGCGCCTGCTGCAGCAGGCGTGCGGCGAAGAACCGCTTGAACTGGTCCGGCAAGGCGTCGCGATCGCCCAGATCCGGCGTGGCCAGGCCGACCAGCGCGCCCATGTACAGCTGGAAACGATCCTCCTCGGGGCGATCCAGCTGCACCGTGGGCTGGGCGTCGGCCCAGCTGCGGTAGAACAGGCTCATCATGCGATGGTGGAAGATGTCGGCGAACGCGCGGAAGGTGGAATCCCGCGCGTTGATCTCGCGGTCCATCGCGTATTCGGTCAGGTGCAGCGGCAACGGCCCGTTCGGGCCGAACAGGCCGAAGAACAGGCCTCGCATGCGCGCCGGCCGGCCGCCGCCACCGGGCTGGTAGCTGTCCACGGTGCGTGGCGCAAAGGCCAGCGAAGGGGTCTGGCCCAGGCGCACGAAGTCATCGCTGACCTTGGTCGACTGGCCCAGCCGCGGACGCTCCGGGAATGCGCACTCCAACCGCCGGAGCGCTTCGAAGAACTCGAAGGACTCGGGATGGTCGCGCAGCGCGTTCTCCAGCGCTACAGCGTCTGCCGTGTTCCCAGCCGGGCGGGCCATCGGGCGACCTCGTTGCGTTCCAGCGTGCGCAGAACGGTTTCAGTGAAGGAGTTGATCGATACGTAACGGGTAAAGAACTGCTGCATCACCGCGCCCAGCAGGAACGCTCCGGTGCCCTCGAAGGCGCCGTCGTCGCAGGTCAGGGTGATCTCCAGGCCGCGGCCGAAGGTGATCGGCCCGGGCAACGGGATGCGTCGCACGATGGATTGCGAACTCACCGCCTTGAGCCCCTCGATCTGGCGCAGTGCGCTGGAGTCGAACTCGTCGCAGTACAGGGTCAGCATCTCGCGCAGTGCCGCGGCGCCTTCGCCCGCGTTGTTTTCCAGCAGCGACACGTAGTTGAGCTGCAGGTGGCTGAGCAGGCGCCACGCGGTCTCGCCGGTGGCGACCGAGGCACGCGGCTTGGTCGGACCGGCGACGCAGCGGATCGATTCCACCGGCGCGCCCGTCTCCAGGGTGAAGTCGGTGTGGGACTTGCCGACCGGCATCTGCAGCGGCAGGTCGCGGTTGGTGCACATCAGCTGCATGCCGATCTGGCGCAGCTCGGTGGAGTACGGCGCCTCGCTGGAGTCGACCAGCGAGATGAACATCTCGTTGCCGATGTAGCTGGAGCGCGCACCCTGGCGCTTCTGCCGGGAGGACAACAGCCGCGGCTCGCGGCGGATCGTGTAGTAGGCCGAGTGCCGCGCGTGCCAGGTGCGCTCGTCGCAGCCGTAGAACGGCAGGAAGCGCTGCTCCGGCTCCTGCCGGTCGCCGAACCCCTCGACGTTGCCGATGCTGTGGATTTCGAAATCCATCGGCCGGGTGCGATCGGCGAGGATGTGGTATTCGCTGGTGCCCTGCGTCAGGTGGATGCGATCGGCACGCCGCGGGAACAGGTTGATCGCCGGCGTGCAGAACAGCCGGAAGTTGCTGACGTCGACGGCGTTGTGCAAGCTGGCCACGCTGCGGTCGAACAACACCACGATCTCGAACTCGTTGCCCTTGGCCCGCGCCAGCAGCGACCGCAGGCCGGTGAACTCGGCGAACAGGAAGCGCTCGGGGCAGGCGAAATACTCCTGCAGCAGCCGGTAGCCGCTGAACGAGCGCCCGGAGTAAGGGATCAGCGCCTCGTCGTCGTCGTAGCCGCGACGCTCGATGTGGCTGGCGTCGTGGTTCTCGTTGATCGCCCCCGACGCGCCCTGCGCGCGGACCTGGTAGCCGACCGCATTGCCGAGCAATTGCTCGTACAGGCGTTTGGGCAGTTCATCGGCGCCGGCAAGGAATATCGGCAGCCGGTCCAGCGCCAGCATGTTGGCCTGGGCACCGGCGGTGACGCGGAACTTCAGGCGCAGGCCGGCGCGTACGATCTTGCCGGCCGGCAGCACCACCCCGGCGGCGGCGATCGCGGCGGGGGTCTCGAAATACTTCGCCTCGGCCAGCTCCAGCGGCCACAGGGTGACCTCGTGGGCGGTGCGGTATTCGCAGGCGGTGCGGTCGTCCTTGCCGATCATGCTGCGCAATGCCGTGTGCCGGGCCACCTTGTGGCCGGCCAGCAGGCCGCTTTCCTTGAGGTCCGGGTGCATCTGCACCACGGCCATCGAGGGCACCGGCGCCAGGTAATGCGGATAGATCATCTCCAGCAGGTGCTGGGTGAACACCGGATACTGCGCGTCGAGTTTGAGCTGCACGCGCGCGGCCATGAAGGCAAAGCCTTCCAGCAGGCGTTCCACGTAGGGGTCGGCGCACTCGAAGCCTTCCAGGCCGAGGCGGCCGGCGATCTTCGGATACTCGCGGGCAAACTCGCCGCCCATTTCGCGTACGTGTTGCAGTTCCCGGTTGTAGTAGCGCAGCAGTCTCGGGTCCATGGGCGATCAGCCGAAGCCCTCCGACACCTTGAAGTTGCCGGTCTCCAGGTCGACTTCGGTCTTCAGGTACAGGTTCAACGGAATCGGTTGCGCCCACATTTCCGATTCGATGTTGAAAATCAGCGCCTGGCGATCCATGCGCTTGGTCAACGCGTTGACGTTGACGCGCAGGGTGTTGGCGGTCAGCCGTGGCTCGTAGGCCACGATGGCATCGCGTACACGGCGCTGCAGCGCTTCGGCGTTGATTCCCGACAGGGCCGCACCGGTAAGGTCGGGGATGCCGAAGTTGAGCACCGAGCGGGAAACCTCGGGATATTCCTCGAGCTCGACATTCGCCTCCAGGCTCACGCAATTCAGCAGCCAGGAGATATCGCGGGTGACGCATTCGCGCAGTCGGGACACCGAGATCACGCGCTTCTCGCGGCTTTCCTCCAGCTTGCCCGGCTCGTCGTCGGTCAGGCGATCGAGCAGCGAAGGCTGAAGTCGTTCCTGGGTGGTGAGCTCAGCCATGGAAAGTCGGCACTCCGGCTCAGGCGACGTCGAAGGTGATCAGTCGCGCGTCGAGCAGCGGATAGTCGGCCACGTCGGTGGCCAGCATGCGCTGTCCCAGACCGATCTGGTCGCTGCCCTGCTCCACCCAGTCGGTCTTGCGCCCGAGCACGATGTCCTGGTCCTCGGACCGTTCGCTGCCGGCGTAACGCCCCGGAATGAAGCCGATGGCCTGGCCGCCATTGCTCCATGTCACCTGGGTGGGCACCCAGATCTTGTCGCGCAGATCACTCGGGGCCTCGAATTTCAGCTCGCGCAGGCGCGAGAACGGTACCCAGGAGTAGCCGCCGTTGACGATGATCTCCAGGCACGGCCCGATGCGGGGGTCGGCATCGGCGATCCACTCGAACGCGGCGCCGTCGATGTTGCCCGCCACCGCGGGAGCCTGTTCCAGTGCCTGCTCGCGCAGCGTCGCGGCCTGCTCGTGCCTGCCTTCGGCGCCGAGCTTGAGCGATTGCAGCAGCCACGCCAGCCAGGGTTCCGGCTCGCCGATGATCACCGGCATGCGTTTGCCGGCGAAGACGTCGGCGCGCACCAGTTCGCCTTTCAGCGCCTCCGAATAGGCACCGACCATCATGGCGTTGAGCGGGTCGAGTTCGCCGCAGACGCTGAGCTGGTTCTGTGCCCGCTCCCATTGTCCGAGCAGCGCCAGCAACTGGAATAAAAAAACCCGGCGCTTGGCATCTGCCGGGTTGTTGCGTACTTCCGCCGTGAGCAGTTGCAACGCTTCGTCCGGCCGGCCTTCTTTGAGCTTGCTTTCGGGTGTCATGTCGTCTCTCGATGCCGGCGCCCCGTCGGCAGCGGGGCCGCGGGCGCGGGAAGGTCGCCGTCACCCCGACCGGACGATCCCGGGTGCAGGCGGACAAACGCCGCTGGTCGCACCCGGAAGTCCGGGGTGCGACAAGCCGTTGCATTCGTCCCCTGCACCTGGACCGCCGGACAGCAGGTGCCGGCGAAGCCTGGTCAGGCGCCAGCTCAGCTCGCCGCGACTTCCTCGACGCTGTACCCGACCGTGCCGGCCGAAGCCACCACGCCCTTGTCGTTCTGGGCGAAGTACTCGACGTCGAACTTGGCGAAGCTGATCGAGATGTTCTCCGTCAGCATGTCCTCACCGCCCGAGCCGCCGGTGGAATAGCTGGTCACCATCGCGCTGGTCAGCTTGATGGTGAAGTAGTCCTCCTGCTTGCCGCCGGCCTTGGACACGAACAAGGTCGCGGTGCCGATGTGCGCGCCGGTGACCAGCGCCTTGATGAAGGACGTGGTGCTCTTGTCGAGGTACTTGGTGAAGCTGATGTCCTGCACGTTGGCCTTGCCCGCGCCGCCGCCGGTGCCATGGCCGAAGGAACCGCTCTGCGACATCCCCCAGGACCAGGCCAGCAGCTGGATCTGGTCCTTGTGCTTGGTGTGCTTGGATTCGCCGGTGAAGGTGACGTCGCCGCCCTCCAGCTTCAGGTGCATGTCTAGTGCCATGAGAATTCTCCTTGTCTGTTGAAATCAGGTGAACCGGACAGTTCTCGCTCGGAGGAAGCTGCTCGGCGATTGACTGGTACTGCCAGTTGAAACCGTGGAACGAACCTGCGAGAAACTTCCGGGTCAGCTCTTGGCCGCCGAAGGAAGACGGGACACCAGCCTCAGGGAAACGGTCAGGCCCTCCAACTGATAATGCGGCTTGAGGAAAAACTTCGACGTGTAATACCCAGGTGCTCCTTCCACCTCTTCCACCACCACCTCCGCGGCCGACAAGGGTTTGCGGGCCTTGGTCTCTTCGCTGGAGTTGGCCGGGTCGCCGTCGACGTACTGGTTGATCCAGGACGCCAGCCAGCGCTCCATCGCCGTACGATCCTTGAAGGAGCCGATCTTGTCGCGCACGATGCACTTCAGGTAATGCGCGAAGCGGCAGCAGGCGAACATGTACGGCAAGCGCGCGCCCAGCGCCGCGTTGGCGGTGGCGTCCGGATCGTCGTACTCCTCCGGCTTGCTCAGCGACTGGGCACTGATGAACGCGGCCATGTCCGAGTTCTTGCGATGCACCAGCGGCATCATGCCCATCTTGTCCAGCTCGGCCGAGCGGCGATCGGTGATCGCGATCTCGGTCGGGCACTTCATGTCCACGCCGCCGTCGTCGGTCGGGAAGGTGTGTGCGGGCAGGCCTTCCACCGCGCCGCCGGACTCGATGCCGCGGATGCGCGAGCACCAGCCATATTCCTTGAACGAGCGGTTGATATTCACCGCCATCGCGTAAGCCGCGTTCTGCCAGGTGTACTTGGACGAGTCCGCGCCGGCAGTGTCCTCCTCGAAGTTGAACTCCTCCACCGGATCGGTGTTGGCGCCATACGGCAGGCGGGCCAGCGTGCGCGGCATGGTCAGGCCGATGTACTTGGCATCGTCCGACTCGCGCAGCGAGCGCCACGCGGCGTAGTCCGGCGTGGAGAACACCTTGGCCAGGTCGCGCGGGTTGGCAAGCTCGTTCCAGCTGTCCATGCCCATCAGGGTGGAAGCCGCGGCCGAGATGAACGGCGCGTGTGCCGCCGCAGCAACCTGCGCGATGCCCGAGAGCAGCTCGACGTCGGGCGGGCTGTGGTCGAAGTAGTAGTCGCCGACCAGGCAGCCATAGGGCTCGCCGCCCAGTTGGCCGTACTCTTCCTCATACAGCTTCTTGAAGATCGGGCTCTGGTCCCAGGCCGTGCCCTTGTAGCGTTTCAGGGTCTTGCCCAGCTCCTTCTTGGAGATGTTCATCACGCGGATCTTCAGCAGCTGATCCGTCTCCGTGTTGTTGACCAGGTGATGCAGGCCGCGCCACGCGCTTTCCAGCTTCTGGAAATCGGGGTGGTGCATGATCAGGTTGATCTGCTCGCTGAGCTTGCGGTCGATCTCGGCGATGTAGGCGTTGATGGTCTGGGCGACGTCGTCGGAAACGATGTCGGCCTTGTTCAGCACCTGCTCGGCCAGGGTGCGCACGGCCGATTCGACCTCTTCCTTGGCGCGGTCGCTCTTGGGTTTGAACTCCTTGCTCAGCAACGCAGCGAAGTCGCCGGCGTCGAGAGTCTGTACGGCGCCTTCCTGTTCGGCTAGCTTTTCGGTGGCCATGCGTGCTTACTCCCCGTCTTTGTTGGTGTCGTCGGCGGGCTTGGGCGCCGAAACCAGCGACTGCAGCAGCGCCGGGTCCTTGAGTGCCTGGGCAATCAGGTTTTCAGCGCCTGCCTTGCCGTCCATGTAGGTATCCAGGTTGGCAAGCTGCGTGCGCGCCTCGAGCAGTTTCGCCACGGCGCCCACCTTGCGGGCGACCGCCGCCGGCGAGAAGTCGTCCATGCTCTCGAAGGTGATGTCCACCGCCAGGCTGCCTTCGCCGGTGAGCGTGTTCGGCACCGCGAAGGTCACCCGCGGCTTCATCGAATTCAGGCGGCTGTCGAAATTGTCGACGTCGATCTCCAGCGCCTTGCGATCCTCGATAGGCGGCAGCTCGCCCGCATTGGCACCGGACAGGTCCGACATCACGCCCATCACGAAGGGTACCTGCACCTTCTTCTGTGCGCCGTAGACCTCGACGTCGTACTCGATCTGCACGCGGGGCGCACGATTGCGCGCGATGAATTTCTGACTACTTTGCTTGGCCATGCGACTCTCCCGGTGGGCATGCTTGGGTTTTCAAGATGCAGCATTCATCCGCCCCGGCGCGGCCGGGACCAGCCCGGCGGCAACGGAACGAAAAGTCATTGAAGGCAGGTGCGCAGACGCGGCGGCGACCTTGCACGGTCGTGACCGAGACATCGTGCGCGCGGCATTGGCGATCGGCAGAAAGATCGGGCGACACGGCAACGCGCCCGCGCGAACCGCGTCGACGTACGGGAGCAAGGCACGATTCCGATGGCGACTGTGCACGCAAGTCCATACGTCCCCTTCGTTCCCCCCGGCGGTTCGGCAGTGGCGGCATGACATGCGCCGCGACGCATGCAACGTCTCGGCACACCATCCGACTTTACTGAAGCACCACATCCCGCCGTCGCACGTCGAAACCGATGACCACCCCACCTCGGCGTTGGACTTGGCGTAGCTGCGTGCCCGATCTCCTCGTCGCCTCACGGCGCGCCCGGACCCGAAGATCGCTGGCAGCCGGAGTACGATCGACCGTCCGGGCAATCTACATCCGTGAAGAGATTGCTGCAAGCTGAATCGACGGAATTCCGCCGATCCGCGAGGGAGCGGCGAGAGGGCATCGAATCGCGCGGCTGGCGAGGGCACGCGCAGCGGACGCGAACGTGTTCGGCGAACGAATCAGATGGCCGCGCAGCCAGCGACGAGCGCGCCGTCGCCCCACGAAAAAGGGGAACCCTGGCCGGATTCCCCTCTCGGTTCCACTCGATCGGTGGATCATGGAATTGGTGGGCGGTACAAGGATCGAACTTGTGACCCCTACCATGTCAAGGTAGTGCTCTACCGCTGAGCTAACCGCCCGTCGCCACGGCCAGGCCGTGCGAGCCGCGCAGTATACGGGAGCCGGCGGCGCCCGACAATATCCCGCCGCCCGGCTCAGCGCAGGGCCTGCTCGCGCAACTGGTGGATCTGGTCGCGCAGCCGGGCGGCGTCCTCGAACTCCAGGTTCTGGGCGTGCTTGTACATCTGCGCCTCCAGCTTCTTCAGCAGGGCAGCCGCCTGCGCCGCGCCGAGACCGGCGTAATCGGCGCCCTGCTCGGCCACCGCGCGGTCGCGGGTGCGCGTCTTGCCGCCACGCCGGTTGCCGACCTCGCTGCGCGCGCCCTCCATGATGTCGGCGATGCGCCGCACCACGGTTTTCGGGGTGATGCCGTGCACCTCGTTGAAGACGATCTGCTTCTCGCGGCGGCGGGCGGTCTCGTCCATCGCCGCCTGCATCGAGCGGGTGACGTTGTCGGCGTACAGGATCGCCTTGCCGCGCACGTTGCGGGCAGCGCGGCCGATGGTCTGGATCAGCGAGCCGGTGGAACGCAGGAAGCCCTCCTTGTCCGCGTCGAGGATCGCCACCAGTGATACCTCGGGCATGTCCAGGCCCTCGCGCAGCAGGTTGATGCCGACCAGCACATCGAACTCGCCCAGGCGCAGGTCGCGGATGATCTCGCTGCGCTCGACCGTCTCGATGTCCGAGTGCAGGTAACGCACCTTCACGTCGTGCTCGGACAGGTATTCGGTGAGGTTCTCGGCCATGCGCTTGGTCAGCGTGGTGACCAGTACGCGGTCGCCCATCGCCACGCGCTTGTGCACCTCGCTGAGCAGGTCGTCGACCTGGGTGCGTACCGGGCGCACCTCGACTTCCGGGTCGACCAGGCCGGTCGGGCGCACCACCAGCTCGGTCACCGCATCGCCGGATTTGTGCAGTTCGTAATCGCGCGGCGTGGCGGAGACGTAGATCGCCCGCGGCACGCGCTCCTCCCATTCCTCGAAACGCAGCGGCCGGTTGTCCATCGCCGAGGGCAGGCGGAAACCGAACTCCACCAGGGTCTCCTTGCGTGAGCGATCGCCCTTGTACATCGCGCCCAGCTGCGGCACGGTGACGTGCGACTCGTCCACCACCAGCAGGCCGTCGGCCGGCAGGTAGTCGAACAGGGTCGGCGGCGGCTCGCCCGGCGCGCGGCGGGTCAGGTGGCGCGAGTAGTTCTCGATGCCCTGGCAGTAGCCGACCTCGGCCATCATCTCCAGGTCGAAGCGGGTGCGCTGCTCCAGTCGCTGCGCCTCGACCAGCTTGTTCTCCCTGTACAGATATTCCAGCCGGTCCTTCAGTTCGACCTTGATCGTCTCGATCGCGTTGAGCACGCTCTCGCGCGTGCTGGCGTAGTGCGTGCGCGGGTAGACGGTATAGCGCTGCACCCTGCGGATCGTCTCGCCGGTGAGCGGATCGAACAGCGCCATCTTCTCCACTTCGCCATCGAACAGCTCGATGCGCAGCGCCTCGGTCTCCGACTCGGCCGGAAACACGTCGACGATCTCGCCGCGCACGCGATAGGTGCCGCGGCGCAGCTCCGTTTCGTTGCGGGTGTACTGCAGCTCGGTCAGCTGGTGGATCAGCTTGCGCTGGTCGATGCGCTCGCCGGTGGCCAGGATCAGGCGCAGTGACAGGTAGTCCTCCGGATTGCCCAGGCCGTAGATCGCCGACACGGTGGCCACGATGATCGAGTCGCGGCGCGACAGCAGCGCCTTGGTCGCCGACAGCCGCATCTGCTCGATGTGCTCGTTGATCGAGGCATCCTTCTCGATGAAGGTGTCCGACGCCACCACATAGGCTTCCGGCTGGTAGTAGTCGTAGTAGCTGACGAAGTACTCCACCGCATTCTGCGGGAAAAACTCGCGGAACTCGCCGTACAGCTGCGCGGCCAGCGTCTTGTTCGGCGCCATCACGATGGTCGGGCGCTGGATGCGCTCGATGACGTTCGCGATGGTGTAGGTCTTGCCCGAGCCGGTCACGCCGAGCAGGGTCTGCGCGGCCAGGCCGGCCTCGAAACCCTCGGCCAGGCGCTGGATCGCCTGCGGCTGGTCGCCGGCGGGCTGGTAGGGGGCGGCGAGTTGGAAGCGGTCGGTCATCAGCTGCAGATGTGGGCGGGACGGCACATTTTAAATCCGGCCTGCTGACATGCCGCGTCAGCAGAGTCCGACGCCGCGGGCGGCATCGGGCTGCTGGCTGGCACGGGCCATCGTCCTAGCATGCCGGTTCCGGCACAGCGCAGGATGCGAGATGACGACGACGCCATGGAAAGCGAACCGCGGTTTCAGCCTGATCGAACAAGTCATGGTACTGGCCATCGCCGGCATTCTGACCGGCATCGCGTTGCCGCCGCTGCACCATGTGTTGAGCCGCAATCGACTGCAGGCGGCGCAAAGCGACTTCATCGCCGCCTTGCGACACACGCGCAGCACCGCGGCGATCACCGGCAAACGCACGCTGTTCTGCCCCAGTGCGGATGGCAGCCGATGCAGCGAAGACAACCGCTGGGAACATGGCTGGCTGCTCGGACAGGACCTCGACGGCGATCACCAGCCCGATGGCCAACCCGCCCGCACCGGGGCAGCCTACGACCTGGGTCTGCGCATCACCAGCAGCAATGGCCGCCACGAGGTGCGCTTCCAGCCTGACGGCAGTGCCGGCGGCAGCAACCTGACCTTGCTGTTCTGCGAGCCGGGGCGGGACAGCCAGGCGCTCAGCGTGGTGGTGTCCAATGCCGGCCGGGTGCGCGGCGCCCCGGCCACAGCCGCACAGGCCGCGCGCTGCCAACAAGGCGGCTGACGCGCGAAGTCAGCGGTCGTCGCGCGTCCAGATCGCGCCGTCTTCCTCGCGCACCGGAAAGCTGGCGATCGGGACATACGCCGGCGGCCTGGTCACCGCACCGGTGCGCAGGTCGAAGCGCGCGCCGTGGCGCGGGCATTCCACCTCGAATCCGAACACTTCGCCGCCAGCCAGTTCGCCGCCATCGTGGGTGCAGGTGTCCTCGACCGCATACAGCGCGCCGTCGATGTTGTACACGGCGATCGAGGTGTCGCCGTCCCACACCACCTTGTATTCGCCGGGCAGGAAATCGCTGCGCGTGCCGACCCTGATCCATCCGTTCATGCAAGCACCTCGGTGAACTCCTTGACCAGCACCTCGAAACACAGGTCGGCGCGACGCGGAATGCCGAAACGCTCGTTGCCGTACGGGAACGGCTGCCGTTCGCCGGTGCGCCGGTAGCCGCGCCGGCCATACCAGGCGATCAGCTCCTCGCGCTGCACGATCACCGTCATGCGCATCGCGCTGCAATGCCACTGTTCGCGCGCGATGCGTTCGGCCTGGGCCAGCACCTGCTTGCCCAGGCCGTGGCCCTGCTCCGCCGGGTCAACCGCGAACATGCCGAAATAGCCGGCCGCAGCTTGTCGCTCGACGTGGCAGCTCGCCACCAGCGCACCGTCGCGGAGCGCCAGCAGCACGCAGCTGTCCGGCCGCGCGATCAACGCCTCGACATCGGCCGCGTCGGTGCGCTGGCCGTCGAGCAGGTGGGATTCGGTGGTCCAGCCGCGCAAGCCCGATTCGCCGCGATAAGCCGATTCGACCAGCGCGACGATGGCAGGGACGTCCGCCGCGCGGGCGGTGCGAAATGCGACGGGGGCGCGTGGCTCTGTCATCCGCGCATGGTAATGCGCGACGTGCCGGCCGGCCATGATCTGCAGCAAGCGCGCACGCCGGATCGACTCATGCCGACGGAGTGGCCAGCCGACGGACCTCGTAGACCTTGAGGTGCGCATGGACGAGTTCCAGCATCGTGGCCGGCAACTGCGCCTGCCGCGCGCGCGCAAGCATGTCACCCACCACGTGGTCGGCCTCGATCGGATGGCCCTGGCGCAGGTCGCGCAGCATGGAAGCTTCGAGGCGCGACCCCGGTTCCGTCAGCATGCCGCGCGCCCGTTCCAGCACGCGCTCGTGGGGAGCATGGCCGGCCGCTGCCGCCGTCGCGCGGCATTCCTCCAGCAGCGCGAGCGCCGCCGCGCGACCGCCGGGTGCGGCCTCGATCTCGCCGATCGCCCCGCGCATCAGGCAGGTGATGCCGGCCAGCGAGGTCAGGAAAAACCATTTGTCCCACATCTCCTGCACGATCGCGTCGCTGGGTCGCGCGTCGAAACCGGCCTGGCCCAGCATTCCGGTGATCGCCTGCATGCGCGCGGACGCGCTGCCGTCGCGCTCGCCGAAGGTGAGGCTGTGAAGCCGGTTGAGATGCTGCACGGCTCCTTGCGCGTCGAGCGTGGCGGAAATGGCGCATTGGCCGCCGAAGACGCGCTCGGCACCGAAGCGGTGATCCAGCAGGTCGAGATGGCGCATGCCGTTGAGCAATGGCAGCACGGTGGTGCGCTCGCCCACGGCCGGAGCGATGTCGGCCATCGCCTGCTCCAGGCCGTAGGCCTTGCAGCTGAGCAGAATCAGGTCGAACGGCTCGCACAGTGCACTTGCCAGCACGGTCGGCGGTGCGGGCAGGTCGACGTCGCCGGCCGCGCTGCGGATGACCAGGCCGTGCTGCGCCAGCTGCCGCGCGCGGCCCTCACGCACCAGGAAGGTCACATCGCGCCCGTGCTGCAGCAGGCGGCCGCCAAAATAGCCGCCGGTAGCCCCGGCGCCCACGACCAGCACACGCATTTCAGTCTCCTCTCGATCCGGCATCGGGCGACAGCTGCATGCGCGCCGCCTGGGCGTCCTTCTCGTGCCACAAGTCGTTCATCCATGCCTTGACCCGGCCGCGGAATGCCGCGTCCTCGTCGTAGCTGCCGATCAGCTCGCGACCTATCGGGCGTTCACGCACATGCACGCGAATTTCGCGCACGCGTCCGGCGATCAGGTCGGCAATGGTGCATGGGCCATGCGGATAGACGATGGTGACGTCGAGGATCGCGTGCAGCGCCTCGCCCATCGCATCGAGCACGAAGGCCACGCCGCCGGCTTTCGGCCGCAGCAGGTAGCGAAACGGCGAATGCTGCGCGTCGTGCTTGGCCGGCGTGAAGCGCGTGCCTTCGGCGAAGTTCATCACCGACACCGGCATGTGGCGGAACTTCTCGCAGGCGCGGCGGGTCGCCTCGCGGTCCTTGCCCTGCAGCTCGGGGTGGCGCAGCAGGGCCTGCCGCGAATAGCGCTTCATGAAGGGGAAATCCAGCGCCCACCATGCCAGGCCGAGCAAGGGCACCCAGATCAGTTCCTGCTTGAGGAAAAAGCGCAGGAACGGGATGCGCCGGTTGAACACCTTCTGCAGCACCGGGATATCCACCCAGCTCTGGTGGTTGCACAGCACCAGGTAGTTGCCGTCGCGACGCAGCCCGGCCAGCCCCTCGACCTGCCAGCGCACGCGGGCGAACACGCCGAACAGGACATTGTTGACGCCGATCCAGCTTTCCGCGATGGCGACCAGGGCGCGTGAGCAGGCCTGCCGAATCGCGTGTACCGGCAGCAGCAGCTTGAGCAGGGTGAACGCGAAAATGAAAGCCACGTGCAACAGGATGTTGAGTGCAAGCGCAAGCAGCGCCAGCGGCACGCGGATGAACGATGGCAACGAGGCAAGCATGGGGATGATCGATGGGGACTCCGCCGCACATGATGCCCGACCGTGGCGGCGGCAGGAAAGCCGCCGCCGTTTCAGCGCAGCAGGCGGCGCACCTTGAGCAGGGCGACGACGAAACTGTCGATCTCCTCGCGCGTGTTGTAGAACGCCAGCGACGCACGCAGCGTGGCGGGCACGCCGAAGAACTGCATCAACGGATGCGCGCAGTGGTGGCCGGAGCGCACGGCGACGCCTTCGAGGTCGAGCAGGGTCGCCAGATCGGTGGCCTGCGCACCTTCCAGCAGGAACGAGACCACCGGCTCCTTCTCGGCCGCCTCGCCGATGATGCGCAGGCCGGGAATCTCGCGCAGGCGTTCCGTGGCGTAATGCAGCAGTTGCTGCTCCCATGCCTCGATCGCCGCGAAGCCGACCGACTCGTAGTAGTCGATCGCCGCCGCCAGGCCGACGAAGCCGGCGATGTTCGGCGTGCCGGCCTCGAACTTGTGCGGAGGCGCAGCGAAGGTGGTGCCGGAGAACTTCACCTCGCGGATCATCTCGCCGCCGCCGAAAAACGGCGGCATCGCTTCCAGGTGTTCGCGCTTCGCCCACAGCGCGCCGGTACCGGTGGGGCCAAGCATCTTGTGCCCGGTCAGCGCGTAGAAATCGCAGCCCAGCGCCTGCACGTCCACCCGCCGGTGCGGCACCGCCTGCGAGCCGTCGACCAGCAGCGGGATGCCGCGCTTGCGGCATTCGCGCGCGATCTCGCGCACCGGGTTGACCGTGCCCAGCACATTGGAAACGTGGGTGACGCAGGCCAGCTTCACCTCCGGCGTCAGCATCTCGACGTACTTCTCCACGATCAGCTCGCCGCGCTCGTCGATCGGCGCGGCCTTCACCGTGGCGCCGCGGCGCGCGGCAACCAGCTGCCACGGCACGATGTTGGCGTGGTGCTCCATCACCGTGGTGAGGATGCTGTCGCCCGCCTTCAGTTGCGGCAGCACATGGCTGTAGGCGACCAGGTTGGTGGCCTGGGTGGTGCCGGAGGTGAGGATGACCTCATCGCGCGAACCGGCATGGATGAACCGCGCGAGCTTGTCGCGCGCGCCTTCATACGCCGCCGTGGCCTCCTCGCCCAGCTGATGCACCGCGCGCGACACGTTGGCGTTGTGTTCGCGATAGTGGGTGTTCACCGCCTCGATCACCGACACCGGCTTCTGGCTGGTGTTGGCGCTGTCGAAGTACACCAGCGGCTTGCCGTGCACCGTGCGCGACAGCAACGGGAAGTCCGCGCGGATGCGCTGGACGTCGAAGACGGTCGGTGTGCTGGCTTGTGCGTTCATTCGGAGAATCCGGTTGGGGCTCCCTCCCCCGCTCGCAGGGGAGGGTTGGGCTGGGGTGCGCTCTTGATCTTCAGGCCAGGAGCCTCGCCCCTCCCGGCCTGCCCCTGCGGGCAGGCCCAGGAGCTGGAGCGTCAAGCGGGAAGCTGTGCGACCAGCAAGGTGGATAGATGCTCGCGCAGGGCCACGTTCGGCAGGTCGTCCAGCACCGCGCGGCAGAATGCGGCAGTCAGCAGTGCGCGTGCCTCGGCGAGCGGAATGCCGCGCGAGCGCAGGTAGAACAGCGAACGCTCGTCGAGCTGGCCGACCGTGGCGCCGTGCGCGGCCTGCACTTCGTCGGCATAGATTTCCAGCTCCGGCTTGGTGTCGATCTCGGCGCTCGGCGACAGCAGCAGGTTCTTGTTGGTGAGGTTGGCGTCGCTGCCGTCGGCACCGGGCGCCACCACGATCGCGCCGCGGAACACGCCGCGTGCGCGGTCGTTGGCGACGCCGCGCCAGTGCGAGGTGGAGGTGGTGTCCAGCGCCTGGTGGCGGATCGCCAGCTGGGTGTCGATGTGCTGGCGACCATGCGGCATGAACACGCCGCGGGTGTGCACCCGTGCGCCGTCGCCGATCAGCTCGGCACGCAGGTCGTGGCGTACCAACGCGCCACCCAGTTCCAGCACGTGCAGGGCAGCCTGCGCGCGCGCATGCAGGCGCAGGCTGCTGCGTCGAATCAGATTGGTGCCGGCCGCCGCATCCTGCAGCATGACGTGATGCAGCTGCGCACCGTCGCGTAGTTCGATGTCGCTGACCACGGTGGCCAACTGCGCGGCGTCGCCACGGCTTGCGTGCTGTTCGACCAGGCTCAGCTCGGCGCCCTCGCCCAGTTCGATCACATTGCGCACATGCCAGGCCAGTTCGGCCTCGGCGCCGACGAACACCAGCTGCACCGGCTGGTCGATCCTGGCGTGGGCGGCTACGCGCAGTACCACGCCATCACCGGCACTGGCGGCATTGATCTGTGCGAAGGCGTCGCCGATGTCGCGGTAGTGGCGCGACAGCGCGAAGCGCAGCGGTTCGACGTCGCCCCGCAAGGCCTGCGACAGCGGTTGCAGCGAAAGTCCGGCGGGCAGCGAATCCACCGCCGACAGATCGGCGCGGAACGCCCCGTTGACGAAGACCAGGCGAACGCCCGAGACACCGGGCAATGTCAGAGTCGATGCCTCCACCGCGCGCGTCTGCGCCGCGGCGTCGCCCTGGGTAAAGCGGCGCTGGCCGAGCCCGCGCAGTGCGGTGTACTTCCATGCCTCCACCCGCGTGTCGGGCAGACCGCCGATGGCGAACGCCGCGCGGTTTTCCTGCCGCGCCGCATCCAGCCAGGCGATGCCGCTGGGCGGCAGCGGGGCATCCAGCAGCGAGGCGACCAACGGCAGCGATGCCGGCTGGTTCATGCCTGCGCTCCCGCCTGGTGCGGGACTGCCGGATGGCTGGCGCCGATCCCGGCGTAGCCATGCGCTTCCAGCTTCAACGCCAGCGACCTGTCGCCGCTCTCGACGATGCGGCCACCGGCGAGCACGTGCACGAAGTCCGGCACCACGTAGTCGAGCAGGCGCTGGTAGTGGGTGATCATCAGGAACGCGCGCTCGGGCGAACGCAGCGTGTTGACGCCCTGCGCCACCTGCTTCAGCGCGTCGATGTCGAGGCCCGAGTCGGTCTCGTCGAGGATCGCCAGCTGCGGCTCCAGTACCGCCATCTGGAAGATCTCGTTGCGCTTCTTCTCGCCGCCGGAAAAGCCCTCGTTGACGGCCCGGTGCAGCAGCTCGTCGGAGATCTGCATCACCTTGAGTTTCTCGCGCACCAGCTTGAGGAACTGCATCGAGTCGAGTTCCTTCTCGCCACGCACCTTGCGCTGCGCATTCAGCGCCGCGCGCAGGAAATAGGTGTTGTTGACGCCGGGGATCTCCACCGGGTACTGGAACGCCAGGAACACCCCGGCCGCCGCGCGCGCCTCCGGCGCCAGCGCCAGCAGATCGATGCCGTTGTAGGTCACGCTGCCGGCGGTCACCTCGTAGCCGTCACGGCCGGACAACACGTTGCCCAGCGTCGACTTGCCGGCGCCGTTGGGCCCCATGATCGCGTGCACCTCGCCCGCGTTCACTTCGAGGCTGAGCCCCTTGAGGATTTCCTTGCCCTCGACGCGGGCATGCAGGTTTTCGATTTTGAGCATGAGGATTCCTGATCTTGAGCCCCTCTCCCACCGGGAGAGGGGTTGGGGTGAGGGTTCGGGGCTTGCGGAAAAATCCGTGCAGGCCCGCACCCTCATCCGCCCTTCGGGCACCTTCTCCCGGAAGGAGAAGGAAAAAGCATCAACCCACCGCACCTTCGAGGCTCACCTCAAGCAGCTTCTTCGCCTCCACCGCGAACTCCATCGGCAGTTCGCGGAACACCTGCTTGCAGAAGCCGTCGACGATCATCGACACGGCATCCTCTTCCGGGATGCCGCGCGCGCGGCAGTAGAACATCTGGTCGTCGGAGATCTTGGACGTGGTCGCCTCGTGCTCGACGATCGCAGTGGGGTTCTTCACTTCCATGTACGGGAAGGTGTGCGCGCCGCACTGCTTGCCGATCAGCAGGCTGTCGCACTGGGTGTAGTTGCGCGCGCCCTCGGCGCCCTTCTCCATCTTCACCAGGCCGCGGTAGCTGTTGGAGCTGCGCCCGGCGCTGATGCCCTTGGAGACGATCTTCGACTTGGTGTGCTTGCCGATGTGGATCATCTTGGTGCCGGTGTCGGCCTGCTGGAAATGGTGGGTCAGCGCCACCGAGTAGAACTCGCCCACCGAGCGGTCGCCGCGCAGCACCACGGACGGGTACTTCCAGGTGATCGCCGAGCCGGTCTCGACCTGGGTCCAGCAGATCTTCGAGTCGTCGCCGCGGCAGTCGCCGCGCTTGGTGACGAAGTTGTAGATGCCGCCCACGCCGTTCTCGTCGCCGGGATACCAGTTCTGCACGGTGGAGTACTTGATCTGCGCGCCTTCCAGCGCCACCAGCTCGACCACCGCCGCATGCAGCTGGTTCTCGTCGCGCTTCGGCGCGGTGCAACCTTCGAGGTAGGAGACGTGGGCGCGCTCCTCGGCCACGATCAGGGTGCGCTCGAACTGGCCGGTGTTCTGCGCGTTGATGCGGAAGTACGTGCTCAGCTCCATCGGGCAGCGCACGCCTTTCGGGATGAACACGAAGCTGCCGTCGGAGAACACCGCCGAGTTCAGCGCGGCGAAGAAATTGTCGCCGGTGGGCACCACGCTGCCCAGGTATTTCTGCACGATCTCGGGGTATTCGCGGATCGCCTCGCTCATCGAGCAGAACAGCACGCCGGCGTCGGCCAGCTGCTTGCGGAAGGTGGTGCCGACCGAGACCGAGTCGAATACCGCATCCACCGCCACGCCGGCCAGCGCAGCGCGCTCGTGCAGCGGTACACCGAGCTTCTCGTAGGTTTCCAGCAGGGCCGGATCGACTTCGTCCAGCGACTTGGGCTGCTTCTTCGGCGCGGCGTAATAGCTGATCGCCTGGTAGTCGATCGGGTCGATGTTGAGCTTGGCCCAGTCCGGTTTGGGCATGGTCAACCAGTGGCGATAGGCCTGCAGCCGCCACTCGGTCATCCATTCCGGCTCGTGCTTGACGGCGGAGATGGCGCGGATGGTGCCCTCGTCCAGGCCCGGCGGCAGGCCGGTCATCTCGATCTCGGTGATGAAACCGGCCGAGTAGCTGCGACCGAGCGCCTCGGCGACGTCGGCGTTGTCGCGCAGTGCGGTGGCGCTGCTGCTGTCGTTGATCATGCTGTTCATTCGGTGATGGCCTCGCCGGTTTTCACGGTGACGGCGATTTTTCGTTTCGCGGGCGGCGGCTTGAGCATGTCGGCCAGGCTGACCGCGCGCAGGGTCTGGTCCAGCACGCTGTTGATGCGTTGCCAGCTGCCGCGCACGCCGCACTGCGCCTCGCGTTCGCACTGGCCTTCGCCCACGCCGCACTCGGTCATGCCGATCGGGCCTTCCAGCGCCTCGACGATTTCCGCCAGCGATATCTCGCTGGCCGGGCGGGCCAGCCGGTAGCCGCCGTTGACGCCGCGGAAGGACTCGACCAGTTCGGCGTGGCCCAGCGCCTTGAGCAGCTTGCTGACCGTGGGCAGCTCGAGCCGCGTCTCGTCGGCGATCTGCGCGGTGCTCAGCACGTCAGCCGGGTGCGCGGCGATGCAGGTCATCACCACGGTGGCGTAATCGGTGAGGCGGCTGACGCGAAGCATGGCAGGCGGAATCGGCCGGGCTTGAATCGGGACCAAAATGGTACTGATTAAGCCGGCCGCGGTCAACGTGACCGCCGCCACCGGCGCAAGGCGGCCATACCCACCCCTTTCACCTCGTCGTGTGCGCAGGCCAGCCTGTGTCTGCCGCGCCCACGCACGCACGGGGTCCGGGCTGAAGCGATCCAGCGAGGCCGTGTCGCCATGCCGTGGCGGCCTCGCTAAGCTGGCGGCCATGACTTCGCACGATCGCGCCGCTGCCCGTCTCGCCTGGGCCCGCAAAGCCCTGAACGCCCCCACGCTGACGCTGGACAGCGCCTCGGCCGATGCCAGCTTTCGCAGCTACTGGCGCACCACGCAAGGCGGGCAAAGCTGGATCGTGATGGATTCGCCGCCCGATCGCGAAGATCCGCGCCCGTGGCTGGCCATTGGCGAGCGCCTGGCCGCCGCCGGCCTGCACGTGCCGCAAGTGCATGCACGCGACCTCGACCAGGGCTTCCTGCTGATCGAGGACCTGGGCTCGCGGCTGTACCTCGATGCATTGAACGACACCAGCGCCGACCGCCTGTACGGCGATGCGATGGACGCCCTGCTGAAGATACAGACGCGGGTGGCCGCCGACGACCTGCCGCCGTTCGGCCGTCAGGTGCTGGTGAGCGGACTGGAGGTGATGCCCGAATGGTTCCTGCAGCGCCACCTCGGCCACACGCCGGCCTGCGGCGAATGGGACGTGCTGGAGGCGGCGTTTGACCTCATCGTGCACAACGCGCTGGAGCAACCGCGCTGCTTCGTGCACCGCGACTTCCACAGCCGCAACCTGCTGCTGACGGAGGCGAACAACCCGGGCATCGTCGATTTCCAGGGCGCGCTGCACGGGCCGGTCACCTATGACCTCGCCTCGCTGCTGCGCGATGCCTACATCGCCTGGCCGGGCGATCGCGTGGAAGCGTGGGTGGAGTCGTACCGGCAGCGACTGCTGCGCGCAGGCGTGATCGACGCGGCAGTGGACGCCGCGCGTTTCCTGCGCTGGTTCGATCTCACCGGCCTGCATCGCCACGTGCGCGTGCTGGGCCAGTTTTATCGGCTGTGGTACCGCGACGGCAAGAGCGGCTATCTCAAGGACGTGCCGCAGGTGTACCGCTACGTGATCGAGGTGGCGCGCCGCTATCCCGAGCTGGCCGATTTCGCCGACCTGCTGGAGCGCCACGCGCAGGGCCGCGACCTGACCCGGGCGGCGGCATGAGGCACGCACTGATCTTCGCCGCCGGCCGCGGCGAGCGCATGCGCCCGCTGACCGACCGCACGCCCAAGCCACTGCTTTGCGTCGGCGGCAAGCCGCTGATCGTCTGGCACCTCGAACGTCTCGCCGCCGCCGGCGTGCACTACGTGGTGATCAACACCTCGCACCTGGCCGAGCAGTTTCCGGCGGTGCTGGGCGACGGTTCCCGCTGGGGCCTGCGCATCCGCTACGCCTACGAAGGCCCCGTGCCGCTGGAAACCGGCGGTGGCATGCTGAACGCGCTGCCGTTGCTGGGCACCGGGCCGTTCCTCGCCATCAGCGGGGATGTCTGGTGCGATGCCGATTTCGGCACGCTGCCCGCCGAGCCGGCGGGGCTGGCGCACCTGCTGCTGGTCGACAACCCGCCGCACCACCCCGAAGGCGATTTCGCGCTGGACGGGCAAGGTCTGGTGCAGGCAAGCGGCGAACCGCGGCTCACCTTCAGCGGCATTGGCGTGTTCCGCCGGGAGCTGCTGGACGGCTGGCGGGAACTTGCCGGCACGGCCGCCCACGAAGCCGCGGCGCCCACCTTCAAGTTGCGCCAGTTGCTGCTGGGCGCGATGGCTCGGCAAGCCGTCAGCGGCACCCATCACCACGGCGTGTGGACGGACGTGGGCACGCCCGAGCGCCTCGCACAGCTCGACGCCGAACGCGGCGACGCAGCGATGTCGCACGGCGATCAGCGCGACGCAGGTTTCGCCGAGAACTGAGTCGCGCCCGTTCCCGGCGTCGCCGCGCTCTCGGGGTGGACGATCACCGACGGCACCGGCAGACGCGCCAGTGCGGGCGTCGTGGCGACAATCGAAGCGGCCAGTGGTGCCGGTTTTGGAGTCGGCATCGGCGAAGGCTGCGTCGCACCGCCATCGGCCACTTCCATCGAACGCGCCGCCTTGGCGGCCTGGTCGGTCATCACGATGATGCTGATGCGGCGATTGACCGGATCGGCGGGGTTCTGCTTGTCGAACGGCACGGATGCGGCCAGGCCCACCACGCGCGAGATCTTGTCCGCCTCCAGCCCGCCGGCGATCAGCGCACGACGGGCGGCGTTGCCGCGATCGGCCGACAACTCCCAATTGCTGTAGTCGTGCCCGCTGTTGTACGGCGCATCGTCGGTGTGGCCGGAGATGCTGATCTGGTTCGGCACGTCGTCGATCGAGCGGCCCAGTTCGCGCAGGATCTGCACCGTGTACGGCTTGAGCCGCGCGCTGCCGGTGTCGAACATCGGCCGGTTGAGCTTGTCGACGATCTGGATGCGCAGGCCTTCGGAGGTGATGTCCAGCAGCAGCTGATCCTTGAATGGCGCCAGCGCCTGGCTGCTCTGGATCGAGGCATTAAGTCGCTTCATCAGCTCCTCCAGACGCGACTTGTCGGCCTGGCGCGCCAGTTTGATCGCGTCCTCGACGTTGTGCTTGACCTGCGGCGCACCGCGCTTTTCCGCGCCCGGGCCGCGCGGCAGGTCCATCGTCCCGCCAAGCTTGATCATGCTGTCGCTGGCGCCGCCGGGGCCGGCCTGGCCAGGCGGCGCGATCGTGGCGGCGCCCGGAGTCATGCTCGGGTTCTTGAAGTACTCGGAGATCGCGGCCTTCTGCTCGCGGGTGCCCACGCCGATCAGCCACATCACCAGGAAGAACGCCATCATCGCGGTGACGAAATCCGCATAGGCCACCTTCCACGCACCGCCGTGATGGCCGTGCTTCCGGCGCTGCACGCGCCGGATGATGATCGGCTGGTCGAACTCCTCGCTCACGCCCCGGCTCCGGCGCGCGCGCCCTTGAGATGCCCCTCCAGCTCCATGAAGCTGGGCCGCACCTGCGCGACCAGCGATTTGCGCGCGAACTCCACCGACACCATCGGGTTGTAGCCGCGCAGGTTGGCCATCAGCGCGACTTTCACGCATTCAAACGCCTTGCCGTCCTCCTGCGCGCGGTTCTCCATCGCCGAGGCCAGCGGCCCGGCGAAGCCATAGCACAGCAGGATGCCGAGAAAGGTGCCGACCAGCGCGCCGGCGATGTGCTCGCCGATGCGCGAGGTATCTCCGCTCAGCTGCGACATCGTGGTGACGATGCCGAGCACCGCCGCCACGATGCCGAAACCGGGCAGCGCGTCGGCGGATTTCATCAGGGCCATCGCCGGCGCCTCGGCTTCCTGGTGGTGGACTTCCAGCTCCATCTCCAGGAGCTGTTCCAGCTCGTGCGGGTTCATGCTGCCGCCCACGATCAGGCGCAGGCAGTCGGTGATGAACTCGATCAGGTGGTGCTCGGCGAGCAGGCGCGGATAGGCCGAGAACTCGCTGCTGGTGGCCGGCTCCTCGATGTGCGATTCGAGGCTGAGCAGGCCGTTCTTGCGCATCAGGCTGAAGATGTCGTAGAGCAGCGAAAGCAGGTCGAGATAATCCTGCGTCCGGTACTTCGGGCCTTTCAGCAGCCCCATGATGTCGCGGAAGGTGGCCTTGACGATCTTGGTCGGATTGGCTGTCAGGTAGGCCCCCGCAGCGCCGCCGCCGATGATCAGCAGTTCGTAGGGCTGCCACAACGCCAGCAGCTGCCCGTGGGACAGCAGGTAGCCGCCCACGACGCTGACGAGCACAACCAGGGTTCCGACCAGGACAAGCATGCAGGTTCCAGCGCGCGGTTCGACAACGAGTTATCGGCCCGCCGCGGGAAAGATGTAGCCCGGATTTGCCGCAAGGCCGCCGGCGTCGCGAACGGCGGGTATCCCGAAAAGGAAAGGCCCGGGCATGGCCGGGCCTCTCGTCTGGCTCGTGCCGCGCGGTCGGTCAGGGGCGGCGCGCCAGCTCCGGGTTGTCGCGGGTGACCGGCATCAGGTCCTTCTTCGAGACGCCCAGCCACAGCAGGATCGGGCTGGCCACGAAGATCGAGGACAGCGTGCCGACCACGATGCCGATCAGCATGGTGATGGCGAAGCCGTGCACGGCCGGGCCGCCCAGCAGCCACATCGCGCCCATGGTGATGCCGGTGAACAGCGAGGTGATGATGGTTCGCGACAGGGTGTTGTTGATCGAGCGGTTGAGGATCTCCTCCGGCTCGGCCTTGCGCGCGAGGCGGAACAGCTCGCGGATGCGGTCGAACACCACGACCTTGTCGTTGATCGAGTAGCCGATCACCGCCAGCACCGAGGCCAGCACGGTCATGTCGAATTCGCGCTGCACCAGCGCGATGACGCCGAGCGTGACCAGCGTGTCGTGGATTTCGGTCGCCACCGCGGCGATCGCGAAGCGGCGCTCGAAGCGGATCCACAGGTAGGCCATGATGCCCAGGATCACCAGCAAGGCCGCCCAGGTACCGTCCGATTTCAGCTCCGCGCCGACCTGCGCGCTGACGAAGTCGCGGCTCTTCAGCTTGGCGTCCGGTCGCGCCGCGTGGAGCTTCGCCATCACGTCGGCGGAGACACGGTCGAGGTTGACCGTGCCGTTGGCCAGGATCGCCTCCGGATCATCCTTGGCCTGGAACCGGATCGACACCTCGCGGGTGCCGCCCAGGCTCTGCACCACAGCGTCCTCGAAGCCGCCCTTGGCCAGCGCGCCGCGCACGTCGGCGATCTCCACCGGCTGGTCGTAGTTGACCAGCATCGACACGCCGCCGGTGAAATCCAGCCCGTAGTTGAGCCCGCGGGTGGCGATCAGCACGATCGAGCCGATCATCAGCAGGATCGCCAGGCCGACCGTGTACTTGCGCATCCCCAGGAAGTGGATGTTGCTGTCGTGATTGAAGATTTCCATGGCAATTCTCTGTGTGGACGTTCCGTTCCGGTCAAGCGGCCCTCATGGCCGCACGATCAATTCAGGGAGTCCCTTTCCGGCGAAAGCGGCCGTCCGGGGCCGCACTGTTCGACGCGACGCCTAGACCGACAGGGTCTTGAGCTTGCGGTGGCCGTGGATCGCCGCAGTGAACGCATGGGTCAGCGTCACCGAGGTGAACAGCGAGGTCAGGATGCCGATCATCAGCGTGACGCCGAAGCCCTTGATCGCGCCGGTGCCCATCGTGGTCAGCGCCAGCGCCGCGATCAGGTGGGTGACGTTGGCGTCCAGAATGGTCGACCAGGCCTTCTCGTAGCCGGCGTAGATCGCCGCGTGCGGCGTGGAGCCGTTGCGCAGCTCCTCGCGCACGCGTTCGCAGATCAGCACGTTGGCGTCGATCGCCATGCCCAGGGTGAGCACGATGCCGGCGATGCCGGGCATGGTCAGGGTCACCCCGATCAGCGACATCACCGCCACCAGGATCACCAGGTTGAAGAACAGCGCGATGTCCGCGACCAGGCCGAACAGCTTGTAGTAGACCGCGGCGGCCAGCAGCACCAGGGCCAGGCCCAGCATCACCGACTTGAAGCCCTTGTCGATGTTGTCCGCACCCATGCTGGAACCGATCACGCCTTCCTCGATGATGTCCACCGGAGCAGCGAACGCGCCACCCTTGAGCAGCAGCGCCAGGTCGGATGCTTCCTTCGGGCTGCCCAGGCCGGTGGTCTGGAATTGCCGGCCGAACGGGCTGGCGATGTTGGCGTCGTTGATCACCGACTCGGTGACCTTCGGAACGCGCACTTCCTTGCCGTCGATCATCTTGGTCTCGGTCACGCGCTCGACGTAGACCACCGCCATCGGCTTGCCGACGTTCGCGTTGGTGAAATCGCTCATCTTGCGCGCGCCGGCGGCATTGAGCGTGACGTCGACCTTGGGCGTGCCGCTCTGCTGGTCGATGCCCGAGGAGGCGTCGACCAGCTCCTTGCCGGTCACGATCACCTTCTTGCTGACCAGCACCGGCAGGCCGGTGCCGCGCATGTGGTAGAGGTTGGCGTCCGGCGGGATGTTGCCGGTCTTCTCCGCCTCGCGCGCCTGCGGATCGCCGGGGTGGCCGATGCCGGGGCGGTATTCCAGGGTGGCCACGGTGCCGATCAGCTTCTTCGCCTCGGCCGGGTCCTGCACGCCGGCGAGGTCGACCACGATGTGATTCTCGCCCTGCTGCTGGATCAGCGGCTCGGACACGCCCAGCGCGTTGATGCGGTTGCGCAGCGTCTGCAGGTTCTGGGTGATCGCGCCGCGGCCGATGTCGCGCAGCTTGTCGGGCTTGATCACCGCATTGAGCACGAAACGGTCGCCGGTGCTGGGACCGTTGGACACCAGCAAGTCGGTGTACTCGTTGGCGATCGCGTCTGCGGCCTTGGCGCGGTCGTCCTCCGAGCGCAGCACCACGGCGACGCCCTTGCCACGCACGGAATTGCGCGCCACCGATTCATAGCGGATCTTCTTGTCGCGCAGCAGGCTGCGGATGTCGTCGGCGTAGCTGCTCTCCTGCTTGTCGATGACGTCGTTCTGGTCGACCTGCATCAGGAAGTGCACGCCGCCCTGCAGGTCCAGGCCCAGCGGCATGGAACGGGCACCGATCATGCCCAGCCACTCCGGCACGGTGGACTGCAGCTTGAACGCCACCGTGTACTTGTCGCCGAGCAGCGCCTTGATCGCGTCCGAGCCGCTCTTCTGCACGTCGGTGTCGGCGAAGGTGGCAAGCAGGCTGTCGCCTTCCACCACGACCTCGCCGAAGGCGATGCGCTTCTGGGTCAGCGTGTCGATGACCTTCTGGCGTACGGCCTGGTCGATTGCCGGCGCACCGCGATTGGCGCTCACCTGAACGGCGGGCACGGGAACAAAGGCGTTCGGCAGCGCGTAGATCACGCCGAACACCATCACCAGCGCGACCAGCGCGTATTTCCAGCGGGGAAAATCAGTCATGATCCGGTCCTTTGCGATCATCCATGATCGCGAACGTCAAGAAGCGGCCATCCATGGCCGAAGCATGTTTTTGCGATCGTCCCTGATCGCGAACGTCAAGAAGCGGCCATCCATGGCCGCGCTATTCGAAAAGGCCCCGCCCCTGGACATCCCATGGCTCAAGCTGACTTCAGCGAGCCCTTGGGCAGCACCTGCTGCACGGCACCCTTCTGCAGCTTCACCTTCACGTTCGGCGCGATCTCGACCGTGACGAAGGTGTCGCCCACTTCTTCCACGCGCCCGGCCAGGCCGCCGTTGGTGACCACTTCGTCGCCCTTGGCCAGCGCGGCGATCAGGGCGCGGTGCTCCTTCTGCCGCTTCATCTGCGGCCGGATCATCATGAAATACATCAGGCCGAACAGCACCACCATCATGATGATCATGGACATGCCGCCGCCCTGCTGCGGCGTGGCTTGGGCAATCACGGGGGAAAGCGGAAAACTCATCTTCGCGTCTCGCAAGTTGTGGCGCCATCAGCGATTTCCGCCGAACGCCCGATAAAAGATTCTCGATTATGCCTTGCGGGAGGTGTCGGAGTCACCTTTCGCGAGCGAAAGGCGACTCCGCCCCCCGGTGGCGGTAGGAGTCCACCCTGCGGGCGATGGTTCCCGATCCGGGGAAAAGGCATCGCCCACAGGGCGGGCTGCTACGGGATCGCTGCGCCCTGGCGGCAGGCGTAGAACCGTGCGACGAATGCTTCCAGCGCCCGATCGGCGATCGCCGCGCGCAAATCCGCCATCAGCCGCTGGTAGTAGCGCAGGTTGTGCATGGTGGCCAGCTGGCTGCCGAGGATCTCGTTGCAGCGGTCGAGGTGGCGCAGGTAGGCGCGGCTGAACCCGTGGCTGCAGGCGTAGCAGTCGCAGCCTTCCTCGATCACCGCGGTGTCGCTGGCGTACTTCGCATTGCGGATGCGCAGCGTGCCCGCGGCGGTGAACAGGAAGCCGTTGCGCGCGTTGCGGGTAGGCATCACGCAGTCGAACATGTCGATGCCGCGGCGCACTGCTTCCACGATGTCCTCCGGCCGGCCCACGCCCATCAGGTAGCGCGGCTTTTCCGCCGGCAGCAGGGGTACGGTGAAGTCCAGCGCGTGGTTGCGCTCGGCCTCCGGTTCGCCCACCGCCAGGCCGCCGATCGCGTAGCCGTCGAAGCCGAGCTTCACCAGCCCTTCCGCGGAGCGTCGGCGCAGGGTTTCGTAGACGCTGCCCTGCACGATGCCGAACAGCGAGTTCGGATTCTGCAAATCGTCGAACGCGCGGCGCGAGCGCTCGGCCCAGCGCAGGCTGAGCTCCATCGAATCGGCCGCCACCTTCTCCGTCGCCGGGTACGGCGTGCACTCGTCGAAGATCATCGCGATGTCCGAATCCAGCGTCTTCTGGATCTGCATCGACACTTCCGGCGACAGGAACACCTTCGAGCCGTCCACCGGCGAGGCGAAGGTCACGCCTTCCTCCGTGATCTTGCGCTTGTGCGCCAGCGAGAACACCTGGAAGCCGCCCGAATCGGTGAGGATGGGCTTGTCCCAGCCGATGAAGCGGTGCAGCCCGCCGAACTTCTCCACGATCTCCAGCCCGGGTCGCAGGAACAGGTGGAACGTGTTGCCCAGGATGATCTCGGCACCGGTATCGGCAACGTCGCGCGGCGTCATCGCCTTGACCGAGCCATAGGTGCCCACCGGCATGAACGCCGGCGTCTCCACCGTGCCACGGGCAAACGTGAGGCGGCCGCGGCGGGCGGCGCCGTCGGTGGCGTGAAGGTCGAACTGGAGGGAGGTCATCCAGCCATTATCGCGGGTTTGCCCCGTTCCGCCCATCGCCACACCGTGTGTGCAGGAGCCCGCTGGCGGGCTCCTGCAACCATGCAACGTATCGCTCAGGCGCCGTGCGGCAGGATCAGCATGGCGTCGCCGTAGGAGAAGAAGCGGTAGCGCTGCTCGACCGCGTGGCGATACGCGTCCAGCATGAACTCGCGCCCGGCCAGTGCCGACACCAGCATCAGCAGGGTCGACTGCGGCAGGTGGAAGTTGGTGAGCAGGCCGTCGATGCTGCTGAAGCGGTAGCCGGGGAAGATGAAGATCTGCGTCTCGCCGGCGAACGGATGCACCTGGCCATCCTTGCTGGCGCTTTCCAGCGCGCGCACCACCGTGGTGCCGACCGCGATCACCCGCCCTCCGCTGGCGCGCGTGCGTCGGATTTGCTCGACCAGGTGCGCGCCGACATTGAGCCACTCGGTGTGCATGTGGTGATCTTCGAGATTGACCGCGCGCACGGGCTGGAAGGTGCCGGCGCCCACATGCAGGGTGATGTAGCCGAACTCGACGCCGCGCTCGCGCAGCTGGTCCAGGATCGCCTCGTCGAAATGCAGGCCGGCGGTGGGCGCAGCGACCGCGCCGGGCTCGCGCGCGAACACGGTCTGATAGCGCTCCATGTCGCTGGCGTCGGCGTGCCGCTCGATGTACGGCGGCAACGGCATCTCGCCCAGCTTCAGCAGCAGCTTCTCCAGCGGCTCCGGCGCCTCGAAGCGCAGCCGGAAGAAACCTTCGTCGCGGCCCAACACCACGGCATGGCTGCCGTCGGCCAGTTCGATCCGTGCGCCCTCCTTGGGCTTCTTGCTGACGCCCAATTGCACGGTGGCCTCATGCGCGCCGGTAACCCGCTCGATCAGGATCTCCACCGCACCGCCGGTGTCCTTGCGCCCGTACAGCCGCGCCGGCAGCACGCGGGTGTCGTTGAACACCAGCAGGTCGCCCGGACGCAGGAAGTCGGGCAGCTCGCGAAACATGCGGTCCTGCCGCGACTGCGCGGCCACGTCGAGCAGCAACAGGCGACTGGCCGAACGCTCGGGCAACGGGGCCTGCGCGATCAGCTCATGCGGCAGGTCAAAATCGAAATCGGACTTCTTCAAGGCTGCGGCCGGCATCGGAAAACGGGACATTATCCCGCAGCCGGCGCGCCGGGGCACGCGCGAAAAGACGCCGCCCCTCGCGGAGCGGCGCCGGCTTCATCCCTTCACGCACAGCACCTGGCGCAGCGTGTGCACCACGTCGACCAGGTCGGACTGCGCCGCCATAACCGCGTCGATCGACTTGTACGCCGCCGGCGATTCGTCGATCACCGCCGCGTCCTTGCGGCATTCGACATGGGCGGTGGCCTCCCGATGCTGCGCCAGCGTGATCCGCTGGCGCGCCGCGGTACGGCTCATCACCCGGCCCGCGCCGTGGCTGCAGCTGTGGAAACTTTCCGGATTGCCCTTGCCACGCACGATGTAGCTGCACGTACCCATGCTGCCCGGGATGATGCCCAGCTCGCCGGCCCGCGCGCTCACCGCACCCTTGCGGGTCACCAGCAAGTCCTCGCCACCGTGCGTTTCCTTCCGCACGTAGTTGTGGTGACAGTTCACCGCCAGCTTTTCCAACTGGAACTTCGGCAGCCGGTGGCGCATCTCGGCCAACACCCGCGCCATCATCGCCTCGCGGTTGGCCTGGGCGTAGTCCTGCGCCCAAGACACCGCTTCCACGTAGTCGTCGAACAATGCTTCGCCTTCCATGAAGAAGGCCAGGTCTCTGTCCAGCAGGTCGAAACCCAGCACGCGCTGCGCCAGCTCCTCGCGCGCCCGCTCGATGAAGTAGCTGCCAATCAGGTTGCCGGTGCCGCGCGAACCCGAGTGCAACATCACCCACACGGCGTCCGATTCGTCGAGGCAGACCTCGATGAAGTGGTTACCACCGCCCAGCGTGCCGATCTGCCGGCCCAGCTTGTCGGTGCGGATCTTGCGATGCTTCGCCTTGATTGCTTCCAGCCGCGCGACCAGCCCGGATTGCGCCAGTTGCGTCTCAATGCTGTCCGGCAGCTTGTGATGGTCGCCACCACGGCCGTTGCCGACCGGCACGCCGCGCTCGATGCTGGAACGCAGCTGGGCCAGGTTGTCCGGCAGGTCGCTGGCGCGCAGCGTGGTGCGCACCGCGGCCATGCCGCAGCCGATGTCCACGCCGACCGCAGCCGGGATGATCGCGCCCCGCGTGGGCACGACTGAACCGACCGTCGCGCCCTTGCCCAGGTGCACGTCGGGCATCACCGCGACCCACGGACCGACAAACGGCAGCATGGCGATGTTGCGCAGCTGCTGCCTCGCGGCATCTTCCAGCGGCACGCCATGCACCCAGCCCTTGATCGGCGTGGCGCTGCCTTCGGCATGCAGAAACTCGTACTGTTGGTTGCTCATCTCTTCTTTCCTTGAATGGATCGCGGCGAGCGCTTCCGTGCGATCGCCGCGAGGTTACTGCTTGAGGCTCACCAGCTGGTTCAGCACGCCGTCCAGGCCGCCGAACACGGTGAGCTTGTCGATCTTCTCGGTGACCTTCTCCAGAGCCTCCATCTCCTTCAGACGCATCAGCACCGGGCTCTCCTCGATCAGCCGCGCGGTGTTGAGCAGCGAACGGGTGGCGTTCGACTCCTCGCGCCGGCGGATCACGTTGGCCTGGGCCGCCTTCTCCGCCTGCACCACGCTGTTCAGGATGTCCTTCATCTCACCCGGCAGGATCACGTCCTTGACGCCCACGCCGAGCACTTCCACGCCCAGCTCGACGACACGGCCGCGCACGTAGGCAAAGATGTCCGCGTCCAGCGAAGCCTTGTCGCCCAGCAGCTCGTCCAGCGTCTTGCCGGACACCGCCTTGCGCAAGCCGTATTGCAGCTCGCGATAGACGTAGTCGCCGTACTTGACCACCTTGGTGCGCGCGGCGACCGGATCGGTCACGCGCAGGCTGGCGGCCAGGTTCACCCGCAGGCTCACCTTGTCGCGGGTCAGCAGTTCCTGGCCCGACACCTCCAGCGATTGCACGCGCAGCTCGACCACCTCGGCCGCCACGTTCTTCTGGAAATTCCAGAACGCCCAGGCCCCCGGAGCCAGCGTACGCACCAGCTTGCCGTCGATGAACAGCAGGCCTGCCGACTCCGTCGGCACGTCCACCGTCACCGCGACCTTGCCGAGCACGCCCAGCTGGCGCAGTCGGCTGGCCACGCGCACATCGACTTCCAGCGTTTCCGCCAGCGACACCGCCTGCACCTCGACTGGCACCAGGCCCTTCCAGTAGAGCTTGCGCGTACCCGGTGCCAGCACGTCCTCCAGCTTGCCGTTCTTGAGCACCAGGCCAACCTGCTGCGTGCCGATGTCGGCCCCGTCGAAGCATTCGGCCAGCGCGCCGTCCATCAGCGCCATCAGCACGTCGGTGTCGGCGCCGGTGTACTCCAGCTTGGCCAGGTTGTGCACGCTGGCCGCGATACGCTTGCGCGGGTCGACAAAGTGGTAGACGCCCGGCGGCAGTACGCGCTGGAAACGACGGTTGCGATACAGCAAGCCGCGCTCGCCGTCGCCGATCACGATTTGCTTGATCCAGAACATGTTGATACTCCTTCGTCAATCCTTGTTTCGATCCGTGGGATAAGCCGACTGCGTCGCCGGATCGGTACGACGCATTAACATTGCGGATAATCGGGCCGCAAAAGCCCCTCCCTCGCGGGATAATCGACGTCATGCGCCGATGAAAGCGAATAAGGCGGAAACGCCTCCTGACGATAATGGGGCGAAGCCGACGTGCCTTGGCGGGGAACCGGATATTCCGGCGAATGCCTGCAAGACAATCGCTTCGATATCCGCTTGCCCGCTGTCGGGACGTGGGCCCGGCCCCGCCACCGCCGCCTTGCCTGATCCGCAAACCCTCCGTGGCTTGCAGGCCAGGCGCCGCACGAGGCGTTTCCTGGTCGGAACTTTCGTTCCTGGTCATGACGTGACAGGTCATGGTTTGGAGCGGGAGTCGAACCCGCGACACTCGGTTTACAAGACCGATGCTCTACCCCTCTGAGCTATCCAGTGGCCGACGTGCCGGAATCGAACCGGCGTTTGCAGGAACGAACCTGCCGCTCTACCGCTGAGCCAACGTCGTCGTTGTGGAACACCGCCCGGCAGACCCCGGCATACGCCGCCGGCAAAGCCGCGCGCACCGGATGGGGCTTGAGCCCATGCCGCTGGAGCCGGTCGGTTCGATGTTCCCGATTGCCGGCTGTCACCAACCGGCAATAGGTGCGGGCATGGTTGCCCGATACGTGGTGATCCGTTTCTCGCACAGCCCGCGCCGAAGCACCGGGACGCAGCGCGCAAGCGCCTTCGCAGCTGCGCCCCTGCCTCGGCCATGGCTGACCGGATGCCTCAGGGCGAAACGGATTCCGCAAACCTTGTTCGATGCATGCGCATCCCCTGCGAACGGCAAAAACAAGACGCCCCCGGGGTTGGCGACCCGAGGGCGTTCGCGTTGCCTCGGGAGATCGGGGTGACCGATCTCCGCAAAGGGATCAGTCGATTATCGGCAGACGATTGCCAAGTCGAGCCATTCGCCGCGCATGAACAGGCCTGCATCGCGGCAATACTGCGACGTGCATGGTGTGCTCATCTGGGTTATGCGGAACGACATGAAAACTCTTTTATCTGATGGTCGCCAAAAGGCGAGGGCTGCGGACGTTACACCTATTAACAACCACGCGCAAGCATTTTTTATCGAATATCGGAAAAACTTACAACCAGCCTTTTTGCCGCGCCAGCCGATACGCCTCGATGCGGTTGCCGACGCCGAGTTTGCCGATCGCTTCGGACAGATAATTGCGCACGGTGCCGTGCGAGAGGTTGAGTTTTGCGGCGATGTCGCCGGCGGATTGGCCCTCGCCGGCGAGGCGCAGCACCTGGCGTTCGCGATCGTTCAGCGGGTCGGCTTCGGACCAGGCTTCCAGCGCCAGCTGCGGGTCGATCGCGCGACCACCGCGGTGTACGGTGCGCAACGCCTCGGCGAGGTTCTCGGCGGGAGCGTCCTTCAGCAGGTAGCCCGACACGCCGGCATCCAGCGCGCGACGAAGGAAGCCCGGGCGGGCGAAGGTGGTGACGATGATGACCTTCACCGGCAGCTCGTCGTGACGCTGGATGCGCTGGGCCAGTTCCAGTCCGGTGAGGCCGGGCATCTCGATATCGGTGACCAGCACATCGGGCTTCAGGCGCTGCATCTCACGCCACGCCGCCTCGCCGTCGGGTGCGGAGCCGAGCACCTCCATGTCCGGCTCCAGGCTCAGCAGCGCCGACAGTGCGCCGCGCACCATCGCCTGGTCCTCGGCCAGCAGCACGCGGATCATGCGGCGCCTCGTGGCGATTGCTTCAGCGGCATTGGAAAAGCTCCATCGTGATGGCTTCGATCGTCAGGCGGCCGAATGCCCACCCTGCGCCGCGGGCGCCACGCCGCCGGCAGCGGTCGCTGGCATGGCGACCAGTCGCAGCACCGGCAGCGGCGCGCTGACCAGCATGGTCGTGCCGCCGCGCAACGGCGAGCTGATCTCCAGCGTGCCGCCCAGCGAGCGCACGCGCTCGCGCATGCCGCGCAGGCCGTTGCCGGCGCCGTCGATGCCGCCGCGGCCGTTGTCACGGATACTCATGCGCACGCTGGCAGGCTCGCGCACGAAATCGACGTTCGCGCAACTTGCCGCCGCGTGGCGCGCGATATTGGTCGCCGCCTCGCGCAGGATCAGCGAGAGGCTGCGTTCGGTGTCTTGCGGCAAGTCGGTCGGCGGTGCCGCGTATTCCATGCACACCCCGGAGGATTCCAGCAGCAGCCGCGCCGAGGCCAGCTCGGCCGCCAGGTCGGTGGCGTGGATGCCGCTGACCGCACTGCGCACTTCGGCAAGGGCGTGACGCGCCACCTTCTCCGCCTCTTCCACTTCGCGCCTGGCCGCCGCATGGTCCCGGTCGAACAGCTTGCGCGACAACTCCAGCTTCAGCGTGATCAGCGACAGGGTATGACCCAGCAGATCGTGCAGGTCGCGGCCGATGCGCTCGCGCTCGGCAGTGGCCGCCAGCCGACGCACTTCTTCGTGCGAGAGCCGCAGCTGCGCGTCCTTCTCCTCGCTGCCATGCTCGGCCTTGATGATGATGCCGATGATGAACGAGGTCAGCGGGATGGAGAACACGGCCTGCCATGGGTAACCGAGCAGCGAGGTCTCGGCCAGCAACACCACATTGAGCCCGGCCAGCCAGCCGAGATAGGCGCGGAAACGACCCACGCTGGTGCAGAGCATCACGCAGCCATAGATGAAATAGGTCAGCCCGCTGGGATACCAGGGCAGCAACGACATGCTCAGCAGCACCAACGCGAGGGCGCCGGCGCGGACCTGCGCACGCGGCCCCGCGATGCACCGGTAATACAGCAGCAGGAACAGCGGATAGCTAACCAGAGTGGTGACGACCCAGCGCGTGCTCCAGCCGTCGTTGTTCCACACCGGCACGACGAAGATCCACGCCGACCACAACAGGTGCACAGCATCCACCCACGGCGATTTGCCGCGATGCATGCTGCGCGCCGCCGCGGAGTCCGGCGCCGGGGTCAGAAACTGGACGATGCGCTGGTGCATGACGCCAGGCTCCCGCAGATTGGCCATGAGGGTGATCCTACTTCAACCGTTCCGGTGCAAACGCCGCGCCGCCAGCCACAGGAAAACCTCAGCGAAACCGGCCAGCGCCAGCACGTGGCCCAGCACAGGGCCATGGTTCAGACCCACCGCCGCCTGGGTCAGCTGGTTGAGGTGATAGCTGGGCCAGACGGGCGCGATCTGTTGCAGCATCCGCGGCAACATCGACAGCGGCAGCCACAGGCCGGACAGGAACGCCATCGGCAGATAGACCAGGTTGAGCAGCCCCGGCGCGCCCTGCCCCTTGAGCAAGGTGCCGACGAACATGCCCAGCGCGCAGAACGGCAGCACGCCGAAAGCACCGGTGGCGACCAGCGCCAGCATCTGGCCCCACGACAGACTGACGTGCGCCAGGAAGATGCCGATCAGCAGCAGCAGCGCGATCACCACGGTGGCCGCGATCATGGCCATCACCATCTTGCCCAGCAGGTAGGCGCCAGGCGGCATCGGCAAGGCACGCTTGAGCGTGAGCAGGCCGCCATCGCGCTCGATCGCCAGCGAGACGCCGAAGCCGAACAGGCCCGGTCCGATGATGCCGAACGCACCATAGCTGGCCAGCAGGTAGCGCGACGCCTCGCCCTGGTTCAGCAACACGCCGAACATCACGTAGAACACCGTCGAGAACAGCGTCATCGGCAGAATGAAACCCGGCGCGCGCAGGTAGCGCAGGCATTCGCTGCGCATCTCGGCCAGGTAGGCGCTCAGCACGCGCCGGCGCGACATCGGCATCGCGGCGGCAAGCGGAATCGACATGGCTTGATCCATCTCAGGCAACCTCGCGGCGTGTTTCGGGCAAGCCCTGTTCGGCCTCGCGGGTGAGTTCGGTGAATGCCTCGGCCAGGCCGGCGCGCTGCACTTCCAGCTCGCTCAGTTGCGGGTCGGCGTCGAGCAGGCGGCGTACCACCGCTTCGGCCGCGTCGGTGGTCACGTGCAGGCGGTCCTGGCGCCGTTCCGCCGCGGTGACCGCAGGCCAGCCGCCGACCACGCCGGCATCCACCGTGCTGACGCAGCGGATGCGCCGGGTCGCGATCCGTGCGCGCAGCGCCTCGACCGTCCCTTCGTGGATCACCCGCCCGCGCGCCATCACGCAGACCCGGTCGGCCAGCGCCTCGGCTTCCTCCAGGTAATGCGTGGTCAGCAGCACCGCGCAGCCTTCGGCCCGCAATTGGCTGATCGCCGCCCACAGCCTCTGCCGCGCCTCGATGTCCATGCCCACGGTCGGCTCGTCCAGGAACAGCAGCTCGGGCCGGCCGCACAGCGCCAGCGCGAACTGCACGCGCCGCTGCTGGCCGCCGGACAGCTTCGCGTAGGGGCGAGCCAGCAGGTCGTCGACACCGGCCATGCGGGCGCTCTCCGCCATGCTGCGGGGGGCCGGGTAATAGCTCGCAATCAGACGCAACAGTTCGCCCACCCGCAGCGTGCCGGGCAGTTCGGCGTGCTGCAGCATCACGCCGATGCGCCGGCGTGCGCGGACACCCCGGGGATCGCGCCCGAACAGCTCGACCGTGCCGGCATCGGCGCGCAGCAAGCCCAGCAGCAGGCTGATCGCGGTGGTCTTGCCGGCGCCGTTGGGGCCCAGCAGGGCCAGCAACTCGCCACGGCGCAGTTGCAAACCGGCATTGTCCAGCGCGACCAGGCGGCCGTAGCGCTTCTCCACGCCGGCCAGCCGGGCCACCACCTGCTCGGAAACAGTCATCGACATGATCCTCCTCGATGCCCGCAGCTTGGGCATTTCGCGGCCGATTGCCCATGCGCCGGCGTCAGTCATCGGGGGTGACAGCCGTCATGCCGGGGGTACCGGAGACCTGCCCGGGCGCGTTATGCTGGGCCAATGATCTTGCGCGACCGGCACGTCCGGGCGCCCCGACGCGGGCTCGCCACGCTGGAATTTGCGCTACGCAAGGATTTCCGGCCCACGACGCCCACGCGCGGATCGAGCGGCCTGCTTCGCGCTGGGTGCGAGGCGCCGACGTCTACGAGGAGAATGTCATGGGTGTGATCAACCAGCTGCGCGAACTGCGCGAATTCGGCGGCAAGCCCCGCACCACCGGCCTGGACGACGCCAGCATCGAGCGCATGGCGGCGAACGATCCGCTGCTGGGCCAGGCAGTCGCCGAGGCCGTCGCGCGCCACCGCGAGCTGCGCGACGAGCTGGGGGATTTCCTCAAGCTCGACGAAGCCGAGCAACTGGCCAAGGCACAGGCGGGTTTCGTCAATTTCTACCCGGACGACGCGATCAACCCGTACCTGCCGGCCGCCGCGCGCGGGCCGTGGATCGTCACGCTGAAGGGCGCCGTGGTGCACGACAACGGCGGCTACGGCATGCTGGGTTTCGGCCACAACGATGCGGCCATCCTGGCGGCGCTGTCGCGCCCGCAGGTGATGGCCAACGTGATGTCGCCCAGCGTGGCGCAGATGCGTTTCACCGCCGCACTGAACAAGGAGCTCGGCCGCAACCGCGGCAAGAATCCGTACGAACATTACCTGTGCCTCAACTCCGGCTCCGAGTCGGTGTCGCTGGCCTGCCGCATCGCGGACGTCAACGCCAAGGCGATGACCGATGCCGGCGCGCGCCATGCGGGCCGCACGATCAAGCGGCTGGCGGTGAAGGGCGCCTTCCACGGCCGCACCGAGGCGCCGGCGCTGTATTCGGACTCCTCGCGCAAGACCTACCAGCAGAACCTGGCCAGCTATCGCCACGAGGAGAGCGTGATCACGGTGGCGCCGTATGACGTGGCGCAACTGAAGGCCGTGTTCGCCGATGCCGACAGGCACGGCTGGTTCATCGAGGCCATGTTCCTGGAACCGGTGATGGGCGAAGGCGACCCGGGCCGGGCGGTGACGCCGGAGTTCTACAGTGCCGCCCGCGAGCTGACCGAAGCGCACGGCACCCTGCTGCTGGTCGATTCCATCCAGGCCGGGCTGCGCGCACACGGCGTGTTGTCGATCACCGACTACCCCGGTTTCGAGAAACTGCCGGCGCCGGACATGGAAACCTTCTCCAAGGCGCTCAACGCCGGCCAGTACCCGCTGTCGGTGCTGGCGGTGGGCAACCGCGCCGCCGGGTTGTACCGCAAGGGCATCTACGGCAACACCATGACTGCCAACCCGCGCGCACTCGACGTGGCGCTGGCCACGCTGGGCGAATTGACCGATGAGGTGCGGCAGAACATCCGCGAGCGCGGCAAGGAGTTCGTCGACAAGCTTGGCGCGCTCAAGCACGAGCTGGGAGGCCTGATCACCAAGGTGCAGGGCACCGGGCTGTTGTTCTCCTGCGAACTGGCCCCGGAGTACAAATGCTTCGGCGCCGATTCGACCGAGGAATTCATGCGCGAGCACGGCATCGGCGTGATCCATGGCGGCGTCAACTCGCTGCGCTTCACCCCGCATTTCAAGGTCACCAGCGCCGAGGTCGACCTGATCGTCGCCCACGTGCGCAAGGCCTTGCTGGAAGGCCCGCGCAAGGCCAAGGCCGAAGCGGCCTGAGCCGCGCGGCCACCCACACCGGCTGCGGCGAAACACGACGTTTCGCCGCAGCTGAATACTTCATGCACGTAAGAACTTGCCGACTGCCCTGACGGTGTCCCCCTGCCTAGACTGATCCGGCCGGCAGCTGCCGGTCACCCAGGGAGGATTCACCATGTCCATGTCACTGCGCCTGCTTGCCGTCAGCGCCGCCTTCGCCTTTGCCGGCACCGCCTTCGCAGCCAGCCCGGCGACCCCGGCGGCATCCACCAAGCCGCACACTGCCCAGCAGCAGCGGATGATCGACTGCAACCACCAGGCCACCGGCAAGAAGGGCGCCAAGCGCAAGGCGTTCATGAGCTCCTGCCTGAAAGGCCATGCCTCGGCGCCCGCGGCGGCGTCGACCGACACGGCCCAGCACGCGAAGATGAAGAGCTGCAACGCGGACGCCAAGACCAAGGCGCTCAAGGGTGCCGAGCGCAAGGCGTTCATGAGCTCCTGCCTGAAGGGCGGAGCGGCCGCCGCGCCCTGACGCATCGCGGTGCTGTCCATGCCGGCGTGCGTGGACAGCACCGCTTCGCTAAGCTCCCGGACTGTCGCGCCCGGCGCCGCCACCAGACAGTCCACTGATGAAGATCGTCGAAGTCCGCCACCCGCTGATCCGGCACAAACTGGGCCTGATGCGCCGCGCCGGCATCAGCACCAAGGAGTTTCGCGAACTGGCTTCCGAAGTCGCCGCCCTGCTCACCTACGAGGCCACCAAGGATCTGGAGACGGTCGAGGAGGAGATCGAGGGTTGGGCCGGTCCGCTGCGCGTGCATCGGATCAAGGGCCGCAAGATCACCATCGTGCCGATCCTGCGCGCCGGCCTGGGCATGCTGCCCGGCGTGCTCGACATGATTCCGGCGGCCAAGGTCAGCGTGGTCGGCCTGCAACGCGACGAGCACACGCTCAAGCCCGTCACCTACTACGAGAAACTCACCGGCCGCATGGACGAGCGCATCGCGCTGATCGTCGACCCCATGCTGGCCACCGCCGGCACCCTGGTCGCCACCGTGGACATGCTCAAGGCGGCCGGCTGCAAGCGCATCAAGGGGCTGTTCCTGGTCGCCGCGCCGGAAGGGCTCGAACGCATCACCGCGACCCATCCCGATATCGAGATCTACACCGCCTCCATCGACCAGCGGCTCAACGAGAACGGCTACATCCTGCCCGGCCTGGGCGACGCCGGCGACAAGATCTTCGGCACCAAGCAGCTGCCCGCCGGCTGAGCGCCAGATCGCCGCGGAAGCGGCGTGCGCGGTTTCACGGCACGGTCACAAGGCGCCACTAAACTCGGCGCGTTCCGGCTGACCGGGCGCCATCGGGGGAGAAACCATGTTCGCAAAGCTCGCGCAACGCGGCCTGTGGCTGCTGCTGGCCGGCATCGCCTCGACGTTCGCCGCACAGGCTGCCGACGTCAGCATCGACCAATTCCGGGTTCGCGGCCCCGCCGGCGGCAACGACGAGTTCGTCGAACTGTTCAACGCCGGCCCTGCAGCGATTGACTTGTCCGCGTACAAGTTCAACGCCTCCAACGCCAGCGGCACGATCGGCACGCGGCTCACCTTCCCCGCCGGCACGCAACTGGCGTCGGGCTGCCACCTGCTGCTGACCAACAGCGCCAGCGGCGGCTACTCCGGCAGCGTGCCGGGCGATCTCACCTACGCCACCGGTGTCACCGACACCGGCGGCCTGGCCTTGCTCGACGCCGACGGCAACATCGTCGACCAGGTGGGCCTCAGCACCGGTTCGGCCTACAAGGCGGGCACGCCGCTGGCCTCGCTGGGCAGCAGCAATACCGACCAAGGCTACCAGCGGCGGCAGACCGCGGCCGGCCTGCCGCAGAACTCCGGCGACAACAGCGCCGATTTCGTCACCGTGAGTCCGACCCAGCCGCACAACAGCGCCAGCACCTGTGTGGCCATGGGCCCGTCGCTGTCGATTGCCGACGCCAGCATCAGCGTGCACGGCGCCAGCGACGTGGCGATGCCGTTCACCATCACCATGAATGAACCGGCGCCGAGCGGCGGCACCAGCGTGCACGTGGCCACCGCCAACGGCAGCGCCACCGCGGGCGTGGAGTACGAAACGCTCGACACTACCCTCACCATCGCCGCGGGCGAGACCCAGGCCAGCTTCAACGTGGTCGTGCATGGGCGCTCCACGCCGGCCGACGACAAGGACTTCAGCGTCACGCTGAGCGATCCCGGCGACGGCGTGGCGCTGGGCGACGCCACCGCCATCGGCACCATCCACTACGACATCCCGGTGCAGGCGGAGATCTGGCAGATCAACGGCAGCGGGCAGCGGGCGGCCCTGCTCGGCAAGTCGGTGCTGACCTACGGCAACGTGGTCACCGCAGTGGGCCCGCTGGGCTTCACCATGCAGACGCCCGACGCGCGCGCCGACGCCAGCCCGCTGACGTCCAATGGCGTGTACGTGTTCACCAACGCCGCACCGACAGTAAGCGTGGGCGAGGCGGTGGACGTCGCGGCGGTGGTGGACGACTACTACGGCCTCACCGAGTTGAAGAACCCGACGATAAGCGTGGTCGGCCGCCACGTGCGCCTGCCGCGCGCCGTCGTGTTCGACCGGCGCACGCCTTCGCCCGATCCGGACCAGCTCTCCTGCGGCACCACCAATTTCCAGTGCTTCATGAGCATGCGTGTGCGCATCGATCACGGCATGATCAACACCGGCAACAAGCGTTTCAGCAGCGAACCGTATGCGGAGGTCAGCATCACCGCCAATGGCCGGCGCTCGCTGCGCCAGCCCGGCGTGGTGTTCGGCGTGCCGGTGCCTGCGGGCGTGGACCTGCCCAACTGGAGCGGCAACCCGGAAGTGTTCAAGATGAACACTGCCGACTTCGGTGCGGTGCCGCTGAACACGCCGTTCAACGCCGGCAGCACGTTCCGGGCCGAGGGCGTGATCTCCTACGACTTCGGCGCCTACACCTTCATCCCGACGCAGTTCCGGCTGGCGTACGCCGCGCCGATACCACGGCCGGTCTCGCCCACCCCGCTGCTGGCGCTGCGCATCGGCGCGTTCAACATGGAGCGCTTCTGCGACAGCGTGTTCGACACCACCTACAGCTGCAGCGGCGGGAGCAAGGAGCCCACGCCGGACGCCGTCGCGCTGAAGACCCGCCGCCTGTCCAGCTATGTCGGCAGCGTGCTGCAGCTGCCCGACGTGCTGTCGGTGGAGGAAGTGGAAACCCGGCCGCTGCTGCAGGGTCTGGCTACGCAGATCCTTGCCGACTATGGCGTGGCGTACGACGCCTACCTGCTGCCCGGCCACGATCCCAGCGGCATCAACGTCGGATTCCTGGTGCGCCGCGACCACGTGCAGGTGCTCTCGGTGCAGCAACTCGCCGCCGGCGAAACCTGGGACGACGACGGCCACACCGCCTTCATCCACGACCACCCGCCGCTGCTGCTCACCGCGCAGGCAGGCCGCACGCGCTTCCACGTGATTGCCGTGCACATGAAGGCGCGCTCGAACGTCGACGACAATACCGCCGCCGCCGAGCGTGATCGGGAAAAGCGTTTCCTGCAGGCAAAATCGCTGGCCAGCCAGGTGCAGGCGCTGCAGCAGGCCGATCCGCGCATGCCGCTGCTGGTGGTGGGCGACTTCAATGCCTACCAGTTCACCGATGGCTGGACCGACGTGGTGAACCTGGTGGCCGGCCGCTACGACGACAACCAGAACCTGCTCAAGCTCGGCCACAATATCGTGCAGCCGGCGCTGTGGAACGCGGTGAACACGGTGCCGCCCGACGATCGTTACTCGTTCCTTTACACGCAGAACTTCGGCGAGATCCAGGGTTACACCAGGGCCGGCAGCGGCAACCCCGGGCGCACCGTGCCGACCTTCCAGGTGCTGGACCACGCCCTGCTCAACGTGCCGGCGCGGCTGCGCTTCCTGCGCATGCAGTTCGGCCGTGCCGACCTCGACGCGCCGGCGCAGACCGTCGACGACGCCGCCAATGCCAGCGACTGGACGCGGGCGATCGGCGTCTCGGACCATGACGGCTTCGTGGTGGACCTGTTCGTGCCGCTGATCCACCGGCGGCTGCACTGAACACACTGGCGAAGGCCGCCGACCGGCGGCCTTCGCACGTTGACCGGGCTCAGCGACCGAAGCGGTCGGTGGCTTCCAGCAACTGGTGCAGGATGCCCGGCTCGAACGCCGAATGGCCGGCGTCCTGCACGATGTGCAGGTCGGCTTCGGGCCAGGCACGGTGCAGATCCCATGCGCTGCGCAATGGGCACACCACGTCGTAGCGGCCCTGCACGATCACCGCCGGAATATGGCGGATGCGATCCACGTTGCGCAGCAACTGGTCGTCGTGTTCGAAGAAGCCGCCGTTGACGAAGTAATGGCATTCGATGCGGGCAAAGGCCAGCGCGAAGTCGTCCGCGGCACTCGATTCGATGTGCGACTTGTCCTGCCACAGGAAGCTGGTGGCGCCTTCCCATACCGACCAGGCGCGCGCGGCCGCGCTGCGCACCGCCGCGTTGTCGCTGGTCAGGCGGCGGTGGTAGGCGCTCATCAGGTCACCGCGTTCCACCTCGGGGATTGCAGCCAGATAGGTTTCCCATGCGTCCGGATACAGCGCGTCGCAACCCTTCTGGTAGAACCACTCCAGCTCTTCCCGGCGCAGCATGAAGATGCCGCGCAGCACCAGCTCGGTCACCTTGTCCGGATGGGTCTGCGCGTATGCCAGCGCCAGGGTCGAACCCCACGAACCGCCAAACACCTGCCAGCGGTCGATGCCCAGGTGCTCGCGCACGCGCTCGATGTCGGCGACCAGGTCCCAGGTGGTGTTGTCGGCGAGTTCGGCATGCGGGGTCGACTGGCCGCAGCCACGCTGGTCGAACAGCACGATGCGATAGACCGCCGGATCGAAGAAGCGCCGGCATTTCGGATTCGTGCCGCCGCCCGGGCCACCGTGCAGGAACACCACCGGCTTGCCGTGCGGATTGCCGCTCTGCTCGTAGTACAGCGTGTGCAGCGGCGACACCGGCAACATGCCGCGGTCGAACGGCTCGATCTCGGGATACAGCGAACGCAGCGGCGACGACGGCATGACGGCTCCTTCGAATCCACAGACAAGCCGCCAAGGCTAGCACGGGCATGGTTTGCAGGCCCTCAATCGCCAGCAAACAGCTTGCCGGGATTGAGGATGCCGCGTGGGTCGAACACCTTGCGCACGCCGCGCATCAGGGCGATCTCCGCCGCGCTGCGCGTGCTGTCCAGGTAGGCCCGCTTGACCAGGCCGATGCCGTGTTCCGCCGAGATGCTGCCGCCATGGCGCTGCAGGGTATCCGCCAGCAGATGGGTGACGTGTTCGCACTGCTCGATGAACGCGGCCTCGGCCAGGTCATCCGGCCGCAGCACGTTGATGTGCAGGTTGCCGTCGCCGATGTGACCGAACCAGACCACCTCGGCTTGCGGATACTCGCGCGCCAGCAACGCCTGCATGTCGTGCAGAAAGGCGGGAACCGCGCCGACCCGAACCGAGATGTCGTTCTTGTACGGCCGCCGCGGCGCCAGACTCTCGGTGATGCCTTCGCGCAGGCGCCACAGCGCGGCTGCCTGCGCTTCGCTCTGCGCGATCACGCCGTCGCTGACCCAGCCCTGTTCCAGTGCCAGCTCGAATGCAGCCAACGCTGCTTCCTGCTGCCGCTCGTCCGCAGCATCGAACTCGGTGACCACGTAGTACGGATAATCGCCGTCGATGGCGCGCTGCGCGCCGTGTGCCAGCACGTGGCGCAAGGCGTGATCGGTGAAGAACTCGAACGCCTGCAGCACCAGCCGCGCGCGGAACAGCGCGAACACCTGCATCAGCGCGTCCATGTCCGGCAACGCCAGCAGCATCACCTGCGAGGGTAGCGGCGGATCGGTGAGCTTCAGCGTCGCCTCCACCACGATGCCCAGCGTGCCTTCCGAGCCGACCAGCAACTGGCGAAAATCGTAGCCGCTGGAGTTCTTCACCAGGCCGCGGTTGAGATCGAGCAGCTCCCCGTTGCCGGCCACCACCTTCAACCCGGCGATCCACTCGCGCGTGTTGCCGTAACGGATCACCCGGATGCCGCCGGCGTTGGTGGCTATGTTGCCGCCGATCGAACACGAGCCGCGCGCCGCGAAATCGACCGGATAGATCAGGCCATGCTGGCGTGCCGCGTCATGGACGTGCTGCAGGATCATCCCCGCCTGCACGGTGAGGGTGCGATCGACTGCATCGAAGCCGAGCACGCGCTGCATCCGCTCCAGGCTGAGCACCAGCTCGCCGTTCGCCGCCACCGCGCCGCCGGACAGGCCCGTACGCCCGCCCGATGGCACGATCGCCACCGCCTGCTCGTTGGCCCAGCGCACGATCGCCTGCACTTCTTCCACCGACGTCGGCAAGGCGATTGCCAGCGGCGCCGGCGTCCAGCGGCGGGTCCAGTCGCGACCGTAGTGTTCGAGGTCGGCCGCGGCCGTCAGCAGGCGCAGTTCGGGCAGTCGGCGGGACAGGTCGGCGAGGCGGTCATCGGACATGCGGCGGCTCCGGGGGCATCCACACAGACTGCCAGTCGCGCCGGAGCGCGTCCAGTGTTGCAGTGCGGCAATTCCTCGCCTACTCTGGACCGACCGCCGCCACCGGACACGCCACGAAGATGCAGACCTCCTATCCGCGCCAGGACATCAAGGTATTGCTGCTGGAGGGGGTCAGCGCCAGCGCGGTGGAGGTATTCCATCGGGCCGGCTACAGCCAGGTCGAGTTGCACGCCAAGTCGCTGCCTGAGGACGAACTCAAGGCGCGCATCGGCGAAGCCCACATCATCGGCATCCGTTCGCGCACGCAGCTCACCGCCGAAGTGCTGGCGCAGGCCAAGCGGCTGATTGCCGTGGGCTGCTTCTGCATCGGCACCAACCAGGTGAACCTGGGCGCCGCCCGCCTGGCGGGCATACCGGTGTTCAACGCGCCCTACTCCAACACCCGCAGTGTGGCCGAGCTGGTGATCGCCGAGGCGATCATGCTGCTGCGCGGCATTCCGCAGAAGAATGCGCAATGCCACCGCGGCGGCTGGGCCAAATCCGCCAGCGGCAGTTACGAGACCCGCGACAAGGTGCTGGGCATCGTCGGTTACGGCCACATCGGCACCCAGGTCGGCGTGCTGGCCGAGAGCCTGGGCATGCGGGTGATCTTCCACGACATCGAAACCAAGCTGGCGCTCGGCAACGCCCGCGCGGTGTCCAGTCTGGACGAACTGCTGGAACGCGCCGACGTGGTCACCCTGCACGTGCCCGAGACCCCGGCCACGCAGCTGATGATCCGCGCCGAACAGCTGGCGAAGATGCACGCCGGCGCCATGCTGATCAACGCCTCGCGCGGCAGCGTGGTCGACATCGATGCGCTGGCCGTGGCACTGCGCGAGAAGCGGCTGGCCGGCGCGGCGATCGACGTGTTCCCGCTCGAACCCAAAGGCAACGACGACGCCTTCGTCTCGCCGCTGGCGGGCATGGACAACGTGATCCTGACTCCGCACATCGGCGGCAGCACGCTGGAAGCGCAGGACAACATCGGCATCGAGGTGGCCAGCAAGCTGGTGCGCTACAGCGACAACGGCTCCACCCTGTCGGCGGTGAACTTCCCCGAGGTCACCCTGCCCGAACACCCGCACAGCCGCCGCCTGCTGCACATCCACCGCAACGTGCCCGGCACGCTGTCGCGCATCAACGAACTGTTCTCCGCCGGCAACCTCAACATCGACGCGCAGTTCCTGCAGACCGACAGCGAAGTCGGCTACGTGGTGATCGACGTCAGCGCCGACGAGGCCCAGGCGAATGCGTTGAAGGCGCAGATGGCGACGATTCCGGGGACGTTGCGCGCCCGGGTGTTGTATTGAGGCTGGGAATAGGGAATGGGGAATAGGGAATCGGAAAAGCAGTTGCCGGACCGCGGCTCTGGCTCCTCCATTCCCTATTCCCCATTCCCTATTCCCGACATGAAAAAGGCGCCCAGTGGGCGCCTTTTTCATGTCAAACCATTGGTCGGGGCGGCCGGATTCGAACCGACGACCCTCTGCCCCCCAGGCAGATGCGCTACCAGGCTGCGCTACGCCCCGACGAAACGGCGATTCTAGCAGCTTGTGGTGCGCTGCCGGAAGCGTGATGTCGCTCAGCGGCGCAGCAACGTCAGCACTTCCTCCAGCTCCATCCGCACCTGGCGCACGATCTGGTGCGACATGCTCGATTCCAGCCGTGCCTGCGGGCCTTCAAGGCGCGCGCGCGCACCGGTGATGGTGAAACCCTCGTCGTACAGCAGCGAACGGATCTGACGGATCATCAGCACGTCGTGGCGCTGGTAGTAGCGGCGGTTGCCGCGGCGCTTGACCGGGTTGAGGGCCGGAAACTCCTGCTCCCAGTAACGCAGCACGTGGGGCTTCACACCGCACAGCTCGCCCACTTCACCGATGGTGAAGTAGCGCTTGGCCGGGATGGCCGGCAGTTCGGTGTTATTCCCTTGATCCAGCATAGCTTTCGACTCTCACCTTGAGTTTCTGCCCCGGTCGGAAGGTCACCACCCGCCGCGCGGAGATCGGGATCTCCTCGCCGGTCTTGGGGTTGCGCCCCGGCCGCTGGTTTTTCATGCGCAGGTCGAAATTGCCGAACCCGGACAGCTTCACCTGCTCGCCGTTCTCCAGCGCACCACGCACCACCTCGAAGTAGGCATCCACGAATTCCTTGGCCTCACGCTTGTTGAGGCCCACGTCGAGGAAAAGCCGCTCGGCCATTTCCGCCTTGGTCAGCGCCATCTCATCCTCGCAGTTTCCCCTGGCATGTCTGCTCCAACGCGTTCACCGCTTCGCGTACCCAGTGATCCGCGTCGTCGTCTGTAAGGGTGCGTGAAGCGTCCTGCAAAATCAAGCCCATAGCGAGACTCTTTCGGCCTGCTTCGACGCCTTTGCCGCTGTAGCGGTCGAACAGCCGCAGCTCCCGCAACCGCGCGCCCAGCGTGCCGCGAACGGTGTGCTCGATCCGTGACCAGCTGACGCTTTCCGGCAAATCCATCGCGATATCGCGGCGCACCGCAGGAAATCGCGGGATCGCGGTCGCCCGGGGCAGGCGGCGGGCCAGCAGCGGCTCCAGCGCCACCTCCAGCACATGCACGTCGGGGCCAAGATCGAGCTCCCGCGCCAGCCGGGGGTGCAGGGCGCCGAGATAGCCGACCGTCTCGCCGTCGCGCGCGACCCGGGCGCCGCGGCCCGGATGCAGCCAGGACGGCAGCTCATCGGCATGGATCGACCAGCGCTCCGGCTCGCCGCCCCAGGCGATCAGCGTATCCAGGTCGCCCCTGAGATCGTGGAAATCGAGCAGGCGCGACGGCTCGCCCCATTGCTCGGCGCGCGCGTTGCCGCTGGCCACGACGGCCAGGCTGGGGGTTTCCACCGGTGGTTCGCCGGCCTGCGGATGCGTCAGGCCGTGGATGCCCGGCTCCTCGCACCCGGCCGCGCCTTGCCGGAACACCCGCGCCACTTCGAACAGGCGCACGCGACCCTGCTGGCGTGCGCGGTTGTGCCGCAACGCCTCGACCAGGCCCGGCAGCAGCGAGGGGCGCATCACCGCCAGGTCGGCCGACAGCGGATTGGCCAGCGGCACCAGTTGTTCGTTGAAGCCCCAGCGGGAGAGCAACTCGGCCGCCACGAACGACAGGTTGACGGCTTCGTGGTAACCCCGTGCCGCCAATTGCTCGCGCAGCGCCAGCTCGTTGATGCGCGCTTCGGGCTCGATCGCCAGCACCAGCGCGCCGGACGGCGAATGGGTGGGAATCTTGTCGTAGCCGAAGATGCGCGCGACTTCCTCGATCAGGTCTTCTTCGCGCTCGATGTCGAAGCGGCTGCTCGGCGCGGTGACCCGCCAGCCATCGCCGATCGTTTCCACCCGCATGCCCAGCGCGGTGAAGATGCGTGCCACCTCGGCGTCGGCCACGTCCACCCCGAGCACGCGTTTCAGGCGTGCTCGGCGCAAGGTCACCGGCACCGGCTGCGGCAGGTCGGCGGCGTTCTCGGCCACCAGCACCGGGCCGGCCTGCCCGCCGGCGATCGCCAGCAGCAGTTCGCTGGCGCGCTCCAGCGCGCGACGCGGCAAGCCCGGATCGACGCCGCGTTCGAAGCGGTGCGAGGCGTCGGTGTGCAAGCCCAGCTTGCGCGCGCGGCCCATGATCGCGGCCGGGGCGAAGTGCGCGGACTCCAGGAACACGTTGCGCGTGGCGTCGGTGACGCGCGAGTCGTGACCGCCCATCACGCCGGCCACCGCCAGCGCTTTCTTCTCATCGGCGATCAGCACGAAGCCGTCATCCAGCTTTGCTTCGCTGCCATCGAGCAGCTTCAGTGTCTCGCCGGCGCGCGCATGGCGCACCACGATGTCGCCGTCCAGCGTGTCGTTGTCGAACGCGTGCAGCGGCTGGCCCAGTTCCAGCATCACGTAATTGGTGACGTCGACCACCGCGTTGATCGGGCGCAGGCCGGCTCGGCGCAGGCGCTCGGCCAGCCACAACGGCGTTTTTGCCGCCAGGTCGATGCCTTCGATGATGCGCCCGAGATAGCGCGGCGCATCCTTGCCCGCCTCCAGGCGGATGCCGCGGCGCGCTTCGCTGCTCACGGGCACCTCTGCCTGCGCGACGGTCTTCACGTGACTGCCGAACAGCGCAGCCACGTCATGCGCCAGGCCGACCAGGCCGAGGCAATCGGGGCGATTCGGGGTGAGCTTCAGTTCGAAGCTGGCATCGGGCAGGCCGAGGTAGGCAGCCAGCGGCTGGCCCACCGGCGCATCCAGCGGCAGTTCCAGCAGGCCGGAGGCATCGGCATCGATGCCCAATTCCTTCGCCGAGCAAAGCATGCCGAACGACTCGACGCCGCGCAGCTTGGCCGCCTTGATCGAAACATCGCCGGGCAACTGCGCACCAACGCTGGCCAGCGGCACCTTGATGCCCACCCGCGCGTTCGGCGCACCGCAGACGATCTGCAGCGGCTCGCCCTGCCCTGCATCGACCTTGCACACCTGCAGCCGGTCGGCCTGCGGATGCTTTTCGGCTGCGACGATTTCGGCCACCACCACGCCGGCCAGGCCCTCGCCCAGTGGCGTGAGCTCTTCCACCTCCAGCCCGGCCATGGTCAGCGCATGCGCCAATGCCGCACGGTCAGCCTTGACCTCGACCAGTTCACGCAACCAGTTTTCGGAGAATTTCATGGATTGAAGTCCGGGAATAGGGAGTAGGGAATAGGGAATAGAGAATGGGAAAAGCACGAGCACGCGGCTCCAACTATTCCCCATTCCCTATTCCCGATTCACTCTCAGGCAAACTGCCTGAGAAACCGCAGATCGTTCTCGAAGAACGCACGCAGGTCGGAGACGCCGTAGCGCAGCATGGCGAAGCGCTCCACACCGAGGCCGAAGGCGAAGCCGGTGTAGCGCTCCGGATCGATGCCGCAGTTCTTCAGCACGTTCGGATGCACCATGCCGCAGCCGAGCACCTCCAGCCAGCGGCTCTGGCCATCCTCGGTCTCCCAGCGGATGTCGACCTCGGCCGAAGGCTCGGTAAAGGGGAAATAGCTGGGGCGGAAACGCATCTCGAAATCGCGTTCGAAGAACGCGCGGATGAACTCGGCCAGGGTGCCCTTGAGGTCGGCGAAACTGGAAGTCTCGTCAACCAGCAGGCCTTCGATCTGATGGAACATCGGCGAGTGAGTCTGGTCCGAATCGCTGCGGTAGACCTTGCCCGGCGCGATGATGCGGATCGGCGGCTGGCGACCGGCCATCGTGCGGATCTGCACCGGCGAGGTATGCGTGCGCAGCAGACGGCCGTCGCCGAAGTAGAAGGTGTCGTGCATCGCGCGCGCCGGATGGTGCGGCGGGAAGTTCAACGCCTCGAAGTTGTGCCAGTCGTCCTCGATCTCGGGGCCGTCGGCGCGCTGATAGCCGAGCCGCGCGAAAATCGACGCGATGCGTTCCAGCGCGCGGGTGATCGGGTGAATGCCGCCGCGCTCGCCATCGCGGCCGGGCAGCGAAATGTCGATCGCCTCGGAGGCAAGCCGATGGTCGAGCTCGGCCTGTTCCAGCACGGCCTTGCGTGTCGCCAGTGCGTCGACGAGGCACTCCTTGACACGGTTCACTTCGGCACCGCGCGCCTTGCGCTGCTCGGGCGCCAGGGTGCCCAGGGTCTTCAGCGCGGCGGTCACGATGCCGCTCTTGCCCAGCAGGCCCACGCGCAGGGACTCCAGCGTATCCAGCGTCTCGGCCTGTTCGATGCCAGCCAGCGCCTGCGCGGCCTGGCGTTCCAGATCATCCATCGGTGCGGTCCCGGTTCGGACGTGCAAAAACGAAAACGGGGAGGAGGCGTGTGGCCTCCTCCCCGCTTGATTCACATTCTATCGTCGCAAGCGACGATCAAGCAGCCAGGGCGGCCTTCGCCTTGTCAGCGATGGCCCCAAACGCCTTGATGTCATGCACGGCGATATCAGCCAGGACCTTGCGGTCGACGGTGATGCCGGCCTTGCTCAGCCCATTGATCAGACGGCTGTAGGACAGCCCGAACATGCGCGCGGCAGCGTTGATGCGCACGATCCACAGTGCACGGAACTGGCGCTTGCGCTGCTTGCGGCCGATATAGGCGTACTGACCAGCCTTGATGACGGCCTGGTTGGCGACGCGGAAGACCTTGCGGCGGGCGTTGTAGTAGCCCTTGGCGCGGCCGATGATGGTCTTGTGACGACGACGAGCGGTGACGCCACGCTTTACACGAGCCATGGTCTATCTCCTCACAAGTACGGCAGCATGCGAGCCACGCCCGGCGCGTCGCACGCCTTGAGGTGGTTCGGGGCACGGAGACCACGCTTCAGCTTGGTCGACTTCTTGGTCAGGATGTGCGACTTGTATGCGTGGCCGCACTTGATCTTGCCGGATGCGGTCTTGCGAAAACGCTTCGCAGCCGCCCGGTTGGTCTTGATCTTGGGCATGGAATGCTCCTTGAGTGGGAATGATCCCGTTTCTGACTGATCTGGCGGCAACCGCGGGCTGCTCTTTCCGTCCTGCCATGACCGGTGCACGACCCTTCCGGCGGGTCGAACCCGTAATCATACGGGTTCAAAAGGTCAAACGCCAGCACGAAGTGCCGACGCGTGCGTCCTCTCCCCTCCGGAGAGGATTGGGGAGAGGGTACGGGGCTTGCCCGCTACCCAATTGAGGGCGGCCGCTCCGGGAGACACGGCAAAAGGAGCATTGCCCGCGAGCGAACTCCCGCAAACGCGAACAGCCTATTTCTTCTTGGGCCCGATCATCATGACCATCTGGCGCCCTTCGAGCCGGGGGTACGACTCGACCTGGCCGTTGTCGCCGACGTCTTCCTGGATCTTGCGGGCCAGGTTCTGGCCGAGATCCTGGTGCGACATCTCGCGGCCGCGGAAGCGGATGGTGACCTTGACCTTGTCGCCCTCTTCCAGGAAGCGAAGCATGTTGCGCAGCTTGATCTGGTAGTCGCCCACGTCCGTGACCGGACGGAACTTCACTTCCTTGATCTCGACCTGCTTCTGCTTCTTCTTGGCGGCCTGGGCTTTCTTCTGGGCTTCGAACTTGAACTTGCCGTAATCCATGATGCGGCATACGGGCGGATCGCCATTGGGCTGGATCTCGACCAGATCCATGCCGGCTTCCTGCGCCAGCGCCAGCGCTTCGTCACGGGTCAGGATGCCGAGTTGCTCGGAATCTGCGCCAATGACACGCACCCGCGGCACGCGGATTTCCAGGTTGCGACGATTGCCCTTGTTGTCGGTGGTTGCGATACCACGATCCTCCAGAAGAAGTAATGAAACAGACCGTTCGGCGTTCAACGCCGGGTTTCGGTCTCCAGTCGCCCGATGAAATCGGCCAGCGGCATGCTGCCCAGATCCTCGCCGGAACGGGTACGGACAGAAACCGCCCCCGTCTCTTTCTCGCGGTCGCCGACCACGAGCAGATAAGGCACTTTCTGCATCGTATGTTCGCGGATTTTATAGCCGACTTTCTCGTTGCGCAAATCCGATTGTACCCGGAAACCTTTGTCGACAAGGGCTTGCGTGACCTCGCGAACGTAACCGGCCTGCGCATCGGTGATGCTGAACACCATCGCCTGGACCGGCGCCAGCCAAGTCGGCAGCAGGCCGGCATGGTGCTCGATCAGGATGCCGATGAAACGCTCCATGGACCCCACGATGGCCCGGTGCAGCATCACCGGATGCTGCTTCTGGGAGTGCTCGTCCACGTATTCGGCGCCCAGCCGCTCGGGCATCATGAAATCCACCTGCATGGTGCCGACCTGCCAGTCGCGGCCGATCGAATCGCGCATGTGGTACTCGATCTTGGGGCCGTAGAAGGCGCCCTCGCCCGGCAGCTCGGTCCAGGTTACCCCGGCAGCCGCCAAGGCACCCCGCAGCGCGGCCTCGGCCCGATCCCATACCTCGTCGTCGCCGATGCGCTGGTCCGGACGCAGCGCCAGAGCCACCTCGATCTTGTCGAAACCGAAATCGGCGTAGACCTGCATCGCCTGCCGGTGGAAGGCGGTGACCTCCGGCTCGACCTGCCCGGGCGTGCAGAAGATGTGGCCGTCGTCCTGGGTGAACGCGCGCACGCGCATGATGCCGTGCAGCGCGCCGGACGGCTCGTTGCGATGGCAGCCGCCGAACTCGCCATAGCGCAGCGGCAGGTCGCGGTAGCTGCGCAGGCCCTCATTGAAGATCTGCACGTGGCCAGGGCAGTTCATCGGGCGCAGCGCGAAGGTGTGCTTCTCCGACTCGGTGAAGAACATGTTCTCCTTGTAATTGTCCCAGTGCCCCGACTTTTTCCACAACGACACGTCCAGCACCATCGGGCAACGCACCTCCTGGTAACCGCTGCTGCGGTACACGCCGCGCATGTACTGCTCGACCTGCTGCCAGATCGCCCAGCCGTTCGGGTGCCAGAACACCATGCCGGGGCTCTCTTCCTGCTGGTGGAACAGGTCCAGCTGCTTGCCGATCTTGCGATGGTCGCGCTTCTCGGCCTCTTCCAGCTGGAACAGGTAGGCCTTCAGGTCCTTGTCGTTGAGCCAGGCGGTACCGTAGATGCGGCTGAGCATCGCGTTGTTCGAGTCGCCGCGCCAGTAAGCGCCAGCCACCTTCATCAGCTTGAACGAATGCAGCTTGCCGGTGTTCGGCACGTGCGGCCCCCGGCACAGGTCGGTGAATTCGCCCTGCGAATACAGCGACAGATCCTGGTCGGCCGGGATGCCCTCGATGATCTCGGCCTTGTAGTTCTCGCCCAGGCCGCGGAAGAACGCCACCGCCTCGTCGCGTGATTTCACGCTGCGCGTGACCGGCAATTGCTCGGCCACGATCTTGTGCATCTCCGCCTCGATCTTCGGCAGATCCTCGGGCGTGAACGGGCGTTCGTAGGCGAAGTCGTAGTAGAAGCCGTTGTCGATCACCGGGCCGATGGTGACCTGCGCGCCGGGAAACAGCCGCTGCACGGCCTGGCCCATCAGGTGCGCGGTGGAGTGGCGCAGGATCTCCAGCGCCTCCGGGCTCTTCTCGGTGACGATCTGCAGGCTGGCATCGTGTTCGATCGGGAAGCTGGCGTCGACCAGCTTGCCGTCGACCTTGCCGGCCAGCGTGGCCTTGGCCAGGCCGGCGCCGATCGAAGCGGCCACGTCCTGCACGGTGACGGGGTGTTCGAACGGCTTCTTGCTGCCGTCGGGGAGCGTAATCTCGATCATCGCGAAAGCTTCTCTTGAAAAGCAAAAAAGGGCTTGACGCCCTTTCTTTGACAAACGAAGGCGTGGTGGCGGTCAGTCGTGGCAGCACGTAGTCGTCATGTCGCACACTCGGCCGGCGCAAGCGCGGGCCACCTTGGTCTCGTGGATGGTGCCGAAATCCTAGTCTAGCCCAGATCGTGCGCGTCGCGGAGAGCCTCAGAACGGCTTGGCCAGCACCAGCCAGATCACGCCCAGCAGCAACAGCACCGGCAGCTCGTTGAGCCAGCGCAACGTGCGCGCCGAGGGCAACGCAAGGCCCTTTGCGCTGCGCTTGAGCAATCGCCCGGCCCAGGTGAAGTAGACCAGCAACAACGCGACGAGGGTCAGTTTGGCGTCGATCCAGTGCGTGCCGGAGGCCACGTTCGGCAGGCTCTGCGGGAATACCCGCCAACCCTGCCACAGCACCAGGCCGAACAGGAACGCGATGCCGAACATGTTGTGGCCGAACTTGTACAGTCGACGCCCCATCAGCTGCAGCCGCGCCTGCACCGCCGGCTCGTTCGCCGCTTCGGCCATGTTCACCAGGATGCGCGGCAGGTAGAACACCGTGGCCATCCAGGCGATCACGAACAGCAGGTGTAACGATTTGATCAACAGATAGGTCATGACGAATGGGCGTGGCCGCTGCCTCGCGCAGCGGCGGGCATGATAGCGCGAGCCGCCGGCTTCACTCGCGCGCGGGACCGATCCGCGCCAGCAACGCCTGCAGCAGGCGCTGCTGGTGCTGCGCATCGAGCGGCGCGTTGGCGCGATCGGTCAGCAGGAAGAAGTCCTCCACCCGCTCGCCGAAGGTGGCGATGCGTGCGTCGTGCACGCGTACGTCCTCGCTCAGCATCACCTGCGCCACCGCCGCCAGCAGACCGGGCCGGTCGGTCCCCGCCAACGCCAACTGGGTGCGGCCGCCGGCGGCATGGAAGCTGATCTTCGGCGTCACCTGGAAATGCTTCTGATGGCGCGACATGCTGCGCTTGCTCGGCTGCACGCCCACCGCTTGCGCGAGTGCGCGCTGCAGGCGCTGCTGCAACTCTTCGGCACGCGCGGGACTGGCCGGTTGCTGGCTGTCGGCTTCGAGCAACAGGAAGGTATCCAGCGCCATGCCGGTGGGCGAGCTGAGGATGCGCGACTCCATCACCGAAAAGCGCAGCCGATCCAGCATCGCCGTCACGGTGGCGAACAGGCCGTCCCGATCGGGCGTGTAGACGAACAGCTCGGTGCTGCCGCGTACCGACAACGGTTCCACCGCGACCAGCGGCACCGCACCCTGCGCGCGCAGGATCGCCGCGGTCTGCCACGCGATCTGCTCGGGCCGATGGCGCAGGAAGCTGAGTTGCGGAAAATCCCCCCAGACCTGCCGCACCCGGGCTTCGTCGAAGCCATCCTCCTGCAGCCGCGCCAGCGCCTGCGCGCTGCATTCGCGCACGCGCACGCTGGCGTCGCGCGGCAACTCGACGTCGCTGCGCAGGGCATGGCGGGTGCTGGTGCAGAGATCGGCCAGCAGGCGATCCTTCCAGCTGTTCCACAGGCGCGGGCTGGTGCCGATGATGTCGGCAATGGTCAGCAAGTAGAGCTGGCCGAGCTGCTCCCGCTCGCCCACCGTCTCGGCGAAACGGTGCACCACCTCGGGATCGGTGATGTCCTGGCGTTGCGCCGTGGTGCTCATCAGCAGGTGATGGCGCACCAGCCAGGCGACCCGTTCGACGTCGCCGGAGGGGAGGCCCAGCCGCGTGCAGAAATCCCGCGCATCCTGTTCGCCCAGCACCGAATGGTCGCCGCCGCGACCCTTGGCGATGTCGTGGAACAACGCCGCCAGCAGCAGCACCTCGGGCTTGGGCAGCATGGCCCAGATCTCGCAGCCAAGCGGGAACTCGCCCCGTGCCGCCGGCTCGGCGAAGCGCGCCATGTTGCGCAACACGCGCAAGGTGTGTTCGTCGACCGTGTAGACATGGAACAGGTCGTACTGCATGCGCCCGAACACCTTGCCGAACGCCGGCAGGATCGCCGCCAGCAGGCCGTGCCGGTTCATCCGCCACAACGCCTCCACCGCCGGCGCACCGCGCCGCAACAGGCGCAGGAACGCGGCCAGCACCTCCTCGTCCCGGGCCAGCGCCGCGCCATGGGCGTCGGTCGCCTGATGGATGCGGCGCATGGTGTCGGCACTGAAGCCCAGCACGCCGGACTGCTCCAGCCGGGCGATGAAAATCTCCACCAGCGCCGCGGGCCGGCGCATGAACAATTCCGGATCGCGCGCGGCCAGGCGCGCGCCGTAGCGCACGAAATCGTCGCCCACCGGCTGCTCCGCCGCGGGAGGCTCCAGCATCTCCTCGAAGCGCTCGGCCACCTGCACGCCGAGCCGCTCGACCTGGCTGGCTGCGCGGTAGTAGCCCTGCATGAACTGTTCGACGCCGAGGTTCTTCTCGTGCTCGTCCTGGAATCCCAGGCGTGCGGCCAGCGCCTGCTGATAATCGAACAGCAGCCGCTCCTCGGCCCGTCCCGCTTCCAGATGCAGGGCATAGCGGTAACGGCGCAGCGTCGATTCGGCTTGTTCCAGCTGGGCTTGCTCGGCCGGATCGAGCAGCCCCTCGGCGACCATCCCCGACAACCCGTCCGCGTGCGCCAGGCGTCGCCCCATCCAGCGCAGCGAGTCGAGCGTACGCAGGCCGCCGGGCCCGTCCTTGAGGTTCGGTTCGAGGTTGTAGGCAGTGTCGTCGTAACGGGCGTGCCGCGCGTTGCGCTCGGCCAGCCGGGCGGCGAGGTATTCGCGCGGCGGCCACAACGCCGGGTCGTCAACGATGCCCCGCAGTTGCGCATCGAAGGCCGGATCGCCGGCCAGCCGTCGCGCGTCGAGCAGGCTGGTGAATACGCTGGCGTCCTGCGCGGCCAGCGCCCGGCATTGCGCTGGTTCGCGCACGGCGTGGCCCACTTTCAGGCCGATGTCCCACAAGGTAGCGAAGAACTGCTCCAGTGCCCGCAGGCGCGCAGGCTCGGGTGCCGCCGCCAGCGCCAGCAGGTCCACATCCGAGTACGGAAACAGCAGGCCGCGGCCAAAGCCGCCAATCGCGAACAGCGCCGCGCCGGCTACCTCACCGAGGCAGGCTGCCCACACATGCGCAACCACCCGCGCCACCGACTCGCCGCGCCGCCGCGCCAACGCACTGGCATCCATGCCGTCGCGAAACGCCGTAGCCAACCCGCGATCCACATCCTCCAGCAACTGCCGCAACGCCCGCCGCGCCTCGGCCGAAACGCCGGAGCGCGGCACTGCCACGGGCAGGCGCGGCAAGGGAGGGAGCGCTGAATTCATTGGAGCGAGAAGTGAGTGGAGAGGAGTGCGGAATGAGAGAAGGCAGTCTGCCATGTCTGCATGGCATCCGGCGCCGGCGCCGCGCGCCCAGCTCTCTTTTCTCAATCCTCCCCACTCACTCCTGCTTCACGCATCCGGCCAGGGCGTGAGGATCTCGAAGCCGTCGTCGGTCACCGCCAGGGTGTGTTCCCACTGGGCGGACAGCGAATGGTCCTTGGTCACCACGGTCCAGCCGTCGGGCATCTGGCGCGTCTGCGGCTTGCCGGCGTTGATCATCGGCTCGATGGTGAAGGTCATGCCCTTCTTCAACTCGACGCCGGTGCCGGGCTTGCCGTAATGCAGCACCTGCGGCTCGTCGTGATAGACCTTGCCGATGCCGTGGCCGCAGTACTCCTTGACCACGCTGAAACCGGCCGCCTCGGCATGCTGCTGGATGGCGTGGCCGATATCCCCAAGCGTGGCGCCGGGACGCACCGCCTCGATGCCGCGCATCATCGCCTCGAAAGTCGTATCCACCAGCCGTTTGGCCAGCACCGACGGGGTGCCGGCGACGTACATGCGACTGGTGTCGCCGTGCCAGCCGTCCTTGATCACGGTGACGTCGAGGTTGACGATGTCGCCGTCCTTGAGCACCTTGCCCTCGCTCGGGATGCCGTGGCAGATCACGTGGTTGACCGAGGTGCACAGGGTCTTGGGGAAGCCGTGATAGCCGACGTTGGCGGGAATCGCCTTCTGCACGTTGACGATGTGCTCGTAGGCGCGGCGGTCCAACTCCTCGGTGGTGACGCCGGGCTTGACGTACTCCTTGAGCATGGCCAGCACTTCGGCAGCCAGCTTGCCGGCGACGCGCATGCCTTCAAGGTCTTCGGGAGATTTCAGGGTAATGGCCATGGATTCCACTCATGTGGCGACAGAACTCCTTGAAATCCAGAGACTTGCCGCACCGCCGGCGTACCGGCTACAATTTCGGAGTTTTGCAGGGCTGATGCCTCCCGAGCGGGAGTCGATCCACGCAAAGCGAGCCGGGATTGTAACGCCCAGCGGTACAACACCCAAACCAACGCCACACACGCATCGGCACCGCCTTCGGGGTGCCGCGCCTCGCCCACCGTCAAAATCGGGCCAGTCGCGGTCGAAGCCGGGGATGCGTGGAGGTCCCAACCCCCAGGTTCCTTCTCGAGGGAACCGACAATCGGAGCGACACCCATGGCACAAGTCACCATGCGTCAGATGCTGGAAGCCGGCGTCCATTTCGGTCATCAGACCCGTTACTGGAATCCCAAGATGGCCCCGTACATCTTCGGCGCCCGCGGCAAGATCCACATCATCAATCTCGAAAAGACCCTGCCGCTGTTCACCGACGCGATGAATTTCCTGTCGGGCCTGGCGCAGAAGCGCGGCACCATCCTGTTCGTCGGCACCAAGCGTTCGGCCCGCGAGCCGTTGGCCGAAGAGGCCGCACGCGCCGGCATGCCGTTCGTCACCTCGCGCTGGCTCGGCGGCATGCTGACCAACTTCCGCACCGTGAAGCAGTCCGTTTCGCGCCTGAAGGAACTGGAAGCGGCCGAGACCGATGGCAGCTTCGACAAGCTGGTCAAGCACGAAGTGCTGGCCCGTCGCCGCGAGCGCGACAAGCTGCAGGCCTCGCTGGGCGGCATCAAGGACATGAACCGTCTGCCCGACGCGCTGTTCGTGATCGACATCGGCCACGAAGACATCGCCGTGCAGGAAGCCAAGAAGCTGGGCATCCCGGTAATTGCCGTGGTCGACACCAACTACAACCCGGAGCTGGTCGACTACGCCATCCCGGGCAACGACGACGCGATCCGCGCGATCCAGCTGTATGCCCGCGCCGCCGCCGACTCGATCCTCGAAGGCAAGGCCGCCGCGCCGGCCGCCGCCCAGGGCGACGGCAACGACTTCGTCGAGCTGGACGAGGAAGGCAACCCGGTGGCCAAGGTCGATCGCCCGCGCCGCGAGGCTGCCCCGCGCAAGTCCGCGCCGCGCCGCGACGGCGGTCGCGACGGCGGCCGTGGCCCGCGCAACGAAGGCGCGCCCGCCAAGTAAGCGCCGAGGCGGCGGTCGCCGACCGCCGCCAGGCTGCCGAGATCAACGCGTGACGGCGTTTGCTTGCCGTCGCGCCATCCAAGCATTGGAGAACTACCGATGAGCAATATTTCCGCCCAGATGGTGAAGGAGCTGCGCGAGCGGTCCGGCGCCGGCATGATGGAATGCAAGAAGGCGCTGGTGGAGAACAACGGCGACCTCGACGCCGCCATGGAGTGGCTGCGCAAGTCCGGCCTCGCCAAGGCCGACAAGAAAGCCAGCCGCATCGCCGCCGAAGGCCGCATCGTCACCGACCAGGCCAGCGGCAAGGCCGTACTGGTCGAGATCAACTGCGAAACCGACTTCGTGGGCAAGGACGCGAGCTTCCTGAAGTTCAGCGACACCGTCGCCGAAGTCGCGCTGAAGTCCGGCGCCGCCGATATCGACGCGCTCAAGGCAGCCGCCTATCCCGGCGGCGGCACCGTCGAGGACGCGGCCAAGGCGCTGATCGCCACCATCGGCGAGAAGATCGACGTGCGCCGCATGGCCCGCATCGAGAACGACGGCGTGATCGGCAACTACATCCATGGCGGTCGCATCGGCGTGCTGGTGTCGCTCAAGGGCGGCTCCGAGGAGCTGGCCAAAGGCATCGCCATGCACGTGGCGGCGATGAACCCGGCGCACGTCCGCGCCGAGGACGTGCCGGCCGAGTTCGTCGCCAAGGAGAAGGAAATCGCGCTGAGCCTGATGTCCGAGAAGGACAAGGCCAAGCCGGCCGAGATCCTGGAGAAGATCATCAGCGGCAAGATCCACAAGATCGTTTCCGAAGTCACCCTGCTGGGCCAGCCCTACGTGCTGGACACCAACGTCACGGTCGCCGAGGCGCTGAAGAAGGAAGGCGCCGACGTCATCTCGGTCGTCCGCCTGGCCGTCGGCGAAGGCATCGAGAAGGTGGAAGAGGATTTCGCCGCCGAAGTCATGAAGCAGGCAGGCTTGAGGTAATCCGAAGTACCCGTCATCCCTGACGGCAAAGACCGGCCATCGGGCAACCGCTCCTGCGTTGCCTCACCTCGGGCATCCATGCCCTCGCCATGGCCGGACTTTCAGAAAGAGCGGGTGCTTCGAACCAGGGGCCGCGGGAAACCGCGGCCCTTTTCGTTGTCGCGGTCAATCCCGGTAGGCGCCCAGGTCGCGACGATGGCCGAACTGCGTGACGTAGAACCCCAGCCGCCCGCGAAAGCCTCCCAGCGCCACCTCCACGCGATGGCGCGGATGGGCCTCGTAATAGGCCGAACTGGTGCAAAGGTGGTCGAACAGGAAGCCGGTCATGGGGCCGCCCCTCAACTGGTAGTCGCATTCCCGGCGCCGCCGGCGGTGAACGGTGTGCATCTGCACCGGCGGCAGGAATGCGGCATCGCCCAGCATTCGCGTGACCCCGCCCGCCACCCCATGCGCCAGCGCGCACCAGATGAAGCCTGCAGCCAAGGCAGCGCAGAACGGTGCCGCCAGGAGCATTTTGGCGGTACCGCCCTGATAGGCTTCGTTGCGTCCGGTGAGATTGACCCACGCGAGCCACACCGTGACCGCCACGCCAAGCACCAGCGCCACGTAGAAGCTGGATCGTTCCACCCACGGCTCGGGCAGGAAGTCGATCCAGCCACCGTAGAACGCCAGGGCCATCACGATCAGCGTGCCGTGGATGGCGATGCGTCGCCCGCGCGACGGCGCCGGGACCCCGTAATAAAGCGTGTTCCACCCCACCCGTTCGCTCCTTGAACCGAATCCGTCGCGGCGACTTCAATCGACCGAGGCAAGCTTACCCGAGAGCGGCTCTGCCGCTACAATGTGGCGGTTTGCCCCCACAATCCGGAGAACCCATGAGCACCCAGCCCAAGTACCACCGCATCCTGCTCAAGCTCTCCGGTGAAGCGCTGATGGGCGAGGCCGACTACGGCATTGATCCGAACGTGATCGGCCGGCTCGCCGAGGAGATCATCGAGGTGCGCCGCGCCGGCGTGGAAGTGGGCGTGGTGATCGGCGGCGGCAACATCTTCCGCGGCGCCGGCCTGGCCGCGGCCGGCATGGATCGCGTCACCGGCGACCACATGGGCATGCTCGCCACCGTGATGAACGCGCTGGCGATGGCCGATGCGATCGAGAAGCGTGGCGGCTATGCGCGGGTGATGAGCGCGATCCAGATCCACGACGTGGCCGAGGACTACATCCGCCGCCGCGCGATCCGCCACATCGAGAAGGGCCGCATCGTGCTGTTCGCTGCCGGCACCGGCAATCCGTTCTTCACCACCGACTCGGCCGCGGCGCTGCGCGCCGTGGAAGTCGGCGCCGACCTGCTGCTCAAGGCCACCAAGGTCGACGGCGTCTACAGCGCCGACCCCGCCCGTGACGCGCACGCCATCCGCTACGAGCGGCTGAGCTACGAGGAAGTGATCCAGCGCAACCTGCAAGTGATGGACACCGCCGCGATCGCGCTGTGCCGCGACCACGGCATGCCGCTGCGCATCTACGACATGAGCGTGCCCGGCAGCCTGATGCGCATCATGGGCGGCGAGTCGATCGGCACGCTGGTCGGCTGAGTCGGCCCGCGGGGGCGACGCCCGCCACTGCTATAATCACGCGTTGCCAGATTCACCGGGGTACGACACATGCTCAACGACATCAAGAACGATGCCCAGGCCCGCATGGGCAAGAGCATCGATTCGCTCAAGCACGACCTCACGCGTATCCGCACCGGCCGCGCCAGCACCACGTTGGTCGACCACATCAAGGTCAGCTACTACGGCGCGGAAACGCCGCTGTCGCAGGTCGCGTCCGTGACGCTGGCCGATGCGCGCACCATCCTCATCACGCCGTGGGAAAAAAACATGGTGGCGCCGATCGAGAAGGCCCTGATGGCATCGGACATCGGCATCACGCCGACCACCGCCGGCACCGTGATCCGGCTCAACATGCCCGCGCTCACCGAGGAGCGTCGCAAGGAGCTGGCCAAGCACGTGGGCCATGAGGGCGAGAACGCCAAGATCGCCATCCGCAACGTGCGCCGCGATGCCCTGCAGCAGGTCAAGGACCTGCTCAGGGACAAGCAGATCACGGAGGACGAGGATCGCCGTTTCGACGACGAGATCCAGAAGCTCACCGATCGCGCGGTCAAGGACGTCGATACCGTGGTCAAGGCCAAGGAAGAGGAGCTGATGGCGCTCTGAGCGCCATCGCACCCCGCATGCCGGCCGCCACGGCTGCCCGGGTTCCCCGCCATGTCGCCATCGTGATGGACGGCAACGGGCGCTGGGCCCGTGCCCGGCACCGTCCGCGCAGCTTCGGCCACAACGCCGGGCGCCGCGCGGTGCGCGAGGTGATCGAAGCCTGCCTGCGCGAAGGCGTGCCGGTGCTGACCCTGTTCGCCTTCTCCAGCGAAAACTGGCAGCGCCCGCAGGACGAGGTCAGCGCCCTGATGAACCTGTTCGTGCGCGCGCTGGACAAAGAAGTGGAGGAACTGCACGGCCACGGCGTGCGCCTGCGCTTCATCGGCGACCTGGACAGCTTCGACGAGCCGCTGCGCCAGCGCATGCGCGCGGCGACGGACCGCACCGCCGGCAACGCGGCGCTGCAACTGAATATCGCGGTGAGTTACGGCGGCCGCTGGGACATCGTGCAGGCCTGTCGCCACGCTGCCGCGGCAGTCGCGCATGGCGAGTTGCGCGCCGACGAGATCGACGAATCACGGCTGGGCCAGTGGATGAGCCTGGCCGAGCTGCCGCCGCTGGACCTGTTCATCCGCACCGGCGGCGAACGCCGCATCAGCAACTTCCTGTTGTGGCAGGTCGCCTACGCCGAGCTGTACTTTACCGATACGTTGTGGCCCGATTTCGACCAGGCTTGCCTGCGCGAGGCCATCGCCGACTACGCTTCGCGCGAGCGCCGCTACGGCCGCACCAGCGCGCAGCTGGCCCCTGCCCCCCAGGAGCGTGGGCGATAGAAACCAAGGGGCTATGGCTTCGCGCTTTTGGCCAGCTTTTCCGCTCCTTCTCGTCAGATAGCTACGGCTATCTTCCTCAAACGATCGAAAAACCTGACTCAAAATCGCTTTGCTCGCTCCCTTGGTTTCTACCGCCCACGCTCCTAGAGGATTTCCATGCTGCTTCAGCGCATTCTCACCGCCCTGGTGCTCGCGCCGCTGGCGATCCTGATCGTCCTGCTGCCGCCGACCGGCGTCTTCGGCGCGATCGTGGCCGTGGCTTTCCTGGCGGCATGGGGGGAGTGGGCCCAGCTGAGCGGCCTGCATGGCCGTGCCCGGGTGGCCTTGCTGATCGTGGCCGCCGGCGTGTTCGTGCTGCTCTGGCTGGCGCGCGACAGCGCGTGGCTCGACTGGCTGCTGGTCGCTGGCGTGGCATGGTGGCTGGTGGCCTGCCTGTGGCTGCGCCACTTCGCGTTCGCCGCCGCGCCCACGCGCGACAACACCGCGCTGAAACTGCTGGCCGGCGCATTCGTGATCTTTCCGGCCTGGGTCGCCCTGGTCCGCATCCATGGCCACTCGCCGCACGGCCCGTGGTGGACCTTGCTGGCGCTGATGATCGTGTGGGCCTCGGACATCGGCGCCTACGCCGCCGGCCGCGCCTTCGGCAAGCGCAAGCTGGCGCCGCATATCAGCCCGGGCAAGACCTGGGCCGGCGCCTACGGCGCGCTGGTCGCCGGCGTGCTGCTGGCGCTGGTCGGCGCCTGGCTGCTCGACGTGCGTGATGTGCGGTTGCTGGCGCTGGCGCTGCTGGCGGCGGCCACCGTGTCCATTTCTATCGTCGGCGACCTGTTCGAGAGCCTGCTCAAGCGGCATGCCCAGGTGAAGGATTCGGGCAGCATCTTTCCCGGCCATGGCGGCCTGATGGATCGACTGGACAGCGTGTTCGCGGCACTGCCCATTTTCGCCGCCGGCTTGTGGGTGCTGCAGTTGTGACGATGCGCACGGTCGCTGTCCTTGGTGCCACCGGCTCGATCGGCGGCAGCACGCTGGACGTGATCGCGCGCCATCCGGAGCGGTTCCGCGCCAGCGTGCTCACCGCGAACCACCGCGTCGAGGCGCTGGTCGAACTGTGCGTTCGACACCGGCCGGACCTGGCCATCGTCGCCGATCCCGCGCACGAGGGCGAACTGGCCCGGCGCCTGGCCGACGCCGGGGTGCGCTGCGATGTCGCCAGCGGCCCGGACGCGCTGGTCGCCGCGGCGGCCAGCAACCTGTGCGACACCGTGGTGGCGGCCATTGTCGGCGCCGCCGGGCTGGAGTCGACCCTGGCCGCCGCGCAGGCCGGCAAGCGGCTGCTGCTGGCCAACAAGGAGTCCATCGTGATGGCCGGCCCGCTGCTGCTGCAGGCGGTCGAGCGCGGTGGCGGGGTGCTGGTGCCGGTCGACTCCGAGCACAACGCGTTGTTCCAGTGTCTGCCGGGCGGTCGCCCCGCACTGGCCCGCAGTGGCGTGCGCCGATTGATCCTGACCGCGTCCGGCGGCCCGTTCCGCGGCCGCAGCCGCGCCGAGCTGGCGCATGTCACGCCCGACCAGGCCTGCAAGCATCCCAATTGGGTCATGGGCCGCAAGATCTCGGTCGACTCGGCCACCCTGATGAACAAGGGGCTGGAGGTGATCGAGGCGCATCACCTGTTCGCCGCGCCGGTCGAGGCCATCGAGGTGGTGGTGCATCCGCAGAGTCTGATCCACTCGATGGTCGACTACGTCGACGGCTCCGTGCTGGCGCAACTGGGCAACCCGGACATGCGCACCGCGATCGCCCACGCGCTGGCCTGGCCGGAGCGGGTCGAGTCCGGGGTCACCCCGCTCGACCTCGCCGCCTGCGCGCCGCTGCAGTTCGAGGCGCCGGATCTGGCCACCTTCCGCTGCCTGGCGCTGGCCTTCCAGGCGCTGCGCGCCGGTGGCGACGCCCCGACCGTGCTGAGCGCGGCCAACGAGGTGGCGGTGGAGGCCTTCCTCGCCGGCACGCTGGCGTTCCTGTCGATCGCCGACGTGGTCGAGGCGGTGCTTGCGGAACTGCCGGCGCAGCCGGTGGTCGATATCCCGACCCTGCTCGAGCGCGACCGGGCGGCCCGCGAGGCGGCCCGGCGCGTACTGCGCAGGGCTTGCTGATATTCTTGTCCCGATGACTTTCCGCTGCGGTACTTGATGACTTCCTTTTTCGGCTCGGTGTTCTGGTTGCTGGTCACGCTCGGCGTGCTGGTGACCTTCCATGAGTTCGGCCACTACTGGGTCGCGCGGCGCTGTGGGGTCAAGGTGCTGCGGTTCTCGATCGGCTTCGGCAAGGCGATCTGGAAGCGCATCGGCCGCGACGGCACCGAATACTGGATCGCGGCGATCCCGCTGGGCGGCTACGTGAAGATGCTGGACGCGCGCGAGGGCGAGGTCGACCCGGCCCTGCGCGACCAGGAGTTCACCGGCAAATCGGTGTGGAAACGCATCGCCATCGTGGCGGCCGGGCCGGGCTTCAACGTGATCTTCACCATCGCCGCGCTGTGGCTGATGTTCATGCTCGGCCGGAGCGACTACGCGCCGATCGTCACCTCCACGCCGGACAGCATCGCCGCCGAGGCAGGCATCCAGCCGGGCGACCGCATCCTCAGCGTCAACGGGCGCCAGGTCTCCACCTGGAGCGATTCGATGGACGCGGTGGGCAACGCGCTGCTGGCGCTGACCCCGCTGCCGCTGACGGTGCGCCACGCCGACGGCCAGACCCGCGAACTCGTGCTGCCGCTGGACCGTCTGCCGGCCGGCCAGCCGATCGACCAGTACTTCGGCAAGCTCGGCTTGCGCCTGGCACCGCCGCCGGCGATCGCCGGCACGGTCAAGCCCGGGCAACCGGCGGCCCTGGGCGGCATCCAGGGCGGCGATCGCATCGTCAGCATCAACGGCCAGCCGGTGGGCGATTTCGACAGCCTCGGCAAGCTGGTGCAATCGGCGGCGGCCACATCGCCGCGACTGTCGATCGGCGTGCTGCGCGACGGCCGGCCGCTGACCCTCGCGGTCACCGCGACATGGGAGTCGCTCGGCGACCAGCCGGCGAAGTGGATGCTGGGCGTCGCCCCGCCGCCGCCGGAGCCGGCCACCGTGCAGTATTCGCCGGCGCGCGCACTGGGCGCCGCGTTCACCACCACTTGGCGCAACACCCGGCAGACCTTCGGCATGATCGGGGAGATGCTCAGCGGGCACGCCTCGACCAAGAACATCTCCAGCGTGATCGGCATCGCCCAGTACGCCAATGCGTCGGCGCAGATGGGGCTGGCGTGGTTCCTGCAGTTCCTGGCGATGGTGTCGCTGAGCCTGGCGATCCTGAACCTGCTGCCGATCCCGGTCCTCGATGGCGGGCACCTGCTGTATTATCTGATCGAACTGGTCAAGGGCAGCCCGGTCAGCGAACAGGCCATGATCATCGGCCAGTACATCGGTCTGGTCCTGCTGTTCAGCCTGGTCGGATGGACGCTATTCAACGACATCCAGCGAACCCTGCTGTCGTGATGCGCATTGCCATCGCCCTCGACCACCTGGCGATCCGCCAGACTGCGCCGGTCCTGCTTGCCCGGGCCGACGCGGTCCGCGACAAATCCCGCTGGAATGCAGCGCCCCTTTTCGCGACGGGCTCATCCCCCGCCGCATGCGTTGACGGAGCGGCCGCGCTGGCCGCCCCGTCAAACTAACCCAACGGAACCGACGATGAAGCGTATCGCCGCGCTGATCCTGCTTGCCTCCCTTGCCGCGAACGCGTACGCGTTCGAGCCCTTCGTGATCTCGGACATCCGCATCGACGGCCTCAGCCGCATCGCGGCCGGCACGGTGTACAACTACCTGCCGGTGAACAAGGGCGACCGGCTCACCAACGCCGAGGCGGCGCGCGCCATCCGCGCGCTGTACCAGACCAAGTTCTTCAGCGACGTGGAGCTCGACCGCGACGGCAACATCCTGGTGATCAAGGTGGTCGAGCGGCCGTCCATCGCCAAGCTCAACATCCGCGGCAACCACGACATCAAGACCGACGACCTGAAGAAGGGCCTCAAGCAGACCGGCATCTCCGAAGGCGAGACCTTCGACCGGCTGGCCATCGACGGCGTGCAGCAGGAGCTGATCCGGCAGTACTACAACCGCGGCAAGTACAACGTGTCGGTCGAGCCGCACGTGACCCGGCTCGACCGCAACCGCGTTGCCATCGACATCGAGATCCGTGAGGGCAAGGCAGCCAAGATCCGCGAGATCAACATCCTCGGCAACCACGCCTACACCGACAAGCAGATCCGCGACGATTTCGAGTCCGGCACGCCGAACCTGATGTCGTGGTACTCCAAGAACGACCAGTACTCGCGCGAGAAGCTTTCCGGCGACCTGGAGAAGCTGCAGTCCTACTACATGAACCGCGGTTACGCGGATTTCGGCGTGGATTCGACCCAGGTCAGCATCTCGCCGGACAAGCGCAACATGTACATCGACGCCAGCATCAAGGAAGGCGACATCTACAAGGTCACCGACGTCAAGCTGCTCGGCGACCTGATCCTGCCGGAAAAGACGATGCGCCAGCTGGTGTTCGTCAAGGAAGGCGACATCTTCAACCGCGGCGCGATCGAGAACTCCAGCAAGGCGATCAAGGCGGTGCTGTCCAACATCGGCTATGCCTACGCCAAGGTCACGCCGATCCCGAAGCTGGACAAGGACAAGCACACGGTCGACCTGACCATGTACGTCGAGCCGGGCCAGCGCGTGTACGTGCGCCGCGTGATCTTCTCCGGCAACACCAAGACCGAGGACAACGTGCTGCGTCGCGAGATGCGCCAGCTCGAAGGCTCCATGTACTCGCAGGCCGCGATCGACCGCTCGAAGATCCGCCTGCAGCGGCTGGGCTACTTCAAGAAGGTCGACATCGACAAGAAACTGGTGCCCGGCTCGCAGGACCAGGTCGACGTCAGCGTCAAGGTCGAGGAGCAGGCCGCCGGCAGCATGCAGTTCGGCATCGGCTACTCGCAGTACGCCGGCATCATCCTCAACGCCTCGTTGAGCCAGAACAACCTGTTCGGCAGTGGCGACAGCTTCTCGGTGAGCGGCTCGCGCAGCACCTACCAGACCAGTTTCGGCGCCAACTACTACAACCCGTACCTGACCGACAACGGCATCGGCATCGGCTACAGCGTCAACTATTCCAAGACCGACTACGGCAACACCGACTACGCCAACTACAGCACCAGCGCCAAGGGCTTCTCCACCTACCTGGGCATCCCGATCAGCGAAACCGACGGCGTGCGCTTGGGCCTGGGCATCAGCAGCAACAAGGTCAACCTGTTCCCCGGCTACAGCCCGCGGGACCTGATCGACTACCAGAACCAGCTCGGCAACAAGACGATCCATTCGTGGACCGGCACGCTGGGCTGGAACCACGACACCCGCAACGGCTTCTGGGCGCCCACCCGCGGCGGCCTGCTGCAGGCCCAGGCGGATGTCGCCCTGCCCGGCTCCACCGTGCAGTACTGGAAGCTCACCGCCGAGGCCAACCATTACTGGCCGATCGGCAAGGGCTTCGTGCTCTACCTGGACGGCCAGGTGGGCTACGGCAAGACCTATGGCAAGAACGGCATCAGCGACGACCAGTTCGCCGTGCTCAAGGCCGCCACCGAAGCGCAGCGCGGCGCAGGCTACGTGATGCCCGACCTGCGCCAGGATTTCCCGTTCTTCGCCAACTTCTCTTCCGGCGGCGTGCGCGACGTACGCGGCTTCCAGGACAACACCCTGGGCCCGCGCGTGTGCATCGACGGCAGCTCGCCGGACGCGCGCGGCAACTGCCTGGGCGCCTACTGGGCGCAACCGATCGGCGGCTCGTTCAAGGTGCTGGGCACCGCCGAGCTGTACCTGCCGCTGCCGTTCCTGAAGGACATCAACACCGCGCGCGTGTCGCTGTTCACCGACGTCGGCAACGTCTACCGGGATTACCAGAGCTTCGACGCCAGCACGCTGCGCGCCTCGGCCGGCGTATCGCTGCACTGGCAGGCGCCGATCGGCCCGCTGATCATCAGCCTCGCCGTGCCGTTCCGCTCGCAGCCGTCGGACGGTCATTACGAGGAGCGCATCCAGTTCACCTTCGGCAGCCAGTTCTGACCATCGGCCGGTGCGGGCGCCGCCACGTGCGGAGCTGCCGGCGTCTCGAAGGAAAACGCGGCGATGCCGCGTTTTCTTTTTCGTCGTCCGGGCACACCTGCGTCGTGCGGCGCCACGCCCTACAATGACGCGCACCGTCCGGAGCCACGCATGAACGCCATCCACTACTCGGCAGCCGAACTGGCCGCGCGCTTCGGCCTCGACGTCCGCGGCGACGGCACGCGGATGGTGAGCGGCGTGGGCACGCTCGGTGGCGCCGGCGCCAGCGAGTTGAGCTTTCTTTCCAACAGCAAATACACCGCGCAGCTGCTGTCCACCCGCGCGGGCGTGGTGGTGCTGCGCGAGGAGAACCTCGCCGATTGCCCGGCCACCGCGCTGATCGCCAGGGACCCCTACGTCGCCTACGCGCGCATCGCCGCGCTGTTCGAGCGCCTGCCCGCCGCACCGGCTGGCGTGCATCCCAGTGCCGTGGTCGCCGCTTCCGCGCGCGTCAGCGCCGGCGCCAGCATCGGCCCGTGTTGCGTGATCGAGGCCGATGCAGTGGTCGAGGACGGCGCCGTGCTGGGGCCACACTGCATCATCGGCGAGGGCTGCACGGTGGGGGCGCAATCGCGGCTGGTGGCCCGGGTCACCCTGGTCACGCGCGTCATCCTGGGTCGCCGCGTGCTGGTGCATCCCGGCGCGGTGATCGGTTCGGACGGCTTCGGCCTGGCCTTCGACACCGACCACTGGATCAAGCTGCCCCAGTTGGGTGGGGTACGCATCGGCGATGACTGCGAGATCGGCGCCAACACCACGATTGACCGCGGCACGCTGGACGACACCGTGCTGGAAGAAGACGTGCGGCTGGACAACCAGATCCAGATCGCCCACAACGTGCACGTGGGCGCGCACACCGCAATGGCCGGATGCGCCGCCGTGGCCGGCAGCGCCAGGATCGGCCGCTACTGCCAGATCGGCGGCAATGCGGGCGTGCTCGGCCATCTCGAGCTGGCCGACCGGGTTACCATTACCGCCAAGAGCCTGGTCACCCATTCGATACGCGAACCGGGCGAGTACTCCTCCGGCGTGCCGCTGCAGGAAAATCGCCTGTGGCGCAGGAATGCGGCGCGATTCAAGCATCTGGACGAATACGCGCGCCGTCTGGCGGCACTGGAAAAGGACAAGAGCGATGACTGAGGAAAATTTCGAGATCACCCTGCCGGTGCAGGTGGAGCAGATCCAGCGCCTGCTGCCGCACCGCTACCCGTTCCTGCTGGTCGACCGGGTGATCGAGGTCGTGCCGGACGTCAGCGCAGTCGCGCTGAAGAACGTCACCATCAATGAACCGTTCTTCGATGGCCATTTCCCGGGCCATCCGGTGATGCCGGGCGTGCTGATCATTGAGGCGATGGCGCAGGCCGCCGGCCTGCTGACGCAGATCAGCCGCCGCATGAAGGGCGACGCGGGCAGCCCGTTGTTCTATCTGGTCAAGGTCGACAATGCGCGCTTCAGCGCTCCGGTGGTGCCGGGCGACCAGTTGCGCCTGGAAGTGAACCTGAAACGCCTGGTCCGCGGCATGGGCCTGTTCGCCGCGCGCACCACGGTCGACGGCAAGGAAGTGGCAAGCTGCGAACTGATGTGCGCCGCGAGGTCATGAACATGAGTGACAGCACCGCGATCCACCCCACTGCGCAGGTCGACCCGGCTGCCGTGATCGGCGCCGGCGTGCGCATCGGCGCCTATAGCGTCATCGGCGCGCAGGTGGAGATCGGCGACCGCACGGTGATCGGCCCGCACGTGGTGATCGAAGGCCCCACCCGGCTCGGGTGCGACAACCGCGTCGCCCAGTTCGCCTCGCTGGGCGGCGATCCGCAGGACAAGAAATTCGCCGGCGAGCGCACCGAACTGGTCATCGGCGACCGCAACCTGATCCGCGAATTCACCACCATCAACCGCGGCACCGGCGACGGCGGCGGCGTCACGCGCCTCGGCGACGACAACTGGGTGCTTGCCTACGTGCACATCGCGCACGACTGCCAGGTCGGCAATCACGTGGTGTTCTCCAACTATTCCGCCCTGGCCGGGCACGTGGTGATCGGTGACTGGACGATCCTCTCCGGCTATTCGGGCGTGCACCAGTTCTGCAAGGTCGGCGCGCACGCCTTCATCGGCATGGGCTGCCTGGTCGGCCACGACGTGCCGCCGTTCGTGATGATGGCCAACGAGCAGCAGGGCCGCCCGCGCGGCATCAACAGCGAAGGCCTCAAACGCCGGGGCTTCGATGCCACCCGCATCGCCGCGATCAAGCGCGCCTACCGCACCCTCTACATGGCCGGCCTCTCGCTGCCCGAAGCCCGCGAGAAACTCGCCGAGCAGGCGCGCGAAAGCGCCGACGTCATGGCAATGCTGGAGTTCCTCGACCACAGCGAGCGGTCGTTGGCGCGATAAGCGCGTCGCGCTTATCGCAAAATCAAGCACGCGCTCTGGCTCTCGCTTCACGACGGAGACGAAATGCAAAACACCGGCGTCTCCGCAACTGCCCCGCTGATCGCCATCCTCGCCGGTGAGGATTCCGGCGACCAGCTCGGTGCCGACCTGATCGTCGCCTTGCGCCAGCGCTACCCGCAGGCGCGCTTCGTCGGCATCGGCGGGGCGCGGATGCAGCGCGAGGGGTTCGAGTCCTGGTACGACATCCGCGAGCTGTCGCTGTTCGGTTTCAGCGAGGTGATCAGCCACCTGCCGCGCCTGCTGCGTCTGCGCCGTTCCCTGGTCGCGCGCCTCAGGCAGGCCAGGCCGGCGGTGGTGATCGGCATCGACGCCCCGGATTTCAACCTCGGCGTGGAACGGCGCCTGAAGGAGGCCGGCTTGCGCACGGTTCACTACGTCAGCCCCTCGGTGTGGGCATGGCGCGAGAATCGCGTGGAGAAGATCGGTCGCAGCGCGGACCGCGTGCTGTGCCTGTTCCCGATGGAACCGGCGATCTACGCGCGCCATGGCATCGACGCGCGCTTCGTCGGCCACCCGCTGGCCGACCGCTTCGCGCTGGTCGCCGACCGCGTCGGCGCGCGCGAGGCGCTGCACCTGCCGCAGCAGGCGCCGGTGTTGGCAGTACTGCCGGGCAGCCGGATGTCCGAGGTGGATCGGCTGGGCCGGATTTTCCTGGATGCCGCGCAGCACGTTGCTGCAGTCGTGCCCGGCCTGCGCATCGTGGTCCCCGCCGCCAATGCACGGGTGCACGCGCGGTTGCAGGAACTGCTCGCCCGATTGCCGGCCAGCGAACCCGCGCCGCTGCTGCTGGACGGCCAGGCCCACGAGGCGATGCTGGCCGCCGACGTGGTGCTGCTGGCCTCCGGCACCGCCACGCTGGAGGCCATGCTGGCCAAGCGGCCGATGGTGGTCGGCTACCGCGTGGCGCCACTGAGCTATCGCATCGCGCGCGCCCTGAACATGATCAAGACGGACGTCTATTCGCTGCCCAACATCCTGGCCCGCGCCAGCGGGCTGGGCCCGGGGCCGTGGGTGCCCGAGCTGATGCAGGACGACTGCACCGCCGACAAGCTGGCCGCCGCCACGCTGGCCCTGTTCGGCGACAGCGAGCGCCGCAGCGCGATCGTGGCCGCCTTCGAATACCTGCACCAGGAACTGCGCGGCGACATGGCCGGCCACGCCGGCGAACGGGCCGCGACCGCGGTGGCGGAGCTGGTCGACGATCACGGCCGCGCCGATGGCTGAGCTTGTTCTCGACAGCCATCGCCCACCGCCGCGCTCGCAGGCGGACGAGGACGGATCGGCCACCAGCCTGCTGGTCGCCGGTGTCGACGAAGCCGGTCGCGGCCCTCTCGCCGGTCCGCTGGCGGTGGCGGCGGTGATCCTCGATCCGGTCCGGCCGATCCGCGGCCTCGACGATTCGAAGAGGCTCAGCGAGGCGCGCCGCGAGGCGCTGTTCCCGCTGATTCTCGAACGCGCGCTGGCGTACTGCATCGTGCTGGTCGAGCCGGAGGAAATCGATTCGCTGAACATCTTCCGCGCCACCATGACCGGCATGCGCCGCGCCCTCGCCGGCCTGGCGCCCGCCGCGCAGCACGCGCTGATCGACGGCAACAAGCTGCCGCCGGACCTGCCCTGCCCGGCGCGCGCGATCGTCGGCGGCGACGCGCTGGAACCGGCCATCAGCGCGGCCTCGATCCTGGCCAAGGTCACCCGCGACCGCTTGATGGTGGAACTGGACGCGCTCCACCCCGGCTACGGCTTCGCCCTGCACAAGGGCTACCCCACGCCGGCCCACCTCTCCTCGCTGCAGCGGCTGGGGCCATGCCCACTGCACCGCCGCAGCTTTGCCCCGGTGCGCCTGCTGCTGGATCAGGCCAGCTTGTTCTGAGGCAAACATCGCGGCCGCGATTGCTGCATCCGGCCATCGCTTACACTGGCCTCTCGTGACCGCTGGTCCATGGATATGAAGGGGACGCCATGCGACGGATGAGCCTGTTCCTGGTCGCCTTGATGAGCTGCTTCGCCGCCACCGCGGGCGTGCGGCCCGGCGACGTGCCGCCGGATTCACTGGGGCCAACGATGGATGGACACACGGTGAGCCTGGCCTCGCTGCGCGGCAAGGTCGTGGTGATCAGTTTCTGGGCGACCTGGTGCGGCTACTGCATGAAGGAGATGCCGGTGCTGGCGAAGATGCAATCGCTGGCGACCGAGCGCGGCATGTCGCTGCAGGTGGTGGCGGTCAACTACAAGGAGGATCGCCGCGTCTTCCTGCGTGCCGCGCGCGCACTGGGCAAGAGCCTCCCCGAACTGCTGCTCACCTGGGATCGTCACGGCGCCATCGGCAAGCCGTATGACGTCACGGGAATCCCGGTGATGGTGATGCTGCATCGTGACGGCACCGTGGCCCATGTCCACGTCGGATATGGCGAAGACATGCTCGGTACGCTCGTCGAGGAGATCAACGCGTTGCTGCGCGAACCGCCGATCGCGGCACCGGTGCTCGCGCCGCGATGACCCCCGGTCGGCGCCGGCCCGCGCTTCGCGCAAACCCCGCGCAAGTCAATCTTGCCGCTGCCTGCGGCGGCGGGTAGCCTGCACGGACAACGCGCGCAGATTTGCATGACCGCCAGCTTCGCCCACCTTCACCTGCACAGCGAGTACTCGCTGGTCGACTCGACCATCCGCATCAAGGCGCTGGTCGCCGCCTGCGTGCGCGACGGCATCCCGGCGGTGGCGTTGACCGACGAATGCAACATGTTCGCGCTGGTCAAGTTCTACAAAGCCTGCAGCGCGGCCGGAATCAAGGCCATCGGCGGTTGCGACCTGCTGGTCTCGGCGCCGGACGATCCGCGCCCGTGGCGGCTGACCCTGCTGTGCCAGGACCATGACGGCTACCTCAACCTGTCGCGGCTGGTGTCGCGTGCCTGGCAGGAGGGCCAGCACGGCGGACGCGCGCTGATCGACGCCGGCTGGTTGCATGGCGAGGCCTGCAGCGGGTTGATCGCCCTGCTCGGCCGCGACAGCGAAGTAGCCCGCATCGCGGTGCACCAGGGCAGCGATGCCGCGCTGGCGAAACTGCGCGCGCTGGCACGACTGTTTCCGGATCGGCTGTACCTGGAGCTGACCCGCTGCGGCCGCGACGGCGAGGAACTCTGGAACAGCGCCGCCCTGGGCCTGGCCGCCACGCTCGACTTGCCGGTGCTGGCCAGCAACGACGTGCGCTTCCTCAAGCAGGCCGACTTCGACGCGCACGAGGCGCGCGTGTGCATCAACCAGGGCCGCGTGCTGGCCGACCCCAAGCGCCCGCGGGAATACACCGACCAGCAGTACCTGAAGACGCCCGGAGACATGGCGACGCTGTTCGCGGACCTGCCCGAGGCGCTGGCAAATACCGTCGAGCTGGCCAAGCGCTGCACGCTGGAACTCAAGTTCGGCAAGTACTACCTGCCCGACTTCCCCGTGCCGGAGGGCCACGACCTCGACAGCCACATCCGCGAACTGTCGCGGCAAGGCCTGGAACAGCGCCTTGCACTCGCGCCGCTGGCTGCCGGCCACTCGCGCGCGGACTACGACGCGCGGCTCGAACGCGAGCTGGACGTCATCGTCAAGATGGGCTTCCCCGGCTACTTCCTGATCGTCGCGGACTTCATCAACTGGGGCAAGCAACACGGCATTCCGGTGGGCCCGGGCCGCGGTTCGGGCGCCGGCTCGCTGGTCGCCTGGGCGCTGAAGATCACCGACCTCGACCCGCTGCAGTTCGACCTGCTGTTCGAGCGCTTCCTGAATCCCGAACGCGTGTCGATGCCAGACTTCGACATCGACTTCTGCATGGACCGCCGCGACGAGGTGATCGACTACGTCGCGCGCAAGTACGGGCGCGACAAGGTCAGCCAGATCATCACCTACGGCTCGATGGCGGCCAAGGCGGTGCTGCGCGATTCGGGCCGCGTGCTCGGCATGGGTTACGGCCAGGTCGACAAGCTGGCCAAGATGATCCCGCCGCGGCCGCTCGACCTGACCCTGTCCGATGCGCTGGGCCTGTCGGAGAAATCGAAGAAGGAAACCGACCGCGTCGTGCGCGAGTTCTGCGACGCCTACGCGCAGGACGAGGACGCCCATGCGCTGATCGACCTGGCGCTGAGCCTGGAAAACCTCACCCGCAACGCCGGCAAGCATGCCGGCGGCGTGGTGATCGCACCGACTCCGCTCACCGATTTCTCCCCCCTGTACTGCGAAGCCGGCGGCGGCGGTGTGGTCACCCAGTACGACAAGGACGACGTCGAGGCGGTCGGCCTGGTGAAGTTCGACTTCCTCGGCCTGCGCACGCTTACCATCATCGACTGGGCGGTGAAGGCGATCAACGCGCGCCGCGCGAAAACCGGCGAGGCGGCGCTGGACATCTCGGCGCTGCCGCTGGACGACCCGGCGCCGTACGAGCTGCTGAAGAAGGCGCAGACGGTCGCCGTGTTCCAGCTCGAATCCTCCGGCATGCAGCGCATGCTGAAGGATGCGAAACCCGATCGCTTCGAGGACATCATCGCGCTGGTGGCGCTGTACCGCCCCGGCCCGATGGATCTGATTCCCAGCTTCATCGCGCGCAAGCACGGCCGCGAGGAAGTCGAATATCCCGACCCGCGCGTCGAGCCGATCCTGAAAGAGACCTACGGCATCATGGTCTACCAGGAGCAGGTGATGCAGATGGCGCAGATCGTGGGCGGCTACACGCTCGGCGGCGCCGACCTGCTGCGCCGTGCGATGGGCAAGAAGAAAGTCGAGGAGATGGTCAAGCACCGCGCGATCTTCCGCGAGGGTGCGGCCAAGGACGGGCTCAGCGGCGAAAAGGCCGACGCCATCTTCGACCTGATGGAGAAGTTCGCCGGCTACGGCTTCAACAAGTCGCACGCGGCCGCCTACGCGCTGGTGTCGTACCAGACCGCCTGGCTGAAGGCGCATTACCCCGCCGAGTTCATGGCCGCGACGATCTCCGCGGACATGGACAACACCGACAAGGCGGTCACCTTCCTCAACGAAGCGCGCGCACTGGGCATCGTGGTGCAGCCGCCGGACGTCAATGCGTCCGAGTACATGTTCGTGGCGGTGGAACCCAAGGTCATCCAGTACGGCCTGGGCGCGATCAAGGGCGTCGGCCACGGCGTGTGCGAGGCGATCGTCGCCGAGCGCGCGCACGGGCGCTACACCGACCTGGCCGATTTCTGCCGACGGATCGATCCGGGCAAGCTCAATCGGCGTGTGCTGGAGGCGCTGATCCTGTCCGGCGCGCTGGACGCGCTGGCGGCCAACCGCGCCAGCCTGATGCTCCAACTTCCCGACGCGGTCAAGGCCGCCGAACAGCACCAGCGCGACCGGCAATCGGGCCAGAACGACATGTTCGGCGCGGCGATGGGCTCGGCCACGCCGGTACTCGAGATCGACTTGCCGACCGCGCCGGAGTGGCCGCTGGAACAACGCCTGCAAGGTGAACGCGACACCCTCGGCCATTACCTCTCCGGCCACCCCACCGACCCGTGGAAAGACGAGCTGGCGCAGCTGTCCACCTGTCCGCTGGGCGAGATCGTCGACCGCTACCAGCCGCCGAAGCCGCGCCGCAACGACGACGGCAGCGAGAACCGCTTCCGCCGCGGCCCGGACACGCCCTGGACCATCGCCGGCATGGTCGCCGCCGTGCGCAAGCGCGGCGACAGCGACGCGTTCGTGCGCATCGAGGACGGTGGCGGCGCCATCGAGGTGAGCTTCTTCGGCGAGATCTACCACCAGGCGGCGCCCCTGCTCACGCGCGGGCAATTGCTCGTCGTCGACGGCGGCCTGCGCATCGACGAATTCTCCGGCGGCGGCTTCCAGTTGCGCGCGCGCAGCGTCTGCTCGCTCGACGACGCCTGCCGCAGGCACGCGCGCCTGCTGCAACTGAAATTGAACGGCATCCACGCCGACTTCGCCGAACAACTGCAACGCACCCTGGCCGGCTACCGCGGCGGCCAGGCCAGCGTCACCCTGCACGGCTACCGCAACCGCAGCGCCCAGGCCGACCTGGAACTGGGCGAGGAATGGCGCGTGGACGCCATCCCCGCCCTGCTGCGCGCCGTGCGCGCGCTGCCCGGAGTGCAGGCCGCACGCCTGCGCATCGTCAAGCAGCAGGATTGAGGCACCGCCGGGCGCATGTATCCACTGTCTGCGGGCACGCATGGAGGGACCGATGACCGTTGCCCATAAATGGACTTTCGCGCTGTTCGCGTTGGTTTTCTTCGGCGGCGTTCATGCGCAGCAGACACATCCCGACGCGCCGTTTCTGTGCGAGGGAGGCGATGGCAGCAGCGACCAGACGACACTCGCCGAAGTCGTCGGCGACGGACGCGCCCACTTCGTCGCGGGCACCGACGACTGCCCTTCCACGGCGGATCGCTGCCGGGAAAAGGCCTACCTGATCCCGGGTGACCAGGTACTGGCGGGCGACGTCCGCGGCGACTACGCCTGCGTCATGTTTCCCGACAACCAGGATGGACACGCCGACTGGCTGCCGCGCAACCGCCTGCGGCCGGTGCTGGCGCAGCCATCAACGTCGGCATGGGAAGGCGACTGGGTGCAGGGGGACAACCGCATCACGATCCGCCATGACAACGGCATGTTGCGTGCCGACGGCGAAGCCTATTACCCGATGGCCGACCCGCCGCCGGACCAGTTCCCCGGCGGCCCCAACCTGGGCGCCATGGGCGGGGAGGCACGGCCCAGCGGCCATCACGCAACCTTTGTCGACGATGCGTGCGAGGTGAGCGCCTTCCTGGTCGGGAAGTATCTGGTGGTCAGCGACAATCACCAGTGCGGCGGACTCAACGTCCGCTTCGACGGCATCTATCGACGCAGGTAGGCCTTCGCGGGATTACTTGCCGCCCCGCTCCATCATCGCCTTCAGGTCGGCAAACGGATTGCCCGTCGCCGGCGGCGCTTCCTCCACTGCCATCACCCCGCCGCGCACGTGGTCGATATGCCGCGCGTGCTCATTGTCGTGGCAGTACACGCACAGCAGTTCCCAATTGCTGCCGTCGGCCGGGTTGAAGTCGTGATCGTGGTTGCGGTGGTGCACGGTCAGTTCCTGCAGATTGGCGCGCGTGAACTCGCGGGCGCAGCGACCGCACACCCACGGATACATCTTCAGCGCCCGCTCGCGATAGCCCAGCTCGCGCTGCTCGGCGGCGCGTCGCGCCTCGGCCACGATGCGGTCGAGTTTCGCGTTGTCGATGGGTTTGCTGGGCATGGCGGCGATCCGGCGGCGGGTGCTCGATGGGGCGGACGATAACGCAATCACCGCGCCCGCGGCAGGCATCTGTCGACCCGATCACGGCCATACGGCGCCGTTCTCGCCTTTTCTTGCGGAACGGTATACTTGAGCGCTTCCGTGCAATGAACAGCAACGAATGAACCCCAACTTCCTCGATTTCGAACAACCCATCGCCGAACTGGATGCGAAGATCGAGGAGCTTCGCCACGCCAGCGATGGCCAGGCGTTCAACATCGACGAGGAAGTGGCGCGCCTGCGGCAGAAGGTGAAGGTAAAAACGGCGGACATCTTCCGCAACCTCAATTCCTGGCAGACCACCCAGCTTTCCCGCCACCCGGCGCGGCCCTACACACTCGACTACATCGGCGTGATCTGCGAGGAGTTCCACGAACTGGCCGGCGACCGCATGTACGCCGAGGACGCTGCCATCGTGGGCGGCCTGGGCCGCATCAACGGCCGGCCGGTGATGATCATCGGCCACCAGAAAGGCCGCGACACCAAGACCAAGGTGCGCCGCAACTTCGGCATGCCGCGCCCCGAGGGCTACCGCAAGGCGCTGCGCCTGATGCAGATGGCCGAGCGTTTCGGCTTGCCCCTGCTGACCCTGATCGACACCCCGGGCGCCTACCCCGGCGTCGGCGCCGAAGAGCGCGGGCAAAGCGAGGCGATCGCGCGCAACCTGCTGGAAATGGCCGAACTCAAGGTGCCGATCATCTGCACCGTGATCGGCGAGGGCGGCTCCGGCGGCGCGCTGGCGATCGGCGTCGGCGACCGCACCAACATGCTGCAGTACTCCACCTATTCGGTGATCTCGCCCGAAGGCTGCGCCTCAATCCTGTGGAAGAGCGCCGACAAGGTAAAAGACGCCGCGGAGGCCCTGGGCATGACCGCCCCGCGCCTGCTCGAACTGGGCCTGATCGACAAGCTCATCCGCGAGCCGCTCGGCGGCGCCCACCGCAACCCGCGCTCGATGGCGATCCGCCTGAAAGCCGTGCTGCTGAACCAGCTCGACGAGCTGCAGGCGATGCCGGTCCCCGACCTGCTCGAACAGCGCTACAAGCGCCTGCGCAGCTACGGGGCTTATCAGGAATAACTTCGCCAGCGACCGATCGCCGGTGCACCAGCCACCCGATGCCGGGCCCTGACTGGCTGCACCACGAGGCCCGCCATGAATCGCGTGCAACTTGCCGTCCTGGTTCTCTGCCTTTCCCCAGCGTGCATCGTGGTTGCCTCGTCGACCGCACCCGCGCCGATCACCTCAAGAGCGGCACTGGCGCGCTATCTGCATGACACGCAGCCAGGCACTTCGCCGCTGGACGACTTGTCCCCTGGCGGGCGCAAACGGTTTCTTGCCCAGCTCGACTTCGGCCCACACGGCCTGCGCGGCATGTCGCTGGAGGACCCGGCCAACGAGCTGACGCGCCCACAGATCGTGCAGCTGCTTGCCCTGTTCGGCGCGCAAAGCCATGCCGTCGACGGACTGACACCCGCCGAGCAGTCCCGCCGAAACCATGAACGCACGCAGGACGCCGCCAGCCGGGGATGCGCCGTCGACACATGCGGCGAGAGCATGCTGGAGCGACGCTATGACGAGTTCGTTCTGCAGGAAACCGTCCCCTCACCGTCCCCTGCCGAGCGCTCCACCTGGGTCGAACGACGTTACGACCGACTGTTCGGCGATGCACAAACGCCTGAGAGCCTGCGCCTGGCCAGCCACACTGACCTCAGGCTGCTCAAGCGCGCAGCGGAAGCCGTGGTGTTCCACGCGCCAAGCCCGACCCACATCGCCCAGCTGCGGATGGATCTGGCTGAAATGCACCGACGAGGCATGGCATCGGACAAGGACTATGCGCGCCTCCACCAGGCGCTGATCACCGGCCGCGATTTCGATGCCGCGAACACCCTGGCGCGACATCACCCGGAGATGGGCATCCCCGTCATTCCGACGTTCCGCCGTGCCGCATCGCCGCCGCCGGGACAACCGACCGCACTGACCGTGGATGCACGCACCGGCACCATGGCACGCCAATCCTTCGATCTGTCCGCGCCATTGCGCATCGTGGTAGTGGCGTCCTGCCACTTCTCGCGGGATGCCGCGCGCGCGATCCGTGCAGACGCCCAGTTGCGCTCCCTTTTTGCCGGCAACGCCATCTGGCTGGCCAGCCAGAACGAGCAGCTCGACGCGGTCAGCGACTGGAACCGCGAGTTTCCGGATCAACCGATCCACATCGCCTGGTACGACAGCGAGTGGTCCATGCTCGACAGCTGGGCCATGCCCACCTTCTACCTATTCCGTCATGGTCAACTGGTGACGAAGTTCAGCGGTTGGAAAGACGTGGACACCTTGAAGCAATCCTTGCGCGAGGGCGGCGTACTCCAGTGAGGCCCGTCAGGCACCCGCGCGCCGGCGCGCGCTACCATCGACCCACCTTCCGCTGCCGGACACCGCCATGGCCCACGACAAGCTTGCCGTCCTGATCGATGCCGACAATGCCCGCCCGGCGATCGTCGAGGGCCTGCTGGCCGAGATCGCCAAATACGGCACCGCCCACGTCAAGCGCATCTACGGCGACTGGACCAAGCCGGACTTGAACGGCTGGAAGGAAGCGCTGCTGCGCTACTCGATCCAGCCGATCCAGCAGTTCCGCTACACGGTCGGCAAGAACGCCACCGACTCGGCGATGATCATCGACGCGATGGACCTGCTCTACGCCGAGCGCTTCGACGGCTTCTGCATCGTCTCCAGCGACAGCGATTTCACCCGCCTCGCCTCGCGCATCCGCGAATCGGGGCGCATCGTCTACGGTTTCGGCGAGAAGAAGACGCCGGAGCCGTTCCGCACCGCCTGCGACAAATTCATCTATACCGAGGTGCTGGCTGGCACCAGCGAGACCGAAACCGAGACGGCACCGAAACAGCGCTCGGCGAAGGAACTGCGCGGCGACAGCAAATTGATGAACATGCTGCGCAATGCGATCGAGGCCGCGTCCGACGAGACCGGCTGGGCCAGCCTCGGGCCGGTCGGCAGCATCATCAACAAGCAGTCGCCCGACTTCGACTCGCGCAACTATGGCTACGCAAAACTGAGCGGCCTGATCAAGGGCATCGGCCTGTTCGACACCGAGGAGCGCCAGATCGGCAACGGCAAGCACATTTACGTGCGGTCCCGCGCCGACAAGAAATGAGCGACCCGCTGCAAGCCCATCTACTCGCGGCGCTGACCGCGACAGCACCCGCGCCGATCTGTGTCGCCTTCAGCGGCGGCCCCGATTCCAGCGCCCTGCTGCACGCGCTGGCCCGCGAACCGCTGGCCCGGGAACGCGGGTTGCGCGCGGCGCACGTCGATCATGGCTTGCATGCCGACAGCGCGCGTTGGGCGGCACACTGCGCTCGCTTCTGCCAGGACCTCGACGTGCCTTGCGCGCTGGTGCGCGTATACGTCCCGCGCGATGGCGGCAAGGGCCTGGAGGCCGCCGCGCGGCACGTCCGCCATGCCGCGCTGGCCGACCTGCTGCACGATGGCGAGTGGCTGCTGTTCGGCCACCATCGCGACGACCAGGTCGAGACCGTACTGCTGAAATTGCTGCGCGGCGCAGGGCCGGAAGGCCTGGGCGGGATGCGCGTACGACGACCGTTCGGCGCCGGCCAACTCTGGCGCCCCCTGCTGGAGCTGCCGCGGGCCACGCTGCTCGACTACGTCGCCGCCCACCAACTCGACTGCATCGACGACCCCTCCAACGCCGACATCCGCCTCGCGCGCAATCGCCTGCGCCATGAAATCCTGCCGGGGCTGCTGCGTTACTGGCCGCAGGCCTGCGACTCGATCCTGCACAGCGCCGCGCTGAGCCGCGATGCCGCCGACGCACTGCGCAGCCAATGGCTCCCCGCGTTCGATGCCCTGCACGACCGCGCCAGCGGCAGCCTCGACCTGCCCGGCTGGCGCGCGCTGCTGCCCGCATTGCGCGAACCGCTGCTCGACCACTGGCTGCACCTGCGCGGACTGGCCGCTCCCGGTGCGGCGCAGCGCCGGCAGATCGAGCGCCAGTGCGATGCACGTGCCGGCCAGTTGCCGTGCGTGCGCTGGGCCGGCACCGAGTTGCACATCTGGAAGCAGCGATTGTGGGCCCTGCCGACACAGGCACCGATCGACCCCGACTGGCAACAGCGCTGGAGCGGCGAACCGCTGGCGCTGCCGGACGGTGGCGAACTGGCGCTGACGGCGCCGGCCACCCGCCTGGCGCAACCGCTGCAAGTGCGCATGCGCCGCGGCGGCGAGCGCATCCGCCCGGCGGGCAACCCGCACACGCGCGAGTTGCGCAACCTGTTCCAGCAGGCGCAGATGCCGCCGTGGCGACGCGACGCGTGTCCGCTGCTGTATGCCGATGGCGAGCTGATTGCCGTGGCCGACCGCTGGATCAACGCCCGCGGTGCCGAGCTGTTCGACCGCTGCGGCGCGCAGCCCCGCTGGCGCCCCGGACGCTGATCCAGATCACGCCCGCGGCTTGCGGCGACGCCGCGCCGATTGATTCGCCCGCCGCGCTGCGCTAGCGTTGCGGGCCATGGCCAAGACCGCTCCCAAGACCGTTGCCGACCCCGCTCCCGCCGTCGATTTCGAACACTCGCTCGACGAGCTGGAGCAACTGGTCACCCGGATGGAAGGCGGCGAGTTGAGCCTCGACGAATCGCTTGCCTCGTTCGAGCGCGGCATCGGCCTGTTCCGTCATTGCCAGCAGTCGCTGCAACAAGCGGAACTGCGCGTGCGCCTGCTGCTGGACCCCGATGCCCCCGACCGCGCCGAACCGTTTGAACCCGAACTCTGAGTCCGCCGAACTCGGCCCTGCCCTGCAGTCGCTGGTTGCCCGCGCGGAACGCGCGCTGCAGGACCGCCTGCCGCCGGCCGTGCACGATTCCGACCACCTGCATCGCGCCATGCATTACGCCGTGCTGGGCGGCGGCAAGCGGCTACGGCCGATGCTGGTCTACGCCGCCGGCCACATGCTGGGCCAGGATGGCCCCGCACTGGACGCCGCCGCCTGCGCGGTGGAACTGATCCACGCCTACTCGCTGGTGCACGACGACCTGCCCGCCATGGACGACGACGCGCTGCGCCGCGGCCGGCCGACCTGCCACGTGGTGTTCGGCGAGGCGATGGCGATCCTCGCCGGCGACGCCCTGCAGGCGCTGGCCTTCGAACTGCTGGCCGACGATGGCGCCGAGATCGACGCCAGCGTGCGCATCGCCATGCTGCAGACGCTGGGTCGCGCCTGCGGCGCCGAAGGCATGGCCGGCGGCCAGGCGCTGGACCTGGCCGCGGTCGGGCGATCGCTGGAACTGGCCGAGCTGGAATACATGCACGGCTGCAAGACCGGCGCCTTGATCCGCGCGTCGGTGCGGCTAGGCGCGCTGCTCGGCGGCGCCGATGCCGACGCACTGCTGGCGCTGGATCGCTACGCCAGCGCCGTCGGCCTGGCCTTCCAGGTGCGCGACGACATCCTCGACGTGGAAGGCGAATCGGCGGTGATCGGCAAGACCGCCGGCAAGGATGCGGCCGCGGCCAAGCCCACCTTCCCGTCGATCATCGGCCTCGACGCCTCGCGCGAGCGCCTGGCCGGCTTGACCGACACCGCCCTGGCCGCGATCGCGCCATGGGGCGAACGCGCCGCGCTGCTGCACGAACTGGCCCGCTACGCGGCGCACCGCACGCGCTGAACACCGGCAATGAAAAAGGCGGCCAGGGGCCGCCTTTTTTGCTTCGTTGCTTCCGGGCTACTTGATCAGGCGCAGGGTGAACGGGTAGCGATACGTCACGCCCTCGTTGGCCTTGATCGCGGCGATGATGGTGAACACCAGCCAGGCGATGCCGATGATGAACCACAGCGGGATCGCGATGACCAGACCGATGCCGAACGTCATCACCGAGAGCAGGAACAGCACCACGAACGCGATGGCCACCGTGATGTTGAAGTTCAGCGCCTCCTTGCCCTGGTCGTTGACGAACGGCATGGTGTCCTTCTTGATGAGCCAGATCACCAGCGGGCCGATGAAGCAGCCCCAGCCGCCGCCCAGCGCACCGGTGAGGATCGCACCGAGCAGCGCGGACAGATGCGCAAACATCGCCCACTGTCTTTCCTCGGCAGGCGGAACGCCCGGCGCCGGATCGGTCGGCGCGGGCGGGATGACGGATTCGGGTGGAACGCTCATGCGCATCTCCTTCGACGTCGAAGCTCACCGGCCGCTTGCCGGTCGTGCCGATGCTAGCAAGGCTTGCGCCGCTTTGCCGCAAGAACCTGCCAACACGCCCAACCCCGCCGGAGGCGCGGCTACTCGCCGGCGACGGTCATGCGATCGAGCAGGATCGAGCCGGTGAGGACCGGCGAGCGCGGATCGACATCGTCGCCCACCGCCACGATGCCGGCGAACATGTCGCGCAGGTTGGCGGCGATGGTGATGCCTTCCACCGGATGCACGATGCGGCCGTGCTCCACCCAGAAACCGGCGGCCCCACGCGAATAATCGCCAGTGACGATCGACACGCCCTGGCCCATCACCTCGGTGACCAGCAGACCGGTACCCAGGCGCCGCAGCATGCCGGCGAAATCGGACGCCTCGCCATCGGCCGCGCCCGCGGCCACCACCAGATTGTGCACGCCGCCGGCGTTGCCGGTGGATTCCATGCCGAGCTTGCGCGCCGAATAGCTGCCCAGCATGTAGCGCGCCAGCACGCCGCCTTCGATCAGGGCGCTGTCGCGCGTGGCCACGCCCTCGGCATCGAAATTGGCCGAGCCCTGGCCGCGCTGAAGATGCGGCCGCTCGTCGATATTCAACCATGCAGGCATCACCGCCTGGCCCACATGGTCGAGCAGGAAGCTGGCCCGCCGATACAGCGAGCCACCGCTGACCGCCCCGAGCAGATGCCCGATCACGCCGCGCGCAAGCTCCGGCGCGAACAGCACCGGGCATTGCCGGGTGGACAGGCCGCGCGCCCCAAGCCGCGCCAGCGTGCGCTCGGCGGCCTTGTCGCCGAGCGCCTTCGCGCTGATGAAATCGCCCGCCGCGCGCACGCTGTCGTACCAGTAATCGCGCTGCATGCCGTCCTCGTCGCCGGCGATCAGCGCCAGCGACAACGCGTGGCGGGTGCCGCGCTCGCGGCCCACGAAACCGTGCGAGTTCGCGTACACGGACAGACCCTGCCCGGCCTGCACGGAGGCGCCATCGGAGTTGCTGATGCCGGCATGTGCGCGCCCGGCATCCTCGATCGCGATGCCCAGCTCGATCGCCTGCGTGGTGTCGATGTCCCAGGGGTGCCACAGGTCCAGTTCCGGGAACGCGCTGGCCATGCGCGAGGCATCGGCCAGCCCGGCGGCGGGATCGGCCTCGGTGTAACGGGCAATCGCACAGGCCTGGTCCAGCGTCGCCTGGATCGAATCCGGATGCAGGTCCGCCGTGCTGGCCGAGCCCTTGCGCTGGCCGAAATACACCGTGAGCCCGAAGCCGCGATCGCGGGTGTGCTCGACCGTTTCCACCTCGCCGAGGCGCACATTCACGCTGAGCCCGGTGTCGATGGTGGCGGCCACTTCGGCCTGGCTGGCGCCGGCGATCCGCGCGCGGCGGATCACGTCCTCGGCCAACTCGGCGAGTCGATCCAGTTCGGATGTACTGCTATCGCGGCTGACGACGGCTTCACTCACGTTGGTCTTTCCTGGGCAAGGGGCGGGTAGAATAGGCGGCTCGCAATCGCCAGAGCGTTCACATGGGGGCGCGGCGGGAGAATGAAAGGAGCCATGAGCCTTCCCTCGCCACCTGCCCCGGGCATCTATCGCCACTACAAGGGCCGGCGTTATCGCGTGCTGGGTACCGCGCGGCACAGCGAGACGCTGGAGTCGATGGTGGTCTATCAGGCACTCTACGGCGAACATGGCCTGTGGGTGCGGCCGGCCGCCATGTTCACCGAAACCATTGATCTGCACGGCACGCCGACGGCACGCTTTGCGCTGGAGCAGGCCGAAGCCGACCCCGCCGGCAACGCCGCCGACGATCCACCCGCCCCTGCCGGAATGAACCCGTGAGCCCCAGCCGCAGCCGCAACCAGACCGAACTCGACGAACAGGACTACGGCCCCAGCCGCACCCAGCAGCGACGCGAGGCGCTCGCCGTGCTGACGCTCGCCGGCCAACTGGTCGAGCTGCCCGCCAGCCGGCTGGCCAAGCTCGACCTCCCCGACGACGTGCGCCGCGAGATCGAGATCACCCGTCGCATCACCGCACACGGCGCCAGGAAGCGCCAGATGGCGTTCCTGGCCAAGGTCATGCGCCGCTTCGGCGAGGAGGATTTCGCCGCCGTGCGCGCCGAGCTCGGCGAGAACCGCGAGAAGCAGCGCCAGGACACCGCCGCGATGCACCGTCTGGAAGCGATCCGCGACCGGCTGGTCGACGGTGACGACGCGGCACTGGCCGAAGTGATCGCCGAACACCCGCAGGTCGATCGCCAGCACCTGCGCTCGCTGGTGCGCCAGGCGCGGCTGGAGCGGGAGACGCCGAACAAGCCGCCCCGCGCCTTCCGCGAAATCTTCCAGCTGCTGAAGGAACTGACCGCCGGCAATTCCGACGCTTCCTGAGCGCGCCGACGCACGTCCGCGTCGTCCGCTGCAGCAGCTCGCGAACTGCCCTGCATCGCCCGTCGCAAGGACGCGCGGAGTCGGCCCCTGCCAATTGACGGCCATGCGCCGGCTGGCATAGGCTGGCAATCTTTTCCCACCGCCTCGCGAGTCGCCAACCATGAGCCTGGAACTGCACATCACCCTCAGCGACGCTGACCTGAAGCTGTTCGTCGACAGCATCACCGAGGCGCGAAAGCAGGTGGACACCGTGGATGCCATCAGCATCGTCGGCGCCGCGCGCAAGCTGCTCGAGGAAACCAATCGCGCGGAACTGCCCGACTTCGTCGCCAACCGCCTGAAGCACCTGGACACCATGATCAGCATGATCGAGGACGCCGGTTTCGCGCTGCCCGAGGAGGATCGCGACAACGTGCTGGCCGCGCTTGCGTACTTCTCCAGCCAGGATGACGTCCTCCCCGACAATGTTCCCGTGCTGGGCTTCCTCGACGACGCCATCATGATCGAGCTGTGCATGCGCGAGCTGCAGTACGAAATCGAGGCCTACGACGACTTCCGCATCTGGCGCGACAATGAGGCGACCCGCCGCGGCGAAAGCAGGGCCGGCCTGATGCTGAACCGCGTGGAATGGGCCGAGGCTCGCCGCCAGGAGGCCATCGAGCGCATGCACCGCCGCCGCCGCGAAGCCTATGCCGGCGGCAGCTGGACGCCGGTACTGTTCAAGGTGCGCTGAGCCGGCATCGGCCTCACTCGCGAAGGGCGCTGCGGCGCCCTTCGTCGTTTCCGCCAACGACAAAGGCCGGCAGTTTCCTGCCGGCCTTTGTCTTGCATCTGGCGCCCGAAGTTGGACTCGAACCAACGACCCCCTGATTAACAGTCAAGTGCTCTAACCAGCTGAGCTATTCGGGCGGGAGCTGCGTAGTTTGTCGACGCGGCGGCGTACTGTCAAGCCGCCGGCCGCATGATCCGCCGCCGATTCAGTGGGTGATCACGCGATAGCAAGGCACGTAGGCCGAACCGCCCGGCAACTTCATGCGGTGCTGCTGCACGAAGGCCTGCAGCAGCTGGTCCAGCGCGCGCATGATGTCGACATCGCCGTCGATGGCGAACGGCCCGTTGCGCTCGATCGCCTGCACGCCCTCTTCCTTCACGTTGCCGGCGACGATGCCGGAGAACGCCCGCCGCAAGTCGGCGGCAAGCTCGTGACGCGGGCGGCCGTGGCGGATCTGCAGCGCACCCATCGCCTCGTGAGTGGGCCGGAACGGCTGCTGGAACTCCAGCGGGATCTGCAGCGCCCAGTTGAAGAAGAACGCGTCCTTGGTGTCGAGCCGGTTGTGGCGCACTTTCTCCAGCCCCTTGACCATCGTGCGCGCCACCGTCTGCGGATCGTCGACGATGATCTGGTAATGCCGCGCGACCTCGTCGCCGAGGGTCAGGCGCAGGAAGCGGTCGATCTGCTCGAAATAGGCGGCCGAATGGCGCGGGCCGGTGAAGATCAGCGGGAAGGGCGTGCTGGCGTTGTCCGGGTGCAGCAGGATGCCCAGCAGGTACAGGATCTCCTCGGCGGTACCGACGCCGCCGGGGAACACGATGATGCCGTGGCCCAGCCGCACGAACGCCTCCAGGCGCTTCTCGATATCCGGCATGATCACCAGGTGGTTGACGATCGGGTTCGGGGATTCGGCCGCGATGATGCCCGGCTCGGTGATGCCGATGTAGCGGTTGTGCCGGCGCCGCTGCTTGGCGTGCGAGATCGTGGCGCCCTTCATCGGCCCCTTCATCGCGCCCGGGCCGCAGCCGGTGCAGATGTCCAGCCCGCGCAGGCCGAGCTGGTAGCCGACCAGCTTGGAATAGTCGTACTCCTCGCGGGAGATGGAGTGGCCACCCCAGCACACCACCAGGTTCGGGTCCACCTGCGGCTTCAGGATGCGCGCGTTGCGCAGGATCTCGAACACGCCCTGGGTCAGCGCGGAAGAGGGGTCGAGATCGAGCCCGAGCTGTTCCAGCTGGGTCGACACGTAGACGATGTCGCGCACGACCGCGACGAGCAGCTCGTTGATGCCGCGGATGATCTCGCCGTCGACGAACGCCTGGGCCGGCGCGTTCGAGAGTTCGATCTTCATGCCGCGATCCTGCTGCAGCACCTGGATGTCGAAATCGGGGTACTGCTCCAGCATCGCGCGCGGGTCGTCGCTGACGTTGCCCGAGGTCAGCACTGCCAGCGCGCAGCGCCGCAGGAGCGCGTGCAGCCCCGAGCCGCTGGCACCGCGCAGGCGGGCCACCTCGTGGCGCGAGAGCACGTCGAGCCCGCCGATCGGGGTGATGCGGGCGCTGACCGCGCCCGGTTTGCCGGCACGGCCGGCCTGGAAATCATTCATCCACAACTCTCCTGCCGCTGACGACGTGACTGCCTCATGCAGCGTCGTGGCGGGTTGCCAAGCATCCGCTGCGCGAATCATCGGGTCAAGACAACACGATGCCGATGTGCCTTCGCAAAAAAAACCGGCACCCTGAGGTGCCGGTCGTTTCGGAACGATGCCGCGATCAGAACGTGTAGCGCAACGTCAGCATGGCCGACCAGCGCGACACCACGCGGGTCGGGTTGGAACCGGCGTCGTAGCGGATCAGCTGCTGCGGCTGGTAATTGCCGTTCTGGTCGGTGGGCAGGTAGTAGATGTACTGGCCTTGCGCATTCACGCCGTTGGATCCGGCCAGCGTGCGCGTGTTGAACTGGCCGTTGACGGTCTGGCCCCAGTCGCTGTCGAGCAGGTTGAGGAAGTTGTAGACGTCCAGACGCACGACGCCCTTGTTGCCCTTGAAGATGCCCGGGACTTCCTGCGAGAAGCTCATGTCGAGCTGATTGACCCAACCGTAATGATCGGTGTTGCGGCCGGCGATCTGGCCCCGGTGACGGCTCAGGTACTTGTTGCCCGCAATGTAGTCCTGGAACTGCTGGATCAGTTCGGGCGATGCGCTGCCGTAGCTGACCTTGGGGTCGTTCACCGTCGGGATGTAGATCGGGTCCTGATAGGTGATGCCGTCGCCGTTGACGTCGCCGGAGAAGATCCAGCTGTACGGCAGGCCGCTGTGGCCGCTGTAGAACGCCGACACGCTGGTCTTGTAGTTGCCGAAGAACGCATGCTGCCAGGTCAGCGACGCCTTGAGCGCCCGCGGGATGTTGCGGTCGGCGGTGGCGGCGACTTCGTCATTGACGTTTTCGCGCACCACGTACTTGTAGCCGGAGAACGCCTGCGAGCTGTTGCCCGGGTTGACCTCGGTGGCATGGCTGAAGGTAAGGCTCACGTTACCGAACCAGCTTTCCGAGAAGGGCTTGGCCAGCGCCAGGGTCAGGCTGTCGGACTTGCCCTTGCCGGTGTTGGTGAGCAGCGTGGACTGCTGGTCGAACGCCCGGTCGCGATTGGCCGCCGCATCCTTGTCCGCACCTTTGATGCTGCCGTTCTCGCCCGGCGTCTTCCAGTACTGGAAGCGGCCATCGGGCAACGTGCCGGTCGGCGCGCCGATGTTGATGGCCTTGTAGAAGATCGCGTTGTCGGCCTGGATATGCTGCAACTCCACCGAGCTGATCAGACCCCACCACGGCAATTCGGCATCGAATGCCAGGGTGGTCTTCCACACGCTGGGCAGCTTGAAGTCGGGGTCGATCGTGTCGACAATCCCCGATGGGACTAGCGTACTCGGAATGTTCTGGTGATACGGGTCCGGGCTGAACGCCGCATCCGCCGGATCGAACGACGAATAGCTGGCCACGGTAAGGCCGTTGTTCTGGTAGGGGTTGGTCATCCATACCGTGGGCGGCGTGGTCTGGAACAGGCCGATGCCGCCGCGCAACTGCATCATGCGCTCGGTGTTGAACGCGTAGTTGAACGCGAAGCGCGGCTCGACCACCTTGTTCTTGCTGCCCAGGCTGCTGTTGTTCGGGTAACCGAACGACTGCTGGAAGGCGGCGTTGTAGAACGGGGCATGGTCGGACTGCGGGATGTTCATGCGCAGGCCGTAGGTCACCGACAGGTTGTTGTTGACCTGCCAGGTGTCCTGGATGAACGGGCTGTACTGGCTGTACACCCACTGTGCCGCCACATCGTTGAGGGTGTAGCCCTGCGCCGGCTGGTACAAGTAGTACGAGGCGTAGTCGCGGTTCGCGAAATTGGTCAGCCCGTAGAACGTGTAATTGCCGTGCTCGGTGCGGCCGAACAGGTTGTAGATCTGGTCGCGCTGGAAGTCGATGCCGCCCTTGATGGTGTGGTCGCCAAGGAAATAGGTGCCGGCGATGAAGGCCGACCACTTCTTGGTGTTGATGGCATTCTCGTGGCGGTACTGATCCTCGCCCAGGTTGACCGACGGCCCCTTGTTGTCGTTGCTCAGGTAGACCTTCACCTGCGGCTGGTTGATCGCGTTGCCGGCCAGCTGTTCGAACGTCTGGTAGCTGATCTTGGCTTCGGTCGAGAAGTTCTCGCTCCAGTCATCGTAGAACTGCAGCGCGGCGTTCTTGGTCAGGCTGTCCTTGCTGTACCAGTAGCTGTCCAGGCCCACTTCCTTGGAGCTGTTGCCCTGCACGATGGGCTGGTTCTCCTTGGTGTACTGGTAGGTGAAGCTGGCACGATGGTCGTTGTTGATGTTCCAGTCGATCTTGCCGAGGTAGCGCTTGTCGGTCAGACCGACCGCACCGCCACCCAGGCTGCCCGGCTGCAGGCCAAGCGCCTTGGCGGTATCGATCACCTGCTGCAGGTCGCTGGGCGAGATCTTGTTGGAGGTGGACGCGCCGGTCAGCGACGGGTCCAGGCCGTTGGACGAGTCCGCGCCGATGCCGGTGGTCTTTTCCTGCTCGGCCGAGAAGAAGAAGAACAGCTTGTCCTTGATGATCGGGCCGCCCACGGTGACGCCGCCGGTCCAGTCGCGCTGGTAGCCGGTGTAGTCGTAACCGCGGTCGCCGTTGTCCAGCCAGCCGGCATTGCCGACCATCTTGTTGGCATTGCGATAGGCGTAATACACCGAGCCGTGAAACTCGTTGGTGCCCGACTTGGTGACCGCATTGATGTCGGCACCGACCGTGTCGGAGGTGACGTCGAAATTGGCGGTGGAGATGTTGTACTCGCCGATCGTGTCGACCGAGATCGGCGAACCCTGGTACGGCAGGCCATTGGCGTTGAGGCCGTAGGGGTCGCCCTGGGAAATGCCGTCGACGCTGATGTTGTTGAAGCGGTTCGGCAGGCCGGCCATCGAGATCGAACCGTCACCCTGGTCGGTCACGTTGATGCGCGGGTCGAGGCGCGCGATGTCGTCGATCGAACGGTTGCCCTGCGGCGTCGTCTCCAGCTCGCGCTGCGAGACGTTCATCGACAGGCCCTTGTTGTCCGCCGAGAAAATCTGGCTGAGCGCCGAGGTGGTGACCGTGACCGCGCTGAGGTCCTTGGCCTGAACCCCGGATGTGCTCATCTGCACGTTGATCGAGGATACCTGGCCCAGTTGCAGGTAGACGTTGTTCTTTTCCGCCTGCCCCATGCCCGTCTTGGACACGGTGATGTCGAACGGGCCGCCCACGCGCAGGCCCTGCGCGGTGTAGCGGCCGTCGGCGTCGGTGGTGACCGTCTTGGTGGTGCCTGACGGCTCATGCACGATCTGCACGGTGGCTCCGGCCACCGGCTGGCCGCTGGCGTCGACGATTCGTCCCGTCGCGCCGGAGGAGGTCACGTTCTGGGCGGCGGCCGGCGCGCCCGCAAGCAACGCAGCAATCGCAAACGGCAGCAATTTGGTGCGAATTCGGCTGTTCATGTCTTGTTCGTCCCTCGAGTCAACGACAAAAGAAAAGTATGTACGGAATCAAACATGCCGCGACCCGGGATGGCCCAGGCATGGTGGCGAAGCGTTTGATGGTCCTGCTTGGCTCCCGGCAGCGGTCCGCGCGGGACCGATGCGGGCGGCTGGCAGCTGTCTCCCTCTGCCAACCAATTGTTAAAAGAATTTTAACGGCATTGTATGACACTTTCATGCCAGTGGCACGTCACCCCGGCGACGGCCAACCGCCCCCGCGGGGCATGGTTTTCAGGGCATCGAACGCAGGAACGAGGCCACGCCGGACATGAACATCTGTACCGACAAGGCGATCAGCAGCATGCCCATCACGCGCTCCAGCGCGGTCAGCACGCTCTCGCCCAGCCAGCGGAACAGGTAGGTCGAGCTGAGCAGGATGATCGCCGTGGCCAGCCACGCCAGCAGCAGCGCGAGCACCCAATCCGCGGTGCGCCCGGGCTGGGTGTTGGTGAGCAGCAGCAGCGCGGCCATCGCCGAGGGCCCGGCCACGCCGGGGATCGCCATGGGCACGATGAAGGGCTCGCCCTGCCCCGGCTTGCCGAAGATGCCGCTGCCGTCGGCCGGCGGGAACACCATGCGGATGCCGATCAGGAACAGCACGATGCCGCCGGCGACGCTGATCGAGTCGGGCTTGAGCTGCATCAGGTGCAGGAACTGCTGGCCGCCGAACAGGAACACCAGCAGCACGCCGAGCGCGATCAGCAGCTCGCGCACCATCACCCGGCGCCGGCGCCGCGGCGGCACGTCCTTGAGCAGGCTGAGGAAGATCGGAATGTTGCCCAGCGGGTCCATGATCAGGAACAACATGATGCCCGCCGACAACGTGGTCATTTGCGCTTCCATTTCGACTCCCTGCAGTCAGGTTTGCGACGTGCCCCGATCGTGGATGCGCGGCGGGAGCCTGCCCGCGAGCTCTACGAGCGAAGGTCCAGCACCGCGCCGCGTGCCGCCCGCGCCTGCGGGCCGAGCAGATAGATGGCCGCATCGGCAGTGGCGTCCGGCGTGGGCTGCTGCATGATGTCGTCGCCGAAATAGGCCAGCCGGCGCAACGCCGTGCGCATCGGCGCGGGCAGCAGCGCGTGCACGCGCAGCGAAGTCTCGTCGGTTTCCTCGTGCAGGATCGCCGCCAACCGCTCCAGCGCGGCCTTGGACACGCCGTAACCGCCCCAGTGTGCACGTCGCAGCAGGTCAGGGCTGTCCAGCACGAACACCACGGCGCTGTCGGCAGCCTCGGTCAGCAGTGGCATGCAAGCCTGGGTCAGGGCGAACGGCGCGTTGACGTTGACGTGCATCGCGCGCAGCCAGTCGTCCGGTCGCTGCATGGAAATCGGCGTGAGCCCGGCGAAACTGGCCGCGCAATGCACGATGCCGTCGAGACGGCCGAGGTCGCGCTGCAAGCCCTCGGCCAGTGCGGCGTACTCGCGCGGCGTGGCCACTTCCATGTCCAGCGGATGGATCACCGGCTCGGCCAGGCCCTCCTCGCCCATCGCGTCGTAAAGCTTCTCCAGCTGCCGCTTGCGCTTGCCGGTGATGACCACGGTGGCGCCGGCCAGCGTGGCCGCGCGCACCACCGCGCTGCCGAGCCCGCCATAGGCGCCGGTGACCAGGATCACGCGACCGGCGAGGCTGCCGGCCTCGGGCTGCCAATCGGCCGGCAGGCGCGCCACGGGCAAGCCGCTCAAGAGGCGGCCCCCGCCACGTCGCTGGCCATGCGCGCGAGTTCGCCGGAGGACATCAGCTCCTCGATGATGTCGCAGCCGCCGATCAACTCGCCGTTGATGAACAGTTGCGGGAACGTCGGCCAGTTCGCGAAGTGCGGCAGCGCGGCGCGCACTTGCGGGTCGGCCAGCACGTTGACTGCGTGGAATGTCGCTCCTGCCCGAGTCAGCGCCTGCGCCGCGCGACTTGAAAAACCGCACATGGGATATTGCGGCGTGCCTTTCATGAAAAGCACGATGGGATGCTCGGCCAGCATCGCCTTGATTGGCTCGTTGATGTCCATGGTGGTGTTTCATCTTTACAATGCAGGCAAGCCGCTATTGTATCAGCCGCCCGTCGGCCGCCACCTGTTGCGCCGACATTTTCTCCCTCAGCAACATCCCAAGGAGTCGCTCATGGCCATCGAACTTCCCCCGCTTCCGTACGAAAAGAATGCATTGGAGCCGCACGTCTCCGCCGAGACGCTCGAGTACCACTACGGCAAGCACCACCAGGCCTATGTGACCAACCTCAACAAGCAGATCGAAGGCACCGAGTTCGCCGACGCGAAACTCGAGGACATCATCCGCAAGTCCTCCGGCGGCATCTTCAACAACGCCGCGCAGACCTGGAACCACACCTTCTACTGGAACTCGATGAGCCCGAACGGTGGCGGCGAACCCACCGGCAAGCTCGCCGACGCGATCAACAAGGCGTTCGGCTCGGTGGCCAAGTTCAAGGAGGAGTTCAGCAAATCCGCCGCCGGCAACTTCGGCTCCGGCTGGACCTGGCTGGTGCAGCGCCCGGATGGCTCGCTCGGCATCGTGAACACGTCCAACGCCGGTACGCCGATCACCGGCAGCGACAAGCCGCTGCTCACCGCCGACGTGTGGGAGCACGCCTACTACATCGACTACCGCAACGCGCGCCCGAAGTATCTGGAGGCGTTCTGGAACCTGGTCAACTGGGATTTCGCGGCGAAGAACCTGGCCTGATCCCACGGCTCACCGGAAAAAGGCGGCGCCAATGGCGCCGCCTTTTTCATGCCCGCTTTTGCACGAGCGCACCCTGTGCGCGATGGTTCCGGGTCACGTGACGAAAGGCTCGCGCACAGACGGGGGTGCGATCCTACCGGCCCGTCAGCGCACGCAACACGGGCGCCACCTGCGCCTCGCGCCCCAGCGCCTGCGCGACGTCGCGCAAGCGTGACGCCAGCGTGGCGGCATCGGGCGCGCACACGGTGGCATGACCGACCTTGCGCCCCTGCCGCGCCTGCTTGCCGTAGTCGTGCCAGTGGGCATCCACGCCGCGCAGCACCGGCGCGGCATCGGGCAACTCGCCGATCCAGTTGAACATGGCCGCCATGCCGCGCACGTTGGTGTCTCCCAGCGGCAGGCCGAGCACGGCGCGCACGTGGTTCTCGAACTGGCTGGCATGCGCGCCCTCGATCGTCCAATGGCCGGAGTTGTGCACGCGCGGGGCCATTTCGTTGCCGAGCAATTCGCCGTCGCGCACGAACAGTTCCAGCGCGAACACGCCGACGTAGCCCAGGCGTTCGGCCAGGATGCGCGCGTGCTCGCTGGCGCGCTGCTGTAGCGGGCCGAGGTCCGGCGCCGGTGCGAGGCTCATCGACAACACGCCGTCGACGTGCCAGTTGCCGGTCAGCGGCCAGGTGCGGAACTCGCCGTCGCGCCCGCGCACGGCGATCACCGACAGCTCGCGCTCGAACGGCACGAAGGCTTCCAGGATCAGCCCCAGCGTGGCCGCCTGGGCACCCAGCGCCGCCCAGGCCGCATCCGCGTCGGCCGCCGTGGCCAGCCGGAACTGGCCCTTGCCGTCGTAACCCAGGCGACGCGTCTTGAGGATGGCCGGGGCGCCGACCGCGGCCAGCGCCTGATCCAGCTGCTCGCGGGTGTCGACCGCCATGAATTCGGTGGTGGGCAGGCCGCAGGCGCGGAACAGGTTTTTCTCGGCCAGCCGGTCCTGCGCCACCGCCAGCGCCTCGGGCGCCGGGTGCACGGCGACCCGTTCGGCCAGCCAGTGCGCGGTATCGGCCGGCACGTTCTCGAAATCGAAGGTGACCACGTCCACCCGACGGGCGAACGCCTCCAGCGCGGCGCGATCGTCCCAACCGGCCACCACCAGCGGCGCCACCTGGCCGGCGCACGCATCGGCGGAGCCATCCACGACCAGGCAGTTCGCGCCCAGCGGCGCGGCGGCCACGGCCAGCATGCGGGCGAGTTGCCCGCCGCCGAGGATGCCCACCACCGGCTGCTTGCGGTCGCTCATGCCCGCGGGTCCGGCTGGGCGAGCACGGCTCGCGTCTGGCGCGCGCGCCATTGATCCAGCGCATCGGCCAGCGCGTGATCGTGCAGGGCCAGCACAGCGGCGGCCAGCAAGGCGGCATTGACCGCCCCGGCACGTCCGATCGCCAGCGTACCGACCGGAACCCCTGCCGGCATCTGCGCGATCGACAGCAGCGAGTCCATGCCGTTGAGTGCCTTCGACTGGACCGGCACGCCGAACACCGGCAGGCGGGTCTTGGCTGCCAGCATGCCCGGCAGGTGGGCGGCGCCACCGGCGCCGGCAACGACGACCTGGATGCCCCGCCCGGCCGCTTGTTCGGCGTAGCTGAACAGCAGATCCGGCGTACGGTGGGCCGAGACCACGCGAACCTCGTGTGCCACACCCAGCTCGGTCAGCACGTCGGCGGCGTGCTGCATGGTTTCCCAATCCGAATGCGAACCCATCACCACGCCCACGCGTGGTGTTTCTGTGGCTGCTGTCATGGCCGGAGTGTCCAAAAACCGTTATTGTACGGGCTTTCCCGGCCCGACACACCCGAACCCCGATGATGGACAAGCGCCTGCTCGACATCCTGTGCTGCCCCGTCAGCAAGACCCCGCTGCGATCGGTGACGCGCCCGCAACTGGAGGCGCTGAACGAGGCCATCGCCGCGGGCAAGGTCGACACGGTGGCCGGCGTGCCGGTGCGCGAGCGGGTGGCCGAGGCGCTGATCACCACCGACCGCAAGGTCATTTACCGCATCGAGGACGGCATTCCGGTGATGCTGCCGGAGGAAGGCATCGGCACCTTGCAACTGGCCGATTTCCCCACCGGCCAGGGCTAGCGCGTCGTGGCGGGCGGGAATGGGCATGACAGGCGTGCGCGAATTGGCTTATTGTCGGCCTCTGCGCAAGCCTGCAGGGTCCGGCCGTGCGTGCTACAGGTCAGGGGAACAGGGCGATGAACGAGGCCAATGAGCCAACCCGCGTAGTCAACTTGAATCAGCGCCTGGACCCGTCCAGCGAGCGCGTGGGCGAGTTGCTCAATGCCGTGCGCAGCATCGCCAACAAGCGCCTGCAGCAGTGGGTGGGCAATGCCTTCGAGCAGGTCGACGACGCCCTGTTCGACCTCGCCGAGAAGGCCGAGAACAACGCGGCGCAGATGCACTACTTCGACGGCATGCGCGAGGTGCGCAAGCGTCGCCCCGGCATCGAGCGCAACTTCCTCAACGCCATCGCGCGCAAGCTCGGCGATCTGGCGCACCCGGGCAAGGCCACCGCACCGGCGGGGCCATCCTCGCTCGGCACCGCCGAACTGACCCTCGTGGCCGAAAGCGACCTGGAAGAATCGCTGGCGATCACCAGCATGATCAGCAAGAACGACGCGCGCCTGGCGCGTGACCTGTTCGCGGTCAACCAGCGCCTGTCGGTGATCTGCGGCGGCTACAAGATCGAGGACACCAGCAACCCGGTGGCGCCGGCCACGCTGTCCCAGGCGTTCCGCGAAGCGCTGCAGGAACTCAGCGCAGACATGCGCGTCAAGCTGATCATCTACAAGCTGTTCGATCGCTACGTGCTGTCGCTGCTGGAGGAGCTGTACCAGGAGATCAACACGGAGCTGGTCCGCGCCGGCGTGTTGCCGCAGCTGCGCCACGGCCTGCTGCGCGGCGGTCAGGCCAAGGGTGGCAGCGGCACCCCGGCGGGAGCCGCGGCCACGGCGGCGGCTGCCATGGACGACGGCACCGAGATCTCCGACGACCTGCTGCATACCCTGCACGCGCTGTTCAGTGCACGCCGCGGCAACGCCGGCGGTGGCCGCATGGCCAGCGGGGGCGGCACGGCGGCGGCCGGGGGTTCGCTGCCGTCGGTCAACGAACTGCTCGGCGCACTCAGCGTGCTGCAGAGCCAGATCAGCAACAGCGGACCGGTCAACTACGACGAATCCGACGACGCCGGCGCGCTCAGCCGCGAAGTCCTGCAGCTGAAGACCCAGCTGCTGGCCCAGATCGGTGCCCTGCGCGGCGAACGACCCAGCCATGTGGCCAGCATGGACGAGGACACGATCGACCTGGTCGGCATGCTGTTCGAGTTCATCCTTGAGGACCGCAACCTGCCCGCAGCGATGCAGGTGATGCTGGCGCGGCTGCAGATTCCCTATCTCAAGGCGGCGATCCTCGACCGCAAGATGTTCTCGCACCGCCAGCACCCGGCACGCCGGTTGCTGGACAGCCTGGCCGAACAGGCCAAGAGCTGGTCGGAGGAGTCCGACCGCGACCATCGCCTGCACGAGAAGGTGAAGTCGATCGTCGACCAACTGCTGCACGATTTCGACGACGACATGGGCATCTTCGAGCGCCTGTTGACCGACCTGCAGCAGTTCCAGGACGTCAACAAGCGGCGCTCCGAGCTGGCCGAGCAGCGCGTGGCCGAATCCGCGCGTGGCCGCGAGAAGCTGGAACAGGCACGCCGCCGCGCCGCCCGCGAGATCCTCGAGCGCATCGGCAGCCAGAAGCTGCCACCGCTGATCCACGGCGTGCTGGCGCGTGCCTGGGCCAACCACCTGGTGCTGACCCTGCTGCGCCAGGGCGAGGACTCGCCCGAGTTCAAGACCGCCTTGCGCTTCATCGACGAGTTCATCGCCAGCACCCGGCCGGCCAACGACACCACCAGCCGACAGGCCCTGCGGCAGATGCTGCCGGGTATCGAACGAGCGCTGCGCCAGGGCCTGGCCAACGTCGCTTTCCAGGAACAGGACGTCGAACGCCTGCTGGGCCAGCTGCACGCCTACTATCGCCAGCAGCTGGGCGAAACGACCGCGTCGGAAACGCCGGACGTCGCCGCCGCAGCCGAGGAGGACGTCGCGATGCTGGCGATCCCGGACAGCATCCAGCCGGTCATCGACCGCCAGACGGCACCCGCGGACATCCTGGAAGAAGAGGAAGAGCTGGCCGAGGTGCCGCCGGACAGCCCGGAGTGGTACCAGGTGCAGGCGCTGCAACCGGGCAACTGGCTGGAGTTCACGCTCGACGACGAGGCTCCGGCACGCGCCAAGCTGTCGTGGATCAGCCCGATGAGCGGCCGCTACCTGTTCGTCAACCGTCGCGGCCTGAAGGTCGCCGATTACGCCCCGCGCGAGCTGGCCGGCCTGTTTGCGGACGGCAAGGCGCGCGTGCTGGCAGCCAACGCACTGTTCGATCGCGCGATGACCGCGATCGTCGGCAAGCTCAGCCAGGCCGGCGACGACACGCCCGCCAGCGGCACCGCTCCCACGGACACCGAATGACCGCCACGCCCCGTTTCGCACCGCCCGCTGCCGCCCAGATCGCCGCTGATGTCGAACGCGCCCTGACCGAGGATCTCGGCCAGGGCGATGCCACCGCCGCCCTGCTCCCGGCCGATGCGCGGGCGCAGGCCCGGCTCACCTGCCGCGACGCCGCCGTGATTGCCGGCAGCGCCTGGTTCGACGCCTGCTTCCGGCGGCTGGACCCTTCGGTGCAGATCGACTGGCGGGTAAGCGACGGCGACCAGGTCGCCCCCGGCACGCTGCTCTGCAGCCTGTCCGGACACGCCCGCTCGCTGGTTACCGCCGAACGTACGGCGCTCAACTTCCTGCAACTGCTCTCGGCCACCGCCACTACCACCGCTCGCCATGTCGCCGCGGTAGCCGGCACCGCCGTGCGCGTGCTCGACACCCGCAAGACCGTGCCCGGCCTGCGCGTCGCGCAGAAATATGCCGTGCGCTGCGGCGGCGGCCACAACCAGCGCATGGGCCTGTACGACGCGATCCTGGTCAAGGAGAACCACATCATCGCCGCCGGCGGCATCGCCGCGGCGGTGTCGGCTGCGCGCCGGCTGCACCCCGACCTGCCGCTGGAGGTGGAAGTGGAGAACCTCGACGAGCTCGAACAGGCCCTGCAAGCCGGCGTGGACCGCATCATGCTCGACAACTTCGAGCTGGAGCAGATGCGCGAGGCCGTGGCGCGCACGGCCGGCCGCGTGCCGCTGGAGATTTCCGGCAACGTCGACCTGCAGACCATCGGCGACTTTGCCCGCACCGGCGTGGATTTCATCTCGGTCGGCGCACTGACCAAACACGTGCACGCGATCGACCTCTCGCTGCGCCTGCAATTGCTCTGACCCTGGCTTGCGCGGGCGCCGGCGCGCCCACACACTGGGTGCATGTCCGATTTCTCCGCCCTCGTCCTGCTGCTGGTGCTCGGCGCCGCCGTGGGGCTGTGGCTGAAGCTCAGCGTGGCGCGCGAACGCGCGGTGCGGATCGCGCGACAACAGTGCCATTTGCACGGCCTGCAATTGCTGGACGAGACGGTGGGCATGCGTGCACTGCGCCTGCGCCGGGTCAACGGCCTGCGCCGGGTCGAGCGGGGTTACGGTTTCGAAGTCAGCATCGACGGGCACGATCGCGAGCCGGGCCGGCTGTGGATGATCGGCGACGCGCTGACCGGCCTGAGCCTGCCGGTGGTCGAGCCGCTGGCAGTCGCAAGCACGCCCGAAGACGGCTTTGCAGCCTCGTCGGGGAAGGTCGTGGCATTGCGTCCGCGGCGGGCCGATCGACAGCCCTGAAACGGCAGCCGCCCGACGGGGCGGCAACGGGTTACTTCACCACGCGCAGGTGCGGCGTCGCGCGCTTGGGCTTGTCGCCCCCCTCATCGGCTGCAGGGGCGGGGCCGTCCGGCGGCGGCTCGTTCGGCGGAGTGTCGCCGCCCTCGCCTTCGGCCGGAAACATCATGCCCTGGCCGTTCTCCTGCGCATACAGAGCCAGCACGGCCTGCACCGGAATCTGGATCGCCTGGCTGACCCCGGAGAAACGCGCCTGGAAGCTGATCCATTCGTTGCCGAGATCGAGGTTGGCCACCGCGCGGGTAGCCAGGTTGAGCACTACCTGGCCGTTCTGGATCACCTGTGGCGGCACCCGCACGCCGGCCACGCCGGCATCGACCAGCACGTAAGGGGTCAGGTTGTTGTCGGAAATCCAGTCGTAGATCGCCCGCAGCAGGTACGGGCGATTCGAGCTCATGGCGATGGCGTCATGCTTGCTCATGGACCGGCCGCATGGCCTTTTCCTCGTCGGTCATGCTGCGTGCAAAACCCTGGCTGTGGAACAGGCGCTCGCCGTAATCGACGATCGACTTGCCCTCGCGGCCCAGATCCACGCCGAGCCAGGGCAGCCGCCAGATCACCGGCGCCACCAGGCAATCGGCCAGGCTCATCTCGGGGTTGAGGAAGAACCGCGAGGCCTTGAACAGCGGCACCGTGGAGAGCAGGTGTTCGCGCAACCGCTTGCGTGCCGCATCCGCCGGACGGCCGCCTGCGCGGATCTTGTCCACCTCGGGCAACCAGTCCTTCTCGATCCGCACGGCCGCCACGCGCAGGCGCGCGCGCGATTGCGGGTCGATCGGCATCAGCGGTGGGTGCGGGTAGCGCTCGTCGATGTATTCGCACACCACCGCGGTATCGAACAACGTCAGGTCGCGGTCGATCAGGGTCGGCGTGCTGCCGTACGGGTTGAGATCGAGCAGGTCCTGCGGTGGCCGGGCGTGGTCCACCAGCACCCGTTCGTAGCTGACCCCCTTGGCGGCCAGCACCAGTCGGGCACGATGGCACTGGATGTCATCGGCCGTGGTGTACAGCGTCAATGCGTTACGCAAGCGGGGGTTTTGAACCATGCGCGATTTCCCCATCGGTGAGACAGACGCGGCGGCCCGTGGCCGCCGCGTCCGCAGTGCCTTGCGGCTCAGTGGACGTCTTTCCAGTATTCCTTCTTGAGCAGCGCCGCCAGGAAGGTGAACAGGGCCAGGAACAGCAGCACCCAGATACCGTAATGGTGGCGTTGCAGCGCCGCCGGCTCGGAGACGTATTGCAGGAAGCTGGTCAGGTCACGGGTGGCCTGCTGGAACTGCGCCGGGGTCATCTTGCCCGGGTGCGACAGCACCAGCTTCTCCACGCCCGCGGCTTCGCCATCCTTCGCCGGCTTCATCTGCGCGGTCTGCATGCCCTGCAGCTCCCACAGCGGGAACGGCATGGCGGCATTGGGCAAGGTGGTGTTGTTCCAGCCGATCGGGCTCTTCGGGTCGAGGTAGAAGGTGTTGAGGTAGGTGTAGACCCAGTCGGCGCCCTTGGCATCCACTTCCAGCGAGAGATCCGGCGGAGCCTTGCCGAACCACGTGCCGGCCAGCGCTGCCGGCATGTGCGAGACCACCGGCTCCTGGAACTTGGCGCCGGTGAAGTTGAGGTTCTTCATCACCTCGTCTTCGGTCAGGCCCAGGTCCTCGGCCATGCGCGAATAGCGCACGTACTTCAGCGAGTGGCAGCCGACGCAATAGTTGAAGAACAGCCGCGCGCCGCGTTGCAGCGAAGCCTGGTCGCGCACGTCGGCGCCGGACTTCATCAACTCGACCTTGGCGCTCTCGGCTGCGTGCGCCGGCAGCGTGCCGACGAACAGGCCGAGTGCCAGCGCGATACCGGAAAGAAAATGCTTCATCGTCGTTGGCAGCTTAGTCATGCGTGGTCACCCGATCCGGAACCGGCTTGGTCGTCTCCCAGCCGAAATAGGTATAGGCCCAGAGGAAAACGAAGAAACCGAAATACAGCAGCGTCATCAGCCGTCCGAACAGGTTCTCCCAGAACGTGAGGTCGACATTGCCGAACCACGCCGGGATGACCTCCGCCGTGACGCCTGCACCGACCGCACCGAGCCCGAAGAACGACAGCACGAAGACCGTCAGCGCCACCTTGTAGCCGGTGCCGCGGTAACGGATCGACTTGACCTTGCCGCGATCGAGCCAGGGCATCGCGAACAGCACCGCGATCGCGCTGAACATCGCCAGCACGCCCCACACGGCCGAGCCGAGGAAGGACGGAATCATGCGCACGATCGCGTAGAACGGAGTGAAGTACCACACCGGCTTGATCTCCGGCGGAGTCAGCAGGTTGTTGGCCGGGATCGCGTTGTCATGCTCCAGGAACCAGCCGCCGAACGTCGGCGCGAAGAAGATGATGAACGCGGCGATCAGCAGGAAGAAGCCCACGCCCACCAGATCCTTCACCGTGTAATACGGATGGAACGGGATGCCGTCGGCGGGCTTGAGCGCATCCCAGCGGTTGCCCTTGGGACCCTTCTTGATCTCCACGCCGTCCGGGTTGTTCGAGCCAACCTCGTGCAGCGCGGCGATGTGCAGCACCACCAGCAGCAGCAGCACCAGCGGCAGCGCGATCACGTGCAGCGCGAAGAAGCGGTTGAGCGTGGCATCGCCGGGCAGGAAGTCGCCCATGATCCACTGCTCCAGCCCCGAACCGATGTAGGGCAGCGTGCCGAACAGCGAGATGATCACCTTGGCGCCCCAGAACGACATGTTGCCCCACGGCAGCACGTAGCCCATGAAGGCCTCGGCCATCAGCACCAGGAAGATCAGCATGCCGAGCAGCCAGACCAGCTCGCGCGGCTTCTTGTACGAGCCGTACATCAGGCCGCGGAACATGTGCAGGAACACCACCACGAAGAACAGCGAGGCGCCGGTGGAGTGCATGTAGCGGATCAGCCAGCCCCACTCCACGTCACGCATGATGTACTGCACCGAGTCGAAGGCTCCCGCCGCGCTCGGGGTGTAGTTCATGGTGAGGAAGATGCCGGTGACGATCTGGTTGACCAGCACCAGCAGAGCCAGCGAACCGAAGTAGTACCAGAGGTTGAAGTTCTTCGGCGCGTAGTACTCGGTCATGTGGGCGCGGTACATCGGCATCATGCCGGGGGCGCGCTCGTTGACCCAGTCGCCGATGTTGCTGAATACGTTGGCCATCAGCCAGCCTCCTTCGGATCAACGCCAATCTGCACGGTGGTGTCGTCCACGAAGTGGTACGGCGGAACCTGCATGTTCTTCGGCGCCGGCACGTTCTTGTAGACCCGGCCCGCGATGTCGTAGCGCGAGTGGTGGCAGGGGCAGTAGTAGCCGCCTTTCCAGTTCGGGTCGAACGGCTCGGGCTTGATCTCGCCGTAGAAGTCCGGCACGCAGCCCAGGTGGGTGCAGATGCCGACCATCACCAGCCACTCGGGCTTGATCGAGCGCGTCTCGTTCTGCGCGTACTTGGGCTGCTGCTCGACCTCGGACTTGGGATCGACCAGCAGCGGGTCTTCCTTCGGCAACTGCGCCAGCTGGGCCGGCGTGCGGTTGACGATGAAGACCGGCAGGCTGCGCCAGGCCACGATCAGCTGCTGGCCCTTCTCGATCTTCTTGAGCGACTGGGTAACCGGAGCGCCGGCGGCCTTGGCCCGCGCGCTGGGCTCCCACGACTTGATGAAGGGCACTGCCGCCGAGACGACCCCGATGCCACCCACCACTGCGGTGGTTGCGGTCAGGAATCGGCGGCGGCCGTGGTCGACGACTTCGTTCGCCATCAGGCTCTCCGGTACTTGCAAGGTCATGCCAGGACGGGGTTTCAGGCCCCGCAAAAATCGCGTTAGTGTAGCGTCAGGGGCCGCGCCGTACAATAAACCGGATGCCTGCCGGACTCTGCCCGGTGCCTCCCCCGCCACGACTCGCCGGAACGTTCTCCCCGACATGAAACATGCCGCCGGCACCCTTCTGTTCATTGCCCGCTTCGTCATCCTTGGACTGGCGCTGGCCTTCGTGATCGGCCTGTTCTGGCCCGGCAGCGGCGAGCGCCTGCGCGCGCGCCTGGGGCTCGCTCCGGCGGCGGTCGCGCCGACCCGGCACGAGCAGGCGGGCGCGGCGCCGGTATCGTACGCCGACGCCGTGGCCGCCGCGGCACCGTCGGTGGTGAACATCTATGCCAACAAGATCGTCACCGAGCAAGCGCTGCGCATGTACGACAACCCGGTGCTGCAGCAGCTGTTCGGCGGCCAGCCGACGACCTACCAGCATCGCGAGCAGACGCTGGGCTCGGGCGTGATCGTCAGCGCCCGCGGCAACGACTACGTGCTGACCAACAACCACGTGATCGCCAACGCTGCCGATATCCAGGTGCTGCTTTACGACGGCCGCATCGCCAAGGCGCGGCTGGTCGGTTCCGACCGCGAGACCGACCTGGCCGTGCTCAAGATCGACGCCAGCAACCTGCCGGTGATCCACATGGCCGACCCCAGCCAGTTGCGCCCCGGCGACGTGGTGCTGGCGATCGGCAACCCGTTCGGCCTCAACCAGACCGTGACGATGGGCATCGTCAGCGCGATCGGGCGGCAGTTGAACAGTTCCAGCGCCGAGGACTTCATCCAGACCGATGCGGCCATCAACCTGGGCAACTCCGGCGGCGCGCTGGTCAACACGCAGGGGCAGCTGGTCGGCATCAATACCCTGCTGATCGGCAAGGGTCAGGCCGCCAACGCGGAGGGCATCGGTTTCGCGATCCCGGTGGCCACCGCCACCAAGGTGCTCGATCAATTGATCACCACCGGCCACGTGGTGCGCGGCTGGCTCGGTGCCGACTACGCCTTCGTGCCGGTGGCGGCGGACAGCGGCCTGCCCGCTGCCGCGCGCGGCGCACAGGTCATCGCGGTGTACTCCGGCGGTCCGGCCGCGCAGGCGGGGATCAAGCCGCGAGACATCCTGCTGCGCATCGGCAACGACGACATCATGGGCCCGGCCGACCTGCGCCGCCGCGAGGCCACGCTCAAGCCCGGCAGCCAGGTGCAGATCTCCGGCCTGCGTGACGGCACGCCGTTCCAGGTCACGGTCACGCTGGCACAGCGCCCGCCGATGGACGGCAGTCTCTCCAGCCAGCCCTGAGCGGGTCACCGCGGCGGGCGGGCGTCAGCCCGGCCCGCGCGAAGCCAGCGGCGGATGGATCGCCGCGCCGTAACGCTTGCGCAGGGTTTCCACCCGCTCCACGTAGACCTGGGTCTCCGCATACGGCGGCACGCCCTTGTAGCGCTGCACCGCCCCCGGCCCGGCGTTGTAGGCCGCTGCGGCCAGCCGCTCGCTGCCGTCGAAATCGCGCAGCAACAGGCTCAGGTAGCGGGCGCCGCCGCGGATGTTCTGGGCGGAATTGAAGGCATCGAGCACGCCCATGTCGCTGGCGGTGCCGGGCATCAGCTGCATCAGCCCCTGGGCGCCCTTGAGCGACAGCGCACGCGGGTTGAACGCACTCTCGGCATGGATGATCGCGCGCAGAAACGCCTCGTCGACGCCGTACTCGATGCTGGCCGCGCGGATCGTGTCGGCATACGCGTCTAGGTTCAGCGCCACGCGATCCCAGCGGATCGTCGAATGCAGGTTGCAGGCCACGCAGGTGGAGATGTAGCTGAACAGCATGGTCACCGCGCGGCCCTTGCCGCCGGCGGGACGCAGGTTGGTGTATTCCACGCTGCCGTCGGCGCGCACGATGCGATAGACCGCCCCGCGCAGCACGCGGTCGCCGGCGTCGGCCACCTTGGGCGCGACCGGCGCGGCGTCGGCATGGGCTTCGCGATACTGCCACTGGCCCGGCGTGCCGGCCGCCCTGGCCGCCAGCGGCAACTTCGCCGTGCTGACCGCCGAACTGCTCACCGCGGCCAGCGACTCGCGCTCTACCCGCGCCGTCTCGCGTGTCTGTGCGGTGCTCAGCGCGCCGCCTTGCACGCGCGCCAGCGACACCGGCCGGGCGCCATCGGCCGCAAGGCTCTGCGCCGTGGTGACCACCTGGCCGCTGACCGCGGTCAACGATGCGCGCGCGACCGGCGCGGCCCGGCGCGTCGCCTTCGGCTCGGCGTAGCTGCTGATTGCGCGGCAGCCGTGATACCCCGCCCGCTCGCTGCTGTACACGGTTTCGCCGCTGCTGCCGGTGCACTGGTACAAGGTGCCGGCGCGGGCCCCCGTGGCCAACAGGCAGGCAGCCAGCAGCGCGACCCCGACAAGGATCGAACGCAAGGGGAAACCGCGAACAGGCCGATCGACGCGTCCCCCGTGACTGGCGGCACCGGACATGGGCGCAGTGTGCCGCCACGCGCGGCCAGCGCCAAGTGCGCAAGTCTCATTCCACGACCGTGGCCAAGGCGGCGCCGCAAACTCCGTGGCGGCCGCAAGTGCTTGATCTGGCAGGCACACGGGCCGCGCAGTACACTGCGCGGTTCCGCGGATCGCGCATCCGCCCTGGAATCACGGTACCCACGCGATGAGCGGCAAGCTTTTCATCAAGACCCACGGCTGCCAGATGAACGAGTACGACTCGGCCAAGATGGCCGACGTGCTGAAGGCCTCGCACGGGCTGGAGCTGACCCAGGACGAGTCAGAGGCGGACGTGATCCTGATCAACACCTGCTCGATCCGCGAAAAGGCGCAGGAAAAGGTCTTCAGCCAGCTTGGCCGCTGGAAGCAGCACAAGCAGGACGGCCGGCAGGTGGTGATTGGCGTCGGCGGCTGCGTGGCAAGTCAGGAAGGCGCGGCGATCGTCAAGCGCGCGCCGTACGTGGATCTGGTGTTCGGCCCGCAGACCCTGCACCGCCTGCCCCAGCTGATCGAGGCGCAACGCGCCACCGGCAAGCCGCAGGTGGACATCAGCTTCCCCGAGATCGAGAAGTTCGACTGCCTGCCCGAGCCGCGCGCGGAAGGCCCGACCGCCTTCGTCTCGATCATGGAAGGCTGCTCGAAATACTGCAGCTACTGCGTGGTGCCGTACACCCGCGGCACCGAGATCAGCCGTCCGTTCGACGACGTGCTGGTGGAGGTGGCCAAGCTCGCCGCCCAGGGCGTGCGCGAGGTGAACCTGCTCGGCCAGAACGTCAATGCGTACCGCGGCCCCACCTTCGACGGCGGCGTCGCCGACCTCGCCGTGCTGATCCATGCGATCGCCCAGATCGACGGCATCGGTCGCATCCGCTTCACCACCTCGCATCCGCTGGAGTTCTCCGACTCGCTGATCGAGGCCTACGCCAACGTGCCGCAGCTGGCCAACTACCTGCACCTGCCGGTGCAGGCCGGTTCCGACCGCATCCTTTCGGCGATGAAGCGCGGCTACACCGCGCTGGAGTTCAAGCAGAAGATCCGCAAGCTGCGCGCGGTGCGACCGGACATCTGCGTGTCCACCGACATCATCGTCGGCTTCCCCGGCGAGAGCGGCGAGGATTTCGAGAAGACCATGAAGCTGGTCGACGACGTCGGCTTCGACCAGAGCTTCACCTTCATCTTCTCCGCGCGCCCCGGCACGCCGGCGGCGAACCTCGCCGATGACACGCCGATGGCGGTCAAGCACGAGCGCCTCGCGCGCCTGCAGGCCGCGATCAACGCGAACGCCAGGAAGATCAACGAGGCGATGGTCGGCTCCGTGCAGCGCGTGCTGGTGGAAAAGCCCAGTACCCGCAATCCGGACGAACTCAGCGGCCGCACCGAGAACATGCGCTACGTGAACTTCGCCGGCGACGCCCGCATGATCGGCCAGTTCGTCGACGTGGTGATCACCGACGCGATGAGCAATTCGCTGCGCGGGCGGGTGAAAACGTCCGACGACGCGGCCGCACTGGCGTCGTGAGCGAGCTGGTGATCCGGGAAATCGGCGCGGACGAGTTCGCTCGCGTGTGGCCGTTCTTCCAGGCGATCGCCGCTGGCGGCGAGACCTACACCTACCCGCGCGACATCAGCCTCGAACAGGCCCGTTCCATGTGGACCACGCCGCCCGCACGCTGCTTCGTGGCCGAACGCGACGGCCAGGCGCTGGGCTGTTACCGGCTGGCGCCCAACCAGATGGGGCCGGGTGACCACGTGGCCAACGGCAGCTACATGGTGGCGCCGCAAGCGCGCCGCCAGGGCGTGGCGTCGGCCTTGTGCGAGCACTCGCTGGAACAGGCGCGCCGAGCCGGCTTCCGCGCCATGCAGTTCAATGCCGTCGTCGCCAGCAATACCACCGCCGTGCGGCTGTGGCAGCGCCACGGCTTCCGCATCGTTGGCCAGGTGCCCGGTGCGTTCCGCCACGCCCAGCTCGGCCCCACCGATCTGTACGTGATGCACCGCATGCTGTGAGCGCGAGGCGGCACGCGGAACGGCAGGTCAGTCCAGCCGCTTGCGGAAGCGCAATATCGCCAGCGCCATCATCGCCAGCGTGAACACCGCCAGCGCCAGCACGTCGAGCCACATCTCCCACAAGCCCGCGCCGCGCAGCATCACGCCACGGATCAGGCGCAGGAAATGGGTCAGCGGCAAGACTTCCGCGAGCCACTGCACCAGCTTCGGCATGCCGGCGAACGGGAACATGAAGCCCGACAGCAGGATCGACGGCAGGAACACGAAGAACGTCATCTGCATCGCCTGGAACTGCGACTGCGCACGCGTCGAGATCAGCAGGCCCAATGCAAGGTTGGCGAGGATCAGCAGGCCCGACGCCAGGTACACGTCGAGCACGCTGCCCAGGATCGGCACCGCGAACAGCCACGTGCCGAGCGCCAGGATCACGCTGGTCTGCACCAGGCCGATCGCCACGTACGGCAGCACCTTGCCGATCATGAGCTCCGAGCTGGTCAGCGGCGTGGCGATCAGCAGCTCCATGTTGCCGCGCTCGCGTTCGCGCACGATCGTGATGGCGGTGAACAGCACCATCGTCATGGTCAGGATCACGCCGATCAGGCCGGGCACGATGTTGACCGCCGAGCGCCGCTGCGGGTTGTAGAAGGCGACCATGCTGATCCGCCCGCCGACCGGCGTGCTGGTGGCCGGCGCGCGCATGTCGGGTGCGGCGCTGTCGATCGGCACCTGCATCAGTTGCGCGGCGGCGGCCTGCACCGCCGTATCGCTGCCGTCGACCAGGATCTGCGCCACCGCCCGGCCGTCGATGCGGCGGCGCTCGAAATCCGGCGGCACCACGATGCCGATGCCGACCTGCCCGCGGCGGATCATCGCCATCAGCTCCTGCGGCGTGTCCGCCTGCGCCACCGGCGCCACCACGCCGGTGGCGAGCATGTCCATCACCAATGCGCGCGAACCGGCGGTGTTCGCCTGGTCGACGATGCCCGCGTCGAGTCCGCGCAGGTTGGTGTTGATCGCGTAGCCGAACAGCACCAGCTGGATCACCGGGATGCCCACCACCATCGCCAGCGTGATGCGGTCGCGGCGCAGCTGGCGCAGCTCCTTGACCACGATCGCCCACAGCCGCCGCCCGTTCATGCGGCGCGCTCCGCGTCGCGGCGCGTGGCGGCGACGAACACGTCTTCGAGATTCGGCGGCGTCGCCGTCAGCGCGGCCTGGTGCCCCGTCGTCGCCAGCGCCTTGTCCATGTCCGGCGTGGCGCCGTCGGCGTCGGTCAGCACGCGCAGGATGTTGCCGACCTGGGCCACGCCGAGCACGCCCGCCACGCCGGCGAGCGCGCGCTGGGCGGCCCGCGGGTCGTCCGTTTCGACGGTGAAGGTGCGCCCTTCCAGTTGCGCGGTCAGCTCGCGCGGCGTGCCGTCGGCGACCAGTGCGCCGCGGTCGAGGATGGCCAACCGGTGGCAGCGCTCGGCCTCGTCCATCAGGTGGGTGGAGACCAGCAGCGTGGTGCCGGCATCGGCCAGCTCGAAGAGTTTTTCCCAGAAATCGCGGCGCGATTCCGGGTCGACCGCGCTGGTCGGCTCGTCGAGAAACAGCAATTGCGGCTCGTGCAGCACCGCACAGGCCAGCGCCAGGCGCTGCTTCTGGCCGCCACTGAGGGTGCCGGCCAGTTGCCGCTGGCGATCGCCGAAGTGGTATTGCTCGATCAGCTCGTCGACGCGGCGTTTCGTCTTCGTCTTCGGCACGCCTTGGATGGCGGCGAGGAACTCCAGGTTCTCGCGCACGCCGAGGTCCTCGAACAGCGAGAACTTCTGTGTCATGTAGCCGATGTGCGAACGCAATTCGTCGGCCTGCGCCGGAATCTTCAGGCCGAGCACCTCGATCTCGCCCTCGCTTGGCGTGAGCAAGCCGCACAGCATGCGGATGGTGGTGGACTTGCCCGAGCCGTTCGGCCCGAGGAAGCCGTAGACGCGCCGCGCCGGCACGTCGAGGTCGACGTGATCGACCGCCACCAGCTTGCCGAAGCGCCGGGTCAAACCGCGGGCGCGGATCGCCACGCCTTCGGCGCCGGCATTCATTTCGCCGGTCCGCGGAACTCGACGCGCACCGGCAGGCCGGCGGGCAGTTCCGCCGCGTCCGCACCCAGCGCGACTTCGGCGAGGTAGCTGAGCCGCGCCGCGTCGTCGCCGATCAGTGCGTAATACGGGGTGAAATCCGGTTCGCTGCGGATCATGCGCAGCTTGCCGGCATAAGGTTTTTCGCGGTCGGCCACGAACACGTCGATGGCGTCGCCGACGTGCATGCCTGCGCGCTGCTGCACCGGCACGTAGATGCGCGCGTACGGCGCGTCGCCGGCCAGCAGGATCGCCAGCGGCGCGCCGACCGGCGCCTGGTCGCCCAGCCGGTACGGCAGAGCGTCGATGCGCCCGGCGCGCGGCGCCACGACGGCCAGCTTGCCCAGCAGCACCTGCTGCGCGCTCATTTGCGCCTCCGCCGCCGCGACCGCGGCTTGCGCCTGGGCGAGCTGCTCCGGACGCGTGCCGTGCAACAACTCGTCGAGCGCTGCGCGTGCGGCCGATGTCTGACCCTCGGCGTTGCCCGCCGCGGCGCGGGCGCGGTCGAGATCGGCCGCGGCCACGTAACCATTGCCTTTCAGGGACGCCAGCCGCGCGTAATAAGCCCGCGCCTCGCGTGCCTGCGCCTGCACCGCGGCCAGATTCGCGCGAGCCTTGGCGATGTCCTCGCGGCGCGGCCCGGCCTGGAGTTCGGCCAGGAGTTCGCGTTGCTGCTCCAGCTGGGCCTGGGCCGCTGCGAGCTGGGCGCGGGTATGCGCGGGGTCCAGTTGCAGCAGCGGCTGGCCCGCCCTGACCTGCTCGCCCTCGCGCACGTCGATCGCCACGATGCGCTCGGCGGCCGGCGCCGGCAGCGTGATGCGGTCGAACTCGAGCGTACCCAGCGCCTGCGGCACCCGCTTGCTGCAACCAGCGGGAACGACGAGCACCAGCGCCGCCAGCGACTGGCAGATCACGGTCGTGAACTTCATGCGGGTTCTCCACGTTTCGTCGTGCCGACGCCCTGCCCCAGCAAGGCCAGCGTGTGTTGAAGCATGGTCTCGGGGCCGAGTGACTCGGCATCGAATGCGCGTCGCCAGATCGGCGCACCGGCAGCAGGGAACAGGGTCAGGCCGACCAGCGAGACGACCAGCAGGCGTGGGTCCAGCGCCGGGTTCAGCCGTCCATTTGCCTGCGCCGCGGCGAAGCGTTGCGCCAGCAGCTGCGGCACGCCCGGCACGGCGCGGTCGAACAGTACCTCACGCAGCGCACCGCCCTCGCACAGCACTTCGCGCACCCACAGCGGCGGCAGCCAGGGATGGCTTGCCACGACGTCGCTGATCCCGCGCACGAATGCTTCGGTCAACGCGACCGGGTCACCGCCGGCGTGCTCCAGCTGCGCGCGCAGCGGCGCCAGCGCCGGCAGCAGGCGCTCGTCGATCACGGCATGCAGCAGCCGCGCCTTGTCGCCGAAGTAGTAATGCAGCATCGCCGGGGTAACGCCCGCCTCGGTGGCGATTGCCCGCAACGAGGTGGCGGCGATGCCTGTGCGCGCGAACTGCCCCAACGCCGCATCCAGCAGATGCCGGCGCAGATCCTGCTCGTCGCCGCTGGGGCGTCCGGCGCGGCGCGGCGGTTTTGCGCGTTTGCCTGAAATAGTCATGAGCCTAAATTAATTCATCGTTTAATTATTTGCAAACCCATCAGCGCCGACCGCCACCGGCATGGTCCTTCCGGCGCCTGCGCGCTACGCTCGCGCCCCTATGAGCGAACTCAACCAGCGCGACTTCACCCTCGACCCCGACGACAACGCCCGCCTCGCCAACCTGTGCGGGCCGTTCGACGAGCACCTGCGCCAGATCGAGCTGCGCCTCGGCGTGGAGATCAACCACCGCGGCAGCATCTTCCAGGTGATCGGCGAGAACCCGCCGGCGCGCGCCGCCGAAAATGTGCTGCGCGCGCTGTACGCCAGCACCGCCGGCGAGGCGCTGACCGGCGCGAAGATCAACCTGCATCTGGCCGAATCGGGCATCGACGCGATCACCGAGTCGGCCGCCGAAGGCGCCCAGGAAGTGGTCATCAAGGTCAAGCGCGGCGTGATCAAGGGCCGCGGCCCGAACCAGGCGCGCTACCTGCACGCCATCGCCAGCCACGACATCAACTTCGGCGTGGGCCCGGCCGGCACCGGCAAGACCTACCTGGCCGTGGCCAGCGCGGTCGAGGCGCTGGAGGCGAACCGGGTGCAGCGGCTGATCCTGGTGCGCCCGGCGGTGGAGGCCGGCGAGAAGCTGGGCTTCCTGCCCGGCGATCTGTCACAGAAGGTCGATCCCTACCTGCGTCCGCTGTACGACGCGCTGTACGAGATGCTCGGCTTCGAGAAGGTGGCCAAGCTGATCGAGCGCAACGTGATCGAGATCGCGCCGCTGGCGTACATGCGCGGGCGCACCTTGAACGATTCCTACGTGATCCTCGACGAGGCGCAGAACACCACGGTCGAGCAGATGAAGATGTTCCTCACCCGGATCGGCTTCGGCACGGTGGCGGTGATCACCGGCGACGTCACCCAGGTCGACCTGCCGCGCAACACGCGCTCCGGATTGCGCCAGGCGATCGAAGTGCTGCGCGGCGTGGCCGGCATCAGCTTCACCTTCTTCACCTCGCGCGACGTGGTGCGCCATCCGCTGGTGGCCAAGATCGTGCGCGCCTACGAGGCGTTCGAGGAAGCAGGGAATGGGGAATCGGGAATAGAGAATAGGGAAAAGCACTGACTCTCAATCTCCGCTTCGGACGCCCAGACATGCCTCGCCCCGCTCTTGCCATTCCCCATTCCCTATTCCCTATTCCCACCCTTGTCCACCTCGGCTACGCCGTGCCGCGTGCCGGCCTGCCCGCACCGGCCAGCTTCCGCCGCTGGGTCGAGGCGGCCTTGCGCGGAGCCAAACGGCGCAAGCCGGCCGAGCTTTCCATCCGCATCGTCGATGCCGCAGAGGGCCGTACGCTCAACCGCGACTACCGCGGCAAGGACTACGCCACCAATGTGCTGTCGTTCCCCGCCGAGCTGCCGCCCGGCGTGGTGCTGCCGCTGATCGGGGATCTGGCGATCTGCGCGCCGGTGGTGCTGCGCGAGGCCGCCGAACAGGGCAAATTGCCGCGCGACCACTGGGCCCATCTCACGGTACACGGCGTGCTGCACCTGCTCGGCTACGACCACATCGTGGAGACCGAGGCCGAGGCCATGGAAGCGCTGGAAACACGCATCCTGGCCGGCCTCGGGATCGCCGACCCGTACACCTGAATGCTGCAGGGCGGACCCGGCCCGCCGCCATTTCGCCGTACGACGATGACGGGCCGTGCCCGCCCTGCGCGGCCCCCGGGCGATCGCGCATACCGTGCGCCCCTGCCGGGCCGGGATGGATTTTTCCGCTAGAATCAAGCTTCCGCCCGCGTCCGGGCTGATTTTCAACGAGTGATGAACGACGACCCTGGCAGTACCAGCGGCCCGGCCCACCGCACCTGGTGGGATCGACTGGGCCACCTGTTTTCCGGCGAGCCGCGCAACCGCAACGAGTTGCTTGAGGAGTTGCGCGCCGCGCAGAGCAACGGCCTGCTCTCCGTCGACACCCTCACCATGGTCGAGGGGGCGATCAAGGTCACCGAGCTGGATGTCGACGACGTCATGGTGCCGCGCGCGCAGATCGTGATGCTCGCGGCGGACTCTTCCCTGTCCGACCTGCTGGCCACCGTGGTCGAATCCGGCCACTCGCGCTTCCCCGTGCACGGCGAGGACAAGGACGAGATCCTCGGCATCCTGCTGGCCAAGGATCTGCTGAAGTACTTCGGCGCGACCGAACACTTCGACATCCGCTCGATCCTGCGCCCGGCCGTGCTGATCCCCGAGTCGATGCGGCTCAACGTGCTGCTGGAGGAGTTCCGCCTCAGCCGCAACCACATGGCGCTGGTGGTCAATGAATACGGCGGCGTCGCCGGCCTGGTGACCATCGAGGACGTGCTGGAGGAGATCGTCGGCGAGATCGACGACGAGCACGACGACGAGGAAGAACCCGAGCTGATGCACGAACAGCCCGGCGGCGACTGGCTGGTGAGCGCGCTGACCCCGATCGAGGATTTCAACGAGCAGACCGGCGCCGGCTTCCCCGACGAGGAATACGACACCGTCGGCGGCATGGTCACCGCCGAATTCGGCCACCTGCCCGAGGTCGGCGAAGAAGTCGCGATGGGCGACTACCTGTTCCACGTCACCGCGGCGGACGACCGCCGCGTGCAGCAGTTCCGCGTGGTCCGGCAACCCGGCCTGCTGGCCTCCTGATCCGGCGCATGGACCCGCTCCGCCGAATCGCCGTCATGTTCGCCCTGCTCGTGCTCACCGCACTGGCACCGGCGCACGCCGGCATCGCCGAGGCGCCCGGCACCGACCTCGAGGTGTCGCTGGTGACCTACGGCCCCGGCGACATCTACTGGGAGCGCTTCGGCCACGACGCCATCGAGGTGCGCGATCGGGTCTCGGGCGAGTCGGTCAATTTCAACTACGGCGTGTTCGACTTCGAGGAAAAGAACTTTCTCCTCAACTTCGCGCGCGGCCGCATGCATTACATGATGGACGCCGAAGCCAGCGCGCCGGAGGAGGCCTACTACGCCGAAGTCGGCCGCTCGGTGACACGCCAACGGCTGGCGCTGGACGCCGACCAGGCCGCCCGCCTGCGCGACGACCTGCTGTGGAACCTGCGCCCGCAGAACGCCGTCTACGACTACGACTACTACGCCGACAACTGCACCACCCGCGTGCGCGACGCCTTCGATCGCGCACTCGACGGCGCCGTGAAAAGCCAGTTGCAGGCGCGTGCTGGCGAATTCACCTATCGCCAGCAGACGGTGCGGCTGATGAGCGCGCAACCCTGGCTGATGCTGATGCTGGACCTGGGCCTGGGGCCCTACGCCGACCAGCCGTTGACGGCGTGGCAGGAGAGTTTCCTGCCCGCCGTCCTGCAAACGCAATTGCGCCACGTGCAGATCACCGGGCCGGGCGGCGACAGCCGACCGCTGGTAAAGGACGAGCGCGTGGTGTCGCCCAACCGCCTCGTTCCGCCGCCGGCCTCGCCGCCCGACCTGCGCATGCCATTGGGCGCGGCGGGCCTGCTGCTGGGTGCGTTGCTGCTGGCCACGCGGCTGTGGTGGCCGCTCGGCCATGCCCTGCTCGGCACGCTGTTCCTGCTGCTGGCCGGTCTTGTCGGCGTGGTGTTGCTGGGCCTGTGGACGCTGACCACGCACCACTCCGCCTGGGCCAACGCCAACCTGCTGCTGTTCAATCCGTTGGCGTGGCTGCTGCTGCCCACGCTGTGGCGCACGCGTCGCGGCTTCGCCGCCTCGCGCTTCGTCGACGGCCTGATCGTGCTGCAGTTGCTGGCCATGCTCGCCGCGCTCGCGCTGCACCTGCTGCCCGGCACGGTGCAGCAGAACCAGCCGTGGCTGCTGTTCGCGCTGCCGTGCTGGCTGGCGCTGGCGTGGGGCCTGCGCCGCAACCGCTGACCCCGCGCGCGTTGCCCCGCCACGACGGGCACGGCATCATGGGGCATGCTCCCGACCTCGCCATCGCCTGCTGCACTTGCGCCCGTTGCCGAACCGATGGTGGTCAACTGCATCGCCTACCAACGCGACGGCACGCGCCTCGGCGAAATCAGCCTGGACGCCATCAGCGACGTGCTGGCAGCGCCGGACACCTTCGTCTGGGTCGGCCTGCACGAGCCGGACGAGCCGCTGCTGGAAAAACTGCAGGAGGAGTTCTGCCTGCATGACCTGGCAATCGAGGACGCGCACACCGCCCACCAGCGCACCAAGATCGAGACCTACGGCGACTCCCTGTTCCTGGTGGTGCAGACCGCGCAGCTGATCGAGGCCGAGCTGAAGTTCGGCGAGACGCAGATCTTCCTCGGCGCGCGCTACCTGGTCACTGTGCGCCACGGTGCCTCGCTGTCGTACGCCCCGGCGCGGCGTGCCTGCGAGAACGTGCCCGAGCTGCTCGCCAACGGACCCAGCTATGGTCTCTACGGCGTGCTCGACCTGATCGTCGACAACCTGCTGCCGATCGTGCGCGACTTCCGCGAAGAGCTGGGCCTGCTCGAGCAGGACATCTTCGCCGAGACCTTCAAGCGCAGCACGGTGCACCGGCTCTACGACATGCAGCGCGACCTGATGACGCTTCGTCTGGCCGTGGCCCCGCTGCAGGACATCACCAGCCAGCTGGTGCGGCTGCACCAGGGTCTGATCCCCGACGAGCTGCGGCCCTACTTCCGCGACGTCTACGACCACGTGTTCCGCGTCAACGAATCGATCAGCGCAATGCGCGAAATGCTCACCGCCGCGATCAACGTCAACCTCTCGCTGGTCACCTTCGGCCAGAACGAGGTGATGAAGAAACTCGCCGGCTGGGCCGCCATGCTGGCCGCGCCGACCCTGCTCACCAGCTGGTACGGCATGAACTTCCAGCACATGCCCGAGCTGGGTCAGCCGTGGGCATACCCGGCGATCATCGTGGTGATGGCCGGCGTGGTGGGCGGCATCTACGCGGCCCTGAAGCGCAACAAGTGGCTGTGACGCCCGTTCGACCCCGCTGACGACCTGATCCGCGCCCGCCCGCACTGCCGCGGCGCCCCCTGCCGGGCCCTGTCCCGCCGTCCCGCTCCGGCGGCGATGGGGCGCGGGGCTAAAGATTTTCCCGCGCCGGCCGAACACGGTAGTACTCACCACAAAACCCCAGGGGATGCATCGACCCATGAAAACTCTGCTCATGACCACCGCTTTGTTGCTGGCGCCGATGGCGGTCCACGCCGAGTGCACCGTCAAGGATTTCGCCATCACCGAGTTCACCCCGTCGGCCGCCAGCGGCCTGGCCGGCAAGCTGAGCCTGCGCGGCCAACTGGTGAACAGCTGCGCCACGCCGTCGGCGGCGCAGATCCGCATCGAGCTGAAGGACGACGCGGGCAACGTCCTGCAGTCCAAGCAGGCCTGGCCGGCCGGCACCTCCAACATCACCCCGGGCCAGTCGGTGTCGTTCGACCTCGGCCGCCTGTTCCATTACGAGCGCAACATCGCCAGCTTCACCGCCAGCGTGGTGAAGGTGCGCTCCTGGTAAACCTGCCGGTTTCCATCAACAGCAAAAAAGGCTCCCTCGGGAGCCTTTTTACTGTGTGAGTCCCGTAGGAACCGGCTCGCGGGCGATGCTCTCTTGTCCGGATTGGGGATCAGCGCGGGGACTCGCAAAGGCATCGCCCGCGAGCGGGCCCCTGCGGGAAATGCCGTGGGGGGACAGGGCTCTCTTGAAGCTGATCCCTTGCCCCTCAATGCAACACAAACAGCTTGTCGAAACCCGCCACGCGCAGGGTGCCGCGCAGTTCGGTGCCGGCGTTGACGATGCGGATGTCCGCGTGGTCCGCGCCGGCGTGTTCGCGCAGCAGCAACAGCATGCCCAGCGCGGAGCTGTCCATGTGGGTGACTTCGGCCAGATCGATCAGGTAGCTGCGTGCCACGCGGCCGGCGCCGAGGCAGGCGTCGTGGAACTCGCGGTGGATGCTGAAATCGAAGCGCTCGCCCAGTTGCAGGCTGAGGCAATCGCTTTCGCTGTCGTGGTGAACAATCATGGCCAATCCTCAGAAAAGTTCGATTTCGCCGGCGTCCATGCTGCTTTGCAGGGCCGGGCCGCGCGAGCGCAGGCGCGCCTTTTCGCGTTGTACCGCGAGGCGTGAACGCACGCGCCGTGCGCGCTCGTCCAGCGCCTCGGCGTCCATCGACGCGCAGGCCAGCTCTTCGATGTCGCGGGTGCAATCGGCGGTGATTTCCTGCAGTTCCACCAGCCGCGCGCGGGTCTGCGTGATCAGCTGGCTCAGGATGTCCTCGAACTGCAGCGAGCGGATCGTGGTGGAGACGTCGCTGCCCAGGCCGCGGTTGATCTCCACCACCTGGTCGGCCACCGCGCTGGTGCGCGCGTCGCTCTCGGTGACGTGGGCCATCATCGCGTCGATGCCGCCCTTGGCCGACAGCGCCACGTTGAGATCCTGCGAGGCCATCGTGCCGACCAGGCCGCGCAGTTGCTCCATCGCTGCGCGCGCCCGTTCGACGTGGCTGCCGATCTGTTCGTTGAACTGGTTGGAGTTGCTGGCCAGGTTGCGGATCTCCCCGGCCACCACGGCAAAGCCGCGGCCGGATTCGCCCGCGCGCGCCGCCTCGATCGCGGCGTTGAGCGCCAGCAGGTTGGTTTCCTCGGCGATCGTGTTGACGTTCTTCAGCAGGCCGAACACCGCATCCATCTCCTTGGCCATGCCGTCGATGCGGTAGACGATGCGCAGGCTCTCGCGCGACATCTGCACGATCATGCCGACGAAATGCTCCAGCAGGTCGCCGGTGCGGCTGGCGAAATCCTGGATCGACACGCCGCCGTCCTGCACCTCGATGATCTGCTTGAGCAGCGACTGCTGCAGCGCGGTCTTGTTGGAGAGGCCGTCGAAGCCGCCGCCGAGCTCGGAGACGGCATCGCGCAGCAGGCCCAGGCCCTGGTGCAGTTCGCGGCTGGCGTGGCCGAGTTCGTCGACCAGCGCGCCGCGCACGTCTTCCAGCGCCTCGCGCACCGGCCCGGCATGGATGGCCGGTACCGGTTCGGCGGCCGGTTCGGCGCGGTGGCAGGTCTCCACGATCCACACCACGGTCAGCAGCACCACCAGCAGCGGCGCCAGCCAGGCCGGATGCCACAGCAGCGACAGCCCAAGCGCCAGCGCGCTGGCGGCGACGCCGGCAAGCGGGCGTCCGGCAAGAAGGGAGGGCGTGAAAGTCATGATCGAATCCCCGGATCAGGCGCGCATGGCGCCGGCTAGCGGTTGGCGCGCCAGCGCCAGCAGGCGCGGCGCGATGTGGTCCAGCGGCAGCATTTCGCCGGCGGCACCGAGTTTCCAGGCAGCACCGGGCATGCCCCACACCACCGAACTGGCCTCGTCCTGCACCAGCGTGGCGGCACCGGCCTGGCGCAGTTCCAGCAGGCCGCGGGCGCCGTCGTCGCCCATGCCGGTCAGCAGCACGGCCAGCGTGGCCGCGCCCGCGCTGGCGGCCAGCGAACGGAACAGCACGTCCACGCTGGGCTTGTGCCGGTTCACCGGCGGGCCGTCGTGCAGGCGGCAGACGTATTTCGCGCCATCCCACATCGCCAGCAGGTGGTGGCTGCCGGGGGCGATGTAGGCATGGCCGGACTGGATCGGCTGGCCATCCTGCGCCTCGCACACGCGCATCGCCGAGCAGCGATCCATGCGCGCGGCGAACGGGCCGCTGAACGCAGCCGGGATGTGCTGGGTGACCAGGATCGGCGGCGCATCCGGCGGCATCGCCTCCAGCACCACGCGCACCGCCTCGGTGCCGCCGGTGGAGGCGCCGATGGCGATGATCGGACTGCCGCCGCGGCTGCCGGCGGTCTGTGCCCGCGGCAGCACGGCGTCGGCGGACAGGCGCGGCGCCACGTCCAGCTTGCGCACCGTGGTCCGCGCGCGCGGGCGGGTGCGCGCGGCGAGCTTCACCTTGTCGCAGATCTCCTGCGCGCATTCGCCGAAGCGGCTGGCCAGGTCGTGGTCGGGCTTGGCGAAGAAATCCACCGCGCCCATTTCCAGCGCGCGCAAGGTGACGTCGGCGCCTTCCACGGTCAGCGACGACACCATCACCACCGGCATCGGCCGCAGCCGCATCAGGTTTTCCAGGAAGGTGATGCCGTCCATGCGCGGCATCTCCACGTCAAGGGTCAGCACGTCGGGGTTGAGCTGCTTGATCTTCTCGCGGGCGATCAGCGGGTCGGCGGCAGCGCCGACCACCTCGATCTCCGGATCGCAGGCAAGCATCGTCGACATCAGCTTGCGCACCAATGCGGAATCGTCGATCACCAGAACGCGCACCCTTGTCATTGCCTGCTTCTCTGCCTTGTCTTGTCGAGGGTGGTGCGAAACGAGCCGCGAGCGCGGAGGCGGAAGCAGTGCGGCCACTTCCGGCCCCCGCCGCCGCCACTAGAACAGCTCCACCTCACCCTTTATCGGATCGTTTGCCAAACGCTTGAGGTAACCGCTCTCGCCGGCCACCAGCGCCACGTCGTCGCTGCGCCGGAGCAGGCGCACGCGGGCGCGGCCGCTGTGCGGGAAGAACTGCACCTGGCGCGGAAACACGTCGCCGAGATCCGACGCCACCAGCTCCAGGTTCTCCGCCGCGATGTAGCGGCGCACGAACTCGATGTTGCGCTGGCCCACGTCGCTCATGCGCGCCAGCACGCGGCCGCCGCCGAATACCTTCACGCGCAGGTCGGCGCGCTGGCCGCCGGCCTTGAGGATCGCGTTGATCAGCTGCTCCATCGCGTCCGAGCCGTAGCGCGCCGCGCGGCCCACGGTGGAGGACCAGTTGTCGCGCTCGCCGACCGGTTCGGGCAGCATGAAATGGTTCATGCCGCCGATGCCGCGGCGCACGTCGTGGATGCAGGCGGAGACGCACGAGCCCAGCACGGTGCTGAGCATTTCTTCCTGGTCGCTGACGTAGAACTCGCCGGGCAGCACCTTGACCGTCATGCAGCCCTGCGCCGGGTCCCAGAAGCGCCGCAGGTGCTCGAAGCCCGGCGGTGCCGCCGAAATCGCGGGCGCCTTGCGTCGATCGGCCAGCTGCACGTCCATCAACCGCGTTTCCGGTAGACCGTGCGGCCGATCAGTTCGAAATCCTCGCTGATGCCGTGCAGCGACTCGCTGTGGCCCAGGAACAGGTAGCCGCCGACCGGCAACAGTTCCGCGTAGCGACGGAACAGGCGCTGCTTGGTCGGCTGGTCGAAATAGATCACCACGTTGCGGCAGAAGATCGCGTCGAACGGGCCCTTCATCGGCCATTCGTGCAGCAGGTTCAACGGCTGGATCGTGACCAGCTCGCGCAGCGTCGGATGCACGCTGGCGAGGCCTTCGTACTCGCCCGAGCCGCGCAGCATCCAGCGGCGGCGATGGGCGTCGCTGATGCCGCCGAGGCGGTCCAGCGGATAGACGCCGCGGCGCGCGGTCTCCAGCGCCTGCGGCGAGAGGTCGGTGGCGAGGATCTTCGCGTCCACGCCGCTGGCGCCGTGCTGCTCGATCGCCTCGGCCAGCACTATCGCCAGCGCGTAGGGCTCCTCGCCGGTGGAGCAGCCCGCCGACCAGATGCGCAGCCGCTCGCCGCTGCGACGCTTGTCTTCCAGCCAGCGCGGCAGCAGCTCGGCAACCAGCAGGTCGTAGTGGTGCACCTCGCGGAAGAACGAGGTCACATTGGTGCTGATGACGCTGGCCAGTTCGCCCAGTTCGCTTTGCGGATCGCGCTGCAGCAGCTCGCAATAGCTGCTGAACTGCTGCAGGCCAAGCGCGCGCAGGCGACGGAACAGCCGCCCCTGCACCAGTTGCCGCTTGTGCTCGCCCAGCGAGATGCCGCAGTGGGTGTAGACGAACTTGCGCAGGAACTCGAACTCGCTGTCGCCCAGGCGCGGACCGCCGGCGAGCTCGGCGACGGGCATGTCGACCGTCGCGTTCATGCTCAGAACTCCTTCCACGCACCAGCCGCGGCGGCGTCCGCCTCGGCCATCGCGCGTGCCGGCTGCGCCTTGCGCACGGCGGCCAATACCGCGGCAGTCTCCACCGCGGCGGCGGCCGCGACCGGCGCCTTGGCCGGCGCCGCCTGGCCGCTGTCGGCGACCTGGAAGAACGCCACCTGGCGTGCCAGTTCGTCGGCCTGCTCGTGCATCGCGCGGGCAGCGGCCGAGGCTTCCTCGACCAGCGCGGCGTTCTGCTGGGTCATTTCGTCCATCTGCATCACGGCGTTGTTGACCTGGTCGATGCCGGCGGACTGCTCATGGCTGGCCGCGGCGATCTCGGCCACGATGTCGGTGACTTTCTTCACGCTGTCGACGATCTCGGCCAGCGCCTTGCCTGACTGGTTGACCAGCTCGGAACCGGTACGCACCTTTTCCTCGCTGTCGCTGATCAGGCCCTTGATCTCCTTCGCCGCGCCGGCGCTGCGCTGGGCCAGGCTGCGCACCTCGGTGGCCACCACGGCGAAGCCGCGGCCCTGCTCGCCGGCGCGCGCCGCTTCCACCGCCGCGTTGAGCGCCAGCAGGTTGGTCTGGAAGGCGATCTCCTGGATCAGCCCCACGATGTCGCCGATCTTGCGGCTGGAGGCGTCGATCTCGGTCATCGCCGCGATCGCCTTGCCGGCCACTTCACCGCCGCGCTCGGCCTGTTCGCGCGCACCGCGGGCGAGCTGGTTGGCGTGGCTGGCGTTCTCCGCATTCTGCTTCACGGTGGAAGTCATCTCCTCCATCGACGAAGCGGTTTCCTCCAGGCTGGAGGCCTGTTCCTGCGTGCGCTGGCTGAGGTCGTCGTTGCCGCGGGCGATCTGCTGCGCGGCCGTGCTCACCGCATCCGAGCCAAGCCGCACTTCGCCTACGATCTCGCTGAGGTGCTGGTCCATGTTGCGGAAGGCGAGCAGCAGGCGACCGAACTCGTCCTTGCGGTTCACGCGTATGTCATGGCCCAGTTTGCCCTCACCGATCTGGTCGGCGATCTTCACCGCATGGTGCAAGGCACCGGTGATCGAGCGGATCAGCCGCACCGCCACGAACAGCGCCAGCAGCAGGCCGGCGATCAGTGCCGCCAGCGTGGTGGTCTGCACGAAGCGGTAGCGCTTGACCTGCGACTGGTAGATGTCACGCACTTCGTCGCTCTGCGCGGTGACCAGCTTGTCCAGTGCGTCCTGGCGCATCATCAGCAACGGGCGCAGCTGCATGTCCATCATGTCGGCGGTGCCGGTGTCGCTGGAATTGAGGCCGTCGTAGATCTCCTTCAGCGCATCGCTGTAATCCCCCGTGGTGTCGTTGTAGTCCTTGTATTTCTTGGCGACCTCCGGGCTCAGATGAATGGCGGCCAGTTGCTTGTTGACCGCCGCGATATCCTTCTGGATCTGCTCGGACTCGGCGACCTTCTGTTTCACCTGGTTGGGCTTGTCGATCGCGCCGGCGGCCTCGCCCAGCACGATGAAATTCAGCAGCGACTTGGCGCGCAGCTGGCCCATCAGGCTGGCCGGCACCATCGCCTCCTCGTAACTCGTGCGCATGCCTTCGTTCTGCCAGGACATCACGCCCAGGCCGATCGCCGCACCGGCCACCAGCATCGCGCCGAGCAGAGCGAACACGCCGATCAGGCGCGCCTTGACGGTGAGGGTGGGCACCTTGGCGAAACGTGCCAGCACTTTCTTGATCTTCATGAGCATTCCCCGATTCAGGCGGCAACTTCGACTTCGCGGACATGCGGCAACGCCGCGTCCAGGGTTTCCACGTCTTCCGGACGCATCAGCTTGTCCACGTCCAGCAGCATCACCATGCGTTCGACATGGGTGGCCAGACCTTTCAGGTAGCGGGTGTCCACGACGGCGCCCATGTCGGGCACCGGCTTGATCGCGGACGGGTCGATGTCGACCACGTCGGAAACGGCATCCACCACGATGCCGAACAACCGCTCGGCGACCGCCACGATGATCACCACCGTGCTGTCGCCATAGCTCTCGCGCTCCAGGCCGAAGCGCAGGCGCAGGTCCATGATCGGCACGATCGCGCCGCGCAGGTTGAGCACGCCGAGCAGGTGGTCGGGCGTCTGCGGGATGCGCGTCACGCGCGACCAGCCGCGGATCTCGCGCACCGACAGGATGTCGACGCCGTACTCCTCGCCCGCCAGGTTGAACGTCAGCTGCTGCACCGTCGGTGCCGCGCCATCGGTGTTCTCGTGCATGAGCCTGCTACCTCGTGATGGGCGATTGCGGTCGCCGTGCCGCCATCACCTGTGTCGGCACGGCGACAGGAAACTTGAGCGGAAAGGGGACGCGGCCGCTGCTGCCGCGCCGTGCGGAAGACGGGCGCGGTCCCGCCATCGGGCGGCCGCTGGCAGGCAAGCGCCCGGGGAGGACCGCGAAACGGAGAATCAGAACTCGGTCCAGGCGCCGGCGGCCGCCGCGCGCCGCGGCGCCGGCTCGGCAGCACGAGCCACCGCCTTGCGCGGCAGCTCCACCACGCGTGCCGATTCCGGCGCCGCGACGGGCGCTTGCGCATCGGACGGTGCGCCGCCGAGCTGGAAGAACCTCATCTGCCGCTGCAGTTCCAGCGCCTGTTCCTGCATCGCCCGCGCGGCGGCGGCGGCCTCCTCGACCAGCGCCGCGTTCTGCTGGGTGACCTCGTCCATCTGCATCACGGCGCGGTTGACCTGGTCGATGCCGGCGGACTGCTCGTGGCTGGCCGCGGCGATCTCGGCAACGATGTCGGTGACTTTCTTGACGCTCTCCACGATGCCGGTCAGCGCCGCGCCGGACTGGTCGACCAGCGCGCTGCCGGCCTGCACCCGCTGCACGCTTTCGTTGATCAGCCCCTTGATCTCCTTCGCCGCCGCCGCGCTGCGCTGGGACAGGCTGCGCACCTCGCTGGCCACCACGGCGAAGCCGCGGCCCTGCTCGCCGGCACGCGCGGCTTCCACCGCGGCGTTGAGCGACAGCAGGTTGGTCTGGAACGCGATCTCGTCGATCAGCCCCACGATGTCGGCGATCTTGCGGCTGGAGGCATTGATCTCGTCCATCGCCGCCACCGCCTGCGCGGCCACCTCGCCGCCGCGCTCGGCCTGCTCGCGCGCGCCGCTGGCAAGCTGGTTGGCGTAGCTGGCGTTCTCGGCGTTCTGTTTCACGGTGGAGGTCATCTCCTCCATCGAGGCGGCGGTTTCCTCCAGGCTGGAGGCCTGCTCCTGCGTGCGCTGGCTGAGGTCGTCGTTGCCCTTGGCGATCTGCTGCGCTGCACTGCTCACCGCCTCCGAACCATGTTGCACTTCGCCCACGATGCCGGTCAGCCGGTCGCGCATGCGGGCCAATTCGGCCAGCAGGCTGCCGGCTGCAAACGTCTTGCCACCGTCGTCCTTGCCCAGGTCGCCGTTGGCGATGCGCGTGGCCATGGCCACCGCGAAACCCGGCTCGCCGCCGATGCTGCGACGGATGCTGCGCATCGACAGCCACACCAGCCCGATCACCAGCAATGCCAGCAATCCCGCCTTGCCCAGGTTCAGTGCGAGGGTCTGGCGGAACTGCGCATCGATGTCGTCGAAATAGGCGCCGGCGCCGAAGTGCATGCCCCACGGCTGATAGCGCTCGGAGTAGGTGACCTTGCCCACGATCTTCTTGCTGCTGGGCTTGAGCCAGTCGTAATAGGTCAGCCCGCCGCCGTCCTTCATGTCGATGGCGTGCATCGCCTGGAAGATCGGCTTGCCGTTCTGGTCGGTCATCTCGCGCACGCTGGTGCCAAGCTTGTCCAGCATCACCGGGTGCGAGGTCAACGTGTACTTGTCGTCGAATGCGAAGACGTAGCCGGCACCCTTGTTCCACTGCATGTCGTGGATCTGGGCGAGCGCGCGCTTCTGCGCCTCCGCCTCGCTGAACTCGCCCTTGCCCGCGCGCTCGTGGAACGCGGCAGCCACCGACACGGCCGACTCGATCTGGCTGCGCAACAGGCTCTGGAGCCCGTCCATCTGACCGGCGCGATTTTGCAGCGCATTCATCACGGTGAGGCCGAACAGCCCCAGCACGACCACCGACACGACCAGCACCAGCCGTGCGTTCAGGCTGAGCCGATCAAAGAAACCGCGTATTGCCGACAACATCTCGAACACCTCGAAGAGAAGGCCCGCCGGCCACCATGACCGCGCGGGGTGGCGCGCAGAGGCGCCGTAACACTCGCCGGCGAACGCATCCGGGTTCGTCGTCGCCATTCTTGAAGGACGCTTGCAGGCGCCGTCGCGGCATACACGTTCAGGCCGCCGCCTTGCCGCGCTGCCCCAACCGCACCACGCCACACACATCCACGATCAGCGCCACCGAACCATCACTGAGGATGGTGGCGCCCGAAATGCCCTGCACGCGCTGGTAATGCGCCTCCAGCGACTTCACCACCGCCTGTTGCTGGCCGAGCAGGTCGTCCACCAGCAGGCCCACGCGGCGACCCTCTTCCTCGACCACCACCACGATGCCGCGCTCGATCTCGGTGATCGCCGCGTTGCAGCCGAACGCGCGGTGCAGGCGCATGATCGGCAGGTACTCGTTGCGGAAATGGAATACCTCGCCGCCGCCGGCGATCTTGCGCACCATCTCCGGGCGCAGCCGCAGCGACTCGACGATGGAGATCAGCGGCACGATGTAGCGCTCCTCGCCCACCGCGGTGACCAGGCCGTCGATGATGGCCAGCGTGAGCGGCAGGGCGATGGTGAACACGCTGCCCTTGCCGCTCTGGCTGCGCACGCCGACGCTGCCGCCGAGGTCACGCACGTTGCGCCGCACGACATCCATGCCCACGCCGCGGCCGGACAGGTCGGTGGCCTGCGCGGCGGTGGAGAAGCCCGGCTGGAAGATCAGCTCGGCCACTTCGGCATCGTCCACTTCCTGGCCGGGGCGGATCAGGCCGCGCTGCTCGGCCTTGGCCACGATGGCGGCGCGGTTGAGGCCGGCGCCGTCGTCGCTGATCTGCACCACGATGTTGCCGCCTTCGTGGTAGGCGTCCAGCCGCAAGGTGCCGGTTTCGTTCTTGCCGGCGGCGCGGCGCTGCTCCGGCGATTCCAGGCCGTGGTCGATCGCATTGCGCACCAGATGCACCAGCGGATCGCCGATCTTTTCCAGCACCGTCTTGTCCAGCTCGGTGTGCTCGCCGTGCAGTTCCAGCTTCACCTGCTTGCCGAGCTTGCGCTCCAGGTCGCGCACCAGCCGCGGGAAGCGGTTGAACACCGAACCGATCGGCAGCATGCGGATGCGCATCACGCTCTCCTGCAGCTCGCGCGTGTTGCGCTCCAGCTGCAGCAGGCCCTCGCGCAGGCGTTCGAGCTGCGAGAGGTGGAAATGTTCGCCGATGTCGCTGAGCATCGACTGGGTGATCACCAGCTCGCCCATCATGTTGATCAGCGCATCGACCTTGTCGATGCCGACGCGGATCGAGCTGCCCTCGCTGCTTGCGGCCGCCGTTTCGCGGACCGGGCGCGGCGCGCTGGCGGGCGCGGGGCTGGCGGCGGGGGCGGCGGGGGCGGCGGGGGCGGCGACCGGTGGCGCGACGAGGGTCGGCGCGACCGCAACGGGCGCGGCGGCGATCGGCTCGATCGTCAGCTCGCAGTCGCCCTCGACCCAGTCGAACACCGCGGCCACGTCGGCGCGCGCCACGGCACCATGCAGGCGCAATTCCCAGCCCAGCCAGCACTGGCCCGGATCGAGTTCGGCCAGTTGCGTCGGCGCCGCGTCGACCACGAAGGCGCGGCACACGTCGAGCTGCCCCAGTTGCTGCAGTTCGCGGAACAGGCGCAGCGGATCGTTGCCGGTCTGCAACAGGTGCGGCAAGGCCACGAAGCGGATCGCCCAGCTGTCCACGCTCGCTGCCGCGGGGGTCGCCGCCGCCGGCGCGGGGGCCGCTTCGCCGCTGACCAGGCGCACCAGTTCGCCGCGCAGCGCCTCGCTGTCGGCGTCGGCCGCGGGCAGGCCGTGGCTGGTGTGGTCGAGCATCGCGCGCAGGCAATCCACCGAGCGCAGCAGCAGGTCGATCAGTTCGCCGTCCACGCCGCGACGTTCGCTGCGCACTTCCTCCAGCAACGATTCGGCCACGTGGGTAAACGCAGCCACCTCGGCAAAGCCGAAGGTGGCCGCGCCGCCCTTGATCGAGTGCGCGGCACGGAAGATGGTGTGCACCAGCTCATGGTCGGTCGAGCCCGAATCCAGCGCGAGCAACGCCGCTTCCATGGCGTCCAGCCCTTCCAGGCTTTCCTCGAAGAAGGTCTTGTGGAACTGGGTCAGGTCGACGGCGCCCATCGGTATTCCTTCAGCCGAGCACGCGCTTGACGGTGGCCAGCAGCTGTTCCGGGTCGAACGGCTTGACCAGCCAGCCGGTGGCGCCGGCGGCCTTGCCTTCCATTTTTTTCTCGGTGTGCGACTCGGTGGTCAGCATCAGGATCGGCACGCCCTTGTACGCATCCAGCGCGCGCAGCTGGCGCACCATCGCGATGCCATCCATCACCGGCATGTTGACGTCCGCCAGCACCAGCTCGAACGCGTTGCCGCGGGCGGCGTCCAGCGCCAGCTGGCCGTTCTCCGCTTCGGTCACCTCGTGGCCGGCGCCACGCAGGGTGAAGGCCACCATGCCCCGCATCGAGGCCGAATCGTCTACCGCGAGAATCTTTGCCATGCTGCCACCTCGTGTCAGGCCGACGTTGCCGTCGGCAGGTTCAATGACTGTTCCAGCCCGAGCAGGGCCGCGGCCTCGTGCAGGACCTCGTTGGTGCCGCGCCAGGCCAGCGCGCCGCCGTTGTGTTCCAGCTCGCGCCGGAACAGCACCAGCAACTGCAACGCCGCGGTGTCGACGCGCTCGAGCGCCTGCGCGTCGATCACGATGTCGCCGTGTTGCAGCACCTGCCGCAGTTGTTCCTTCAGCGCCATCTGCACGGCCAGCCGGCAGTCCGCCGGCAGGCAGACCACCGCGGCCCCGTCGGCCGCCGCCGATGGCTGCTTGTTCTTAGCTGCCCGCTTGCCGCCCATTTCGATGACTCCGTTCGCGCCGTTGTGCGCCGACGCCTGCTCTATCGGCCGCCGGGCGGTTCGCTTTAGCGCGCGTCGCTCCTGCAGGACCTCGCTTGCAAGGAATGCTTTCGGCCGGGAACGGGAAATGGGGAACCTGATTAGCGTCGAAGTTCAGTTGAGAATCCTCCGTTCACCCTGAGCGTAGGCGCGCAGCGCCGAAGTCGAAGGGGCGTCGCAGCGGGTGCTTCGACTTCGCTTGCTGACGCAAGCTACGCTCAGCACGAACGGCTTTCGCAGACTGAGCTTCAGCACCAATCAGGATGGGAAAGGGGGAATGGGCAATCGCAGAAGGAAGAGCATCGCCTGCGAGCGGGCTCCTGCAAGGGCAGCGTGGGGTCGGCGGTTGCCTTTTTTCGCGCCAACCTCGCGCTCAAGTATTCCCGCAAGCGGCCGATGACCTTCGCGACCGCCGCCTTTCCCATCCGCGCCAGGCGCAGGAACTTACGCTTGAACATCCCACCGATCAGCCTCGCCGCGCTTACCTGGGCTGGTGCCGCCTCCGGCACCACCGCCCAGAGCTGGCGCATCGGCACGGTGCTGGCGGCGCGCCCGCTGGGCGTGAACCCGCAAGGCCTGCTGGTGTTGCAGATCGGCGCGCTCACGGTGGAGGCGGACGTGTCGCACAGCCAGCTGCCGGCACAGTTCCAGGTGCGTGTGCTGAGCCTGGGCGGGCAGCCGCAACTGGAGGTGCTCAGCCAGGCGGCCGACCCCACTTTCCAGCGCATGCTGCGCGAACGCCTGCCGCAGCAGAACGGCTACACGCCGCTGCTTTCCACCCTCTCCGCGCTGGCCCAGCGGCCGGCGCTGCGCCAATTGCCGGCCGACGTGCGCACCGCGCTGGCGGTGCTGGAGCAGGCGCTGCGCACGCCGGCGGAAATCACCCGCGGCGACGGCCTGCGCGAGGCGATCCGGCGCAGCGGCCTGTTCTTCGAATCACGACTGCTGCAACCGCGCCCCGGCCAGCCGATGCCGCCCGCCGACGACTGGAAAGGCGCCTTGCTGCGCCTGGCCAGCCTGCTCGACCGGCGTGCGCCGGCACCGCCGCCATCGGATCGCGGCGACGCCGCGCCACCCTTGCTGCAGCGCGCACTGCAGTCGCAGCCGCGCCTGCCGCTGCCGTTGCCGGCGCTGACCGGCGATGACGACGTGGCCCAGTTGCTGCGCCGCCTGCACGGCGACGTGAAGGCCGCGCTGGCACGCATCGAAGTGGCGCAGCTCGATGCCAGCGCCCATCCCGCCTCGGCCTGGATCATCGAGGTGCCGCTGCTGGGCAAGGGCGGCCACGACGTGCTGCAGATCAAGCTGGAGTTCGGCACCGACGGCGCCGAGGGCAGCAAGGGCTGGACACTGGGTTTCGCGCTGGACCTGCCCCCGCTGGGCCCGGTGCAGGGCGAGCTGCAATTGAACGAGCCGCGGCTGTCGGTGCGGCTGTGGGCCGAGCGCATCGAGACTGCGCAGAAACTGGAGCGCCAGTTCACCCCGCTGCGCCAGCGCCTGGCTGCCTGCGGCGTGCTGCTCGACCAGCTGAGCTGCCAGGTGGGCATACCGCACCCGCCAGGCAGCAGCGCCCTGCTGCTGAAGGCCACCGCATGAACGATCAGCCGCCACCGAAGCGGGTCAGCCTGCGCCTGGCCGGTGCCAGCGAGGAAACCGCGCCGATGTCGCCGCAGTCGCTGGAACTGCTGCTGGCGCGCGCCCGCGAGATGGGCGTGCCGCTGCACCACGACGCGCAGATCGCCGCCCTGCTCGCCACGCTGCGCCTGCGCGACGACATCCCCGTGCAGCTCTACGCCGCCGCCGCCTCGGTGCTGGCCACGATCTACGACGCGGCGGAAGAGTAGCCGCGTCGCCGGTCGCATGGCGGGCGGTGCCCGCCCTACGCGCGATGCTCTTCTTTGCGTGACGAAAGGTATCGCGCACGACCGAAGGAAGTCCCTTGTGGACAGGGTGCGCTCCTACAGAAACGAGGCGGATCGTAGGGCGGGCAATGCCCGCCATCGTCATATCGCGGAACGGTCGGTCGGCGGGCGGTGCCCGCCCTGCGATGTGTTCGGGCGGTGTCAGGAACCGGCCGGATGCATCTGCATTACCAGCCGCGCCTCGTCGCGCGAGAGGCCGCAGCGGCTCACCAGCTGGTCGAGGTCGGCGCCTTCGCGGGCCAGTTGCTGGGCCAGCTCGTAGGACTGGCGGGTGGGCGGCGGTTGCTGCTCGGCGTGGCGGATCTGCCGTTCGACCCGGCCAAGCGCGGCAACCAGCATCGAGGTCGGCACGTCGGTGACGCCGTGGGCGGTGTCATGCACGACCTGTTCGACGCGTTGCTGCAGCTGCAACGAGTGTTGCCACAGCCGGTACAGCACGGCGCACTGGACCAGCGCCAGCACCAGCAGCACCCCCATCCCGATCTCAAGCCACATGGCCCGCTTCTCCCCCCAGTCGACACAACCGACATACATCAAGCAGGGCCACGAATCCACCCTGCCATGACAGTACACCGGTGACCGGATCGTCGCGGCGGCTGGCGCGGCCCGGCGGCGGGGGTTCGATCTCGATGCCGTCGCTGTGCAGCAGCTCGCCGACCGCGCCCACGCGCAGGCCGACCAGGTGTTCGGCGTGGGCCAGCATCACGATGCGAACACTGGCCGGGTCGAGCGGCACATTCGCCACGCCCATGCGGCGCTGGCCATCGAGCACCGGCACGATGCGTCCGCGCAGGTGGCGCACGCCGAGCACGTCGGCGGCGGCGCCGGGCACGGGGGTGATGTCGCCGTCGCGGATCACCTCGTTCACCGCCGCCAGCGGCGCGGCATAGAGCTGCGTGCCGATGCGGAACGACAGCCAGTGCCCGGCGGCAGCGGCGGGTGCGCAGGCGGGCGCGTTCATGGGCAGGGTCCGGCAAGGTTGAACAGAGGCATGGCGCTCACCGATCCGGGCTCAGGTTGCGCGCGACCGGATGCGGCGCATCGGCCGGCACGGCGGGTGCGACCGCGGCAGGCAGCGGGTCGGCGGGATGGACGGCGATCACCGCGGGCACGACCGGCAGCAGGCCTGCCCCGCTGGCCGCAGCGGGTGCAGGCGCGGGTGCGGCAGCATTCGCGACAGGCGCCGCGGCCGGGCCGGCCAGCTCGCTCCATCGCTGCGCATCGAGCTGCTCGCGCGGCTCGCCCGTGCGCTCGTTCATCACCACCACCAGCACGCGACGGTTCTGGTTGCGGCCTTCGGCGGTGTCGTTGGTGGCCAGCGGACGCACCTCGCCCCAGCCGATGATGCCCAGCCGGTCGGGTGCCACGCCCGTCATCGCGAACAAGCGCGCCACGCTGGCCGCGCGCGCGGCGGAGAGCTCCCAGTTGGACGGATATTGCGCGGTGCTGATCGGCACGTTGTCGGTGAAGCCTTCCACGCGCAATGCGTTGGGGAAGCGGGCCAGGATGCCGGCCAGGTTCTCCAGCACGGCGTTGGCCGAGGTGGAAAGCTGTGCCACGCCGCTGGGGAACAGGATGTCGGTGCGGATCTCGATCTCCAGCCAGTTCGGCGTGTGGCGCACCACCACCAGCTTGCGGTCGATCAGCGGCTGCAGCGCCTTGCGTACCTGGTTCTCGATGTCGTGCATGCTTTGCGCGCCGCCGCGTCCCGGCGCCGGCGGGCGCAGCAGCGGCAACGGCAGCGTCACCGGGTTGCTGCGGTTGACGGAATGGCGGATCGGCACGGCCGCGGCCGGCTGGCGCTGGCCTTCCGACGCGGGCGGCGGCGCGATCACCTGGCTGTTGCCGTTGAAGGCCTGCAGCAGCGATTCGGACATCACGCGGAACTTGCCCTCGTTGACCACCGACACCGCGTACATCACCACGAAGAAGGCCAGCAGCAGGGTCATCAGATCGGCATAGGGGATCGCCCACGCCTCGTGGTTCTGGTGCTCTTCGTGGCGATGCCGCCTCACGCGACGTAACCCTGCAGGCGCGCTTCGATCTGGCGCGGGTTGTCGCCCTGGGCGATCGAGACCAGGCCTTCGACCAGGATCTCGCGCATCTGCGACTGCTTGCCCACCAGGCTCTTCAGCCTTGCGGCCATCGGCAGCATGAACAGGTTGGCCAGCGCCACGCCGTAGATCGTCGCCACGAAGGCCGCGGCGATGCCGTGGCCGAGCTTGCTCGGATCGGCCAGGTTCTGCATCACCGCCATCAGGCCCATCACCGCGCCGATGATGCCCAGCGTGGGCGAGTAGATGCCGGCGTTCTCGTAGACCTTGGCGCCGGCCAGGTCGATCGCCTCGCGCGTGTCCATGTCCACTTCCAGCACGCTGCGGATGGTGTCCGGCTCGCCGCCGTCGACCAGCAGTTGCAGGCCCTTGCTGACGAACGGGTCGCTCTCGGACTCGATCTGCGGCTCCAGCCCGAGCAGGCCCTGGCGGCGCGAGATTTCGCTCCAGCCCACGATGCGGCTGATCAGGTCGCGCGGCTCGTGCCGCGGCGGACGGTAGATCAGTTTCATCATCTTGAGCGCGTGTTTCATCACCGCGCCCTGGTTCTGCACCAGCAGCGCGGCCAGCGTGCCGAAGAACACGATCACGAACGCGGCCGGGTTCCACAGCGCTTCCACGGTGGAGCCCTTGAGCACGGTGCCCATCACGATCACCACGAAGCCCAGGATGGTGCCGATGATGCTGATTCTGTCCATGCGGTCAGACTTCCTTCTGCAGCGAGGCGGAACAGCTGTCGGCCGCGGCGACCAGGCCCGCCAGGTCCATCACCAGCGCCAGCCGTCCGTCGCCGGTGACGGTGGCGCCGGCGATGCCCGAGGCGTCGGCGAACAGCGGGCCGAGCGGCTTGACGATGACGTCCTCGCGCCCGCGCACCTCGTGCACCAGGCAGCCGAGGCGCTGGTGGCCGATGTGCAGCACCACCACGTGGCGGCCGGCACCGGCATCGGTGCCCACCCAGCGCGCGAGATCGGTCAGCGGCAGCGCGCGGCCGCGGTGCTCGGCGACCAGGCGGCCGTCCAGCTCGCGATCCTGGCCGTCGGCCAGTTCGAACACTTCCTGCACGTTGCCCAGCGGCAGCGCCAGCAGGCGGCCGGCCACGCGCACCATCAGCACGCGCAGCACGGCGAGGGTCAGCGGCACGGTCAGTTCCAGCTCGCTGCCGTGGCCCAGCCGCGACTGCACGCGCAAGGTGCCGCCCAGCTCGGCCACGCGGGTCTTGACCACGTCCATGCCGACGCCGCGGCCGGAGATGTCCGACACTGCCGCGGCGGTGCTGAAGCCGGGGCGGAAGATCAGTTCATAGCACTCGGCGTCGCTCAGGCGGGCGGCCTGGGCATTGTCCAGCAGGCCCTTCTCGACCGCCTTGCGGCGCAGGATGTCCGGGTCCATGCCGTGGCCGTCGTCGCTGACCGCGATCACGATGCGCTCGCCGCGCTGACTGGCGGAAAGCACGATGCGGCCCTTGCGCGGCTTGCCGTTGCGCTCGCGTTCGTCCGGCATTTCCACGCCGTGGTCCAGTGCGTTGCGCAGCAGGTGGATCAGCGGGTCGGCCAGCGCTTCGACCAGGCTGCGGTCGAGGTCGGTGCCCTCGCCTTCCAGCACCAGTTCGACCTCCTTGCCGAGCTGGCGCGCGAGGTCGCGCACGATCCGCGGGAAGCGCTGGAACAGGCGTCCGACCGGCTGCATGCGCATGCCCATCGCCGCGCCCTGCAGCGCGTCGGTGACGCGATCGAGTTCGCCGGCGGTGGTGGCCAGCGATTCGTCGCCGAGGCGCGCGGCCAGGCTGAGCAGGCGGTTGCGCAGCAGCACCAGTTCGCCGGCGTGGTTGACCAGCAGGTCGAGTCGCACGGTGTCCACCCGCACCGAGTGATCCGCCGCCGCGGCCGGACGCGCCGGGGCGGCGTTCGCCGACGGCGCGGTCGTTGCGGGCGACGGTGCAGGTGAAGGTGAAGGTGCGGCAGGCTGGCCCGGCTTGCCGTGCAGGCTGTCGAGCAGGGCCTCGAACTCGTCGTCGTCGATGCCGGCCGGCGACGCGGCGGGAAGCGGGGCCGGCGCGACGGTGCCGGGGGCGGCGGTGCCGTACAGGGTGTCCAGCAGCGCCTCGAATTCGTTGTCGTCGATGGCGCCGGCTTCGGCAGGCGCCGCGGCCGGCGGCGGCGCGGCCACCGGTGCCGGCGCCGCGGCGTGCGGCGTGAGCGCCTGCAGCAGGGCCGGCGGCGGCATCGCCATCGCGCCGCCGTCGCTCACCGCGGCCATCATGTCGTTGAGCAGGTCCAGCGCCTGCAGCAGGCCGTCCATGTGGGCGGCGTCCAGCGCGACCTTGCCGTTGCGCGCCTCGTTGAGCAGATCCTCGGCGTGGTGGCACAGCACCACCATCGGCTCCAGCGCGAGGAAACCGGCGCCGCCCTTGACGGTGTGGAACGCGCGAAACACGGCGTTGAGCAGCTCGCTGTCGCGCGGCGACGTCTCCAGCGCCACCAGTTGCTCGCCGAGCCGCTGCAGCAACTCCCCGGCCTCGACCAGGAAATCCTGGCGCAGCTCGAGGTCGAATGCCGTGTCCATCGAGGCCATGTCCTCAGAATCCGAATTCGCTGAGCAGGCGGTCGGCCTCCTCCTGGCTGGAGACCTTGGCCGTGCTGGCCGGCAGGTCGCTGCCTGCCAGCGCGCCGGTCAGGCGCACCAGTTCCAGCAGGGTCGACTCGACCGAGCCGATGAAGTTGTCGACCTTCTTGATGCGTTGCCCGGTGAGGTCCTGCCACGACTGCGCCACCACCAGTTCGGCCAGCCCTTCGCGGCAGCCCTCGGCGAACATCACCGATTCGCGCGCGAGCACCGCGGAGGGCTCGTTGTCCTGCGACCACTTGAGCATTTCGGCGGCGTTGATGGTCAGCGCCTCGGCCTGCGGACGCATGCGCTCGGCGAAGTCGATGGTGCGGTGCGCGGCGTTGGCGCTCATCTCCAGCGCGTCCTGCAGGTACTGGCGCGCGTCGGCGACGTTGCCGGGGAAACCGTCCTGCGCCAGGTCGGTGCCCAGCCGGCGCACGGCGTCGTGCAGGTCGCGCGCGAGCTGGCCCAGCGCGCGGAACATGTGCTGCTCGCGCTGGCGCACGATGGCGTCCAGCGCCTGCTCGAACTCGGCGCCGTTCGGGCTGTTCAGCAGTTCGCGCAGTTCGGTCGGCAGGTCCTTGTCCATCGCCAGGGCGGGAGCGGCGGCGTTCATGCGGCCACCCCGCCGGCGGCGATGCGCTCGAAGATCTTGGTGAGTTTTTCCTTCAGCGTGACCGCGGTGAACGGCTTGACGATGTAGCCGTTCACGCCGGCCTGGGCGGCGGCGATGATCTGGTCGCGGTTGTTCTCGGCGGTGACCATCAGCACCGGCAGGCCCTTCAGCGACGCTTCCGCGCGGATCGCCTTGAGCAGGTCGATGCCGGTCATGTTGGGCATGTTCCAGTCGGTGACCACCAGGTCGAACGGCTGGCTGCGCAGCATCGCGATCGCGTTCTCGCCGTCGTCGGCCTCCTGGATCAGCGGGTTGCTGAAACCCAGCTCCACCAGCAGGTTCCTGACGATGCGCCGCATGGTGGAGAAGTCGTCCACCACCAGGATTTTCATGTTCTTGTCCAACGCTTCTCTCCACATGGGCCGTCAGGCGGCCCCTTGGTTTTGGTCCGTCCGGCCGCGGTCAGCCGCGCCAGCCGGAAAGTCGTGCGCGCAACCGGAGCACCGCCTGCCCGTGGATCTGGCACACGCGGGACTCGCTCACGCCGAGCACCGCGCCGATCTCCTTCAGGTTCAACTCCTGTTCGTAGTACAGCGACATCACCAGCTGCTCGCGTTCGGGCAGGCCGCTGATCGCCTCGGCCAGGTCCTCGCGCATGCCCTCGCGCTCGATGTTCTCCGACGGCCCGAGGCTGCCCTCGTCGGCCACGTCCATCACGCCGCCCTCGTCGCCGTCGTCCGACCCGGTGAGGCTGAGCAGCCGCACGCAGGCGGCATCGGCCAGCACCTGGTGGTATTCCTCGGCGCTGATGCCCAGCCGCCGCATCACCTCCTTCTCGTCCGCCTCCGCACCCGTCTCGACCTCGATCTGGCGGATCACCTCCGCCACCTCGCGGGTCTTGCGATGGACCGAGCGCGGCGCCCAGTCGGTGCGTCGCAGCTCGTCCAGCATCGCGCCACGGATGCGGATGCCCGCATACGTTTCGAAGCTCGCCCCGCGGTTCTGGGCGAAATTGCGCGACGCTTCCAGCAAACCGATCATTCCCGACTGGATCAGGTCGCCCACGTCCACGCTGGCCGGCAACCGCCCCATCAGGTGATAGGCGATCCGCCGCACCAACGGTGCATGCCGGCGTACCAGTTCGTCGGCACTTTCGCGGGAAACCTGCAGATACTCCGAAGCCACACTCATCTCGGCACCCCATCAGCCGTTGCGTTCCGGCCGCCAAAGAAGGCAATCCGGTCGAACACTGCGCGGTCCGTCTCCGCCCACTTATCGACCAGTTCCGCCAATTTCTTGAATGCCAGCGCCGAATGGCTCGACGGCCACACGTCGACGACGGCACATTGCCTGCGGATGGCCTGGCGCAGACGCTCGTCGTGCGGCACCCATCCACTGAAATCGATCACCACGTCCAGGAAGCGGTCGCTGACCCGCGCCAGCTTCTGGTGCAGCGCGCGCGCATCGCCCTCGTTGCGCACCATGTTGGCCACCATGCGGATGCGCCGCACGCCGAAATCGCGGCTGAGCACCTTGGTCAGGCCGTAGGCGTCGGTCAGCGAGGCGGGCTCGTCGCACACCACCAGGATCACGTCCGAGGCGGCGGCGGCAAACATGGTCACGTTGTCGGACAGGCCGGCAGCGGTGTCCACCAGCAGAAATTCGGGCGGGCGCGCCAGTTCGTCGAACGCGCGGATGATCGCCGCGTGCTCGCCGTTGTCGAGCTGCGCCAGCCGGCGCGCACCGGAGCCGGCCGGCACCACCTGCAGGCCGCGCGCGGCGGGCAGCAGCAGTTCCTCCAGCGTGCACTCGCCGTCGAGCAGGTGGCCGATGTGGCGCGAGGGGGTGAGCCCGAGCATCACGTCGACGTTGGCCAGGCCCATGTCGGCGTCCAGCAGCATCACCTCGCGGCCGGCGATGGACAGTGCCATCGCCAGGTTCACCGCGACCGTGCTCTTGCCCACGCCACCCTTGCCGCCGGCCACCGCGATGGTGCGGCACGGCGGGCGTGCGGGCGCGCCGTTGCCGAACAGGGTGCTGGCCTGGTGACCCGGCGGCAGCGCGGCCGGCGGGGTCGCCGGGCCGGCGGCCATGCCCAGTGTCTGTTGCAGCCCGAAGGCCTGGTCCATTGCAGGTACTCCGCTCATGCGCTGGCTACCGCCAGTCCGAACCGGTCGGCCATCAGGCTATCGTCGGGAATGCCGGTCTTCAGCGATTGCGCCGCGCGGCACACCAGCACGCGCGCGTCGGCCACGCTGATGTCTTCCGGCACGCGCTGGCCGTCGGTGGTGTAGTCCAGTGCCAGCCGGCGCCGGATCAGCACCGACAGCGCGCCGCCCAGGTTGGGCGCTTCGTCGAGCTTGGTCAGGATGCAGGCCTGCGGCTGCAGCGGCAGGTAGGCGCGCACGGCGTCGTCCAGCGACTGTGCATGCGTGTTCGCCGCCAGCACCAGGGTGGCGCGCAGTTCATTGGCCTGGGCCAGGGTGTCCAGCTGCTGGTTGAGCCGGGGATCGTGGCTGGCCACGCCGGCGGTGTCGATCAGCACGGTGTGGCGATCGCGCAGGAGTTCCAGCACCTTGCGCAGGCTGTCGCCGTCGTAGGCCGGGTAGACGCGCACGCCGAGCAGGCGGCCGTAGTGTTCCAGCTGCGCGGCCGCGCCGATGCGGTAGTGGTCGGTGCTGACCAGGGCGACCTGGTCGGCGCCGTGGCGCATCACCGCGCGGGCGGCGAGCTTGGCGATGGTGGTGGTCTTGCCCACGCCGGTGGGACCGACCAGGGCGGTGACCATCGGCGCATCGTCGGCCAGCGCGCGGCCGCTCACCGCCAGGCGGCGGCTGAGCATGCCCAGCGGCAGGTAGCGCGCCTGCTCGGCATTGATCTGCTCGGGCAGGTCGTCGACCAGCAAACGCGCCACGTCGGGCTCGATGCCGATGCGGGTCATCTCGCGCAGCACCCGCGCGCGCAGCGGCTGGCGCCGCTCCAGGTCGTTCCAGGCGAGGCTGGACAACTGCACTTCCAGCATCTCGCGCATGCTGCCCAGCTCGTTGCGCAGGCGCGCCGTGTCCTGCGCGGCACGTTCCATCAGCGGCGCGGCCGCGGCACGCGCGGCGACCGGCGCGGCAGGCGTCGGCTCGACGCGCGGACGACGCGGCGGCGGCGGTGCCACCGCGGCACGAGGCGCGGGCGCCTCCGCGACCGGCGGCTGGCTGTTCGCCGCCGGCAACGGTGGTGGCGGTTCGGCCGGCGCACGCGCGGCACCCTGGCGCGAAGCCTCGCGCATCAGCGCTTCGTCGTAATCCAGCGCCGCGATGATCTCGATGCCCTCGGCAATCCGCCGCGTCGACAGGATCACCGCCTCGTCGCCCTGCTCCTCGCGCACCTCGCGCATCGCCTGGCGCATGTCGGGGGCTACGTAACGTTTGATTTTCATGGGTGCTCGCTTCGCTCGCGGGAATAGGGAATGGGGAATAGGGAATCGGCAGAAGCAGCCGCGTCGCGCTCGACAGCACGCGGCCTTCGCGATTTCCCATTCCCGATTTCAGTTTCGTGTGCGCGCATTTCCTATTCCCTATTCCCTATTCCCGGCGTTGGGGCGCTAGCGCCCCAGCGCTTGTACCAATCGCACCCGACGGTTGTCGGGCACCTCGTTGTAGGCCAGTACGTGCAGGTTCTGTGCCACATGGCGGGTGAAGCGCGCGAGCCATGGCCGCAGCGGTGGCGCAACCAGCAATACCGCGGGTTCGCCGCTCATCTCCTGGCGCCGCGCGGCGTCGGCCACGCTCTGCTGCAGGCGGTCGGCCAGGCCCGGTTCCACCGCGGCTCCGGCCACGCCGCCGCCGCCGGAAAGCGAGCCGAGCAGGATCTGTTCGAGCTCCGGCGCCAGCGTGATCACCGGCACCTCGGTACCCAGCCCGGTGATCTCCTGCACGATCTGCCGGCCCAGCGCGACGCGCACGGCGGCGGTCAGAACGCCGGGATCCTGACTCTGCCCGGCGTGCTCCGCCAAGGATTCGACGATGCTGCGCATGTTGCGGATCGGCACCCGCTCGGCCAGCAGGTTCTGCAGCACCTTGACCACCACGCCCAGCGACAGCCGCTTGGGCACCAGGTCCTCGACCAGCTTCGGCGCGTTGGCGGCGAGCCGGTCCAGCAGTTGCTGCACGTCCTGGTGGCTGAGCAGTTCGTGCGCGTGGCCCTGCAGGATGTGCGACAGATGCGTGGCGATCACCGTGGCCGGGTCGACCACGGTATAGCCGTAGCTTTGCGCCAGCTCGCGCTGGCCGCTCTCGATCCACACCGCCTCCAGCCCGAATGCCGGGTCCTGCGTGGCGATGCCCTGCAAGGTGCCGTGCACCTGGCCCGGATTGATCGCCATCAGGCGGTCGTTGTGCACCTCGGCCTCGCCCATCGGCACGCCCATCAGGGTGATGCGGTAGGTGTTGGGGCCGAGGTCCAGGTTGTCGCGGATATGCACCGCCGGCACCAGGAAACCGAGTTCCTGCGACAGCTTGCGGCGCACCGACTTGATCCGCCCCATCAGCTCGCCGCCCTGGTGGGTGTCGACCAGCGGGATCAGCCGGTAGCCCACTTCCAGGCCCAGCGGATCGACGCTGGCCACGTCCTCCCAGCCCAGCTCCAGCCGCTCGGTCGGTGCGGCCGCCACCGGCGCCTCGGCTACCGACTCGGCCAGCCGCTCGCGCGTCTCGCGCTCGCGCTTGAACAGCAGCCAGGCGATGCCGCCGCAGATGCCGCCCAGCAGCAGGAAGGCCACGTTCGGCATGCCCGGGATCACGCCCATCACGCCCAGCACCACCGCGGCCACCGCCAGCGCGCGCGGCTGGCCGAACACCTGGCCGATCACCTGCTTGCCCATGTCCTGCGATTTGGACACGCGCGTGACGATCACCGCCGCGGCCACCGACAGCAGCAGCGCCGGCACCTGCGCCACCAGGCCATCGCCGATGGTGAGCAAGGTGTAGGTGCGCGCCGCCTCGCTGGCGGACAGGCCGTGCTGCATCACGCCGACGAAGAACCCGCCGACGATGTTGATGAACAGGATCAGGATGCCGGCGGTGGCGTCGCCGCGCACGAACTTCGAGGCGCCGTCCATCGAGCCGTAGAAGTCCGCCTCCTCGCGCACTTCCTGGCGCCGCTCGCGCGCCTGCTCCTGGGTCAGCAGGCCGGCGTTGAGGTCGGCGTCGATCGCCATCTGCTTGCCGGGCATGGCGTCCAGGGTGAACCGCGCGGTCACCTCCGATACGCGGGTGGCGCCCTTGGTGATCACCACGAAGTTGATCACCACGATGATGGCGAACACCACCAGGCCCACGGCGAAATTGCCGCCGATGACGAACTCGCCGAATGCCTCGATCACCTTGCCGGCGGCGCCGGGGCCGTCGTGGCCGTGCAGCAGCACCACGCGGGTGGAGGCGATGTTGAGCGCCAGCCGCAGCAAGGTGGCCATCAGCACCACGGTGGGGAACGCGGCGAACTCCAGCGGCCGCATCACGTAGACCACGGCCAGCAAAATCACCAGCGACAAGGCGATGTTGAAGCTGAACAGGATATCCAGCAAAAACGGCGGCATCGGCAGCATCAGCATGCCCAGCATCGCCAGCACGATCACCGGCGCGCCAACACCCCGTCGCGCGAGGTGTCTGAAATTGCCCAGTACGTCTGCACCCGTCATCGTTTTGACTCGTCACGCATCGCGGTAGGGGCCCATCAGGTCAGGATCGACCTCGGGGTTGGGTGCGGCCGGCGGGCTCTCGCCCTGCGCCGCGGCTTGCTTGAGCTGGTAGACCCAGGCAAGCACCTGGGCCACCGCGACAAACAGCGAAGCGGGGATTTCGCGGCCCAGTTCAGTCGTTGCATACAAGGCACGTGCCAACGGCGGCGCTTCCACCACCGGGATGCGGTGGCTGGCCGCCACCAGGCGGATCTGCGCGGCCAGCACGTCGACGCCCTTGGCGATCACCCGCGGCGCGCCCATGCGGCCATCGTCGTAGCGCAGCGCCACCGCGAAGTGGGTGGGATTGACCACCAGCACGTCGGCGCGGGGCAGGTCCTCCATCATGCGGCGGCGCGCCTGCGCCTGCTGCACCTGGCGGATGCGCCCCTTCATCTCGGGGTTGCCCTCGCTCTCCTTCATCTCGTCCTTGATTTCCTGCTTGGTCATGCGCAGGTTCTTCGCGTGGTCGAACTTCTGGTACAGCGCATCGATCGCACCGATCAGCGCCAAGATCACGCCGAACCACAACGCGGCACGCCCGAGCAGCCCGATCGACTGCGCGATGCCGGCCGCCACCGAGCCGCGCCCGGTGGCCTGCAGTTCGCCCTGCCAGTGCTGCAGCACCAGCGCCAGCACGCCACCGATGAACAACAGCTTGAGCAGTGCCTTGCCCAGTTCCACCAGGCCGCGCAGCGCGAAGATCTTGCCCAGCCCCTTGATCGGGTCGAGCCGCTCGAACTTCGGTTGCAGCGCCTCGGTGCTGAAGTTCAACCCGCCCAGCAGCAGCGGCCCGGCCAGCGCGGCCAGCAAGGTGGCGATGGCCACCGGCGCGAACAGCAGCAGCGCCTCGTGCATCGCCGCGTGCAGCGCACTGCCGGCCAGCGCGTCGGTGAACAGCGCATCGCGCGAGTAGCCCAGGCCCAACGCAAAGATGCGCCGCGCATGCTCCAGGCCGCTCTGCCCGCTGCCCATCAGCGCCGCCACGCCGGCCAGCACCACCAGCGCGCCGGACAGGTCGCGCGATCGCGGAACCTCGCCCTTCTCGCGCGATTCGCGAAGTTTCTTTTCTGTCGGTTGTTCGGTTTTTTCCTGGTCGCTGTCGTCGGACATGGCGTCAGCTCCCCATCAATTCGCGCATCAGCGACCAGGCATCACCCTGCAACGCCTGGAACGCGCCGGGCAGGCTGCGCAGCGACAACCACAAGGCGATGAAGCCCAGCGACACGGTGATCGGAAAGCCCACCGCAAACAGGTTCATCGACGGCGCCGCGCGGCTGATCGCGGCAAAGCCGATGTTCACCACCAGCAGCGACGTCATCGCCGGCAAGGCCACCCGCACCGCACCGGCAAACAGCTCCGTGCCGAACGCCACCACCGCATGCAACGCATTGGCGCTGACCGCCGGCGTACCCGGCGGCAGGGCATGGAAGCTGTCGGCCAGCAGCGCGATCAGCTGCAAATGGCCGTCCATCACCAGGAACAGCAAGGTCACCAGCAACAGGTAGAACTGGCTCAGCACGGTGGACTGCCCGGCACCCGGGCTGACCACCTGGGCAAAGCCCAGGCTCATGCTCTGTGCCACCAGCTCGCCGCCGAACGACACCGCCTCGAACACCAGCTTCAGCACGAAACCCACCATCGCACCGATCACCACCTGCCCCGCCAGCGTAGCCACGCCCGCGCCGCTCAATGGATCGATCGTGGTCGGCGCCAGCGGTGCCAGCACCAGCGAGAGCACCACCACCACGCCCACGCGGATGCGCGCCGGGATCACCGTGGAGCTGAACACCGGCGCCACCAGGCACAGCCCGCTGACCCGCCCCAGCGACCAGAACAGGCTGCCCAGCCACGCCGGGAGCTGCGCCAGATCCAGCGCAGTCATCTGATCGCGCCCGGCAGGCTCTCGATCAGCTGCGTGGTGAACTGCACCAGCAGGCGCAGCATCCACGGCCCCGCCACCAGCGCCACCAGCGCCATCGCGATCAGCTTGGGGATGAAGCTGAGCGTCATCTCGTTGATCTGCGTCGCCGCCTGGATCACGCCGATGAGCAGGCCCACCGCCAGCGCGGTGAGCAGCAGCGGCGCGGCCACCAGCATCGCCACGTAGAGCGCATGCTGGCCGAGTTCCATGATGGATTCGGGGGTCATGGACGGGGTCCTGCGGCGTGGTTCGCCGATGGCGCGACTCGCTTCGCCCCTGTAGGAGCGTGCTCGCGCGCGATGCTCTTGGTTCCAGCCAAGGCGAAGAGCGGCTGATCGCCTGCACCTGTAGGAGCGCACCTTGTGCGCGATGTTTTTGCCCTTGGTGGGGGTGCAATCAAAAGCAAGAGCGGTCGATCGCCTTCGGCGACCGAGTCACTTTTCTCTTGCGTGGCCGAGAGAAAAGTAACCAAAAGAGAAGGCCACCCCGCTTGGCGCTTGTTGGGCATCCTGCCCAACAAGTCCGTGAGCCGGGGCCGGGCTTTTCGACAGGGCATCCTGCCCTGGCGAAAAGGAGTCGACATCCCTGTCGACTCCCGCTGCGCGGCCTGTCGTCCCCGACTCACCGCCGCACAGGGGCCCCGGGAGAGCAGCGGGCCATCGTGGCCCGCACTCGGTGATAAAGCGGAAAAGCAAAAACCAGAGCCGGAGCCAGAGCAGATCCCAGGTTCGCCGCAGCGCTGCTCTTGATCTGGCCGTTCTGAAAAGTGCGGGCCAGGATGGCCCGCTGCTCTACCCGGGGCCCCTCTGCAGCGGCGGGCGGGCGTAGGAAAGCCCGCAGGGTGGTTCGCATGGATGCGAACCAGTTTGGCGTCAGGGCAGGATGCCCTGTCGACAAACCCCGTAGCCCGCACGCGGACCTGATGGACAGGATGTCCGTCAGGCGCGAAAGCGGGGTGGCCTTTCTCTTTGGTTACTTTCTCTTGACTCCGGGCATCCATGCCCTCCGCCCTTCGGGCCAGCTTCGCTGTTCGCGCACGCTCCTGCGTGCGCGTGGCCACGCAAAGAGAAAGTGACTCGGCTGCCGCAGGCAGACGAAAGCTCTTGCCTTTGAATGCAACAAGCGCAAGAGCATCGCGCACAGGGTGCGCTCCTACAAAGTAGCCAGAGCCCACGGCGGTCGGCGAACACGCGCTCACGTGTAGAAACTCCCGGCCAGTGTCCCCAGCAACAGCGTCCAGCCATCCACCAGCACGAACAGCATGATCTTGAACGGCAGCGAGATGATCATCGGGGAGACCATCATCATGCCCATCGACATCAGCACGCTGGCCACCACCAGGTCGATGATCAGGAACGGGATGAACAGCAGGAAGCCCATCTGGAACGCGGTCTTCAGCTCGCTGGTGAGGAACGCCGGCATCGCCACCTTGAACGGCACGTCGGCCTTGCTGGCATAGGGCTTCTCCTTGGCCAGGCGGGTGAACAGCTGAAGGTCGGCGTCGCGGGTCTGCTCGAGCATGAAATGCTTGAACGGTGCGGAGGCCGCCGGCAGTGCCTGCTCGGCGGTGATCTGGCCGTCCATGTAGGGCTTGATGCCGTCGTCGTAGGCGCGGGTGAGCACGGGCGACATCACGAACAGGGTGAGGAACAGCGCCAGCCCCAGCAGCACCTGGTTGGGCGGCGTGGACTGCGTGCCAAGCGCCTGGCGCAGGAAGCCGAGCACGATGATGATGCGGGTGAACGAGGTCATCATCAGCGCGATCGCCGGCAGCAGCGTCAGCGCCGTCATCAGCGCCAGCATCTGCAGCGACAGCGTCCAGCTCTGGCTGCCGTCGGCGGCCGGTTGCACGTTCACCAGCGGAATGCCCGGCGTGGCCGCCAGGGTGGCCAGCGGCAACAGCAGCAGCGCGCCGCCGATGATCCAGTGCCGCGCGCTCACGAGCGCACCTTCAGTCGCGCCAGCAAATCGCCGAACACGGGTTTGAGCGGCTCGTTCGATGCCGCCGGAACGATGTCGCGCGGCGCTTCGCCGTCGTAGACATGCAGGGTGCGCATGCCACCGGGGCCGGTGCCGATCAACAGCCGCTTGCCGTCCGCGTCCAGCAGCAGCAGGCGCTCGCGCGCGCCCACGGCGAACGATTCCACGCAGCGGATGCGCCGCCCGCCGCCGCCCGGCCGACGCTGCAACCGACGCGTCACCCAACCGGCGACGAGAATCATCGCGATGATCGCCACCAGGCTGACGATCACCCGCAGCAGTTCGCCGCCCACGTTGATGTCGGCGGCGGGCAACGCTGCCGGCGCCAGGGCCGCGACAATCCGATTCCCGATTGACTCGCCGCATCGGCGGCTCGCCCTGCGGGTCATCGGCTGCGCCGATGTTCGCTCCGGCATCCTGCCTGCGCGATCCGGTTTCACTGTCCTGAGCCTGTCGAAGGGCGAATTCACGGCGCTGTCACCGCAACTTGCGCACGCGCTCGGCGGGGCTGATCACGTCGGTCAGGCGGATGCCGAACTTCTCGTTGATCACCACCACCTCGCCGTGCGCCACCAGGGTGCCGTTGACGAACACGTCAAGCGGCTCGCCGGCGGCGCGGTCCAGTTCCACCACCGAGCCCTGGTTGAGCTGCAGCAGGTTGCGGATGCTGATGCGGGTGCGACCGACTTCCATCGCCAGGGTCACCGGCACGTCGAGGATCATGTCGAGGTTGACGTCGCCGCCATCGGCCGCGGCCCCGTGCAGGGCATCGAATTGAACGCGCTCGCCGGCATCGGCGAAGGCATCTGCAGACTGGTTCATGAGAGGTTCTTCCGGGTGGAGGGATCGGTGGCTGCCTGTCGCTCGCGACGACCGGCCGGGACATGGAAACGCACGGCGTTGCGGCCGTTGGACTGGCCGTAGCGGCCGCGGAAAACCGGCACGTCCTCGGCATACACGGTGGTCAGCTCGGGCAGCTGCACGGGGATCACGTCGCCGGGGCGCAAGTGCAGGAACTGGCCCAGGCTCAGCTGCGCCTCCAGCAGCAGCGAGCTCACGTCGACCTCGGCGTCGAGCACTTCCTCGCGCAGCATCTCGGCGAAGCGGTCGTCGCCATCCATGCGGTCGCTCTGCACGCCGGCGTCGAGCAGGGTGCGGATCGGTTCGACCATCGCGTAGGGCATGGTCAGGTGGACTTCGCCGCCGCCGCCGTCCAGTTCGACGTGGAAGCGCGACACCACCACCGTCTCGGTGGGACTGACGATGTTGGCGAACTGCGGATTGATCTCCGAGTTGAGGTACTCGAAGTTGAGCGCCAGCACCGGCGCCCACGCCTCGGCCATCGCACCGAACAGTTCGGCGAGCATGATCTGGATCACGCGATTCTCGGTCGCAGTGAAGTCGCGGCCCTCGATGCGCGCGTGGAAGCGGCCGTCGCCGCCGAAGAAATTGTCGATCACGGTGAACACCAGGCGCGGCTCGAACACCACCAGCGCGTTGCCGCGCAGCGGCTTGATGCGCACCATGTTCAAGTTGCTGGGCAGCGCCAGGCCGTGCACGTACTCGGCGAACTTCACCATCTTCACGCCCAGCACCGAGACCTCGCAGGTCTTGCGCAGCACGCCGAACAGCGCGGTGCGGAAGAACCGCGCGAAGCGGTCGTTGACCATCTCCAGCGTGGGCAGGCGGCCGCGCACGATGCGGTCCTGCTGGGTAAAGTCGTAGCTGATCACCGCATCCGGCGGCAGCGGTTCGTCGCTGCCGGTGGCCACCGTGCCGCCGGTGACGCCATCCATCAGCGCATCGATTTCGTCCTGGGAAAGCAGGTCGCTCATGGCCGTGGCTCCCGCCTACTGGATCACGAAGCTGGTGAAATACAGCGCGTCGATGCCCGGCCGGCCGAGCCGCTTGCCGACCACCTTGCGCACCTCGGCCAGCGCGTCGGCCTGCAGCTTCTCGCGGCCGGCGGTCTCGCTGACCGTCTCGAATTTCTGGCTGCTGAACAGCGACACCAGCCCGTCGCGCAGGATCGGGTCGACGTCCTTGGCCACGCCGATCGCGGCCTGGTCGTGCGCCATCAGGGTCACGCCCACCTGCAGGTAGCGCAGCGCATCGCCGTCACGCAGGGTGACCACGAACGGCGGATCCATGGCCAGGAAGATCTCCGGCTTGTTCGCCTCCGCCTTCGCCTGCTTGTCCGACCCGGCGCGATGCGATTGCCAGTAGTAGCCGCCGCCGGCCAGCGCGACGAGCAGCACCGCCACGATTCCGATCAGCAAGGGCGAACGCCGGCTCGGTACCAGCTCTTCGTCTTCCACTACCTCGGGTGCTTCGTCGTCGCTCATGGAGAATCTCGTGTGGGGATCGGGGCTGCCGTCGCCGGCTTGCGAGATGGAAAGCAATCCGCGTGCCATCACAAATACATGTTTTTATTCATGCATTTGCATGATTTTCGGGGCTGGGCGGCGCTTTCTTGACGCGCGCCGGGACGGCGGCGCGGCGCCATCCCGACGGGGTGTCTGCGGCGCTCCTGCGAAAAATGGGCGGCGCGCCACGCTTGTTCGCGGAAGTGCAAACCGCGCGGATCGGGATTCAGGCGTAGGGCGGGCACCGCCCGCCGGCTCTCGTCGCGCCATCCCGCACCGCCATGGCGATGCGGGATGGCCAAAGCCGGCGGGCGGTGCCCGCCCTACGCGGGAGCGCTTCAGGCGAAGGCGTCGACGAGCCCGAGCTGGGTCAGCGGGACGGTCTGGCCGGGGCCGGTGACTTCGTCGATGGCGGCGATCTCGTCGCCCTGTCCGCGATGGCCGGCCTGGCCGCCGCGATCGTGCTGGCCCACGTCGGCGTGGCCGAGCGACAAGCCGTGGCGGGCGAGCATCTGGTCGAGCTGGGGCAGAGCCTGCTGCACGGCAGTGACGGCGCCGGGATGCTGGGCCTGCAACACCACGTCGACACGGTTGTGCTGCACGCTGATCTTCAGGTCGAGCGAACCCAGCTCTTCCGGATGCAGGCGGATGCGCGCCTGCTTGACGTCATGGCCGACGAACCAGGCCAGCTGCTGGCCCAGCTCCTGCGCGAAGGCGTGTGCAGGGGCCACCGGCACCGGCGCGGCAGTCGGCGCCACTGTCGCCGCGGTCTGGGTGATGACGGGCGCCGCGCCGGGGGCGGGGTCGAGTCGCACCGTTTCGCGGGTGGCGTCCGGGTCGAGCTTCAGCAGTTCGGCGGCAGGGACGGTGGTGGTCGCGGCCATGACGGCGGGGTCGACGGCAGGCGCGGCGGGCGCGGCGTTTGCTCCGGCCTGGCCGAGCGCGGCAAGCCCGGCCTGTGCGGCGGCCAGCCGTGCCGCCGTGGCGTCGACGATGCCGGCCGCGACGCTGCCGGCAGGTGCGGCGGGATGGACTGGCGCGGGAGCGATCAAGGCAAGCATCGCTTCGACCAGGGCAGTGGCGCCCGTATCGGTGTCGTCGTCCTTGCCACCGGCGGGTTCGACGGTGACCACGTCGGCAATCGCCTTGGGCGGTGGCGGTGGCGGCGGCGCCGCGACCGGCAGCGTGGGAGCGGTGGCGTCGGCAGCCGGCGGCGGCGTGACAGCGTCGCGCGATGTATCCAGGCGAGCGGCGGCGGACCACAGCTGCGCGTCCGGCCCCTTCGGCGAGGGATCGTCGCGACGGTCGCGCCCCGGGTCCGGGCCGCGCTGCGGGCGCGCATCGTGCGCATCGCGGGCGGGGGAACCGCCCTGCCCGCGCGCGTCCTGCAGGCGCTGGTGGAACGGTGCCGTGCCCGGCGACTCCGGCGTACCCGTGTTCGCAGCCGTCTTCGCGGCGACCGTGGAAGCGGACAACGATCCGACGTGGGTGGCAGTCATGGCATGAAGGCTCCTGGCGGGACAACACGGCCGCGCGGAGACGCAGGCACGTGGCCGAGGCGGGATCGGCGGGCGCGACGCATCACGGCCGCCGGTGCTGGAAACGTTCGTCGAGCTCGGCCTGCTCGCGGCGTTCCTCGGCGCGGCGCTCGTTCTCGACGTGATGGGCGACCACGCTGTCCAGCGCGCTCTCGCGGGCGTGGCTGTGGGTCCAGTCCGCGCGCACCAGCTCCAGCTGGCGCTGCTGGCGGGCGACCTCGGCCACCTGCTGGGTGATCGCCTGGTCGATGCGCTGCACGAAGGCCTGCCGATTGAGCATGGCGCTGACGGTGGAGGCGGCGTCGCCGCCGTTGGCGTATTCGTCGCGATAGCGATGCAGTTCGCTCAGCTGGTGTTCGGCGCGCGCCAGCTGCTGCTGCTGCGCGGCGAAACGGGCCAGCGCATCCTCGCTGCGCTGGCGGGCCTGGTCCACGGCCGGCTGCAATCGTTCGGCGCGGGAACTCATTCATGCACCTGTTCGGCCAGCACGGCCAGGCGTTCGATGGCCTGGTCGAGGGTGATCGGTTCATCCACTTCCTGCTGCAGGAACGCACGCAGTTGCGGCCACATCTCGATGGCCAGGTCCACCTGCGGGTCGGAGCCCTTCTGGTAGGCCCCCACCGCGATCAGGTCGCGTTGCTGGCGATAGGCCGAATAGACCTGGCGGAAGCGCTGCGCGCTGCGCATGTGCTCGCGCGTGGCGACCGCCGGCATCACGCGGCTGATCGAGGCCTCGATGTCGATGGCCGGGTAATGGCCGGCTTCGGCCAAGTCGCGCGAGAGCACGATATGGCCGTCCAGGATCGCGCGCGCCGCATCGGCGATCGGGTCGTGGCGATAGTCGTCGCCCTCGGTGAGCACGGTGTAGAACGCGGTGATCGAACCCTTGCCGTCGGCATCGTTGCCGGCACGCTCGACCAGCGCCGGCATCATCGCGAACACCGACGGCGGATAACCCTTGGTCGCCGGTGGCTCGCCGATCGCCAGCGCGATCTCGCGCTGCGCCTGGGCGTAGCGGGTGAGCGAATCCATCAGCAGCAGCACGCGCTGGCCGCGGTCGCGGAACCACTCGGCGATCGCGGTGGCGTACTGCGCGCCGCGCAGGCGCTTGAGCGGCGGCGCGTCGGCCGGCGCGGCGACGATCACCGCGCGGCGGCGGCCTTCCTCGCCCAGCGTGTGTTCGACGAACTCCTTCACTTCGCGGCCGCGTTCGCCGATCAGCCCCACCACCACCACGTCGGCGTTGGTGTATTTGGTCATCATGCCCAGCAGGGTGGACTTGCCCACGCCGGAGCCGGCGAACAGGCCCAGGCGCTGGCCACGGCCGACGGTAAGCAGCGCATTGATCGCGCGCACGCCGGTGTCCAGCGGGGTGTCGATCGGCTTGCGCGCCATCGGGTTGATCGGCTCGGCCTTGAGCGCAGCCTGCTCGTCCGATTCCAGCGGACCGTGCCCGTCCAGCGGCACGCCGTCGGCACCGATCACGCGGCCGAGCAGGCCCGCGCCCACCGGCAGGCCGCCGCTGCGCGCGCACGGGCGTACCCGCGCATTCGGCAACACGCCGTGCATGTCGCCCACCGGCATCAGCAGCAGGCGCTCGTCGGCGAAGCCGACCACTTCGGTATCCAGCGTGGCGCCGTCGGCGGTGTCGACCAGGCAACGCGCGCCCAGCGCGGCCTCGCAACCCTCGGCCTCCAGGGTGAGGCCGACCACCCGACGCAAGCTGCCCTCGACCACCAGCGTGCGCGCGGTCTCGGCGAGACTGCGCCGCCGTGCCAGCTTCTGCTGCCACGTCTGGCGGCGTGCGGCGATGGCGGATTCAGGCGTCATGGACGGGAACGAGGAGTGAGGAGTGAATGGTGGGAAGTGAGAGGGGGTTGTCGCCATCGGATGGCGTCGGTGATCCTGCCGTCATCCCGGCGAAAGCCGGGACCCAGCGCCTTTCCGGTGCTTCGGAGACGCTGGGTTCCAGCTTTCGCTGGAACGACGAAAGGGAGTTTCCGGCGGGGTGCGGGGGGCGGTGACGGGAGACAGGACTCATGCATCGCCCTCCCCTGCTGCAACAACCTCGTCACCGGCGTCGTCGCCGAGCACGGCATCGACCACCGCGGCCAGGCGGGCATCCACCCGCGCATCCAGCCGCGAGCGCTCGCTTTCCAGGCGGCAGTCGCCGCGCGCCAGGGCGGGATCGGCGAGCAGTTGCCAGTGGCTTTCGACCGCGCCGAGGTCATGCAGCAGGGCCAGGTCGTCCGGGTGCACGTGCACGCGCAGCTCGCGGGCGGCGGCGGGCAGCGCGGTCGCGGCCTGGCGCACGGCTTGCACGATCAGCTCGGGGGAGAGTTTCAATTCGCGCACGATGACCCGGCGCGCGATCACCGTGGCCAGCCGCGCCAGTTCCTTCTCGACCTGTTCGTCGAGCGACTGCAGCGGACGGGCGACGGCGTCGCACAGCGCTGCGAGTCGGGCCAGCTGCTCGCGCACCTGTTGCTGGCCGGCAGCCAGCCCTTCGGCGTGGCCGCTGGTGAAGCCTTCCGCCCGCGCCTGCTGGTGCAGCGCCTCCAGCTCGCGCACGGTCGGTTGCGGGGCCGGCGGATCGGTCGCGCGGCGATGCGGGTGATCGTTGCCGACCTCGGGCAGTTCCCAGCGCCGGAAGTCCTGTGCCGCGTGGTGGAACACGGCGACCATCAGACGAACTCATCCCCGCCGCCGGCGAGGCTGAGCTGGCCGGCGTCGGACAGCTTGCGGGCGATGCCGAGCACTTCCTTCTGCGCCGCGTCGACTTCGCTCAGGCGCACCGGGCCCTTCACTTCGAGGTCGTCGCGCATCATGTCGGCGGCGCGCTTGGACATGTTGGCGAAGATCTTTTCGCGGATCTCCGGCTCGGCGCCCTTCAGCGCGGTGACCAGGGTGGCCGAGGGCACTTCGCGCAGCAGCACCTGCATGCCGCGGTCGTCCAGCTCCACCAGATCCTCGAACACGAACATCAGGTCTTCGATCTTCTCGCCCAGCGTTTCGTCCTGGCTGCGGATGGCCGACATCAGCTCGGCCTCGCGGCTGCCTTCCATCGCGTTGAGGATGTCGGCGGCAGCCTTCAGCCCGCCGACGCTGGCGGACTTGAGTTTCTTGGAGCCGCCGGAGAACTGGCGCTCCATGATTTCGTCCAGCTCGTTCAGCGCATGCGGCTGCACGCCGTCGAGCGTGGCGATGCGCATCACCGCGTCGGAACGCACGCGCGGCGGCAGGTAGCCGATCACCTCGGCGGCCTGGTCCGGTTCCAGGTGCGCCAGCACCAGCGCGATGATCTGCGGGTGCTCCTGGTTGATCATCTCGGCGATGGCGCGGCTTTCCATCCACTTGAGCGATTCCAGGCCCTTGCTGGAACGCCCGAGCAGGATGCGGTCGATCAGGCCGCCGGCCTTGGTCTCGCCCAGCGCGTTGACCAGGATCTTGCGGATGTATTCCTCGGTGCCCACGCCGAGCGAGGTCTGCCGCCCGATGTCCTCGTCTAGCTTGTCCAGCGCCTTGGTCACGTGTTCGCGGCTGACACTGGTCAGCGCGGCCATCGCGGTGCCGATGGTCTGCACGTCGCGGGCGCTGAGGTGCTTGAGCACCTCGGCGGCGTCCTGCTCGCCCAGAGTCAGCAGCAGGATCGCCGCACGCTGGGCACCGGTGATCGGCGCGTCATGTTGGTTAGTTGCCATCTTCGCTTACCCAGTTCCTCACGACCTGCGCCACTTGCCTGGAGTTTTCGCCGACCAGGCGGCGAGCCTGGCCGATGCGTTGTTCGTACTCGAGCGCGGGCGTGGCACCGGCAAGCCGCGCCGGTTGGCCATCGGCCTCCGGCTCATCGGCCACGCGTACCGAAATCTGCGGCCTCGGCGCGGGCAGCGCCTTGGCATTGGATGTGCCGCGCGTCACGCCGCGCAGCAGCGGGCGCAGCAGGCCGAACGCCACCAGCAAGGCGATCAGCACGCCGATGCCCTGCTTGATCAGATCCATCGCGCCGGGGCGCTCCCACAGCGGCGGCTCGGGCAGCGCCTCGGGCGCCACCGGGCGCTGGAACGGCTGGTTCACCACGCTCACGCTGTCGCCGCGCGCGGCGTCGAAGCCCACCGCGTTCTTGGTCAGTTCGGTCAGCCGCTCCAGTTCCTGCGCGGTGAACGGCACGCCGGCGGGAGCCGCACCGGCGGCGCTGCCGGCGGTGGCCGGCCCCTTGTCGGCGAGCTTGTTGTCCAGCACCACGGCCACGGTGAGCCGGGCCAGTCGTCCGGCCGGGTCGCTGATGTGGCTGATGGTGCGATCGAGTTCGAAGTTGCGCGTGGCGCTGCTGGACACGTCGCCGCTGGCCACCGTGGCGCTGGATGCGGCGGCGGACGGGTTCGCCTTGCCGGCATCGGGGTTGGCCGCGGTGGGCTGCGCCACCAGGCTGGGCGGCTGGTTGCTCAGTGCGCCGGGGATGCCGCCGCCCGCGGCACCGCCGCCGCGCCGCTCGCTGCTGGTCTGCTCGCTGCGCAGCGCCGGGTGATCGTGGCCGTAGGTTTCGGTGGCCTTTTCCGACTGGCTGAAATCGAGATCCGCATACACCTGCGCGCGCACGCGGCCGGGGCCGACCAGCGGGGTGAGCAGCTCCTCGATGCGCTGCGCGTAGGTGTTCTCGATGCGCGTGGCCATGCGCAGGCGATCGTCGCCGACGGCGGCCGGGCTGCTCGGATCGGTGGTCAGCAACTGGCCCTGCTGATCGACCACCGACACCTCCCGCGCGTCGAGCCCGGGCACGCTGGAGGCGACCAGGTGCACGATCGCGGCGACCTGGCCGGCATCGAGCTGGCGGCCGGGATAGAGCGTGACCAGCACCGAGGCGCTGGCTTCGCGGTTGTCGCGGATGAACGCCGACGGCTTGGCCATCGCCAGGTGCACGCGCGCGGCGCGCACCGACTGCAGGCCGCCGATGGTGGCGCTGAGATCGCTCTCCAGCATCTGCTGGTAGCGGGTGCGTTCGGCCAGGTCGCTCATGCCGAACGGCGAATCGGACGCCGGCATCACGCTGCTGGTGGCGCTGCCGCGCGGCAGGCCCTTGCTGGCCAGCTTCAGGCGCAGGCCGGCCAGGTCGGCGGCCGGTGCCATGATCGAGGAGCCGTCCGCACTCAACTGGAACGGCGTGTTGCCCGCCTGCAGCTCCTGCGCCACCGCGGCGGCGTCCTTCTGGTCGAGCCCGGCATACAGCAGGCCGTAGTTCGGCCCGCGCGACCACAGCACCACCGCCACGCCCAGCGCCACCGCCGCAGCGATCGCCACCAGCAGCAGCATCTGGCGCGCGGCCGGGCTGCGGGCGATCTGCTTGAAGGGGTCCGGTCGCGCCGCGTCGTTGTCGCGGGCTGCGATGGCGTTGTCGGCCATGGTGTTGCTCGTGTGGGGTAAGCGGGGTCAGCGAGGCGCCGGGATCAGACCGGCATGTTCATGATTTCCTTGTACGCATCGACCATCTTGTTGCGCACCTCGACCATCGTGCGCAGCGACAGATCGGCCTTCTGCACCGCGATCATGGTGCGGCCCAGGTCCGCGCCCGGATCGCCGCGCTCGAAGCTGGCGGCCATGCGGCCCGCTTCCATCTGGTTGCGTCCGACCGCCGACACCGACTCCTTCAGCAGCGTCGAGAAATCGGCCTGCCCCGCCACCGGCGCGGCCTTGGCCACCGCCTGCGGCGCGCGCACCTGCGCCGTCATCTGGCGCATCTGGGACAGCAGGTTGTTGACGTCGATTGTGCTCATCGCGGTGCGTCCTCATGACGTATTCCCGACGCGTGGCGGGGTTTCGAGGGGGTGGTTGCAGGAGGCGTGCCAGTGGGGGTGGGAATAGGGAATAGGGAATCGCAAGTGCAAAAGCTGCTGCGTCCGCCTTCGAGTTTTCCTATTCCCTATTCCCTATTCCCTATTCCCTATTCCCTATTCCCTGTTCCCTGCCCTAGGCGGCCAGGCTGCTCTGCAGCCCGTACTTGCGCAGTTTTTCGACCAGGGTGGTGCGTTGCATGTGAAGCAGGCGGGCGGCGTGGGCGACGACGCCGCCAGTGGCGTCCAGTGCCTGGCGGATCAGGCCGACTTCGATGTCGGCCAGGTGATCCTTCAGGTCGAGGCCTTCTTCCGGCAGCAGGCGTTCGGATTCGCCGGCCGGTTGCAGCGCAATGCCGGCGATCGCGTGCTCTTCGCTCATCATCGCCAGCGCCGTGGCGCCGTGTTCGTCGCCGACCAGCGGGGCGCCGCGGTATTTCGCCGGCAGGTCGCTGCTGCGCACTTCGCCGTGCGGGAACAGGATCGCCATGCGCTCGACCAGGTTGGACAGCTCGCGCACGTTGCCCGGCCACGGGTAGGCGCGCAGCGACTGCATCGCGCCGCTGCTGAAGCGCACCACGCCAAGGCCACGGCGGGTGCCGCGCAGGTTGAATTCGGCGATCAGCGCGGGCAGGTCGTCCAGCCGCTCGCGCAGCGAGGGCAGCTCCAGCGGGAACACGCTGAGCCGGTAATAGAGATCCTCGCGGAAGCGGTCCTCGGCGATCGCCTGCTCCAGGTTGCGGTGGGTGGCGGCGATGATGCGCACGTCGCAGTGCAACGTCTTGTTGCCGCCGACGCGCTCGTAGGCGCGCTCCTGCAGCACGCGCAGCAGCTTCACCTGCATCGGCAGGCTCATGTCGCCGATCTCGTCGAGGAACAGGGTGCCGCCCTCGGCCATCTCGAAGCGGCCCTTGCGCGCACTGATCGCGCCGGTGAAGGCGCCCTTCTCGTGGCCGAACAGCTCGCTTTCCAGCAGCTCGGGCGGGATCGCGCCGCAGTTGATCGCCACGAACGGCTTGCCGCGGCGCGGGGAATGTTCATGGATCGCGCGGGCGACCATCTCCTTGCCGGTGCCCGATTCGCCCAGCACCAGCACGTTGGAATCGAACGGCGCGACCTGGCGGATCAGGCCATTGACGCGCACCATCGGCGCGGAGTCGCCGACAAAACGCAGCCCGCCGGAGCGGCCGCCGAGCAATCGCGCGTACACGTTGCGCATCGCCTCGGTGAGCTTCTCGTAGCTGAGCGGGAACGACAGCGTGGCCACGCGGCCGGCGAACGGCGACTTGGCCGCACCCAGGCGCTGCGCCCAGGGCGAATCCTCGGCCAGCAACACGGGGATGTGGGCGGCGCTGGCGCCGAGCAGGGCAAACTGCCGCTCGGCCTCGGCCACGTCGTCGATGCCGCCGACGTAGACCGCGCGCCACGCATGGGAAGATTCGTCGGTGTGCACGCATTGCGCGCCGTGCTGCGGGTGGTAACCAAGGAAGTGGAGCGCCGACATCACCGCATTGACTCGCGCCGCATCGGATTCAATCACCAGAAAATCGAACTGCTGCATCTCTCTCTCCGTACTGCATCGTTGGCTGACCAACTTCCGGCATAGCCATTTTTCGTCACCGCCAGCGATTCGTCGCCGGGCTGATGAACCGGTTGCAACAAGGAGGCCAGTTTCCGGCGCGCTCGTGCCGACAAAATGACGCACGCCGGAAGCCGGCGGCGTGAAAATTCCTCTGCACGGTCGAGCTGAGTGCCGTAACTCACTGACGCGACACGGAACGCCGAAAACGTTTCCATAACCGGGCGTTATCCAGCACCAACATTTGTGCTGGCCCCGCTGCGAGTGCTGTAGGAGATTTCCGACACACGAGCTTGCCGATCTGCGAACTGGGTCACATGAGTCGACGGCGGCGTCGCTGGCACGACCGGTCGCCGGGCCCGGGTTCACCCGGGCAGTTGGCGCGCTTCTGCCACTTTGCGTCGGTGATGGCGAAAAACGAGGCGCTCAATTGCGTCACCCAGCGCCTCGTTCACCGTGGGAAAACGCACGAAGGTTCGACCATCGTCTAATGGCATTTCGCGCAGCGCGGGCAGCTCCAGCGGCAGGCTGCGGCAGTGGTCGAAACGCAGGCTGAGCAGCACCGCGTCGCCGGGCAACGGCAGCTCCGCGCCGAGCACCGCGCCGCGCGCGTTGAAGCGCACCAAGTGCCGTGCCGGCAGGGTGTCTGCCGGCACCAGCAGGCGATCGACGATCTCCACCAGCGCGGTGAGCTTGGCATCCATGCGGCGGATTTCCAGCATCAGCGGATTGTCGTCGTCGGCCGACTCCACGCGGCGCTCTTCCAGGGCGGCGATGGCAGCGAGGGCATTGCCGTTGCTTTCGGCCAGGGCCTGCGCCCGGGCCTGCGGCAGCGGCCAGACCAGCGGCTCCACCGCCACGTGCAGCAGCTCCTCGATGCTCACCCGCTGCTCGAACTCGTTCCATCCGGAGTTACCCATCATGCAGCCCTCCCCGTCGGCCGAAGTCGCCGTTCCCGCTCCATCTTAGGGCAACGCCGACCCGGTATCGCCGGCGTCATCACCTCGTCATTCCGGTCGAGGCCCACCCGTGCACGCCGACGCGCATCCGCAGGAGCGCGCCCTGTGCGCGATGCCTTCGCCGGCTTGACGAAAGGCATCGCGCACAGGGTGCGCTCCTGCAAATGCGGGGGTTCAGGGCTGCGCGTACGCCGCGATGGCGCGGGCGCGGCCGCGCTCCTGCTGCCACTGGCGGGCGACCGCGTCGCGCGCCTGGCCCAGCAGGGCCTGCAACTGGCGGTCGTAGGCGAGGATCTGGCCCAGCTGGGCCTGGCTGACCACGTCGCTGCCGTGCTGGCGATGCACCAGCGGCGCACGTGCCTCTTCCAGCTGCAGCAGCTGCTGCCAGTCTTCCTGGCGGGCGGCGGCAAGCATCGCGCGGGTGATGACCAGCGCGCTGGTCAGCGCCGAGGTGGCGGCAGCGGGCGACGGCGACACTTACGCGCCCGCCACGCGGCCGGCCGGGGCCGGGGCGATCTGCACCCAGCTGTCGCGCACCTGCTGCATCAGGCGGCTGACCTCGTCGATGATGCCGGCGTCGTCGCGCAGGTTGGCCTGCAGCAGGCGGCGGCTCATGTACTCGTAGAGCGAGTCGAGGCGGTCGACCAGGGTCGGGTCGGCCTTGCGGTCGAGCGCATCGCGCAGGCCGCCGATGATCTCGATGCAGCGGCTGATGGTTTCGCCCTTGGGCCCGGTCTCGCCGCGCATCATGTGCGCGCGGGCCTTCACCAGGCGCTCCAGCGCGCCATCCATCAGCAGCGTGATCAGGCCATGTGGGTCGGCCGACTCCACGCCGCCGTGCGAACGAACCTGCTGATAGGCGCCTGCGCCGTAACCGAATCCCATGATCGTCTCCTGGCCCCTTGGGGCGAACTGCCTACTTCTTGTTGGTGTTGTTCAGCGCGTCGAACTGCTGCTGCAGATAGCTGCTGGTGCTGTTGAGCTTGCTCATCAGCGTGTCCAGCGCGGTGAACTGCGCCTGGTAGCGCGCGGTGAGGTCGGCCATGCGGCTGTCCAGCGTGGCCTGCTGGTCTTTCAGGCTCTTCAGCTGCTGGCTGATGCTGTCGGTGCGGCCGGCCAGGGTGCCGCTGCTGCCGACCCACTGGTCGAGCTGGCTGTTGATCTGCGCGGCCAGGCCTGTATCGCCGCCGAACAGCTGGCCCGCGAGCTTGCCGCCATCGCTCATCGCCTGGGTCAGCTTGTCGTTGTCCAGCTTCAGCGTGCCGTCCACTTGCAGCGAAATGCCCAGCGCGGCCAAGGAGGTGCCGTTGGCGCTGCCGCCAATCAGCCGCGACAACGTGCTGTTGATGCCGTTGATGGTGGCGTCGCCGATCATCGCGCCGGCGGTGCCGCTGGTGGCGTCGTACTTGGTCAGGTTCTGGTAGATCCCCACGAAGCTGTTGTAGGTGTTGACCAGGTTGCTCAGCGCACCGCTGCCCTTGCTGGGGTCGTTGGCCACGGTCAGCGTGCTCTCGCCCACCTTGACCAGGTTGAGCGTGAGGCCGTCGATGGCGCTGCTGATGCTGTTGCCGGCGCTGTGGCCGGCCAGGCCGTCGATGCTGTACTGCGCGTCCTGTGCGGCGGTGATGACGGTGAGCGCGTTGCCGCTGGCGGCGGCCGCGTCGTAGTTGAGCGCGGCCAGGTTGCCGTCGCCGCCACTGCTGCTGACGACAAAGCCGTTCGCCGCGCCGGTGCGGGTGCCACTGAGCACCAGGTGGGCACCGTCGGTGCCGGTGACGATGGTGGCGCTGACGCCGGGGTTGTCGCTGGCCTTGTTGATGGCGTCGCGAACCTGGGCCAGCGAGTTGTTGCTGTCGTCCAGCTGCAGATTCATCGACTGCCCGTCGACCGTGAAGGTCAAGGTGCCGGTGCCGAGCTTGGCACTGCTGTCGGCGTACGCGCCGGAGGTGGCCTTCAGCGAGGTGGCCAGCTGGGTCACCTCCACCTTGTAGCTGCCGCCGACCGGGTTGCCTGAGGCGCTGGCGCCGAGCACATCGGTGTCGCCGCTGGTCACCGTGCGCGCGTTGAAGGCGCTGCCGTCGGTGATCGAGGCCATGGCCGACTGCAGAGCGGAGAGCGCGGCACCGATCTGGCCCAGGCTGGACAACTGGGTGTTGGCCAGGGCGGCCTGGTTGGTGATCTGGTTCTGCTGCGGCGCCTTTTTGGCGGCCACCAGCTTGTCGACCAACGTGGCGACATCCAGGCCGGAACCCACGCCCATGGAGGTAAGCAAACCCGTGGTGGGTGTGGTGGAGCCTACCGTGATAGCCATGGACGTCGATTCCTGTAATGAGGGAAACGGCCGCGGGCTGTCCGCGGCCGTTCCGGGTCAAGCAGTTACTGCAGGAGCTTCAACACGCTCTGCGTGGTGGCGTTGGCCTGCGCCAGCACCGAGACGCCGGCCTGCTGCAGGATGTTGGCGCTGGACATGTTCGCGGTCTCCGCGGCGAAGTCGGCATCCTGGATCTGGCTGCGCGACGCGCTCAGGTTCTGCGAGATGGTCTGCAGGTTGGCGATGGTCGAGGTGAAGCGGTTCTGCACCGCGCCCAGGTCGCTGCGCATGGAGCTGATGGTGGTCAGCGCCGAGTCGATGCGGCTGATGGTGGCGTTGGCACCGGCCACCGACCTCACGTCGGCGCTGGCCAGGTCACCGCCGATGCCGTTCGTGGCGCTGAACCCGAGGACGCCGGTACCCTTGGCGCCGCCGACCGTGAGCGCTTCCTGCGAGGCCAGGTGCAGCACACCCGTCTTTGCGTCGGCGTAGGCCGACACGCCGGCGATGCCCTTGGCGTTGATCGCGGCCGCCAGATCGCTGGCCGTGTTGAACGTGCCGCTGAAGGTCGTCACGGCACCCGAGCCCGCCTGCAGCGAGAAGTCGCTGCCGTCGTCGGCCAGCACCAGCGGGATTGCATCGCCAACGGCCACGCCGGTGACACCGGCGGTGGAGGCGGCGCCTTGCGTCGCCGTGCCACTGAAATTACTGAGCGCCATGGCACTGGTGCTGGCCGTATTCTGGGTGATCGTCAGGCCCGTGGTGCCGTTTGCAGTAACCGTGTACTTGCCGGCGGTGGCACCACTATCCAGCGACGCATTCACCGAGGCCGCCATGGCAGCCATGTTGGCGGAGCCAGCGGCCACGCTGACGGCGACGCCATCAAACGTGAAGCCCGCGGCCAGCGTGGCATCGGCGATTGCAACGTTGGCAACACCGGTGACTGCCGTCACTGCCGATGCGGCGGTGAACACACCCGTCGCGCTCGACGCGGAGGCGATCTGACCCACCTGCGCCGCACCCGCACCCTTGCTCAGGTTGACCGAAATCGTCTCGCCGACGTTGGCGCCGATCTGGAACGCGGCGGAACCGAAGCTGCCGTCCAGCACGTGGCGGCCGTTGAAGGTGGTCTGCTGCGAGATGCGGGTGATCTCGGCCAGGCGCTGCTGCACTTCGGCATCGAGCGCGGCGCGATCGGAGTCGGAGTTGGTGGCGTTGGCGGACTGCACGGCCAGCGTACGGATGCGCTGCATGTTGTTGGTCACCTCGTTCAGCGCCGACTCGGTGGTCTGCGCCAGCGAGATGCCGTCGTTGGCATTGCTGACGGCCTGGTTCAGGCCGTTGATCTGGGTGGTGAAGCGGGTCGAGATGGCGAGGCCGGCGGCATCGTCCTTGGCGCTGTTGATGCGCATGCCCGAGGACAGGCGCTCGATCGCGGTGCTCAGTTTGCTCTGCGAGGCAGCCAGGTTTTTCTGGGCATTCAGCGAGCTGATGTTGGTGTTGACGCTCATGACCATGGGAATTCTCCGAATCGAGTTGGTATGCCGACAGTGGTCGGCTCAGACAATCCGGCGGGGATTCACCATTGAATGCATCCGCCTTGTGTACTGTTTCGACCCGTCACACCAAAACTTGAGCCTTGTCAACGCAAATAGTCGAACAATTTTGAACCCTGGATTTTCGTGAACGTCTGCTGCGCGGCCTGCAGCGCAGTGGTCTGCGCACCGAGCTGGCTGATCGCGTCGTAGTAGTTCAGATCCTGCACATCGGACAACGCCGTCTTGTACTGCAAGGTGAGGTCGTCGTTGAGCGCGCCCTGCTGGGTCAGCGCGTTCATGCGCGCACCCACCATGCCGCGCGTGCGCGTGATCGAGTCCAGCGCCTGGTCGAGATTGGCGAACTGGGTGTTGATCGCGTTCTGCATGTGCGCGTCGCCACCGTTGGGCGTGCGCAGCGTGCTGATGATGTTGTCCAGCGTGGTGAACACGTCCTGCTTGCCCGAGGCGCCCAGCGCAAACGTGTCGCCGGCCGCGGGCGTGCCGCTGAACGCGACCTGCGCACCGCGGAAGGTGACGCTGCCGCCCTTGGCCGGATCGTAGCTGCCGCTGTCGAGCACGGCGCCGCCGGCATCGCGCACTTCGTACGCGTCGGCGGCGGTGAACACGATGCTGTACGCACCGCCGTCCCATGCCGACGGACTGGCCGACGGATCGCTGACGCTGCTGGCGCCGGCGACCATCGAGCCGGTGTTGGCCGCCGCGGCGCTGACCGCGAAGGTGCCGTTGCCGGTGGGGATGTCCATGAACACCGCGCTGCCGGCATCCCCGGTGGCCACCTGCAGGCCGGGGCCGGCGGCGACCATGCGCTGGCCGGCGTCGCCCAGGTAGCTGACCGAGTCGCCCGAGACAAACGGCTGCGTGCCGGTGCGGTTGCCGGCGAAGATGTATTCGCCCTGGCCGTCGGTGCTGTTGGCCTGGCCCAGCAACTGCGCGCGCAGTTGCGACAGCTCGGCGGCGATGTCGCCACGGCTGCCGTCGGTCTGGCTGCCGTTGGCCGCCTGCAGCAGCAGGGTGCGCACGCGCTGCAGCACGTTGCCGGTGTTGGACAGGGTCTGGTCTTCCAGGCCCAGCCGCGCGTTCGCCGAGGTGATGTTGCGCTGGTACTGCGCCGAGTCGGCGATCAGGTGCGACATGTCCAGCGCGCGCGCCGCGCCGACCGGATCGTCGGACGGCTGGTTGATCCGCTTGCCGGTGCTGAGCTGCGTGTTGAGATCGGACAGGTCGCTCTGCCGGCTCATCATGCTGCCGACGGACTGCTGCTGGATCCAGCTGGTGGAGACGCGCATGGTTAACTCCGCACCGCGCCGAGCAGCGCGTTGAAAATGCTGTTGGCCGTGCTGATGACCTGGGCCGAGGCCTGGTACGCCTGCTGGTAACGCACCAGGTTGGCGGCCTCCTCGTCCAGGTTCACGCCGGAGACGCTCTGCTGCGCGCCCATCGCCTGGTTGTAGACCGCGGTCTGCGTGGTCAGCTCGTCCTTGGCCAGCGCGCCGGCGCTGCCGACCTGACCGACCAGCTGGCTGTAGGCGCGACCGGTGCTGGTGACGCCGCCGTCGAGCACGCCGAGATTGGCGACCTTGCCCAGCATCAGCGCGTTGGCGTTGTCGCCCTGCGCGTTGCTGTTGGCCTTGAGGCTGAAGCTGTCGCCGGCCTGCGGCGCGCCATCGAGCTGCATGCTCCAGCCGTTGTGCACGATCGGCTGGCCGGCGGTGAAGGTCTGCGCCGGGCCACCGTCGATGCTGTAGCTGGTGGCCGAGCTGAACACGATCGAGGAGGCGTTGAACAGCGCCGGGTCGCTGCCGTCGGCGATGCTCGCTCGTGCCGTGGTGCTGCTCGCGTTGGCATTGCCGGCGGCGACCACGAACGGGGCGGCCGCGGCGATCTTGTCGGGCTGGTCGACGACCACGCCGAAGCTGGCCGCGGCATCGCGGCTGGGCTGCACGCGGAAGCTGTCGCCGGCACTGGCGCTGCCGCCGACCACCAGGCTCAGGCCCGCGGCCGTGAACGGGTCCGTGCTGGTGCCGCTGCCGCCGAGCGTCACGGCATTGCCGCTGGTGTCGCGCATGCTCCAGGCCGTGCCGTCGAAACTCAGCACGTACTCCTTGGCCGGCAGCGCGCCGAGGTCGGTGATGCTGGCCGCGACGGTGCCGCTGCCGGCATTGGTCGAGGCCCCCTGCACCGTCGGTCCGGAGGCGCTGAAGAACTGGCCGCCGACGTCGCCGTGCAGATCCACGCCCTGCGCATGCTGCGCGTTGAACGCGCTGGCCATCGCCTGCGCCGCGCGGCCGAGCTGGATCTGCGCCGGGTCGAGCACGTTGCTGCGGAAATCCAGCAGCGCGCCGAGCGCGCCGCCGCCGATGCGGCCGCTGATCACGTTGCCGCCGTCGGCGCCCACCACCTCCACGCGGGTGGCGTCGTAGACATTGGCGGCGGTGCCCAGCGCGTGCGACTCGGTGCCGGTGACCAGGGCCTGGCCGTTGCCGGCGAACACGCTGATGGTGTTGTCGTTCTGCGGCACCACGCTGATGCCCACCTCGCCGGCCAGCTTCTTGACCAGCGCGTCGCGCTGGTCGAGCAGGTCGGCCGGCGGCATGCCTTCGGTGGAGGAGAACGAGCGGATCTTCTCGTTGAGCTTGGCGATCGACTGCGTGTCGACGTTGATCGCGTCCACGGTGTCGCGGATCTGCTGCTGGATCTGCCCGGAGAGCTGGCTGAACTGGCCGGACAGCGCGCGGAAGGTGGTCGCCAGCCCACCGGCGCGGGCCAGCAGCACCTGGCGCGAGGCGGCGTCGGAGGGCGCGTTGGCCATGTCCTGCACCGCGCCGTAGAAACCGTCCAGCGACGTCTGCAAGTTGCTGCTGCCGGCCAGCTGGTTGTTGAGCTGGGCGGTCAGGCCCGCCATCGTGCTGGCACGACCCTGGCCCGAGCTGGCCGACCACAGCGAGGCGTTGAGGAATTCGCTGTAGGCACGCTGCACCGCCACCGTATTGACGCCGGTGCCGACGTAGTAGCCCGCCTGGCCCTCGGGCAGGCGCGCGCCGAACGACACCACCTGGCGGCTGTAGCCGTCGGTGTTCACGTTGGCCACGTTGTGGCTGACCGTGCTGAGCCCGATCTGCGAGGCGAGCAGCCCGGACACGCCGGTCGAAAGCATGTCAGCCATGGAACATCCTCGACGCATGGCACACCGCCCGGATCGCGCGGTGCGTGGAAACGTTAACGGCCGGAGGGGGGATCACTTGAATGCCTCCGGCTGCTGCAGCGCCGCCAGCGCCTCGCGCATCTGCGCGCTGTTGGCGATCGCCGTGATCTTGGCCACGTATGCAGGGTCCGTCGCATACCCGCCATGCACCAACCCGCGCGCGAACGCGGCGATGTTCTCGCCCTGCCCCAGCGCCTGCTGGTAACGCGGGCTGTCGGCAATCAACTGCGCGTAGTCGGCGAACGAATCGGCCGGCGAATCGTAGGCGCGGAACGCGTCGCGCCGGCGCACCGCCACGCCGTTCTCGTACTCCAGCGTGGGCACGCTGACCTTGTCGCCATCCCAGCTGCTGCCGGCCTTGATGCCGAACAGGTTGAAACTGCTGCTGCCGTCGCTGCCCTTGGGCAGGTGCTTGCCCCAGCCGGTTTCCAGCGCAGCCTGCGCCAGCAGCGCGCGCACGGAAACGCCCAGCTTCTTCGCCGCCTCGGCGGCATGCGGCGCCAGGGCGCGCACGAAGTTCACCGGGTCGCCGCCGGGAAGCCAGTGGGCGGCGGTGTCGGCCACGTCCATCGCGCCGCGGGTCATGCGGTCGACCACGTGCTGCCACGGCGAGTCGTTGTCGGCGGTCGACGGCATGCCGATCGCGCTGGCTGCGTCGTCGCCGGCAACGGGCTCGTTGCCCAGCTGCAGCAGCGCGCGCACGTGCGCGTTGCGCACATCGGCGACCGGCACCGCAAAAGGCTGCCGGGGCGCCGCGGCCGCAGCCGCCTCGCCCTTGCCGCCAAGCTGGCGCACCAGCATCTTCGCGATGCCCAGGCCGTTCTTGCCGTTGGCCAGGCTCAGCGAGAGCTGCTGGTCGAACAACTGGCGATAGGAGTCGACCTGCTCGCTGCCGGCGAGGTCGCTGCCCATGCCGGCGTTCGCCTCGCGCATGGACTTGAGCATCATCTGGGTGAAGATCGCCTCGAACTGCTTCGCCACCGCCGGCAGCGCGCTCTTGCCGCCGTCGCTGCGCGCCTGCGCACGCAGTTGCTGGAAGCCGGACAGTTCGGTCCAGGTGTCCAGCGCGGGGGAAGCGGGATTCAGCGGCGTCATGGCATCACCTCGCTCAGATCACCACCAGGTCGGCATGCAGCGCGCCGGCCTGCTTCAGCGCCTGCAGGATCGAGATCAGGTCGCTGGGCGTGGCGCCGACCTGGTTCACCGCGCGCACGATGGCGTCCAGGCTCACGCCCGGGCCGAACTTGAACATGTGCGCGCCTTCCTCGCTGACCTGCACGCTGCTGGACGGCACGATCGCCGTCTGGCCCTGGCTGAAGGGTGCCGGCTGGCTGACCTGCGGCTGTTCGCCGATGGTCACCTGGATCGCGCCGTGCGCCACCGCCGCGGCGGTGACGCGCACGTCCGAGCCGATGACCACGGTGCCGGTGCGCGAGTTGACGATGATCCGCGCCGGCGCATCGCCCGGCTGCACGTCGAGATTCTGGATCGCGCCCAGCCAGGCCACCTTCTGCGCCGGGTCCTGCGGGCCGCGCACCGAGACGGTGCCGCCGTCCACCGGCTGCGCGGTGCCGGCGCCATACGCGTGGTTGATCGCGGTGGCGATGCGCGTGGCGGTGGTGAAATCCGCCGTGTTGAGGTTGAGCATCAGGTCGCCGCCGCCGGCGAACGAGGAGGCCACCACGCGTTCCACCGAGGCGCCGTTGGGGATGCGTCCGCTGGCGGAAATGTTCACCTGCACGCTGGAGCCGCTCTTGCCCTGCGCGCTGATGCCGCCGACCACCACGCTGCCCTGCGCCACCGCGTAGACGTTGCCGTCGGCGCCGCGCAACGGCGCCATCAGCAGCTGGCCGCCGCGGATGCTCTTGGCGTTGCCGATCGAGGCGACGGTGACGTCGATGGTCTGGCCCGGCTTGGCGAACGGCGGCAGGTCGGCCGTCACCATCACCGCCGCGGCGTTCTTCAGCTGCGGCCGCGCATTGGCCGGCACGGTGATGCCGAACTGCTGCAGCATGTTCTCCAGGCTCTGCGTGGTGAACGGCGCCTGCGTGGTCTGGTCGCCCGAGCCGTCCAGGCCCACCACCAGGCCGTAGCCGATCAGCTGGTTGCTGCGCACGCCGGCGACCTGCACCAGGTCGCGGATCTTGTCGGCGTGGACGGGGGCGACCAGTCCGAGCAAGAGCACCAGAGCGATCACCAACGAGCTCTTCACCTTTTGCGTGGCGACACCGGCGGGCAGTGCCCGCCCTACACGCTGCCCGTAGGGCGGGCACTGCCCGCCGCTTCCCGGCAGATGTGCCTCGCCAGGAGCGGAAGCGCACGACGCAATGTTCAACGCGGCCATCAGAACGGCATCCACTTGGAATTGAAGAAGCGCGACAGCCAGCCGCGCGTGTTCGCGTCGGCGAGGGTGCCGCGGCCGGTGTAGCTGATGCGGGCGTCGGCGACGCGGGTGGACGGCACCACGTTGTCCTGGCCGATGTCCTGCGGACGCACGATGCCGGCGATGCGCACCAGCTCCTGGCCCTGGTTGATGGTCAGCCACTTCTCGCCGCGCACGATCAGGTTGCCGTTGGACAGGCGCTGCGCCACGGTGACGGTGATCTGCCCGGTGAGCTGGTTGCTCTGGCTGCTCGAACCAGCGCCGTCGAAGCTGCGCTCGCCGTCCAGGCCGATGTCGGCGACCTTGCCGCCGATCGCCAGCGCATGCCCGAGCACGGTGGGCGAGGCGAGCTTGGCCTTGTCGGTCTTGCTGGTGGTGGTGGTGGCCTTCTTGCTGGCCTGGGTGCTCTCCACCAGCGCGACGGTGAGGATGTCGCCCACGCGATGCGCGCGCGGATCGGCGAACAGCTCCATGTTCTGCTGGTCGTGGTAGATCGAGCCGTCGGCGGGCGCGGCAGCCATCTGCGGCGCGGGCGGCAGGGTCGGCGCCCACTGGGCGTCGTCGCGGGCACCCGGGCCGCTGGCGCAGCCGGCCAGCAGGGCCAGCGCGCACAGGGCAAGGGGAAAACGGCAGGCAAGCATCACGTCGCGCCTCAGGTCTTGTTGGTGAGGAACTGCAGCATCGAGTCGGCGGCGGACACCGCCTTGGAGTTCATCTCGTAGGTGCGCTGGGTCTCGATCATGTTGACCATCTGCTCCACCACGTTGACGTTGGAGGACTCCAGTGCGCCCTGCGCCAGCGTGCCCAAGCCGTTCAGGCCGGGCTGGCCGATCTGCGGGGAACCGCTGGAGGCGGTCTCGAGATAGAGGTTGTCCCCGTTCGGCTGCAGGCCGGCGGGGTTGATGAAATCGGCCAGTTGCACGGTGCCGATCTGCTGGGTGGCGGCCTGGCCGGGCAGGCTCACGCTGACCGTGCCGTCGCTGCCGATGGTGATGCTCTGCGCATTGGCCGGCACGCTCAGCGCCGGGTCCAGTGCGTAACCGTTGGCGGTGACGATCTGCCCGTTCTGGTCCATGTGCAGCGAACCGTCACGGGTGTAGGCGATGCTGCCGTCGGGCATCGTCACCTGCAGGAAACCGCGGCCCTGGATCGCCAGGTCCAGCGAGTTGCCGGTCTGCTCGATGTTGCCCTGGGTGAAAAGCTTCTCGCTGCCGACCACGCGCACGCCGGTACCCAGCATCAGGCCGGACGGCGCCTGGGTCTGCTCGGTGGTCTGCCCGCCGGGCTGACGCAGGTTCTGGTAGACCAGGTCCTGGAACGCGGCGCGCGCGCTCTTGTAGCCGGTGGTGTTGGCATTGGCGAGGTTGTTCGAGATGACGTCCATGCGCGTCTGCTGCGCATCGAGGCCGGTCTTGGCTACCCACAAGGATGAAAACATGTCGTTGGACTCCGTCTGGACGTCTGGATGTCTGTTTGGGCGAGGCCGGTCAGGTCATCTGCAGCAGGCGCGAAGCAGCCTGCGCGTTCTCGTCGGCGCTCTTGATCGAGCGGATCTGCAGCTCGTACTGGCGCGACAGCTGGATCATCTGCACCAGCGTCTGCGAAGGGTCGACGTTGCTCGACTCCAGCACGCCGGATTTCAGCGCCACCGCCGGGTCCGCCTGCGCGGTAGTGCCGTCGGCGAGGTGCATCAGGCCGTCGCTGCCCAGCGCGAGCTGGTCGACCGGCGGGTTGACCAGCTTGATCCGGCCCACCGCGGCGATGGTTTCCGGCGACTGGCCCATCGGCACCACCGACACGGTGCCGTCGGCGCCGATGTTCATCTGGCTGCTCTGCGGCACGCTGATCGGACCGCCCTCGCCCAGCACCAGGTTGCCGCGCGCGTCGGTGAGCAGGCCGTCCGGCGTCAGCCGCAGTTCGCCGGCGCGGGTGTAGCCCTCGCTGCCGTCGGCGCCCTGCACCGCGATCCAGCCGGTGCCCTGCACGGCGACGTCCAGCGTGCGACCGGTCTCGATCTGGCCGCCCTCGCGCAGATCCACGCCCAGCCCGTGCGCCACGCCGTTGACCCGCGTGGCCAGCCCCGGCCCCTGGATCACCAGCGGCTGGAACGCCGACAGCTGCGCCTTGAAGCCGACCGTGTCGGCATTGGCCAGGTTGTGCGCCACCTCGGACTGCGCCCGCATCATCTGCGTGGCGCCGGTCATGGCTACGTAAAGCGATCTGTCCATGTGGATTCCCGGGTGTGGTCAGTAGAGAACGAGGAGCAGGCAAGGTGCGGTGATCCGCTCTTCCGATTCCCCATTCCCTATTCCCCATTCCCTCAATTGCGAATGTTGATGATGGTTTGGGTCAGCTGGTTGTCGGTGGAGATCACCTGCGCATTCGCCTGGTAGTTGCGCTGCGCCTTGATCATGTTGACCAGCTGCGCGGTGAGGTCGGCGGTGTTGGAGGCCTCCAGCGCGCCGGCCTGCACGCTGCCGAAGGTGCCGTTGCCGGCGGCGCCCATCACCGGCGTGCCGGAGTCGTACGAGGCCGCCCAGTTGGTGTTGTCGAGCTGGCGCAGGCCTTGTTCATTGCTGAACTGGGCGATCGCCAGCTGGCCCAGCGCGGTGCTCTGGCCGTTGGAATACTTCGCCTGCACCACGCCTTCGCGCGACACGTCGATGCTGGACAGGATGCCGGTGGGATAGCCGTCTTGGTTGATCGCGCTGGCGGCGTAGGCGTTGCCGAACTGGGTGGCCTTGGTCATGTCCAGGGTCAGCTGCATCGGGTCGGCACCCGGGCTCACCGCCGCGGCGGGGAACGCGAGCTGGCCGTTGGCAGGGGCAACCAGGCTGCCGTTGCTGCCGAAGGTCAGCGTCTGCGGCGTGCCGACCGCGGTGCCGTCGATGTAGAGGTTGGCGTTCCACACGTTGGCCGCCGCGTCCTTGACGAAATACACCACGCCGTTGTGGGTGGCGCCGAGCGAGTCGTAGGCGGTGAACGGCGTGGCCTGGTTGTAGCTGGACGGATCGTTCAGCGGGTCGAAGGCGGTGGCCGGTGGCGTGGCGTCGGAAGGCAGGTTCAAGGCCATCTGCACCGAGCTGGTGGCCTTGGCCGCGTTCTGCGCGGTGAACAGCTGCAGGTCGGTCATGGTGCTGGTGTCGAAGCCGCCGCCGGCCACCGGCGGGAACACCTGCAGGCGCTGGCCGTTGGCGTTCATCACGTAGCCGTTCTGGTCCTTCTGGAAGGCGCCGGCGCGGGTGTAGGAGTAGCCCTTGCCGTCGCGGATGGTGAAGAAGCCCTCGCCGCTCAGGGCGAAATCCAGGCTGTTGTTGGTGGTCTCCACGCTGCCGGCGGTGAACTGCTGCGCCACGTTGGTCAGCCGCACGCCGCTGCCGACCTGGCTGGAGCTCAAGTTGGGGCCGGCCGCGCTGAACAGCTCGGCGAACTGCGCGCGCGAGCCCTTGAAACCGGTGGTGCCGGTGTTGGCGATGTTGTTGGCCGTGACCTCGAGATCTTTCGAGGCGGCGTTCAGACCGCTCAGTGCAATGTTGAATGCCATCGGAGCATTTCCTCGTTCGGTTGCGACCCTTGAGGTCGTCAGTTGATCTGTGCGACCTGACTCAGCAGGACCCCGCCAAAACCATCCACGTCCAGATAGGTGCCGTCGGCGCCGGTCATGCCCACGCCGGTGACCTTGCCGCTGACGTAAGTCGCCACGGCGGTGTTGCCGGCCTGCGCGGCCAGCCCGTAGGTGCCCGGCGCCAGCGCCTCGCCGTTGTCGCCGATGCCGTCCCAGTGGAAGCGCACCAACCCGGCCGCGGGCTTGCCCAGGTCGATCGTGCGCAGCACGGTGCCGCTGGCGTCGGTGATCTTGACGAACACCTGGCCGCCGCCGTCGGGCACGTTGACCGCGCCGTCCATGCCGCCCGCGGCCAGCGTGCCGGCCTCGGCGGGCACCACCACATCGCGGCCGATCATCCCGCTCGCCTGCAGGATCTGGTTGCCCTGCAGCGACTTGCCGAGATCGTCGAACGAGGCCTGCAACGCCTGCGTCGCCGAGACCTGGCTGATCTGCGCGAGCTGGCTGACCATCTGCGATGAATCCATCGGCTTGGTCGGGTCCTGGTTGCGCATCTGCTGCACCAGCAGGCTCAGGAAGTCGGCCTGGCCCAGGGTTTTCTCCTTGCCCAGGCTGGCTGCCTTCGCCGCGCTGGCGGCATTGCCGATCGCCATGTCGCTCATGCGTGGTTCCTCGTGGCGGACTGAAGGTGATTCATGTGCAGGCGCCTCACTTGCCCAGGTCCAGGGTCTTCTGCAGCAGCTGGCGCGCCGAGTTCATCACCTCGACGTTGTTCTGGTAGGAGCGCGAAGCGGAAATCATGTTGACCAGCTCGTCGACCGGATTGACGTTGCTCGCATAGACGTAGCCGTCGGCATCGGCCAGCGGGTTGCCCGGTTCGTAGCGGCGGGGAATCGCCGCCTGGCTCTCGGTGACGCCGAGCACCTGCACGCCGTCGCCGGGCGCGTTCGGATCGCCGGCGCCCTGCTGGTTGCGGACAGTCGCGAACAGCGGCTCGCGCGAGCGGTAGGCCGCTTCGGGCGAACTGGCCACGCTGTCGGCATTGGCCAGGTTGCTGGCCACCGTGTTGAGGCGGGTCGATTGCGCGGCCATGCCGGAGCCGGCCACGCTGAAGATGGAGAACATCGACATCAGCCCTGGCCTCCGTTGATCGCCATCCGCAACATGCGGATCTGCGCGGTGATGAACGACAGGCTGGCCTGGTAATGCACGCCGTTGGCGGCGAACGCGGCCTGCTCCACCTGCGCATCGACGGTGTTGCCGTCCATGCCGGGCTGGGTCGGCACGCGGTAGGCGAGCGCCTCGGCGCTGCGCCCGGCGCCGGCGATCTGGCCCGGCGCGTCGGTTTCCAGCGTCACGCCGTTCGCCGCGTCGCTGGCCGTGGCCAGCACCTTGCGGAAATCCACGTCGCGCGCCAGGTATCCGGGCGTGTCGGCATTGGCCAGGTTGTTGGCCAGCACTTCGGTACGGCGCTGCCACAGGTCGAGCGCCCGGGTATGGATGCCGAACAGATTGGGGGTGGACGGGTTCATCGTTTCGCTCCGCATGCACTGCTGCACGGAAGCGAAAGGCAAATTGCATGCCACGGGCCGGGAAGCCTTGCGGCAGCTCGAATTCCGCGCATGTCGCGCGGCGCCGTCAGGCAGATGCCGCGGCGAAAGACGGTTTGTTGACGCGGCCCCGGCGCCGCGTGCCCGGCGTCAGCCGGTTGCCGCCTGCGGCGCGGCGACGGGTTCGGGCAGCAACTCCATCACCGCCTGCGCCAGCTGGTCGGGGTGGAACTTCGCCACGAAGCGGTCGGCCTTGACCTCCTTCACCATGCCCTCGTTGAACATGCCGCTGAGCGAGCTGTGCAACAGCACCTTGATCCGGCGCAGCGTCGGCGCCTCGCGGATCGCGCGGGTCAGCGCATAGCCGTCCAGTCGCGGCATCTCGATGTCCGATACCACCAGTTCGATCGCCTGCGCCGGGTCGCCCGCGGCCAGCTCCAGCAGCCGCTCCAGCGCCTCGCGCCCGTCCTTGGCCACCACGCAATCGGTGCCCAGTTGCTTGAACAGGTTGACCAGCCGCCGCCGCGCGATGCCCGAATCGTCCACCACCATCACCCGCCGCGACGCCAGCGAACGATGGCTGGCCTCGCGCTGCAGCCCCGCCGACAGCTCGGCCGGCGGTGCGTCGATGCTGGCCAGCACGTGCTCCACGTCGACCACCGCCAGCAGCGCGCCATCGACCCGGGTCACCGCGTTCACCCGCGAACCGAACCCCAGCGCACTGGCCGGCGCTGCCATCGCGTCGCCCGCGCAATGCACCATGCGCTGCAGGTCGGCCACCAGGAAACCCTGCACCGAGCGGTTGAACTCGGTCACCATCAGGTGCGCCGATTCCACCTCGCGCAGCGGCGCGTAACCCAGCGCGGCAGCCAGATCGATCACCGGAATGGTCTGCCCGCGGTAATCGCAGCTGCCCGCGATCAACTCGTGCACGCCGTGCAGGCGCTCCATCGGCGGTCGGCGCAGCACCTCGCGCACCTTGAACACGTTGATGCCGAACAACTGCTGGTCGCCCAGCCGGAACAACAGCATCGCCACCCGGTTGTGCCCGGCCAGCCGCGTGTGCTGCTCCACTTTCTCCAGCAATGTGCCGGCCATGCGGCCTCCCTCGGCAAGCGCGGCCGCCACGCGACCGTCTGCTGCGCTATCGGCCGGGCATGCCCCGCCTTTAGCCGGCAAAGCCCGCCCCCAGTGGTGGGGTGATCACATCGCCGCACCCACTGGCATGCGGATTGCTTGCTCAAGCTTCGACACCTGTGGCCGATGCAGCAGCCATTCCATTCCTTTGCGAGTCGATGCCAGCACCATGAGCTTTCTTCTCAAACAGCACATTGCCGCCCTGGTGAAAGCCGCCGCCCAGGGGGACGACGCCGAGCTCGCCGTGCTGCGACACCGCCACCCGCGCACCGCCGCGGTACTGGCGCCGCTGCTGGCGCGCGCCGCCAGTCGGCCGCCGTCGGCGGTGGCGCTGCAGACCATGGAACAGCAAGGCCTCGTGCTCGGCGCCGCACAACAACTGGCGCGCGAGCAGACCGCACTGGACCAGGCCGCCGCCGAAAGCCGCGCCAGCGTCGATCGCTTGACGGATGGCAGCGCCGGGATCTCGACGGCCCTGCAGCAGTTGGGCGCCGACCTGGAGCAGGCCAGCCACGCCGGCAGCGTCGGCGCCGACGGCGTCAGCGAGCTGGACGGCCAGCTGCGCCTGCTGCGCAGCGCGCTCAGCGCAATGAACCGCAACCAGAGCAAGCTGGCCGAACAGGTCGCGCAGATACGCAAGCTGACCGGCGCCGTGCAGGAGATCGCCCATCAGACCAACCTGGTGGCGCTGAACGCCGCCATCGAGGCGGCCCGCGCCGGCGAGGCCGGGCGCGGCTTCGCGGTGGTGGCCGACGAGGTCAAGCAGTTGGCCGAGAAAACCGCGCTGACCACCACTGAAATCGAGACCGTCACCGTCTCCATCGGCGATTTCTCGCTGCAGCTCGATGGCGACGTCAACCACGGCCTGCAGCAGCTCAAGCGCGCCCAGGTCGGCGTGAGCCAGTGCAGCAACCAGCTGGGCGAAGGCAGCGCCACCCTGCGTACCGCCAGCGAACGCATCCGCAAGCTGCAACAGGGTCACGACGCGCAACACGCGCGCGCCACCACCGCGCAGGCGGCACTGGGCGCTTCGCAGCGACGCAGCAGCGAGGCGCGGCGCCAATCCGAATCGCTCCATCGCGCTGCCCTGCTGGCGCATCGCCTGGGCCTGGACTGGCTGGAAGGCGAAAGCGGCAACGACCCGGCCAGCCTCAGCCTGACCGTGCGCGAAGCGGCCATGAACCTGCGCCAGGCGATGAGCCTGGCCCTGCTCGAACCGGCCGCGCTGGACCGGCGCTGGTTCGACACCCACGCCCTGGTCAGCGGCGTGCAGCGGCTCGCCCGGCTGCGTCGCGGCAGCGACAACGGCGCCGCGCTCGGCGATGCCGGCACCCAACTGGGCGAACAGGGCCAGCGCTTCATCACCTTGCTCGGCGCCGGGCAACTCGACCAGGCCGGCGCCGTGGCACGCGAACTCGAAGCGGGCCAGGACGCCCTGCTGGCCCAGCTCGACGCCCTGCTGGCCGACGCATGACCCTGCGCGCCGCCCTCGCCGCCGTCGGGTTGGTCGCGTTGCTGGGCAGCGCCACCGCGCATGCCGCTGCCACGCAGTCGCTCGACAGCGTGCGCGCGGCAGCCAAACAGGCGATGCAAGATCGTTACAGCCGACCCGGCAGCCGCGTCGTGGTCAGCACCGAGCCGTTGGACACGCGCCTGCAACTGGACGCATGCAGCGAGCCGCTGCGCGCGCTCGTTTCCGAACAGGCACAGCCGCGCTCGCGCATGACCGTGCCGGTGCAGTGCCCGCAGCCCGGCGGCTGGATCGTGCGCGTGCCGATCCAGTTGCAGGTGTTTCGCCAGGTGCTGGTAAGCAGCCGCGCGCTGCTGCGCGGCGACGGCATCGGCGCCGCCGACGTGCACGTCGAGGAACGCGACGTGACCCGCCTCGGCTACGGCTACCTGGACAACCTCGAGCAGATCGCCGGCCGCACGCTTTCGCGCGCACTGGCGCGCGGCAGCGTGCTCAGTCCCGGCAGCCTGGGCGGGCGGCGCATGGTGCGCGCGGGCGACCACGTGCAGGTGCTGGCGCAGCTCGAAGGCATCTCGGTGCGCGCCGAAGGCGTGGCGCTGGGCAGCGGCGACAACGGCGCCCGCCTGCGCGTGCGCAACGCGGCATCGGGGCGGGTGATCGACGCCATGGTCAGCGCGCCGGGCGTGGTGGTGGCCCTGCCATGAAACCGACACCCCTCATTCGAACCATGAAAATCAGTCACTTGCGCCACGGCGCGAGCGACGGTCGCGGCCCGGTCGATTTTTCGACGGGCTGCTAAAGTTTTCCGGACAGCGGCCGATTATCCAGTCACAGGGCACACTCCAGCGGGACGGGTTCCATGAACACGACGATTACCAACAACGGTTTGCCGAAGCTGCCGCAGGCCGGCAGCGGCACGGGCAGCGGCACCTCGGCCAATGCAGCCGCCGCGCCGGAGGCTTCGGTCGCGGCGCCACGCAACGCCGATCAGCTCAAGCTGACCGATTCGGCGCGGGCACTGCAGGAGGTCGCCCGGCTGGGCGACGCCTCGCCGATCGACGCCAAACGCGTCGAACAGGTGCGCCAGGCCATCGCCGACGGCAGCTACAAGATCGACGCCGGCAAGATCGCCGAACGCCTGCTGGCGATGGATCAGCAACTCGGCGGCACGGACAAGGCATGAGGCAGCCGCTGCAGCACGAACTGAACGATGCGCTCGCGTCCGTTCTGGACGAGATGCAGCAGCGTGCCGAGCAGTTGCAGACCACGCTGGAAGCCGAGCGTGCCGCGCTGGACATCGCCGACGCGGCAGCGCTGGACGCGGCGGGCAACCGCAAGCAGGCGCTGATGCAGCAACTGGAGCAACTCGACGCCGACCGTCGGCTGCTGCAGCGCCAGCAGCCGGTCAGCGACGCATCGCGCGAATCGCGCTGGGCGCAGATCCTGCAGGTGCTGCGCCACTGCCACGCGCTGAACCTGCGCAACGGCAGCCTGGTCAACCAGCGGCTGGCCCAGTTGCGCCAGGCGCTGGCCATCCTCACCGGCCACGCCGGCGAAGGCGAACTCTATGGCAGCGGCGGCGAACTGCACGGCAGCCTGCGCTCCAAATCGCTGGCCGCCGCATGAACGCGACATCCCACCCCTTCGCTGCCACCTGTCCCCGCAGGCGACACCCCCACTGACCACACGGCCGGCGCCGGCTGGCCCCGCACCGATGCGATGACCGACCATGAGCAATCTCCACGCCTCCCCCGTCGCCTCCCCGAAACACGCCAGCGCCACCGAACAGCCCCCCGCCTCGGCACTCGTTCCGCTGGCCACGCCGCTGCCGGTGCTGCGCACGCCGATGCTCGACCGCGAGCGCAACCTGTTCGCCTATGAAATCGTCTTCCACTGCGAGCCGGGTGACGAGCAGAACCTGCTGCGCAGCGTGCTCTCCACCATCACCGACGGCGCGCTGACCCGGCTGGTGCGCGGCAACCGCGCCTTCCTCAACCTGCCAGCCGAACTGCTGCCCGAAGACTCCGACGTGCTGCTGCACCAGCCGCGCCTTGGCGTGGTGCTGCAACCTTCGGTGGCCGACGACGCGGCGCTGATGAAGCGCCTGCAGCAGATGGCCGAACGCGGCTGCCAGCTGCTGCTGGAAGCCGGCGACATCGACCCGGAAAGCAGCCGCCAGCTGCAGGCGCTGCTGCAGATCGTGCAACTGGTGCGGCTGGACGCCAGCCGGCTGACGCCGGAGACGCTGAAGGAGCGCACCGAGTACCTGTTCGCCCGCGGCATCCGCGTGGTCATCGGCCAGGTCAACGACCACCCCACCTACGAGCGCTGCCTGGAGCTGCAGGTGCAGGCGATCCAGGGACGGTTCCTGCTGATCCCGCAGCCCGTCGCCGTGCCGGTGCTTACCGCCAACCGCATGAGCATCCTGCGGCTGATGGGCGCGCTGCAGGAAAAGAACCCCGGGCCGGTGGAACTGGGCAACATCATCCGCGACGACGCCGTGCTGAGCTACAAGCTGCTCAGCTGCGTGAACTCCGCCTATTTCGCCCTGCCGCGCCAGTTGAAGTCGGTGCAGCAGGCGGCGATCTTCTTCGGCGTCACGCGCATGCGCAACTGGATCGAGACGATGTCCCTGTGCGGCATGGACGACCACCCGCCCGAGCTGCTGCGCGCGGCGCTGATCCGTGCGCACATGTGCGAGAAATTCGCCGCCGGCAACTCGGCCATCTCGCCTGAAACCGCCTTCACCGTGGGCCTGTTCTCGCTGCTGGACACGCTGATGTGCGCACCGATGGATTTCCTGCTCAGCCACTTGCGGCTGGTGCCGGAAGTCAGCGACGCGCTGACCGACCGCAGCGGTCCCTACGGCACCCTGCTCAAGCAGATCATCGCCTGGGAAGCCGGCGAAATGACCAGCGGCATGGCCACGCCCCAGCGCATCATGAGCATGGCCTCGATCTACCTGGGCGCCACGCAGTGGGCCGACCAGGTGTTCGCCTCCGCCAACGGCAAGCAGGCCGCCTGACCGCACACCGGGCCACCGCCGGGGGTTTGTCACACACCCCCGCGCGACAAGCCCGCGCCCATCGCCGATAATGCGCACTCGTCGCGAATGCGCCGTGTCGGCCACTCCGCTTGCCGCAGATCAGCGACCCGACCCCGCGCGCATCGCACACTCCCCCGCCGTACCCGCGCGCTTTTCGCGCGGGCGCACAGGAATGAACCGATGAGCCGCACCATCCACTGCAGCAAGCTCCACGTCGACGCCGAAGGGCTCGACTTCGCACCCTGGCCCGGCCCCCTCGGCCAGCGCATCTATGCCGAGATCTCCAAGCCCGCGTGGCAGCAATGGCTGGCCCACCAGACCACCCTGATCAACGAATACCGGCTCAACCCGCTCGACGCGAAATCGCGCCAGTACCTGGGCGAGCAGATGGAGAAATTCCTCTTCGGCGGCGAGGTCGACCATGCCGCTGGCTTCACCCCGCCGCCTTCCGCGTCTTGACGATTCCGCACACTTTGGGTCTAATGCACGGCTCCACGCATCAACGGCAACCCACCCGGTTGTGCTTGATCGCCAGGTTCCCGGCCGGGTAGCTCAGTTGGTAGAGCAGGGGATTGAAAATCCCCGTGTCGGCGGTTCGATTCCGTCCCCGGCCACCATGTAAATCAACAACTTAGCCCACTTTGCCCAGTGGGCTTTTTTGTTTGTGGTCCCCCTGTCCCCCTCCCCGTTCCCCAGCTCGGATGAGTGTTCCCCAGCTCGACGGATCGCATTTGCAGGCATGGTCCCCAAACGAGGGAATCAGGCTGAGGACGGGTCTCGGGAGTGTCGCATCTCTGAACTTCTTAGCAGGGATACAGTGACTAATTGCGTCAAGCGCGTCCCCTGGAAATCCCCGTGTCGGCGGTTCGATTCCATCCCCTTTGACCTCGGACTCCAAACGGTCCCGTTACTCAAAGCGGGGGGACGTCGGGTCTACACGAAAACAAAGACTCGGGTCGTTTTCCTGCCTGCGCCAGCGCTGCAGGTCCAAGAAGCGAAGTCAAAGCATGCGGTCGCCTTACAAACCGCGATTGACCAGCGCGAACGGATCATCTTTTGAAAGAGAAAGGGCGCCCTCGGGCGCCCTTGTATCGTAGTGCCTGACTGCCATCACTCGACAGGACACGATGATTTTTGAAGATAGGTTGCCAATCCGAATAGCGCGAATCCATAGACCACAGCGGCGCCGATGATGCGAAACATATGAGCTCTCCTTTCATGGGCAGGCCAATCCCGCTCAACTAGGGGGATCTTGGTGCAACCTCGTCGCAAAACACGCGATTGGACTGCCGCGACGGCTACCCATGAGCAACAACAATGTCCAACGCTACACCTGCCAAGATCAAGGAAGCCACTGGTAATGCGTAGCGCAACATTTTGCCCCAGAACGTGTGCATCGGACGCAGGGCATCTTCAAGTAGCGAGATCCGCTGAATGGCCTGAGCACAAGCCTGCTCAGATCGAGCTAAGTTTGACTTGAGGCCAGCGATTTCGTGCGCAGCCTTGGCCTCGCTCTCGACGAGCAACTCACTGGTGGAACGCAGTTGCGCACCTAGCGCCTGCAGCTGATCGTCATGTGCCTCGACCATGGCCCGGTGAGCCATCTGCTCTTCAACGTGCCGGCGCAACTCGGTGAGGATGAAGATCGCAGCCTCGCGTTGATTGGCGTCAAGCGTAGTCGAATCCGCAGCGAGATTTTCGATTTTCCGGGTCAGTGCATCGTGGAAATCACGCAGAACCGCATTCTTGCGGATCTGCATCTTCATCACCAGTTCGAGAGCTAATTGTGTCGTATGGAGGCTCCCCGCCAGCTGCCCGACCATGCGAGCGAGGTCCTTCTGACCGGTGCCGGTAAACGAGCCTATGAACAGGGTGAAAGCCCCCTTGTTCTGATAGGAGTCAGCCAGCTTGCCAGCGCCCTCCACTGAGGCCATAGATTCGGCGAGATTGTTCAGGTGCCCCTCAAACTGGACCAGGGCGTCCCCTGCCGAAGGGGCCTCAGCGTCTGCTGGAGTCACCGATGCATCCACGCATTCTGGCTCTGCGAGCTTGACCAGCTTGGGAGTAATCACTTCGCTCATGGCTGAGCCTCTGGCTTGTCGTACGGGAGCGCCACCAAATGGCGCATATCGAGACGCTTGATTGACGTGTGCTCCCGCAGAACAGCCGTGCTTTCTATCGTCGCCATGACAAACCCTTGCGTCGACTCATAATATTCGCGTGCCACACCCATGAGGATCATTTCCTGTTGAGCCACGATCACCAATTGGTCAACCGCGTCCCGAGCCGCGTCTAGAGCGTCATGCCAGCCGGTTTTGAGATTGACGATGTAAGCCACCGCCGCGGGAATGACTTTTCTCAAGCAGTAGCTGCTGACACCAAAGCCAATTGCGGTTAGCGAGGCCGCCAGGTAGGGCGCGAACGGTCCAACGAAGGCAGTCAGCTGTGTTTCGATAAGAGGGTCGATCGCGTCCCAGAAGACCAACATGCCGCTGACGAGGACCGTCTCAGAGATCTTGACGATGAGCTCTTCCCGACTCATGGTCTTCGAACCTCGATAGAGATCCCATGCGCCTTTGGCGAGATCGCAGAGGTTCCTCACGAGCGCATAAACCTCAGCGATGGCCTTGGACAATGCATTAACCACGAACTCGATGAGCCCAGAAAGCAACTGCATCGCGGACGTCACCAAACCCTTAACGGCCTCGAAAACCTTGCGCAGAAATCTTTCCACACGCTCGGCAAGCGTTGGCTTCCCTTCTCCGAAGCAGATGTCCGCAAGCTCATCCTTTAGCGCAAAACAAATAGCATCAGCCAATTGCTCAAGTATCGCGAAAGACATGTTAGCCAAGCCTTCCTTTGCCGCACCACCAACCAGCTTTGCAGTGCTTCCGGATGAATCCTTGATCTTCTTCCCCTCCTGGTTGCTGCGGGTGCCCTGTTCCGTCAGAAGCTCTTCGCGACTGTTGATCGCGGGCTTATGCTCCCGGATAAGGTGAGCTTCCAATGCAGCTGCGGTTTCCTTAGATCCCATGACAATCCACCGCACTGTGCACCCCTCCTCCAGCACGCTATCCAATTTGTAGGGCTTGCCCATCCGTCTGCCCCGCCGATAGTCGTTCATATGACCAGCGACCCAGCGCTTGCCCAGCTTCGTGCTATCTCCCACATAGACAGGCCGGTTTTCTTTGTCAAAGACGACATAAACCCCAGGCGCATTCGGCATGTCGCGCATGCCTTCGGCGACGCCACCTTTCACGGTAAACGCGCCGTCAAACTTGATCGTCGTGATGGACGAAATGCCACTCACGAATGACTTCGTGATCACTTCTTTCCATGCCTGTCCTCGCTGAGCAACCTCCAGCACACTGGATGCGCCTGTCGCGTCCAACGTATCTGAGAGCACGGCCCCAGGATCAGAAGTTTTCGCGTTGGGGCGAGAGTTCTTCTTGTTCCTGTAGCCCGCCACGAGCTTGCGACGGACGTTGGTGATCCCCCGCTCTATGACTTTATCTAGGAGATCCGGAAGCACGACGGTGCTGTGGGTCGATTCATTCTGACGATTCATATGACCTTCCTTGCGTAGATGGCTGCAACCAGGTGAGCGAGCAAACCTCGGGTCGCACCTCATGACCGAGCGAATTCTCAACGGAGCTAAAAGATGATGCGCCAGATCATAGGGCGATTTGGATCTCAGGTTTCGAGACCTCGCGGCGGGGGTCAAAGCTAGTTGGCGACCTAGACGGTTTGAATCGCCCCGGGTTCCGTGGAGGCTGTTTGGTTTAAGTCAGACCTCCACGGGGGCTGCCTGACTGGCGAGTTGCCGGTAGTAGCTCTTAGACTCAACTTCCAAGTGCAACGCCCCCATATCAAGGCGTTGCCATGCGCAGAACCTACCATCACCTGAGTCCCGAAGATCGCGCGATGATCATGATCGAGCGCCAGAACGGCAGCAGCCTACGCTCGATTGCTCGCCGGCTGGGCCGTTCGCCGTCGACTCTTTCGCGTGAGCTGCGGCGCGCCGGGCCCGGAATGTACGACGCGACGCGGGCTGCTGAAGGCTATCGCGAACGTCGCGGCGCAAGTCGGCGCTCGCTGCTGCTGACGCCCGGCACGGCGCTCTACCAGCACGTCCACGATCGGCTTGTGTTCTCCCGCTGGTCGCCGCAGCAGATTGCCGCCAGACTGCGCCAGATGCCCGAGTCCGAACGCCCCGGCCTGGTCAGCCACGAAACGATCTACGCGACCATCTACGCCCAGCCGCGAGGCGCGCTGAAGCAGGGCATGGTCGCCGCGCTGCGCCAGTCGAAGCCCAGGCGTGGGCGCCGCAGGACAACGGCCTCGGCCTGCAGCTTTGTGCCGGAAGCGCTGCGGATCGAGAATCGACCGGAACACATTGAGAATCGTCTGGCGCCCGGCCACTGGGAAGGCGACTTCATCAAGGGCGCCTACAACCGCTCTGCGGTAGCGTGCTGGTGGAACGCAAGACACGCTTCGTGGTGCTCTGTCGCATGGACGGCTGCACAGCGGCGGATGCGGTGGAAGGCTTCACTCGCCAGATGAAGAAGCTGCCGGCCTTCCTGCGCGAGAGCCTGACCTACGATCGCGGCAGCGAGATGGCCAACTTCCGGGAGCTGAGCCAGCGGTTGAAGATGGACATCTGGTTCTGCGATCCGCATGCGCCGTGGCAGCGCGGCAGCAACGAGAACACCAACGGGCTGTTGCGCCAATTCCTGCCCAAGGGCAGCGACCTGTCGATTGCCAGCCAGACGTTGCTCAACGACATCGCCCGCCTGCTCAACGGCCGGCCGAGGCAAACGCTGGGATGGAGAACCCCGGAGGAAGCCCTGGCCGAGGAGATGGCGAAATTCTCACCGGGTGTTGCGCTTGCAAGTTGAGACCAAGGCTTGCCTCGGCCTCTGCCGGGGGGGGATATAGCCGATTGATCCGAGCAGGCGGTGGTGGTTGGACCGGGCACAGCGGCGGTGCGGTTCACGCACCTGCGCGGCATGCCGCCGATAGCCCGACGGGGCGATCTGCAATACCTTGCAGAACGGCTCGACCCCGAACGTGGCGCGATGCGCGTCGACGAAGGCCCTCAGGACTTGAGTTTGCGGTCGAGCTCCGCCTGGGCAAAAAAAGCGCTGGCCAGCTTCAGGATCTCGTTGGCCCGGCGCAGCTCCTTGTTCTCGCGCTCCAGCTCCTTCACGCGCTTCGCTTCGGCGGTGGTCACGCCCTCGCGTACGCCGCTGTCGATCTCGTGCCGCTGGACCCAGCTCAGCAACGTCTGCGGCACGCAGCCAAACTTCGGAGCGATCGACTCCACGGCGGCCCACAGCGATGGGTACTCACCGCGGTGCTCCTGCACCATGCGCACCACGCGCCCGCGGACCTCAGGGGAAAACTTCGTGGACTTGTTCATGGCTCCATCCTCTCAAGAGTGGGAGCCTCCTCAGAACCCGGGGCGATTCAGTTCGGAGGACCGCGGTCGACGAGGCCCGATCTTGTGACGCAGTTCTCACTTGGCACGGTTTCTGCTGCTGGTTTCAGTGAACCGCCCCGGTTCCGTCATCGAGAAGCAGCCATGGAAGAAGTCATCGATCGCACCGCGCCGAATTCGCCGGAAGAGTTGGCGATCCATTTCCTGATGCGCCACGCCGCGTGCCGCATGGCGCTGACCGGGCAGGCCGGCGAGCAGGCCTTGCAGCAAGCCTTGCAGCATGCCTGCTCCGGCCCATCGCAGCCCGCGCCCGCCATTGCTGGCGAACCCGCACCGAGGGTCGCCGCAGCCCCGGCGGAGGTGACGAAGGACGACAGCTGCGCCGCGCGTTTTTCACGAGCGTATGCCGCGGCACGTCACCGCGGCCGTTCCGCCGGCACGAACTGGGGCGCCCGCAGCGCCGCCTGAGGACGCGAGCCGCCGGCGCGGCGGCCATGCGAAAATGCGCGGCCCCCGCCCCGAACAGTGACCCGATGACCGCCTCGAAGTACGACTTCCGCCAGTTCCAGGAAGAACTCGCCCAACTCGAACGCAAGACCCAGTCGCCCGCTCCGTCCGGGCCGCTCGGCAAGAAAGCCGCTGCCGAGCAGCGTCTGGCGCAGGCCCGCGAGGAGTTCCTCGCCCTGCGCAAACGTTACGGACTCAGCGTGGCCGACGTGGTCGCCTTCTTCCCCGAGGAGGAAGGCATCGCCTACCTGCAGGAACTGATCGTCGCCGCGCAAGCCAAGCCGCGCCGTCTGGCCAAGCCGAAATCGTAGGGCGGGCACGGCCCGCCATCGTCATGCCGCGAAGCGGCCGGCGGGCGGTGCCCGCCCTACGGCTTGGGTTTCGACGCGGCCGGCGTGAGCGTCACGTCGCCGAACCAGGCCTGTACGTGGCCGCCGGTGTTGTCTGTGTCGGCGGAGAGCGCGATGCCGGTGACGCGCGGTGCCGGGCGGCCGAACGCGGCCAGGTAGTCGGCGGCAAGATCGCGGTGCTGCATTTGCCAGGTGCCGGCGCGGGCGTTGCCGCTCTGCAGGACGATGGTGCGCATCAGGGGCGAAAACGGACTGGGCGCGATGGTGCCGATCGGGTGGCGGTTGTCCCACACGTAGCACAGGGCCGCCGTGGGCATGGCGTGGCCGAGCGAGCGGCTGGCCAGTTTCAGTTTCATGCGTTGCAGCCACGAGAGACTGGAGCGCGGCACGTCGAAGAACACGTAGACGCGCGCGGCGAAATCGTCGCCCTGCTTCCTGGACATGTCCGCCGCCGCCACGCTGCGGTCGACTTTCCAGCGCCAGGTCAGCGTGCTGGCGGCGGGCAGGTCCAGTGCATGGGCGATGGCGCCGGCGGCGTGGTTGGCGTCGATGTTGAACACGCTGTCGCCGCCGTCGCGCACGATCGCCATGCGCGCGATCGGACGATGCCGCGACATCGCATAGGCCTTCCAGCCCTCGGGCAGCGCACTGCCCGGCGCGGTGCCGGAAAAGCGCAGGGTGACCGGCGCCGCAGCCGTCGCGGCCCACGCCACGGGCGCCAGCGCGAGCAGCGCGATCATCGCCCGCCACGACCACCGCGAGCCTCGCCCGCCACTCGCGCGATCGCGCGTGATCCGGCCAGGGAGCCAACGGGAAACGGAGGTTTTCATCATGGCAACAAGCCGGCAGACAAGCGAGCGGGGAGCATACCGGTGCCGCGTGCAGCGGGCGTGGATGAACTGCCGCCGCGCACCTGCGCGCCGCCGCGCCTGCCACACCGCGAATAAAAATTCGCGCTTGAGGCGCCACAGTTGCGTCAAACCCCTAAATTTTCGCTACATTGTGCGGGCCGCAAGGCCTCCGAGCCCAGAAAGCCGGGGTTTCCTACTATCGAGATCAACTAATGGCTACCAAAACCACTGCCAAGAAAGCTCCCGCCAAGGCTGCCAAGAAGCCTGCCGCCGCCAAGTCCGCCGCGCCGGTCAAGCCGATCGGCGAGAGCCTGTCGAAGTCCGGGCTGATCGCCCACGTCGCCGCCCAGGCCAACGTCGACGCGAAGACGGTCAAGGCCGTGCTCGCCGGCCTGGAGTCGGCCGTGCTCGCTTCGGTGCACAAGAAGGGCGTGGGCCAGTTCACCCTGCCCGGCCTGTTCAAGATCAACGCCGTCAAGGTGCCGGCCAAGCCGAAGCGCAAGGGCAAGAACCCGTTCACCGGCGAGGAGCAGGTGTTTGCGGCCAAGCCCGCCACGGTGAAGGTCAAGGTGCGTCCGCTGAAGAAGCTGAAGGACGCCGCGCTCTGATGCGCGGGTGTCGACCCGGGTCGATCGACCCGGACTGATCGACACCGTCTGATCCACCCGCGCGCCGCCGTCCGGCTCACACCGGGCGGCGGCGTCGCGTTTGCGGCATGGCCGATCACCTTGCTGAACCGTTGGCGGGGATTCACGCCCGCGTTCACCGGATGTTTTCGCCCGGCGCCCAAGACTCGGGGCTTTCCGCAAGCATCGAGGTGCGCCATGAAACCGACGTTCCCCTCCCTCGCCCTTGCCGCGGGCATCGGCCTGCTGTCGCTGGGTGCCTTCCAGGTCGCGATCGCGCAACAGGCCATGACCGAAGCGCAGGTACGCGCCCGGCTCACCGCCCAGGGCTACACCGACGTGCATGACCTGAAGTTCAAGGACGGCATGTGGAAGGCCGAGGCGGACAGCGCCGACGGCAACGACCTGGACGTGCGCATCGACGCCAGCACCGGGGAGATCTATCCCGACACGGCAGTCTCCAACCTGAGCAGGCACGACGTGGAAGCGGCGCTGTCCACCCAGGGCTACACCGACGTGCACGACGTGGATTTCGACGAGGGCATCTGGAAAGCCAAGGCCGACAACCCGGCAGGCAAGAAGGTCAAGCTGCGCATCGATGCGCACACCGGCAAGGTGATCGGCATCGAATAGCGCCCGCGCGGCACGGGCCGCGGGAAATGGACGCGGGGAAATGGACCGGTACCGGCGAGTTGACTAGTATCGGGATTCCCTTCCCCATGTGACGGATTGCCCGTGAAGCGATTGCTCCTTTCCGCGCTCGTCATCGGCGCCTGTGCCGCAGCACAGGCCGCCGATGTCCCCACCTTCAGCACGCAGCGCCTCTCCGACGAGGTCAAGACGCTGTCCTCGGATGCCTTCGAGGGCCGCGGCCCGGCCACGCCGGCGGAGACGCGCACCATCGACTACGTGGTCGAACAGATGAAGGCCGCCGGCCTGCAACCGGGCGGCGACCTCAAGGACGGCAAGCGGCTGTGGACGCAGGCGGTGCCGCTGCTGCGCACCGAGATCATCGGCAAGCCCGAACTCAGCCTGACCCTCGGCGACAAGACCGAGCCGCTCACCCAAGGCGAGCAGATCGCCATCCGCGCGCCGATGGACGGCGCCAGTTCGGTCGACATCAGCCATGCGCCGCTGGTCTTCGTCGGCTACGGCGTGAAGGCGCCGGAGCGCGACTGGGACGACTTCAAGGGCGTCGACCTGCACGGCAAGATCGCGGTGGTGCTGGTCAACGACCCGGATTTCGAAACCGGCAAGGGCGACTTCGGCGGCAAGGCCATGACCTATTACGGCCGCTGGACCTACAAATACGAGGAGGCCGCGCGCCAAGGTGCGCTGGGCCTGCTGGTGATCCACGAGACCGCGCCGGCCTCCTACGGCTGGGCCACGGTGAAGAACTCCAACACCAACACCATGTTCGACATCGTGCGCGACAAGCCGGGCGACTCCCACCCGCGGCTGGAAGGATGGATCCAGCGCGACCTCGCGGTGCAGCTGTTCAAGCACGCGGGGCTGGATTTCGACAGCGCCAAGAAGCTGGCGCAGACGCGCGCGTTCAAGCCGATCGCGCTGAAGGGCGAAAGCCTCTCGGCCAATTTCAAGGTCGACAAGAGCGTGATCACCTCGCACAACATCGTCGGGCGCGTGATCGGCAGCAAGCATCCCGACCAGACGGTGATCTACAGCGCGCACTGGGACCACCTGGGCATCGGCCTGCCCGACGGCACCGGCGACCGCATCTACAACGGCGCGGTGGACAACGCCACCGGCACCGCGGCGCTGATCGAGATGGGCCGCGCCTTCGCGCACGCGCCGCAGCCGGAGCGCAGCGTGGTGTTCCTCAATGTCACCGCCGAGGAAAAGGGCCTGCTCGGCTCGGAGTACTACGCCAGCCACCCGCTGTACCCGCTGGCCACCACCGCCGGCGTGATCAACATGGACGCGCTCGACCCGCACGGCCCCACCCGCGACTTCACCATCTCCGGCAACGCCAAGCTCGGCCTGCTCGACGACCTGGTCACGACGGCGAAGAAGTTCGGCATGGTCTACACCCCGGACTCGCACCCGGAAGCGGGCTACTTCTTCCGCTCCGACCACTTCTCCTTCGCCAAGCGCGGCGTGCCGGCGGTGTCGTTCGGCTCGGGCGAAGACCGCATCGACGGCGGGCTGAAGGCGGGCGAAGCGGCGGGCAAGGAATACACCGCCAAGCACTACCACCAGCCCTCCGACGAGTGGCAGGCGAGCTGGCCGTTCACCGGCATGGCGCGCGACCTGCAACTGCTCTACACCGTCGGCAGCCAGCTGGCGAACTCGGACCAGTGGCCGGGCTGGAGCAAGGATTCGGAGTTCCGCGCCGCACGCGAGGCGACGGCCGACCAGCGCAAGTAAGCGCCCCACACGACGCCGCGCCGGTCACCGGCGCGGCGTCGTCGTGTCCGCCCTTCGCCCAGGAGCCCGCTCGCGGGCGATGCTTTCGTGATTCCCGCCGCAGGCGCATCGCCCGCGAGCGGGCTCCTACCCGTGGTCGGGTGCGGAAAGGCGCGCGAACCAGGCGCCGTGGCCGGGCAGGTGCAGCTTGCCGTCCCGCATCGTGCCGGCCTGCAGGCCATGGCCGTCGAGCGCGGTCGCCGCCCCGGGCAGGGGAGGCAAGGCCAGCTCCGTGGCCGTGGCGCCGAGGTTGAACACCACCAGCACGGTGTCGTCCCGCAGCCGGCGCAGGAAGGCCAGCACCGGCTCGGGCGTGTCCAGGAATTCGATGTCGCCCCAGCGCAGCGCCGGGTGGGCCTGGCGCCAGCGCATGAAGGTGCGGAAACCGTTGAGCACCGACTGCGGATCACCCTGCTGCTGCGCCACCGCGCGGGCGCGGTGTTCCTCCGGCACCGGCAGCCACGGCATGCCATGGCTGAAGCCGGCCTGCGCGTCGTCGTCGCTCCACGGCATCGGCGTGCGGCAACCGTCGCGGCCCTTGAACTGCGGCCAGAACGCGATGCCATAGGGGTCGCGCAACGACTCGTACGGCACGTCGGCCTCGGTCAGGCCCAGCTCTTCGCCCTGGTAGATGCACACCGAGCCGCGCAGCGAGCAGACCATCGCGGTGAACAGGTTGGCCAGCTGCGCGGAGGCGTCGCCGTTGCCCCAGCGGCTGAGCACGCGCTCCACGTCGTGGTTGGAGATGGCCCAGCACGGCCAGCCTTCGGTCATCTGCGCCTCCAGCTGGCGCACCGTGCCGCGGATGTGCGCCGCGCTGAAATCCTCGGTGAGCAGCTCGAAGCTGTAGCCCATGTGCAGGCGGCCATGCATGGTGTACTCGGCCATGGTGGCCAGCGAATCCTCCGAGGAGATCTCGCCCAGCGCGGCCACGTCCGCATAGCCGTCCATCAGCGTGCGCAGCTCGGCGAGAAAGCCCAGGTTCTCCGGCTGCGTGTTGTTGTAGTAGTGGTACTGGAACGCGTACGGGTTGGCCGGGCTGAAGCCGCGGCCGACGCGCTGCTCGCTCGGCTTGGGCGGGTTGTCGCGCAGCTGGCGGTCGTGGAAGCAGAAGTTGATCGCGTCCAGGCGCACGCCGTCCACACCCTTGTCCAGCCAGAAGCGCACGTTGTCCAGCGTGGCCGCGCGCACGTCGGGGTGATGGAAGTTCAGGTCCGGCTGCGAGGCGAGGAAGTTGTGCAGGTAGTACTGGCCGCGGCGCGGCTCCCACTGCCATGCACTGCCGCCGAACAGCGACAGCCAGTTGTTCGGCGGCGTGCCGTCGGGCCGGGCGTCGGCCCACACGTACCAGTCGGCCTTCGGGTTGTCGCGGCTCTGCCGGCTTTCGCGGAACCATGCGTGCTCGGCCGAGGTATGGCTGAGCACCTGGTCGATCATCACCTTCAACCCCAGCCCGTGCGCCTTGTGCAGCAGGCGGTCGAAATCCTCCAGCGTGCCGAACAGCGGATCGACCTCGCGGTAATCGGCGATGTCGTAGCCGAAATCCGCCATCGGCGACTTGAAGAACGGCGCCACCCAGATCGCGTCCACGCCAAGCTCGGCCACGTAGTCGAGCCGCTCGACGATGCCGGGCAGATCTCCCACCCCGTCCCCGTCGGTGTCGAGAAAGCTGCGCGGGTAGATCTGGTAGATGATGGCGCCACGCCACCACGGGGCATTGCTCATTCGCCTGTCCATGCCGTTGCCACCCGGGGCTGCAGGACACGCCGCGTGGCGAACCTGTCGGGGTTGGCGAGCAGCTTAGCGGCTGCAGACAGGCCTGCCGCGATCGTGCATACGTATTCATGGATCGCCGCTGCCGCTACGCAGCATCAGTGGCTACCACGGCGTTTGGACGTCCAAACGAACAGCGGCCGGAACCGGCGCACGCCGCGCCGCGCCTGCATTCGCGCCGCTCCGGCATCGACGCGCAGCGTCCGGCGCAGACATGCCGCTTCGACAGGCCGCGACGCCCCGGGCGAGGCCTTGCGACGCGGCGCAGCAGAATGAATACGTATGCATGAACGGCTCGCTCCGACGCAGCCGTCCTAACATCGGCCTCACGGAGTCGACCGCCGCATGTTCGACGGCAGCGGCCCGCGAGTTCCGAACAGACCATCACGATCGTCACAAGACCTGCAGTACTTACCCTGGGAGGGGACAACGGTGATACTCAAACACAACGTGCTTGCCTTGGCGCTGGCATCGGTCGGTTTCTGCGCATTCATTCCTGCCCACGCTGCCGCCCCGCGGGCCAGCAGCGCGACCGCTGCGCAGGACACCCAGGCCCAGGACGCCCAGACCCAGGATGCGACCACGACGGATACCAAGGCCGACAAGGATCGCCGCCGCTCCGCCAAGGACAACGCCAAGCAGCTGCAGGCAGTCGAGGTGAAGGGCTTCATCAGCAGTATCGAGAACTCCACCGCGCTGAAGCGCAACGCCAGCACCATCGTCGAGGCGGTGTCCGCCGAGCAGGTCGGCAAGTTGCCGGGCGTGTCCATCGCCGATGCGCTGGGTCGCCTGCCCGGCCTCGCCGTGCAGACCGTCAGCGGCCGTCCGCAGGTGCTGACCATCCACGGCCTGGGCCCGGACTTCTCCACCGCGCTGATCAACGGCGGCCAGCAGGTGTCCACCTCCAACAACCGCGACGTGCAGTTCGACCAGTACCCGTCGAGCTGGTTCGACAACGTGGTGGTGCACCTGTCGCCGTCGGCAAACCTGATCGGCCAGGGTCTCACCGGCACGGTGGACATGCATACCATCCGCCCGCTGGACAAGAACGGCCCGGAGGCGGCGATCAACGCGCGCTACATCTGGAACGGCATGTCGCAGCTCGCCGACGGCCCGGGCGTGAGCAACAAGGGTCACAACGTCAACGGCGTGTGGGTGCACCAGTTCGCCAACAACACGCTGGGCGTGACGCTGGGCGTGGACCTGGAAGACAGCCCGTCGCAGATCGAGCATCAGCAGCCGTGGGGCTACCCCACCGACGCCAACGGCAACTACGTCATCGGCGGCTCGAAGAACTACGGCATCACCGATTCGATGAAGCGCAGCGGCCTGCTCGCCACCGTGCAGTGGCGGCCGAACGAGCACTACACCGGCACCGTCGACCTCACCTTCGACGATTTCAAGGAAGTGCAGCAGGCCAAGGGCATGGAGTTCCCGCTGTTCTGGAGCTCCGCGCAGCTGCAGCCGGGCGGCACGGTGCAGGACGGTTTCATCACCAGCGCTGCGTACACCAACGTCAAGCCGGTGATCCGCAACGACTACAACCGCACCAAGGCGCGGGTCTACAACTTCAACTGGGACAACCAGTTCACCATCAACGAGAACTGGTCGATCGACGCCGACGTCAACTACTCGCGCGCCACCCGCGACGACATCAACCTGGAGAGCTACTCCGGCACCGGCTTCACGGCGGCCAACGGCGCACTCGACACGATCGGCTTCAACCAGATCGACAGCGGCCTGTTCTATTTCTTCCCGACGCTCGACTACACCCAGGGCGTCGTGCTGACCGATCCGCAAGGCTGGGGCGGCGGCAACGACGTGGTGCAGGCCGGCTTCATCAACGCGCCGCACACCGTCGACTACCTTGCCAACCTGCGCCTCGCCGCGCAGCGCAGCTTCGCCAGCGGCCCGATCGCCAGCGTGGAATTCGGCGTGGCGCACAGCACGCGCAACAAGACCTACCACATCGACCAGAGCTTCCTCACCCTGGGCGGCGGCACCATCAGCGGCGGCACCGCGGTCACCACCGCGCCGTTCAGCGGCACACCATGCAGCCCGCTGGCGTGGATGGGCGTGGCCTCGCAGCTCTGCTACAACCCGTTCAACCTGCTCGACAGCGGCACGCTGCAGAGCGTGCCGACCTTCGGCTCCTCGCTGAACCTGCCGCCGAACTGGGAAGTGCGCGAGAAGACCTTCACCCCGTTCGTGCAGTTCAACCTGGACACCTACCTCGGCGACGTCGGGCTGCGCGGCAACTTCGGCGTGCAGGCCTCGCACACCTCGCAGCGCGCCACCGGCGAGCGCGTGGCGCCGGGAAGCGCGGTCACCGGCAATGCGATCACGCTGATCCCGGTGGTGGGCAGCACCAGCTTCAACAAGTTCCTGCCCAGCGCCAACCTGATCTTCGGCCTCACCGCCAGCGATGATCTGCGCGTCAGCGCCGCGCGCACCATGGCCCGCCCGCGCATGGACCAGATGAACGCCAGCATGGCGGTGAGCGGCAACATCACGCACCTGACCAGCACCGACCCGAACCAGGCCTATTTCAGCTCGTCCGGCGGCAACGCCAAGCTCAAGCCGACCATGGCCGACAACTACAACGTCAGCTACGAGCACTACTTCTCCGGCGGCAACAGCTACGAGTGCAGCTCCGCCGACCAGAAGAACTCCGACCTGTGCCGCGGCAGCGGCGGCTACGTCGCGTTGTCGGGCTACTTCATCAAGCTGAAGGATTACATCAACCCGAACGCGGCCTACCTGTACGACTTCAGCTCGTTCCTGCCGTTCGGCCTGACGCCGGATCAGCTGAGCCAGCTGGGCACCACGCTGGGCACCGTCTCCGGCCCGACCAACGACGGCCGCGGCTACGTGAAGGGCGCGCAGCTCACGCTGAACCTGCCGTTCAACCTGATCGCCCAGCCGCTGAACGGCTTCGGCGTGATCGTCACCGGCAACCGCACCAAGAGCTCGCTGGTGTACCCGGGCAACTCCGACCCGATCACCGTGCCGGGCCTGTCCAAGTGGGTCGCCAACGGCACCTTGTACTACCAGCACGAGGGCTTCGAGGCGCGCATCAGCGACAGCTACCGCTCCAGCTTCCTGGGCCGCGTGTCGGGCATCAGCGCCAGCCGCATCGAGCAGACCATCCAGGGCGGCAGCACCTACGACGCCCAGGTCAGCTACAGCTTCGACTCCGGCTCGCTGAAGGGGCTGACCCTGATCGCGCAGGGTTCCAACCTGTCCAACAAGACCTTCACCACGTTCCAGAACAACGACCCGCGCCAGGTGCTGACCTGGGAACGCTACGGCCGCATGTACGAACTGGGGGTCTCCTACAAGTTCCAGTAAGACCTAGCAGCACACCTGCTCCCCTGCGGGCCCCGTTGTGCAAGATCAACGGGGCCTTTTTTTTGACAGGCGCGGCGGCGCGGGTTACTTCAGGGCCGGACGCAAGCGGGGAAACGGCAACGGCATGAACGCAGCACCCATCCAACGCGTGGTGATCGTCGGCGGCGGCACGGCCGGCTGGATGACGGCCGCCCTGCTCGCCCGGGCGCTGGGCAAGGCGGTGCAGATCCGCCTGATCGAGTCGGACGAGATCGGCATCGTCGGCGTGGGCGAGGCCACCATCCCGCAGATCCGCCACATCAATGCGTTCCTCGGCATCGACGAGGACGACATGCTCAAGGCCACCCACGGCACGTTCAAGCTGGGTGTGCAGTTGAACAACTTCGGACGGCTCGGCGACTCCTACCTGCACGCCTTCAGCGACATCGGCCTGCCGCTGGGGCTGATCGGCTTCCATCACTACTGGTTGCGGAACCGCCGGCGCGATCCCGACAGCGACCTATGGGCCTACTCGCTCAACACGCAGGCGGCGAACGAGCACCGCTTCGCGCGCATGGAGAAAGTCGGCGACACGCCGCTGGGCGGCATCAAGTACGCCTACCACTTCGACGCCGGCCTGTACGGCCAGTACCTGCGCAAGCGCTGCGATCCGGCCGTGGTCACGCGCATCGAAGGCAAGGTGGTGGAGGTGAAGCTGCGCGAGGGCGACGGCTTCATCGAATCGGTGCGACTGGCCAGCGGCGAGCGCATCGAAGGCGATCTGTTCATCGACTGCTCGGGCTTCCGCGGCCTGCTGATCGAAGGCGCGCTGCACACCGGCTACGAAAGCTGGCAGCACTGGCTGCCGTGCGACCGCGCGATGGCCGTGGCCTGCGCGCGCAGCGAACCGCTGTGGCCGTACACCCGCGCCACCGCGCGCAACGTCGGCTGGCAATGGCGCGTGCCGTTGCAACACCGCACCGGCAACGGCCTGGTCTACGCCAGTGCGCACCTGAGCGACGACGAGGCCGCCGCGACGCTGCTGGCGAACCTCGACGGCGAGGCGATCGGCGAGCCGCGCCCGCTGCGCTTCACCACCGGCATGCGGCGCAACGCCTGGCAACGCAACTGCGTGGCGCTGGGCCTCGCGGCCGGTTTCATGGAGCCGCTGGAATCGACCAGCATCCACCTGATCCAGTCCGGCATCAGCCGGCTGCTGGCAATGTTCCCCGACCGCCAATGCGATCCGGTGCTGGTCGACGAGTACAACCGCCAGACCCGCTTCGAATACGAAAGCATCCGCGATTTCCTGATCCTGCATTACAAGGCCACCGAGCGCGACGACACGCCGTTCTGGCGCCAGTGCGCGGCCATGGAGATTCCGCCCGGACTGGCCCGCAAGCTGGCGCTGTTCCGCGGCCACGGACAGATTTTCCGCGAGCGCGAGGAACTGTTCACCGAAGTCGCCTGGCTGCAGGTGATGATCGGCCAGCGCATCGAGCCGCAGGCGTATCACCCGCTCGCCGACGCACTGGATGCGACGCAACTGGATGGCTTCCTCGGCGACATCCGCACCCTGGTCGGCCGCGCCGCCGCCAGCATGCCCGACCACGCCCGCTTCGTCGCCGACCACTGCCGCGTCGACCCCTAGAAGGAGACCTCGCCATGCCTCGATCACGCCTCGCCCTGCTCGCCTTGCTCGCCCTGCTCGCCTTGCTCGCCCTGCTCATCGCCGGCCCGGCAATCGCCGCCACCAGGCCGGCACCCGCGGACACGAAGCCGGCCGCCTCCGACGTGTGGTACGAAATCTTCGTGCGCAGCTGGGTCGACACCAATGGCGACGGCATCGGCGACTTGAACGGCGTCACCGCGAAACTCGATTACCTGCAATCGCTGGGCGTCAGCGGCATCTGGCTGATGCCGATCAATCCCTCGCCCAGCTACCACGGCTACGACGTCACCGACTACCGCGGCATCAACCCCGAGTACGGCACGCTGGCCGACTTCGACCGCCTGCTGGCCGAGGCGCACAAGCGCGGCATCAGGATCATCATGGACCTGGTCATCAACCACAGCAGCAGCGAGCACCCGTGGTTCAAGGCCGCGCGCGATCCGGCCAGCCCGTACCACGACTGGTACCAGTGGTCGAACAGGCACACCGATCTCGATGCGGTGAGCGCCACCGGCTCGCCGGCGTGGCACGCGCTGGGCAAGCAGCACTACCTCGGCATCTTCGTCGACCAGATGCCGGACCTGAACTTCGACAACCCGGCCGTGCGCAAGGAGATGATCGACATCGGCCGGTTCTGGTTGAAGCGCGGCGTCGACGGCTTCCGCCTCGACGCGGCCCAGCACGTCTATTACGACTTCGAGAACCAGCGCCACGACCCGAAGATCCTGGCGAAGAACCTCGCCTGGTGGAGCGAGTTCCGCCACGGCATCGACAGCGTCGATCCGCAGGCTTATGTCGTGGGCGAAGTCACCCGCGACACCGAGGCCGAGCTGGCGCCGTGGTTCAAGCCGCTCAGCGGCGTGTTCAACTTCCCGCTGGCCGTGCAGCTGATCGAAAGCGCCCGCAGCGGCCACGCCGGCAAGCTGCCCGCCCTGCTCGACGGCACCACGCAGGCCTATCACGCGGTCACCGGCAAATACGGCATGGACGTGCCGTTCCTGTCCAACCACGACCAGGAACGCGTGATGAGCCAGCTGCACGACAACCCGCAGCAGATGCGCATCGCCGCCGCGATGCTGCTGACCCTGCCCGGCGAGCCGTTCATCTACTACGGCGAAGAACTCGGCATGCGCGGCAAGAAGCCCGACCCCGACCTGCGCGAGCCGATGCGCTGGTATCGCGATCCGCAAGGCACCGACCAGACGCACTGGAAGGCTTTCAGTGCCGGCGACGGCCCGGACATCACCGTGCAAGCGCAGCAGGATGATCCGCACTCCCTGCTGACGCGCTATCGCGAACTGATCGGCTGGCGCCGTCACATCGGCGCCTTGCGTGATGGCGCGCTGACCACGCGCGACTTGGGCAACCCGCAATTAATCGCGTGGGAGCTGCGTGATGCGCACGGTGCGGTGCTGGTGGTGCACAACCTGTCCGGCAGCGCGCAAACCATCCGGCTCGCTGCGCACGACCTGCAACGCTATGCCGGCGTGCGCGCCCGTACCGAGGACGCGACTACGCTGGCGCAAGGTGTGCTGCACCTGCCGGCGTACGGCTCGGCGGTGCTGCAAACGGCATCGGCCAGCACCAAGTGAATCGCGAGAACCGCCACCACGGCAGGAGCCCGCTCGCGGGCGATGCTCTGGCTTTGCCGGATCCCGAACCCGCCATCCTGAGCTTGTCGAAGGACCGAATCCCGAATTCCGACCCAAGAGCATCGCGCGCGAGCGGGCTCCTGCGGAAGGGACATGGCTCCCACTCGAACGCAAGCCTGCACCGACCCCACTGCGGAGCCCACTCATGACCCGATCGTCCGCCCTGCTCGCCGGCATCTTCGCCACGCTGCTCGCGCTCGCCCCAGCCGCCCCGGCCATGGCCAAGGCACCCACCACCTCCTCGACAACGAGTGAGCGCATCGACATCCCCACCGACACCGGCAGTGTGCGCATCACCCTGCCCGCCGCCAACGTCGTGCACCTGAGCGCGCTCGTCGACGGCAAGTCGCCGGCACGTTCGATGGTGATCGACCCCGCGCTCGCATCCGCGCCGACCGGCGCCGGCGAAGCGACCACGGCGCTCACGCTCGACTCGCCGCAGGTGCGCGTGCGCTACGACCGCGCCGCGCACAGCCTGTCCATCGCCGACGCGCAGGACCACGTGCTGCTGCACATCGCCGACGTCAGCGCGCTGGCGCACGGCAAGCTCAGCCTCGGCCACGCGGCCGGCGATCCGATGTATGGCGTCAGCGGCTACGACGCCTTCACCAGCGATGTCGGCGCCGGCATGCTGCGCCAGGGCAAGCTGGAGGCCAAGGCCGGCGAGCAGGGCTGGGCCGGCGCGCCGCTGGCGTGGAGCACCGCCGGCTACGCCGTGCTGGCCGACATCGACGGCGGCCACTTCACGCTGGCGCCCGCCAGCATCGACATCGCCGCACCCGAGGCGGCGCCGCTGGATGTCTACGTGATCGTCGGCGCGCCCAAGGCGATCTTCGCCGCGGTCGCCGACTTGAGCGGCCACACGCCGCTGTTCCCGAAATGGGCGATGGGCTTCACCAACAGCCAGTGGGGCATCGACCAGAAGGAACTCCTGCAGATCGTCGACACCTACCGCGCCAGGCACATCCCGATCGACAACTTCACCCTCGATTTCGACTGGAAGGCCTGGGGCGAGGACAACTACGGCGAGTTCCGCTGGAACCCCGCCAAGTTCCCCGACGGCCCCGGCGGCGCGCTGGCGAAACAGCTGCACGCGCGCGGCATCCAGCTCACCGGCATCATGAAGCCGCGCCTCCATGTCGACACGGTGGAGGGACGTTACGCGACGGAGCACGATTTCTGGGTACCGGGCGAGAAAGTCAGCGACGACTACTTCTCGCACAAACCGGTGAAGAACATCGACTTCGACATCCCCGCCGCGCGCACCTGGTTCGCCGAGCTGGCGATGAAGTACGGCTTCGACCAAGGCATCGTCGGCTGGTGGAACGACGAGGCCGACACCACCGGCAGCGACACCGAGTTCATGAACATGCAGCGTGCCTTGTATGAGGCACAGCGCGCGCAGAGCAAGCTGCGCGTGTGGTCGGTCAACCGCAACTTCTGGCTTGGCTCGCAGCGCTACGCCTACGGCCTCTGGTCGGGCGACATCGACACCGGCTTCGCCAGCATGGCCGGCCAGCGCGCGCGCATGCTCAGTGCGATCAACGTCGGCGCCATGCAATGGGGCATGGACGGCGGCGGCTTCAAGGGCCACCCGTCGAACGAGAACTACGCACGCTGGATCCAGTTCGGCGCGTTCACCCCGATCTTCCGCGTGCACGGCGCGTTCGACGAAAAACGCCAGCCCTGGGTCTACGGCCCCGTCGCCGAGAAAGCCGCCACCGCGGCGATCCGCCTGCGCTACGCGCTGATCCCCTACATCTACAGCTACGAGTACGCCCGCCACGTCGACGGCGTCGGCCTGGTGCGTCCGCTGCTGTTCGACTGGCCGCACGATCCGAAGGTTGCCAACGACGTCGACAGCTGGCTGTTCGGCGATTACCTGCTGGTGTCGCCGGTGGTCGAGCGAGGCCAGACCGAGAAATCCATCTATCTTCCGGCCGGCCACTGGCTCGACTGGTTCAGTGGCAAGGCCTACACGGGCGGCCAGACCATCTCGCTGGCGATCGACGCCACCCACTGGAGCGACATCCCGCTGTTCGTGCGCGAAGGCGCCATCATCCCGACCCAGGCGGTGCAGGACTACGTCGGCCAGAAACCCGTCACCGAAGTCTCGCTCGACGCCTTCCCCACCGACCAGCGCACCAGCTTCGACTACTACGACGACGACGGCAGCACCTACGCCTACGAACACGGCGCGTACTTCCGCCAGTCGCTGTCCCTGCAGCAACACGGCGACACCGTGATCTTCCGGACCGGCAACCCCGAAGGCAGCTTCCACCCCGCCCTGCGCACCTGGCTGCTGAAGATCCACGGCCACGCCGCACAAGCCGTGCAAGTCGACGGCAAGCCGCTGGTCGCACAAGCCGACGCCGCAACCCTGCAACGCACCGACACCGCAGGCTGGGCCACCGGAAAGGATCGCTACGGCCCGGTGACGTGGGTGCGCCTGCCCGCCGGCAAGACAACGACGGTCACGCTGCACGACCGGCGATAAGCGCACAACTTCTCCGGCCACGCCCACGAAGCACGCCCCCGAACGGCCGAAGGACCAGCCAGGCGGGCACCCCGGAACACGACCCATCGAGCTTTGCTTCCGCGGGGACGGCGGCATCTTCGGACCGCCTCGGAACATCCCGACCCCCGTCGCAGCCGCGAACCGACGCGCCGGAACGAAAGGCATACAGTTTCCGCCAGACCAAGCGCAGACTCTGCGCCGCCGTTACACCGTCATGCGTGCTCCGGCAATTCATGCCGGCCCGAAAGTCGCTGACAACAACGGGAGATGCCCACACCCTGCCCCGCCTGCCATGCACGCAAACCCCTGTTCCAACGCGAGAATCGTCTGCTTGTGCGAGCAGGGGCACCGCCGCATACTCTGAGCAACACCCACTTTGTTGGGTCTACTTGGCGGTTAGGCCTCATGGGGAGCATCTCGGTGGGTACCGCATTCTGGATCAAGCGCTTTTTTACCGTTCTCGTTGGCGCGTTCGTCATCATCGGCGCAGCGCAAATGCTCAAAGGCCATGATTTGTCTTACTCCGTGACTCAAGCTGCAATATGGGGCGCCATCACGGCAATCATGTTCACGGTGGGCAGACTTTATCAATCTCGTAGAGGTCAGCACTGCGCAATCTGCAAGGACACACCAGAAATGCAGCAGGGTGATCGCGGCAGCGATGCCTGACCGTTCGTTCAAGGCGGACGGATTCGCCGCCTCTCAACTCAGCGTTAGGCATAGGGATGCTGTCTGATGAGTACTGAGGCCATATTGGGCATTGGCGTCGCCTTGGTGATCGTGGTCGGCTTCATCGGCAAGCTCATTCCAAAGCGCATGCCGCCCTCCAAGTCCTTCAAGTGTGGTCGCTGCGGTGTACAGGCACTTCACACCAACCGCACTGCAGAGGCATGGCGCAATGGCAAGACAAAATTCTTCTGTCAGTCTTGCCACCACAAGTGGCTCCAGTCGCATTCGCCGCAAGAGCACGAGTCTTATGGTGTACGTGGTTCGTCAGGGCGGGGCTCTGGATGTCTGGGCATCGTGGTGCTGTTTGCGCTAGTTCCAATAGGCACGTGGGCTGTCTGGGCCTATGTCTGACAGCTCGTTCAAGACGGACGGCTTCGCCGCCGCTTAACTCCAGCGTCATCGCACAGGAGAGTTCGCAATGGACACGAAGAGAATCCTTTCTGGCCTCGCCGCGGCGGCTGTATTCGGTCTCGTAGCTGGTGAGCTGATATCCTTGGCCAACTTCACCTTTAATCCCCTTCTGCAATCGATTGTTCTGGGCTTCCTCGCAACCACAATCGGTTCCTTCATAGCGCGTCGGGGTTTTGTCTTTCCCGCGCTCGGCTTGTGGTTCGTGGGCTGGCTTCTCGTCGTCTGTCTCCTCTACTTCATCGCCGCACCGGCTGGTCAGGCGTCTTTCTTGGCTATTGCTCAAATCAACCTGCTCGGCATTGTGTTGTCCGCACTGGCAGTAGTAATTGGTGTATTCGTTGGTCAGGCTCTTGCCAAGCGCGCGCAGCGCAGTGCGCCAGCTATCTAACATTTCATTCGCGGCGGACGGCTTCGCCGCCGCTCAATTCCAGCGTTAGAGCCAATGAAAGCCATCTTGCTCGCCACCATTGCAGCAATTGCGATCCAGCCTTTCGTTCTGTTTGCGTGGTTCCTTTTGCCAGTACTAATAGCTGGCGGCCATGTCTCTCCAAACGAGTTGTTCGGTATCCCTATGTTTGCTGCGGTTCTCGCCGTGCCATTCGTCGTCGTTGTTGGCGTTCCTTCGCTCCTGCTTCTTCGGCACTTCAAGTACCTGTCGTGGTGGTCTCTCGGCACAATTGGTTTGGTTGTCGCTGCGCTCCCGGTAGCCGTCTATGGTTGGTCCGAGTACGCTGGATTTTCGTCGGGAGGTAACTGGTACGGCACACCAGTAGACTTCGTTGTAAACGGTCAAAAGACTTTGTATGGCTGGCTCAGCTACGCACAAAGCGTTGTGTTCTTCGGGTTGCATGGCTTCGCGGGTGCGCTGGCGTTCTTCTTCGTTTGGCGTCGCGCGTTGGGTTCTAACCACCCATTCGGGGCGGACGGCTACGCCGCCGCTCAACCCAAGCGTTAGGGGTCATGTGGAAGATTCTCGCAGCCGCAGTTCTTCTAACCGGACTCGTCGGTTGCGGGACCTTGCGTGATCACCAAATGAACCGTTCGATGGTTCGCTCGCGCGAGGCGGCATTGGCCAAGATCGACCCTGAAGAATGTCGGGCTAAAAATTCATTCAAGCCGAAGCCGCTTCGCGGCTCGGCTCAATTCAGGCGTTGGCCGGCAGCTCGTGCCGGTTTGCCGTATCGCGTGCTTCGCCCAGCTTCGCGCCGGGTTCAACTCACGCGCAAGTCATCAGCCCGAGACTGCAATGACGTCGAGACCGTCCGCTGCCACCGACTGCTTCATCGTCCTGTATCGCTGGCGTCTGCATGCCGGCGCCGAGGACGACTTCGTGCAAGGCTGGTCCCGTATCACCGAGTTGCTTCGGTTGCGCGGTTCGCTCGGTTCTCGCCTGCATCGCGGTTCCGACGGCCTGTGGTACAGCTATGCGCAGTGGCCCAGCGCGCAGGTGCGCCGCGACATCTTTGCGCTCGGTCCTCTCGACGAGGAAGCCAGCCGCCGGATGAAGGCAGCCATCGCGGAGAGCCTTCCGGAGATCACGCTCGACACAAGGGCCGACTACCTCGATGCACTGCATCGCGAGGGCATCTGAAATGACGCGGCAGCCATGGACGGCCTGCACGCCAGCGGGATTCCTGCGGGCCTGATTCTTGCTGCAGTTTGCGCGGCACGTTCGCGAAGCGCGGCTCCGGTGCCGCCTTTCGCGTGTCAACTGGATGCATCGCGCACTCTTTCTCACCCCTGCGACGATCCTCGTCCGCTGCCTCCTGCCCGCCTGCCTTCTCGCCATCCCGGCGCGGGCCGCGATGAAGGCGGGGAGCGAACCGCGGCCTGCGGCGAACCCGGGACAGGGTTCGCGGCAGGCCGCGGAAGTTGCACTACGGACTCAGTGCTGCGCATCCGCGCTGGCACCGGCGTCGCCGTTGGCTTGTGCCGAGGCGGAGAGGCCGCCGCGGGCCGAGCCGTGGGCGTTGGCGTGGCCGCCGGCGTTGGCCGAGCCGTTGCTTTGGGCGGCCGGGCCGGCGTTGGCGTCGGTGGTGCCGTGGGCGGCGCCGGAGCCGGAGACGTCAAGCGATGCATTGCCGGCGCGGCGTGCGGCATCCGCTGCTTGGGGTAGCAGGCCCGACGACGGGGGCGTCGAGTCATTCGACGGCTGTTGCGCGGCGTCCGTGGTTACCGGGCTGGTCCGCGCCGCGTTGCCTGCGGCAGCCGCGCCGAGCGAGCCGTCCGCGCTGACCGACTGGGCGCCGTTGGCGATCGCCCTCCCGGCGCTGTCCAGGCCCGCGCTGGCCGCGGCTTCGGCGTTCGCCGGGGCGCTCTGCACGCGATCCAGCGCGTTGCGGGTTCCGCGTTTGGCCGTCGAGACGGCTGAACGCGTCGAGCCGGCGGCCTGACCGGCGGCATCTGTGGCGGCCCGGCGCGGACCGCTGGCGTCGATGGCGCCATTCACGGAAGAACCCAGTTCGCCTGCACCATTCAATACCGCGTTGCCGTTGCCGGCGGGGTTGGCGGCGACCGAGCCGGCGAGGCTGCCGGCCGCACCCGCGCCCGCCTGGCCGTTCACCTGGCGAGTGGCCTGCGCGGCGGCACCGGTGGCCGCATCGGCGGCTGCCGCGGCACGCTGGTGCGGCGCGCGACGTTCGGCGGCACGGGGGTTCACGTCGGGAGCATGGAGATTGCCCATGCCGCGGGCGGCGCCGTCGATGCGACCACCGATCTGGTCCATGGTGCTCGGCATGGAACCGCGCAAGCCACCGCCGATGCCACCACCGAGCGCGCCGCCCAGCACCTGGGCATGCACCGGTATCGCCGTGGCGAGCGCAAGCGTGCCGGCGAGCAGGCCGATGGTGACAGTCTTGTTGATGAGAGTCGTGTTGCGCATGGTAGGACCTCCTGCCAGCGGACGATCCGCGGCTTCCAAGGTCCTGTACGTCGCTGCCGGGGGAATCCTTCCGTACCGGCCAGTGACGCTTGGGCGGCGTTCAGTTTCAGGGCGACAGCAGGCCGTAACCGTAACGCGGGTCGCGACCGCGGGCGCCGAGCGGGCGCGCTTCGCCGATCAGCTGCTGCTGCACCTGGGCCGCGGCGCCGGTGCGCGGGGCTTCCAGCAGTCGCGCCGCTTTTCGCGCCACGATCGGCGCCGCGAACGAGGTGCCGCGCAGTGCGTTGCGGCCGCTGCCGACCACGCCGGACGCACAGAAATCCACCTGCTCGCCGCTGCCGGCTTCGGGCAGCACACGGTCGTGCGCGTCGACGCCGCTGACGCCGATCACGTCCGGGTACGCCGCCGGATACAGCGGTGGCGCCGCGGGGCCGTCGTTGCCCACGGCGCTGACCAGCACGTGGCCGCGGGCGATCATCGCCTGCACTGCACGCGCGAGCACCGGGTTGTCCGGACCGACCAGGCTGATGTTGATCACCGCCACGTGCTCGCGCGCCATCCACGCCAGCGCGTCCACCAGTTTCGAGGTGGCGCCGCCGACCGCATCGCCGCACCACAGGTCGGCGGCATACAGCGTGTCCGCGTCGCCGGCGACGAGGCGCGCGGCGACCGCCGTGCCGTGCCGCGACGGATTCGCCGTGGTGCAGCCGTGCCGCTCGATGCGCGCGTGCGCCAGCGCGGGATCGCCGGGATCGACGCCGCCGTCGATCAGCCCCACGCGTTGCGATGGCGCAACGGACGACGGCGCCGCTGCCGTCGCGACGCGGGCCGCGTCGCCCTCGCCGGCGGGCAGGTACAGGTGCTGGTAGGTGAACGCTGCACCCGGCGCGGCTCGCTGCAGGGCGCGCAGGGCGCGGGACGTGCGGCGGTCGCGGGTGTCGTGCAGCACCACGAAGTCCAGCCCCAGCGTGGCATCCGCCGACGTTTCGCGATCCACCACGAAACCGGCTGCCTGCGCGGCATCGCGTTGCGCCGTCGACAGGCCGGTGGCGAGGAATTCGCCGCGCAGGACCGGCGCGCCGTGCGGGTCGATGTCGACGCGCCGAGGCTCCCTGCGCCGCAGCGTGTCGATCTGCACTTTTCGCGTGAGGGCGAGCGGGCCGCGCAGCAGGTCGTCGACGCTGTGCAAGGGCGCAACGGGATCCAAGCCGGGCAGACGCGCGCCGGGCAGTTGCACGTTCGGCAATCCTTGCACCGGGCCGAGCACCTGCGCCTGCGCAGGCGCCACGCCGATCGAGGCGATGGCCAGCAGCAAAACGAACACGGCGGACGGACGGCGCATGGGCATGGCCAACGGCCTCGGGAGCAACGGGGCCGGATGCTAGCATGGGTCCGCTTTACGCCCTCGAACCGCGCCGACGCGCACGAGGGATGGAATCCACCCCTCCAGACGTAATGGAAGGTGATGCGTGAATTCGAGCGACGCCGTGCGCGAAGGACTGATCCCGCTGTTGCCGCGCCTGCGCCGGCTGGCGCGGGCGCTGGCCGGCCAGGCCGCCGACGCCGACGACCTGGTGCAGATCGTGCTGGAGCGCGCGCTCGCTCGTGCCGCGCAGTGGCGGCCGGATGCCGCGCTGGATCGGTGGGTGTTCGCGATCGCACGCAATGCCTGGCGCGACGAACTGCGCGCGCGCGGCCGTTCGCAGCATCTGTTCGCGCCGGAGGAAGCCGGCGAGATGGCGGCCGACCGCGCCAGTGCGCAGCCGGCGCAGCAACTGGAACTGGCGATGGCGCTGGCGGCGCTGCCGCCGGACCATCGCGAAGTGGTGGCCCTGGTGCTGGTCGAGGGCATGTCCTACGGCGAGGCCGCCGAGCTGCTGGAGGTGCCGGTGGGCACCGTCACCAGTCGCCTGGCTCGCGCCCGCGCCACCTTGCAGGCCCACCTTGGGAAAGAAGCATGAACGCGATCGACGACGACACCTTGCAGGCTTACGTGGATGGCGAACTCGACGCCGACGCGGCCGCGCGCGTCGACGCCGCGCTGGCGCACGACGCCGTGCTCGCCCACCGCGTGCAGCAGGCGCGTGCCGTGCGCGCGCAACTGCATGCCGCGTTCGACCCGGTGCTCGACGAGCCGGTGCCGGCGCGGCTGTCCGCCTTGCTGCAGCCGCCCGCCGCGCCGGCGCTCGCCGGTGGACGTCATGCGCACGCCATGCATCGCCGCGCACCACGGCGCTGGTATGTGGGCGCCGCGCTGGCCGCGTCGGTGGCACTGCTGGCCGTGGCCCTGTGGTGGCCGCGCGCCGGCGGCGACATGCTGCGCATGCACGGCGGCCAGTCGTTTGCCGCCGGTCCGCTGGAGCAAGCGCTGAATCATGCGCTGGCAAGCGAACCGGAAGCAGATGCGCAGGTGGCGATCGGCCTGAGTTTCCGCAGCAACGACGGGCACATCTGCCGCAGCTTCGTGCTGCATCGTGCACCGGCGCGCGCCGGGCTCGCCTGCCATGGTGACGGCGGCTGGAGCGTGCCCGTGCTCACCGCGGCGCCCTCGCCCGGGGACGACGGCGAACTGCGCCAGGCCGCCAGCGACTTGCCGAGCGCGGTGCGCGCCGCGATCGACGCCCGCTTGCGCGGCGAAGTCTTCGATGCGAAACAGGAGCGCGCAGCGCGCGACGCCGGCTGGCAGTAACCGTGCAGCCCATCACGCGGACTGCGCGACTGCGGCCGTCGACGGTCTTGCATCGCCGGTCCGCTGCCGTGCAGGCTAGGCAGCGCCCGACCGTCGGCCGGCCGCCACCTTCCAATGCGGAGACATACGCCATGTTCAGTCACGTGATGGTCGGCTCGAACGACATCGAACGGGCAAAGCGCTTCTATGACGCCGTGCTGGGTACGCTGGGAGCGGGCCAACCGCACCGCGACCGGACCGCCACCGGCCACGACCGCCTGTTCTATCGGCACGACGGCAACACCTTCTGCGTGAGCGAGCCGATCGACGGCGGCGCGGCAACGTTCGCCAACGGCGGAACGATCGGCTTCAAGTGCAACTCGCCCGAACAGGTGCGCGCGTTCCACGACACCGCCGTGGCCCACGGCGGCACCTCGATCGAACAGCCGCCCGGGCTGCGCGAAAGCGGCTTTGGCGCGCTGTACCTGGCCTACGTGCGCGACCCCGACGGCAACAAGCTGTGCGCGAGCCATCGCGTCAGGCGGGAGGAGTGAGAGCGGGCGAGAAGATGTCTTGTGCCGAGCCGCGCGGAGAGCCCGGAAGGCCCAGTAACGTCATCCCAGCGAACGCGGGAATCCCTGGTGCGCCCCGCAAGATCAAGACGAATTCCCGCGTTCGAACTTCCTTTCGTTGAAACGCAGGAGCACGCATGAACCAGACCGCGAACGCCTCCGACCACCACACTTCGCGCATCGCCCGGCCACGCTGGGTGGCCACGGTGATCCGCCATCCCTCGGCGATCCTCCTGCTGGTGCAGCTGGCCGGCTTGCTGCTGTATCCGTTCATCGAGCAGACGCATTCGGCGCGCGCGTTGTTCGGCGCGTTCGGTGTGGTGGTGTTGCTGCTGACGATCGCGATGGTGCAGCGCACGCGCGGACGCGGCTGGGTGAGCCTGGCGATCGCGGTGCCGGCAGTGGTATTGAACGTGATGGGCCTGACGCTGGAGCTGCCGGCGCTGCGGCCCTGGTGGGCGGCGCTGGAGGCGCTGTTCTACTTCTACGCGGCCGGCTGCCTGATCGCGTACATGCTGGCCGACCGGCGCGCCACCACCGACGAGCTGTTCGCCGCCGGGGCCACCTTCACCCTGCTGGTGTGGGCGTTTACCTATGTGTTCGTGTTGTGCCAGACCTTGCAGCCGGGCTGTTTCTCCGCGGCGGTCGACCCGCAGGCGCCGCGCACCTGGACCGAGCTGCTGTTTCTCAGTTTCGCGCTGATGTCGAGCACCGGCATCGGCGATGTCATCCCGATCACGGTGCATGCGCGCGCGGTGGCCAGCCTGGAGATGTTCGTCGGCGTGATGTATCTCGCGCTGGTGGTCTCGCGGCTGATCGGGCTCACCATCGCTCCGTCGGCAGCGGGCGGCAAGCGCGGAGAATCGTGATTTTTCGACCGGATGAGGAGGTTCGCATGAACGCGCCAGACGCCACCCGCAAGCCGCTGATCACGCGACCGGCGCAGGGCCGCCGCTACGACATGGGCCGCATGCGCGCGGTATTCCATGCCGATGGCGCGCAGACTGCCGAGCGCTACTCGCTGTCGGAGTGGTGGCTGCAGCCGCGCACCGGCGGGCCGGGCAGCCATGCCCATGACGACGACCACATCTATTACGTCCTCGCCGGCACGCTCAGCGTCTGCATCGACGGCGAGTGGGCGCCGGCGCCGCGCGGCAGCTGGGTGCTGATCCCCGGTGGCACGCCGCACGATTTCGAGAATCGCGACGCCGCCGAATGCGGTTTCCTGTGCATCAACACGCCCGCTGGCTTCGAACGGAAGATGCACGAACTGGTGGCCTGGTTTGCCGACAACCCGCTGGGCGACGCCCGGTCCGGTTGACTCGCGCCGGCCGGGCGGACGGGGCTCACTGGACGTCGCACGCCGACTGCAAGATACTGCGGCAGTCGGCACGTAAACGTTTACATCGCGCGCGCCCGACCCCACCGACCCAAGCTCCGCTGACGACGAGGAATCCCCCGATGCGCCTCCCGGCCGCCTTCCGCCATTTCCTGCTCGGCCTGTGCGCCAGCGCCTTGCTGGTTGGCTCCGCCCTCGCGGCCACGCCGGCCACCGTGCAGATCCGCGTCGACGCGCAGGCCGCCGGCACGCCGTTCCCGCACTTCTGGGAAACCATGTTCGGCTCCGGCCGCGCCTCGCTGTCGCTGCGCGACGATTACCGCAAGGACCTGGACGCCGTGCGCGAGGCTACCGGCCTCAGCTACATCCGCTTCCACGGCATCTTCGACCACGACGTGGGCATGGTGAACCGCGACCCGGACGGCTCGATCCGCTACAACTTCTCCTACATCGACCAGATCTACGACGGCCTGCTCGAGCACGGCGTGAAGCCCTTCATCGAGCTGGGCTTCATGCCGCCGGCACTGACCTCCGACCCGAACGAGCTGCAGGAGTTCTGGTATCACCCCAACCGCGCGCCGCCGAAGAACTACGCCGAGTGGGACGCGATGATCACCGCCTTCGCCCGCCACCTGGTCGCGCGTTACGGCATCGACGAGGTAGCCAGCTGGTACTTCGAGGTGTGGAACGAGCCGAACATCGGCTTCTGGGCCGGCGAACCGAAGCAGTCCACCTACTACACGCTGTACGACCACACCGCCCGCGCGCTGAAGGCGGTGAGCCCACGCCTGCGCGTCGGCGGGCCGGCCACCGCACAGGGCGCGTGGGCCACGGATTTCCTGGCGCACACGAAAAAGAACAACGTGCCGGTCGATTTCCTCAGCACCCACGTCTACGGCGACGACACCGCGCAGAACGTGTTCCACAGCGACGAGCACATCCCGCGCCGCGACATGGTCTGCCGCACGGTGGACAAGGTGCACAAGGAGATCCTCGCCTCGCCCTACCCGCAGATGCCGCTGGTGTTCAGCGAGTACAACGCCAGCTACGCCAACCTGCCCAACGTCACCGACACCGTGTTCATGGGGCCGTGGATGGCCAACACGATCCGCGAGTGCGCCGGCAAGATCCAGATCATGAGCTACTGGTCGTTCTCCGACGTGTTCGAGGAACAGGGCATCGTGCGCAATCCGTTCTACGGCGGCTTCGGCCTGATCGCCGCGCGACGCATCCCCAAGCCCGCATTCAACGCCTTCGCGATGCTGCACAAGCTGGGCGATCGCCAGCTGAAATCGGACTCCGACTCGGCCCTGGTGACCAGGCGCGACGACGGCACCGTGGTGCTGGCACTGTGGAACTACGCCCCGCCAGTGGGCGACACCGCCAGCTACACGCCCGGCAAGCCCCGGGGCACGAACAGGCATTTCAGCGTCGACGTGCGCAACCTCGCCGCCGGCGCCCATGCCACCGTGTGGCGGCTGGACGAAAACCACGGCAACGCGGTAGCCGCGTTCGACCAGATGGGTCGCCCGGACTTCCCCAGCCGCGCGCAGATCGCCGCCTTGCGCAAGGCCGGCGAGATGGCGCCGCCGCAGCGCGTCGAACTGCATGATGGCAAGCTGCAGCTCGACATTCCGCCGCAGGGGCTGGTGGTGGTCGAGTTGCGCTGAGGTCGGAGCCCGGCGCGCATCGCGCGCGCCGGAGGCGTCAACCGCCGACTGCCACCGGTTCGTTTGTGCGAACCGGATTTCGCTGCGCATGTTGCCGGCACAACTGCTCCACCAGCGCCCGGTGATCCGGCAGATCCTGCAGCGCGCGCCCCGCCACCTGCTGGATCATCGCGAACTCGCGCCGCGCCTCGTCCATCTGCGGGTAGGCGCTGCGGGCGTGCTCCAGGTCGGTCCTGAACTCCATGCCATAGAGCACGTACTGCCAGCTCGCCGGCATGAACATTTCCAGGTCGGTGACGAAGTCCAGCCGGTGCGGCGGGCGACGCCGCCACAGTTGCAGGCGATCGCGCAGCGTCTGCGGAATGCTGGCCGGGTTGGCGTTGTCGATCCAGAACGCCGAGTCGCGCCGTTGCGACAGGCAGTAATGCATCTTGATGAAGTCGATGATGCGCTCGTAGCGCGCCACCATCATTTCGTTGAAGCGCCGTGCCGTGCGCTCCATGTCGTCGTGATCGGCCGGGAACAGGTGGGTCAGCATGCACACCGCCAGCTCGACCAGCGCGATGCCGGTGGATTCCAGCGGTTCCACAAAGCCGCCGGCCAGCCCGACCGCCACGCAGTTCCCGCGCCAGTGTTCCGGGCGATAGCCGGTCTCGAACTGCAGGTGCTGGGCTTCGAGCGCATCGGCCGCCGCACCGACGTAACGGCGCGCGATCTCCTCGGCCTGCGTGGCATCCATGTGCCGGGACGAATAGACGTGGCCGATGCCGCGGCGCTTCTGCAGGCCGATGTCCCAGACCCATCCCGCCGGCTGCGCCGTGGCCCGGGTATACGGCAGGATCGGCGTGTCCGGTGCCGGATACGGCACCTGCAAGGCCACCGCGCGATCGACGAACAGCACGTCGCGGCGACTGCGGAACGCCGATCGCATGGCGCCGCCGATCAGGCTGCCGCGCAGGCCGGTGCAATCCACGTAGAGGTCGGCCGAGAGCGCACCGAGCTCGGTGGTGACCACCCGCGCGATATTGCCCCGCTCGTCCAGCTCCGTGCGTTCGACCGTCGCCAGATGGCGCTTCACGCCCAGGCCTTGGCCGTGCTCGGCCAGGGTGGCGGCGAAGGCGGCCGCGTCGAAATGGTAGGCATGGTTCATCGGTGCCTGGTAATCGGCATCGGAGGCGTGCTTTGGTGCGCGCCCGTGATCGACCAGCCGGCTCTGCATGGTCACCGCTTCGGCGAACGGCGTGCCTTCGGGGGCGGCGCCCAGCAACCAGTAAGGCAACAGCTCGGGACTGCCCGGCCGACGGCTGGGCGTGTTGAACGGATGGAAGAAACGATCCGCTCCCGGCATGCCCGGCGGCCGCACCCAGTTGACGTACTGGATGCCCTGCTTGAACGTCGCCGTGGCGCCGACCAGGAACCGGCGTTCGTCCAGGCCGATCGCCGCCAGCGTGCCCCGGATCGAGGGAAAGGTCGCCTCGCCCACGCCGAGCAGGCGGATGTTCGGCGACTCGACCAGCTCCACCTGGACGCTCTCCGGCGCCGTGCTGTTCATCGCCTTGGCCAGGTAGCAGGCGGCCAGCCAGCCGGCCGTGCCACCCCCGACGACCAGCACCTTCTTGAGACGTGGCATGGATTTTCTCCCCTGCTGCCATGCAGCAAGCAAATTCGCGATATTCGCAGTAGCATCCGAATTGACAGCGCTGTCATATTGAAGTTGACAGCGCTATCAATCAGCCTACCGCAAGCTCACGATATTGGGGAGAGGGAGACCATGAAACTTCGCTATTCCGCGCTGTACATCGCCGTGACCGCTGTATTTGCATCGGCCGCGGTCCACGCGGCAGGCCAGCAGGCAAGCCAGCCGACGGAGAAAGCTCCCTCCGCCAGCAAGGTCAAGAACCTGGATGCCGTCCAGGTCACCGCGACCAAGCGCGAGACGCCGCTGCAGAAAACCCCGATCGCCATCACCGCGATCGGCGGCGACACGCTCGACAAAGAGCGTGTGATGACCGTGCAGGACCTGACCAAGCTGGTGCCCGGTCTGCAAGGCACCTCGCAGGGCGACCACGGCGTGGTCACGCTGACCTTGCGCGGCATCGGCAACGACAGCGCCAAGACCGAGTATGCCGATCCGGAGGTCGCCACCTTCGTCGACGGCGTGTACACCCCGCGTGCCGAGGCCGCCGCGAGCCTGCTGCTGGACATGGACAGCGTGGAAGTGCTGCGCGGCCCGCAGGGCACGTTGTGGGGCCGCAACTCCACCGCCGGCGCGATCAGCTTCAACACCGTCAAGCCCGACATCGATGGCGGTTTCTACGGCAACGGCAGCATCGGGCTGGGCAACTACAACCAGAGCGGCGTGCGCGCGGCGGTGAACCTGCCGATCAGCAACACCTTCGCGGTGCGCGTGGCCGCCGTGCACGAACAGCACGATGGCTACGTCGACTACCAGAACCCGGTGGGGCAGATCCCGACGCTGGCGCAGCAGCAGGCCAACTATCTCGCCTCCGGCGGCGATCCGGCCAACTTCCGGCCGATCGACACCAACCTGTTCGTGCAGAAGGGCCCGAAGTACAACTCCCAGGACCAGTCCGCCGCGCGCGTGAGCGCCCGCTGGCGGCCCAGCGACAGCTTCCTGTGGGATCTGTCGTACGAGTACTTCAAGGATCGCGGCACGCCGGGCATGAACCTGATGCAGCATCCGCGTGCGGGGCAGGATTTCTGGTCCGCGCTGATCGACGTGGCGCCGTACCTGGACCGCAGCTCGCACTCGGTACGCAGCCGGATGGACTGGGTCATCAACGACAACCTCGAACTGACCTACGTGGCGGGCTTCAACCGCTACTCGGGCAAGAGCGACTTCGACCAGGACGGCGGCGTCAACGTGCCGACCAGTTTCACCACCAACGGCGTGTACCAGGAAGACCGCACCAACCATTCCAACTATCTCAGCTCCAGCCACGAGTTCAACCTCAAGTCCCGCGGCGACAACACGCTGGACTGGATTCTCGGCGCGTACTACGAGCACGAGAACAACAACATCCGCTTCGACATCCCGATCATGAACGGCACCCAGCAGGGCACCGTCAGCTGGCAGGGTTCCTTCATCCAGCCGGAGGAACGGGTCACCGCCACCGCCGCCTTCGCCCAGGCCACCTGGAACATGAGCGACAGCTGGCACCTCACCGGCGGCGCGCGCTGGTCGCACGACAAGCGCGAGAACCGCGGCGGCGTCAACTGGGGCTGGGCCTACGACCCGGCCTACCCGCAGCAGCCCATCTCGCCCGGCCAGCAGCCCGGCGATGTCGGCTTCGCCATCAGCCAGCACAACGACGCCACCTACAGCAAGAGCAAGCCCACCTGGCTGCTGCGCATCAACCATGACGTCGGCGCCAACAGCATGATCTACGCGAGCGTATCGACCGGCTACAAATCCGGCGGCACCCAGGACGGCGGTGCCCTGTACCAGCCCGAGACGCTGACCAACTACGAGATCGGCGCCAAGCTCGCGTTCCTCGACGGCCACCTGACCTGGAACAGCGCCGCGTATTACGAAGTGTTCAAGAACTACCAGTTGTCGGCACCGGTCACCTATCCCGATGGTTCGCACGGGCTCGGCTTCTCCAACGTCGGCGGCAAGACCAAGGTGGCCGGCTTCGAATCGGAGCTGGCCTGGCAGTCGACCAACGACCGCGCCAACCTCGTGCTGTCGGTGATCCCCGAGAAGAAGCTGGGCACGGAGAAGTACGCCGCCAGCAACGACTACTACGTGCCGACGATCTGCCCGCCGGAGTCGACCATCAGCAACAACTGCATGGACATTTCCGGCAACGACCTGCCGCACGCCCCCAACGTGTCGCTCACCGCCATCTACGAGCACGACTTCGTGCTGGGCAGCGGCGGCCGCCTGACGCCGCGGATCAGCGCGCAGTACCAGAGCGCCCAGTGGCTCAGCTGGTTCAACTTCGGCGCAGGCGACAAGCAGAAGGCCTACGCGCGCGGCGATCTCTCGCTGCGTTACACCGAGCCCGGCGACAAGTGGTACATCAACGCCTACGTGCAGAATGTCACCGACGGCAAGGTGAAGAGCAACGCGGCAGGCAGCACCCTGCTCGCCGACGGCAGCGTGGCGTTCACCTCCCAGTACCTGCCGCCGCGCACCTACGGCGTGCAGTTCGGGTTCTGGTTCTAAGGAGCCATTCGTTTCACCGGCGACAGGCCCCTCCCCTGCGGTCGCCACTGGATGCCCCGGCAACGGGGCATCCTTTTTTGCCGGCTGCAAACGCGAAGTGATCCAGCCTGAGCGACCTCATGCGAGTGCATGGAAGCCAGCGTAGCTCTACTGCCTCCTCTGACCGTGGCCGATGTGGATGCGGCCCGCTTCTTGCCCGAGCGCACGATTGAGCGCGTCGGCCGGCCCTATCGACGGCACGCCGGGCGCGGTCCTGGAACTGTCGCAAGCGATCGCCCGCTACATGTTGCAAGGTGATCGCGGCTTCCAATGCCGCGATACTTGCTGGTCGGCCCAACTTTCATCGTCGACAAGCAAGGGCTATCGTGATTCATGGAATGCAATCAACAGGGCGCACGGGTGGCTGGACCAGGTGTCGGATGCCACAACTTTGCCAGCGCTTGCGAACGCTCTCATCAAGGGGGTCCCGATGCGAGTCCCTGTTCGCGCCGTAGCGTCAGAAGTACCAATCTCACGTGCCGGATGAAAGATATGCGCTGGCCCCTGTGCCGCCCGCGAGGCCATCTTGCCCGCCCTGTCGCGGCTGCTGGGCGATTCCGCCTTGGAGCGGTCTGCGGATACCGTGAGAAGCGAAAACATGACATACCGCAATAACAAATGCGCGACGCATCGAGACGGAGTGCTGGCACTCGCAAGAGCGATTTATGCGACGGCTTTCCTGTGTGTAGCCAGTTTTGGCGCTGCCGCAGCCCCTCCTCCCTTCCAGAGATTCAATGACTCATTGAAGGCCTTCACTCGCGGGGCCGCCGACAATTTCGAGACGTATATGGCTCTGCGCCATCTATATGCAGAGATCGATCCTCCGCACCGCAATTACGCCGCTCAGATGCTATCGATGTACGATGCAATGAACGGCCGTTATGAGGATGCAGATATCCACTTCCGGGAATCCTTCCCCGGGGCAACGAAACCGCGTAGTTGCCCAATTGACGGGTACCGGTCTGTTCCGTTGAAGGAGGCTATCACCAGCGTCGCGCTCGATTCCCGGGTGCTCATGATCAACGAATCGCACTCGGAGATTGGGACGCGCGCACTCATCCTCCGAATGCTTCCAATACTGCGCAAGGCGGGCTTCCGGAACGTCGCTTTCGAGGCTTTGGCGGGCCCGAAAGACATGCCGGGGTGGGTCGCAGGAGCTTCAGTTTTACCCCTCGATGACAGAGATCTGGTTACGCGGGGTTATCCGCTCGACTCCAATCAGGCCGGGTTCTATCTGCGCGAACCGGTTTTTGGCGAACTCATCCGGCATTCGATCCAACTTGGATTCAATTTGGTTGCGTACGATCCAAGGAACTTCTCGTCGCGGGACGATCGCGAAGAGAAGGAGGCTCGAAACCTGAAGGCTTTCTTGGACGAACATCCACATGAGCGACTGCTCGTCATAGCTGGTTATTCCCACATCTGGAAGACCGGTGGCTGGATGGCGGACAGATTGAGAACCATGGGAAATTACAAAATTACCTCCGTTGACCAGATAGATGGTTGGGGTGGATGTGAAGGCACCACGTGGTCGAAATCATATCCATTTGTTTTCATGAGCAGATCGTCAAATTCGGAGTATTGGGCCTATAAAAAAGGCACGGACGTGACGGTTCTCAATCTGATGAACAATCAGCGCGGCGCAAGGACGAGCTGGCTATCACTGAACGGATTCCGGCGGAAGGTCACGCTGCCTGGCTCGGTGTGCAATGGGCTAGCGCCATGCCTGGTATCGGCCACCTACATTTTGGAATCGGCGGACGCCGTTCCGGCTGATCGTCTTTTTGTATTGGAAGGCGAGAAACCCATTTTGTATCTCCGACCGAACACCTATCGCCTGACTTCCCAAACTGGCACAGGCAAATTGGTGTGGCGTCTACAAGTAGACCAAGAAGGAGAGACGCTGGAGCCAGTAGAGACTCAAGCACGCAGCCATAGGAACCCACTCAAAAATTCGCGGTGAGGTTCCCGCTGTTGTTCTCAAAGTCAATATTTTTCGAATCAACGCAAGCGTTCGCCCGCCACGGCCTCTCTCGCATCCTTCGGACGGTTTGGATGCATCCTGGTTAAGGGGCACCGTGCCCGATCCGGGTGCGGCCATCGGTCAAGTGTTTCGGGCATTGCCTCGGTTCGGGCGTCGGGCCACCGCTCCTGCGTTGCCTCAATTCGGGCGTCCCTGCCCTCGCGCTGCCTTCGCCATGTTGTCGTGTTGGGAGGGCTTTCGACGTCGAGAGTCGCGCCTCTCAATGCGCCTTGCAGGCCAGCGTCCTGTCTGCCACGGTGCCCAGCGACACTTCGGTGAGGACAATGCTTTCGCCACGGCTGCTGGTCCACTCGAATGGCCGATCCAGCTTGCTCATGTCGGCGCCCGCATCGCGGAAGCACTTCAGCGGAATGCCCACACGCAGCCACTGCCCGCGCGGCAGCGCCGCGAGTTGGGAGCCGATCGAAACCCCGGCGCCGCAGCCCTTGCCGCAGGCGACGCCGAGGGTCGTGCCGCGGGGCGACAGCGCATCGATGCGCAGGGTGGCCACCAGCATCACGTCGCCGTTGGTCTGGCGATCCAGGTCCAGCGGCGAGCTGCTCGCCAGCGCGGCGGTCGCCGTGCCGGCAGCGGACCAGCTCAAGCGTCGCGCGTCTTCCTGCGCCTTGTAGTCGAGGGCGGCCACTTGCAGGCTGCCGTCGCCGGTGGCGGCAGGCGCCGACGATACGGTGTCGCTTTCGCCGTTGGCGGCCGTCAGTTGCAAGGCGAAACCGTGCGCCGCCTGGCCGCGCACGAAGTACACCCCGGCGCGCTCGTCATCCAGCGCCACGCCGGCCTGCTCCGGCAAGGTGCCCAGCTCGCGGTGATCGGCATAGCTCAGGCCATAGCCATAGGGGAATTGCGGGTGGTAATCCGGCTGTCCCACGTTGAGCGGTGTCTGGATCGCCGTGCGCGGCCACGAATAGGGCAGCTTGCCGTGGAAGTCGTAGTCGATCGAGCCGTCGCGCTTGCGCAGCAGCACGTCGGCGATGCCCTCGCCCTCGCTGCCGGGCAGCCATGCCACCACGAAAGCATCGGAGGCGTTGATCTCGCGATTCATCCACAACGGCCGGCCGGTGATGAACAGGGCCACCACCGGAACGCCCCGATCATGCAGGCGGCGCAGCAGGTCGAGGTCGTGATCGTTTCCGGGCTTGTAGGCAAGGTTGGGCAGGTCGCCCTGGAACTCGGCATAGGGATCCTCGCCGAACACCACGATGGCGGCGTCGGGCTTCTGCCTGTAACTGCCGTCGACCGACAGCACCGCCGTGCCGCCCGCGGCACGCACCTGCGCATCGATGCCGGCCCAGATCGAGGTCGCGCCGGGGAAGTTCGCGTTGGTGAGGCCGGTGCCTTGCCAGGTCAGGGTCCAGCCACCGTTCTGCTTGGAGATGTTGTCCGCGCCATCGCCGGCGACCAGGATGCGCTTGCGCGGGTCCAGCGGCAGCAGGGCGTGGTTGTTCTTCAGCAGCACCAGCGACTCGCGCACGGCGCGCCGCGCCACGGCCCGATGCGCGGCGCTGCCGATCACCTGCGCCGATGAGCGGGCCAGCGGATTTTGGCTGGGCAAGCCTTGCTTGAACATGCCCAGGCGCATCTTCACCCGCAGGATGCGGCTGACCGCGTCGTCCACGCGGCTCATCGGGATCGCGCCGGACTTCACCTCGGCCAGCGTGTTGCGGTACAGCCCCTTCCAGGAATCGGGCGCCTCCAGCATGTCCAGGCCGGCGTTGTAGGCGGCGGCGCAATCCTCGTTGGTGCAGCCGGGCACCTGGCCATGCGCGTTCCAGTCGCCCAGCACGATGCCGTCGAAACCCATGCGCTTTTTCAGCACGTCGGTGATCAGCGCCTTGTTGCCGGCCATCTTCACCCCGTTCCAGCTGGAGAAGGACACCATCACCACCTGCACGCCGGCGCGGATGGCCGGCGGATAGCCCGCGCCATGCACGTCGCGCAGCACCGCCTCGCTGACTTCCGCGTCGCCCTGGTCCTTGCCGTCCCTGGTGCCGCCGTCGCCAATGAAATGCTTGGCGGTGGCGATCACGTGATTCGCATCGAGGAACTGCGGCGTGCCGACCGCGCCCTCCAGCCCGGTCACGATCTGCGAGGCGTATGCCGCCACCAGTGTCGGGTTTTCCGAATAGCCCTCGTAGGCGCGGCCCCAGCGACTGTCGCGCGGCACGGTCAGGGTGGGGGCGAAGGTCCAGTTGATGCCGCTGGCGCGCAGCTCCCGCGCGGTGACCTTGCCGATGTCGCGCAGCAGTTCGGGATCGCGCGTGGCGCCCAGGCCCACGTTCTGCGGAAACAGCGTGCTGCCGACCAGGTTGTTGTGACCGTGCACGGCGTCGATGCCGAACAGCACGGGGATCGCGGGGCGCCCGTCGGAGCGCTCCAGCGAGGCGCGATGGAACGCGTCGGCCAGCTTCTTCCACTGCGCCGCGGTGCCGTACTCGCCACCGTCGGGGCCGGAATTGCCGCCGGCCAGGATCGAGCCGAGGCGGTACTGGCGCACGTCCTCCGGCGTCACGTACTTGATGTCGGCCTGGATCATCTGGCCGACCTTGTCCTCCACCGACATGCGATCCAGCAACGCCTTCACCCGTGCGTCCAGCGCGGGGTCGGCCGGCAACGGCGAGCTCACCCTGGGCCACAGCTGCGGATGCACGGTGGTCGAGGGGCTGACGGCATGGGCCGGCACGGCAACGAGCAAGGTGCCAGCGATCGAAACGACCACAAGACGGCAGGACAGGCCCCGGATCGGGCGAAAGGACTGTGGCACGTGAGGCTCCAGGCTGGCTCGCGCGCAAGGCGCGGAAGCCGCAGCGTGACACAATTGACAGCGCTGTCAATTTGCAGGGCAACATCGCCGCGGAGCGGGCTCGCGGCGGCCAATTCAGGCGGGGCTGGCGGTCGAGTCGCGGACTTCCAGCGAGAACGGCATCTCCACCAGCCGCCCTGGTCCGCGACCGCGCAATACTTCCAGCAATTGCAGGGCGGCGACCTTGCCCATCTCGCGGCTGGGCTGGCGAATCGTGGTCAGTGCCGGCCACAGCTGGCTGGCCAGCGGGATGTCGTCGAAGCCGCACACGGAAATGTCCTGCGGCACCTTCATGCCCCGCTCGTTGGCCACCCACATCACGCCGCTGGCCATGTCGTCATTGGCCGCGAACACCGCGGTCGGACGTTTCTTCAGCGCGAACAACTGCCGCGCCGCGGCCACCCCCGAGGCGAAGGTGAAGGCACCCTGCACCACCAGTGCCGGGTCCTCGACCAGGCCGGCGGCGGCCATCGCCTCGCGGTAGCCGGCCAGTCGCCACCTGCTGGCGCCGTGGTCGGCAATACCCGAGACGTGCGCGATCCGCCGGTGTCCAAGCGACAGCAGGTGCTCGACCATCGTGCGCGCGGCGAGTTGCTCGTCCATCGCCACGCCGATGTTGTTCTCCCGCGACACCGGCGACACGCTGGCGAACGGCACCTGGCGTTCGCGCAGGCGCTTGAGCAGCGGTGCGTAGTCGGTGATCGGCGGGGTCAGCACGATGCCGTCGGGATGATGGTCGGAGATCACCGCATCGAGCCGGCGCACGAAGTCCTCGCCGCGCATGCGCAGCGGCCGCACCATCATGTTGTAGCGGTGCGCGTCGCAGGCCTCGAGCACGCCATCCTGGATCTCGGCCAGGTAGGTCGAGGCGGGATTGTCGTTGTTGTCGTACAGCATCGCCACCAGGAACGAACGATTGCCGGCCAGGCTGCGTGCCGACGACAGCGGCCGGTAATCCATCGCCTCCATCGCCTCGGTCACGCGCTTGCGCGTGGCGTCGCTGACGTTGGCCTCGTCGTTGAGCACGCGCGACACCGTCTTGGGCGAAACGCCCGCGCGGCGTGCAACGTCTTCCAGCCTTACCCGCATGCCTTGATCCAAGTGTTGCCGCGCCTGCGCTCAACTATGCGGTCAGCGCCGGCCCGTTTACAAGAACCGCCGCGACCGGCGGTCGGCAGCCGCCCGGACCCGGCGCGGCCAGGGCATGAATACGTATGCATCGGGTAGTCGTCGGCGCGCGCGGCTGCCTACCATGCCGGATGGCCGGGCCGGTTGGGTGCCGTGGATGCTGCACTCGCAACGTGCAGGCCGGGCGCGGCCGTGACATAACACCTGTCGGAGAATCCAGCACATGAGCCGCATGACCCCTCGCCACACTTCCAGGCTCTCGCCATGCTGGGCCTGATGCTGGCTGCCGCCATGGCCAGCGCGCCGCTGGAAGCGCCCGCATGGCATGACGGGCTGGACTGGCACGGCGTGCACGTGGGCATCCGGCGTGACGCGCAGGACACCTACACCCTGGACTGGCCGTTCGGGCAGCGGGTGATTGCGCCGCAACCGTTCAAGGCCGATACCGCCAGTGCGCTGTTCGACGGCTTGTACGCGATGGCGCAGGACGATCTGCGCCAGGACTCGGTGAGCGCGATCCGCGACGGCGCCTTCGACCACGGCGCGCCGATTCCCTGCCACTGCTTCGAGACCGGGCTGAAGTGGCCATACGTGTGGACGCGCGACCTGTCGTACGCGATCGACCTCGGCCTGTGGCGGTTCGACCGCGCCCGCGCGCGCAACGGGCTGGAGTTCAAGCTGTCCGGCGTGCGCGAACCATCCGCGCCGCAGGGCCTGTACGTGATGCAGGACACCGGCTCGGGCGGCAGCTGGCCGATCAGCACGGATCGCGTGGTGTGGTTCCTCGCCGCGCGGCACCTGCAGGACGATGCCGCGTTCGCCGACAAGATGCGCACGGCCCTGCGCGACACCCTGGCGCAGGACCGGCAATACGCGTTCGACGCCAATTTCGGCTTGTACCGCGGCGAGACCTCGTTCCTGGACTGGCGCGAACAGACCTACCCGGCGTGGACCGCCAACGAGGTGACCTTCATCGGGCAATCGTTCGCGCTGTCGACCAACGTGCTGCACTACGAGGCGTTGCAACTGGCCGCCGCGCAGGCCGGCGCCGATCACCAGGCTACCGCCAGGAACACCTACCGCACCCAGGCCGCGGCGCTGAAGCAGGCGATCAACCTGCACTTCTGGCGCGCCGACCGCGGCATGTACATGAGCTACATCGGTGGCGACGGCACGCCGGTGGACAGCTACGACCTGCTCGGCATCTCGCTGGCGATCGCCAGCGGAGTGGCCGACGGCGAGCGCGCGCGCCAGACCCTGGAGAACTATCCGAGCTGGCCGGCCGGCAGCCCGGTGATCTGGCCCGAACGCAGCGACCAGCCGATCTATCACAACCGCGCGATCTGGCCGTTCGTCAGCGCCTACGCGCTGCGCGCCGCACGCACGGTCAACGACCCGGCGCGCATCGCCCACGAGATCACCTCGGTGATGCGCGGCGCGGCGCTGGTCGGCTCCAACATGGAAAACTACGAGCTGCTGACCCAGGGCCAGCACGTGGACGAGGGCAAGCTCAGCGGCCCGGTGGTCAATTCGCCGCGCCAGCTGTGGTCGGTGGCGGCGTACCTGGACGTGGTGACCGAGGGCGTTTTCGGCGTGGAGGAAGACGGCCGCGTGCAACCGAAGCTGCCTGTCTCGCTGGTGCCGATGCTGTTCGGCGCGCGCAACGCCATCAGCCTGGACCTGCCCGGTCGCCGGATCACGCTGCAATTGCCGGCCAAGCGTGACGGCAACCTGCTGGTCGCCGATCGCATCCGCACGCAAGGCACGCATGCCACCGTGACGTTGAAGGCGATCCGGGCCGACGCACCGCCGCTGCGCATGGACGCCCCGCTGTACGCGCCGATCGCCCCGGCCGCGCCGACGCTGGCCGCCGACGGCGATCGCTGGATCGTCAACGGCGACGGGAAGCTGCAGCTCTACGTCAACGGGCGGCGCGCCGGTGCCATCGACGGCCACGGCACGCTCGCCCGCACCGAGGATCTCGCCTGCGTGCGCGCCACCCGCGTCGATGCGCATGGCCTGGAATCCCTGCCCAGCCCGGCGACCTGCGTCGGCCCGGTCGATCAGGCCGGCGGCGACTGGCCGCGCCACTGGATCGCGCCCGCCACCGGCAGCTATCGCGTGTGGGCGGATTACCGCAACGCCAACGGCCCGATCAACACCGGCGTCACCGCCGCGGTGAAATGGCTGCTCATCAACTGCGATGGCAGCGACACGCAGCGCGTGCCGCTGGTGATGCCGCACAGCGTGGCCACCCAGCCATCCACCCATGGCCGCTTCAGCGCCACCGACAAGGCGCGCTGCACGTTCGCGCTGGAGGACGGTCTCAACATGAGCTACCTGCAGCACTTCGCGCACTACACGGGCGGTACCGGCGGCATCGACGGGCCGTTGAACCAGGCCGAGGTCGACGACCTGCACATTGCGCCGCTGGCGGACGGAACCCGTACCCCATGAGCAGGAAACCCGAGCTGTCGTTCTGGCAGATCTGGAACATGTGTTTCGGCTTCCTGGGCATCCAGTTCGGCTTCGCATTGCAGAACGCCAACGTCAGCCGGATCTTCCAGACGCTCGGCGCCGAGGTGAACGACATCCCGATCCTGTGGGTGGCCGCACCGCTCACCGGGCTGATCGTGCAGCCGATCATCGGCCACTACTCCGACCGCACCTGGAACCGGCTCGGCCGTCGCCGGCCGTATTTCCTGGCCGGCGCGATCCTCGCCACGCTGGCCCTGCTGGCGATGCCGAACTCACCCACGCTGTGGGTGGCTGCAGGGCTGCTGTGGATCATGGACGCCTCGTTCAACGTGTCGATGGAGCCGTTCCGCGCCTTCGTCGGCGACCAGTTGCCGGAGCACCAGCGCCCGCGCGGCTTCTCCATGCAAAGCGTGTTCATCGGCGTGGGTGCGGTAGTGGCGTCGCTGATGCCGTGGCTGCTGACCAAGGTCGGCGTCAGCAACGTCGCCCCGGATGGCGCGATTCCGGACACGGTCAAATACGCCTTCTACGCCGGCGGCGCCCTGCTGATGGGTACGGTGCTGTGGACCGTGCTCTCCACGCGGGAGTACCCGCCCGAGCAGTTGCGCGAATTCGACGACGACGCCAGGCCCATGCCCGTGGACGCCTCGCGCGCGTGGCGGCCCGGCCTGCTGCTGATCGTCGGCGGCCTGCTGGTATGGCTGGCCATCCGGCACTTCTCGCTCGAAAAGGAACTCTACGTGCTGGCCGGCGGCCTGCTGGTGTTCGGCGCGCTGTTCGCCTGGCTTGCCTTCAGCCGCACAGAGGGCATGCTGCGCGAGGTGATGGGCGATCTCTACAGCATGCCGGATGCGATGCGGCGGCTCGCCATCGTGCAGTTCTTCTCGTGGTTCGCGCTGTTCGCGATGTGGATCTTCACCACCCCGGCGGTAACCGCCGTGCAGTTCGGCAGCAGCGACCCGCATTCGGTGGCCTACAACACCGGCGCCAACTGGGTCGGCGTGCTGATGGGTGCGTACAACGGCTTCGCCGCGCTGGCGGCGATCGCGATCCCGCTGCTGGTGCGCCGCATCGGCCTGCGCTGGAGCCACCTGGTCAACCTGTGGCTGGGCGGCGCGGGGCTGCTCTCGTTCCTGTTCATTCGCGACCCGGACTGGCTGCTGCTGTCGATGGTCGGCGTGGGCGTGGCGTGGGCCTCGATCCTGTCGCTGCCCTACGCGATGCTGTCGGACAACCTGCCCGCGCAGAAGATGGGCGTGTACATGGGCATCTTCAATTTCTTCATCGTGATCCCGCAGCTGATGGCGGCCAGCGTGCTCGGCCTGCTGCTGCGGTTGTGCTTCCACGACGAGCCGATCTACGCGCTGGCGCTGGGCGGTGCCAGCCTGTTCGTGGCCGGCCTGTTCACCCTGCGCGTGCGCGAGCCCGCCATCGATGACGGAAAGCCTTCGCCCGCCCCGTAGGAGCCCGCTCGCGGGCGATGCTCTCGAAGTCGGGATATGCAAGAGCAAGAGCTATCGCCCGCGAGCGGGCTCCTGCACGGAGAGTCGGAAGGGTCAGACGTACTCGACCACCTCAAGCCCGAAGCCGCCCAGTCCCACCAGTTTGCGCGGCGTACCCAACACGCGCAGGCGGTGCACGCCGAGGTCGGCCAGCATCTGCGCGCCGAGGCCAAGCTGGCGCCACTCCTGCTGCTGCGCATCCTCCGGCGCCTGCGCCGCCGGCTTGCCCTGCAACCGCGCGAGCAGGGCCTCCGGCGTGTCCTCGCCGGAGAGCACCAGCAGCACGCCGCGACCCTCGTCGGCGATGCGGCGCAAGGCCGAAGTGACGGTGAGGCCGAGGTCGTCGCGCTTGAGATGCAGCACGTCGGACAAGGTATTGCGCACGTGCACGCGCGAGAGCACCGGCGAGCCGTCGTCCACGGTGCCGCGCACCAGCGCGTAGTGCAGGCCGCGACGGATCACGTCGCGGTACGCCACCAGCCGGAACGGGCCGAACTCGGTCTCCACCGATTCCTCGTGTACGCGCTGCACGGTCTTTTCGGTTTCCAGCCGGTAACGGATCAGGTCGGCGATCGAGCCGATCTTCAAGCCGTGCCTGGCCGCAAAGACTTCCAATTCGGGACGACGCGCCATCGAGCCGTCTTCATGCAGCACTTCGATCAGCACCGCCGACGGCTCCAACCCGGCCAGCGCGGCCAGGTCGCAGCCGGCCTCCGTGTGGCCGGCGCGGGTCAGCACGCCGCCCGGTTGCGCGGTGAGCGGAAAGACGTGGCCGGGCTGGGCCAGGTCCTGTGGCTTCGCATCGGACTTCACCGCCACCTGGATGGTGCGCGCGCGGTCGTGCGCCGAAATGCCGGTGGTGACGCCCTCGGCCGCCTCGATCGAGACGGTGAAATTGGTGTGGTAGACCGAGGTGTTGTCGCTCACCATCGGCCGCAGCCCGAGCTGGCGCGTGCGCTGCTCGGTGAGCGTGAGGCACAGCAGGCCGCGCGCCTCGCGCACCATGAAGTTCACGTCTTCCGGCCGCACCATCTGCGCGGCCATGATCAGGTCACCCTCGTTCTCGCGGTCCTCGTCGTCGAGGATCACGACCATGCGGCCGGCGCGGATGTCTTCGAGGATTTCGGGGATGGTGTTGAAGGGCATGGGGACGTCCTGGGGAATTTTGATTTGATCGCAGTGACAGGGAGTGAGTGGAGAGGAGTGAGAAGTGAGAGAAGGCATCTCGAAGCTGCGGCTCTCTCTCACTTCTCACTCCTCCCCACTCACTTCTCGCCTTCAGGCAAAGCCGTGCTGTTTCAAGAACGCCTCGTCCAGCTTCGGCGCCTCGCCGCTGGCCAGCAGGCGCTCGACATAGCGTGCAATCACGTCCACCTCGATGTTCACCGCATCACCCGCGCGGCGCGCGTGGAACGCCGTGTGCTCGACCGTGTGCGGGATCAGGTTGACGCCGAAGCGATGGCCGGCGACTTCGTTGACGGTGAGGCTGGTGCCGTCGATGCAGATCGAGCCTTTCGCGGCGATGTAGCGCGACAGGGCGGCGGGCACTTCGAACGTCCAGCGCTGCGAGCGGCCATCGGGCGTGATCGAGACCACCCTGCCCAGCCCGTCGACATGGCCGGAGACCAGATGCCCACCGAGCCGGTCGGCCACGCGCAGTGCCTTTTCGAGATTCACCGGATCGCCGGGCTTCAACTGGCCCAGCGACGTCAGCGACAGCGTCTCGTTGGAAACATCGGCGCTGAAGCCGCGCGCATCCAGCGTGATCGCAGTGAGACACACGCCGGAGACGGCGATCGAGTCGCCGAGCTGCACGTCGGTGAGGTCGAGGTCGGCGGTATCGACGTGCAGGCGCACGTCACCGCCGCGCGGTTCGAGTCGCACAACGCGTCCCACGGTCTGGATGATGCCGGTGAACATCAGCACACCTCCCGGGGGGAGATGGCAAGCGAGACTGAAACGATGACAGGCATGAAACGTTCTCCGCGTCGGAAAGCGAGAACGCCCCAAGGCATGAGGCAGACGCATGGCATCGCTGCCATCCGCCTGGCCGTCTTCTTTCATCCGGACTGTGGGCCGCACCGGCGAACCGGAACAACCTGGACCGTCGGCTCCGGCATCGGACCGGATCTGCTGACCTCCCGATGCTGCCGGGAGCGCTCGCGGGCTCGTTCCGAGGAACCTACCGCCGGTGGGGAATTTCGCCCCGCCCTGAAGACGTTTGCCGATGAACCGGCCGCCGGATTCTAACACGCCCGCCATGCGCCACTCGCGCGCCAGCCGTTTGCCCGCCCGCTGCGGCATCATGTCCGTCCCTGCCAAGGAGGTTTCCATGCGCAAGCATCGACGCGACTGGTCGACGTGGCTCGCCATCCTGCCGGCCATGTTCTGGCTGGCCCACGCGCGCGCCGGCGAGGCGCCGGCCGACGTCTACACCGGCACGCTGGGCCGGCAGGCCATCGTGCTGCAACTCACCCCCGGCGACGACGCCGCCACGGCCGGCCGCTACTTCTACGTGCGCCACCACCGCGACATCGCCTTGTCGGGCGCGCCGGCCAGCAACGGTCACCTGCAACTGCGCGAAGGCTGGGACGCCGACGCCAACGGCCCGCGCATCGCGCTGGACCGGCAAGCCGACGGTGGCTGGCGCGGCCAATGGCAGGACGACAAGGGAACGACCCTGCCGGTCGCCCTGCACCCGGCCACGGTGGCGCCGCCCCCCGCCGATACGCCGCCCTGGCTGAAGCAGCTCCATGCGAGCGACCGCTACGACTACCTGCGCCTGGCCGGCCTCAAGCCACAGGCCGGCCAGCGCGAAACCTTCATGGGCCATGCCCTGCAGTGGTGGCGCGTGCCCGACGCCGGCATCGCGTTCTTCGAGATCCTGGACGGGTACCCGCCCGCCGAGCTTGCGCGCATCAACCAGGTGCTGATGGACCGGATGTGGCGGGAAACCGGCAGCTACTACGACTGCATGTTCAACCACTTCAACGAAGGCGATTACGAGCAGACGGTGACGCCGCGCCTGCTCACGGCGAACCTCGTCAGCGTCAGCGTGTTCACCAATTACTACTGCGGCGGCGCCCATCCGGACTTCGGCGATGCGGCGATCAACCTCGACGCACACACCGCCCGGACGCTGGAGCTGGAAGACATCCTGTGGCTGGGCAAGGGCAAGCCGCTGCACTACGCCACAGACGCCGACGGCAACCCCGCACCCGGCTCGGCCAGCTTCGAGGCGTGGTCGGATTACCGCGAGCAGCACCTGGCGCCCTGGCTGGCGCGTCAATGGCGGCAGCTCTATCCGCAGGAGACGACGGCCACCGGCGGCGAAGACGATTGCGGCTACGACGACCCCGGCGTGTGGCAGTTCGTGAGCTGGCACATGACACCGAAGGGCTTGTTCATCGGCCCCTCCTACGCTCGCGCCGCGCGCGTGTGCGAAGCCAACGACGACTGGTCGGTGCTGCCGTGGGAGACGGTGCGCCGGCACCCGGGGCGGCTCCGGCCCGGCTTGCCCTGAGTGACGCTGTGCGCATGTTGGCGAGCGGGCGACGTGCGTGAGCGCGTCAGGCCGGCGGGCGCAGGCGCAAGCGGATATCCGGACCGAGCATGCGCTGGTCGACCACCTGCAACTGCCAGCGCGATGCCATGTCGGCCAGCGACGGCAACTGCAGCAGCGACCGCGCGCTGTCGCCCAGCAGCAAGGGCGCGACATAGAGCAGCAGTTCGTCGACCAGGCCGGCCGCGAACAGCGCACCGCACAGGGTCGGGCCGGCTTCGACGTGCACCTCGTTGCAGCCGCGTCCGGCCAGCAGGGCGAGCACGGCGGGCAGGTCGAGTCCGTGGTCTCGTGTCGCCACCGCAAGGCGTTCCGCCCGGGCAAAGCGATCGTCTGCGCACGTTGCCGCAGCGCCATGCAGGACCAGCGTCGGCGCCGCGCCGTCCAGCACATGGCTGCCGGCGGGCGTGCGCAGTTGGCGATCCAGCAGCACGCGCAGCGGCGGCATGAACTCCTCGTCCTGCGGCAACCGGACGGTGAATCGCGGATCGTCCGCCAGCACCGTGCCACTGCCGGTGAGGATTGCCGAGCTGCGCGCGCGCCAGCGCTGCACGTCCAGGCGCGCCGCATCGCCGGTGATCCACTTCGACTCGCCACTGGCCAGTGCGGTGCGCCCGTCCAGGCTCATCGCCAGCTTCACCCGCACGAACGGGCGGCCGCGTTCGAGACGGCCGAGGAAGCCGCAGTTCAACTCGCGCGCCGGCCTGCGCAGCAGGCCGGTTTCGACCGCAACGCCGGCGGCGCGCAACTTGTCGATACCGCGACCGGCCACCTGCGGAAACGGATCTTCCGCGGCAATCACCACCCGCGCCACGCCGGCAGCCACCAGCGCATCGGCGCATGGCGGCGTACGTCCATGGTGTGCGCACGGCTCCAGGGTCACGTAGGCGGTGGCGCCCCGCGCCCGCGCGCCCGCCTCGCGCAACGCATGTACCTCCGCGTGCGGCTCGCCGGCGCGCTGATGAAAGCCGGTACCGATCACCTCGTCGCCATGCGCGATCACGCAGCCCACGCGCGGATTCGGCTGGGTGGTGTACAGGCCGCGCTCGGCCAGGCGCAGCGCGTGCGCCATGTGGAGGTGGTCAGTGCCTGAAAATGCCATGCGTCGATTGTACGGGCCCGCTGGCGGGCGATGCTCTTGGCCGGGAATCGGCCTTTCGACAAGCTCGGGACGGTGAATTGGGGAATCGGAGAAACGGGAGCATCGCCCGCCAGCGGGCTCCTACGGTTTGCGCGTACCGCCACCGAGCAGGGGAAGCTGCAGATCGGACAGGCCCGGCAGGTCGCGTTCCAGCTTCTCGATCTCCTCGCGGAACGCGTGCACGTCCTCGAACTTGCGGTAGACCGAGGCGAAACGCACGTAGGCGACCTGGTCGAGGTTCTTCAGCTCGCGCATCACCAGCTCGCCGACCTGGCGCGAAGGCACCTCGCGTTCGCCGCTGCGGCGCAGGTCGTTGACGATCGCCCGCACCGCCGCGTCCACCGCATCACTGGCCACCGGCCGCTTCTGCAACGCCCGCTCGAAACTCACCCGCAACTTGCGCTCGTCGAAGGTCTCGCGCCGCTCGCCGCTCTTCACGATCGCCGGCAACTTCAGCTCGGCCGTCTCGAACGTGTTGAAGCGCTCGCCGCACTGCGGACACTCGCGCCGCCGCCGCACGGTCGAACCGTCCTCGGTCAGGCGCGAGTCGATCACGCGCGTGTCTTCGTGCTGGCAGAAGGGGCAATGCATGGGTCAGGAATGAGGGTAGAGAAGTGAGTAACGAGAGAACAGCATCAACGCCGACTATCTCTCACCTCTCACTCCTCTTCACCCACTTCTCGCTCAGCCGTAGACCGGGAATTTGCGGCACTGCGCCGTCACCGCGTCGCGCACGCGGGCGATCACGGCGGCGTCGTTCGGGGCGTCGAGCACGTCGCAGATCCAGCCGGCCAGGGCCACGCAGTCGGCTTCCTTGTAACCGCGGGTGGTGGCGGCGGGGGTGCCTACGCGCAGGCCGGAGGTGACGAAGGGCTTTTGCGGGTCGTTCGGCACGGCGTTCTTGTTGACCGTGATGTGCGCCTTGCCCAGCGCGGCCTCGGCGTCCTTGCCGGTGATCGGCTTGCCGATCATGTCGACCAGCATCAGGTGGTTCTCGGTGCCGCCGGAGACGATCTTGTAGCCGCGTTCGATGAAGGTCTTCGCCATTGCCTTGGCGTTCTTCACCACCTGCGTCTGGTACTCCTTGAACGCCGGTTCCAGCGCTTCCTTGAACGCCACCGCCTTGGCCGCGATCACGTGCATCAGCGGGCCGCCCTGGATGCCGGGGAACACGATCGACTGCAGCTTCTTCTCGATCTCCTCGCCCGCGCCCCTGCTCACGATGATGCCGCCGCGCGGGCCGCGCAGGGTCTTGTGGGTGGTCGAGGTGACCACGTGCGCGTGCGGCAGCGGGCTCGGATAGACGCCGGCGGCGACCAGGCCGGCGACGTGGGCCATGTCGACGAAGAACAGCGCGCCGACCGAATCGGCGATCCGGCGCATGCGCGCCCAGTCGACCACCTGCGAGTAGGCGCTGAAGCCGCCGACCAGCATCTTCGGCCGGTGTTCGGTGGCCAGGCGCTGCAACTCGTCGTAGTCGATCAGGCCGTTCTCGTCGACGCCATACTGCACCGCGTTGAACAGCTTGCCGGAGATGTTGACCTTGGCGCCGTGGGTGAGATGGCCGCCATGCGCGAGCGACATGCCCAGGATGGTGTCGCCCGGCTGCAGCAGCGCCAGGTACACCGCCTGGTTCGCCTGCGAACCGGAGTGCGGCTGCACGTTGGCGTAGTCGCAGTCGAAGAGCTGCTTGAGCCGCTCGATCGCCAGCTTCTCGGCCACGTCCACGTACTCGCAGCCGCCGTAGTAGCGCTTGCCGGGATAGCCCTCGGCATACTTGTTGGTGAGCTTGGAGCCCTGCGCTTCCATCACCCGCGGGCTGGCGTAGTTTTCCGAGGCGATCAGCTCGACGTGATCTTCCTGGCGCTGGCCCTCGTGGGCGATGGCCTGGGCCAGTTCGTCGTCGTAACCGGCAATCGTGCAGTCCTTGGGGAACATTCTGGCCTCGTGAAATGGCGGGTGGGCAAGTCGGAAATTGTAGCCCCGGCCGGCATTTCCGGCCACCGACACGCCGCCGACCCGGCGCAGGATGAATATTTGAATGACAGATATTGAAATCTGTCATTCAAATATCTACTATTCCCACTCCCCCGAACCGGCACACCCCATGAAACACCGCACCCTGGGCCGCAGCGGCCCGCAGGTTTCCGCCCCCGGCCTCGGCTGCATGGGCATGTCGGACTTCTACGGCGACACTGATCGCAGCGAAAGCATCGCCACCGTGCATGCCGCGCTGGACGCCGGCGTCACCCTGCTCGACACCGGCGATTTCTACGGCATGGGCCACAACGAGCTGCTGCTTGGCGAGGCGCTGGCCGGCCGCCCGCGCGACAGCTACCAGCTCAGCGTGAAGTTCGGCGCCCAGCGCGGGCCGGACGGCGCGTGGCTCGGCTACGACGCGCGCCCGGCGGCAGTGAAGACGGCGCTGGCGTATTCGCTCAGGCGCCTGCGCACTGACTGCATCGACGTCTATCGCCCCGCGCGGCTCGATCCGAACGTGCCGATCGAGGACACCGCGGGCGCCATCGCCGAGCTGGTGCAGGCCGGCTACGTGCGCCATCTCGGCCTGTCCGAAGTTGGCGTGGAAACCATCCGCCGTGCACATGCCGTGCTGCCGGTGGCCGACCTGCAGATCGAGTACTCGCTGATCTCCCGCGGCATCGAGCAGGCGATCCTGCCGGCGTGCCGCGAGCTGGGCATCGCCGTCACCGCCTACGGCGTGTTGTCGCGCGGCCTGATCAGCGGCCACTGGGCGAAGGATCGCGGCACCGACGCGCGCGACTTCCGCCAGCACAGCCCGCGCTTCCAGGGCGACAACCTCGAACACAACCTGCAGCTGGTCGACCTGCTGCGCGGCTTGGCCGAGGCACGCGGCTGCAGCGTGGCGCAACTGGCGATCGCCTGGGTGCTGGCGCGTGGCGACGACATCGTGCCGCTGGTCGGCTCGCGCACCCGCGAACGCCTGGCCGAGGCGCTGGGGGCGCTGACCGTCACGCTGGGCGCGGACGACCTCGCCGCGATCGAGCGCGCCGTGCCATCGGATGCCGCCGCGGGCGAGCGCTACGCCGCCACCCAGATGGCGATGCTCGACAGCGAACGCTGAACCACCTTTCCGCTCGACGAGGAGATCCGACATGTACGCCATCATGGACATCACCGGCCAGGTCGGCAGCGCGGCCGCGAAATACCTGCTGGAGCGCGGCCAGCGCGTGCGCGGCATCGTGCGCGGCAAGGACAAGGCCGCGGCCCGAGCCGTGCGCGGCGTCGACCTCGCGGTCGCCGAGGGAGCGGAGGCACTGGCCGCGGCATTTGCCGGAACCGAGGGCGTGTTCGTCGCGTTGCCGGCCAGTCTCGCACCCGGTTCCGACTTCGCCGAATCGCGCGCCATGATCGCCGCACTGGCCAGCGCCCTGCGCAAAGCCACGCCAGCGAAAGTGGTGGCGCTGTCCTCCATCGGCGCACAGCACGCGCGCGACCTGGGCTTGCTCACTCCCCTGCACCTGCTGGAGCAAGCGCTGGACGCGCTGCCCCTGCCCCGCGCCCACGTGCGCGCCGCCTGGTTCATGGAGAACCTGAGCCGGCACGTGGTGCCTGCGCAACTCGAAGGCCATCTGGAAAGTTTCCTGTCGCCGCTCGATCGGGCGATACCGATGGTCTCCACCGACGACGTCGGCCGCACCGTCGCCAGCACGCTGGAGGAAACCTGGTTCGGTCGCCGGTTGATCGAGGTCGAAGGGCCGCGGCGCTACAGCCCGCTCGACATGGCGCAGTCGTTCGCCGCGGTGCTGGAGCACGACATCGAGACGACCGCGATACCGCGCGACCAATGGGCAACGCGCTTCGCTGACGAAGGCATGCCGGCGGACCGCATCGCCGGGCACGTCGCCATGCTGGACGGCTTCAACAGCGGCTGGATCGCGTTCGAGAAGCGCGCGACGGAACACGTCTGCGGCCGCATCCCGCTGGGTTACGTGGCGGACGAACTCGTCTGTGCCACGCTCGATGTGCTTGAATCGGCGGCATGAACGACTCCGTACTCACGCCCGAACGCATCCTTGCCGCTGCCGAAGACGTGCTGCGACGCTATGGCCCCGGCAAGGCGACCGTGGTCGACGTGGCGCAGGCGCTCGGGGTCAGCCATGGCAGCGTGTACCGGCATTTCGCCAGCAAGGCGGCGCTGCGCGAGGCGGTCCTGCAGGGCTGGCTGGCACGGTCGATGGCGCCGCTGCAGGCGATCGCCAACAGCCGCACGCCACCGCCGGCACGCCTGCGCCAGTGGTTCACCGCGCTGCGCCAGACCAAGCGCGACAACGTGCTGGGCGACCCCGAGCTGTTCGCCACCTACAGCGCGCTGGCGGCGGAGGCGGGCGACGCCATCGCCGAGCACAAGGCGCGCATGCAGCAGCAGATCGCCTCGATCCTTGCCGCCGGCGTGGCCAGCGGCGATTTCCGCCCGCTCGATCCACCCGCTGCCGCACGGGCACTGTTCGACGCCACCGCGCGCTTCCACTACCCGGGCCTCTCGCACCTGTGGGACCAGCCCGGCGAGGATGCCGCGTTCACGCAGCTGCTCGACCTGTTGCTGGCCGGCCTGGCCCCGGCGCCCGCTGCGCCACGGCGGCGCAAACCGGCGCGCTGAACGGCGTAACGCCGGCGCAAGCCGCTATAATGCGTGGTTTGTCGAATTCCCTCCCCGTGCCGGTGCTCCCGGCGGCGGGGCGCTCGCCTTCGGAGGTTGCATGAGCTCGCAGTACATCTACACCATGAACGGGGTCAGCAAGATCGTCCCGCCGAAGCGCCAGATCATCAAGGACATTTCGCTCAGCTTCTTCCCCGGCGCGAAGATCGGCCTGCTCGGCGTCAACGGCGCGGGCAAGTCCACCGTGCTGCGCATCATGGCCGGCGTGGACACCGACTTCCAGGGCGAGGCGCGCGCGCAGCCCGGCACCAAGGTCGGCTATCTGGCGCAGGAGCCGGATCTGAACCCGGACAAGACCGTGCGCGAAGTGGTCGAGGAAGGCGTGGCCGAAATCCTCGATGCGCAGAAACGGCTCGAAGAGGTCTACGCCGCCTATGCCGAAGACGGTGCCGATTTCGACGCGCTGGCCAAGGAGCAGGAGAAGCTGGAAAACCTGCTGGCCGCCAACGATGCCCACGCGCTGGAGCGCCAGCTCGAGGTGGCCGCCGACGCGCTGCGACTGCCGCCGTGGGATGCGAAGATCGGCCCGCTCTCCGGCGGCGAGAAGCGCCGCGTGGCGCTGTGCCGCCTGCTGCTGTCCAAGCCGGACATGCTGCTGCTGGACGAGCCGACCAACCACCTGGACGCCGAATCGGTGGACTGGCTGGAAAAATTCCTGCACGACTATCCCGGCACCGTGGTGGCAGTCACCCATGACCGCTACTTCCTCGACAACGCCGCCGAGTGGATCCTCGAACTCGACCGCGGCCGCGGCATCCCGTGGAAGGGCAACTACACCGAGTGGCTGGAGCAGAAGGACCAGCGCCTGAAGCAGGAAGCCAACCAGGAGAAGTCGCGCCAGAAGGCGATCGCCAAGGAGCTGGAGTGGGTGCGCTCGGCCGCCAAGGGCCGCCAGTCCAAGGGCAAGGCCCGCTTGGCCCGCTTCGAGGAACTTAACTCGGTCGACTACCAGCGCCGCAACGAGACCAATGAGATCTTCATCCCGCCGGGCGAGCGGCTGGGCCAGGAGGTGATCGAGTTCAAGAACGTCACCAAGTCGTTCGGCGACCGCGTGCTGATCGAGGACCTGTCGTTCAAGGTGCCGCCGGGCGCGATCATCGGCGTGATCGGCCCGAACGGCGCCGGCAAGTCCACCATGATGAAGATGATCATGGGCAAGGAGACGCCGGACTCGGGCGAGGTGAAGCTGGGCCACACCACCAAGCTCGCCTACGTCGACCAGTCGCGCGACGCGCTCGACCCGAAGAACAACGTGTGGCAGGAGGTGTCCGGCGGCTCGGACATCCTCACCATCGGCAACTTCGAGATCCAGTCGCGCGCCTACATCGGCCGCTTCAACTTCAAGGGCACTGACCAGCAGAAGATCGTCGGCAGCCTGTCCGGCGGCGAGCGCGGCCGCCTGCACATGGCCAAGACCCTGCTGCAGGGCGGCAACGTGCTGCTGCTCGACGAGCCGTCCAACGACCTGGACGTGGAAACCCTGCGCGCGCTGGAAGATGCCCTGCTGGAATTCCCCGGCTCGGCGATCGTGATCTCGCATGACCGCTGGTTCCTCGACCGCATCGCCACCCACATCATCGCGTTCGAGGGCGACTCGCACGTCGAGTTCTTCCCCGGCAACTACAACGAGTACGAGGCCGACAAGAAGCGCCGCCTCGGCGAGGAAGGCGCGCGGCCGCACCGGGTGAAGTACAAGAAGCTGGCCTGAGAGCAGGAGTGAGTGGAGAGGAGTGAGAAAAGAGAGATAAAGCGTCGACGAACCCGCCTTCTCTCGTTTCTCACTCTTCTTCACTCGTTTCTCGAACGGAGATCCCGATGCACTTCATGCAGTCACTGCAGCAAGCCTGGACCCGCAACGACTCGCTGGTCTGCGTCGGCCTCGATCCGGAACCGACGAAATTCCCCGCGCATCTGCGTGACACGCCCGACGCGGTGTTCGATTTCTGCCGCGCCATCGTCGACGCCACCGCCGACCTGATCTGCGCGTTCAAGCCGCAGATCGCGCATTTCGCCGCGCTGCGTGCGGAGGAAACGCTGGAGCGGCTGATCGCGCACATTCATGCGCAGCATCCCGGCGTGCCGGTGATCCTCGACGCCAAGCGCGGCGACATCGGTTCCACCGCGCAGCACTACGCCACCGAAGCATTCGAGCGCTATCGCGCCGACGCGGTGACCTTGAACCCCTATCTGGGCCGCGATTCGATCCAGCCGTTCCTCGATCGTGCCGACAAGGGCGTGATCCTGCTCTGCCGCACCTCCAACCCCGGCGGTGCGGATTTCCAGGCACTGGATTGCGGCGGGCAACCGCTCTACCTGCGCGTAGCCGAAACCATCGCCCGCGACTGGAATGCGCACGGCAACTGCGCGCTGGTGACCGGTGCCACCTGGCCCGAGGAAATCCGCCAGGTACGTGCACTGATCGGCGACATGCCATTGCTGGTGCCGGGTATCGGCGCGCAGGGCGGCGACATCGAGGCGGTGATGCACGCGGGCCGCACCCGCGAGGGCCTCGGCCTGATGATCAACTCCTCGCGCGGCATCATCTACGCCGGCTCCGGCGAGGACTTCGCCGCCGCCGCGCGCGCCGCCGCCAGCGAGCTGCGCGGGGCGATCAACCGCTGCCGCTGAGCGGCGTCACTCTCGCATCAGGACGCGAAGCGACCGGCAACCAGCGAAGAAAAGCGCCGGGACGCCGGTCAGCCGGTCGCCATCTTCGCCGCCTGCAGCGCCTTCGCCTTCAGGTCGAGCGTATCGGCCGCATCCAGCAACGCCCGCGCAAAGCTGCGCACCTCGGCCGGACGCAGGGCGTACCAGCTGCCGCCGGTGCTGGCCTCGCCCACGTTGCGTCCCGCGCGCGACACACAATGCGGCCGGAAAATCACCATGCCGGTCAGCGGCTCCGAACTGATGTCCGCAGACACGATCTGCAGGTGTGTGTCGTCTTCTTTCTTCACCGAAGCTCTCCCGGACGGACAGCCGTCTTCCGGACACTTTACGCCGCCGGGCATTCAGGGATTGTTGGCCGCCCCGCCAGCGAACCGAACCGACGGGAACCGGCGTCGACAGGCGCTGCCATATCCGGCGCGGCGTGGGCGCGCGCCGGTCGGACCGGCGCATGTGCCATGGGCGCTCCCGCAACCGATTGCCGAGCTGGCCGCACTGGCGGCCATGAGCGAACGCAGCTTCATGCGCCACTTCAGGCAGGCCACCGGCACCAGTCCGGTGCATTGGCTGATCGGCGCGCGAGTGGATCGTGCGCGGGAATTGCTGGAAAGCTCGACGCTCTCCATCGACGCGATTGCCGGGCAGTGCGGCTTCGGCAGCGCGATCACGCTGCGCCATCATTTCCGGCGCAAGCTGGCGATCAGCCCGGCGGCTTATCGGTCGCGCTTCGCGCAGACACGCCGCGGCTGAGCGGTCACGGGCACCGCCCCGCGCGGCTTCAGCGCACGTGGACCCAGTACACGCGGGTGCCGTTGGCACGATCCTCCGCACGGTGACCTTCGCGACCTTCCACCACGGTGCCCCAGTTTGAGCGCAGCGAACCCAGCACGATGCGGTCGATGCGCAGCTTCTCGCCGGCCTGGATGAGGAAGTTCGCCTCGATCACCATCACGCCCTCGCGCTCGAACACCAGGGTGGCGCCGCGCACCGCGCCCGCGCCCCAGCCGATGTGCAGTTCGCACGGTACCGGCGAGAACACACCGCGGTTGTCGAGGCTCCAGCCTTCGGTCTTGCCCAGCAGCGATTGCAGCTCCGGGTGGCTCCAATCGACGTTGTTGCCCGATGGGGGCTTGGCGTGATGGTTCATGAGCATGGCTCCTCGCACGCGTGGGCAGCCACCGGGAAGGCGAGGCTTCCCGGCCGGTCGGTTCCGCCATGCAGATGGCCAAAGCGTGGGCTCATGGCCTCGGTAACGGCAGGCCCGCCCGCCACTTGAGCGGCGCGTTCAGGCATCTGCTGGCGGCTGACCCGGAAACAGCACGTCGGTGTAGCCGAATTTGCTGAAATCGGTGATGCGCGAGGGGTAGAGGCGACCGATCAGGTGGTCGCATTCGTGCTGCACCACGCGCGCGTGGAAACCCTCGGCGGTGCGTTCGATGCGCTGGCCGCGCGGGTCGAGGCCCTGGTAGCGGATCAGCGAAAAACGGCTCACCGCGCCGTTCAGCCCGGGCACGGACAGGCAGCCCTCCCAGCCCACCTCCATGTCCTGCGACAGCGGGGTGATCACCGGATTGAGCAGGATCGTCTGCGGCACCTCGGGGGCGTCGGGATAGCGCTCGGAATGCTCGAAGCCGAAGATCACCAGCTGCAGGTCCACGCCGATCTGCGGCGCGGCCAGGCCCACGCCGTCGGCAGCGCGCATGGTCTCGAACATGTCCTTGATCAGCATGTCGAGCTCCGCGCTGCCGAGCATCGCCGGGGGCACCGGCGGCGCGATGCGCAGCAGCCGGGGGTCACCCATCTTGAGGATCTCGTGGATCATGCCTGCCTCGCTTTCGCCATGCCGACCATCCTGCCCGCGTCCACGTGAACGCGGCATGTGTTGCCGCGGTCGCGGCTGCCGTCAGCGGCCGAACACTTTCTTCAGCAGGTCAGTGGTGCGCGCGCCGGGGTTGGTCCGGATGGATTGCTCCTGCGCGCCGATCTCGGTGAACAGGCCGTCGAGGGTCTTCGCGGTGACGTAATCGTCCAGGTCCAGCGCCGTGCCGCCGTGCGTCGACTTGTCATGGTCGAGCGCACCCAGCAGGCCGCCCAGCGCACCGCTGCTGCTGCCGGACATGAACGCCTTGTATTTCTGGGTGACGCCGACGCTGTCGGTGGCCTTGGCGACGATCGGATGGATGCGCGCCGTCAGCGCCTCGCCGGCGACGCGGCGGAAGTAGTCGGTGGCTGCGTGGTCGCCGCCAGTGAGGATGCCGCGCGCGTCGTCGAGCGTCATCTTGCGGATGGCGTCGCCGAAGATCTCGGCCACCTGCGGCACCGCCTTTTCCGCCGCACGGTTCATGCTCAGCTCGAACGCGTCCACCTTGGCGCCCTGGCCGAGCTGGCGCGCCAGCTTGCCGGCCTGTTCCAGCTTGCCCGGGAGCGGGATGCGCACCTTGGCGTTGTTCCAGAAACCGCCGTCGCGGCCGAGGTTGTTGATCGCGCTGGTGGTGCCCTTGGCCAGCGCCTCCTTGAGGCCGGCGGCGATGTCGCTGCTCGGCAGGTTGCTGCCCTTCGCCGGCGTGGCGTGGGTGGATTGCCTGGCCTTGTTCAACAGGTCCTTGAACTGGCTGGCGTTGGCTGCGGGGGTGCCCGTGGCGAGGAGGAATACGGCCAGGAAACTGCAATGTGCCAGGACGCGCATGACGAACTCCTCGCAATCGACAGGGCGGCCAGTGTAGCGCCGCCATGCCTCCCGCAACGAAGCCGGGCGCGCCTGCCATTCGACCAATGGCTAATGCCGGCGCGCGGCTTCCGGGATTGACCCCCGCCGCCGGCAGGACGATTCTTGCGGCATTGCCGAGGAGAACCGCCATGCAAGTCGCCGTGCGCAGATCCGGTGTCGCCAGCAAGCTGGTATGGGCCGCCGTCGCCATCATCGGTGCAACCTGCCTCGGCGTGGTGGCGCTCAGGCGCGGCGAACCGGTCAACGCGATCTGGCTGGTGGCCGCGGCCATCGCGGTGTTCTCGATCGGCTTTCGCTTCTACGGCAAGTTCGTCGAGCACTCGGTGCTGCGGCTGGACCCGACGCGCGCGCCACCCTCGGTACTGCGCAATGACGGGCTCGACTACGTGCCCACCGACAAGTGGGTGGTGTTCGGCCATCACTTCGCCGCGATCGCCGGCGCCGGCCCGCTGGTCGGCCCGGTGCTGGCCGCGCAGATGGGCTATCTGCCCGGCACCTTGTGGATCCTGTTCGGCGTGGTGTTCGCCGGCGCGGTGCAGGACTTCATGATCCTCGGCCTCTCGCTGCGCCGCGACGCCCGCTCGCTCGGCCACATGCTGCGCGAGGAACTCGGCCCGTTGCCCGGCCTGGTGGCGATGATCGGCGTGCTGGTGCTGATGATGATCGTGCTGGCGGTGCTGGCGCTGGTGGTGGTCAAGGCGCTCACGCACAGCCCGTGGGGCACCTTCACCGTGGCCTGCACCATCCCGATCGCCTTCCTGATGGGCGGCTACATGCGCTGGTTCCGGCCGGGACGCATTCTCGAAGTGTCGATCATCGGCCTGATCCTGCTGCTGCTCTCGATCTGGGCCGGCAAGTTCGTGGCGGACTCGGCCACGCTGGCACCGCTGTTCGACATGGATGCCAAGGCGCTGGCCTGGTGGCTGATCGGCTACGGCTTCGTCGCCTCGGTGCTGCCGGTGTGGCTGCTGCTGGCACCGCGCGATTACCTTTCCACCTTCCTCAAGATCGGCACCATCGCGCTGCTGGCGCTGGCCATCCTGATCACCGCACCGGACCTGCAGATGCCGGCGGTGACGCGTTTCATCGACGGCACCGGCCCGGTGTTCGCCGGCGACCTGTTCCCGTTCCTGTTCATCACCATCGCCTGCGGTGCGGTGTCGGGCTGGCACTCGATCATCGCCTCGGGCACCACGCCCAAGCTGCTCGCCAACGAGGGCCAGGCGCGCATGGTCGGCTACGGCGGCATGCTGATGGAGGCGTTCGTGGCGATCATGGCGCTGATTGCCGCCACCTACCTGCACCCGGGCGTGTACTTCGCGATGAACTCGCCGAGCGCGATCATCGGCAGCACGGTGCAGGACGCGGCCACCACGATCAGCCAGTGGGGCTTCGTGGTGACGCCGGAGCAGTTGCTGCAGACCGCGAAAGACATCGGCGAAAACAGCATCCTCAGCCGCGCCGGCGGCGCCCCCACGCTGGCGGTGGGCATGGCGCAGCTGCTGCACAACATCATGCCCTCCGGCGGCCTGATGGCGTTCTGGTACCACTACGCGATCCTGTTCGAGGCGCTGTTCATCCTCACCACGGTGGACGCCGGCACGCGCGTGGGCCGCTTCATGATCCAGGAGATCGCCGGCCTGATCCACAAGCCGCTGCAGGAAACCGATTCATGGGCCGGCAACCTGCTGGCCACCGCGATCTGCGTGCTCATCTGGGGCTACTTCCTGTACCAGGGTGCGGTCGACCCGCTGGGCGGCATCAACACCTTGTGGCCGCTGTTCGGCATCGCCAACCAGATGCTCGCCGCGATCGCGCTGATGCTGGCCACCGTGGTGGTGGTGAAACTCAAGCGCGAGCGCTACGTGTGGGTGCCCGGCATCCCCGCGCTGTGGCTGATCATCTGCACGCTCACCGCCGGCTACCAGAAACTGGTCGGCCCGATCAGCTTCACCGCGGCGGCCAACAAGTACGCCGACGCCATGCAGCAGGGCCAGTTGCTGGCGCCGGCCAAGACCACCGCCGCCATGCAGCAGATCGTCACCAACAACTACGTCGACATGGTGCTCACCGGCCTGTTCATGGCGCTGGTCGTGGTGATGGTGCTGTTCTCCCTGCGCTCGCTGGTCAAGGCCTGGCGTACCAACCACCCGACCGCGCACGAGGAACCCTACGTGGCGCTGAGCAGCGTGGCCGGCTGAGATGAACGCGACGTTCCGGTCCGTGCGCAAGTGGGCGGTGCAAACCGCCCGCCTGTGCTGCGGCATCCCCGACTACGACGGCTACGTCAAGCACCTGCGCGAACACCATCCCGAGCGCAAGGTGCCGAGCTACGGCGAGTTCTTCCGCGAGCGCCAGGAAGCGCGCTACAAGGGTGGCGGCGGGCGCTGTTGCTGAGCGTCCGCGCGGCACGGCGTGCCGGCTTCAGGGTTTGCGCGCCACGACGATCTGGCTGATCGGCATGAACTCGTCCAGCTGCTGCTTGAGCTGCGCGCCCTGCGGCATGTCCAGCAGCGCCTGCCAGGCCGCGGTCCAGTGATCGAGTACCGGATGCGCGGGGTCATGCAGCTCCACCCGGCAACCCCAGAACAGCGCCCACCAGATCGACCAGAAAAAGCCGTGCTGGGTGTGCTCCACCACCACCAGGCCAGCCTCGCCGATCCATTGCGCGAACTCGTCGCGTCCGATCACCCGCAGTGCGCCACCGGGCAGCTCGCGGGACTCCGGCGGCAACACCTTTTCCTGCAGCGTCTCCTGCAGCGCGCCGGGCACGCTGAGCAGGTAGATGGCGCCGGATGCGCCGACACGGAACAGCTCGGCCAGCACCTGACGCGGGTCGTCGACGTGCTGCAACACCTCGGTGCAGATCACCCGCGTGGCGATGCCGTCGTCCAGCGGCAGCGGGTTCGCGTCGCTGACCAGCGCGGTCTGCGTGCCGCGGCCCTCGACGCTCAGCCGGGCGCGCACCTCGCGGATCACCTGCGGCTCGCGGTCGACGGCGTAGACGCGGGCACCGTGGCGCGCGCAGAACACGCTGTTGACGCCGGCGCCGCAGCCAACGTCCACCACCACGTCACCGGCGCCGATCGGCACGCCGCGGAACAGCTCGCCGCTGTCCTCGCGATACCAGCCGCCGAGTTTCGCGTCGCGCAGGCCGACCGCCGACGGGCCATGCGGCGCGGGCTCGTCCACGGCGGTGGAATGCTCGACGGGATGGGGCATGGCTGGCCTCCGGAACGGGTAAACGAAGAGTGGGGCACGCGCGCATCCTCCACGAACGAACCCGGTGCGCCACCCGGTCCGCGCAGTGTGGCACTGCGAAGCGTGCGAGGCATGCCGCCGGCACGCGCCGGACCGGCGACAATTCCGGCCGCTCCCCCCCCCCCCCCGCTGCCACCCGATCTCCGCCTGGCCACGGCGAGTTCTTCTGCGAGCGCAAGGAAGCGCGCTGCAAGGGCGACGGCGGGCGCTGTTGCTGGAGGAAGAACCCAGTCGGGTCCCTTGTATCGGAAACCCCGGCAGACCCGGCACCTATTCCGACTCGCGTCAGCGGAACAGGACTCCGGGCGTATCGAACGATGCCGCCCTGCGCTGGATCAACTCCGTCTTGATGACCCGCTCCAGGTCATCCGCAAACCCGCGCATGGCACTCTCGCTGCCGAAGGAGGCGGTCATGGCGTTTCTACGGGTGCCGGGCCCGCCGGCCAGCGCTTTCGCCACCACGACGCTTCCGACATACGCGTTGAACTCCTGCTCAAGCCAGCGGCACACGATCGCCGTTTCCTTGGCCTGGATATAGTCATTGGCGACGTCAATACGCGCCGATGATCGCCCCGACCATTTCGGCGACGGCGGATACAGCCCCTCGACCGCGGCGCTCCCCGGGCGCGCCATGCTCCTCGCAGTTCGTTGGTCGCGCCCGGCTTGCCGGTTGACCCAGGCTGCGGGTGCGGTGTCGTTGGCCGTGTTGGTCTCCCCACTCCAGGCAGGGTCGCCCAGACGGGACGGATGGACGAACGCACGCTGGAAAGTGAAGTGCTTGCCATGTGCCGTTGGAGTCGGTGCCTGGTACTCCGTCCCCATCAGGTCGAGCATCATCAGTCCCATCATCCAGGCACGGGCATTGCGCATCGGCTCGGCTATGAACATGACGGCAGACAGCAGCGGCAAGGCCGAGATGGTGTCAGTTGCACCAGCCGTCTGCGGGGCCGAGGCCTTCTGCGGAGCCTTGCGTTTCGACTCGTCGGGGTTCATGTCGACTGTCCAGCGCGTACCCTTCGCCTGGAGTCCGCCGCCGGTTCTGGGGGCGGTTCCCTTGAGCACGCCGCGCAAGGACGCCGCGATACGCTGCGACCAGACGACACCTTCCATGCCGGAGACCGTATTGCCTTCGTGCATGAACTTGCCGAACTCGCGATAGCTCGCACCATCGGCCCGATTCCAGATGGTGCCGGCGCGGGCGTCGGTGCCCGAATAGCCGACGTCACACATGTAACACCCATCGGCGAAGCCGCCACTGCGTCCGTCCTTGATCTTGTGGATCAGGCGACCGGCGATGGAAAAGTACAGGTCCTGCGACCGACGGCTTGCCGCGGCCTGCCAAGCGCCGGCGTAACTGCCGTACCCGCCAAGGACGTAGGGATCAGCCTGGGAGCCGCTCCCCGGAGGCGCGCTGGCACCGGCCTGCACGGCACGGGCAGCGGCATCCACCCACTCCAGCAGCGTCGAGCCGGGAATGTACAGGCTGTGCTGTTGTCGGCGTCCGGTGCTCCAGTCGGCCAGGTAGTCCACGTCGATAGCGAGATGGTCGAACATCCGTTTGTCTCCCTTTTGTCGTTCCAACAGGTGCCGGCAAGCATGCTCCGGAACTCGCATGGACTGCTCGAGTCAGAGCGGCTCCGGTCCGGGGTTGCCGGGCGCTTGTCCGTTCGTGCCGGGCTGAGTCGGCGCCGCCATGCTTCCCCCGAAGCGGCAGCCAGCGACGACCGTAGCCAATCACGACCAGCACCGACATCCGCCCGCTCAATGCAACACATCCCAAGCTCGACCGGAAAAAAGACAGGCCGACCCGAGGCGCCACGTGACCTCGGCAAGCGACCGCCCCACCGGGGGTGAGCAAGTGCTACAGGGTTGGATGATCCTCGTCGGCTGTCAAGATCGCACACAGCTCCATTTCCGCGAACTCGTGCCATCACGCACAGGCGGCCCCACGCCTGATCGGCGAGAATGTCTGCTGCCCATGTCTTCCCCGCCCATGCCCAACTCCGAATCCGTCGACGCAGCCACCCCCGCGGCGACCGCACGCGGCCAGCACCACGCCGGCCTGCGCGTCATCGCGATCTACGAGATCATCAAGACCGCGTGCCTGCTGCTGGTGGCGCTGGCGGCGTTCCACTTCTATCGGCAGCAGAACTTCGAGCAACTGGTGCACTGGCTGGAGCACCTGTCGCTGGCCGACAGCAACGGCCTGCGCTGGAAACTGGTGGAACTGCTGCACCAGCTCGGCCCCGGCAAGTTCGAGGCGGTGGGGCTGGTGGCGCTCGGCTACGCGGTGCTGTTCGGCATCGAGGGCGTGGGCCTGTGGCTGGGCAAGCACTGGGCCGAGTGGTTCACCGTGATCGCCACCGGTTCGCTGATCCCGCTGGAACTGTACGAGACGCTGTACCACTTCGGCTGGATCAAGCTGGCCACCCTGGTCGGCAACGTGGCGATCATCGTCTACCTGGTACGCATCGCGCTGCAGCCGGGTGTCGCCCCGCCCGCAGGGGAACGCCCTCACACCTCGTGATGCACCGCCTCGGCCGGCAGCTCGTCGCGCCGCGGCATCAGCTCCACCAGGTACATCGCTGCCAGCACCAGGCCGCCGCCGGCAAGCATGCGCCAGGTCAGCGCATCGACGCCGAGCAGTACGGCGAAGGCGGCGGCGAACACCGGCTCGGTGGTCATCACGATGGCGGCACGTGCCGCCGGCAGATGCGATTGCGCCCAGGTCTGCATCACCATCGCGCCGGCGCCGGCGATCAGCGCCATGTACAGCACGACGAACCAGGCGCCGGGGTCCGGCGGCAACATCGGACCGTGCGGCAAGGTGGCCAGCGAGCAGACCCCGGCGATCGCCACCATCTGCACGGCCGACAGGCCGAACGCCTCGCCGCGGCGGGACCACTGCCCAAGCAGCACGATGTGCAGCGCGTAGCACGCCGCCGACGCCAGGGTCAGCCACACGCCCAGGTTGATCTCGAAGCCGTCGAGCGTGAGCAAGGCCAGGCCCGCGGTGGCCACGGCGATGGCCAGCCACACGCTGGCCGCGACGCGCTGGCGCAGCACCAGCAGTGCAAGGATCGGGGTGAACACCACGTACATGCCGGTGGCGAAGCCGCTGACGCTGGGCGAGATCAGCGCCAGTCCCCAGGTCTGCACCAGCTGCCCGACACCGTAGATCACGCCGAGCAGCAGGCCGCGCCGGATCTGCAAAGCGCCGAGCCGCCACGCCTGCCGCCCGAACAGGAGCACCATCGCCAGCGCCGCCATGACGAAACGCACGGCCAGGAAATCGGCCACCGGCATGCGCCCGAGCACGTCCTTGATCAGCACGAAGGTCGAGCCCCACACCGCCGTCATCGCGATCAGGCCGAGAGTGGCGAGGATGGTCAGGGTGCGTGGGGTCATCGGCGAGGAGTGCGTGGAGAGGAGTGAGGAGTGAGAGAACGACAGCGGCGCGACGAGGCGATGTTGCCTCTGGCTTTCCTCACTTGCTTCTCGTTTTCAGCCGCCACCATTGGCCGGGGACCTGCAGCACGAAGTGCGTCCAGATGCCCAGCCACACCACCGCCGACACGAACGGGTTGCGCGCGGCCGGATCATGCTGGCGGAACCAGCGCCACATGCCGCGGTGCTTGTGCCGGCTGACGAACACCGGGCGATGACGGCTGGAGCTGCCCTTGCCATGGGCCACGCGCACGTCGCCGGCAAGCAGCACCCGGTAGCCGATGTCGCGCACGCGGCGGCACAGATCCAGATCTTCGCAATGCAGGAAGTATTTCTCGTCGAAGCCGCCGAGGCGCTCGAACATCTCGCGAGTCAGCAGCATCAGCGCGCCGGAAACCACCTCGCATTCGATCAGCTCGGCGGGAATCTCGCCGCCGACTTCCACCGTCTCGCCGGGCCGGCCGAGCAGCGTGTTGAGCGACCGGCGCAACAGCGGATCGCGCCGCCGCGAAGCCGGGTCGGGCCGACCCTCCGCGTCGCACACCACCGCGCCGATCAGGCCGGCCTTCGGATGCGCGGCCTGCACCGCCAGCAACCGCCTGAGGTCGTCCTCGCCGATCAGGCAATCGGGGTTGAGGATCAGCAGCGCGCGGCCGCCGGCCTGCTTCGCGCCCAGGTTCACCGCCGGGCCGAAGCCGATGTTGCGATGGCTGTAGATCAGCTTGAGCCGCTCGTCGTGCTCGTACGCCCGCGCGATCGCCGGCGGCACGCCATCGTGCGAAGCGTTGTCGACCAGGATCAGTTCCAGCGGCAGCCGGCAGGCAAGCACCTGGCGCACGCAATCGCGCAGATCCGGGCCGCTGTCGGCCGCCACCACGATCACGCTGAGCGCCGGCGAGGACGAGGACGGAGGAATGGCAGGCATGTTCACCGCGCGAAGTATGCGCGGAGACGCGCAGCACGTGAACCTCCGGTTCCCCGCGCGCAGGAGCCCGCTTGCGGGCGATGCCCTTGGGCCGGGAATGGGGAATGGGGAATCGCAGAAGCAAAAGGGAAAGCATCGCCCGCGAGCGGGCTCCTACGGGGTGTGGGGAGGGTCTGGTGGTTCGTCGGCGTCGTGGCCCAGCACGGCGGCCAGCGCCAGCGGCATGGTGCCTTCGCGGCGGCTGAGCCAGGGTTGCTCGCGGTGCCAACCGCACAGTTGCCAGCCGCGCAGGCGGTGCCGTCGATCGCGCTGGCGATCCCACAGCAGCACGCCGCGCTTGCCGCTGCAGGCGACAAACCAGCGACCGGCGGGACTGAAGGCGATGCGGGTGACGCCGTCCCGCATTTCGACGCGGGTGCCATCGTCGAAACGACAGCCGCCGGGCTCGCCATGCACCGCCCCGCCGAGGGGGTCGGGCAGCTCGCCACGCGCTTCATGCCATTGCGGCGGCGACAGCTCGATGATCTCGGCCGGCGGTCCGATCGGTGCGTGGGCGAGTTCGGGCCATTCCGCGGCGGGCGGCCCGGCGGGCGCACGGCGCAAGTCCCGATCAAGCCAGGCTTCCAGCCCGGCCAGCAAGGTGTAACCGACCAGCGCGCCGAGCAGGGCCGCGCCCCAGGCGAAGGCATCGCCACCCAGGATGCGCTGCAGGGCAAACAACCAGCCCGGCAGGCCCCAGCGCAAGGCGCTCCGGATCAGCGCGGCATGCGCAGTTGCCAGCCGATGCTGCAGCAGCAAGACCGCCGCGGCGAGCGCCAGCAGGATCGGCAACCCCAACCACCACGGCAGCAACGCCAGCAGCACCACCCACAGCGCGGTGCAGCCGGCGAACATCCACGCGGGGCGACGCCGAGTCATCGCTGACGCCAGCGCCACATGCCGTCGATCAGCCGCACCACACGCGTGCGTTGCGGAACATCCGCATCCACGGCGAATCCTCGCCCCACGACTCCGGGTGCCAGCTCATCTGCACGCTGCGGAACACCCGCTCCGGGTGCGGCATCATGATCGTCACGCGGCCGGCGGCGGCGGTGAAGCCCGCCAGGCCGCCGGGCGAACCGTTGGTGTTGAGCGGGAAGTTCTCGGTCGGCTTGCCGCGGTTGTCGACGAAGCGCACCGCGCCATGCGATTTCGACGGGCTGCACGCCTGCGGAAAACTCACCCGCCCCTCGCCGTGCGCCACCGCCACCGGGATGCGCGAGCCGGCCATGCCCTGGAAGAAGATGCTGGGCGAATCGAGCACCTCCAGCGTGGCCACGCGCGACTCGTACTGCTCCGACGCATTGCGCAGGAACTTCGGCCAGTGCTGCGCGCCGGGGATGATCTCCTTCAGTTGCGACAGCATCTGGCAACCGTTGCACACGCCCAGCGCGAACTTCGTCTCGTCGGCGAAGAACGCCTCGAACTGCGCACGCAGCATGTCGTTGTAGAGGATCGACGTGGCCCAGCCGCGACCGGCGCCGAGCACGTCGCCGTAGGAGAATCCGCCGCAGGCGGCGAAGCCGCGGAAGTCGGCCAGCTTCACTCGGCCGCTGGCGAGATCGGACATGTGCACGTCGACCGCCTCGAAACCGGCACGCGTGAACGCGGCGGCCATCTCGACCTGGCCGTTGACGCCCTGCTCGCGCAGGATCGCCACGCGCGGCCGCGGGCCCTTGGCGATGAACGCGGCGGCCACGTCCTCGGCCGGGTCGAACGCCAGCCTGGGGCTGATGCCGGGATCGGCGTCATCCATCCGCCACTCCAGCTCGGCATCGGCGCTCTGCGGGTTGTCGCGCAGGCGCTGCATGGCGTGGCTGGTTTCGTTCCACGCCTTGTACAACTTGCTCCAGTTCCACTTGACGAAGACTTCGTCGCCGAGGAACAGCTTGATGCCGAGCTTCTCCTTCGGCCGGCCGACGCGATGGCTGATGCCGGCCAGGCCGAACTTCACCAGCAGCGACTCGAATGCCTCGCGGTTGGCCTCGGCCACCTGCACCACGGCGCCCAGTTCCTCGCTGAACAGCGCGCGCAAGGTGGCTTCGGCCCAGCCGTCGAGATGCAGCTCCAGGCCGCAGTGGCCGGCGAAGGCCATCTCCAGCAAGGTGGTGATCACGCCGCCGTCGGAGCGGTCGTGGTAGGCCAGCAGCAGGCCATTCGCATTGGCCTGCTGAACCAGTTCGAACAGCGCCTTGAGGCGCTTGGCATCGTCCAGGTTGGGCGGGATGCCGCCGGAGCGATTGAACACCTGGGTCAGCGCCGAGCAACCGAGGCGATCGCGCCCGGCACCCAGATCGATCAGCCACAGGTCGGTGGCGCCGCGGTCGAGCTTGAGTTGCGGCGTCAGCGTGCGGCGCGCGTCGCCGACGCGGGCGAAGCCGGTGATCACCAGCGACACCGGCGACACCGTGCGCTGCTCCTGCGCGCCGTCCTTCCACACCGCCTGCATCGACAGCGAATCCTTGCCGACCGGGATCGAGATCTGCAATTGCGGACACAGTTCCATGCCCACCGCCTTCACCGCGTCGAACAACGCGGCGTCCTCGCCCGGATGATTCACCGCGGCCATCCAGTTGGCCGACAGGCGCACCTCGCCGAGGCTGGCAATCGGTGCGGCAGCCAGGTTGGTGATCGCCTCGCCCACCGCCAGGCGCGCCGCATCGGCGCTGTCGAGCACGGCCACCGGCGCGCGCTCGGCCATCGCCATCGCCTCGCCGGCATAGCCGTCGAAATCGGCGAGCGTCACCGCGCAATCGGCTACCGGCACCTGCCACGGACCGACCATCGGGTCGCGGTGGTTGAGCCCGCCGACGGTGCGGTCGCCGATCGTGATCAGGAAGCTCTTGCTGCCCACGGTGGGCAGGCGCAGCACGCGCAGCAGCGCCTCGTCCAGGTCGATGCCGGTGAGGTCGGGCAGCAGGTCCACCCGCGGCGTTACCCGCACGGCGTCGCGATGCATGCGTGGCGGCTTGCCGAACAGCACGTCCATCGGCAGGTCGATGACGGTCAGCTCGCGGCGCGGATCGGTCAGCAGCAGGCGGCGCTCGCGCGTGGCCTCGCCCACCACGGCGTACGGGCAGCGTTCGCGGATGCACATGGCCTCGAATTCGGCGAGGTTCTCCTGCGCGATGGCGAGGACGTAACGCTCCTGCGATTCGTTGCTCCACACCTGCATCGGCGACAGCGATGGATCGTCGCAGGGGATTTTCGACAGGTCGATCACGCCGCCGACGCCGGCGTCGTTGAGCAGCTCGGGGATCGCGTTGGAGAGGCCGCCGGCGCCGACGTCGTGCACGCTGACGATCGGGTTGTGCTCGCCGCGCGCCCAGCAGGCGTCGATCACTTCCTGGCAGCGCCGCTCCATCTCGGCGTTGTCGCGCTGCACCGAGGCGAAGTCCAGCTCCGCGCTCGACGCGCCGCCGGCCACCGACGAGGCGGCGCCGCCGCCCAGCCCGATCAGCATCGCCGGCCCGCCCAGCACGATCACCGCGTGGCCGGGCTGCACCGCGCGCTTCAGCACATGGTCGGGACGCAGGTTGGCCAGGCCGCCGGCGAGCATGATCGGCTTGTCGTAGCCGCGGCGCACCCCGGCCTGGCCCGGCACTTCGCTTTCCCAGGCGCGGAAATAGCCGCCCAGGCAGGGCCGGCCGAATTCGTTGTTGAACGCGGCCGCGCCCAGCGGGCCGTCGCGCATGATCTCGAACGCGCTGGCCATGCGCGGCGGCAGCGGGCGGTCCACTTCCCACGGCTGCGGCGCGCCCGGGATGCGCAGGTCGGACACCGAGAAGCCGGTGAGCCCGGCCTTGGGCTTGCCGCCGCGGCCGGTGGCGCCCTCGTCGCGGATCTCGCCGCCGGCGCCGGTGGCCGCGCCGGGCCAGGGCGCGATCGCGGTGGGATGGTTGTGCGTCTCCACCTTGATCGCGTAGTCGATGCGCTCCTCGTGCCCGCGCCACACGCGGTCGGCGGGGTCGGCGAAGAAGCGCTTGCCCGTGCTGCCCTCGATCACCGCGGCGTTGTCGCTGTAGGCAGACAGGGTATGTGCGGGCGACTGCTGGTGGGTGTGCTTGATCATGCCGAACAGGGTCTTGTCCTGTTCCTCGCCGTCCACCGTCCAGTTGGCGTTGAACACCTTGTGCCGGCAATGCTCGGAGTTGGCCTGGGCGAACATGAAAAGTTCGGCGTCGGTGGGATCGCGACCCAGCTCGGCGTAGCGTTCGACCAGGTATTCGATCTCGTCCTCGGCCAGCGCCAGGCCCAGGCGCCGGTTCGCCGCGGCGAGCGCCGCCTGCGGATCGGCGCCCAGCGCCACGTGCACCAGGTCGCCGGGCGTGCCGGCCAGGAACAGGCCTTGCGCATCGTCCAGGCGGGCCAGCACCGATTGCGTCATCGCGTCATGCAGCACACCCATGATCGCCGCATGATCCGGCGCGCCGGGTTCGGGCAGGCCGCTGAGCTGCCACGCCAGCCCGCGCTCGACGCGGCGCACGTCGAAACCCGCGCCATGCAGGATGTCGGTGGCCTTGCTCGACCACGGCGAGATCGTGCCCAGCCGCGGCACCACCCACAACGTGGCCGGCTGCGGCGCGGCGTCCTTCGCCTCCAGCACGGCCAGCAGGCGTTCGCGCAGTGTGCCCTCTGGCGCCGCGTCCATGTCGAGCACGAACACATGCCAGGCGGATTGCACGCGCACGCCCCGGTGCACGGCGTCGAGCCGTGCATTGAGTCGTTCGAGGCGGAACGGCGAGAGGGCGCTTTGCCCGTCGAATGCGATCATGCGGGAAGGGGGCGCTGTGCGGAGGAAACGCCCATTCTACCCCAATGCTGCAATACGGCATAAGCCGCCCGGGCGGGATCAGCCGCCCGCTTGCAGAGCCTGCAGCAGCTGCTCCGGCGTCACGTAGCCGCCCAGCACGCTGCCGTCCGGCCCGATGATCGTGGGCGTGCCGCTCACGCCCAGCTTCACGCCCAGGTCGAATTGCTGCTTCACCGGGTTGGTACAGGTCGCCGCCGGGGGCGCGTGGCCCTTGGTGGCGGCAGTGAGCGCGGCCTTGGGGTCCTTCGCGCACCATACCGAGACCATTTCCTTGTAGGTCGGGGTGAGGTTTCCGGCGGTGGTGGTCACGCCCTCGCGCGGCCAGGCCAGGTATTCCACCGCGATGCCCGCCTTGTTGAACGCGGCGATGTGCTCGTGCAGCGCGCGGCAGAAGCCGCAGTTGACGTCGGTGAACACGGTCACCGTGTACTTCGGCTGCGCCGGCGCGAACACCAGCCGCTGCGACGCCGGCACCTTGGCCAGCGCGGCCACGCGGAACTTCGCCCAGGCATCGTCGCTGAGGTTCTCGCGGCGACTCAAGTCGACCACGTCGCCGTGCATCAGGTACTTGCCGTCGGTGCTGATGTAGACCATCTGACCCGACGCGATCACCTGGTAGAAACCCGGCAGCGGTGCCGGCTGGATCGAGTCGACCACCACCTTCGACGACAGCTTGGCGATGGCCTGCTGCACCATCTGCACCGCCGCCGGCGTGATCGTGGGGCCGACCACCGGCGCGTTCGCCGGCGCGGTGGCGGCCAGCACCTGGCCGGCCCAGGCCAGCCCACCCAACAACAGCAGCTTCTTCAACATCCGACGGCCTCGGCACGTTCAGCATCGCCCGCAGGACGCGTGCGACAACGCGGCATTCTCGCACGGCGCATGGGCCGCCTTGCCCAACTGCGGCGAAACGGCGCGTACGATGGTTCAGTAGCGCAGCAAACTGTGCAGCGGGCCACGTTCCGCCCAGCGTACGCGTCCCGCCAGCGCGTCAAGCTCGATCACCACGCCGGCGCCGACCAGCGTCGCGCCGGCCCGCTCGATCAACTCCGCCGCCGCGCACAGCGTGCCGCCGGTGGCGAGCACGTCGTCCACCAGCAGCACGCGCTGCGCCGGCTGCAACAAGCCATCGCGGATCTCCAGCCGATCCTCGCCGTACTCCAGCCGGTAATCCACCGCCTGCACCGGCGGCGGCAACTTGCCCGGCTTGCGCAGGGGCACAAAGCCGGCCTCGAGCCGCAGCGCCAGTGCCGCACCGAAGATGAAACCGCGTGCCTCCACGCCGCCCACCACCTGCACGCCGCTGTCCCGCCACGGTGCGGCCAGCGCCTCGATGCAGCGCGCGAAACCGTCGGCGTTGGCCAGCAGCGGGCTGACGTCGCGAAACATCACCCCGGCTCGGGGGAAATCGGGCACGTCGCGAATCAGCTCGGCCAGGTCTTGCATGCACGCCTCCGGGAATCGCCATCGAGGCACCTACAGTAGCAAGCGCACCGCCGGCTCGCGCTTGACCGCAGCGCAACGGGCGCGCAAGGCTGACCGCCCTGCCGCCCGCGAAGGAGAACCCCATGCACCGCAGCCGCCTGTGCAGCCTCATGATCGACTGCCACGCCGACGACCTCGACGAAGCCGCCCGCTTCTGGTCGCGGGCACTCGGCCGCCCCATCAAGGAAGGCGCCGATCCCGCGCAGGAGAAATACGTCGGCCTGATCACCCATGACGACGAGCCCGTCATCGAACTGCAGAAAGTCACCCACCCCAGCCGCGTGCATCTGGACATCGAGAGCGACGACATCGAGGCCGAAGTGCACCGACTGGAAGTCCTCGGTGCGAGGAAGGTCGAAGCGATCCGCACCTGGGTGGTGATGGAAGCCCCCACCGGTCACCGCTTCTGCGTGGTGCGGCCGCAGCGCGGGGAGATGGGGGCGCATGCGAACGAGTGGCCGTGAGCGACCGATGGCTCAGCGCAAGCTGGACTTGCGCACCATCAGCTTCACCGGCAGCACCTCGCTCTCCACCGATTCGCCGCGGATCAGGCCGAGCAGGCTGTCGACCAGGACCGCGCCGGCCTGGCCGGTGTCCTGCAGCACGGTGGTCAACGGCGGGTTGACGAAGCTGGCGGTGGCGATGTCGTCGAAGCCGGCCAGGGCGACGTCCTGCGGCACGCGCAGCCCGTGGTCGCTGAGCGCGCGCATGGCGCCGATCGCGATGAGGTCGCTGGCGGCGAACACGGCATCGAAGCCGGCTTCCTGCAGGATCAGCCGGCGCATGGCCTCGTAGCCGGAGTGTTCGGTGCTCTCGGCGTTCTCCTGCAGCGCGGGGTCGACCTCGACGCCGGCGGCGGTGAGTGCGTCGACGTAGCCGTTGTAACGGCCGAAGAACTCCGGGTAATGGCTGGAGGCGTCGCCGAGGAAGGCGATGCGCCGGCAGCCGCGTTCGAGCAGGTGCTCGGCCACCTGCCGCCCGCCGTAGACGTTGTCGCTGCCGAACGACACCCCGGGCTGGTCCGGCAGCACCGCGCCCCAGCGCACGAAGCGGGTGCCCTGCGCGACGAGCTTTTCCAGCTTGTCGCGGTAGGCGAGGTAGTCGCCGTAGCCGAGCAGGATCAGCCCATCGGCCTTCTTGCTGTCGGCGAAGTCGGCGTGCCAGTCGTCGGACAGCTGCTGGAACGAGATCAGCAGGTCGTGGCCCTGCAGGGCGCAGGCGCGGGTGATCGAGCCGAGCATCGACAGGAAGAACGGGTTGATGTGCGACTCGTCGGCAGTCGGGTCCTCGAAGAACAGCAGCGCCAGCGTGCCGGTATGCATCCGGCGCAGGTTCGAGGCGTTCTTGTCGAGCTTGTAGTTGAGCTGCTCGGCGGCGGCCTGCACGCGCCGCCGGGTTTCCTCATTGACCAGCGGGCTGCCGCACAGGGCGCGCGAGACCGTGGCCTGGGACACTCCGGCCAGGTGTGCAATGTCGATCGATGTGGCCTTGCCCTTCATCCGCGACCCGATCCGTCAGCATCTCGTTCAATCGCGCGCGATGAACCGTGGCCGGGCCATCGCCGTTGCCGCATCGTAGCTGCTTTGCGCGCCGCGCGTCGTAGACCGCCCGGCGCGCTTCCACGCCGAGGCAGGCGCTGGCCGGCGGCCGCGCGCCGGTACCGCCGCTGAAGCCGTGCTCCATGATCCTCATGCCTGCATGTCCTCCAGTTCCACGCCCTTGGTCTCGCGTACCGCGCGCAACACGAACACCAGCGACAGCACGGCGAACGCCGCGTACAGGCCGTAGGCAAAGGTCAGGCCCAGTTCGGCCAGTGCCGGGAAAGTGCTGGTGATGGCGAAATTGGCCAGCCACTGCGCGGAGGCGGCCACCGCCAGCGCGGTGGCACGGATGCGGTTGGGGAACATTTCGCCGAGCAACACCCACACCACCGGCCCCCAGCTCACGCCGAAGAACACCACGTAGGCGTTCGCCGCGACCAGCGCCACCATGCCGACCGCGCCGGGCAAGGTCAGCTCGGCGCCGCTGCCGACGGCCTGCGAGAAGCACCACGCCATTATCCCGAGGGTGATCGCCATGCCGGCCGAGCCGACCACCAGCAGCGGCTTGCGCCCGATCTTGTCGACCAGCGCGATCGCCACCAGCGTGACCAGCACGTTGACGATCGAGGTGACCACGGTGATGGTGAACGAGTCGGCCTCGCTGAAGCCCACCGAGTGCCACAGGGTGGCCGAGTAGTAGAAGATCACGTTGATGCCGACGAACTGCTGGAACACCGACAACGCGATGCCGATCCAGACCACCGGCAGCAAACCCGTGCCCTTGCTGCACAGGTCGCGCAGGCGCGGCTTGTGTTCCGAGCGCAGGCTGGCCTCGATGTCGCCGAGTTTCTTGTCCAGCGCCGCGGTGCTGTGCATCGACAGCACCTTCTGCAGCACCACCCGCGCATCGGCCAGGCGGCCCTTGGCCACCAGGTGGCGCGGCGACTCGGGCACGCCCAGCACCAGCAGGCCGTAGATCAGCGCCGGGGTGACCGCGGCGAGGAACATCCAGCGCCACGCCGGCAGGCCCAGCCACAGCACCTCGGCTGCGCCGCCGGCCGCACCGGCCAGCCATGCATCGCTCAGCAGCGCGGCGAAGATGCCCAGCACGATCGCCAATTGCTGCATCGAGCCGAGCCGCCCACGAATCCGCGCCGGCGCCACCTCGGCGATGTAGGTCGGCGCGATCACCGAAGCCACGCCCACGCCGATGCCGCCGACCAGCCGCCACAGGACCAGGTCCCACACCGCCATCGCCAGGCCCGAACCGGCGGCGGCAGCCACCAGCAGCACCGCGGCCACCTGCATCGTGCGCACGCGGCCGAAGCGGTTGGCCAGCATGCCGGCGTACCACGCCCCCAACGCCGAACCGAGCAGCGCGCAGGACACGGTGATGCCGATCTCGCCCGCGTTCAGCCCGAAATGGGCGCGGATCGCGTCGACCGCGCCGTTGATCACCGCCGTGTCGAAACCGAACAGGAAGCCGCCCAGGGCGGCGGCAGCCGAGATCAGGATCACCCGCAGCGTGGCGTGCTGGCCCAGCCCATCTGTCGCGCTCGTCGAACTCATTGCCTTCCCCAGGTCATGACAGGTCGCCGTGCCCCCGATTCTGCGGTGCACGCATCGCGCTGTCCGGTTGAATACGTATGCAGCGCCGTCAGCCCGCCATCACCTTGCCCCACGGGCCGGTAAACGATTACGGTCGTCCCGTGGTTGCAGTATGACAGCGCTGTCAAACACGTCCAGCATAACCCGCCCGTTTCACCCTGGGAACCACCCGGGATGACCGTCGGCGCGCGTACCGGACGCACGCCCGCATCCAGGCGCCGAATCACTGGGGAGAATTGATCACCGCGAGGAAATCGCGCCCATAGCGTTTGAGCTTGGACTCACCGACGCCGCTGATGGTGGCCAGTTCGTCCTCGTTGGCGGGCATCGCGCGCAGCATCGCCAGCAAGGTGGCGTCGTGGAATACCACGTAGGGCGGCACGCCCTGCTGCTTCGCCAGTTGCGTGCGCAGGGCACGCAGCGCATCCCAGGTGGATTGCTCGTAGGCCTCGATGCCCAGGCTGCCGCTGGCCACGCGACTGGCTTCGCGCTTGCGCCGGCCGGCGCGTTCGGGACGGGCGTCCTCGCGCAGCCGCACCGTCCGCTCGCCGCCGAGCACGGCGCGGCTGGCGGTGGTCAGGCGCAAGGTGCCGTAGCCCTCGGCGTCGGCCTCCAGCAGGCCGGCGGCGAGCAACTGGCGGAACACCGAGCGCCACTGTTTCTCGTCCATGTCGGCGCCGACGCCGAAGGTGCTCAGGCGATGGTGGTCTAGACCGAGCACGCGCTCGGTCTCCTCGCCGCGCAGCACGTCGATGACGTGGCCGGAGCCGAAGCGCTGGCCGGTGCGGTACACCGCCGACAGGGCCTTCTGCGCCACCACGGTGGCGTCCCAGGTCTTCGGCGGCGCCACGCAGTTGTCGCAATGGCCGCAGGGGCCGGGATAGGTTTCGCCGAACGCGCCCAGCAGCAGCTGGCGGCGGCAGTCGGTGGCCTCGGCGTAGGCGAGGAGCGATTCCAGCTTCTGCCGCTCGACGCGCTTGCGGTCGTCGGCCGATTCGGACTGCGCGATCATCTGGCTCATCGTCACCACGTCGGACAAGCCGTAGATCATCCACGCCTCGGCTGGCAAGCCATCGCGGCCGGCGCGGCCGGTTTCCTGGTAGTAGCCCTCGATGCTGCGCGGCAGGTCCAGGTGCGCCACGAAGCGCACGTCGGGCTTGTCGATGCCCATGCCGAACGCCACCGTGGCCACCATCACCACGCCGTCCTCGCGCAGGAAGCGCTGCTGATTCTTCGAGCGCGTGGCCGCGTCGAGGCCGGCGTGATACGGCAACGCCTCGATGCCCGATTCGGCCAGCCACTGCGCGGTGTCGTCCACCTTGCGCCGACTGAGGCAGTAGACGATGCCGGACTCGCCCTCGTGCCCGAGCAGGAATTCCCCCAGCTGGCGCTTCGCGTTGTGGCGCAAGCCCACGCGATAGCCGATGTTCGGGCGATCGAAGCTGGAGATGAACTGACGGGCGTCCTGAAGCGCCAGCCGCTCGACGATCTCCTCGCGCGTGCGCGGGTCGGCGGTGGCGGTGAGCGCGATGCGCGGCACGGCAGGAAAGCGCTGCGGCAGGATCGCCAGCTCGCGATATTCGGGGCGGAAATCGTGACCCCACTGCGACACGCAGTGCGCCTCGTCGATGGCGAACAACGCCACCTCGGTGCGTTCGAGCAGGTCGAGGAAGCGCGCCGTCAGCAGCCGCTCCGGCGCCACGTAGAGCAGGTTCAGTTGGCCGGCCAGCAGTTGCTTCTCCACCTCGCGCTGCGCGTCCGCGGCCAGGCTGGAGTTGAGATACGCCGCCGCCACACCCGCCTCGCGCAAGGCGTCGACCTGGTCCTGCATCAGCGCGATCAGCGGCGACACCACGATCGCCGTGCCCTGCCGCAGCAGCGCGGGAATCTGGTAGCACAGCGACTTGCCGCCGCCGGTCGGCATCAGCACCAGCGCGTCGCCGCCCTCGCCCAGGTGCTCGACGATGGCTTGTTGCTGGCCCCGGAAACTGGGGTAGCCGAAGATGTTGCGCAGGATGTCGAGGGCGGCGGAATGCATTGGCCGAATGCTAGCAAATGGGGACGGCGGGGTCGGGCGCCGTCGGTGTAGGCCCGGAGCGCGCGCGGATGCCGGAAAGATCAAGCTGCGTTCGTGCGCCGTGGGTGTCGGCGTTTGCCGCACGGCCTGCGTCGCGAAGCTCACTCCATACCGCAGCCAACCCCGGCGCAACTGACCGTGTTGAAGTCGTACAGGGTCGAGTGACCGAGTTTTCCGGTGGGCCGCGGTACGCCCTTGGGCACGAAGAAGGTGGCCGAATTCGCGCCGTACAATCCGGCCGGCAAGGTGTACGCCTTCAGCACCACGTAGGCGCGGAACATCGAGGGCATGCGCGGTGCCGGGGCGCCGCCGGCAATCGGCGGCGCATCGACCGGAGCGTGCTGCCGGGCGCGTCGGGCAGCGATCCACGCCGCACCGTCGGAAGCGTCCGCTTCGCGCAGAAAACCGTCGCGCACGCCCTGCTCCAGCCCCGCCGGCCCGGCCAGCGAGCTGTTCGGCAAGCGGAACGCGGAGGCCGGCCTGGCGCTTCCATCGGTGACCAGCGCGCTGCCTGCCGGCAGCGGTGATCCGACCACCACCTCGCCGCCCTGGGCGGGATACAGCATGTCGACCGGACGGCCAAACATGCGGCGTGCGATCGGGTTGAGCTTGCCGGCATTTTTTGGCGCCACGTAGAAATATTCGCAGCGGCTCCTGTTGTCGTACGTGCTTGTCCGCACCGGCACGTCGGCGGGCAGGCCGGTGATCTCCTGCCGGTGATAGCCGCTCACCAGCACCGCCAGAATGCGCGTGCCCGGCGTCCAGCCGACGCTCCACACGGTGGGTTCGTAGGCACCCAGCATCAGTACCACCGGCGCATCCGGCTGGTTGACCGCCACTCGCATGGCAGTGGCCTCGTGCCCGCTCTGGTCGATCTGGAAATCCTGCCGACTGCCGCCGTAGGCACCGGCGGCGTAGATCCTGGTCGACGGCGGCAACTGCAGGCCGGTGAACGCGCAGCCCGCAGTGGCCGACGCGGCATCGGCAGCAAATGCGAATGGCTTGGTCGGCGCCGACACCGGCGCGGCAGGCTGCGGCGCCGGACCGCTCGCCACGATTGGCGTCCGCGCCGCAACGGAAGCGGTCGCCGCGGGCGCCTGCGCGAGGCCGGTCGAGGGGGCCTCGGGGAGACAACCGGTCATCGCCAGACAGGTCAGCGCGAGCAGCAGGGAATGCGTGTTGGTCACCGGAGAAATCCTTGTCGTGGTTGCGCGCGGGCCGCCGGCGTTCAATGCGACTTGAAGAATGCCGCAAACGCCGCCGCCGTGCGCTCGATGCCGTCGTCGTCGACGTCCAGATGCGTCACCAGCCGCAAGGTCGGCAGGTAGCCGATGCTGATGCGGATGCCGGCCCCGCGCAGATGGACGTCCAGTTCGCGCAGGCGCGTGGCCGGCACGTCGACGAAGACCATGTTGGTGTGCTGACCTAGCAGGTCGATGCCGGCGATCTCGCGCAGGCGACCGGCGAGGTAGGCCGCGCGCCGGTGGTCGTCGGCCAGCCGCGCCACGTGATGATCCAGCGCGTGCATCCCCGCCGCGGCCAGCATGCCCGCCTGGCGCCAGCCGCCGCCACAGACCTTGCGCCAGCGGCGCGCCTTGTCGATCAGCGCATGCGAGCCGAGCAGCACCGAGCCCACCGGCGCGCCCAGACCCTTGGACAGGCAGATCGAGACGGTATCGAAATGCCGCGCGAGATCGCGCGCCGGCACGCCGCAGGCCACCGCGGCGTTGAACAGCCGCGCGCCGTCCAGGTGCAGGCCCAGCCCGTGCGCGCGCGCCGTGTCGTGCGCGGCGCGCAGGTAATCCAGCGGCAGCGGGCGGCCATGCCAGGTGTTCTCCAGCGCCAGCAGGCGGGTGCGTGCGAAGTGCGGGTCGACCGGCTTGATCGCCGCCTCGATCCGCACCAGCGGCAGGCTGCCATCCTCGTCCTGCACGATCGGCTGCGGCTGGATCGAGCCCAGCACCGCCGCGCCGCCGCCCTCGAACTTGTAGGTGTGCGCATCCATGCCGACCAGGTACTCGTCGCCGCGCTCGCAGTGCGCCAGCAAGGCCAGCAGGTTGGACTGGGTGCCGCTGGGCACGAACAGTCCGGCATCGAAGCCGAGGTCGTCGGCCAGCCGCTGCTGCAGCGCGTTGACCGTCGGGTCCTCGCCATAGACGTCGTCACCCACCGCCGCCGCCAGCATCGCCTCGCGCATCGCCGCCGTCGGCCGCGTCACCGTATCGCTGCGCAGATCCACCCCATCCATCACACCCTCCCGCTACCGTTGCCGTTGGTTCTTGCCATTCCCTATTCCCTATTCCCCATTCCCTGCTCAATCACACCCTGCGCCTGAAATACAGCCAGGCAATGCACGCCAACAGCATCGCCGGCAGCAGGTTGGCGAGGAATGGCGGCAGGCCGTAGACGGTGCCAAAATTCACCATCGCCTGCTGCATGAAATACCAGCCGATCGCCAGCAACATGCCGATGAACAGGCGCTTTCCCAGGCCGCCGGAACGCAGTGTGCCGAACGCGAACGGCATCGCGCACAGCACCAGCACCAGCACGTTGAGCGGATACAGCGCGCGGCCCCAGAACGCCACCGCGTAGCTGCCCGGGCTCTCGCCGTTGCTCTCCAGGTAACTCATGTTGCGGCGCAGGTCGCGCATCGACAGGTATTGCGGTTGCACCACGGATTGCGCCAGCACCTGCGGGTTGAGGCTCGACGGCCACGACTCGTTGGCGGTGGTGGTGGAATGCGTGCCCTGCTCATCCAGCGTGGTGCTGCGCACGCCGTGCAGGATCCATTGGTGGCCGTCGTGCGTGGCGCTCTGCGCCAGGCGGAAGCGCTTGAGCTGACCGTCAGGCGTGAAGGTGAACACGCGCACGTCGCTCAGTTGCACCTCGCTGACCCCGTCGTGCTCCTTGAGCGAGGTGCCGCGTGCGTTGATGATGTCGTTGCCGTCGCGCGCCCACAACCCGCTGCCGTCGCCCAGGCCCAGGTTGCCCGAGCGCACGCGCAACTGCATCGCCTGCGCCTGCTGGTCGCCCCACGGCGCGACGGTTTCGCCCAGGATCACCACCCCCACGATCAGCACCGCCACCACGCCTGCCGCCGAGCCGGCGATGCGCAATCGCGACAGGCCGGCCGCGCGCAAGGCGGTGAGTTCGCCACTGCCGGCCAGGCCGCCGAGGCCGAGCAGGCCGCCGATCAGCGCGGCGTTGCCGAACATCTCGTAGGCGCGGCGCGGGAACGTCACCAGCACGTAGACCGTCGCATCGGTCACCGTGTAGCCGTGCTTGCCCACGTTGCCCAGTTGGCGCAGGAACTGGGTCACCGCATCGAAGCCGGTGAGCACCAGCCACACCGTCAGCAGCGAGCCGAGCACGCTGAGCGCCACCAGCCGATCCACCCGCTTGATGCTGAATATGCCCATCACGCGGCACTCGCCGCCGTGCGCACGCGCCGCGGGGAATACTGTTTCCACAGCAACCAGCCGGCCAGCCCCAGCGCGAGCAGGTGCAGGCCCCACAGCGGCGCCTGGCTGTGCCAGTGATCCTTGCCGATCTGCGCGCGCCCCAGCGCCAGCAGCAGGTAGTAGAGATAGAACGCCAGCATCGCCAGCAGCAGCCGGCCGTACTTCGGCTCGCGCGGACTCTGCCGCGCCAGCGGCAACGCCAGCAGCACCAGCACCAGGGTCAGCGGCGCCGCATTGCTGCGCCAGGCGAACTCGGCGCGATCCTCCGGATTGTCGGACTGGAACAGCGCCCAGCTGGTCTTGGAGTGCGCGGGATCCTCATCCTCGTCGGCCTGCACGCTGGACAGCGACGTGTCGTTCTGCCGGTACTGCATCTGGCGCCAATTGTCGGCACCCAGCGGGATGTCGTATTGCCAGCCATCCTTGAAGGCGATGAAACGGCCCTCGCCGTCGCTCTCCTGGTACAGCTGGCCGCTGGCCGCGCTGACCACTTTCAGGTGGGCCCCGCCTTCCTTGCTGTTGCGCTGGGTCGCGACGAAGGTGCGGCCCAGTCGTGTGCCGTCACGGCTCAGGCTGTCGACGAAGATGATGCCGCCCTGGGCGGGCAGGCTGGTGAAGCGCCCGGCGTCGAGGCCGGCGGCGATCACCGAACGGTTGGCCGCGGCCACCAGCGCATCGCTGGTGCGTACCGCCCACGGACCCAGCCACAACGCCACCACCAGGGTGATCGCCACCAGCACCGCGGCCAGCACCGCGACCGGACGCAGCAGGCCCGCCGGACCCATGCCGGAGGACGACAGCACGTGCATCTCGCTCTCGCGGTACATGCGGCCCAGCCCCATCAGCACGCCGATGAAACTCGCCAGCGGCATCAGGTTGGTCAGGCCGTCGAGCGTGCGCAGCCCCAGCACCTGAAACATCACGCTGGCCGGAAAGCTGCCGCTGGCCACCTGCTGCAACACCTTGGCGAACGCGCTGCCGGCCACGATCACCAGCAGGACCACCACGGTGGCGGCGACGGTCTGCGCCAGCTCACGCAGGAAGTAGCGGTCGAGGATGCTCAGCATGCGATAAACTTGATGGCTTGTGCGGTGACACCCCGGGAGCGTGGGCGGCAGAAACTTCCGAGGCGAAAAATGTGGATGCGCGAGGACGGGTTTTCGACGGTTCGCCGGCCCATGGTGGTTCCATGGGTCAAGAATCGGCGGAAATACGGACCGCGCAGCCGCTTTTGCAGCCCGGAAGATTTCTGCCGCCCACGCTCCCAGGGGCGGCGAACCGCAAGTCTAGCCTGTCCGGCCACGACCGGGCCCACACGGGAACGCATCCGATGACTCTCCAGTTCAGCCTGACCAACACTGCCGCCACTGCCGTCGACAGCCCGTGCATCGTGGTCGGCGTGTACGAGCAGGCGGTGCTGGGCAACGCCGCCGAAGCGGTGGATCGCGCCACCGGCGGGTTGATCCGCCAGCAACTCGAAAGCGGCGACATCAGCGGCAAGGCCGGCAGCACCAGCGTGCTGTTCGCCCCGCCGGGCATCGCCGCCAAACGCGTGATGGTGGTCGGCCTGGGTGCGCAGAAATCGTTCGACGGCGCGCGCTTCCAGAAGATCCACATCGAAGCCGCGCGTGCGCTCGGCCGGTTGCCGTTGAACGCGGCGGTGTCCTATCTCACCGACGTGGACGTACCCGGCCGCGACGCCGCCTGGCGCGTGCGCGTGGCGGCGCTGGCCAGCGATTTCGCCGCCTACCGCTACACCGCCACCTTCAAGCCGCGCGACAAGGCCAAGCCGGCGGAACTGGCCACGCTCGCCTTCGCCGCGGGCGACGAGGCACACGCCGCGCTGGAGCAGGCCACCGCCATTGCCGAAGGCGTGCGCTTCGCACGCGAGCTGGCCAACCTGCCGCCGAACATCTGCAACCCCGCCTACATCGCTGCCCAGGCCCAGGCCTTCGCCGACCTGCACGACAAGGTCAACTGCCAGGTGCTGGACGAAGCGCAGATGGCCGAGCTGGGTTTCGGCTCGCTGCTCGCCGTGGCGCGCGGGTCGGCCAACAAGCCGCGGCTGATCGCGCTGGAATACAAGGGCGGCGATCCGGACGACAAGCCGTATGCCTTGGTCGGCAAGGGCGTCACCTTCGACTCCGGCGGCCTCAGCCTCAAGCCCGGCCCCGGCATGGAGGACATGAAGTTCGACATGGGCGGCGCCGCCGGCGTGATGGGCGCGTTCGTGGCCGCGGTGAAGATGGGCCTGAAGCGCAACCTCGTGTGCGTGGTGCCGAGCGTGGAGAACATGCCCGGCGGCGACAGCTACCGTCCCAGCGACGTGCTCACCAGCCTCTCCGGCCTCACCATCGAGGTGCTCAATACCGATGCCGAAGGCCGGCTGATCCTGTGCGATGCGCTGACCTGGACGGCGAAGACCTACCAGCCGCACACCATCGTCGACGCCGCCACCCTCACCGGCGCCTGCGTGGTCGCCCTGGGCAAGCATGCCAGCGGCCTGATGAGCAAGCACGACGACCTCGCCGCCGAGCTGCTCGCCGCCGGCGAGGAAACCCTCGATCGCGCCTGGCGCCTGCCGCTGTGGGACGACTACCAGGTGCAACTGGAATCGGGTTTCGCCGACGTCGCCAACATCGGCGGCAAGACCGCCGGCGCGATCACCGCCGGCTGTTTCCTCTCGCGCTTCACCGACGGCCAGCGCTGGGCCCACCTCGACATCGCCGGCACCGCCTGGGAAGACGGCCGCAAGGGCCTCGCCACCGGCCGCCCGGTGGCGTTGCTGGCGCAGTGGCTGCTGGATCGGGAATAAGGAAATGGGGAATGGGGAATAGGAAGAGCTGGCAGCCGCAACGGCGGCGTTGCCTTTACTATTCCCCATTCCCCATTCCCCATTCCCAGCCTGATGCGCGCCGACTTCTACCTGATCGCCAACAAGCCACGCTTCATCGAGCAGCCGCTGCTGCTGGTGTGCGAGCTGGCGAAAAAGGCCTACGCGGCGCAGCAGCCGACGCTGATCCTGGCGCGCGACCACGAGCAGGCCCACGAAATCGACGAACTGCTGTGGGCGTTCGACGACGACGCGATGATCCCGCACCAGCTGGCCGGCGACGACGACGACGAATTCACCGCCGTGCTGATCGTACCGCCCGGCGTCGACACTCCCGACCGCCCGCTGCTGATCAACCTGCGCGACCGCTGCCCCGACCAGCCGTGCGAACGGGTGCTCGAAGTGGTACCCGCCGACCCCGATGCCCGCGACGGCTCGCGCGAACGCTGGCGCGAGTACCAGCGACGCGGTTTCGAACTCCACAAGAGCGACCAGTAGGAGCCCGCTCGCGGGCGATGCTCTGGCTCCCGCGAATGCCCGTTCCCTGTTCCCGATTTTCGGCTCGAATGCATCGCCCGCCAGCGTGCTCGCACCGCGCCACCGTCAGGCCGGGGGCGCTTCGGCCGGCGTCGCCAGTGCACGCGCCAGTGCCGCCGCCAATTGCTCGCCGCTGACCGGCTTGCGCAGGAAGCCGTCCATGCCCGCTTCGCGGGCGCGCGCCTCGTCGCGGCCGCCGGAGCGGGCGGTGACCGCAATGATCGGCACGTGGCGGGCGTCCGGTTCGCGCTGGCGGATCAGCCGCGCGATCTGGAAGCCGTCGACGCCGGGCAGGTCCAGGTCCAGCAGCACGGCGTCGAAACTCACGTGTGCCAGTTCGGACAGTGCGGCCAGCCCGTTGACCACGTGCACCACCGCGTGGCCCTCGCGCTCCAGCAGGCCCCGGATCACCACCGCCACGATGGTGTCGTCCTCCACCAGCAGCAAGCGGTAGCTGCGGGCGGCGCGAGTCGGCGTCGGCGCTTCGACCGGCGGCTCGGCCAGCGGCAGGCGCACGCGGAAGGTGCTGCCGTGGCCCACGCGCGATTCCAGCTCGATGCTGCCGCCCATCATGTCCACCAGCTCCCGGCAGATCGCCAGGCCCAGGCCGCTGCCCGCCGCACGCTGCGGGCCGTCGGCCTGCTCGAAGCGCTGGAACAAGCGCGCCTGGCTCGCCTCGGGAATGCCCGGCCCGGTGTCGCTGATGCCGAACTGCAAACCGTCGGCGGTGCGCTGCGCGCTCAGCGAGACGCTGCCGTGCTCGGTGAACTTCAAGGCATTGTTGGCCAGATTCAGCAGGATCTGCTTGATCCGCACCGCGTCGCCGAGCAGTTGTGCCGGCAGATCGTCGGCCAGTGCCAGCTCGAAGCGGATGCCCTTGGCGTGGGCCAGGCCCTGCTCCAGCTGCGCCACGTCCTCCAGCAACTGGCGCGGGCTGAACGGCGCCGGCTCCAGCTCCAGCCGGCCGGCCTCGATGCGGGCCAGGTCGAGCGCGTCGTTGAGCAGCTTCAGCAGCATGCCGCCGGAGCGTTGCATCGCCTGCGTGTAGTCGTGCTGCTGCCGGTTCAGCGGCGTGCTCAACAGCAGCTCGGCCATGCCCATCACGCCGGTCATCGGCGTGCGTATTTCATGGCTCAGGGTGGCCAGGAACTGCGTCTTCGCCGCGCTCGCCGCCTCGGCCATCTGCCGCTGCTGCTCGGCCAGCTGGATCTTGTGGCGCTGCGCCAGGCGACGGCGCCAGGCATGCAGGATCAGAGCCACCAGCGCCGCCACCAGCAGCACGTAGATGGCCCACGCCCACCAGCGCAGCCACGGCGGCGCCTCGACCTGGATGCGCAGCGGCGTGGCCAGGTGCACCCATCGGCCATTCGCGCCCGCGGCCATCACGTCCAGCGTGTAGTCGCCTGCGCCGAGGCCGCTGAAATCGCGCTCGCCGCGGCTGCCGGTGTCCACCCAGTCGCTGTCGAAGCCGTACAGCCGGAAACGGTAGCGGTTGGCAGCCGGCGCGACATAGGAGAACACCCGCGCCTCGATCGCGAGCTGGCTGTCGTGCCAGTCCATGTGCAGCGGCTGCGTGCCGATCGGCAGTACTTGGGCGGCGCCGCGGTGGCGCACCCTGGCCTGGGTGAGCGCCATCTGCGGCACGCTGGTCTGCCGGTTGCTCCGGTCCGGGTTGAACGCCACCACGCCGCCCAGGGTGGCGGCGTAGATGTAGCCGCTGGGCATCCGCGCGTAGCCGCGGAAGAACTCGCCGTTGGTCAGGCCATCCTGCAGGCCGAACGAACGGAACGTGCCGGTGTCCGGCTCGAACCGCCACAGGCCGTCGTGGCCAAACACCCAGACCCGGCCGGCGGCATCGACGCGCAGGTCGGTGACGTTGACCGACGGCCAGCCATGCACCGCGTCGATCCGGCGGTCCGCCACGATGCCGTCGCCGCCGCGGCGGTAGTGGACCAGCCCGTCGGCATTGGCCATCCACAGTCCGTCGGCGGTGAAATCGAAGGCGTCGACGGATTGTCCTGCCGGCCCGCCCGGCACCATCACGAAGCGGCCCCGGGTCGTGTCCAGCCACATCATGCCGCCGTCGCTGGCGTACCAGAAGACGCCGTCATGCAGCGTCATCTGGCTGCCCCAGCGCACCTTGTCGCTGGAGCCGTCCATCGGCACCGGCTGGACCGCCAGCGTCTCCGGGTCGATGCGGAACAAGCCCTGGCCGAAGGTGCGCGCATACATCTGGCCATCCGGCCCGGACTCGACCTCCAGCGGCCGCTGCAGCATCGCGCCGGCCGGGTCGACCCGGTCGAGTCGCCCGTCGGTGTCGCGGTACAGCGCGCCCTGCACCACCACCCACAAGCGGTTGCTCGCGTCCTCGGTCATGCCGACCACGTCGCCGCGCAGTCCCGATATCGCGTGCTCGACCGCGCCGGTCACCGGATCGAGCCGGTCGACCCGGCCGCCGCGCTGGCCCACCCACACGTGGCGACCGTCCTTGCCGCGCGCCATGGTGGTGGCGATCGCGTCGCGCAGGCTGGACGGATCGTCCGGCGTGTGGGTGAAGCGGCTGAAGCGGTTCCAGCCCGGCCCCAGGTACGCCACGCCGCCGTCGTACAGCGCCGCCCACATGCCGCCTTCGCGGTCGACCATCAGCTGCCATACCCAGGTACCGGGCAAGTTGCCGTAGAGCACCGGCTGGTCGGCCACCGCGGTCACCGGCCCGCCCGGGCGCGCCTGCAGGAACAGGCCCTTCTGCGTGCCGACCCACAGGCGGCCGGCGGCGTCGCGCACGCTGCTCATCACGTTGGTGGCGGGAATCACGCCGGCGCCGAAGCGGCGTGCCACGCCGTCGGCGCCGACGATCCACAGGCCGTCGGTGGCGGCAAGCCGCACCTCGTCGCCGCTGCCGTCGATCCGCCACGCGTCGATGGTCCGCTGCGGCTCGGCCGACGGTATGCGGCGGATCGCGCCGTCCGCCTCGCGCACGAATACGCCGTGGCTGCTGCCGATCCACAATCGGCCGCGCCCGTCCACATACAGTGCGGCAACGGTGCCGACCGCGGCTGGCGTGGCACCAAGCTGCGGATCGACCACGTGCTCGAAGCCGCGCTCGTCCGGGTGCATGCGGTCGAGCCCGCCGGCGCTGCCTATCCACAAGCTGCCGTCCGGTGTTTGCGCGATGGCCCAGACCCGGTCGCTGGACAGGCTGGCCGGGTCGGCCTGATCGTGCCCCCAGTGGCGGAAGCTGCCGCTGGCCTCGTCGTAGCGGTTCAGGCCGGCGTTGAGGCCAGCGGCCCACAGGCGTCCGCGGCGATCGACCGTCAGCGTGGCAATGCCGTTGGCGTACAGCGAGCCCGGGTCGTTCTCCGCATGCCGGAACACCTTGAAGCCGACGCCGTCGAAACGCGCCAGGCCACCCTTGGTGCCGAACCAGATCGCGCCCTTGCGATCCTGCACCACGGCGTAGACATTGGTGCTGGGCAAGCCATCCGAGGTGTCGTAGCGGCGAAACTGCGGCGTCGGCAGCGGATCGGCCCGACTCGCGGCCGTCGGGATGGCCGGCATGCCCGCGACGGGCAGGGCCAGCCCGAGGGCCAGGGTCAGCAAGGCTGCCGAAAACATTCAGGTCGTCCCCTTCGGGCTTCCATGCCGGCCAGCACCGCGTTGCATGCGAGCGACGCGCCATGGCGGCAGCCTGTCCCGTAGCGGCCATGATGCCAAAGCCTTCCTGCCAGCGCGAGCACAGGCGCCCGTCCGCGGCTCAGGCCGTGGCATCGCTCGCCGAGGCGATGACCCGGGCCAGCGCACCAGCCAGTTGTTCGCCGCTGACCGGCTTGCGCAGGAAGCCGTCCATGCCCGCTTCGCGGGCGCGCGCCTCGTCGCGGCCGCCGGAGCGGGCGGTGACCGCGATGATCGGCACGTGGCGGGCGTCCGGTTCGCGCTGGCGGATCAGCCGCGCGATCTGGAAGCCGTCGACGCCGGGCAGGTCCAGGTCCAGCAGCACCGCGTCGAAGCTGGCGTGGGCCAGCTCGGCCAGCGCGGCCAGCCCGTTGATCACGTGCACCACGTGATGGCCTTCGCGTTCGAGCAGGCCGCGGATGACCGCCGCCACGATGGTGTCGTCTTCCACCAGCAGCAGGTGATGGCTGCCGCCGGCGGCGAGCGGTGCCGCCAGTGGCGCCGGCTCGGCCGGTTCGGCCAGCGGCAGGCGCACGCGGAAGGTGCTGCCGTGGCCCACGCGCGATTCCAGCTCGATGCTGCCGCCCATCATGTCCACCAGCTCCCGGCAGATCGCCAGGCCCAGGCCGCTGCCCGCCGCACGCTGCGGGCCGTCGGCCTGCTCGAAGCGCTGGAACAAGCGCGCCTGGCTCGCCTCGGGAATGCCCGGCCCGGTGTCGCTGACGCCGAACTGCAAACCGTCGGCGGTGCGTTCGCCGCGCAAGGTCACGTGGCCGCGTTCGGTGAACTTGAGCGCGTTGTTGGCCAGGTTCAGCAGCACCTGCTTGATGCGCACCGCATCGCCGACGACCTGTGCGGGGAGGTCATCGGCCACCTCCAGCACGAAGCGGATACCGCGCGCGTGCGCCAGCCCCTGCTCCAGCTGCGTCACGTCCTCCAGCAACTGGCGCGGGCTGAACGGCGCCGGCTCCAGCTCCAGCTTGCCGGCCTCGATGCGGGCCAGGTCGAGCGCGTCGTTGAGCAGTTTCAGCAGCATGTCGCCGGAACGTTGCATCGCCCGGGTGTAGTCATGCTGCAGCGGATCGAGCGACGTGCTCAACAGCAATTCGGCCATGCCCATCACGCCGGTCATCGGCGTGCGTATCTCGTGGCTCAGGGTGGCCAGGAACTGGGTCTTGGCTGCGCTGGCCGCCTCGGCCATCTGCCGCTGCTGCTCGGCCAGCTGGATCTGGTGGCGCTGCGCCAGCCGCCGGCGCCAGCCACGCAACGCCAGCGCGACCACGGCTGCCACCAGCAACAGGTAACCCAGCCATGCCCACCAGCGCAGCCACGGCGGCGCCTGCACCGTGACCAGCAGCGGCCGCGCCTTGCCCCACTGGCCGTCGGCGCCATGGCCGTGCACTTCCAGCGTATAACTGCCGGCGCCGAGCCCGACGAACTCGCGCTGGCCCTGGTTGCCGGTGCTCACCCAGCCGCTGTCGAAACCGCCCATGTGGAAGAAGTAGCGGTTCGCTGCCGGGTCCACGTAGGACGACATGCGCGCCTCCACGCGCAAGTCGCGATCGCGCCAGCCCAGGTGCACCGGCTGCTCCGGCGACAGCGCGACGGTCTTGCCGTCGCGGCGCACGCTGACCTGGGTGAGCGACAGCAGCGGCAGCGGGCCGGGCCGTTCCAGCCGCGCCAGTTCGGCCGGCTGGAACGCGGTGACGCCGCCGCTGCTGGCGGCAAGCATGGTGCCGTCGGCAGCGACCACCGCCGAGCCGTTGGTGAACTCTCCATTGCTCAGGCCCTGCGCCGCACCGAACTGGGTGAACGTGTGGGTCAGCGGGTTGAAGCGGCGCAGGCCCGGGCTGCTGAACAACCACAGTTGCCCCTGCCGATCGACCAGCATGGTGCGCAGGTCCGCGATCAGCCCCATCCGGCTGATGTCGACGCTGTCGTCGCGCGTGGCGCGCCCGTCCGCCAGGCGGTAATGCTCCAGCGCGGTTTCGGTGGCGATCCAGAAACCGTCGTCATCGAACGCGAAACTGTAGATCTCCCGCCGCGATACGCCCGGCACGAACGCCAGCGGCTGTCCGGGCCCTTCGCTGCGCATCAGCCCGGCCATGCTGGCGTACCAGACCGCCCCGTCGTGCGCCCGCAACTGGTCGAAGAAGCGCGCGCCGTCGGGCGCATCGGCCGGCAGCAGCGGCGTCGACGCCAGCGTGTCGGGGTCGATCGCGAACACGCCCTCGCCCCACGACGCCCCGTAGATATGGCCGTCCATGCCGGCGACCAGCGCGAGCGGCCGTTTCATGTGCGTCTGCTCGGCGCCCAGCGTCAGCAGCTTGCCGTGGTCGTAGCGGTAGATGCGCCCGGGCCCGGTGATCCACAGGCGGCCGCGCGCATCCTCCGCCAGCGAGGTGAGGTTGCCGTGCAGGCCGCGCAGCACGTGGCTGACCTCGCCGGTCGCCGTATCCAGCTTGTCGACCCAGCCGTTGTAGCCGCCCACCAACAGCTCGTGGTCGCGCCCGGTCAGCACCGACAGCGCTGCGGTGTTGGACAGGCTGTCGGCATCGTCCGGGATATGCGTGAAACGCGCGAAACCATTCCAGCTCGGCGGCAGGTACGCGATGCTGGACTGGTCGAAGGTGAACCACAGGCCGCCTTCGCGATCGCGGAAAATCTGCCACAGCCGATCGCTGGGCAGGCCGCCGGGCAACAGCGGCGCGCCGGTGATGTGCTGCAGCGGGCCCTGTTCCGATTCGAGCCAGACGCCGTCGAGGCTGCCCAGCCACAACCGCCCTTGGCTGTCGCGCACGCTGCTCAGGATGCGCGTGTTGGCCAGTTGCCGATTTGCCAGCGGCCGCGCCACGCCGTCGGCGCCGACCACCAGCAGGCCACCGCTGACCGCCACGCGGATCTCGTCGCCATCGCCCTCGATGCGCCACACCGCGCCGACGTCGCCGGCGAACGCGGGGTCGACCGCCACGCGGCGCACCTTGCCGTCGGTCGAGCGCACGTAGAGACCATGCTCACTGCCGATCCACAACCGCCCCTCGTGGTCGGCCAGCAAGGCGCGGATGGCGCCGAACGGGGCCGCCTGCCCGCTGCCGGCATCGAGCCGCACGGGTTCGAAACCTCTCTCGTCGCGGCGCATGCGGTCGAGGCCGCCCTGGGTGCCCACCCAGATCTGGCCATCGGGGGTCTGCGCGATGCTCCACACTTCGTCGTTGCTGAGGCTGTGCGGATCGTCCGCTGCGTGCACCCAGTGGCGAAAGCGCCCGCCGTCCTGGTCGTAGACGGTCAGTCCCGCCGAGACGCCGCCGGCCCAGATGCGGTCCGCCTTGTCCACGAACAGGGTGTAGATCTGGTTGCTCGGCAGCGACAGCGGATCGCCGCTGGCATGCCGGAACACCTTGAACGTGACGCCGTCGAAGCGCACCAGGCCGCCATCGGCACCGAACCACATCATGCCGCGATGATCCTGCGCCACCGCGTAGATCGAACCGCTGGGCACGCCGTCGGCCACGCCATAACGACGGAACTGCGGCGTCGCCGGCATGCTCGCGCCGGCGGCCGGCATTGTCGTGCTGGCACCGCCGGCGGCCGCGGACCCCGGCGTGGCCACCGCCAGAACCGCACCCAACATGAGCGATGCAAGCATGCGCAGATTCCCCTGATCCGCCCCATCATGCCAAATCGGGTCCGTGGCGGCGAGCATCGCGCCGGCCCGGAGCGATGCGTTTCACGCGTCGTGCGTCATTCGGCCGCGTCGGGCGCCGCCAACGCCTTGCTGTAGAAACCCGACGGATCGAAACAGCACACGCGCCGCTTGCCGGCGGCGAGCATGTCGCAGGCGGCGGCGACGCGCTGCGTGCGGGTCTTTGCCTGCTTGGCCGAGACGATCCAGTGGATCCAGTCCACGCGCGCGATCGTGGTGGTGGCGTCCCAGCCGGCGCGGGCGGCGGTGGGCGCATCGTCCAGCGCCTGGCGCAGGTCGGCCGGCAGCGCGGGTTCCGGCTCATGCTTCACCGGCGCGATCTCCAGCGCCACGGTGTCGCCCGCTTGCGCACGGACGGTCTTGAGCAGGCGGCTGTCCAGTTTCAGCCAGTGGCTCAACTGGCCATCCGGCTCCAGCGTCGCCTGGAAGCGGTGGCCGTTGATGCTGGCGTCGACCGTGGTGCGCCCACGGCGCGGCAGCTTCTCGCTCACCGGTCGCGGCAACAGCACGAAGGCCCATGCGGCATCGTCGGGCATCGCCGGGCGCAGCACTTTCGCCGTGAAGCGGGAGGTGGTGTCGGCCTTGCTCATGTCGCATCGTCCTCGGGGAAGGGGCTTGCCGCACGCCTGGGGGCAAGGCAACGCGGGGATCGTACCGCGCATGCCGTGGCGCGGCGAAAGGGCCATCGGCCATGGGCGTGTGCGGTGCGCGAGCCCCTACAATCGCCGGATGTCCCGACGCCTACGCCTGCTGTTCGCCGCCCTGGCCATAGCCGCACTGCTGTGGCTGCTGTTTGCCGCGGCGGAACGTTTCCTCGCGCTGGCCCAGCGCTTCCTCGCCTTGCCGGCGCCGTTGCAGTGGACGCTGGGCCTGGTGCTGGCGATCTTCGCCGCCGCCGGCCTGGCCGTGCTGTGGTGGCTGCTGCGTCCGCGCCGCCGGCGCCGACCCCTGCCGGTGCCCGACCGCGCCAGCCTGGAGCAGCGCATCGACAAGTTGCGCGAACACGGCGCCGACACCGGCGCGCTCGCCACCGAGCTGGGCGAACTCGACCAGCGCCGGCTCGGCGCGCGCCTGTACGTCGCGCTGTTCGGCGAGATCTCCACCGGCAAGTCCAGCCTGATCCGTGCGCTGGCGCCGCAGGCCACACTGGCCAGCGAGGCGCGCGGCGGCACCACGCGCGCGGTCGGTCACTACGACAGCACCTTGCCCGACGGCCGCAGCCTGGTACTCGCCGACGTACCCGGCAGCCGCGAGAGTGGCGGCGAAGCGCGCGAACGCGAGGCACGCGAAGAAGCCCTGCGCGCCCACGCGGTGATCTACCTGTGTGCCGGCGACCTCACCCGCAGCCAGGTCGACGAACTGCGCTGGCTCGCCGATTTCGGCAAGCCGCTGCTGCTGGTGTTGAACAAGGCCGACCAGTGGGGCGAGCCGGAGCTGGCGCAGCTGCTGGACAAGCTGCGCGCGCAATCGCGCGGCATCGCCAGCGCGGTGGTGGCGATCAGCGCCGGCGGCAGCGAGCGATACCAGCGCCGGCTCGCCGACGGCAGCACCGAATCGGTCGAACGCCAGCGCAAGCCGGCGATCCAACCGCTGCTGCGCGCACTCACCCGCCTCATCGCTCCCGGTGCCGAGGGACTGGAGCCGCGTCGCGAGCAGGCCGTGCTCGCCGGCCTGCACCAGCGCACCGGCACGCTGGAGGCGCAGACCCGCGCCGAAACCGCAGAGCGCATCGTGCGCCAGTACGCCCGCCGCGCGATCGTCGGTGCGATGGCGGCGGTGGCGCCAGGCAGCGACCTGGTGATCCAGGGCGTGCTCGCCACCGGGCTCACGCGGGCGCTGGCCGAGCTGTACGGCGTCGGGCTCAGCGACGTGCAGATCGAGGATTTCGTGCGCCAGGCCAGGCTGACCCTGCGCACCGGCAGCTCGATCGTGCTGGCGGTTGCCGGCAATGCACTGAAGGCGTTCCCCGGTCTGGGCACGCTGGGCGGCGGCGTGCTGCACGCGTTCGCCTACGCGCTGATCTTCGACTCGATGGGCCGCGCCCTGGCCGCCTCGCTGGCCGAGCGGCAGACGCTGGACCAGGACGATGCCGACGCGCGGCTGAAGACCCTGCTCGCCGATGCCGGCGGCACGCGCCTGAAACAACTGGCGACGTTGACGATGGACACGCTGCGCGAACCGCGCGTGGAGTAACCCGTGCTCACTGGTAGGGCGGGCACCGCCCGCCGGCTCTTGTTTCGTGTCACGGAAGGCGGCGGGCAGTGCCCGCCCTCCCCCGCCGTTGCCGCTGCCGAATCCCGGCCTAATGAAACTGATCGCTCGCCGGCACCCACGAACTGGAAGCCGGGGCCGGCAATCGCACTGGCGTGGCGGGCGGCAATTCCGACGCGCAGCCCGGCGGCAACGGGCCGCCGGCGACGCGGGCGGCAGCGCATTCGGCGGCGTTGTCGAACTTCACCATCGGCGCGGAGGTCGCCGGTGCCGGCGTGCTGGCGGCCGCGGGCGGCGCCAGCGGGGCGGCAGGCGCCAGGTGCAATGGCGCATACGCGCTGGCGGCGACCGGTGCCGGCGGCGGGTCGGGGTTGCGGCAGCCGAACAGCGCGATCGGCAGCAGTGGTTTCACCGCGCACTCCACCCGCACGCCGCGCGGCAGGTGGAAGGTGTGCTTGACCGTGGTCTTTTCCACCGCGCGGCGCAGCGCGGTGTCGACCGAGCTTTCGTCCTCGGGCGTCCAGTCCTGCTCGAAGCGGGTGGGCCGGTAGCCGACGTCAGGCGTGCGGTGACGCATGATTTCGGTATCGCCGCTCGGCTTCAGCTGCACGTAGTCGCCCACCGCGCCGTGCTCCCCGCCTTGCGCTGCGCCGGGTCGATCGCCGCCGAGCTTGCCCGCGGCCAGCGAGGGCGCGTGCTGGCTGCCGGTACTGGCGGCGGCACGAACCGCTGGCGCAGGTGCCGACGGCGGCGCGACGCTGGTGGCGCCGGCCGGCTCGCCGACCGTGGCGGTGTCGCTGCCTTGCGGCGAGGCCTCCGGCGCGCGGCTGACCTCGGCGGTGGCCGGCAGCGGCAGTGCGGAGGCGGCGGGCGGAGGCGTGATCGCGGCCACGGCGGTCGGTGCCTGCAACACCGGGCGCAGGGTCGCTGGCGTCATCGCCGGCGCCGGTGCGGAGCGCTGCAGGTCCAGCTGGGTCGGTGCCAGCGCGCGCGGGGGCGCGACAACCTCGGCCGGCACGGCTTCGGCCAGTTGCGCGGGTTGGGTCAGCTGCGGCACCAGGCGCGGGGCGGGCGGCGCGATCGGCGTGGGGGGCACCAGCGTTTGCGGCTGCGGACGCGGCAGTTGCGGTGGCGCTGGCGCGGGTTCCGGCGCTTCGCTGAGCGCGGCCAGCGTGGTCGGCGCCGCGACTTGCAGCGTGATCGCGGGCGGTGCGGCGACCGCAGGCACGCTCGCCTGGGGCAAGGCCAGCGCGGTCGGCGGCAGGATCGGGCGATTGCCTTCGGCCTGCGGCGGACGTTGCGGCTCGGGCTGGGGCGCCGGCAGCGCGGGAGCCACCGGCGCCGGCAGGGTCAGCGCCAAGGGAGGCGCCGGCACCGCCGGTGCCGCCGGTTTGGGTAGCGGCAGCGGCGTCGGCGCCGGCAGGCTCACTGGCGGCTGCGGCGCGGCGACCGGCGCGGCTTTCGCCGGCTTCGCGGGGGTGGCGGCGGCCGTCAGCGCGACGGCATTGGCGCTCGGTTCGACGCGCGGTGCGGGATGCTGCCGACCCTGCTGGCGCGGCCCGCGCTGCTTCGGTGGCGTGCCATGCACCGGCGGCGGTGGCGGCGGTTCGGGTGGCTCGATCAGGCGCACCTGCAGCAGCGGTTCGCGCGAATGGTCCGGCAGCACGGTGGGTTCGTAGGCCGGGCCGAGCACGAACGCGAACAGGCACAGCAGATGCACCAGCAAGGTGCCGAGGAAGGCCAGCGCGCGACGACCCCGCGACGGCGGCGGCGCGTGCCGACGCAGATGATAGACGCGGCCGCGCGTGGCCGCCGCCAGCGGCGAGTCCAGCAAGACTCGCGCGGGGTTGGCGGCACGACGGGGTGGGACGGAATCCGGGGACGGCGCGGGCATGCGGCCAGTGTAGCGGGGGCCATCAGCGGCCGGCGCCGCGCGCTGCCTTGCGCTCGCGCAACTCCTCGTCCACTGCGCGGTCGGGCGTATCCACCGGACAGCCTTGCGCCAGCGGCTTGCCGGCGCGATACATCGCGATGCAGGCCTCCACGCCGGGCGGGGTGAAACCGTGCGTGCGACCGTCGGGCGTGCTGGCCGGCGCCATGTTGAGGCGCATGTCGCCACTTTTCGCCGACGGTGGCGGCGGCGGGTCGCCACCGCAACCACCGGCGAGCATCGCCAGCGACACGGCGCAGTGGATGCGGATGCCGCCGGGCAGGTGGATCGTCGTTTTCTTCGTGGTCTTGTCCACCAGCTTCTGCAGCGCGCTGTCGACGGAGCTGCCGCCCTTGTCCCAGTCGTCCGCGAAGCGGGTGGGCTTGTACTTGACCGGGCTGTCGTGACGCATGACCTGCGTATCGCCCTGCGGCATGCGTTGCACGTAGCCGGGCACCGGCGCACTGGAAACAGGCGCCGGCGGCAGCAGTGGCTGGCCATGCTCGTCGTACAACCGCAGCGGCGGGGCCTGCACCACCATGGCGCCCTTGGCCGGCGGCTCCGGCCGTGCCCGCGTCGGCGGCGGTGCGGCGGGCGGCGCGGGCGGCAAGGCCAGCGGCGGCGGCGCGTGGCTTGCAGGTGTGTCCTCGATCAGGCGGATCTGCAGGAACTGCTCGGGTGGCGCCTCCTCGTGCGGTACCGGCGGGCGCGTGCCGTACCACGCCACCAGCGCGAACAACGCATGCAACAGCAGTACCGCGGCGAGCGTCCAGCGATGCGTGGCCCGCTCGACCGGCGGCTCGTGCCAGCGATGCCGCTGTCGCGTGGCCCGCGCACGCCAGTCGCCAGCCGCGGGCACGAGCTCGCGCCGCTCGGGTTCGGGCGGCTCGGGCGTGGCTGGCTGGGGCTGCGGCGCAACGGCGATGGCGGTGCCTCGTGGAAATCGGTGGGCGGTCGCAGCATGGCCGAAGGCGATTGAACCCCGCTAGACCGGCGTGACGATCGCGTCGCCGGGGCGCGCGACACCTGGGACAGACAGCCGCCGGCGCCGCGCGGTTCCCCGCAGTGCAGCTTGACCCCACTTGCGCATGGCACAAGGCTAGGCCGATCGACGCCCCGCGCCGATCCCCCGCCATGACCGCCCTCGCCGCCGCATCGCGCAGGACGACCATGACGGCCCGCTTTTCCAGCCGCCCCGCGCGGCCTCGGGCGGTGCCGTTCATGCCACGAGGCTGCGCCCTTAGCATGAGGAGGGTCGCATCGTGTCCGAACTCGTCACGGAACATATCCGCAACATCGCGCTCGCCGGTCACGCCGGCGCCGGCAAGACCACGCTGTTCGAGGCCTTGCTGCATGCCGGCGGGGCGATCCAGTCCATCGGCACCGTCGAGCGCGGCAATACCGTGTCGGATACCGACGCGCAGGAACAATCGCGCGCCCATTCCATCGACAGCAGCATCGCCCAGGTCGAGCACGGCGACTGCCGCATCAACCTGATCGACACCGCCGGCTACGCCGATTTCCGCGGCGGCACGCTGTCCGCGCTGGCTGCGGTGGAGAGCGTGGCGATCGTGGTCAACGCGATCAACGGCATCGAGCACGGCACGCGCCGCATGATGATGCACGCCCACGAGCGCGGCCTGGCGCGCATGCTGGTGATCAACAAGATCGACTTCGACGGCGCCGACCTCGCCGCCCTGGTCGACGCGCTGCGCGAGGAATTCGGCAGCCAGTGCCTGCCGGTGAACCTGCCGGCGCAACGCGGCAACCGCGTGCTGGATTGCTTCTTCCACGACGACGGCGCCACCGATTTCTCCTCGCTGGCCGTGGCGCACCAGCAGATCATCGACCAGGTGGTGGAGGTCAACGAGGCACTGATGGGCCGCTACCTGGACGAGGGCGAGCAGGCGCTGGGCGCGCAGCAATTGCACGACGCCTTCGAGCAATGCCTGCGCGAAGGCCACCTGGTGCCGATCTGCTTCACCAGCGCGCGCACCGGTGCCGGGGTGAAGGAACTGCTCGACGTCGCCGCGCGGCTGCTGCCGAATCCGGCCGAGGGCAACCCTCCGCCCTTCGTGCGCGGCGACGGCCTGCCGCTGCGGGTGAGCGCCGACCCGCAGGCGCACGTGATCGCCGACGTGTTCAAGATCATCAACGACCCGTTCGTGGGCAAGCTGGGCGTGTTCCGCGTGTGGCAGGGCACCGTGCGGCGCGACAGCCAGCTGCTGGTCGACGACGGCCGCAAGCCGTTCAAGGTCGGCCACCTGTTCCGCCTGCAGGGCAAGAACCACGTGGAGATCGAGGCGGCGATCCCCGGCGACATCGCCGCGGTGGCCAAGGTCGAGGAAATCCACTACGACGCGGTGCTGCACGATTCGCACGACGACGATCGCATGGCGCTGGCGCCACCGCGGTTCCCCACGCCGATGGTCGGCCTGGCGCTGGAGCCGCGGCACAAGGGCCAGGAGCAGAAGCTCTCCAACGCGCTGGCGCGCCTGGCCGAGGAAGATCCCTGCTTTCGCGTCGAGCACCACAAGGAACTCAACGAGACCGTGGTGCGCGGGCTCTCCGAGCTGCACCTGAAGGTGATGCTCGAGCGCATGCGCGAACGCTACGGCGTGGAAGTGGAGACGCGCCCGCCACGCATCGCGTATCGCGAAACCATCGCCGCCCTCGCCGAAGGCCACCACCGGCACAAGAAGCAGACCGGCGGCGCCGGCCAGTTCGGCGAGGTGTTCCTGCGCATCGAGCCGCTCGATCGCGGCGCCGGCTTCGAATTCGTCGACGCGATCAAGGGCGGCGTGATCCCCGGCCAGTTCCTGCCGGCGATCGAGAAAGGCGTGCGCCAGGCGATGGAGCGCGGCGTGGTGGCCGGCTACCCGCTGCAGGACCTGCGCGTCACGGTCTACGACGGCAAGTACCACTCGGTCGACTCCAAGGAGGTGGCCTTCATCAGCGCCGGCAAGAAAGCCTTCCTCGACGCCGTGGCCAAGGCGCATCCCGTGCTGCTGGAGCCGATCGTCAACGTCGAGGTGGCGATCCCCGAGCGCCACGTCGGCGACGTCACCGGCAGCCTCGCCGGCAAGCGCGCGCGCATCCTGGGCACCGATGCGCAGCGTGGCGGCGAGCTGGTGATCAAGGCGCAGGCCCCGCTGGCCGAACTGATCGATTACCCCACCGAACTGAAATCCATGACCGGCGGCCGTGGCCGCTACAGCCTCGACCTGAGCCACTACGAAGCCGCCCCCGCCACCGTGCAGAAGCAGTTGGGAGAGGCTTGGAAGCCGCGCGCGGAGGAGGATTGAAGTGCATCGGGTGGCCTCTTGCCGGCGCGCCACGCTACGATGCCGGAGCACTATCCAGTTCACCACCAGCCAAGGGAATTGCTGATGAAGCCACTGTTGCTCGTTCCGACATGCCTGCTGCTGGCATGCGTCTCCACCCTTTGCCTGGCGGGTCAGTCGGCCGACGGCTCCAACGCACGGCCGGCTTCGACCCATGTCGCGCCCGCGGACGCGCCGCCACCGACGCCACCGCCACGGCAGACGCCTGACATCGAGCGCACCCTGCGCGCCATGGACGACGCCTCCACCCAGGGACACCCGGATCTCTTCGGCCAGTTTGCCGGCATGCGGCGCCTGTTCGAGGGCGACTACCAGGGCGCCATGAAGTACTTCCGGATCGGTTCGCGCTACGCCGACAAGATGTCCCAGCTCAGCATCGCGATGATGTATCTCAACGGCCGGGGCGTGAGGAAGGACCGGGCCAGTGCCTGCGCCTGGATCACGCTGGCCGCCGAGCGTGGCTACCCTTCCTACGTCAACGCGCGCGACCGGATCTGCGCCGCGCTGGCACCCGCACAACGCACGCAGGCGAACACGATGCTGGCCGCGTTGATGGCCGAGTTCGGCGACGCCGTGGCCAAGCCGAGGATGAAGCTGGCCCTGATCTCGGCCAGGAACTCGCTGACGGGGTCGCACCTGGGCCACGACTCCGGCGTCAAGGTCATGGGGTTGAACGCCGACAATCCGACCCGCTGCGGCGGCAACCGTCTCGTCCTCGGCGGCGTGGAGATTCCCCGCGAAGGATGCGGCAGGTACGACCCGTCGCTGCTGGACCCAAACCGTTATTTCGCCGCGCGGGACGCGCAATGGTTCGGCACGGTGACCGTCGGCAAGATGATCAAGGCGGACCCGCCGCCGTCCACCGCACCGGGTGCAAGCGATCACTCCCACTGAGTGGGTCGCCCGAAGCCGCTCCGGTATGACTGTCACTGCCCGATGGCGCGCGCCTTTCAGCGCGCGCCTGGAGGACAGCCCAGGTCGAACCATGCCGTCTTGGCACGCGTGACGCCGAACCCGTGGGGTTCCGCGCCAACCGGCAGCCTAGTAATCCCTGGCCCCGAGCAGCCCCACCGCGTAACCGGCCTGGCGCAGCCGCGAGGTGGCCCGGGAACTCAGCATGACCAGCACGAGCAGGCCGACCAGCGGGACGAGCATCAGCACCAGCAGCACGATGCGCCCCCAGACGGGGTAGTCCAGGCCGCGGGCGATCTTGTAGATGCCGGTCCAGGACATCCCCAGGCAGACCAGCAGGGCGAGCAAGGCGATCGGGCCGACCGCGGCGCGCAGCGCGGCGGCGAGGAAGTACAGCAGGATGGCGTAGATCACCAGCTTCTGGCCGGAAGCGACATCGTCCAGCGACGCGCTGCGCTTTTCGCGAACCTCCAGCACGGCACCGGGACTCTGGTACGGATTTTCCATGATTTCCCCCTGATCGGTTTTGAACGACATTTGCCCGGCGACAAGCGCAACGCGCCGGGATTTCCCCTACAGCCGATTCCCCCGCTTGATCGCCAGGTAGCGCTCGATCAGCGCACCGGACAGTTCGCCGCAGCTCACGTCCAGCGTGTTGATGCCTTCGCGACGCAGCGCTTCGTGGGTGCGTTCGCGATCGGCCAGATAGTGCATGGCGGCGGCGCTGCGGATGCTGCCTTCCAGTTCGTCGCCGGGGTCGGCGGCGGCGTGGTCGAGGGCCAGTTCGCGCAGGCTGACCAGCATCACCAGGTGACGCCGGGACAGCATGCTCACCGCGGCGCGCAGTTCGGCGTCGTCCTCGTCGCGCACGTTGGTGATCAGCACCACCAGCGCGCGACGTTGCTGGTGCGCCTGCAGGGCGCTGGCAGCGGCGAGGTAGTCGGTGGCCAGCGGCATCGCGTGCAGGTCGTAGCCGGCGCCGAGCAGCATGTCCATGCCGCCGCTGCCCTGTTGCGGCGGCAACCAGCGTTGCTGCTGGCCGGTGCAGGCCAGCAGGCCGACCGCATCGCCCTGGCGCAGCGCGATGCTGGCCAGTGCCAGCGAGGCGTTCAGCACGTGGTCGAAATGCACCCGGCGATCATCCTGCGCCAGCAGGCGGCGACCGCAGTCGAGCATCAGCACCACCTGCTGGTTGCGCTCGTCGCGGTACTCGCGCGAGATCAGCCGGCTGCTGCGCGCGGTGGCCTTCCAGTCGATCTTGCGCAGGCTGTCGCCGACGCGGTAGTCGCGCAGCTCCTGGAACTCGGTGCCTTCGCCGCGACGCCGTTGCAGCCGCGCGCCGACGCTGCGCGAGGCAAGTTCCACGCTCAAGCCCGCCAGCTCGACCAGCGCGGCGAAGTTCGGATACACACGCACCGTCGACGCGGCGCCGAGCACGCGGCGCACCGACCAGCAACGCCACGGCGAATGCAATTGCACGTGGCAGCCGTCGAAGGCGAACTGGCCGCGTGCGTCGGGCGTGACCGCGTACTCGAGTCGCACGTCGCCGCCCGCCGGCAGCAGCAGCGTGCGCGGCATGCCGCGCACCGCCCAGCCGCCCGGATGCAGGTCGTGCAGGCGCAACTTCTGCGCGCGCCGCGTGGTGCCGCGCACGCGCAGGCCGATCCGCGCCTCCGGCCCCAGCGGCAGCACCGGCGCCAGCTCGCGCGACACCTCGGGCGACGGCATCCGGCGCAGGCGCCAACCATCGACGAGCGCCAGCAGCGCAAGCGCACCGCCGCCGGCCAGCCACGCCGCCAGCGGCAGCCAGCCGAGGCTGGCCAGCACGCCGAGCACGGTCCAGCCGAGCAGCAGCCACAGCAGCGCGGGCGCAGGCCTCATCACTGTCGCGGTGCCGGCACCTTGTGCAGCAGCGTCTTGAGCACGTCGTCGGGGCGCTGGCGTTCGAGCAGCGCCTCCGGCGCCAGCAGCAGGCGATGGCGCAAGGCCGGCAACGCCACCGCGCGCACGTCGTCCGGGGTGACGAAATCGCGGCCGTCGACTGCTGCCTGCGCGCGCGCCAGCCGCGCCAGCGCCAGGCCGCCGCGCGGACCGGCGCCGCCGATCACGCCCGGCCATTCGCGCGTGGTGCGCGCAATGCGCACCGCGTAGTCGGTGACCGCGGCATCCATGCGGATCGACGCCACCGCCCGCTGCACCGCCAGCAACTGCGCCTGGCTCAGCACCGGCTGCACCTGCGACACGTCGAGGTCGGCGGCAACCTTGCCGTCGATCACGCGCGAGACCATGCGCCGCTCGTCCTCCAGCCCCGGATAGCCGATCACCACCTTGATCAGGAAGCGGTCCAGCTGCGCCTCGGGCAGCGGGTAGGTGCCCTCCTGCTCGATCGGGTTCTGCGTGGCCACCACCATGAACGGTGCCGGCAGCGCGAAGCGACGACCCTCGATGGTCACCTGCCCCTCCTGCATCGATTCGAGCAACGCGGCCTGGGTCTTGGCCGGCGCGCGGTTGATCTCGTCGGCCAGCAGCAGGTTGGCGAATACCGGGCCGCGGCGGATCTGGAAACGTTCGGTCTTGGGGTCGTAGATCGCGTGGCCGGTGACGTCGGCCGGCATCAGGTCGGGAGTGAACTGCACGCGGCCGAAGGTGCAGCCGACCGACGCGGCCAGCGCGCGCACCAGCAGCGTCTTGCCCAGCCCGGGCACGCCCTCGATCAGCACGTGGCCGGTCGCCAGCAGCGCCAGCAACACCTGGTCGAACACCTCGGCCTGGCCGATGAAGGCGCGCCCGACCTGCTCGCGCAACGCGCGCACGTGGTCGCCGAGTTCGGCGGTGGAAGGCGGCGGCAAGGCCGGCGCGGCGAGCGTGTCGAGGGTCATGGACGATTCCTGAGTCGGGCCAGGGTGAGGATGGAAACGCGAAACGCCTGCGCGTTCGCCGGTGACTGGAAGGCCTGCGCGATGCGCGCGGCGTCCAGCGCGCTGCGCTCGGCCAGGCGCGCGTACAGCGCCTCGCCGTGCAGCATCGCGCAGGCCGGATCGCGGCGACGCAGGCGCGCCAGCACGGCCTGGCAGGCCAGCGCGTGCAGGCTGCGACCGCCGTCGCGGCGATAGATGAACTCGCCGGCGGCCTGCACGTGTTCAAGCAGGGCGCGGCGGTGCGCGGGCGGAGCCGGCAGCAATGGCCCGAGCCGTGCGCTGCGCATCGCCATCCACGCGGCCAGCAGCAACGCCAGCGCGAGCAGCGCGGGCCAGCCCTTGATCGCCATGAATTGGAGGAAGGGCGGACCGTCCAGCGCGTAGACCAGGTAGATCGTGCCGCGGCCGCGATTGGGCTGCAGCAGGTTCCAGGCAAACTCCTGCGCCGCGGCCTGCTTCAGCGCGGTGTGCGCCAGCGGGGCAAAATTGGCCAGCACGCTGACCGTGCCCTGCCCCAGCGGCATGCGCGCGTACAGATAGCCGTCGTGCGGCGTGCCGATCGCCGCGTCGAGTTTCCCGATGACGCCCGGCCGCAGCCGGAAGCGCGAGCCGCACAGGGCGACGTCGTCGCGCTTGCTCGCCGTCGCGCCGTGCAGGGCCGCGCACTCGAACGAGGCGGCGCGCGAATCGAGCACGCCGAGCGCATCGAACAGCGGCGTGTGCGCCACGCTGGCCGCTCCCGGCGACAGCAGCAGGTGGCCGCCGCCGCGCACCCATGCCACCAGCCGTGCCGCATCGGCGGCATCGACGCGGCCGGCATTTTCGCCCAGCAGCACCGTGTCGCCATGGCGCAACGGCAATCGCGCCGCACTCAATGTGGTCAGCGACTGCACCGGCAGCTGCAGCTCATGCAGCATCAGTTCCAGCGCGAGGAAGCGGTTGCTGCGCGCCGCGCCGTGCGGCGGGATCGTCTCGGTGACGTCCTTGCGCTCGAAGGTGGCGAAGAACCCGGCGACCAGCAGCGCCAGCGCGGCCGCGACCAGGGCGGCGATCAGCAGCGTCTTGCGGTTCATGTCGACGCCCCGGGCTGCGCCGGCCAGCCGGCGAGCAGTTGCTCGACGGTGGCGTCGTCGGGATAGCGCCCGGCGTAGGCAGCGAACTGCCAGGTGCGCACGATCTCGACCACGCGGCGGCTGCGCTGCGGATCGTCGATGGCGCGCGCCTGGCGCAGCCAGTGCGCCTCGGTCGCATCCGCTGCGGGCGGCTGCCGCAGCTCGCGCGCGGTCTGCTCGACGCAGCCGCGATAGAGCAGCGCCAGTGCCTCGCGCCGGCGCTGTGCCTGCCACAGCGCGCGTGCCGCGCCGGCCAGGTCGGCGGGCAACGCGGCTGGCGCGTCGACGATCGACGATATCGGCGGCGACAGCGCCGGCGCGACCTCCTCATCCCGCAGCAGCCAGCGCCCGCGCCAGCGCCAGCCCAGCCAGACCAGGCCGCCGAGCACGCCGATCAGCAGCAGCCACAACAGCAGCTGGAAGAACCCGCCCAGCAAGTGTCCGAGCCAGGGGAACAGCGGATTGATCGACGTCGCGGCCGGTTCCGGCTTGTACTTGAGCTGCCAGCGCCGCACCGTGTGTTCACCGCCGAAGCGCGGGTCGCGATAAGCCCGCGCGGCCGCTTGCGCCAAGCCCGGCTCGGGTGCCTCCGCGCGCGCGCCGAACAACGCGTCCAGCGACACGCTGGCGGGCTTGTCGACCGCCGCGGCGTGCACCTCGGCCGTCGCCTGCGCCTGCACGGGAGGTGTCCATGCGCCGAAGCACAGCAACGCAACCGCCAGCAGCGCGGTGCCCTGCAGCCGCGCGCGCAGGCGCCGGAAGGCCAGGTCGATGTCCCACGCCTCCAGTTGCGTGCGCCGGTTGAGATACAGCGCAAAGCCGCAGGCGACGTAGAGCGGTTCGATCACGCTCATCGCCAGATAGGCCACGCCGGCGCCGGCCAGCACCCACGCGGTGGGGATCACCTGCGTGTCGCCGCGCACCAGCTCGATCAGCGATTGCGGCCGCCATTCGTGCGGGATCAGCAGCAACGCGAACAACCACACGCTGAGGAACAGCACCAGCTCGAACAGCAGGCAGAAATAGGTGAGCAGGCTGGTTTCCCCCACCAGGCGCCGACGCAGCACTTTCCAGCGTGCCGAACGCTGCGCCCGCGTGCTGCCTTCGAGCAGATCGAGCGGCAGGCGCAGCGCGCGGTTGCTGTCGATGCGCAACCAGGTCAGCGCCGCCAGCGTCCGTCGCCACGGCCAGCGCGCCTGGCCGCGCAGGGTCTGGCGCCAGCCCGGCGCCTGATCGAACACCGCCCGCGACAACACGTACAGCGGCAGCCGATCGAACAGCGGCTTCAGCCACCACATCAGCCCCCAGCCCAGCCACGGCCAGCCGAGCGCGACACCGAGCCCGTTGCACAACACGAACAGCGGCAGGGTGAAGGCGAACCACGCCGACCAGACCGGCCGCGCATGCGCGCGCAACATCGCCGCGCCGAGATCCAGCGCCTCGCGCGTCACCCTGGGCCGCAACACCACGCCGATGCGTTCAAGCTCCATGCCGCACCGCCCTGCCGCCGCGCCACAGCCAAGCCAGCACCAGCACCCACAGCACGCCGGCCACGCCGAAGCGCAGCGGATCGGGCAGGCTGGCGATGGAGGACCAGTACGCCTCGATGAACGCCGCCACCAGCAGCATCGCGAATGCGCCCAGCGCCAGTTGCGCGCCGACCCAGCCGGCCGCGACCAGCGCCGGTCCGCGGCGCTGCCGGCCCGGCGCCAGCAAGGTCAGGCCCAGATGCAGGCCGGCGCCACCGGCGATCACCAGCGCGGTGAGCTCGAACGGCGAATGCCCCGCCACGAAGCGCCAGAACGGGCCGCCGTAGCCGATCGCGGTGAGATGGCCGGCGATGCCGCCGATCAGCACGCCGTTGGCGCCCAGCACGTAGACCGCGCCGACGCCGAACACCAGCCCCGAGGCGAACGTGCGAAACGCGATGCCGACGTTGTTCATCACGTAGAAGCCGAACATCTGCAGATCGGTGCCGCTGCTGCGGCCGATGTGCGGATTGGCCGGGTCGTACATCTTCTCGAACTGCGCCAGCTGGGCGCTGCTGAACAGCGTGTGCGCCAGCTCCGGGCGCAGTTGCAGCAGCACCAGCAGGCACAGCGCCGGCACGTAGAACAGCACCGCCGCCAGCGCCATGCAGCGCCACTGCGCGCGGACCAGCCGCGGGAAACCGGCCAGCAGAAACATCGCCACCCGATGCCAGCGCGGCGGCGGCGGCCGGTACAGCACGCGGTGGCCATGCTGCACGAGTTGCTGCAGCCGGTCGGTCACCTCGTGGCTGTAGCCGCGGCCGCGGGCCAGCGCCAGGTGGTGGCAGACGCGCCGGTATTCGGCGGGGAAATCCAGCGCCTGCTCCTGCCGCAGCGTGCGTCGCGGCTGGCGGTCCAGCGCATGCAGCCAGGATTGCAGGCGATCCCAGGTCTTGCCGTGCAAGGCCACGAAGCGTTCCTGTTTCATGCGCGCCCCAGCAGCCAGTTCACGTGCGCCACCAGTTGCCGGATTGCCGCGGTGTCGCGCAGGCCGGTCAGCGGGGTCAGCAGGTTGGCCAGTTCCTCCTGGCGCTGCACGGTGAGCTGGCCGGCGCGCTCGGCATAGTCGACCAGCGCGGCCTGTTCGTCGGCGGACAAGGCCAGCGGCAGCGGCAGCGCGGACACCGCCGGTACCTGCTGGCCAGGCGGCAGTTCGCGCGCATGCACCACCATGGTGCCGGCCACGATGTCGCCGAGCCGGCGCGCGTGCGGATCGACCAGGGTGCTGACCAGGCCCACGCCATAGACGCCGGGCAGGATGTCCACCACGCGCAGCAGGTTGCGCACCACCGACGGCAGCCAGGTCACCGGCGTGCCGTCGGCATGCACCACGCGCAGGCCGAGCGCGCGCTTGCCCGGCGTCTGGCCGTCCATCCAGACCTCGCAGACCACCCCATACGCCCACATCAGCGCGAACAGCAGCAGCATCGCCAGGCCGTTGCCGGCCACGCCGAAGATCGACAGCGGGATCATCGCCACCAAGAAGAAGACACCGCGCAACAGCAGGTCGAGCACCCACGCCTGCGCCCGCGGCAACGCTCCGGCGGCGCGCAGGCGCAGCGAGATGCCTTCGGCGGTCTCGATCTCGCGGACGGTATCGATCATCGAGTGCCGATCATCAGGCGTCGACGACGATGGTATCGGCGATCAGGTCGTGCAGGCAGCGGCGCTCGTTGCCGAAGATCAGCAGCGGATCGATCAGCGTCGCCAGCCGGCCGATGTAGGGAATCACGCCGAGCAGCGCCACCGGCAGCACGCGGATGAAGAGATAACGCAACAGGCCCATGCGACTGCCATCGGTACGCACGATGGCGATGTCCAGCATGCGCTTGCCGATGGTCTGGCCACTCCGATGCAGCATGACGCAGTTGACCACGAAGATCGCCACCAGCAGGGCGAAACCCAGCAGCAGCACGCCGATCATCGGCGCGGCCGGCTTGATCCCCTTGCCGACGCCGACTGCCATCATGGCGCCCCACAACACCGGGAGGGCCCAGACCAGGTTGATCACCCCGTCGAGCAGCGCCGCCGCCAGGCGCTTGCCGCGGCTGGCCTTGCGTTCCTCCAGGCCCTGCGCATCCCACGCGCGCACATCGTCGACCGTTGCCTCGGGCGCGGCATAAGGATTGGCTTCCATCGCATTCCCCCGTCACTGTCCATGTTGCCGCTCCCCCCGGCCGGCAACTGCGGCGAGTATAAAAGCGTTGTCCGGAACGCGGCTACCGCTTGGGCTTGAGCAACGTGCCGGTGCATTTCGGCGCGCCGCACAGGCACTGCCACAGCTTCTTCAGCCGCGCGGTGTGCGGCACGTCAAGCACGATGCCGTAGTCGTAGGTGAGCTCATCGCCGGGCTTGATGTGGCGGATCGCCTCGATCTTCACCTTGTCCCGGCGCGGGTCGCCGCTGGCGCTTTCCTCGACCACGGCGCGGCAGTTCGGCGCGCAGCTGTGGTTGATCCAGCGCGCGGTGTTGCCGCGCTGGTTGGCGTCGATCACGTACTTCTCGTTGAGCGTGAACAAGAAGGTATGCCCGGTTTCACCACCGTCCCCGTACAGCGTATCGGCCTCGTCCGGCGTGAGCAGCTTGCCCTTGTATTCGATGATCTCCTCGCCGCGGGCGATCGGCGCGGTGGCGAATACGCCGTTGCCGTGGATCGGCGAGCGGCGGGCAATGAAACGTCGTGACATGCTGCAGTACCCGGACTGGAAGGCAAGCCGACGATGATGCCTGTTCGCGCGCCATCGCGAAACCTCGGCACCACCGCGATCCCCGGCGCGAGCCGCGACGACGGCCTGCCCGGTCGACTGGCGCGGACACCCCGATCGCGGTTAGAGTCAGGATTCAAACGATCGTTTGGAGAACTGCGATGCGTCCGTTGCGCTGGGTCGTTGCCCCGTTCCTGCTCGCCGTGCTGGCGTTTGGCCTGGCCGCCTGCGGCCCGGCGAAGAAAAGCGTGTTCCCGCCCACGGTGAGCATCCAGCAGTTGCAGGTGCTGTCCAACGGGCAGTGGCAGCTGAGCGTGCGCATCCAGAACAACAGCTACGCCGGGATGGACTTCCAGTCGCTGGACGGCCAGTTGCAGGTCGCCGCGCTGGCGCCGGTGCGCCTGCACGACACGTTCGAGCTGGCCATCCCGCAACTTGCCGGCGACGTGGTGCAGCTCAAGGTATGGCCCACCGCCGCGATGAGCCGCGCACTGGAGGCCATCGCCGACAAGGGCAGCGCCGCGTCGCTGGCCTATTCGATCAGCGGCACCGCGACCGCCAAGCCCGAGCAGGAGAGCAAGGCGCGCGCCTTCGACTTCAGCGGCAAGGACTGGATTTCGGCCGTGCCGGGCATCGCACACACCTTCCGTTAAACCGCCTGCATCAGGAGTTCCCATGACCGCTTACAAGGCCCCCCTCGACGACCTGCGCTTCGCCCTGTTCGATGTGCTGGACGCCGAGCCGGTTCTCACCTCGCTGCAGGGCGGCGAGGCGCATGGCCGCGACCTGCTCGACGCCGTGCTGGAAGAAGCCGGTCGCCTGAGCGAGCAGTTGCTCGCGCCGACCAATGCACCGGCGGACGCCGAGGGCTGCCAGTTCGACAAGGCCACCGGCAAGGTCACCACGCCGGCCTCGTTCAAGGAGGCGTTCCGGCAGTTCGCCGAAGGTGGCTGGACCGGCTTGACCAACCCCGAGCAGTACGGCGGACAGGCCCTGCCCGGCGTGCTCGGCACCGCCACCACGGAGATTTTCCAGTCCGGCAACCTCGCCTGGAGCCTGTACCCGCTGTTGTCCGAAGGCGCCACGCATGCGCTGCAACAGCACGGCGAGGAATGGCAGCGCGAGCTGTACATGAAGCCGATCGTGGCCGGCCGCTGGACCGGCACGATGTGCCTGACCGAACCGCAGGCGGGCTCCGACCTGGGCCTGCTGAAGACGCGCGCGGTACCGGGCGAGGCCGACGCCAACGGCCGGCCGACCTGGAAAATCAGCGGCACCAAGATCTTCATCAGCGCCGGCGAGCACGACCTCACCGAGAACATCGTGCACCTGGTGCTGGCGCGCCTGCCTGATGCACCGGAAGGCAGCCGCGGCATCTCGATGTTCATCGTGCCGAAGTTCAAGCTCGACGCGGACGGCAAGCCGGGCGAACGCAACAGCGTCGCGGCCGGAGCGATCGAGCACAAGATGGGCATCCACGCCTGCTCCACCTGCGTGATGAACTTCGACGGCGCCGAGGGCTACCTGATCGGCAAGCCGCACAAGGGGCTGATGGCGATGTTCACCATGATGAATGCGGCGCGGCTGTCGGTCGGCGTGCAGGGACTGGCCCTGGCCGAGCGCGCGTTGCAGAACAGCCTCAACTACGCGCGCGAACGGCTGCAGTCGCGCTCGCTGTCCGGGCCGAAATTCCCCGACAAGCCGGCCGACAACCTGCTGGTGCAACCGGACGTGCGGCGCATGCTGCTGACCCAGCGCGCCTTTGTCGAAGGCTCGCGTGCGCTGGTGCTGTACACCGCGCTGCAGACGGACATCGAGCATCGCGCCACGGACGAGGCGGCGCGCCAGAAGGCCGGCGAACTGGTCGCCTTCCTGATCCCGATCGCCAAGGGCATGGTCACCGAGCTGGCGCAGGAGTGCACCAAGGAAGCGCTGCAGATCTACGGCGGCCACGGCTACATCGCCGAGAACGGGATGGAACAGTTCGTGCGCGACGCGCGCATCATCACCCTGTACGAGGGCACCACCGGCATCCAGGCCGCCGACCTGCTCGGCCGCAAGATCCTCCAGCTGCAGGGCGTGGGCTTCAAGCATTTCCTGGAGGAGATCAGCGCGTTCTGCCAGCAGCATGCCGACACCGAATCGCTGAAGGCGTTCATCGGCCCGCTCGCCGTGGCCACGCGAAACTGGAGCGAGCTCACCGTGGCACTGGCCCAGCGCATCCAGGGTAACCCCGAGGAACTGGGCGCGGCGGCCACCGATTACCTGTACTACTCCGGCTACGTGACCCTGGCCTACCTGTGGGCGCGCAGCGTGCTGGCGGCCGAGAATGGTACGCAGTCGGCCGCGTTCAAGCAGGCCAAGCGCGACACCGCGGCGTTCTACTTCAGCCGTCTGCTGCCCCGCACGCTCGCCCACCAGGCGGCAATCGAGGCCGGCGTGGCCAGCGTGCCGGCGATCGACTGAGCCGCAGGCACCCCCGCACGAAAGAGCCCGGCGATGCCGGGCTCTTTCGTATTCGGGGCAGTCATGGACCGAAGTCCGGCCATGTGCGGCACGTCACATGTCCCGGCGGGTCAACTTTTGCTCAAAAGTGGCAATGGCGGCCGGGTAGGTGTTCAACTGGCGCAGCTTTCGCGGAAGGTCTCGCCGCTCAGGCGCAGGTACTGCTGGACCATGGCGTCGTGGATCGGCGCGCACTGGATCAGCTCGCGGGCCAGCGCCTCCTGCGCCTCGGCCACGCCGGAGCGGGCGGCCCGTGCGGGAACGGTGGGAACGGCCCGAACGATCCGCGGCGCCGGCACATCGGCCTGTTGGCGTTCGACGTCGAGCAGATGGGAGATGTCATAGGCGATGTCGTTCATGCCCGAGGTAATGCAACAGGCTTGCCAACTCACCGCCCGCCCGGCATCGGTTTCGGGCCGCGCGTTGTTTTCCGGCCGGGGAATCGGCACGCTGGAGGAATGGATCGCGGCAGCATCGGCGGGATGATGGACAAGCTCGGCATGATCGGTCGCGTGGCCATCGTGATGGTGATGACGCCGATCGTGTTCTGTTCCGGCGCGTGGGCCGCGCTGGCGCTGTGGTATCGGCTGCCCGGCGGCCGCGCCGGGCGCGCGCTGGGCAGTGCGCTCTGGGTGATCGCGACCGGAGTGCTGTACGCCTGCGCGATCGGCGGGCGCAGCTGGCTGCCGCTGGTCGTCCATGCCGCGCTGTACGCGATGGTCCTGCTGTGGTGGGTCGCGATCAGGCCCTCCGGCGCGCGCGACTGGCGCGACGACGTTGCCCGCACGCTGACCGGCAGCGTGCACGGCGATCGCGTGGTGCTCGACAACGTGCGCCACTTCGCCTGGCGCAGCGACAACGATTACGACATCCGCTGGGAGCGCCACGAGTACGACCTGGCGCAACTGGCCAGCGCCGATGCGGTGCTGTCGCACTGGGGCAGCCGGGCGATCGCCCACGCCATGATCTCGTTCGGTTTCGACGACGGCCGCCACCTGGTGTTCTCGGTGGAGGTGCGCAAGAGCCGCGACCAGGAGTATTCCTCGGTGGGCGGCTTCTTCAAGCAGTTCGAGACGATCCTGGTCGGCGCCGAGGAAGACGACATCATCCGCGTGCGCACCAACGTGCGCAACGAGGACGTCTATCTGTATCCGCTGCAGATCGAACCGGCCACGCTACGCGCGCTGCTGCTCTCCTACGTGCATGCGGCCAACCGGCTGGCCGCGCGGCCGGCGTTCTACAACACCTTCACCTCCAACTGCACCACCCTCGTCCATCGCATGGCGCGGCAGATCGATCCGGGCCTGCCATGGGACATGCGCCTGCTGCTGACCGGCTATCTGCCGGAGTATCTGCAAGGCATCGGCGCCCTCGATCGTCGCGTGCCGATCGGAACACTGCGCGAGCGCGCACGCATCAGCGAACGCGCCCGTGCGACACCGGCCGGCGCCGATTTCTCGCGCGCGGTGCGTACCGTCACCGCACGCGACTGATGCGCGCGAGCCGTTCGCGTCACGACCTCGACGCGAGCCGCGCAGCGCAACCCGACCTGAACGGCGCGACGCGGAATGTGCCGCTTTTACGCGTCCTTGCCGCCTCGATGGGTTAGGTTCCGGGAGGACAGCGATGGCGGCACCGTTTCGTTCGTCCTGCAGGCGCGCCGCTGTCATCAGCGCCTGCGTGCACCCCCACCCCGTACAAACCAGGAGACCCGGATGAACACGAGGATCACTCGCGTGGCCGCATTGACGGCGGGATTGCTCACCATCGGCCTGGCCGGCTGCTCGCAGTACGTCAAGCAATCCGATTTCAACACGGCCATCCAGCAGCTGCAGCAGAAGCAGACCGACCAGCAGCAGCAGATCGATGCCATCAAGCAGCAGATGCAATCGCAGTTTGCCAAGTACGACAGCCAGATCACCGCGATGCAGGGCCGCGTCAGCATCGACACGGTGGCGCACTTCGCGTTCAACAGCGCCACCCTGAGCGAGCAGGACAAGCCTGCGCTGCAGGACTTTGCCGCGACCATCGGCAAGTACCACCCCGGCGTGCTGATCACGGTGGAAGGCTTTGCCGACCCGGCCGGTTCGCGTGCCTACAACAAGAAGCTCGGCATGCAGCGCGCCGATGCGGTGCGCGATTTCCTGATCAGCAGCGGCCTGTCCGCCGATCAGGTACGTGCGGTCAGCTACGGTGAAGACAGCAACCGCCAGGTCGCCAAGGGCGCCACGCACGACCAGGGCCGCGACAACCGCCGCGTCTCGCTCACCGTCGATGCCACCGGCGCCGGTGCGGTCGCCACGACGGCCCCGTAAGCGGCGCCCGTCGATGGCCAGCAGCGCGGGTGGCCGGCACGGCCGCGCTGCTGGCGTCGTGTCCCCCCCCCCGGCATGCCTCGGCGCCGCGGCGTGTCAGCCTGCCAGCTCGAAACGCGTCACGCGCCGCACCGGGTCGGCCTCGACCAGGCTCACCCGGACGTCGGCGCCGAGCGTGAGGTTGCCGCTGCCGGAAACGCCGGCCTCCACCGCCGGGTTGCGCACGATCACCGTGCCCTTGGCCGGATCGCCGCGGGCGACCTCGACGATCGCACCGTCGAAAACCTCGCCCACCCGCGGCGCCAGCGCGGCGGCTTCGGCCAGGTTCAACACGGCGCTTTCGTACTGGCCCGCGCGATGGCCGGAAGCCTGCATGGTGTCCGGCAGGCCGGGCAAGGCGGCCAGTGCCCACGCCGGCACCGGCTGCTTCGCGCACAGCGCCAGGCAGACCTCGCCGGTATAGCGATCGACCAGCCGGCGCAGCGGCGCGGTGGCATGGGTGTACTGCGCTGCCAGCGCCGAATGCATCGGCTGCGCGGGCAGCGCGCCGTCGAACGCCGCGTAGCCGGCCCCGCGCAGCACCGTGGTGCAGGCGGTCAGCATGGCCACGTGCACGTCGTTGGACGGGTCCAGCGAACGGATGAAGCCGGGATAGTCCAGCCCGGACGGCCAGGCGATGCCGAGCACCCGCGCGGTGACGCGCAGCCGCGCGATGGCGTGCGGGTCGGGTGGCGGCAGCGTGCGCAACAGCCCCAGTTTCGCCTGCACCATCAATTGCGCCGCGGCCATGCCGACCAGCAGCGAGATCTGCTCGTTCCAGTTCTCGATCGGCAAGCGCGCGCGGAACGCCAGCGTCCAGCGGCCGTCGACCACGTCGATCTCCTGTTCCGGCAGGGGCAGGCTCACGCCGCCGCGCGCGCGCTCGCACTGCTCGCGCAACTCGCCGATCCGGCGCAGCACCGCCCACATCGGATCGTCGCTGCCGGCGTCGATGGCCTGCTGCACGCCGGCATAGTCGAGCTGGGCGCGGCTGCGCACGCGCGCCCGGCGCACGTCGATGGCGGCGATGCGGCCGGCAGGGTCCAGGTCCACCGTCCACAACAGCGCCGGGCGCACCTGATCCGGCAACAGCGAGGCGGCATCCTCGGACAACACTTTCGGGTGCAGCGGGATCTTCGAATCCGCGCCGTACAGCGTCTCGCCGCGCCGATGCGCTTCCAGGTCCACCGGGTCGCCGGCCTGCACGAAGGCGGCGACGTCGGCGATGGCGTAATGCACGCGCCAACCGTCGCCCTGCGCCTGAACGTGCATGGCCTGGTCGAGGTCGCGCGCGCCCGGCGGGTCGATGGTGACCAGCGGCAGCTCGGTGCGGTCCAGCGCCGGCAGGCGCGGGTTCGCCGCAGCGGCCGCGGCGGCGGCTTCGACTTCGGCCGGAAACGCGGTGGGCAGGTCCAACTGTTGCCGGATCTCGTCCATGCCCTGCGCAAGCACGGCACTGCCCGCGGGCTGCAGACGGATGCGTCGCGTCGTGGTCATGGTTCCTCCGTTGATGGCTGCCGGCCGTACGCGAATATACATGCCGCCTTCGGTGGGCTTTCGTCCACGCCGGGGGCGGTGTAGAAAGCCGTCAGGCCCACCGACCCGATCGCCCATGAACGACTCGCCCCTGCTGATCCGCCTGGCTGCCGACGACGACGATTTCATCCTTGCGCTGGTGCCACGCTTCGCCGACTTCGCGCTGCCGGCGTGGCGTCGCCGCCACGAATGCGTCGAAGGCATCCGCCGGGACCTGCTGCACCATCTGGAGGACCAGCCGGCGAACAGCTTCCTGTTCGTGGCCGAGAATGGCGACGGCGAGCGGGTGGGTTTCATCCACCTGCAGCGCACCGCCGATTTTTTCAGCGGCCGCAGCAACTGCCACATCTCCGATCTCGCGGTGGCGCCGCAGCACGAAGGCAACGGCGTCGGCAAGGCCTTGCTGGCGCACGCCGAGCAGTGGGCGCGCGAGCACCAGTGCCAGCTGGTGACGCTGGCGGTGTTCCCCGGCAATGAGCGCGCCCGCGCGCTGTACGAGGCCAGCGGCTACGCGACCGACCTGATCAAGCTGGCCAAACCGGTGCGTTGAAGGCGCGCAAACGAACAAGCCGCCCGCAGGCGGCTTGTTGCGTGCAGCAGGCGAAGCGAAGTCCTGCTCAGTTGGTGGTCTTGGCCGCCGACTCGGCCTGCTCGCGCTCGTCCAGGCGACGGGCCAGGCGGTCGATGTTGCTGAGCGACAGCAGGTGGGCGTAGATCCACGCCATCACGCCTTCGCGCAGCATCTCGTGGGCGACCTTCTCGTCCAGCGCGCGCAGCTTCTCCTCGTTGACCATGAACAGGCCGTTGAGCGTGATGCCATGGCCGGAATCCGGCTCGCCCTTGTGCAGTTGCACGTTGCGCGCTTCCAGCAGGTCATGCTTGACCAGGTACTGCATGAAGGTGCGGGTGCGGTCGATGTTCTGCTGGAACTCGCCGAGGAAACCCACGGCGTTCTTCAGCAGCTCGGTGTCGCTGCCGTCCTCGTTGAACAGGCGCTCGCCGTCGGCGGCGTTGAAACCCTCGAAGCCCTGATCGAGGAACACCGCGAAATCGCCGCCCTCCTGCCCGGCCGGTTTCTCGGCCAGCACGAACGGGTAGCGGCGCACGAAGGCCGGCACGTAGGTGTTGGGCGCCCACTGGCCGGCGGCGTCGACGTAGAGGTTCTCGTTCTGACGCAGGCCGAGCAACGCGATCGGGCCGGCATTGGCGGCGTCGGGACCGGCGAACACGATCAGCAGGTCACGCGCGGCCAGGCCGAACTCCGCCGCGGTCAACGGCACCGAGTGCGTGTTCATGGCGAACTTCATGTTGGGCACGCCCTTGAGCCGAAGATTCTTGTGTTCGGCCCGGTTCAGCGCCACCGGGTGCTCGTAGAAAATGACTTCAGCCACGTTGATCCACCTTTGGTCCCCCGTCGCGCCGGGCCGCCACGGCGGCGGCCCTGTCGAACCCGGCGTGGGTTTCATGTCGAGCCAGGGATCATATCAGCGGGCACCGGTGCCTGCGAATCCCGCCGCGCCGGCGCCTTCGGAACGGCGGAAAAGTGTTCTATGCTGCGATCGGGCTGGCCTTGCGCCATGCCCGCTGGTTCCCTCGATGCCCCGGCGGAAGGACGAACTGCATGCTGATGGACGCTGTCAAACCGGCTGACCTGCAGGCGACGCGCGTGTTGTCGCTGGACGCCGCTGGCCGCATCCTGGACTGGATCAGCTGGCAGGACGCGGTGTGCCTGTACGTGCGCGACGTCGTCGCCTGGACCCTGGGCGATCCCTGCCTCACCGTGCACGGCGGCCACAACCGTGCGCTGGGCACGCAGAGCCTGCTGCAGTTGCACCCGATCATCGCCAGCACCGGCCACTGCCGCGAGCATGCGGTCGACCCGTCGCCGGCGCTGACCAACACCGCGCTGTTCGCGCGCGACCGGCACATCTGCATGTACTGCGGCGAGCACTTCACGCGCATGGAACTGACCCGCGACCACGTGCTGCCGATTTCCCGGCAAGGCAAGGACGAGTGGGAGAACGTGGTCAGCGCCTGCCTGTCGTGCAACCTGAAAAAGAGCAACCGCACGCCGCAGCAGGCCAACATGCCGCTGCTGGCGGTACCGTACCGGCCAAGCTGGGTGGAGCACCTGATCCTGTCCAACCGCAACATCCTCGCCGACCAGATGGAGTTCCTGGTCAGCCGGCTGCCGCGCGACCGGCGCCCGATGGCGGAATACGCCTAGGAGCGTGGGCGGTAGAAACTTTCGAGGCAAAAGTGGCTGCGTGAGTGCAGATTTTCCACGCTTCGCCGGCCCATGATGGTTCTGTAGGCCGGGAAGCGGCGGAAACATAAACCGCGCAGACGCCTTTGCAGCCCGGAAGATTTCTACCGCCCACGCTCTAGGAGACGCCAAGCCTCACTTCCGCCGTTCCGCCGCGGTGTCGGCATGGCCCTCTTCCGCGCGCGTCTCGCGGTTCTTCTCCAGTTCGCGGTCGATCTCGTCGACCTCCTCGCAGGCTTCGTCCGCCTCGCCCGCTTCCTCGGCTTCGCCCCGGGCCGGGCCGCCGTGCCTGCGCTTGCGGCCGCCGCTGGCACGCTCGCGCCGTGCCGCCAGCTTGCGGTAGTTCTCGCGGATACGCTCCAGGGTCTCCTCGTCGAGGTCTTCCAGGTCGAGCAGGCCGTTGTGGGCCGCGGTAGTGCGGATCAGCTCGTCCAGCTTGATCTGCAGCGCCGCGCTGTCGCGGTTCTGGCTGTTCTGGATCAGGAACACCATCAGGAAGGTGATGATCGTGGTGCCGGTGTTGATCACCAACTGCCAGGTGTCGCCGAAGTGGAAGAACGGCCCGCTGGCTGCCCAAACCGCCACGATCAATACGGCCGCCAGGAAGGTCGCCGGTCGACCGGACTGGCGCGCGGTGGCTTCCGCAAAGCGGCGAAAAGCCTGCGAGACACTGGCCATGGACGGATCTCCGCAAGGGAATCTGCGCGCAGCATGCGATGCCGATTGTGTGCCGCACTTGCAGGCTGCACCGGTCGCAATCAGGCCTTGTTCACTGTTTCGCCCTTGCTCCGCCCCGCCGCTGGGCCAACAATACGAGGATGAATGACCTCAGCCATTATCCCCGCCTGGCTTCGATCGACGCGCCCGCCGACCTGCGCCGGCTGCCCGACAGCGAACTGCCGCAAGTCGCCGACGAACTGCGCCAGTATCTGATCGAGGCCGTCGCCAGCTCCGGCGGCCACTTCGGCGCGGGCCTGGGCGTGGTCGAGCTGACCGTGGCCCTGCACCACGAGTTCGACACGCCGCACGACCGCCTGGTCTGGGACGTCGGCCACCAGTGCTATCCGCACAAGATTCTCACCGGCCGCCGTGACCGCATCACCACGATCAAGAAGAAGGATGGCCTGGCGCCGTTTCCGCGCCGTGAGGAAAGCGAGTACGACACCTTCGGCGTCGGCCACTCGTCCACCTCGATCTCGGCCGCGCTGGGCATGGCGATCGCCGCGCAGGCCAGCGGCGAGCAGCGCAAGGTGGTGGCGGTGATCGGCGACGGCGCGATGACCGCCGGGCTGGCGTTCGAGGCGCTCAACCACGCCGGCGACGTCGAGCCCGACCTGCTGGTGGTGTTCAACGACAACGGCATGTCGATCAGCGAGAACGTGGGCGCGCTGACCAAGATGATGGCGCGCGCGATGGCCAGCCGCCGCCTCAACGACTTGCGCGAGCGGGCCAAGCGGGCCATTCCCAAGCAGTCGTTCATGGGCCGCTGGTTCAAGCGCTGGGAGGAGCACGCCAAGGGCATGTTCGTGCCCTCGACGCTGTTCGAGGAACTCGGCTTCCACTACACCGGCCCGATCGACGGCCACAACATCCCGCAACTGCTGCAGGCGTTGCGCACGGTGAAGAACCTGCCCGGCCCGCAGCTGCTGCACGTGATCACCACCAAGGGCAAGGGCTACGCCCCGGCCGAACAGGCGCAGATCGAATACCACGCGGTCGGCCCGTTCGACCCGCTGGCCGGCGTCAAGAAGAAAACCGGCAAGGCCAAGCCGACCTACACCGACGTGTTCGGCGACTGGTTGTGCGACCAGGCCGCCGCCGACCCGCGCCTGCTCGGCATCACCCCGGCGATGCGCGAGGGTTCGGGCCTGGTGCGTTTCTCCAGGGAATACCCCGCGCGCTATTTCGACGTGGCGATCGCCGAGCAGCACGCGGTGACACTGGCCGCGGGCATGGCGTGCGAGGGCGCCAAACCCGTGGTGGCGATCTACTCCACCTTCCTGCAGCGTGCCTACGACCAGGCGATCCACGACGTGGCGCTGCAGAACCTCGACGTCACCTTCGCCATCGACCGCGCCGGCGTGGTCGGCCCGGACGGCGCCACCCATTCGGGCAGCTTCGACCTCACCTACCTGCGCTGCCTGCCGAATTTCGTGATCATGGCGCCGGCCGACGAGAACGAGTGCCGCATGATGCTCAGCACCGGCTTCAGCCACCCCGGCCCGGCGGCCATCCGCTACCCGCGCGGCACCGGCCCCGGCGTGGCGACCCACCACGAGCTGGAAACGCTGCCGATCGGCAAGGCCGAGCTGCGCCGGCGCGGCCACGGCCTCGCCCTGCTCAGCTTCGGCGCGATGCTGGCACCGGCCGCCACCATCGCCGCCGAACTCGACGCCACCCTGGTCAACATGCGCTTCATCAAGCCCCTTGACGACACCCTGATCCTGGAACTGGCCAGGACCCACGACGGCTTCGTCACCCTCGAGGACAACGCCGTCGCCGGCGGCGCCGGCTCCGCCGTGGCCGAGTGCCTGGCCGCGCACGGCATCACCCTGCCGATCCTTCATCTCGGCCTTCCAGACGTCTATCTGGAACACGGCAGCCGCGAGGAGGTGCTGAGCATGGCCGGCCTCGACCTGCCGGGCATCCGCCATGCCATCCACGCACGATTTCCGTTGATCGAGCGGCTCAGCCAGAACAGCGCCTGATTCCGGCCATCCATCCGGGTTCGCCAGCGCTCCAGGACCCGGATCACGCTCGGCCGCTTCGTGCTTCAGTTACGCTCGGAGCAGCGCAGCGACACCACGGAAGGGAACATCTTGACGGGATGGATCGACGGATCATGGCGCCAGCTGAAAGACTGGGCCAGCCGGCAAGCGGCCACGCTGCGCGATGAAGCGCGCCTGATCGCGACCCGTGCCGAGTGCCTGCGCATCGCCATTGAACGTTCCGAGGGCATCGCCGCCGGGCAGGTTCTGCATGACCTCCGCGAACTGAGGACCCAGGCTCATGATCCAGAATTTTGTTTACGTTCTGAACAACGGCCTCAGGACCAAAGTTGGTGAGTACCTGCCTTCAGTGCCGCTGCTTCAGCAAATCAATGACCCGGAGTACCGACCAAAGGCGTACCAATGGGAGAACGATGGTCGAACGTTTACACGGCAGATTGATGGTCATGACACGCGGACTGCGCAACTCCTGCCCGACGGAGACGGCATCATCGTCCTTCAGGCACAAGCTCATTGCGGTGCCGACAACGTCATCGTTCTGGATGCTGCGAACGAACTGCGCCGACGCATCGTCAATCCTTACCGGGATTCGAAATTTTTCATGGCTGGCGACGAATTCTGGTTCTATGGCATCACCGTGCGCGGTGACGACGTCATCTTGAACATTCAGGTGCAACGCAAACTTGCAGGGAGGTCACACGATGCCGTGCCGATCTACGAGGCAAGTTACGACCCCATGACATGGGATTTGAAAAAGATCGAATGGAAACCTGCGACGTAAAATCTCTGCTTCGCGGGGCGCAGCAACAATCGCCACCGCCAGCAGCAGGTTGTGCGTTGAACCGGAGCATCGTGGACGGGGGATGCACGCCGGCCGTCATCGCCGAGCACAACGCCCGCCGCTCACCCGATCGCGCTGCTCCAGATCCTGCGCCGTGAATACTTCGACATAGCCGGCATCGCGCACCAACACGCGCGCGGCCTCGCCCTGGTTCCAGCCGTGCTCGAACAGCAGCCAGCCGCCCGGGGCGAGATGGCCGAGGGCGCCATCGACGATGCGGCGGATGTCGTCCAGGCCGTCGCGGCCCGAGGCCAGCGCGCTGGCCGGCTCGAAGCGCAGGTCGCCGCGGGCCAGGTGTGGATCGCCGGCCTCGATGTAGGGCGGGTTCGAGACGATCAGCTCGAAGCGCTGGCCCGCCAGCGGCGCCAGCCAGTCGCCTTGCACAAAGCTGACGTTGTCGATGCCGTGGCGCTGCGCATTGCGTCGGGCAACGGCCAGCGCCGTCGCGCTGGCATCGGTGGCGATCACCTGCGCGCGGGGATGCTCGCGCGCGATCGCCAGCGCAATCGCGCCGCTGCCGGTGCCGAGGTCGGCGACGCGGCCGCTGAAACCGGGTGGCAGGCGCTGCAGCGCCAGTTCCACCAGCAGCTCGGTTTCCGGGCGCGGGATCAGCGTCGCCGGCGTAACTTCCAGATCCAGCGTCCAGAAGCCGCGATGGCCGACGAGGTAGGCCACCGGCTCGCCGGCCTCGCGACGGGACAGCAACTTCTGGTAAGACGTCTGGACGTCCATTTCAAGCGGATCGCCGGCATGCGCGAACAGCCAGCTTCGCGGCCGCTGCAGGACGTGCAGCAGCAGGAGTTCGGCCTCGGTGCGGTCGCCCAGCCGTTGCGTCGCTGCGGCCAGCGCCTCGCGCACGTCAGGCATCGCGCCCCGGCCCCGCCGCCGAAGGCGGCAGTTGCGGCGGCACCACGCCAGGCTTCGGCTCGCGCTTGCGCCAGTAGCCGCCATGCGTCCACGCGTCGAAGGCCCAGCGCAGCCAGCCGATCAGCGCATTGGCGAGCCACAGCGCCCAGACCAGCATGGCGAGCTTGTAGATCCACAACGGCAGGCTGAACACGCCGGCCAGCGGCAACGCTCCGTCGCTGCGATCGGCAAACCAGTGCAGGTTCGACCCCGACGAGTGGTTGCCGGCCACATGCATGTCCGGCAAGCCCAGCAGACCCTGCGGCACGGCGCCGACCAGCACGCACAGTGCCAGCACGGTCAAGGTCGCCAGGCCCAGCTGCAGCAGGTTGAAACGCAGGCGTTCGAGCTGCTCCGGCGCCCGCAGCCGCGCACGCAGGCCCAGGGCGATCAGCCACACCACCACCAGCGCGAACGCACTCCAGGCGAAGGCCGAGAAGCCCAGCCCCAGCAGCACCCAGTGGCGCAGGCGCAACGGCGTCGGGGCGTAGCGCGCCAGCAGCCAGGCGGCGATCAACAGCACCAGCACCTGTGACCAGTACAGCACCGCCGGGCCGTCGGTGGGCCCCCAGGCCCACAACACCCAGCGATCCTGCGGCAGTTGCAGGTTCAGGCCGATGTTGGCCGCCGGCGCATGCAGATCCAGCGCAGGCGTGCGCACGCGCATCGCCACGCCCAGCGGCTCACGCAGGTGCACGGCGTAGTCATGCGCGCCGGGCAGCAGCGGCAGGCTCAGCTTGCCATCGCGTATCGCCAGGTTGATCGGCTGGTTGTCGCGCCGGGCATCGATCAACTCGCTGCCGGGCGGCAAGTCGATGGCATGCTCGCCGCCACGGGTGCTGCGCACGCGCAGGTCCAGCTGCAACTCGCTGGCGCGCTCGCCGGTGCGGATGGTCAGCTGCGCGCCGTCGATGGCGAGGCTGTCGCCGGCCATGGCCACCGGCCGCGTGATCGCCAGTTGCAGCTTCTCGCCCGGCAGCGGATCGAACCGCAGGCCGTCATCGCTGGCGCTGGTCGGCACGCCTTCGGCATCCACATGCCACATCGGCGCCGCGCCCACTTCCCACACCTCGGAGCGCTCGCCCAGCGGCGGTGCTTCCAGGGTGATCTTCGCGGAGCGATCGAGCTGGCTGCTCCAGCTCACCATCGATTCGCCGGCCTTGAAGGTGACGTTGATCCTGCCGTCCTTGACCAGCACGCCCTCGCCGCGCGGATGCTCGCCCGGCAGCAGCGGCAGGCTGATGCTGAATCCACCCTCCTGCGGCGCGATGCGCTCGACCCGGTTCAGCACGATCCAGTCCAGCCCCAGGCCGATGCTGCGGGTCAACCGCACATACGGCGGAAAGCTCTGCGCGGTCGGCAGTTGCTTGCCGTCGGCCGCCGTCTGCACACGGCGCAGGGTGACGCTGTCGCCCAGCACCCGGCCGCCATCGACGCCATCGAGCGACCAGCCCGGGTCGCTGAAGGCGATGCGTTGCGGCGCCAGCGCGAAGTGCAGCGCGGCGCTGTCCACCGCGTCCAGCCGGTAGCGCAGGCTGACGCGGTGCACGCCGCGATCCAGCCGCAGCAGCAGCTGATCATCGTCGCGCAACAGCGCCGGATCGGCCTGGCCGTCGAGGCGGACATCGACCAGCGGCATTGCCTGGTCGGATGTCGGCAACGGCAGCGCCACGCTGGCTCCGGCGTGGGTTTCCAGCACGACCTCCAGCATCGCGCCGTTGACCTGAAGTTGCGCCTGCGCCACCTCGGCACACTGCGGCGCGCACTTCGGCGCCTCGGTGAGCCGGCTGCGCAACTGCTCGAGCAACTGCGCATCCGGCAGCGCCTGCGCGCGTGCGCCGGTGGGCAAGAAGGCGATCGCCAGCAAGGCGGCACCGGCGATGCCTGCAGCACGCGAAGGCAGCCAGTGGTTACGCAGCGGTCGCCACAGCTTCATGGCCAATCGACCCAGCACCACCGCCAGCAAGCCGACCATCACTACGCGCAACAGGCGCACCAGCCATGCCGGTGCGATCACCAGCCGGGTGGTTTGCTGCGGCGTCACCGGCCCCGACCAGCCGAGCCGGTAGTTGTTGCCCTCGTCCCAATGCGGCGTGCCGACGCCGGCCTGGATCACGGTGCGGTTGTCCTGCTCGCTGGCCACCAGTTGGCTGGCCGTCATCCGCGAACCGGTGACAACCACGCTGGCCAGGGTGCCGGGGGCCGCCTGCACGACATTCGCGCTCATCTCGCTCACGGCCCGCGCGCCCGGTGGCGGTGGCGGAGGCGGTGCCGGCACGCCGGCCGCCATCTTGTCGGCGACGACGGCCTGCGGTGCATACGCCGCCGACACCATCCGCGGCGCGCTGCCGTGCTCCAGTTGCGGATGCAGCGCGTACTGCAATTGCGCGGCCGCGAACGGCAGCGCCCACAGCACCGCCAGCGCAAACACGGCCAGCGCGCCGCCGCGCGCAAACCCGCGCAAGCGACCTTCCGGCAGCGCGCGCAGCAACAAGGCGAGCGCCAATGCCAGCGCCAGCGTCCACAGCGGTGCCAGCGCCTCGTGCTGCGCCAGCGCCAGATAGCCCGCCGCCAGCAGGGCCCACGGCCAACCGAGCAAGCGCCCGGCCAGCAACGCAACCAATGCCACCACGAACAGGTCGAGCAGGCTCCATTGCGCGGCCCAGGAATCGTTCGAGCGATCCGCACCGATCACACCGAGCAGGCGATAGCCGTGCGGCAGGTGCACGGTAGCCTCGATGCCGTCCAGCGGCAGCTGCCAACCGGAACCCGGCATCGCGCCGACTCCGGCCGGCACGCGCAGGCCGGCTGCCACGTCGATGCGGCGATCGCGCAGCTCGACACCCGCATGGCCTTTCGCATCCCTGGTGACCAGCAGCGGTTCGCCGTCTTCCGAGGCACGCTGCAACTGCCACGGCGCGGTGACGTCGAGCCGCTGGTGATGGCGAAGTTCGCCACTGAGACGATCGGCGACGCTGAAATGCCCACCGTCGAAATCCAGCCACATCTCGCGTTGCAGGTGCAGCGCGTCGCTGCGGCTGCCTTCATTGCCGCGGTTGCCCTGCTCCACGCTCAGCCCGCTGCGGTCATCCAGCGCGTAGGCCGGCAGGTTGGCCCAGTCGCCCGGCACCCCGGCCTGCGCCGCGTCGACCGCATTGCCTTCCACGCGCGTGCCGCGCAGCGCGTTGTCATCGGCGTAACTCCAGACCTCCTGCTTCGGCCACGGCGCGGGCGGCAGGGTCACGCCGACCTTCGCCAGTGGCGCGACGCTGCGCGCCAGCAGGGTCAGCGTCCACTGGCCCGGCCGCAATTGCACGCGCAGATGGCCATCGTTCTCCAGTCGCGCGGGCAGCTCGCCGCTGAGCGCAGTGGCGACGAAACCCGCGGGCAGCACCGGTCCCAGCACCTGCTCGCGCGCGCTGCCGCTGACGTTGAATTGCAGCTGCGTCTCCAGCGTAGCCGGGAGGCCATCGGCCAGGCGGCGATACACGCGCAGCGAAAGCGCATCGGCCGCGCGTTGCGCGCTGGCCGCTTCGCCCAGCGTGAGCTGCCGGCCATCGCGTTCGATTCGCGTCACCGTGGCGCCGTCGACGCGAAGCGTCACCAGCCCGATCGACTCCGGCACGCCCAGGTTGGCGGGTCGCGACGTCCATGGCAGCTCGCCCTGGATGTGATAATCGCCCGACTCCAGCCACAACATCGGTTGGCCCTGATGCTCCAGCACCGTCGCCGGCCGGTTGCCCAGGTTCACCTGCTGCGGCCAGTGGCGACTGTCCCCCGGCAGGGCCACCCAGCTCGGCGCATCCACATGCACCTCCAGGCTGAAGTGCCCGCCATCCTCGCCGGCATCGAGCGCCAGCCGCCCCGGCCAGGCGCAGCGGTAACTGTCCTCACCCGGTGCCTGGTCGGCCAGGAACGGGCAAGCGTGCCCGGGCACGTCGTGCAGCACCCAACCCTGCCAGTCACGCAACGGCGGCGGAATGTCCTGCGCCGCCAGCGGCGCGGTCAGCAGCAGACCCAGACCCAGCAAAATGCACAATCGACGAAGCATGCTGCTTTACCCCTTTAGGCCGGTCGGCGGGCACAGTGTAAGTGGAATGCGTCGGGCGCACGAAGCGGCCCGCGCCATTGGTGGTGATGACGCGCGGGCGTGTGCCAATCGCACTCTGGATTGAACGCAGCACGCGGCGGAATGGGGTTGAGGCTCGTCCCCCTCACACGTCGTCATGCCTGCGAAGGCAGGCATCGCACTTCGGCCGTCATATTTGCAACGTAGCTTGCAAGCGGAGCAAGAGCTTTCGTCTGCCTGCGGCAGCCGAATTACTTTCGTGCGCGATTGCAGGAGCGCACCCTGTGCGCGATGCTCTTGCCGCATTCAAAGCCAAGAGCGGTCGATCGCCTGCGGCGACCGAGTCACTTTCTCTTTGCGTGGCCAAAGAGAAAGTAACCAAAGAGAAAGGCCACCCCGCTTGGCGCTTGTTGGGCATCCTGCCCAACAAGTCCGTGAGCCGGGGCCGGGCTTTTCGAACGGGCATCCTGCCCGTGCGAAAAGGAGCCGACATCCCTGTCGGCTCCCGCTACGCGGCCTGTCGACCCCGCCTCACCGCCGCACAGGGGCCCCGGGTAGAGCAGCGGGCCATCCTGGCCCGCACTCGGTGCGCAACCGCTGCGTGGTTGCGAGAGCTAAGGGATCTCGGCGGTGAATGGACATTTCAGCTGGGTCATTACAGTTAGGGGCAACACCGTTACTCCACAATCACTGCGCGACGGAGGAACGACTTCAACGGTTCAGCCGAAAACCCGGACATCTGATTATCGAGGAGAAATACCCAAAAATTTTGCCGCACCAACATGCTCAAGGTATTCCGATAGAAGTGATCGCCCAGTCCGGCTCCGTGTGCTTTCGGTGGCGAGGTGCTTTCTACGGGAATCGCCGATTGCCTGTAAACGGCAGTCACATCCCATCCGTCGTAGATCGTAAGCAAGAGGTTGACGGTTTTTGGAGTTGCGCCGCGCATGAATCTGACGTCGAAGTGTGCCTTTCCCAAGGCCATGTTTCCCATTCCGATGTAGAGCGGGCCTTCTATGCCGTTGGGTCGATGGAGATATGCGTTGATGACACCCCAGACCTGCCACTCGGAGGACGGCCCCCGCGAGGGTGCCCACCACATGCACATGCATCCTTCGTTCTCGCCTACCCTCACGCCCAACGCACTTGGCGCTGAGGGGTAGGAAGCCTCATCGGCCAGTCTGGCAGTCATCAAGCCAGCATCGACTGTCTCACCGGACTTTATTCGGATGACGCGAAGTATGTTGGCGGAACTGCTTGCCTCTGAGCGCGATCTGAGCAAAGTAGGCAGCAGCGTATTCATTCCCAAAAAAAACGATGCCGCAACAAAAATGGCGGCACGCAATGTCTTGTGAACTTTGAAGAGCGACGCGAGCCAAGCCGCCAACAGAAGGTTAATGGCGGACGGGATGAACCACCAGCCTAGGAGAAGGAAGAAGGCGCCTCCCAGGAAGCCAGTGGCGGGATGTAGCGAAACAAAATAGAGAAGCACCAGGCCAAACGCGATCGCTGGCAACGTCAGACGTTTCGGCAAGCCGCCGCGAAGGTCGTGCAAAGACGAAAACAGCATGAACCTCTCCCTGTCGCTCCGCCATCTATCGCTACTTCGCCGGTGATGGTGCGCCTTGTAGTCTATCCCTTGCAGCGCGACGCCTGAGGTTCGTAGGGCGGACACTGTCCGCCGACCCTTCACGCAACCGCGGCGAGCATTGCCCGTCCTACGCGCCGAGCTATCCCGCGTGCGCAGGAACTGGTGCGACCCAGGCAACTCACGCGCTCCTGCCGTCTGGCGAGGCCGCATCGAGTGATGCGCGTGCCTCCGAAAATCCGCACGCGGCTCAGCGCAACCCCAACACCGCCCGCACCCCCGCCCGAAACCGCCGACTGAGATCCAGCCGCGCCCCGTCGTGCAGCACGACCTCGGCGCCCCCCTTGCACTGAAGCCGGGATGGAGGAAGTTAAACAAAGAAGGAAATGGCCAGCACGCTGCTTCGGCGTTTGCGCTGCTTCTCTGAAGAGTGCGGGCCACGATGGCCCGCTGCTTTACCCAGGGCCCCTGTGCGGCGGTGAGTCGGGGTCGACAGGCCGCGCAGCGGGCATCGGCAAGGAGGCCGATGCCTTTTCGCCAGCACATGGATGTGCTGTCGAAAAGCCCGGCCCGGCTCACGGACTTGCCGGGCAGGAGCCCGGCAAGCGCCAAGCGGGGTGCTCTTTCTCTTTGGTTACTTTCTCTTTGAGCACGCAAAGAGAAAGTAACTCGGTCGCCGAAGGCGATCGACCGCTCTTCGCTTTGAATTCGGCCAAAGGCATCGCGCGCAAGCGCGCTCCTGCAAGTGCGAGGGATCGACCGTTCTTGTGAGACGGGCGATGCCTGTCTTCGCAGGCATGACGGAGTGTGGGGACGAGGTGGGAGGCCTGTCGAAAGCCCGGCAGCCACGTCATATCTCTCAATCAAAAGAATGGCGCGCCGGCCAGACAACCGGCGCGCCACATGACACATGCTGAGCGAGCGTCAGCGCGGTTACTGCAGGATCGCTGCAGGGTCCTGCGCCTGCTTCAGCGCCGCGCACAGTTCGATCGACTCGCCGGTCTGCGCCAGGCCGCGGGCGATGCCGGCCGCGTCGTCCACGCGCGAATCGAAGAAGGCGTGCAGGCGCGCGGACTCGGCGGTGCTGCAGCCACCGGCTGCGGCCAGCGACGGCAGGCGGCCGCCGGCGAAGCTGCCGGTGCGCTCGAGGATCCGCGGGTAATGCGCGGTGAACCACTGCCACATCGCATCGCGCTGGGCGATGGTGTCGCGCTCGCCCATCAGCAGCATGCCCATCTCGCCTACCTTCACCGTGTCGGTCAGGGCGAAGTTGCGCACCTGTTCGGCCAGCGCCGGATCGTCGGCGCGCGACAGCCCGTCGAGGATGCCGTTGCGCAGCGCCGGGTCGCTGGTGTGGGGCAGTTCGGCGATCAGCGTGTCCACCGCGGATTTTCCGTGCGTCTGCACTGCCATGCCCAGCGCATCACCGAGCAGGTCGGGGTTGGCGGCGGCCAGGTCCAGGCGACCGTTGGCGCCGGGCTTGAGCGCCGCCTCGCCCTGCTTGAGCAAGGCCGCGCGCACTTCCGGCACGCGGAAGTCGAACGCCAGCGCGTCGGCGAGCGTGCTGCGCAGCAAGGCCGCTGTATCCATCTCGCCGGCCACGCGCTGGTAGCCGAGCTTCTGCAGCCGCGGCAGGTATGCCGCGCGAACCCAGCCGTCCACGCGTGCACGCTGCGCGTCGGTGCGCGCCGCGTGGTGCGCGATCCACGCCAGCTGGCCCAGCGGGGCGGTGGCGACGTCGGAGATCGGCGAGGCGGTCAGCGGCTTGAACGCGGCCAGCACGTCGCCGGCATCGAGATCGCCGCGACGGAAACTGGCGCTGACCGCATCGGCATACGCGAGCTGCTCGGCGTCGCTGAGCTGGCCGACCACGGCGGTCAGCCGGGCCAGTTGCGGCTTGTCGAGGCTGAAACGGTAATAGCCGTTGGCGTTCGCGTTGGGCATGACCCAGGTCGGCTTGCCGGCACCGGGCAGCGCCATCGAGCCGCTGGCCTGGTCGAGCATCTTGCACTCCACCTTGCTGGACTGCGCTTCATCCTTGCCGTTGGCGCGGGTGCCGTAACGCACGCACACCGGCACGCCCCACAGGCGCTGTGGGTCGCCCTTGCTGCCCAGCGGCAGGTAGCGATCCTGGCTCAGCCGCAGCACGGTCTGGCCGCCCTTGTATTCCAGCTTGGTGCGCACGTAGGGCACGCCGGACTGGTTGAGGAAGCTCTCGAATGCGTGCTTGAACGGCGCGCCCTTGCCCGCCGCGTCGGCGATGGCGTCGACCAGATCATCGGCGGTGGCGTTGCCGAACTTGTGATCCTGGATGTACGCGCGCATCCCCTTGCGAAAGATCTCCTCGCCCACGTAGTTCTCGAACATGCCCAGCACGCTGGCACCCTTCTGGTAGGTAATGCCGTCGAACGCGGTAGTGATGTCGCCGTTGCCGGTGATCGGCTGGCGCACGCTGCGCGCGCTGACCATGCTGTCGCTGCCCATCGCGCGCTGGCCGCCGCGCACGCGGTCGAGATCGGCGCGGTATTCCGGATGCACCTGCATCGTCACCTTCTGCTGCATCCAGGTGGCGAACGCCTCGTTGAGCCAGATGTCGTTCCACCACTCGGTGGTGACCGTGTCTCCGGTCCACATGTGCGCCAGCTCGTGCGCGGTGACGTTGAACGAGCCGCGCACGTTGCGCGCGGGGGAATCGTTGTCGAGCAGCAGCAGCCAGTCGCGGAAGGTGACCAGGCCGGGGTTCTCCATCGCGCCGGCGGAGAAATCCGGCGCGGCCAGCAGGTCGAGCTTGTCGAACGGATAGCCGAAGCCGTAGTAGTTCTCCAGCGCGTGGATGATGCTGGGCGATTCGGAGAGGACATGCTGCATGCGATGGCCCTCGCCTTCGGCGGCGACGCCACGCAGCTGCAGCGGCTTGGCGCGGTAAGCGGTCGGCGAAATGTCCGGGCCGGCGACGACGTCCCACGGGCCGACCGCGAAGGCCACCAGGTAGGTCGGCAGCGGCACGGTGCGGGTGAAGGTGACGGTCTTCCAGCCCTTGCCGGCGCTCTGCTCGCTCACCGGCTTGGTGTTGGCCACCACGGTCTCGTCGGCGGGCGCGGTGATGGAGATGTCGAACGGAGTCTTGAAGCCGGGCTCGTCGAAGCCGGGAAAGGCGAAGCGCGCGCTGATCGGTTCCATCTGGGTCATCGCATACGGCTTGCCCTTGGCGCTGACCTTGTACAACCCCTGCAGCTGCGCATTGAGCGGCGCGGTGTACTCGAACTTCACGCTGAGCTGCTGCGGCTGCAACACGCTGCCGAAATCCACCCGCGCCACACCGGCCTTCGCATCCGCCGCCACGTACTTGCCCACGTGCACCGCGCCGGCAGCATCGGTGATCTCCACCCTCGACACCTTCAGGTCGGCGCCGTCCAGCCACAGGTGGTCGGAGGCCTTTTCGAGCTTCACCTCGATCGTCGTGGTGCCGGAGAAATCTGCCTGCGCAGGGTCCACCTTGAACGCCAACTGGTACGACTGCGGCATGGCCCAGCCGGGCAACCGGCCGCTGGGCGCCTGCTCGGCGGAAGCGGCCAGGGTCGAGGCGCCACAGGCAGCGAGCGCGGTGAACAAGGCGGTCTGGACAAGGCGGCGCATGGCTTCACTCCGGGACGGACAAAGCCCCACGCTAGGGGGCGGCATGACTTTCGACCCAGTGCCAGAAGGCATGGCTGGCGGCCTGCGGCATCGTCAACGCTGATTATTTGCGTGGCGCATCATAGGTATGATCTATGTTTCGACGGACCGGGAGCGGCGATGAACCTGCGCGACCTGCAATACCTCGTGGCTCTGGCGGAGCACCGCCATTTCGGTCGCGCGGCGGCCGCGTGTTTCGTCAGCCAGCCCACCCTCTCCACCCAGATCAAGAAACTGGAAGAAGAACTGGGCGTGTCGCTGGTCGAGCGCGCGCCGCGCAAGGTGCTGCTGACCGAGGTCGGCCGCGACATCGCGATCCGCGCGCGCGACGTGCTGGGCGGCGTGGAACAGATCCGCGCGGTGGCGCGGCGCACGCTGGACCCGGAGTCCGGCACGGTGCGGCTGGGCATCTTCCCCACGCTGGGGCCGTACCTGCTGCCGCATGCGCTGCCGCTGGTGCGCGCGGCCTTTCCCAAGCTGGAGCTGCTGCTGGTCGAGGAAAAGACCGAGGCGATCCTGCGCCTGCTGCGCGAGGGCCGGCTCGACGCCGGCATCCTTGCCCTGCCGCTGCACGAGGACAGCCTGCACAGCGAGTTCCTGTTCGAGGAGCCGTTCCTGCTCGCCGTATCCGACGAACACCCGCTGGCGCACCAGCCGGGGCTGCTCAAGCTGCGCGACCTGTCCCACCAGAACCTGCTGCTGCTGGAAGACGGCCACTGCCTGCGTGACCAGGCGCTGGAGGTTTGCCACATGGCCGGCGCCGGCGAGCACTCGGGCTTTCGCGCCACCAGCCTGGAGACCCTGCGCCAGATGGTGGCGGCCAACGTCGGCATCACCCTGCTGCCGGTGACGGCGGTAAAGCCGCCGGTGGCGCCGGTCGACGGCCTGCACCTGATCGAGTTCAAGGGCCACGCACCCAGCCGCCGCATCGCGATGGTGTGGCGCAAGAGTTCGGCGATGCACGCCTTCCTGCAGCGCCTGGCCGAGGTGTTCCGGCAACTGCCCGCCGAACTGCTGGATGCACATTCGGCCGCCTCGCCGGTGGCGGCGACGGAACCGGCACCCGCCACCCGCCGAAGCCGCCGCACGGCGACCGCCGCGCCCGCGCCCGCCGCCGATCCCGGCTGAACTCGCCCCGCCTCGGGAACTTCCCAAAACCCGTCGCCCCAGCGAACGCTGGGGCCCAGCGCCTTCGACTCATCGGGAAAAAAGCAGAGGCGCTGGATCCTGCCTTCGCAGGAATGACGGAACAATGGAGTTATTCGAAATCCCCTTCGCGTAAACTCCGCCCAGATCGAGGGTCGGGGCCTCCATGCGCAAAATATTGATCGCCGCCGTCGCGTCGCTGGTGCTGCTGGGCGTGCTCAAGCACCACGGGCGCGCGCCCGTGCACCCCGGCCCCGGCGTGCTGGCCCCCGCCGCGCCGGAACAGGTCGACCTCGACCACGGCGCGCAACTGCAGAAGGGCGACACCACCCTCACCACCCGCGCGCATTTCGACATCACCGCCCGCGTGCTCTCGCGCAAGGACTACGGCGGCGCCGACGGCGAGCTGGTTCCGCTGGACCTGGCCATGGGCTGGGGCCGCATGTCCGACAGCGACGTGCTGCAGCACATCGACATCCGCCAGTCCGGCCGCTTCTACTACTGGCACGTGCAGGAGTTCCCGATCCCCCGGCGCGAGATCGAAACCTCCAGCGCCAACATGCACATGATCCCCACCGACGCCGACGTGAAAAACCAGCTCGAGCAGGTGCGCACCGGCGAGGTCGTCCACCTCGAAGGCTTCCTGGTCGACGCCAGCCGACCTGGTGGGTGGCACTGGAAGACGTCCATGAACCGCGAGGACACGGGTGCGGGGGCGTGCGAGTTGATTTATGTGGAGCGGGTGGACGTGGTGCCGGCGCCATAGGAGTGTGGCGTGCCGCCGCTCAACCTGGCCTCGCACGCCCCACTGGCCGTGCAAGGCACTGGCCCGGTTCTGGGCACGGCGATCCTGCTCGAGAGCGGGGATGTCGCACGCTTCGCCTCGGTCGGTGACCACGCCTCGTACTGCCGTATGGTCGAGAGCGCACGGCTACCAGACGGCAAGCCGTGCGCTAGAACACCATCCGAACGGCCCACGAGTACGTCGGGGACTTCTTCTTCGAGGTTTCAGTCAGGGGCGCAGCTTCCCCTCACGTTATCGCAGGGAGCGAGATTTGGGACTGGGGTCCGACGCTAATCAGGCGTTTTCTTTTCAGCAGAAATAGCCTCGTGAGATTCATCCTCAGCGAAGCGATTTCGCCAGATACGGCTAATACCATCCGTCTGCCTGAGCGTCACGGGGATATCAATGCGAGAGGTACGGTCAACCTTAATCCCCATACGCCCAAGAATGCACCCAGTGAAGGACTCGGCGTCACTCAAGAGATCCTCGTAAAAAATACGAATAGGCTCTATCTCGACGGTATCGAAGATATCTTCCCAACATCTCTTCTGTTCCCTGATCAATCGCAGACACTTTTTGATATGAAAAAAATCATAAGCAACCTCAGACACATTTGCTATTCCTCCGAACCATGTTTTTGACCTCATTGCCCTCGAATAAGAAAAAGCCTGACCCAACTCATCCCTTCTCGTCAAATATAAAACATAGTTTGGCGTAATTTCCTTAAGCAGCTCAGGGTACTTTTTTGATATCTCGAGGAAATTTGAGGTAAACATCTTCCAGCCGAATACACCATTCAAAGAAGTTCTTATAATCTTCACACTCCGCCAGTAGGATTGAACATGCCCGGACAAAACTCCTCCATCACCGCTGATCGGATAACCCAGCCTCTGGTACAGATCGGCTATCACTCCAAAGTTCAAATATTCCATCGGCGATCCGAGCAGACCGGTCTGCCATAGCTTTATCGCACAATAGGTACTTCCTGAACGAGGTAGGGTCGCTAACATGTACGTACCCAACGGCTCTCTGCCGAAGCAGTTAAAATCGAACTCGGCATCATATAACCTACGTGCCAAATGCCTTCCTTGCTTTTCCATATCTTATCCACTGATCACTCAACGATCATCGAACAAAATAGAGCTAATCAATTTCTCATGCAGCCGCTCGGATTAGATGTAAGCTTCGACGACTTGTCAAAATACTTCGAATAAACCTGGGCCGCCCAAACGTTTGCATTGACAATCTGGGCGTTAGTCAGACGCTGTGCTGCAACGCGAGCATTATCCGCATAAATTTTCTTCAGACCATCTGCTGCGCCGAGTTGAAGCAATCTGTTTGCGCGATAAAGGGTAAATGGCTTGCCAATGATGTCCATAGAGGACATAACACCCATACCGTCGTGGTCAGGGCTGTCCTTGGCCAGAAGGGCGACGGCCCGCCAATCGCCTCGTTCGATAGCTTCCTTTAAATATCTATGTGCGTTAACCCTATACTCGTCGATATCAACATCTTTCGGTGTAAAAAAAGCGCCATCGACATAGCAAATGCGCGCATCTTCGTCCCCGTCCTTTGCAGCAATTATAACAGCTTTGCGAAACTCTCTTTCAAGAACACTGGGGTCCCCGCTGCACCCCCTCGATGAAGCGTTGGCTTTCGAAGATTCTTCCAGAGCCTTGCTCCATCTCGCGCACTGTTCGGAATTAACACCTTTATGCCGAGAGCAGCTATTCATCCCACTGGACAAGACCGATGCATCTAGGTAATGCGTAAAGCATTCCCTCGCGTCAAGGAATTCCCGACGATGCCCTTCTGCGATGACACTGATTCTTCCGCTAGCAATCTTGCCACTGGACGTCGGATCCACGCTCGCGGGGGGAGTGCCTTGCGCGGCCACCAAGGCTGCCCCCGATGTGATGAAACAGAGGCAGGTGGCGAGCAAGGTCATGCGTTTGGGGGCGAGTATTGTCATGATCTCTCCAATATACCTTGAAAGTTGTACGTAACTACCTGAGTGCCACAGCCCGCCTAGTTACACTTAGCCCCACCGTCTGCGACATAACCATTCTCGGCGTCTTGGCCAGCTTGGTCCGCAGCATCTTCCTCGGCTTTTTGTTGCGCCGGAGTTGCGTTTGGATTGTAATGATTTTGATGATACCATTCGTGTGCTATAATCTTTACCAGATGCGCGTCAGATTGATATGCATGTTTATATATCTCCGTTCGCGCAATATGATTCTGTTGATTCTGGTCCGCAGTTAGAAATGTGGTCGCGTCATCCATTTGCCAATATTTAGCTCCGAGAGGAAGTGGCGGATCTTCGATGGTTGACGTCGTCGTATGACTCACCCAAACTCCGTCAGCGTCCTTAGCGGTCCATCCATACACGTCTGTGAATTTGGTTGGCAAGGACGGGCTAAGCGCCCCATAGGCCAATGCGCATTGCTCCAAATGTTGCTGACTTACTGTATTGGGGACATTGTAATCATAACCGCCACCCCCACCCCCTCCCATATCGGGAGGGGGCGGCGCACTCGTTATAGGCAGACCAGAAACATAGGTCGGCGGCGGCACGGTTGCTGTGACGTTGCAGCCGTTGGCGGTGCAGGACCCATGGGTTTGTGTCTGCTCCATCGAGTCGTCGGACCCGATAATGATCTGAATTTCCTCCGGGGACAAACTCCGCATGGGTTTGTTCGGGGCGCATGTGTTCATCTCACCAATACTGCACTCATAGATGCGCTCGGAATCGCTTTGCCATTTCACCAGATTCCACGAATTTGACGCGTTGCCGCCTAATGAAGAGCTGCCGCGTGCTTCGGGATTTGGCGTCAGAACAGGGGTCAGTGTGTACTTTTTCTAAGAGGATGGTGACTTCTGCGGACAAAGAGGACGTTGCCAGTTAAGTTCGGCAAGCCTCGGAGCCGACCCTGTTCCGGTCTCACAAACGGACGCCCCATGGGCCTCTTGACCTTCAGCCTCAACCTCACCCTGGATGGCTGCGTCGACCACCGCGAAGGCATCGCCGACGACGAGACGCACGCGTTCTTCACCCGCCTCATGGACGAGAGCGGGGCGATGCTGTGGGGCCGCGTCACCTACGAGCTGATGGAAAGCTACTGGCCGGCGGTTGCCCGCGGCGAGATGGAAGCAGCGCCGGCGATGCGCGAGTGGGCAGTCAGGCTGGAGGCCAAGCCGAAGTACGTGGTGTCCTCCACGCGCACGGAATTCCCCTGGCGCCACAGCCACCATGTCGGCGGCGACCTGCGCGCGGGCGTGCAGAAGCTGAAGGACGCGACGCCGGCCGGCGTGCTCCTCGGCAGCGGCAAACTCGCGGCCGCGCTGGACCGGCTGGATCTGATCGACGAGTACAGGTTCCTGGTCCATCCCCGCATCGCCGGTCATGGGCCGACCCTGTACCAGGACGGGCTGCCCGGCACGCGACGACTGGAGCTGGTCTCGGCCACGCCGCTGCGCAACGGCGCAGTCGCCGTGCACTACCGGCGCGCACGCTGACCGGTAGTGCTCCGATGGCGAACTGATAGAGTCCTTCCGGTTGGAGTGAAGTCCGAAGCAGTGCGCGAACGGTTCGCCGCACGACTGCCACGGTCCTGCAGCCCGAGCGCGAAGCCTCTCCCATGAACCCCATCCGCATCGAACGCCTCGACCATCTCGTCCTCACCGTCAAGGACATCCCCGCGACCTGCGATTTCTACTCGCGCGTGCTCGGCATGGAGGTCGTGACGTTCGGCGCGGGCCGCAAGGCGCTGGCGTTCGGGCAAAGCAAGATCAACCTGCATCAGCAGGGCCGCGAGTTCGAGCCCAAGGCCGCCGCGCCGACGCCCGGCTCGGCCGACCTTTGCCTGGTCACCCTGGCCCGACCGCAGGCCGTGCTGGCCCACCTGGAGGCGTGCGGCGTGGCCGTACTGGAGGGGCCGGTGCAGCGCACGGGGGCCACCGGGCCCATCACCTCTGTCTACTTCAGGGACCCCGATGCCAACCTCATCGAGGTCTCGAGCTACGGCGAAGCCTGAAGGGCGCCCGACCCTGCCCCGCGCTTACCCGGGCCGGTTGCAGTTGACCATCCACATCGCGCCGTAGCGATCGGTGAGCATGCCGAAGCGCAGCGCCCAGTCGGTCTCGGCCATCGGCATGGTCACCTGCGCACCTTCGGACAGGGCGGCGAACAGGCGCTCGGCTTCCTGCGGCTGGTCGACGCTGAGCGACACGGCGTTGCCGTGGATGCCCGGATACGGGCCGCTGTCGGGATTGCACCAGTCCGAGCCCATCAGCACGGCGTCGCCCACCTGCAGGCGCACGTGGGCAATGAGGTGGCGGGTGGCGGGCGGCGCCGCATCGCCGGACATGTCGCCCATGGTCACCTTCATCGCGATCTGGCCGCCCAGGCAGCGGGCGTAGAAGTCGAAGGCTTCGGCGGCGTTGTCCTTGAAAAACAGGTAGCTCACGAGTTGCATCGGTGGTCTCCGGCGGGGTGCTCTGCAGGGATGACGAACGGCGCGGGCGCGAATCGACAGTCAGCGCGAATCAGGCGGCCACGGCGATTTCGGGGAAGGGTTCGCGCCAGGTTTCGAGCTCGTTCATGCGCTCGTGCCAGCGCTGGACGGCAGGGAACTCGGCCAGCGGGATGTGCGCGCGGGTCGCGTGCGGAAGCGCCACGGCGAGCGCGAAATCGGCCAGCGTGAGCGAGTCGCCGACGACGTAGTTGCGATGTTGCAGATGGCCGTCCAGCACCGCCGCAGCGCGGCGCCATTCGTGAGAAGCCCGCTCCACTTCGGCGGCGTCTGCCTCGCCCAGGTTGAAACGCGGCCTGATGATGTGCTCGAAGTAAAGCGCGCCGCCGGGCCGGGTGAAGTGCTGATGGTTCCAGCTGAACCAGCGGACCACCTCGATCTGGCGTGCGTCCTGCGGCCACAACTCCGAGTCGCAGCGCGCGGCGAGGTGGCACATGATCGCGTCCGCCTCCCACAGCGCCAGCGCGCCGTCGACCAGGGTAGGCACCTTGCCGTTGGGATTGAGCGCCAGGTAGTCGGGGCGGCGGTGCTCGCCGCGGCCGAGGTCGAGATAGACGTATTCAACCGGGGATTCCAGGTATTTCGCGACCGCGCACGCGGAGCGCGGCTTCAACACGTCGGACCAGTAGAGCTTCATGGTGGGGATTCCTCGCGAAGGTGGGGACTTCCTGCCACGACGAACGGCATCCCCGTGAATCGACAAGCGCCGCTCACCCGCGCGGATGATGCTGCGCGTGCAGCCGTTTCAGCCCCTCCTTCGCCACCAGCGTGTAGATCTGGGTGGTGCTGAGCGAGCTGTGGCCGAGCAGCATCTGCAGCGCGCGCAGGTCGGCGCCGTGGTTGAGCAGGTGGGTGGCAAAGGAATGACGCAGCACATGCGGCGAGATGCGTTTGGCGTGGATGCCGACCTGCTGCGCGTAGCGCTTGACCAGGGTCCAGAACATCTGCCGGCTCATGCCCTCGCCGCGGTTGCTCAGGAACAGCGCCGCGGGCTGCCGGCCGCGGGCCAGCGCCGGCCGGGCGTCGGCGAGGTAATCGCCGATGCGCGCCAGCGCTTCCTCGCCCACCGGCACCAGCCGGTCCTTGCCGCCCTTGCCGGTGATCCGCAACACGCCTTGGCGGGTGTTCAGCGCCGCCAGCGGCAGTTCCACCAGCTCGGACACGCGCAGGCCGGAGGCGTACATCAGCTCCAGCATGGCGCGGTCGCGCAGGCCCAGCATGGTGCCGGTGTCGGGCGCGCCGAGCAGGCCCTCGATCTCGCGTTCGGCCAGCGCCTTGGGCAGGCTGCGTGGCATTTTTGGCCGCTCGATCAGCAAGGTGGGGTCGACGAAATCCGGCTCGTCGCGGGCCACGCAGGCGTAGTAGCGGCGAAACGCCGACTGCCGTCGCGCGATCGAGCGGACGGCCGCCGCCTGGGTGCCGTGGTAGGCGGAGATGTCCTCGCGCGTGGCCGTGCGCAGGCTGCGTCCGCGCGACGCCAGCCAGCGCGCCAGCGCTTCCAGATCGCGCCGGTACGCTTCGAGCGTGCGCTCGGCCAGGCCGTCCTCTGACCACACCCGCTCGATGAACAGCGCGATGCCGCGGCGATCGGCTTCGGCGATACTGGCGGGGTTTTCTTCCTTGTCCATGCGCACGATGCTGACCATCGCGCGCGCTCCACGCAAGCGATCCGATGCCGATGCCCGCCCGTTCCGACACGCCCTCCGCCATGCCCTGTCCGCTGTGGCGGCGCCTGCTCGCACTGGTCTACGACCTGCTGATCGTGGTGGCGATCGTGATGGTGGTGGGCCTGCTCAGCCAGCTGGCCACCGGCGGGCAACTGGTGCAGGGCGCCGATCACGCGCAGGTGCCGGCGTGGTACCGGCCGCTGCAGGGGCTGGTGGTGTCGGCGTACTTCATCGGCTCGTGGCTGCGCGGCGGCCAGACCGTGGGCATGCGGCCGTGGCACATCCGCGTGACCGCTCGCGACGGCGCCGCGCCGACCTTGCAGCAGGCGGTGCTGCGTCTGCTGGTCGCTGCCGCGCCGATGCTGCTGCTGATGCTGGCGCCCGTGCTGGGCCTGCGCGCCACCTTGTGGCTGCTGCTGGCGGCCTGGGGTGCGTGGTTTGCGGTGGCCTTGTTCGACCCGCGCCGCCGCGCGCTGCACGATATCGTCGCGGGCACCGAGTTGCGGCAAACGGGCTGAGCTTCACGTATTGCACAGCGCCGACGCGGTTCAATCCGCCGATGCCCTCCCCGCCCGCCGCCGAGCTTCGCAGCAACGACGAGTCGATCCGCCGCAACCGTGGCTTCTACGAGCCGTTGTGGACGCGGGCGAACCTGGTCGAACCCTCGCGCTTCAATACCTGGCCCTTGCTGCAGGCGTTGGCGGACGAAGCACCGCGCCGGCTCGAAGTGGCGCCCGGACTGCGCCCGCGGCTGCCGCTGCGCGGCACCTGCTTCGTCGACTTGAGCCATGCCGCAGTACGGCGGCTGCAGGCCAGCGGGGCCACCGCGGTGCATGGCCTGATCGGCGCGCTGCCCTGGCGCGACGCCAGTTTCGACCTGGTCTGCGCGCTGGACATCCTCGAACACGTCGCCGACGACCACGGCGCGCTGGCGGAACTGGCCCGCGTGGCGGCTCCCGGCGCGCGCGTGCTGATGTCGGTGCCGCTGCACCCGCAGGCATGGACCGCGTTCGACGACTGCGTGGGCCACTGTCGCCGCTACGAGCCGGCGCAGATCCTCGCCCTGCTGGCCGAACACGGCTTCGTGCTGGAACACAGCGCGGTTTACGGCATGCAGCCGAATTCGCCGCGGTTGCTGGCCATGGCCGAGTGGTTCCTCGAGCACCAGCGCGAACGCGCGATGTGGTGGTACAACCGCGTGTTCATGCCGCTGGGCCTGCATTTCCAGCAGCCGCTGCGCTGGCGCGAGGGACTGGGCAATACCGACGGCGTGGACGAAATCCTGCTGCGCTGCCGCCGCGCAGGTTGAGACCCAGCTCTCTGCCGCATTGCAACACCAGCCGGTCATTCCCGCTAAGATGCAACGGTTTACGACCAACGGCCACCCCATCCGATGCTCTATCAAATCCATGAATGGCAGCGCTCGCTGCTCGGTCCGCTGAGCTACTTCGCCGAGGCCAACGCCCGCATGCTCAGTGCCCGCGGCAACCCGTTCGCCGCCTGGCCCGGCGTGCAGCGGCTGTCCGCCGCCAACGAGCTGGTCTACCGGCTGGGCAAGGATTACGAGAAGCCCGCGTTCGGCATCCATGCCGCCGAGGCGCACGGGCAGGAAATCGCGGTGATCGAACGGGTGGCGCTGGCCAAATCTTTCTGCCAGCTCAAGCGCTTCAAGCGCTTCAGCGACGACCCGGCCACCATCGAGAAGATGAAGAAGGACCCGGTGGTGCTGGTGGTGGCGCCGATGTCCGGCCATCACGCCACCTTGCTGCGCGACACCGTGCGCACGCTGCTGCGCGACCACAAGGTGTACGTCACCGACTGGGTCGATGCGCGCATGGTGCCGGCCGCCGAGGGTACCTTCAGCCTGGACGACTACGTCGCCTACGTGGAGGATTTCATCCGCCACATCGGCGCCGCATCGCTGCACGTGATTTCCGTGTGTCAGCCGACCGTGCCGGTGCTGGCGGCGGTGTCGCTGATGGCCGCGCGCGGCGAAGCCACCCCGCGCAGCCTGACCATGATGGGCGGCCCGATCGACTCGCGGCGCAGCCCCACCAGCGTCGACAACCTGGCCACCCGCCAGCCGCTGTCGTGGTTCAAGGGCAACGTGATCCATACCGTGCCGCCGAACTATCCGGGTCACGGGCGCGAGGTCTATCCGGGTTTCCTGCAGCACGCCGGCTTCATCGCGATGAACCCCGGCCGGCACATGAGCTCGCACTGGGACTTCTACCAGGACCTGCTGCGCGGCGACCAGGACGACGCCGAGGCGCACCGCAAGTTCTACGACGAGTACAACGCCGTGCTGGACATGCCGGCGCGGTTCTATCTCGACACCATCGAGAAGGTGTTCCAGCAGTTCCTGCTGCCGCGCGGGCTGTGGGATGTGGCCGGCGAACGCGTGGAGCCGGCCGCGATCCGGCACTGCGCGCTGCTGACCATCGAGGGCGAACTGGACGACATCTCCGGCCTGGGCCAGACCGAAGCGGCGCACGACCTGTGCAGCAGCATCCCGGCGAAGCGCCGCGCGCACAAGGTGATCGAAGGCGCCGGCCACTACGGCATCTTCAGCGGCAGGCGCTGGCGCGAGACGGTCTACCCGCAGGTGCGCGACTTCATCCGCCAGTTCGACCAGCCGTACAAGCCCGCCGGACGCCGCCGCGGCGACGCGAAGTAGCGCAACGGCTCAAGCGCCAGGCCAGCCCCACAACTCGTGGTCGAGGTCGCCGTCCAGGCCGAAGCGCGACAGCGGCACGCGGCCGTTGACCACCTCCACGCCCTCGGCGCGCAGGCGTCGGCACTGCTCGCGGAAACCGCGGCTGCCCGGCGGCATCGCGACGTGGCCGCTGGCCCGCAGCACGCGGAACCACGGCAGTTGCATGCCCTCGGGCACCTCGCCCAGCAGCCGCCCGACCAGCCGCGCCCGCCCCGGCAGGCCCGCGCGTGCCGCGATCGCGCCGTAACTGGCAACGCGGCCGGGCGGAATCGCGGCGATGGCGGCATAGATGCGGGCGTTGCGGTCTTGCATGGCGGTTCCGACCAGGTGGGGTGACTCGGCAGGCGAGGCCCGACAGAGTAACCTCGGGCTCTGTCCCACGGGAATGGCACCATGCGCCACTTCGAAGCCGTGCGCTCCCACCTTGCCGGCGCGCACCAGCTGCACCACAACGACCCGTACCTGATCAGCTTCGACCTGGCCCTGAGCCAGGGCCGCTACCAGGGCATCTACCTGGCCGAGCTGGAGGGCGAATCCGGCCGTCGCTACCTGCGCGTGTCCACCCCGATCGGCCCGCTCGCCGGCACCGATCCGCAGCGCTGCCTGCGCTTCAACTGGGAACAGCGTACCGGTTTCCTGGCCGTGGCCGACCTGGACGGCTCGCCCTACCTGCACCTGTGCGAGAACCGTCTGTACGAATTCCTCGACGCCGCCGAGCTGGACCGGGTGATCCGCGTGCTGGGCAAGCTGGGCGACCGACTGGAGCAGGTCATCGCCAGCGAAGAGGATGCCTTGTAGCGGCGGCTCAGAACGCCGCGCGATACGCCATCACGAAGCCGTAGGCCAGCAGCGCGGTGATCGGCAGGGTCAGGATCCACGCCCACACCATCCGCTCCACCACCGACCAGCGGATCGCGCTGAAGCGCTTGGCCGCGCCCACGCCCATGATCGAGGACGACACGATGTGGGTGGTCGACACCGGGATGCCGAACACCGAGGCGCTGAGGATCACCAGCGCACCGCTGGTTTCGGCGGCGAAACCGTTGATCGGATGCAGCTTGACCATCTTGTGGCCCAGCGTCTTGATGATGCGCCAGCCGCCGCCGGCGGTGCCCGCCGCCATGGTCAGCGCCGAGACCACCTTCACCCACACCGGGATCACGAAGCCGCCGGCGGGGTTCTCGTCGATGCGCAGGAAGCCGAGCATCCACGGCAGATGGTCGAACTGATGCGCCGCGGTGGCGCCGGCCAGCGCCAGCGCGATGATGCCCATGCTCTTCTGCGCATCGTTCATGCCGTGCGCCACGCCCATCGCGCCGGCCGAGAGGATCTGCGCCTTGCCGAACAGCGCGTTGACGAACGGCGTGCGGCCGAACCGACGCGACCAGCCCTGACGGCTGGCGAACCACGACAGCAGCGCGTACAGCAAACCCATCACGATGAAACCGATGATGAAGCCGCCCACCGGCGACACCACCATCGGGATGATGACCTTGGGAATGACGCCGCTGCCTTCGAACCAGCCGCCATGGATCCAGATCACCGAGTCGAAGTTGTTGCCCGACGCGGCCAGCGCGGCGCCGACCAGGGAGCCGATCAGCGCGTGGCTGGAGCTCGACGGCAGGCCCAGCCACCAGGTGATCAGGTTCCACACGATCGCCGCCAGCAGCGCGCAGATCAGCAGCTGCGAGCTCACCTCCAGCACGCCGGCATTGATCAGGCCCGAGGCGATCGTGGCGGCCACGGCGGTGCCGAGGAAGGCGCCGACCAGGTTGGTGCCGGCGGCCATCAACACGGCCTGGCCCGGACTGAGCACCTTGGTGGCCACCACCGTGGCGATGGAATTGGCGGTGTCGTGGAAGCCGTTGATGTAGGTGAACGCCAGCGCGATCACCACCACCGCGATGACGACGCTCATGCGCGAACTCCCGCGGCAAGGCGGCGGCCGGCGGCCGAACGAGGCGAAAGGCGCAGGGTCACGAGCGGGCCCTCAGGAGTTCTTCAGCACGATCGAGTAGACGATATTGCCCACGTCGCGACACTTGTCGATGGCCTTCTCGATCAGCTCGAACAGATCCTTGGCCAGCATCGCGCGCATCGCGTCGCTGCCTTCGACATACAGGGTGCGGTACGGCGCCAGCAGCATGCGATCGCCCTCCGACTCCAGCGCCTGCAGGCGATCCTGCAGCTTCTTCACGCGATCGATGCGCAGGCCGTTGCGCAGCTCGCCGACCATCTCGGCCACCACCTCGCTGGAATGCAGCAGCACCTGCGCGCGCTGCGCGAAATCCACGCCGCCCAGGCGGGCGGAGACGATCTCGTAGCGCTCGGCGAATTTCTCGATGGTCTTGGGGATCTTGTAGAGCGAGGAGTTCAGCGCCTCGATGTCCTCGCGATCCAGCGCGGTGACGAAGGTGTTGACCAGCCCCTCGCTGATCTGCGCGGCCAGCTCCTTCTCCCGCGCGCGGGTCGCCGCGAAGCGCGCCATCACCGAGCCCTGGTCCGGCTTGGTCAGCAGATCGTGCAGGGCCTGGGCGCTTTCGCTGGCGGCGCTGGCGCTCTGTTCAAGCAGGCCGTAGAACTTGTCGCCTTTGCCGAAAATCGTCTGCAATGAAAACATGCTGGCCATGCCTGAAGGAGCGGGATGACGGAAATGTTACAGGATGCCCGTGCTGCCATGCATCAATATCCGCGTGAAGCGGAGCCCCGCTGCCCTTACACTGTGCCCATGCACCCTCCGACACCTTCGCCGCGATGCTGACCGAAATCGCGCTCGTCTTCGTGCTTGCGCTGTGCAACGGCTTCTTCGCGCTGTCGGAGATGGCCATGGTCGCGTCGCGGCCCAGCCGCCTCAAGCAGATGGCCCGCACCAGCCGCAAGGCCGCGGCCGCGCTGCGCCACGCCGAGGCGCCGGAGCGCTTCCTCTCCACCGTGCAGGTCGGCATCACCCTGGTGATGCTGGTGACCGGCGCGGTTGCCGGCGATGCACTGGGCGCCCACATCGCCGCCGTGCTGACCGGCGAGCACATGGCCTGGCTGCTGCCGTACGCGCGCGGCGCGGGCATCGTGCTCGGTTTCGCGCTGATCTCGTACATCCAGATCGTGATCGGCGAACTGGTGCCCAAGCGGCTGGCGCTCGCCGCACCGGAGAAGGTGGCGTCGTACGCCGCCATCCCGATGCTGGTGCTGGCGCGGATCACCTCGCCGTTCGTGTGGCTGCTCAACGCATCCAGCGGCCTGCTGCTGCGCCTGCTGCGCATCAATACGCACGGCCGCGGCGTGGTCACCGAGGAGGAGATCCGCCTGCTGGTTGCCGAGAGCGTCGAGGCGGGCGTGATCGACGAGGACGAACACAACATGGTCAACCGCGTGCTGCGCCTGGGCGACCGCACGGTGGACAGCGTGATGACGCCGCGCATGCGCATCGCCTGGCTGGACCTCACCGCATCGCGCGAGGAGAACATCGAGGTGATGCGGCAGACGCCGTACTCGCGCTACCCGGTGTACCGCGGCGACGAGAGCGACGTGGTCGGCGTGGTCGAGGTCAAGCGCATGCTGCACAGCTTCGCCGAAGGCAGCCCGGAGTTGTTCGGCCATCTGTCCCGGCCGCTGTTCGTGCCGGCCACGGCGCGCGCCCTCGACCTGCTGGAGGAGTTCCGCGACGCGGAGACGCCGCTGGCCCTGGTGGTGGACGAGTACGGCGACATCGAGGGCGTGGTCACCGTCAACGACCTGCTGGCCGCGGTGGTCGGCGCCAGCCAGATCGGCCACGGCGGCAGCGACGAAAGCCCGATCAAGCAGCGCGCCGACGGCAGCTGGCTGATCGACGGCAGCCTGTCCACCGACGACCTGCGCGAACTGCTGCGCACCGGCGAACTGCCGGGCGAGGCGGACCACGATTTCCGCACCGTGGCGGGCATGGTGATGACCGCGTTGGGCCACGTGCCGCAGGTCGGCGAGGTATTCGCCTGGCGCGGCATCCGCTTCGAGGTGGTCGACCTGGACGGCGCCCGCATCGACAAGCTGCTGGTCACCCCGGCGCCGTCGCTGGCGGAAGAAGGGGAAGAGGAGAGTGGCTGAAAGCGCAGCTCAGGCGTGAGTGAAGAGAAATGTAGGGCGGGCACCGCCCGCCGCCCTTGCCCCGTTGCGGCATCGCCAAAAATGGCGGGCAGTGCCCGCCCTACGGATCGTGCCGTTTCGCCAGGCCGGCCATGCGCTGCGCGTCGGCCAGGATGCCGTGCAGCACACGCAACTCGCGCTGGTCCGGCTGGGCGCGCTGGAACAGCTTGCGCAGGCGCAGCATGATCGTGGTCGGCTCGCGGCCCTTGTGGAACTCGATGTCGTCCAGTGTCTGCGCCAGATGGCGGTAGAACTGTTCCATCAGGGCGGCATCGGCGAGCGGCTCGTCGTGCTCCGGCGGTGGCGCGGGCACTTCGTCGCCCAGGGCCGCCATGCGCAATTCGTACGCCATCACCTGCACCGCCTGCGACAGGTTGAGCGAGCTGAAATCGTCCACGCTGGGAATCCGCACCATCGCGTGGCAGTGCGCCAGCTCCTCGTTCGCCAGCCCGCTGCGCTCGTTGCCGAACAGCAGCGCCACTTGTTCGCCGCGCCGCGCGACAGCCAGCGCCTGTCGCGCGGCTTCGCGCGGCCCGATTTCCGGCAGGGTGATGCCGCGCCGACGCGCGGAAAGGCCCAGCGCGAAACTGCAGCCGGCCAGCGCGTCGACCAGCTCGCCGTGCACGCCGGCATGCTCGAGCACTTCATCGGCACCGGCCGCCAGCGCGTTCGCCTCGCGGTCGGGGAAATGTGCCGGGCTGACCAGCTCCATCCGCGCGAAACCCATCGTGCGGATCGCCCGTGCCGCGCTGCCGATGTTGCCCGGGTGCGAGGTACGCACCAGCACGAAGCGGAGGCGGGAAGCGAGGTCGGCGGTGTCGGGCATGCGCGGATCGGCGTGGCGGGCGGAACACGCAAGGATAACGGACAAGTGCCGGCGCCGGCCGCTTTCCGCCCGCAGCGGCGGGCGGCCTGCTAGAATCGGCGGCCGCAAACCCCGCTCTCTTCCAAAGTCGATACCCATGGCCAGACCACACGTCACGATCGCGGCGCGCGCCGCGCGTTCCGCAGGCAATGTGATCCTGCGCTACATGAACCGCATCGACGGCCTGCACGTGGTCGAGAAGCAGCAGATGGATTTCGTCTCCGAGGTCGACAAGCTGGCCGAGGCGGAAATCGTCAAGGAACTGCGCCGCGCCTACCCCGACCACGCCATCCTCGCCGAGGAAAGCGGCGCGACCGGCAAGGGTCCGCTGACCTGGGTGATCGACCCGCTGGACGGCACCCACAACTACCTGCGTGGCATCCCCCACTTCTGCGTGTCGATCGCGCTGCTGGAAAAGGGCGTGCCGATCCACGCGGTGGTATTCGACCCGCTGCGCGACGAGCTGTACACCGCCAGCAAGGGCGACGGCGCCTACCTCAACGATCGCCGCATGCGCGTGGGCAAACGCGAGAACCTGGGCGGCGCGATGATCGCCACCGGCTTCCCGTTCCGCCAGCGCGAGCACCTCGGCCCGCAGCTGGACATGACCCGCGCCATCCTCGGCCAGGCCGAGGACATCCGCCGCTCCGGCTCCGCCGCGCTGGATCTGGCCTATGTCGCCGCCGGTCGCTACGACGGCTATTTCGAGATCGGCCTGAAGCCCTGGGACATGGCCGCGGGCGTCTTGCTGGTGCACGAGGCCGGCGGCCGCTACTGCGACTTCGCCGGCCGCGACGGCATCCCGGAAAGCGGCAACCTCATCGCCGGCAACCTCAACGTGGCCAAGGCGATGGTCGACGCCATCGGGCAACAGGCGACACCGGCGCTGCTCAAGGCTTGAGGTAGCCGCGCGCTACTGTGCCCACGCAGTTCACCGGTTCCCATCTGAAAGCGGCGGACACTTCGCGATATCAGGTTCACCGATGCGAGTCGCCGAAATGATGTCCGGCGGCACGGGCGGTGAATCGGGTGCCACGGCCCCGACAGCACCTCCCCAAATAGCGCTCGTGCCGCCGAGCCCCGTCGGCGTAGGGTGCAGACTTACTCCGTAACCACCATCGGGGGAGCGCACGAGTTCCAGTTCGACGGTGTGTTCGCGCAGGCTCCAGGAAAAGAAGCCTTGCGCGGGAACGTAGTCACCCTCCGCTGGTGCGCCAACGCGTTCAAGCACGAAGCAGGCATTGTCAGGATCACGCCGAAGCGAATCGCGAAACGTGTAGCCCTGCCGATCCAGCAGGGGTTGCTCGAAGAGAACCATCGTCCCGCTACGGAACACACGAGCTGACGACCCTGCACAGGAACCATGGCAGATTCGCACCACATAGGTGCCCGCGTAAACCGCAGGATGAGTTGCCGAATAGGGCTCGACCGTGCTTCCAAGAAGCGCCGCGATCACGACGCCGGAGAACAGCCACGACATGGCATCGACTCCCGATGTTGCTCCGAGGAATCATGCGCGTGCGAAACAGCTCGCACAAGAACGACTCGACAACTGCGCGCGCCAACAAGGCCATCGGCGCCTGGCGCGGTTCGCCCGGTCGCACGCTGGCGACCGGGCAATGGACAGACTACTTCACGACCAGGTTCGCCTGCATCGTCGGGTGGAACTTGCAAAACACCACGAAGGTGCCGGCCTTCGCCGTCAGGCGCGCCGTGGCGCCCGGCTTGAGATCAACGTCGAAGCTGCCGTCGCGGGCGGTGGCGCTGTGTTCGAGGATGCCGTGGTTGGCCCATTCGATGATGTCGCCGGCGCGCACGTCGGCAGGCATCGGGCCGAAGGCCATCTTGTCGATCACGACCACGTGCACGCGCGGGGCGGTCGCCGCGCCGGCGGCGGTGGCCGACACGAAGCCGCCCACCAGCGCCAGCGCGATGCCGAGCCAAAGCATCATGCGAAGCATGGCGCGCGCCCTACTTCAGGCTCTGCGCCAGATGCTCGGCATGCATCTGGTGCGACTGGAACAGCTTCAGCCCGGTTTCCAGCAGCGACTTCAGCTCCGCGTTCTGTGCCGCCGGAATCAGCGTGCCGCTCAACGCACCGTTGACGGTCTGGTGGAAGGCGACTTCGTTGGCAGCGTAGGCCTTGTCGTAGGCATCGCCGCTCAACGCGGCGAGTTTGGCCTGTTCGGCCGCGGCGGCGCTGGCCAGCGACTGGCTGGTCGCGTTGTCCTCGGGCGTCACGCCCAGCTTCTTCACCAGCGCCAGCGCCTGCTCGTTCACCGCCGCGTGGTCGCGTGCCATTTCCTCGGCGAAGGCGCGCACCGCCGGGTTGTGCGACTTCTGCAGCGCCTGCTTCGCCGCGGTGACGTCGATCGCGCCGGCGGTGTAGGCGATGTGCGCGATCTGCGCGTCATTGGGAGCCGGCGCGGCGGCATCGGCCTGCATGGCGGGACCGGCGGCCAGCGCCAGACCGAGGATGAGGGCAAACAGCGGCTTGTTCATGATGGGTGATTCCTTGGGTTTGATGGGCGGCACGCAGCGGCCGCCCGTGCCCATCTGATGCAACCGCGGCGCGCCGGTTCCCGCCAATCGGTCACGGGCCGCGGGAACCTCGCGGCATGCAAATGCATCGGATCGGGTGTAGAAGGAGGAAACCATGCCCAACCAAGCCCGTATTGCACCCGTCGACTACGCCACCCTGGATGACCACGCGCTGGTGGCGTGCGTCCGCAACGGCGAGCGCGCGGCGTTCCGACACATCATGCAGCGCTGCAACCAGCGCCTGTTCCGCGTCGCGCGCGCGGTGATCGGCGACGACTCGGAAGCGGAAGACGTGCTGCAGGAATCGTATATGCGTGCCTATGACAAGCTGGATTCATTCCGCGGCGATTCGACCCTGTCGACCTGGCTGACCACGATCGTGCTCAACGAGGCCCGTGGCCGCCTGCGCAAGCGCCACACCATGGTCGGGCTGGAACAGGTGGACGCCGCACCCGACGACACGCACCAGATCATCCGCTTCCCCTCGGCCTTCGGCAGCGAGGACCCCGCCGCCTCCGCCGCCCGCGCGCAGATCCGCCACCTGCTCGAGCACGCCATCGACGAACTGCCGCCGGCTTTCCGCGTGGTGTACATGCTGCGCGAGGTCGAGGAATGCAGCGTGGAGGAAACCGCCAGCCAGCTCGGCATCAAGCCGGAGACGGTGAAAACCCGCCTGCATCGCGCCCGCCGCCAGCTGCGCGCCGCGTTGCACGACAAGCTCGCCACCACCGTCGGCGAGGCTTTCGCCTTCATGGGTCGCCGCTGCGCCCGCGTCACCGACGCGGTGATGGCGCGACTGGACGCCGAGACGGGCGAGGCCTGACGCCGGTCAGGACGCGCCAGCCCCACCCTCGCGCAGGAAATCGCGCAGGAACGGGATGGTGACGCGCCGCTGCGCGGCCAGCGAGGCGGCGTCCAGCTTGTCGAGCAGGTCGAGCAAGGCGCCGAGGTCGCGCGCATAGCGGGCGAACAGCCAGTCAAGCACGCTGTCGTCCAGCTCGATGCCGCGCGAGGACGCCTGCGCCTTCAACACCGCGCGCCGTTCGTCGTCGTCCAGCGGCTTCAACGCGAACTGGGTGCAGGCGCCGAGGCGCGAGCGCAGGTCGGGCAGCTCGATGCCCATCTGCGCGGGCGCGGCGTCGGCGGCGAACAGCAGCGCGTGACCTTCGGCTCTCGCGCGGTTGTAGAGGTCGAACAGCGCATGTTCCGCATCGCGCTTGCCGGCGATGGAACCGAGATCATCCAGCGCCAGCAGCTCGCTGCCGGCGACGCCGCGCATGACGGCCGCGGCATCACCCATCGTGGCCAGCGGCAGGTATTGCGCGCGCCGGCCGGCCGCGGTGGCGGCCTGGCAGGTGGCCAGCAGGAGGTGGCTGCGGCCGCTGCCGGCCACGCCATGCAGGTAGATCCAGGGCACACCGGGCTCCACCGCGAAGCGGCGCAGCGCGGCCAGCGCGGCCGCGTTGGCGCCGGCGTGGAAATGCTCGAAGCGCTGGCGTCGCGGCCAGCGCAGCGAGAGCGGCAGTTGCCGGTTCATTCGGCCGGCCGGTCCCCCGGCGCGGGCGCCACCTGCGCCCCGGCAGCGACGTCGCCATCGGCGCGCACGGCCACCTCGACCTCGGCGATCACCGGATCGGCGGGCCCCTCGTCGTTGTAAAGCTCGCTCATCCGGTAGCGCTCGACCAGATAGCGCAGCAACACCACGATCACCGACGCGGCGGGCAAGGCCAGCAGCACGCCGAGGAAGCCGAACAGGTAACCGCCGGCCAGCACCGCGAAGATCACCGCCACCGGATGCAGGCCGATCTTGTCGCCAACCAGCTTGGGCACCAGCACGTAGCCTTCCAGCAGCTGGCCCAGCATGAACACGCCGCACACCATCAGCACGTGGGCCCAATCGCCGAACTGCACCAGCGCAGCGATGATCGCGGCGACGAAGCCGATGATGAAACCGAGATACGGCACGAAACTGAGCAGGCCGGCGACCATGCCGATCAGCAGGCCGACCGACAGGCCCACCAGGCCCAGCCCGGTGCCGTAGAACACGCCCAGCGCGAGCATCACCAGCAGCTGGCCGCGCACGAAGGCGCCGAGGATGGCATCGGACTCACGCGCCAGGTGCGCGATGGTCGGCTGCACCGAGCGCGGCAGCATACCGTCGATGGTGGCCACCAGCCGATCCCAGTCGCGCAGCAGATAGAACGCCACCACCGGGATCAGCACCAGGTTGGTCAGCCACATGGCGATGCCGACGCCCGAACGCGAGACCTTGCCGATCACCGCGGTGGCGACGCCGCCGATCGAGCCGATGTGCGCCTTGAGGGTGCCGAGCAGGCGCTCGCTGTCGAAGGTGTGCGGGTCCAGGTGCAGTCGCGCCTGCAGCCATGGCCAGGCCACGTTCTGCGCCCAGTCGCCGTAGCGCGGCAAGTTGCTGACCAGGTTCTCGACCTGGTGAACGATCATCGGGATCAGCAGCAGCAGCACGCCGACGACCACCACCAGGAGCACCACGAAGACGATCGTGGCCGCCCACATCCGCTTCAGCCCCAGCCGCTCCAGCCGGTCGGCCAGCGGATCGCCCAGGTAGGCCAGCATCGCGGCGATCGCGAACGGCATCAGCACCGGCGCCAGCAGCCACAGCAGATAGACAATGACGGCGGCGAGCGCGAACAGCTGCCAGCGCCGCGAGATGTCCTTGTCCCGGGTCACCCGATCCACCGCCTTCACCGCAGCCAGCGCAAGTTGGCGTCCGCACCCTCGTGCGGTTCGCCCTGCAGCAGCAAGCGCCCGCCCGCGGCGAGGCTGGTGGCCAGCGCCTTGATCGGCATCGACGCGGTGACACCCAGCAGGACGCCGTCGTTCAGCGCACCGATCGTGGTCACCTGGTGCACCGAGGGATCGCTGTCGAGCGTGGCGAGCAGGCTGGCGTACTCATCGGCCGAATCCACGCCGCTGATCCACAGCTTGCCTTCGCTGGTCGCCGCGCCGATCACGTTGAGCTGCTTGCCCAGCCGGTCGACCAGGCCGTTGCCGGCATCGGCCAGCACGCCATCCTCGTCCGTACCCTGGTTGCTCCAGCGCTGCGCCTGGCCGCCGGCAATCAGCGTCCAGTCCGCGGTGCCGGCGTGCAGGCTGCCGAGCAGGACCAGGCCGGTGTGGTACTGCCGGTTGATGCGCGCCAGAGTGGCCGGGTCGGCCGCCGCGACCAGCGCCGGATCGGGCTCGCTGCCGGGCTCGGGGAAGACCACCGTGGTGCCGCGCGCCGCGGCAGTGGTGGCCAGGCTGGCCAGTTGCGCCGGATCGACGGCGCTGCCGTCGGCCTGCCGCACCAGCAGCAGCACCGGCGGCTTGATCCCCGCGCTGGCCACGCCGAGCTTGCCGATCAGCCGACGCACCGAGGCCGGCGCGAAATCCACGTCCAGCACCAGGCCGGTGGCGGCGCGCTGGTACTGGAACTTCTGCACCAGCGAACTGGCGCTGCCCAGCGCCTCGGCGTAGCCCGGGTTGGCGCGCAGGTCCTGCCCGCCGGCCACCCGCGCCATCACCTGCGCCAGCGCGGTGGAGAACGCCTGGTCGCGCTGCTCGTCGCTGGTGTCGGTCACCGGCACGGTGACCGAATACGGCGAGCCGGCCGCCTGCGCATGCAGGCGCGGCAGCGCCGCCAGCCCGAGCAGCAGGAACACGATCCACAGACGGTGCAGGCGCATGGGCACGGCGATCTTCCTGAAGAAAACACGGGTGAAGTCTGCCCAATCCCGCCCGCAGCGTCCATCCATGCGGTGCGGCGGCGACCGGATGCCGCGGGTTTCGGTGGCGCATGCTGCTAAACTTGCGTGTTTCTGCCACGCCGGTTTCCGCCATGTCCGACGCCCTCACCTACCGCGCCGCCGGCGTCGATATCGACGCCGGCAATGCCGTGGTCGAACGCATCAAGCCGCTGGTCAAGCGCACCTTCCGCCCCGAGGTGATGGGCGGGCTGGGCGGCTTCGGCGGCCTGTTCGATCTCTCCGGCCGCTACCGGGAGCCGGTGCTGGTCTCCGGCACCGACGGCGTCGGCACCAAGCTCAAGCTCGCCCAGCAACTGGGCCGGCACGACACCATCGGCATCGACCTGGTCGGCATGTGCGTCAACGACGTGCTGGTGCAGGGCGCCGAGCCGCTGTTCTTCCTCGACTACTTCGCCACCGGCAAGCTGGACGTGGAGACCACCGTGGCCGTGGTCGGCGGCATCGCCAGGGGTTGCGAGCTGGCCGGTTGCGCGCTGATCGGCGGCGAAACCGCCGAGATGCCCGACATGTACCCGCCCGGCGAATACGACCTGGCCGGCTTCACCGTCGGCGCGGTGGAAAAGTCACGCATGCTGAGCGGCGCGTCGATCGTGGCCGGCGACGTGGTGCTGGGCGTCGCCTCGAGCGGGCCGCACTCGAACGGCTATTCGCTGGTGCGCAGGATTCTCGAGCGCGCCGGCAACCCGTGGGAGCTTGATCTCGGCGGCGTGACCCTGGCCGATGCGCTGATGGCGCCAACCACGATCTACGTGAAGCCGATGCTGGAGTTGTTGAAGGAAAGCGTGGTCCACGGACTCGCCCACATCACCGGCGGCGGCCTCAAGGAAAACATCATCCGCGTGGTGCCCGACGGCCTCGGCCTCACGCTGGACGCATCGGCCATCGTGCTGCCGCCGGTGTTCGACTGGCTGATGCGCGAAGGCAAGGTCGCGCGCGAGGAAATGTGGCGCACGTTCAACTGCGGCATCGGCTTCACCGTGATCCTGCCGCCCGACGCCGTGGCCGACGCGTCCGCGCTGCTGGCGCAGCACGGCCTGGTCAGCTCGGTGATCGGCGCGGTGGTGAAGGCACAGGACGACGAGCGCGTGCATATCGGCTGACATATCGTGCCCGCCCGCGCTGCGCCGACATACCGTTCGCCCTGAGCGCAGCGCACGCGGAAAGCAGCCGGAAATGGCTGCTTTTTCAGGAAGCGAGGAAGCCGAAGGACCCTTCGACTCCGACCCTGCGGGTCCACGCTCAGGGCGAACGGCGAAAACCATGACCTCACCAACACGCATCGCCGTCCTCGCCTCCGGCCGCGGCAGCAATCTCGCCGCGCTGATTGCCGCGCGCGACGCCGGCACCCTGCCGGTGGAATTCGCCCTCGTGGCCAGCGACAAGGCCGACGCCGGCGCGCTGCGCCTGGCCGAGGCGGCCGGCATCCCCACCCTGGCGCTGTCGCCGAAAGCCTATCCCGATCGCCGCGCCTACGACCTGGACCTGTTCGGCCGCGTTGCCGCCAGCGGTGCCGAGCTGCTGGTGCTGGCCGGTTTCATGCGCGTGATCGACGCCGAGGCATTGCGTCCGTGGGTCGGCCGCGTGATCAACATCCATCCTTCGCTGCTGCCGAAGTACCGCGGCCTGCACACCCATCGGCGCGCGCTGGAAGCCGGCGACGCCGAACATGGCGCCAGCGTGCATTTCGTCACCGCCGAGCTCGATGGCGGCCCGGTGATCGCCCAGGCACGGCTGGCGATCGAGGCCGGCGACGACGAACAGCGCCTGGCCGAGCGCCTGCTGCCGCTGGAACACCGCCTGCTGCCGGCCGTGCTCGGCCTGCTCGCCAGCGGTCGCCTGCAATGGCGCGACGGCACGGCGCACCATGCCGGGCAGCCGCTGTCGGCCCCGCTGCTGCTGGGCGACCACGGCCTGGAGTGATGCACCATTCAGGCCGGCGCGGGCAGACTCCGGGCATGACCATGCGACCCCTGCTCGCCACCCTGCTGGCCCTTTCCTTCTGGCTTGGCACCGCCACCGCGGCCACCACGCCGGGCGCCTTCACTGCCACCTACGAGGTGTCGCGCGACGGCAGCCCGATGGGCACCGCCACGGTGAGCCTGCAGAACGACGGCAACGGTCAGTGGACCTACCGCAAGGCGGTCAAGGGCACCGGCGGCCTCGCCGCGCTGCTCGGCGCCAGCACGGACGAGACCTCACGCTTCCGCTGGAAGGGCCAACTGCCCGAGGCGATCAGCTACGACTATCAGCTGCGGACCGGGATCAAGGACAAGACGCGCCACCTGCGCGTGGACTGGAACGCCCGCCAGGTGCACGTCGAGAGCGGCAAGGGCAGCGAGAGCTATCCGGCGCAGCCGGGCATCGTCGAGCGCAACACCTTGCCGCTGGCGCTGGGCGTGGCCCTGCAGGACGGCCAGCAGCAGGTGGCGCTGGCGGTCGCCGTGCGCCAGCGGGTGGAAACCCAGCAGTTCAGGGTCGTCGGCAAGGAAAACATCCAGGTTCCCGCCGGCAGCTTCCAGGCCCAGCGGGTCGACCGCACCGATGCCGACCGCGGCTTCAGTGCCTGGTATGCGCCCGAGCGCTACCCGCTGCCGGTCAAGCTGTCGCAGCACGATGGCGGCGACCTCACGATGGAGCTGGTGAGCTACAAGGCCGACTGATCCGTAGGAGCCCGCTCGCGGGCGATGCTTTTGGCGAATCCCCAATGCCGAGTCCCGGCACAAAAGCATCGCCCGCGAGCGGGCTCCTACGGGTGGGGACGCGGTCCTAGGACGCCGGATCAGCTCGGCAGGCGGCGGATACGCGCGCCGAGCACGCCGAGCTTCTCCTCGATGTTCTCGTAGCCGCGGTCGATGTGGTAGACGCGGTCGACCACGGTTTCGCCGCTGGCGACCAGGCCGGCCAGCACCAGGCAGGCCGAGGCACGCAGGTCGGTGGCCATGATCGGCGCGCCGCTCATGTGCTCCACGCCCTTCACGATCGCGGTGTTGCCTTCCAGTCGGATGTCGGCGCCCAGGCGCTGCAGTTCGTGCGCGTGCATGAAGCGGTTCTCGAACACCGTCTCGGTGACCACGCCGGTGCCTTCGGCCACGCAGTTGAGCGCGGTGAACTGCGCCTGCATGTCGGTCGGGAACGCCGGGTACGGCGCGGTGCTGATGTTGACCGCCTTCGGCCGGCGCCCGCCCATGTCCAGCTCGATCCAGTCGTCACCGGTGGAAATCTGCGCGCCGGCTTCCTCCAGCTTGGCCAGCACCGCGTCCAGCGTGTTGGCGCGGGCGTGGCGCGCGCGCACCTTGCCGCCGGTCATCGCCGCGCCGACCAGGAAGGTGCCGGTCTCGATGCGGTCGGGCAGCACGCTGTACTCGGCGCCGTGCAGGCGCTCCACGCCGTGAATCACCATGGTGGAACTGCCGGCGCCCTCGATCTGCGCGCCCATCGCCATCAGGCAATGCGCCAGATCCACCACCTCGGGCTCCTGCGCGGCGTTGTCGATGATGGTGGTGCCCTGCGCCAGGGTCGCGGCCATCATGATGTTCTCGGTGCCGGTGACGGTGACCATGTCCATGGTGACGCGCGCGCCCTTCAGCCGCGACGCCTTCGCCTTGATGTAGCCGTTCTCCACCGTGATGTCGGCGCCCAGCGCCTGCAGCCCGCGGATGTGCTGATCGACCGGGCGCGAACCGATCGCGCAGCCACCGGGCAGCGAGACCTCGGCCTGGCCGAAGCGCGCCACCAGCGGGCCGAGCACCAGGATCGAGGCGCGCATGGTGCGCACCAGGTCGTACGGCGCCACGCAGGTGCTGGTGGTGCGCGGGTCGACGTGCATCTTCATGCGGTCATCCAGCACCAGTTGCACGCCCATCTGGCCGAGCAGCTCGATGAAGGTGGTGACGTCGTGCAGATGCGGCACGTTGCCGATGCTGACCGGCTCGTCGGCCAGCAGGCAGGCGGCGAGGATCGGCAGCACGGCGTTCTTGGCGCCGGAAATGCCGACCTCGCCATGAAGTGGCACGCCGCCGTTGATGAGGATTTTGGCCATTGAGCTGGGAATCGGGAATTAGGGAATAGGGAATGGAAAAGCCGGGATTGTCGCGAGTCAGGATGGGGAGCGGCTCTTGCCATTCCCTATTCCCTACTCCCTGTTCCCGGCCTCTTCCGGCGTCAAGGTCTTCAGTGCCAGCGCGTGGATCGCGCCGCCCATCAGCTCGCCCAGGGTGGCGTAAACCAGTCGGTGGCGCGCCAGCGGCAGCTTGCCGGCGAACTGGCTGGCGACGACGGTGGCTTCGAAATGCACGCCGTCGGCGCCGTCGACCTCGGCCCGGGCGCCGGGCAGGCCTGCTTCGATCATCGCCTGTATGCGGTTGGGGTCCATGGGCGTTCCATACGGAGTCGTGCCGGCGAAGCCATGGGTGGCGCGCGTGGCGGCACCATGGGGCAGGCAAAGACGTTAAAATGCGAATATGCCATGGTAATGGAATTCTTCTGGCACAGAAACGACGTCGGCGCCCTTCCCCCACTTGAGCTCACATGAACGCACGCATCGCCCCACCCGCGTCGAACGCACCGAGCCCCGACGCCATCATCCGCAGCGCCCGTACCGTGATCGCCACCGAGGCGACCGCGATCGCCGCGCTGGAGCAGCGCATCGGCGACGACTTCGCCGCCGCCTGCAGCCTGATCCTGGCCTGCAAGGGCCGCGTGGTGGTCAGTGGCATGGGCAAATCCGGCCACGTGGCGCGCAAGATCGCCGCCACCCTGGCTTCCACCGGCACCCCGGCGTTCTTCGTGCACCCGGGCGAAGCCAGCCACGGCGACCTGGGCATGATCCTGCCGCAGGACGTGGTGCTGGCGATCTCCTACTCGGGCGAGACCGACGAACTGCTGTTCATCCTGCCGGTCATCAAACGCCAGGGCATCCCGCTGATCGCGATCACCGGGCGCGCCACCTCCTCGCTGGCGCGCGAGGCCGAGGTACACTTGGATGGCAGCATCTCCAGCGAAGCCTGCCCGCTCGGGCTGGCGCCGACCACCAGCACCACGGTGGCGCTGGTGCTGGGCGACGCGCTGGCGATCGCGCTGCTGGAAGCGCGCGGCTTCACCGCCGACGATTTCGCCCGCTCGCACCCGGCCGGCGCGCTGGGCCGGCGCCTGCTGCTGCACATCAGCGACGTGATGCACAGCGGCGACGACGTGCCGCGGGTGTCGCCCGATGCCTCGCTCACCACCGCGCTGATGGAAATGACCCGCAAGCAACTGGGCATGACCGCCGTGGTGGATGCCGAGCAGCGCCTGCTGGGGGTGTTCACCGACGGTGACCTGCGCCGCGCGCTGGACGACGAGGAGGTCGACCTGCGCGGCGCCCGCGTCGCCGACCTGATGACCCGCGGCCCCAAGACGATCGGCGCCGAGCGCCTGGCCGCCGAGGCCGCGCAGCTGATGGAGAAGCACCAGATCCACGCGCTGCTGGTGGTCGACGACGAACAGCACGTCGTCGGCGCGCTGAACATTCACGATCTGCTTCGTGCGCGCGTGGTCTGATTTGCCTTGGCAAATCAGAAAATCAGGCAAGCTCGCGCTTTCGCTCTGAAACCCGAAATCACAATCGTGCCCAATCCCGTCTATCTCACCAATCTTCCGGCAGCGATCCTTGAGCGCGCGGCCCGCGTACGCCTGGCCGTGTTCGATGTCGACGGCACGCTCACCGATGGCCGCCTGTGGTACGGCGAGGACGGCCGCGAGACCAAGGTGTTCCACGTGCACGACGGGCTGGGCCTGAAACGGCTGCAGGCCTACGGCGTGCAGGTCGCGCTGATCACCGCGCGGATCAGCCATCCGGTGGCGCTGCGCGCCGAGGAGCTGGACATCGCCCACGTCTACCAGGGCCAGGGCAACAAGCGTGCCTGCCTGAACGAATTGCTCGACGCGCTGCAATTGCAGCCCGCGCAGGTGGCCTACGTCGGCGACGACCTGCCCGATCTCGCACCGATGCGCGTGGCGGGCCTGGCCGTGGCGGTGGCCAATGCACACCCGTGGATCGCCGAGGCGGCGCACTGGCAGACGCGCGCGCCCGGCGGCGAAGGCGCGGCGCGCGAGGTGTGCGACCTGATCCTGCATGCGCAAGGCCACGGCGACGCCGAGCGGGAGCACTGGCAGTGAGCTTGCGCCAGTGGCTGCGCGACCGGCGCCTGCCGGCCGCCATCGTGCTGGTCGGCCTCGCCGCGGGCACCAGCCAGTTGCTGCTGTGGTGGCTGGGCCCGGCGCCGCGCGCGCGCGACTTCGTCGGCCCGCCGCGTTCGAGCTACACCTTGAACGATGCCCGCGTCACCGAGTTCGGCGTCGACGGCAAGCCCAGCGTGTACCTGCAGGCGCCGCGGGTGGACCGGCGCGAAGGCGACGAGTCGCTGTATCTCGACTCGCCCACGTTCCAGATTCCTGCCGAACAGGCCGGCGTGCCGCCGTGGCGCGGCAAGTCGCGCTACGGCTGGGTCAACAAGCCGGGCACCGTGCTCAAGCTGCAGGGGCCGGTCGAGCTGCACCGGGATGCCTTCACCGACGCGCACGGCGTGGCCCGCCCCGATGCCGGCGTGAAGACCTCGGAAGTCACCGCGTGGCCGCGCGAAAACCGCCTGGAAACGGCCCAACCCGCCCAGCTCACGCAGGGCGACAGTAGAATGAACGGGGTCGGCATGCGCGCCAACCTCTCTGACAACCACCTGGAACTTCTCCATGACGTCCACGGCATCCTCTTTCCGCAGCCACGGAATGCTCCGGCTCGCCCTGCTCGTGCTGGGGGCGCTGCTGCTGCAGCCCGCCCTGGCCCGGAAGGATGACCGCAGCCAGCCGATGCGGGTGGTGCATGCCGATTCGTTCAGCGGCTTCAATGCGCCCAACAGCGTCACCACGCTCAACGGCCACGTCGAGCTGAGCCAGGGCACGCTGCGGATCACCGGCGACCTGGCCAAGATCTACGTCGACGGCAACCAGCAGCTGAGCCGCATCGTGGTCACCGGCAACGCCCACATCCAGCAACTGGACGATGCCGGCAACCTGATGTCTGGCGACGCGCGCACGCTGGACTACGACAACATCAAGGGCATCGCCACGCTCAAGGGCCAGGCCGCGGTGCACCAGCAGGGTCGCGGCGAAGCCCATGGCGACACCCTCACCTACAACACGCAGACCAGCGAGATGACCGGCAGCAGCGGCAACGACGGCATGGTGCACATGATTTTCCTGCCCAAGCCGCAGCCTGCTACCGCGCACTCCGCCACCATCCCTCCCGCCCCCGCGTCTTCCGCCGCGGCGCCGGCCGCCGCGGCCAGCAGCCCGGCGCCGCAGGGGCAACACTGACCCCATGCTCTCCGCCGAAGGTCTGCAGAAAAGCTTCAAGTCGCGCCAGGTCGTGCGCCATTTCGCGTTCTCGATCCGCGAGGGCGAAGTAGTCGGCCTGCTCGGCCCCAACGGCGCCGGCAAGACCACCTGCTTTTACATGGTGGTCGGCCTGATCGAGGCCGATGCCGGCACGATCACCCTGGACAAGCGCGACATCACCGGCCTGCCGATGCATGCACGCGCCAAGCTTGGCATCGGCTACCTGCCGCAGGAGGCGTCGGTGTTCCGCCGGCTGAGCGTGGCGGACAACATCATGGCGGTGCTGGAACTGCGCGAGGGGTTGACCTCGAAGCAGCGCGACAGCGAGCTGGAAAGCCTGCTCGACGAGCTGAAGATCGCCCACATCGCCGGCCAGAAGGGCATCAGCCTGTCCGGCGGCGAGCGGCGCCGCGTGGAAATCGCCCGCGCGCTGGCGGCCAATCCGCGCTACATGCTGCTGGACGAACCGTTCGCCGGCGTCGACCCGATCTCCGTGGGCGAGATCCAGCGCATCGTGCGCCACCTCAAGGAACGCGGCATCGGCGTGCTGATCACCGACCACAACGTGCGCGAAACCCTGGGCATCTGCGACCGCGCCTACATCCTGAACGAGGGCGAGGTGCTCTCGCGCGGCACGCCGGCGCACATCCTGGCCGACGAAAAGGTCCGCGAGGTCTATCTGGGCCGCGAATTCCGGCTCTGAACGAGGGCGTGACGGGCCGCGCTGGCCGCGTCTCCGGCCACGCGCTAGGATGGCCGCACGTTCCTTCGACCTGGCTGGCATGAAACCCGCATTACAGTTTCGCCTCCACCAGCAACTGACCCTGACGCCGCAACTGCAGCAGGCGATCCGCCTGTTGCAGCTGTCGCAGCTGGAGCTGGAAGCCGAACTGCGGCAGATCGCCGAGAGCAACCCGTTGCTGGAGTTTGCCGAGGAGGTCGAGGACGAGGAAACCGAAGGTCTCGACGACGCCGAGAGCAATTTCCAGCTCGCCGACAAGGCGCCCGAGAGCCACAGCGAGAACGATGAAGGCGCCATCGACTGGGCCGACGGCGGCGGCGTGGCGGAGTCGCCGATCGACTTCTCCAGCAACAGTCCCGGCAACGGCAGCGGTTCGCGCGGCGACGAGGATTTCGAGCCGCAGAACGCCGCCCCGGAAACCCTGCAGCAACACCTGACCTGGCAGCTCAACCTGGCCTCGTTCAACCCGCGCGAACACCTGATCGCCACCGTGCTGATCGACGCGCTCAATCCCGCCGGCTACCTGGCCGAGGGGATGGAAGCGGTGCTCGCCGCGCTGCCAGCCGGCTTCGACGCCAGCGTGGAGGAAGTGGAGGCGGTGCGTCGCCGGCTGCAGGGCTTCGACCCGGCCGGCGTCGGCAGCCTGGACCTGCGCGACTGCCTGCGCGTGCAACTGGAGCAATTCGACCCCGACACCCCGCATCGCAGCCTGGCGCTGCGCATCGTCGACAGCGAGCTGGAATTGCTGGCGCGCAACGACATCGTGCGACTGGCGCGGCGCCTGCACGCCACGCCCGACGACGTGGCCGAGGCCGCCGTATTGATCCGCAGCCTGGACCCGCGCCCCGGCGCGGCGCTGGACGCCACCCCGGTCGAGTACGTGGCGCCGGACGCCTATGCGATCCGCGACGGCATGCGCTGGCGGGTCAGCCTCAACCCCGATTCGCAGCCCCGGCTGGGCCTGAACCAGCACTACTGCGGCCTGATCGCCAAGGCCCGCGGCGAGGATGCCAGCTGGATGCGCGGCCAGCTGCAGGAGGCGCGCTGGCTGATCAAGAGCCTGGAATCGCGCGCCGAAACCCTGCTCAAGGTGGCCGAGGCGATCGTGCGCCGGCAAAGCGCCTTCCTCGACTACGGCCCGGAGGCGATGCATCCGCTGGTGCTGCGCGAGGTGGCCGAGGAGGTGGGCATGCACGAATCCACAATCTCGCGGGTCACCACGCGCAAATACCTGCACACGCCGCGCGGCACCTTCGAGCTGAAGTATTTTTTTTCCAGCGGCGTCTCCACGGAGGATGGCGGCAGCGCCTCGGCCACCGCGATCCAGGCCATGCTGCGCAAGCTCATCGACGCGGAGAATCCGCGCAAGCCGCTGTCCGACCAGGCCATCGCCGAAGAATTGCAATCCAAGGGCATCCAGGTCGCCCGCCGCACCGTGGCCAAATACCGGGAGGGGCTGCGCATACCCACATCCAGCGAACGCCAGCGCGCCGGCTGATCGGTCGCGGCATGGCGCGGGCGGGAACTTGCTTGTCGCCAAAGTGTTCCCATGTCTTGTAGACGAGATGACTGAAAGGCGTGCCAGGTCGAGCCGACCGCGGCACGTCCACCCGCCGCGAAACGCGGCACTGCACCACCAGAGGAGGCGCCTCCATGCAATTCCAACTCAGCGGCCAGCAGATTGAAGTCACCCCGGCGCTGCGCGACCACGCCACCGCCAAGCTCGACCGCCTCACCCGCCTCGACGACAAGCTGAAAAGCCTCGTGATCGTGCTCTCGCTGGACAAGCTCCAGCAGCGCGCCGACGGCACCCTGAGCGTGGTCGGCGGCACCCTGCACGCCGAAGCCACCGAGGCGGACATGTACGCCTCCATCGACGTGCTGTTCGACAAGCTGGTCGCGCAGTTGCGCAAGTACCGCGAGAAAGTCGCCGACAAGCATCAGCGCGAGGCGCGCGAGGAACGCCAGTACGGCTGATCCCTCCGCGTCGGTTCGACCATTCGCATGCAGCACGGCTCGCCGGTTCTCCGGCGGGCCGTTCTTGCCTCTGCACGCCGTGCAAGCCGCAAGCTGGCACAATGGTGGCGGTTCGGGCGGCCCACGTCGCCCATCACGCGACACAAGGGCCGCAGGCTTGGATCGGATCAGCGCGCGACAACTCTACGACGGCGTGCACGAGCGCATGGCGCTGCGCTGGGTGTCGGGCATGCGCGGCGAATCGCGGCTGCTGGAGCCGGGCGTGGCGCAGGCGCGGCGGCCGTCGCTGATCGGCTACCTCAACATCATCTACCCGAACAAGATCCAGATCATCGGCTCGGAGGAGCTCAACTACCTCGACGGGCTCGACTCGCGCCAGCGCTGGGAAGTGATGCACAAGATCGCCGCCTACCAGCCGGTGGCCCTGATCGTGACCAAGGATCAATCCGTTCCCGCCGACCTGCGCGAGGTCGCCGAGGAAACCGACATGCCGCTGTGGATCAGCCCCAAGCGCGGCCACGAGTTGCTGACCTACCTGCAATATCACCTGGCGCGCATGCTGGCGGCCAAGACCACGCTGCACGGCGTCTTTCTGGAAGTGTTCTCGATCGGCGTGCTGATCACCGGCGAGGCCGGCTCGGGCAAGAGCGAGCTGGCGCTGGAACTGATCAGCCGCGGCCATCGGCTGGTGGCCGACGACGCCACCGAGTTCACCCTGATCGCGCCGGACGTGATCGACGGCACCTGCCCCGAGCTGCTGCAGGACCTGCTCGAAGTGCGCGGCCTGGGCGTCCTCAACGTGCGCGAGATGTTCGGTCACATGTCGGTGAAGACTTCCAAGTACCTGCGCCTGGTGGTGCACCTGAAGCCGCTGCGCGACGGCGAGGAGGCCGATGCGCTCACCCGCCTCACCGGCGACATCGGCCATCGCCCGATCCTCGACGTGCAGGTGCCGATGATCACCATCCCGGTGGCGTCCGGCCGCAACATCGCGGTGCTGGTCGAAGCCGCGGTGCGCAGCCACGCGCTGAAGAGCAAGGGCATCGATCCGGCGCAGACCTTCATCGACCGCCAGGCGCACCAGCTGCGCCGACTGCCCCCGTGGTGAACGCATGAACGAGAACGAGCCGCCGCTGACCCCCTTCAACGCCCGCGAGGGAATCCACCTGATCGTGCTCACCGGCCTGTCCGGCGGCGGCAAGACGGTGGCGCTGCGCGCGCTGGAGGATCTGGAGTTCTACTGCGTCGACAACCTGCCCGGCAGCCTGCTGCCGCACCTGGTGCAGGCCGTGCTGCAGGATCGCAGCAGCCGGCGCCGGCGCATCGCGGTGGGCATGGACGTGCGCAATCGCGGCGAGGACTTCGCCCACCTGCCCCATGTGTTGTCCGAGCTGGCCGCCTCCGGGGTGGAGCCGCACCTGATCTTCCTCGACTGCCGCGACGAGGTGCTGATCAAGCGCTACTCGGAAACCCGCCGGCGCCACCCGCTGGCCTTGCGCGGCGTGTCGCTCGCCGATGCGATCGTCGAGGAGCGCCGCCTGCTGCGCCCGCTGATGGCGATCGCCGAGAAGGTGATCGATTCCAGCGACCTCAACGTGCACCAGCTGCGCCGGCTGGTCGCCACCGGCTACGCGCAGGCCACCGAGGGACTGACCCTGATGTTCCAGTCGTTCGCGTTCAAGCGCGGACTGCCACTGGATGCGGATTTCGTGTTCGATGCGCGCTGCCTGCCCAACCCGCACTGGCAACCGCATCTGCGGCCGTTGTCGGGCAAGGACGCGCCGGTGCGCGAATACCTCGACGCCGAGCCCATGGTGGGCGAGTACTTCGCCGACACCGCGAGCTGGCTCGACCGCTGGATTCCGCGCTTCGAACAGGACGACCGCAGCTACCTGACCGTCTCCATCGGCTGCACCGGCGGACGCCACCGCTCGGTCTACCTGGTGGAGAAGCTCGCCGCGCACTACCGCAGCCAGCGCGAAGGCGTGCTCACCTTCCACCGCGAGCTCGAATGATGATGCGCGCGAGCCACCCGGCGAGGCCAACCCCATGAGCGTCGGCGTGCTGCTGATGACCCACGAGGCGGTCGGCCACGCGCTGATCTCCGCCGCGCGCCACGTGATGCCGCAGCTGCCGCTGCGGGTGGCCGCGGTGGAAGTGCCGCCGGAGGCCGACCCGGAGGTCATGCGCTCGCTCACCGCCCACCACGCGCGCGAGCTGGACCAGGGCGGCGGCGTGCTGATCCTGGCCGACCTGTACGGCGCCACCCCGTGCAACATCGGCCTGTCGCTGGGCGCGCTCGGCGTGCACCTGCGCTGCGTGTCGGGGCTCAACCTGCCGATGCTGCTGCGCGTCCTCAACTACGCGGAGAAGCCGCTCGACGAACTGGCCGAAATCGCCGCCAGCGGCGGTCGCGGCGGCATCTTCATCGACCACGCCTGACACTGCCCATGCTCGAACAAGAAATCGTCGTCTCCAACAAGCTCGGCCTGCACGCCCGCGCCTCGGCCAAGCTGGTGCAACTGGTGCAGGGCTTCAAATCCACCGTCTGGCTGGTCAGCAAGGGCCGCGAGGTCAACGCACAAAGCATCATGGGCGTAATGATGCTCGCCGCCGGCATCGGCACGCCGCTGTCCGTGCGTGCCGACGGCCCCGACGAAGAAGCCGCTCTGGCGGCGGTGATCGCGCTGTTCGAGCGCAAGTTCGACGAGGGAGCCTGAGATGCAGGGAATCGGGAATAGGGAATCGGAAATGGTAAGAAGCGGAGTGCCCGCGAGCGCCCCGCTTCCCGCAAGCACCTTGCTTTCTGCTTTGCCTATTCCCTATTCCCTATTCCCTATTCCCGCGATTGGCCCCCAAGGCGACCAATCGTGAGACACGTCCTCCCCGGCACGCTGGCGGCGCGCGGCATGGCGCTCGGACGGGCGCGGCTGGTGCAGCCGAGCCGCTACGCCGTCGACACCCGGCCACTGGACGAGGGCGAGGTCGAGGAGCAATTGCAGCTGCTGCACCGGGCGCTGGAAACCGCGCGGCAGGAACTGCGCGAGTTGCGCGGCAAGCTGCACGGCGCGCTGGCACGCGAGGTCAACGAGTTCATCGACGCGCACAGCCTGCTGCTGGACGATGCCGAACTGCTGCGCGGGCTGGACGACCTGGTGCGGGTCGGCCGCTACCGACCCGGCGCGGCGCTGAAAAAACAACGTGACCGCCTCGCCGCCGTGTTCGAGGCGATGGACGACCCCTACCTGCGCAGCCGCAAGGAGGACGTCGAGCAGGTGATCAACCGGGTGATCTCCGCGCTGCAGCGCCAGACCAGCCCGGAGGAACGCAAGCTGGCCGCCCGCGTCGGCGAGATCCTGATCGCCGACTCGATCGCCCCCGCCGACATGGCGCAACTGGCCGGCGCCGGGCTGCTCGGCGTCGTCGCCAGCTCCGGCAGCGCCTACTCGCACAGCGCGATCCTGGCGCGCAGCCTCGGCCTGCCGATGCTGGTGGGTACGCGCGACGCGCTGGCCGACATCCACGACGACGACCTGATCCTGCTCGACGCCGAGCGCGGCGAAACGGTGGTGCATCCCACCGCGCAGGACCTGTCGCGCTACCGCGCCTGGCAGCGCCAAGCCGCCGACGAAGGGCGCCGCCTGGCCAAGCTGGCCAACGCGCCCACGCGCACCCGCGACGGCGTCGAGATCGCCCTGCTGGCCAATGCCGAAACCCCCGCCGACGTGGCGATGGCACGCGCCCGCGGCGCGGACGGCGTGGGCCTCTATCGCACCGAGTTCCTGTTCCTGCGCAAGCGCGCGCTGCCCTCCGAGGACGAACAGTTCATCGCCTATCGCGACCTGGTGATGGGCATGGGCGGCCTGCCGGTGACGATCCGCACGCTGGATCTCGGCGCCGACAAGGCCGACGCCGCCGGACTGACGCTGCGCGGCGAGGACAACCCCGCGCTCGGCGTGCGCGGCGTGCGCCTGTCGTTGCGCTACCCGGCCGTGTTCACCACCCAGATCCGCGCGATCCTGCGCGCCGCGTGCTACGGCCCGGTGCGCGTGCTGGTGCCGATGGTGACCCAGCCGGACGAGCTGATCGCCGTGCGCACCCTGTTCAAGCTGGCGCGGCAGGAGCTCAAGCGCGAGAACATCGACCTGCCGGAGAAACTGCCGCTGGGCGCCATGATCGAAGTGCCCGCCGCGGCGATCAACGTGCGCGCGCTGCTGGAACACAGCGACTTCCTCGCCATCGGCACCAACGACCTGGCCCAATACGTGCTCGCCGCCGACCGCGGCAACGATGCGCTGGACAACATCTACACCCCGCTGCAACCGGCCCTGCTGCGCCTGCTCTCGCACGTGATCGGCGCCGGCCGCCGCGCGAAGAAGCCGGTGAGCCTGTGCGGCGAGATCGCCGGCGACATCAGCTTCACCGCACTGCTGCTGATGCTCGGCCTCAACGAGTTCAGCATGCACCCAAGCCAGATCCTGCAGGTCCGCGACCGCCTCGCCGCGCTCGACCGCGCCCACCTGCGCCGCCATGCCGCAAAGCTGCTGCGCGCGCATACCCACGAGCAGGTGGCGGCGACGTTGAACGCCATCCTCGCGAACGCTGCGCCCTGTTAGGCCGTATATGGATCGTGCGTCGCTAAACCAAGCAAAAAAACTCGCCTACCGCGATCCCGAGGTCGCGCTTCGGGAGCTCCGCGAAATCGAACTCTCAGCCGTCAGCTTGGATGTTTCTCCACAAGTGCGGCATCTACGCACGAACGATCTCAAGGGGCCGCGTGAGTATCGTCAAGCTGCGCTGTTTAGCCTAGGCATGTCGCATAACCTCGGCCTTCCGGTTCGCTTCTGCCCTATCGAAGCATCCGACTACGACTTCATTGCAACGTGGCAAGAGCAAGAGGTAAGACACTTCGCTCCGGTTCAACTCAAGGAACTTGCCCCAGAATCCCTCAATGCCACCGCCACGGTTCAGGACATCGTGGATGGGCTGGCAAAGTACTCCTCCAGCTCGCTAACGGTTGGCGTTTTCCTGAACCGCCAAGGATCGTTCGTACCGCAGGACCTGAAGATCCCACCGCTCCGCATTGGTGCCCTGTGGTTTATTTTCGCAACCGCACCTGATCAATCGGAGTGGGTGCTTTACGGAGATGTTTTGGGCCAATCACATGCAACCACTTTTGCGTATCCGGCCTGACAATTCGTTCAAGCCGAAGCCGCTTCGCGGCTCGGCTTAATTCAGGCGATGCCTGACTCCGACAGACCCCGACGACCGGCTTAGGCCGGGCAACGCCCGCCTGCTCCCTTACGCGACGACAACGACCAGAGCCGAAATCAGCGGGCAGCATCTCCTCTACAGCTTCTCCAGGAACGCATCCAGCAACGCGCCGCGATATTTCTGCCGGTGCAGGAGCAGGGAGAGTTTGCGGCGCAGGTCGAGGAAGGGGGTGCGCAGGGCCTTGAGGTGACCGGCGGCGACGGCGTCGGTGATCGCCACGGCGGGGAGGCAGGCGATGCCGAGGCCGGCGACCACGACCTGCTTGATCGCCTCGATCTGGTCGAGTTCCAGCACGGTTTCGCCGGGCGGCAGTTGCGAGAGCACGCGTTCGCTGGTGGCGCGGGTGGCCGAGCCGGGTTCGCGCAGCACCCAGCGCGCGCCGGCGAAATCGGCCGGTTTCAGGCTGCGCTTGCGCGCCAGCGGATGGTCCGGCGGCGCGCAGACCACCAGCAGGTCGTCGCGCCACGGCCGCACTTCTAGTTGCGGGTGGGTCACCGGGCCTTCGACGCAACCGATGTCCAGGCCATGGTCGAGCATGGCGGCGGCAATCGTCTCGGTGTTGGCCACGCGCAGGCGGATCGCCACCTGCGGGTTCGCGCGCACGAAGGCGCCCAGCAATTCGCCGACGCGATAGTTGCCCACCGTGTTGCTGGCGCCGATGCGCAGCTCGCCAGCCAGCGCGGCGCCCTCGACGCGCGCGCGGCGGCCGAACTCGGCGTGGCGCTCCAGCAGTTCCTGCGCCAGCGGCAGCAGCTCGCGCCCGCGCGCGTTGAGGTGCAATCGGCCGCGCTGGCGATCGAACACCGGCGCGTCGAGTTGGCGCTCCATCTCGGCCAGCGCCATGCTGGCCGCGGGCTGGGTCAGGTGCAGCCGTTCGGCCGCCGCGCGCACGCTGCCCAGCACGGCGACCTGCACGAACACATCCAGTTGGCGCGGGCTGATGTTGACCATCAAGGCATCTTATACACGGAATCAGAAGTTCAAAGTTCTATTGATGGATGGCCGGGTCGACAATGGCGGCTTCCCGCGGAGTCCCTGATGAACGCCTCGACCGCTGCCGTCCCCCGACCCTCCCTGCGCAGCCGCGCGCCCGGCCTCGCGCTGGCCGTGGCGATCGGCGTGCTGGCGCTGCTGCTGGGACGCTGGGTGCCGCTGATCGGCGGGCCGGTGTTCGGCATCGTGCTGGGGATCATCGTGCGCAACGTGTTTGCGCCTGGCGCGCGCTTCACCCCGGGCATCCAGTTCGGCGGCAAGCAGGTGCTGCAGTGGTCGATCATCGCGCTGGGCTTCGGGCTCAGCCTGACCCAGGTGGCGAAGACAGGGCTGGAATCGCTGTGGGTGACCCTGATCACCATGAGCATGGCCTTCCTCAGCGCCTGGGCACTGGGGCGCTGGCTGGGCGTGCACGACAAGCTGAAGATCCTGATCGGCGTGGGCACGGCGATCTGCGGCGGCTCGGCGATCGCGGCGGTGACCCCGATCATCAAGCCGGACGACCACGACACCGCGTTCGCGATCTCCACCATCTTCCTGTTCAACGTGATCGCGGTGCTGCTGTTTCCGCTGCTCGGCCACCTGCTGAACCTGTCGGATCTGGGCTTCGGCCTGTGGGCCGGCACGGCGATCAACGACACCTCGTCGGTGGTGGCCGCCGGCTACAGCTACAGCCATGCCGCCGGCGACTACGCCACCATCGTCAAGCTGACCCGCGCCACGCTGATCATCCCGATCTGCCTGGTGCTCGCCTTCGTGGTGGCGGCGCGCGAGAAGCGCCAGCACGCGCAGGCCGGCGACAGCGTCGGCTTCAGCCTGGCGCGCATCTTCCCGTGGTTCATCCTGTGGTTCGTGGTGGCCTCGGGCATCCGCACGCTGGGCCTGGTGCCGGTCGCGATCCAGCCGGCGCTGCACATGCTGGCCGAGTTCATGATCATCGTGGCGCTCACCGCGATCGGGCTCTCCGCCAACCTGCGCAAGATGGTTTCCAGCGGCGCGCGGCCGATCCTGCTGGGGCTGGGCGTGTGGATCGCGGTGGCGGTCAGCAGTCTGCTGGTGCAGTTGCTGATCGGGCGGCTCTAGCGGTTTTTCGGGATTCGCTGAAAGGGATCGCCCGCGAGCGGGCTCCTACGGTCCCGCGGGCGGCCGGCGGCGTTGCAGGTCGAGGCCACCCCTTAGCTTGAGGAACCGGGCTCAGCGCTTGTCCAGCGAGTACTTGCCCGGCCCGGTGATGCTCAGCAGGATCAGGCCGCCGACGATGCTGATGTTCTTGTAGAAGCTGATCATGCTCAGGTAGTGGGCCATGCCTTCCATGTTCCAGTAGCGGTGGCCGATCAGCGCCGCGGCCAGGGTGTAGAGGGCGAGCGCGAGTGCCAGCGGCCGGGTGTAGAAGCCGAGCACGATCAGGATGCCCACGACGAACTCCATCAGCACCGCGATCAGGGTCAGCAGCCCCGGTAGCGGCATGCCGGTGGAGGTCATGTAGGTGACGGTGGCGGTGAAGCCGGTGAGCTTGTCCAGCCCGAACTTCACGAACAGCACCATGAGCAGGATGCGGGCCAGCAGGATCAGCTCGTCTTTGCGATTCGCGAACAGGTCGTAGCGCATGGTTTCCTCCCTCGCCGTCGGCGTCATCAGCGCAGCGCACCTTCGCGCTGCGGACCAGGCTCGCCGCCGCACCGTGGCGCATGCGTGGACGCCATCCACGCGATGCCCGGCGAGGCCCCTCGCGGTCATCCTACGCCATTCGATCGAGGTGTACACCGGTGCCGGGACGACCATGCGTGGCTCCGCGGCGATGTTCCGGGCCGCTTTCCCGCGCGGGGAAAGCGGCCCGGGCGTCATGCGCCCCATCAGCGGGCAGGGTTGTAGGTCAGCTCCGCGTCGCGGCGGTCGATGTGCGACGATTCCTGTTCGATCGTGTCGCCGAGCGTCTTGCGCAGGTCGGTGGCGCCGTCCTTGCCGTACACGCTTTCGACCATCTTCCACAGGCTGGGATTGGCGTCGGCACCCAGCTCCGCCCAACTGGGCGAATAGCTCACCACCATGAAGTCGGGCGCGTCGGCGCCGCCGTCCATGACCCGCACGAAACGGTAGGAGTAGGCCCATTTCGATTTTGCGGCGGCCGCGGTGATCTTCTTCACTGCATCGGTGAACGCCTTGCCCTTGCCGTAGCCGGACTTCAGCTTGAAGTAGGTGATCTCCATGAGGTCGCCTGACATGCCTTTCGATGCGCTGTGGCTCATCTCGGCCTCCTCCTGGATGAAGACGCTGATCTCGCCCTTGAGGTGCGGATTCACCTCCTGCTGGAAGGTCGCGTCGCAGGCCTTGCCCTGCGTGCGCATCACGTCGAAATCCGCCCAGCTGACGGGGTCGGTGACATACGAATAGGCGTAGACGTCGCCGGTCTCATGGGTCAGTGCCGTCCAGGCGTACTTGAAGCCGTGCTCGGCCAGGCACTTGTTGTAGCTCTTGATGCCGGCGAGATACGCCTGCTGGCTCGCCGGTGCCACGGTGTCGGTGTAGATGCGCGAGACTTTCGCGGGCGCGTCCGCCGCGGCTGCGCCGCCCATGGCCAACAGCAAACCCGCAGACAACACACTCAGTGCAATGCCTTTCATGAGTCCTCCCCGCAGGGTCGAAAACCCTGCCCGCATGGTGTCGGGTCTCCCCCGCCACGCCTGTGGCGGCGGCCCAACCGCGCGAGTATGCGCGCGCCACCTGGCCGCCGGCGGGCGCGCGGCAGAAAATAAATTCCGGGAAACGGGTTCCTCGCCGAGCGTTGCTGGCGCGGAACATGCTACGCGGCGATGCTCGCCGCGGGAGGCTTACCCCCGCCCCTGCTCCACCAGGGTCAGCGCCACCTTGTCGCGCAGGTACACCGGCAAGGCCTGTTCCGGAGCCAGCACATGGCCGGCTTGGAACTCGCGCAGCGCCAGCTCGGCGACATGCGCCGCCTGCGGATAACGCAGCCCGTCGGCGGAATGCAGGGTGCCGCTGAGGCGCTGGCTGATCGCGGTGGCGTAGGTCGCCCAGCCCGTGCCGACCACCTGCCAGCTGGTGGCTTCCGGCAACACCAGCGTGTCGGCGGTGCAGATGCGTTCCTCGTCCAGCGCGAGCAGGCCACCGCTGCCGTCGCGGCGATAGCTGGCGGCGTAGATCTCGCCCATGCGCGCATCGATCACGGCGAGGATCGCGCTGCCCTCCTCTTCCGGCGCCTCCAGCGCCAGCGCGGCCAGCGAGGAAATGGTGACTACCGGGAGATCCAGCGCGAGGGCCATGCCCTGCGCCAGCGACACGGCCAGGCGCACGCCGGTGAACGCGCCGGGGCCGCGGCCCACCGCGATCGCGTCCAGTGCGTGGCGGCCGATACCGGCTTCGGCCAGCAGCGCGTCAGCCATCGGCAGCACCAGGTCGGTATGCCGGCGCGGCGCGATTTCGCTGCGGGCGATCAGTTCCTCGCCGTGGATCAGGGCGACGGAGCAGGCTTCGGTGGCGGTTTCGATCGCAAGCAGGTTCATGATCGCTCCATGATAGCGGCTGGCGGTTCGCCCGACGCAGGGCCGCAGGCATACCAGTCGATGCGTCGGGTCAGGAACATCATCAGGCCGACCACCGCCAGCAGCACCAGCGCGCCGACCAGCAGCGCGTACTGCTCGGCGGCGATCAACCCGTACAGCATCGCGTAGATCAGGCCGAGCACGCCGCCGAGCAGCGCGCCCGCGCGCCGCGCGCGCAGCACCGCCATCGCATAGCCGCCCACCAGCAGCACCACCGCCGTGGCGGCCAGGGCGTAGGCCGGGCCGAACCCGATCTGCTCGGACAACGCCAGCAACACCACGTAGAACGTGGCCAGCGCCGCGCCGACCAGCAGGTATTGCACCGGATGCACGCGCAGCTTCTTCAGCACCTCGAACAAGAAGAACGCCACGAAGGTCAGCGCGATGAACAGCAGCCCGTACTTCCCCGCACGCACGTTGCGCTGGTACACGTCCACCGGCTGGTACAGCTGCACGCCGAAGCTCGACGCCGCCAGCGCCGCGTCGATGTCCTCGCGATCGGTCCAGTGCTGGCCGTAGCTGCGGTTGAGGTCGAGCAGATGCCAGCGTGCGCTGAATCCGGTGGCGTCGATCCTGTGTTCCAGCGGCAGCGCCGCGCCGATGAAGCTGGGATCGTTCCACGGCGCGTGCATCTTGACGTCGGTGCTGCGCGCCAGCGGCAGCCATTGCAACGCCTCGGTGCCGGCGAGCTTCAAGGTGATCTGCACGTCGACCGGCTGGGCGCCCAGCGCATCCAGGTCGATCGGCACCACCACGTTCGGCCACGGGCCGAGCCGCTCGGCGGAGGATTCGAAGCGTGCCGGCTGGCCGTTGATGCGCAGCTCGCTCACTTCCTGCAGGCCGCGCAGGTCGGCCAGCGCCAACCGCAGCTCGGCCTTGCCGGCCCGCCACGGCGCATCGCTGGCGCGGCGGAACTGGGCCAGATCCTGCGCGCGGAACTGCGCAGCCAGCTTCACCGTGGCCACGTACACCGGCGCGCTGTAGATGCCGTAGCTGCGTGTGTCCACGCTCATCGCCACGTCCATCGCCAGCGTGTCGGCCAGGATGCTTTCGCTGCCGGCCTGCCACTGCGGCGTGGTGGCACCCGCCGGCGTCACCTCGCGCAGCGTCGGCACCACCAGCAGCGGCCCGCCCAGCACCTGCTTGCCGCCCCAACCCTGCGCGATCTGCGTGATCGCCGTCGTGCGCAGCTGCTGGCGCTCACTGACCAGGCCACGCACTTGCAGCAGCGGTATCGTCATCAGCAACGCCAGCAACCCGACCCCCAGCACCTTGGCGGTCACTGTCTGTGTCCACTTGCCCATCGCATTCGCTCCCCGTTGGCGGAGCGTCGATCACACCAGTGCGGGCGGCCTTGCAGCGGGCGACGGCGGGCGGGATGCGGGCCGAGTCATGGCATCGCGGGGGAGCCGGCAGCCACGATGGCGGCGCGCAACTGCCGATAGCCCTCGACCAGCCGTGGACCGGGCCGGCCAAGGTAGGCCTCGCTGATCGCATGGATGCGGTCGTGCTGCACTGCCGGCACCTCGGCCCAGTCCGGGCGCCCGCGCACCTTGTCGGCGCGGTAGTTCTCCACCTTCACGCCGCACCAGCTCATCACCACGATGTCGGGGCGCTCGGCCGCCGCGTCGGCATAGTGCAGCGGCACGCTGCGGGCATCCACCTCGCCCCACGGGTTGATGCCGCCGGCAAGGTGGATGATGTCGTTCACCCACGACTGCCGGGCCACCGCGATCACCGGCTTGGGCCACCATTCCACCAGCACGCGCGGACGCGCGCCGGGCACCTCCGCCGCCGGCATCGCCGCACGCATCGACGCCACCAGCGAGGCGCCGCGTTCGACCACGCCCAACGCGGCGGCGATGCGCCGGATGTCGTCGTACACGTCATCCAGTGATTGCGGATCGCACACCAGGGTGGCCAGCCCCGCCGCATGCAGCTCGGCGACCACCTGCTCGTGCCCCGGCACGGTCAGCGAACTCAGCACCATATCCGGTTCCAGCGCCTGCACCGCCTCCACGTCCAGATCCAGATCGCGCCCGGTACTGGGCAACCGCGCCACCACGTCGGGCGGGTAATCGGAATCGGCATCCACGCCAACCAGCTGGTCGGCGCAGCCCAGCGCGCAGACGATCTCGGTGTTGGAGCAGGTGTGGGAGAAGATGCGCATCGGCATGCCGGCCTCGGGAACTGCCGCAGTGTGGCGCAATGCCTGCTTGCGAGCCAAGGCGTGCCTGCCGGCCTTGCTCGGGCCGGGCTGGCTTCCGGCAGGCCGAAGGCGAACGAATCCATCGACAGCACGCTGCAGGTCATGCCGCCATCGGCCGGAAGCGATCGCCCGAACGTGCGCTGCGGGCGAATCTTGCGCCGCTGTCCCCGCGTGGCGATTCGCAATTTCCTGCATGTTTTTCTTGCGCCGGTGGCCGCCGATCGGGTGCGCCCGTGATGGCCCGGTGATATTCCGCGGGCCGCTCAAGCGCCTGCGGCCTTGCACGCGAGAGACGTATCGCCGGCGTTTGATGGACGTCAATATCGCGGGCATCCGATCGGCAAAGACTGCCCCCGTATCCAGCCATCACACTGGAATCGTGGGGAGCATGTCATGAACGCTTGCCGGAACAGCCTCATTGCGAGCCGGTTCACTGCCTTCGCCCGACCACCGCGCTGGATCGCGCTGATCGCGCTCGCATGGCTGGGGATACCCACCCCGGCATCGGCGGTGCCCTCGTACGCGCGGCAGACGCAGCAACCGTGCGTAGCCTGCCATGTGGGCGGCTTCGGGCCGGAGCTGACCCAGTTCGGGCGCCAGTTCAAGCTGATGGGCTACACCATGAAGGTCGGCGAGCAGACCGACGTGCCGCTTTCGGCGATGCTGGTGGAGTCGTTCACGCACACGCAGAAAGCCCAGGCGGAAGCTCCAGCCAAGGGCTTCGGCACCAACGACAACACCGAGCTGCAGCAGGCGTCGGTGTTTCTGGCCGGGCGGTTGAGCGAGCACACCGGCGTCTTCGCGCAGGCGACCTACTCCGAGAACGGCGGCCTGCTCGGCTGGGACAACGTGGACTGGCGCTATGCGCGCATGTTCAGCCATGGCAAACACAGCGGCATCTGGGGCATCTCGGTCAACAACAACCCCACCGTCAGCGACGTGTTCAACACCGCGCCGGCGTGGATGTACCCGTACATGTCGGCGGATCTGGCGCCCGGCGCCCCGGCTCAGCCGATGTTGTTCGGCGGCCTGGGCGGTCAGGTGATCGGCGCCAGCGCCTACGTGCAACTGGACGGCGCGTGGTACCTGGAGGCTGGCGGCTACCGCTCGCTGTCGCCGGCGTTCCTGCGGCACGTCAATGCCGGCTACGACGGCCGCCTGAGCGGGGTCACGCCATACACGCGGGTGGCCTACACGTGGAACCTGCCCACCGGCAGCCTCTCCCTCGGCGGGTTCATGCTGGACATGCGCCGCGGACTGGCTGGCCCGAACGCGGTCGGCGACGCGGTCGCGCTGCCCGGGCCGACCGACCGGTTCCGCGACTTCGGCGTGGATTCCAGCTACATGTACGCCAATGGCGACCACGTCGTCACCGTCGACGGGCTGTACGTCCACGAGAGCCAGCGCCTGGATGCCACCTACGGCGATGGCGGATCGGACCATCTGCACGACACGCTGCAGTCGCTCAACCTCAAGGGCAGCTACTGGTACCGCCACACCTACGGCGTGACCCTGGCGTCGTTCGTCGACAACGGCAGCAGGGACGTCACGCTCTACGGCAACGACGGCTCGCCGAACACCCAGGGCGAAAGCGTCGAGTTCGACTACCAGTCCGGCTCGTGGCATCAACCCTGGGCCAACGTGCGGCTGGGCCTGGAATACACCTGGTTCAACCGTTTCAGCGGGCGCGTGCACGGCGTCGACGGCGCAACGCGCAACGCCAGGGACAACGACACGCTCTACTGCTACGTCTGGCTGGCGATCTGAGCAGGTCGGCCCTGGCGAAAAACCCGGCCCCGGCTCACGGACTTGCCGGACAGGAGTCCGGCAAGCGCCAAGCGGGGCGGCCTTCTCTTCTGGCTGCGGTTCTCCTGGCCGCGCAAGAGAAAAGTGACTCGGTCGCCGAAGACGATCGACCGCTCTTCGCGTTGGGGTGTCACGAGCAAGAGCATCGCGCACAAGGTGCGCTCCTGCGGGCACGCGGGAACGCCCATGTCGGAAACCGCGATGGTGAACGTGATGTCCGCGACGGTGACGGAAAACTGCCGGGCAATGCCCGCGCTGCTCCGGGCGCATCCGGAGCCGCTGGATGTTTCCATCCCCTTAGACAGGCTCACACGATCCCCGTGCGCATGTTGATGGGCCAGGTCACCGGCCGTCGCGTTTCCGGATCGCCCCAGCGCGCGGCCAGCTCCGTCGAGAAACGCTCGATCAGCTGGCCATGGCCTTCCTTCACGGCATGTTTCACGGCCGACCAGGTCGCGATGTAGCCCATGAGCTCGCCGAGCGACCACGTTTTCCGTATCGCCATCGCGGGCGGCGGGAACTCCGCGAATGGAAAGTCGAGGTCCGCGTAGCCGCGGTCGACCAGCTGCCGTTCCGGCGGCCAGAAGCGGCCGATGCCCTCGCGGTAGAAGCGCAGGAAGCACGCATCCAGCTCCTCGTCCAGTTTCGGCACGCCGTAACTGACCAACGCCAGCAGGGCGCCGGGCCGGGCGATGCGCCGGACCTCGGCATGGAACGCGGGGAGGTCGAACCAATGGGCGGCTTGCGCGGCAGTCACCAGGCTCGCGCTGCGATCGGGCACGGGCAGGTGTTCGGCGGCGGCCTGGGCATACCGCACGCGTTCGCTGACTGGCGCGTGTGCGATCTGGTCGACGCTGGGATCGAGGCCGAGCACAGCGTCGAAGTGCGCACCGAGCTGCGCCGTCAACTGGCCGCTGCCACAGCCGACATCGACGGCAAGGCGGGTGTCGGGCGCGGCCTGCGCCAGGAAGGCGGCCAGCGCCGGAGGGTACTCCGGGCGGAATCTGGCGTAGTTCTGTCCACCGGCCTGGAACCAATTGGCGACGTGATCACCTCGTTCAACGGACATGCGTTTCTTCCGGGTTAGTGCATGGGCCTCGGCAGGCGCCTCGCAAATCCATGCTGCTCCAGCGCGTGCGCCATGTCTTCGCGCACGCGCAACCTAGGGTAGACGGTTTGTGTTTCCAGCGCGTGGATGACGTGCCTGAAGCCGAACCCGCGGGGCACAACCCCGTGCAGTCATCGCGCGTATCGCGCGGGTGACGCGCCACCCAGCGCATATCGAAACCGGGTCACCCCTGCCCCATGCGCCCGCGCCGTGCGGCGTCGCGGCGCAGGCGCGGCGCGCCCGCGCGGCATGCAAGGCCGTGGCACACGGCTTGCTCATCCATCGTCATGGCGGCATCGCGAATCCGATGCCGGCCATCGCCGTTCCGCGCGTCGCGATCGCACCGATGCCGCGGGACGGGCGCCACCACACACCTGTCTTCAGCCAAGGCTTCACGGAGATCACGATGGCCAGTCGCAACGAAAAGGAAAAACCGCTGGATCTGACAGTCACCTTTGTCGGACTCGATGATGGACAGCAGCCGCCGCGCTTTGCGGCGTACAAGGTGGACGTCAGCGGCCGCCCGATCAGGAAGCTGGGCAGTTACGACGGCAAGCTGTTGCGGCTGGACCCGGGCGAGGCCAGCGCGATCGCGTTCGGACCGGACGTCGAGGATTTCAGGACGCTGCCGACGGACAGCCTGGCGCGCTACCGCGTGGCGCAGCAGGTCGACCTGTGGCGCAAGCAGGGACTGGTGCTGGGGCCGGATATCTGGAACCGCTTCCACTTCCGTTTCCAGTGCGTCAGCGGCACCGTGAGCAAATGCCGGCCGTGGTTCTGGGACCTGCTCGACGATATCCGGCTGCAGCCGATGTATGCGCTGGCCCAGGTCGCGCGCATCAAGCCGATCACTGCGGAGCTGCGCCCGCATCTGCGCTTCCCGCTGCGTTGCGAGACATTGTGCGACGGCGTCGTGGAGATCTACGAACGCGAATGCTGTTGCCGCTGGTTCCGCATCCCGGACCTGCTGGACCGGTTGCGCGAGATTCTCGCGGTGCTGCCGATACCGCTGCCGGACCCGATCCCCGACCCGATCCCCGGGCCGGACCCGGCGCCCTTCGACCCGCGCTCGCTGCGTGCCGCGGCGCGCGACATCCAGCAGCGCAAGGCGGCGTTCGATCTTGCCGCCACGCCACCGGAAAACCTGCACCAGGATTTCCTGGCGCTGCGTGCGATGCCGGAAGATGCGGCGCGCGAGTACGTGCTGGCGCGCCCGTACCTGTACCCGATCTTCTGCCACTGTTCGGTGCGCAAGGTCGGCGAGACGATGATCCAGCCTGGTGGCCGTTTCGACCTGTGCTACCTGCGCCCGCCGTTCCACCTGGCGCGCGAGCATTGCGTCACGACCTACGCCTACCGCGTGCGGCAGATGATCAACGGCGCCTGGCACGTCGTCTACGACGGGCTGGCTGCACACCAGTATTTCGCCGCCGGCAGCACGGCGGACATCCACAGCTACGATCCGCAGGCGCGCGTCTGCGCCGACGGCCCGGGCGAGCCGCCGCCGAACGGCAACCTGCCGTTCGTGATGCTGGAGCACGTCGGCAGCTATGGCAGCTTCCACTTCAACTTCCCGGTGCAGACCGGGGTGTCGCAAGTCGGCGCGCTGGATGCCGACGACGGCACCTTCACCACCTCGTACGCGCCGGACTGCCCGTGGGGCGGCGGGCTGGGCCTGCGCCTGTGGTTCTCGCCGGAGCTGGAGCCGCTCGTGAAGTACTACCGGCTGAAGGTGTTTGCGCTGAGCGATGCCGGCACGCCGGTCGGTGCGCCGATCGTGCTGAACGACTCGGTCACCTGGGACAAGCTGGTGGACATTCCCGGCGACGTGGTGCGCGCACCGGAACTGCTGGGCCCGGCCACCGTCGGCGCGGAAAGCGACCTGTTCAAGGTGCCGTACTGGAGCTCTCCCGACCACCGCTACCTGAGCGGGCAGTTCCACCAGGGCTGGAACACGGCGCAAAGCCAGTTCCCCGACGGCAAGTACATGCTGGTCATCGAAGTGTTCGATGCCGCCGGCAACCGGGTGAAGCCGAACGGCGCAAGCGGGCCGGGCACGGCGCAACCGTTCGAATTCCGCCGCTGGATGTCCGCGGTGGATACCGACCCGGTGCCGTTCGCCGACGCGGCGCACGTGTTCTGGGTGGACAACACGCCGGTGGGCGGCGACATTGTCGACCTGCGCAAGAACGGCGTCGCCAACACCAGCCAGTGCCAGTTCATGACGGGCCCGGCGGCGAGCACCTTCGCCATCGGCTTCCGCGCCTACCACCTGCACGGCGTCGAGCACGCCGGCAACGGCGACGGCAATTCGTTCATGTGGCACTACGGCATCGGCTGGCAGCGAGGCCTGAACGGCAACAGCGGTGCGCTCGGCCCGGCACCGTCGGGCGGCAACAACCATACCGACGTCGGCGAGACCGGCGGCGCGGTGTCCTCCGGCAGCGAGACGTTCCAGACCATGCTGACCGACACCACGCAGGTGCCCAGCGTCGTGCTGAGCAAGTGCACCTTCAGCGTGACCCTGCACGTGTACGCCAAGCACTTCACCGGCAGCGGCCGCATCCAGGGTTACGACTATGCGGAGACGGCCTCGTTCGCACTGGAGATCACCAGCTGACGGCAGGCCAAATGGAGGCAACGGCATGGATGCCGCCGTTGTGGCTGCGCACAAGGTACTTGCGCGATATCGGCAAGCGCCTGGCGCGCAGCCTTCTTTTCGCTCCAGACGTCCGGCCCGCCACCCTTCAGGCCGGCTTTGCCATTTCGCGCCGCTGCCGCGACGCGACGGCAACCTCTCCCGGCCATACCGGATAGAAGGCGACCCGGCCGCCCCTGCAGGCGAAAACCCTTGCCTGCGGACCGCGAGCCTCGGCCTGGCAAGCACGGCCACGCTTTCGGCTATACCCTGCCCGGGCGTCGGGCGGCTTGAGCCGCCCGCGAGTTCCCAGGAGGCGCCGCGATGAGCCTGCAGCCGGAAGCACCCCGCCACGCCGCGGCGAAGACGCCGTCCGCGCTGCGCCGGATTCCGGCCGGCATCTGGGCACTGGGCATGGTCTCCATGCTGATGGACACCTCCTCGGAGATGATCCACGCGCTGCTGCCGGTGTACCTGGTCGGCGCGCTTGGTGCCTCGGCGCTCGCGGTCGGCGTGATCGAGGGCATCGCCGAATCCACCGCGGCGATCACCAAGGTGTTCTCCGGCGCGCTGTCGGACTGGCTCGGCCGGCGCAAGCTGCTGGTGGCGATCGGCTACGGGCTGGCCGCGTGCACCAAGCCGGTCTTTCCGCTGGCGAGCACGCTCGGCTGGGTGGTCGCGGCGCGCTTCGTGGATCGTGTCGGCAAGGGTATTCGTGGCGCGCCGCGCGATGCGCTGATCGCCGACCTGGCACCGGCCGAGTTGCGTGGCGCCTCGTTCGGTCTGCGCCAGTCGCTTGACACCACCGGCGCGTTCCTCGGCCCGGGGCTGGCGATCGCGTTGATGTGGCTGACCGCCGACAACATCCCGCTGGTGTTCTGGTTCGCGGTGGTGCCGGGCTTTGCCGCGTTCGCGCTGGTGGTGTTCGGCGTGCGCGACGCGCCGGGCGACCGGGAAAGCAGGCGGGCGCGTTCGCCGTTGTCGCGCACCGAGCTGGCACGTCTGCCGCCGCTGTACTGGGGCGTGGTGACGATCGCCGCGGTGTTCACCCTGGCCCGTTTCAGCGAGGCCTTCCTGGTGCTGCGCGCGCAGGAGCTGGGGCTGGGACTGGTGCTGATCCCGCTGGTGCTGGTGGTGTTGAACGTGGTGTATGCGCTCTCGTCCTATCCGGTCGGCGTGCTGGCCGACCGTTTCGACCACGGCACGCTGCTCGCGCTGGGCGTGCTGGTGCTGGTGTTGGCCGATCTCGCGCTGGCCTTCGTCGGCGGGTTGGCGGGGCTGGCGCTGGGCGTGGCGTTGTGGGGACTGCACATGGGCATGACCCAGGGCCTGCTGGCGGCGATGGTTGCCGACGCCGCGCCGGCCGATCTGCGCGGCACGGCGTACGGCATGTTCAACCTGGTCGGCGGGCTGGCCCTGCTGGCAGCCAGCGTGGTGGCCGGCGCGCTGTGGGACGCGTTCGGCTCGCGCGCCACCTTCCTCGCCGGTGCCGGTTTTGCCGTGATGGCGTTGCTGGCGCTGGTGCCGGTGGCGCGGCAGGTGCACAGGCATCGCCCGGCATCGCACTGAGCGACGCGCCAGCAGCGGGGTCCCGCCTCATGGAAGCTGCACCCGGACGCTCAACGAGCGCCGCCGGACGGATGCTCCGCGGGACGGCCGCGCAGCGCATGTCGCGTGCGCACCGAACTCGCATCGGCGTACCATCGCCGGGCTGATTGGGGGGCCGGCCGCGCCACGCGGGGATGGCCGTTTCGTCACTTGACCCGGGGAAATTCCATGAGCGGAGAATGGCGCAGTGCTGCGGCACAAACCTTTGTGGGCGGTCGAATCACGCAGGTGGACAGCTACTGGCCGGCGAATACATTGGCCGCCGACGTCTTCCAGCTCATCGACGACTGGGATCTGTGGGGCGAAGCGTTCGGCGGCAAGGCAAAGAAGATCAAGGATCGCTGGCGCACGATGCTGGTGCTGCGCAACGGCGTGAAGTCCGCCGGTGGCCTGGTGCGCAAGGTCGGCGGCGTGCTTGGCGGCAAGAGCGAGGCCGGGTTGGGAACGGACCTGCTCCAGGAGCTCAAGGCCAACGTGGTGACCCCGTTGCAGAACCTGGCCAACCAGGCGCCGCTGACGATCAATTTCAGCGCAACCGGCTGGTTCGGCACGGGGCCCGGCTTCGACGAATACATCACCATGTGGGATCGGCATACCACCGATGCGGCGCTGACCGCCAACCAGGACCCGAAAAACCCGGCCCATGTGCGGGCCAAGGCCGACCGTCACGCGCTGTACGGCCAGTTCGCCGACGGCAAGACCCAGGTGGGCGCTGCCGGCCTGGTGCTGCCGCACGTGAAGAAGCAGGGCGGCACCACGGCGCCGGCCACCATGCATTACTCCCCCAACCATGTGCGTGCGCCCGGGGCGGCGGCGGACTCCCAGGTATTTGCGGCGCTGAACTACGGCCGCCGAGTGCATGGCTCCAATACCGAGTACGGCAAAAGCGTGTTCGAGCTGGACGACGGCTTCAAGAAGGACGCGATCTACTTTGCGATGGACACCTTCACACCGGTCTCCAACGGCAGCGGCTTCAAGGCGAAGGGCGATCGCGGCAAGCTTTACCAGGTGAGCTTCAACACGTTCGGCGGCGCCATCCTGCTGGCGACCCGATCGCAGTACCAGGCCAACCCCAGCGCGACCCACCTGGCCAACGCCAAAGCCCTGGTGGCCGACTTGCTGGCCTCCGCACACAACGGCAATCCGCGGCCCGACAGCGCGGAGAACCACCTGCTGATCGAGGCACACATCTTCCGGCGGGTACGCATGGTCCCGGCGCAAGTGCGAGCCGTGCACATATCGCGCGGGGAATGCGGCGCCAACCTCAACGCCGTCCAGACCAACGCCGCGCAGTTCAGCCGGCGCACCGGGGTTCAGGTGGATTACATCGACTGAGTTGCCGCAGGCGAGCGAGCGCTCCTGCCCTCGAATGCAAAAACATCCCGACGCGACGAGGGCGCCCGCCTCCCGGCGGACGCCCTCGCAGGTGCCTCGCGGAACTTACAGGGCCGCGTTCAGCGCACTCACGATGCCGCTGCCGAAGCCGCTGGCGTAGTCCCAGCCGACCGTCGCCGTCTCACCGCCATTGCTGCCGGAGGTGACGTCGTGATAGCTGGCGGTGGATACGCTGTACAGGTGCGGCCCGGCGAAGCCCAGCGTCGGATGCGCCGCGAGCATGCGGGCCCAGGTGGCCGCGAACAGCGGTGCCGCCAGGCTGGTGCCGCCGTACTGCGCATTGCTGCCATTGACGATGATGATCGCACCGGAGTTGGGATCGGCGTCGAAGGCCACATCCGCCACGTCGCGGGTAGTGCCGCCGCCCTGGGTCTGCCAGCTCGGTTTCGGTTCGACCGTACTCGGGCTGCCGCCCGCGCCGCTCCACAGTGTCTCGCTCACCCAGCTGTTCGACGCGCCGGTGCTCAGCGACGTACCGCTCACCGCCACCACGTACGGCGAACTGGCCGGGTAGCTCGGCGTGGTGCCGGTCGGCTTCTTGGTGCATTCGTTCGAGCCGGAGTCGCCGGTCGAGATGGAGAACGTCTGGCCCTGCGCCACGCCCAGCGCGAGGATCTGGTCATCCGCCGCCATCGAGCCGTCCTGGTAGGCGCTGGTTTCGCATTCGCCGAGCGAGACGTTGACGACCTGTGCCTGGTTGTCGCTCACCGCCTTGTTGAACGCGGCGGTGAGATCGCTGTTGGAGAGCGAGTTGGCCGCGTAGAAGATCAGCTTGCCGACCCCGCCGGACATCGCGACGATGTCCTGGCTGTCCAGATCCCACTCGGGCGTGCCGCTGGTGTCGGTACCCGGCGTGCTCACCGTCACCACCTGCGTGTTCACTGCCGGCAGGCCGTTGGTGCTGGTGAACTGGTTGAGATCCTTCAGCGGCTGGGTCATGTCGCCATCGCTGATGATGCCCACCGTGACCGTGGAAGCGGTCGGGGTGCCGACCACGTTGTAGATGGTCGGAAACGCGGTGGGGTTGTGGCCGACCAGGGTCGCGCCGCCACCGCCGCCCGGCCGGCCCTTCTCCACGCGTCCCTGCGTCGAAGCCTTGGCCAGCATGGTGTGCGGATGCGTCACCGTCTGCAGGCCGCTCACCGACAGCACGACGTCGGCCAGTGCCGCCGGCACCTTGGCGTCGTCGATGTTGGCGTAGGCGGCGCGACCGTGCTCGTCAGTGGCCTTGACCAAGCGCGTGCCGAACGCGGCCCCCGCATTGCCGGCGGTACCGTCCGCCGAAACCAGCAGGCGGTTGGCCGATATGCTGACGTGACTGAAGCCGGCCTGGCTCAGGTAATCGGCCACGGCCTGCGCCTGCGCCTGGCTCGGCAGGAAGTTCGCGGCCACGTCGCTCGACTGCAGCTTGGCGCGGAACAGCGGGCTGGCCGGGTTGTGTGCGGCGGCGATGAAATCGTCGAGCGCACCCTTGTTCCGGATCTTCAGCGTCACCTGCACGTGCAGCGGCATGCTGGATGCCACCAGGCTGCTCATGTTCACCGACGCGGCCGGCACGTGCGCATGCGTGGCCGTCGTCTTCCACGTCGAGTCGACGCCGGCCGCCGCTGCGACCGTGGACGCCAGCGCCCAGATTGCCCCCATTGCCAGACACAGCGAAGTCTTCTTCATCTGCATGGTTGATCCCCGAGGTTGATGGTGCGAACAGAAAAATTCCGGTCATTGACGAATCGGAATCCCGTGACGCGGCCCTGGTCCCACCCAACGAATCCCTGGCCTCGCCAGTCCTCGACGCTAACACGCGGGGGGGGCGAATAATCCGTGCAGCCGTCAAAAAAACGCATGCAAGTGGTTGATTCGCAAAAGCTTGCGGAAACGCATGAAATCGCGACAGGCGGCGAGGCGGTCGAATCCGGCCTGCCGCACCTGGCCATCAGACCCGCCGATGACGGTCTGTCCTTCGGTGCCCGCAAATGCCGTTGCAGGCACCGCCGCTACTTGAGGTAGCTGCGCAACACCGCCAGTACCGGGAGGAGTTCGTCCTGCCGTTTGCTGCTGCCGCGGCCGGCCACGTGCGAGCGCAGATGGCCCTCCATCACCTGCAGGATCAACCCGTTGACCGCGCCGCGCACGGCTGCCAGCTGCTGCAGCACGGCGCCACATTCCGTGTCGCCTTCGATGGCGCGTTCGAGCGAGGCCAGCTGGCCGTTGATGCGGCGCACGCGGGCGACCAGCTTCCGGCGGTTTTCCTGGATGTGCGACACGGCGACTGCCTCTCGTCATATACTGCGGGGGAGTATATGACCAGAGCACGCAGCATGCCCGCCCCCGACGTCTCCGCATTCACCCACAGCCACCAGTTCAACCACGTCGACGCCAAGGCGGAGCGCAACACTCGGCGCGTGGTGTACATCACGGCGGCGATGATGGTGGTGGAGATCGCGGGCGGCTACTGGCTGAACTCGATGGCCCTGCTGGCCGACGGCTGGCACATGAGTTCGCATGCGCTGGCGATGGGACTTTCGGTGATGGCCTATGCGCTGGCCAGGCGCTACGCGAAGGACGGCCGCTTCGCCTTCGGCACCTGGAAGATCGAGATACTCGGCGGCTACAGCAGCGCCCTGCTGCTCGCCGTGGTTGCCGCGCTGATGATGGTGCAGTCGCTGGAGAGGCTGTTCGTGCCCGCCACGATCCACTACGACGACGCGATCCTGATCGCAGTGCTCGGCCTGGGCGTCAACCTTCTGTGCGCATGGCTGCTGAAGGGCGAGCACCCCCACGCGCACGGGCACGCGCATGGACACGATCACGGCCACGGGCACGACAACCATCATCATGACGTGAACCTGCGCGCGGCCTACCTGCACGTCATCGCGGACGCGGCAACTTCCGTGCTGGCCATCGTCGCGCTGGTCGGCGGCAAGCTATACGGTGCTGCCTGGCTCGATCCGGTGATGGGCATCGTCGGCTCGATCCTGGTCGCGCGCTGGGCGTTCGGCCTGCTGCGCGAGTCCGGCAAGATCCTGCTGGACGCCGAGATGGACCAGCCGGTGGTCGATGAAATCCGCGACGTGGTGCGCGATCAGTTCGCCACGGCGGCGGTCAGCGACCTGCACGTCTGGCGCGTCGGCCGCGACAGCTACGCCTGCATCCTCGGCCTGGTGGCCACCTCGGCGATCAGCGCCGAGGAAGTCCGCCGGCAGTTGGCCGTGCACGAGGAACTGGTGCACGTGACTGTCGAGGTCGCGGTGGCCTAGTGACGCTCTGATCTCGCACTCGCCACAACGTCGGTATGACGCGCCCGCCTGGGCAGCCGCTACCCGGGCGCGCCGAATCGATGGCGCCGGTCGCGGCTACGCGACCAGCGTCCCCTGGTGAAACACGATGACCCAGTCGTCGCCGTCGCGTCGCCAGATCGTGCTGCGCCGGCTGACGCGCTCGCCCTGTTCCAGCGTGTAGCTGAGCAGGTAGGTGTGCGCGCCGAGTTCGCGGCAGTGGAAGTCGCGGGTGATCCAGCTGTGTTCGGCGGGATCGGGGGTGCGGTGTTCCAGCACGTCGAGCACGCAGGCGCGGCTGTAGCACTGGCCGGAGGCGCCGATCTCGAAAAAGTCGGCAGCGGTCATGCGTTCGAAGTCGGCGCGCGTGCGACCGAACTCGGGGCGATGGAAGATCGGCTCGCGCTTGCGCAGGGCCTGCAGCACACCCAGCAGTTCCGGCGGCGTGACGGGATCGGGTTCGGGTTCGGGTTCGGCCGAAGGATGCATCGGCGGACTGTTCCTGCGCGAAAGGTCGGCTGATGGTATCGCCGCCTGCGTCCGCCGTTCCACGGCAAGGTCGCGCGTGGCGGCCTTGCCGCTGTGGTGCGGTCAAGCGTGCGTCTGGTCGAGCTTCTGCATCTTGAGCGCGCGCTGCACGCCGGGGTCGGCGCGCATGCGTCGCTCGAATGCCTGCAAGTTGGCGAGGCCGCCAAGGTCGACGTTCACCGCGTGGGTCCAGCGCAGGGTGACGAACAGGTAGGGGTCGGCAATGGAACGCTCGCCGGCCAGCCAGTCGCGTCCTTCCAGGTGCTTGTCCAGCCGCTCGAACCAGGTGCGCAGCTGCTGGCGCGCGGCGTCCTTGCTCTTCTCGATCATCGCCTCGTCGCCAAGGTAGCTGGTGGCGCCGAACAGCGGTTTGAACGCCGGGTGCACGTCGGAGTTGATCATTGCCAGCCAGCGGTTCACCTCGGCGCGGCCGCGCGGAGTAGGTTCGCCGCCCAGCTTTGCGGCGGGGAACTTGTCGGCAAGGTAGTTGAGGATGGCGGCGTTCTCGTTGAGCGCCCAGCCGTCGTCGACGAGGATCGGCACCTGGCCGTTCGGGTTCAATGCGCGGATCGCCGGGCTCGCCAGATCATTCTTCTGCAGCAGTTGCAATTCGTAGGGCTGGCCGATCCATTCGAGCACGATGTTGGCGCCCAGCGCGCACGAGCCGGAAAAACTGTAAAGCTTCATGGATGTCTCCTTGGGTGAAGCGGATGCCGCGTGGCAGACGCGGCGGAATGGCGTGCAGCAGCACGTCCTGTCCAGATGCCGGCGGCAGCGGCGAACTTCAAGCCGCCGTCGGGGCCTGGGCCGGCGGTTGCCACAGTTCGATGCGGGTGCCTTCGGGATCGGTGATCCAGCCGAAGCGGCCGAACTCGCTTTCGTCGACGCGCTCGTCCACCTGGACGCCATCGGCGCGCAATTGCGCCAGCAGCGCGTCGAGGTCGTCGACGCGGAAGTTGATCATGTACGACTGCGGGCCCGCGCCGAAGTAGCTGGTGTCGGCCGCGAACGGCGACCACAGCGTGTAGCCGGGCCGCTGTTCGTCCTCGTCGAAGCGCACGCCGCCCCATGCCTCGGCATCCAGGCCGAGATGTTTCGCGTACCACGCCGCGAGCGCGGCGGGATCGCGCGACTTGAAGAAGATGCCGCCCAGTCCGGTGACCTTGGCCATGTCGTTGTCCTGTCGCGTCGGATGTTCCGGCCCATCGTATACCGGCGCGTCACGTGCAGGGCGGGCGCTGCCCGCCGCTCCCCGGCCATGCAGATAAGGGGGGGAGTATCAACTAGGACAGGACAAGGAGCTCTCATTGCCTTCGTCCCCTTGTTCCTGTTCCGGAGAACCTCAAGCCGCCGCCGGCTCAGGTCTGCATCCTGACTGCCGGTTCGCGAAATGCGGGTCAACGAGCCGCGCCCTGTTCCCGTATCATCTGCGCCGCCCGCCTCGACCTCGGTACGAATGGAATCGGATGAAACGCAACAAGCTCGTCACGCTGGCAATCCTGCTCGCCGTTCCCCTCGCCGCGTGCATGCAACCGCAGGATGCCGGGGAAGCACCACCGGCAAACCCCGCCAACAGCCCTGACCTGTCGGAAGCCTGCAGTTCGGTCGATGCCGAAACCGGTGCGCTTGTTCCCTTTGCGCGCCTGATCCAGGTGCACGTGGAATTGCGCTACCGCGTCGACTACCTCGACGAATTCAACGACAACGACGGCACCGCAAGCAATCGAACCGAAATGCACGCGCTCGTCCAAGGCTCCGCAGACCTGCTCGCCTGTACATGGAAGGAGTTCGGCTACAACCAGTACATGTTCCATCCAGCGCGCGAAGAGGAACTGCCTCCCTTTCCCGCCCCTGCGTCCGGCACGGTGAGCCTGAAGGGCCTGCGCACCGGGCGTGCCGTGGTACACGGCGAAACCATCACCACGAAGGAAACCGTGCAGGCCAGCGGCAAGCTGCGGGGGGTCACGCTGTCCGTCCCGACCCGCGATGAAACCATGCCGGACGGCGACGGCACCTGCATTGAAGTGGGTTTTGATGCGCCGATGTCCGGCAACTGGACTCTCGATGTCGCAAGCACCGATGGCACTCGCAAGCATGAGGAGAGGTCGCCGGAGTCGCTGGAAGGCAGCGTCTATTCGGCCTTTGCCGTCAGAACCTACGACACCGGCGAATCCGAGTTCATCAATCATTCGCTGACGCTCTGCGATGGCCCGCGCAACCGGCCCGACCAGATGACGCAGGGTCTGCCCGCCGGCGGCATGACGATCAGTCCGGACGAGTCCGTGTGGACCCGCAGCGGCGAGTGGGTCGGCCACAACACGGTACCGGCCGAGCATCGCTACATCGACTTTTCCCTCAAGGTCGTGCCTCGAACCCTGCCATATCCGAATCCGTAGCTGCCCGGGGCAACACGGCGGCTGTCAGGGCGTGCCGGCAGCCAGCGCGGGTCTTCGGCCGGGTCTGTGAAGCAAAGGCTGGCGGGCGGCGCAGCCCTACGACGGCAGGTCGAAGAAGGCCTGCACGTCCGCCAGCTCGCGCGTGCGCGGCATCGGCGGCACGCTGGCGAGGAACAGCTTGCCGTAGCCCTTGCTGGTGAGGCGCGGGTCGCACAGCACCAGCACGCCGCGGTCGTGCACGCTGCGGATCAGGCGGCCGGCGCCCTGCTTCAGCGCGATCACGGCGCTGGGCACCTGCCAGCCCATGAACGGATTGATGCCGGATTGTTCCAGCGCGGCGAGGCGCGCCATCAGCACCGGATCGTCGGGCGCGGCGAACGGCAGCTTGTCGATCACCACCACGCTGAGCGCCTCGCCGACCACGTCGACGCCTTCCCAGAAACTGGCCGCACCGAGCAGCACGCCGTGCCCGCTGGCGCGGAACTCCTCCAGCAGTCGCGGCCGCGGCGCGCTGCCCTGCACGAACAGCGGCCACGGCACCTTGTCCTGCAGCAGCTCGGCGGCGCGGCGCAGTGCGCGGTGCGAGGTGAACAGCAGGAAGGCACGGCCGTTGGAGGCCTGCAGCACCGGCAGCACCGCCTCGATCACCTGCTCGGTGTAGTCGCGTGCGTTCGGGTCGGGAAGGCCAGCGGGCAGGTAGCACAGCGCCTGGTGCGCGTAATCGAACGGGCTGTCCAGGCACAGTGTCTGCGGCTCGTCCAGGCCGAGCTGGCGCGCGAAGTGGTCGAAGTTGCCGGCCACCGACAGCGTGGCCGAGGTGTGGATCCACGCCGCCTGGGTGCGTTCGCGCAGGCCGCGCATCGGCGCGGCGAGATCCAGCGGCGTGGCGTACAGCGCGAAGCCGCGCGGGAAGGTTTCGTACCAGCGCACGTCCTGGTCGCCATGCGTCTCGATGATGCGCTCCAGCCGCCCGCCGAACAGCGCGGCGCGTTCGTGCAGGTTGGCGAAGCCACGCGAGCGCTCGGCCTGCGAGGCGAGCAGCTCGGCCAGCGTGGCCAGCAGTTCGCCCAGTTCGTGCAGTGCGGCGCGCACCTCGGCGCGATCCTCCAGCAGCGCGAAGGCGCCGCGCGAGGGCAGCGGCTCCAGCGCCAGGCGCAGCTTGCGCAGCGCGTTCTGCAATGCCTCGACCGGTTCCAGCAGCAGGCCGATCGCGCCGGTGATACCGCTGCATTCGGTCAGCGTGTCCTGCGCCATGTCGGTCAGCTGGCGCGCGCTGACGCTCTGCGAGAAGAACTGGCCGGCGAGTTCGGGAATCTGGTGCGCCTCGTCGAGGATGAAGGCCGTCGCGCCGGGCAGGATCTCGCCGAAGCCTTCCTGCTTCAGCGCCAGGTCGGCGAACAGCAGGTGATGGTTGACCACCACCACGTCCGCCTCCATCGCCTCGCGGCGTGCCTTGAACACGTGGCAGTCGTCGTAGAAAGGGCACTCGACGCCGAGGCAGTTTTCCGCGGTGGAGGTGACGCGTGGCCACAGCGGCGACTCCTCCGGCACCTCGGCCAGTTCCATGCGGTCGCCACGGCGGGTGCGCGCCGACCAGGCGCGGATCGCGGCCAGCTGCGCGGCCTGCGCCGGCGCCAGGCTGCCGCCATCGCGCACGGTCTGGTCGAGCCGGTACAGGCAGAGATAATTCGCGCGACCCTTCAGCAGCGCCGTCTTCAGGCGTGCGCCCAGCACCGAGCGCACCTTCGGCAGGTCACGGAAGTACAGCTGGTCCTGCAGCGACTTGGTGCCGGTGGAGATGATCACGCGCTCGCCCGACAGCAGTGCCGGCACCAGGTAGGCGTAGGTCTTGCCGGTGCCGGTGCCGGCCTCGGCAACCAGCGTGTCGCGCCCGGCGATGGCCTGCTGCACTGCCCGCGCCATCGCCTGCTGGGCCAGCCGCGGCGCGAAGTTCGGCAGCTCGCGGGCGAACGGGCCGTCGGCACCGAGCAAGGCGCCGACGTCGTCGTCGGACACGGTGTCGTCGGGAGCGATCATCCGCCGATTATGGCCGAGCGACCGCCGTCGACAAAGCGGCGCGGGAACCGCGACGGTGGCCGGCGCATCCACTGGCATGCCACCCGCCCGCCACTCCAAGGAGGCAGCCGTGAGACTGTTCGCACCCGAAACCGCACCCGTACTCGACCTGGTCGACATCCACGGCCAGGCCATCGCGACCAGCCAACCCGGTCGGCTTACCCTGCTCTCGTTTTTCCGTGATGCGGCCTGCCCGTTCTGCAATTTCCGCATCTACGAGCTGACCCAGCGGCACCAGGAATTGTCCGAGCGCGGGCTGGACGTGGTGGCGGTGTTCAGCGCCTCGCAAGCCGAGGTGCTGCGCTTCGCCGGCCACCGCCCGCGGCCGTTTCCGCTGGCGGCCGATCCCACCTCGCGTGCGCACGAGGTCTACGGCATCGAGCGTTCGCTGTGGCGCAAGTTCAAGGCGATCGTGACGCGGGTGCCGACCCTGATCCGCGGCCTGCGCCTGGTCGGTTTCGCCGGCCTCAACACCGGCAACCTGATGCCGGCGGATTTCCTGATCGACGGCCGCGGCCGCATCGTGGAGGCCTACTACGGCCGCGACGCCGGCGACCGGATTCCGCTGCAGCGGGTCGAAAGCCTGCTGCGGCAGGATCGCAGCCGCCGCGCGGCGTAGCCCGGGGCCACTGGCGAGAAGCCGCGGCTGGATTCACCATGCGCCCACCATCGCCGGAGGAGTGCGTCGTGACGACCGAACTTTGCATGCTGCTGTGGAGTGTGGTGCTGGGGCTGGTGCAGATCGCCCTGGCGGCGAGCTGTTCGATCGGCCAGCGCGGGCTCGGCTGGATCGCCAGCGCGCGCGACGAGGTGAAGCCGCCGCTGACCGGCGTCGGCGGACGACTCGATCGTGCCCGCGCGAACTTCCTGGAAACCTTTCCGCTGTTCGCCGCCGCGGTGCTGGCCGCGCAGGTGATGCAGCAGCACGACCCGCTCACCGTGCTCGGTGCGCAACTTTATTTCTGGGCACGCGTGCTCTACGTGCCGGTGTATGCCGCCGGCATTCCCTACCTGCGCACGCTGGTCTGGGCGGTGAGCCTCGCCGGCATCGTGTTGTTGCTGGTGGCGCTGCTCTGAGCGGCCGGGGCCCCGCCGCTCAATACCGGGGCACACCCGCCTTGCGGCACTGCTGCACCCACTTGCGCGCGGTCGACGCGCCGACCGTGTCGTTCGCCTGCAAGCGGGTCTCGACGATGGTCTGCCAGTTGCGCGCGCACAGCGGACCAAGGCGCGGGCCCAGCGTCCACGACTTGTGCGCCAGCTTTTCGGCGCGCACGAAATTCTTCAGCCGGATCGCGATCTCGGCGCGCTCCTGCAGCAGGTCGGGCGCATCGGGGCTGATCTGCAGCGCCTTGTCCAGCGTGGCGGCGGCGGCAGTGTAGTTGCCGCTGCGTTCGTCCTGTTCCGCCTGGACCATCAGCGCATCCACGGCCGGGTCGCGCAGCGGCTTCACGTCGATGACCGAATCGTCGTGCGCGCCGGCGGCACGGATCGCCGCCACCGCGTCATGCTCCGGCACGGCCGCCGGCGCTGGTGCCGGCGCGGAACGAAACAAGCTGCAGCCGGCCAGGGTGGCAAGCAGCGCCGACAGCAGCAGCGGCGCGAGGCGTCGGGAAGTCATGGGCATGGTCACGGCGTGGTGGTCGAGGGAGCGGGGGTGGCGGTGTCGCCGCCGAACAGGCTTTGCCAGAAGCAGCCCTCGGCATCGGCCGGCAGGCTGCCGGCGACCACCGGCACCTGCTGCGCGCCCTGGCATTGCGGCTCGGTGCGGCGGCCATCGGCGGGGTTGATCCAGGCCATTTCCAGGCCCGGTCCCGGCGCGGCGGACAATGGCGTGGTGGGCAGCTTGGCGAACAGGTCGCGCCAGGCGCGCAAGCCGCCGCTGGCGCCGAACAGCGTGGTCGGCTTGTTGTCGTCGCGGCCCATCCAGAACACCGCCAGGTGGTCGCCGGTGAAGCCGGCGAACCAGCTGTCGCGCATGTCGTTGCTGGTGCCGGTCTTGCCGGCGGCGTGCAGCGAGGCCAGCGCGGAGTTGCCGATCGCGCTGGCGGTGCCGTACTCGGCCACCTGCTGCATTGCCCAGGTGGTCAGCCGCACCGCCTCCTGGTATTCGCCGGGACCGGGCTGCACCTGGTAGCGCTTGATCGTGCGGCCGCTGCCGTCGAGCACGCCGCGCACCGCCAGCAGCGGCAAGGCGTGACCATCCGCCGCCAGATACTGATAGAGCTGCGCCACCTGCAGCGGAGACAGGTCCAGCGCGCCGATCAGCAGCGAGGGGCTGGGATTGACGTCGGTGAGCCCGAACGATTCGAGGAACGCACGGATACGCGGCAAGCCCACCGCCATGCCGAGATGGATCGTGGCGAGGTTCCACGAATGCGCCAGCGCATCGACCATGATCAGCGGGTCATGGCTGCGGTGGTCGTCGTTCTGCGGCGTCCACATGCTGCCGTTGGGCTGGCGCATGCTGATCGGGCTGTCGTCCATCATGCTGGCCAGGTTCCAGCGCTCGGGCTGGGTCAGCGCGACCAGGTAGACGAACGGCTTGATCGTGGAGCCGATCTGCCGGCGGATGTCCAGCGCGCGGTTGAAACCCGGCTCGCCCGGATTGCGGTTGCCGACCACGGCAAGCACGCTGCCGGTGTGCGCATCGGTCACCACCGCCGCCGCCTGCACGCCGTCGCCGCGCTTGCCCAGGCCCTTGAGCGAACTGGTGATCGCCTGCTCGGTGTACAGCTGCGCGGCCGGGTCCAGCGTGGTGAAGATCGACAGGTTGCCTTCGCGCAACGCCTTCTCGTCGAAGTCGGTGGTGATCTGCTTGCGCACCAGATCCATGAACGCGGGGAAGCGGTTGTGCGGCAGCTGGCCGTTCTTGATCACGTCCAGCGGCGCAGCCTGGCCCGCATTGAGCTGCGCGGCGCTGATCAGGCCGGTGTCGAAGAACTCCTGCAGCACCAGGTTGCGCCGCGCCAGGGCGCGCTTGGGTGCGCGGCGCGGGTCGTAGTAGCTCGGCCCCTTCACCAGGCCGACCAGCAAGGCGATCTCCTGCGGCCGCAGCTCCTGCAGCCGGCGCCCGAAATAGAACTCCGACGCGGCGCCGAAACCGTGCACCGCCTGCGCCCCCTGCTGGCCCAGGAACACGTCGTTGACGTAGGCCTCCAGGATGCGCCCCTTGCTGTAGTGCGCCTCCAGCAGCAGCGACATCAGCGCCTCGTTGATCTTGCGCGTCAAGGTCTGGTCGCGGCTCAGGAACAGGTTGCGCACCAGCTGCTGGGTCAGCGTGGAACCACCCTGCACGGTGTGGCCGGCACGCAGGTTGGCCAGCGCCGCGCGCGCGATCGCGCCGAAGTCGATGCCGATGTTGTTCTTGAAATTGCGGTCCTCGACCGACTGCAGGCCCTTGACCAGCAGCGGCGGCACGTCGCGCAACTGCACGAAGCGTCGCTCCTCCTGGCTGGCGCCGTACAGCGTGGCGATGCGCGCCGGGTCGAGATGGGTCTGCTTGATCGGCTGCTTGTCCGCCGCGGTGTGCACCGAGGCCACCTCGCCGCCGCCCAGGGTCACCACGATGCGCTTGGGCAACTCGCCGCCGTCGGGGCCGGCGTAGCCACGCGAGGAGATCGTGTAGCGGCTGCCCTGCTTCATCCAGCTGCCGGGCACCTGGCCCTTGCCGTCGTGGCTGTAGCCGGCGAAGGTCAGTTCCAGTTCCAGCGCGGCGCTGGTCATCGGCTCGCCGGCCTGCAGCGGCAGCGGCCGCGCATACACCCGCGTGGGCACCGCGAACACCAGGTCGTTGAAACGATCCTGCACGCGCTTGTTGAGCACCAGCACGTACGGCAACACGAAACCGACCAGCAGGCCCAGGCCGATCCAGCACGGAATGCGCAGCCACGGCCAGCTGCGGCGGGCGAGGGAACGGGTACGGTCGAGGAAGCTCAAGGGCGGCGGAATCCGGCGATCAGGTTTCCCGATGATAGGGCGTGCATCCCGGCGCGCCCATGAACGCCGCGGCGGTTTTGCGGGCAATTCCCGGGCATGTGGATGGTAGGGCGGGCACTGCCCGCCGGTTTTGGGCATGCCTTGGCGTTCCGGGCGGCGGGCCATGCCCGCCCTACGCCGGTGGCTGCCACGTCCCCGCATCCGGCCGAAACGGCCGCGGGTGAATGCCCAGCAAGCGCTGCAACTCGCCGTTGTCGGCGACCAGATCGCGGTCCAGCCGGCTCAGCGGGCCACGCAGCGGCGGGCACGTGCGAGCAAGCAGCCGCAACAACCAGGCTGGCAGCGGCACTGTCACGGTGGCGCGCGGCAGGCTGTCGCGCACGCGCGCGAACATCTGCGGATACGGCAGCCGTTCGCCGCCGCCGATCGGCACGATGCGTCCCGCCGAGGCGGGACAATCCAGCGCGGCCAGCACTGCCTGCGCGACGTCGTCGGCATGCACCGGCTGGCGCAGGCCACGCGCGGCCGGGATCGGAAACAACCGCGTGCGCAGCGCACGGCGCGCGATCGGGGTGAGGCTGCGATCGAGCCCGGCGCCATACACCAGGGTCGGCCGCAGCACGGTCCACGCGCAGCCGTGGCGGGCGCAGGCGGTGGCCAGCGCAGCCTCGCCCTCGCGCAGCTGGCGCGCGATCGCGCGCTCGGCCGGCACCACCGAATCCCGCTTGCTTTCGGCGCTCATCGAACTGGTGGCCACCACCCTCGGCGCGCCGACCAGGCTGGCACGGGCCAGCCATTCGGCCAACGCCAGCAAGGGACCGAAACTGATGATTGCCGACAGTTCGGGCAACGTCGGCATGTCGTGCGGCAGGTTACCGCGCAGCCACTGCACCCCGTCGCGCGCGGGCCGCGGATGCCGGCTCAGCGCCAGCACCGGCTCACCGGTGGCGCGCAGGTGCGGCAGGACGAAGTGGCCGATCTGGCTGCTGCCGCCGACGACCAGCACCGTCATGCCGGCCTCACGGATTGCCCTGCAGTCGCGCGGCGAGCTCGGTCACGCGCGGATGGTTGGGCGCGAGCTTACGCGCGCGCGCGAGCGACTGGCCGGCGCCGATGCGGTCGCCGCCATCGAGCTGCTGCTGGGCCCGATCGACCCAGGCGCTGGCCAGCTGGTTGCTCAGCCCCAGCTGTGCCGGATCGCCCGGCGCCAATTCGCCCAGGTTGGCCAGCATGTCGCCGGCCTGCTTCAGCTGGCCGGCCGCGAGGGCCTGCTTGAACAACTGTTCGACCCGGCCCGGCAAGGCCTGCAGGCCCTGCCGCGCAAGCACGTCGTTGCCGTCGATCGCCAGCGCGCTGCGGTACAGGTCGTACGCGCTGTCGCCGGGCGGCATCATGATGTTGCCGCTGGCGGTGGCCTGCTGCGCGCGCTGCACCAGTTGGGCCACGGCTGCGCTTTGCTGCGGCGACAACGCGGCGGCGACCACCGGGGCCTCGTCGGCCGCGTGCACCGTCTCGGCGGGTTCGTCCGCGGGTGGCTTGCTCGCCGGCGGCTTGCTCTGCAGCCGCGCGCGGGCGGCGGCCAGATCGGCCGACTTCGGCGCCAGCGCATTCGCCTGGCCGAGCAGTTTGGCCGCCTGCGCGCGATCGCCGTCATCCATCGCCGCATTCGCCTGCACGGTCAGCGCCTGCGCCACGTCGCCCAGCCCGGCCTTGGCCTCCTCGCTGTCCGGATCAAGCGCCAACGCAGCCCTGAAGTGCGCCAGCGCGGTGTCGTCGCCGGAGCCGGCGATGCGGCCGTCGCGCAAGGCCTCACGGCCCTGGGCAATGGCATCCTTTACCGCGCCATCCTGTTGCTGGCGCCGCTGCGCCTGCAGCGCGCGCAGCGCCGGCAGCGAGCCGTTGTTCGGCCGCAGCGCGGCGATCTGCAGCACCAGCGGATCGGCCTTGGCCAGGTCGCCCGCCTCCAGCGCGTCGTGTGCCTGCACCGCCAGCGCGTTGGCGACCTGGTCCAGCCCGTGCGCGGCCACTGCGTTGTCCGGGTCGGTGCGCAACACGCGCTGGTAGAGCGCGCCGGCGCCGTCGGCACCATCCAGCTTGCCCTGCGCCAATGCCTGCTTGGCCTGGTCGACCAGGTCGCCGGTGTGCATCTGGCCCGCCTGCGCCTGGCGGATGAGCATGTCGAGGCGATCCACGTCGCGCCCGCCACCGAGCAGTTCGCGGGCGACCGTGGCGCGCTGGGTGGCCTCATCCAGCCGGCCTGCCTGCAGCGCCGCATCGGCTTGCGACAACTCGGCCTGGCCAACCTGGCGCAGGCCGTCGCGGGCGCGATCGTTGTCCGGCTCGCTGGCCGCCACCTGCTGGAACAGTTCGCGCGCGCTGGTGCCGTCCTCGCCATCCAGGTGGCCCGCGTCCAGCGCCTGCTGCGCCTGCGCCAGCACGCTGTTGAGGTCGGTGCGCGGCAACATGCCGCGCAGCCGGTTCTGGCTGAACCAGAGCGCCGCGCCGAGCGCGACGACCAGCAGGATCAAGATCGGCAGCAGCCAGCCGCGACGCCCGCGCGATGCCGCGGTGCGAATCCCGCGGGCACGACGCCTTTCCACGGTGACCCGCGGCAGGCCATCGGCAGCGGACGCGCGCGGCTTGCCCTCCACCTGATCGAGGTCGCCCAGGGTGGGCTCGCTGCGGTTCGGTGGCCGGGCATCATGCGGGTTGCGGCGGCTGCTCATGATTCATGGCACTGGCGATAAGCGGTCGCAGCTTAACATCGCGCGACCGGACGGCCCGGCCTGCGCGATACCGGCGTTCAGCGTCCAGCGCTGCTGGCGAGGGCGGCTCGGCGCCCGGCGCCGCGCTAGGCGCTGATGCGGCGCACTTCGGTGACGTTGGGCAGCGCCAGCAGCTTGCCCAGCAGGGTGGACAGCTGTTCGAAATCGCGCACGCGCAGGGTGTAGCGCATCTCCACTTCGCCGGTCTGCGGACGCGAGCGGCTGGACGAGGCGATGATGTGGGTGCCGGCGTTGCTGATGAGGTTGGTGACGTCTTTCTGCAGCTCCTTGCGGTCGTAGCCGCGCAGTTCGATGTCCACCTCGTAAGCCTGGCTGGCGACGTGGCCCCAGCTCACCTCGATCACCCGGTCCGGGTCGCGCCGCGCGAGCCGCGCCAGGCTGCCGCAATCGGCACGATGCACCGAAACGCCGCGGCCCTTGGTGATGTAGCCGCGTACCGCGTCGCCCGGCAGCGGCTGGCAGCAGCGCGCCAGCGTGGTAAGCAGGTTGCCGACGCCTTCGATGCTCAGCGCGCCCTGGTCCAGCGTGGCCGGCCGCGCCGGCGGCGGTGCCGGCGCGGGCGGCGGCGGTTGCACGGACTCCTGCAGCACGCGGGCGATCTGGCCGGGCGTGACCTCACCCAGTGCCAGCGCGATCAGCAGCTCGTCCTGCGTCTGCAGGTGGAATTGGGCGGGCAGCTTGCCGATGTCGGCGGCGGGCAGCGCCAGGCGCTTCAGTTCGCGCTCGAGCATGGCGCGCCCGACGCCGAGGTTGGCGTCGTGCGCGATGCGGCGGAACCACGCGCGCACCTTGTCCTTCGCCCGCGCGGTGTTGAGGTAGCCATGGTGCGGCGAGAGCCAGTCGCGGCTGGGTTCGGCGACCTTGGTGGTGAGGATCTCCACGCGGTCGCCGCTCTGCGGCTGGAAGGTCAGCGGCACGATGCGGCCGTTGACCTTGGCGCCGCGGCAGCGGTGGCCGACCTCGGTGTGCACCAGGTAGGCGAAATCCAGCACGGTGGCGCCACGTGCCAGGTCGAACACCTCGCCCTTGGGGGTGAGCAGGTAGACGCGGTCTTCCAGCAGCTCGGTCTGCAGCTCGGCGGCGAGGTTGCTGTCGTCGCCGCTGCGCGGCTCCAGCAGCTTGCGCATCCAGGCGATCTTGGCCTCGAACTCGGCGTCGCTGCCGCCACCCTCCTTGTAGCGCCAGTGCGCGGCCACGCCCAGTTCGTTGGCGCGATGCATCTCGTGGGTGCGGATCTGCACCTCCAGCGTCTTGCCCTGCGGCCCGACCACCGCGGTGTGCAGCGACTGGTAACCGTTGGGCTTGGGCCGCGCGATGTAGTCGTCGAACTCGTTCGGCAGGTGCGGCCACAGCGCGTGCACCACGCCCAGCGCGGCGTAGCACTCGGTGACGCTGTCGACCAGCACGCGCACCGCGCGAATGTCGTAGAGGTCGGAAAAATCCAGCGACTTGCGCTGCATCTTTTTCCAGATCGAGTAGATGTGCTTGGGCCGCCCCGCCAGGTCGGCCTGCAGGCCGGCGGCGTCCAGCGCCTGTTTCAGCTCGTCCAGCGACTGGCGGATGAATGCCTCGCGATCGACGCGGCGCTCGTCGAGCAGCTGGGCGATGCGGCGATAGGTGTCCGGCTGCAGGTGGCGGAACGCCAGGTCCTCCAGCTCCCATTTCAGTTGCCAGATGCCGAGCCGGTTGGCCAGCGGGGCATGGATGTCGCGGCTCAACCGCGCCAGCGCGGCAGCCTGCTCCGGCGGCAGCGACGCCGCGGCGCGCATCCGCGCGAGCTGGCGCGCCAGCAGCACGAACACCACGCGCAGGTCGCGCACGATCGCCAGCAACAGCCGGCGCAGGCCTTCGGTCGCCCCGCCGGGTGCGCGCTGCGCGTGCAAGGTCCACACCTGTTCGGCCGCCTGCTGGCCGGCGACCAGGCGCTGCACGTCCGCCGGCAGGCCCGGGCCGCGCGCAGCCCACAACGCCGGATCGACGCGCGCCAGCTCGAACCACAACGCCGCCGCCTGGGTCGACGCGTCACAACCGAGCATGCCGAGCAGGTCGAGGGTGTCGCCGCACTCGGCCTGGTCGACCGGATGCTCGCCGCAGGCCTCCAGCGCATCGGCCAGATCGGGTGACAGCGTGTCGGCGCGCTTGCGCCATGCGGCGAGGCTGCCTGAATGAGTGCGCGGGGCCATGATGGCGGCCATTGTAGTGGCATGGTCGCGGCGGGCGGCCTGCGGCGCTTGGCCTCGGGCCGCTTGGCGGGCAGAATCGGGATTCGCCATTCCGGCTTCGAGGAAATCCCCATGTCCTTCCGCGCACGCTGTCTCCCGCTGTTGCTGGCCCTCCCGTGCTGCGCCGTGTACGCGCAGCAGACGTCCGGCGACCTGCAGCAACGCATGAGTCCTTCCGAGTTCAAGGCCGCTGGCCTGGACAAACTCTCGCCGCAGGAACTGCAGAATCTCGACGCCTGGCTGCGCACGCACGCCAAGACCACCACCAAGATGGTCAGTGCCAGCGGCAAGCCGGTGTTCTACGCGAGCGATGCCAAGCGCGAGAAGATCGAGACCCGCATCAAGGGCCACTTCGACGGCTGGAGCGGCAACAACGAGTACACCCTGGACAACGGACAGGTCTGGCGGCAGATCGGCTCGGACAATGTGTCGTGCATGACTGCCGACAATCCCTCGACCAAGGTCAAACCCTCGATGATGGGCAACTGGCTGATGTACGTGTCCGGCTGCAACGGCAGCGTGCACGTGGAACGCGTGCGCTGATCCGGCCGCTCACGCGAGCGCGGCCAGCGCCTTCGCCAGCCGCTTGGCCGACACCGGCTCGGCGGTCTTCAGCTCCTGCGCGAACAGCGACACGCGCCATTCCTCGATCAGCCAGCGCAACTCGGCCAGTTCGGCCGGGTCGCCGCCGGCGGCGCGGTGTTGCAGGTACGCGCGCCAGTACGGCAGCACCTGCAGCATGCGTTGCTGGTCCTTCGCCGGGTCCTGGCGCAAGCGTTCGCCACGCAGGCGCATCGCCTTGAGGTAGCGTGGATAATGCGCCAGCCGTGAAGGCGGCAGCTCGCGCAGGAAACCAGGCACGAGCAGCGCGTCGAATTGTTCGCGCAGGTCGTCGTAGCTGGCGCGGGCGAAGCCGAGCAGCGGCGGCTCGAGCCAGGGCTTTGCCTCGGCCTGCGCCTCGATGATCGGCTCGGCCAGCTTGAGCCGCTCGACGCCGGCACCGAACAGTTCGCGCGAACACTGCGTGCGCAGCGCCTCGAACGCGCCGGCGGTACGCACGTCCAGTGCGTGGCGTTCCAGCAGATCGGTGAAGCCGCCTTCGAGCAGGTCTTCGCGCAGGCCGTCGACGCCGCCGAGCGGCGCGTATTTCAACGCCAGCGCGTTGCCGATCGGCAATCTCCGGCGCGCCTGCTTCGCCTCGCTGGCCAGTGCGTTGCGCAGCAGCCGCACCACGCCGGCGGCATGCGCCGCGCGCGATTCGTCGCTGCGCTCGAATACGCGCAGCGCCACCGTCTCGCCCAGGTCGACCAGGGCCGGAAACGCGGTGAGGCCGGCGTCCGAACGCACCTGCGCAGGGATCGCCTCGAAATCCCAGCTGGCCACGTCTTCGCGAGTCAGCTCGATATCGGTCTTGCGCGAGAACGCCTCACGCGCCTGGCCTTCCCACTGCCCACGCAGCGCAGCCAGGTCGCGGCCACTGGCCAGCGTCTTGCCGCGCTCGTCATGCAGGCGGTAGCGCATCAGGAAATGCGGCGGCAATTCGATGCCGGCGAACTCGCCGGCGCCGATGTCGACGCCGGTAGCGCGTTTCAGGAAGGCGGCCAGCGCCTTGACCAGCGACTCGTCGCGGGGCGATTCCGCCTCGATGAAGGCGCGCGCGAAATCCGGCGCCGGCACGAAGTTGCGGCGCAACGCCCTGGGCAGGCCGCGGATCAGTTCGGCCACCTTGTCCGCCAGCAGGCCCGGCACCAGCCACTCGCAGCGCGCCGCGGGCAGCGCATTCAACATTGCCAGCGGCAGTTGCAGGGTCACGCCATCGGCCTCGTCACCCGGTACGAAGCGGTATTCCAGTTTGTATCTCTGCGGCACCTCGATGGCGGCGGGAAACGCCTTCGCATCCAGCGCGGCACCACCGCCCATCACGTCATCCAGCGACCAGCGCAGCGCGGCCTGTTCGGCGGGGCGGGCCTTGCGATACCACGCGTCGAGCGCACGCGAGCTGGCGATCTCTTCGGGCAGCTTGCCCTCGAAGAACGCGACCAGTTCGTCCTCGTGACGGATCAATCCTTCGCGGCGCTGCCTTGCCTCGATGCCCAGCGCCTCTTCCAGCACGCGCTGGTTCGCGCGCACGAAATCCGCGGCCGCTCCTGCGCGTCCTGCGCCCGCGGCACTTGCCCGTCCATGATCGGCGCCGTCGATGTCGCCGCGCACCAGCGCCTCGCGCAGGAAGATCGCGTGCGCCAGCGCCGGGTCCTGCTGCTGGAAGGTGACCGGCCGCTTCTCCACCAGCACCAGGCCGAACAGGCTGACCTGTTCGTACGCCACCACGCAGCCGCGCTTCTTCGACCAGTGCGCATCGCGGCAATGCATGCGCAACAGATGCGCCGCCTGCTGCTCGATCCACAACGGCTCCACCCGCGCATTCGCCATGCCCCACACGCGGCCGCCCACGTCGAGGATCTGCGCGGAGAAGATCCAGTTCGGGGGTGCCTTCGACAGGGCCGAGCCGGGAAACACCTGGAACTTGCGCTCGCGCGTGCTCTGGTAGATGCCCTTCTCGTCCTTGCGGCCGACCTGGGTGGGCAGGCCGGCCAACAGGCTGCGATGGACCGCTTCGAAGAGGCGATCCATCGCAGCTTGCTGATCAATAACTCGTTCTTCGCGTTCGCCTCCTCTCCCCTCCGGGGAGAGGATTGCGACCGCAGGAAGTCCCCTTTTCGGGAAGGTGAGGGGCGGGTGCTCGCGCGAAGCCTCCCTGCCTTTGCTTTTCTTTCCGAGCTTTGATGCACCAGCCTGTGAAGTCTTCCGCGACCCCGCTCCCTCACCCCAACCCTCTCCCCGCAGGGGAGAGGGAGCAAGGCGCCAGCCCAGCTCTTCAACGACCAGCAGCAACTGCCGATGCAGCTCGCGCCATTCGCGCATGCGCATGAAGCTGAGGAAGTGCCGCGAGCACCAGTCGCGCAGCTTCGACTGGGTCAGTTCCTCGTGGGCGTCGTGATAGGCCCGCCACAGGTTCAGCACGCCGATGAAGTCGGACTTCGGGTCGGCGAACACGGCGTGCGCGGCGTCGGCCTGCTGGCGTGCATCGCCGGGCCGCTCGCGCGGGTCCTGGATGCTGAGGAAGGCGACGATGACCAGCAGCTCGCGCAACGCATGCAGTTTCTCGCCTTCGACCAGCATGCGCGCCAGCTGCACGTCGATCGGCAGCCGCGCCAGCGTGCGGCCGATCGCGGTGAGCCTGCGCGCCTCGTCGATCGCGGAAATCTCGGTGAGCCGGCGGAAGCCGTCGGCGATCACGCGCGGGTCGGGCGCTTCCAGGAACGGGAACTCATCGACCTCGCCCAGCTTCAGCGCCAGCATGCGCAGGATCACGTTGGCCAGCGACGAGCGCAGCAGCTCCGGATCGGTGAACGCGGCGCGGCCGGCGAAATCGGCTTCGTCGTAGAGGCGATAGCAGACGCCAGGTCCGACGCGGCCGCAGCGGCCCTTGCGCTGGTCGGCGGCGGCCTGCGAGATCGGTTCGACATGCAGCCGCTCGAGCTGGCTGCGCTGGCTGTAGCGCTTGACCCGCGCGGTGCCGGTGTCGATCACGTAGCGGATGCGCGGCACCGTGAGCGAGGTCTCGGCGACGTTGGTGGCCAGCACCACGCGGCGCTTCACGCCGGGCTTGAACACGCGGTCCTGGTCGCCGGCGGAAAGCCGCGCGTACAGCGGCATGATCTCGGTCTCGCGGTATTGCCGGCGCGACAGCAGCTGGTGCGCGTCGCGGATCTCGCGCTCGCCGGGCAGGAACACCAGCACGTCGCCGCGCGGATCGTCGCGGGTGATTTCGTCGAGCACGGCGGCGATGTGTTCGGCGCTGCCCTGCTGCATGCCCTTGCCTGCGGCTTCCACCGGCCGCCAGCGCAACTCCACCGGGTACGCCCGTCCTTCCACCTCGACCACAGGCGCGCCGCCGAAGTGTTCGGCGAACCTTGCGGTGTCGATGGTCGCCGAGGTGACGATGATCTTCAGCTCCGGCCGCTTCAGCGCCAGACGCTTGAGGTAGCCGAGCAGGAAGTCGATGTTGAGGCTGCGCTCGTGCGCCTCGTCGATGATGATGGTGTCGTAGGCACTCAGCCACGGATCGCCCTGGGTCTCGGCGAGCAGGATGCCGTCGGTCATGAACTTGATCAGGCTGCGCTCGGACACCTGGTCGTTGAAGCGCACCTGGAAACCCACGACCTCGCCCAGCGGCGTGCCCAGCTCCTCCGCCACGCGGCGCGCCACCGAGCGCGCGGCCAGCCGACGCGGCTGGGTGCAGCCGATCATGCCCGCTTCGCCGCGGCCGGCGGCCAGGCACAGCTTCGGCAGCTGGGTGGTCTTGCCCGAACCGGTCTCGCCGGCGATCACCACCACCTGGTGTTCGCGGATCAGCTTGACGATGTCCTCGCCGCGCGCGCTGATCGGCAGCGACTCGTCCAGCCGGATTTCGGGCTTGGCCGCGGCACGGTCGCGGCGTTTGGCCGCGGAGCGCTCGATATCGGCGGCCAGCGCCCCCATCTTCTTTTCGTCGGGTCGGCGCGACAGCGTGCGCCAACGTCCCAGCAGGCGACCGAAGTCGCGACTGCACACCGCATCCAGCTGCCGGCGCAAGGTGCGCAAGCCTGGATCGGCAGCGGGATCGGATGCGGGCGCGCAGTGGTCGTTCATCGAACTGCGCATGATAGCCGGTGGCACGCCTCGACCCGATAGTCGGCGACTATCGCCAACATCCGAAGGATTCATTTCCCGCGCGAGCGCCGAGCCACTACTGTTGATTCATTGCATCCACCCCCAAAGGAGCACGCCATGGCCATTTCCATCGGTATCGCCAAGAAGGATCGCGAAGCGGTCGCCAAGCACCTGTCCAAGCTGCTCGCCGACACCTACTCGCTGTACCTGAAGACGCACAGCTTCCACTGGAACGTCACCGGCCCGCAGTTCAACAGCCTGCACCTGATGTTCGAGACCCAGTACAACGCGCTGTGGCTGGCCGCCGACGAGGTCGCCGAGCGCATCCGCACACTGGACGTGTTCGCGCCCGGTTCCTACAGCCAGTTCGCCAAGCTCAGCTCGATCAAGGACGAGCCCGGCGTGCCGGAGTGGCAGGAAATGGTCGGCCAGCTGGTCGAAGGCCACGAGATCGTCGCCGCCACCGCCCGCGACGCCCTCAAGGCCGCCAACGCCGCCGGCGACGACGGCACCGCCGACATGGTCACCGGCCGCCTCAAGGAACACGAGAAGACCGCCTGGATGCTGCGCTCGCTGCTGCGTTGATTTGCGCGTGGCATGAACGAAAGGGCCCGTCGACGACGGGCCTTTTGGTTGGTGAAGACTCCGCGATCTTCGTCCTTTCCGGTTGCTGCGGGACGACGCGCCAGCCTTGCGCTCAAACCGCCAGGAAGGGATGCGGTCGTGCCCGCATGCCCTGCCAACCACGCCGGCCAAGCCACCCCAGCGCACCTGCCGCAACGATCCAGGCGACGGCCAACGCCGCGAACACCGCATGCCCGGCGTGCCACGGATGATGCCCGAGCGTGGCGAACAGCGGGACGAAGGTGCTGGCGGACACCAGCACAGCCATGCCGGCCAGCACCAGCGCCATGCCCCAGCCCGGCAACGGGCAGCCACCGAAAACACCGAGTGACGTGGCCGCCACCGTGGCGACGCAACCGAGCTGGGACAGCACGACAAAGAGCAGCAGCGTGGCGTGGGCGTGGAGCAGCAACGCGGCGGTCAGCACCAGCGCGAGCAGCCCGGTTTGCAGCATGAGTGGCCGGCCCAGGGTGGCGCGCAACAGGGCATGCCGCGCCGCGACGGTGCCGCCCAACCCCGGCAGCAGGGCCAGCAGCGCCAGCTCGGGGCGGCGACGGCGCCAGCTCGCCCAAGGCAGCAGACTGCCCATCAGCATCAGCATCAGGCCGCCCATGATGCCCAGCCAGCCGATGACGTCGATCCCCACGCCAAACAAGACCTGGCGCAGCGGGTCGCCCGGCATGCACGATCGCCATCGCCGGGACATACAGCAGCAGCGGCAGGCCGAAGCGCGTGAAGCGACGCGCGTGACCGCGCAGGCCCTGCGGGGCGTAGCCCTCGCCCAGCGCCACGCGCAGGGCCAGCACGGGTTTGCCGGGACCGACGCCAGCCAGACGCAGTGGCGTTGGCGCCACGCTGGCGCGACGTGGCGCGCCGGCGTGCGGTGCGGCGCCCAGGCCACCCAACGCGCCGCGGCGACCATAGCGGACGATCTGCGCATCATCTTCACGAGTGTCATCGGCCCGCAACAGATGGCGCCAGCGCAACACGTCGACCGCGAGCAACACGATCAGGACGGCCGTTCCCCACACCAGGAAGCCGGGCTGCCCGGGAAACGGCAGCTGGATCACGGGCCGCAATCCGACCGCCAGCGCCGGCAGGAAGGCCAGCGCCATGACGTATCGCCGCCGCAACAGCACCGAAGCGACACCGGCCACCATCGCCAGCGCGGTGAACAAAGCCACCGTGGACGCCTCGCCACCCCGCGCAGCGAAGACGGCCGCAGGCAGTGCGATCGTCGCGGCTGCATACAACCCCAGGCAGGTCGCAGTGGACCGCCCGACGCCGGGGATGCGCAGGCGATGCGTGTCGATGCTGACCAGCAACAGGGCGGCCATCACCCATTGCCAGAAATAGGCCGCGCCAAAGCCGTAGACCACCATCCCGTACAGCCAGCCATGCCGACCCGGGATGAGTAGCGCACAGGCCAGTGCACCGATGCACAGCAGCAGGTAGACCACGCCGCCGATCCAGCGCAGCGAAGGATGCGTGGTGTGCCAGGGCATGGCGATGGCGGTGGTCGGCGTCACCTTGCGGGAGCGGGCGTTCCTCATGGTCATCGCTCACCCATGCGGCAGGAACGGATGCGGCTGGCGCCAGAACGCACGCCAGCCGCGACGGCCGATGGCCAGCAGGGTCGCCAGCAGCGCGATCCACAGCGCGAGGAAGATCGGCGAGAGGGCGAGCCGCTGCGCCAGCAGGTTGTCGCCGAACCGGAACAGCGCCGCGCCGGTGGTGGTCAACATCAGTACGATGGCGGCAATGATGAGTAGGCTTTGCCAGCCACGATGCCACGCCGTGCCACCCAACGCGGCCACGGACAGCGCAAAGGTGGCCAGCATGCCACCGCCCTGGGCGAGCAGCAGCAAGGCGGCATTGCCGCCGGGGAGATGCGCCCACAGCGCCACGCCCAGCATGCCCGCGAGCAGCGCCGCCTGCGCCAGCAGCGTTGGCAGCACGCTGGCCTTGAGCAGGGCGCGCTTGGCGTGCGCGGCACCGCCGACGCCCGGCAGCAGGGCCAGTACCGCCAACTCCGCATTGTCGCGGCTCCAGCGGGCGCGCAGCGCGTCGGCGCGCACCGGGCCCAACACGGCGCCGAACAAACCCAGGGCAAAGGCGATGACCGGTGCGCTAGCGAGCATGGAGAGCACGACGGTATACGCGATGGCGCGGGGCTGATCGTTCGACACGTGGCGCAGCGCAGCCAGCAGTGCGAAGGCGAACAACACGTTGAGCAACACCAGGCCAGCCTGACGCAGGCGACTAGCCACCGTCTGCGGCACGCCCCAACCTCCCAGCGCCACGCGCAGGCCACGCACCAGGTAGTCAGGCCCGACGCGGCGCAGATCGATTCCCGGCTGCATCCGGGAGCTGCGCCGGCGCAGCAGTTCGGCTTCCAGCCTTGCGCCATTGCGGCCCTGTGCGGACAGCGCGCGCCAGCGCAACGCCAATGGTTTGAGCCAGCGCGAAGCGTCGTCGTCGCAGCGCGCGGCCCGACGCCAGCACAGCGCAATCATGGCCCACAGCACTGCAGCCACCGGCGCGGCCCAGTGCAGAAAGCCCACCGGATCGCTGGCCGGCATGGGCAGCCATGCACCCAGGTGGTCGTCGAGCAGGGGCGCCAGGCAGGCCCAGATGCCGAGCCAGAGCGGCAAGGCGGCATAGCCCATGCCGATACCCGCACCCAGTGCAAGTTCGGCCAACGCCACCACGCCGCTGCCACCCAGCATGGCCACCACGACTGCTGGCAAGACGATGGTGAGCGCGGCATACAACACGGTGCTGATCGCCGCTGCGCGTTCCAGCACCGGCAGGCGCAGCCGGCGTGCCTCGTTCGCCAGCACCAGCGCGCGCGGCACCACGGCGGCCCAGAACAGGCAATCGATGACGGCCAGGCCATGCGCCAGACCGGGCCCGGCCCCGGCCGAGCGCCGAAGCAGGACGTAGCCGGCAATGGCCAGGCAGAGGATGACCAGCAAGGTCCTCGCGATGATGCGCCGCATGCGCTGCGACCATGCCATCCACGGCAGCATCAGCAATTGCAGGAACGACGTCACTCCGCGATCTCCACGAACAGATCCTCCAACCCCAGCGCATCGACGCGCGCGCCGGGCAGGTTCGCCGCTTCCGGCCAACGGTCCCGGGCATCGCGCGCCACCACCAGGCTGAAGCTGCCGTCGTCGTGGCGGCGCCGGCTGAGCGAGGGGATCGGTGCGGCGACGTTTGCCGCGGCCGGCAGCCACAGGCGGGCGTAGCGTTCCTTGGCCTCGTCCACGCCACAACGCAGCAGCAACCTGCCCTCGTGCAGGAACGCGATCTCGGAGGCCACGCGCTCCAGGTCGGACACGATGTGGGTGGAGAACAGCACCGTAGTGCCGTTCTCGCCGGCGCGCATCGCCACCTCGCGCAACAGTTCGCGGCGCGCGACGGGGTCGAGCGCGGCGGCGGGCTCGTCCAGCACCAGCAGTTCCGGCTGCGAGGCAAGCGCACGGATCAGGTCCACGCGCTGGCGTTCGCCAGGCGACAATTTGGCCAGCAGCTTGTTCGGCTGGATCTTCCAGCGCTCCAGCGTGTTGCGCGCAAAGCCGGCGTCCCAGCGCGGGTAGAAGCGCCCCACATAATCCAGCATCTGTTGCGCGGTGAGCCAAGCCAGCGCCTCCGGCTGCTGCGGCACATAGGCCAGGCGGGCCTTGACCGCATCGCTCAATTTCAGCGCCGGCTCGCCGAACACGAACGCCGCACCGGACAGCGGTTCGAGCAGGCCCAGCATGGCGCGGATCAGGGTCGACTTGCCCGCACCGTTACGCCCGATCAGGCCCAGCACCGAGCCCGGCTCCAGCGCCAGATCGACCCCGCACAGCACGTTGCTGCCCTCGTAGCAGTGGGTCAACCCGCGCGCCACTAGCGGCTCGACGTCCACGGCATTCGCTTCGTGAAGCATGGCATTCATCCTCGACTCCTCATCAAGCGGCCGAGCCGGTCCAGTACCGCCTCAGCCGGCAACTCCAGTTCTCCCGCATGCCGCGCCAGCGCCGCCAGCTGCGGTTCCAGCAGAGCCAGTCGCTGGCTTTCGGTCTGGCCCGAACGACGCGTTGCCGCCACCACCATGCCCTTGCCGCGCAGCCGTTCCAGCAAGCCCTCGCTCTCGGCCAGCCCGTAGGCCCGCGACACCGTCATCGGATTGATCGCATGAAAACCCGCCACCTCGCGCACCGACGGCAACAGTTCACCGGCCACCAACTGGCCACCGGCGATCAGGCGCCGCAACTGCTCCACGATCTGTCGATAGATCGGCTCGGAAGCGGAGGGTTGCACGGTAAGCAGCGATGCATCCATGTGTATCATTACACCAATACACATGAGTGGCCGTCAAGCATGACTTGCACAAGGGAACAGACAACGGCTTACCGCGTAGCCGGTGCGCCCCTCATGCTCTTCCTTTCTTGGAGATATCGGCCGGATACGTGCGATGTTGCCGCACAAGGCATGACCCAACGCCTCAAGACAAGAAAGCTAATCAGGCGCCACCTTTTACACTTTGCGCAATTCTGAATTTACTATTCTTGAATAGGCCAATATAAGCAGCCCAAGCCCTATAACCAAGGGAAATCCCGCGCTCAACGCCCCTTCTACCAGCATTAAATCTGCATTAACTGAATCTAGTGGCATACTAGATACACTCTCGATCATGTGGAATAATGCCGCCGCACCGTGGTAACACAGATAGAATCCGCCAAGAACAAGAAGGCAGACCTCTGCGTATAGATTTTTTTTGCTAGCTATCATGACTTGGTTACTCGTACAATGAGGTAATTTAGGCTTCTTGATATCGATCAAATTCTCGATACCTGATTAGTGTCAAACCCCGATTCGGAAATACCCTTTCATGCTAAACGTAGCTTGCATCAGCAAGCGAAGTCGAAATCCCGACGTCCGACATCCTTCGACTTCGGCGCTACGCACCTACACTCAGGGCGAACGGTGAAATGGCAACTGATGTTCGACACTAATCAGGTATCGAGATGGGCTCGCACGGTCATTTTGACAAACGGCAAAAGCCTTGTTCTGCCCGAACAGGGCGGAACAAGGCCCCCTTATCACAAGGCCAGCTTAGGACGCTTCACCGGTTGCAAATGCTGCAATAGCCAGTGCCGCCACTGCAGCAACTTCACCGACCGCCTTTATAGTCTCACCTATTGCGTGACCAACTTTATAAAGTGGATCTGATTTATCCACAACGTCGCCGCCGCAGACATTCACGATATCCGCCTGTGAAAGTTCCAACATTTCATATACTCCCGTCAAATTTGGACAGAGTTTTTGATAGAGTTACGCCTTCACTTAGTGAGACCATCCCACAATCCAACTGCAAAGTCGACCAGTCCGCTAACAAGCTCCGCTTGAGCTTTTTCTGCTGCTTCCGTTTGCTCTGCATCCAGCCCAGGCGGAGTCGTGTTGACGGGTGCGATCCCACCCACAACAAATTCGGTATTGATATTAGATAAACAGTACATCACATAGCTCCCTTTTTGAACCAAGAATACGATGCCGTCTTGGCCTCGGCTACTCCGCTACATCCACTCCATGCGGACGTAACGAAATATTTTGCACCGCGCCGTGTGCAACGGATAGCGCTCGCCGCGCACTAGCGGCCGTCTCCGGTCGATGCGCAATCACGATGCGCGTGATACACAGCCGCTGCACAGCGGCATTGATCTGGCGCTCACGCGCTACATCCAAATGACTGGTCGCCTCATCCAGCACCAGCAGCTTCGACCGCCGATACAGTGCCCTTGCCAGGATCACCCGCTGCTTCTGCCCACCCGACAGACTGGAACCCATATCCCCCACCAGGCTCTGATATCCCATCGGCATGGCTACGATGTCGTCGTGAATGGCCGCGAGCCGCGCGGCGGCCTCGATCCGCACGGGTGTGGCATCGGGGTCGAAGAAGCTGATGTTGTCGGCGATGGAGCCGGCGAACAGCTGGTCGTCCTGCATCACCGCGCCGATCCACTGGCGATAGGTGTCCAGGCCCAGCTTGCGGATGTCGATGCCGCCGAAGCGGACTTCGCCTTCGGTGGGTTGCAGCAGGCCCAGCACGATCTTGGCCAGGGTGCTCTTGCCGCAGCCGCTTGGGCCGACGATGGCGACGGACTCACCCGCTTCGATGCGCAGGTTGCAGTCCTTGAGAATCCACGGCTCGCCATCGGCGTAGCGGAAGCTCACGTTGCGCAGCTCGATGCTGGCCTCGGGGACTGGTCCGGTCCACCCGGCATCGGCGGCCTTCTCCGGTGCGGTGAGGGCGATATCCGCCACGCGTTCGGCATGCAGCTTGAGCATGCTGAAGTCCACCCACTTGTCGATCAGTCCGGCCGCGCGGCTGGTGAACTGGTCGGCGTAGGCGATGAAGGCGATCAGCATGCCGGCGGAGAACTTGCCATCCAGCGCCAGCACGGCGGCGATCCAGATCATTGCCACGCGGCCGATGCCGAACATCAGCTGGTTGCCGAGCGTGAAGGCGATGCCAAGGCGCTGGATGCCAATGCCGCGGTTGGCGGTTTCCACCGTGGCGTTGGCGTAGCGGCCCAGCCGCTCGTCCTGCTTGTTGGCCAGCTTGATCGGCATGGCGCCGCGGATGGATTCCAGAAGCTCGCTCTGCTGGCGGGCGCCGTAGACGATCTGCTCCTCGTTGGCCCGGCGCAGCGGGTTGAAGAAGGCCCAGCGCAGCAGGCCGTACGCGGCGAACAGGCCGACGACGAGCGCGGTGAGCCCGAGGCTGTAGAACGCCATCACCACCAGGGTCACCAGCGACATCACGCCGTCCAGCAGCGAGCCGATGAACTGCGTGGTGAGCGTGCGCTGGATCGTCTGGATCGAGCCGAAGCGCGACACCACGTCGCCCACGTGGCGCTTTTCGAACCAATCCAGCGGCAGGTGCATCAGGTGGTTGAACAGGTTGCTGGCCCACTGCACGTTGAGCGTGGCACCCAACCAGGTGACCGCCCACGAACGCGCCGCCGTGATGATCGCCGAGAAGATCGCCACGCCGATGAAGCCCAGGCCGAGCAGGGTCAGCAGGTCGCGATCGGCGGAGACCAGCACCTGGTCGAGCACCCATTGCATGTAGAACGGGCCGACCAGCGCGAACACCTCCAGCGCCAGCGCCAGCAGCAGGATCTGCCCCAGCGCGGGCAGCAGGCCGCGGACGGTGCCGGTCAACGCACGCAGGGACACCGCCTGGCGCTCGACGACCGGCGCAAAGTCGGCGGCCGGGCTCAGCTCCAACGCCACACCGGTGAAATGCGCAGACACCTCGCGCAGGCTCAGCTTGCGGATGCCACATGCCGGGTCGTGGATCACCACGCTGCGCTTGCCCACGCGCTTGAGCACCACGAAGTGATTGAGGTCCCAGTGCAGCACGCACGGGGTCTTGAGCTGCGCCAGCTCTTCCAGCTCCAGTTTCAGCGGGCGGCAGGTGAGGCCGAGCTGGCCAGCCATCGCCATCACCCGCGCCAGGGTGGCGCCCTTGAGCGAAGTGGAGAAGCGCCGGCGCAGGCCGACCAGGTCGACGTCGTGGCCGTGGAAGCGCGCGACCATCGCCAGGCAAGCCACGCCGCATTCGGCGGCTTCGGTCTGCAGCATCATCGGCAGCGCCCGGCGCCAGCCGAACTGCAAGGCGACACGATAGCCGCGCGAACGCTCCTTTGAGCGTGCCTGCTGGCCGCCATCAGCCATGCGCGGACCCTCCCGCCAGATGATGCGCCATGCCGTACAGCGGCTCGAACACCCACTCGATCAGGCGGCGACGATCGATCAGGATGTCGGCCTCCAGCGCCATGCCGGGCCTGACCGGTTCGGGCTTGCCGTAGGCCAGCACGTGCTGGCTGTCCAGCGCCACCTGCACGCGATACATCGGCTGCGCGGTCTGCGGCCGCTCGCCGATGAGTGTCGCCACGTCGGCGGGGCTCAGCGCGCTGCGCGAGATGTCGGTGACGTGGCCGTACTGCTGGCCGAACTTCTGGTAGGCGAACGCCTGATAGCGCATCACCACGCGGCTGCCCGGCTCGATGAAGCCGATGGCGCGGCTGGGCACCAGCAACTGTGCCTGCATCAGCGAACCGGCCGGCAGGATCGACAACAGCGGCTGGCCGGCACTGACCATCTGCCCGGGCTTCAGCAGCACGGTGGAGACCACGCCAGCGCGCGGCGCATGCAAGACGATCGCGCGCTGCTGCTCGTTCTGCGCTATGGACTGGGTGAGCGCAGCCAACTGGCGCTCGGTGTCGTTGCGTTTGGTCGCCTCATCCAGCGGCAGCTGCGCCAGTTGCTGGTCGGCGCTGTCCAGTTGCTGGCGCGCCTCGAGTTGCTGGCGTCGCAACTGCTTGTACTGCGCCTGCGCATTAAGCACAGCAGTGGTCTGCTGCTGGATCTGCACCGCCGAGACGTAGCCCTTGACGCCGAGTGGCTTGATCCGCGCCAGCAACTGCTGGTTGCTGCTGACCTGCTGTTGCTGCAGCGCCAATTGCCCATCGATCTGCTTGAGCTGCGCTTGCAGAAGCACGACCTTGGCGCGCAGGGCATCCGCCTGCTGCGTGGCGAGTTGATTCTGGTTGGCGAGGTCGCTGCGCAGACGCGCGCGCTGGATGTCGAGTTGTTGCGCCACCAGGGTGTGGGTATCGCCGAGTGCCGTGCTGTCCTGCTTGCTGGACAGCTCAAGTAGCGCGTCGCCGGCCTCAACGTGTTGGCCGCCGCGAACAAGCAGGCGCGTCACCGTGCCCACGCCGGGTGCTGCGACCGTGAGCACGCCACTGTTGGGCACCAGTTGGCCAGTGACGGTTTCGCGGCGGGTGTAATGACCGAGCAGGAGAAACAGCATGATCGCCGCGGCCAGGATCAGCGCCAGCGTGGTGAGCGCCCAACGAGACAGCGGCGTGGCGACGATGATCGAGCCCAGCCACTCACCGCGCTTCGCCTCGATGACTTCCTGTCGGAACAATCCCTGCGACAAACCCGATTCCCCGCTGGCTCGATGTGGCTCCCTGAAGCGTTCAGCGGGGCGCTTGTCGCACACCGCCTATTTCAGGATTCTCAGCTCGCCAGCAGGTGTCCATAGGAAATTTTCTCAGTCGCGACGCATCGCAAAATCGTGCGTGCGCAGGCAAAAAGTCGCCTCTACGCGCCATCCGTTGTGCCGACTGGAATGCGATGGATCGGCTGGGCGCCCAGGTGCAGCCGAACGCTCAGCGAATCAGCAGGAACTTTCGTTCAGCGTGCACGGGTTGCAAGGCGGATTTGCCAACATCGCCGCGGGGAATCTCCCTCGGCGAAGCCATTCCCGCGAGATGCTTTCAATCTGCGGATTGACGACAGGGGCATTTGCGGGACTGACGGCGAACCCTTTCCCGACAATCGTGTCAACGCATTCCGCCGCCCCGCCGGTCAATCGGTGAGCACATGGTCGCCCAGATCTCCTGCCGCGACCCGCCGCGGATCCGCCGCCACGGCCATCGGCCCTGACCTGGCGCTGACCGGCGCCGGGCGGTTCGATTGAGCCGGAGGCCCCGCATTGGTTAAGCTCCGCAGGCTCCACCGCCTGTTGCGCAGGCTCCGCCGGGGATTTTTTTGAGCGCCACCGCAGCCAACTCCAACAGCCGGTATCCGCTGTTCACCGCCATCGTGTTGGCCCTGCTGGCGGCGGCGCTGAACATCGCGCTGTGGTGGGGGGGCAACTACCCGCACGGGCCGGACGACTGGCACGGCAAGATCAGCGGCTTCGCGGTGTCGTTCTTCCAGCGCTACCAGAGCCCGTTCAAGCAGAGCTACCCGAGCGACGAGGAGCTCGGCGCCGACCTCAAGCTGCTGCACCGCTACACCGACCACATCCGCACCTACACCATGCAGCAGAACCCGCAGGTGTACCGGCTGGCACAGCAGCAGGGGTTGAAGGTGATGGCCGGCGCGGAGATCGACAAACGGCTGGAGAACAACGAACGCGAGATCGAGCTGCTGATCGCCAAGGCGCGCGCCTACCCGGACACGATCACCCGCGTGATCGTGGGCAACGAGGTGCTGTTCCGCAACGACCTCACGCCGGAACAGATGATGGCCTACCTCGACCGCGTGCGCGCGGCGGTGCGCCAGCCCGTGTCGATCGCCGAGCCGGACTACATCTGGCTGAAGTACCCCGAGCTGGCGCAGCACGTGGACTACATCACCATCCACCTGTTTCCGTTCTGGAACGGCGTGGTGCGCCACAACGCGGTGGACGCGGCCTATGGCGCGTACGAGTCGATCGTGCAGCGATTCCCCGGCAAGCCGGTGGTGGTGGGCGAGATCGGCTGGCCGTCGAACGGCGACCGCCACGAATACGCCGACCCGTCGACCTCCAACGAGGCGATCTTCGTCCGCGACTGGATGAACCGGGCCAAGGCCGCGCACATCGAGTACTACCTGCTCGAAGCGTTCGACCAGCCGTGGAAGGAGAACCTCGGCGAAGGCCGCACCGGCGCGTACTGGGGCATCTTCAACGCCGACCGCCAACTGAAGTTCCCATTGACCGGGCCGGTGGTGGAGGACACCGCCTGGCCGTGGAAGGCGCTGGCGGCGAGCCTGCTGGCATTGCTGCCGATGATCCTGTTTGCGCGCCGCTTCAGCCGCTTCAAGCTGGTCGGAAAGTTCTTCTTCTGCGCGCTGATCCAGCTCGCCTGCGGACTGATCGTGTGGGCGGCGACGCTGCCTTTCAATTTCTACCTGAGCTGGGTCGACTGGACCATGCTCACGCTGCTGTTCCCGGCGCAGATCGCGATCCTGGCGATCCTGCTGATCAACGGCTTCGAGTTCACCGAGGTGCTGTGGCGGCCGAAGTGGATGCGCCACGCCGGCATGCTGACGCCGGATCATCCGGACCAGCAGCCGTTCGTGTCGATCCACCTGGCCTGCTACAACGAGCCGCCGGAGATGGTGATCGTCACGCTCGATTCGCTGGCCGCGCTGGATTACCAGAACTACGAAGTGCTGGTGATCGACAACAACACCAAGGACCCGGCGGTGTGGCAGCCGGTGCAGGCGTACTGCGAAAAGCTCGGCAAGCGCTTCCGCTTCTTCCACCTGGCGCCGTGGCCAGGCTACAAGGCCGGCGCACTGAACTTCGGCCTGAAGGAAACCGCGCCCGAGGCCGACGTGGTGGCGGTGATCGACGCCGACTACGAGGTGCGCGCCGACTGGCTGTCCACGCTCACCGGCTACTTCCACGACCCCAAGGTCGCCGTGGTGCAGTGCCCGCAGGCGCACCGCGAGTTCGAGCAGAATACGTTCCGCCGCATGACCGCGTGGGAGTACGACGGCTTCTTCCGCATCGGCATGCACCACCGCAACGAGCGCAACGCGATCATCCAGCACGGCACCATGACGATGGTTCGGCGCAGCGCGCTGGAAGGCACCGGCGGCTGGTCGGAGTGGACCATCTGCGAGGATGCGGAATTGGGCCTGCGCCTGATGCATGCCGGTTACGACCTGGTCTACGTCGACGAACTGATGGGCAAGGGCCTGACCCCGGCCGACTTCAAGGCGTACAAGAGCCAGCGCTACCGCTGGGCCTTCGGCGCGATGCAGATCCTCAAGGGCCGCTGGCACTGGATGACGCAGAAGGGCCCGCTCTCGGCCGGCCAGCGCTTCCACTTCCTCACCGGCTGGTTCAGCTGGTTCGCCGACGCGCTGCATCTGATCTTCACCCTGATGGCGCTGTTCTGGACCGCCGGCATGGTCGCCTTTCCGCAGTACTTCAGCCTGCCGATGCAGCTGTTCCTGATCCCGGTGATCGGCTTCTTCTTCGCCAAGGCGATCTTCGGCATCGTGCTGTACCGCGCCCGCGTGCCCTGCAGCTGGCGCGACACGCTGATGGCCTCGCTGGCCAGCATGGGCCTCTCCCACGCGATCGCCCGCGGCATCCTGCACGGACTGACCCGCGAGAAGACCTCGTTCGTGGTCACCGCCAAGAGCCGCCGCCTGGGCGGCAGCAACTTCGCCGCGTTCGCGCCGGTGCGCGAGGAGTTGCTGATGGCGCTGGCGCTGATGCTGTGCATCGCCGGCATGGCCGAGGCGTTCGGCACGCGTTACATCGAGGGCACGTTGTGGATGATCATCCTCGCCGCGCAGTCGATCCCCTACGTGTCGGCGGTGACCGGTGCGTGGATCGCGCATCGATCGGGCGACAAGGCCGGTTGAAATCCAGCGTGGCCCGCAGGCCCGGGCACCGAAGCCACCTGCCGGCATTCATGCGAGCCCTACGCCCATTTGGGTAAGCTGCGGCGACCTGTCATCCCGTCCAAGGACGCCCTTCGCGCATGCGCCGATGCCGCCGACGCCTGAGCCTGCTGTTGTTGCCGTTGCTTGCGCTGGCTTCGCTGGCGCACGCGGGCGTCGCGCTGCACGTGGACGGCGTGGAAGATCCGCTGAAGGCGGCGGTGATCGACCGCCTGGAGCTGTCGCAGTACGCCAAACGCGAGGTCACCGCCGCGCAGGCCGCGCGCCTGTACCAGCGCGTGCCGGAGCAGGTGCGCGCGGCGCTGCAGCCCTACGGCTACTACGACGCCAGCGTCACCGGCGAGCTCAGGCAGGTCGGTGCGGACTGGCGGGTGGACGTGCATGTGACGCCCGGCGAGCCGGTCAAGGTGGCCAAGGTCGAACTGCAGCTCGATGATGCCGCGGGCAGGATCGCGCCGATCCGCCGCGCGCGCCGCGCGATCGAGCGGCTCGCCGGCAAGACGCTGAACCACGAAGCCTACGAGGAGGCGCGCGACGCCATGAGCGCGCAGCTGACCGCCAACGGCTACCTCGACGCCCGCCTGCTCACCCACCGGGTGGAGGTGAACCGCGGCGAGCGGCGCGCGGTGGTCAAGCTGGGGTGGGAAGTCGGCCCGCGCTATCGCTACGGCCAGGTGCACTTCGAGGGCTCGCAATTCAACGAGGGCTTCCTCGACCGCTACGTTCCGTTCCAGTCCGGCGACTATTTTTCACAGGACCAGTTGCTGACCCTGCAGCAGGCCTTGAACGGCGCGGACTATTTTGCCGTGGTCAACGTGCTGCCCGACGTCGACGAGGCGAAGCACGGCGTCGTCGACGTCACCGTGCAGTTGGCCCCGGCCAAGCGCACGATCTACACCGGCGGCCCGTTCATCGGCACCGATACCGGCTTCGGCGTGCGCGGCGGCATCGAGCGGCGCTGGGTCAACCGGCGCGGGCACAAGTGGAAGAACGAACTGGTGGTGGCGCAGCGGCTGAAAACGCTCTCGACCATGTACACCATCCCGCTGCCCGGCCCGGACCAGCGCAGCTACAACGTCGGCGCGAATTTCCGCGACGCCGACACCGACACCTCGCAATCGCGGACGCTGGAGCTGGTCGGCAACGAAACGCGCCAGTGGCACGGCTGGACGCGCACGCTGGGCGTGCATGCGCTGGCCGGCACCTTCACCGTGGGCAAGCGCGGGCGCGAACCGGACAACACGCCGGGCATCGAGCACGGCCGCAGCACCGAGGTGTTCGCCGAAGCCTCGCTGACCCGCAAGCAGGCCGACAACCCCGCCTTCGTGCACCGCGGCTGGTCGCTGACCCTGGCCGCGCGCAGCACCGCCGGCAGCCTGCTCTCCGACGCGAGCTTCAATCAGGTCAGCGCCGACGCCAAGTGGATCCGCGCGTTCGGAGCGAAACAGCGCAACCGGCTGATCCTGCGCGGCAGCGCCGGCATCACCCGCACCGACGACTTCGCCGCGCTGCCGCCGCAACTGCGTTTCTTCGCCGGCGGCGACCGCTCCGTGCGCGGCTACGGCTACCAGTCGATCGGCCCGCGCAACAGCTACGACCGCGTCATCGGCGGACGCAACCTGCTGGTGGCCGGTACCGAGGTGGAGCACTACTTCACCCGCAACTGGGGCATGGCCGCCTTCGTCGACGCCGGCAACGCCTACACCGGCACCGATTTCCGCCCGAAGATCGGCGCCGGCCTGGGCCTGCGCTGGCGCTCGCCGGTGGGCATGGTCCGGCTCGACCTCGGCACGCCGATCCACGATTCGGACCATCACGGCATCGAGTTGCACGTGGTGATCGGGCCGGATCTGTGAGCAGCCGGGATTCGGGAAAGGCTGAACTATTGACTATTGAACATGACGCTCACCACAAACACCTCACCCACCACCGCTCTCCCTGAGCGCAGGCCTGAAAGGCCGAAGTCGAAGGGCGCCCCGCGGAAGACTGCCCTTCGACTTCCTCGCTCCCCAAAGCAGCGGCCATCCATGGCCCCTCCCCGCGTGCGCTTCGCTACGCTCAGGGCGAACGGCAGTGGAAATTCCATCCGCGTAAACGGCAAGCGGAGCAGGCTGACGGCATGAAGTGGATCAAGCGCATTGCCGTCGCCGCTGTCGCGCTGCTGCTGGTGGCGACGCTGGCGTCGTGGTGGCTGCTCGGCACCGCTCCGGGCCTGCGGTTCGCCCTGGCGCGTGCGCAATCCTTGAGTGGCGGCACGTTGCAGGTGCAGCAGGCGCAGGGGCGGCTGGCCGGGCCGCTGCAACTTTCCGGCGTGCGCTACGACGACGGCCACGGCACCGTGGTGGATCTGGCCACGGTGCGGCTGGACTTGCGCTTCTGGTCGCTGCTGGGCAAGCGCGTGCACCTGACCGCGCTCGACGTGGAGCGCGTCACGGTGGCGTTGCCCGCCGCCAGCACCGATGAAAGCGCAAGCTCCGGCAGCCTGTCGCTGCATCTGCCGGTGGAGCTGATCCTGGATCGCGTGCACGTCGGCCCGATCAAGGTGACGCAGGCGGGCAAGGACGTGTTTGCCGCCGATCGGCTCGACCTGGCCGGGCGCTGGACCGACCGCGGCATCGCGCTGCGCCAGCTCGCGCTGCGCGCACCGGACGGCCATGCCGATCTCGCCGGCGAGCTGGTCTTCGGCAAGAGTTATCAAGGCAACGGCACGCTGGGCTTTGCGTGGAAAGCCGGCGACACCGATGTCGCCGGCACGCTCTCGATCCACAGCGACGGCAGGCGGGCCACGCTGGATGGCGCGCTCACCGCACCGGCGCCGATGAAGCTGCACGCCGAACTCGCCCAGGCTGGCGAATTCGGCTGGAGCGGCACGCTCGAGGCGCCGCGTTTCGACCCCGCGCCGCTGCTCGGCGAAGGCTCGCTGCAATCGCTGGCGTTCTCGCTCGCGGGGCACGGCAACCGCCACGGCGGCACGCTCGAAGGCCAGCTCGACCTGAACCAGTACCGCGTGCTGCTGCAACCGCTGCGCGCGCGGTTCGACCCCGACTACCACACGCTCACGCTCGAACGACTCCGGCTCGGCTCGCCGCGCTTCAAGGGCAACGTGGAAGCGAGCGGCACCGTGCAGCTGGACGCCAAGCCACTCGCCGCCAACCTGCAGATCGGCTGGACCGACCTGCAACTGCCGGCCGAGCTGGCTGGTCGGGAGTTGGCCAGCCACGGCCAGCTCAAGGCCACGGGCAGCGTCGACGCGTACCGCGTGCAAGGCAATCTCGCGCTGGGTCCGCCCGGCAAGCTGGCGCAGCTGGCGTTGGAACTGGACGGCACGCCGCAGCGCTTGCAGGTGCGCACGCTCGACCTGAAACAAGCCAAGGGCCGGCTCCAGGCGCACGCCGAGCTGACCTTGCAACCGGGGCTGGCGTGGCAGGCCGAGGTCCGCGCCGAGGCCTTCGACCCTGGCCAGTTGCTGGCGCACTGGGACGGCGCGCTCGATGCCGACATCGCCAGCCAGGGCCGGCGCACGGCCGACGGACTCGACGCCACGCTGGACATCCGCAAGCTCGCCGGCAACCTGCGCAAGCGCGCGGTCAGCGGCCACGGCAAGCTGCACCTGTCGCCGCAGCGGGTGCTGGACGGTCGGCTGGAACTGGCCTCCGGTCCCAGCTCGCTGCAACTGACCGCGCGGCCCGGCGCCAGCAACGACGCCGAACTGCAACTGGCGATCGCCTCGCTCGGCGACTGGCTGCCCGATGCCAGCGGCCGTCTGGACGGCCATTTGCGAATCCAGGGCAAGCTGCCGAAGCTCGGCATCAACGGCCAGCTGCACGGAGAGGCGTTGGCCTGGCAGCAGCAGCGCGCACGGCGCCTGCGCCTGATCGTGGGGCTGCCGGACATCAGCCGCGTGGCCGGCAAGCTGGACCTGCAACTGGATGACACTACCGTGCAGGGGCTGACATTCCAGGATATCCACGCGCTGGCCGAAGGCAGCGATTCCAACCATCGGCTCGAAGTGCAGGCGCGCGGCAGCCAGCTGTCCGGCACGCTCGACCTGCACGGCGCGCTCGCCGGTTCGCGCTGGAGCGGCACGCTGTCGACGCTGAATCTGGAACCCCAGGGCCTGCCGCCGTGGCGTCTGCAGCATGCCACCCAGCTCGGCTACGACGATGGCGCGATGCAGCTTGCCGACCTGTGCCTCACCGCGGGCGACCCACTGCTGTGCGCCAGCGCGCGCCGCGACAAGGCCGGCAACCTCGACGCCAGCTATCGGCTGCAGGCCCTGCCGCTGGCGCTGCTGTTGAACGCCACCGGCGAAGCCGACCTGCCGCTGCGCGCCGACGGCGACATCGAGGGCAGCGGCAAGATCCACCGCAGCGCAGCCGGCGCGCTGAGCGGCCGGGCGTCGATCGGCTCGGCGCACGGCGCGATCAGCTACACCGACGACACGCGCGCGCCGCTGCTGCGCTACGACCGCCTGCAGCTCGACGCCGACCTCACGCCGCAGCGCCAGCAGATCGACCTGCATGCCGCGCTGAACGATGGCGGCCGCATCGACGGTCAGCTCGGCATCGCCGGCGCGCAACAGGCGCTGAGCGGCCAGCTGGAATTGCACCTGGGCAACCTCGCCTTCGTCGAGTTGCTCAGCCACGAACTGGCCAACGTGAAGGGCCGCGCCGACGGCCGCTTCCAGTTCGCCGGCAGCCTGGCGCAACCGCTGTTGACGGGCCAGGCCGAGCTGGGCGATTTCACCGCGGAGATTCCCGCCGCCGGGCTGACCCTCGCGCAGGGACAACTCCACGTGACCACGTTCGACGGACAGCAGTTGCAGATCCGCGGCAGCGTGCAGTCGGGCAAGGGCAGTGTCGCGGTGGACGGCAGCGCCAGCCTCGACGGCGCCCAGCCCACGCGACTCACCATCAAGGGCAGCCAGTTCACCGCGGTGGACATCCCTGCGGCCAGCGTGGTGCTCTCGCCCAACCTGCTCGTGCAGCAAGGCGCCAACGGCATCGACATCACCGGCGCGGTGAGCCTCGACCGTGCACGGGTGAACGTGGACAAGCTGCCCGGCGCCGGCGCCAGCGTCGCCTCGCCCGACGTGGTGGTGGTGGACGCCCGGCAGGCGCAGGGCGCCGCCAGCGGCACGCCGTTGAACGCGATGGTCAAGGTCAACCTGGGCGAGCAGACCCACGTCACCGGCATGGGCCTGGACGGCCGCCTCAGCGGCGTGCTGACGGTGATCGAAAAGCCTGGCCGCGCCACCATCGGCCAGGGCCAGATCGCGGTGAACGGCACCTACCGCGCGTACGGACAGGACCTGCAGATCCAGCGCGGCCAGCTGCTGTTCGCCAGCACGCCGATCGACAACCCCGGCCTGAACATCCGTGCGGTGCGCAAGCTCAACCCCAACGCCACCATCGACGAGGGCCAGGAAGTGGGCCTGTACGTCTCCGGCACCGCGCAGCGGCCGATCCTCACCGTGTTCTCCAACCCGGTGATGGAGCAGTCCGACGCGCTGTCGTACCTGATCACCGGCAAGCCGCTGTCCGAGGTCAAGGGTGGCGAAGGCAGCATGGTCAGCGCCGCGGCGCAGGCGCTGGGTTCGGCCGCGGGCGACCTGCTCGCCAAGCGGATCGGCTCGCAGCTGGGGCTGGACGACATCGGCGTGTCCAGCAACGAGGCGCTCGGCGGCAGTTCGGCGTTCACCGTCGGCAAGTATCTTTCGCCGCGGCTTTATCTCAGCTACGGCGTGGGCCTGTTCGAGCCGGGCGAGGTGATCACCCTGCGCTATCGGCTGAGCAAGCGCTGGAACCTGGAGGCGCAGCAGGCCACCGAGTTCAGCCGCGCCAGCCTCAACTACCGGCTCGAAAGATAGGGCCGCCGCGGCCGCCGACGGATTGCTGCGGCGGCAGACGGCCCTGGCCCGGCCCGCTAGAATGGCGGGTGCTGCGGCAATCACGTCCGCACCGTTTCGGAAAACCATGCGCCTCTACCTGCAATCCGTGCCCGGCAGTACCGACACGCCGCGCTATGTCCAGATCACGCTGGAGCAGGATCTGCTCGGCGGCTGGACGCTGTACCGCGAGTCGGGCACCCAGGGCGGGCGCGCCACCATGAAGCGCGAGCAGTTCCTGGAACGCGACGCGGCCATTGCCGCGTTCGAGAAGACCCGCGACGCGCAGCTCAAGCGCGGCTTCCGCCTGATGTTCGCCCAGGGCCAGGAAGGCCCGTACGGGCGCTGAAATCCCTCACCGTTGATTGCCATGCCCGATGCCCTGAACAACGACCGCTTCCTGCGCGCGCTGCGCCGCGAGCCCACCGACACCACGCCGATCTGGGTGATGCGCCAGGCGGGCCGCTACCTGCCCGAGTACCGCGCCACCCGCGAGCGCGCCGGCAGCTTCATGGGCCTGGCGCAGAACCCGGAATACGCCTGCGAAGTGACCCTGCAACCGCTGCGGCGTTTCGACCTCGACGCGGCGATCCTGTTTTCCGACATCCTCACCATTCCCGACGCGATGGGCCTCGGCCTCTCGTTTGCGCACGGCGAAGGCCCGCAGTTCGCGCGCCCCGTCCGCACCGCGGCGGACATCACCCGGCTCGCCGTGCCGGACATGGATGGCGAACTGCGCTATGTGATGGACGCGGTGCGGCTGATCCGCCGCGAACTGCACGGCCGCGTGCCGTTGATCGGTTTTTCCGGCAGCCCGTGGACGCTGGCCTGCTACATGGTCGAGGGCCACGGCTCGCGCGATTTCGCCACGCTCAAGACGCTGTGCTGGAACGAGCCGAAACTCGCCCACCAGCTGCTCGACACGCTGGCCCAGGCGGTGACCGCCTACCTGCTCGCCCAGGCCACGGCCGGCGCGCAGGCGCTGATGATCTTCGACACCTGGGGCGGCCTGCTCGGCCCGGCGCCGTTCCGCGAGTTCTCGCTGCGCTACATGACGCGGATCGTGGCCGCGCTGAAAGAGCACGCCGCTTCGCGCGAACTGCCGGTGATCCTGTTCTCCAAGGGCGCCCATGGCCAGTTGGCGGCGCTGGCCGACAGCGGCTGCGCGGCGCTTGGCGTGGACTGGACGGTCGACCTGGCCGACGCGCGTGCCGCCGTGGCGGGCCGCGCGGCGCTGCAAGGCAACCTCGATCCGGCGATCCTGCGCGCCAGCCCGGCGGTGATCCGCCGCGAGGCCCGCGCGGTGATGGACAGCTACGGCAACCACCCCGGCCACGTGTTCAACCTCGGCCACGGCATCACCCCGGAGGTCGATCCCGAGCACGTCAAGGTGCTGGTGGACGAGGTGCACGCCTACGGGCGCACGCTGCGCGCCTGATCGAGGACCGGCGCGCGCGCGGCACTCAAGATCGGCGACGCGACGCCGATACCCCAGTGGCATGGACCCCGGTGCGAGCAGCCAGGCCGCGGCCTGCGGCAGGCCGAATGCCTCGCGGCCCGGCATGAGATGCGCGGCAGTCGCACATCCGCCCGCATCCCGCGTACCGTGTGCGTCATCGACCCAACGAGCAGCTGCATGAAGGCCATCGAACAACTGCGAATCAACGGCGGCCTGCCCAGCCCGAAGGGTGTGGCGCTGGCGATCATGCAGATCAGTCGCCGCGACGACGCGACGCTGGAGGAAATCAGCCGCCTGGTGCAGAGCGACCCGGTCACCAGCGGGCGCCTGCTGCACATGGCCAACGCCGCCAGCATCGGCGGCCGCCCGCTGGCCAGCATCCCCGAGGCGATCATTCGCCTCGGCCTGGCCGCCGTGCGCCAGCTGGCGATGGGTTTCTCGCTGGTCGACCAGTACCGCAGCGGCGCCTGCAAGAGCTTCGACTACCCGCGCTTCTGGTCGCACTCGCTGCTGATGGCGGTGGCCATGCAGGAGCTCGGCAAGCGGGTGCGGCTCGCGTCGCCGGATGAGCTGTTCGCCTGTGGCCTGCTCGCCCGCATCGGGCAGCTGGCGCTGGCCACGCTGTACCCCGAGGAATACGCGCAGCTGCTGCAACGCGGCGGCGAGACCACGGTGGAGGCCGAGCGGCAACTGCTGCACGTCGACCACAACGAACTCACCGCGGTGATCCTCGAAGACTGCGGCATCCCGCGGGCACTGGCCGAGCCGGTGTTCTTCCACGAAAACGTCGAGTCGGCCAGCTTCGCCGAGGGCTCGCGTCCGTACCAGCTCACCCGGCTGTTCCACCTGGCCAGGCGGCTGGCCGACCTGAGCCTGGCGCCGGACGAGCAGCGTACCCAGCACATCGGCGAGCTGATGCTGCTGGGCGGCAAGATCGGCCTGGACGCCGGCGAACTCGGCATCCTGCTCGACCAGGTGCATGCGCAATGGCACGACTGGAGCGCGGTGCTGCAAGTTCCCGACGACAACGTGTCGGCCTTCACCGACCTCGTCGCCACCCCGGCCGCCGCCGCTGACAACGCGCCCGCCGTGGAGGTCTCGCGCGTGCTGTGGGTGGCCAGCGCGGCGCCGGTGCGCGCGATGCTGGCGGAGATCCTCGGCGGCATGCCCGATCAGGTGGTGCACTCGGCCGGAAGCGGCGAGGAAGGCCTCGCGCTGGCCGTGCAGCTGATGCCGCAGGTGGTGATCGCCGACTCGCGCATGCCCGGGCTGGACGGCTGGGCGCTGTGCCGCGCGCTGCGCGCCACGCCGTGGGGCCAGTCGATCTACCTGATCGTGCTGGCCAGCGTGACGTCCGAAACCGAAATCCGCCTGGCCACCGAGGCGCAGATCAACGATTGCGTGAGCCCGGCCCAGGCCGCCCGCATGTTGCCGTTGCGGATGGGCGCGGCGCGCCAGTACGTGAAGCTGCTCAACCAGTGGGAGCACGACCGCGCGCAGCTCAAGCGGTTCTCCGCCGAACTGGCGATGAGCAACCGCAAGCTGCAGCACTACGCCCTGATCGACCAGCTCACCGGCCTGCAGAACCGGCGCGCGGGGATGGAGTCGCTGGCCCAGGCGTGGAGCATGGCCGAACGCTCCGGCGATCCGGTGACGATGATGATGATCGACATCGACCGCTTCAAGGAGGTCAACGACACCCACGGCCACGCGGTAGGCGACCAGGTGCTGCTCGAAGTGGCCCGCACCATCCGCCGCTCCGCGCGCAAGGAGGACGCCGTGTGCCGCATGGGCGGCGAGGAGTTCCTGGTGATCTGCCGCAATGCCGACTTGTCCTCCTCATTGCACGCGGCCGAGCGCCTGCGCAAGGCGGTGGCCGGCCTGCGGGTGGCCGTCGAGGACCAGCAACTGGGCGTGACGATCAGTATCGGCCTGGCCGCGCGCGAGGACGGCATGGCCGACCCCGGCGCCCTGGTCAACGCCGCCGACAAGGCGCTTTACGCGGCCAAGAAGAAGGGTCGCAACCGCACCTGCCGCTACGAGGACGGCAAGCTTTACCTGGAAGGCTGAGCGCGACGCCTCAGGGCGTGCCGGCGAACGCGTGATCCAGCCAGTCGTGCATCAGCCGGTAGCTGCGCGCCGCGGCCGCGGCGTCGTAGCGGCAGCCGGGCGAGTTCTCGCCGACCTCGGTGAAGCAGTGCACCGCGTGGCCGAGCACCACGAACTGCCAATCGGCGGGGCTCATGCGCATCTCGTCCATGAACTTGCCTGCGTCCGGCATGGTGCCCTTGTCGTCGGCGCCGTTCATCGCCAGCACGCGCGCCTTGATGTGTTTGGCCAGCATCGGATCGTCGGTGGCCAGCCCGCCGTGGAACGACACCACCGCCGCCACGTCAGCGCCGCTGCGCGCCAGGTCGAGCACCGCCGAGCCGCCGAAACAGAAACCGATCGCCGCCAGCTTCGCGGGATCGAGCGGCGCGCCGGCGACCTGTGCCTTCAATTGCTCCAGCGCCACGCCGATCCGCTTGCGCATCAGCGCGCGATCGCCATACAGCGGCTTCACCGCGGCCTGCGCCTGCGCATTCGTGGTCGGGCGCACGTCCGCACCGTACATGTCGGTGAGCAGGATCACGTAATCCTTGCCGGCGATCATCTCGGCCTTCTTCACGGCCGCGTCGTTCACGCCGTACCAGTTCGGCACCATCACCAGGCCGGGGCGTTTGACCAGCGTGGCGTCGTCGTAGACCAGCACGCTGTGGAAACGGGTGCCGTCCTGCGTCCATTCGACCGGGCGATGCACCATCTTCGCCTGGACGGCGAGGCTTGATCCGGCAAGCAACAGCAGACAGCAGAGTCGGGCGATGCGCATGGTCGATCCTCCGGTGGCGTTACGCTGCCCTCCCCTGCGCGTTCCCGAGGAACCTCCTTCGGTCGCAGGCGAGGGCAAAGATCTAAAGTCCTGCGGCGTGATCCGACAGGCGCCGCTTCAACGGCGCCAGCCGATCGAGCAAGCGCACGCCGACGGCGCGCGCGGCGACCAGCGGCGGCGACTGCCAGGCGTAGATGCGCGCGAGCGCGTCGAAGCCGAGCGCATCCAGCGTGTCGGCGCTGCGCCGGCGCCGCGCATAGCGACGCAGCACGTGTTCAGCGCCGATGTCGCGGCCTGCCGCACGCGCCTGGACCAGGGTGTCGCGCAGCTCGGCCACGTCGCGCAGGCCCAGGTTGACGCCCTGCCCGGCCAGCGGATGCACCGCATGCGCGGCGTCGCCCAGCAGCACGAAGCGCTCGGCCTGGTAACGCTCGGCCAGTTGCAGCTTCAACGGAAACGCGGCGCGCGCCGTGCTGCCGGTAATCCGGCCCAGGCGGAAATCGCTGGCGGCGCCGAGCTCGTCGCAGAAGCGCCGGTCGTCCAGCGCCAGCACGCGCTGCGCCTCGGCCTCGGGCAGCGACCACACGATCGAGCTGCGCCCGTCGGCCAGCGGCAACAGGGCGAGCGGGCCGCCCGGCAGGAAGCGCTGCCACGCCGTATCTTCATGCGCGCGCTCGGTGTCTACATGCGCCACCACCGCACGCTGCGCGTAATCGCGCCCGCGCGTGCCGATGCCGGCCAGCTGGCGCAGCGGCGAGCCGGCGCCGTCGGCGGCCACCAGCACGGCAGCAGGCAGCGTCGCGCCATCGGCCAGTTGCAACTGGATGCGATCGTCGCGCGCCTCGAAAGCCGTCACTTCGGCCGGACACAGCCGGCGGACACCAGCTGTTTCCAGCGCCTGCCACAGCGTCCATTGCACGAGGCTGTTCTCGACGATGCAGCCGAGCAGGTCGCGACCTTCCGCAGCGGCATCGAAGTCGATCGACGCGCCGCTGGCGTCGTCCCACACATGCATGCGCCGGTAGGCCGAGGCACGCGCCTGGCGGATGGACGTCCAGACGTCCATGTCATCCAGCAGCGCGATCGACGAGGGCGCCAGCCCGACCACGCGCAGGTCCACCTCGGCATCTGCGCACCACGGCCGCGGCGCCCGTGCTTCCAGCAGGGCGACGCTGAAACCCGCGCGGGCCAGCGCGAGTGCAGCCGCCGCGCCGACCATGCCGCCGCCGACCACGGCCACGTCGAGTGCCGCGGCGCGGCGGCGCGGGGCGACCTCGCCGATGGCGGCGTTCATGGCACCCGCTCCAGCACGGCGCGCGGCGGCGTACCGCGAAAGCCCATGCCGCGCCGCGCCAGCGCCCGCTGCAGCGGCGGCAACCGGTCGCAGGCCAGCAAGGCCAGCGAGCGCAGCGGTGCCAGCAACGGTTGCCGCAGGCAGGCCAGTTGCACGAGGCCGTGGCTCATCGCCATGGTGCCTTCGCGATCCGGCGCGCGGCGTGCTGCATAGCGGGCGAGCATGTCCGCGTCGCCGGGATCGGCCTGCGCGGCCACCAGCTCGGCCAGGGTCAGCGCATCGCGCAAGCCCAGGTTGAAGCCTTGCGCGCCGATCGGATGCACGGTTTGCGCGGCATTGCCGATCAGCACCGCGCGCGATGCGATCAATTGCGCCGCCGCGACGCGGTGGATCGCGTAGGGATGGCGCCTGCCCGGTCGGCTCAGTCGCCCCAGGCGCCAGCCGAAGCGTTGCTGCGCCAGCTCGATGAAGGCGGCGTCATCCAGTGCGGCCACCGCAGCCGCTTCGTCCGCGGCCACCGTCAACACCAGCCCGCAGCGGCGTTCGGCCAGCGGCAGCAAGGCGATCGGACCGGCATCGGAAAAACGCTCGAAGGCGCGGCTGGCGTGATCGCGCTCGGGGGTGACGGTGCAGACGAACAGGGTCTGCCGATAATCGTGGTGCTCGGCGTCGATGCCCAGTTGCGTGCGCACGAACGAGCCGGTGCCGTCGGCGCCGACCAGCAGCGGCGTGTCGATGTGGCGTGTGCCGTCGGCGGTGTTGACCTGCGCGCGCCAACCGCCAGCCAGCGGTTCGAGCGCGGACAGCGTGGCGGGGGCGAGCCGGGTCAGCCGGGTACAGGCGTCGAGCCGGCGCAGCAGGGCCGCGCCGAGTTCGCGCGCCGGCAGGGTCCAGCCCAGCGCGTCGACGCCTTGCTTGTCTGCGTCGATGCGCGCGCTGCCGAATTCACCGGCACGGCTGACCCGGATGTGCCGGATCGGCGTGGCGCGGGCGGCAGCGTGCTGCCATACGCCGATCGCGTCGAGCCCGTTGACGGTGGCCCTGGCCAGCGCGAGGTTGCGCTCGTCGTAGCTGGGCTGCGCATCGGCGCGCGGCGCGGCGGTCTCGACCAGGGTGGCGGCGACACCGGCCGCGTCCAGTGCGATCGCCAGGCTGGCACCGACCAGGCCGCCACCGACGATCAATACGCTGCCGCAAACAGGGGAGCCGGAGGGATTCATGCCACGGATGATACGCGTCGACGCCGCACCGACGCATCGGGCCGGCCGCATTGGGCTAAACTTGCACGCCTGTATCCCGCAGCGCCGCACGGAGTTCCCATGGCAACCTCAACGACCCGACGCCTGGTCATCTTCCTGGGCCTGGCCCTGGTGATGGGCGTCACCCGCTTCCACCCCTCGCTGCTGCATCATGCGTTGTGGGACGCTTCGTGGGGCGTGTTTTTCCTCGCCGGCTTCTGGTTGCGCGGCCAGGGCCGCTGGGCCTTCCCGCTGCTGATGGCGGAAGCCGTGCTGGTGGATTACCTCGTGATCAGCGGCCAGGGCATCGACTTCTGGAGCCATTACTGCGTGTCCCCGGCCTACTGGTTCCTGCTGCCGTCCTACGGTGCGCTGTGGCTGGGTGGCAGCTGGCTGGCGAAACACCAGCAGGGCCTGAACCTGCGTACGCTGGGCCTCGCGGCCGGCACGCTGCTGGTGGCCGAGGGCGTCTGCTACCTGATCTCCAACGGCAGCTTCTACTGGCTCAGCGCCAGCGTTCCCGCGCCGCGCAGCCTCGGTGCGTGGTTCGGCAACCTTGGCGACTGGTACCTGCCGTTCCTCACCGGCACCGCCGTCTACGTGGGGCTGGGTGCGCTGCTGCATGCGCTGGCAACCCAGCTGACGCACGCCGCGCCGCGCAGCAACCACGCCAGGCACTGACGTGGGCAACCGCCTCTCGCGGATCTACACGCGCACCGGCGACGATGGGTCGACTGGCCTCGGCGACGGCTCGCGCGTCGGCAAGGATTCGCCGCGGGTCAACGCCTACGGCACGGTCGACGAGCTCAACAGCACGATCGGCATGCTGCTGGCCGCCGATGGCGTCACCGACGAGGTGCGCGAGGTACTGACCCAGGTGCAGCATGACCTGTTCGACCTCGGCGGCGAGCTGTGCATCCCCGGTATGGCGATGGTCAACGACAGCGACATCGAACGGCTCGAGCACATCCTCGACCGGCTCAACGAGCCGCTGCCGCCGCTGAAGGAGTTCATCCTGCCCGGTGGCGGCATGGCCGCGGCCTGCGGCCACCTGGCGCGCACCGTGTGCCGCCGCGCCGAGCGCGAGGTGATCGCGCTGGCGCGGGTGGAGGATATCCGCACCCAGCCGCAGCGCTACCTCAACCGGCTGTCGGACCTGTTGTTCGTGATCTCGCGGGTGCTGGCGCGCGCCAGCGGCCATGGCGAAGTGCTGTGGCAGCACGAGCGCCGCCCCAAGCCCAAACCCTCCGCCTGAGCTGCCGCATGCTGCGGCTGTACACCCATTCCGCCTGCCTGCGGCACGATCCGGGGCCGGGCCACGTGGAACGGCCGGCGCGACTGCATGCGGTATTGCAGGCGCTGGATCACGACCGCTACGCCGCGCTCGACCGTGTCGAGGCACCGCCGGCCACCCGCGAACAGCTGCTGCGCGTGCACGACGCGGGACACATCGGCGAAGTCCTGCTCGGCGCGCCGGCGGGCGAAATGCTGGCGCTGGACCAGGACACCGTGATGGGCCCCGGCTCGACCGAGGCGGCCCTGCACGCCGCGGGCGCCGTGGTGGCGGCGGTCGATGCGGTGCTCGGCGGCAGCGCGCAACGCGCTTTCTGCGCGGTGCGCCCGCCCGGCCACCACGCCACGCGCGAGCGGGCGATGGGCTTCTGCCTGTTCGACAACGTCGCGGTGGGCGCCGCCCACGCGCTGGCCGCGCACGGGCTCAAGCGGGTCGCCATCGCCGATTTCGACGTGCACCACGGCAACGGCACGCAGGACATCTTCGAACGCGAGCCGCGCGTGCTGTTCGCCTCCAGCCACCAGTCGCCGCTGTACCCGGACAGCGGCCACGAGGACGAGCGCGGCTGCGGCAACATCGTCAACGGCGTGTTGTCGCCCGGCGCCGGCTCGCATGAATTCCGCGAACTGTGGGATGCCGTGCTGCTGCCGCGCCTGCACGCGTTCCGGCCGCAATTGCTGCTGATCTCGGCCGGCTTCGACGCCCACGCCAACGACCCCCTGGCCGACATCCGGCTGAGCGAGGAAGACTACGCCTGGCTCACCGAGCGGCTGGTCGCGCTGGCCCGCCGCCATGCCGAGGGGCGCATCGTCTCCACCCTCGAAGGCGGCTACGACCTCGCCGCCCTGGCCGCCAGCGCCGCCGCCCACGTGCAGGCCCTGATGGAGTGAATCGGCGCCCGCAGCCAAGCCCGCGCTGAACGCGCGGACGCATCGGAGGGGGCGTTTCTGCTAACTTGACCAGCCTTCGAGGTCGGCAGGTTCCATCGTGACATCAACGTTTCCTCCACGTCGCCTGCTGGCAGTCGCCGCCGCGCTGGCGCTCTTCGGCGGCCAGCTTCCCGCCGCCTCCGCCGCCCCGGCGGCACGCAAGGCGCCGGACCCGGCCGACCAGAGTTGCCCGCTGGGTTCGTTCCACTGCGCACCGCGCCCGCTCAACTACGCGATGTGCCGGCCCAACGCGCTGCTGGAGTTCTACGATCCGACGCTGAGCCGGGACAGCAGCCAGCGCGCGACCGCACCGGCGCACGTCACCGCGCAGCACGTGGACAGCTCCGACCAGTCGGTCTACCACCTCTCCGGCGACGTGCTGCTGCAGCGCGCCGACCAGCAGCTGCAGGCCGATACGCTCGACTACAACGACTCGACCACCGACTACGATGCGCGCGGCAACGTGCGTTACCAGGAGGCCGGGCAACTGCTCGCCGCCTCGCACCTGCGCGGCAACACCAATGCCAGCCGCGGTGTGGCCGACGACGTGCGCTACCAGATGCTGGAATCGCGCGGCAATGGCGTGGCGCGCCAGGGACACATGCTGGATGCCGAGCGCACCCGCTATTCCATGGCCACGTATTCCACCTGCGATGTCGGCCACCACGTGTGGGAGTTCCGCGCCAAGTCGATCAGCATCGACAAGGCCAGCGGCGTGGGCGTGGCGCGCGATGCCACCATGCGCATCGGCAAGGTGCCGTTCCTGTACCTGCCGTACTTCACTTTCCCCACCGACGACCGGCGCAAGAGCGGCTTCCTCTACCCCACGCTGGGCAACACCAGCCGCGCGGGTTTCCAGCTCAGCACGCCCTACTACTTCAACCTGGCGCCGAACTACGACGCCACGCTGGACCCGCGCTACTACAGCCGCCGCGGCCCGCTGCTGGCGGGCGAGTTCCGCTACCTGGTGCCCGGCAGCAGCGGGCAGCTCAACGTGGAGTACGTGCCCGAGGACCGCGGCAAGAGCGACGGCCTGGCCGACACCACCGGCAAGTCGCGCCACCTGGTGTCCTTCTCCGACCGCACCGCCCTGTGGGACGGCTGGCGCTTCACCGGGACGTACAACCACGTATCCGACGCCAGCTACCTGTACGACTACGGCAATGCGATGTCGCACAGCCCGGTGTACAGCCTGCGCTCCGGTGCGGCGATCAGCGGCGGCGGCAAGTGGTGGGACGCCTCCTTCGGCGCCACCACCTACCAGAACACCAACCCGTTCGCGACCGACTCCGCGCTGCCTTACCGGCAGCTGCCGTATGCACTGTTCAGCGCGGAAGTGCCGCTGTCGCGCTGGCTGCAGGCCGGCGTGGACACCAGCGCGGTGATGTTCCGCAAGCCCGGCTACGTCGAGGGACAGCGCGAGGACCTTTACCCCTACCTCGCGGCCGATTTCGGCAGTGCCGCGTGGTTCGTGCGGCCGCGCCTGGCCTGGCGCTACACCGCCTACCAGCTCAGCGACGGCTACCAGGACTACGGGCGATTCGGGCGGCTCAGCGGCACGGCAGTGTCGCCATTCACCGAGCAGTCGCCGACCCGCTCGCTGCCGATCGTCAGCCTCGACTCGGGATTGATGTTCGACCGCAGCACCTCGCTGTTCGGCACGCACTACACGCAGACGCTGGAACCGCGCCTGTACTACCTCTACGTGCCGTACCGCGACCAGGACAACCTGCCGCTGTTCGACACCAACCTGATGTCGTTCGACTACTGGCAACTGTTCTCGACCAACCAGTTCTCCGGCGCCGACCGCCAGATGGACGCGAACAACGTCACCGCGGCGCTGACCACGCGCCTGCTGGACGACGATGGCGTCGAGCGGCTGTCGGCCAGCATCGGCCAGATCCGCTACCTCAGCCGGCAACGCGTGCTGGGCACCGACTGGACCGGCTCGGCCTACGTGGCCCAGCTCGACCTGCAATTGAACGACCGCTGGCGGGTGAACAGTTCCTGGCAGTGGAGCCCGAACAGCCGCGCCGTGGAGGCGGCCACGTTCGGTCTGCAGCGCCGCCTCGGCGATGCGGGCATCGTCAACCTCGCCTACCACTATCGGCGCGGCCGGCTGGAACAATACAGCGCCTCGGCGGTCTATCCGCTGTCGGACAGGTGGCGGTTGTTCGGCGCCTGGGCGTTTGCCCCGGCGATCGACACCACCTACAAGCTCCCCAGCGGCACCGTCGACGCGATGCTTGGCGTGGAGTACGACAGCTGTTGCGTCACCCTGCGGCTGGTCGACCGCAATTACGTCAACCAGTCCTACTACGGCACCACGTCGCCACCTTCCGGAAGCAACCTCAATCGGCGCGACAACGCGATCATGTTCGAAATCGTATTCAAGGGGCTGGGCTCGACCGGCGGCCAGATCGAACCGCTGCTGCGCCGTGATATTCTCGGCTATCAATAATCCATCGCCTCGGCGATCCAGGCTTTTTTCTCGATGAAGCAATTCCTTGCATCCCTCCTGCTCGCCTTGGCGATCGCCGTGCCTGCCCATGCGCAGTTGCTGCAGTCGGCCGCACCGGCGAACCAGTCGCTCGATCGCATCGTCGCGGTGGTCAACGACGACGTCATCCTGCAGAGCGAGCTGGACGACGCGGTGCGCACGATCCAGCAGCAGTACGCCGGCCGCGGGCAACTGCCGCCGATGGACGTGGTGACGCGGCAGGTGCTGAACCGGCTGATCCTGATGCGCCTGCAGGTGCAGCGCGCGCATGAACAAGGCATCTCGGTGTCCAGCGCCGACGTCGACCGCGCGGTCCAGGGGGTGGCGCAGCAGAACCGGCTCACCCCCGAGCAGTTGCGCGCGGCGGTCGAGCAGCAGGGCGGCAGCTTCGCCGCATTCCGCAAGGAACTGAGCGACCAGATCACCGTGCAGCGGCTGCACCAGAACGTGGTGCAAAGCTCGGTCTCGGTGACCGACAGCGAGATCGACAACCTGCTCGACAGCCCCACCTACAAGGCCGGCGAAGTGCACCTGGCGCACATCCAGGTGAGCATCCCCGGTGGCGCGGACGCCGCGGCGATCCAGGCCAGCCAGGCCAAGGCCGAGCAGGCCGCCGCCGCCGTCCAGGGCGGCATGGATTTCGGCGCCGCCGCGATCCGCTACTCCGACGCTTCCGATGCACTGGAAGGCGGCGACCTCGGCTGGCGGCGCATGGACGAGATTCCACCGGCGTTCGCCGACACGGTCGTCACGATGAAGCCGGGCCAGGTCAGCCAGATCCTGCGCGGCCCGACCGGCTTCCACATCCTCAAGCTCGTCGACCAGCGCAAGGGCGACCGCAAGATCGTCACCGAGTACCACGCGCGGCAGATCCTGATCAAGCCGAGCGAGCTGCTGAGCTCCGCCCAGGCACAGCAGAAGGCGCAGGACCTGTACCACCGCATCGTCGACAAGCACGAGGACTTCGCCGCGCTGGCGAAGGAGTTCTCCAAGGACGACACCACCGCCAACATCGGCGGCGACATGGGCTGGTTCCAGCCCTCGGCGTGGGGCGCGACGATCGCCGCCAAGCTGGCCTCGCTGAAGGACGGCCAGGTATCCGAGCCGTTCCAGAGTGAAGCCGGCTGGCATCTGCTGCAGCGCCTGGGTACGCGCCAGAGCGACCAGACCGTGGAGATCGAGCGCAACCAGGCGCGCCAGGCCATCGGCAACCGCAAGGCCGAGCAGGTCTACGACGACTACCTGCGCGACCTGCGTTCCAACGCCTACATCGAAATCCTCGTGCCGTCCCTGCGCGAGCCCGAGCAGGCGCCCGCCGACGGCGCCGCACCCCAGGCCAGCTGAGCGCGATGGCGCTCACCCGGCTGGCCGTCACCGCGGGCGAGCCGGCCGGCGTCGGTGCGGAGCTGCTGGTGCGGCTGGCCGGCACGTCGCTGGCGGCAAGCCTCGTCGCGATCACCGACCGCCACCTGCTCGAGCGCGCGGCGACACGCTGCGGCATGCACCTCGAATTGATCGACGACGACGGCGCACCGGCAGACTCCCGCGCCGCCGGCGCGCTGCGCGTGCGTCACGTGCCGCTGGCGACGAGGGAAGTGCCCGGCCACCCCGACCCGCGCAACGCGAGCCACGTGCTGGCCACCCTGGCCGAGGCCGCCGACGGCTGCATGGCCGGCCGTTATGCCGCGGTGGTCACCGCGCCACTGCAGAAGTCCTCGATCAACGATGCCGGCGTCGCCTTCCGCGGACACACCGAATTCTTCGCCGAACGCGCGGGCGCCGAGGTGGTGATGATGCTGGCCAGCCCGCAGCTGCGCGTGGCGCTGGCCACCACCCACCTGCCGCTGTCGGCCGTACCGGCGGCGATCACGCCCGCATTGCTGACCCGCGTGCTGCGCATCGTGGACGCCGAACTGCGCGGCAAGTTCGGCATCGACCAGCCACGCATCGCCGTGCTCGGACTCAATCCGCATGCCGGCGAGGGCGGCCACCTGGGCCGGGAAGAAATCGATACGCTGATCCCCGTGCTGGACGTCTTGCGCGGCGAGGGCATGCAGCTGCTCGGCCCGCTGCCCGCCGACACCGCCTTCGTGCCGGCGCAACGCACGCATTACGACGCGGTGCTGGCGATGTACCACGACCAGGCCTTGCCGGTGCTGAAGAGCGAAGCGTTCGATCGCACCGTGAACGTCACCCTGGGCCTGCCCTTCATCCGCACCTCGGTGGACCACGGCACCGCGCTGGATCTGGCCGGCACCGGCCGCGCCGATCCGTCCAGCCTGATCGCCGCAGCCAACCTCGCCATGACGCTGGTGGCGCGAAGGCGAGGAGTGAGTGGAGAGGAGTGAGGAGCGAGAGAGCCGCTCGCGCACTCATCTCCCCGACCTTCCACACACTCACTCCTCACTCCTCATTTCTCACTGCTCGCTCTGCCCCATGACCGCACGCCCCAAGAAAAGCTTCGGCCAGCACTTCCTGCACGACCGCCAATGCATCGAGCGCATCGTCGCGGCGATCGCACCGCGCGACGACGATTTCCTGGTCGAGATCGGCCCGGGCGAAGGCGCCCTGACGCTGCCCCTGCTGGGCGCGGCAGGCAAGCTCACGGCGATCGAGCTGGACACGGACCTGATCCCCGCCCTGCGTGCGCGCGCCGCCACGGTCGGTGCGCTGCACGTCCTGCACGCCGACGTGCTGAAGGTCGACTTCACCGCGATGGCGCACAGTCACGGCGTGCCGCGGTTGCGGCTGGCCGGCAACCTGCCCTACTACATCTCCAGCCCGATCCTGTTCCACTGCGTCGAGCACGCGGCGGCGATCGAGGACATGCACTTCATGCTGCAGAAGGAAGTCGTCGACAGGATGGCTGCCGCACCGGGCAGCAAAGTGTACGGCCGGTTGTCGGTCATGCTGCAGCTGGCGTGCCGGGTGGAACCGCTGTTCGACGTGCCGCCGGAGTCGTTCCGGCCGCCGCCGAAGGTCGACTCCGCCGTAGTGCGACTGCAGCCGCTGTCGCCGGAACAACGGCACGACGCCGACCCGCCGCAACTCTATGCCGTGGTGAAGGCGGCGTTCGCGCAACGGCGCAAGACGCTGTCCAACGCACTCAAGCAGGTGATGGACAGCGACGCGATCCGGCGCGCCGACGTGGACCCGCGCGCACGCGCCGAGACGCTGTCGCCGGCGGATTTCGTGCGCCTGGCCAAGGTCGTTCCGCCGGCGCAGTGAAGCCGTCGCGCACGCGCCGCCCCATTGGCGAGCGCAGGCCTTACAATCCGGGCATGACCGAACAATCCCCCTACACGATCGACGTGCAGGTGCAAACCCGCTTCGTTCCCGACCAGTCCAGGCCCGGGGACAACCGTTACGTTTTCGCCTACACCATCACCTTGCGCAACGCCGGCCAGCTGCCGGCGCGCCTGCTCGCGCGGCGCTGGCAGATCACCGACGCGAACGGCAAGGTCGAGGAAGTGAGCGGCGACGGCGTGGTCGGCGAACAGCCGTGGATGCGCCCCGGCGAGGATTTCGAATACACCTCCGGCGCGGTGCTGGAGACGCCGGTGGGCATCATGGGCGGCAGCTACCAGATGCTCGCCGACGACGGCACCGAGTTCGAGGCGCCGATCCCGACCTTCACCCTGTCCATCCCGCGTACGCTGCACTGATGGCCCGGGACTGACATGGCTACGTACGCCATCGGCGACGTGCAGGGCTGCTATCCCGAATTGCAACGCCTGCTGGAGAAACTGCGCTTCGACCCCGCGCGTGACCAGCTGTGGTTCTGCGGCGACCTGGTCAACCGCGGCGGGCAGTCGCTGGAAACACTGCGACTGATCCACGACCTGCGCGACTCGTGCGTTGTCACGCTGGGCAACCACGACCTCAGCCTGCTGGCGATCGCGCAGCGCAAGCCGGAGGCGCAGGCGCGGGTGAACCCCGAACTGCGCGAGGTGCTGTTTGCCGACGATGCACCGGTGCTGTTCGAATGGCTGCGCTCGCAGAAGCTGATGCACCACGACGAACAGCTCGACTGGGCGATGGTGCATGCCGGCCTCGCACCGGTGTGGACGCTGCGCCAGGCATTGCGTGCCGCCCAGGAGGTCGAGCGCGAGCTGTCCAGTCCGCGCCACCCGCGCCTGCTGCGCAACCTGTTCGGCAATCGTCCCGCGCAGTGGTCGAGCCGGCTGCAGGGCCAGGACCGTTACCGCGCCACCATCAACACCATGACGCGCATGCGCTACTGCGACGTCAACGGGCGCATCGACTTCGACGCCAAGGGCATCCCCGGCACGCAGAAGCCCGGCCTGTACCCGTGGTTTGCCGTGCCCGGCATGCGTCGACGCGACGTGCGTATCGTCTGCGGCCACTGGTCGGCGCTGGGCCGATTCGACGGACTGGGCGTGCACGCGATCGACACCGGCTGCGTCTGGGGCGGCAAGCTCACCGCACTGCAACTGGACGGCGAGGGGACGCACTACATCACCGTCAACGCCGAGCCGCATCGCAAGCGGCCGCCAGGCGGCGAGGACTGAAAGGCGAGGAGTGAGTGGAGAGGAGTGAGGAGTGAGAGCGGGCCGGACAGCTTTCTCTCACTCCTCACTCCTCTCCACTCACTCCTGCTTTCTGTCTCAGCTCAGCTGTCCGTGACAATGCTTGTACTTCTTGCCGGAGCCGCAGGGGCATGGCTCGTTGCGGCCGACCTTGGGGCCGGCATGCTGCACCGGTTGTGCGGCCAGGTGGGCACCGTCTTCCGGGGCCGCGCCGGCACTGCCGAACGCATCGGGCGGCGCGCCGCCGCCGGTGGCGAGCATCTGCTTCTGCAGGCGCTCGGCCATGCGCTGCTGCTCGGCCTCCATCGCGGCGACTTCCTCCTCGCTGCGGATGCGGATGCGCGCAAGCATCTGCACCACCTCGGACTTGATCCGCGCCAGCATGTCGGAGAACAGCTTGAACGCCTCGCGCTTGAACGCCTGCTTCGGGTCCTGCTGCGCGTAGCCCACCAGCGAGATGCCCTGGCGCAGGTAATCCATGCTGGAAAGATGGTCCTTCCAGGCGTTGTCGACCACGGTCAGCATCACGTGCTTTTCGAGCTGGCGCATGGTCTCGGCCCCGATCTGCGCCTCCTTGCCGTGGAACAGCTCGGCGACCGCCTCGTCCACGTGCTTGCGGATCATCTCGGCGTCGATCTCGCTCTGCTGCTCGACCCAGTGCTTGAGGTCGAGCGACAGGTTGAACTGGCTCTCCAGCTCGCGATCCAGGCCGGCGATATCCCACTGCTCGTCGATGGTCTGCGGCGGCACGTAGGTCTGAACCAGGGTCTGCACCACATCCTCGCGGATGTCGGCGACGGTGGCCGCGACCTCCTCGCCCTCCAGCAATTCGTCACGCTGGGTGTAGATCACCTTGCGCTGGTCGTTGGCGACGTCGTCGAACTCCAGCAGGTGCTTGCGGATGTCGAAGTTGTGCTGCTCGACCTTGCGCTGGGCCTTCTCGATCTGCCGGCTGATCATGCGATCTTCCAGCGCGTCGTCGTCCTTCATGCCGAAGCGCTTCATCCAGCGCACCAGGCCTTCGCCGCCGAAGATGCGCAGCAGGTTGTCCTCCAGCGACAGGTAGAAGCGCGAGGAGCCCGGGTCGCCCTGGCGGCCGGAGCGGCCGCGCAGCTGGTTGTCGATGCGCCGCGATTCGTGCCGCTCGGTGCCGATGATGTGCAGGCCGCCGGCGGCCAGCACCTGCTCGTGCCGCTTCTTCCACTCGGCCTTGACGCGCGCGCGGTCCACCTCGCTGGCGCCTTCGGGCAGTTCGGCCAGCGCGGCCTCGAGACTGCCGCCGAGCACGATGTCGGTACCGCGGCCGGCCATGTTGGTGGCGATGGTGACCTGGCCGGGCGCGCCGGCCTGCGCCACGATGTGCGCCTCGCGCTCGTGATGCTTGGCGTTGAGCACCTCGTGCGCCACGCCCGCCTTCTTCAGCAACCCGGACAGCAGCTCGGACACCTCGATCGAGGTGGTGCCGACCAGCACCGGCTGGCCGCGCTTGTGGCAGTCCTTGATGTCCTCGATCACCGAGTTGTACTTCGGTGTCTGCGACAGGAAGATCATGTCCGGGTTGTCCTTGCGGATCATCGGCTTGTGGGTGGGGATCACCACCACCTCCAGGCCGTAGATGCTCTGGAACTCGAACGCCTCGGTATCGGCCGTGCCGGTCATGCCGGCCAGCTTCTTGTACATGCGGAACAGGTTCTGGAACGTCACCGTGGCCAGCGTCTGGTTCTCGCGCTGGATCGGCACGCCCTCCTTCGCCTCGACCGCCTGGTGCAGGCCGTCGGACCAGCGTCGGCCGGCCAGGGTACGGCCAGTGAACTCGTCGACGATGATCACTTCGCCATCGCGCACGATGTAGTCGACGTCGCGCTGATAGATGCCGTTGGCGCGCAGGGCGGCGTTGAGATGATGAACCACCGCGAGATTCTTGGAGTCGTACAGGCCGCTGTCCTGGTCGATCACGCCGGCCTCGCGCAGCAGCTCGTCCGCGTGCTGCATGCCGGCCTCGGACAGATGCACCTGCTTCTGCTTCTCGTCGACCCAGTAGTCGCCCTCGCTGTCTTCCTCGGCCTGGCGGATCATCCGCGGCACGATCTTGTTGACGGCGATGTACAACTGCGGGGAATCCTCCGCCGGGCCGGAGATGATCAGGGGCGTGCGCGCCTCGTCGATCAGGATCGAGTCGACCTCGTCAACGATGGCGTAATGCAGGCCGCGCTGGTAGCGCTGCTCCTTGCTGAGCGCCATGTTGTCGCGCAGGTAGTCGAAGCCGAACTCGTTGTTGGTGCCGTAAGTGATGTCGGCCGCATACGCCGCGTGCTTGTCGGCGTGGTCCATGCCCGGGTACACCACGTCGACGGTCAGGTCGAGGAAGTTGTACAGCTTGCTCATCTGCGCCGAGTCGCGCCGCGCCAGGTAGTCGTTGACGGTGACCACGTGCACGCCTTTGCCCGCGATCGCGTTGAGGTATACCGGCAGCGTCGCCACCAGGGTCTTGCCTTCGCCAGTGCGCATCTCGGCGATCTTGCCCTGGTGCAGCACCATGCCACCGATCAACTGCACGTCGTACGGACGCATGCCCAGGGTGCGGCGCGAGGCCTCGCGGGCCACCGCGAAGGCTTCCGGCAGCAGCTTGTCCAGTGATTCGCCGGCGGCGTAACGCTGCTTGAACTCGGCAGTCTTGCCGCGCAACGCGGCATCGTCCAGTTTCTCCATCTCCGGTTCCAGCGCATTGATGCGATGGACCGTACGTGAAAGCTGACGCAGCACACGCTCGTTGCGGCTGCCAAACAGACTCGTCAGGGCACGATTGAACATCGATTTTCCGGTTGGGGGAACAAGACGCCCGCTGCACGCGCGAGCCAATCGGGCATGTTACTACATGCCCGGTACGGCTCACCCGCTCTGGCGGGATGGAGGTGCCCGCGCCGCGCGGGAACGCCGGCGAACCGTCAGGAACTGGCGGCTGCCGGGACCGGATTCAAGGGATCAGGGCATCCCTAGCGGTGGCTGCGCACGAACGCCAGCGGGTTGACCACGCGATCGTGGTACCAGACCTCGAAATGCACGTGCGAGCCGGTGGAGCGGCCGGTGGAGCCGGCCTGCGCGATCACGTCGCCGACCTGCACATGCTGGCCGGGATGCACGTCCAGCTTGCTGTTGTGGGCGTAGCGGGTCATGTAGCCGTTGCCGTGGTCGATCTCGACCACGTTGCCGTAGCCGCGACGCACGCCGGCGAAGGTCACCATGCCTTCGGCCACGGCATGCACCGGCGTGCCGAACGGCGTGGCGATGTCGATGCCGGTGTGCCGCGCCGACTGGCCGTCGAACGGGTCGGGACGCACGCCGAAATAGGATGAGATGTAGCCATGCACGGGCATGCCGGTGGGCTTCAGGTTCGACTCGATGCGGGCATCGAGCAACAGGCTCTGCAGCGCCGACAACTGCGCCTGCTGGACGTTGAACTGGCCGGTGAGGCGGTCGATGCCGACCTCCAGCGAGGGCGGCATGGCGTAACCGGTGCTGCTGGTGTCCTCGACACCACCGACGGCGGGCGGCTGGTCGAAGTTGAACTCGCCGCTGTCGAGCTTGCCCACCTGCACCAGGCGCTCACCGAGCGCGTTCAGGCGGGTCGACTGCGCCTGCAGCTGGCCCAGCTTGAGCGCCAGGGCGTCCAGGCTGCGCTGCGCATCCGCGCGCACGCCGCCGAGTTCGGCGTTCTGCCGGCGGATCTGCTGCTGCAGGTCGTGGATCTGGCTCAGCGCGCGGTCGCGCGGGCTGGCGATGGCGAGGGTCAGCGCGCCGCCCAGGGCCAGGCAGCCCAACACGCCCAGCGACAACATCGAGAACAGCTTCCAGCGCACCCGCCGGCTGGCCAGATCCAGGGTTTTAGGCAGCTTGCGGGCACGTGAGACGAGTATGATCTGCATGTCTTTCCAAAATCGAATGTCGGCACCATGCACCGCGCGGAACCCGCCACTTCCCGTCGCCGCGACAACGGACCGAAATCCCTTGCCGATTGCGGCTCCTTCGCGTCGCTGGCCCGAAAGGCCGACGCGCTGGAAGCGCTGGACCGCGCACTGCGCCAGACGTTGCCATCGCCGCTGCGCGAACAGGTCAGATTCGCCAATCTGCGCAACAACCGCCTCGTCTTCCTGGCGTCTTCACCGGCCTGGGCGTCACGCCTGCGCTTGATGCAGGCACAGATCCTTGCCTCCGCAAGCGCCGTCGGCGCCTGCGCCAGTTCAGTCACCGTGAAAGTGGCTCCCCAACCACCGGCCGTTACCGTGCCGGAGCAGTCAAAACCGCTTTCGCCAGCCGCGGCCGCCCACCTCAGGGCTGCCGCTGCCTCGTCCACAGACCCCGAATGGCGGGATCTGTTCCTTCAGCTGGCGTCCTTCGCCGAAACCGCTGATTCCCCCGAGAAACCCTCGTACTGAAGGGCGTTCCTGCGAGACGCGCCGCGTCTTGCCGCCGCGGCCGAACCCGCGAGAGCTGCGTTTATACCACGTGAAGAGTTAATGAAAAGTCCAGCCCTCGCCGGGCTGTGACCCAACCCGCGCGGCGAGTGTGTCGCGGTCAACAAAAATGGCCGGATCTTGCGATCCGGCCATTCGGGTGGGCAGTGCCGGAACAGGCCGGCGTGGTTTCGGGTGTCAGATCGCCTGGGCCGGGTGGGCGTAGGAGATCGGCGACACCGCCGGATCCTCGTGGTAGCTGACCTCTTCCCACGCCGAGGCATCGGCGATCAGGGCGCGCAGCAGCTTGTTGTTCAACTCGTGGCCCGACTTGTGCGCGTGATAGGCGCCGATCAGGCTGTGGCCGAGCAGGTACAGGTCGCCGATGGCGTCCAGGATCTTGTGCTTGACGAACTCGTCCTCGTAACGCAGGCCGTCCTCGTTGAGCACGCGGTAGTCGTCGAGCACCACGGCGTTGTCCATCGAGCCGCCCAGCGCCAGGTTGTGCTCGCGCAGCATCTCGATGTCACGCATGAAACCGAAGGTGCGCGCGCGGCTGACTTCCTTGACGAAAGAGGTGGTGGAGAAGTCGATCTCGGCGCGCGAGGTGCGCTTGGAGATGATCGGGTGGTTGAAGTCGATCGAGAAGCCCACCTTGAAGCCTTCGAACGGCTCGAAGCTGGCCCACTTGTCGCCTTCCTGCACCTTGATCGGCTTCTTGATGCGGATGAAGCGCTTGGCCACCGGCTGCTCCTCGATGCCGGCGGACTGCAGCAGGAACACGAACGGTCCCGCACTGCCATCCATGATCGGCACTTCCGGCGCCGACAGGTCGACGTAGGCGTTGTCGATGCCGAGCCCGGCCATCGCCGACAACAGGTGTTCGACGGTGGCCACGCGCACTTCACCATTCATGAGCGTGGTGGACAGGCGTGTGTCGCCGACGTTGTCCTGGCGTGCGCGGATGTCCACCGGCGGATCGAGATCCGTCCGACGGAAAACGATGCCCGTGTTCGGCGCGGCGGGACGCAAGGTCATGTAGACCTTGTCGCCCGTGTGCAAGCCGACACCGGTCGCCCGGATGATGTTTTTAAGCGTACGCTGCTTGATCATTATTGTTGGGACCCGTGGAGGCAGCAGCCAATCAGGAGCGGATGCTAACACAGTTTTAACCTGGGATAAAAGCAAACCGCACCGTACAGTCTGGTTAAGCCTTCATCTTTCTTTCATCCTTGGGAACTGGCGCACATTTGGCGCCCGCCAGCGCCGAAAGATAAGGAGCGAAGCCCGGGCCTGGGACGGGAATCCGGCCCGGGACATCGCTTCGGCACCGCGGCGACAAATCCGCGGCCCTGCCCCGCGCGCCCATCCCGGCGCACGGCATCGGGTGCCAACCAACCGCCGTCGCCGCAGCCATCGTCGCGCCATCGCGGACCTTGCAAACGGCCTGCCGCAAGGCAGCCATTCGTGAGGCAATGGAGTGACTGACCGACCCGGCGGGCGATCGTTCAACGCATCGACATGCTCCGCAATGCTCCTCAATCAGCCTGCCGGCGCAGGAATGCCGGGATGTCCAGGTAATCGAGGCCGGCATCGCCATGCTTGGCCGCTGCGCTGGACTCGGTCCGAGCCTGCACCTCCGGCTGGGCATAGTCCACCACCTCGTTGCCGGTGCCGGTGCGCAGCACCACCGGGCGCGGACGCATCTGCATCTGCTGGGTTTCGACCATGCGGATCGGCGGCTGGCTGCGCGAGGCATTGGCGCGGTTGAGGCCGGTGGCCACCACGGTCACGCGCACGTCGTCCTTCATGTCCGGGTCCAGCGAGGTGCCGATCACCACGGTGGCGTCTTCGCTGGCGAAGTCGTGGATGATGCGGCCGATCTCGTCGAACTCGCGCATGGTGAGGTTCGGACCGGCGGTGACGTTGACCAGGATGCCGCAGGCGCCGTTCAGGTTGACGTCCTCCAGCAGCGGGTTCTTGATCGCCGCCTCGGCCGCCGCCTGGGCGCGATCGTCACCGCGGGCGGTGCCCGAGCCCATCATGGCCAGGCCCATCTCCGACATCACGGTGCGCACGTCGGCGAAGTCGACGTTGATCAGGCCAGGGGCGGTGATCAGGTCGGCGATGCCCTGCACGGCGCCCTGCAGCACGTCGTTGGCGGCCTTGAACGCGTTGAGCAGGGTGACCTCGCGGCCGAGCACGCTGAGCAGCTTCTCGTTCGGCACGGTGATCAGCGAGTCGACGTGCTGCGACAGGTCCTCGATGCCCTTCAGGGCGACCTGCATGCGCCGGCGGCCCTCGAACGGGAACGGCTTGGTGACGACCGCGACCGTCAGGATGCCCTTCTCCTTGGCCAGCTGCGCCACCACCGGCGCCGCGCCGGTGCCGGTGCCGCCGCCCATGCCGGCGGTGATGAACACCATGTCGGCGCCTTCGAGCATCGCCTCGATCCGTTCGCGGTCCTCCAGCGCGGCCTGCCGGCCGACCTCGGGATTCGCGCCGGCGCCGAGACCCTTGGTCACGTTGCCGCCGAGTTGCAGGTGGGTGCGCGAGCCGCAGTTGGTCATCGCCTGGGCATCGGTATTGGCGACGACGAACTCGACGCCTTCGATGTTGGCGTTGAGCATGTGCGCCACGGCGTTGCCACCGCCGCCGCCCACGCCGATCACCTTGATGACTGCATTGGGTGCAAGTTTATCGATCAGTTCAAACATTTCCCGTCCTCCGTAGAGTTGTTGTCGTTTTAACCGCGGGGAGCGACTCCTGTCGGCCCGTGGTGGTGGGTGGATTTCCTTCCACCCGGGGCGGCAGCTCCTGCGCCGCCCGAAACCGCATTGCTAGAAATTCCGCGTGAGCCAGCCGCGCAGCTTGTCGACCATCCCGCCCATGCTGCTGCCCACCGGTCCGCCGACCCGCGCGCCGCCGGCGCGCGCGCCATGCAGCAGCAGACCTACGCCAGTGGCATGCAACGGACTGGAAACCACCTCGCCGAGACCCTCGACTTGCTGCGGCAGGCCGATGCGCACCATCTTGTGGAAGATCTCCTCGGCCAGCTCCAGCGCGCCTTCCATCTTCGAGGCGCCGCCGGTAAGCACCACGCCGGCGGCGACCAGGCTCTCGTAGCCGGAGCGGCGCAACTGGTCCTGCACCATCTCGAAGATTTCCTCGTAGCGCGCCTGCACGCTCTGCGCCAGCGACTGCCGCGCCAGCCGGCGCGGTGGACGATCGCCGACGCTGGGCACCTGGATGGTTTCCTCCGCATGCGCCAGCCCGGTCAGCGCGCAGGCGTACTTGATCTTGATCTCCTCCGCGTGCGCGGTAGGCGTGTGCACGCCGTAGGCGATGTCGCTGGTGACCTGGTCGCCGCCGACCGGCAGCGACGCGGTGTGGCGAATCGAACCCTGGGTGTAGATCGCAATGTCGGTGGTGCCCGCGCCGATGTCGACCAGGCACACGCCGAGCTCGCGCTCGTCGTCGGTCAGCACCGCCTTGGCGCTGGCCAGCGCGGAAGGAACCAGCTCATCGACGGTGAGTCCGCAGCGCTGGATGCACTTGGAGATGTTCTGCACCGCGGCGGCAGCGCCGGTGACCAGGTGCACGTTGGCCTCCAGTCGCACGCCGCTCATGCCGACCGGGCGGCGGATGCCGTCCTGGCCGTCGATGCGGTATTCCTGCGACTCCTTGTAGAGCACCTTGCGATCGGCCGGGATCGCCACCGCGCTGGCGGCCTCTAGCACCTGTTCCAGGTCGGCGGCGGTGACCTCGCGCTCGCGGATCGCCGCGTTGCCGTGCGAGTTGCGCGTTTCCAGGTGGCTGCCGGAGATCGAGGCGTAGACCGATCGGATGTCGCAACCGGCCATCAGCTCGGCCTCCTCCACCGCGCGCTGGATCGAGTGCACGGTCGATTCGATGTCGACCACCGAGCCACGCTTCATGCCGCGCGAGACGTGGGTGCCGATGCCGATCACGGTGATCGGCTCGCCCGGTTCGTACTCGCCGACGATCGCCACCACCTTGGAGGTGCCGATGTCCAGGCCGACGACCAGCTGCTTTTCATTGCGCGTTTTCATGGCGAGACAGTCATGAGCGGGGTGAACCTCCAGCCGGGGCGCCGGCCGCGTCGGGCCAGCGCACGGCAAAGCCGTTGGTGTAGCGAAGATCGGCGTAAACGAAGCCGTCGGCATGGCCGGCGATCAGCTGCGGGTAGACGTCGAGGAAACGATGCAGCCGGCGGCCGGCCTGCTCGCGGTCGCCGATCACGATGCGCGCGCCGCTGCCAGTGGTGACGCTCCAGCTGCCGCGTTCGGTCAGCGCCACGCCATTGATGCGCAGGTGGGTGCCGGCAAACGCCTTGCTGACATCGGCGTAGAAGCTCACCACCTCGGCCAGCCGCGCATCCGGACCACTCAGGCCGGGCAAGGCGGTCAACTGATCTACGCCGGGGGCGTCGAACACGCGGCCCTGGCGGCTGATCAGCTGCCTGTCATTCCAGCGCGCGAACGGCTGGCGCTCGTAGATGCGCAGTTGCAAGGTATCGGGCCAGCGCTTGCGCGCCTCCACCGACTCCACCCACGGCAACGCGGCGACAGCCTTCTGCACCGCATCGAGATCCAGCGCGAAGAAACCCTTGCCCAGTCGCGGCAGCACCGCCGTGCGGATCTCGGCAGCAGTGACGTGCTTGAACTCCGCCTGCACGGTCAGCTGGGTCACCGGCCAGCGATCGGCGGCAAACCACCCGCGCAGCAACCCGACGACCGGCAACGCGACGAGCGCGATCGCCAGGCACCAGGCAGCGAGGCGGATGGGGCCTTTCACTTTGCGTCTCCTTCGGAGTCGCGGGAATAGGGAATAGGGAATGGGGAATAGGCAGAGCCGGCGTCTGCTGTTTGATGTTCCGATTCCCTATTCCCTATTCCCCATTCCCGCTGGAAGCTTGTTTCCAGCACACGCCAGCACAGTTCCTGGTAGTCGATGCCGGCGGCGGCGGCGGCCTTGGGCACCAGCGAGTGCGAGGTCATGCCGGGGGCGGTGTTGACCTCCAGCAGCCAGGGACGGCCGTTGCGGTCGCGCATCACGTCGACGCGGCCCCAGCCGGCGCAACCCAGCGCGTCGAACGCAGCCAGCGACAGCACCGCCAGTTCGTCCGCCGCGGCACCTTCGGCACCGGGGCAGATGTACTGGGTGTCCTCGGCCACGTACTTGGCGTTGTAGTCGTAGAACGCTCCCTTGGGCACGATATGGATGCTCGGCAGCACCTGGCGGCCGAGAATGGCGACGGTGAGTTCGTCGCCCTCGATCAGGGTTTCCATCAGCAGATCGCCCGGATAGCGCTCGGCCAATTCGACCGCCGCGGCCAGGTCCTGCTCGGCGAACACCCGGGTCACGCCGACGCTGGAGCCTTCGCATGCGGGCTTGACGATCAGCGGATAGCCGATCCGCCGCGCCGCGGCGAGCACGTCCGCGCCACGCGGCAGCGCGGCGAAGGTCGGCGTGGACAGGCCCAGCGATTGCCACACGCGCTTGGAGCGGGTCTTGTCCATCGACAACGCCGAACCGAGCACGCCCGAACCGGTGTACGGCACGTGCAGCGATTCCAGCGCACCTTGCAGCACGCCATCCTCGCCACCGCCGTGCTGGCCGTGCAGGATGTTGAACACACGCGCGAAGTGGCCCGCGCGCAGCGCGTCGAGCAGGGCCGGGATACCGTCGATCGCATGCGCGTCGACGCCGCGCGCGCGCAGTGCGACCAGCACGTTGCGGCCGGAATCCAGCGACACCTCGCGCTCGGCCGAGCTGCCGCCCATGACCACCGCCACACGGCCGAACTGCGCGGGATCGGTGATGCGGGAGGTGCCCGGATTCGTGATTGCGGCCATCATGCGGCCCCCTTCGTCTTGAGTTGGCCGGCGTTCGCCAGCTCGACCGCCGCCGCGCCGATGTCGCCGGCGCCGAGCAGCAGCAACAGGTCGCCGTCGTGCAGCAGGCTGGGCAGGCTGGTGCGGAACTCGCGCGGATGCTCGACCAGCACCGGGTCGACCTTGCCGCGCGCACGCACGGCACGCGCCAGCGCGCGGCCGTCGGCGCCGGCGATCGGCGCCTCGCCGGCCGGGTACACATCGGTCAGCACCAGCACGTCGGCGTCGGCCAGCACGTTGGCAAAATCGTCCAGCAGGTCGCGCGTGCGGCTGTAGCGGTGCGGCTGGAAGGCCACTACCAGGCGCCGCTCCGGCCAGCCGCCGCGCACCGCCGCGAACACCGCCGCAATCTCGCGCGGGTGGTGGCCGTAGTCGTCGACCAGCAGCACGCGGCCGCCATCGATGGCGAGCTCGCCGCGCCGATGGAAGCGCCGGCCCACGCCCTGGAAACCCTTCAGTGCGGCGGCGATCGCCGCCACCTCGACACCGAGCTGCCAGCCGATCGTGGCGGCGGCCAGCGCGTTGAGGACGTTGTGCCGCCCGGGCAGGTTCAGCGTGACCGGCACGGCCGCCGCGCCATCGGGCAACTGCAGTTCGAAATGCATCTCGAAACCCTGCTGGCGCAGGTTCAGCGCGCGCACGTCGGCGTCCGCGCTGTCGATGCCGTAACGGATCACCCGGCGATTGGTGGCCTTGGCCAGCGCGGCCACTTCCGGGTCGTCCACGCACAGCACCGCCAGGCCGTAGAACGGCAGCCGGTGCAGGAAATCGGCGAACGCCTTCTTCACCTCGGCGAAGTCGCCGTGGTAGTTCTCCAGGTGGTCGGCGTCGATGTTGGTGATCGCGGCGATCACCGGCGACAACAGCAGGAACGAGCCGTCCGACTCGTCCGCTTCGGCCACCAGGTACTGGCCGGTGCCGAGCCGCGCGTTGGCGCCGGCCGCATTGAGCTGGCCGCCGATCACGAAGGTCGGGTCGTAACCGGCCTCGGCCAGGACGCTGGCGGTGAGGCTGGTGGTGGTGGTCTTGCCGTGCGTGCCGGCGATCGCGATGCCGCGGCGAAAACGCATCAGCTCGCCCAGCATTTCCGCACGCGGGATCACCGGGATGCGCGCCGCGAGAGCAGCAGCCAGCTCCGGGTTGTCCGCCTTGATCGCGCTGGAGGTGACCACCACGTCGGCGCCGGCGACGTTCTCCGCGGCGTGGCCCACGTGCACGGTGAGGCCCAGCCGCTGCAGCCGCTGCACCGTGGGTGAGCCGGCACGGTCGGAACCGGACACCGCGTAGCCCAGGTTGTGCAGCACCTCGGCGATGCCGCTCATGCCCACGCCGCCGATGCCGATGAAATGCACCCGGCGAAACGTGCTCATCGGGTCCTGCTGGGCGGAGAGCCGGCTCATGCAGCCACCTCCGTGCAGGCGCGCGCGATCACCTGCGCCGCGTCGGGCTTGGCCAGCGTGCGTGCCGCTTCGGCCATGGCCAGCAGGGCGGTTCGATCGCCGAGCAGCGCAGCCAACCGCTGCGCCAGTTGTTGGTTGTCCAGTGCATTCTCCTGCATGATCTCGGCGGCGCCGACCGCCGCAAGCACCTCCGCGTTGCGCGTCTGGTGGTCGTCCACCGCGTACGGAAACGGCACCAGCAAGGCGCCGAGCCCGGCGGCGGAAAGTTCGGCCAGGGTCAGCGCACCAGCACGGCAGACCGCCAGGTCCGCCCAGCCGTAGGCATCGGCCATGTCGTCGATGAAGGCCACCACGCGCGCTTCCACGCCGGCCTGCGCATACGCCGCGCGTGCCTCGTCGAGGCCACGACTGCCGCACTGGTGCAACACCTCGGGACGCTGCCCGGGTTCGAGTCGGGCCAGCGCCTGCGGCACCGCGAGATTCAGCGCACGCGCCCCAAGGCTGCCGCCCAGCACCAGCAGGCGTGGCGCACCCGGGCGATCGGCCATGCGTTGCGCCGGCGGCGGCAGCGCGCCGATCACCGCACGCACCGGATTGCCGACCCACTGCGCCTGCGGCAGCACGCCGTCGAAGCCGGCCAGCACGCGGCGCGCCAATGCGGCCAGCTTGCGGTTGGTGAAACCGGCCACGCGATTCTGTTCATGCACCAGCAGCGGCCGCCGCAGCAGCCACGCGGCGAGACCGCCGGGGCCGGCCACGTAGCCACCCATCGACAGCACGCTGCGCGGACGCAGCCGCCGCAGCAACGCCAGCGAGGCAAGAAGCGCGCGCAGCAGCATCAGCGGCGCCAGCAGCCGGGTCTTCCAGCCCTTTCCGCGCAAACCGCCCACCGCCACCGTGTGCAACTCGATCCCGTGCGCCGGCACCACCCGCGTCTCCATCCCGCCGACCGCCCCCAGCCACGCCACCGGCACACCTTGCCCGCGCAGGCATTCGGCCACCGCCAGTCCCGGGAAGATGTGTCCACCGGTGCCGCCGGCCATGATGAGCACCGGTCGCGGATCGGCAAAAGCAGGCCGCGCCCCGCGCCGGTCTTCGCCCATTCCCGATTCCCGCGTCGCGGCGTTCATGCGGCCTCCGCCTCGCGCGGCGTCACCGCGGCATTCGCGTCGGCCACGGTCACGGCTGCCGGCATGCGCGTGGCCATCTGGCGGGCGTCCAGCGCGCGGTTGATCTCGAAGGTGGCGCGCAGCAGCACGCCGGCCATGGCACAGGTGAGCACCATCGAGGAGCCGCCGTAGCTGATCAGTGGCAGGGTCAGGCCCTTGGTCGGCAAGGCGCCGAGGTTCACGCCCACCGACACGATCGCCTGCATCGCCAGCATCAGCGACACGCCGAACGCCACGTAGCCGGCGAAGCGCTGGCCCACGTCGACACCCTTCAGGCCCACCTGCAGGCCGCGCCACACGGCCAGCGCGAACAGGCCGATCACCAGCACCACGCCGGCCAGCCCCAGCTCCTCGCCGATCACCGCGAAGATGAAATCGGTGTGCGCCTCGGGCAGGTAGGAGAGTTTCAGCACGCTGGACCCCAGGCCCACGCCGTCCCACTCGCCGCGGCCGATCGCCATCAGCGACTGGGTCAGCTGGAAGCCGTCGTTGAACGGGTCCTTCCATGGGTCGAGGAACGAGGTCAGCCGCTTCATGCGGTAGCTCTCGCCGGTCGCCGCGATGTACAGCAGCGGCATCAGCGGCAAGCCCATCAGGAACAGGAAGATCGGCCGCGCCCCGCCCAGCCAGACCATCGCGATGGTCACCGCGATCACCAGCGTGGCCGAGCCGAAATCCGGCTGCACCAGCAGCAGCAGCACGATGATGCCGGCCACGGCGATCGGCTTGATCAGGCCGAGGAAACGGTTCTCCACGCTGTCGCGGTGGCGTACCAGATAGCTGGCGATGTAGATCACCAGGATCAGCTTCACCGCCTCCACCGGCTGGAACGTGGTCACCAGCAGGTTGAGCCAGCGCCGCGCGCCGTTGATGCGCATGCCCAGGTGCGGCACGAACACCGCCAGCAGCAGCAGGAACGCCAGGGCCAGCAGCGGAAACGCGTACTTCTCCAGCAGCCGCAGCTCCGTGCGCATGGCCAACCCGGCCGCGACCATGCCGATCCCGAGGAACACCAGGTGCCGGCGCAGGAAATAGAACGCACCCAGCTCCTGGCTGTCCGCCACCGCGATCGAACTGGACGCCACCATCACCACCCCGATGCTGGCCAGCCCCACCAGCGCAACCAGCAGCCACGGGTCGAAATGCCCCCGCGGGCCATTGCGACGACGAGCCTGGGAGGCGGCGTCAAACATTTGCTTGCTCCGCTGCGAGGGAATAGGAAATAGGGAATAGGGAATGGGAAGAGCATGCGGGCGCACGGTCGCGACGCACTGCGCGCTCTTTCCCATTCCCTATTCCCGATTCCCTATTCCCGGCTTTCATCAGCGCACCTTCAACGTGGCAAGACCGACCAGCACGAGGACGACGGAGATGATCCAGAAGCGCACGATCACGCGCGGCTCGGGCCAGCCCTTCAGTTCGAAGTGGTGGTGCACCGGCGCCATGCGGAACACCCGCTTGCCGGTGAGCCTGAAGCTGGCCACCTGGATCATCACCGAGGCGGTTTCCATCACGAACACGCCGCCCATCACCAGCAGCACGATCTCCTGACGCACGATCACCGCGATGCAACCCAGTGCCGCGCCGATCGCCAGCGCGCCCACGTCGCCCATGAACACCTGCGCCGGATAGGTGTTGAACCACAGGAAGCCCAGCCCCGCCCCGGCCAGCGCGCCGGTGACGATCGCCAGCTCGCCCGCGCCGGGAATCGCCGGCACGCCGAGGTACTCGGAGAACACCCGGTTGCCGGCCACGTAGGCGAACACGCCCAGCGCGCCAGAGACCAGCACCGTCGGCATGATCGCCAGCCCATCCAGCCCGTCGGTGAGGTTCACCGCGTTGGAGAAGCCCACGATCATGAAGTAGGTGATCACCACGAAGAACAGCCCCAGCGGCACCACCACGTGCTTGAACAGCGGCACGTACAGCGCGGTCTCCGCCACAGTGGCGCCATGCACGGCGTGCGGCGCGGTGTAGAACAGGAACAGCGCCGCGCCGAGCCCGAACACCGACTGCCAGAAATATTTCCAGCGGCTGGCCAGACCGCGGCTGTCCTTCAGCACCAGCTTGCGGTAGTCGTCGTAGAAACCGATCGCGCCGAAGCTCAGCAGCACGCCGAGCACCACCCATACGTAACGGTTGTGCACGTCGGCCCACAGCAGGGTGGCCACGGTGACCGAGAGCAGGATCATCACGCCGCCCATGGTCGGCGTGCCGGCCTTGACCAGGTGCGTCTGCGGACCGTCGCTGCGCACCACCTGGCCGGCCTTCAGCGCGGCCAGGCGGTTGATCAGCCACGGCCCGCACAGCAGCGACAGCGACAGCGCGGTGAGCGCAGCCATGATGGCGCGGAAGGTGATGTACTGGAACAGATGCAGGGCGGTGAAATGCCGCGCCATCCAGTCGGCCAGCTCAAGCAGCATCGTTCGCACCTCCGTGGGCGGGCGCGGCAATGAGCGCGGCCACCACCTGTTCCATGCCGGCCGAACGCGAACCCTTGACCAGGCAGGTGACGCCCGCATGCAGCTGCGCGCGCAGCGCGTCGATCAGGGCCGGCTTGTCGGAAAAATGCTCGCCGCCGGCGCCGAACGCCTCCACCGTGGCCGCGCCCAGCGGACCGACCGCGAACAGGCGATCGACGCCGCGCTCGCGCGCCCGCTCACCGATGCCCGCATGCAGCGCACGCGCGTCCGCGCCCAGCTCGGCCATGTCGCCCAGCACCAGCCAGCGCTCGCCGCCGGCCAGCAGCAGCGTGTCGATGGCAGCCGCCATGGAACCGGGGTTGGCGTTGTAGCTGTCGTCGATGACCATCCAGCCGCCGACGGCAACCAGGCGGCGCAGGCGACCGGCCACGCCGGAAACCTGCTCCAGCCCGGCAACGATGGTTTCCAGCGGCACCTGCAACGCCAGCGCCACCGCAGTGGCGGCCAGTGCGTTGGCCACGTTGTGGCGACCGGGCAGCGGCAAATTCACCTCGGCCTCGCCCGCCGGCGTGTGCAGCATGAAGCGCGAACCGTCGGCGCGCAGTTCGATCGCACCGGCGCGCACGTCGGCCGGTTGCTCCAGGCCGAAACGCAGCGTCTTGCGCGCACCGGCGAGCCCGCCGAAGAAGCTGGCAAAGCTGTCGTCCGCGTTGATGATGGCAATGCCGTCGGCCGGCAAGGCCTGGTACAGCGCGCCCTTGGTTTCGGCCACGCCCTCGATGCTGCCCATGCGTTCAAGATGGGCCGGCGCGATGAGCGTGACGAGGCCGATATCTGGCCGTGCGATGGCAGCGAGATAGGCGATGTCGCCGGGCTTGCCCGCACCCATCTCGAACACCGCGTATTCGGTGTCGCGCGGCATTGCCAGCAGGCTCAGCGGCAGGCCCAGCTCGTTGTTGTAGTTGCCGCTGCTGACGTGCGTGCGGCCATGGCGCGACAGGATCGAGGCGACCAGGGTCTTCACCGTGGTCTTGCCGTTGGAACCGGTGATGCCGACCACGCGCACGTCGCGTTGCGCGCGCACCGCGCTGGCCAGGTCGCCCAGCGCCACCTCGACGTCGTCGACGCGCAGCTGCGGCAGCGCGCTGTCGACCGGATGCGTCACCAGCGCCGCCACCGCGCCGCGGGCCAGCGCTTCGTCCAGGTAGTCGTGGCCGTCCACGTGCTCGCCCTTGATCGCCGCGAACAGTTCGCCCGGGCGCAGCTTGCGCGTGTCGATCGCCACGCCGGTGATCTCGGCCTGCTCCAACGTCGCGTCGCCGTCGAGCAGGCGACCGTGCAGCCACATCGCGATGGCGCCCAGCCGCATCATGCGTGCGACTCCCGGCCCAGCCGGTCCAGCGCGGTGCGCGCCACTGCCAGATCGTCGAACGGATGCTTGCCGGTGGCGCCGTCCTGGTAGGTTTCGTGGCCCTTGCCGGCAATCAGCACCACGTCGCCGGCGCGGGCCAGCTCCAGCGCGTCGGCAATCGCCACCGCGCGATCGCGCTGGACCGCCATCGCCTTTGCGTCGGCCATGCCGGCCACGATTTGCGCCACGATCGCGTCGCCGTCCTCGCCACGCGGGTTGTCGTCGGTGACGATGGCGATGTCCGCCAGCCGCGCCGCGATCGCGCCCATCAGCGGGCGCTTGCCGGTGTCGCGTTCGCCGCCGCAACCGAACACGCAGATCAGCTTGCCCGCGCAATGCGCGCGCAGGGCGGTCAGCGCCTGCTCCAGCGCATCAGGCGTGTGCGCATAGTCGACTACCACCAGCGGCAGGCCGTGCCATCCGCCCAACCGGTTCATCCGGCCATTGACCGGTTGCAACTGCCCGGCCACCTGCACGATGCGTTCGAACGGTTCGCCCAGTGCGCCAAGGCAGGCGATCACGGCGAGCAGGTTGGCGACGTTGAAGCGGCCGAGCAGGTGGCTGTGCAGTGCGCGGCTGCCCCACGGCGTGCGCAATTGAAAGCTGAGCCCGCTGGCCGAAGTCACCACGTCTTCGGCGGCGACATCCGCCGCGCTCTCGCCGGCCGCGCTGAAGCGCAGCACGCGCAGGTTGTCGGGCAGCGTGCCGGCCAGTTCGCGGCCGAAGCCGTCGTCGCTGTTGAGTGCTGCCACGCGCAGGCCCGGCATCGCGAACAGCATGGCCTTGGCCGCGCCGTAGGCTTCCATCGAGCCGTGATAGTCGAGGTGGTCGCGGGTGAGATTGGTGAAGGCCGCCGCCTCGAATTCCACCCCGGCCACGCGCCCCTGCACCAGCGCGTGCGAGGACACTTCCATCGCCACGTGGCTGACGCCGGCATCGCGGAAGCGCGCCAGCAGCGCCTGCACGCTGATCGCGTCGGGCGTGGTGCGCTCGCCTTCGAGCAACTGGCCATGCACGCCGGCGCCCAGCGTGCCGATGGTCGCGGCGCGGTGGCCGAGCGCCGTCCAGGCCTGCGCCAGCAACTGCACGCACGAGGTCTTGCCGTTGGTGCCGGTGACGCCGACCACGCGCATCGACTCGCTGGGCCGGTCGTGGAAGCGCGCCGCGATCTCGCCCACCTGCGCATGCAGGTCGTCGATCCACAGCACCGGCACGTCGAGCGCCGCGACATCCTCGGCCGGGGCTTCGGCCAGCACCACGCGGGCACCACGCTGCACCGCGTTGGCGGCGAACGCGATGCCGTGCGCGCGGCCGCCGCGCAGCGCGAAGAACGCATCGCCGCGGCGCACCTGGCGCGAGTCCAGGGTCATGCCGGACACCACCATGCGCGCCGCCGCCGGGTTTGCCGCCAGCTGCGCATCGGCGATCCCCAGCAGCAGCTGATCGAGGTGGCCGGTGCTCATGGCGTGCCCTCGTCGATCGGCGCGTCGTCGATCGGCGCTTCGACCGGCGGCTTGCTGCCCGCGAGGCCGCCGGCGCCCTGCAGCGGGCCGCCGACGTACCAGCGGCCGATGTTGTCCGGCGGCACGTCGAGCAGGCGCAGCGCACCGCTCATCACGCGCGAGAACACCGGCGCGGAGACCATGCCGCCGTAGTAGCTGCCCTTGCTCGGGTTGTCGACCACCACCACGCCGACCAGGCGCGGGTTGGTGGCCGGCACGATGCCGGCGAATGCCGCGGTGTAGCTGTGCTTGTCGTAGCCGCCGGCGTTGGCCTTGTGCGCGGTGCCGGTCTTGCCGGCGACCGCGTAATTGGCGATGCGCGCCTGCGGCGCGGTGCTGCCGGGGCCGGTCACGGTCTCCATCATCCCGATCAGCTCGTGCGCCACCTCGGGCGAGATGATCTGGCGCGAGGGCGTCTCCGCGTCCTTGATGAAGCTCGGGCCATGCATCAGGCCGTTGTCGGCGATGGTGGCGTAGGCGTTGGCCAGCTGCAGCACGGTGACGTTGAGGCCGTAGCCGTAGCCGAGGATGGCCTTTTCCAGCGGCCGCCAGTCGGCGCCGATGCGCAGGTAGCCGGAGGCTTCGCCGGGGAAGCCGCTGTTGGTGCTGTTGCCGAAACCGAAGGCGCGGTAGGTGTCGTACATCAGCGTGGTGTCCAGATCCATCGCGATGTGCGCCGCGCCCACGTTGCTGGACTTGGTGATCACGCCGGTCGGCGTCAGCAGGCCGTAGTTGTGCGTGTCGTGGATGTCGTGGCCCTGGAAAAACCAGTGTCCGCCGGTGGTGTCGATGATCGGGCTGGTGGGGGTGAACTTGCCGCTGGACAGCGCCGCGGCCATCAGGATCGGCTTGATCGTCGAGCCCGGTTCGAGCACGTCGGTCATCGCGCGGTTGCGGCGCTGGCCGGCGCGGCTGGAGTCGAGCGCGTTGGGGTTGTAGGTGGGCAGGTTGACCATCGCCAACACCTCCCCGGTATGCACGTCGAGGATCACCATCGAGGCCGAATCGGCCTGGAACTTGTCCACGGTGCTCTTCAGTTCGCTGTAGGCCAGGAACTGGATGCGCCGGTCGATGCTGAGGGTGAGGTTGCGTCCCGGCTTGGGTGCGCGCACCTGCTCGACGTCTTCCACCACGTGGCCCATGCGGTCACGGATCACCCGCTTGGCGCCGGGCTTGCCCGAGAGCCAGTCGTCGTAGGCCAGCTCCAGCCCCTCCTGGCCGTGGTCGTCGATATTGGTGAAACCCAGCACGTGCGCGGTGACCCCGCCGGATGGGTAGAAGCGCTTGAACTCGCGCTGGCCGTTGATGCCGGGGATGCCCAGGTCCAGTACCGCCTGCGCGGCTTCGGGCGACATCTGGCGACGCAGATAGACGAACTCGCGGTCCGAGCGCTGGGCCAGGCGGCTCTTCAGCTCGTCCGCATTCACGCCCAGCGCGCGCGCCAGATCCGGGATGCGCTGGTCGTTGTCCAGCACCTCGGAGGGATTGGCCCAGATCGAGGTCACCGGCGTCGACACCGCCAGCGGCTCGCCATTGCGGTCGAAGATGGTGCCGCGCGAGACCGGGATCGGCATCTCGCGCAGGAAGCGCGCGTCGCCCTGGCGCTGGTAGAACTGCTTGCGTACCACCTGCAGGTCGAACGCTCGCGCGACCAGGCCGGTGGCGGTAAGCCCGAGCAGGCCGGCGACCAGATACATGCGCCGGCGCGCGCTGGGGCCGCTCGCCTGGCGGCGACCGCGTGCGGCTGGCTTGGCGTGTTTGCGCATGTCCATCAGCGCAGCAACCGGATGTCTTGCGGGCGCGGATCGACCATGCCCAGCTTCTGCCGTGCCTCGTCGTCGATGCGACGCGGCTCGGCGTAGGTGGCCTGCTCCAGTTCCAGGCGGCCGTATTCGATGTTGAGGTCGTCGCGCTGGTTCTGCAGCTGGGTCAGTTGCACGAACAGCACGCGGCTTTCGTGGCGCGTCCACACCACGCCCAGCGCGCTGGCCACCGCGGCCACCAGCAGGAGTGCGCAGATCACGGTGCTGATCAGCTTCACGCGGCGACCTCCCGCGGCAGCTTCTCGGCCACGCGCAGCACCGCCGAGCGTGACCGCGGATTGGCGGCCAGCTCGGCCTCGGACGGGAATTGCGCCTTGCCGATTGCCACCAACTGCGCCGGCGCCCCCTGCACTGGCGGTCCGCGACGACTGTTCTGCACGCGTCCGGAGTGGTCGCGGATGAACAGCTTCACCGCGCGATCCTCCAGCGAGTGGAAACTGATCACCGACAGCCGCCCGCCCGGCTTGAGCCGTTCCAGCGCGGCGTCCAGACCCTGCTGCAAGGCGTCCAGCTCGCCGTTCACGCGAATGCGCAGCGCCTGGAAGCTGCGCGTGGCCGGATGCTTGCCCGGCTCGCGCCGGCCCACCACGCGCTCGATCAGCGCGGCCAGCTGGCCGGTGCGGGTGAACGGGGTGGCGTCGCGATCGGCCACGATGGCGCGGGCGATGCGCCGGCTGTGGCGCTCCTCGCCGTAATTCCACAGCACGTCGGCAATCTCGCGCTCGCTGGCGTGAGCGAGGAAATCGGCGGCGCTCTCGCCCTGCGTGGTGTCCATGCGCATGTCCAGCGGCGCATCGGCCATGAAGCTGAAGCCCCGCGCGGCCTCGTCCAGTTGCGGCGACGAGACGCCCAGGTCGAGCAGCACGCCGTCGAGCCCGGCGGCGGTCTCGTCCCATTCGGCCAGGCTGGAGAAGTTGGCGTGGCGGATCGCCACCCGTGCGTCGGCGGCAAACTCGGCCCGCGCAGCGGCGATCGCGGCCGGATCGCGATCCATCAACAAGAGCCGGCCGGCCGGACCCAGGCGCGACAGCACCGCGCGCGCATGACCACCGCGCCCGAACGTGCCGTCCAGATAGCGCCCGTCTGCCTGCACGGACAATCCCTCCACCGCCTCGCCCAGCATCACCGGGACATGCTGCAATTGCACCGAGCGCACTCCCGTCCCATCCCGCATGATTCCGCCACGCCCGCGCCTGTGGATTACAGGCGCAGCTCTGCCATTTCGCTGGTGATCTCGTCTTCGCCGATGCTCTGGCGGATCTTGGCCAGGTGCGCCTGCTCGCTCCACAGTTCGAATTTGTTGCCCATGCCGAGCAGCACCGCCTTCTTCTCGATGCCGGTGGTGGCCCGCTGGCTGGCCGGCAGCAGGATGCGCGCGGCACTGTCGGGCTCGACCACGGCGGCGGCGCCGACCAGCTTCATCTGCATGTCGCGATGGGCCGCCTTGACCTTGGGCAGCTGGTTCACCTGATCGCGCACCTTTTCCCACTCGTCATGCGGAAACAGCCACAGGCAACCCGGTTCGAACGGGTTGTAGGTGACCACCAGACGATTGGCGCACTCGCCAGCCACCTGCTCCCGATACGCGGTCGGGATGGCCAGGCGGCCCTTGTCGTCGATGGTGATGGCGGTTTCGCCCTGGAACACGGTCAGCAGACTCCACTAAAACCCACGATTTCACACTGAAAGCCACGATAGTCTCGCCCGCTGAGACTGTCAAGCCGAAATTGCTTGTGAATCAAGGAGTAAAGGCGAAGTCTGAATGTATGTGCAGGATATTCTCAGGAAGGCCGACAAGGTGGTTGAAAGCAGGGAATTTTTTGCGGCGACCCTGCAGCCGGTTTGCGGCCGAGGCCAGCCGCTTGGCGCTTCCGCGCCCCCGTGACCGACGCACGCGGATGAATCGCCGTTCATCGGCACGCGCAGTCGACGCCGCGACAGGTCAGTCGCGGCGTCGGCGGTACGGAAAGAGGTGGAGTCGGCCTGTAAGCCGGGTTCTGTACGCCTTGCGGCGCGACAGTCATTCCTCTCGGCCAGGCGTCGCCGCCTGGCTCCAGCAACCTACCCGGGAACAACGCGGGCCGCGTTATCGTTCCCCTATTTGGTCTTGCTCCGAGTGGGGTTTACCGTGCCGTACGGCGTTGGCCCCGTACGCGGTGCGCTCTTGCCGCACCCTTTCACCCTTGCCTGATCCTCTTGCGAGGCCATCGGCGGTCTGCTCTCTGTTGCACTGGCCGTCAGCTCACGCTGCCCAGGAGTTACCTGGCACTCTGCCCTGTGGAGCCCGGACTTTCCTCGATGCGCTTGCGCGCGACGCGACTGCCCGGCCGACTCCGTGGCCAGTGTACTCGGTCGGGATGGGACGCGGCGCATCGGACGGGCACTGCCGGCGTTCAACACGGCACCCGATGGTTTTATCCGCCTCAGCGGGGCGGTCGCCGACACGCAGTGTTGGCATCGTCCGACTTTATTTTGAGCTCACATGTGCTGGGCAAATGCTGATACTTGACACCTTACAGAGGGGGGGTAGCGTTTTTGAACAGGGGATGAATTTGGAGTACCAATGATGAGGATTATCGAAATGGAATCCATGATTATTCCGAACAAGGTGAAAGCCATTGGCTTGATTCTGCTGCTTGTGTGCGGTGGCGTGAGTAATTATGTATTTGCGGCATCGCCCATGCCTGGTGCATTTGGAGCGCACGGCACTGACCTCGCTGCAGCCATCCAAGCTCAATCTTCCTCCACCGGCTTCGAGCTGAATTACTTCCATGCCGAGAGGGCATCCAAGACTTACGCCATTCGACTTAAGAATGGATTAAGCGCTTCGTTTGACTTCCAGAACGGTACCGTCACACTAGTGGATGTTACGGGCAGCCAGTCAACGCTCCCGCTCGAGCGGGTTCTGCTGCAAGTCACGAATGGTAATGGCCAAGCAGCCAGCCAAATGTACGATCAAATGTATCAGTCCATCAGCGCCGCCAAGTCCGACGCGATCATGGTGCATGCAGGACCACGGAGTGCTAACGCCAACTTTCGTCCGTCGACTGGGGGGCTAAGGAACGTCAATCCGAGTTTTTTCTTTCCGCCACCACGCGATACGGGCGGGCTTGGCGACGACGACGGTTCTCTGTGGGCCACTCCAACCGGTGGCGACTGTTTCCCAATCCCTGGTTCATGCAACGAATGGGCGGGAGGCTTGTCAGACTGGGGCCCTGGTGGCATGTCAAATTGGGGTTCGTACGATCTATGGTGGGGTAGCGCATTCGGGGACGCCCCTCCAACAAGTCAGCCGCCGCGTCCAGACGGTTGCGCTCCGAACGACATAGATTGCATTCTCTATGAGCATGACCGACAGAACGCTTGCGACGATATGGGCACGGATAATTTGGCGCAAGGCGGAAATGACCTGGCAGCTGGCACAGCATGTGGGCTTGCCGAGACGGGTGTAGGAGCAGTGGTATGCGCTGCCGCGATCGTGCCGTTCGTGATCGGCTTGCACAAGCTGCACAAAGATACGGTGACATGCCACACCCCTTACCCAGGTCGCTAACTTGAACTCGTCACCGACGTCACTACTTAGGTATGGGGGCTTATGACGAATCAAAAGCAAATTCTGACGAAAGCCGATGACACGCAGTCGTCCAGTTGGCGTCATTATGCAATTTGGCTAGCATTGTCGGGCTCAGTGATCATAAACGGACTAGTGGCCTATCGGCGCCACCAGAGGGGCGAGGACTGGCTTTCGGCGTTTGGACTCACGCCCGATCCGGAACTTCTCCGGCTTGTCGGGGATGTCGGAGTTCCGATAGTCATGATCACGTTGATCATGCAACAAGTGCGGAGGCTGCCACCGAGCCGGGAGAAAACCGCGACGAGCTGGCTGGGTTGGTCACTCTTCGTCTTTCTGTTCGTGTGGTGGTTTCCTTTGCGCGAAATGCTTTTCGGACCATAGCATTGCCCAGGGGGGTCGTGATCTGGACCCAAGAAAAAGGGAAATGGAAAACGAGGAACCGATAATCGGAAAAGCGCTCAAGACTTGAACGGGTCTCTACCCTCTCCATCCCCTACTCTTGGTACAGAAGCTTGCGCGGCGCCCCGCTGATCGCCGCCGCCAGCTTCGCGGCCTTCGCCGGCGGCAACTCCTCACGCAGGATTGCGAAGATGCGCTTGCCTTCGGCGAGTTTCGCGTCGGCTTCCTCACCGCGCCCCGCCACCAGGATTACGTGTTCGCCGCGTTGCTGGTCGGGATCGGCGGCGACGCGCGCGGCCAACGCCGCCAGCGGTTCGCCCAGCACGGTTTCGAACATCTTGGTCAGTTCGCGCGCGAGCACGGCTTCGCGCTCGGCGCCGAACACGTCGCGCATGTCGGCCAGGCTTTCGGCGACGCGGTGCGAGGACTCATAGAAGATGATCGTGCGCGGCTCGCCGGCCAGTTCCCGCAGCCGGCTGCGGCGCGCGGCGGCCTTGGCCGGCAGGAAGCCCTCGAACACGAAGCGGTCGCTGGGCAGCCCGGCGACGGACAGCGCGGCAATCGCCGCGCAGGCGCCAGGCAGCGGCGCGCAGCGGATGCCTGCCGCACGCGCCGCGCGCACCAGGCGAAAACCGGGATCCGAAATCAGCGGCGTGCCGGCGTCGGAAATCAGCGCCACCGATTCACCACCCTGCAGGCGCGCCACCAGCGCATCGACCACCTCGCGCTCGTTGTGGTCGTGCAGGGCGACCAGCGGCGTGGCGACGCCGTGATGCAGCAGCAGCGGGCGGCTGTGGCGGGTGTCCTCCGCGGCGATCACGGCCACCGCGCGCAGCGTCTCGATGGCGCGGGCGGACAGATCGTCGCGATGCCCGATCGGCGTGGCCACCACCCACAGGCAGCCGGGTTGAACACGAGACATCGGGCACTCCATGAGCCGGCGGGACGATCGGCTATCATCGCGCATTGACGACCATGACGACCAAGGGATTTCCCATGCGCTTCATGCGCCTCGCGCGAGTCATCCTCACGGCCTTGCTGTTCGCGCTCGCATTGAATGCGTGCGTTCCGACCGGCGCGGTGCGTTCGCCGGCGGAAATCGCCGCCGCGCAGCACGCCAGCGCGCTGGCGCAGCAGGGCCAGTTCGACCAGGCCGCCCAGGCCTGGCTGCAGCTTGCCGCGCAATCGTCCGCACGCGCCGACAGCTATCGTCTGCAGGCCGCCGAGGCGTGGCGCCAGGAAGGTCGCATCGAACAGGCCGCGCCGGTGCTGGACAAGATCCGGCGCGAGCGGCTGAGCGGCGACGAACCGCTGCGCCTGGACCTGCTGCGGGCGGAGTTGGCGCTGGACCAGCACGACGCGCGCACCGCCCTGCGCCTGACCAGCCAGCCGAACGTGTCCGTGCCGCCTTCGCTGCAGCTGCGCCTGCTGGAACTGCGCGCCCGCGCCATGAAGGATTCCGGCGACCTGTGGGGCGCCGCGCGCACCCGCGTGCAGATGGATGCCGAACTGCAAGGCTTCGACCAGGCGCAGAACCGGCGCCAGGCGCTGGATCTGCTCGCCAGGCTCGGCATCGCGCCGCTGCAACACCGCGCCGCCGCGATGAAGCCCGGCGACCGCATGCTGCCGTGGATCAACGAGGCCCTGCGCCAGCTCGGTGTCAGCGTGGCGCAGCCGCAGCCGGAATTGCAGCAAGCGGTGGGCATGCTGCTGCCCGAAGCCGGCGCCAACGTGCGCGAAGGCTACAAGGTGCCGGCCCAGGTCGCCCTGCTGTTGCCGGCCGATGGCGACTACGCCGCCGCCAGCACACCGATCCGCCAGGGTTTCTTCGCCGCCTATTTCGATGCGGGCCGCAACCACGCGCCGCGGCCGACGGTACGCAGCTACAACAGCCACGGCACGGCCGACGGCGCGGTGCAGGCCTACCAGCAGGCGGTGCGCGACGGCGCCCGGCTGGTGGTCGGCCCGTTGACCCGCGGTGAAGTCGCGGCGGTGTTCGCGCTGCCGCAACTGCCGGTGCCGGTGCTGGCGCTGAACCACCCGGACGACCGCCAGCTGCCCGCCGGCAACGCCAGCGAGTTCGGCCTGCTGCCGGAAACCGAGGGCGCGCAGGCCGCCGACCACATGGCCGAGCGCGGCCTGCTGCACGCCTACGTGATGATCTCCGGCGACGACTTCGCGCAACGCGCGGCGAGCGCATTCAAGGCCGAGCTGATCTCCCGCGGCGGCGACGTGGTGGCCATGACGGTGCTGCCGAGCGGCGCCACCAGTTTCGCCGACGGGATCAAGAACCTGCAGTTGCCCACGGCCAGCGCGGCACCGGCGCCGGCCGCCGCGGCAAGCACCGCCGACGCCGCGACGGCGACGCCCGCCGCCCCCGCCGATACCGGCATCTTCATCAGCATGCGCCCCAACCAGGCGCGGCTGCTGATGCCGCAACTGCGCATCGCCCAGGTCCAGCTGCCGGTGTTCGCCACCTCGCACGTGTACGCCGGCAGCGACGACGCGCCAGCCAATCGCGACCTGGACGGCGTCGAGTTCTGCGACGCGCCCTGGCTGTTCGACGCGCAGCCCGGCCTGCCCGACCGTGCGGCGATCGCGGCGAAGCTGCCCGCCGCCCGCGATGGCGCCGCGCGCCTGTTCGCGTTCGGCATGGACGCGTGGAGCCTGGTGCCCTACCTCGACTGGCTGAAGGCGCATCCGGGCAGCTACATGCCGGGCGCCACCGGGCAGCTGGCCGCCGATCCGTTCGGCCGCATCCGCCGCGTGCTGACCTGGGCGAAGTTCGAGAATGGCGTGGCGCGCCCGCTCAGCGGCAACCTGCAGATCGACTCGGTACCTTCGCCGCCGCCGGCGGCGCCGGCGCCGGCCAGTTCCAGCGCCGACGCCAACCCCGCCGGCTGATGCGCGCGGCCGGCGACGACTTCGAACAGCGCGCCTGCGTCGCGCTCGAACGCGCCGGCCTGAAGCTGCTGGCGCGCAACTACACCACCCGCCACGGCGAACTGGACCTGGTGATGCGCGATGGCGACACCGTGGTCTTCGTCGAGGTGCGCTACCGCAAGAGCGCCAGCCACGGCGACGCCGCCACCTCGGTCACCGCAAGCAAGCAGGCCAAGCTGATCCACGCCGCGCAGCACTGGCTGGCCGCCCACCCGCAGCATGCGCGACGCCCGTGCCGCTTCGATGTGGTCAGCTACGACGGCCCGGTCGACGCACTGCAAAGGCAATGGTTGCGTGATGCCTTCGAGGCGGGTTGAGTCCGGCGCGGTGCGATAATCGCGGCATGGCCCTGCCCGTCCCCCTGCTCGACACCCTGCGCGCGATCTTTCCCGGCGACGCGCTGGACAGCGGCGACGACGCCCTGCGCACCGCGGCGGGCGACTACTCGCGCCATGCGCACCGGCCGGACGTCGTGGTCTATCCCGCCACGCACGCGCAGGTGGAGTCACTGGTTCGCGCCTGTCGCGAGCATCGCGTGCCGCTCACCGCGCGCGGCGGCGGCACCAGTTCCACCGGCGCTTCGGTGCCGCTGGCCGGCGGCGTGGTGGCAAATTTCCAGCGCATGGATCGTATCGTGCGCATTGCGCCAGGCGATCGCCTCGCGGTGGTCGAACCGGGCGTCACCAACGAGGCCTTGCAGCAGGCGCTGGCCCCGCACGGGTTCTTCTGGGCGCCCGATCCGGGCTCGGCACCGTGGTGCACGATAGGCGGCAATCTCGCCTGCAACGCAGGCGGACCGCGCGCGCTGAAATACGGCGCCACCCGCGACAACGTGCTGGGCTTGCGCGCCGTGGCCGGCACCGGCGCAGGTTTCGCGGCCGGCACGCACACCACCAAGGATTCCACCGGCTACGACCTCACGCGCCTGATCATCGGCTCGGAAGGCACGCTGGCGCTCGTCACCGAGGCCACGCTCAAGCTCACGCCCCGGCCCTCCGCGGTGCGCTCGCTACGCGCCACCTATCGCGACACGGCCAGCGCGGCGCAGGCGGTCGCGCGCATCATGGCGCAGCCGGTGACGCCCGCGGCGCTGGAATTCATGGATGCGCTGGCGCTCAAGCTGGCGCGCGACCACGCGCCGGACGCGGACGTGCCGCAGGCGGGCGCGCTGCTGCTGATCGAGGTCGACGGCACGCCGGAAACCGTCAGCTTCGCGCAGGACGCCGTGGCGCGCGCCGCGCGCGGCGAAGGCCTGATCGCGCTGGACATCGCGGCGGACGCCAGCGAAAACGCCGCGCTGTGGGCCGCGCGCAAGGCGCTCTCGTTCGCCCAGCGCGCGGCGACCCAGCACAAGATCAACGAAGACGTGGCGGTGCCGGTGAGCCGTCTGCCCGAACTCGTCGCCGGCGCGCAGGCGCTGGCCGCCAAGCATGCGGTCCCGCTGGTGTGTTTCGGCCACGCCGGCAACGGCAACCTGCACGTGAACCTGCTGCCGCGCGACGTGGACGAGATCGAACGTGGCTACGCCGCACTGCCCGAACTGTTCGCGCTGGTGATCGCGCTGGGCGGCACGCTGTCGGGCGAGCACGGCATCGGCGTGGTGAAGCGCGACTACCTGCCGCTGGCGCTGGGCGAGTCGACCATCGCGTTGATGCGCTCGGTCAAGGCCGCGTTCGATCCGGATGGCATCCTCAACCCCGGCAAGGTGGTTTGAGGGCCGGTAATGGGGAACAGGAAACAGGGAATGGAGAAGACGAAGAAAAAGCCAGGCTTGATGCAGCAGCAGCACGCCATGGATACCCTGCTGGCGGAGATCCGCTGCGGCCACACCTGCGCGATGCAACAGCCGCCGGGGCGGCGGCCGGTGCTGCAGGCTTCCGTGCGGTCGCGCCTGCTGATTGTCAGCCAGGCGCCGGGGCGCAAGGTGGAGGAGAGCGGCATCCCCTTCGATGACGTCAGCGGCGAACGCCTGCGCGACTGGCTGCAGATCGACCGCGACACGTTCTATGACGCCGAGCGCGTGGCGATCGTGCCGATGGATTTCTGCTATCCCGGCAAGGGCAGGAGTGGCGACCTGCCGCCGCGGCCGGCATGCGCCGCGATCTGGCATCCGCGCCTGTTTTCGTTGCTCACCGGCGTGCAACTGACGCTCGCCATCGGGCAGTACGCGCAGGTGGGCATGCTCGGCGACGCACGTGATGCCACGCTCACCGACACCGTGCGCAACTGGCGCACGCACCTGGCCCGCGGCGTGCTGCCGCTGCCGCATCCGAGCCCGCGCAACCGGCCGTGGGTGATGCACAACCTGTGGTTCGAAGCCGAGTTGCTGCCGGTGCTGCGCGAGCGCGTCGCGGGCGCGCTGAACACCGTCCCCGAACCAGGATAGCCCGCAGGAGCCCGCTCGCGGGCGATGCTTTTGGGGCCGGATCAGGGATTCGCAATTCGCAATTCGCAAAGGCGAGAGCAAGGGCATCGCCCGCGAGCGGGCTCCTGCGGGCGGCGCGACGGCTTCCGTTGCAACGTGCCTTGCCGGTTTCCGGGGGATTCTCTAACCTGCCCCGCTACGACATCGTGGCCACGGGGCCGACCCCGGCCTTGCAGGGGAACCCTCGTCCATGAGCCTCAAGCTCCGCCTCACCGTACTCAATTTCTTCCAGTACTACATCTGGGGCGCGTGGCTGCTGACCATCGGCACCTGGTGGTTCCAGAACCAGCACTGGTCGGGTACCAGCTTCGGCGCGATCTTCTCGACCATGGGCATCGCCTCGCTGTTCATGCCCTCGCTGGTCGGCATCGTGGCGGACAAGTGGATCAATGCCGAACGCCTGTACGGCATGCTGCAGATCTGCGGCGCGGTGGTGCTGTTCTCGATCCCGCACGTCACCGATCCGGAACAGATGTTCTGGGTGATGCTGCTGAACATGTGCTTCTACATGCCCACCATCTCGCTGGCGATCACGGTGGCCTACAACGCGCTCAAGCAGGATGGGCTCGACGTGGTCGTCACCTATCCGCCGATCCGCGTGTGGGGCACGATCGGTTTCATCGCCGCGACCTGGACCACCAGCCTGCTCGGCTTCAAGGCCTCGCCCGCACAGTTCCACGTGGCAGCGGCTGCTTCGCTGCTGCTGGGCCTCTACGCCTTCACCCTGCCCAAGTGCCCGCCCAAGCTGGGCGCCGCCGAGGGCCGCAGCCTGGTCGACAGGCTCGGCCTCACCTCGTTCGTGCTGTTCAAGAACCGCAACATGGCGGTGTTCTTCATCTTCGCGATGCTGCTGGGCGCGGCGCTGCAGCTGACCAACGCCTACGGCGACGCCTTCCTCAGCGACTTCGTCAAGGTGCCCGAGTACGCCAACCTGCTGGCGGTGAAGTACTCGACCATCATCATCTCCATCTCGCAGTTCTCCGAAACCGCGTTCATCCTGACCATCCCGTTCTTCCTCAAGCGCTTCGGCATCAAGGCGGTGATGACGATGAGCATGCTGGCATGGGTGCTGCGCTTCGGCCTGTTCGCGTTCGGCGACCCGGCCGGCGGGCTGTGGATGATCGTGCTCTCGTGCATCGTCTACGGCATGGCGTTCGACTTCTTCAACATCTCCGGCTCGCTGTTCGTGGAAAGCCAGGCCGACCCGAAGATCCGCGCCAGCGCGCAGGGCCTGTTCATGCTGATGACCAACGGCGTGGGGGCGGTGCTGGGCAGCCTGATCGCCGGCTTCGTGATCGACCATTTCTTCACCGACCACAGCTGCAATGACACGGTGCTGATCTGCAAGGACTGGCACGGCATCTGGCTGGCCTTCGCCGGCTACTCGCTGGTGATGGCGCTGCTGTTCGTGCCGCTGTTCAAGCACCGGCACGACCGCGCCGCCGCGCAACGGGTGGTGCCCACGCACTGATCCGGCGGCGGCCGGTCACGGATTGTTATTGCGAATCATTTTCATTTACCATGCGCCTCCTCATGCCGGAGGCCACATGTCCCTTGCCGTTCGCCCGCTCATCCCCTTGCTCGCCCTTGCCCTCGCCGGCACCGCCCAGGCGGCCGACCAGATCTCCGCCGTCACGCTCGAACGGGTCGAGGTTTCCGAAAGCACCCTGCGCATGCCGCAGAGCCAGGGCGCGCTGCCGACCACGATCACGGTGATCACCGCCGAGGATCTGCGCCAGCAGTTGGCGATCAACCCGGACCTCTCCGACGCCATCGGCAACCTGCTGCCCTCGTTCGCCCCCTCGACGCAGAAGCTCAGCTCGCGCGGGCAGACCCTGCGCGGACGCAACCCGCTGTACATGATCGACGGCGTGCCGCAATCGAGCCCGCTGCGCAACGGTTCGCGCGATGCCTACACGATCGACCCGGCGATGATCGAGCGGATCGAGATCGTCGAGGGTTCCAACGCGATGCAGGGGCTGGGCGCCGCCGGCGGCATCATCAACATCATCACCAGGCGTGCACCGAAGCAGGACGGCCTGCGCCAGGAAGTCACCGCCAACGCCAGCGCGCCCACCCGCGGCGGCAACGGCCTGGGCTACGGCGCCTCGTACCTGCTCGCCGCGCGCAGCGGCGCGTTCGAGTTGGTCGCCGGCGCGGCGTGGCGCGAGCGCGGCATGTACGCGGACGCCAAGGGACGGCTGATCGGCGTCGACGGCACCCAGGGCGACCTGATGGATTCGGCGAGCACCGACGGCTTCCTCAAGCTCGGCTACGACTTCACCGACACGCGCCACCTGCAGCTCACCGTCAACCGCTTCGACCTCAAGGGCCACGGCGACTACACCGCCGTGTCCGGCGACATGGCCAACGACCTGCCGACCACGTCGGTGCGCGGCAAGCAACCCGGCGACGCCCCGCGCAACCGCGTGCTGACCAGCAGCCTGGACTACCGCGACACCGCGCTGGCCGGCGGCGAGCTGCGCGCCCAGCTCTACCACCAGAAGAACCGCGAGCTGTTCGGCGGCGGCACGTTCGGCACCTTCCAGGACCCGGCCTATGGCCCCGGCCTGCTGTTCGACCAGTCGCAGAATGTCTCGACCAAGGACGGCGCGCGGCTGTCATGGGCACGGCGCGGCCTGCTCGACGACACGCTCACCGTGCTGGCCGGCGCCGACGGCTACCGCGACACCACCTTCCAGGAACTGACCCACACCGGCCGCCACTGGGTGCCGGACAGCACCTACACCGGCTGGGCGCCGTTCCTGCAGGCCGAATACTGGCCGCTGCACACGCTGTCGCTGTCCGGCGGCCTGCGCCGCGAGCACGGCACGCTGGATGTGCCCACGTTCCAGACGCTCGCCTTCTACAACGCCGTCACCGTGCAGGGCGGCAAGCCCAGCTTCAGCAAGACGCTGCCGAACTTCGGTGCGGTCTGGTACCTCACCGGCCAACTCAACCTGTTCGCCAGCTACGCCGAGGGCTACACCCTGCCCGACGTGGGGCGCGTGCTGCGCGCGATCAAACAGCCCGGCCAGAGCGTGGCCGACTTCCTCGACCTGAAACCGGTGGTGTCGGACAACCGCGAGGCGGGCGTCGAGTATCTCGGCGAACGCGCGGGGGCGCGCCTGAGCTACTACGTCTCGCGCTCGCGGCTGGGTTCGGTGCTGGTGTTCGACGCGCCCAACCAGGTCTACAACGTGATGCGCCAGCGCGTGTCCATCAGCGGCTGGGAGGCGCGCGCGAACTGGCAGCCGCTGGAAGGCACCCGGCTGGATGCCTCCTTCGCGATCAACCGCGGCCGCTCCGACCGCAACAGCGACGGCAGGATCGACTCGGACCTGGACGGCGCCAACATCGCGCCCAACCGGCTCAACCTGTCGTGGACGCAACGCTGGAACGACGCCTGGTCGAGCTACCTGCAACTGAGCCACCTGTACAGCCGCGACTTCAGCACGCTGGGCCAGCGCACGGCGCACTTCGACGGCTACGGCACCGCCGACGCCTACGTGAAATGGCAAACCAGGAGCGCCGGCGACTGGACGCTGGGCGTGCAGAACCTCGCCAACAAGCAATACATCAACTATGTCTCGCAGACCGTCGGCGACGACGACTCGTACTTCGCCGGCCGCGGCCGCGTGGTCTCGCTGACCTGGCAGCAGGCCTTCTGAAGTGTCCGCCGCCGCGACCGCGATCGAGGCATCCGCGCGCCGCGCCGACGCGGTGCGGTACTGGCTCAAGCGCCTGCACCGGTGGGTCGGCCTCAGCGTCGGGCTGGTCTACGCGCTGATCGCGCTCAGCGGCAGCGTGCTGGTGCTGCAGGGTCCGCTGCTGCGGCTGCTGCATCCGCCGCTGGCCGCACATGCGTTGCCCGACGCGGCGGCGCGCGCGGCCGTGCTATCGCGCATCACGCACGAATGGCCGTCCAGGGGACTGCGCGGCGCCGATCTGCCGACCGCCGGGCTGCCGGTATGGCAACTGTATTTTTCCGACGGCTCACGGCGCTACCTCGATCCCACCAGCGGCGACCTGCTGCTGACGCGTGCACCCGGCAGCGACCTGCTGCTGACCTTGCGCGACTGGCACACCCACCTGCTCGCCGGGAAAACCGGCGAGGCCGTGCTGGGCGTGCTTGGCTGGCTCATGCTGGGGCTGCTGCTTTCCGGCGTGTGGCTGTGGTGGCCGGGCCGGCGGAACCTGCGCGGCAGCCTGCGCCTCCATACCCAGCCACCGGCACGGCGCTGGGTCAGCTGGCATCGCAGCATCGGCGCGCTCAGCCTGCCGTTGCTGCTGCTGGTGACCCTGACCGGCACCTTGATGGTCTACGGCAAAGGCACCCGGCACGTCCTGCAGACACTGTTCGCGGATGCGCCGGCCACGCCGACGCCGGCCCGCATCGCGCCGCGCCCACAGGCGATCGACTGGGCGGCGGTGCTCGACGCCGCGCAGCACGCGCTGCCGGGCGCCGAATTGCGCCGCATCGCGCTGCCCTCGGCCGACGACGGCCGCGTGACGATCCGCGCGCGGGCGCCGGGCGAATGGCATCCGGTCGGGCGCAGCCAGGTGTGGCTCGATCCCTACCGGGCCCAGGTGCTGGGCGCCGTCGACGCCACCGCCGAGGGCACCGGCGCGCGCATCAGCAACGCGGTCTATCCGCTGCACGCCGGCAGCGTGGGCGGCCTGGCCGGGACGCTGCTGGTGCTGCTGTGCGGCCTGCTGCCGCCATTCTTCCTGGTGACCGGGTTCCTGTTCTGGCGCACGCGCCAGCGGCGCCAGCGCCGATAAGCCAGCGCCGATAAGCGATCCCGGAGGCCGTCGGCGCGGCCGTTTCCGCGATTCACCTACAATGGGCGGATGCAAATCGGCCCTTACCTGATCGACCCGCCGCTGGTGCTCGCCCCGATGGCGGGCGTCACCGACAAGCCGTTCCGCCTGCTGTGCAAGCAGCTGGGCGCGGGCCTGGCCGTGTCCGAGATGACCAGCGCCGACCCGTCCCTGTGGCAGACGCGCAAGTCGCTGCGCCGGATGGACCACGCCGGCGAACCCGAGCCGGTCAGCGTGCAGATCGCCGGCTACGATCCCGCGATGCTGGCCGAGGCGGCCCGCTTCAACGTCGCCAATGGCGCGCAGCTCATCGACATCAACATGGGTTGCCCGGCGAAGAAGGTGTGCAATGTGTGGTCCGGTTCCGCGCTGCTGCAGGACGAGCCGCTGGTGGCGCGTATCGTGAAGGCGGTGGTGGAGGCGGTGGACGTGCCGGTGACACTCAAGATCCGCACCGGCTGGAACCGCGAGAACAAGAATGCGCTGAACATTGCGCACATCGCCGAGGACGCCGGCATTGCCGCGCTGGCCGTGCACGGCCGGACCCGCGCCGACAAGTACGAGGGCGAGGCCGAGTACGCCACCATCGCCGCGGTGAAGGCCAGCGTGCGCATCCCGGTGCTGGCCAACGGCGACGTCTGCACGCCGCAGCAGGCGAAGCACGTGCTCGCCGTCACCGGCGCCGATGCCGTGATGATCGGCCGCGGCGCGCAGGGCCGGCCGTGGATCTTCCGCGAGATCGCCCACTACCTCGCCACCGGCGAACTGCTGCCCGAGCCCGAACCGGCCGAAGTCGCCGCGATCCTGCTCGGCCACCTCGAACACCTGCATGCCTTCTACGGCGAACCGGCCGGCGTGCGCATCGCGCGCAAGCACCTGGGCTGGTACGCGAAGGACCGTCCCGAGAACGCCGCGTTCCGGCAGGTGGTCAACCGCGCCGAGACGGCCAGCGAACAGTTGCGGCTCACCCGCGACTACTTCACCGCGCTGGCGAGCGGTCTGGCCATGGCAGCCTGAGCGCGCAGGCAGTCACCGCGGCAGCTGTCCGCGCAAACCGCTGTCCATCTCAGGCCATCGCGCGTTCCAGATAACGCTGGCGCTTGCGCGGTCGCAGGCATTCCAGATCCACTTCGATCAGGCCATCGATGGAGCCGCTGAACTCCGGGTCCACGCCGAAAGCGAGGAAGCGCGCGCCGCCGGGTTCGCACAGTTCGGTGTACTGCTTGTACAGCGTCGGCACCGAGGTGCCGAGCCGGGCCAGCGCGGTTTTCATCGCCTCGAACGCGGCGGTGATGTCGAGTCCGTCGAAGGTCGGTGCCGGCGCCGCGAAGGCGAACGGCCGGCGCGCGCTGGCCAGCGTCCGTTCGCTGCCGTAGAAACGCTGGTAGTAGCCGACCAGCTGCTCGCTGGCATGCCGCGGCAACGCCGCGCTGATCGACACCGCACCGTAGAGGTAGCGCACGCCCGGGTGGCGCCGCAGGTAGGCGCCGATGCCTTGCCACAGGTAATCGAGGCTGCGGCTGCCCCAGTAATCCGGCACCACGAAGCTGCGACCCAGCTCCAGCCCGGCGGCCAGCCGCGGCACGGCCGCGTCGGCGTAGCGAGACAGCGAGGCGGTGTACAGGCCGGCCAGTCCGGCGCGGGCCAGCGCCTCGGCGCCGCGCATCACGCGGTAGGCGCCGGCGATGCGGCCGGCCTGCGCGTCCCACACCAGGATGTGGTCATAACTGGCGTCGTAGCGGTCGAGGTCGCGGCTGCAGCCGGTGCCCTCGCCGACCTGGCGGAAGGTCAGCTCGCGCAGGCGGCCGATCTCCTGCAGCAACGGCGAACCGCCGGCATCGCGCGCCAGGCGGATCTGCTTGCCGTCGCTGGTGGCGCCGAGCAGCTCGGTCGCGTCCACGGCGCGCACCAGTTCGCGCGCGCCGATGGCCGGCGCCAGCGGCAACGGGCCCACGGGTGCGGGCGTTTCCGCGCGGCCGGCGGCATCCAGCGCGTGGCGGACGCGCCGCACGGCCGCGTGCTCGCCTTCGCTCTCGCCGATCGTCAGCAAGTCGCCCACGTGCAGGTGCAGCGGACGGCGGTGGCGGGTGAACATCTCGCGCGCCAGCAGCGCCGCCGATGCCGGCCGGCACAGCGCCGACATGCCGTAGAACAGCGCGGAATTGCGCGCCTCGACACGCACCGGCAATACCGGCGCCGACGCACGCCGCGCAAAACGCAGGAAGCCGGCGCGCCAGCGGCCGTCGCGCACGCCGCGCAAACCCAGCCGCGACACCTCGCCGGCGGGAAACACGATCACGCATTCGCCCCGGCGCAAGGCACGTTCGACCCGGCGCAACTCGACCACGCCGGCGGCGCCGCCGAACACGCGCACCGGCAGCAGCAGTTCCGCCAGCGGTTCCACCAGCGCCAGCACCTCGTTGGCAAGCACCCGCACGTCGCGCCGCACGCGTCCCACCATGTCCAGCAGGGCCAGCGCATCGAGCGCGCCGCAGGGATGGTTGGCGACCACCAGCAGCGCCCCGTGCGCGGGTATGCGCACCAACGCGGCGGTGTCGACCTCATGGCGCGGTTCCAGTTCGCGCAAGGCAGCCGCGACGAAGGCCAGTCCGCGCAGCTGCGCATGTTCGGCATGGAACGCGTCGATCCGGTCGAGACCCGACCAGCGCGCCCACCACCGCAGCAAGGTCGCCGCGAGGCGCCCGCGCCGACCGCGAAACCAGCGTGGATAACGCTGCCGCAAACGCTGCTCGATGGCTTGCATGTCACGCCCCTCGCGTTGGCCTGACGCCAGCTTGCGGAGCTTCGGCGACACCACGATTGCCCCGCTGCGACAGCGGCGTGACAGCCGTGGCGTCGAACCGCTCCGCCACGACACGCAGGCCATGCCTGCGTTAGGCTCGGGATTGCCGTGCCCGCATCCGGACGTCCGAGGAGTACCGATGAGAAAACGCCTGTGGCCGCTGTGCCTGCTTTCCCTGCTGGCGCTGGTATCCGTCAGCGGAGTCCACGCTGCCGGCCAGACCATCAAGGTCTACCCGATCGCCGCCGGTACCGCCGCGACGGTGACGCCGGCCACCGAGCTCAAGCGGGCGAACCAGCCACTGCTGGTCGGGGTGAAGGTGGCGCCGCCGTTCGTGATCGAGGACCACGGCCACTACAGCGGCCTGGCGATCGACCTGTGGCAGGAGATCGCCGCCGACCGCGGCTGGAAATACGTCTACCGGCCCTACGACCTGGACGGCCTGCTGCAGGCGGTCAGCGACAGCAAGGTGGACGTGGCGCTGGGCGCGATCACCGCCACCGCCGCGCGCGAACAGCGGATGGATTTCGCCCACCCGATCACCAGCTCGGGCCTGGCCGTGGCGGTGCGCGGCGGGCAGACCGCCGGCTGGCTGGCGGTGGCGCGGGCACTGGTGTCGCCGGCCTTCCTCAAGGTGATCGGCTCGCTGACGCTGCTGTTGCTGGTGGTCGGCTTCCTGGTCTGGCTGCTCGAACACAAGCGCAACCCGGAGCAGTTCGGCGGCAGCCGCCGCCAGGGCATCTTCTCCGGCTTCTGGTGGGCGATGGTGACGATGACCACGGTCGGCTATGGCGACACCGCGCCGCGCACGGTCGGCGGACGCATCATCGGCCTGGTGTGGATGCTGGCCGCGCTGCTCATCGTGTCGTTCTTCACCGCGGCGATCACCAGCGCGCTGACCGTCGGCCAGCTCAGCGAGCGCATTCGCAGCGCCGCCGACCTGGGCGGCATGCGCATCGCCAGCGTGCCGGACAGCACCAGCGCCAACTGGCTCGACCGCGAGCAATTCGACTACGCCAAGGCCCGCGACGTCGATGCCGCGCTGGCGGAGCTGGCCGCCGGCCGCGTCGACGCCGTGGTCTACGACGAACCCCTGTTGCGCTGGAACATCCGCCGGCACTTCCGCGGTCAGCTGAAGGTGCTGCCACTGCTGCTGGAGCGGCAGGACTATGCTTTCGCCCTGCCCACCGGCAGCCGCCTGCGCGAACCGATCGACACCTCGCTGCTGCAGCGGATCAACGCGCCGGACTGGCCGCAGCGGCTGGACAAGGCCTTCGGCGCAACCGGCCAGTGAACGGGCCAACGCGCGACGCCAACCCGTTCGGCCGTCCATACGGCTGAACGGAAACCCACCCCCGCCACGCCCCGCGGACGGGGAGGCTGCAAAGTCGAAGTGGTCGATGTATCATGCCCGACCTCTTTTATCTTTCTATCCGTACAAAGGGATATAAACCGCGATGTCCAACTACCTGTTCACCTCCGAATCGGTCTCCGAAGGCCATCCGGACAAGGTCGCCGACCAGATCTCCGACGCCGTGCTCGACGCGATCATCGCGCGCGACCCGCGCGCCCGCGTGGCCTGCGAAACCATGGTCAAGACCGGCGTGGCGATCGTCGCCGGCGAAATCACCACCGGCGCCTGGATCGACCTCGAGGCGATCACCCGCAAGGTGATCCTCGACATCGGCTACAACTCGTCCGACGTCGGCTTCGACGGCGCCACCTGCGGCGTGATCAACCTGATCGGCAAGCAGTCGCCGGACATCAACCAGGGCGTGGACCGCAAGAACCCGGAAGACCAGGGCGCCGGCGACCAGGGCCTGATGTTCGGTTACGCCACCAACGAAACCAAGGATTTCATGCCGGCGGCGATCTACTACTCGCACCGGCTGGTCGAGCAGCAGGCGAAGATCCGCAAGCGGAAGAACTCGCCGCTGCCGTGGCTGCGCCCGGACGCCAAGAGCCAGGTCACCCTGCGCTACGAGAACGGCGTGGCCACCGCGATCGACGCCGTGGTGCTGTCGACCCAGCATGACCCGTCGGTCAAGCAGAAGGACCTGGTCGAGGCCGTGCGCGAGCACATCCTCAAGCCCGTGCTGCCTGCCAAGCTGATGCACAAGGCCACCAAGATCCACATCAACCCGACCGGCAAGTTCGTCATCGGCGGCCCGGTGGGCGACTGCGGCCTGACCGGCCGCAAGATCATCGTGGACACCTACGGCGGCTGGGCCCGCCACGGCGGCGGCGCGTTCTCCGGCAAGGACCCGTCCAAGGTCGACCGCTCGGCCGCCTACGCCGCGCGTTACGTCGCCAAGAACATCGTCGCCGCCGGCATCGCCGACCGCTGCGAGGTGCAGGTGAGCTACGCGATCGGCGTGGCGCATCCGACCTCGATCTCGGTCACCACCTTCGGCACCGGCAAGATCAGCGACGAGAAGATCGAGAAGCTGATCCGCAAGCACTTCGACCTGCGTCCGTACGGCATCCTGCAGATGCTCGACCTGATCCACCCGATGTACCAGCAGACCGCCAGCTACGGCCACTTCGGCCGCACCCCGCAGGTGGTCAAGGACGCCAGCGGCAAGTCCTACACCACCTTCTCGTGGGAAAAGACCGACCGCGCCGAGGCGCTGCGCAAGGACGCGAAGCTGTAGGAGCGCATCTTGTGCGCGAACACCGCGCACCGAAAAAAACGGGCCGCCTCGCGCGGCCCGTTTCGTTTTGCCGTCGTACGCCTCACCGTCCCGGGACACGACGCGCGCCAGCGCAATCATCGCTGATTTCTTTGCCGCCGCGGGCAGCATTGCCCTACGCCCATCCGCGCGCCGCACCGATTCCACGCCCGTTCCGCCGGACTCATGCTGAACTTTCCACCAATGCAGATCGCAAGGAAGCCGCATGCCTTCAGTCCCGCGCCGCCACCATCCCTTTGCCCTGACTGCCGTGCTTCTGCTGGCGCTGGCACCCCCGCTCGTTGCGGCGCAGACCGGGCAAATGGAAGGCGAGAACCTGCTGATGTCGCTCCCCGACGGCTTCGTTCCCGCCTACCACAATCAAAAGGGTTCCGTGGCGATCTCCGAGATGATCCCCAGCGGCGAGACGCTCGATCACTGGAGCGAGATCCATACGATGCTCGTCCTCTACGGCGGCGGTAACCTGCCGATCGATGCCTATGTCGAGCGCGTGGGGCAAAGCTTCCGCAAGGATTGCGACATGGCCGACACGGTTCCGATCGCCAGTGGCACCGAGAACGGCTACAAGTTCGCGTTCTGGCTGCAGACCTGCTCGTACTTCGACCGGAAGAAGCCGCCGGAAACCACCTGGTTCAAGATGATCAACGGCAACGACAGCAGTTATGTCGTGCAGCACGCGGTGCATGCCGAGCCGACCACGGAGCAGACCGTGCGCTGGGCCCGGTACTTCGCCACGGTCAAGGTTTGCGACTCGCGCATTCCCGACCGGGCTTGCCCGCACGTCCAATAGCCGGCTCGGGCGCCGCCGGTCACGCCGCAACGTCGCTGCCAAGTACAATGGGCGAATGTCCCTTATCCAATTGCAACGCGTCGACTTCAGCATCGGCGGCCCGCTCCTGCTCGAACACGTCGATCTGTCGATCGAGGCGAACGAGCGTGTCTGCATCGTCGGTCGCAACGGCGAAGGCAAATCCACCCTGATGAAGCTGATCGCCGGCGAGCTGCACGCCGACGACGGCGAGGTGCGCATCCAGAACGGCGTGGTGGTAGCGCGGATGGCGCAGGAAGTGCCGCAGGGCACGGCCGGCAGCGTGTTCGACGTGGTCGCCGAAGGGCTGGGCGATCTCGGTCGGCTGCTGGCGCGCTACCACCACCTGCTGGCCGAAGGCGACTTCGACGCGCTCGGCGACGTGCAGCACCAGATCGAGGCGCAGCACGGCTGGGACCTGGACCGCCGCGTCAGCGACGTGCTGACCCAGCTGGAACTGCCCGGCGAGACCGACTTCGCCGCGCTGTCCGGCGGCATGAAGCGCCGCGTGCTGCTGGCCCAAGCGCTGGTGCGCAAGCCCGACGTGCTGCTGCTGGACGAACCGACCAACCATCTCGACATCGAGGCGATCGGCTGGCTGGAAACCTTCCTCAAGCAGTTCGCCGGCAGCATCCTGTTCGTCACCCACGACCGCAGCTTCCTGCGCGCGCTGGCGACGCGCATCGTCGAGATCGACCGCGGCGCGCTCACCGACTGGCCGGGCGACTACGACAACTACCTGCGCCGACGCGAGGAACGCCTGCACGCCGAGGCGCAGGCGAACGCTCTGTTCGACAAGAAGCTGGCGCAGGAGGAAGTGTGGATCCGCCAGGGCATCAAGGCCCGGCGCACCCGCAACGAAGGCCGCGTGCGCGCGCTGAAGGCGCTGCGTGCGGAACGTGCGCAACGCCGCGAGCTGGGTGGCAACGTGAAGATGACGGCGGCCAGCGCGCAGGCTTCGGGCAAGAAGGTGATCGAGCTCAGGCACGTGCACCAGGCCTACGACGGTCGCGTGCTGATCGACGACCTCACGACCACCGTGATGCGCGGCGACCGCATCGGCATCATCGGCCCCAACGGCGCCGGCAAGAGCACCCTGCTGAAGATCATGCTGGGCGAACTCACCCCGCTGCGCGGTACCGCCGAGCTGGGCACCAATATCGAAATCGCCTACTTCGACCAGCACCGGCTGCAGCTCAACGACAAGCTCAATGCGCTCGACAACGTGGCCGAGGGCCGCGAGTTCATCGAGCTCAACGGCCAGCGCAAGCACATCATCGGCTACCTGCAGGATTTCCTGTTCTCGCCCGAGCGCGCCCGCGCGCCGATCACCCGCCTCTCCGGCGGCGAGCGCAACCGCCTGCTGCTGGCCAAGCTGTTCGCGCAGCCGTCGAATCTGCTGGTCATGGATGAACCGACCAACGACCTCGACGTCGAGACGCTGGAGCTGCTGGAAGAACTGCTGACCGACTACCAGGGCACCCTGCTGCTGGTCTCGCACGACCGCGCCTTCCTCGACAACGTGGTCTCCAGCACCCTGGTGCTGGAAGGGGAAGGCCGCATCGGCGAATACGTGGGCGGCTACAGCGACTGGCTGCGCCAGCGGCCCACCGCGCGCAGCACCCCGGCCACCGGCAAGGCCGCCGCGCCGGCTCCGACACCTGCGGCGCCCGTGGCGGCAAAGCGCAAACGCAGCTTCAAGGAACAGCACGAGCTGGAGCAACTGCCAAAGCGCATCGAGCAACTGGAAGGCGATATCGCCGCGCGCACCGCCGCGATGAACGAGCCGGCCTTCTTCCAGCAGGACAGCGCGGCCATCGTCAAGGCGAACGAGGCGCTGGTGAAGTTGCAGGCCGAACTGGATGCAGTCTACGCGCGCTGGTCGGAATTGGATGGCTGAGCGAAGCAGGAGTGAGCGCAGAGCAGAGACCTCCCGCTCATGTGCTTTCTCTCGTTTCTCACGCCTCTCCACTCACTTCTCGCCCTTCCTCCCGGCGTATCATTCGGGGATCTTTCCCACGGACTGCCACGCATGTACACGCTCTACTACGCCCCGGGTTCGGCCAACCTGCTGGTGCACCTCGCCCTGCTCGAAATCGGTGCCCCGCACGAGCTCAAGCGCATCGATCTCGACAAGGGCGAACAGCGCAGCGCCGCGTACCTGGCGATCAACCCGAATGGCGTGGTGCCCACCCTGCTGGTCGACGGCCAACCGCACGGCGAGGCGGCAGCGCTTGCCTTGCTGCTGGCCGAGAGGCATCCCGAGGCGGCACTGGCGCCCGTCCCCGGCAGCGCGCAGCGCGCCGACTACCTGCAATGGATGCTGTACTTCGCCAACAACCTGCAGCCACTGTTCCGCCAGTGGTTCTACCCCGGCGAACACCTGGCCGACGGTGCCGACACGATCAAGCAGGCCGCCCGCGCCGGCATCGAAAAATGCTGGACGAAGATCGACGCCCATCTCGCCGCGCATGGCCCGTACATGCTCGGCGACCGCTTCAGCATGGTCGACCTCTACGCCCTGATGCTGATGCGCTGGTCGCGCAACATGCCCAAGCCCGCCACCGAATGGCCGCAGCTGGCCGCACTGGCCACGCGCCTGAAGGCACGGCCGTCGTGGAAACAGGTCTGCGATGCCGAGGGCCTGATCGAGTGGGCCTGAGTCCATGAGCGACACCCCCGGCACGGACGCCTGGGCCGTCTACCTGCTCGAATGCGCCGACGGCCGCGTCTACACCGGCATCGCCCGCGACCCCGAACAACGCTACGCGAAACATCTCGCCGGCAAGGGCGCCCGCTTCACCCGGTCCAACCCGCCGAAGCGATTGCTGGGCTGGGTCTGGGTCACCGACCACGGCGATGCATTGCGACTGGAAATGGCATGGAAGAAGCTGCCGCGCGCCCAGCGCATCGCAGCGCTGCAGGCGAGCCTCGATCCGTAGGGGCGGGCACTGCCCGCCGCACTTTGCCGGAGCCGGCGGTCACTACCCTCCACACTTTTGGTCATCCCGCCCCGAGGCATCGCCAGCTAGTGGGCCTCCTGCGACAGCGGACGGTTGGGTAGCCACAGTTGCGCGATGGCGCCTGCGCCATCGCGGGCGGTGAGGCTGACGCCACCTTCGTGCGCTTCGGCGATCTGCCGCACCAAGGCCAGGCCGATGCCGGAGCCGCCGGGCTTGGTGGTGAAGAACGGCACGAACAGGTTGTCGCTGCCGGGCAAACCCGGACCGTCGTCGAGAATGTCGATCAGCGCGCGCCCACCCTCGCTGCGCCAGCGCATCAACACGGCGCCACCGGTGGACAGGCTTGCTTCAACGGCGTTGCGCAGCAGGTTGATCAGCGCCTGTTCGAGCTGGTCGGGATCAGCCTGCACCGGCAGCGGCGCGCCCTGCTCCACGGTCACGATCATGCGTTGTTCCAGCCGCGCCACCGCCGGCACCAGCACGGCCAGGTCCAGCTCGCGCTTCTGCGGCGGCGGCAACGCGGCGAGCCGGCTGTAGCCGGCCAGGAAACGCGCCAGCGATTCGGCGCGGTTGCCGATCACCTGCAGGCCGCCGCGTGCGTCGTCGCGCCAGTCCTCGGCCAGCGGTTCGCGCGCGATCAGGGTGGCCAGTGTGCCGGCCAGCGAGCTGATCGAGGCCAGCGAGTTGTTGACCTCGTGGCCGAGCACGCGCAGCAGGCGTTGCCAGGCTTGGCGTTCTTCCTCGCGCAACACCCGGCCAACATCATTGATTACCAGCAACTGGCCGCTGCGGCCTTCGTTGCGCAACGGCGAATGGCGGATGTCGAAGCGGCCGCTGCGGCCGGGGAATGTGTGCCGCACCACCTGTGCCGACGGCGCGGCCAGCAGCGCGTCGAGTGCCAGCTCATCGGCGCGGCAGCCGATCAGCGCGTGCCGCTCGCCGGCGAGCAGGCGCTGCGCGGCCGGATTGAGCAGCCGCAGCCGCGCGTCGTGGTCGAACACCAGCACGGCGCTGTCCAGCGCAGCCAACGTCTTGCCGAGCAGGCGCGCGGAATCCTCGAACTGCAGGCGCTCCTTCTGCAGCCGATCGGCCAGTGCGTTGATGTCGTAGATCGCGTCGCCGAGCACGCCACCCCGCACGCCGCGCATGCTGTAGTCGCCCTCGCGCAGCGCTTCCAACAAGCCGGCCAGGGTGTACAGCGGATACACCACGCGCCGGTGCTGCCAGCGCGCGATCGACGCGGTGGCCACCACGACCACAAAGACCAGCAACCAGCACAACGCACGCCCGGGCACGCCGGCCAGCAACAACACGGCCACGCCGAGCAGGGCCGGCAGCGCCACCAGCCAGTTGCCCAGCAGCACGCGCCGCTCGAACGCGGGCAGGCGGCCGCGGCGGCGGGAGGAATCAGTCGGCATCGTCGGACGAGGGATCGCGCAGCCCGTACTTTTCCATGCGCCGGTACAAGGTCTGGCGGGTGATGCCGAGCGCGTCGGCGGCATGCTGCAGGTTGCCGTCGTGGCGTTCCAGCGCGCTTCGTACCAGATGCGCCTCGGCCTGGTCGATGGTCATGCCGTCGATGCCTTGCGCGGAGTCCGCCCTCGCCGAGCCGGGACCGAATGCCAGCGCCGAGTCGCTGACCAGGTCGTGCTCGGCCAGCAGCGCGGCGCGCTCCATCAAATGACCCAGCTCGCGCACATTGCCCGGCCAGCGCCACGCCAGCAGCGCACGCTCGGCCGACGGCGCCAGCCGCAAACCGCTGCGACCGTAACGCGTCGCGCTGCGCTCCAGGAAGCTGCGCGCCAGCGGCAGGATGTCGGCGCTGCGTTCGCGCAATGGCGGCAGTCGAATTTCCAGCGTATTCAATCGGTACAGCAGGTCCTTGCGGAAGCGACCTGCCTCCACTTCGACGGCGAGATCGGCATTGGTCGCCGAGACCAGCCGCACGTCCACGCTTTGCGTGCGCGAGGAACCAAGCCGCTCGAACTCGCCATCCTCCAGCACGCGCAGCAACTTCGGCTGCTGCGACGCCGGCACGTTGCCCACCTCGTCAAGGAACAGCGTGCCGCCGTCGGCCAGTTCGAAGCGGCCGATGCGCTCGCTCTTCGCGTCGGTGTACGCGCCGCGCACGTGGCCGAACATGTCCGACTCGAACACGTTCTCGGCGATGCCGCCCATGTTGACCTTGACCAGCGCTTTCGCCGCGCGACGCGACTGCGCATGCAAAGCCTGGGCGATCACGCCCTTGCCGGTACCGTTTTCACCCAGCACCAGCACATTGGCGTCGCTGGGAGCGACCCGGGCCACCAGCTCCATCACCCGCCGCATCGCCGGCGACTCGGCGATCAGCGCCTCGCCGCCGCCGCGCAACAATGCGTTCTCCGCTTCCAGCCGACGCTGCCGTCGCGCACCTTCGCCCAATGCAATCTGCGTGCGCACGATGCTGAGCGCACGGGTGTTGTCCCACGGTTTCTCGATGAAATCGCCGGCACCGCGGCGCAATGCATCCACCGCCAGCGGCACGTTGCCCCACGCGGTCATCACCACCACCGGCAACTCCGGCGCGTGCTGGCGCAACGCATCGAGGAGGGCCAGGCCCTCCTCGCCCGAGGTCGTGTCGCGGGTGTAGTTGAGGTCGATCAGCGCGCAGCTGAACTCGCGCTGGCGCACCGCCTCCCGCGCCGCCGTCGGGCCGTCGACGCCGACGCTGGCGATGCCCTCGGACTTCAGCAGCAGGCGCAGCGCCTCGCGCACGTCGGCCTGGTCGTCGACCAGCAGCACGAGGGGATGGGTTTCGCGTGTCATGTCTTCCAGCATAGGGTAGGAGCCCGCTCGCGGGCGATGCTTTTGGCGGGCGATCGAAAGATCAAGCGCATGGCTCGCGAGCGGACTACTGCAAGAAGCATCGCGTCACTCGTAGCGCAGCGCGATCGCGGGGTCGACGCGCAGCGCGCGCAACAGCGGCACCAGCGAAGCGATCAGCGCCACCAGCAACACGGTCAACAGGACCGGGGCGAACACCCGCGGATCGTGCGCCTGCGTGTGCAGCCCGGGATCGGCCAGCAGCGCCGACCACGGCCATGCCAGCAGCAGGCCGATGCCCAGCCCCAGCCCGAGCTGCCACAGCAATTGCCGCCCGACCTCGCGCACGATCGCGCGGCTGCCCGCACCGATGGCACGGCGGATGCCGATCTCGCGGGTACGCTGGGCCACCGAGAACGCCAGCACGCCATACAGTCCCGCGCCGGCCAGCAACAGCGCGACCAGCCCCAGCGCGCCGAACACGGTACTGAGCACGGTCAATCCCGCCCGCGCCTCGGCCATCGCGGCGGCCTGGCTTCGCACGCCGTACACCGCCGCCTGCGGCTCGACCGCGTGCACGGCATCGGCCAGTTGCTGCGCGGAAACGCCGCCGGCGACGTGCGCGCGCACCGCCAGGCCCACGGCATGCAGCGGCAACTGGCCGGCCGACTGGTCCAGCGGCAGCAGCAGGCCCGGTCGCGGCTTTTCCAGCACGCCATCCAGCTGCAACGGCTCGATCACGCCGATCACGGTCAGCGTGGCGGCAAACGGACGGCCGGGCCACAACACCAGCTTGCGGCCCACGGCGTTGTCGTGCGGCCACATCGCGGTCGCCATCTTCGCGTCGACCACGGCCACCGGTGCGCTGTGCGCACGGTCGCGCGTGTCGAAGAAGCGGCCTGCCCGCAGGTGAACGCCGTAGGTCCCGAGGAAATGCGGACCGACGATACCCATCTGCGCGCGCGGCCAGCCCTCCGCGGGCTGCGGGTGGCCCGGCAGCGAGACGTCCTCGTGGCTGCCCAGCACCGCGCCGGGCACGGTATCCGATCCGGTGGCGTCGACCACGCCCGCACCCTGGCGCAGGTGTTCGCCCACCGCGTCGAAAAAGCGGATGCGCCGCGCATCGTCGGTATAGCTGGCCGCCGGCAGCATCACATCGGCGGTGAGCACCTGCGTCGCATGCGCCGCACCGGCCACCGGCTGCGACAGCACGCTGCCCACCGCGCGCACGAAGGTGCCCGCCCCCACCAGCAGCACCACGGTCAGCGCGACTTCCGCCATCACCATGACCCGGGCCACGCGGGCGAAGCCGGCACCCGAACCCTTGCCGCCGTCGCGCAGCACGTCCTGCAGGTCGGCGCGCGCGGCGCGCCAGGCGGGGATCACGCCTGCCAGCGCGGTGCTCAGCACGGCGGCCACGAAAGCCGCCACGAGCACCCGGCCGTCGAGGCCGAAATGATGGAAGGGCGCGGCGCCCGACGCATCGTTGAAGTACACCGAGACGATCCAGCGGTTTCCCCAGTGCACGATCGGCAGCGTCACCGCCAGCGCGGCCAGGCTCAGCAGCAGGCTCTCCGTCAGCGCCGCGGATACCAGTCGCATCCGACTGCCGCCCAGGGCGCCGCGCAGCGCCAGCTCGTGACGCCGCTGCAGGGTCTGCACCAGCTGGAGGTTGGCCACGTTGACGCAGGCCAGCAGCAGCACCAGCGCGGCGGCGCCGAACATCAGCCATACCCACTGGCGCATGTCCTCCGGCACAAAGCTGAACTTCCACGGTTTGAGCGTGACGCCACGGGTGTGCTTCCCCGCTGGCAGCGCGGCCTGCAGGCGCGCCGCCCACGTGTCCAGCTCCGCGCGCGCCTGCGCCAGTTGGTGGTTGGCCGCCAGGCGAACCACGCCCCACACATCGCGGTGCTGCCCGGGCGGCAGCTTCAGCGGCAGCCAGACCTCGCTGCCGCTGACCGGCATGCGCGCCGCCCTTGCCGGCAGCACGCCCACCACGGTGGCCCACTCGCCATTGATCCGCACCTCGCGGCCGGCGATGTGCGGATCGGCCTTGAAACCACGCCGCCACAGGTTCTCGCCCAGCAACACCACGTCCGCGGCGCCGGGCGCCTCGTCCGACGGCAGCAGGCCGCGCCCCAGCAGCGGCGTGACGCCCAGCAGCGGCATCATCGAGGCGGTCACGCGACTGCCCGGGTAGTACGTCGCGCCGCCGTTTTCCTCCACGCCCGCGCCAATGGGGACGTAGGCACCCACCTCGTCGGCGCTGCGCAGGCCGTCGCGCAGGGCCAGGTACTGGTCGCTGTCGAGGCTGCCGATGCCGTTGCCGCTGTGCGACGGTTCGCCCAGCGCCATGAGGCGTTCGGGATGCGGTACCGGCAACGGTTCGAGGATCAGCGTGTTGACCAGGCTGAACAGGAACAGCGTCACCCCCAGCCCCACGCCCAGCACCGCCACCGAGAGCAGCGCATAGCCGGGCCGCCGCGCCAGCCGTCGCCAGGCCTCGCGAAGTTCGCGCACGATCATCGTCACTCTCCCCTCAAGGCACGCATCGGCGCCACGCGTGCCGCTCGCAGCGCCGGCAACAGGCAGGCCAGCAAGCCGGCGAACGCAAGCACCACGCTCACACCGGCCATCACCAGCGGGTCCAGCGCACCGGCGCGGCCAATCAATCCCATCAGCACCTGCGATGCCGCACGTGCCGCCAGCCACGCCCCGGCCATGCCCAGCGCCAGCCCCGCCGCAATCTGCAGCAAGCCGCCGCGCAGCACCAGCTCCAGCAGTCGCGAAGGTCTGGCACCCAGCGCCATGCGCACGCCGAACTCTCGTTCGCGCGTGGCCACCGCCACCGCCACCACGGCGTACAGCCCCGCCGCGGCGAGCAGCAGCGCGAGCGTGGCGAACAAGCCGATCAGCCACAGGCTGAGCCGTGCGCTCGCGGTGGTCTGCTGCACGACGTTCCGCATCGTGCGCAAGTTGGCGATCGGCTGCTCGGGCGCGATCTCGGCCAGCGCCGCGCGCACGCCGTCCTGCCAGTCCATCGGGTTGCCGTGGCCGCGCAACGCGAAGCGCAGCGGCTCCAGGTGACGGACCAATGCCATCACCGGATCGGGTACCTGCGCCAATGGCACGTACAGCACCGGTTGCATGGGCTGCAACGGCCCCTTCTGATAGGTGGCGCCCACTACGCCGACGATGTGCAGCGAAACAAGCTTGCCGTCAACGCCTGTCATCTCGATCCGCTTGCCCACCGCATGACCGCCGTAGAACCTGTCAGCCAGATCCTGGCTGACGATGGCCACCTGCTCGCCTCCTGTCGTGTCGTCACGCGAGAAGTCCCTCCCCTTGAGTAACGGGATGGAGAACAAGCGGAAAAAGTCGTCCCCGATACCGTGGTACTGGGACGCGAACTCCCGCCCATCCGGGGTGTGCAGGGTGGTTTGCAGCTGACCCATCATGCCGTTGCTGGCAGGCAGGTTCGTGGTCACCACGGCGTCGGCGACGCCCGGGATCACGCGCAGCCGCTGCACCAGCCGCCGCGACAGGCCCCACACCGAGGCGACATCCGGGTAATCGGCCCGCACCGGCGCCAGGTCGAAGGTGAGCACATTGCTGTCGGCAAAGCCAAGATGCATCCGCGAGGCGTCATAAAGCCCATGCATGAACACGCCAGCCGCGCACAGCAGCACCGTCGCCAACGCCACCTGCGCCACTACCAGTACGCGGCCCAGCCGCCCGCCGCGCAGACCGATGCCGCTACGGCCGCCCTCGCGCAATTCGTCCACCGTCGTCGCGCTGCGGCTGCGCCACAACGCGAGCCCCGCCGCCAGCAGCGCGCCGAGCATGCCCACGGCGAACGCCAGCAGCCACGCCGAAGCACGGACATGCAGGCGACCGCCCCACAACCACTCGGCGGGAATGAAGCCTTGCAGCAAGGCCAGGCCAGTCGTCCCCAGCGCCATGCCCGCCAGCGCGCCAGCGCCACCGACCAGCAGGCCCTCGCCCAAGGCCGGCAGTATCAGCCGCAACAGCGGTGCGCCCAGCGCGCCGCGCACCGCGGCGTCGTGGTTGCGCGACAACGCACGCAGCAGCATCAGGTTGGCGAGGTTCACCAGCGCAATCAGCAGCACCAGCACCGCGCTGGTCATGAACAGCAGCAGCATCGGCCGCGCGTCCTGCCGCATGACGGACGCCAGATGCAGGGCGCCGAAGCGCGGCTTCTTCCAGTTGCCGCCCATGCCCATGTCGCGGTACATGGTGCGCTCGCGCGCATCGGCCTGCGCCGACACGGCGGCGATGTCGGCACCGGGTGCCAGCCGTGCAAGCGCCAGAGTGCCGTTGTGGCTGTAATCGCGGCTGCCCACCGGCACCGCCGTCGGCAGCACCACGTCGCCCGACCCAAGCACGGTGTTGAAGGCCGCCGGCAGCACACCCACGATGGTGTGCGGCACGCCTTCCACCTGCAGGCTGCGGCCGATCACGCTGCGGTCGCCGCCGTAACTGCGCAGCCAGAAGCCGTAGCCGAGCATCACCACGGGCGGGCCGTGCGGATGATCCTCCTGCGCATCGAAGTTGCGCCCCAGCACCGGCTGCAGATCCAGCGTGGGCAGCAATCCCTTGTCCATGCGGATCAGCGGAACCTGCGCCGGCACACTCACGCCGGCGACATTCACCATCGAACCCGGCCACCACAACCCCAGCGAGGCCACGCCGTCGAGCTTGTCCAGGTACTGGTATTCGTGCGGCGAGATGCCGCCCACCTGACTGGTGTCGCGGATCTGGCCCAGCACCACCAGTCGCGACGGCTGCGGTACCGGCAGGGGTCGCCACAAGCTGTTCTGAATCAGCGTGGTTACCGCCACGCTGGCGCCGACGCCGAGCGCCAGCACGCCGGCAGCCAGCAACAGGAAGCCGGGCCGGCGCAGGCTGGCGCGCCACGCGCGCCAGATCTCGGCAAGCCAGACGTTCACGCGCCGACTTCCACGCGCTGGCCGATCAGCGCGTCCAACCGCTGCTCGTCCTCGTGGCGCAGGCGCTCGTAGGTTTCCTCGTCGACCACGCGGCCGTCGAACAGGCGGATCTTGCGCTGGGCGAGTTCCGCGTAGCGCGCGTCGTGGGTGACCATGCAGAGGGTAGCGCCGCCCTTGTGCAGTTCGTCGAGCAGGGCCATCACCGCCTCGCCATTGCGCGAGTCGAGGTTGCCGGTGGGCTCGTCGGCGAGCAGGATCGCCGGCCGGCCGACCAGCGCGCGGGCCACCGCCACGCGCTGTTGCTGGCCGCCGGACAACTGCGCCGGGTAATGCCGCATGCGATGCGCCATGCCGACGCGCTCGAGTGCTTCCTGCACGCGCTCGCGCCGTTCGGCGGCGCCGATGCCGTTGCGGTAGGTCAGCGGCAGTTCGACGTTCTCCTGCACGCTCAGGTCGCCGATCAGGTTGAACGCCTGGAAGATGAAGCCGATCTCGGCGTTGCGGATGCGCGCGCGCTCGGCCGCGTTCAGTGCCGCGACGTCATGCCCGTTCAGCACGTAGCGGCCGGCGCTGGCGGTGTCGAGCAGGCCGAGGATCGACAGCAGGGTGGTCTTGCCGCAGCCGGACGGCCCGGAGATGGAGACGTACTCGCCGCGCGCGATGGACAGATGCACGTCAGCGAGTGCATGGGTTTCCACCTCGTCGGTCTGGAATACCTTGCGGATGCTGTCGAGGGTGATGACGCTAGTTGACTGGTTCATGACGATACCGAGAGACATGAGGAGTGAGGAGTGAGTGGAGAGAAGTGAGTGAGGAGCATGAGGGTGCGGGCTTTTCTCTCACGCCACACTCCTCTTCACTCACTTCCAACCCCAGTTAGCGCAGGCGCAGGCGGTCATATTTGTCCCACTGGCTGGTATCGGACAGGATGACCTTGTCGCCGGTTTTCAATCCACGCAACACCTGCACGCGATCGACCGAGGCGCTGCCGATGCGTACCGGTACGCGGGTGGCCGTGTCGCCGTCGGGTTCCAGCCGAAACAGGCTGAGGTCGCTGCCGGCGGCAGCCAGCGCGGGACGCCCTACCGACAGCACGTCGTGCAGTTCGGCGATGCGGATGCGGCCGTCGACGGAAAGATCGGGCCGCGCACCCGGCGGCAGCGCGCCGGCGAGCGTGACATCCACCCGCACGCTGCCGTCGCGCACGGCCGGATCGATGCGTTCGACCTTGCCGGCGATCACGCCGTCGTGGGTATCCACGTTCACCGCCATGCCCATCAATACATCCTTGGCCTGCACCTCGGGCACCTGCAATCGTGCGATCAGCACGTCGGTGCGCGCCACCCGTGCCAGGTTGGCACCGGTGGCGACCTGGGCGCCTTCCTGCACAGCCACTTCCTGCAGCACGCCGGCGATGCCGGCGCGCACCTGGAGCGCATCGGCCTGGCGCTGGCGCAGTTGCAGGTTGCTCTGCTGCTGCAGCAGTTTCGCCTGCACCGCGTCCAGCTGCGCCTGCATGCTGGCGCCGAAGGCGTGCACGCGCTGCTGTTCGACCTGCATGCGGTTCTTCAGCTGGGCCAGGGCGATCTGCTCCTGTTCGTAGCGCACCTCGGGAATCAGGTGCCGGGCCACGGCCTTGGCATCAGCGTCGGCCTTGACCTTGGCCGAGGCGTAGTCGGCCTGTGCCTGCGCCTGGGTGGCGCGGTGGTCGAGCAACTGCGATTGCAGCTCGGCGCGCCGGGCGGCCACGTCGGCACGTGCCGCCGCCACCTGGGCCTGGGCGTTGCGCAGGCTGTCCTGCACTTCGGGGTTGGACAGCGTCATCAGCACGGTGTCCGGCTGCACCACCGTGCCCGGCCACGCCAGGATCCGGTCCACCTGGGCGGCGGTGGCCGCCGCCAGCCAGCGCGAAGTGCGCGGCACCAGGGTGCCGGTGGCGCGGATCTCCTGCAGCATGTCGCCGCGCTGCACGGTGTCGATCCACAGGCTGGCACGATCGGCCCGCGGCAACGCCGGTCCCAGGCGCAGCAGCACCGTCACCAGCATCGCGACGAGCACGACGGCTGCGGCCGCGAGCAGGCGGAGCCGGCGGCGCTTGCGCAGTTTCAGGGTGGGGTTGGCCATGTCCATGCGCCTGCTGGAGCAAGCCCCGTGCCAGGGCGCGAAGGCCCTCCGGACAAGCGATTTCGTCGCCCGCCAGGCACTCTCGTCGTTCGCCAGCGGACACCCCTGTCCGAAGTCGTACGTGCAGGGCCTGTTCGGCGCGGTACGGCGGGCACTGCCCGCCGTTTTTCTCCCGGACGACGCGTAGCAGGAGCGGCGGGCAGTGCCCGCCCTACAGGTGAGGCAACGGGCGAGTCAGCCGGTGTTCTGCAGCCCCTGCGCCACGCCGTTGACGCAGGCGACCAGGGCCTGCAGCAGCGCGTCGTCCTCGCGGTCGCTCTCGCGCCAGCGCCGCAGCAGGTCGACCTGCAGCAGGCTCATCGGATCCACGTACGGGTTGCGCAGACGGATCGAGGCGGCCAGCCGCGGGGCGTCCTGCAGCAGGGTGCGGTGCCCGTTCAACTGCAGCAGCACGCGGCGGGTGCGCTCGAACTCGCCGCGGACCAGGCCGAACATTTCCTCGTGCAGCGGCCCGGACAGGCGCGAGAACGCCTCGGCGATGTCGAGGTCGCACTTGGCCAGCACCATTTCCACGTCGTCCAGCATGTTGCTGAAGAACGGCCAGTCGCTGGCCATCTCGGCCATCGCCTCCTCGCCGAACTCGCGCACGCCGTGGCCCAGCGCACTGCCGAGGCCGTACCAGCCGGGCAGGATCGAGCGGCACTGGGTCCACGCGAACACCCACGGGATCGCGCGCAGGTCCTGCACGCCGCGCATGCTGCGGCGACTGGCCGGGCGCGAGCCGAGGGTCATGCGCTCGATCACGTCGATCGGCGTGGCGCTGCGGAAGTACTCGACGAAGTGCGCGTGTTCGACGAAGGCGCGGTAAGTCTCGCGGCTGGCTGCCGACAACACGTTCATCCGCGCGCGCCATCGCTCTTCGCGCGGATCGTCGGCGCGCGGGCGAAGCGAGGCGCGCAGCACGGCGCTGACGGTCTGTTCCAGGTTGCGCAGCGCCAGCGCGCGGATGCCGTACTTGCGGTGGATCACCTCGCCCTGCTCGGTCACCCGCAGCACGCCGGCCACCGATCCGCGCGGCGAGGACATCAGCGCCGGCGCGATGCGCACGCCGCCGCGGCTGGCCGAGCCGCCGCGGCCGTGGAAGAACGCCAACCCGATCCCCGCCGCACGCGCCACTTCCAGCAGCTCCTCCTGCGCGCGTTGCAAACCCCAGCGCGAGGCCAGCGTGCCGCCGTCCTTGCCGCTGTCCGAGTAGCCCAGCATCACCCATTGCTGGTCGCCGCGCGCGGCGAGGTGGCGGCGATAGACCGGGTCATCGAGCAGTGCCCGCAAGGTGGCCGGCGCGTTCTTCAGATCGTCCACCGTCTCGAACAGCGGCGCGATGTTGAGCGGCACGTTGTCGTCCTGCACCAGCCCGCCGTAGCGCGCCAGTGCCAGCACCGCCAGCACGTCGGCCGCGCTGCGCGCCATGCTGATGATGTACAGCCCCACCGCCTCGCTGCCGTAACGCCGGCGGGTGTCGCCCAGGGTGGCGAACACGTCGTACAGCGTGGTGACCACCTCGGCATGGCTGATCGCGAAGCGTGCATCGCCGCTGGCATAGTCGCGCAACTGGCGCGTGCGGTCGGCGGCCGGCCGCGCGGCCCAGCCCTCGTCGGCCAGCAGCGCGGCCAGCGCGTCGTCGTGCACGCGCGAATCCTGGCGCACGTCGAGCCGCGCCAGGTGCAGGCCGAAGGTGCGCACGCGCTGGGCCAGCCGCTGCACCGCGTAGGCGCCGGCGTGCAGGCCGCGATGGGCGATCAGGCTGTCGACGATCAGCTGCAGGTCGGCCTGCAGGTCGGCGGCCGAGGCATAGCCGTCGGCGTCATCGTCGTGCAGGCTGGCTTCCAGCCGCGCGCCGATCAAGGTGAGCAGGCAGCGATACGGCATGTCGGCGTGGCGCGGGCGGATGCGCTCGGCGGCCCGCGGGAAGCGCTCGCGATACTCGGCCAGCCGCTGCCGCAACGCCGGCGCCACCTGCACCCGGCTGTCGGTCTGGCTGAGCAGGCGCGCGAGGTTGGCCACATCCGCCACGTAGTGCTCGATCACGTGCGTGCGCTGCGTGGCGAGACTGGCCGCGATGGTGTCGGCACCGACGTTGGGATTGCCGTCCATGTCGCCGCCGACCCAGGTGGCGAAACCCAGCAGGCGCGGCAGCTCCACCGCCACGCCGTAGACCGCCTGCAGAGCTTCGGCCAGCGCCTCGTACAGCGCCGGCACCACCCGGTACAGCGGGTTGGCCAGGTAGAAGCCGACATGGTGGTGCTCGTCCTGCACGGTGGGCCGGATCGGCGAGGCCTCGGCGGTCTGCCAGCCGGCGGACAGGGCCATGTAGATGCGCTCGTCGTCCGCGGCGCGTTCCTGCGGCGTGCGCGCGGGATCGAAGCCGTCGACCAGCGAGCGCACGATCGCCTGCTCCTTCTCCAGCAGCGAGCGCCGCACCGCCTCGGTAGGATGCGCGGTGAACACCGGCTCGATCCACAGGCGATCGAGCCAGCCCAGCAATTCGGCCGCATCCACGCCCTGCGCCTTCAGCTGGCCCAGCGCATCGAGCAGCGATTCGGGCTGCACCTGGTCGCTTTCGCGCTGGTAGTCGCGGCGGCGCCGGATGCGGTGCACCCGCTCGGCGGTGTTGACCGCGTGAAAATAGGTGGCGAACGCCCGCGCCAGCGCCTCGGCACGGTCGGGCTCCAGGCCGGCCAGCGAATGCGCCAGCTCGTCGGTCGAGGCGCCCTCGGCGCGCCGCCGGATCGCGGCGATGCGCACCTGTTCGACCCGCTCGAAGAACGCCTCGCCGCCCTGCTCGGCCAGCATCCGGCCGACCATCGCACCCAGCCGGCCCACGTCTTCGCGCAGCGGGCCGTCGTGCGGCAGGAATTCGGGCTCGCGATCTGTCTCCACGCCGTGCTCCACGTTGCGGCCAAGCGCCCAGCCTACCGAATCGGCGCGGCCGCGGCACCACGCCGGCGGGCATAAGCTTATGTCTGCCGCTACAATGGCAAGCTGCACTGCCCGCCGAGGGGCGCTGCGACCGTTGGCGTGAGGCAGATCCATCTGCAGCCCCACGCATCGGCCAGGCTCGGCGCGGCACGTTCCACAACGGCGCCCGGTTGTCTGTACGCGAGTCCCTTCGCGAAAAGACCGGCCAGCCATGGCCGGACCCTTCGCAAGAGCCCCGCACTAACCGGAGATACTCATGAACGCCGCACTCAAAGAAAACCATCAGGACTACAAGATCCGCGACATCTCGCTGGCCGATTTCGGCCGCAAGGAGCTGGACATCGCCGAGCACGAGATGCCGGGCCTGATGTCGATCCGCAAGAAGCACGCCGCCACGTTGCCGCTCAAGGGCGTGCGCGTGACCGGCTCGCTGCACATGACGATCCAGACCGCGGTGCTGATCGAGACGCTGAAGGACATCGGCGCCGACGTGCGCTGGGCTTCGTGCAACATCTTCTCGACCCAGGACCACGCCGCCGCCGCGATCGCCGCCAGCGGCACGCCGGTGTTCGCCTGGAAGGGCGAGACGCTGGAGGAATACTGGGACTGCACGCTCGACGCGCTGTCCTTCCCCGACGGCAAGGGCGGTTTCCTTGGGCCCCAGTTGGTGGTCGATGACGGCGGTGACGTGACGCTGCTGATCCACAAGGGCTACGAGCTGGAGAACGGCTCGAAGTGGGTGGACGAGAAGGCCTCCTCGCACGAGGAGCAGGTGATCAAGAACCTGCTCAAGCGCGTGCATGCCGAGCGCCCCGGCTACTGGCACACCGTGGTGAAGGACTGGAAGGGCGTCTCCGAGGAGACCACCACCGGCGTGCACCGGCTGTACCAGCTGGCCGAGGCGAAGTCGCTGCTGGTGCCGGCGATCAACGTCAACGACTCGGTCACCAAGAGCAAGTTCGACAACCTGTACGGCTGCCGCGAGTCGCTGGCCGACGGCCTGAAGCGCGCGATGGACGTGATGCTGGCCGGCAAGGTGGCCGTGGTCTGCGGCTACGGCGATGTGGGCAAGGGCTGCGCGCATTCGCTGCGTGCCTACGGCTCGCGCGTCGTCGTCACCGAGATCGACCCGATCAACGCGCTGCAGGCGGCGATGGAAGGCTTCGAGGTCAACACGGTCGAATCCACCCTGGGCCGCGGCGACATCTATGTCACCACCACCGGCAACAAGGACGTGCTGACGCTGGAGCACCTGAAGTCGATGAAGGACCAGGCGATCGTCTGCAACATCGGCCACTTCGACAACGAGATCCAGGTCGATGCGCTGAACGCGATGGCCGGCGTCGAGAAGCTCAACATCAAGCCGCAGGTGGACAAGTACGTGTTCCCGGACGGCCGCGCGATCTTCCTGCTGGCCGAAGGCCGCCTGGTGAATCTCGGCTGCGCCACCGGCCACCCGAGCTTCGTGATGTCCAACTCGTTCTCCAACCAGACCCTGGCGCAGATCGACCTGTGGGCGAACAAGGACAAGTACGAGGCGAAGGTCTACATCCTGCCGAAGAAGCTGGACGAGGAAGTCGCCCGCCTGCACCTGGAGAAGATCGGCGTGAAGCTGACCACGCTGACGAAGGAGCAGGCCGGCTACCTCGGCGTGCCGGTGGAAGGCCCGTACAAGCCGGACCACTACCGCTACTGAGCCGCCAGCGGATCATCGGTCGGTCGCAGCAGAACGGGCGCGCAAGGCGCCCGTTCTGCCATCACCGGCTCACCACTGGGCAGCGTGCACCGTGCGGCCAGCGCCGCGCCGGATCATACTTTCGTACCGATCCAACACGGTCGAACCCACGGGAGACGGCGTCGATGTCGCCAAAGCCAAGCAGCGCCGACCGGCGATTGTTCAGCCAGCTTCGCAGTGAAATGGACCGGATGACCGCGTCCGAACGGGTGATCGCGAACTTCCTGCTCACCAACCGGCAGGCGGTGCCGTTCGAGACCGCCAACTCGCTCGCCGCCAAGCTCGCCATCAGCGCCGCGACGGTGGGCCGGTTCTGCCGTCGCCTCGGCTACCGGAACTTCCGCGAGCTGAAGTCGGCTTTCAAGTTCGACGTGGCCGTCGCGCCATGGCCGATCGGCGAAGGCCTGCGCTCGATGCTGCAGACCGGCAGCGGCGAACCGGCGCTGCAACGCGACCTGGACCTGACCATCGCCGGCATCATCGAGGTCTACCGCCGCGCGGAAACGCGCGAATGGCAGGATATCGTCGCGCACCTGGCGCACTGCTCGACCCTGCACATCGTGGGATTCCAGACCGAGCGCGGGCTTGCGGCCCACTTCGCCAGTTTCCTGCAATACGTGCGCCCGCGGGTGCGGGTGGCCGACCTGGCTACCGGAAGCTTCTCGGAGGTGCTGCTTGACGGCACCGACAAGGATTGCGTCGTGATCGTGGAGACGCGCCGCTACTCGCGCCAGGCACAGCTGCTCGCCCGTCATTGCCGGCAACGCGGGCTGCCGCTGGTGATGATCACCGACAAGTATTGCCACTGGGCCAGCGAATACACGCCGCACATCCTGGCATTGCCGACGGAAAGCGGGATTTTCTGGGGCACCACCGTTCCGATCCACGCGGCGCTGGCGCTGCTGGTCAACGGCGTGGTTCTCGCGCTCGGCGAACGCGTGGAGCAACGCCTGGCCCACGTCTCCGACCTCTACCAGGAATTCGTCGGCCACGTCGGGAAACCCGCGCGCGGGCAGCGCAAGAAGGGCGGCGACATCGAGCCTTGAGCACGCAGCGCACCGTCGGGCCGAGGCCCCGCGCTTCTGCGGAACCAGGAGCGCCGCTCCCGTTCAGCGCGACCGCACGTAGACCACGTAGATGACCAGGCCGGCCGCGAAATAGCCGCCGACGATCGCCAGCGGCAGCACGTCGCCGCGCGTGGCGCGCAGCACCATGTCGATCAGCAGCGGCAGGCCCATCAGCGCGGCGAAGGCGATGCCGAGTGCCGGAATGATGCCGATCCACCAGCCACGCACGCGGATGCCGCCCAGCGGCACCCGGAACGATCGCGGCCGATCGGGCTCGACCACGCGCAGGCGCATGACCGCCGCACAAACGATCGCGAACGCGACCGCCGTGCCGAGGCTGATCAGGTCACCGAGCAGGCTGATCGGCAGGCACGCCGCGAGCAACGCCATGGCCACGCCGGTATAGATGGTGCCGACCTGCGGCGTGCGCGTCCTGCCGTCGATCCGCGCGAACACCGGCGGCAGCATGCGATCGCGCGCCATCGCGTAGAAAATGCGGGTCTGGCCGTAGATTGACGTCAGCAGCACCGAAAGCAGGCCGATCACCGCGGCGGACTTGACTGCGATGCCGAACATCGGCAGCTGCATCGCGTCGACGGCGACGGCGATCGGGTCGGCGACGCCGAGCCGGGCATAGGGCACGATGCCGGTCATCACCGCGGCAACGGCCATGTACAGCACCGTGCAGACCGCCAGCGTCATGAAGATGCCGATCGGCAGGTCGCGCTGGGGGTTGCGCGCCTCGGCTGCGCTGGTGGACACGGTCTCGAAGCCGACGTAGGCGAAGAAGATCGCCGAGGCGCCGCGCAGCACGCCGGGCCAGCCGAACTCGAAATCGCCCCGCGCCGGCGGCACGAACGGCGTGAGGTTGGCCGGGTCGATGAAGGCGATGCCGACCAGCACGAAGGCGACCAGCGCGGCAATCTTGAGCAGCACGATGGCCGTGTTGAACGCGAACGACTGCTTCATCCCGCGCAACAGGACAGCCGTCACCACCAGGATCGCGCCGGCGGCGACAAGGTTGATGCCGCCGCCGAACTGCAGGCGGTTGCTGCCGCCGTCGGTGCGGAAGTCGAGCATCGGCGTGGTGATCGACGCCGGCAGGTGTAGACCGAACTGGTCGAGCAACGCCACCGCGTAGCCGGCGAAGCCGACCGCGACCGTCGCCGCGGCAATGCCGTACTCGAGCAGCAGCAGCCAGCCGGCGCACCACGCGGTGAAGCGGCCAAACGTGAGCAACGCATACGAATAGCTCGAACCGGACAACGGCATCGTGCCGGCAAGCTCGGCATAGCAGAACGCGGTGAATCCGCAGGCGATCGCCGCCACCACGAACGACAGCACCACCGCCGGGCCGGCATGGGTCGCCGCCGCGGTGCCGGTCATGACGAAGATGCCGGCGCCGATGACGCAGCCGACACCGATCATCGTCAACTGGAGCGGGCCGAGCGTGCGCGCCAGCCCGGGTTCGTCATCATTCGCCGATTGCAAGTTTTCTTTCATGAGAGTTACTATGATATAAATTGTGCATACTCGTCCAGAGGCCGATTTGCATGCAGACCGAGGTTCGCCACGAACGCTGGGAGCTCGCCGCGCCATTCGTCATCGCGCACGAGACCTACCTGCATGCCGACGTCATCGTGGCAACGCTGTCGTGCGATGGTGCCGTCGGCCGCGGCGAATGCACGCCCACGGCGTTCTACGGCGAGAGCGTGGACGGGGTGATGAAGACCGTGCGCGAACTGCTCGCCCGCCTCGCCCGCGGCGAGTCATGGGACCGCATCCACGATCGCGTGCCGGCCGGCGCCGCGCGCAACGCGGTCGACTGTGCGTTCTGGGATCTGCGCGCGAAACTGGCGAAGCAGCGTGTCTGGGAGCTGATCGGAGTCCCCGCCCCGGGCCAGGTGCGCACCGCACAGACCATCAGCGTGGGCGAAGCGGCGCAGCAGGCGGACAAGGCGCGCGCGATCGTCGCCACCGACGGCGACGGCGCCCTGATCAAGCTGAAGCTCGATGCGCACGACATCGTCGCCCGCGTCGCGGCCGTGCGCGACGCCGCTCCGGCGGCGACCCTGGTCATCGACGCGAATGAATCCTGGGACCCGCTGCTGCTCGATAGCGTCATGCCGGCGTTGCAGGCCGCGCATGTCGCGATGGTCGAGCAGCCGCTGCCCGTGGGCAAGGACGACGCGCTGGCGCGGATCGAACGCCGCGTGCCGGTCTGCGCCGACGAGTCGGCGCACGTCGGCGCCGACCTCGACGCGCTGCGCGGCCGCTACGACCTGGTCAACGTGAAGCTGGACAAGACCGGTGGCCTGACCGAGGCGCTGCGCATGACCGCCCGCGCGCGCCAGCTCGGCTTCGGGTTGATGGTGGGCTGCATGGAGGGGACGTCGCTCGGCATGGCGCCGGCGACGCTCGTCGCCGGTGCCGCACGCTTCGTCGATCTCGACGGCCCGCTCCTCATCGGCCGCGACCGCGACCCGGGCCTGCACTACCAGCGTGGCCTCGTCTCGCCGCCCAGCGCGGCGCTGTGGGGCTGAACCGCATGTTTTCCAGGAGAACCGATTCCATGACGAGCCGAACACTGATCTCGCTGCTGCTGGTCGCACCGCTGGTCGTGTTGCCAGCCGGCCGTGCAGCGGCGGCCGACTTCATCGTGCGCCATGCCGTCGTCGTCGACGGCACCGGCGCCGCGGCGCAGCACGTCGACGTGCGCGTCGCCGACGGCCGCATCGCCGCCATCGGCGAACTCGCAGCGCAGCGCGGCGAACAGGTGGTCGACGCCCGCGGGCTGGTGCTCGCGCCGGGGTTCATCGACACGCACAGCCACCACGACCGCGGCCTCGACAGCCAGCTCGACGCGCTGCCGGTGACCAGCCAGGGCGTCACCACGATCGTCGTCGGCCAGGACGGCTTCTCGCAGGAGCCGATCGCCGACCTGTTCCGCCGCTATGGCGCCAGGCCGGCGGCGATCAACATCGCCTCGTACGCGGGCCACAACTCGCTGCGCGAGGAGGTGATGGGCGCCGACGCCAGCCATGCGGCGACACCAGCGCAGGTGCAGGCGATGCGCCAACTGCTCGCCGCCGACATGAAGGCCGGCGCGCTCGGCCTGTCGACCGGCCTCGAGTACGACTCGGGCCTCTACTCCACGCGCGCCGAGGTGCTCGCGCTCGCCGACGCCGTCGCGCCCTACGGTGGCCGCTACATCAGCCACATGCGCAGCGAGGACCGCAAGGTCTGGGACGCGCTCGACGAACTGCTGACGATCGGCCGCGAGGCGAAGATCCCGGTGCAGGTCAGCCACGCCAAGCTGGCGATGACCGACTGGTGGGGCCAGGCCGACCGCTTCCTGGGCCTGCTCGACAAGGCGCGCGCCGAAGGCGTCGACGCGACGCTCGACATCTATCCCTACGACAGCTGGCACAGCGAGTTGATCGTGCTGTGGCCCGAGCGCGACTTCGGCAACCGCGCGACCGCCGAATTCGTGCTCAAGCACCTCTCCCCGGCCGACGGCCTGCGCCTGTCGCAGTTCAAGCCCGAACCGGACCTGGTCGGCAAGAGCGTGGCCGATATCGCGCGCCTGCGCGGCACCGACGACGCGGATACGGTGATGGCCCTGATCCGCGAATCGGAAGCGGCCCACAGCACCGCGCAGGTCATCAGCCGCAGCATGGACGAGCGCGACATCGCGAAGTTCATCGCCTGGCCGCAGGCGAACATCTGTTCCGACGGCAGCCTCGACGGCCTGCACCCGCGCGGCTACGGCACGTTCCCGCGCGTGCTGCGCATGTACGTGCGCGAGCAGAAGATGCTGACGCTCGAGCAGGCCGTGCACAAGATGACCGGACTGGCAGCGCAGCACATGGGCCTGCGCGACCGCGGCCAGATCCGCGTCGGCGCGGCGGCCGACCTCGTCCTGTTCGATCCGCGCACGGTGGCCGACCGCGCCACCTACGAGAAGCCGCACGAGCTGTCGGTCGGCATCGCGCGCGTGTGGGTCAACGGCATCGCGGTCCTCGCCGACGGCAAGGCGACCGGCGCCCGTCCGGGCCAGGTGTTGCGCCGCCAGGAGGCACGCTGACATGCAGATCGCCGCCCCGTACCTGCTCTTCCTCGGCAACACCCCGCACCGCCTCGACGCCAAGACGGCCAGCGGCATTCTCGACTGGCGCCCGGAGCTGTGCGCCGGGCAATGCCGGCTCGACGCCGACACGGTCGACCTCGGCCTGCCTGACATGACGCCGGCCGCCGCCGCCCGCGCCGGTGTGCGCACGCTGGTGATCGGCGTGGCCACCTTCGGCGGCGCGCTCGACGAGGCGTGGATCGACACCCTGCTGGCCGCGATCCACGCCGGCCTCGACATTGCCAGCGGCATGCATGCACGCCTCGGCGAGAATCCGCGGATCGCCGCGGCCGCGCGCCTGGCCGGCGTGCGGCTGTTCGACGTGCGCCACGCCGACACGCATTTCGACGTCGGCTCCGGCCGCAAGCGCAGCGGCCGCCGGATGCTGATGGTCGGCGTCGATTGCGCGGTGGGCAAGAAGTACGCCGCGCTGGCCATTCACCGCGCCTTCGCGCGACGCGGCATGGCCGCCGATTTTCGCGCGACCGGGCAGACCGGCATCCTCATCGCCGGCGCCGGCGTCGCGATCGACGCGGTCGTCGCCGATTTCGCCGCCGGTGCGGCCGAAGCGCTGTCGCCCGACAACGAGCCCGGGCACTGGGACGTGATCGAAGGCCAGGGCTCGCTGTTCCACCCGGCCTATGCCGGCGTCAGCCTCGCCCTGCTGCACGGCTCGCAGCCGGACGCACTCGTGCTGTGCCACGACCCGCGACGCACGCACATCGACGGTTATCCGGACTATCCGCTGCCGACGCTCACCGCCTGCATCGCCGCCAACGAACAGGCCGCGCGCCTGACCAACCGCGCCGCACGCTGCATCGCCGTCGCGCTCAACACGCACGGCATGAGCGAAAGCCAACGCGCGGACGCGTTCGCCCGCGCGCACGCGGAAACCGGCCTGGTCGTCTTCGACCCGATCGCGACCGGTGCCGACGCGGTCGTCGAAGCGCTGCTCGCGGAAGCGCCCGATCTCCCGCAGGCAAGTCCACACACCCCGGGGGATCACCCATGAAACGCAAGACTCCGGCCATGGCCACCGTGCTGGCCTGTTCCCATGGCGACGCGCCTGCGAGGCCCACGGGGCATTTCATCAGGTTGCGATAAGGCTCGGCAGGTTTGGTTGCTCCGTTACGCTCACGGGGGAGGTAGCAGATCATGTCCAAAGGTCATTTCAAGTGTGGTGGCAAGGCGCAGCGGGTGATGTTGGCGCGCTTGCCGCTCGCGGCGGCGATCGGTTTTGCCGTGGCCGCACCAGCGCTCGCCCAGGATGTTGCCGAGCAGCCCGCATCGGCCGCGACGACCTCGGCGGCAGCGCAAAAGGTCAAGACCCTGGGTACGGTCACGGTGACCGCGCAGAGGCGCACCGAGGATCTGCAGAAGGTGCCGATCAGCATCAACGTGCTGGCACAGGATCAACTCGAGGCCCTGCACGTCCAGAACTTCAAGGACTACGTGAAGTACCTGCCCAGCGTGTCCTTTCAGGACAACGGTGGCGGCAATGGCGCGCAAGGCTTTGCCATCATCTACATGCGCGGTGTCAGCAGCGGCAGCGGCGGGGACTATACCGGGTCGCGGCCGAGCGTCGGCATGTACCTCGACAACCAGCCGATCACCACGATCCAGGGGCCGGTCGATATCCACATGTACGACATCGCCCGCATCGAGGTGCTGGCAGGACCGCAGGGTACGTTGTATGGCGCCAGCGCCGAAGCCGGTGCGTTGCGCATCATCACCAACACGCCCGACCCCGCCGCTTTCGCGGCAAACTACACGCTCGGCGCCAACAAGGTTGCACACGGTGGCATCGGCTCCACCGTCGAGGGCATGGTCAACATTCCGCTCAGCAAGAGTGCCGCCATTCGCCTCGTGGGTTGGCGCGAACACGATGCGGGCTACATCGACAACAAGGCCGGCACGCGTACCTACCCGTCTTCCGGCATTACCATCAGCAACGCCGACGACTGCACCCCCGGCGTGCTGCTGCAATGCCACGGACACGCCCGCAAGCACTACAACGACGCCGACACCCAGGGCGCACGCGCCGCGCTGAAAGTGGACCTGAACGACAACTGGTCGATCAGCCCGACGCTGATGGGGCAACAGACGATCTCCCACGGTTCATCTTCCAGCGATCCGAGCGTGGGCGATCTCGCCGTCACGCACTTCTTTCCCGAACGCAACAACGATCGCTGGTGGCAGGGCGCGCTGACCGTGCAAGGCAAGATCGGCAATTTCGATGCGACCTATGCCTACGCGCACCTCAAGCGCAACCAGGAGCAGGAGTCCGACTACACGGACTACTCATTCTGGTACGACACCCTGTACGGCTCCGGTGTCTATTTTTACGATAACGGCGGAGACCTGATCGATCCGTCGCAGCATCCGTTTTTCCGCGATCACTACACCAACAACAGCCACGAACTGCGTCTTGTCTCGCCCAGCGACGATCGCCTGCGTCTGGTCGCTGGCGCGTTCTGGCAGAAGCTGAAACACGATATCCAGTACCAGTACAAGATCAGCGGCCTGGCCGATTCGCTGACGGTTACCGGCTGGCCGGACACCCTCTATCTGAGCCGGCAGGTCCGCTACGATCGCGACCAGTCGGTGTACGGCGAACTGTCGTGGGACTTCATCCCCGATGTCCTCACGGGCACGATCGGCGAGCGCTATTACCGCGACAGCGGCAGCTTTTACGGCTTCTTCGGTTTCAGCGAGGGCTATTTCCCCGGCTCGAGTTACGGCGAGGCCGGCTGCATCTCGCCCGAGCCATTCGAGGGCGCGCCCTGTCTGGACTTCAACAAGCGGGTGAAGCAAAGCGGGTCGCTCAACAAGGTCAACCTGACCTGGCATGCCACACCCCATGCCATGGTCTATTTCACCCGGTCCGAGGGCTATCGCCCGGGTGGCATCAATCGCAACGCGTCGCTGCCGCCCTATCAGGCGGATTTCCTGACCAACCTCGAACTCGGCTGGAAGACCTCGTGGTTCGACAATCGGCTGACCTTCAACGGGGCCGTGTTCCGCGAGACCTGGGATAATTTCCAGTTCGACATCACGGGTCCGAACGGTATTTCCGAAATCCTCAATGCCAATTCGGCCCGCATCGACGGACTGGAGTCGCAGCTGAACTGGCAGGCGACCTACAACCTGCAGCTGAGCGCCGGCATCGCGTTGTATGACGCCAAGTTGACCGCCAACTACTGCGGATTCACCGACAACAACAACCGCCCCGTCACCGACTGTCCGGCCGGCTCGATCAATACACAAACGGGCGACACGGTGGACGGGCCGCTGGCACCAACGGGCACCCGCCTGCCCATCACGCCACGGTTCAAGGGCAACCTCATCGCGCGTTATACCTTTGATGTCGGCAGCAAGAGTGGCTTCGTCCAGGGCGCATTGACGCATGTGGGGGACCGCACGACGAGCCTGCTCCTGCTCGATCGCAGCCTCTATGGCGGACTGCCTGCCTACAATTCGGTCGACCTCTCCGCCGGTCTCCAGGGGGACAACTGGTCGGTGAGTGCCTATATCAACAACGCGTTCGACAAGCGCGCCGCGCTGTACAAGTTCTCCGAGTGTGCGGTAACGGTTTGCGGTGCGCACGGCGTGGTGCCGGAATACCCGAATGGACAGGTGTACACGGGCTTCAGCCAGCCGCGCACGTTCGGCATCAGCTTCAAGCAGGATTTCTAGTCGAGCGGTCGATTGCCGCACCGGACGAAAGCCCTGGCGTCGGCCAGGGCTTTTCGTCGCCCGCCCGATGGCGGGCAACGCCTCGCCGACAGATGGCCCTTTGAGGGGAGTGGTTCATGCCCGTCTTCATTCGCACCGCTTGCATGTCGATTGTCGCGGCCATCGGGCTGTCGACAGCGATGCCATCTGCGGCTGCCGGCGTCGAGTACGACACCATCATCCGCAACGGCCACATCATCGACGGTACGGGTTCGCCCTGGTACGCGGCCGATATCGCCGTGAAGGATGGTCGCATCGCCGCGATCGGCAACCTCGCCGACGCGCATGCCAGGCAGATGATCGACGTCCACGGCCTGGTCGTGGCGCCGGGATTCATCGACATGCTTGGTCAATCGGAAATCACCATGCTGGTCGATCCGCATGTGCCGTCGAAGATCTTCCAGGGCATCACCACCGAGATCACCGGAGAAGGCGAATCGGTGGCGCCGCTCGACGCCGAGATGATCAGGCAACGCCAGGCGGCGTACGCGCATTATCGGATAACGCCGGACTGGCGCACGTTCGAACAATATTTCGCGCGCCTGCAAAAGCAAGGCATGGGTATCAACGTAGGCACGTACGTGGGCGCCACTTCAGTGCGCGAGATGGTCATTGGCTACGAGAATCGCGCACCCACGCCGGACGAGTTGAAGAAGATGCAGGCGCTGGTCGCGGAAGCGATGAAGCAAGGTGCGCTGGGGCTGTCCACGGCGCTGGAGTACACGCCGGCGCCTTACGCCGGAACCGACGAGTTGATCGCCCTGGCGAAGGTTGCCGCACGCCATGGCGGCATTTACGCGACCCACATGCGCAACGAGGGCGATGCCGAGATGGCTGCGCTGGACGAAACCTTCCGGATCGGCCGCGAGGCGGATATTCCGGTGGAGATTTTCCATCTCAAGGCCACCGGCAATCTCAAGGGCAAGATGGCACGGGTGATCGCGCGCATCGACGCGGCTCGTGCCAGCGGCGTCGACGTGGCGGCGGACACCTACGCCTATACCGCGTGGCAGAACGATCTGTCGGCCTTCATCCCGCCCTGGGCCCATGACGGCGGCAACCTGAAACTGATCGAACGCCTGAAGAATCCGGCCACGCGTGCGCGCATCCGCAAGGACATGCTCACTCCCAGCGATGCCTGGGACAATGAGTGGCTCGCGGCCATCGAGCAGGCGCACGGCATCATGATCGGCAGCGTCAACAACAAGGCGTTGCAGAAGTACGTCGGCAAGCGGGTCAGTGAGATTGCAGCGGAGTGGCACGAGGATCCGATCGACACGATCTGCGACTTCCTGATCAAGGACAACGCCGCCACCAGTTCGGTGGTGTTCGGCATGCAGGAGTCCGATGTCGAGCTGGCGCTGAAGCAGCCGTGGGTTTCGATCGACACGGACTATGAGGGAACCTCGCCCGATGGCCTGCTCGGCAAGGATCGTCCGCACCCACGCGCCTACGGCACCTTTCCGCGCATTCTCGCCAGGTACGTGCGCGAGCAGAAGCTGCTCACGCTTCCGGACGCCATCCGCAAGTTCAGCGCATTGGCGGCGCAGCGTGTGCATCTGCCGGATCGCGGCGTGCTCAAGCATGGCATGTGGGCAGACATCGTCGTGTTCGACCCGGCTGCGATCCGCGATGTCGCCACCTTCACCGACCCGAACCAGCTGTCGGTCGGGATGCAATATGTGCTGGTCAACGGGGTCCCGGTGATCGATGGCGGCAAGATGACGGACGCGCTGCCGGGAGTGGTATTGCGCGGTCCGGCTTACTCCGGCAGATAGCCGAATTCCGAAAGGAACGGGTACTGGGGTTTCGGTGGCAAGAGCTGATTCGGCAACTCCCTGCACCCCACCCTTCAAGCGGCCTTCGGGCCGCTCTCTTGTTGGCACCGTACGCGCATGGCGGCGCAGCCGGCTGCCGGAGGGCTTTGCACGCAAGCCGTGCGGTGGCCTAGGATGGCGCACCGGCGGGCGAGCAGACAGCCGCCGGGAGGTTCGCAGGGGAACCCTCAACGGTGGAACGGCGCCTCGACAGGCGCCTCGCTGACGCTCTCTCCAGCGAAAAGGACGCGCGACGATGGCCACGCTACCGACAACCCGCATACTCGATCCCGCGGATTATCCGCGCTGGGTCGCCGCGGTCGCCGCCTCCCCCGATGGCAGCGTGTATTCGCTGCCCGAGTATCTCGACGCGCTGTGCGCCGCCACCGGCGGCCGCTTCCGCGTGCTCGCCGCCGAGCGCGACGACCACATCGTGGGCGGCATCGCGCTGTTCGAATGCAGCGACCGCCGCGGCGCCTTCGTGTCGCCGCGGCGGCTGCTCTACTACAACGGCCTGGTGCTGGTGCCGCATGCCTGCAGCTGCCCGGCCACTGCCACCTCGCGCCGGCTGCAGACCATGGATGCGCTGGAGCACGCGCTCGCGCGCCTGCCGCTGGGGCGGCTGCGCTTCAAGAGCCGCTCCACCTGCACCGACCTGCGCACGTTCCAGTCGCGCGGCTGGAGCGTGCAGCCGACCTACACTTATGTGGTAGACATCAGCGACCTCGCCAGCGCATGGACGCGGGTGGACAAGAACCATCGCCGGCTGATCGGGCGCTGCACCGAGCAGGGCCTGCAACTGAGCATGGACGACGACTTCGACGCCTTCCACCACCTGCACCTGCAGACCCACGAGCGCAAGGGTGCGCCGCTGTACCTGCCGCGCGAGGCGTTCCGCCGCTTCGTGAAAACCCTGCGCGAACGCAACCTGGGCCGGCTCTACCACGCACGGATGCCCGACGGCCGCGTGGCCGCCAGCCAGCTGGTGCTGACCGGGCCGCACCCGGTCAGCCACACCGTCTGCGCCGGCGCCGAGGCTGCGTTGCTGAGCCTGGGCGCATCGGCGTTCCTGCGCTGGCGCGCGCTGGAACACCTGGCCGCCGAGGGCTACCGCGCCAACGACCTGACCGACGCCGAACTCAACCCCGTCACGACGTTCAAGTCGCAGATGGGCGGCGAGCTGTCGCTGTGCCTGGAGGTCTCGCGTGCCGACGACATCCGCTTCCGCCTCGGCGACTGGGCAACCACGCTGCCGCAGCGCGCCCGCCGCGGCGTGCACCGTGCCCTGCGCCGCCCCACCGGCATGGCCGAATGAGCGAGCCCGTGGTTTCCGGGGCCGAACTGGTCTGCGCCACGCTGACGCGCGCCGGCGTCGATTGCGTGTTCGGCCTGCCCGGCACGCAGACCACGGGTCTGTACGAGGCGCTGCGCCGCGCGCCGCTGCGCAGTGTCGTGGCCACCCACGAGTTGTCGGCGGCGATGATGGCCAACGGCTACTACCGCGCCTCGGGGCGGATCGCCGCCTTGCTGACGATTCCCGGCCCGGGCTTCACCTGGGCACTGACCGGGCTGGCGGAGGCGGCGCTGGATTCGGCCGCGCTGCTGCACCTCACCATGCAGCCGGCACGCTCGCCCGGACAGCAGTTCCAGCTGCAGGCGCTGGACCAGGCGGCGATCGCCGGCCCGCTGAGCAAGGGCCAGTACCACGTCGACCATGCCACCGGGATCGCCCCCGCGTTGCTCGCGGCACACGCACAGGCCGGCGCCGGCGAACCCGGTCCGGTGCTGGTGCAGTTTGCGAGCGATGCATTGCGCGAAGCGGCGCCGCTGGCAGATGTCGCGCCTCCTTCGCCGCCACCGCTCGACGAGGCCGCACTCGACGCCGTGCTGGCCACGCTGCGCCAGGCCGGTCGCTGCATGCTGCTGCTCGGCCAGGGCTGCGCCGCCGCGGCCGGGTTGGCCACGCAGCTGGCCGAAACGCTGTCCGCCGCGGTGGTCACCACCACCTCGGGGCGCGGCGTGGTGGCCGAGGATCACCCGCTGTCGCTCGGCTTCGCGTTCGCCGGCAACGAGTGCGGCACGCTGAACGCGCTGGTCGAGGCCAGCGGCGCGGTGCTGGCGATCGGCTGCAAGTTCTCACACAACGGCAGCCGCGGCTTCGAGCTGCGGCTGCCGCCGGAAAAACTCATCCACGTCGACGCCAGTGCCGCCGTGCTGGGCGCCAACTATCCCGCGCGCCACGCGATATGCGCGGACGCGGCGACCTTCCTGGCCGCCCTCCTGCAACGGCTGCAGACCAAGCCTGGCCATGCCGGCTTCAGCCACGACGAGATCGCGCAGTGGCGGCGGCGCGCCGACGACGAGCGCGACCGGCGGCGGGTCGAGCCGCGCATCCACGGCGTGGACGGCGGCCAGCCGCAGGCGTTCTTCGCCGCGCTGCGCCAGGCGCTGCCACGGCACGGCTGCCTGCTCACCGACTCCGGCCAGCACCAGGGGCTGGCGCGCCGCCACTTCCCGGTGCTGTGCCCGCGCGGCCTGATCGTGCCGACCAACCTGCAGTCGATGGGCTTCGGCATCGGCGCCGCGATCGGCGCCTGCCTGGCCGATCCGGCGCGGCCGGTGGTGGCGCTGGTCGGCGACGGCGGCCTGGCGATGTCCGGGCTGGAGCTGCTCACCGCAGTGCGCGAACGGCTGCGGCTGACCGTGATCGTGTTCGTCGACGGTGCCTACGGCCTGATCCGCATGCAGCAACTGGCCGGCTCGGGCCATGCGTACGGCACCGAGTTCGACAGCGTCGACGTCGCCGCCCTGGCCGCGGCCGTCGGTGCCACGCACGTACGCCTGCAAGGCGATGCGCAGGCCACCCTGGCCGCAGCGATCGAGGCGCCCGGCGTGACCCTGGTCGAGGTGCGCGTGGGCGATTCCGCACCGATGCACTGGCTGCGAGCCAAGAGCCGGCTGCGCGGTTCGCGGCTGCGCAGGTGGTGGCGCCACCTGCACCGTTGAACCCCCACGCGCGGCGGCCCGGTGGCCATCGCGGGTGCTAGCATGGCCGCACAGGCGCGGCGTCGAGCGCACGCATGCGGCGATCAGGGGAAACATCCATGGGCAAGCGGGACGGGCGGCACGTGCCGGCGATCGTGATGGGCTGCGGCCCCACAGCGTTGGGCATCCTGCGTTGTCTGAAACTGGCCGGCATCCCGACCTACGTGGCCTGCCGCGCGGGCGACCAGGTGACGCGCTCGCGCTGGTTCCGGCCCACGCCCGGACCGACGGCGTGGGATGGCGTGCCCGGTCCGCAGGCACTGGACCACCTGCGTGACTTGCCGTTGGACGAGGCGGTGCTGATCGCCGGCGCCGACGACGCCGCACTGTGGCTGGCCGACCTGCCGCAGAGCGAGCTGGGCCAGCGCTTCCGCACCAGCACCTGCTCGCGGCAGACGCAGGAACTGCTGCAGGACAAGTCGCGCTTCGCCGCGCTGCTGGCCGAAACCGGCATGCCGCACCCGCCGACCTACCGCATCGACAGCGCGGCGGACATCGCGGCGATGCCGTTCGAGCGGCTCGACCGCGTCTTCATCAAGCCGGTCAACTCGCAGAAGTTCAGCGACGTGCTGGGCATCAAGGGCGTGTGGGTACACAGCCGCGAGGAGCTGCTGGAAACCTGGCAGCGCCTGCACGGCCTGGGCTTCCGCCTGATGGCGCAGGAGTACGTGCCCGGCACCGCCGCCGACCATTATTTCGTGGACGGCTTCCGCGACGCGCAGGGACGTTTCACCGGCCTGTTCGCGCGGCGACGCTTCCGCATCCACCCGGCCGACTTCGGCAACAGCTCGTACTGCGAGAGCATCCCGCTGACCCAGGTCGAGCCGGCGGCGACCAACCTGACCGCGCTGCTGGCGAAGGTGGATTACCGCGGCATCTTCAGCGCCGAGTTCAAGCGCGATGCCCGCGACGGCCAGTTCCGCATCCTCGAGGTGAATACCCGCGCCTGGACCTATGTCGAGTTCGCCGCGCGCTGCGGCGTCAACGTGTGCGAAATGGCCTGGCAGGACGCGCTGGGCCTGCCGGTCGATGCCGCCGCGCCGGATTACGTGGTCGGCGCCGGTTGCGTGAACCTGCAGCGCGACATCAACGCCGTGCGCGGCCAGTCGCGGCAGGCCCGCGAGCCGTGGTCGAAGATCCTGCGGCAGTGGGCGCGCGCGCATTACCACACGTTCCGTTTCGACGATCCGCTGCCGGGCCTGTCCAGCGCGTGGCGCATCGCCACCCACCGCACCGGGCGCCACCACGGCCCCAGCGAGGCGCCGGTACCGCCGGCCGCCGCGCCGAACGAGCCGCCGGCAAACTGAACCCGGACGGCATATATCGCTCCATCGCGAATCGAAGATATATACTGCCGGGCACCGTGACCCCGGAACCCTTGCGATGCCGTCGATCAGCTTCGAATTCTTTCCGCCCAAGACCGACGACCAGCGCGCGCAGCTCGACCGCGCGGCGCAGGCGCTGAAGGCGCACCGACCCGAATACGCCTCGGTCACCTTCGGCGCCGGCGGTTCCACGCTGAGCTACACCGGCGACACGGTGGCGCGGCTGCATACGCAGCACGGGCTCAACGTGGCGCCGCACCTGTCGTGCATGGGCGGCACCCGGGCGGAGATCGCCGCGCTGCTCGACGGCTACCGCGCGGCGGGCTATCGGCGCATCGTGGCGTTGCGCGGCGACATGCCCTCGGGCATGGCCACGGCGGGCGACTTCCGCTACGCCGCCGAACTGGTGGCCTTCATCCGCCGGCACTGCGGCGACCATTTCCACATCGAGGTGGCGGCCTACCCGGAGACGCATCCGCAGGCCGACGACGCGCTGCGCGACCTCATGCACTTCAAGGCCAAGATCGACGCCGGCGCCAACGGCGCGATCACCCAGTATTTCTTCAACCCGGATGCGTATTTCCGCTTCGTCGACGACGTGCGCAAACTTGGCGTGAACGTGCCGATCGTGCCGGGCATCATGCCGATCTCCAACTACAGCCAGCTCAGGCGCTTCTCGGAAATGTGCGGCGCGGAAATCCCCCGCTGGATCGCCAAGCGCATGCAGGCCCACGGCGACGATGCGGATGCGGTGCGTGAGCTCGGCGCCGAGGTGGTGGCGCAACTGTGCCGTCGCCTGCTCGACGGCGGCGCGCCGGGGCTGCACTTCTACACGCTCAACCGCGCCCGCGCCACGCAGGCGGTGTTGCAGCAGCTGGCCTGAAACCACCACCGCGCACAACCTCCCGCAGGAGCCCGCTGGCGGGCGATGCCTTTGAGGCGGGGATTTGCAAGCAAGAGCATCGCCCGCCAGCAGGCTCCTGCGATGGTGATGCGCCAACGGGAAGTCGTTCGTGGCGCCGCGGGACGGCTATGCTGACCGGATGTTGCGCCTGGTCGCCCTGCTCAGCCTGGCCTTGCTTGCGTGCGCCGCCCCCGCGGCGGCGCAGACGCCGATCCATCGTTGCATCGGCGCCAACGGCGGCGCGGTGTTCACCGACCAGCCGTGCGCCGCGCTGCGCGCCACGCCGGTCAACCCCGCGACGCCCACCGATACCCCCGCGCCGAGCGGGCCGCCGCCGGTGCTGTGTGCCGCCAACATCGAGGAGCTGCGCCAGAGCGTGATCGATGCGTTCGCGCGGCGCGACAGCGTCCGCATGGGCGGGCTGATCCTGTGGGACGGTTACGGCCGCGGTGCGGCGATCGCCGACATCCGCGCGCTGACCACGCTGATGGAACAACCGCTGCTGCAGGTCGACCTGCCCGCTCCCGCGGCATCCGCCGCGGCGCTGCCGGACAACTGGCCGCCCCTCGCCGGCGACCCTGCTCCAGCGGCAACCGTCGCGCCCGATCAACTGGTGCTGCACACCGCCGGCGCCGACGGCGCGGGTTCCACGTGGCGTTTCGACATCGTGCGCCAGGCCGGCTGCCTGTGGCTGCGCAACGCGCCGTAAACGCCGCCCCCGCAGCGACGCGCTATCATGTGCAGTCTTCATGGAGAACCGAACATGGCGCAGCAGTACCCCGAATGGATCTGGCAGAACGGCCACATCAAGCCGTGGGCCGAAGCCACTACCCACGTGATGTCGCACGCGCTGCATTACGGTTCGTCGGTGTTCGAAGGCATCCGCAGTTACGCCACGCCCGACGGCGCGGCGATCTTCCGCCTCACCGACCACCTGAACCGGCTGTTCCTGTCGGCCAAGATCTACGACATGCAGCTGCCGCACTCGTTCGAGGAGCTGGCCGCCGCCTGCCGCGAGGTGATCCGCAAGAACGGGCTCGGCGCGTCCTACCTGCGCCCGGTGGCGTATCGCGGCCTGGGCGGCTTCGGCCTGTCCGCCGAAACGCCGATCGACATGGCCGTGGCCGCCTGGCCGATGGGCCCGTACCTCGGGCCGGAAGCGCTGCAGAACGGCATCGACGCCTGCGTGTCGAGCTGGCAGCGCTTCGCCCCGAACACCATCCCGGCCGGCGCCAAGGCCGGCGGCAATTATCTTTCCGGCCAGCTGATCGCGCGCGAGGCGCGCCGGCTCGGCTTCGGCGAAGGCATCGCGCTCTCCTCCAGCGGCCTGCTCAGCGAAGGCGCCGGCGAGAACCTGTTCCTGGTCTTCGACGGCGTGCTGCACACCACGCCGGCCAGCGCCTCGATCCTTGCCGGCATCACCCGCGACACGCTCAAGACGCTGGCCCGCGAGGACGGCATCGAGGTGGTCGAGCGCGACATCCCGCGCGAGTACCTGTACCTGGCCGACGAGGTGCTGATGTGCGGCACCGCCGCCGAGATCACCCCGATCCGCTCGGTCGACGGCAAGCAGGTCGGCGCCGGCAAGGCCGGTCGCGTCACGCTGCGCCTGCAGGAGCTGTTCTTCGGCCTGTTCGACGGCCGCACCCACGACAAGTGGGGCTGGCTGGAACAGGTCTGAGGGAAGCCCCTCTCCCCGTGGGAGAGGGGTTGGGGAGAGGGTACGGGCGGAGCGCGCTGCGGCAGCGTTCCTTGTGGTATTCAACGCGGCGCCCCGCACCCTCATCCGGCGCTGCGCGCCATCTTCTCCCGAAGGGAGAAGGGATCTTCGGCTCGCACCTCCCAAACGGGCCTGATACGAAAAACCCGCCTTCCGGCGGGTTTTCTTGGTTCACATCAGGTTGCGGCCGTGGAACAGTTCCTCGATCTCGCGCCGGAGCAGCGACTCGATCCGCTGGCGTTCCTTGAACGACAGGTCGTCCGCGTGCGACTCGAACAGGTAGGTGTCCAGGTCGAAGTCCTTGATGTGCATCTTGGTGTGGAACATGTTCTCCTGGTACACGTTGACGTCGAACATCTCGTACTTCTGCCGGATGTGCCGCGCCAGGTAGTCCTGCACCGAATTGATCTTGTGGTCGATGAAGTGCTTCTTGCCCTTCACGTCGCGGGTGAAGCCGCGCACGCGGTAGTCGCACACCACGATGTCCGACTCGAAGCTGTCGATCAGGTAGTTCAGCGCCTTCAGCGGCGAGATCACGCCGCAGGTGGCCACGTCGATGTCCGCGCGGAAGGTGGCGATGCCGTTGTGCGGATGCGTCTCCGGATAGGTGTGGACGGTGATGTGGCTCTTGTCCATGTGCGCCACCACCGCGCCGGCGATCGAATCACGGCCGAGCTTCTCCACCACCGGTTCCTCGGAAATGAGGATGGTCACCGACGCGCCCTGCGGATCGTAGTCCTGGCGCGCGATGTTGAGGATGTTCGCGCCGATGATCTCGGCCACGTCGGTGAGGATCTGGGTCAGGCGGTCGGCGTCGTACTGCTCGTCGATGTATTCGATGTAGCGCTGGCGCTGCTCTTCGGACACCGCATAGCAGATGTCGTAGATGTTGAAACTCAGCGCCTTGGTCAGGTTGTTGAAACCCTGCAGGCGAAGACGGGGAAGCGGTTTGACCACGAGCGACTCTCCATGGGCCATGGCGGCCGGCTGTAGAGGCGGGTTAGCGACAAGGGTCCCCGCGATTGGTGTGAAGCACAGGCTGGTGCCTGCGACCCTTGGTTGGTGGCATGCTCTCGACGTTGCCGCTGTCGAAAGACCGCGAAGTATGCGGCAAACGCGTCAGGAAATGAACCTGCAGCCAATCGGCATGTTTGCCATAATGCGGGGCAAGCTGACGTGATTGCGGTCACGCTTGCCGCGGAGGCGACAAGCGCCGCAGAACCTTGCCTGACCTGAGGAGTCGACGTGGCCCCACACCTGAAATACCAGTTGCAACAGGCCTTCGAACGCTCGCAGGCCCCACTGGGCTTCGCCCCCGACCCCGCCTCGATGGAGCGCTTCCTGGCGCTCTGCCACCGCCGGCGCTACCCGGGCAAGACCGCGATCATCCGTCCCGGCGATCCGGCCAACACGCTGTACTACGTGGTCGAGGGTTCGCTGGCGGTATGCACCGAGGACGAGCAGGGCCGCGAATTGATCCTCGCCTACATCAGCCGCGGCCAGTTCATCGGCGAGATGGGCCTGTTCGTGGAGCAGGCCCAGCGCGAGTCGGTGGTGCGCTCGCGCACGCCGTGCGAGATGGCCGAGGTCAGCTACGAGCGGCTGTTCCAGCTGATGGAAGGCCCGCTGCGCGAGGAGTGCCCCAAGATCCTGTTCGCGATCGGTGCCCAACTCACCAATCGCCTGCTGCGCACCTCGCGCCAGGTCAGCCGCATGGCGTTCATGGACGTCACCAACCGCATCTCGCGCACCCTGCTCGACCTGTGCGACGAGCCCGACGCGATGACCCACCCGGACGGCACGCAGATCCGCATCTCGCGCCAGGAAGTGAGCCGCATCGTGGGCTGCTCGCGCGAGATGGTCGGCCGCGTGCTCAAGCAGCTCGAAGAGCAGCGCATGATCGACGTCTCCGGCAAGACCATCGTGATCCGCGGCACCCGCTGACCACGCCCGGCCGGCACCGCCACCGGTTCGCCTGAACCGGGTTTTTACGGCCGCCAGTCGAGCATGGTCTCCCGCCCCGGCTGCGAGACGGCGTTTGGACTTCGCACAGTTCTTTCTCTTCGTCGGCGTCGGCCTGCTCGCCCAGGTGGTGGACGGCGCGCTGGGCATGGCCTACGGGCTGGTGTCCAACTCGATCCTGCTGGCGCTGGGGCTGCCACCGGCGGTCGCCAGCGCCACCGTGCACACCGCCGAGATCGCCACCACCTGCGCCTCCGGCGCCTCGCATGCCTGGTTCGGCAACGTGCGCTGGCCGCTGTTCTGGCAGCTGGCGATACCCGGCGCGATCGGTGGCGTGCTCGGTGCCACCTTCCTGGCCAGCGTGCCCGGCGAGACGATCCGCCCGTTCATCAACGCCTACCTGCTGATCCTCGGCGCGATGGTCCTGCTGCGCGCGTTCGGCAAGCGGCTGAGCCGGCACCGGGTGCAGCACACCGGCGTGCTGGGTTTCTTCGCCGGCCTGCTCGACGCGATCGGCGGCGGCGGCTGGGGACCGCTGGCCACCAGCACCCTGATCGCCCGCGGCGGTGGCGTGCGCAGCACGATCGGCTCGGTGAACGCCGCGGAGTTCGTGGTGGCCACCTCGATCTCCGCGACCCTGGCGTGGCACGTCGGCGTCGGCCACTGGCCGATCGTGCTCGGCCTGCTCACCGGCGGCGTGCTGGCCGCGCCGTTTGCCGCGTGGCTCGTGCGCCACCTGCCCGAACGCGCGGTGATGGCCGCGGTGGGCACCTTGATCGTGGCGATCAGCCTGGTGCAGCTGCTGCACGCGTAGGGCGGGCACCGCCCGCCATGTTTCATCCCATTGAGCACGAGCCGGCGGGCGGTGCCCGCCCTACGCGCGCCGAACTCCGGCCTTCACAACCACTCGACGCGGGTCAGCGTGCGGCCGAGTGCCTTCTCCACCTTCTTGCACAGTTTCGGCGTGCCGTTGACCAGCACCGCCTCGGCAGCCTGCTTGAGCATCGCCACGTCGTGCATCGAATCGCCGTAGGCCACCTGCCACGCCGCAACGCCGTGCTCGGCCAGCGACTGCACCTTGCGCCGGCCCACGTTGTGCCGGCGCAGGCGCATGCCCAGCCAGCCGGGGCGCAGCTGCGAGGCGACCACTTCCACGCCGGCCAGCCCCAGTTCGCGCAGGATGCCGGTCGCCAGCGTCTCTTCGCAGCCGGTCACCACGATTACCCGATCGCCTTGCGCCTGATGCCGGCGCAGCCGGCTCAGTCCTTCGCGGCAGAATTGCTTCGGGCGTCGCGCCAGCACGCCAGCGAAGGCATCGGCGGCCACCCGGTATCGCGGCTCGCGCAGGCCCAGCAAGGCGATCCGCACCAGCAGGTACAGCGGCAGGCGGCGCGACAGCGGCCACGTCAGCAGCAACAACGGCGAGGCCAGCAAGGCCACGCCCTTGCGCCATGCCGAGCCGGCATAGCGGCTGCGCACGAACAGGGCGAAGGAATCGCCGTGGATCAGCACCCCATCGAAGTCGAACAGCACCACGCGCGGCGTGTTCTCGCACGGCGCGGCGACCGCGTCATCCCCCGGCGCGGCCGTGGCAGGTTCGACGGGGGCGCTCATGCGTTGGCGAACAACCGTCGCAGTTCGCGGCCCGGGTCCTCGGCGCGCATGAACGCCTCGCCGACCAGGAACGCCTGCACGCCGCCCGCGCGCAGGCGAGCCACGTCTTCGGGCGTGTGGATGCCGGATTCGGCAACCAGCACGCGGTCGTATTCGATCAGTTCCTGCAGCGCCAGCGAGGTTTCCAGCGCGGTCTCGAAATTGCGCAGGTTGCGGTTGTTGACGCCGATCAGCGGCACCGGCAGCGCCAGCGCGCGCTCCATCTCGTCCTCGTCGTGCACTTCGCACAGCACGTCCAGGTCGAGCTCGGCGGCGAGCAGCGCCAGCGGCAGCAGCTCGTCGTCGTCCAGCGCGGAGACGATCAGCAGGATGCAGTCGGCGCCGATCGCGCGCGCCTCGTGCACCTGGTAGGGGTCGATGATGAAATCCTTGCGCAGCAGCGGCAGCGAACAGGCCTTGCGCGCCTGCTGCAGGAACGCCTCGCTGCCCTGGAAGAAATCGGCGTCGGTGAGCACCGACAGGCAGGCCGCGCCGGCCTTCTCGTAACTGCGCGCGATCGCGGCGGGATCGAAATCGGCGCGGATCACGCCCTTGCTGGGGCTGGCCTTCTTCACCTCGGCGATCACCGCGGGCAAGCCAGCCTCGATCTTCGCCTCGATGGCAGCGGCGAAGCCGCGCGTGTCCGGCAGGTCGGCGATGCGCGCGCTCAGCTCGGCCAGCGGGACCTTGCTGCGGCGCTCGGCGACTTCTTCGGCCTTGCGCGCCAGGATGCGATTGAGGATGTCGGTCATGGCATCTCGCTCGGGTGGGGTGACGGGTGCATCGTAGTCGGCCGCGACGCGCGGTGTAACCGCACCGTGTTTACGGGACTCCCGCCAGGCGCCGCGTGGCGGCCACGAAGGCCTGCATTTTCGCATGCGCGGCGCCACTGGCGATCGCCGCACGGGCGCGTTCGATGCCGGCGCCGATGTCCTCGACCACGTCGGCAGCATACAAGGCCGCGCCGGCGTTCAGGCACACGATGTCGTGCGGCACGCCGGGTTCGCCGTGCAGCGCACCCAGCAGCATCGCCTTCGATTCGCCGGCGTCCTCCACCCGCAGGTTGCGGCTGGAGGCCATCGCCAGGCCGAAATCCTCCGGCTCCACCTCGTACTCGCGCACCACGCCGTCGCGCAGTTCGCCGACCATGGTGGCCGCGCCCAGCGAAATCTCGTCCATGCCGTCGCGGCCCCACACCACCAGCGCCCTGCGCGCGCCCAGCGCCTGCAGCACGCGGATCTGGATGCCGACCAGGTCCGGGTGGAACACGCCCATCAGGATGTTCGGCGCGCCGGCCGGGTTGGTCAGCGGGCCGAGGATGTTGAACAGCGTGCGCACGCCCATCTCGCCGCGCACCGGCGCCACCACCTTCATCGCCGGATGGTGGTTGGGCGCGAACATGAAGCCGATGCCGGTCTCGGCCAGGCACGCGGCGACCTGCGCCGGCGCCAGGTCGATCGACGCGCCCAGCGCCTCCAGCACGTCGGCGCTGCCGGACTTCGACGACACGCTGCGCCCGCCGTGCTTGGCGATGCGCGCACCGGCCGCCGCGGCCACGAACATCGACGCGGTGGAAATGTTGAAGCTGCACGCGCCGTCGCCGCCGGTGCCGACGATGTCGAGCAGGTGCGCATCGTCGCCGATCACCGGCACCGGCGCGGCCAGCTCGCGCATCACCCGCGCCGCGCCGGTGATCTCGCCCACGGTTTCCTTTTTCACGCGCAGGCCGGTGATGATCGCCGCGGTCATCAGCGGGCTCACCTCGCCGCGCATGATCTGGCGCATCAGCGAGATCATCTCGTCGTGGAAGATCTCGCGGTGCTCGATCGTGCGCTGCAGCGCTTCCTGCGGCGTGATGCCGACCATGCTCATGCCGCCAGCTTCCGCCGCGGCAGGCCGAGGAAGTTGGCCAGCAGGTCGTGGCCGTGCCGGGTCAGGATCGATTCGGGATGGAACTGCACGCCCTCCACCGGCAGGGTCTTGTGGCGCAGGCCCATGATCTCGTCGATCGAGCCGTCCGGATTTTCCGTCCACGCGGTGACTTCCAGGCAATCCGGCAGCGAGGACTGCTCCACCACCAGCGAGTGGTAGCGCGTGGCCTCGAACGGATTGGGCAGGCCGGCGAACACGCCCTGGCCGCGATGGATCATCGGCGAGGTCTTGCCGTGCATGATCTTCTTCGCGCGAATCACCTTGCCGCCGAACGCCTGGCCGATCGCCTGGTGGCCCAGGCATACCCCGAACACCGGGATCTCCCCGGCCAGCTCGCGCAGCACGTCCAGCGACACGCCTGCATCGTCCGGCGTGCCCGGCCCCGGGGAAATCATGATGTGCGAGGGCTTCAGCGCGCGGATGCCGGCCACGGTGAGCGCATCGTTGCGCACCACCCTCACCTCCTGGCCCAGCTCGCCCAGGTACTGCACGAGGTTGAAGGTGAAGCTGTCGTAGTTGTCGATCATCAGCAGCATAAACGACGTATCCATCTGTTTTTCAAAGGTTGCCAGACGGAATATTAGTCCCGATACCCGCATGGATACCCGCAATTTCGTTGGGTACCTTGCATGGGCGTCCGAACCACGCCGGCAAGCCATTTTGGCACGTATCCACAGGCTGCCAAATAACGCCAGAGACCTCCGTAATGCCCAGAGCCACGGGGCGATCTGTCGCAGTCAGATCGCGCCTCGAATGAAGTTGCGCCAGAACTGGCTAGACTTGGCAAGCTGAAGCCTACAGGGGGCAGAGCTGCACCATGACCGCAAGCGACGGAGAAATCCTCACGCTCGATGAGGTGGCCGCCTATTTGAAGGCCGGCAAGCGCACGGTGTATCGGTTCGCGCAGAACGGCGATCTCCCGGCCTTCAAGCTCGGCGGCACCTGGCGCTTCCGTCGCTCCGAGCTAGAGAGCTGGATCGACGCCAACAGCAACCAGCACAACTCGACGGGCAAAGGACGCCGCTGATGGAACTCCTCGACAACATCAGCCGCCTGTTCGGCGACGACCTCAAGCAAGCACTCAGGCCAGGCGCCAAGCTCAAGGTCGCCGCCTCCTGCTTTTCAATGTACGCCTACGAAGCATTGAAAGCCGAGCTGGAGCAGATTGAAGAGCTGCAGTTCATCTTCACCGCTCCCACCTTCGTTGCCGACGAAGTCACCGACCAGGTGAAACGCGAACGGCGCGAATTCCACATTCCCAAGCTGGATCGGGAACGCAGCCTCTACGGCAGCGAGTTCGAGATACAACTGCGCAATAAGCTCACTCAGCGCGCCATTGCCCGCGAGTGCGCCGACTGGCTACGCCGCAAGGCGAAGTTCCGCAGCAATCGCAGCAAAGCGCCGATGCAGCAGTTCGCCGGCGTCCAGGACGCCGCAACGGCGACGACCTACATGCCATTGCACGGCTTCACCGCGGTCGATCTCGGCTACCAGCAAGGCAACGCCGTCTCCAACTTCGTCAACAAGATCGGCGAACCCACCTTCGCCACGCAGTATCTGAATCTGTTCGAGCAGATCTGGAACGACGCGGAGAAGCTTGAGGACGTCACGGCGCAAATCTGCCAGCACATCGCCTCCGTGTACCAGGAGAACGCTCCGGAGAGCGTCTACTTCCTGATGCTCTACAACATCTTCAACGAGTTCCTCGACGACCTCGACGAAGACGTGCTGCCCAACGATCGCACGGGCTATCAGGACACGCTGATCTGGAACAAGCTCTTCAACTACCAACGTGATGCCGCCACCGGCATCATCAACAAGCTGGAGACCTACAGCGGCTGCATCCTCGCCGACAGCGTGGGCCTGGGAAAAACCTTCACGGCGCTGGCCGTCATCAAGTATTACGAGCTGCGCAACAAGTCGGTGCTTGTGCTCTGCCCCAAGAAGCTGGCGGACAACTGGCTCAACTACAACCGCAACCTCAAGACCAACCTGTTCGCCAAGGATCGTTTCAGCTACGACGTGCTTTGTCACACCGACCTCAGCCGTACCAGCGGCGAATCCTTCGGCACGCCACTCAACCGCATCAACTGGGGCAACTACGACCTGGTGGTGATCGACGAATCGCACAACTTCCGCAACAACGATGCCGTGAAGGAACGCGAGACCCGCTACCAAAAACTGATGCGCAAGGTGATCCGCGAGGGCGTCAAGACCAAGGTGCTGATGCTCTCGGCCACGCCCGTCAACAACCGCTTCAACGACCTGCGCAACCAGCTGGCGTTGGCCTACGAAGGCGACTCGGAGAACCTCAACAAGAAGCTTCGCACCAGCAAATCAGTCGAAGAGGTATTCCGCAACGCGCAGCGGGCTTTCAACACCTGGTCGCAGCTTCCGCCGGAGCAGCGCACGCCGCGTGCCATCCTCGACGCGCTGGACTTCGATTTCTTCGAGCTCTTGGACAGCGTCACCATCGCGCGCTCGCGCAAGCACATCCAGACGTTCTACGACACCCGCGATATCGGCCCCTTCCCGGAACGCCGCAAGCCGCTGTCGTTCCACTGCCCGCTGACCACGCGGGCGGACGTCATGAGCTTCAACGAGATTTTCGAACAGCTTGCCAAGCTCAATCTCGCGATCTACGCGCCACTCAGTTACATCCTTCCCAGTCGCATCAAGAAGTACGAGGACATGTACGACACCCAGGTAGCGGGTGGAGGCGGCGCGTTGCGCCAAATAGACCGCGAGCAAAGCCTGAAGAAGCTGCTCACCGTCAATCTGCTCAAACGCCTGGAAAGCTCGGTCGCCGCCTTCCGGCTGACCTTGAAGATGCTGCAAGGCAACCACCAGTACACGCTCGGCAAAGTCGAAGCCTTCGGAACAAACGGCGGCAAAGGCAGCGTCACCGATCACACGGCGGCACTCGACAGCCTGGATGCGGAAGACGACGACTGGTTGGATGCTGGCAGCAACGACTTCAACGTAGGCGGCAAGATCAAGATCGACCTGGCCGACATGGACCTGCCCCGCTGGCAGTTCGACCTTGAGCGCGATCGCGACGTGATCGCCACGCTCTTCGCCGAGATGGAGAAGATCACGCCAGCGGATGACGTGAAGCTCCAACACCTGAAGGCGCTGGTACAAGGCAAGATCACCCAGCCGATCAACCCCGGCAACAAGAAGGTGTTGATCTTCACTGCCTTCGCGGACACTGCCGACTACCTTTACGCCAACCTGGCACCCGAGCTATGGGCCAATCACGGCCTGCACAGTGCCGAGGTGACCGGCAGCACGCGGCCCAAGTCCACGCTTGCCACGAAGTACGACTTCCAGGAACTGCTGACGCTGTTCTCGCCACGGGCGAAGGAAAAAGCCGTGGTATTGCCGCAGGAGCCGGCAGAAATCGACCTTCTCATCGGCACCGACTGCATTTCCGAAGGCCAGAACCTGCAGGACTGTGACTACCTGGTCAACTACGACATCCATTGGAACCCGGTGCGCATCATCCAACGCTTCGGCCGCATCGACCGCATCGGCTCGCCGAACAGCAACATCCAATTGGTGAACTACTGGCCCGACATCTCGCTGGACGAATACATCAACCTCAAGAAACGCGTCGAGAGCCGCATGACCATCGTCGACGTCACGGCCACCGGCGACGACAACGTGCTCTCGGCCCAAGCCAACGACGTCGCCTACCGCAAGGAACAACTGCGGCGCCTGCAGGAAGAAGTGATCGAACTGGAAGACCTCAAGGCCGGCGTGTCGATCACTGATCTCGGCCTCAACGACTTCCGCATGGATTTGCTGAACTACGTGAAGGCGCATGGCGATCTGAAGAACGCCCCGAACGGCCTGCATGCCGTGGTACCTGCCAACACCCAGCTTGGCTTGCCGCCCGGCGTGCTCTTCACCCTGCGCAATCGCAATGCGGGAATCAACCTGGAAGCCAACCAACCCCAGCACAACCGCCTGCACCCGTACTACCTGATCTATATCGGGCGCGACGGTAACGTCGTCCACGACCAGACCGAAGTGAAGCGTTTGCTCGACCTGGCTCGCACTGCCTGCAAGGGGAAAGGCGAGCCTTGCCTCCCGCTGTGCGAGCAGTTCAACCGCGGGACGGCAGACGGCCGCAACATGCAGGCCTACTCGGATCTGCTGGGCAAGGCCATCCGCTCGATGATAGCCGTCAAGGAAGAGCGCGACATCGACAGCTTGTTCTCGGTCGGTAAGACCACGGCGCTGACCCAGACCATCGCCGGGCTGGACGACTTCGAGCTGATTGCCTTCCTCGTGGTGCTGGAAGCCGCATGACCCAGCACGCACGCACGGCCCTTTTCGCCTACCCGGTCAAGGCAGCCTTTGGGCGCATAGTTCCCAAGGCCAAGCTCTACGAGCAGGGCAGCGTCGGAACGCGCCTCAAAGGCCTCTTCACCGAGCAGGTCGAACAGATCGTCTGGCAGTACAAGCTGGCGCCCGAGACGATCAATCTGCCAGCGTCGCCCGGCGTGCCGGAGATCCAGGTCTTCAGCGTGCGACTCCGGGCACCCGAGTTGCATCATGACGTTCTCCGCGGCATGGACAGCGCTATCGCGTTCCCGATCATCTTCGAGCTGAACTTCGAGGATCGCATCCAGGTCATCGCAGCCTACAAGCGACCCAGCGAGGCCGACGCTGCCCGTTGGGTATGTTCCGACTACTTCGCCACTGGATGGCTGCCCACAAGCAGCCCACGCAAGGCCATGCCCACCGCACTGAGCTTGGGCAATCTGTACCAGCAGATGCTATCGGCACTGGTCGCCCTTCCAGCCAGGGCAAGCGAGTTGCTGCCCGCATTGGTCGAACGCGCCAGCCAAGTGCAGGCGCTCAGGCATGAGCTGCACAAGGCCGTCTCAAAGCTTGAGAAGGAAAGGCAGTTCAATCGTAGGGTAGAGATCAACGCCGCGGTGCGAGAGCTGAAGCACAACCTGAAATTGCTGGAGGGGAACGCGTGAGCGAGGAAAAGATGAACACACCGGCCACGGCGAATGCGTATGCCAACGCCATCCAAGGGCGCAGCGATGGGCAGTTCACAAGCCGCTTCAAGGAACAAGCGCGGCTGATGTTCGCCACCATTCATGGCGCCCCGTTTTTCGCGATCTCGCGCCTGGCCCCGGAACTCAGCAAGAAGGCAACCCTTAGCATCCTGATCGCCGACTCCAATGGTTGGTACTCGCAAGCAGGTGGACGCTGGCTCTCGCTCTACGCCAAGGCAAGACAGCCCGCGCAGAAAGTCGCCATCACGATCTGCGCAAATCGTCACATCGAATACGGCAAGAGCCCCAAGCCCATTCTCTTTCAGCCACCACAGCAAGTGCTACAGAAGGGTTGGGAGAAGCATTTGCTTAGCTTGGACACACCTCCAGACATCACAATCCTGCCCGCCCCCAACGACTTCGCTGGCATCATCGCACTCGCAGAGTCGCTGCGCACGGCCCTCCCGAATCGCAAGGCTCTGATCTCATGTCACTTCCACGCCGAGGCACTCATTATCGGCGCAACATTCAAGGCATACGGTTTCCAAACCAGCGAGACCTTGGGCTTCAACCGCGCTGAAAATCAGCCACAACCTCTGCAGGAGGGAGCTTGGTGGTTATCAGCAACTGCCCCCTCGACGGAGCATGCCGCGCCGCCGGCTGAAGAAGTGATAGACGAACTACGCTTGGCGTACCAATGTCTGCGCGGCCTAATGATCCAGGCAAAAGCCGAAGGCAAGGCATCCGAAGCCGCAGACACCATCGCCACTCGTGCCACGCTTCCGATGGAATACACTGACATCCGTGCGGTCTGTATTCCACCTTTGGGCGGAATCGACTTTGATACTGGGCGCTTCTTCAAGGTAGACGAAAACGCCAAGGAAAAAACCTTCGTTTGGGACACTCTCACGACAAGTTCTGAGCTGTTGGCTCGTGCGCCGACGCAGAACGAGCAGACATCCATCGACGAGGATCGCCTCAATCTGCTGATCTGGATCACGAAGGCCTTGGCCGAGTGCAATGAACCTGAATCAGCGGCGCCTGCGCATGCCGAAACCGCTCATGCCCCCGCAGAAACGTCAGAGAACCCTGACGCCCCCCCCGAGTCAGCGGCACCCCTTGCACCAGCGAACACGGGTGGTGCCGAACAGACTCCTCACACCGGCACCCCATCAAACGGAAGCGCGCCCGCAGCACGGCTGGTACGCCCTCGCCTCTCCCGCCGTGCCGGCACAGTCAATGTGCTGGCTCTTGCTGCACGACTAGGCAGGACCGGGCAGCAGACAGACAAAACGTTCGACTCGACGCGAACACGCATTCTTCGCTGGCTTGGCAACAAAGGGTTCCGGACCACCGACCTCGCGGGAAACAACCACATCGAGTCGCCCGATGGTGAGGTCACCATCGAGAGCGACGGCGAGCGCATTTGGTCGCTTCGGTTCGATGATCGCCGCTCCATGTCACAAGGCGCGATCTGGCGCGTCGAAGCGACGCTCATCAACGATAGTCAACCGGCCTTCGGCCTAAGGCTGATCCAGGTACGCAGCGACGAGGACGCTCCACCTCCGGTTGCCAGTGGCGTGCCGCAAGTCGTCTCCGACCTCGCCAAAGACATTGGCCTGATGGACGCAGGCACTGCCCTGCTCAGCACAGCGACGCATCTGTCCGGAGAGTCGGAGGCGCCCAAGCTTCTTCAGCTCATCCTGAATCCCGAACGCGTCCAGCCAGTGATCGTGATTGTCGGCGACATTGACGCCTCGGCGGAGCGCTTAGCGAAACGCCTGACCGGGGTGGCCCACGTCGTCTGCATTGATGCTGCCGTGTCCCAACAACTCATCCGCCGCCTTGGACGCGAACGCTCGGTATATGGCCATGCTGTTCGACTGTACCGCCCCGGCTTCGCCACCGACGCCGACCCTTATCAGCATCCGGTTTTCCCCCTGAAGAGTCGCCAACTGTCCAAGTGGTTGGTCAACGATCTCTTCGAGGAAGCCTGCGCCATCAGCCTGGAGGCGGAAGACCTGGACGATCGCGTGCCCTCGTTCCAGATCATCCGTCAACATCTCGCCGAGCAGCGTCTGCGCTCGTCTGAAGAACGCTTGGTCATGCTCCGTGAGCAGGCCAACAACGCCGCCGCTTCCAAAGACGAACAGATTAACAAGCTTCAGGCTATCCGCACCGAACTGGAGTCGGCACTGGCAGAGCACCGAGCCAAGGCCACTGAACTTGCTGCACAGGCGGCCGAACTGCAAGAAGAGCTTCGGGCGACACGGCGTGAACGCGACGACGCTCGCGAGGAGTTGCGTCGAAGCCGTTATCAGTTCCACGCCCAATGGAACGAAGAGGAAACACCAGAGTCCGAAGCAGCCAACGAGAGCTACCACCCGGACACGTGGGACGAACTGGAAGAGTGGGTGGATATCTACGGCGACAACAAGCTGGTGCTGTTGCCGTCCGCCGCCAAGGCCGCCCGTGAATCGCCTTTCAAGAACATTCCGCTGGCCTACAAGGCGCTGGAGTACCTCGCGCGCTATTACGTCCCCATGCGTACCCGCGACAAGGACGACTCCGCCCCCTACCAAGCCAGTCAACAGGCCTTGGCCGAGCAGGGGCTGGAGCTTTCTGCGGTGGGTTCCGCGCTGGACGATCATCGCTACAAACAGGACTATCGCCGTCAGTACGAGGGGAAGGACATCTGGCTGGATCAGCACCTGAAGGCCGGCGTCGGCTTCGACCCAGCCTCCCTGTTCCGACTGTACTTCTGGTACGACGCAGACGCTGCCAAAGTGGTCGTTGGTCACCTGCCCACCCACCTGACCAACCGCACGACCCACTCGGGTTGATCGCTCGTCGTCAGTGACGTCAAACAAGCCGCCCTCAGACGCAAGACAACACCAGAAGCTCATGGAACTGAAGCTGACATGAAAATTCAAGCTGTCCGTATCAGGAACTTCCGCACGTTGAAAGACGTGACGATTCCCTTTGACTCCGTCACGACCTTCATTGGGCCCAACGGCGCCGGCAAGTCCACCGTGCTTCGCGCGCTCGATTGGTTCTTCAACGGCAAGCCTGGCTCACTGACGGAGCAGGACTGCTCTTTTGGTGCTACTGGCGAAGACATCGAAGTTCAGGTCACCTTTGCTGACCTCTCGGAAAAGGATCGTGAGGCGCTTGGCAAGTACACGCCGGAAGGAGCAACTACGTTCACCGCATGGAGACGTCGATCACCCGACGGCACAGACGTTCTCTCCGCGAACGCAAAAGGTTTTCCGGATTTCAACGCGATCAAGACGGCAAGCGGCGCCGCAGCGAAGAAGGAGCTATACGCACAGCTTCGGAACAATCACCCAGAGCTGAATCTTCCAGCAGCCAACAGCGGCACAGCCGTTGAACAAGCGATGACGACATGGGAGGCATCTCACACAGATCAGCTTATCGACGCTCCGGAAGCGCTGCAAACCAATTTCTTCGGGTTCAATAGCGGCGGCAAAATGAGCGGCCTCTTCGACTTCGTCTTGGTCACTGCCGACCTTCGCGCAAGCGAAGAATCGGTGGACGGCAAGGCAAGCATCATTGGCCGAATTCTTGAACGTTCGATCGATCGCTCTGCCGCTGACGAGGCAATTGCGGAGATAGTCGCTGAGTCGAGAACAAAGCAACAACGTGTTTATGAAGAGAAGTTCAAGGAGCAACTTGACGTCATCACGACACAGCTCAACGAAGTCGTCACGTCCTACGCCCCGGGCCGAGCTGTCACGGTCTCTCCAGCTGAGCTGGAACTCAAGGCTCCGCGCACGACGTTTGACGTCACTGTGCTGGACGGCGCAACCGAGACGGCAGTGGAACGACAGGGGCATGGCTTTCAACGCACGCTTCTGATCTCCGCCCTCCAGCTCTTAGCGCAGTCTGGTGCTGCTTCCGGGGAGGGCGTCATCTGCCTGGCGATTGAGGAACCGGAACTTTTTCAGCATCCGATCCAAGCGCAAGCGTTTGCGAAGGTACTCAGATCGCTCGCCGAGGACTCCAGCAAGCGCATTCAAGTGACCTACGCGACCCATAGCCCCTATTTCCTTGAGGCTCGACATTTCGACCAGGTCCGGCGACTGACACGATCGCTTGGCGATGCTCCCGTAGTGTCTGTCCACTTCGCCACAGTTGAGGAAGTTAAGACCGCGCTCAGTGGAACGGTGGATGCCGGCCAGATTGAGCGTCAACTTGATGGCATCGTCGCGAGTCGGCTCTCGGCCGCACTATTTTCCGCGCGCGTGCTTCTGGTCGAAGGTGATACGGAAGTAGCCGTGTTTTACGGAATCGGCGACCGAACTTCCGTGGGATGCCTCGAATCTCAAGGGCTGTCAATCGTTTCAGCTGGGGGCAAGGGAGGGATTCCACTGGCTCACGCCATTCTTACCAGCCTTGGGATTCCAACTTATGCGCTCTTCGACGGAGACAGCAAGTTTGAAGTTCGCGCTAGAGCTGCGGGAAAGAAGCAGCCTGCCATAGAAAGCGAGCGTACAAAATTTTCGACAGAAAACCGTCGATTGTTGAGGTACTTCGGCGAACAGGAGGTTGACTTCCCGCCAGAGCGCGTCGGTGATCGCGCAGCTACATTGAGCGATCATCTTGAGAGCCACCTTGAAGCCAATTGGGCTGAATGGGTTACGTCGTGCTCGGCGATTGAAACCTCTGCCGGCATTGAACTTGCGAAAAATCAGTACGCATACCGAGTCGCGACAATCGAGGCGACAGGAGCTGTTCCAGAGATTCTCAAGAGCATTCTGATGAAAGCTGGGGTCACTAGCCATGCATGAGATCATCTGCCCGCACTGTGGCACGGCATTCAAGATCGATGAAGCACGCTACGCGGACATCCTGAAGCAGGTTCGCGACAAGGAGTTCGACAAGCAGCTGCATGAGCGATTGGAACTGGCCGAGCAAGACAAGCGCAACGCGGTCGAGCTTGCCGAGGCTAAGCTCGCCGGTGAGCTGCAAAAGGAAGCTTCGGCCAAGGATGCCGAGATCAAGGAACTGAAGGCTAAGCTGGATGCCGGTGAGGCTTCACGCAAGCTAGCCGTGACCGAGGCTCTGAGCCCGGTCGAAAAGGAGCGCAACCAACTCGCCAATGAGCTGGCGCAGGCCAAGCGTGATCTGGAGTCCGCGGCCAGGCTGGCCGAAGTGACGCGGGCAAACGCCGTTCAGACAACGGCTGCCGCAAAAGACACCGAAATTCAGGCGCTGCAGGCCAAGCTCGACGCTAGTGAGGTTACCCAACAACTTGCGGTTACCAAGGCCGTCAGCGTCGTCGAGAATGAGCGAAACGCTCTGAAGAGCGGCCTTGAGCGCGCCGAGCTTGAAAAGGACTTGGCCGAAAAGTCCCTGAAGGAAAAGTACGAGACCCAGCTCAAGGATCGCGAGGAGACCATCGAGCGCCTCAAGGACATGAAAGCCAAGCTGTCGACCAAGATGATCGGCGAAAGCCTTGAGCAGCACTGCGAGACCGAGTTCAACCGCATCCGCGCTACCGCCTTCCCGCACGCCTACTTCGAGAAGGACAACGACGCACGCAGCGGCAGCAAGGGTGACTTCATCTTCCGCGATCTGGCCGAAGACGGCACCGAGATCGTCTCCATCATGTTCGAGATGAAGAACGAGAACGACGAGACCGCCAGCAAGAAGAAGAACGAAGATTTCCTGAAGGAGCTCGACAAGGATCGCACGGAGAAGGACTGCGAATATGCCATCCTAGTCTCCTTGCTTGAACCCGAGAGCGAGCTTTACAACACCGGAATCGTCGACGTCTTCCATCGCTACCCGAAAATGTACGTCGTCCGTCCGCAGTTCTTCATCCCCATCATCACACTGCTACGCAACGCGGCCATGAAGTCCCTGGCCTACCGACAGGAACTCGCCCTTGTCCGGACACAAAACCTCGACATCACTCGATTCGAGAAGCAGCTGGACGACTTCAAGGGGGCGTTTGGCAGGAACTGGCGGCTTGCCTCCGATGGTTTCGAGGAAGCCGTCAAGCGGATCGACGAAGCCATCAAGGACCTGGAGAAGACCAAGGAAGCACTCCACAAGTCCGCGAACAATCTGCGGCTTGCAAACGACAAGGCCGAAGATCTGACGATCAAGAAATTGACCCGTGGCAACCCGACGATGGCGGCGAAATTCGCCGAACTGAAAGATCACGATTCTTCTGACGAAGAATGAATCCAAGGAAGCACAAGATGGAAAAGTTGAAGATGCACTCGCCCGACCTCAGCCAGGACAACCTCGCGCGGATACGCGAGATGTTTCCGGGCTGCGTGACCGAGGCACGGGGCGAGGATGGCAGCGTGAAGCTGGCGGTGGACTTTGACCTACTGCGGCAGGAGCTGTCCGGGTCGCTGGTGGAAGGGCCGCAGGAGCGCTACCAACTCGACTGGCCGGGCAAGCGCAAGGCGCTGCTGACGGCCAACGAATCGATTGCCAAGACCTTGCGCCCAATGCGAGATGAAAGCGTGGCCTTCGACACGACCAGGAACCTGTTCATCGAAGGCGACAACCTGGAGGCGCTCAAGTTGTTGCAGGAGACGTATCTGGGCAAGGTGAAGATGATCTACATCGACCCGCCGTATAACACAGGCAATGACTTTATCTACAAGGACGACTTCAGCAGCGACAGCTCGAACTACACGCAGCAATCTGGGCAAACCGATTCCGAGGGTGGACGACTGGTCGCGAACACCGAAGCCAATGGGCGCTTCCATTCGGACTGGTTGAGCATGATTTTTTCGAGGCTGAAGCTTGCGCGCAATCTTCTTCGCGCCGATGGCTCCATCTTCATCTCGATTGACGATAACGAAGTGGACAACCTACGGAAGGTCTGCAACGAGATCTTCGGCGAAGAAAATTTTATCGGCCAAGTAGTCTGGCAACGCTCAAAAAAAGGCGACTCGAAACTCATCGCCAACGTTCACGAGTACGTTCTGTGCTATGTCCGCGACAAGCACGCCGTACTGGCGAGTGGCCCTTGGCGTCGTCCGAAGGAAGGAGCCGATCAGGTCCTCTCCAAGTACGCTGAGTTGAGGGAACAACATAGGAGCGATCACGAGGCTATCCGAGCTGAAATGCTGGCTTGGTACAAGGGTCTCCCGAAGAGCGATCCACGAAAGGCCCACAAGCACTACAACTGGTCGGATGATCGTGGCCTCTACTTTGCCGCAGACTTCGCAGGACCCGACGACGGACGCGAATCCAGACCACGGCATGACATTTTTCATCCCAGCACTGGCAAATCATGCAAGAAGCCATCGACTGGATGGCGGTGGGATGAAGAGAAGACGAAGTGGGCGCTTGCTCAGAATCCGCAACGGATTCACTTTGGCCCTGACGAAACAACGATCCCCAACCGAAAGAGCTACCTGTTCGAAATCGATAGTGAGCCCTACTCGTCCGTGTTCTACAGGGACGGTCGTTCCGCCACCCTTGAGGTCGAAGAGCTTGTCGGTAAAGGCTGGTTTCCGTTTCCGAAGAACACCGATGTCTTGTCTGAATTGATCGAACTGGCCACCAAGCCTAATGACATCATTCTGGATTTCTTTGCTGGCTCCGGCAGCACGGGGCATGCGGTGATGAAGGTGAACATGGCCCATGGCTCTAAGCGGCGGTTCGTGCTTGCTCAGATTCCTGAAGCAACCGGTCGAACTGGGTACAGCACCATTGCCGAGATCACCAAGGAGCGACTGCGCAAGGCCGGAATTAAAGTAGCCGAGAACCGAAACGCTACCGGTCTAGATGTCGGCTTCCGCGTCCTCAAGATTGACAGTTCCAACATGGCCGACGTGTTCTACACCCCCGACGCCGTCACCCAGGAAGGCTTGTTCAATGCTGTCGACAACATCAAACCTGATCGCAGCGCGGAAGACCTGCTGTTCCAGGTGATGCTGGACTGGGGTGTCGACCTTGCCCTACCCGTCGAAAAAAAGGTCATCCAGGGCAAGGACGTCTTGTTCGTGGACGGCAACGCACTAGCTGCCTGCTTCGACCACGACGGCGGCATCGACGATGCCTTCGCCAAGGAGCTGGCCACTCACAAACCTCTACGTGCGGTTTTCCGCGATGCCGGTTTCAAGGACAGCACGGTGAAGATCAACATCGAACAGATCTTCAAGCTGCTTTCGCCCAGCACCGAAGTGAAGTGCCTGTAAGGTCGCACCATGGAGAAGCACGACCTCACCCAATTGTTGGAAAGCCTGATCGCCACCTGGGAGAACGAGGTGGTGGAGTTCAAGCAGGCCGGCAGCGACTACAGCACCGACGACATCGGCAAGTATTTCTCCGCGCTGGCGAACGAGGCCAATTTGCGTGGGGCCGACGCCGGCTGGCTGGTATTCGGCGTGAACAACAAGACCCGCCGCGTGGTTGGCACGGACTACCGCACCAAGGCGGAGCACCTGCAACAGCTGAAGATGCAGATCACGCAGAACAGCGACCCACGGCTGACCTTTCGCGACATCCACGTGCTGCCACACACCGATGGCCGGGTGTTGTTGTTCCAGATTCCCGCCGCACCACGCGGCATCGCCATTTCGTGGAAGGGCCACTACTACGCGCGTGCTGGGGAGAGCCTGGTGCCGCTGGGCCTGGACAAGCTGGACGAAATCCGCAACCAGACCCTTACGCAGGATTGGACGGCGCAGTTCGTTGACGACGCCTCGTTGGCCGACCTGGACGAAACCGCCACCAGCCGGGCGCGCGAGTCTTTCGCGCAGAAACATGCCAACAGCTTTGCGCCAGAAGCCGTGGCGGCGTGGCCTCTAGCCACCTTCCTTGATCGGGCGCGTGTCACGCGAGAGGGCCGGATTACCCGCACCGCCCTGCTCCTGCTGGGCAAGGCCGAGTCAGCCCACCGCCTTTCGCCCCACCCCGCGCAGCTGACATGGAGCCTGGTGGGCCAGGAGCGCGCCTACGAGCATTTCGGCCCACCCTTCCTGCTGAGCACCACTCGCCTGTACCAGCGCATCCGCAACATCCAGTTGCGCATCCTGCCGCAGGACGAACTGGTGCCCGTAGAGGTGGCCAAGTACGACCAGAAGATCGTGCTGGAATCCCTGCACAATTGCATCGCCCACCAGGACTACACGCGCAACGGCCGCGTGGTGGTGACGGAGCTACCCGACCGGCTGGTGTTCGAGAACGAGGGCAGCTTTTACGAGGGAAGCCCTGACGACTACATCACCGGCACCAAGCTCCCCCGGCGCTACCGCAACCCCTTCCTCGCGCAGGCGATGGCCGAGCTGAACATGATCGACACCATGGGCTACGGCATCCACGACATGTACGTTCGCCAGGCACGGCGCTACTTCCCGATGCCCGACTACGACCTTGGCGAGGCCGGAGCTGTGAAGATGACGATCTACGGTGGCGTGGTCGATCCCGCCTACAGCCGCCTGTTGATCCAGCGCACCGACCTGCCGTTGGCGGACGTGCTGGCGCTGGATCGCGTGCAGAAGAAGCTGTCGATTCCGGACGCCGTCGCCACCCATCTGCGCAAGGCGGGGTTGATCGAGGGTCGCAAGCCGAACTACTTCGTTTCCGCCGAGGTTGCCAAGGCCACCGCCAGCGTCGCCGACTACCTCCGCACGCGCGCCCAGGATGACGACTATTACGCCAAGCTCATTACCGACTACCTGACGCTGAAAGGCTCGGCAAGCCGCACGGATATCAACGGGCTGCTGATGGGCAAGCTGAGCGACGCGCTGGACGACAAGCAAAAGGACAACAAGATCGCCAACCTGCTGACCAACCTGCGGCGCAAGGGTCGTATCCGCAACACCGGAAGCCGCGGGCAGCCGGTCTGGAAGCTTGCAGAATGAAGCCCCTCTTCGCCCGAAACAACATCACTATAAATCAATGACTTGCGCCTTTCTGCAGGCCGCCCTGCAGAGAGCTTGCAGAAAGAAGCGCCAGCAGGAACACCATGAAGCTCAAGTTCAAGATCCAGCCCTACCAGACCGCCGCCGTACAGTCCGTGGTGGACTGCTTCGAGGGCCAGCCGCCCGCCAGCGCCAGGGCCGTCAGCTACCGCATCGACCCCGGCAAGCTGGCCAAAGGCCAGACCATCGGCAGCACCCTAGCTGGTGGCGATGGCTTCAGGAACGCCGACCTGCTGCTGACCGAGCAGACGCTGCTAGGCAACGTGCAGCAGGTGCAGCGCCAGCAGAACCTGCCACTCTCTCCGTCGCTGGTGAAGACCAAGGTGTCGCCGCTCAACCTCGACATCGAGATGGAAACCGGCACAGGGAAGACCTACTGCTACATCAAGACCATGTTCGAGCTGAACCAGCGCTACGGCTGGAGCAAGTTCATCGTGGTGGTGCCCTCCATCGCCATCCGCGAGGGCGTGGCCAAGTCGCTGAAGATCACCGCCGACCATTTCCTGGAGACCTACGGCAAAAAGGCCAGGTTCTTCATCTACGACTCCAAGCAGCTGCACCAGCTCGAAAGCTTCGCCTCCGACGCGGGCATCAACGTGATGGTCATCAACGTGCAGGCCTTCAACGCCACCGGCAAGGACAACCGGCGCATCTACGAGGCGTTGGACGACTTCCAGTCCCGCAAACCCATCGACGTCATCAGCGCCAACCGCCCCATCCTGATTCTGGACGAGCCCCAGAAGATGGAAGGAGGCAAGACGCTGGATTCGCTGGTGAACTTCAAACCGCTGTTCGTGCTGCGCTACTCAGCCACGCACAAGACCCGGCACAACCAAATCCACCGCCTGGATGCGCTCGACGCCTACAACCAGAAGCTGGTGAAGAAGATTGCCGTGCGCGGCATCACCATGAAGGGCCTAGCAGGCACGAATGCCTACCTCTACTTGCAATCCATCGACATCTCGCCCAAGAAACCGCCGGAAGCGCGCGTGGAGTTCGAGCAGAAGCTGGCGGGTGGCAAGATCAAGCGCGTAGTGCGCAAGCTGGGCAAGAGCGACAACCTATTCACCCTATCCAACGAACTGGACGAGTACCGCACCGGCTTCACGGTATCGGACATCAATGCCAACAGCGACACCCTGACCTTCACCAACGGCGTACAGCTCATCGTGGGCGACGCCACGGGCGACGTGAACGAAACGGCGCTGCGCCGCATCCAGATCCGCGAGGCGATCAAGGCGCATTTCGACAAGGAACAAGCCCTGTTCACGCAAGGCGTGAAGGTGCTCTCGCTGTTCTTCATCGATGAGGTAGCGAAATACCGCGACTACACGGCCGCCGATGACAAGGGCGAATACGCCCGAGTCTTCGAGGAGGAGTACCGAGACTACTTGAACGAGGTGATCGGCCTTGAAGAAACGCCTTGGACGAAGTACCTGAAAGGCATCGCTCCGGAGAACACCCACAGTGGCTACTTTTCCATCGACAAGAAGACCAAGCACCTGACCGACCCGACGGTCACCAAGCGTGGCGAGAACGCCGGACAGTCTGACGACACCGACGCCTACGATCTCATCCTGAAGGACAAGGAGCGCTTGCTGTCGTTGAACGAACCGGTGCGTTTCATCTTTTCGCACTCGGCATTGCGCGAGGGCTGGGACAACCCCAATGTATTCGTCATCTGCGCGCTCAAGCACAGCGACAACACGGTCTCCCGCCGACAAGAAGTAGGCCGCGGCCTTCGGCTATCGGTGAACCAGCAAGGCGACCGCATGGACAACCCGGCGACGGTGCACGACATCAACGTGCTGACCGTGGTGGCCAGTGAGAGTTACAAGGACTTTGTGGCTGGGCTGCAGGACGACATCAGCAAGTCGCTTGCCGAGCGACCGCGCAAGGCCGATGAACACTACTTCACCGGCAAGCTGCTCAAGACCGAGCAAGGCGACGTAGAAGTCACGCCGACCATGGCCAAGCAGATCTACAAGTATCTGCTCAAGAACGATTACACCGACGACAGCGACGGTATTGCTGATGCGTACCACCAAGCCCGCAAGGACGGCACGCTGGCGGAGCTGCCAGCCGAACTGAAGCCATACACCGACCAGGTCGTCGCCCTCATCGACAGCGTCTTCAGCCTGGCGCAGCTTCCCGATATCACTGATGGCCGCAAGCCGAAAACGAACCCTCTCAACGCAAACTTCGACAAGCAAGAGTTCAAGGCGTTGTGGAGCCGCATCAACCGCAAGGCGGCCTACAGCGTGCACTTCGACAGCGACGAGCTGGTTCGCAAGGCCGTCGCGAAGCTCAACGACAAGGACGAAGGCTTGCGGGTCACCCCGCTCCAGTACGTCATCCAGGCAGGCACGCAGGCAGAGCAGGCAACCTACGAAGACATCGTCGCCGGAAAGGGCTTCCGGATCACCGAGAGCGAAGTGGGGAACCATCGCGCCTCGATCCACTCGCTGGTGCGCTACGACCTGATCGGCAAGCTCGCCGAAGGCACCCAGCTCACGCGCCGCACCATCGCTGACATCCTGAAGGGCATGAACGTGGCGGTGTTCGCCCAGTTCAAGACCAACCCTGAAAGCTTCATCGCCGAGGCGATCCGGCTCATCAACGAGCAGAAAGCCACCGTGATCGTCGAACACATAGCCTATGACCCGGTGGAAGAAATCTACGACCTAGACATCTTCACTGCCAGTCAGAGCCGTCAGGACTTTACCAACGCCGGTGGCAAGCTTCAGCACCACATCTACGACTACGTGGTCACCGACTCCAAGGTGGAGCGCCAGTTCGTGAGCAACCTGGACACCAGCACGGACGTGATGGTCTACGCCAAGCTGCCCCGGGGCTTCCTCATTCCAACCCCCGTAGGCGACTACAACCCCGACTGGGCCATCAGCTTCAAGGAAGGCAAGGTCAAGCACATCTACTTCGTCGCCGAGACCAAAGGCTCCATGTCCACCATGGAGCTGCGTGAGATCGAGAAGACCAAGATCAAGTGCGCCCACAAGTTCTTCGACGAGATGAACCGCCGCTACGCACCCGAGAACGTCAAGTACGCGGTGGTAGATAGCTTCAGCAAGCTGATGGAGATCGTGAAGTGACAAGCAAGGAATCCACCGTGTACAAGCCCCGTTTCGACTTCGGCAGCAACCTTGATCCCAGCGGAACGCAAACCGGCACCATTAAAGACCTGATCGACGAGCTCAATTACGAAAAGCTCAAGACAGCCACCGGCGTCGATGCGAAGAAAAGTGAATCAAATGGAACAGCTGTCACTTTCGACTCGCTAAGCGGCGTGCTCGCATTCTTGGACGAAGTTGCTGGCATAGGCACGTTGAAACTCGCTCAAGATGTCCCTCTGTCGACGTTGAAGACCATCAAGCTTCTTTACGTAACAAACGACACCAGCGACACACAGCTCTTCAGACTACTCAAGTCGCCGCTTCGAGGCGGCAAGCCCACGCTGGAGTTCTATACCACCGAATCACCTTCGAGAAATCAGAAGGGCATTGCCATCGTCGATCACCTGCTGTCGGCATTGAGCAAAGAAGTTGATCCAGTTGTACTGCGCAAGATTGACACTTCTTTCCTGACCTATCCGAAGCTGCTTGAATGCATAGCAACGGAGAATCTCGAAATTCTCGAACCCGTCTACGCAAGACATAGCGGAAAGCCCGCGGCGATAGCCAAGGCATTCACCCATCTCGGGAAGGCAGTAAATAATTACAAACCGACATCACGCAAGTCGGATCGTCCGCTACACGAAGCAATATACACGTATTTACGCATCCTTCCATTTCTTAACTTTGTTGGTGAATATCAAGAAGTAATTGACCTATCACAAGTCAAGGGCCAAGCAAACTCGATCAAGGAAGAGATTGAGGAGTTTTGCAGCGAGCTCTCCGGCACCTTGAAGCTGACGGTTCATTACGCAACACCCATAACTTCCGTAGCGACATTCACCGACTTTGTCGACGCCCACGCACTGGCATTAGCCAAGCTGGTACAAGATGTCACTGGCTATACCAGTGAGCGAAGAGACATTCTGAAAATTGTTAATGCAGCCAGCAAAGTACTTGGCGCATATGTCCATCACGAATGGGGCATCATTCCACTGGACACGCAAAACATTTCGGTCGCTGACAGTGTCGCTGCCCTATGCACCATCCGCCACCAGCAGAAGGTGAAGACAAATTACTCGGCCTATTGGTTGGGACAGAAGCAGTCCGACAAAGGTACTGGGGTGCTGCGCCAGATGGACGACACCAGGGATACCAAGGAACTTTTCGAGCACGACTACATACCGCACGGCATCAACCAATTGCTGTTTAGTCGCTTCAACCAGTTCTACATGGCAATCACGGGGCAACAAAGTCGCTACGCAGCTTGGATGGAGCTTCAGCTTGCCCGGCTGACCAAATACTCCGAGTGTTATCTATCCAATGACGTTTCCATTTGTGACCATGCCGTTCAGCGTTTCTACCAATATTGCACACTGGAAGCATTCAGAGCTGCAGACATCACTCAGGTTGAGTAAATTCTTACATCACCACATCTAAGTATATGAAGGTGGAATCGGTGTCTTGAGAACAGTCAATTAGCAGTGAAGTGCTTGGCCTAGAATTACTGTTATAGGGGGGGGGATTGCGGACGCGCACATACCGTTTCCCCTTACTCTTCGCCAAAACAGCGAAATTCATCTCCAAAGCGGCCGGCAAGGATGATCCTTGCCGGCTTTTTTATTGACCAGCGAGAAAGGGTAGTACGCACATGGCTAGCTTTCATCATCGGATCAAGAGCGGCAAGAAGGGTGCCGCCAAGGAACACGCGGCTTACATTGAACGTCTTGGCAGGTATGAGGGCCGCGAGGATCTGATCCATGCCGAGAATGGGAACCTCCCCGACTGGGCAGGCGGGAATCCTGCGACATTCTGGAAGGCTGCGGACACTTACGAACGAGCCAATGGAGCGGTGTATCGCGAACACGTGATCGCCCTGCCGAACGAACTCAGCTTGGAGCAGAACCGTGCGCTTGCGGAACAGCTTGCTCACGAACTGGTAGGGAGCAAGCCCTTCCAGTTTGCTATCCATGCTCCCGAAGGAAAGCTTGGCGGCATCACGAACCCCCACATGCACTTGATGTACTCGGACAGGGTACAGGACGGGATCAGTCGACCTCCGGAACGGATGTTTTCGAGGTACAACCCGAAGCAACCTGAAGCGGGTGGATGTCGCAAGGACAGCGGCGGCAAGAGCCCGATGGTGCTTCGCGATGAAGTCATCGCCACACGAAAGAAGATTGCCGACATTCAGAACCAGGCGCTTGCCGAGCACGGCTTCGCTGCCAGGGTGGATCACCGCAGTTTGCGCGAGCAAGGCCTGCAACGCCGCCCAGAGCGCCACCTGGGGCCTACACGCGTCAAGAACATGTCCGACGACGAGAAAGCCCAATTCGCCGCGCTGCGCACCGGGGGCGCCGCAACGTGACTAGCGGGTGCCATTGGCCATCTGCCGCCCACGCGATTCTGCGACAAAATCGCAAGAGTCGCGTGGTTTTCTTGCCAATCGGCCAGCGGGCAGGCTCTCAAGCAAAAAGCCCCGGCCATTGCTGACCGGGGCTTCAGGATCACAACCAGCGGCTACAGGCCGCCGAAATACCAGTCGCTCAGCCGAACGAAGCGCTGCTTGCCCTTGGGGGCGACCACGATCCACACGGCCTGTTGACCTTCAAGGAGGCGAAGGGCAGCGTTGAGCCGATCACGATTGCGAACGGGCCCGTACCGCAGCACATGGTTCTTCGGGATGTATGTATCGGAGTTGGGCCCACGCCAGACACACTCGCGAAGGTACTTCAGCACGGCTTGTGCATCGACCTGCTCTTGCGAGAGCACGAACTGCGGTGAGAACAGCCGCTTGTATTCGTCCAGGTGCCACTGCACCACCGTGAATGCGCGCTCCAGCGTATCCAACGTGATCTTGCCTTCCTCGCCGCTGAAGCAGTGGAACACGGCGGCCAACCGACCAAGCAGCTCCATGATCTTCGACGCGAAGTCGTTGATGTCGTGCAGGTAGTCGCCAGGCCGAAGCATCCACTCCGTCTGCCTTGCCAGATCGAACCAGCGCGCCTTTGCGTCGTCCGAGAACTCAACCAGTTCACGCTCGATCTCACCCGATCCAGCGATTGCATCGAACTGCTCCAACAACTCACGCATCCGTGCATGAAAAGCCGGCAGGCACTCCCAAACCAGTTCTTCGGTGCTGACCTGCCGGAACCCCTGTGTCGATTCAGGCCAGCCCACGAGGTACCGCGCCCAGTGACCCGACCCTTTCGCGATCTCGCCATGCTTGGCCAGATAGGCCTGGAGCACTGACTTCTGAGTCATGATGCTGATCGTCACGCGAGGATTCATGACCAAGACATTGTCGAAGTCAGCTCGATCCAGCGTCAGCATCGGCGCTCCATCCCATGCCTTGTTCAGCAAACCGAGCTGCGCCATCGCCTCGCTCTTGAACATCACCTGACCTTCATCAGTCGTGATCGCGATGGATTCGCCTTCGCCATCGAGCGAGTCCATGATGGCCCGCGCCGTGATGTTCTGGCGCATGAAGCGCCGCAGCCGCGGCTTCTTCGGCTTCAGCTTGGCGTGCTGCGCCATCTCTGCCTGGATCGCCTCAATCGACTCACCTTTGCTGACCGCCTTGGCGAGACGATTTCGCAGACCCTGGCTTTTTGCCTCCCATGCCTCACGCTCAGCGTGATAGCTATCCAGCGCAGCCTGATATGCCACGGCTTTGCGGCGATCATGCTCATACAGCGGCGCGAAGACCAAAGCGTCCACGGTGCTCTTGCGTTCGCCAGATTCGGCCACACCGCACAGATACAGCGACGTCGGTCGGCGCTGTCCGGTCGGGAGCTTCACGTCGAACAGCCCCTGGCACGACGTCGACATCCCGGCTACCAGCCCCATCCCGATCAGCGCATCCGGCGCTTGGACGTTGCGCTGCAACTCATACGCCGTGTTGCGCAGCAAGATCAAGAAGGCATCCAGCGGGTAAGGTCGCGACCCATAGTTACTGCCGTTCATGCTTCTTCTCCTTCGGCGTAAGCGGCTTCTTCTGTGGGCGCCTGCTGGCCGTCATCTCCAAGCGGGCGGTTGCAAGAGCGGCACACCACCACCTGCCCGCTCACCCGGCGACGTTCCCGCTCGGCTTCAAGGAGCAGCCGAAAACCGGCCGGGCTGACCTTCAAGTCATAGGCGTTGTTGAAAGCCGCCAGGATCGACTTCTGCGGCACTTTCGCAGCCAGACGGTGCTCGATCTCTTCGAACGCTTCACCGAAGGCTTCGCTGTTGCGGCGCCGACTGCTGGGCTGGATCGCCTGCAGCTCACCGATGAAGCGCTCGAATTCCTCGTTCTCAGACATACTCGTGTTCCTTGATGGTGTTGTTGGTGGTGGTGTTTGCCTTCGCCTCGCGATCACGCAGCCACGCGATCACCTGGTCGTACCACCAGATGCGAGGCGAGCGGGGTGAATCGAAAAGCGGCGTACCTTTCGGAAACGTCGGGTCGTTCTTGAAGATGCTGTAGGCGGTGCTCCGGCCAACGCGGACCACCTTCAGCAGTTCATGAAACCGAACGGTGGGCCCATCGGGCTTCCACGTCGTAGCCAACAAAGGGGGTGAGTGGATATGCTGTGCGCGTGCAACCGACCGCTTCGGTCGATTACGCGCACTGGGGTTGTGGTGCCTTGCCTGATGCATGGATTTCTCCTGTTTGGTCGAAGTACGGCCGCTTCGTACTGGCCGTGAATCCATTCCATCCATTTCGCCGATTTTGGTCGCCGGGGAAAAAATCAAAGTTTTTGCAGCCACTCCCACGTGCTCGTTGACCACCGCCGCAATCAGCCAAAAAAAACAGTTACTTATCAACGAGAAGGGGCACGCCTCAGCGTGCCCCTTCTCTTCATTACGCACCGCTTGCACCACTGGTTTAACTACTCATCAGAACCGCTTTCCTTACCTTGAAGGAAGCGCACCAGCCCGTACAGGGCAAAGCCGTACACCACCACCCCACCTACGATTGCGAACATTGCCGTTTCCTCCGTGGTTATCCACCGTGGCCAGCTGCCTCTACACGCGCTTCGAGGCGACCTTTCAGGCCCGAGCCCGTGGATTCGCAGACTTCCGCGCGCTGCCCGCCGCCACCCTCGGGGTAGAACTCTTCCACCACCGCCGGCACGTCTTCTTCCAGCTCCTCGAACGCACCGTTGGCGAAGCCCCGACGTGCTGACTCGTCCAGTGCTCCCTGGTCAAACCCGCAGGCTCGGCGCTGTTCGTCCTGATCCCGGGCCTGGGCGATGGCCTGCTCCAGCGTCAACCCATCGCGCACCACCAGATCCACGTAGTAGATCGGTGCACGGTGGCTTTGCGTGGTGGACTTGCCGCGCAGCTTCAGTTCCAGCGGCAGGCAGGCCAGTAGCCCACCCGACACCGCGCTGAAATACTCCAGCCGTGCCGCCAGCGTGCGAATGGTGTTGAACGACGTGGTGCGCAGCACGAAGCTGCCCAGCGCATCGTCATCGCCTTCCCCCACAACCACGTTGAGCCGGGCGTAGGCCTTGCAGGCTCCTTGCGAGAACGCGCAGGCATCCGGCCCCGAACAGGGCAACGTGGCCACGCCCTCCTTGCCCGAGCGCCGGCAAGTCTCGCCATTGCCCACACACACCGGTCGCCCCGTGGTGCGGTCGAACAGCGAGTAGTCGGCCCGCAGGTTGAGGCTTGGATCGTTGAACAGCAGCCGCACCGGGATCGAACGCAGCTTCTGACCTTCCGCTTCCTTGCGCAGCTTTTCGTCCAGCGGATGCAGCAGCCAGCCATCGCGCCCCTGTACCTGGCTGGTCAGGGTGAACTGGTCGTCCTTCTCCGGCAGGCGCTTGCCGTTGCGTTCCACCACCCGGCCAATGGAAATCCGCCCGATCACGGGCGGGGTGATTGCCAGACCTTTCAGCATGTCGCTGTCCCCTCATCGTTATCGGAAGTCCGCGACAGCACGAACCGGCGCGCGCCGGGGCGGGTCACGGTGTACATGGCGGCGACGTCCGGGCACTCGGCGATGAGCCGTTTGGTGTCGAGCGTGGTGCCGTCCTTGGATCGCTTGAACGTCACGACGCCGTGGGCAAAGCGCGCCGTGCTGGCGTCGCCCATCGCTTGCTGGATCACCTGCTTGAGCGATTCGCTTTCATCCTCCATCGCTTCCAGCTCACCCTTGAGCGTCGCCAAGGCATCGAAGGCGCGGCCAAGGTCTTCATCGCCCGTGAAGTCCAGGCTGGTGTCGTTGCCGCGATAGAGCTTACGCAGGGCCGTGGCCGCCGATGCGCTGCCATCCGCCGGTGGCTGGATGTCCTTTTCCACGTGCTCCCAGAAGCGGGCTTCCAGCACCACCAGCCGGGCGATCACTTCCTCGTCCCGTTCGATGCGATGGATTTCCAGTTGCTGCCCGCACAGGAGCACGGCCACGTCGGCGGCGGCTTTGCCCGTGACCGCCAACTGGTGCTGCACTTGGAGCTGGACGTACTCAGGAACCCCGTCCTTCCACAGCCGCGAGCCGAACTCGCCCGCCGTTTTGCACTCCAGCACCTGCACATCCGGCACGCCGACGATTTCCCGGTCGATGTTCGCCAGCATGAACGGGAACGTCGGGTGTTGAAGCACGGCGTTGAGCTTGCGCACCTTGCGTCCGGTGCGCTCCTGGTAGGCCGTGGCCACCATCGGCTCCAGCAAGGTGCCCCAGTAGCGCGGATCGTCCTGTCCGGGGCGTACTTCTTCCGGCGGCGTGCGACCGGTCTTTTCCATCCAGAGTTCGAGCTGGCTCTTGTACGGACACAGGCCCACGGCGGCAGCGGCATCCGAGCTGCCGATGCCATTGCGCCGCACATCTAGCCACTGCCCATAGGGCAACTTCTTCGTATCGACCAGCCTCACGGCTCCGCTTTGCTTGTTCATCGGTGTCCTCCAGGCATAAAAAAGCCCGACCGATGCGCAAGCATCAGCCGGGCGATGGGTGGTTACTTTTCAAGGTGGCGTTACCAACTGGCGCGGTAGTAGATGTCCCAGCCGCGTTCCTGCAACTTCTTAGCCTGCACCACGATGCGCAGGGTGTAGTCGACGTCGCCTTCGGTCATCGGTTCGTCGCCCTCGCTGACGAAGTATTCGCTGGCCGACTCTGGATCGTCGTCCACCTGATCGAGCTGTTCTTCCAACTCGGCCAGCACATCGGGCGCGATGTAGGCGGGCCGGCAGTCGTCGTGGCCTTCCTGCACGTTGTTCACGAACCACCGGTGCAGGGGATCGAACTTTCGCCAGTAGCCCACCCGCACGGTCACGCCCGTGATCTCCATCAGGGTCGCGTCGTTGTCGGGCTTTTCCGTGGGTGGCGTGTAGCCAATGGCCTTGCCGATGGCTTGCCGAACCGGTGCCAGCTCCTCGCTGTAGGGCGGCAGGTGGAGCTTCGCTTCCAGATACATGTCGAGTCCCATGACATGCCTCCTGTCAGGCCACCAACTTCATCACTTCGTCCCACGCCCGCTGCTTGATCTGGGCACCTTGCCCAAACCACGCCGCATCCCGGCGGTGATCGTCGCTGCGTGCGCGGCGGTGGTGGTCGATGAACTCGGTGACGCCGTTCAACAGCCCCCACGCCGTGCCACGGCTAGAAGCCATCAGCGCACCGCGGCCACCGCCCTCGTACAGAGCGCGGACATTGGCGACGGCTTGCTCGTTGACCACCGAGACCTTCCCGTCCGGGCCTGCGTAGGTCAGCACGCGACGCAGCAGTCCTTCCACCGAGTCCGGATCGAGCGGACGCTCCACCAGCGCCTTCATGCGCGCCACGAACCCATCCCACGACGACACCGTGATGCCGAGCTGGCGCTTCACCACTTCCGGATCGAACTGGCTGCGATGCGGCACCTTGATAGCCCCGCTGGTATTGCCCAGTGCGATCTGCAAGGTGTTGTTGCACACCACCCGGACGCTGGTGAACTGCGCCGTGGTCGCCAGCGTGCCGTCGCAGGCCGTGGCCAGCAGCAGGTAGCCATCCACCCGGTCGCGGCCCTTCAGGCTGACGCTCTGGCCGGTACGCGCCAGCGCCCAGAACTTGCGGCCTTCGCGCAGCACGCCAGCCGTTTCCAGCTCGAAGCCACCCGCTTCGGTGAGGTCGCGGTAGAACTCCAGAATCTCGCCCGGCTGGACGACCTGGAAGCGCTTGGAGACCACGGCCAACGGCGCCTTGGTGTCGGAGCGGTACAACACTTTCTGCTCGGGGAAGGCCTGGATCACGCCCAGACCGTTCTGGCCGGTGACGTAGCGGACTTCAGCGTCCTCAATCGCCCAGTCCATGCCCGCGTTGGCCTTCCAGACTTCGATGGGCTGTTGCGCTTCGAGCTTCTTGCCCAGGCCATGCCACGGCGTCTCGCCGGCATAGGCCATCGTTTCGACCAGATGCATGTTCGTTTCCTCTCGATGAGGCGGCATAAACGCCGAAGGCCCGGGAATCCCCCGGGCCTTCGGCGTATGTCGCGTGGGTTGGTTGGATCAGGGCGCTTTCGAGATGCCGCTCTTGCAGCGGGCAAAGCCCAACAGCAAGGTGGCGACAACAACGAGCACGCAGGTCAGCGGGTCAGCCTTCTGCGGGATCATGCTTCTCCCCCTCGATGGGCGCCTCAGGGCGGATGCGCCCAAACGCGAGACAGAGCCTCCCCTGTCTCATGTGGGTGATATGTGCCTGAAACTTTTTCCAATCAACACCGACAACCGCTACGGAGAGTGATGCTGTTCGCAACGCGTCCTTACCTCACCCTCCGAAGCATTTCTGCTGAATCCGGGACGTCCGCATACTTCGCAGGTGCGCAGCGATGCCCTTTCTGCACGTCTGATCCAGACCCGTTGACGGAGCGAGGCCTCCCACACACGAAAGCGCAAGCTGCCAAATTTCTCCTTCACCTGCACGGCCACCACCTGCGGCGCACCGCGCTGATCGGTTTCTCGCTGGAGTTTGCTGCAAAGGTCATCCAGCAAGGCACACCAGCCATCCCCCACCATGCATCCCCAGCCCATGCTGCATTCGCGAGGTGGAACATGGCAGTTTGCGAAAATGCGGGGGTACCGGTCGTACAGGGCTTGCTCCAGCTCAGGGCTCATGACGCTTCCTCATGATCGAAAGCCCCATTTCACGATCTCGAAGCGGCACTCAATGTCGCCAGACGCGCCCTCGGCCGTGTTTCTCCCAGCGACACTACATGTCGTTATCGTGGCTAGGATGATCCTCGTCCATCCGCCGCTTCGCAGGCTCGCCAATGCCAAATCCCACCGCAGCCCGTCTCTCCAAGTCGCGCATCGTCGCTGGCCTCCAGTGCGAACGTCGCCTGTGGCTGGGCACATATCGGCGCGATGCGATGGAGACCTCTTCCGCGAATCAGGCTGTGCTGGATACCGGCAACGCCGTTGGTGATCTGGCCAGAGAGCTTTACGGACCCGGCTTGCTAATCGGCCACGTGGACGACACTGCCAAGGCCCTTGCCGAGACCGCCGATGCGCTGCAAGGCAAAGGCAAACGCAAGACGCTGTTCGAGGCGGCCTTCCAGCACAAGGATGTTCTGGTTCGCGCAGATGTCCTGAAGCCCATTCCGGGCGGCTACGACCTGATCGAGGTGAAATCTTCCACCTCCGCGAAGGACTACCACCTGGTCGACTGCGCCATCCAAGCCTGGGTGATCCGCAACGCAGGCATCACGCTTCGCCACGTGTATCTGGCGTACATCGACACGGCGTTCGTTTACGCGGGCGATGACGACTACAACGGCCTGCTGATGGCCGAGGACATCACGGCCGATATCGCCGACCTCATCGAGCAAGTCCCGGGTTGGGTACGCAGACTTCAGAAGGTGCTGCGTGGCGACGAGCCATCCATCACCACGGGCGAGCAGTGCTCCAAGCCTTTCGACTGCCCCTTCTTCGAGCATTGCCGCGCGCAGGAGCCCCAGGAGCCCAAGTATCCGGTCACGATCCTCAAGCGATCAGCCGCGCTCACCCGCGCGCTACTCGACGAGGGTTACGTGGATCTCCGCAAGGTACCCGCCGAACGGCTGACCAACCCCATCCATCAGCGCATCCGCAAGGCCTCGGTGACGGGGAAACCCTTTCTCGACCCGGCTGCAGCCGAACAACTCGACGAGCTCGGGTATCCACGCCATTACCTCGACTTCGAAACGATCAACTTCGCCATTCCGCGCTGGGCGGGCACGCGTCCCTATCAGCAAGTCCCCTTCCAATGGTCGTGCCAGATCGAACAGCGCGATGGCAGCCTTAAGGAACGCGTCTTCCTCGACCTGAGCGGCGACGATCCGACCCGCGACTTCGCGGAATCCTTGCTTCGCACGCTCGGCAGACGCGGCCCCATCCTCGTTTACAACCGGAGCTTCGAAGCAGGTCGGGTCAAGGAACTGGCCGACTGGTTTCCCGATCTGGCGGATGCCTTGCTGGCCTTGAACGAACGCATGGTGGATCTGCTGCCCATCACGCGTGAGCACTACTACCACCCCGCCATGCTGGGCTCGTGGTCGATCAAGAAAGTGTTGCCCACCATCGCCCCGGAGCTCGATTACGACGACCTGGACGATGTGGCCGATGGCGGCCAGGCGCAACTGGCCTACCTGGAGGCCGTCCACCCGGAAACGCCCACCGAGCGGCGCACCGTTCTGGATACGGCCCTGCGCCGCTACTGCGGTCGGGACACCATCGCGATGGTTCGCCTGCTGCAAGCCCTGACGGGCCGTTGATCCGTCCCGCGCCAGAGGCCATGCCGGCGCGCCCCACTTCCACAGGAATTCTTTCGTCATGCAGACGACCCTCGATTTCCCGCTCGAACAAGTCTTCCGCGAGGCCTATCTCGCCCAACTCGGTGCAAGCTTCGCCGAGTTCCGCGAGAACCCCCAAGGCACGCTGGAGAAATACGGCCAGCACGATGCCATCGCGATCATGCGGCTCGGCTACCGCCCCTTGCTCCCGGTGCAAGTTCGCCTGCGGGAGACGCTGCTGGCCCAATGGCGCGCCGAAGGCACCTGGGATGATTCCATGGCCGTGCATCCCGTCTCGCCCGGCGCCACAAGCCGCATCTTCCAGCACATCCGGCAAGCCATGGGAAGCATGCTGTACGCGGCCAAACAATGCCTGCCGGAGCATGGCAGGGCGCCGACCGGAAACACGTTCCGAACCCGGTGACCGCGCCACGTCAAAGCGACACTACATGTCGCATCGCATGGCATGATGGTATTCATCCCCAACCGGGGCTTCGATCCAGGATGCCGCCATGAACGATACTTCCCTGCGCTATCTGGAAATGTTGCGACAGATACCTCGTCTCCCGAATAGCATCACGGCGACCGACCTGCACCGCAAACTGCAGAGCCTCGGCCATGAGATCGACAAGCGCAGCATCGAGCGAGACCTCAACAAGCTTTCAGGCATGTTCCCGCTGACCACCAGTGATGGCCGACCGGCCCTGTGGAGCTGGGCACGCGAGGCCGACCTGACCCACCTACCGGCCCTAAATCCGGCGACTGCACTGACTTTGGAACTGGCGTATCGCCATCTGGATTCACTGTTGCCGCGTAGCGCTATCGTCGCCCTGGAACCGCTGTTCAAATCGGCACGCAAGGTGTTGGATGAAACCAACCAGACCGGGCTCGCGCGCTGGTCGGACAAGGTGGCCACCGTGCCGGAGAATCAACCGCTGATGCCTGCATCCATTGCAGCAAGCGTGCATGAAGCCGTCCATCAAGCCCTGCTGACGGAAAAGCGTCTTGAGATCGGCTATCGGGCCGCAGGGCAGGAACGCCCCAAGCGCTACCCGGTCAATCCGCTGGGCCTGGTCAGTCGGGGTGGCAGCTACTATCTGGTCGCCACGGCCCGCGACTACCCGGAGCCGCGCAACTTCGCCCTGCATCGCATGGCATCCGCCACACTGCTGGACGAGCCTGCCAGCAAGCCAACCAGCTTCAACCTGCGACGCTACATTGCGGAACACGGCTTCGAGTTGCCGCTAGGCGGCGATCTCAATCTCGAACTGCGGGTCTCGCCCTGGATGGCGAGCTATCTGGACGAACGCAAGCTGTCGCCCGACCAGACGCTCACTCCCATTCGCGGCCGCGAGGAACAACGCCTCAGCGCCACCGTAGCCAATACCGACCAACTGCGCTGGTGGCTGCGCAGCTTCGGGGCGAATGTCGAAGTGGTGAAGCCGGCCTCGCTACGCCGAAAGCTGGCCAGCGAGTTCGCCGAGATGGCGGAGCTGTATCAGGGTTAGTCCTTCAATCCTCGATCACCCGCTGGGCACGCACTTCCCGCTTCGCGACAGGCCATACCGTCTGGTAGTCATGGAACTCCAACGTCGCCTCGATCTCGTCGATGCAGGGCAGCATCTCCCACGGAAGCGGGAGATGATGGACGATGCAGTGGCTCAGGTAGGTCATGTGGCAGGTGCCTGAGAAAAGTGGATGGTCCGGGTCATGGAACTCGCTCCAGTTCTCGATCTCCCCGTTGTTCATGCCAAGGAAGTATTCGCAACCAACCCTGATCCGGTACTTGCCATCGCCTACATAGGTCTGGTCGATGCGGTCGTAGATCGACCGCACGGAGCCATGGTCCAAGGTCAGCATCACTGCCACGCTTGCAAGCATGCTCCAGTCGAAGATGGCGCCCGGCTGTCCCTTGAGAAGCACGCCGCGCGCCTCGCGCAGGCTTGCTTCCAGTTCCAGGTCGAGCGCATTGATCTGTTCGACCACCTGCTTTGCACGGTCGATCCATGCCGGCGGCGGCATGCGTGGTTCCACGCGCTCGAAACGCCACCATTCGCCGGTTCGCTTCCTGCGGGCCTGCTTGATGGCGCGCAAAGCAGGTGCCGCGACATCGCGCAAGCGCGCGTATGCCGCTTTGTACGCCTTCGGCAGGCCCTTCCCCACGGCCAATGCCTTCAGCTCGTCATGCACGTACTCGATGTCGGCATACGCCTGGCGAAGCTGGGCCTCCAGCTTCTCTTCCAGCGACTTCAGAATCAGGCCGTCAATGGCTTCGTAGGGCTCATACTCCCTTTTGACTCGCGCGGCCATGATGGCTCCGATGGTGGCTTCGCAAACTTAGGATGCACGTTCACCACGACACCCACTGTCGCATGGCCTACGTCAGCGCCACGAACTGCCAGACAGCGACGACAGGGTGTGGGCCGTTCTTAGGAACGAGAGCGCATGCACGCCCCAATGCGTCTCGAAACTGCGGCACCAGCACTCGCATGCACGTGCCTGGTGATCTGCATGACCCTGCAGCCACCACGCATAACCCATCAGCAGGCTTGCATGGATATCCACGAGGTCGCAGCGCATTTCGTTGAGAAGAACCGGGATACTTTCCGAGTACGCAGGCATCGGGGCGGGCATCCGCACCTCGCCTTCAATACGCCGGCGAGGCTCCACGCCCGACAGGGACTGGATGGCCGCCTCGACATCCAGCCGATAGGCACGCAGCGCATCATCCATGTCCGGCCAACGGCGCATGCAAGATGGCCAATCGAGATTCCTGCTTTCCACCAGGCTGAATTCGACGGCCACGGCATGCAGCCTGGCCACGCAGCGATGCAGCCATCGCCACTGCTCGATAGGCGAGCGGGCATCCTGGTTGGCACATGCCGCAATGAAGGCGCCCACGGCCTTGCCGTAGTTCCGGCATGCCGGGCTGGGATTTGTGTCGGGGGTCATGCGTCCACCTCGCGAGTGGAAGCATGCTGATTGACCGCGCCGACACCGGCTGTCGCATCACGCCGTCAAAGCGTTCACGAGCCCCGAAAGCGCCTCGCCAGCCGTGCTGCGCAAAGCCAAGTCCGCCTGGTCGGTCAACTGCGTGTGGAGCGGATTGATCTCCACCACCTTCGCACCGCGCTGCTTGGCCACGCCCGGCAGGCTCGCCGCAGGAAACACGAGGCCGGATGTCCCGATGGCGATCAGCAAATCACTTGCGGTCGCGCACCGCTCGGCCTTGCGCCACGCCAGTTGCGGCATGGGTTCGCCAAACCAGACCACACCGGGGCGAACGTAGCCGCCGCAGTGCGTACAACGAGGCGGCATCAATCGAAGTAACGGCTTGTGCGCCGCTTCCGACGGAATATGCACATCCTCGTGAGGTCTGCCGCAGGCAAAGCAGCGCGAGGCAAACAGGTTGCCATGCAGGTGGACGACATCCCTGGCGCCGGCACGCTCGTGGAGGTCGTCCACGTTCTGCGTGACGATCGACAGGCCCGGCTTGATGTTGGCTAGTTCCGCCAGCGCCCGATGACCCGCATGAGGCTGCGCGGCCCTCACCATCGCCATGCGCCACACGTACCAGCCCCAGACCAATGCCTTGTCCTGCTGGAACGCGCTCGCCGTGGACAGATCCTCGGGATCGAACTGCAACCACAAGCCATTCTGTGCATCGCGGAAGGTGGGAATGCCGCTTTCGGCGGACATCCCAGCCCCAGTCAGAACCACTACGCTTCGGGCAGCCCTGAACCAATGGGCCAGCTCAACGATGGGGTCGTTCTTTTGCATCGCCTTTTCCTTTCGCTCCGGCGGACTTACTCCGCGCCAATCCCCGTATAGGCTTCGAAGCGACGGGAGTCGTAGTGAAGCAGGCAGAACTCGTCATCCTCGTCCAGAAAGCCGAGGATGATGTCCAGGCGCTCACGAAAATAGATTGAACCCGACTCGAACGTGGTGTCGATGACCGGCTACTCCAGCACCTCCACCACCATCATCGGGACGTCGTAATCCGGCGTCCTGCGATTCTTCATGCCCGGCTTCCACTGCGCCAGCATGCCCGGCTGCAGGGACTGCTCGGTGCCGCTGGAGAACCGCAGGAAGCTCCCAGCCAATTCTGCGCAGTACCTGCGTGCCGCGACGCGCTTTTCGTCGGTGTTGCCGCCCACCAGCTTCAGGGTGCGGTTTTCGTGCGCTGGGATTTCCATGCTGACCTCCGTCGATTGATGGAGGCCATGCTGGCATCATCTGACGACATCTAATGTCGCTTCTAGCTACTCCGCCGTCTCACACACTTGCCGACATTCCACGTCGGCCCGAGAGCCTAGTCTTTCACAGGGTCCCATCAGAACCACGCCTTGTCTTTTGCCATCGACTTCGCCCTACCACCTCAAAGTTGACGTGGCATGCGATCAGCGATAAAGGTCACGGCGAATTCATGCTGGCCGCAGCGGATGGCGCACCGGTGCGAGGGGAGCCGCACAACTGCACGAACGATGAATCAGAACTACGGCCTGAAGTCGATGCGGATGTCTGATATTTGCTCTTGAGCCTCGGGCGGCAACTGCACGAGCCGCTCGGGAGGAAGTACTTCGCCAAATAGCTGCGCGCGTAACAAGTGTATCCGCTCCTGCACCACTGACGAACGCAGGTCGTCGTAGGTGCCCTTGACCGCGAGCGTGTACACCTCGATCTTCGGCGGCGTCACGCCATTTTGCAGCGCATCTTCACATGCGTTCATCCATGCGCTGTCCTCCCTGTCCACGCGTCCGATCTGCTGTTCGATCCGCCCTGGATTCCAGTCCAGGTGGAATAGGACCACCGTTCGGCACGCGCGATGGAGGTTCAGACCTTCGCTCATCACGTCCGCCTGGCCCAGGAGCACGCGCGGATTGAGATTCGGATGATTGAACGTGCCCTGCCGTGCGCGACGCGTCGGCGTCTTTGTATCACCGATCATCAGTTGCGCGAGTGGGCTCATGCGGAACACATAGTCGCCGCCATCGTTGCGCTGCAACTCGTCCTTGAGCTGGTCGACAATCCTGTTCCAACTCTGAACTTCCCGGTTGGCCTTCTGCTCGTCGTCGTCTTCGGGTGGATCGGGATCGCGCAGGCTCGCGAGGCGATTGCGAGCTTCCACGCGCACGGAATCCCTCTCGTCGGGCGTGTCGACGATCCACAGCTGATCCTCAACACAGAGTTGCTGGACCAGCCACGTAGTCAGCACACCAACCAGCTCCACGGAGAGCTTGGGAACGAGCCCGGCCTCTTCCACCACGCGACTGCATACATCACGCAACTGCTCGCGCTCCCGCACGTATTGCGCCGTGAACTCCGCGGCCTTCGACTCGAATTGCTGGTCGCTCATTGTGGCGAGACCGAACTCCGGATCGAGGCGCCAGCGCTGCATGTCAGGATCGGCGGCCCGCACGCCCAGCGGCAACGGGATCGGCTTCACGTCTCGCATATGCCGCAGGTAGTGGCGAATGTTCAGGCTGCGGTTCAGCGCATGCAGGGAGGCCAGGTATTCGCCGAAAACCAGCACTTTCTCCCCTTCACGGCCGCCCGCGAGCTTCTCGATCAACCGTACGGCCTCCCGCACGCGCGGGTGCCATTGCAACGCATAACGCGGATCGTCACCGACCTTGCCGAGCTGCTCCCTATCCTCCCCTGCGGCGACCGCGCGCCAGTATTCGCAGCGTTGTAATCGGGCCTTTTTAGCCTGGTCCACGACGGCCGCCACGACCGCAGCCGCTTCACTGCTCTGCTCTGGCTCTTTCTTGTCGCCATCCGCGTCCCGGACAGACTCCGAGAGGTGCGGCAGGGCCTGCGAAAAGCGAATGCCCGCCGTCTTCAGTTCGTGTCCGACGCTCGCACCCCGAGCCGCCGCGGCCAGCGCCTCGGACAACGCGAGCTTGCGGCGCTCGTCCGGTCGCAAACAGGCCGGCGCAAGCGAGTGCGTGATGTATTTGCGATGAGGATGCGCGCTATTCGGCACGCCAGGCAATTCCGAGTAACGCTTGACCAACGGATGATCGCGCCATAGGCGCCGCGTGACGACGTCTCGCAATTTCAGCTGAAATTCGCCGGCGGCCTCTCTGAGTTCGTTGATTTCGCCTTGCGACCCTGAGCGCAGTTTATCGACCGCTTCGGCATAGCGTTTCACGACCCCGCCAAGGCTCACGACCCGATCTGCACCCAAGCCAAGTCGGCTAAAGATCGCCTTCCACTGATCGACATCGAGCTCCATGGGCGTAGCAGTCAGCGCGACTCGCTTCGACGGCTTCGCCCGTGAGTCCGACATCAGGATATGGTCGATCAGCTTGGTCAGCCGGCTGCGCAATTTACCCTGCGCCTGCTTTTCCGCGAGACTGAGATTCGCGCCCGCGCGGCTCTTGTGCGCCTCGTCGATGATGAGCAAGTCGAAGTTGCCCAACAGTTCGCCGATCGTGTTCTGAAACAGCTCGGCGCGCTGTTCGTCTTTGAAGGTTTCCGGCGCCGGCTTGCCGAGCATGGCTGCCCCTAGCCGACGGCGCAAACCGGCACTGCCTTGTTCGCCGATGTACCGCGCGGCGCGCTCCTGCATCGCGCTGACCACCAGTTTTCCGGCGCCGTATGCAACAAAGCCCGCAGCCTTCCTGGCGAGGTAAGGCAGTGCCCATAGCTCCTGGTTCACCACCTTGCCCACCGGGGGCAAGCCGAATCCGTGCGAGATGAACAGAATCGGGAATGCGTCGGCCAGCGGATACGGGCTATCGTCGACGTTGCCGCCAGCTTCGTCGCCATCGCTGTCGTCAGCGAATAGATCCGCGTAAGTCCGCAGGAAGCGATGCGGGAGCGGGTTCGGTAACCAAGGCAGCGACAGCGCGCTCAAATGCCCCAGGAAGCCTTGTAGTTCCTCGCTCTGCCATTGATAAGCTAGTCCCGGTGGAATCAGCACGGCGACGCGACCTCCGCTCGCCGCCACGCAGACCGCGAGCGCGATGGCCAAGCGCGTCTTGCCGAGCCCGACTTCATCGGCAACCAACACGCCTGGCTCCTCTCTGAGCCGCTTTGCCATCCAGCGTAGTGAAGCATGTTGATTGGCCCGCCACAGCGCCTCGATACTGGCGATCTGTTCGAGCCGCTCCAGCGCCAGATTCCAGTCCGAAGCGCTATTCCTATTGTGGTTTGCTCGGCTTACGCGCATACAGCCCTCGCGTTAGAAGGCGCGCACCATGCCCCGCGCAAGTCTCGAAGGAAGACCTGGTACGACGCGAGAAGGTCTGGTTGCTCTGCGAACCAGGTCGGCACGAAGCCCGGCTTGTCCAGCGCGTCGAACAGGTCGACGTCGAGTGCCCGGATCGCCTCCCGCTCGGCGGTCGCCGTCTGCTCCAGCAGCAACGCACGCAGCTGCGCCAGCCAGTAAGGGAATTCCTCGGGCGTCGTCAGCACGTTGCGCTGCGCGATCGTCTCGACCAGCATCGCGAGCGTCCGCAAAGGGTAGCGAGCCGAACAGACATGCGTAGCCGTGGCGGGCACCGTAGCGTGGCCGAAGTCGTCGTCGCCCTCGTGATCGTGCGGCGGGAGCGCGGGGAATACGAGTAGTGCCTGCAGGATGCTCGCCATTTCCAACTGCGGCATCGCGCGCCTGCCCAACAGCCCGTTCGCGGAAAGCACGGCTATATCCCAGCCAGCACCGACGGCTTGCGACGCTGGGTCCACGCTCGTCACACGTACCGACGGAGGACAGACAGCCCCCCATAGCACGGACTCTTGGTCCGGTTCGACCGGCAACCAGCGACCGTCGGACGCTTGCAACCACAGCGTCGTCGGCAGCACTTCGCTGCGAACGAGGTGCAGATGCTCGCCAATCTGACGCAATAGCAGCACGGGCGGTGGATCGAGCGGCTCGAACATGTCTTCGCCCTGGCCCTCGACTGCATTCTTCAGATCCGCTGCCGATGTCCATCCTCCGCATGCAAGACGCTGCCAGACGCGCGCGATACGTTCTTTTGGCAACAGGACCACGCCGGCCTCGACATTGCCGATGCGCGAAGCAATCGAAACACGGCCGTCGAGGTTTGCCCGCGTGAGGAAACCACGGTGCGAGAGATTGCCGGAACCGAGGTAGAGAAAGGCCAGCGTCGCAGTGGCGTCATCCTCGCCACTGACACGATCGAGCCCGGCGATGTACTTGGCGTGCATAAGCTTGCGGCCGCCCCTCGGCTTCTTCTCCAGCGGATCGCGCGGCAGGCATAGCCACCATTGCCCGGCCCGGCTTTGCAGCAGCCCGCGTTCGCCCACCTTGGTTTTGCGCAATTGCTCGAACCAGTCCGCAATACCACCAGCTCGTTCGGGATTGAAAACCAACAGACGCTTGCCGGGATTGCCCAGCGACTCCAGTTTTTCCAGCACCGTGGGTTTCGAATCCGCGGTCGACTTACTCGCTTGCTCGAAGAAGCCCGAGCCCGCTACTAAAGTCGAGACGCCTTTCTTCGGGAAACGCGTCCGGACCTGATCGAAAAGCGACCGATCCAGACTGTGAATGAATTGTGGTCTCAGACGCGATGCGGCCCCGCGTACCTGCATCCGCTCGCGCCAGACCTTCAGCCACCCGGTGACGAGCAAATCGTTGGCGAGGCTGGCGTAGTGCTTGCCGTAGAGGCTGTGCAACATCCGCTCGAAGAATCCGAACGCGGCATGGACGTCGACTAGCGCCTGGGTTGCGTTCACCTCCTCGCTTTGCTCGTCCCACTCTGTCGTCCAGAACAGGTCGATCTGCGCTTGGCGCCCCCAGGTTTCGGCGATCCAGTTCCCGGTGGAGACGACGAGACGCCAGCGCCGCGGCGCCCCAAGCGTCGATGGCCCGAAACCCATGAGCGCCACTTTCGCGTGCATTAGTGACGTGCGGCTGCGCCATATCTCCTTTAGGCAAGGCGCGAGTTGCAGCAGACCCGGAACCGGTTGCGCCTGCGACTGCCGGTTCGATGCGTCGACAAGCAGCAGTCCACGTACGAGGCCTCTGGCCCGGCGCTGAGCTGGAGTCTCGTTCGTGAACGCAGTCAGCGCCCGCTCGACGGTTTCTGCGTCGCTGCTGAGTCCGCAGAGCAGCAGATGCGTGCCGTGCTCGCCTTGCGGTGGCGAGAAGAGCGTTTCGAGGTCGCCTCGGTCGTTGATGTCGCTCATGGCTGCGCCTCCGCGTCGGCGAGCAACTGTCGCAATCGCAACAGCGGGCGCGGTACGCGGTAGGTGTCTTCCTGTATGTCGTTTTCCTGCAGATCGTAGGCGTCATCGGCCACCAGTGGCTTGCCGCTGTAGGCCACACCCTGGTCGATGCGCCCATCGATCACAGAGAACACCATTGGCGCACGCGCGGCCAGCAACGCGACTCGCTCCTCCAACCCGCGCGAAGCCGATTGCTCCGCGCAAAAGCCTGACGCATCCACTGGTGTCCCCGACGCAGCACCCGCCCGCAGCACGTCGCAGTCACGGCCCAGCGCGGCGAAAGCATCGGCCACGTCCTGGCGTTCCGCCAACGCGCGCACCTTCTGCGCCGAGCTACGGATCGCATTGCTCATCGCCTGCGCAGCATGCAAGGTGCTTGCTCGCACGTCCTCGAACGCGAAACACGTAGCGAGCCTCGCGGCATGCTCGGCGTGCTGCACATTCGCAAGGAAATCGCCGCGGCCGCTCTTGGTCGCAAGCGTTGCGTCGGTATGGCGCCCCAGCAATCTCTCCAGATCCGCTCGACGCGCATCGTCGCGCACACGCGCCAGCACGAGACGCTTTTCCGCTTCGCTGGCCAGCGATGGCTGGAGGGCAGCCTTGATCGCCGGATGCACTTTTTTAGTGTCCCTATTGCCTTCCTCGATCCAGTCCCTCAGCCAGCTGCGTGCATCTCCGCCAAGTTCCTTTCCGCTCGCGAACGCCAGCTCGGCGAGCTCGATGCCGGCAGGCGTCAGCTCTAGCACGCTAAAGCGCGCCTCCTCGCGAACACAAAGTTTTAGCCCCGGCAGCGCTCGCGTCGCGGAGCGGCGGAACGGGACGGTGACGTACGCGCCACCCTTCGCAATGTCGCTGAACGAGAGGCTGGTGCGGCCAGCGAATTTGCGCTTGCCCTGCACGCGATGTTCCGACCGGGCTTGCGGGTCACGGCGCACCACGATCCAGCTCGCGAATGCTTCCAGCGCTTCCGCAATGCGCGCGGCTGTAGCCGGCGTATCGACCTCCTGCGCGAGGCGCAGTCCCATGCATGCCCAGCTGAGCTGGCGCACAAAAAACGCACCGCCCAGGCCGGGCACAGCCCATTCGTTGAAGCCCATGATCGCGCGTCGTAGGCCAAAATCCAGCCGCAAACGCATCTGGGCAAAATCCTTCGGTTCCACCGCACCCCACATGACCCCTACCTTCGTATTGTTTGTCGACCACATCAATCCAGTTCTTACTGAAGAAACCCGATGCCGGGCTTGGACACCGCCTTGAGTGCAGTCTCATCCTTCAACGCCGCCAAGAATCCCTCAAAGCAGGTGACTGGAAGAAACCGTTGTTGGCGCATTACAGCAGCGAAGTCACCCGGTGTGACATACCGAAGATGGGCGACAGCGAAGTGTTCCACATTCTCCGGCAAAGCAAAGCTCAATCGTTCCCCATATCGCCGCAGCAAGGCCGCAGCTTGCCTTGCCTGCAGGTAATCGAACTTCACCTTCAGATCAAAGCGCCGCAACGCTGCTTGATCTATTCCGGCCATCAGGTTGGTTGATGCCACGAAAATACCCTGGAATGATTCCATTTGAGTCAGCATTTCGTTGACGAGGGTAGCTTCCCAGCTACGACTGGAACCTTCGCGCTCGCGCAGGAAGCTGTCCACCTCGTCGATGAGCAGCAACGCACCATCACGCGTCGCCGCATGGAAGGCCTCGGCGATGTTGCGCTCGTTTTCACCCACGTACGGCGACATCAGGTCCGAGGCGCGCCTCACCAGCAAAGGCATGTCCAGTTGATCGGCCAGCCAGCGGCCATAGGCCGTCTTACCTGTGCCAGGCGGCCCATACAGGCACAGGCGCGCCGAGCGCGAATCATTGAGTCGTGCGGCGATCGCCGCCAAGTCCACATCGGCATTGATGAAAGCCGGGTCGTAGATGTCCGGCAGCGATTGCGCATCCTTGTTCCCCAGACGGGCATGACCCTGCGCTACCAGCGTGCTGTCCACCAGGTGCAGCAACGCCTTGCCCGCCTGCTCGCGCGACAGATCGGCTCCCAAGCGACGCATGACGCCGTTGGCCTGAGCCACCACCGCCGGTGCAAGCTTTTCCTCCTGCGCCAGCCTCCGCACGACGCCATCTTCGACGGCGTCTGCGCATAGCGTGCGCACGATGTGTTCGCGCTGCACCCTGGGCGGAACGGGGACTTCCACCACCATGTCGAAGCGGCGGATAAAGGCAGGATCGATGTCGTCGACACGGTTGGACAACCACAGTGTCGGGATCGCATTGCCCTCCAGCAGCCGGTTCATCCACGCCTTGTGCGACTTGGCCGTGCTTGCCTTCCCAAAACCACCATCGTTGAACACGTCTTCCATTTCATCGAAGACGATGAGCGCACCACTGTTGGCGAGAAAGCTCTGGCCTGCACGCACGGCACGCAGGCGCTGCTCTGCACCGAGCGGGTCGCCATCGTCATCCGCATCAGCCACCTCGAAGAGCTCGCTGCCCACTTCGGCAGCAAGGACGCGCGCCAGTTGGCTCTTGCCCGTGCCGGGCGAGCCATGCAGGAAGATGTTCACGCCCTTGCGACCTTCCCGAAGTACCTGCTTCAGGTAGGGCACGAGAATGTCGAGGGAGGCACCGAGATGGGGGTAGTCGGCCAGGGTCAAGGTTGCCGCGGAGGCAAGCTCGACACGGCCTCGGAGCAGCACCGCCGGATCAGCCTCCCCGGCGAGCATGACCTCAACAAAGTTTCTTGAGATCAGATTCAGCCGATCCTTGATGTCGCAGCAGTCATCCAAATCCAGCCGCACCAAGCCGCATCGCGACAATGCGCTTCGTCCGCTGAAAGCGTTCCTTATGTCAGCCTCCGGCAGGCAAAGGATGGCGGAAAAATGGGCGAACAGCCGCTGCGAGGACTGGCAGCCAAGGCCAAGGTACTGCATGACTTCAACCAGATGTTTCTCGCTGTGCACCATGACGGCAAAGCCAATCAGCGCCTGCTCGACCTCGTTCAGGCTGGTCAACCTGGCCAGGCGCCTGATGTTGCGGGTCAGCGTCGCCGGCCAGCAGCAGTCGTCCGCCACGCGCTCGATGTCGCGGTGAAGAACCCGTAACCGTGCGGTCACCGCACGTTGATCGAACTCCTCATCCTGTTTGTCGACCCAGGCTCCCAAGCCAACGGCTCTGGCCACGTTGTCGTCATCCAGGCCTTCCTTCTGCACCAGCCTCTGGTATCCACGCAACGGCACCAAGCACCGCAGCATCCACAGACGGACGATGGCCGGCACCTCAGCCTCGGCCAACGACGACCCACCCATCTTGCGTAGCTCTTTAATCGAGATAACCATGGAGACAGCCCCTTTTCTCCATGCCATCATCCGTATTGAAGCGACACATGGCGTCGCACCACGCTCAACTTGGCGCTCGCTCTGTGGCGTGCTGCTGGCACCCCGCTAGACCACTGGGTAGGCAATGGCCTCGAACTCGTCGCCCCCGGCCTGCATCATCACTTCGAGCATGATGGGCACCAACGTTCCCAGGATCGCGGCGCCATCCTTCACCTGCGCCCTGTTGGTCTTCCCGCCCCAGGTGGCCCCACCGTGCACCAATTGGTTCCGGAGCACGTAGAGGCGGTCCAGCACGATGGAGAGCAGCGTGCCCGTTTCCTTGCCCATCAAGGCTTTCATGGCCACCTTCTTGCTGGAGACGAATGAACCTTCCCAGGCGCCACTGCCATCATGCTCGCGCAGCGCCCGCCAGAATGGCTCGAAGACATGTTTGTTTTCGACCAGCGTGCGGATAGGGCCGCTGAACTGGCTGAACAGCGCGTGGTGGAGCTTTTGTTCGCTGTCCAGCCCAAGCAGCTTGTCGATGAACTGCTTCACCAGCAGTCGCTCGGTTTGCTCGAAACCGAATTCGCTGGCATAGGCGGCGTTGAAGGCGATCCACAGGAAGATGTAGCGGGCATCAGGATCGTCCATTTCCTGCTCTGCACGCGCCAGCCAACTGATCGCACGGTGGATGCGGACGCGCAACGGTTCCGGCTGACCATCCCGTATGCGCCGGTGTCGATCCTTCAATGTTCCCGCACCCATCGACTTCCCCCTGTATTCAGCCTGGCACACAGCGACAATCAAACCAGCCTAAGCGTCCGCCAGGCCCAATGACCGTTGGCGACGATGTCGCAACCGACTCAATCCAAATCCACTCAAGCGGATTTTGACGATGACTTGCGCGAACCGTCGCCGTTCTTGGCTTTCTTCAACAAGCCGTCGATGAAGTTCGCCCATTCCTGCATCATCACCTGGCGCTCGCCCAGATACTCCGCCTGGTTGTAGCTCGCGCGCACCTTGTTTCGCTCGGCGTGTGCAAGCTGTCGTTCTATCACGTCAGCGCGGTAACCAAGCTCGTTGAGGATGGTCGACGCGGTAGCCCGAAACCCATGAGCTGAGAAACCGATGCCGCCCTTGCCGTTGAAGCCCATGCGCTCAAGCGCTCGGTTCAACGTGGTAGCGGTCATGCACTCGATTGGCCGTCGATAGTTCGGAAACAAGAGGCCACGACCGCCCGTGTAGGTTCTCAGCTCCTGAAGCAATTCCACCGCCTGCTTAGACAACGGCACGATGTGCGGCTCCCGCATCTTCATCCGCTCGGCGGGGATGCGCCACTCCGCATCATCCAGGTCGAACTCGCTCCATTGGGCTTTGCGAAGCTCCACCGTCCGCACGAAGGTCAGGAGCATCAGACGCAAAGCGATCACCGTCGTGCGATAGCCGCCATACCTGCCTAGCTCATTCACGAAATGCGCAATCTGTGCACGCGACAACGGCCGGTGATGCACGACCTTGGATCGCTCAACGGCACCACGCAGTGCTGCGGCCGGGTCACCATCGGCACGGAGCGTCGCCACCGCGTAGCGGAAAATGGCCGACGACCACTGCCTTATCAGCAGCGCAATCGTCGCGGCTCCTCGCTTCTCAACGCGGCGAACGATCTCCAACAAGTGCGCTGCAGTGACCCTGCGAATCGGCAGCTTCCCGACATGAGGGAAGACGTCAGCCCGTAGGACGCTCTCTACCTGGCGATGGTAGTACGCGGTCCAGTTCGCCGATTTCTTCGCAACCCATTCGTTCGCCACGGCCTCGAACGTGTTGGCATTCGCCACCAGGTTCGACAGTCGCTCCACCTTTCGGCTGTGTGATGGATGGACAGCATCCGCGACGAGCGCGCGTGCACGGACGTGTTCAACCCTGGCGTCCGCCAGCGATACCGATGGGTATTCCCCGATGGCAAAAATGTTCTCCTTGCCAGCGATGCGATAGCGATACCGCCACAGCTTTGCGCCCGTTGGGCGCACCTCCAGATAGAGCCCGCCTCCATCCGCCAACTTGGCGGCCTTGGATGTTGGCTTGGCGGTTCGAACCTTGGCGTCAGTCAGCGGCATGTGCGGGTACCGGCTTCGATACCCGCAACGATACCCGCAATTTTCCTGGCTTGCCATAAACATCCTCGGACAAGGATGGAAACTTCAAGCCTGTTTTTAAGGGTTTTTTTCGCTATCGATGGATAGCTGCGGACTAGCCTGGATGCCGATGCTAATTTTCGATCATCAGGAGCATGGTGTGCTCTGCCGCCGCGGACATACCCAGAGACGCCCATGATAGCGGGACAACCGCGGCCGGTCAGCGCGGATGCGCGTCGGTCGGCGCCGGAGCGGGGTGCGAGAGCGGATAGCCGTGCTCCCGCAGCAGGCGCAGCACCCCATCTACGGGCAGTGCCTGCACCTGGTGGCCTTGCCAGCCGCGCATGTCGCCGGCGTGGAACAGGGAGTTGATGATGGCTTCTTCGGTCGCCTCGATGGCGGCCATGAACAGCGGCGACATGGCGTCGTTGCGCAGCACGGCAACCTGGCGCACGGACTGTTCGGCGGCGTACGGCACGCGGTTCGCCGCGTAGGTGGAGAAGGCGATCACGTAGTCGCCGCTGCCGTTGGAGGCGATGCCGCCGCTGCGGGCGAGGCCGAGGATCGCGCGTTTCGCCAGCCGTTTCAGGTTGCGCGCATCCAGCGGGGCGTCGGTGGCCACCACGATCATGCACGAGCCGTCGGGCGAGTCGTTCAATGCGTCGCTGAGGTAATACTTGTGCAGCAGCTTGCCGACCGGGACGCCGGCCACGGTCAGGGTGCCGCCGAAGTTGGTCTGCACCAGCACGCCGACGGCATAGCCGCCCAGACGGTCAGGCAGCTTGCGCGAGGAGGTGCCGATGCCGCCCTTGAAGCCGAACGCGACGGTGCCGGTGCCGGCGCCGACGTTGCCCTGCGCGACCTTGCCGCCGCTTGCCGATGCGATCGCCTGCAGCACGTCGCGCACGGCGACGTGGCGACCGCGGATGTCGTTGAGATAGCCGTCGTTGGTTTCCCCCACCACCGGATTGACCGACAGCACCTCGCGATTTTCGGGGTTGGCGAGCGCGTGCTCGATCAGCGCCGCAGCGGCCACCGGCACGCTCAGCGTGTTGGTCAGCACGATCGGCGTTTCGAGGTTGCCGAGTTCGTCGATCTGGGTGCTGCCGGCGAGCTTGCCGAAACCGTTGCCCACGTACACCGCCGCCGGCACCTTGTGCTGGAAGAGGTTGCCCGCGTGCGGCAGGATCGCGGTGACGCCGGTGCGCACGTCGTCGCCACGGATCAGCGTCTTCTGGCCCACTTCGACGCCGGGCACGTCGGTGATGGCGTTCAGGGCGCCGGGCGGCAGCACGCCGATGGCGACGCCGTAGTCACGCAGGTCGCGCTGCTGACCGAATGCCGGCAGGCAGGCCAGCAAGCCGAGTGCCATCGCGATGGCGCGGCGACCCATCAGCCCGCCTCGCGCCGTGGCCGCCGCCAGAAGCGGTAGATCAGCGCGCCGATCAGCAGCGCGATGGCGGCGGCGACCAGGTTGGCAACGCCGGCGCTGGCCAGCAGGCCCAGCGACAACGCCGTCGCGGCGAGCGGGATCAGCGGCCCGCCGGGCAGCCGCATGGCGCCCTCGCGCTGGCCGTGGCGCCTGCGCAGCACCAGCACCGCGACCGCCGTGGCGAGATAGCCGAACAGCCGCGCCACCACGGAGAGCAGCGCCAGCTGCACGAACGAACCGGACAGCGCCAGGATCACCGACAGCACGCCCACCGTGACGATGGCCACCGCCGGCGTGCGGAAGCGCGGATGGATGCGCGTGAGCGCGGCCGGACCCACGCCGTCGTCGGCGAGCGCGAGCAGGTAGCGCGGGCCGAACATGATCGTGTTGCTGTTGGTACCGAGAATGGAAACGGCCGCGCCGACGGTCAGCACCAGCGCCAGCCACATGCCGCCGAAGCGCGCCGAGGCATCGGCCAGCGGCGTGCTGGACGCGGCCAGCCCCGGCAGCGTACCCAGCGCCACCCACTGCACCGCCACGTAGGTCGCGGTGACGATCGCGATCATGGTCAGCATCGCGAACGGCACGTCGCGCTGCGGGTTGCGATATTCGGCGGCTGCCGCGGGCATGTTCTCGAACCCGGCATAGGCGAACAGCAACAACAGGGCGCCCTTGGCCAGGTCGTCCATCGGGATCGAGTCCACCGCCAGCGGCGAGGCCTGGCCCAGGTCGACGAAGAACGCGCCGATCAGCACGAACATCGCCAGCGGCAGGAACTTGGCGATCGCCAGGGTGACTCCGGTACGCGCCGCGGCGCGCACGCCGATCACGTTGATCCCGGTCAGCGCAGCCAGCGAGCCGACCACGATCAGCACGCGCATTTTGCCGTCGCCCGCCGCCGGCCAGAAATGCGTGACCGCATCGGCCAGGCCGTTGCTGAGTGCCGCCGCGCTGGCGATGCGGGTCAGCAGCAACATCCAGCCCACCTCGAAACCGGCGAAGCGTCCGAACGCCTCGCGCGCATAGAGATAGCTGCCGCCGGCCTGGTCGAAGTAGCTGGCGGCCTGCGCATAGCACAGCACCAGCAGGCTCACCGCGATGCCCGCCAGCAGCACGGCCCACAGGCTGGCCGGCCCCAGCAGCGCGGCAGCCGCTGCCGGCAGCAGGTAGATGCCGCTGCCGATCACGTCGTTGACCGACAGCCCGACCAGTTGCCAGCGCCCGACCGCGCGCAGCATGTGCGGCTGGGCGGTGGCGGCAGTTTCCACGGTCGCCGGCCGGGCGGGGGTGATTGAGATCGGCGACTGGTTCAAGAGCGATTCCGGAGGTGGCGGGATCAGGCATCGCCGCGATGCGCGCGACGCCGCGGCCACGGCCGTCGCAGTGCGACGAGGTCGACGCCGGGCGGCAAGCTGCCGCCCGGCGCACGGGCATCACCAGCGATAGGCGACCTTGCCGTACACGTAGGCACCCTGGGCACCGAACGGCGAGCTGCTCGGATACGGGAAGATGCCGTGGAAGTTGCTGCCGTCCGGTGCCTTCTGCGGATAGGTGTCGAACACGTTGTCCGAGCCAAGGGTGAAGGTCCAGCGATCGTGGTAGTAGTTGGCAGCGAGATTGAAGATCCACCGGGACGGGTAGACATCGTCGTAGATGTAGCTGGTCGAGCTGTACTCGGTGACCCCGCCGTAACGCACCGCGGTGCCGGTGAAGCCCCAGTGGCCGGTCTTCCAGGTGTTGGTCCAGATGAACTTGGAGCGCGGCATCTGGTCGGCCAGCAGGCCCTTGGCCTGGCTGCGCGTGATGCGCTGGAAACCGACATTGCCCAGCGCGTCGAGCACCGCGGGGTTGGGCAGCACCTTGGTCACCTTGTTCTTGTGGTACGACCAGTTGACCGTGGTCTGGAACGAGCCGCCGTCGGCAAGCTCCTTGATGTAGTTGGTGACCACGCCGATGCCCTTGATGCGCATCTCGGCCGCGTTGGTGAAGTAGGCGAGCGCCACGTACTCGGAGTTGACCACGCCGTTGGCGGCCAGGTAGTCCTTGACCGACTGGGTCACCAGCGACATCGAGCTTGACATCAGGATGCGGTTTTTCAGCCGGATGTCGTACAGGTCCACCGTGGTGGTGAAGGCGCGCGTGGGTGCCCACACTGCGCCGACGGTGATGCTGCGGGTGGTCTCCGGCTTCAGCGGCTCGCTGCCCAGCAGCTGCGCGGTCTTGTTGTCCGGCGGCACCAGGCCGCGCAGGTAGATGCCCTCGGGCAAGCCCAGCGAGTTGCCGGCGGGGTAGGACACCGAGGTGGTCACCGAGGCGTGCTGCTGGCCCAGGCCCGGCGCGCGGAAGCCGGTGGAATAGGTGCCGCGCAAGGCAAAGCCGTGGTCGAAGTCGTAGCGGCCGGACAACGCGTAGGAGAGGTTGGTGCCGAAGTCGGAGTAGTCCTCGTGGCGCGCCGCGATCGAGGTACTCAGCCGGTCGGTGATGTTGCCTTCCAGTTGCGCGTACTCGGCCACCGAATGCCGCGTGCTGTTGCTGGCGTCCTCCGGGCCCCAGCCGGCAAAACCTTGCGCGCCGCCGGTGACGCCCGAGGTGCCCACGTAGTACGAGGCGAGGTCGCCGGCCACGATCTTGTAGCCCTGGTGCAGGTACTGCGCGCCGAAGCCCAGGTGCCAGTAGTCGTTGAGCGACTTGCCCATCGAGAAATCGAGGGTGGCCTGCGAGGCGGTCAGGGTGCCGTCGTGGATGTCGGTCGGGGTGTAGCCGAAGTCGTTCCAGAAGGCGAAGTTCACCGTGTTGAAGGTGCCGTAGGACACGCGGTTGGCGCCCCAGGTGGCCGCGGTGTCCCAGTCCCAGCCCGACTCCGTCTCGCCGCGCACGCCCATCACGAAGGACTTGTCGCGCGACACGCCATGCTCGACCGGGTTGAAGCCGTCGCCGTCCGGGAACAGGTACTGCATCAGGTCGTTCTTCGGCTCCGGCGCGTTGGTGCCGTAGCGGTAGAACGCCATCGGCTCGGCCATCAGCCGGCCATAGTGGCCGTAGCCGTACAGATGCACCTTCGGCGTGAAGTCGTACTGCCAGTTGAGGAAGGTGTTGTAGTTGTTGGAATTGGGGATGCCGACGTGGTACTTGCGGCCCAGCTCGGTGAAGCCGGGGCGGTTGTCCAGCCCGGCGCGGTTGGTCGGGTCCTGCTTGCCGACCTGCGCGGAAAGCCGCATCCAGCCCTTGTCGCCCAGCGCGAAGCCGAGGCTGCTCTGCAGCCGCGAACTCGCACCGTCACCGGCCGAGTACTTGCCGTAGTCGCCCTGCACCTCGCCGCCCTCGCCGCCCTTTTTCAGGATGATGTTGATGACGCCGGCCAGCGCGTCGGAGCCGTACTGCGCCGAAGCGCCGTCGCGCAGCACCTCGATGTGGTCGATGGCGCCGACCGGGATGGTGTTGATGTTGACGCCCTGCGAGCCCTGGCCGACCTGGCCCAGGGTGAGCATCAGCGCGCTCGAGTGCCAGCGCTTGCCGTCGACCAGGATCAGCACCTGGTCGCTGTTGAGGCCGCGCATCTGGAACGGCCGCACGAAGGCGAACGTGTCGGACATCGAGGCCAGCGGGAAATTCAGCGAGGGTACGGCGAGGTCGAGCGCATTGCCCAGGCTCACCGCGCCGGAGTCGTTCAGCACCTGCGCGGGGATCACGTCCACCGGCACCAGCGAACTGGATTGCGTGCGGTCGCTGGTGCGCGTGCCGGTCACGATCACCTGCGACAGGTTGACGGCATCCTTCTTCTGCTTTTGCTGGCTCGATGATGCCGCATCCGCCGGCGCGGCGGGTGCCGACGCGGTTTCCTGCGCGGCAGCGGTGCCCGCCAGCACCAGCGCCACCGATACGGACAACAGCTTGGGAATGATTCGACCGAAACGCTCGTTCATCAGAGACCCCCAACGTTAGGATTGCACCGGAACCGCCCTGCCCCCGGCGATTGCTTGGTCCACTTCAGTCAAGCGATGTATCCGGGCGTCTCCGCACCGGCAAGGCGTTGGCGATGTCCCCGAGAACAAGCGTATTCAGGCCGGGCCCGAAGGCACGCTCCGCAACGTCTGGTCGAGCATAGTCACAAGCCGCCGCCAGCCACCAATGAAAAGACCGGCACCTGGCATAACCGAAAGTTGTAGATGCCCGTGAGCGTGGGCGCGATCAGCCCGGCGCAAGCGTCTGCCGCGCCAGCTGGCGCACCAGTTCGATGAAGTGTTCCTGCAAGGGATTCAGCTGGCTGTCCAGCCGGTACACCGCGTACAGCACCACGTCCAGCTCCAGCGCCAACGGCCGCGTCTGCACCACGTCGCCGTCGCCCTGGGAGGCGGTGAAGGGGTCGACCAGCGCCAGCCCGGCGCCTTGTGCCACCAGTGCGCAGGCGAGTTGATAGGTCTGCACCCACACCGAGATCTGCGGCGGCGGGTCGACATGCATCAGGTGGCTTTGCAGCAGGCTGCCCAGCGCATCCTGCACGGCGATGCCGATCATCGGCTCGCCGGCCAGCGCCGTCACCGGCAGCGGCTGCGCCAGTTCCGCGGGCGACCAGCGGCCCGGCGGCGCGATCACCATCACGCGGCCCTGGCACAGCGGCTCCTGGCGCAACTCGGGGTGGCTGGCGTCCTGCAGGGTGAGGCCGATGTCGGTTTCGCGCAGGGTCAGCGACTCGCACATCTCGGCCGAGTGCCGCGTGGACAGCTCCGCGGTCGCGGCGGGCCAGGCCTTGCGCAGCAAGGTGGTCGCGTCCGGCACCAGCGACTGCGCCAGGGTGGGCGTGCAGGTCACCCGCAGCGGTTCGCTCTCCGGCCGCGCGAAATTCGCGGTGAGCCGTTGCAGGTCGTGCAGGTCGCGGATGATTTTCTCCACGCGCGGACGCAGCAGCAGCGCCTGCTCGGTGGGATGCAGCCGCCCGCGCACGCGATGGAACAGGGTGAACCCGAGCTGGTGCTCCGCCTGCTGCAGCGCCTTGCTCGCCGCCGGCTGCGAAATGTTCAACAGATTCGCCGCGCCGGTGAGGCTGTTGGTGGTCATCACGGCATGGAACAGTTCGATGTAGCGAAGACGCATGTCGAGAGTTCACCCTGTGGCCGCGGCGGCGCTGCCTTCGAAGTGCAGCACAGCCGGTGCCGCCGGGCAACTCCCGTCGACCGGTTTCCACAACCCGCAGTTATGCCAGGTGTCGGTCTTTTCATTGGTGCCGCGCCGTGGCCGATCACTATGCTCGACGCCGTGTCGTGACGGGCTACCGGATGCCCGCGGGAGTACGCGCACCATGTCCGATCCAAGCAACGCCGCCGAGCCCGGTCACTGGGGCCCGCCCTACCTGCTGTACCTCGGCAGCGCCGCCGACGACCTGGCGATCAAGACCGCCCGGGGCCTGGCCTACTGGCGCCCGGACTGGTGCGTGGGCCAGCTGCGGCGCGGCGACTGCAAGCCGACGCTGGGCCTGCCGGAGATGAGCGTCGGCGAAGCGCGCAAGGCCGGCGCCAACACCATGGTGATCGGCGCGGCCAATGCCGGCGGCGTGATGTCCTCGCACATCGTGGCCGATGCCATCGCCGCGCTGGAGGCCGGCCTGCACGTGGCCGCAGGGCTGCACCAGAAGCTGCGCGACAACCCTGACATCGTCGCCGCGGCGCGACGCCACGGCCGCGAACTGTTCGATGCGCGCGATCCGATGCCGGGCCTGCCGGTCGGCAACGGCCGCCCGCGCGCCGGCCGGCGCCTGCTCACCGTGGGCACGGATTGCTCGGTCGGCAAGATGTACACCACGCTGGCGATCGAGCGCTCCATGCGCCGACGCGGACTCGCCGCCGACTTCCGCGCCACCGGACAGACCGGCATCCTGGTTGCCGGCTCCGGCATCCCGATCGACGCGGTGGTCGCCGACTTCATCTCCGGCGCCGCCGAGAAGATTTCGCCGGCACGCCTCGACGGCGGCTGGGACCTGATCGAAGGCCAGGGCTCGCTGTTCCATCCCTCCTACGCCGGCGTGTCGCTGGGCCTGCTGCATGGATCGCAAGCCGACGCGCTGGTGCTGTGCCACGAGCCCACCCGGCAGCACATGCGCGGCCTGCCCGACTACCCGCTGCCGGAACTCAAGCGCTGCCTGCAGGCCAACCTGGTTGCCGCGCAGCTGACCAACCCGGCGGTGAAGGCGGTGGGCGTGGCGGTGAACACCTCCAACCTCTCCGCCGCCGACGCCGCGACCGCCTGCCGCCGCATCAGCGGATTGCTCGAACTGCCTTGCCAGGACCCGGTGACGATGGGCGTCGAAGCGATCGTGGACAACCTGCTCGCATGCTGCGCCAACTGATCATCGAGGAGCGCCGTTTCCCGCTCGCCGCGCCGTTCCGCATCTCGCGCGGGGTCAAGCACAACGCCGACGTGGTCACCGTCGCCATGCGCCAGGGCGACAAGTGCGGGCGCGGCGAAGCGGTGCCCTACGCGCGCTACGGGGAATCCGCCGCGTCGGTGATCGAGCAGATGGAGCAACTGCGCCCGCAACTGGTCGCCGGCATGGGCCGCGACGAACTGCAGGCACGGTTGCCGGCCGGCGCCGCGCGCAACGCCCTGGACGCGGCGCTGTGGGACCTCGAATCGCAACTGAGCGGCGTGCCGGTCTGGCTGCGCCTGGCGCGGCCGCAACGCGCCGCGCTGGTGACCGCGCTGACCATCGGCATCGACACGCCCGAACGCATGGGCGCGGCCGCCGCGCGCATCGCCGGCACCGGGCTGATCAAGATCAAGGTCGACGCCGACGACCCGGCCGCACGAATCGACGCCGTGCGCCGCGCCGCGCCGCATGACCGGCTCATCGTCGACCCCAACGAGAGCTGGACCATCGAGTTGCTGCGCGACATGCAGCAGCCGCTGGCGCGCGCCGGCGTCGACCTGCTGGAACAGCCGCTGCCGGCCGACGCCGACGACGCGCTGCTGGGTTTTTCCGGCAGCATCCCGATCTGCGCGGACGAGGCCTGCCACGAGACGCGCGACCTGCCGCGCATGCGCGGGCGCTACCAGGCGATCAACATCAAGCTCGACAAGACCGGCGGCCTGACCGAGGCATGGCACCTGCTGCGCGCCGCGCGCCGCGAAGGTTTCAAGGTGATGGTCGGCTGCATGGTGTGCTCGTCGCTGGGCATCGCGCCGGCGCTGGAACTGGCGCGCGAGGCGGCCTTCGTCGACCTGGACGGGCCGTTCTGGCTGCAGCACGACCATCCGGACGGCGTGCAACTGCACGGCGGCTCGCTGCTGCCGCCCTTGTCCGGCTTCTGGGGTGGCTGAGCGCCGCGCCACAACCGCCGGTTATGCCAGCTGATCGTCTTTTCATTGGTGGCTGGCGCACGCCGGCGACTATGCTCGATCCGACAATCGTGGAGGGTGAACCCATGTCCGATCGCAACACCGCGCGCGCCGATGTCCGCCAGGCGCACCGCGCGCGCGCCGCGCGCTGGCGGCAAGCCGCGCTGGCGCTGGCGCTGACCGCGTGCAGCGCGCTGGCGTGGGCGCAGGACGTCAATCCCGATTCGACCGGCCGCGAGCCGGTCATCACCCGCATGGCGCTGGAGAAGGCCAAACCGGTCACCGCCAAACACGCCATGGTGGTCAGCGCGCAGCACCTGGCCACGCTGGTGGGCGTGGACATCCTCAAGCGCGGCGGCAATGCGGTGGACGCCGCCGTGGCGGTGGGTTTTGCCGAAGCCGTGGTGCACCCGTGCTGCGGCAACATCGGCGGTGGCGGGTTCATGACCATCCACCTCAAGGATGGTCGCAACCTGTTCCTCAACTTCCGCGAGAAAGCGCCGCTGAAAGCCACGCCGACCATGTTCCAGGACGCCGACGGCAACGTGGTCGAGGGGCGCAGCACCGACAGCTATCTCGGCGTGGGCGTGCCGGGCACGGTGATGGGTTTCGACACCGCGCTGAAGGCCTACGGCACGATGTCGCTCAAGCAGGTCATCGCGCCGGCCATCAAGCTGGCGCGCGAGGGCTACATCCTCAAGCAGGGCGACGTCGACAGCCTCGAACCGCACACCGGGGATTTCGCCAGGCACGCCAACGTGGCGGCGATCTTCCTCAACCACGGCAAGCCCTTCAAGGTGGGCGAACGACTGGTGCAGAAGGATCTGGCCAACACCCTGGAAATGATCGCCGACAAGGGCATCGACGCGTTCTACAAGGGCCCGATCGCCGAGGCCGTGGTCAAGGCCAGCGACGCCAACGGCGGCATCCTGTCGATGCGCGATTTCGCCAATTACACCGCGCAGTGGGAAAAACCGATCCAGTGCAAGTACCGCGGCTACGCCGTCGTCTCGGCGCCCCCGCCGAGTTCGGGCGGCACCACGCTGTGCCTGATCCTGCAGATCATCGAACCCTACCCGCTGGCCAGGTGGGGTTACGGCTCGGTCAACAGCGTGCACTACATCGTCGAGGCCGAACGCCGCGCCTTTGCCGACCGCAACACCTACCTCGGCGACCCGGCCTTCGTGCACAACCCGATCGACGAGCTGCTCTCGGCCGAACACGCGGCCAGGCTTCGCGCCACCATCCAGCCGGACCGGGCCACGCCGTCCTCCGAGGTCAAGGGCAGCCTCGGCGCCCCCGAAGGCAACCACACCACGCATTACTCGGTGGTCGACAAGGACGGCAACGCCGTCGCCGTCACCTACACCGTCAACTTCCTGTTCGGCAACAAGCAGATCGCCGGCAACACCGGTTTCTTCCTCAACGACGAGATGGACGATTTCACCTCCAAGCCCGGCGTGGCCAACGGCGCCGGCCTGGTGCAGGGCGTGATCAACCAGGTCGAACCGGGCAAGCGTCCGCTGAGCTCGATGACGCCGACGATCGTGCTGCGCGACGGCAAGCCGTTCATGCTCACCGGCAGCCCCGGCAGCGCCACCATCATCTCGTCCACGCTGGCCAGCATCATCAACGTGGTCGACTTCGGCATGAACATGCAGCAGGCCGTCAACGCGCCACGCCTGCACCAGCAGTGGTATCCGGACGTGGTCTACGCCGGCCAGGGGCTGCTCACGCCCGAGTCGCAGAAAACCCTGGAAGCGATGGGCTACACGTTCAAGCAGTTCAGCGGCGGCGCGGTCGAGGCGATCCTGATCAATCCGAAGACCGGTTTGCTGGAAGGCGCCAACGACCCGCGTCGTCCCGCGGGGCTCGCCGCCGGGTACTGACCTCCGCGGCGCCGTCCGGTGGGTGGCCTGCGCTAGATTAGGCAGCCGAACCACGAAGGCCGGAGTGAACACGTGGCGCGACTGCCCGAACCCGCCGCGACGAGGCCGCCGCGATGGATGCGCTGATCACCGCCGCGGCGCAGGCGCTGGCGGCGGGCGACCCGCTCGGTGCGATGACGCGGGTCGCCCTGCGCGAGGATGCGCCGGCGCTGGCGTTGCGCGGCCTGGCGATGGCCCAGCTCGGCGACTTCACGCGCGCGACGCTGCTGCTGCGGCGCGCGGCACGCGCATTCGGCCCGCGCGAGGCGACGGCGCGCGCACGCTGCGTGGTGGCCGAGGCCGAGATCGCGCTGGCCTCGCGCGAGCTGGCCGGTGCCACCGCCACCCTCGACGCAGCGCGCGCCACGCTCGACGCGCACGGCGACCACGTCAACGCGGCGCACGCGCGCTACCTCGGCATCCGCCGCCTGCTCCTGCTCGGGCGTCTCGACGAAACCGAACAGGCGCTGGCCGCGGCGGCCGGCACGCCGCTTCCGCCCGCACTGCTGGCGGTGCACGAACTGGTCGCGGCGGGCGTCGCGATGCGCCGCCTGCGCGCGACGGCGGCACGTGATGCGCTCGCTCGCGCCGCCCGCGCCGCGCAACGCGCAGGCATCCCCGCGCTGATGGCGGAGGTGGACGCCGCCACGCGCACCCTGCACGCGCCCGCCGCACGCTGGCTGGCCGGCGGCGAGGAACGCCTGTTGCCGCTGCGCGATGTCGAAGCCCTGCTGGCGTCGGAGACCTTCGTCGTCGATGCCTGCCGCCATGCCGTGCGGCACCGTGGCAAGACGGTTCCGCTGGCCAGTCGTCCGGTGTTGTTCGCGCTGATGCGGCAACTGGCCGAGGCGTGGCCGCATGACGTGCCGCGCGACGCGCTGGTCGCCCGCGCGTTCCGCGCCAGGCACGCCGACGAGTCGTATCGCGCACGCTTGCGGGTGGAACTCGGGCGCCTGCGCCGCGCGCTGAGCGGGTTGGCCGAGGTGCATGCCACCCCGCACGGTTACGCCTTGCTGGCGCATCGCGCGGACCAGGTCGGCGTGCTGGCGTGGCCGGTCGAGTCCGCGCACGCGGCGGTGCTGGCCCTGCTCGGCGACGGCGAATCGTGGTCCAGCTCGGCGCTGGCGCTCGCGCTGGGGCGCAGCCAGCGCAGCGTGCAGCGGGCACTCGAAACGCTGGCGGCAGCCGGCAGCGTGCAGTGCGCCGGGCACGGTCGCGCGCGCCGCTGGATGACGCCGCTGGCGCCGGGATTCGCGACGACCTTGTTACTCCCGGCGCCGCTGTCGTTTGAATAGCATGGCCCGCGTCTTCCATCCCCAAGGAGTCCGGACATGAAACGAAGCAAAGCCGACATCGTCGCCGAACACGGCCCCTACCCCGGCACCGATGGCGTGCATGGCGTCACCTGCGATGGCGAACACGTGTGGTTCGCCTCCGGCGCACGGTTGAACGTGTGGGACCCGGCCAGCGCCCGCGTGTTGCGCAGCATCGACATCGCCGCGCACGCCGGCACCGCGTTCGACGGCCGCCACCTGTTCCAGATCGCCGAGGACCGCATCCACAAGATCGATCCGCAAACGGGCGAGGTGCTGGCCACCATTCCCGCGCCGGGCGACAGCAGCTCGGGCCTGGCGTGGGCCGAGGGCACGCTGTGGGTGGGCCAGTATCGCGGGCGCAAGATCCAGCAGATCGATCCGGCGACCGGCGCGATCCTGCGCACCATCGAATCCGACCGCTTCGTCACCGGCGTCACCTGGGTCGACGGCGAGTGCTGGCACGGCACATGGGAAAACGACGAGAGCGCCTTGCGGCACATCGATCCGACGACCGGCGAAGTGCTGGAGCAACTCGACATGCCGCCCGGCGCCGGCATCTCGGGGCTCGCCGCCGAAGACGGCCAGGCCGTGTTCTATTGCGGCGGCGGCCACAGCGGCAAACTGCGCGTGGTGAAGCGGCCGCGAAGCGTCGCGGCGGCTGGCTGACGAGGCGCCGGATTCCAGCTTTCGCTGGAATGACGGCCAAGGAGCTTCAGCGGCGCAGGCGTGCCGGGCTCAACATCTCCATCGACAGCCCGGCATCGACCAGGCGCTGCGGCAGCGGTCGGCCCAGCGCCAGGTTGGCGCAGGTTTCGCCCATCGCCGCGCTGGTCTGGATGCCGTAGCCGCCCTGCGCGGCGACCCAGAAGAAACGCGGCGCATCGGGATCGAAGCCGCCGATCAGGTCGCCGTCGGCGACGAACGAGCGCAGGCCGGCCCACGTGCGCCGGGGCCGGCGGATCGTCATCGTGGTGGCTTCCTCGATACGGTGGATGCCCAGCGCGATGTCGTATTCCTCCGGCTGCACGTCGTGCGGTTCGACCGGGTCGGCATTCGCGCACGAGCCCAGCAGGAGGCCGGCGTCGGGCTTGAAATAGAACCTCTCACTGAAGTCGGTGACGAACGGCCAGCGTGCCGTGGCCATGCCTTCGGGCGGCTCGAACACGAAGGCGGAGCGGCGCTTCGGCACGATGCCCAGCGGCGCCACGCCGGCCAGCGCCGCCACGTGGTCGACCCAGGCGCCGGCCGCGTTGAGCAGCAGCGGCGCGCGGAACGACTGCGCCCCGCTGTGCACCCGCCAGCCGCCCGCCTCGCGCTCGATCGCGTCGATGGCGACGTCCACGCGCAACTCGCCGCCATGCGCGCGCAAACCGCGCAGAAAGCCAAGGTGCAATTCGTTGACGTCGATGTCGGCCGCGCCCGGCTCGTGCAGGCCGATCTGCGCGAACTCCGGCCGCAGCACCGGCACCGCGGCCTGCACGCGGGCCGCGTCGTGCAGCTCGATGTCGCGGCTGAACGGCACGATGGCCTCGTACAACGCGCGCACGTCGTCGCGGCGTTCCGCACCGGCGATGATGGTGGCGCCACGTGGACTCAGGATCGGCTCGGCCGAGAATCCCGCCGGTGGCGCCGCCAGGAACGGACGCGCGGCACGGGTTAGCGCGCGCACCTGCGGCGAGCCGTAGGTTTCGCTGAACAGCGCGGCCGAGCGTCCGGTCGAGTGCACCCCGGCATGCGCCTCGCGCTCCAGCACCAGCACCCGCACATGCGGTGCGAGGAAATACGCGACCGACGCGCCGGCCATGCCGGCGCCAATCACGATCACATCGGTTTCGATCCGTTCCATCATCAGTTCTTTCGTTGAGAAGGGAATAGGGAATCGGGAATGGGGAATCGCAAAAGCAGAGAGCACTGCTCTTGGCTCTTGGCTCTTGGCTCTTGGCTCTTGGCTCTTGGCTCTTGGCTCTTGGCTATTCGCTATTCCCCATTCCCTACTCCCTGGTTTGTTTCGCCACCACGCTGGTGGCGGTTAGGTCGGCGGTGACGTTGCCTAGCGTGGCGAGGGCGTCGGGCACCGTATCCACCGCCAGCATCAGGCCCAGCGGGGACAGCGGCAGGCCCATCGCCTGCGCCACCGGCAGGTTGGTGGCGACGAAGGTGACCTGGCCCGGCAATCCCACCGAACCGAGGCTGACCACGACCGCCAGCAGCGCACCGGCCAGCAGCTGTGCAGTGGACAGATCCACGCCATAGGCCCACGCGATGAACGCCGCCGACGTCATGTACTGCACCGGGCTGGTCAGCCGGAACAGGCTCACCGCCATCGGCAGCACCAGCGCGGCGACCTGCTTGGGATAGCCGAGGCGGCGGTCCGCGCTTTCCAGCATCGCCGGCAGCGAGGCCAGCGAGGACTGCGTGCTGATCGCCACCGCCTGCGCCGGCACCAGCGCGGGCACGAAGCGGCGCAGCCGCTCGCCGCCGAACACCAGCGCCACCGGCAGCATCATCGCGGTGACGGCGAGATACAGCAGGCACTCGGTCAACACGTACACGCCCAGCGCACTGAGCATGCCCAGTCCGGAGCGCGCGCACACCGAGAGGATCAGCGCGAACACGCCCAGCGGAGCCACCCACAGTACCCAGCGCACGATCACGATCATCGCGTCGGCAATCGCCTGGAAAAACTCCACCAGCATCGCGCGCCGCGCCGGTGCGATGCGGGTCAGCGCGAAACCGAGGAACAGCGCGAACACCACCAGCGGCAGCATCGCGCTCTGCGCCGCGGCCATGATCGCGTTGCTGGGCACGATCGCCACCAGCGTGTCGACCCACTGCACCGGCGCCACCGACACCGCCGGCGCGCTGGCGTGGTCGAGCGCGGCGACCAGCTCGGGGTTGTGCGGAAACAAGGAAAACACCAGCGGCGCCGCCAGCGCGGAGAACAGCGCGCCGCCGGTGAGGATGACGATGAACACCACGATCGCGCGGCGCGCGATGCGGCCGGACGCCGCCGCGTCGGTGGCAGTGTTGACGCCCACCACCACCAGCGCCAGCACCAGCGGCACCACCGTCATCTGCAGCGCGTTCAACCACAGCTTGCCGACCGGGTGCACCGCGTTGGCCACCTGCAGCGCCACGGATTGATTCCAGCCGGCCAGCAGCAGGCCGATCACCGCGCCGGCGGCCAGGCCGGTGAGCACGCGCGCGGTGGCGCTCATCGCGCGCCGTCCGCGTGGAGGACGGGCAACTGCCAGGTGTTGCGCAGGCGCTCGTACTCGGCCTGCGGCAGCAGCACGAACACCGGATGGTCCTGCGGCTTGAGCCAGGCCAGCAGCGACTGCATCACCGCCGGCGTCATCGCGGTGCAGCCGGCGGTGGCGTCGGTGGGCGACTTCCACAGGTGGGCGAAGATGCAGCTGCCCGCCTGTGGCACGTTGCGCGGGTTCTGCTCGATCACGAAGCCCATGCGGTAGCGCTGGTCGCCGTTCGCGTGCAGGTCGCGCCGCATCGGCTCGGTGGAACCCTTCACCGCGTCCAGGCCGACCACGTTCGCGTCGACGATGCGGTTGTAGTGCTTCGCGCCGCTGACATCGACGCAGTACTCGGTGGCGTTGAGCGCGAGGTACGGCATCGCGGTATCGACGCTGGCCGCATAACCGAACGAGTCGCCGATACGGAACACCCCGGCCGGGCTGCGGTTGTCGCCTTCGCGTTTGACCGGACCGCCTGCAGCGGTCTGCGGCGCATTCAGGCCCAGCCCCCAACCGGAACCGTTCTTGCCGATGGTCACCGGCGTGGAGGTACGCACCTCGCGCCAGCCGTCGCCTTCGCGCACGAAGGTGCGCAGGGTGCCGTGGTCGACGTTCCAGTCGGCGGTGGTGACCAGGATCATCTGGCCGGCGTTCCGCCACGGCACATCTGCGGCGTCCGCGTGCGCGACGCCGGCAAGCACGACGGCGAAGGTCAGCAAGGCAAGGGGGCGGCAGTGAACAGTCATCAGCTTTCGTTCCGCATGGTGAAGATGCTTGACCTCGTAGGGCGGGCACCGCCCGCCGCCTTCGTGAAGCCACACGGACGACGTATCGAAAAGCCGGCGGGCAGTGCCCGCCCTACGAAAGCATCGCCCGCGAGCGGGCTCCTGCGATTCCCTATTCCCGATTCCCTGTTCCCGGCCCTCATGGCTCCAGCATCTGCTGGATCCGGTCGAGGTTGCCCAGCAGCAGGGCACGGCGATCGTCGTGGCTTTCGCACAGCTGCACGAATACGCCGTCGAGCAGGTGCTGCAGGGCGGACTGGTACAGCAGCGGCTGGATGTAGGGCAGCTCGTCATGGGCGGACACCACCAGCGCGATGTCGGCCAGCGTGCGCAGCGGATTGGCGGTGTGCCGCGTCACCGTGATCAGCTGGCCGCGGCGTTCGCGGAAATAGCGGGCGATCTTGCACAGCGCCGGGTGGTTGCCGTGTTCGGAGAACATGATGAGCACGTCGCCGGCGCCGGCGGCGGAGACGTTGGCGGTCATCCGCGCGGTGTCGAAGTTGTGCACGGTGAGGATGCCCAGCAGCGACAGCCGCAACGCGAAATTGCGCGCATAGATGTCGTCCTCGCCCAGGCCGATGATGAACACCTTGCCGGCGCGGCCGGCCTGGCCGATGGCATCGGCCACCGCGTCGAGCATTTCCGGCGGATTGATCAGCCGGGTGGCCTCCTCCGCCTCGGACTTGCGCCGCCACAGGTTGCCGGCGAACGCACCGGCGCCAGTGCCGTCCGCGGCCGGCTGGACGTGCAAGGTGTCGCCGTTGTCGGCACGGGCGATCGCCTCGCCCACGGAATACTTGAGGTCGGGGTAGCCTTTGAAGCCGAGCTTCTGGGTGAACTTGACCACGCTGGACTGGCTGATGCCCAGCGCATTGGCCAATTGCTGCGAAGAGTAGTCGCGCAGCAGGTGCGCGTTCTCCAGCACGAAATCGGCGATGCGCCGCTCCACCGCGGACATCTGGTCGCGTTCCGAACGGATTTTGACCAGCGGCGACATCAGTCCTCGATCCTCTCCAGGCCGCGTATCTCCCGAATGCCCAGGCCGGGCGCGTCCGTTACCGAGATCTCCGATTCGTTGAAGATTACCCCACCGTCGACCGGGTTGAACTGGCACAGCGAGGGGCCGTCCAGGTCGATCTTGGTGATCGCGTTGGACTTGGCCACCGCCACGTGCACCGCGGCCGCCACGCTGATCGAGGTTTCCAGCATGCAGCCGATCATGCACTCGATGCCGTGCATGCCGGCGATGTCGGCGATGCGGATCGCATTGGAGATGCCGCCGGTCTTCATCAGCTTGATGTTGATGATGTCGGCCGCGCGCAGGCGAATCAGCTCGATCACCTCCATCGGGCCGAACACGCTCTCGTCGGCCATCACCGGCGTGTGCACGCGCTCGGTGACGTAGCGCATGCCGGCCAGGTCGTTGGCCTTGACCGGCTGCTCGATCAGCTCGAGCTTGATACCGGCCTCCTCCAGCGTCTGCAGCGCATACACCGCCTGTTTGGCCGTCCAGCCCTGGTTGGCATCCAGGCGCAGCAGGGCGCGCCCTTCCACCGCGGCGTAGATCGCCTTGACCCGCTCGATGTCGACGCCGATGTCCTTGCCGACCTTGATCTTCAGCGACTCGAAACCGCGCTCCACCGCGGAGACCGAATCGGCCACCATCTTGTCGATGTAGTCGACGCTGATGGTGATGTCGGTGGTGATCACCGGATCGCCGCCGCCGAGCAGCTTGTACAGCGGCGCGCCGTAGAGCTGGCCCCACAGGTCGTACACCGCGATCTCCACCGCCGCCTTGGCGCTGGTGTTCTTCTCCATCGAGGACTGGATCAGCTGGGTGATCTGGTTGAGGTTGGCAATCTCCTGGCCGATCAGCCGCGGGGAGATGTAGTGGCGGATCGCGTCGATGATCGAGCCATGGGTGTCGCCGGTGATCACCGCGGTGGCGGGCGCCTCGCCGTAGCCGACCTCGCCGGTGTCGGTATGCATCATCACCACGATGTCGTCCACCGTGTTGACGGTGCGCAGCGCGGTCTTGAACGGGGTCTTCAGCGGTACCCGCAGCATGCCGAACTGGATGTCGGTGATTTTCATGGGAAGGCCTTCATGGAATCCGTGTCCTGTTTTCTTTTTGGTGCCGGCGGGCTCAGCGGCGGATGCGCACGATGCTGGTCATGCGGTCGACATAGGTCTGCTTGTCGTTGTAGAGCAGCGGCAGCAGCGGGGTCACCGACACCGCGTTGAGCTTGATGCGCACGCGGCTGCCGTCGGCCTTGCGGTAACTCATGCCGCCCACGTCGTGGATCACCCAGGGCTGGCCCTGGTACTGGCCGATCACCATCATCACGTGGCCGGGGACGTAGACCAGGTCGCCGACCTCCAGCGCCTGCGCGGCCTTGAGGCGCGTCTCGCGGCTGTCCTTGGCGGTGAACGCGCGGTGCTCCAATGCCGGGCTGATCGCCTGCCTGCTGGTGTTGCGCGGCATCTGCACGCCCATGCTGCGGTACACGTCGGAGACGAAGCCCGAGCAGTCGCGGCCATCGTACGCGTGGCCCCAGCCGTAGCGTTCGCCGAGGAACTTGAACGCCTGGCGGATGATGTTGGCGCGGGTCAGCGGCAGGTAGTCGGCAGCCGTGTCGGTGTTCTTCTGCAGCAGCGCCGGGGTGAAGCCCAGCGTGCCGTCGGCCTTGCGCAGCGGCAGGTCGAGCACGTGCGCGGCATACGGCGTCTGCCCGTTCACCGGCTGGTCCGGCGGCAGATCGGTCGCCAGCGGCAGGCGCGTGCCCATGTCCAGCGGCAGCTGCGAGACGGCCGGCACCTCGCGGGTGAACACGGTGCGTTCGACCGCGCCGGTGATCACCCGGTACGGCGTCCTGTCAACGTAGCCGAACACCTCGGCCGCGCTGCCTTCGGCCACGTTGTCCTTTTCCGTCCACGCCGCATAGCGCGGGCTGACCACGAACAGCCACTGGCCGTCGGCGCTCGCATGCACGATCGCCACCGGCGTGCCGGGAAATTCGGCGGTCTCCTGGAAGCGGTCGATGTCGGTGTCGCCCTTTTCATTGAACACGCGCAGCGTGGTGGGGAACGTGCGCAGCGCAGCGCGGCGCACCACCAGGCCGTAGCGCGTCTTCTGCTGCGCGGGAATCGCATCCAGTGCGAGGTTGGCGACCACCGCGTCGAGCGTGGCCGCGCTCACCGATTTGCCCTCGACGTCGAACAGCGGTCGATCCGGCCGCTGCGACAGATCCTTGATCCAGCCTTCGACGCGGGCGCGGTCCAGCGTCGAAGGCAACGCGCGCAGATCGTGCATCGACGGGTCGATCTTCAGCAGCCTGGCGTTCTGCGCCGCGATCGCCGCGCGATCCATCACCGGCGCATCGGGCTGCGCCAGCCGCTCCACCCAGAACTGCGGCGTCAGCTGCGCCTCGCCCACGCCGAGCACGCCGGAGGGCGGCACGACCAGCGCGTCGTCGGCGCCGCGGGCCTGCGGCGCCGCCGCGGCGAGCAGGGGCGCAAGCAGGAGAGTGGCAAGCAAGGGAAATCGCATCATCGTGTCCTGTCGCAAGAACGCATCACGGAAGGGCCAGCTGCTTCAGGATCGACGCCACCACCAGGCCGAAACCGGTGCCGAGGATGTAGCCGAGCAAGGCCAGCAGGATACCCACCGGCACCAGCGCGGCCGAATAGCTGGCCGCCAGGATCGGCGTGGCGGCCACGCCGCCAATATGCGCCAGCGAGGAGATGCCGCACAGGTAGAGGTCGAAACGGAACAGCTTGGCGAAGCCGATCAGCAGCAGCGCGTGGATCGCGATGACGGTAACGCCGCACAGCAGGTACAGCGGTGCCGCGGCGATGCCGTGGAAGTTGCTCTGCGAGGCCAGCACCGCCACCACGCTGATCAGCAGGGCGCCGGAGATCGTGCTGGCGCCCGGATAACGCGCCAGCGGCGTATGCGCCACCACCAGCCCTGCGCCGGTGGCCAGCAGGATCGTCCAGGTGGTCGCGCTCAACATGCTGGAGGTCGGCAGTTTCGTCGCCACCCAGCCAGCCAGCGCGGCCGCCAGCAAGGCCATGCCCAGCCACAGCAGCACGCTGTCGGGCGTGGTCGGGCCGGTGGGTTTCGTTTCCGCCAGCGGGATGTCGCCGCTGGACTTGGCCCGCGTCCAGCGGTTGAACGCCGGCGCCAGCCGCGCCACCGAAAACAGCACCACCACCCACATCGAGTAGCACAGCGCGTCGGTCAGCAGCGACATCGCCAACAACTGGTCGGACATGTCGATCGCCTGCTTCACCGCGATCATGTTGGCGGTGCCGCCGACCCAGCTGCCGGACAGCGCGGCCAGCGGTTGCCACTGGTCGCCCGGCAGCCAGTGCCGGTAGATCAGGAACGCGCCGATGAAGGCCACGAACAGGCTCACCGAGGTGCAGGCGAACACGGCCAGCACGCGCGGCCCCAGCCGCCAGATCGCGCGCAGGTCGCAGTTGATCATCAGCAGGAACAACAGCGCCGGCACCAGGTGCGAGACCAGCATCGTCTGCGCCGCATGGATCTCGTCGTTGACCTGCCACAGCCCCGACACGGCCAACGCGGTCACCAGCAGATAGGTCAGCACGATCGGCGGCAACACCGAGAAGACCTTCCAGCCGTAGCGGCGCTCGATCGCCGGAAACACCCCGGCGGCCAGCAACATCACCGCCAGGTAGGGCCAGACCGTTTGGATCACATGCGTCCCCTCGTGGTTCGTGCGCGGGCCAGTGCCAGCCTCGCTGTCGTGTCGGCAAGGAATAGCTGATTCGAGTCGAATTGGTTTGAAGCATAAATTATTGACCAGCATTTGCAAGCGTGTTACACAGCCATTTCAGGGGATCGGATGCGGAGACGCCGCTCGATGGATACACCATTGCCTGCCACCACGAGAATACGACGCCATGCCCGGGCCGCGCGCCTGTTGCTGGTGGCCGCGCTGGCGCTGTCCGCCGGCCTGCCGGCGGGGGCGAGCGTGGGTGGCTCACCGCTGAATCCCGTCATTGCCCAGATCGACGCCGGCCATTTCAAGGCGGCGCAGGCGGCGATCGAGACCGCGCTGGCGCAGCCGGGCGTGTCGGCCGAGCAGCGCCAGGCACTGCTGTTCCAGCGCGAGCGCATGCGCCGCATCCTGCTCGACTTCACCCTGAGCGCGGACGAGGTCGAGGCGCGCGTGCGCAAGCAGATCCCCGACCTCACCGACGCCGAGTTCGCGAAGTGGAACGCCGCCGGCCTGTTCGAACATCAGGTCATCGACGGCCGCACGCTGTACTTCAAGCGTTCACCCGGCAATCTGTTCCGGCTCAGCCCCGAGGCGGTGGCGCGGCGCGCGGTGCAGGCACCGATCACCGACGGCCCGATGGAATCGCTCAACGACCACCAGCGCGCGATCTTCCACGCCGCGCTCGACCAGCATCGCGCCAGCGTGCTGCCGCAGCGCCTGCGCATGACGCAGACACTCACCGTCGACGCCGATGCGGTGCCCGCGGGCAAGATCGTGCGTGCGTGGATTCCCTACCCGCAGGCGATCCCCGGCCAGCAGGAAGACATCCGCTACGTCGCCAGCGTGCCGGCGAAGCACGACATCGCGCCGAAATCGGCGCCGCAGCGCACGGTGTACCTGGAAAAGCCCGCGGTGGCCGGGCAGAAGACGGTGTTCTCGGTGACCTATGAACTGACCTTGCTGGCGCAATATCACGCGATCGACCCGGACAAGGTGCAGCCGGAAACCATCACGCCGGAACTCGCCCCGTTCGTGGCCGAGCGTGCGCCGCACATCGTGTTCACCGACGCCATGCGCGCGTTCTCGCGCAAGGTCGTGGGCGAGGAGAAGAACCCGTACCGCATCGCGCAGAAACTGTTCGCCGCGGTGGACCGGATTCCCTGGGCCGGCGCGCGCGAGTATTCGACGATCTCCAACATCAGCGACTACGCGCTGCACGCCGGCCACGCCGACTGCGGCCAGCAGACCCTGCTGCTGATGACCCTGCTGCGCCTCAACGGCATCCCCGCGCGCTGGCAGTCCGGCATGGTGTTCGCCGCCGACGGCAGCGGCTACAGCAACATCCACGACTGGGGCTTCCTGTACCTGGCGCCGTACGGCTGGGTGCCGATGGACGTCACCACCGGCCGCCTGCATCCGGCCGCGGGCGACGACCCGGCGCTGGAGTGGTTCTACCTCGGCGGGCTCGACAATTGGCGCATCGCCTTCAATGCCGACTACGGGCGCCGCTTCGAGCCGCCCAAGCACCACTTCCGTTCCGACGACGTGGATTCGCAGCGCGGCGAGGCCGAGTGGGACGGCGGCAACGTGTACTTCGATCAACTGGACTACGACTTCGACTGGCAGGTGCTGCCAGCGGAGCACGGACGCGGCGGCAACTAACCGGCAGCTATTCACAAAAACTGGCATCGACGGCGTCGATGGGGAGATGGGGAAATGAGCAACAGTCGCAGCTTGCGCAGAACCGTACTTTGCATGGCGCTTGGCATGGGCCTGGCCTCGCTGGCCGTGCCTGCCGCCTTTGCCGGCAGCAACGACGGCGCCGTGGTCGGCCACACCGCGGCGGGCGCGGTGGTCACGGTGACCAGCACCGACACCGGCCTCACCCGCAGCGTCACCGCCGATGCCAAGGGCAACTACCGCTTCCCGTTCCTGCCGGTCGGTACCTACACCTTGCAGAGCAGCGGCGGCGGTGCCGCGAGCGAGCCGATCAACGTCACGGTGAGCCTGGGCAACACCACCACCGTCAACGTCGGCTCGGCTCCGACCGCGACCGAACTGAGCGCGGTCACGGTCAGCGGCTCGGTCCTCCCCGGCGTCGACGTCACCTCCACCGAGTCGGCCACCAACGTCACCCGCGAGCAACTGGCGCGGCTGCCGGTGGATCAGAACATCACCTCGGTGGCCGTGCTGGCGCCGGGCGTCAACAAGGGCGTCGCCGGCTTCGGCGGCATCTCCTTCGGCGGCTCGTCGGTGGCGGAGAACTCGTTCTACGTCAACGGCCTCAACGTCACCGACTTCTACAATCGCAACGGCTTCTCCTCGGCGCCGTTCGCGTTCTACCAGGAGTTCCAGGTCAAGACCGGCGGCTACTCGGTCGAGTTCGGCCGCACCACCGGCGGCGTGATCAACGCGGTGACGCGCTCGGGCACCAACCAGTTCAAGTACGGCGCCGAGCTCACCATGGAGCCGGCCAGCTGGCACTCGCGCGCCGACGACCACTACCGCGCCGACGGCACGCGCTACCTCACCGCCAGCCGCGACCGCGACGCGCTGGCCAAGCTCAACGTCTACGCGTCCGGCCCGATCGTGAAGGACAAGCTGTTCTTCTTCGCCATGTACGAGGCGCGCGACTCCTCGCCGGAGAACACCAACGACGCCGGCACCACGCTGACCAAGAACAGCGCCGACACCGGCTTCTGGGGCACCAAGATCGACTGGCACATCACCGACGCCAACCTGCTTGAGTTCATGGCCTTCTCGGACAAGAACAGCAACGTGGGCGACGTCTACGACTACACCTACACCGGCGACATCACCGGCAACAAGACCAACGAGATCTACACCGACACCGGCGGCAGGAACTGGAACCTCACCTGGACCAGCTACCTCACCAACGACCTGTCGATGAAGCTGATGTACGGCCGCAACGACCGCGAGTCGTTCAACCGCGGGCTCAGCGACGTGGAATGCAACCGCGTGGCCAGCGACGGCAAGATCGCCCTGCCCGGTGTCGCGCTCGGCTGCACCACCAACTCATCGGTGAGCCATCGCAACGACGTGCGCAAGCAGGCGCGCGCGGACTTCGAGTGGACGCTGGGCGACCACCTGCTGCGCTTCGGCTTCGACCACGAGCAGAACACCTCCGACTACGAGCGCTACTACCCCGGCCCCGGCGCGATCTACTACAACGTGTACAAGGCCGACCCGGGCTCCTCGATCTCCAACCCCAACGGCGGCGGCGTGATCCCGCCCGGCTACACCGGCTACGTGCGCGCGCGCCGCTACGAGATCGCCGGCAACTTCGAGACCACCAACTCGGCGTACTACATCGAGGACAACTGGCAGGTCACCTCCAACCTGCTGCTGAACGCCGGCATCCGCAGCGACGGCTTCGACAACAAGGGCGGCGACGGCAAGAGCTACATCAAGATGGACAACATGATCGCGCCGCGCGTGGGCTTCTCGTGGGACATGAAGGGCGACGGCAGCACCAAGCTGTTCGGCAACCTCGGCCGCTACTATCTGCCGGTGGCCAACGTGATCAACATCAAGCAGGCCGGCGGCCTGCTCGACGAACGCACCTACTACGCCTTCGGCGGCTGGCAGATCGAGGACCGCAACGGCTCGCAGTACGCCATGCCGATCCTCGGCCCGCAACTGGGCGGCGTCGACACCTCGCAGGGCGACGGCACCGTCGGCGACCTGCGCTCGGAGGTCGACCACGACATGGACCAGGTCTACCAGGACGAGGCGATCCTCGGCTTCCAGCAGATGATCGACGACAAGTGGTCGTGGGGCGTCAGCGGCACCTATCGCCGCCTGCACAACGCGATCGACGACATGGAGATCAGCGCCACCGCGCAGTGCGGCGAGGATGGCTACATCGGCTGGGTGATGGCCAACCCCGGCTCCAAGGTGCAGGTGTGGGGCGACTCCAACTGCGACGGCACGCCCGACGGCTACATCACCGTGGACACCTCCAAGGAAGGCTGGGCGATGTACCGCCAGGATGGCGTCGACGCCGACGGCGACCCGATCATGACCTACATCGGCCAGCGCGGCTGGGTGAAGCCCAAGCGCAGCTATACCGCGGTGGAGTTCCAGATCAACCGCGCCTGGGACGACCAGTGGGCGTTCAATGCCTCCTACACGCTGTCGTGGAGCCGCGGCAACGCGGAAGGCCCGGTCAACTCGGACACCAACTTCGACGACACCGGCCGCACCGAGAACTTCGATGACCCGTGGGTGAACTTCGGCGGCGACGGCTACCTGCCCAACGACCGGCGTCACCAGTTCAAGCTGCGCGGCACCTACGCGCTGACTCCGCACTGGCAGCTCGGTGCCGACCTGCAGGCGCTGTCCGGCACGCCGATCACCGGCTTCGGCGTGGGCAACCCGTTCGACGCGTCCAACTACCACAGCTACTACACCTGCGTGCAGAACTGCGATTCGGAGTTCTCCGCCGACCGCGTCTATGTGAACTCGCCGCGCGGCAAGTACGGCCGCACGCCGTGGACCTACAACGTCGGCGCCAGCGTGAGCTACATCCTGCCGATCGGCGACACCGGCCGCTTCAAGGCCAAGCTGGCGGTGTACAACCTGTTCAACACCCAGCAGACGCTGAACGTGGACCAGGACCTGCAGACCACCATCGGCAACGGCACCAGCGACACCTTCGGCGACGGCATCAGCTTCCAGGCGCCGCGCTTCACCCAACTCACCCTCAGCGTGGACTTCTGAACGTACTCCCCTGGCGGCGACCCACACGGAATGGTGGGTCGCCCTTTTTTTGCCCGCCCTGCGGGCGACCGACAATGGCCCGCCACTGCCCATGAACCACCTCCACGCCACGCCGGCCGCCATGCCCGGCAACCTCGCGGCCACCGGGATGTCGGCGCCGCGCTGGCTCGATGGCGTCGACCTGCAGCGGCTGGCCGAACGCATCCCCACCCCCTTTCACGCCTATTCCGCCAGCGCGATCCACCAGCGCATCGACGCGCTGAAAACCGCGCTGGCCGACCTCGACGCCACCATCTGCTTCGCGGTCAAGGCCAACCCCAACCTCGCCATCCTGCAGCTGATGGCGCAAGCCGGCGTCGGCGCCGACATCGTCTCGGTCGGCGAGCTGCGCCGCGCGCTCAACGCCGGCATGCCGGCCGAACGCATCGTGTTCTCCGGTGTCGGCAAGAGCGCCGACGAGATCGCCGGCGCGCTGAACGTCGGCATCATGCGCTTCAACGTCGAATCGCTGGACGAACTGCATACCCTGCAACGGGTCGCGAACGCTCAGGAAGTGACCGCGCGCGCCGCCGTGCGCATCAACCCCGACGTGGACGCGCAGACCCACGCGAAGATCTCCACCGGCAAGTCGGAGAACAAGTTCGGCGTCAGCATCGACGAGGCGCGCCGCTGGTTCGCCCAACGCAAGTCGTTCGACCACGTGCAGCTCGACGGCCTGCACGTGCACATCGGCTCGCAGATCCTCAGCCTCGATCCGTTCCGCCTTGCGCTGCAGCGGGTCGCCGCGTTCTGGCGCGAACTCGAGCAGGCCGGCCACCCGCTCAACAGCATCGACGTCGGCGGCGGACTGGGCGTGTGCTATCGCGCCGGCGTGGACCGGCCGGTGGCCGCCGCCGATTACGCAGGCGTGATCCGCGAGGCGCTGGCCGGTTTTCGCGGCCGCCTGCTGCTGGAACCAGGGCGCTACCTGGTCGCCGAGGCGGGCGTGCTGCTGACCCGGGTGATCCGCGTCAAGCCCGGCATCGAGCGCACGTTCCTGGTGCTGGACGCGGCGATGAACGACCTGCAGCGGCCCAGCCTGTACGACGCCTGGCACGACATCGTGCCGGTAGCGGACGAGCCGCGCCCGATGACCACCTACGACATCGTCGGCCCGGTGTGCGAGACCGGCGATACCTTCGCCCGCGCACGCGAACTGCCCGAATGCGCCGCCGGCGACCTGTTGCTGATCAAGGCCACCGGCGCGTACGGTACGTCGATGGCCTCCACCTACAACTCGCGGCCGCTGGCCGCCGAGGTACTGCTGCAGCGGGGCCGCTACGCCGTGGTGCGGCGGCGGCAGCATTTCGAGGAAATGATCGCCGGCGAACAGCCGGCCCGGAACTGGGAAACGCCATGAACACGACTGTCCGCCTCGCCCTCCTCACCGCCTTGAGCTTCGCCGGTGCACTGCCCGCGCAAGCGCAGCAGGATCCGCCGATCACCATCGACACCCACGTCGACATCCCGTTCAACTACATGGGCGAGCCGCGTTTCGACGTCGGGCACGACACCCGCCTGCTGGTCGACCTGGGCAAGATGGAGCGCGGCGGCCTGAACGCGGCGTTCTTCGTGATCTGGGTGCCGCAGCACAAGCTCGACGCCGCCGGCTACGCCAAGGCGGTGAAACAGGCCAGCCAGAAATACGACGGCATCGGCCGCATGCTGATGATGTACCCGGACCGCATCCGCCTGGCCACCACGCCCGAACAGTTGATGGCCAACCACAAGGCCGGTCTGCTCTCGGCCACGATCGAGATCGAGAACGCCTACTCGCTCGGCCACGACATCCGCCGCCTCGACGCCGCGTTCGACCGTGGCGCGCGCTCCGTCGGCCTGGTCCACGTCGGCAACAACGACCTGTGCACCAGCTCGCTGCCCGACACCGAACATGGCGAGCCGGCGATGAACAGCGCCGGCGACAAGGGCATGAGCGACTTCGGCCGCGCCGTGGTGAAGCGCGCCAACCAGCTCGGCATGCTGGTCGACATCTCCCACGCCTCGGACAACTGCGTGCGCGATGCGCTCAAGGTGTCCAGCACGCCGATCATCGCCTCGCACTCCGGCGCCCGCGCCGTGCTCGACCACCCGCGCAACCTGCCCGATGACCTGCTGCGCGCGATCGCCGCCAAGGGCGGCGTGATCGACGCCGTGGCCTACAAGGAATTCCTGAAGAAGGACCCGGGCCGCGAGGCCGCGGAGAAGAAACTGCAGAACGCCATCGCCAAACAGGCCGGCGAGAAGGAATACGACAGCGACAGCGACGACTACCGGCCGGAGATGGAAGCCGGCATGGCCGAGATCCAGAAGAAATATCCGCTGGCCACCCTGGACGACTACGTGAAGCAGATCCGGCACATGGTGAAGGTCGCCGGCATCGACCACGTCGGCATCGCCTCCGACTTCGACGGCGGCGGCGGCATCACCGGCTGGAAGGACGCCAGCGAAACCCGCAACGTCACCGCCGCGCTGCGCCGCGCCGGCTTCAGCGACGCCGACATCGCCAAGCTGTGGGGCGGCAACCTGCTGCGCGTGTGGGGCGAGGTCGAGCGCCATGCCGATCGTCATTAAGCCGCGCCTGCTGCTGGCCGCGGCACTCGGGCTGGGCTGCACGCTCGTCCACGCGGCCACGCCCGGGGCGGAAACCGCCGCCCTCGACAGGATCGTCGACGCCACCGTCGCCCGCTACCATCTGCCCGGCATCGCCGTGGGCGTGATCGAGAACGGGCAGGTCGTCTACACGCGCACCGTGGGCGAAACCATCGCCGGCTCGGGCCAGCCGATCACCCCGCAGACGCTGTTCAAGATCGCCTCCAACAGCAAGGCAATGACCACCGCCCTGCTCGGCCGCCTCGTCGATCAAGGCAAGCTGCGCTGGGACGATCCGGTGACGAAGTACCTGCCGCAGTTCCGCATGAATGACCCATGGGTCACCGCGAACATGCGCGTGGCCGACCTGCTCACCCATTCCAGCGGCCTGCCCGAAGGTGGCGGCGACCTGATGCTGTGGCCGGAACCGAACGCGTTCACCCGCGCCGACATCATCCACGGCCTCGCCTTCATCAAGCCCGGCTACAGCTTCCGCTCGCAATACCAGTACGACAACCTGCTCTACGTGGTGGCCGGCGAAGTCGCCGCCGCCGCGGGCGGTGCACCGTACGAAACGCTGATGCGCCGCGAAGTGTTCGCGCCGCTGCACCTGGACCGCTGCCAGGTCGGCGCGTGGAACCGCGACACGGTGGGCGACGTGGCCACGCCGCATCGCCGCGACGGCGGCCGCAACGTGCCGATCCCCGAAGCCGCGGCGATTCCCGCGATCACCTCGGCCGCCGCCGGCGGCATCCGCTGCGACCTCACCGACATGCTGAGCTGGGCCCGCAACTGGCTGGTGCCGACCCACGCACAACTGCAGTGGCTGTCGTCGGTGCAGCGCGACGTGCTGCAGGCGCCGCACATGCTGATCCCGGTTTCCGCACAGCGCCGCGCCTGGGACAACAGCCACATCATGGCCTACGGCTACGGCTGGCGCATGGCCGACGTCGACGGCCAGTGGAGCGTGTGGCACACCGGCACGCTGAACGGCATGTACTCGATGCTGGCCCTGCTGCCGGACCGCAAGAGCGGCTTCGTGTTCATGATCAACGGCGAGGCGGACGACGCACGCACCGTGCTCGGCGAAGTGCTTATGAAGCATTTCACCGCACCCAACTCCAGCCGCGACGTGAGCTGGTACGCCGACGCGCTGGAGCAGCAGGCGAAGCAGCGGTCGCCGTCCTCGTCCGCCCCGGACACCTCGACGCAGCGGCCAGCCAGCACCGCCGAACTGGCGCGCTGGAGCGGGCAGTATCGCGACCCGTGGTTCGGCTACGTCACGCTGTGCCCGCGCGACGGAAAAATGCATTTCGCCGCCGCGAAGTCGCCGACGCTGGCCGGCACGGTGATGCGCCTGGGCAAGCGTTATTTCGTGCACTGGGACGATTCGGCCGACCTGGATGCCTGGCTGGATTTCCATGCGGCCACCGCCAGCCAGCCGATCACCCTGCGCATGGCCAAGCTCGACCCGCTGGGCGACTTCAGTTCCGACTACGAGGACCTCGATTTCCAGCGCGTGGGGAGCTGCCACCCATGACCAACCCGTCGCCCATCACCGCCGGCAGGAGCCCGCTTGCGGGCGATGCTCCCGTGCCTGGCGGAAGAAAAGGCATCGCCCGCAAGCGGGCTCCTGCGAAAGCCGGGCATCTGATCGCGTTTGCCCTGCTCGTCGCCGTCAGCGGCATCACCCACGCGGACCAGCCGCCGGCGCTGTCGCCGGCGACGACTGCCGCCGCGGCGAACCTGGTCGACATCCGCACGCTGGTGCCGGACATCGCCGAGGACATCAAGTACGCCGGCAGCGACAACTTCATGGGCACGCCGGCGGACGGCTATCGCGCGCCGGCCTGCCTGCTGCTGCGCCCGGTCGCCGAGGCGCTGGCGAAGGTCGAGCACGAGCTGCGCGCGCAGCACCGGCGCCTGAAGATCTGGGACTGCTACCGCCCCGCCCGCGCGGTGGCGCACTTCGTGCGCTGGGCGCACGACCTTTCCGACCAGCGCACCAAGCCGCAGCACTACCCGCGGCTGGACAAGTCCGAACTCCTGCACGGCTACATCGCCGAAAGCTCGGGTCACAGCCGCGGCGCCACCATCGACCTGACCATGCAGCAGTGCGCCGACGACGGCACGCATTGCACGCCGCTGGACATGGGCACCGATTTCGATTTCTTCGACGTGCGCGCGCACACCGACTCGCCCGAGGTGACCGCGCAGCAGCACGCCAACCGCGTGGTGCTGCGCGACGCCATGCAACGCGAAGGCTTCCGCAATTACCCGATGGAGTGGTGGCATTACACCCTCGAGCCGGAGCCGACGCCACACACCATCTACGACGTGCCGGTGAAATGAAGCCACCGTGTGCGGAAACCCGTAGGGCGGGCACTGCCCGCCGGCTCTTCGGCGCGGCGCAACGCGCTTCGCAAATGCGGCGGGCAGTGCCCGCCCTACGAGGCACGATCAACGAGGGGAGATCCGCCATGCACAGACTCTTCATCGGCCTCGCCGCTGCCATCCTGCTCGCCGGCTGCGGCGGAACCAAGCCGGTCGATCCGGTCGACGCGCTGATGGCGCCCTACGCCGGCGACGTGCCCGGCGCCTCGCTGCTGGTCATCAAGGACGGCAAGGCCGTCGTCGATCGCAGCTACGGCCTGGCCAACCTCGAGGACGACGACAAGGCCACGCCGGCCACCAACTACCGGCTGGCCTCGGTGAGCAAGCAGTTCACCGCCGCGGCGATCCTGCTGCTGGCCGAACAGGGTCGACTCACGCTGGACGATCCGATACGCCGCTGGCTGCCCTCGCTGCCGCAGACGACCTCCGCCGTCACCCTGCGCCAGCTGCTCGACCACACCGGCGGCCTGGTCGACTACGAAGACCTGATCCCGCCCGGCACCACCGGGCAGGTCAGCGACAACGACGTGCTGCGCATGCTCTCCGCCACCCCGAAGACCTACTTCGCGCCCGGCACCGCCTACCGCTACAGCAACACCGGCTACGTGCTGCTCGGCCTGGTGGTCGAGCGCGCCTCGGGCTACAGCCTGCCGCTGTACCTCAAGCAGCAGATTTTCCAGCCGCTGGGCATGAATCACACGCTGCTGTACGAGAAGGACGGCCCCGACGTGGACGACCGCGCCTACGGCTACAGCGAGGTGGGCGGCCAGTGGACGCGTACCGACCAGAGCGTCACCAGCGCCACCCGCGGCGACGGCGGCATCTATTCCTCGGTCGAGGACCTGGCGAAGTGGGACGCCGCGCTGTACGACGACCGCCTGCTCAGCGACGCCTCGCGCAAGCTCGCCTTCAGCCCGCACGTGAAGGTCACCGGCGAACCGTACGAGGCCAGCTACGGCTATGGCTGGCGCATCACCGGCGACACGCTGTGGCACTCCGGCGAAAGCATCGGTTTCCGCAACGTGATCGTGCGCTGGCCGAAGCAGCGCCTCACCGTGATCCTGCTCAGCAACCGCAACGAGCCGGAGCCGTACCGCACCGCGCTGGAGATCGCCCGGCCGTGGTTGCGTTGATCACCGCCATCACCCATCACCGTCATTCCAGCGAACGCCGGAATGACGAGAAAGAACGCGAAACCATGAGACCCACCGCGATGCGCGCATTCCCGATACTCCGCCTGCTGCGCGCCGCCTCCGTGCTGCTTGCGCTCGCCCTGCTCGCCGCCTGCGCCCCGCTGCCGCCGCGCAATCCGCTGGCGACCTGGGTGCCCTCGCCGAACCACGACATCCGCCGGCCGGTGCTGATCGTGCTGCATTTCACCGACCAGCAATCGGTGCGGCAGAGCCTGGAAACCTTGCGCACGGCCAACAGTGGCGGTCCGGTCAGCGCGCACTACCTGATCGGCGCCAACGGGCATCTCTACCAGCTGGTGTCCGACCAGCTGCGCGCCTGGCATGCCGGCGGCGGGCGCTGGGGCACGATCACCGACCTCAACTCCGCCTCGATCGGCATCGAGCTGGACAACGACGGCCACAGCCCGTTCGCGCAAGCGCAGATCGACAGCCTGCTGCGCCTGCTCGCCGACCTCACCGAACGCCTGCAGATCCCGCGCGAGCAGATCATCGGCCACCAGGATCTCGCGCCTGCGCGCAAGAACGATCCCGGCCCGCTGTTTCCCTGGCAGCGACTGGCCGCCGCGGGCTTCGGCCGCTGGCCGCAGGGCGTGCTGGTCGATCCGCCCGCCGGCTTCGACCCGTGGATGGCGCTGGCCGTGGTCGGCTACCCGCTGGACGATCGTGCCGCCGCGGTGCGCGCCTTCCACAACCACTTCCGCGGCCTCGGCGACGATGAACTCGACCCGCAGGACCTGCGCATCCTGTGGAACCTCGTGCAGCAGATCGAGGCGGGCGGCGGCTGAGACCTTTCGACAGCCGGAAAGCGGCGGGCAGTGCCCGCCCTACCCGGCGGCAGGCGTAGGGCGGGCACTGCCCGCCTGCTCTTCCGCGAATACCGGCGAAAATGGAAGCGTGCGGTCGCCCTACACCTGCAACCGGTCGCCCGGCCGTGCGACCAGCGCATACAACGCCGGCATCAGGTACATGCCGATCAGCAATCGCGACAGCATGCCGGCCACGATCACCAGCGCGAACGGGCGCTGCGAATCGGTGCCGACGCCGCTGGCGATGGCTGCCGGCAACAGGCCGAGCGCGGCCACCAGCGCGGTCATGGTGATCGGACGCAGGCGCAGGATCGCCGCCTCGTGCACCGCCCTGGCGATGTCCATGCCGCCCAGCCGCAGCTCGTTGACGCAGGAAATGTAGACCACGCCGGTCAGCACCGACACGCCGAACAGCACGATGAAGCCGATCGCCGAGGACACCGAGAACGGCGTGCCGGTGAGCCACATCGCCACGATCGCACCGAACGGTGCGGACAGCAGCACGCCGGCCACGGTGATGAACGGAAACTTGAAATTGCCGTAGAGCACGAACAGCAGGCCGAAGATCAGCAGCAGGGTCAGCGGCAGGATCACGTTCATCTGTGCGCGCGAGGCGGTGTACTCCTTGTACTCGCCGCCCCACTCCAGCCGATAGCCGTGCGGCAGCTTCACGTCGCGGCCGACCCGGGCGATCGCTTCGTTCACCGCTCCGGCCAGGTCGCGTCCGCTCACCGAGAACTGCACGCCGATGTAGCGTGAACCGTTCTCGCGATAGATGAAGGAGGCGCCGTTGGCGATGCTGATGTCGGCCAGCTCCTTCAGCGGAATCTGCTGGCCGCCGGGCGTGGCTACCGGGATCTCGCCGATCTGCTGCGGGTTGTCGCGGTATTGCGGCTGCAGCCGCACCAGCAGGTCGAACTGCTTTTCTCCCTGCGCCACCTCGGTGGCCACGTCGCCGCCGATCGCCGCCTCGATCAGCTTGTTGATGTCCTCGACGTTGATCCCGTAGCGCGCGATCTTGGCGCGATCGATTTTTATCGACAGGTTCGGCTGCCCCAGCTCGTGGACCAGGGTCAGGTCGGTGATGCCGCGCACCTTTTCCATCGCCTGCTTGATCGCCTTGCCCTTGGCCTGCAGCACGTGCAGGTCCGGGCCGTAGATCTTCACCGCGAGCGAGCTTTTCAGGCCGGTCTCGGCCTCGTCCACCGCATCCTCGGCCGGCTGGGTGTAGTTGAACTGGATGCCGGGAAACACCTGCAGCTTCCTGTCGATCGCCGCGATCAGGTCGGCCTTGCTGCGGTACTTGCCGTCCCACTGCGCGTACGGTTTCAGGCCGACGAAGAACTCGTCGTTGAAGAAGCCGGTCGAATCGGTGCCGTCGTCCGGGCGACCCAGCTCGGAGCCCACCGTGGTGACCTCGGGGAAGGAGCGCAGGATGCGCCGGATCTGCGGCGAGATCTTCGAGGCCTCGTCGAAGGAGATGGTGTACGGCATGGTGGCGCGCACCCACAGCGAGCCTTCGTCCAGGTGCGGCATGAACTCGGCGCCGATGCCGCGCATCATCACCAGCGCGATCACCAGCAGCAGCAGGGAGGCCCCGGTCACGCGCCACGCGTGCTGCTGCAGGCGCTCCAGTCCGCGCACGTACCACGTCTTGAACCTGTCGTAGATGGCGTTGCGCCGCTCGCGCACGCCACGGCGCATGAACAGCGCGCAGAGCACCGGCAGCAGGGTCAGCGTGACCAGCAGCGAGCCGACCAGGGCGAAGATCATGGTGTCCGCCATCGGCTTGAACAGCGTGCCGGAAGGCCCGGTCAGCACGTAGATCGGCAGGAAGCTGGCCACGATCACCGCCACCGCGTAGACCAGCGGGCGGTCCACTTCCGAGGCGGCGCCCTGGATGACTTCCCTGATGCTGAACTCGCTGCCCTGCCGCGCGGCCAGCTCGCGGAAGATGTTCTCGACCATGAAGATCGCGCCATCGACCAGGATGCCGAAATCCACCGCGCCGATCGACAGCAGGTTGGCCGAGGCGCCCTTCAGGTCCAGGCACACGAAGGCGAACAGCAGCGCCAGCGGGATCGTGACCGCCACGATCAGCCCCGCGCGCACGTCGTAGAGGAAGAAGATCAGCACCGCGATCACCAGCGCCATGCCCAGCAGCAGGTTGTGCATCACCACCGCCTTGGTCTGGCCGATCAGGTCGGTGAGGTCGTAGAACGGGTGGATCTTCACGTCGTCGGGCAGCACGTCGCGGTTGAGCTCCTGCGTCTTCGCCTCGACCCGCTGCAACACGTTCTCGGTCTTCGAGCCGGTCAGCGCCAGCACCACGCCCTCCACCGCGTCGTCCTGGTCCATGTAGCCGAACTCGCCCAGCCGCGGCGCGATGCCGACCTGCACGGTGCCCACGTTCTTCACCAGGATCGGCGTGCCGTCGTGCACCGCCAGCACCACGTCGCCGATGTCCTGCACGGTCTCGAGCCGGCCCAGCCCGCGCACGTAGAAGAACTGCCCGCCCTGGGTGTAGAAGCCGCCGCCGGCGTTGCCGTTGTTGGCCGCCAGCGCGGCCTCGACCTGCGCCACCGACATGCCCAGCGCGGCGATCTTCACCGGATCGAGCAGCACCTGGTATTGCATGGTGCCGCCGCCGAAACCGGAGTCGTCGGCCACGCCCGGCACCGAGCGGTACTGCGGCGCGACGACCCAGTCGTTCAGCGTCTTCAGCTCCATCGGCGAGCGGTCGGTGCTCTGCAGCACGTAGCGGTACACCAGCCCCGAGGGCGGCGACATCGGCGACATCGACGAGGACACGCCGTCGGGCAGTTCGACATCCGGCAGGCGGTTGCGCACGCGCTGGCGCGCGAAATACGGATCGGTGCCGTCGGCGAAGCCGAGCGTGACGTCGGACAGGCCGTACAGCGACACGGAGCGCTTGGTCACCATGCCGGGGATGGCATTCATGCCCAGCTCCACCGGCACCGTGATCAGCCGCTCCACTTCCTCGGCCGAATGCCCCGGCCACTGCGTGACGATGTCGACCATCGGCGGCGACAGGTTCGGGTACGCATCCATCGGCAGGATGTTGTAGGACCACACGCCGGCCGCGGCCAGGCCCAGCGCCAACAGCACCATCAGCATGCGCTGCTGCAGCGCGAACGCGACGATGCGGTTGATCAGCGAGGCGGGGCGCGGCGGCAGCCCCTCGGGTGGGGTCTGCGCGCTCATTGGGTCTGCATGAAATGCAGGAAGATCGCGCCGTCCACCACGACCTTGTCGCCGGCGTGCAGGCCGTCGGGAATCTCGAAGGCATCGCCCACGCGTCCGCCCAGCGTGATCGTGCGCTGCGCGTAGCCGCCGTCGGCCGCCGCCACGTACACGAACGGCAGGTTCTCGTCATCGCGCAGCACGGCCGACACCGGCAGCAGCAAGCCCGTGCGCGCATCGCCGGAGCGGATCTTCACGCGCACGTACATCTGCCGCTTGAGCACGCCGTCCGGGTTGTCGACCAGCACGCGGGCGCCGACGGAGCGCGTATCGGGATCGACCACGGCACCGACGTTGGTCACCTTGCCGGGCATCGCCGCGTCATCGCCGCCGACCTCGACGGTGGCCGCGTCGCCGTTCTTCACCGCCGCCAGGTCGTCGCCGAACAGCTGCGCCATCACCCACATTTTCGACGTGTCGGCGACGGTAAAGCAGGGCGTCGAACCGGCCGCCAGCAACTGGCCGGGCGCGATCGACTTCTCCACCACGGTGCCGGCGATCGGGGCGCGGATCACGCCCTGGCCATGCGCCACCGGCTTGCCTTCGCGTATCGCCGCGATGGTTTGCGGATCGACATGCAGGGCCAGCAGCGCCTGCAACGCGGCGTCGCGATCGGCATCCGCCCCCGTCGCATCGGATTGCGCCTGCGCGTGCTCGCGCTGCGAGATCGCCTGGTGTGCGTACAGGTCACGATCGGTCGCCGCCAACTGGTCGGCGGCATGCGCCGCGGCGAGCGCCTTGCGATACGCGCCGACGGCGGCGGCGAAGTCGGGCGAATCCACCCGCGCCAGCGGCTGCCCCGCCTTGACCTTGTCGCCCGGGTTCACCAGCACCTCGGTCACCGGGCCGGAGAACGGTGCCAGCACCTGGGTGGCGCGGTCGTGGTCGAAATCCACCACACCGCTGGTTTCGATGCTGCGATGGAAGCTGCTGCGTTCGATGGTCAGCAGATGGATGTGCTGGCGCTGCGCAGCGGTCAGCGTCACGTTGTGCGGCGTGTCGGCGGCGGCCTGCGGCGCGGCCTTCGACGAGCAGGCGGCCAGCGTCGACGCGGCCAGCAGCACAAGCGCGGACAACAGGACGGGCGCGCGCCGGGTCGGCGCGGAGGATGGTCTATTTTTCATCGCTATCCCGGGTGGCAGCGGCATCGGTGGAGTGGGTGTCGGCGTCGTGCCACCAGCCGCCGCCCATGGCCTGGAACAGCGCGGCGGTGTCGACATAGCGGCTCGCTTGCGCCTGCACCAGCGCGATGCGCGCCTGCTGGTCGGCCTGCTCCGCACCAAGCAGCGACAGGTAGCTGGCGTAGCCGTCCTGGTACTGGCGCTGCGAGATTTCCAGCGCGAGTTTGGCCGCGTCCGCCGCCCTGGCCGCCGCCTGCAGGCCCTCGGCATCGTGCTGCAGCGCGGCCAGTGTGTCGGCCACGTTCTGGAACGCGGTCAGCACCGTGCCGCGATATTCCTCGGCCGCCTGCACGTAGGCCGCCTTGGCCGCGCGCTCCTGATGCAGCAGGCTGCCGCCCTGGAAGATCGGGGCGGCCAGATCCGCGCCCAGGCTCCAGAAGCCGGTGCCGCTCTTGAACAACTGCTTGATCGCCAGCGCGCTGCTGCCTGCATTTGCCGTCAGCGTGATGTCGGGCAACCGGTTCGCGATGGCTACGCCGATCTGCGCGTTGGCCGCATGCAGGTTGGCCTCTGCCTGGCGAACGTCGGGGCGCTGCGCCACCAGGGTCGAGGGCAGGCTCACGGGAAGCTGCTGCGGCAGATGCAGGCTGGCCAGGTCGAACGCCTGCGGCGCCGCCTCGCCGGGTAGTTCGCCGGCCAGCACGGCCAGCAGATGGTTCTGCTGGTCCAGCTGGTTCAGCAGCGGCGGCAGCGTGGCCTGCAACTGGGCCAGCTGGGATTCCTGCGCGGCGAGATCGAGCCGCCCCGCGTAGCCCTTGACGAGCTGGTAGCGCAGCAGCTCGACCATCTTCGCGTTGGTCGCGATCAGCTCGCGGGTCGCGGCGACCTGCGCGCGCAGCGAGGCTTGCTGCACTGCCGCCACCACCACGTTGGCGCTGAGCGTGATGCGGGTGGCAAGCATCTGGAACCGCACCGCCTGCTGCTGCGCCTTGAGCGATTCCACGTTGCGCCGGTTCAGGCCGAACACGTCCGGCACGTACGACACGCTGACCTGCGGCGTGAACAGGTTGTACAGGTACGCGTTGTTGCTTGGCACCGGCGCCAGCGCGCCGGGCGGGTCCTGTTCGCGGCTGGCCGAGAAGCCGGCGCTGACGCTTGGCGCGTACGCACCGCGTCCGGCGCGGGTGTTCTCGCGCGCCACCGCCAGTGCGGCCTGTGCGGCCTTGAGATCGGGGTTGTGCGCCAGCGCCTGTGCGATCAGCGCGTCGAGCGCGGCCGAATGGAACAGCGTCCACCACTGCGCGGGAATGTCGCCGCCGGAAACGAAACGCTGGGGCTGCCCGCCGGCGACATTCGCACCGGGGGTGCGCTCCGGCAGCGGCCCGGCGGCCACGCTGGCAACATCCGGTGCCGCCGGCTTCCGGAAATCCGGCCCCACCGCGCAGCCGCCGATCGCCAGCACCGCGACGACCGCCAGCAGCGACCCGCCTGCCCGTCTGATCATCGCGGCCGTCATCGCGACGGTGCCAGCAGACAATCGGACCGCGGGGTTTTCATGCGTGCGCGTCTTGAGGAAAAGATCGGAACGCAACGATATAACGTACCAAGCCGACGCGAAAGCCTGCAAGAAATTGCGTTTGCGCAGCCCGTCCTGCGGGAAGCCGCATCGGGAGGGCGCGACACTCGCCCCCTCCCGATGCGGATCAAGCCATGCAGATCAAACCCACGCGCCACGCGGTGCCCGGGAAGTCGGGCACGCCGGCGCGCGCCGCCCTAGAAGCGCAGCGCCACCCCCAGGTTGACGGAACGGCCATAGCGGTAATAGCCCTGCGACAGCAGCGGGTTGCCGTTGATGCTGTAGGTCTGCGCCTTGTCCAGCAGGTTCTGGCCGTCCAGGCTGACGCTGATCATGTCGTTGAACTTGTAGGAGACGTGCGCCGTCACCCAGGTGATCGCGTCGGCCTGCTCGTTGTAGCCGGTACCCAGCACGTTGATCGCGGTGACGAAGCCGTTGGTGCGGTCGGCGTTGGCGCCCACCGACCACTTGCCCTTCTCGTACATCACGCCCAGCGAATAGGTCGCCGGGGCGATGCCTTCAAGCGGCCGCTGCTCGCCGTCCACCCAGCTCGTGGACAGGTTGCGCGTGTACTGCGCACGCACGCCGAAACCGTTGTTCCAGAAGTGCTGCAGGCTCATCTCCATGCCCTTCACCCTGGCGTGGTCGCCATTGATCGGACGCATGATGTTGAACAGGTAACCCGGCACGCCGATGTCCTGGCCGGTTTCCCAACTGGTGGTGATCTGGTTGGTGATGCGCTTGTAGAACACCGCCAGGCTGGCGACGGAGTGCTCGGCGAAATACCACTCCAGCGACAGGTCGCCCTGAGCCGCACTGTAGGGCTTGAGGTCCGCGTTGCCGCCGTAGACCTGGGTGAACTCGCCCCACGACACGCTTTCGGTGGTGTTGGTCGGCGCCAGCTGGTTCACTGCCGGACGCGCCATGGTCTTGGCCGCGCCGGCGCGCAACTGCAACTGATCGGTGAAATGCCAGGTGAAGTTGGCCGAGGGCAGCAGATAGCTGTAATGGGCGTCCTGGACGACCGGCGTCGGCGCGTCGTATTGGGCGGTGTAGTTGAAAGGCCCGTTCTCGGTGATGCTCAGGATCTTGGCGTCCCAGGCCTGGGCGCGGGTATCGGTCTGCACCAGGCGCACGCCGACGTCGCCTTCCCAGCGATCCCCGGACATGTCCGCCTGCACGTAGAACGCGTTGGTCTTCTCGCTGACGCGGTAGCTCTGCAGCGGGTTCCATTGCGGGCCGGCCAGCGCGTAGTCGTACGGCGTGCCGTCCGGGCGGAGATTGCCGTTGTAGGCCTGCAGCCGGGCCAGGTAGTTGGGCACGTCGAAGGCCAGGAAGCTGCGCGGGAAGCTGCTGCCCACGCCGGACATGAAGTGCGGCAGGTGGAAGGAGTGCGAGATCACGTTGCCGCCGAGGTCGGCCACGTTGATGGCGTTGTCCTCGGAGTAGTAGTCCGCGCCGCCGTTGAGGGTGTTGTTGACCAGGTCGCGCGACTTCTCGCGCTCGGTGCGGGTCACGCCGAAGCGCAGGTTGTCCACGCCCCACTTGCCGACGAACAGCTTGCCGGCCACGGTGCCGCCGGTGATCTCGTCGCGGATGTTGTCGCCGCTCAACTCCATGTAGTGCGTGTTGAAGTCCGAATCGCTGAACTGGCCGCTGGCGAGGCCCGAGATGAGGTCGCGGCCGTCGTCGAACTTGACGTCGACGTTGGGCACCGCATACGGGCCGAGGGTGATGCGGGCCGTGTTGGGCTGGTTCATGCGCAGCACGACGTAGGTGTCCTGGCCGCCGGAGCGACGCTCCGAGGTGGAGCGGTACAGGTCGCCGGTCAGGGTCAGGTCGTCGGTGGCCTTCCACTCGCCGTTGATGCCGTACAGCGCGGTATCGACGACGCGGTACTGGGTCTGGTTCAGCAGTTCCGGATTGAGCCGCAGCTCCGGGTCCGGGTTGTCCATGGTGAAACCGGTGACGATGCCGTTCTGCACGGTGATGTCGGACCAGCGCCCCGGCGCGAACAGCGGGTAGTAGGACTGCTGGAAGGACACCTGCGGCGAATCCAGGCGCGTCTTCAACCCATCCACCACGATGCGCACCCGGTCGTTCGGACGCCACTCGATCTTGCCGGAATAGGCGCTGCGCTTCTTGTCCTCCAGGATCGAGCCGACCCGGAACTGGCCCGGGGCAATCAGGCCGTAATCTTCCGGGTCCAGTTCGCCGTTGCCGTTGAGGTCGATGTTGCCGCCCCAGGCGTTGCCGTACCAGTTGGGATCGTTGGGGTCGGGGTTGCGCGTCCAGCCGCCGTCGTTGCCGGCGACGTCGGTGCGATCCTTGCGCTTGGCCTTGACCACGCCCAGCAGCACGCCGACGGTGTCGTTGGCGAAGGTGTTGCTGTAGGCGGCCGAAAACTTGTGTCCGTTGAGTTCGGACATCTGGTTGCGATCGCCCTCCAGGCGCACGATGCCGTGCTGTCCGGGCCGGTCGAACGGGCTGGCCGAACGCAGGTTGATCAGGCCGCCGATGCCCCCTTCGGTCAGCGAGGCCTGCGCGCCCTTGATCACGTCGGCACCGCTGATCACATCGGCGGGCAGGACGTCGAAGGCAAAGTCGCGACCGGCGCCATCAGTCGCCAGGATGCGGCCGTTGAACGTGGTCAGCGTGAACTCCGGGCCGAGGCCGCGCACGCTGACCTTCTGTCCCTCGCCGCCGGCCGTGCGCGAGATGGCCACGCCGGTAATGTGGCTGAGCGAGTCGGCCACGTTGTCGTCGGGGAACATGCCCAGTTCGAGCGCACTGATCGAATCCTGCACGGTGCCGGCATCGCGCTTGAGTTCGGTCGAGCGCGCCATGCTGCCCCGCTCGCCGGTGACCACCACGGTGGCCAGCTCGGTGGCGGCGCGCGGCGTGGCCTGGTCAACCGGGACCGCCCGTGGGCTCGGCGTCGTGGCGGCGCTGGCAGGCGCTGTCTGGGCTGTTTGGGAGAACGCCGCCGCCGGTATCAGCAGAGCCAGGGCGACGGCACAAGACAGTGTGTTTCGGTGAAAGGAAGCGGCGTTCAAGGGCTCTCTCCTGGGGGCGCGATGGCGGACCTTGCATCTAAACAACGAAACCGAGCCTATAACATGTTTCGTTTCGTATCAATAGCGAAATACAACGAAATGCGGCATAATTTCTCCATCCATCGGAACCCTTGAATGGCCGCCACTCGCGACACCAGTCAACGACGCCTCCAGATCAGCGAACTCGTCCGCCAGCATGGAAGCGTCCAGGTCAGCAGGCTTGCCGACCGCTTCGGCGTGAGCGCGCAGACCGTGCGCAAGGACCTGCGCTACCTGGCCGAGCGCGGCGTGATGGCGCGCGCCTACGGCGGCGCGATCGACAGCGGCGTGATCGGCAACGGCAGCCCCGCCGAACCCAATTACGAAGCGAAGATCACCAGCTACCTGGCCGAGAAGCGCCGCATCGGCGTGCGCGCGGCAACCCTGATCAAGCCCGGCGATACCGTTGCCATCGACTCGGGCACCACGGCCATCCAGCTGGCCAAGGCGCTGCCGGATATCGACATCACCGTGGTCACCAATGACTACGGCGTGCTGACCGCGCTGGCATCCAAGCCGAGCATCAACCTCGTCATGCTCGGCGGCGAACTGCGCCGGCGCAACATGGCGTTCTACGGCGGGCTGACGGTCGAGGCGCTGGATGCGCTGCACGTGGACAAGCTGTTCCTCGGCGTGGACGGCTTCGACCTCGAACGCGGCATCACCACGCATTACGAGCCCGAGGCCCTGCTCAACCGCAAGATGGTGGAGGCCGCGCGCGTGGTCATTTCCATCACCGACAGTTCGAAATTCGGCAAGGTCTGTCTGCATCGCATCATCCCCGTCACCGCGTTGAACGTGTTGATCACGGACACCGGCGCACCCGAGGACATCATCCAGGCCAGCCATCAGCTCGGTTTCGAGTTGTTGCTGGCCTGAGAGCAGGGATTCGGGATTCGCAAAAGCATGAGAGCGCCGCCGCCGCAGGAGCCCGCTCGCCGGCGATGCTCCTGACGCTCCCGCAAATCCCCAATCCCCCATTCACTGCCCCGAGCTTGTCGAAGGGCCTTATCCCGGCTCAAAGGCATCGCCCGCAGGCGGGCTCCTAGGTGCCCGGCCTGACGAACACGCGCATCGCATTGCCGTAGTAGATCTTGTCGATCACCGCGCGCGGCAGCGCCAGGCCCGGCACGTCGGCGTGGATCATGTCCACGTGCTGCGTCTCGCCGGTGGCCAGGTAGCGCCAGTCGGAGCTCCACGCCGCGTGCGCCTCGCGGCGGAACTCGGCGGGGTCGGCATCGGGGCCGTAGGTCAGGTCGGTGCCGTACATCACCCGATCCTGGTAGCGGATGAAGAAGTTGCGCACCTTCTCGCGGTCGCGCACCGACTGGTATTGCACCTGGCTCATGCGCGCGGCCATGTCCACGGTGGCATCGGGAAAACGGTCGAGGAAGGCGGCGATGCGGTCGACGTCATACTCCAGGCTGGCCAGATGCGCGCCGACGAAGCGCAGCTTCGGGTGCGCGGCCACGAAGCGGTCGCGCACCGCCATCAGATCCTCGTAGCGCGGCATCTCCGGATGCAGGTGCATGTAGTACTCCGGATGCTTGCTGAAGTACTCGCGGTCGTTGTCGGTGGTCATCTGGTCCAGCGGCAACCAGCAGTTGCGCGGCTCGCCCTGGTGGTCGATCAGGGCCACGCCGAGCGCGCGCACCTGCTCGGCCACGGGCGCCAGGCCCGGATCGTCGAGCATGATCAGTTTGCCGTCGGCGCTCCGCTCCGCGAGGCCCACGTTTTTCCAGATCTTCACTGCCAAGGCGCCCGCCGCCACGTCGCGGGCAAGTTTCGCGTCGACGCGTTCGGTCCAGCCCGGCGTGCCGAACCCCTTCATCGAGAAGGTGGTGGCCCAGTGGAAATGCGCCGGGTCCCTTGCCGCCAGGGCCACGGCGGCCGCGTGCTGCCGCGCGATGCTCGGGAAGTCGGGATAGTCGACGTTGATCGACAGCAACTCGAAACCGTCCGCGCGCGCCTGTTCGAGGAATGCCGGATCGGGCGTGTTGGCGTGGACGTGGGCGTCGAACTTGCGCACCTGGCCGAAGTCGGCCATCGAATAACTTTCCGCGGCATGCCGGCTCGCCGTCGCGCAGGCGCTGGAAAGGGCTGCCGCGATGGCCAACAGGGCAAGGACGGCGGGACGGAAGATCGTGTTCATCGGTCCACCTCGGCAATATAACGAAACATTTTCGAACCATACCGAAACGAAACGCTTGCATCAAGAGCAACGGCTGACGCAGAATCGGGACGACGTCTCAAGAGGAATTCGCCATGCGCCCGATCGGACGACGCACTGTATTGAAGCTCGTGGCCGGCAGCGTGGCCGGTGGCGCGGCGTGGCTCATGCTGCCGAAGGCGCTGGCGGCATCCCGGCCTGGCTATCCCGGTGCCGGCCGCACCGATGGCGGCACCGGCGCCACCGCCGGCGATGCAGTACTGGCGATCGCCTTCGATCACCGCCTGCACACGCGCCTGGTGGTCCGCGGCAAGCCGCTCACGCCGTGGCAACCCAGCGAGAGCCTGCTGTTGGCCGATGGCGCGGTCGACGACTTCGCCATCACCGGCCACCGGGAACAACCGATCGCCGACGCGCGTCACGGCAGCGGTCACCAGTCGATCGTCACCGGCCGTTCCGGCAACCTGGAAAAGGAAGTGGCGCTGACCTTCTTCGACGGTCTTCCCGGCTTCGCCGTGCTGCAGACGCGCTACCGCAACCTGGGCAGCACCGCCGTGCAGGTCGCCGGCTGGCGCAATGCCGCGCATGAACTGGCCGAGGCGCCCGGCGGCTTCTGGAGCTTCTCCGGCACCACCCACACCGATCGCCGCGATTGGGTGCAGCCGCTGCGCGCGGGGTTCGACCAGCGCAATACGCTGGCGATGGATTCGTCCGACTACGGCGGCGGCACGCCGGTGGCCAACATCTGGCGCCGCGACGTCGGCCTGGCAGTCGGTCATGTGGAGCCGGTGGTGCGTCCGCTGGATCTGCCGGTGCGCAAGACCGACCGCGGCGCGCACATCGCGGTCGAATCGCTGCAGGCATCCGCCCTGGCGCCGGGCCAGGCCCTGGTCACCGAACGCACTTTTCTGGCGGTGCACACCGGCGATCATTTCGCGCCGCTGCTGCAGTACCGGCAATACATGCAGGCCGAGGGCCTGGAGGCGCCGCGGGCTCCGGAATCGGCCTTTGCGCCGGTGTGGTGCGCGTGGGGCTACGGCCGCGACTTCACCGTCAAGCAGATCCTGGACACGCTGCCGAAAGCGCGCGAACTGGGCTTCGGCTGGGTGGTGATGGACGACGGCTGGCAGACCAACGAGGGCGACTGGCGCATCGACAGGCGCAAGTTCCCGCGCGGCGAAGCCGACATGCGCGACTTCACCGCGAAGATACGCGCCCAGGGCATGCATCCGCGCCTGTGGATCGCGCCGCTGGCCGCCGACCCGGGCAGCGACGTGCTGCACGACCATCCCGACATGCTGCTGCTGGACCAGGACGGCGGGTTCCAGAAGGTGACCTGGTGGAACGCGCTCACTCAGTGCCCGGCCTACCAGCCCACCGTCGACTTCTACGTGGCCCTGGTGAAGAAGGTCATCGGCGACTGGGGCTTCGAGGGCATCAAGTTCGACGGCCAGCACCTCAACGCCGTGGCGCCCTGCTACAACCCCGCGCACAAGCATGCGCATCCGGGCGATTCAGTCGAAGGCTTGGCCACGTTCTGGCAGGCCATCCACAAGGCGGCGCACGAGGCCAACCCGCAGGCGGTGGTCGAGCTGTGCCCCTGCGGCACGGCTTTCGATTTCCACAACCTGCCGGCCACCGACCAGTACCCGGCGTCCGACCCGACCTCTTCGTGGCAGGTGCGCAGCAAGGGCAAGAGCATGAAGGCGCTGATGGGCTCGCGCAGCAGCTATGCGGGCGACCACGTGGAACTGTCCGATCGCGGCGACGACTTCGCCTCCACCGTCGGCATCGGCGCGATTCCCTCCACCAAGTTCACCTGGCCGAAGGACACCGAGCATCCCTCCGAGCCGCTGCCGCCGGGCGGCCTGGTCCTCAACCCGGAGAAAGAGGCGCTGTGGCGCAAGTGGGTGGCCCTGTACAAACAGCACATGCTGCCCAAGGGCGAATACCTGGGCACGCTGTACGACATCGGCTTCGACAAGCCCGAGGCGCACGCCATCGCCAAGGACGGAGCGATGTATTACGCCTTCTACGCCGACCGGTTCAACGGCAAGGTGCCCTTGCGCGGGCTTGGCGCCGGACGCTACAAGGTGCGCGACCTGTTCAACGAAGTCGACCTTGGCGAGGTGGAGGCCACTGCGGCGAACCTGCCGGTGGCGTTCAGGCACTTCGTGCTGCTGCAGGCCACGCCGCTGGGGACGCCGGCATGAGCCTGGCCGCCAGTGCGATCGCCGCGCCGCGCCGTCGCCCCTGGCTGGTTTTCGCCGTCGCCACCGTCGCGCTGTGGGGCGTGTGGGGCGCGCTGTCGCCGCTGTCGGCCGAGCACGGTTTTCCCGAAACGCTGGTGTACTGCGTGTGGGCGCTGACCATGATCCCGCCGGCGCTGTACATCCTGTGGCGCAGCGGCTGGACGCTGGAGCATTCACCGCGCGCGATCGGCTACGGCATGGCCATCGGCCTGCTCGGTGCCGGCGGGCAGATGCTGCTGTTCCACACGCTGACCATCGGGCCGGCGTATTTCGTGTTTCCGATCATCTCGCTGTCGCCGGTGGTGACGATCGCCCTGTCCTTTGCGTTCCTGCGCGAGCGCACCGGCTGGAGCGGCGCGCTGGGCATCGTGCTGGCGCTGGTGGCATTGCCGATGCTGGACCTGTCGTTCGGCCGCAGCGCCGGCGGCGGACTGGGCTGGTTCCTGCAGTCGCTGCTGATCATGCTGGCCTGGGGCGTGCAGGCGTACTTCATGCGCCTGGCCAACCACACCGTGCGCGCCGAGAGCATCTTCTTCTACATGATGCTGGGCGGCCTGCTGCTGGCGCCGGTGGCGCTGGCGATGACCGACTGGTCGCAGCCGATCAACACCGGCATCGACGGCCCGTGGATGACCGCCGCGATCCAGTTGCTCAACGCCATCGGCGCGCTGACCCTGGTCTACGCCTTCCGCCACGGCAAGGCGATCGTGGTGGCGCCGCTGACCAATGCCGGTGCCCCGCTGGTGACCGCCGCGCTGGCGCTGGTGTTCGCCAGCATCGTGCCGGGCCCGCTGAAAATGATCGGCCTGGTGCTGGCCCTGATTGCCTCGTTGCTGCTGGCACTCGAACCCGAGGCCGTGGCCGAAGCCGAGGGCGATCCCGACGTTTCCACCCCCTCCCCCGAATGGACTCCGTCCCCATGCACGTCCTCTCCGAGCTCATCGCCCGTCACAAGCAGGGACACGCCGGTGGCGTGACCTCGATCTGTTCCGCGCATCCCCTCGTGATCGAAGCCGGCCTGCGCCACGCGCAACGCACGGGACAGGCATTCGTGCTGTTCGAGGCCACCTGCAACCAGGTCAACCAGGACGGCGGCTACACCGGGATGAAGCCGGCCGATTTCGTCGCCTTCGTGCATGCGATCGCCGACCGCGTCGGCTTCGACCGCGCGCGCATCGCGCTGGGTGGCGATCACCTGGGGCCCAACCCGTGGACGTCGCTGAACGCGGACGCGGCGATGGACAAGGCCGAGGTGATGGTGGCCGCGTACGTGGCCGCCGGCTTCCGCAAGATCCACCTGGACTGCTCGATGGCCTGCCGCGGCGATCCCGAGCCGCTGCCGGAGGCGGAGATCGTGCGCCGTGCGGTACGCCTGTGCCGGGCCGCCGAGGTCGCTCACGCGCAGGCCGGCGGCGAGGCGCCGGTGTACGTGATCGGCACCGAGGTACCGGTGCCCGGCGGTGCCACCGAGGCCATCGAAGGCCTCGCCGTGACCACGCCGCAAGCCGCGCTGGCCACGATCGAGGCGCATCGCCAGGCCTTCGCCGCCGCGGGGCTGGACGCCGCATGGCAACGCGTGATCGCCTCCGTGGTGCAACCGGGCGTGGAGTTCGATCACCACGACGTGGTGGATTACGACCCGTCGAAAGCGCGCGAACTGAGCCACGCCATCACCGGCGTGCCGGGCATGGTGTTCGAGGCGCACTCGACCGACTACCAGACCCGCGACGCGCTGGCGGCGCTGGTACGCGATCATTTCGCCATCCTCAAGGTCGGCCCCGGCCTGACCTTCGCCCTGCGCGAGGCGCTGTGGGCGCTGGACGCGATCGAGCAGGAGTGGATCGGGGATGCGCGTCGGGCACGCCTGCGCGAGGTAACCCTGGCGCGCATGCGCGAGCAGCCCGGCTACTGGCGACGCTACTACCACGGCGAGGGCCACGCGCTGACCATCGACCTGCAATACAGCCTCAGCGACCGCATCCGCTATTACTGGCCGGACCCGGTGATCGAGCAGGCCTGCCAGCGCCTGTTCGACAACCTGCGCGCGACCCCGCCGCCGCTGCCGCTGATCAGCCAGTTCCTGCCGCACGCGCTGCGCGCGCTGCGCACCGGCGGCGCGACCAACGACCCGCTCTCCCTGACCATGGCACACATCAGTGCCGCACTCGACGACTACCACCATGCCTGCCATGACCATGACATCCACTGAATACCTGGGCGCGTCCGAGTCCGAGCTGACCGCCGCGGGCGCGCTCTGCACCGCACGCGAGATCGAGCAGCAGCCACGGATGCTGCAGCGGACCCACGCGCTGGTGGCCGGGCTGCATGCGCAGATCCGGGCGTTTGCCGGCCCGCTGATCGACGACCCTGCCGCGCGGGTGATCCTGACCGGCGCCGGCAGCTCGTCCTATATCGGCCAGTGCGTGGCGCCGCTGCTGGACCGCCGGCTGGCCGCCCGCGTGGACGCGGTGCCGACCACCGACATCGTGTGCGCCCCGCGCTTGTATCTGGAGCCGGAACAGCCACTGCTGCTGGTCTCCTTCGGCCGTTCCGGCAACAGCCCCGAAAGCCTGGCCGCGGTGGAACTCGCCGAGTCCCTGGTGCGCGACGTGCGCCACCTGGCGATCATCTGCAATGCCGACGGTGCGCTGGGCAAGGCGCCGGTTGCCCGTTCGATGACCCTGCTGCTGCCGGCCGAGACGCACGACGCCGGCTTCGCCATGACTTCCAGCTTCAGCTGCATGATGTACGCGGCCATGGCCGCGTTGTTGCCAACCGGCAGCATGGACGCGCGCATCGACGCCATTGCCGATGCCACCGCGCGGGTCATCGCCGGATCGCTGCCGGCACTGAACGAGCTGGCGCGCGGCCAGTACGACCGCGTCGCCTACCTCGGCAGCGGCGTCTTGCAGGGGCTGGCCCGCGAGGCGGCGCTGAAGCTCGGCGAGCTCACCAATGGCGCGGTGGCGACCTGCTTCGAGTCGCCGCTGGGTTTCCGCCACGGGCCCAAGACCTTCGTCACCGAACACGCCCTGGTGATGGTCTTCGTGTCCAACGACCCGCTGACCCGCCGCTACGACCTCGACCTGGTGGACGAGCTGCGTCGCGACGGCCGCGCGGCGCGCATCATCGAGGTGAACGCCCAGCCGCGCGCTGCCGCGGGCGCCGACGGCATCACGGTGCCGGCGATGGCCGATGCCGCCGATGCGGATCTGCTGTGGCCGTACCTCGCCATCGCGCAGATCCACGCCTTCCTCCGTTCGCGCGCCATCGGCGTGACGCCCGACAATCCCAACCCCGCGGGCCTGGTGAACCGCGTCGTGCAGGGCGTGCGCCTGTACGCTCTGAGCGCATGAATCGGGTGACTTACCTGGGCGTGGACGGCGGCGGAACGAAAACGCGTTTCGCCCTGATCGACGCTGACGGCCGACTGCTCGGCGAAGCGGAGCTCGGCACGACCTACCATCCCCATGTCGGGCTGGACGGCGTGCGTGCCATCCTGGCCGAGGGCGTGACCGCGGTGCTGGGCACCGCCGGCCGGACCCTGGCCGACATCGGCCATGCCTTCTTCGGGCTGCCCGCCTACGGCGAGGACAGCCGCGCCACCGCGCTGTTGCAGGCGTGCCCCGCGGCGATCCTCGGCCACGACCGCTACACCTGCGACAACGACATGGTGTGTGGCTGGGCCGGCTCGCTGGGCTGCGCCGACGGCATCAACATCGTCGCCGGCACCGGTTCGATCGGCTATGGCCAACGCCAGGGCCTCGCGGCCCGCGCCGGCGGCTGGGGCGAGGCGTTCTCCGATGAAGGCTCGGCCTACTGGATCGCCATGCGCGGACTCAACGCCTACTCGCGCATGAGCGACGGGCGCCTGCCCCGCGGCCCGCTGCACGCGATCCTCAACGCGCACTTCCAGCTCGACAACGACCTGGACATCTGCGCCCATGTCTACGGCGGCAACTCCTACGCCCGCGGCGACCTGGCGCAGCTCTCGCGCCAGGTGGCCGAGGCGGCACGGGCCGGCGACGGCGTGGCCGCCACCATCTTCCGCGACGCCGGCCACGAGCTGGCCGGCATCTGCGACGCACTGCGACTGGCCCTGCACTTCGAAGCCGGCGAAACCGTACCGGTGTCCCATTCCGGCGGCGCCTTCAATGCCGACGAACTGCTGCTGGCACCGCTGCGCGAGGCGCTTGCCGCCGCAAGCACGGATTTCGACCTGCGGCCGCCGTTGCACGCGCCGCATTACGGCGCCGCGCTCTACGCGGCCCGGCTCGCCGGCCACCCGGTGCAGGCGGCAACGCGGGCTGCCGTCGCCCCCTGAGCGAGACTGTCCGGTTCGCCGCGGACTTTTGCCGGGACCGCCCTACAAGCCTTTCGCCGCCTGCGCCACCGCGCGGAACAACGCGCGGCCCTTGTTCATCGTCTCCTCCCACTCGGCGGCGGGGTCGGAGTCGAACACGATGCCTGCGCCGGCCTGCACGTGCAGGCGGCCGCCGTGGATCACCGCGGTGCGGATCGCGATGGCGGTGTCGGCGTCGCCCCACCAGCCGATCCAGCCGATCGCGCCGCCGTAGATGTTGCGCTTGTGCGGTTCCAGCTCCTGGATGATCTCCAGCGCGCGCACCTTCGGCGCGCCGGAAAGCGTGCCGGCAGGGAAGGTCGCCTTGAGCACGTCCATGTAGCTCAGGCCTTCGCGCACCGTACCCTGCACCTGCGAGACGATGTGCATCACGTGCGAGTAGCGCTCTATCGCGAACGAGTCGCCCACTTCCACGCTGCCGGTCTCGCTGATGCGGCCGAGGTCGTTGCGGCCGAGGTCGATCAGCATCACGTGTTCGGCGCGCTCCTTCGGATCGGCCAGCAACTCCGCTTCCAGCGCGCGGTCCTCTTCCTCCGTGGCGCCGCGCTTGCGCGTGCCGGCGAGCGGGCGCACCACCACCTTGCCGCCCTTCAACCGCGCCAGGATCTCCGGCGAGGAACCCACGATCTGGGTGTCGCCGAGATCGACGAAGTACATGTAGGGCGAGGGATTCATCGCGCGCAGCGCGCGGTACACGTCCACCGGCCGCGCGTTGAAGCGCACGGAAAGGCGCTGTGACGGCACCACCTGGAAGATGTCGCCGGCGCGGATGTATTCCTTCGCGCGCTCGACCATCGCCTCGAACTCGTCCCTGGTGAACGAGGACTTGAAGTCGCTCTCGTCCAGCGCGACCGACTGGGTCAGCTGCGGATACGAGGCGCCGCCCTGGCGCAGCCGATGGACCAGCGCATCGAGCCGTCGCTGCGCCTGCGCGTAGGCGTGCGGCTGCGACGGATCGGCGTGCACGATCAGGTACAGCCGGCCCTTGAGGTTGTCGAATACCGCCACCTCCTCGGCCAGCATCAGCAGCACGTCGGGCGTGCCCAGCTCGTCGAGGCGGTCCCACTGCGCCAGCCGCGGCTCGATGTAGCCGATCGTCTCGAAACCGAAGTAGCCGACCAGGCCGCCGGTGAATGCGGGCAGTTGCGGCAACTGCGGCACGTCGTACTGCGCGCGCAGCTTCTCGATCTCCGCCAGCGGATCGTCGAGATGGCGGCGCTCGGTGATCTCGCCGGAATCCTCCACTTCCAGCTCATGCCCGCGCAGGCGGAACACCCGCTTCGCCGGCAGGCCGATGATCGAATAACGCCCCCAGGTGGCGCCGCCCTCGACCGACTCGAACAGGAAGGTATACGGACCGTCGGCGAGCTTCAGGTACACCGACAGCGGCGTGTCGAGGTCGGAGAACACCTCGCGCACCAGCGGGATGCGCGTGTGACCGCGGGCGGCCAGCGCGTCGAATTCGTTTCGGCTGATGGGGTCGGGAGAGCTCACGGGTCGCGGTTCCGGGTGGTCACGAAGGGGAAACGAACATTGTAGGCCAAGCGCAGGCGCCGCCGCGGCGCGCTTGATACGCTGGTGGCGGCGGTCTACTCTCGACGGTCGGGCTACAGGGGACCGTGCGTGGATCAGTATTGCGTCGTAGTGTGCGGCTTGCGGGCCGGTGCGTCGGACGAGGCGTCGACGTGGGCGCCGGTGGCGGCCGCGCTGAGGATGGAGCACGACGAATTTTCCCGGCGCGTGGTCGCCGCGCTGCCGCGGATCGTGCGCCAGCAACTGGACCGCTCCAGCGCCGAGCGCATCGCGCAGTTGCTGCAGGGCCTGCACGTCGATGCCCACGCGCTCCCCGGCGACGAAGAACTGGCGTACATCGACCGCGACGGCAGCAGCCGCGGGCCGTTGCCGCGGTCGGCGCTGGACGCGTTCATCGCGCCGGGCGAGTCGTATCGGCTGCACGGCAGCCTGGCATGGCAGATCTGGCCGGAGCCGCTGGAGTACGAGTCCTCGCCCCCGCCGGCACAGGCATTCGACGAGGTGATGGCCGCGCCCGTCGACGAAGCCTTCGCCGCGGCGCCCATCGAGCCGCTCGACGATGAACCGCCTGCGCCCGCGGCCGTGAGCGCGTCGCCCGGCCTGCCGCCGCCATTGCCCACCGCGTCGTCGCCCGCGGCCGTCGAGCCGCCGGTGCCTGGCGACGAGATGGCGACAGACGATGCCCTGATCAATCCGTCGTCGGACGAGCCCGTCGGCGAAGCCGACGTCGCCGCCCCGCCAGCCGAGACCACAAGCCACCCGCCACGACGCTCGCGGCTGGGTCGCATGTTGCTGCTGCTGGCACTCGTCGGCGTGGCCGCGTGGGCTTATCTGAATTGGGGCGCCGATACGCACGTCGACGATTCCCCGCCGGCGGCAGCGGTCGGCCATGCGCAGCCGGCGAACAGCACCACCGCGGCAGCGGCAGCGGCAGCGGCGACTTCGGCCGCGGCAGCGCCCGCCATGGCCGCGTCCACCCCGACGGCAAGCGCCAGTTCGACGCCCGCGGCGGCGACGTCGGTCCCGGCCTCCGGCGGCACGGCGGCCTTGCCTGCGGCGGCCGCGACCACGGCGGCACCGGCAGCGGCATCCAGCGCGGCGCCCGCTGCATCGGCCAGCGCCGTGCCGGCGCATGCGGCCAGCGCGATGGCCACGCCCACCACGCCCGCGGCGGCGGGCTCGTCAGCGCGGGGCTGAAGCTCAGGCGGTTTCGGTCACCGGCTCCACTGCCGGCGCGGCATCCGCCGCCATGTCTGCCGACGCCTCCGCACCACCGGCGAGCGCGAGCAAGGCCTGGTTCTCGCGCATCACCTCGCGCAAGGCCAGCAGCGCACGCACGTTGCGTTCCAGCTCGGCGATCGAGATCGGGAAGAAACCGTCGTCGCGGTCGCTGACCACCCAGCTGCGCGCACGCGCCAGGTCGACCGGGATCTGCGCGGCATGCAACGCCTCGACCACATCCGCGGGACGCAACTCGGCCAGCTCGCACACCAGTCGCCACAGCCAGTTCATGCGTTGCGGATCGGTGGCACGCAACAGCGGCGGGCGGCGATAGGGTTGCCGGCTGAGATTGGGGACATCCATGGCGACATTTCCGCGGGAAGCCGAGATGTCCGGATAGCGGCACACGGCGGCGAAGCTTTAACCGCCCAGCCGCTGCCGCGGCATGCCGCGCAGGGTGAGGGTGAACGCCACGCCGCTGCCGTCGTCGAGATTGCGCGCGCTGACGCTGCCGCCATGGCGCTCGGCGACCAGGCGCACCACGTACAAGCCCAGGCCCAGGTGCGGCGCCTCGCCGGGCACCGCCTTGTCGCGCAGGCTGACCAGCGAATCGAACAAGCGGCCCTGCATCGCCGCGGGCAGCGGCGGGCCCTGGTTGGCCAGCTCGATCTCGGCGCCACCGTCGAGCGCACGCAGGCTCAGCCGCAGCCAGCCCTGCGCGGGGGTGAACGAGAGGGCGTTGTCGAACAGCTTGTCCAGCGCCTGCGCGATCAGTTCCGGCGCGCCGTGCAGCGGCAGCGGCGCATCCGGCAGGCGGCAATCGAGCCGGCGCGTGCCGACCAGCGGGCGGTAGCCGTCGGCGCAGCCGCGCACCACGTCGCACAGGTCGACATCCTCGGGCTCGGCCGCTTCGATCGAGCGCTCCATCCGGCTCGACTCGCTCATCGCCCGCACCAATGCGCCCAGCCGCGCCACCCCGTCGCGGGCGCGTTCCAGGTAGGGCTTGGCCGGCTCCGGCAGCGCGGCGTGCTGCTGCAGCGCGTGTTCCAGGTTGTCCAGCGAGGACTTCACGATCGCCAGCGGCGTGTTCAACTCGTGCGACAGCTTCGAGGCGAGCGTGCGCAGGTAATCGGTGTAGCTGCCCACGGCCACGAACAGCTTCTCGAAGCTGCGGGCGAGATCGCCGATCTCGTCCGGTGCGTCGATCATCGGGAAGCGGTCCGGATTCAATTGGCCGTCCAGACGTCCATCGTTGCGCTGCGCCCGCTCGACGGCATTGCGCAGCCGCGCCAGGCGCAGGCTGAGCCGGGTGGCGAACGCCAGCAGGATGCCGCCGGCCAGCAGCAGCACGACGAAGCTGGTCAGCAGCACGCCGAAGAGCGCGCGGTTGGCCAGCAGCGGCACGGTGCGACTGGACTGCTCCAGCAGCAGCACGCCCTCGACCTGGCCGGCCCGCTCGATCGGCACCGCCGCGGCGAGCACCACGCTGCCGCGCTCCTCGCCGTGGCGCCAGCGGCTGACCGCATGGCCGGCGCGCGCCTGCTCCACTTCGCGGGTATCCAGCCGCGGCACGTCCTGTGCCCACAGGTTGGCGTCGTCCAGGCGAGTGGCCAGCAGCGAGCGATAGACCAGCGAGGCAAACCAGCCCGGGTCACGCTCGGCCGCGCTGCTGCCATGCAGGCGGCCGCTGCGCGCGAGCAGCCAGCCGGCCGGTGACAGCACGCGCGCCTGCACACCTGTCGGCACCAGCTGCGCCAGCTCGCCGGACAGCACCGCCGAGTAGCGGCGCAATGGGCGCGACTCGACGGCCTGCCGATCGCCGCCGCTGCTGGCGTCATAGGCGCCGATACCCAGGCGGCTCGGCGCCGGTTGCCTCGGCAGGCGCAGCTCGACCTGGTAGCCGCTGCCGTCCTCCTGCCAGCTCGCGCCGAGCTGATCGGGCAGGCCGGGCACCGGCGGGTCCAGCGGCAATGCCTGCAGCGGCCCCGGTGCCGCGCTGGCCAGCAGGTAGCGCCGCTGGCCGGCGGCGTTGCCGAGGGCGAGAATCAGATGGTCGGCCAGCAGCGCGTTCGCGTCTTCGGCATCGGCGCGGGTGCGGTGGGTGTCGGCCATCTGCGCATGCAGGTAAAAGCCGTCCGCATCCTCGGCCAGCAACAGCTGTCCGCGTCGCGCGAACGGCTGGCTCCATGGCGTCAGCGGTGCCCAGTCGTCGCCGTAGCCGTCGACGGTGATCGGCGTGGGCGCCTCCTGCACGTACCAGCTCGGGCCGTCGGCCGGCGGCAACGCACGGGTCACCACCAGGCTGCGCGCCACCACCTGCGCCGAGGCCACCAGGGCCTGGGCCTGGCCGTCGCGCAGCAGCGACTCCATCTGGCGCACGTCGAACCAGCCGGCCACCGGCAGCGCCAGCGTGCACAGCGCCACCAGCAGCAGCTTGCGACGCAGGCTCATGCCGCTCCGGTCCGTCGCTCAGCGGGCATCGGCCGGTGCCGTGGCACGCTGGTAGCGCGAGGCCATCACCACCCGCATGAAGTCATCCAGTAGCGCGCGCCGCGTGGGGTCGCCGTCATCGAAGGCCATCGACCAGCTGTAGCGGATGCCGCTGGCCTGGCCCGGGTCGCAGAACACCAGCACGTCGTCCACGTGGTCGCTGCCTTCGTAGACGCTGGCCTCGCAGGACATGTGCGGATGGCGCACGGCGAAGCTGGCGGCCTTGCCGGCGGGGTCGAGCTGGAGGTAGCGCTTCCGGTCGGCCTGCACCTCGGCGGCCAGGCTGCTCAGCACGCGCGGCCACACGTTCAGCACCATCACCCGCTGCGGCTTGCCGCTCCACTCGCCCTGGTACAGCACCGCGTTGACGCCGATCGCCTGGGCGTAGGTGCAACAGTCGCGCGTCCAGCCCGGCGGCGATGCCACCGCGATCGTCCAGGCCGGCGCGTTGCCGTCGCGGGCGCCGCGGGCCAGCACGTCGTCGTCGGTACCGGTCGCCCAGGTCAGCGCCGCGCAGAACAACAGCGCCAGCGCCACGCACAGACGCGCGCTCACGGTTTCCACCGGTAGCCCACGCCATGCACCGTCTCGATCGCGTCGAACTCGGGCGCCACCGCCACGAACTTCTTGCGGATGCGCTTGATGTGCGAGGTGATGGTGGCGTCGTCCACCACCAGCTCCGCCTCGCGCATCAGCTGGTCGCGGTTCTTCACGTGGCCGGGGAAGCGCACCAGCGTGTGCACCATCCAGAACTCGGTGACGGTGAGCGGGATTTCCGCGCCGTTCCAGGTGATGCGCATGCGCTCGGACTCCAGCTTCAGCGGGCCGTGCTCGAGCACCGTCTCGCTGGAGGCGGGCGCCTTCAGCGACTCGATCCGGCGGAACAGCGCGGCAATGCGCGCGGCCAGCTGGTGCAGGCTGGTGTCCTTGCTGAGGTAGTCGTCCGCGCCCAGCCGCAAGCCGGAGATCACGTCGAAATCCGAATCGCGCGCGGTGAGGAAGATCAGCGGCAGCGTCGACGATTTCGCGCGCAGTTCGCGGCACAGGTCGAAGCCGCCCTCCGGTTCGTCGCCCAGGCCGATGTCGATGATGACCAGCTCGGGCAACTTCATCGCGAACGCGCTGGACGCTTCCTGGCGCGAACCGTAGCCGCGCGCGTCGTAGCCGAAACGGTTCAGCGCCTCGACGTAGTTGGCGCGGATCAGCGGTTCGTCCTCGACGATGGCAATGCTGCGGCCCATGGCGCACTCCTTGGATGATGGCTGCAGCGTGCTATGCGCGCCGCGCGGGCGCAAGCGGTCGCAGCACGCTGCCAGCGATTTGCCACAAGCCGGCGGCAAATCGCCCGGCAGCGGCCGGCGCACGCGCCGCGACGGAGGCTTTGATGTGATCCACGCACTCCATCACGAGGTCACTCATGGACACCCGCCGCAACGAACACGACCCCCGCGCCGAACTGCACGGCTTCGAGCCGCTGCGCACCGGCCTGGCGCTGGGCGCCCTGCTGCTGGGCCTGTTGGTCGGCTTCTTCTGAAGGAGGCGCGCCATGTCCCGTCATCTGTCCAGACTCGATCCGTTTGCCGTGGTGGAAGTCGTCCGCGCACCCGGCGCGAAAGGAATCGCGCCGGGTGCGGCCCGGGACGACACCGATCCCGACTGGCAACCGCTGTAACCGTGGTCCTCCCCCTGGTGGTTGCTTGCCCCTCGCTTGCGAGGGGCTTTTTTTCGTGCGCGTGCTGCCCGCCCTTTGCCACGACTGGCCCGAACGCCGCCGCCGGCGCGGCTCCCGCGCGACCTTCACGCGTGCGGCAATGCCATCGTGGCTCGGGCCACAGGAGGACACCGACATGCATGCAGTAATACGGCTTTCGCGCACATGGCGTCACTGGTTGATGGTCGGCAGTCTGATGCTGGCCGCCGGACTGGGCCTCGATGCGGTGTGGCTGCACGCCCGGGTCGCGCTGGCGCAATGGCTGAACATGCGCGCGCAGGCTCGATCCAGCCGGCTGCGGCCGCGATCCGCACAGCGAACCTGAACGACACAGTTGGCAAATTGAGCCTCGCCGCGGGAACCAATCGGCAGGTACCGGGTCGGACCTGATGATTGGCGTGCGTTCCTCTTTGCCGTGGAACCTGCCGGTGCGAGGTTTGCGAGCTCCCTGGCGGACTTTCGCGCCGGCACGCGCCAATCCATGGTGTTTTCCCCCTTGCGTCCCCGACGACGTTTATCCCGGTGCCTCCCTCCTGGCGCCGGGATTTTTTCTTTGTGCCGTCTGGCCAGGCGATCGCCTTGCGCATGGCGGCGGATATCCTCAACCGATCGCCTTGCGCATGGCGGCGGGCATCCTCACCCGATCGCCTTGCGCATGGCGGCGATCTCGGCCGCGTAATCCTTCGCGTGGAAGATCGCCGAGCCGGCCACGAAGGTGTCGGCGCCGGCGGCGGCGATCGCGCCGATGTTGTCGGCGGTGACGCCGCCGTCGACTTCCAGCCGGATCGCACGGCCGCTGGCTTCGATCCGCTCACGCGCCTGGCGCAGCTTCTCCAGCGTGCCAGGGATGAACTTCTGCCCGCCGAAACCGGGGTTCACCGACATGATGAGGATCATGTCGAGCTTGTCCATCACGTAGTCGAGATGGTCCAGCGGCGTGGCCGGGTTGAACACCAGCCCGGCCTGGCAGCCGGATTCCCGGATCAGCCCCAGCGTGCGGTCGACATGCTCGCTCGCTTCCGGATGGAAGCTGATCAGGCTGGCGCCGGCCTTGGCGAAATCCGGCACGATGCGATCGACCGGCTTGACCATCAGGTGCACGTCGATCGGCGCCGTGATGCCGTACTTGCGCAACGAGGCGAGCACCATCGGCCCGATCGTGAGGTTCGGCACGTAGTGGTTGTCCATCACGTCGAAATGCACCCAGTCCGCCCCCGCGGCGAGCGCCGCGGCGGTGTCCTCGCCCAGCCGGGCGAAATCGGCGGCGAGGATGGACGGGGCGATGATGGCGCTTTGCTTGCTCATAAGCCGGGAATCGGGAATCGGGAATCGGGAATCGGGAATCGGGAATCAGGAAGATTATGAAGCCTGACGCGGCAAATGCCACCGCAAAGCCGCTTCTGCCATTCCCCATTCCCTATTCCCCATTCCCGGCCCCATCATTTGAATCCCCGTGCTTCCTTGATGCGGTCGTAGGCGGCGTTGATCTCGCTGGCGCGCGACTCGGCGCGCTTGCGCATGTCTTCGGGCAGGTCGCCGAGGCGGTCGGGGTGGTGCTCGGAGATCAGCTTGCGGTAGGCGCGCTTGATGGCGCGCTCGTCGGCGTTGCGGTCGATGCCCAGCACGGCATAGGGATCGGGCCCTTGCGGCGTGCGTTGCGGCGGCACGTAGCCGCCGCCATTGCCGTACTGCTGGCGGCCGCCGCGCGGGCCGCCCGCGCCCTGGTTCCAGGCGTAGCCCTTCATCGCCATCAGCGCCATCAGCTCCATGTCGCTGACGCGCAGCGCGAAGGCGAGCTGGCGCAGGATCGACATCTTCTCCGGCCCCGGGTTGCCCTCGGACAGTACCGTCTCGATCACCACGTCCAGCACCGGGAACGCGTGGTCGCGGCGCAGGCCGACCCAGCTGCGCAGCTCGGCGATGGTGCGGGTGACGTCGAACTCAGGCTGCTTGCCCGCATTGAAGCTGGCCACGGCCTGCGCGCGCTGCTCGGCGGTCAGGCCCATGCGCGTCATCAGCCGCTCGGCCACCGCGATCTCGGCCTCGGAGACGCGACCGTCGGACTTGGCCACCGCGCCAAGCAGGGTGAACAGCGGGCCGACGAAACCGCCGGCCTCGGGCGTGGCCTGGCGGCGCTGGCTGTGGCGCAGGTTGTCGAAGATGAAACCGAGCACCGCGCCCACCACCGCGCCCGGCATGTGGCCGACCAGCAGGCCGAAGATGCCGAACCAGATCGTGTAGGTGAAACTCATGGCTGCACCTGCGCCGGCGCGGCTGCCTGCGCGCTGTACCAGCGTGCCAGCGCATCGAGCTCGGCGGCGTTCAGCGGGCCGATCGCCGCGCGCATCACCGGCACGTCGCGGCGGCCGTCGCGGTACTGCTTGAGCGCATCGCGCAGATAATCCAGCCGCTGCCCGGCCAGGTTCGGCACGCCGGGCACGTGCGCCTGCCCGGTCTCGCCGTGGCAGGCCGCGCAGAGGCCGAGCCGGCCGGGCCGGGAGGCAGATTGGGCAAGGCTGGGCGAGGCGGCCAGGCAAAGCGCCGCGATCAGGAATATTCGCATCGGCAACACATGGGGCCAAAGGATGCCAATTCTAGCAGTGCGCCCGATCGGCCCGGCGGCACGCTCCCGGCGCCGTGCCGGCAGTCGCTACAATAGACATTTGCCGCCTCGTGGAACCCGCCGTGCCCACCACCCTGCCCCAATCGAACCTGCCTGGCCTCGAGCTGATCCATCGCGGCAAGGTGCGCGATGTCTACGCGCTGGATGATCAGCGGCTGCTGATGGTGGCCACCGACCGGTTGTCGGCGTTCGACGTGGTGATGCCCAACCCGATCCCGGGCAAGGGCGAGATGCTCACCCAGATCTCCAACTTCTGGTTCGGCAAGACCGCGCACCTGGTACCGAACCACCTGCTCGACGTGCCGCTGGCCGAGGTGCTGCCGCCCGGCACCGACCTCAAGCTGTACGAGAAGCGCGCGGTGGTGGTGCGGCGGCTGAAACCGGTGCCGGTGGAATGCATCGCCCGCGGCTACCTGATCGGCTCGGGCTGGAAGGATTACCAGGCCAGCGGTGCGCTGTGCGGCATCGCGCTGCCGACCGGCCTGAAGCAGGCGCAGCAGTTGCCCGAACCGATCTTCACGCCCTCGACCAAGGCGGCGGTGGGCGACCACGACCAGAACGTCAGCTTTGACGCCGTGGTGGACGCGGTCGGCGCCGACCTCGCCGGGCAGGTGCGCGACGCCACGCTGGCGATCTACCGCTGGGCCGCCGCCTATGCGGCCGAGCGCGGCATCATCATCGCCGACACCAAGTTCGAGTTCGGCACCGATGCGAGCGGCAAGCTCTACGTGATGGACGAGATGCTCACCCCGGATTCCTCCCGCTTCTGGCCGGCCGACGAATACCGCACCGGCATCAGCCCGCCCAGCTACGACAAGCAGTTCGTGCGCGACTGGCTGGAGACGCAGCACTGGAACAAGACCGCACCCGGCCCGGTGATCCCGGACGAGGTGATCGCACGCACCGCGGCCAAGTATGCCGAGGCGCTGCACAAGCTGGCCGGCATCCGGCTCGACTGAGGTTTCATCGAGGGGGAACGCTCATGCGCACCATGCAGGACTGGCTCGACAGTTACAGCAGCGACCACCAGAACCCGACCAACCAGATGTTCCACTGGTTCTGCGTGCCGCCGATCGTGTGGTCGGTGATCGCGCTGCTGTGGGCGGCCCCGGTGCCGTTCACCGCGCTGCGCCCCGGTTCGTGGGCGGTGCTGGTGATGGTGCTGGCGTTCTACTGGTACTGGAAGCGCTCGCACCGGCTCGCGGCGGGCCTGCTGATCGCGTTCGCCGTGCTGGGCCTGTTCACCAACTTCCTGTACTGGCGGCTGGGCGCGCCGGCGCTGGCGTGGTGGGCGGTCGGCGTGTTCGTGGTGGCCTGGATCGGCCAGTTCATCGGCCACAAGTACGAAGGCCGCAAGCCCAGCTTCCTCACCGATCTGTCCTACCTGCTGGTCGGCCCGGCGTGGCTGATGGCCAAGCTCTATCGCAAACTGGGACTCCGCCAGATCACATGAATACCGCACTTGCCGTGACCAGCACCCTGCTCTGGTGGGTGCTCTACAGCAGCATGGCGGCGCTGGTGTTCGCGCTGATCGGCTGGTCGGTGCTGCGCTGGACCGAGCGCTGCGCGGTGGTGTTCAACCGCGTCTACCTCGCCTGCCTGCTGTGGACGATGCTCGGACTGTTGCTGGTGTTCCTGGTGGCCGTCTGCGAAGGCGCGGTGCATCCACCCTACGGCGGCCTGCTGCACTCGGGCCTGCTGCGCGTCGCGCTGGTGCTGGACATGCTGCTCGGCGCGGTCCTGCTGTGGCGGCTGGTGCCGCGCATCGACGCCCGCCGCATCCGCCCCGGCAGCGCCTGCATGGCGGTGGCCGCGAGCATGGCGATCGGGTTCGGCGTGGCCAGCACGCTGGTGTGATCCTCGACCCATGGCGGAGGCGGCCGGCGCCCCCGCCATGCATCGAGGCTCAGTGCAGGCCGAACAGCGCCGCGCCAAACACCATCGCGAAGATGAAACCGATGATCAGCGCCAGCACGATGCCGATCACCATGTTGACCAGCTCGACCACGCAGGCCTTGCCGAAGCCGATCTGGCTGCCGTCCGCGGCCAGCAACAGGTAGTTCACCACGACGGCACCGACGAGGAAGGTCACGATCAGCGACAGCACGCTGCTGTGCACCACCATGCCGAGGATCAGTGTCACCACGAACACCCCGACATAGGTCAGCACCACGGCACCCAACGCACGCAGGTAGGACGGCATGAAACCGACCACCAGGCGAAAGGACACGGCCAGCACCAGCGCGCCAAGCGCGATGCCCACGACGATCATGATCAAGATGGCGAACAGGCCCATGCCGGCCAAGGCGGCAAACGTAGAAGTACCCATAAAATCCCCTGCATTGCGATGGAAGGAAAACCGCCCGGTGGCATCCCCATGCCTGGCCGGGCGGCGGCTCCAGCCTAACCGATTCCCTGCGCGGCGGCAGCGCCGGAGTCAGCGGAAATCGCGCGAGCGACTGTCCAGCTCGCCCAGCCACGCACTCATGTCGGTGAGCCGCCGGGCGATCAGGTGGGCCACGCCGTCGACGCACTCCCACTGCCCTTCCACCCCGAGCAGGCGCGCCTCCAGATACGCGCGCCGCTGCCGCTCGGCCACCTGGTTCCACACCACCACGTTGATCGCGCCGTGCTCGTCTTCGATGGTGATGAAGGTGACGCCGCTGGCGGTCTGCGGGCGCTGGCGCTGGGTGACCAGGCCGGCGGCGCGCACCGTGCTCTGGTGCGCTTGGCCGCGCAGGCTGCGCGAGTCGGTGAAACGCGCCGCGCGCAGGCGCGGGCGGATCAGTTGCAGCGGATGCGGGCCGAGGCTGAGTCCGGTGCGCGCATAGTCCGACTGCAGGTTTTCCGCCACCGACGGCACCGGCAGCACGACAGCCTCTTCCGCCGGACTGGCGCGCCCGAACAACGGCAGCTGCGATTCGACCCCGGCCACCGCCCACTTCGCGCGATGCCGATGACCCGCCAGGCCACGCAAGGCGCCCGCCTCGGCCAGCAGCTCCTGCTGGCGGCGGTCGATGCCGGTGCGGGCGCACAGATCCGTCACGTCGACGAAGGCACGCGCGGCGCGCGCCGCCGAAATCCGCTCGGCCACGTCTTCGCGAAAACCGCGCACCTGCCGCAGGCCGAGCCGCAGCGCCGGCTGCCCTTCCCGCGCGTCGTCCTCCAGCGTGCAGTCCCAGTCGCTGTGGCGCACGTCGACCGGCCGCACCGCGATGCCGTGGCGCTGCGCGTCCTGCACGATCTGGCTGGGCCCGTAGAAACCCATCGGCTGCGCGTTGAGCAGGGCGCAGGCGAACGCAGCCGGTTCGTGGCATTTCAGCCAGCAGCTGGCGTAGACGATGCCGGCGAAACTGGCCGCGTGGCTCTCGGGAAAACCGTAGCTGCCGAAGCCCTTGATCTGCTCGAACAGTCGCGCGGCGAACTCGGCGGTGTAGCCGCGTTCGAGCATGCCGCGGATGATCCGCTCGCGGTGGTGCTCCATGCCGCCGTGACGTTTCCACGCCGCCATCGCGCGGCGCAGCTGGTCGGCCTCGCCGGCCGTGTAGCCGGCCGCCACGATCGCCAGCTTCATCACCTGCTCCTGGAACAGCGGCACGCCCAGGGTGCGTTCGAACACCGCCTTCAGATCCTCCGAGGGATAGTCCACCGGCTCCTCGCCGCGCCGGCGGCGCAGGTACGGATGCACCATGTCGCCCTGGATCGGGCCGGGCCGCACGATCGCCACCTGGATCACCAGGTCGTAGAAATTTTCCGGGCGATGCCGCGGCAGCATCGCCATCTGCGCGCGACTCTCGATCTGGAACACGCCGACGGTGTCGGCACGCTGGATCATCTCGTACGTTTGCGGGTCTTCGGCCGGCAGCGTCGCCAGGCTGTAATCCTGGCCGCGATGCGCGCGCAGCAGGTCCAGGCAACGGCGCACGCAGCTGAGCATGCCCAGCGCCAGGCAATCGACCTTGAGCAGGCGCATCGTGTCCAGGTCGTCCTTGTCCCACTGGATGATGGTGCGATCGGGCATCGCCGCGTTCTCCACCGGCACCAGTTCGGCCAGCGGCGCGTCGCTGATCACGAAACCGCCCACGTGCTGCGACAGGTGCCGCGGCATGTCGCGCAACTCGGCGGTGAGTTTCAGCACCCGGCGCAGCACCGCGCCCTGTGGATCGAAACCGTGTTCGCGCAGGCGTTCGTCCAGCGATTGCTCACCGCGCCAGCCGAAGATGCCGCTCAGCTGGTCCACCTGGTCCGGCGGCAGGCCCAGCGCCTTGGCCACGTCGCGCACGGCGCTCCTGCCGCGATAGCAGATCACCGTGGCCGCCAGCGCGGCACGCTCGCGACCGTACTTGGCATAGATGTACTGGATCACTTCCTCGCGCCGCTCGTGCTCGAAATCCACGTCGATGTCGGGCGGCTCGTTGCGCTCCTTGCTGATGAAACGCTCCACCAGCAGGTTCATCCGCGCCGGGTCGACCTCGGTGACGCCGAGCGCGAAACACACGGCGGAGTTGGCCGCCGAGCCGCGGCCCTGGCAGAGAATCCCCTTGCTGCGGGCGAAGTGCACGATGTCGTGCACGGTGAGGAAATAGGACTCGTACTTCAGATATTCGATCAGGCCCAGCTCGTGCTCGATCTGCGCCCGGACTTTCTCCGGCACGCCATCCGGCCAGCGCCAGCGCACGCCTTGTTCGGTGAGATGGCGCAGCCAGCTGCTGGCGCTGTGGCCGGCCGGCACCAGTTCGGCGGGGTAGCGGTATTCCAGTTCGTCGAGGCTGAACGCGCAGCGCGCGGCGATGGCGGTGCTTTCGAGCATCAGCGCGGCAGGGTAGATCGCACCCAGCGCCTCGCGCCGGCGCAGGTGGCGTTCGCCGTTGCGGAAGATCAGCGCGCCGGCTTCGGCCAGCGGCACGCGATGGCGGATCGCGGTGAGCGTGTTCTGCAGCGCGAGCCGGCGACGCACGTGCATGTGCACGTCGCCGGCGGCAACCAGCGGCAGGTCGAGGCTGTGCCCGAGCCGCTGCAGCTCGCGCAGGCGTTGCGCGTCGTCCGGCCCGTGATGCAGTTCCACCGCCAGCCACGCCCGCTCGGCGAAGGTGTCGCGCATCCAGCGACCGTGCGCGACATCGGGCTCGCGCCCGGGCAGCCACAGCGCAAAGGTGCCCGGCACGCCATCGGCGAGATCGGCGCGCTGCAGCCGGTACGTACCCTTGGCCGCGGCGCGGCGGCCACGGGTGATCAGCGCGCACAGTGCGGTATAGCCGGCCTTGTTCTCGCACAGCAGCACCAGTTTGGGGCCGTCGTCGAGCTGGAATTCGGCGCCCACGATCAGCTTCATGCCGGTGGCGCGCGAAGCCTCCAGCGCGCGCACGATGCCGGCCAGCGAACACTCGTCGGTGATCGCCAGCGCCTCGTAGCCGCAAGCCTTCGCGCGTTCGAACAATTCACGCGCGCTGGATGCGCCGCGGCCGAACGAGAAGTTCGACAGGCAATGCAGCTCGGCATACGCGTTCATGCGAACCAGCCGTGCAGCATCCAGCCGTCGCGCTCGCCCGGCGCGCAAAATGCCCAGCCGCGCTGGCCTTGCGCGGTTTCCACCACGTAGTAGTCGCGGCACACCTCGCCGCCATCCCACCAGCCGGTTTCCAGCCGCTCGGGGCCGGCCAGGATGTGTGGCGCGGGGCCGCGCAGGGGAATCGGCCGCTCGAACAGCCAGGTCGGTCGCGGCGAGGGTTCCTGCCAGCCGGCATCGTGGGCCGTCACTTTCTGCGCCAGCTCGGGCCGCGGATCGGTGGTGCTGCCCAGCCGATGCACGGCGCGATCGCCCAGCCGCGCGCGCAGGCGTTCGCGCAACTGTTCGATCGGCAACGCATTGGCGGGGCGTTCGTCGAACAGGTCGCGGCCGGCCGGCACGAACGCAGGCAGGTCGCGCGCGATCAGGCGCATGGCCAGCACCGGCTGCGGCAGTTGCACCTGCTCCAGCCGCGCGCGTGCCAGTTCGAACAGCATGCCGGCCTCGCGCTCGGGTGCGAGCAGGCCCACCTTCACCTCGGTGTGTCCCTCGCGATGTTCCAGCTGCAACGTGAAACGCTGCACGCCGCCGTCGCGACCGGCCAGGTAGGCGGACAGGTCGGCCGTCATCCGACGCAGCGGAAACACCAGCGCGCCGATGGCTTCGACTTCATGCGTGAGTTCGATGCGCAGGTCGAAGCGGTCGGGTGGCCGATACGCTTCCAGGCCGGCCGTGGCCGCGCCGGTCAGCCGATCCAGCGCCAGCAGCAACTCCGCACCGAAGCGCCGGCGCAGGCCGTCGCGCGGCAGCGCCAGCAACTGGCCCAGCGTGCGGATGCCCATGCCCGGCAAGGCGTCGGCCGCCGCCGCAGGCAGGCGACTCTGCGACAGCGGGATGCGCTGCAGCGCGTGGCGCAGTTGCTCGTCGGTGAGCACCACTTGGCCGTCGGCGACACCGGTCAGCACGTGTGCCGCATGCGGCGTGGGCGCGGCGCTGATCCGGTGGCGGAAACCCAGCGCGTCGAGATCGGCACGCAGCAGGCTTTCCAGCCGCGGCCACGAGCCGAACAGGTTCAGGCTGCGGCTGACCTCCAGCACGATCGCGTGCGGCAACAGGCTCACCTCGGCGCTGTAGCGATAGGCCACCGCGGCCAGGAACCGATGCCAGTGGTCGACCCGCTCAGGCTGGTACGGCAGCGCCTCGAATTGCGCCAGCAGCGCCTGCGCCGCGCTCAGCCGCTGACCCACGCGCAGGCCGGCGTCGCGCGCGGCCGCGTTCGCCGCCACGATGCTGCGCGCATGTCCGGTGCCGGCCACCAGCACCAGCGGGCCCGCGTCCGGGCGGCGGCGGAGGACACCGTCCAGTGCCAGCTGCGGCAACAAGATGCAAGCCCACAACATGCGCGGCCACCATCAATGCAGCGCCGCGGTGGGCAGCGGCAGCGGTTGCGCCGGCACCGCGCCGCCCCGGCATTTGCGCACCCATACCCGCGCCTGCGGCCGTGCCTCCAGCTCCAGCCGCAACGCCGCCGGCGAGGCATTGGAGAGATGCCGGCGATCACGGAACGCGAAGGCCAGCGCGCGGCCGCCGTCGGCCGCCACCTGCAGGCGCCGCAGCGCGCGATCGTCCGCCTGCCGCGGCCACGCCAGCACCGCCGCGCAGCTGCCCGAGCGCAGGCATTGCTCCGTCGCCCACAGCACGTCGGCCTCGGTCGCGTTGACGATCTCGACCCGACGCATGTCCACGCCGTGCTGGCGCCAACCGGCCACGCAGGGCAGATACGGCGGCGCCACCAGCACCACCGGCCGCGCACCCTGGCTGAGGCGCGCCAGCGTGGGCAGCACCAGTTGCAGTTCGCCCACGCCATCCAGCGGCAGCAGGATTTCCGACAGCGCCGCCGCCGGCCAGCCGCCGCTGGGCAGTACCGCATCCAGCGCGGCCCAGCCGGTCGGCTGCTCGCCGGCCGGCGGCGGCTCGGCCCGGCCGCGCCAGACCCGGCGCGCATCGAGCAGGTTCGACAGTGGCACCACGGCCGCCATCAGCCGCCCCTCAGCAGGCCGGCGAACAGGCCTTCGATGGCGAAATCCTCGGTGGGGTCGGGATCGATCGGCTGGTAACCGGGGCTGTTCGGCAGCAGCCGGATCACCTCGCCCTGCCAGTACAGCCGCTTGATCGTGAAGCGGTCGCCGCCGACGCGCGCCGCCACCACCTGGCCGTGCCGCGCCACCGGCGTGGCGTGCACGCCGACCAGGTCCTGGTCGAGGATGCCCTCGTCGCGCATCGAGTCGCCGACCACCCGCACCAGGTAATCCGGCGTGAGCCGGAACAGCCAGCGCGACACGCGCAGGCTGCGCTCGATCCGCGACTCGGAGAACAGCGGCTCGCCGGCCGCGATGCGGCCGACCAGCGGCAGCTCCAGGGTATCGGCATCCAGCGCGTCGGGCGCATCCACCAGGCGGATGCCGCGCGAGCGGTGCGGCTCGATCGCCAGCCGCCCCTTGGCCTCCAGCGAACGCACGTGTTTGAGCACCGCGCTGACGTGGGGCAGGCCCATCGCCTGGCCGATCTCCTCCAGCGTGGGCGCCTGCCCATCCCGTGCCACGCGGGCGCGGATGAACTCGAGGATGTTGGACTGGCGGCTGGTCAGGTGCAGGCTCATGGTTTCGGCATTTTCACCTCAAAAGGTGAAAATTGAAAGTACCCGGAAATCATCCCCGCCGACCTCAATTGCGCAGCGGCACCCGCGCGCGGTGGTCCGCGTCGGCGTTGCGGCCGAGCACGTCGGCACGTTGCAGGGCCCGCCGCGCATGGCGCTCCTCGCCCAGTTGCCGATAGACCCGGGCCAGCCCGAGGTAGAAACGCGGGTCGCCGTGGTACAGCCGGATGGCGCGCCGGTAGTGCTGCACCGCGCCGGCGTAGTCGCCCCGTTTTTCGTCGTCCATGGCCAGCAGGAACTGGAAGTAAGGGTCCTTCTGCTGCACCTTTTCCAGTCGCTGCTGGAAGCGGGCGCGGCGCGCCTCGTCGCCCTGGCTGCGATACAGCGTGACCAGGTTGAACAGCGCGCCTGCATGCGTCGGGTCCAGCGCCAGCGCCTGCAGATAGTTGCGCTCGGCGCCGCGCAGGTCGCCCAGGCGCAGCTGCAACACGCCGGCATTGGCCCGGCCGCTGGCATAGCGCGGCGCCAGCTGCAGCGTCATCGCCATGTAGGGGGCGGCGACCTTCGGGTCATCGTCGGCCAGCAATTCGGCGGCGCGGTTGTTGTAGTAGAGCGCCAGCAGGCGCTGGTCGGGAATCGGCTCGGGCTGGTGCCGCGCCAGCACCTCGTCGCGGGCCACGTCGACGGTGTAGCGCATGCGGCCGATGGCGACTTGCGCATTGACGTGGTTGAAGCGGTAGACCACGTTGTCCTGCACGCGCCAGGCCACGACGTCGTCGATCTCCTGCGCGCGGGCCTCCAGCCCGGCCTCGCGCGCCAGCGCCATGGTGAGCAGGGTGAAGGTGAGGCAGTTGGCCTGGCGCAGCCGGTACGCCTGCGCCACCGTCAAGGTGGCGTCGGCGGCGTAGGTCATGCCCAGGCCGGAAGGATCGAACAGGAACGCCACCAGGCGCTGCAGCCGCTGCCGCTCCGACCCGCCGCCGCCGGTGACCTGCTGCTGCAGTTGCGCGCGCAAGGCCGGCGGAATCGCCATGACCTGTTCGGGAGGCGGCATCGGCTCCGGCGGCGGCATGGCCGGGGCGGGCGCGGTGGCCACCGACCACGCCAGGATCGCCGCATGCATCCAGGCCACCATGCCGGAACCCTCCACGCACAAGGCGGGAACGTTTGACGCGGCCAGTCTAGACCTTTTCGCACGCACCGAACGGCGCGGTGAATCAGGCCTTGCGCAGCAGCCGGTACGCGGCGGTCTCCAGTGCGCTCACCCCTTCGGCGGCGAAGCCCGGCTGCTCGGCCAGGATGTCGCGGCGCTCCAGCAACTCCACCACCCAGTCGCGGCCGTAACGCTCGCGCACCTCGGCCTCGGACACGGCAAACGGCGGGCCCTGCTTTTCGTGCGGCGGATAGTCGAGCGTGATCAGCAGGCCGCGGCAGCCGGCAGGCAGCTGCGCATGCACTTCGTCCACGTAGCGACGGCGCAGCTCCGGCGGCAGCGCGATCAGCGCGGCGCGGTCGTACACCGCCGAGCAATCGGCGAGGAGGTCGGCATCGAGCCCGAACACGTCGCCGCAGATCAGCTCGATGTTGCCGGCCACGTGGCGACGGCCACAGGCCGAGGCGGACACCTGCGGCGTCAGTTCGTGTTCGGCGAAGAACTGCTCCACTGCCAGCGGCGACAGCTCCACGCCCAGCACGCGATGCCCCTGCGCGGCCAGCCAGACCATGTCCAGCGACTTGCCGGCCAGCGGCACCAGCACGCGGGTGTCCGGCGCCAGTGCCAGCGCCGACCAGTGCGCGAGCAGCAACGGCGTGGGTCGATCCTGATGAAAGCCGGTGCGACCCTCGCGCCAGCGCCGATGCCAGAATTCGGGTTCCATGGCCTGTCTCCGGTGAACATGCCCGCGCACGGTAACAGGGTGTGCGTGACGCTTCAGCCGTGCCGGACCAGCCAGCGCAGATAGCCCAGATACAGCACGGTGGCCACCAGCGGCAGCGCATGCCAGGCGTATGCACCGGCGCCGCCACCGCACACTTGCAGGCACAGCACGATGAGCGCGCTGCACAGGCAGGCACCGGGCAGCACGAAGATCGACAGGTTCAGCACCCGCAACTGGCGCGGGCGCAGCGAACGCCCGCTGGCCATGCCGCCGCCGGAAAATGCCACCAGCATGAACAGCAGATACGCCAGCAGCAGCTGGCCGAACACTCCCAGCAAGGTCCATCCCCACGACATGCCGTTTCCCCCTTGCGCGCCACGCCGGCGAAGTATCGCAGGCCTTCCCCGACAGGTGCTGGCGACTGGAAACCGGCGGCAGCAATCGAGCAACTGAAAGATTGCATATCAGGCGCGGCGCGTGCATCATGCAACCTAAAGGTTGCCATTGAGGATGACCCATGAGTTCGTCGACCGATCGCATCGAACAACACATCCTGCTCCGTGCACCGCTCGAACGGGTGTGGCACGCATTGACCGACGCCCGCGCATTCGGCGCCTGGTTCGGCATGGCGCTGGACGGCCCCTTCGTCGCCGGGCAGCCGATCACCGGCACGATCCAGCCCACCCAGGTCGACGCCGACGTCGCAAAGTTGCAGGCGCCGCATGCCGGCACGCCGTTCACGCTGTACGTCGAGCGCATCGAACCGATGCGCGTGTTCGCCTGGCGCTGGCACCCCTACGCGATCGAGGCGGGGATGGACTACGACAAGGAGCCGACCACCCTGGTCACCTTTGAACTCGAAGCGTTGGCCGAGGGCATCATGCTGCGACTCACCGAGTCCGGCTTCGACCGGTTGCCGGCCGCGCGCCGCGACGCCGCACTGCGCGCCAACGCCGGTGGCTGGGCCATGCAGATGGGCAACATCGAGAAATATGTCGCCGCGCACTGAACGCTCCCGGCGCAAGGCCGCCGCGTTGTCCGCCAGCGCGCCGGTGTTCGCCGCGCTGGGCGATGCCACCCGGCTGCGGCTGGTCGTCGCGCTGTGTGCCGGCGGCGCGCTGTCGATTGCGCAGCTCACCGCGGGTACCACCATCACCCGCCAGGCCGTCACCAAGCATTTGCAGGTGCTTGCCGATGCCGGCCTGGTGCAGGACTTGCGCCAGGGCCGCGAGCGGCTGTGGGAGTTCACGCCGGCGCGGCTGGACGAGGCGCGCCAGGCGCTGGACGCGATCAGCGCGCAGTGGGGCGCGGCGCTGGCGCGGCTGCAGCGTTTTGTCGAATCGTGATGGCGGCGGGCTGCCGGGGTGCCGCGGTGGATGCAACGGCGGCGTGATGCGCCGAAGCCGGGGCGCCTATGGCGCGCGACAGCTCGACGGCAGATAGGTGGCCTTGAGCGTGGTGCGGTTGGTGCCGATGGCCGACATGCCCTCCGGTGCCGGCGACTCGCCGCAGGCCCAGGCGATCGGACTGTGCGGGCTGCCCTTCACCACCAGCGGCCGCAGGCTCAGCACCTGGCCTTGCAGGGCGCTGTTGATGTTCTTGTCGCGGAAACGGATGTTGATCACGCCATCGTCGACGGTCACCGCGCCCACGTAGTGGCCGATGATCGACCCCGCCGACGGCACGCCGCTGGCGCGGTTGTCCGCGGGGAAGTGGCCGAACTGGCGGTAGTAGTCGACGATCTTCGGCTGCACGAACGAGCCCAGCGAGAACGCCTCGGTGGTCTGCGCGCGAATGACGTAGCTCTGGTACGCCGGGATCGCGATCGCCGCGAGGATGCCGATGATGGCCACGACGATCATCAGTTCGATAAGCGTGAATCCGCGTTTGCGTGTCATCCTCAATGCACTCCCACCATGCTGGCGACTGAAAAGATCGGGACGTAAAGCACCGTGACCATGACGCCGACCAGGATGTAGAACAGCACGCGCGAGGCCAGGATCAGGCGGTCGCGCGACGATTCGAGTTGGGCCTGGGCGGTGGTCCAGTGCAGGCGGCGCTGCCATTCCAGTTCCACGCCGAACGTGCCCAGGCGCTCGGCCTGCGCGAGCTTTTCGCCCAGTTCGCCGGCGAGCGGCGTCCCCGCTGGCCAGCCGGCCAGCCGCAGGGCCGGCTCCAGCACCGCCGCATCCGTCACCCCTGCCGCCTTGAGCGCAGCGGCAAACTCCAGGCAGCGCAGCACCTGGTAGGCGGCCGCGCCCTTGCCATCCAGCCAGCCGGCACGGGCGCGCCCCAGCGGTTGCAGCTGCGCCATGCGACGACGCATGCGCAGCCATCGCGTCGCCAGCAGCACCAGCACGATGGCCATCACCAGCAGCGGCGCGAACAGGCGGATGGCGCCGTTCGCGGCGATCCAGTCGGCGGCGCCGTGCACGCCCAGCGTGCGGTCGAGGTGACTGAAGGCCGGCAGCACGTAGGTCGCGTAGATGAGCGCGATCACCAGCGCCAGGCCCAGCAGGAACAGCACGTACGAAAGAAAGGTGCGCACCGGCCGCCACCAGTCCAGCGCGAACAGCCGCGCCTCGGCCAGCGAGTGGATGAACGCGGCTTGCACGCCGGCCGCGCTGCCGCCAAGTTCCTTCGCTGCCGCAGCCAGGCGCGGGCCCAAGCCGGCATCGGCGAAGCGGGCCGGGCCGTCCGCCGCATCGCCGCCACCGAGCAGCGCCACGGCATCCGCGCCCAGCACCTCGCGCAACCGCGCATGCGCCGCCGGCTCGTCCAGGCCGCTGGCGAGCAGATGCGCGTACTGGCGCGTCACGAAATCGCGGGAGTCATCCAGCTTCAAGGCATCCATTCGCAATCACCGGCAAGAGGGCGGGAGGTAGTCCACGGGGAGGGTGGTCCGGTTCGCGGCCGTGGCCTCGACCGTTCCGGACACTGGCGTGGCGTAACCGCACAGGAAGGAAACCGTCGGCTCCTCGGCCGACCCCATCAGCTCGGGGCGGAACGACAGCCGCCCCCGCACACCGCCTGTCGCCACCGCGCCGCTGCGGTTGCCGGCCGGCAGCGACTGGCCCAGCACTACCTGCGCCGTGATGACGCCACCCTCCGCCAGTGAGAGGTTCTCCACGTGCGACCCCGCGCGCGCGTCGCCGAGGATGTTCGGGTCGCCCGCCGAGGGCCATCGACCATGTTCGGCGCGATAGACCCGGGCGTTGACTTGCGGGGCCCACGCCAGCGAGACCGCGTCCAGGGTCTGCGCCATGAGCATCACGCGGCTGCCGAAACCCGTGGCGACCGCCACCACGGCTGCCACGATCGCGCCAGCGGCAATGAGTTCCAGCGCGTCGGGCCCCCGCACTTCACGCGTGCGGCCGATCGCTGTCCGATGCAGTCTTGCTCCCATCGTTCGAGCCTAGCACAGCGTCCTGCGGCGCCGGAACGACTGCCTGGCGGCCCTCCTGCGAAGTGCGCGGTGGAAAGTTGCCGCCGCCACGATCACGCGGGTGGCGGCCCCTCGACGCCATGACGCGGCGATGATCCATCGACGACCGGGCATTCACCCGCCCGGACACTGGCGTAGGACGTCCATCTAACTCTGGAGCACTCCCATGTCCAAGGGCGACAAATCCTCGTACACCGCCAAGCAGAAGCGCGAAGCATCCCACATCGAGGAAAGCGAAAAGAAAAAGGGCAAGTCGGAGAAGACGGCCGAGCGCATCGCCTGGGCCACCGTGAACAAGCGCGATGGTGGCGGCAAGAAGAAGTCGTGAGGGCAGCGGCTACCGACCCCGGTTCCCCACGCATCTGCCGGCAACGCCCGAACCCCGGGCGCACACCGGGGCTGCCCCGCTATATTGCGTGGCAGGCACAACGGGGAACAGTCGATGTCCGATGGCGATGACGAAGACACAGACGGCGGCGAGTTCGGCATGTCCGTCGGCGAGGACGGCGAGGTCACCTTCGTCGGTCGCCCGCCCTGGGGCACCAAGGCCGCCAAGATCCCGGTCAACTCGAAGGCAAGCAAGGGGCCGGTGGAGGACCGCCGCCACATCCTGCACTGGGGCGAGCAACTGCGGCCGATCCTGGCCTCCGTCATGACGGCCATGTTCCAGCTGCACGGCCGCAGCGGGCCGGCGATCGAGAAGGCGCTGCGCGACCCGCTGAAGGGCCGGGTGCAGCGCATCGTCGGCACCGATGCCCACGCGATCGCCGAGCGGGTGGCGAAGGAGATCAACGGTGCCGTGATCAACCTCGTCGCCGATCGCGCCGACATCAACAAGGCCATCGAACACGTTCGCGCCCGCGTGCGAAACCTGACCCGCCGATTGACCGACGACCCCGCGCTCACCGCCAAGGTCGCGAAGGCCATGCGGGAGCCCTTCCCCAACGACGCGATCATGGACGTCTACCTGGACGAGGCGGCGCAGGAACTGCTGGGCGGGACCAGCGACAGCACCGCGATCAAGTCGCAGGTCCAGGACATCGGCTTCCAGATCGTCGGCCTGGTGCAGTCCTGCCGCGCGCCGTGCGATTTCGTGATGATGCTGCACCACGTGGCCGATTCGGTCACCTTCGACCTGTCGCAGAAAGCGGAGCGCGAACAGACTCGCCGCACGCTGGAATGGCTGCGCCGGATGGAAGCCAACATGCGCGAACCCGCCGACATCCGCTACGAAGCACTGCTGACGCTGCTGGACTGAGCGGCGACGCCCTCGCGGCACGGCGGCGAGGGAAACCGGGAAGCGGCCCCGCACTCAGGACGGCGTCAACTGCCGGTTCAGGTGCGACGGCAAGGCGCCGGCATTGTGTCGCCAGTGCGTCGCGCTCCACGTCGTGGTAGTCGGTGCGCCCGGCCGCGTATTGAACAGAACAGAACAACAAGGTCAGGTTCATTCAACCTACGCGGAATAATGAACCTGACCCCTTATTTTATATTTTACATGCCGCTCAGACGCCCATTGGCTGAAAGTCAACCACACGGATCGAGAGAGCCCTAAAACTGTCCAACTCGGCTAACTAATTCTGCCCGGAGGTGAGAGCGCCTTTCCTTACGAATACGGCGTCATCTATTTTTTCGAATGCCACTTGGTAGGGCTTCGGATCCAAGATGGGAGTATCCTCCGCCTGGGTCTGCCCGTACGCGCTAGAATTATTGCGTGTATTGACAAAGTTAAGGCGGACGCGGACGTATCCTGGCCTAATCTCTTCAACAAATGCTGTAGCTTTCGTTTGACCGCTTGACGCAACACCAACCATCGCCTGCCAAAAACCCGTCTTGTTGGAAGTTGGGCTTGCAGCAGTTATAAACCCAGTATCTTTATCGGCACTCTGCACGATATACCCCAAGTCCTGAAATACGCTCAAAACCGAGCCGAAGACGATTGTCTTCGTTGTTTCAAATTCTTTCGTCTGGAAAGACTGAATCTGCAACGAGGTTGGCGTTGGCTTGGGCGAAGTTGCACAGCCTGTCATGGCCGCTATAGCAAGGCAGCCAACAATAATAAACTTTTTCATCCCCTGTTTCTCCGTGCGTCAGAATTCACTTGATCTGCTTCTAAAATCAGAAACCAGATTGTTCTTTCCGAACTTGATGATTAATGTCATCGTTCGCTGAGTCTGCTCAAAACCTGAAGCAGAATTCGCACCTCCCGCAAGAACTACAGTCCAGTAGTTGCTACTCGAGCTGGACTGAGTCACCGTTGCTTGGCGCTGATATGACCAGACCTCCTGACCGGAGCCGTCGATCGTGGTGATGTTTGGCGCACCAAAATGCTCCAACACATCAGCCTTTGACGTCTGTCCAACCTTGATGTTTAACTGCACGTTGCCATGTGTAAGCTCGCTATTTCGAGTTGTCACAGGCTTCGCATTATTTTGGACACATCCCGAGCAAATCATCACGAACATTGCTAACGCAATTGCACTAACTGATTTCATACATTCCCCCCGCGACTTCCTCAGAATTAACTCACCCGCACTTCGAATACCCACAATTCAGACAAGTCTGGCAGTTGTCCATCAGCACCAGCGCCTTGGTGTTGCACTTGTCGCACATCATCGAGCCGGGCGGAAAGGTCAGGGTTTCGGAACCGGTCGAGCTGGCAGTCACGCCGGCGTCAGCGTTTTTTTTTGAGTCCATCGCCTCGTAGGCGGCGCGCTTCTCCGCAATCAACTTCCGCATCGCCTCATCCATTTCCGGATCATGGATCAGCCCGATGTTCTTCATGTGCTGTTCCACCACCGAGCCGATCTCGGCGACGATGCTGGGCATGTAGACGCCGCCGGCCTTGAAGTAGCCGCCGCGGGGGTCGAACACGGCTTTCAGCTCTTCCACGATGAACGTCACGTCGCCGCCCTTGCGGAACACGGCGGAGAGGATGCGGGTGAGCGCCACGATCCACTGGAAGTGATCCATGTTCTTCGAGTTGATGAAGATCTCGAAGGGGCGGCGCTGCTCGTACTTGGTGCCGGCGTTGAGCACGATGTCGTTGATGGTGACGTACAGGGCGTGCTCGAACAGCGGCGACTTGACCTTGAAGGTGGAGCCGACCAGGGTTTCCGGTCGCTCGACACTCTCGTGCATCTGGATCACTTCGGCCTGCTTGGGCGCGGCAGGGGTGGCCTGCTTCGCCGCGCTGGCGGCCGCATCGGCAACCTTGTCCTCGGGCTTGACCACGTTGTAGCCGGTGATCTTCTTGTCGATCTTGATTGCCATGGGATTCGCTTCTTTGCTGGGGCGCGCCGCAATGGCGGCGACGTGTGACATGAAAAACCATCCGGCCCGGCGCGACGCCGGGCCGGATGGAGGTACGGCTTACTTCTTCTTGCTGGCAGTGGACCTCTTGGCTGCCTTGGGGGCGGCCTTCTTCTTGCTGGCGGACTTCTTTGCCGCCGCCTTCTTCGGGGCCGCCTTGCGGGCGACCGACTTCTTGCCTGCCGCCTTGCGGGCGGGCTTGGCGCGCTTGACGGCGGCTTTCTTGACCGCCTTCTTCGCCACTTTCTTCGCGCTCTTGCGCACAGCCTTCTTCGGGGCCGCCTTCTTCACCGACTTCCTTGCCGCTTTCTTGGCGGCAGCCTTCTTCGGCGCGGCATTCCTGGCTGCAGCCTTTTTCTTGGGAGCCGCTTTCTTCGCGGCGGCCTTCTTCTTAGGCGCAGCCTTCTTGGTCGCGGCCTTCTTCTTCGGAGCCGCCTTCTTCGCGGCCGCCTTTTTCTTCGGCGCCGCCTTCTTCGGTGCGGCCTTCTTCACTGCGGCCTTGCGGCGTGCCGGGGCCTTCTTCGCCGGGGCCGCGGCGGGTGCGGCCGGCGCTACCTCGGGCAGCACGGGCAGCACGACGGCGGGTGCCTCGGCGGCCGCTGGGTTGTTGTTTGACTCAAGCTCGTTGTCGATGGACATAACTGGTGTTCCCCTCCGATGAATGTCAGTACGTGCCGTGGCCCTCGGGAAACTGCGCGCAGTTCAGAACTTGCCGTAGTAACCCTCCTTCAAGGCATCGAAGAGGTTGGCGGCCGAATGCATCTCGCCGTCGTATTCCACCTGCTCATTGCCTTTCAGTTCGACAACACTACCGTCCTCCAGCTCGAAGCGGTAGAGGGTGTTTTCAAGGTCCGATTCCTTGACCAGCACACCCTGGAAAGCGGCGGGGTTGAAGCGGAACGTGGTGCATCCCTTGAGCCCCTGCTTGTAGGCGTAGAAGTAGATGTCCTTGAAGTCTTCGTACGGGTAATCGGTGGGCACGTTGGCGGTCTTGGAGATCGACGAATCAATCCATTTCTGCGAGGCGGCCTGGATGTCCACGTGCTGCTTCGGGCCGATGTCGTCGGCGGAGACGAAGTAGTCGGGCAGCTTGTGCGCGGCGTCGTCGGTGAACGGCCTGGCCTCGGCGTTGATCAGCGCGCGGTAGGCGAGCAGCTCGAAGCTGAGCACCTCGACCTTCTCCTTGGATTTCTTGCCTTCGCGGATCACGTTGCGCGAGTAGCTGTGCGCGAAGCTCGGCTCGATGCCGTTGCTGGCGTTGTTGGCCAGGCTGAGCGAGATGGTGCCGGTGGGGGCGATCGAGGTGTGGTGGGTGAAACGCGCGCCGGTCTCGGCCAGTTGCTCGACCAGCTCCGGCGCCACCGTGGCGATGCGCTGCATGTAGCGGCTGTATTTCGCGTGCAGCACGCGGCCGGGGATGGTGTCGCCGATCTTGTAGCCGTCGGCCGCCATTTCCGGGCGCTTGCGCAGCATGTCGCCGGTGACGGTGTAGTCGCGCAGCAGCACCGGCGCGGCGCCCTTCTCTTTCGCCAGCTCCAGCGCCACTTCCCAGCCGGCCAGCGCCATTTCGCGCGAGACGTCCTCGGTGAACGCCACCGCCTCGGCGCTGCCGTAACTCTGCTTGAGCATGGTCACGGTGGAGCCCAGGCCCAGGAAGCCCATGCCGTGGCGGCGCTTGCCCATGATCTCGTTGCGCTGCTGCTCCAGCGGCAGGCCGTTGATCTCGACCACGTTGTCGAGCATGCGGGTGAACACCTTGACCACCTCGCGGTATTCCTCCCAGTCGAAACGCGCCTTGGGCCCGAACGGGTCGCGCACGAACTTGGTCAGGTTGACCGAGCCGAGCAGGCACGAGCCGTAGGGCGGCAACGGCTGTTCGCCGCAGTTGTGCGCGTGCAGGCCGTTGCCGTCGAAGGTGTTGATGCCGGGTACCTGCACGTCGTAGACGTCCTCGACGCCATCGGCCTGCAGCGATTGCACGGTGGCGACAAAGCGCTCGCGGTTGAGGTGACGCTTGTAGCCCGACAAGGCGGCCTTCAGACGCGCGGCCTTGTCGCTGTCGGCAAAGCCGATCAATTCGGCGAAACGCGGCAGCGACTCGCCGGCAATCACCAGCTCGTGCTGGGCCCGGGTGGCATAGGCATGCCTGCCGCCATGACCATCGGGCAACAGGCTTTCACCTGCGACACGGCGGTCGCGATAGATCCGTGACGGCATGCCCAGGCGCAGCAGCATGCGCTGTACCGCTTCCAACCGCGGCAGGTCCGACTGCGCCAGGCGCACGGACACGCCCTTGGCCTGGCTGCCCTGCACCGAACCGTCGGCGTCGAAGAAGCCGCGCAGGAAGCCGCGATAGGCCTCGCTCGACGCCTGCTCCAGCGCCGGCGTGATCGCCTTGTCGCCAGGATTCATGCCGAACTCGAACGCAAGGTCACGCAGCGCGGCGGACTTCATGCGGAACTCGCCGCGGCCGGCCACTTCCGACCAGCCGGTGAAATCGGCACGGTGCGGCAGCGTCCGGGCGCAGCGCAGGGCTTCGGCCATCAGCGCACGGGTACCGCCATCCACCGGGCCGTTCATCACGGCGGCCTGCGGCCACACCGACAACACCGCGGCCTCGTGCTTGAGCGTGCCGTCACCGACCAGCAGGCCGAGCAGGTAGCCCTGCTCCCCGGTCAGCGCACCGGGCCACTGCGCGTTGGCGCGGTGATCGTTGAGCAGCACGCGGTCGCCAGGCTGCAGCGCGCCGGCGGCGCACCACTCGGTGTCCACGCTCCAGCGGGTCAGGCGCGACACGCGGCGCACGCGGTGGTCCTCGGTCAGGCGCAGGCGGTGGCCTTCCTCGGTCTGCAGCGCCAGCACCGGCTTGGTCGCGGTGCGGAAGAAACCCTCGGCGCCAGTGGCGTGATCGTTGCCGTCCACGCGGGCCATGAAGCCTCGACCGAGCAGGTCACTGACCTGGCGCGGGCCTTCGGCGGTCTGCACCCAAGTGTCGGCCGTGACGCAGGGATTGGTCGCGCGGATGTGCTCGCACCACCAGTTGTTGTTCATCTCGTTGACCTTGTCGATCAGGATGAACCCGGGCTCGGCGTAGTCGTACGTCGAGACCATGATCATGTCCCACAGGTGCCGCGCGCGGATGTGGCTGTAGATCTTGCAGGCGACCAGGCCGTCTTCGCGGTCGACGTAGTTCTCGTGGGTCGGCCATTCGCGCCAGACGACCTTGCTGGGGTCGTCGAGATCGATCTCGTCCTTCTCCTTGACGTGCACCGGGAATACCAGCGGCCAGTCCTGGTCGTTTTCCACCGCGTCCATGAAGCCGTCGGTGATCAGCAGGCTCAGGTTGAACTGGCGCAGACGGCCGTCCTCGCGCTTGGCGCGGATGAACTCCTTGGCGTCCGGATGGCTGATGTCGAAGGTGCCCATCTGCGCGCCACGGCGGCCGCCGGCGCTGGAGACGGTGAAGCACATCTTGTCGTAGATGTCCATGAACGACAGCGGGCCGCTGGTGTACGCGCCGGCGCCGGAGACATAGGCGTTGCGCGGACGCAGGGTGCTGAACTCGTAGCCGATGCCGCAACCGGCCTTCAGGGTGAGGCCGGCCTCGTGCACCTTCTCCAGGATGTCGTCCATCGAATCGTGGATGGTGCCCGAAACGGTGCAGTTGATCGTGCTGGTGGCCGGCTTGTGCGCCAGCGCGCCGGCGTTGGAGGTGATGCGGCCGGCGGGGATGGCCCCGCGGCGCAGCGCCCACAGGAAACGCTCGTACCAGTGGCCGCGCAGCTCGTCGGTGGCTTCCACGTCGGACAGGGCGCGCGCCACGCGCTGGTAGGTCTCGTCGATGCTGCCGTCGACCGGCTCGCCGGTCTTGGTCTTCAGGCGATACTTCTTGTCCCAGATGTCCCACGAGGCGGGTTGCAGCGGGATGTCCACGGCAGCATCACGGCCGGTGGCGGGGTGGTTGGCTGGCGCACGCATTGTGCTCATCGTTTTGCTGACCTCTCGGTGTGGCCTCGCGGCCCCCGTTGATTTTTATTGGGATGTAAGGGTGTCGCTCGCGACGCGACGGCGACGAAGATCACGGGCGGGAACGACCTCCCGGCCTGCCCGCCCCCTGGCTTTCCGACAACAGTGGCTCCTCCCCAAGAACGCCGCGGTTGGCACCAGTGCTAGTCTCGGCATTGGCGCTTCAACACAAGATGTTGTGGTTGTTACCAAGGGAGGAAGTTAACCCTGCCGCTCCGGGAAGTAAAGTCCTGCGAGCGGCATCGGCCGGCGGGAACCCGCACGCCGCCGATCGGTCGAACCAGCGCCGAACTCACCCCCGCCAAGGAGCCCCTCATGTCGCCTCACCATCCCTCCGTGCCGTCGTGGTTGACCGGCTTGCTGGCCGCGCTGGTGATCGCGTTCGGCACGCTGCCGGGCGCCGGCCGCGCCGCCACCTTGCCGGCGGCGATCGACGGCCAGCCGATGCCGTCGCTGGCGCCGATGCTGACCCGGGTGACGCCGGCGGTGGTGAACATTTCCAGTACCACCCACGTGCCGGTGCGCGATGCGTATTTCGACGACCCGATGGTGCGCCAGTTCTTCGGCCTGCCGCCCACGCCGCGCGAGCGCGTGGAGCAGAGCCTGGGTTCGGGCGTGATCGTGGACGCCGCCAGGGGCTACATCCTGACCAACAACCACGTGGTCGCCGGCGCCGACGACATCAGCGTGACGCTGCAGGACGGGCGCAGCTTCAAGGGCAAGCTGATCGGCACCGACCCGGCCACCGACGTGGCGGTGGTGCAGATCCGGGCCAGCGGCCTGCACGCGCTGCCGATGGCCGACTCCTCCACCCTGCGCGTGGGCGACTACGTGGTGGCGGTGGGCGAACCGTTCGGCCTGGGCCAGACGGTGACCGCCGGCATCGTCTCGGCGCTGGGGCGCTCGGGCCTGGGCGATTCGAGCTACCAGAACTTCATCCAGACCGACGCCTCGATCAACCCGGGCAACTCCGGCGGTCCGCTGGTGAACCTGCGCGGCGAGCTGGTCGGCATCAACACGATGATCTTCTCGCCCTCGGGCGGCAACGTGGGCATCGGCTTCGCGATCCCCAGCAACCTCACCGCCGAGGTGATGAAGCAGCTGATCGCGCATGGCAAGGTCGAGCGCGGCAGCCTGGGCCTGCAGGCGCAGGCGATCACCCCGCGCATCGCCCAGGCGCTGGGGCTGAAGGAGAGCAAGGGCGTGGTGGTGACCGGCGTCGGCGACGGTTCGGCCGCCGCGCGCGCCGGGCTGCAGCCGGGCGACGTGCTGACCTCGCTCAACGGCAAGCCGCTGCAGAGCGTGCAGCAGCTGCGCAACACCGAAGGCCTGCTGCCGCTGGGCAGCAGCCTGCAACTGGGCATCGTGCGCGACGGCCAGCCGCGCCAGGTCAATGCGACGCTGAGCGCCGAGAAGCTGGCCAGCCTCGACGGCGGCCAGCTCGACCCGCGCCTGGCCGGCGTGCGTTTCAGCGAGCTGAGCCAGAGCCAGCGCGACCAGGGTTGGTACGGCGCCGCCGTCAGCACGGTGCAGCCGGGCAGCCGCGCCGCCCAGGCGGGACTGCGTGCGGGCGACGTGGTGGTCGGCATCGGCAACCAGCGCCTCACCAGCCTGCGCATGCTGCGCGGGCTGGCCGGTGTGCGCCTGCGCCAGTTGGTGCTGGTGGTGGCCGATGCGGACGGCAGCCACTACGTACTGATCAACTGACGACGCGGCAAAGCGACCGCGCGAAAAACCGGACGTGGGTCGCGTGAACGGCGTGTTCGCGCGCACGCTCTGTGACGCATCGTCACGCAAACGCCAGAAATCGCTTGATATTGTGGGTTCAGGCCGATCCAATATCCTGACGGCTTGTCGAACGCACCGCGCATCGGCTGCATACCCGCTTTCGATCACGCACCTTCGTCAAGTCGCCAGACGGGTGGGTCGGCCCGATCGGCCAGCTCACCCGCCCATGTCATGAGTTCATCACGCCGGGGTTTCGCATCATCATGTCCGTACGCTTTGCTCGCCTGTTCTGCCTCGCCCTGATCGGCGCCTGTTTCTCCACCGCGGCAACCGCGGCCACCAAGTCCGGCAGCCTGGTCTGGCGCGGCGACGACGCCACCGCCAACGCGGTGATGAACGAAGTGGGCAAGGCATGGACGAAGGCCGGCCACGGCCGCATCGAGCTGCAGCCGTTCAACACCGCCTCGGGCCTCGACGCGGTGAGCAACGGCACCGCCGACCTCGCCGGCAGCGCGCGCCCCTCCGACGGCAGCACGCAGAACGACCGGCTGACCTTCACCCCGGTGGCCTGGAGCGGCCTGGTGATCATCACCCAGGCGTCCAACCCGATCGGCAGCCTCACGCTGAAGCAGGTGCACGACATCTACTACGGCAAGATCCACAACTGGAGCGAAGTCGGCGGCCGCAACGCGCCGATCGACGTCTACGCGGTGGCCAGCCCCGGCGACGGCGTGGAGTACAGCCTGCGCAGCCTGCTGTTCGGCCGCGGCAACCAGCCGGTCGCCGCGCCGCGGCTGTACGTCAACACGCGCAAGCTGGAAGAAGGCATCGCGCTGAACCCGAACGGCCTGGGCGTGGCCATGCTGGCCGGCATCAGTGACAACCCCAAGCTGAAGGCGATCCCGATCAACGGCCGCACGGCGACCACGGCGAACATCGCCAACGGCAGCTACCCGCTGTTCATCCCGCTGTACCTGGTCACCAACCCGCACAGCGCCAAGGCCGAGCAGGCGCAGGATTTCGTGGACTTCCTCAAGACCGAGCCGGCCAAGGCTGCGCTGCGTCGCCACGGCGTGCTGCCCTACGACGACGGCGCGCGGCTGGCGGCGATGGATGCCGAGCGCCGCAGCACGATCCTGGCCGAAGTCGGCGCGCGCGCGCGGTCGCAGGGCACGCCGATCTCGGCGCCCGGCGCCACCTACGCGTCCCGCGCCGCCATCGCGCCCACGTCGGAGCGCACGGTGCAGGCCCGCAACGCGCTGGAAGCGCGCCGCGAGCGCGCGGCGAACGATGCACGGCTGGAGCGCGTCAGCGGCAGCGTCAGCAACGTCGCCGTGACCGGCGTCGAGCGCGCCAGCGGCTCGGCCACCACGGTGAGCCAGGCCAACGGCAAGAATTTCCGCAGCGTCAGCGCCGACGCCACGCAGACCCATTCGACGTACAAGGTGGTGCGCGGCGACACGCTGTCCTCGATCGCCAAGGCACATTCGGTCGAGGTGGCGCAATTGCGCGCGTGGAACCAGCTCAAGAGCGACCACCTGCAACAGGGCCAGGTGTTGCGCGTCAGCAAGCGATAACCGGGTGAGCCGCGCCGCAGAGGCGGGCGCCGGCATGGTCCAGCGTCCGCTGGCGCTGACGCTGGATCTGGACGACACGCTGTGGCCGGTGCTGCCCGCGCTGGAACGGGCCGACCGGGCCGTCGACGCCTGGCTGCAGCAGCACCATCCGGAGGTGGCGCGTGCGTGGCCGATCACCGCGATGCGGCAACTGCGCGCCAAAGTGGCCGCCGAGCGGATCGACCTGGCGCACGATTTCACCACCCAGCGCCAGCTGACCCTGCGCCATGTGTTCGAGGCCAGCGGCATCGCCGATGCGCCGGTGGACGCGTTGTGGGAAATCTATTTCGCCGCGCGCAACCAGGTGGAACTGTTCCCCGACTGCCCAAGCGCGCTGGAACGCATCGCCGCACGCTGGCCGCTGGCGAGCCTGACCAACGGCAACGCCGACCTGCGCCGCATCGGCATCGAGCGGCATTTCCGCCATCACGTCTGCGCCCGCGACCATGGCGTGGGCAAGCCCGACCGCGCCATCTTCCTTGCCGCAGCCGCGCTGCTCGGCGTCGAACCGGGACAGGTACTGCACGTGGGCGACGACCCCGCGCTGGACGTGGCCGGCGCGCGCGACGCCGGCTTGCGCACGGCGTGGATCAATCGCCAGGGCGAACCGTGGCCACCCGGCATGGGCCCGCCGCCGGATCTCGACCTGCCCGACCTGGCGGCGCTGGCCGACTGGCTGGAAGCCTCTTCCCGCCGCGACTGACGCCGTTGCGATTGTTCTTCGACGCGGGCATGTCCATCATGGGCCATTTCCCCGCAAGGATTTGCCCATGTCCGCCCTGATCGAACGCCGCCCTGGCCAGCGCCATGGCATCCCCGTCGAGACCACCGACGCCGCGCACCTGGCGGCCAGTCGCCGCCGGCTCGATGCGACGCAGCGGCGCTGGCTCGGCGACAGCGGCTTCGACGCGGCGCCCGGCACGTTCGCTCTGGTGCCCGACGCAGCCGGCAAGCTGGCGCGCGTGCTGGTCGGCGTGGCGCCGGCCGATCCGCTGGCCGCGCTGGCCGGCCTGCCCTGCCACCTGCCCGAAGCCACCTACGAACTGGCCGCCGAAGGCGTGCTCGCCGACACCGCGCTGGCCACGCTGGGCTGGGCGCTGGGCGCCTACCAGTTCACCCGCTACCGCGCAGCCAAACGCGCCCCGGCGCGGCTGATCGTGGCGGCCGAGGAACTGGCCCGGCTGGCCCCGCTGGTGGAGGCCACCTCGCGCGTGCGCGACCTGGTCAACACGCCCACGCAGGACATGGGCCCGGAGCAACTCGGCGAGGCGATAAAGACCCTGGCCAAGGCACACAAGGCGAAGCTGCGCGACTGGGTCGGCGACGAACTGCTCAAGGCGAACTTCCCCACCATCCACGCCGTGGGCCGCGCCAGCCATCGCGCGCCGCGGCTGGTCGAACTGAGCTGGGGCAAGCCCGACCATCCCAGGCTGGTGATCGTCGGCAAGGGCGTGTGCTTCGACACCGGCGGCCTGAACCTCAAGGGCGGCGAAGGCATGCGCTGGATGAAGAAGGACATGGGCGGCGCCGCGCACGCGATCGCGCTGGCCGGGCTGGTGATGCAGGCCAACCTGCCGGTGCGGCTGACCCTGCTGGTGCCGGCGGTGGAGAACGCCGTGGCCGGCAACGCGATGCGCCCGGGCGAGGTGATCACCACCCGCGCCGGCCATACCGTGGAAGTGGACAACACCGACGCCGAGGGCCGGCTGATCCTGTGCGACGCGCTGGCCTACGCCGGCGAACAGCAACCGGCGCTGATCATCGACTTCGCCACCCTCACCGGCGCCGCCCGCGTGGCGCTGGGCCCGGATCTGCCGGCCCTGTTCGCCAACGATGACGCGCTGGCCGACGCGGTGCTGCAGGCCGGTAACGCCGTGGCCGACCCGCTGTGGCGGCTGCCGCTGTGGCGTCCATACCGGCGCATGCTGGACTCCCACCTGGCGGACTTCGCCAACTCCAGCGCCTCGCGCCACGCCGGCGCGATCACCGCCGCGCTCTATCTCGAACGCTTCGTCCCCGACGGCACGCCGTGGCTGCACCTGGATACCTACGCCTGGAACGACGCCGACCGCCCCGGCCGCCCCCGCGGCGGCGAGGCAATGGGCCTGCGCGCGGTGTTCGCGTTCCTGCAGGAGCGTTACGGGCACTGAGCCGCACCCGCCGACCTCGACGCCCGACACCCCCTTCCGCCCGGCGCCGTGTGCAGTGGTGCGACGAAGCCTCGGGGGAGTAACCTCTCGAACGTTGGGCGTGGTCCGAAACTGGTTGCGACATTGCCTGAGGGGGGACAAGGGGCACCAGTGGACGCGCTCGACATTACAGGGCCGAGCCATCACCACTGGGGAAAGAAACCACATGAAATACGACTTGAATCACCTGTCACTGGCTGTGCGTCTCGCATTGACCGCCGGGATGCTCTCGGTCGCCGGCGGGCTGCAGGCCCAGACGACGACCACCAATCCGCCCACGACGGATCAGGCCACGCCGGCCTCCAAGGACAAAGCCAAGACGCTGAACGCCGTGGTGGTCACCGGCTCGCTGATCCGCCGCGTGGACGTGGAAACCGCCAGCCCGGTGGTGACCATCGACCGCGAGGCCATCACCAACTCCGGCAAGCCCACCCTGGGCTACGTGCTGCAGGACATGCCGGCGATCTCCGGCAACGCCACCAACCCCTCCAACAACAGCAACGGCGGCGGCGTCGCCAGCCCGCTGCTGGAAGCCGGCGGCGGCGCCTCGCGCGTCTCGCTGCGCGGCCTGGGCATCAATCGCACGCTGGTGCTGGTGGATGGCCAGCGCATGGTCAACTCGGACATCAACATGCTGCCGCCGGACATGATCGACCGCGTCGACGTGCTGGCCGAAGGCGCCTCCACCGTGTACGGCTCCGACGCCATCGGCGGCGTGGTCAACTTCATCCTGCGCAAGGATTTCCAGGGCGTCCAGTTCAGCCTGAACGACGGCATCTCCAGCCACGGCGATTCGCAGCGTCGCGGCTTCAACCTGACCGGCGGCATGTCCGGCGACAACTACAGCATCGTCGGCGGCCTCGACTACAACAAGTACGACGCCACGCTGGCCTCGCAACGCGACTTCTCGCGGCAGCAGCTGTACCTGTCCAGCGGCACCATCATCGCCGCCGGCTCCAGCTCGATCCCGACCGGCCGCATCCAGCTGCCGGCCTCGATCGCCAGCCAGTACGGCTGCGCGATCAACTCGTCCGGCACCGCCAACGTGACGCTTGCCACGGGCGACGGCTCGAACCTCGGCGACTACCGGTGCCGGCTCGGTTCGGACACCTACAACTATGCCGCGCTCAACTACATGCAGACCGCGCAGAAGCGCACCAACGGCTTCGTGCTGGGCAGCTACGACCTGACGCCCAACCTCAAGGCCTACGTCAACGCGTTCTACAACCGCACCGAATCCAGCGGCCAGGACGCCCCCTCGCCGGTCGGTACCGGTGACGGCCTGATCATCTCCTCCAGCAACCCGATCAACCCGTTCGGCGTCACCTTCAGCCAGAACGCGGTGCCGGGCGACCCGAACAGCGGCTACAACTTCCAGACCCGCCTGACCGGCGCCGGCACCCGCGTGCACAGCTACAAGACCGACAACGCGCAGATCAACACCGGCCTGCGCGGCAACTTCGGCCAGGACAGCAGCTGGATCTGGGACGCGTCGATCAACTACAGCCACAGCAAGCGCGACCAGCGCGACACCAACGAGGTGGACATCCCCGCCCTGCAGGCGGCGGTCGATGCCGGCGCCAACATCTTCAACCAGGCCGACCCGGCGGTGGGCAAGCTGCTGAGCGCCGGCGTGAAGACGCCGATCTATGTCATGACCAACTCGACCAAGCAGGCGCAGTTCGACGCCAGCGGCGACCTGTGGGACCTGCCCGCCGGCGCCATGCAGCTGTCGGTCGGCGCGCTGTACCGCAAGCAGACGATGAAGTACACGGTGAGCCCGTTCGCGGTGCTCGACCCGGTCACCACCCAGTGCCAGATCCTGCAGGAAGCATGCGGCTCGCCCGCCAGCGGCAGCTACAACGTCAAGGAGATCTACGCGGAAACCCTGATCCCGCTGCTCGCCGATGCGCCCGGGGCGCAGTCACTGAACATCGACCTGGGCGTGCGCTCCTCCAACTACAGCACCAGCGGCAGCACCACCAACGGCAAGGTCGCGATCGAATGGAAGCCGGTGGCCGATCTGCTGGTCCGCGGTACCGTCTCGCAGGTGTTCCGCGCGCCGAACCTCAACGAGCTCTACGACGGCCGCACCCTGGTGCAGCCCACCCTGAACGACCCCTGCGTCAACCTCAGCGCGGCCGATCTGGCCCAGCATGCCGCGGCCTGCCAGTACGTGCCGGTCAACTGGGGCGGCAACTCGCCGGCGCAGGTCAACACGTTCTATTCCGGTGCCGCCACCGTGGGCAACTCGCTGAAGCCGGAAAAGGGCAAATCCATCGACCTCGGCCTGGTCTACTCGCCGGAGTGGCTGCCCGGCTTCTCCACCAGCCTCGACTTCTGGCACATCTACCTGTCCGACACGTTGACCGCGATCACCGGCGACCTGGTCGTCAGTTCGTGCTTCAACAACAGTGCCAGCCCGTACTGCGGGCTGATCCATCGCGAGGACACCACCAGCCGCCAGCCGGGCCAGGTGTTCCTGATCAACACGCCGGTGGTCAACCTTGGCACGCTGAATACGTCGGGTGTCGACTTCACCTTGCGCTACAAGGTGCCCCACTTCAACATGGGCAGCGTGGACCCGGGCGACTTCCAGGTGGGCCTCAACAGCAGCTACACCTCCACCTACAGGAACAACGCCACCCCCGGCGAGCCGGGCGCACAGGCCATCGACTACGCCGGCACCTACAGCCAGCAGTTCGGCAACATCTCGCGGCTGCGCGGCACGGTCACGCTGAACTGGAGCAAGGGCAACTGGAACGCCCAGTGGCAGTCGCGCTACATCAACAGCCTGACCGCGCTCAACACGGATGCGGCCATTCCCGGCGTGAACATTCCGATCGCCTCGGTGACCTACCACTCGATCCAGCTCGGCTACGCGGTGCCGTCGATCCACACCCGCTTCGACGTCGGCGTGGACAACATCGCCGACAAGGCACCGCCGCTGATGTATCAGAACGGTTCCAACTACAACGTGGACGTCTCCACCTACGACGTGCTCGGTCGCTACTACTGGGCCCGCGCCACCGTGAAGTTCTGATGTCCTAGCTCCATCGCAGTCGTTGCAAACCCCCAGGAGGGCCGCGGGCAAACCGCGGCCCTCTTGCATAATGGGCGCCGGACACCACCCCACCGAGGCCGCATGCCCCCGCCCCCGCCCGCCGCCGATCCGCCCAGCACTCCGGCCAGCACGCTGGCCGCCGCCATGGCGAGCGCGTGGAATGCAGGCGACGCAGAGCGCGTCATCGAACTGGCGGCGCAGGCGGCGGATGCCGCCGGCGACGACGAAGGCGTGCTCGTCCTGCTCGGCGTGGCGCAACAGGCCACCGGCCGGCACGCACGGGCGGCCGCCACGTTCAACCGCCTGTGCCAGTTGCGACCGGCCGTCTCGGCCTACTGGAACAACCTCGGCGTGGCCTCTCGCCTGGCCGGCGACCTCGCCGCGTCCGGACAGGCCCTGCGTCAGGCCCGGCAGCTCGCGCCGGGCGATGCGGAGGTGCACTACAACCTCGGCCTGCTGTACACCCAGCAACGCGATTGGCCGGCGGCACGGCAGGCGCTGCTGGAAGCGGCCAGTCTCGCCCCTTCATTCATCGAGGCCCGCCTGCAGGCGGCCTACGCCTGCTACGTCTGCGGCGACAACGCGGCACAGGAGGAAATGCTCGACGGCGCCGGCGAGTGGCCGCCGCAACCCGCCGAACAGGCGTTGATCCTGGCCGCCATGTTGTCGGTGCAGGGCGCTTCCGAGGCGGCCCTGCGCACGCTCGCGCGCGCGCAGTTGCCGCCGACGGAGGCCGCGGCCGCTCCGCTGCGCCTGCGCATCGCCGCCCAGCGCGTGGTGTTGCACGAGCGCAGCAACCAGGTCGAACGCGCACAGCAGGACCTGCAGCAACTGCCGCTGGCCGCGATCGACGCCCTGCCGCCGGGCGCCGTGCAAGCGCGCACCGACGGCTGGCGCGCGCACGCCGCGATGGCCTCACGCAACGGCGCGCACGCCGAGGCAGCGGCGCTGTTCCGGCGCGTGCTGGCGCAGCCGCTCGACGACGAGAGCCGGGCCAGCGTCGGTTTCGGCCTCGCCATCGCCTGCGACCGGCTGGGCCGCCACGCCGAGGCATGGGACGCGTTGCAGGCGGCGCACGCGGCGCAACTGGAGATCGCCCGCCAGGTCGTGCCGGAGCGACTGGCGGCGGACAGCCAGCCGCTGCCGCTGGCGGACTGCGTGGTCGAACCGCACGACTACGCCCGCTGGACCGAGCTGCGCGCCCCCGGCTCCATGGAGAGCCCGGTCTTCGTGGTCGGCTTTCCGCGCTCGGGTACCACCTTGCTGGAACAGATGCTCGACGCCCACCCGGATTTCCGGTCCATGGACGAGCGTGCCTACATCCATGAGCTGATCGAAAGCATGGAACGCGTCGGCCAGCGCTATCCCGCCGATCTCGCCTCACTGAGCCAGGACGATGCCGATGCCCTGCGCCGCAGCTATCGCCGACGGGTCGCGCAGGTGCGTCCCGACCTCGGGCCGCGCCGGCTGGTCGACAAGAACCCGCTGAACATGCAGTGCCTGCCGATGATCATGCGGCTGTTTCCGCATGCACGGATCATTCTCTGCCTGCGCCATCCCTGCGACGTGTTGCTCAGCTGCAGCATGCAATCGTTCCGCTCGCCGGCGTTCATGGTGCTGTGCTCCTCCCTGCCGCGCCTGGCGCAGGGCTACGCGCGCGCCTTCACCCAATGGCAGCGCGATGTCGAGGTGTTCGCCCCGCAGGTGCTGGAGTGGCGCTACGAATCCGTGGTGGAGCAGTTCGGCGACCAGGCGACACGACTGGCGCGGTTCCTGGACCTGGCCGATGCCTCGCCCCTGCAGCGCTTCGCCGAGCATGCGCGCGAGAAGCACATCAGCACGCCCAGCTACGCGCAGGTCACCCGCGGCGTCTATCGCAAGGCGGTGGGCCGCTGGCGCGACTACCGCGAGCATTTCGAACCGGTGTTGCCCGTGCTGCAACCGTGGCTCGAACGCTTCGGCTACGACGGGTAGGAGACGGCCCGCGGGACAAGCGCCTGCGGGCCGCAGGCTCCCGCACGCACGACGACAGGCAGTGCCGCCTTGTCGTCGTGCGCAGCGGGATACTCAGTGCGCCGGGCTGCTCGCGGACGGCGCGGGGGTGGTTACGCTGGCCAGTGCGTGCGGCGAGAACTTGCCGCCGTAAGGCAGCACCTCGCTGGCCAGTTTCGGGTCGGCCTTGATCATGCCGATCGCGTCGAACAGGATGTGCGCGGTCTCCTGGAGCTGCGGGTCCTTGGCGTTCTTGGCGTCCTTCTCTTCCTTCAGCTCGCTCTTGATGCTGCGCTCGTTGGGGTTGAGGCCGTCGTCCAGCGTGCTGCCCGCCTCCGGCAGGGCCGCGTCGCTGCCGTCGATGGCGACGTGCCGCGCGCGGAAGGCGGCCTGCATCTGCTCCTGCTGCTTGCGCTCGGCTTCGCGGGTGGCCAGGTTCAGCGAGATCGTGGTCATGTCGCGCATCTTCTTGTACTGCGCCAGCTCGTCCAGCATCAGCTTCCACGCCGGCGATTGCGCCGCACGCTGGTCGTGCTGCTTGAGCAGCTGCGGCAGGTAGGCGGAGAGGTTCGCCACCGGCTGGTAGTCGGCCGGCGGAATCTGCGTCCACGGCAGCGCGTTGTCGTAGGTCGATTCGCCGAAGTCCTTCTCGTCGCCGTTCTTCGGGAACTCGATGTCCGGGGTGACGCCCTTGAGCTGGGTGGAACCGCCGTTGATGCGGAAGAACTCCTGGATCGTCATCTTCAGTTCGCCCAGCTGCGGCTTCTCGCTGTCGCCGGAGGCGAACTTGTCCAGGTCCACCAGGGTCTGCACGGTGCCCTTGCCGAAGGTCGGCTCGCCGATGACCAGGCCGCGGTGATAATCCTGGATCGCCGCGGAGAAGATCTCCGAGGCCGAAGCCGTGCCGCGGTTGACCAGCACCGCCAGCGGACCGCTCCAGGCCATGCCTGCATCGTCGTCGCCCTGCACCTGGACTTCGCCGTGCGAGCCGCGCACCTGCACCACCGGGCCCTTGTCGATGAACAGGCCGGTCATCGAATCCGCCTCGGCCAGCGAGCCGCCGCCGTTGTTGCGCAGGTCCACCACGATGCCCTGCACGCCTTCCTGCTTGAGCTCGGCGATCAGCTTGGCCACGTCGCGGGTGGTGCTGCGGTAATCCTTGTCGCCGGCGCTGCGCGCGCCGAAATCGGAGTAGAACGAGGGCAGGTCGATCACGCCGATCTTGCGGGTGACCGCGCCGTCCTTGATCTCGATGACCTTCTTGCTGGCCGCGGCATCCTCCAGGTTGATCTTGTCGCGCACCAGGGTGATCAGCTCGTGCTTGCCGTCCGGGCCGACATCGGCGGGCAGCACTTCCAGCCGCACCACCGTTCCCTTCTTGCCGCGGATCAGCGCGGTGACGTCGTCGATGCGCCAACCGACCACGTCCACCATTGCGCCCTTGTCGCCCTGGCCCACCGCCACGATGCGGTCGCCCGGCTTGAACTTGTGCGACTTCATCGCCGGGCCGCCGGGGATCAGCTTGACGATCATGGTGTAGTCGTCGCGCGACTGCAGCTGCGCGCCGATGCCCTGCAGCGACAGGCTCATCGCGATGTCGAAGTTGGCCGCCGCCTCCGGGCCGAGGTAGTCGGTGTGCGGGTCGGTGGATTCGGCGTAGGCGTTCATGAAGGTCTGGAACGCGTCGGCGCTGTTGATCTGCCGGATGCGGTCGATGTAGCCGCTGTAGCGCTTGTCCAGCGTCTTGCGGATGTCCGCGTCGTCCTTGCCGGCCAGCTTCAGACGCAGCCAGTCGTTCTTGGTGCGCTTGCGCCAAAGGTCCTGCGCGGCGGCCTCGTCCTTCGGCCAGGCGGCGTCCTTGCGGTCGACCTCGTAGCTCTCGTCGCGACTGAGGTCGAAGCCGTTCTTCAGCAGCTCGCGGGCGTAGCTCATGCGCTGCACGGCGCGCTGCAGGTACAGGTTGAAGATGGCGAACGGCGCGGAGAGGTCGCTGTTCCAGATCGCGTCGTCGAACTTGCTCTTCAGTGGCGCGAACTTGTCCATGTCGGCCTGGGTGAAGAACACCTTGTCGCCGTCGAGCATCTTGAAATATGCCTTGTAGATGCGCGCGGACATCGCGTCATCCAGCGGCTGGGCGTCGTAGTGGAAGCGGGTCAGGAAGCGCGCGGACAGTTGCGCGGCCTGGGCCTGTTCGGCCGTGGGCTCCAGCGGCCAGATGGCCGCCTTGCGCGGCTGGGGGCCGGCACCCAGGTCGGCCGCGGACTGCGCAAAGGCGCAGCTGGCGGAGAGAACGAACAGCAGGACCAGCGCGGGGCGAAGTTTCATGGATGCTCTCAGGCGGATTCGGTGACACCGGCTGCATGCGCCTGCAGGTCGGCGTGGTAGGACGATCGCACCAGCGGGCCGGAGGCGACGTGATGAAAGCCCATGGCTTCGCCGGCTTCGCGCAGCGCGTGGAATTCCTCGGGCGTCCAGTAGCGCAGCACCGGATGGTGGTGCGGCGTGGGCTGCAGGTACTGGCCGATGGTGATCATCTCCACATCGTGGTCGCGCAGGTCGCGCAGCGTCTGCAGCACCTGCTCGCGGGTCTCGCCCAGGCCGAGCATGATGCCGGACTTGGTCGGCACCTGCGGGTGCTGCGCCTTGAAGCGCTTGAGCAGGTCCAGCGACCACTGGTAATCGGCGCCGGGGCGCACCTCGCGGTACAGATGCGGCACGGTTTCCAGGTTGTGGTTGAACACGTCCGGCGGGAATGCCTTGAGCACTTCCAGCGCCCGTTCCATGCGGCCCTTGCCGCGGAAATCGGGGGTGAGGATCTCGATGCGGATGGCCGGGCTGGCATGGCGCACCGCGCGGATGCAGCTGGCGAAGTGCGCCGCGCCGCCGTCGCGCAGGTCGTCGCGGTCGACCGAGGTGATCACCACGTACTTCAGCCGCATGTCGGCGATGGTCTGCGCCAGGCGCGCCGGCTCCAGTTCATCCGGCGGCTGCGGCCGGCCATGCGCCACGTCGCAGAACGAGCAGCGCCGCGTGCACACCTCGCCGAGAATCATGAAGGTGGCGGTGCCGTGGCTGAAGCATTCGTGGATGTTGGGGCAGGAGGCCTCCTCGCATACGGTCACCAGCGCGTTCTCGCGCAGGCGGGCCTTCAGCTGCTGCACCGCGTTGCCCTGCGGCAGGCGCACGCGGATCCAGTTGGGCTTGCGCAGGGTCGGCACGCTGGTGTCGAAACCGGCGCGGTTCAGCGCGATCTTGTCGCTGCCGAGCTGTTTCTCCACCGTGCCGGTGCCGGCCACGACCTGGATCGGAATGGATTTGGACAAGGGGGCGCTGGTTTCGCTCATGGGAGAGGAGTTCAGACCGCGGCGCGCGCGGGGAGTTCGGGAATCAGGGGGGCAGCGGGCGCGGCGACGAAGCCGAACTGGCGGCAGAACTCGTCGGCCAGCACCGTCTCGACGTCCGCCAGCTGCGACGGACCGCCCAAGTCTACCAGTTGCGTGACCGCCAAACCCTTGTAGCCGCAGGGGTTGATGCGTTCGAACGGCTCCAGGTCCATGGCCACGTTGAAGGCCAGCCCGTGGAAACTGCAGCCGCGACGCACGCGCAGGCCGAGCGCGGCGATCTTGGCCTCGCCCACGTACACGCCGGGGGCGCCTTCGCGGCGCGCCGCCGCCACCTGCCAGTGCGCCAGCGTGTCGATCAGCGCCTGCTCGATCCGCCGCACCAGCTCGCGCACGCCCACGCCGATGCGGCGCAAGTCGATCAGCGGGTAGCCGACGATCTGGCCGGGCCCGTGGTAGGTCACCTGCCCGCCGCGGTCGACCGGGATCACCGGGATGTCGCCCGGCGCCAGCACGTGCTCCATCTTGCCGGCCTGGCCCAGGGTGAACACCGGGTCGTGCTCCAGCAGCCACAGCTCGTCCGGCGTGTCGGCGGTGCGGTTGTCGGTGAACGCGCTCATCGCCTGCCAGGTCGCCGCGTAGGGCTGGCGGCCGAGGCGGCGGATGACCAGGGGCCGGAATTCAGGATGGGGGGTTCGGGATTCGTGGTTCACGACGAGCTTGTGGCCTTGCAATTCTTCTGGTTCAAGAGCCGCCGAACCCATGCGACGCGGAGGCTCGGGACGCGGCTCTTGCGAATCCCCCATCCCGAATCCCGGCCTCACAACGTATACCGGACATCCGCATCGGCGCGCAGTGCGTGATGCGCTGCTTCGTACTGCTCGCGGTTGTCGCAGCGGAATGTGACCGTGACCGAGACGAAATTGCCGGCGCCGGAATGGCGGTGACGCACGGTTTCGTGCAGCACGTGCAGACCGGCGCGTTCGAGCAGTTGCGGCACGTGGCGGGGCAGGTCGGCGCTGGCGCTGCCCACGGCGGTGATCTCGAACTCGCCGGGGAACTGGAAGCCCCGGCCTTGCCGCTTCGCCTTGTCGAAGTCGATCGGTTGCATCACTTGGCGCTCGGCGCCTGCTCGGTGTTGCCGGTGTCCTTGTGGAACCAGAGCAGGATGCTGTCCCACAGGCGCGAGAAGAAGCCACCCTGCGGCGCGTCGGCCAGTGCGACCAGCGGCACCGTCTGCAGCGCCTGGCCATCCAGGCTGATGCGCAGGCTGCCGATCTGCTGGCCCTTCTTGAACGGCGCGATCAGGGTCGAGGGGATGTCCATCACCGCCTTGAGCTTGTCGTACTGGCCGGTCTTGACAGTGACCAGCACGTCGCTGGCCACGCCGATCGGCAAGGTGTCCGCCTCGCCCTTCCACAACCGCGGCGTCGCCAGCGGCTTGCTGGTGTCGTACAGCTTGTGCGTCTCGTAGAAGCGGAAGCCGTAGTTGAGCAGGGCCATCGCCGAATCGGCGCGCGCCTTGTTGGAGCTGGCGCCCATCACCACCGCGATCATGCGCTCGTCGCCATGCTTGGCGGACGCCGCCAGGCAGAAGCCCGCGTCGGCGGTGTGCCCGGTCTTGATGCCGTCCACGGCCGGATCGCGCCAGAGCAGCTCGTTGCGGTTCTGCTGCTTGATGCCGTTCCACTCGTACGACTTGATCGCCGAGATGGCGTAGTCGTCCGGAAAGTTGTGGATCAGCGCGCGCGACAGGATCGCGACGTCGCGCGCGGAGCTGTAGTGGTTCTGCACCGGATAGCCGGAGGCGTTGGAGAAGTGCGAGTTGGCCATGCCCAACTGCTTGGCGTAGGCGTTCATCAGGTTGGCGAAGGCATCCTCCGAACCGGCGGTGTGCTCGGCCAGCGCGATTGCCGCGTCGTTGCCGGACTGCACGATCATGCCCTTGAGCAGGTCCATCAGCGGCACCTGGCTGCCCAGCTTGAGGAAACTGGTGGAGCCGTCGGTGCCGGCACCGCCGCCGCGCCACGCATGCTCGCTGATGGTGATCATGTCGCTGGTGTGGATGCGGCCGTTGGCGAGCTCGGCCGACACCACGTAGTCGGTCATCACCTTGGTCAGCGAGGCCGGCGCGCGACGCGCATCGGGATCCTTCGAGGCAAGTATCTGGCCGGTGGCGTAGTCCATCAGCACCCAGCTGGCGCCATCGACGTCCGGCGGCGGCGGCACCGGTGCGGCCGGCATGGCCGGGCGCGGCACGGGCGACGGATGGGGCGGGGTCTGCGCCATCGCGGCGCCGACCAGCAGGACGGCAACGGCGGCAAACGGCATCAGGGTGCGTCGAAGAAAGTTCATCGTGTTTTCGAGTCCGGTTTTTCGAGGATCGGCGTTGCGCGCGCCGAAGTGGCAAGGAAGCCTGCGCAAATCCTGCTCAGTCTACCGCGACCTGCGGCGAGGGCAGACCCATGCGTTCGATCCGGCGACTGACTTCGTCGGCACGATCCACGCTGTCGAGCGGGCCGACCCGCACGCGGCGCAGGCGCTGGCCATGCGCCACGCCGTCGATCACCTGCACCGTGCCGAGGTCGGCCGCACGCAGGCGCCGGGCCAGGCGGTCGGCATTGGACGCGTCGGCGAACGCACCCACCTGCAGGTAGATTCCCGGGTGCCTGCCTGAGACCGTCTCCGGCGGCGGCAGTTCCTGCGCCGGATGCGCCGGGTCGATGCCGCGCACCTCGACCAGGCCGGTGCCCTTGGGCCAGATGCCGATCTTCACTGCCGCGGCATAGGACAGGTCGATCAGCCGGTTGTCGTGGAACGGTCCGCGGTCGTTGACCCGCACGACCACGCTCTTGCCGTTCTCCAGGTTGGTGACGCGCGCGTAGCTGGGCAGCGGCAGCGTGGTGCTGGCCGCGCTGAACGCGTACATGTCGTAGGTTTCGAGGTTGGAGGTCTTGTAGCCGTGGAACTTGTTGCCGTAGAACGAGGCGATGCCGCGCTCGTCGTAGCCGCGCGCCGTGGACAGCACGCGATAGGTCTTGCCGCGCACGCTGTAGGGCGACTTGTTGCCGTAGCGCGAGCGCGGCTCGGCCTTCGGCACCGGCTCGGACAGCTTGCTGACGTCGATCGGCGGCGGCACGCTGTCGCGGCCGTCGCGGTAGCGGCTCGATTGCGGCCGACTGAGGTCGTCGTGGATGCCACCTTCACCCGCGGGCGATGCCGTGCCGGACACGCCGCGATGGCCCGCGCCGGACGACGACGACGGCCGGCTGCGCGGCCCGCTGCACGCGGCAAGCAGCGCGCTGGCCGCGAGCACGGCGGCGACCGCGACGAACCTCACCGCGCCGCGTCCGCCTGCGCCACGCCGGCGGCGATCGCCTGCGCCAGCTGTTCGACGGCCATCGCGTACAACGGGCTGCGGTTGTAGCGGGTGATCACGTAGAAATTCTGGAAGGTGAACCAGTACTCCGGCCCGGCCGGGCCTTCGAGCTGCTGCAGGCTGGCGAGCCGGCCGGGGTCGATCCGCTGCAGCGGCGCGTAGCCCCATGCCTCGAACTGTTCCAGCGGATGCTTCGGCATGAGCTCGTTGAGGTCGCTCGCGTGCGCCTTGGCATCGGGCTGCGCCCGCGCCGCCACCGGGGCATCGCGCTCCCAGCCGTACCCGTGCAGGTAGTTGGCGACGCTGGCCACGATGTCGTCGGCCGAATCGTGCAGGTCGATGCGACCGTCGTGATCCTCGTCAACCGCGTAGTCGCGGATGCTCGAAGGCATGAACTGGCCCCAGCCCTGCGCGCCGGCATAGGAGCCGACCAGCGAGTCCAGCGGACCGGCCAGCTTGCTGGCGGGAAGCTCCAGCAGGGTCTTCAGCTCGTCGCGGAAAAACGGCGCGCGCGGCGGGTAGTAGAAGGCCAGCGTCACCAGCGCATCGAGCACCTTGTAGCGGCCCACGATGCGGCCGTAATTGGTCTCCACGCCGATGATCGCCACCACGTATTGCGGCGCCACGCCGTACTCGGTCGCGATCCGGTCGAGCAGTGCGCGATGCTGCTGGTAGAACGCGATGCCGCCGTCGATGCGGGCATCGGTGAGGAAGATCGGTCGATAGTCCTTCCACGGCTTGGCCTCGGCCGGGCGGCTGATCGCGTCGAGGATCGACTGCTGTTTGGTGGCGCCGTCGAGCAGCGCATTGAGCGCGGCCGGGCTCTGGCCGGTGTCGTGCGCCACCTCCTGCACCAGTTTCGCCTGCCCCGGATGGGCGGCCAGCGCGGTGTCCGTTCCAGCCACCCACGACAGCAGGACCAGCAGGCAACAGCACACACGGGACACGGGATGCACGGACATGCAAGGCCTTCGCAAAGGGAAAATCGGGGTCAGCGAGAGCCTACCATGCAAGCCGCGGCGACTTCGGCCCCACGCATGGCGCGCGCGGGGCGCGATTCAGATGTGGCTCTTGCGATTGGCATGGATCGACATCAGCACGCCGAAACCGGTCAACAGCGACACCGCCGACGTGCCGCCGTAACTGATCATCGGCATCGGCACGCCGACCACCGGCAGCATGCCGGCCACCATGCCGCCGTTGACGAACACGTAGACGAAGAAGCTCATGCCGATCGCGCCGGCGAGCAGGCGCGAATACGTATCGCGCGCCTCCATCGCGATCCACAGGCAGCGGCCGATGATGAACGCGTACAGCGCGATCAGCGCGCACACGCCGACCAGGCCGAACTCCTCGGAGAACACCGCGAAGATGAAATCGGTGGTGTGCTCGGGCAGGAAATCCAGCCGCGACTGCGTGCTGTGCAGCCAGCCTTTGCCGAACACGCCGCCGGAGCCCACCGCGATCTGCGACTGGATGATGTGCCAGCCGTTGCCCAGCGGATCGGATTCGGGATTGAGCAGGGTCAGCACGCGATCGCGCTGGTACTGGTGCAGGAAGTGCCAGCCGATCGGGATCATGCCCACCACCGCGCCCACCAGCAATCCGATGCGCCACCACGCCATGCCGGAGAGGAACAGCGCGAACGCGCCGGCCGTGGCCACCAGCACCGCCGTGCCCAGGTCCGGCTGTTCGGCGATCAAGGCGGCAGGAATGGCGATCAGGATGCCGACCACCGCGATGTCCTTCCAGCCCGGCGGCAGCTGCCGCGGGTGGAGGTACCAGGCCACCATCATCGGCGTGGTGAGCTTGAGCAGTTCGGACGGCTGGAAACGCATCACGCCCAGATCCAGCCAGCGCATCGAACCGCGCCCTTCACCGAGGATCGCCACCACCACCAGCAAGGCGACGCTGACGGCGTAGAGGCCCGGCGTCCAGCTGCGCAGCACCGGGGGCGGAATGCGCGAGACCAGCAGCAGCAAGGCGCCGCCCAACACGAAACGCGCGGCCTGGCCACCGACCAGGGCCAGACTGCGATCGCCCGCGCTGTAGAGCGTGGCCAGGCCGATCAAGGCCAGCACGAACAGGCCGGCCGCCAGCGGCAGGTCGATCCGGCGCCGGGTCATCACCCGGTGCGCGAAGCGGCGCATGCGCGCGCGCAGCACGCCGATCATGGTTGCACCTCGCTGCTGGCGGACACGGGCACGTCCTCGACGACCGAGCCGGCCGGTGCCGGCGCGGCGGATGGGAGCGGTGCGGCATCCGGCAATCGCTCGGCGCCGGGCAGCACGCCCTGGTGGGTGGCCAGCCACGCATCGAGAATCTTGCGCACGATCGGCCCCGCCGCCGAAGCGCCCCAGGCGCCCTGCTCCAGCACCACGGCTACGGCGATCTGCGGGTGGTCGGCCGGCGCGTAGGCGATGAACCAGGCGCGATGGCGGGTGGCCAGATACGCGGTGTTGCGATTGGTGTCGTACGCGTCGCTGGTGCGCGAGTAGCGCTCGGCGGTGCCACTCTTGCCGGCGATCGCGTAGGGGAAGCCGTCGTTCAGGCCCTTGCCGGTGCCTTCGGTGATCACCGCGCGCATGCCCGCGTTGATCACCGCCCAGTCGCCGCGCTGGCGGATCAACGTGGCGCCCGGCGGATTGGGCAGCGGCTGGCGCTGCGCCTCGCCGACCGTGCTGGTGGCCATGCCCAGCCGCGGCAGGTACGGCACGCCACCGCCGGCCAGGGTCGCCACCGCATGCGCCAGTTGCAGCGGGGTAACCGCCCAGTAACCCTGGCCGATGCCGGCGATCACCGTTTCGCCGGGATACCAGGGCTGCTTGCTGTTGGCCGCCTTCCACTGGCGCGAGGGCAGGATGCCGTCGGATTCGCCGATCAGGTCGATCCCGGTCTCGCGGCCGAAGCCGAAGCGACTCATCCACTGGCTCAGCCGGTCGATGCCCATGTCCAGCGCCAGCTTGTAGAAATACGTGTTGGTCGACTTCTCGATCGCGGTGACCATGTCCACGGTGCCGTCGCCGCCGCGCTTGTCGTCGCGGTAGCAGCGCGTCTGCCCCGGCAGGCAGAACTGACCGTTGGAGAACACCGTGTCCGACGGCTTGCGCAGGCCCAGCTCCAGCCCGCCGAGTGCAAGGAACGGTTTCACCGTCGAGCCCGGCGGATAGACGCCCCGCAGCGCGCGGTTGTACAGCGGCTTGTCCGGGTCGGTGGTCAGCGCGCGGTAGTCGGCCTGGCTGATGCCGTTGACGAACAGGTTGGGATCGAACGTGGGCACGCTGACCATCGCCAGCACCTGGCCGTTGCGCGGATCGATCGCCACCGCCGCGCCGGGACGGCCCTCGAATGCCGCCTCGGCCGCCTTCTGGATGCGCGCGTCGATGCTCAGGTAGAGGCTGCGGCCGGGCGTGGGCGCATGGGTTTCCAGCACGTGCTGGGTGCGGCCATCGGCGTTGACCTCCAGCAATTCGTAGCCGGGCTTGCCGTGCAACACGTCCTCGTAGGAACGCTCCACGCCGCTGCGCCCGACATGGCTGGTGCCCTGGTAGCGATCCGCGTCCAGCCGCTGCAGGTCGTCGGCGTCGATGCGCCCGACGTAGCCGACCACGTGGGCGAACAACGGGCCGAACGGATAATGCCGGGTCAGGTAGGGCACCACGTCGACGTTGGGAAAGCGCCAGCGATTGACCGCGAAACGATCGATCTCGTCTTCGGTCAGGTGCATCTTCAGCGGCACGCTGTCGAAACGCCGGCTCTGCCGCAACTGCTTGTTGAACGCGTCGATGTCGTCCTGGTCCAGCGGCACCACCTGGCCCAGCCGCGCCAGCAGAGCGGGCATGTCCTTGACCTGCTCGGGCACCACTTCCAGCCGGAACGCCGGCACGTTGTCGGCCAGCACCACGCCGTTGCGGTCGTAGATCAGGCCGCGCGCCGGCGGGATCGCGCGCGGCTTGACCCGGTTGTTGGTCGAGCGGGTGGCGAACTCGTCGTGTCGCGCGACCTGCAGCACCACGTAACGCCCGACCAGCCCGCCCAGCCCCAGCAGGATCAGCACGAAACCCACCAGCGCGCGTCGACGGAACAGCGCGGTCTCGTCACGGACGTTCTTGAGCGCGCGGCGACTCTTCATCTCACCGGCTCATGCTTCATTGGATCCGCAGCCGCGCGCGCAGGTCGTCGAGCAACAGGAACAGGAACGGCCACAACGCCGCGCCGACGAAGGGGGAAATCCACCAGCTCGCCGGCGGCAGCGAAGCGCCGGCCAGCATGCGCACCAGCAGCAGCAGGAAGCGATCGTTGAGCAGCAAGGCAAGCACCGCCAGCGCCTGCTGCCACATCGGGAAGAAGCGCAATCGCGAACGGAATCGCACGGTGATGAAGACCAGCGCGCACAGCCGCAGCGCCTGCTCGCCCAGCAGCACGCCGTCGAGCAGGTCCGCAAGCAATCCCACGCCGAAGGCAAGGCCCAGGCTCACCCGGTCTTCCGCTTCCAGCGCCCAGTACAGCAACACCAGCGCCGGCCAATACGGCTTGAACGGCTCCAGCACGCCGGGCAGCGGCACCAGCATCAGCAGCAGCGCCGCGGCCAGCGTGCCGACGAACCACCACTGGCTCAGCCGCGCGCGACTCATCGCGGTACCCCGCCGGCCTGACCCGGGTGCACCGCCGGCGCGGCCACGCTGGCGGAAGCGGCCGGCGCCAAGACCTGCGGCGGACCTGCCGGAACGGGCAGGTCGGGCGGCCCCTTGGGTTCGGCCTGGTCGTGCAGCAGCAGTACATCGGTGCTGCGATCGAGGTCCGCCGCCGGCGTGGCCAGGGCGACCTGGAACATGCCGGTCGGCGCCGGCGCCACGCTGTCGATCCGGCCCACCGGGAACCCCGGCGGAAAACGGCCGCCGATGCCCGAGGTGAGCAGCTTGTCGCCAGCGCGCACGTCAGCCGCCAGCGGCAGGTTGGGCAGGCTCAGCTGGTCGCCGTCGCGCGAACCGTAGGCCACCGTGCGCAAGCCGGTACGCGCGATCGTCACCGGGATCGCATGCGAGGGGTCGGTGATCAGCATCACCACGGCAGTGTGCGGCAGCACGGCCTTCACCTGGCCCATCACGCCGTGGGCATCGATCACCGGCTGTCCGGGCTCGACGCCGTCGCGCGAGCCCATGTTCAAGGTCAGCTCATAACGGTACGCGCCGAGATCCACGCCGATGACCCGCGCCAGTTGCACGTTGAGCTTCAGGCTGTGCTGGGTATCGAGCAACCGCCGCAGCCGTTCGTTCTGCTCGGCGACCGCGGCCATGCGGTTCAACTTGGCGTTGGCCAGCAGCAGGTCTTCGCGCAGGCGCTGGTTCTGCGAGGTCAGCAGCTGGCGATCGGCAAACGCGACGCCGAGGGTGTGCACCCCGGCCGCAGGCAGGCCGGCCAGCCGATAGACCGGCTCGACCACCGCCGAGGCGGCCGAGCGCAGCTGCCACAGCCAGCCATTGCGCTGGTCAAGCACCATCAGCACCACCGCCAGCGCCAGATAGACGATCAGCCGCAGCGTGCCGGCCGCGTTGCCGGCAAACAGGGGGGAAGAACCTTCGCGTGCGCGCGCCATCGCGGCCCCCGTTGCCGCGCGCTATTCGGGCGAGAAGAAGTCGCTGCCATGCTGATCGATCAGCTCCAGCGCCTTGCCGCCGCCGCGCGCCACGCAGGTCAGCGGGTCGTCGGCCACCTGCACGTGCAGGCCGGTTTCCTCGGAGATCAGCCGGTCCAGGTCGCGCAGCAGCGCGCCGCCGCCGGTGAGCACGATGCCGCGCTCGGCGACGTCGGAGCACAGTTCCGGCGGAGTCTGTTCCAGCGCCGACTTCACCGCCGCCACGATGCCGGCCAGCGGCTCGTGCAGTGCCTCGAGGATTTCGTTGGAGTTGATCGTGAACATGCGCGGCACGCCCTCGGCAAGGTTGCGCCCGGAGATCTCGATCTCCTTGACGTCGTCCTGCGGGAACGCGCAGCCGATCTGCAGCTTGATCCGCTCGGCGGTGGATTCGCCGATCAGGGTGCCGTGGTTGCGGCGCACGTAGTTGATGATCGCCTCGTCGAAACGATCGCCGCCGACGCGGGCGGACTGCGAGTAGACGATGCCGTTGAGCGAGATCACCGCCACCTCGGAGGTGCCGCCGCCGATGTCCAGCACCATCGCGCCGCGCGCCTCGTGCACCGGAATGCCGGCACCGATCGCCGCAGCCATCGGCTCTTCGATCAGGAACACGTCGCGGGCACCGGCGCCTTCGGCCGATTCCTTGATGGCGCGGCGCTCGACCTGGGTCGAGCCGCACGGCACGCAGACCAGCACGCGCGGGCTCGGCCGCAGGAAGCGCGACTTGTGCACCTGCTTGATGAAGTGCTGCAGCATCGCCTCGGTCATGGTGAAGTCGGCGATCACGCCGTCCTTCATCGGGCGCACCGTGGCGATGTTGCCCGGCGTGCGGCCCAGCATGCGCTTGGCGTCGCCACCCACCGCCGCGATCGTGCGCGGACCACCGGGGCCGCGGTCCTGGCGAATCGCCACCACCGAAGGCTCGTTCAACACGATGCCCTGACCACGCACGTAGATCAGCGTGTTGGCCGTGCCGAGGTCGATGGAGATGTCGTTGGAAAAGATGCCGCGGAACTTCTTGAACATGGGTCCGCCGTGGGTCGGCCAGGCTAAACAGACAAGCTCGCCAGTCTAGTCAGGCCCACCGTTCCACGCAAGGAAAAACACGTTAAGAAACCCTTGTGCAACACGGCCATAAGCGATTTTCCTGTGCCGTGGACTGAACTGCGAAGCAGGTCGCGAAGTCGCCAGCGCGGACGGATGGCGGTACGATGGCGGCCTTTGGCTGCAGGGACCGATTCTGCCCGTCCGGGCACGCGCCCGCAGCCTCCCATCTCAAATCGGGGTTTTCTCGCATCATGCCTGCCGTCATCTGCGGATCGCTCGCCTACGACACCATCATGGTGTTCCAGGATCAGTTCAAGAACCACATCCTGCCCGACCAGATGCACATCCTGAACGTGTCGTTCCTGGTGCCGGCCATGCGGCGCGAGTTCGGCGGCTGCGCCGGCAACATCGCCTACAACCTCAAGCTGCTGGGCGGCGACCCGCTGCCGGTGGCAGCGGTGGGCCAGGATTTCGCGCCCTACCGGCAGCACATGCAGGACTGCGGCATCCGGCTCGATGGCGTGCGCGTGTTCGAGGAGCAGTTCACCCCGCAGTGCTTCATCACCACGGACCTGGACAACAACCAGATCACCGCCTTCCACCCCGGCGCGATGTCCAGTGCGCAGGAGAACCACGTCCGCGACATCCCGCAGATCGACTTCGCGATCGTGGCGCCCGATGGCCGCGAGGCGATGCTGCAACACGTCGACGAATTCGCCGCGCGCGGCGTGCCGTTCATCTTCGATCCCGGCCAGGCGATGCCGTTGTTCAACGGCGACGAGTTCCGCTCGATGATCGCCAAATCGACTTACGTGATCGTCAACGACTACGAATCCCAGTTGCTGCAGACTCGCACCGGCTGGAGTGCGGCGGAGATCGCCAGCCATGTCACCGCCTACATCGTGACCCAGGGTCCACGCGGTTCGGTGATCCACGTGGGCGAGGAGAGCCACCACATTCCGCCGGCGCGCGAGCGCGTCATCGTCGATCCGACCGGCTGCGGCGACGCCTACCGGGCCGGCCTGATGTTCGGCATCATGCATGGCAAGGACTGGCCCACCACCGGCCGGATCGCCTCGCTGATGGGTGCGCTGAAGGTCGAGCACCCCGGCACCCAGAACCAGCGTTTCAACTACGCCGAGTTTGCCGCGGAGTTCGCCGACCAGTTCGGATACGCACTGGACTGAGTGGAAGTCAGCTCGCGGGAAAGCCCATCGTGGCCTGCACCGCCGCTTGCCAGCCGCTGTAGAGGCGCTCGCGACGGGATGCCTCCATCGCGGGATCGAAGCGGCGATCCTGCTGCCACAACCGCGCGATCTGCTCGCGGCTGTCCCAGACGCCGACCGCCAGGCCGGCCAGATAGGCGGCGCCCAGCGCGGTGGTTTCGGTAATCCGGGGCCGCAGCAGCGGCACGCCGAGCATGTCGCTCTGGAACTGGGCCAGGAAATCGTTGCCGATGGCGCCGCCGTCGGCGCGCAACTCCTTCAGCGCGATGCCGGCGTCGGCCTCCATCGCGGCCAGCACGTCGCGCGTCTGGTAGGCCATCGACTCCAACGCCGCGCGTATCAGGTGCTCGCGGCTCGTGCCGCGCGACAGGCCGAAGATGGCGCCACGCACGTCGGCGTGCCAGTACGGTGCCCCCAGCCCGGCGAAGGCGGGCACCAGATACACACCTTCGGTGGAATCCACGCTGTCGGCGCAGGCTTGCGATTGCTCGGCCCGGTCCAGCAGGTGCAGGCCGTCGCGCAACCATTGCACCACCGAACCGGCCACGAAGATGCTTCCTTCGAGCGCGTACTCCACCTTGTCGCCCAGCTTCCAGGCCAGCGTGGTCAGCAGGCCATGCTGCGACGGCACCGCGGAGTGGCCGGTGTTCATCAGCATGAAGCAGCCGGTGCCATAGGTATTCTTGGCCATGCCCGGCTCGAAGCATGCCTGGCCGAACAGGGCGGCCTGCTGGTCGCCTGCGATGCCGCAGATCGGCACGTCGCGACCGAAAAAATACTTCGGCTCGATGCGCCCGTAGATCTCGCTGCAGCCGCGCACCTGCGGCAGCATCGAGGCGGGCACGCCGAACAGGGCCAACAGGTCGTCGTCCCAGCATTGCCGATGGATGTCGTACAGCAGCGTGCGCGAGGCATTGGTCACGTCGGTGACGTGGGTGCGACCGCCGGTGAGGTTCCACACCAGCCAGCTGTCGATCGTGCCGAACAGCAGTTCACCGCGCTGCGCCCGTTCGCGCACCCCGCTGACGTGCTCGAACAGCCATTTCAGCTTGGTCGCGGAAAAATAGGCGTCCAGCAGCAGACCGGTACGCTCGCGCACCAGCGCGTCGACGGCCTCGCTGCGCATGGACTCGCACAGTTTCGCCGAATGCCTCGACTGCCACACCAGCGCGTTGTACACCGGCTCGCCGGTAGCACGATCCCAGACCACGGTGGTTTCGCGCTGGTTGGTGATCCCGATACCGGCCACCGCCGACGCCTCGATCCCGGCCTTGTGCATCGCTTCCGTCAGGGTGACCTGGACGCTGGTGAGAATGTCGCGCGGGCGATGCTCGACCCAGCCTGAGCGCGGAAAGATCTGCTCGAACTCGCGCTGTGCCGAAGACACCACGCAACCTTGCGCGTCGAAGACCATCGCGCGTGAACTGGTGGTGCCCTGGTCGATGGCGACGACGAAGTGTGCTTTCCCGCTCATGCCGATTGTGCCTCTGCTCTCTCCGCGGTTGCACCCACCAGCATCGGAACCATCCGCGCCACGTAAGCGTGCACCCGGTGGTGTTCCACCGGACTCAGGCGCAACCCGAGCTTGGTACGGCGCCACAGCACGTCGTCCCCGCTGCGCGCCCATTCCGCGCGGATGAGATAATCCAGTTCGAGCTGGTAGAGGTCGGCGCCGAAGTGCTCACCCAGATCGCCCATGGCGCACGCTTCGCCGAGCAGGGTTTCGGTGCAGGTGCCGTAGTGCCGGAACCAGCGATGCGCGAGCGAGGAAGGCAGCCAGGGCCAACGCTGCGACCAGGCCGCGAGCAGCCGTTCGGCATCGGCAAAATCGCCGCCTGGCAAGGGATCGCCTTGGGCAGTCCATGCCGACCGCTCGGGCCACAAGACTTCAGCCAATTGATCCACCGCTTCCTCGGCAAGTCGCCGGTAGGTGGTGATCTTGCCGCCGAAGACATTCAGCAGCGGGGCGCCCTGTTCGTGGTCCAGCGTGATGCGATAGTCCCGGCTGACCGTGCTGGCGTTGCCATCCTCATCCAGCAGCGGCCGCACGCCGCTGTAACTCCACACGACATCCTTCGGCTGCACCGGCGTGCGGAAGTAGCGATTGACGGCGTCGCACAGGTAGCGAACCTCGCCAGCGTCGATCACGACGTTCGCGGGGTCGGCGGCATAGTCGAGATCGGTGGTGCCCACCAGGGTGTAGTCGTCCTCATAGGGGATCGCGAACACGATGCGTCGATCGGGCTGCTGGAATATGTAAGCGTGGTCGTGTTCGAACAGCCGCGGCAGCACGATGTGGCTGCCCTTCACCAGCCGCACGCGTGGATGCCGATCGCGGCCCAGCACGTCACCCAGGAAGCGCCCGGCCCACGGGCCGCACGCATTGACCAGCACCTTCGCACGGCAGCTGTCCATCTGCCCGTCGGGGCCAAGCAGCTGAGCCTGCCACACGCCATCCTCGACGTGCGCGGAGACGCAGCGCGTGCGCACCCGGACATCGGCCCCGAGCCGGTGCGCATCCATCGCATTGAGCACGACCAGGCGTGCGTCCTGCACCCAGCCATCGGAGTACACGAAACCGCGTGTGTACGTGTTTTTCAACGGCGCGCCGCTGACATGGCTGCGCAGATCCACCGCGCGCGAATCGGCCAGCGTCCGATGGCCGGCACCCAGGCTGTCATACAGCAACAGGCCGAGCCGGATCATCCAGGCCGGGCGCAGGTGCGATTCGTGCGGCAGGACAAACAACAGCGGCCAGGCAATGTGCGGTGCCAGCCGCATGACCACCTCGCGCTCGGCCAGCGCCTTCGCCACCAGCCGGAATTCGTGCTGTTCCAGGTAGCGCAAGCCGCCATGGATCAGCTTGGTGCTTGCACTGGAGGTGTGCCCGGCCAGGTCGTCCTGCTCGCAAAGCGTCACCGAAAGTCCGCGGCCTGCCGCATCACGTGCCATTCCCGCCCCATTGATGCCGCCACCGACGACCAGGATGTTCGTGTCATGCCCCGCCATCATCGCCCTCGCCTGCGCCGAGCCGGCAACCCCACAACACGCTAACACGCCGCCCCTGCAACCAGTCGGCCCGTGTCATGGAACGGCCTTCCCGGCACAGCTTTGCTCCTGTTTTGCCAGGAACGTAGCGGGTTGATCGCGGGATGGGCGGCGCTTGCCACCCGAGCGCAGGCCCACCTCGAGAACGAACTCCCTGGCGGTGACCTGTTGCAGGTTGCGGGCGGCGGTGGCGGCGGCAGAAAAGAAAAACCCCCACCGTTGCCGGTGAGGGTGTTTCGGGATAAAGCCCCTGGCGGTGACCTACTCTTGCATGGCAAAGCCACACTACCATCGGCGCATGCGCGTTTCACTTCTGAGTTCGGGATGGGATCAGGTGGGACCACGCCGCTATGGCCGCCAGGGAAGGGGTGGGAGCAGCGCGCGTGCGCCAGCTCCACGTTTCTGAAGAGACGGCCCTGACGGCCGGCTCTTCCGCGAAAGATCCCTCGAGGTGTTGAAGAGTCCGCCATGGATGGCGAGGTGTTGACTCTTCTTTCCGTGAGAGGGATCTCACGTGAGATAAATCGTAAACGAGTGACAAGCGTCGAGGTGAAATTCAACCGTTTCGAGACAGTGCTCGAGGCGGCTCCTTTGAAGAGTCCGGCCAGGGATGGCCGGTGGCTCCGCAGAGGGACCTGCGTCAAACAAAGCCACTTGGGGTTATATGGTCAAGCCGCACGGCTCATTAGTACAGGTAAGCTCAACGCATTGCTGCGCTTCCACATCCTGCCTATCAACCACCTGGTCTTGATGGTGCCTTCAGGAGAGTCAAGCTCTCGGGAGATCTCATCTTGGGGCGTGCTTCCCGCTTAGATGCTTTCAGCGGTTATCACTTCCGTTCATAGCTACCGGGCAATGCCTCTGGCGAGACAACCCGAACACCAGCGGAACGTCCACTCCGGTCCTCTCGTACTAGGAGCAGCCCCCCTCAAATCTCCAACGCCCACGACAGATAGGGACCGAACTGTCTCACGACGTTCTGAACCCAGCTCGCGTACCACTTTAAATGGCGAACAGCCATACCCTTGGGACCGGCTACAGCCCCAGGATGTGATGAGCCGACATCGAGGTGCCAAACACCGCCGTCGATATGAACTCTTGGGCGGTATCAGCCTGTTATCCCCGGAGTACCTTTTATCCGTTGAGCGATGGCCCTTCCATACAGAACCACCGGATCACTAAGACCTACTTTCGTACCTGCTTGATCCGTCGATCTCGCAGTCAAGCACGCTTATGCCTTTGCACACAGTGCGCGATGTCCGACCGCGCTGAGCGTACCTTCGTGCTCCTCCGTTACTCTTTGGGAGGAGACCGCCCCAGTCAAACTACCCACCATACACGGTCCCTGACCCGGATAACGGGCCGAGGTTAGAACGTCAAGCACTTCAGGGTGGTATTTCAAGGATGGCTCCATGCAAACTGGCGTCTGCACTTCAAAGCCTCCCACCTATCCTACACAGAAGAACTCAACGTTCAGTGTAAAGCTATAGTAAAGGTTCACGGGGTCTTTCCGTCTTGCCGCGGGAACGCTGCATCTTCACAGCGAATTCAATTTCACTGAGTCTCGGGTGGAGACAGCGCCGCTGTCGTTACGCCATTCGTGCAGGTCGGAACTTACCCGACAAGGAATTTCGCTACCTTAGGACCGTTATAGTTACGGCCGCCGTTTACTGGGGCTTCGATCAAGAGCTTCGCCTTGCGGCTGACCCCATCAATTAACCTTCCAGCACCGGGCAGGCGTCACACCCTATACGTCCACTTTCGTGTTTGCAGAGTGCTGTGTTTTTGATAAACAGTCGCAGCGGCCAGGTTACTGCGACCCATCGGTGCTCAGCTACGCATGTAGCCACACTGATGGGCGCACCTTCTCCCGAAGTTACGGTGCCATTTTGCCTAGTTCCTTCACCCGAGTTCTCTCAAGCGCCTTGGGATTCTCACCCTGCCTACCAGTGTCGGTTTACGGTACGGTTCTTCTACAGCTGAAGCTTAGTGGCTTTTCCTGGAAGCGTAGTATCAGTCACTTCGCCCAAAAGGGCTCGTCATAAGTGCTCGGCATAAAGGATCCCGGATTTGCCAAAGATCCATGCCTACCTCCTTTCCCCGGGACAACCAACGCCCGGTAGACCTAACTTTCTCCGTCCCCACATCGCACTGTAGAAAAGTGCGGGAATATTAACCCGCTTCCCATCGACTACGCATTTCTGCCTCGCCTTAGGGGCCGACTCACCCTGCGCCGATGAACGTTGCGCGAGGAAACCTTGGGCTTTCGGCGGGGGGGCTTTTCACCCCCCTTATCGTTACTCATGTCAGCATTCGCACTTCCGATACCTCCAGCAGACTTTACAATCCACCTTCACAGGCTTACGGAACGCTCCTCTACCGCGCACATTGCTGTGCACCCCGAGCTTCGGTGTCTAGCTTAGCCCCGTTAAATCTTCCGCGCAGACCGACTCGACCAGTGAGCTATTACGCTTTCTTTAAAGGATGGCTGCTTCTAAGCCAACCTCCTGGCTGTCTATGCCTTTCCACATCGTTTTCCACTTAGCTAGAACTTGGGGACCTTAGCTGCGGGTCTGGGTTGTTTCCCTTTTCACGACGGACGTTAGCACCCGCCGTGTGTCTCCCGGATAGTCTGTCCTGGTATTCGGAGTTTGCCATGGTTTGCTAAGTCGCGATGACCCGCTAGCCATAACAGTGCTCTACCCCCAGGAAGATTCGTCCGAGGCGCTACCTAAATAGCTTTCGAGGAGAACCAGCTATCTCCGAGTTTGTTTAGCCTTTCACTCCTATCCTCAGCTCATCCCCATCTATTGCAACAGATGTGGGTTCGGTCCTCCAGTGCGTGTTACCGCACCTTCAACCTGGCCAAGGATAGATCACTCGGTTTCGGGTCTACTGCCTGAGACTATGCGCCCTATTCAGACTCGATTTCTCTTCGCCTCCCCTATACGGTTAAGCTTGCCACAGACAGTAAGTCGCTGACCCATTATACAAAAGGTACGCAGTCACCCTTGCGGGCTTCCACTGCTTGTACGTATACGGTTTCAGGGTCTATTTCACTCCCCTCTCCGGGGTTCTTTTCGCCTTTCCCTCACGGTACTAGTTCGCTATCGGTCAGTCAGGAGTATTTAGCCTTGGAGGATGGTCCCCCCATGTTCAGACAAGGTTTCACGTGCCCCGCCTTACTCAATTTCATATCAAGTGCCCTTTCGTCGACTGGGCTATCACCATCTATGGCCGGCCTTTCCATGCCGTTTGACTAGAACACAAGATACTTTTGGGCTAGTCCGCGTTCGCTCGTCGCTACTGACGGAATCTCGGTTGATTTCTTTTCCTCCGGGTACTTAGATATTTCAGTTCCCCGGGTTCGCCTCGCATGACTATGTATTCATCATGCGATACCGCTTGCGCGGTGGGTTTCCCCATTCGGACATTGCCGGATCAAAGCTTGTTGCCAGCTCCCCGACACTTTTCGCAGGCTGCCACGTCCTTCATCGCCTCTGACTGCCAAGGCATCCACCGTATACGCTTAGTCGCTTGACCATATAACCCCAAGTCGCCTCGGGGCATGCCCCCTCCTCAGGGGCAGCCAAGTTACTTCGTTTCGTGCCTTAACACTTGCCTCGGTTCGGTTCGAACCAAGACGCTTGTCACTCGTTTACGTGTTTTCAAAGAACATCGTGCCGGCCTCAATGCCGGTCGATTTCAAATCTTTTGTGTGCTGATATTTTACGCAGCGACATCCTGGTGGAGCCTATCGGGATCGAACCGATGACCCCCTGCTTGCAAAGCAGGTGCTCTCCCAGCTGAGCTAAGGCCCCGTCGAAGGGATATCCGGATTGTTCCGAACCTCGGAACAATGGTGGGTCTGGGTGGACTCGAACCACCGGCCTCACCCTTATCAGGGGTGCGCTCTAACCACCTGAGCTACAGACCCAGAGATCGAGCCCCAGAACCTACACCAGCCTCTCTCGAACTTCCGTTCGGAGCAGCTTTTGTTGAAGAGTCCGGCCACGGATGGCCGGTCTTGATGTTCGCTCTTCGCAAAAGGGACTTTGCGTAAAATACAGGTGTCTTGTGTGGACGTCTTGCACCGATCGGTGCGACGTGTCGTTCTCGAAAGGAGGTGATCCAGCCGCACCTTCCGATACGGCTACCTTGTTACGACTTCACCCCAGTCATGAACCACTCCGTGGGCGTCGTCCTCCTTGCGGTTAGACTAACGCCTTCTGGAGCAACCCACTCCCATGGTGTGACGGGCGGTGTGTACAAGGCCCGGGAACGTATTCACCGCGGCATAGCTGATCCGCGATTACTAGCGATTCCGACTTCATGGAGTCGAGTTGCAGACTCCAATCCGGACTGGGATCGGCTTTCTGGGATTGGCTCCACCTCGCGGTATTGCAACCCTCTGTACCGACCATTGTAGTACGTGTGTAGCCCTGGCCGTAAGGGCCATGAGGACTTGACGTCATCCCCACCTTCCTCCGGTTTGTCACCGGCAGTCTCCTTAGAGTTCCCGACATTACTCGCTGGCAACTAAGGACAAGGGTTGCGCTCGTTGCGGGACTTAACCCAACATCTCACGACACGAGCTGACGACAGCCATGCAGCACCTGTGTTCCGATTCCCGAAGGCACTCCCGCATCTCTGCAGGATTCCGGACATGTCAAGGCCAGGTAAGGTTCTTCGCGTTGCATCGAATTAAACCACATACTCCACCGCTTGTGCGGGCCCCCGTCAATTCCTTTGAGTTTCAGTCTTGCGACCGTACTCCCCAGGCGGCGAACTTAACGCGTTAGCTTCGACACTGATCTCCGAGTTGAGACCAACATCCAGTTCGCATCGTTTAGGGCGTGGACTACCAGGGTATCTAATCCTGTTTGCTCCCCACGCTTTCGTGCTTCAGCGTCAGTGTTGTCCCAGATGGCCGCCTTCGCCACTGATGTTCCTCCCGATCTCTACGCATTTCACCGCTACACCGGGAATTCCACCATCCTCTGACACACTCTAGCTCGCCAGTATCCATCGCCATTCCCAGGTTGAGCCCGGGGATTTCACGACAGACTTAACGAACCGCCTACGCACCCTTTACGCCCAGTAATTCCGATTAACGCTTGCACCCTTCGTATTACCGCGGCTGCTGGCACGAAGTTAGCCGGTGCTTATTCCTCAGGTACCGTCAGACTGCACACGTATTAAGCATGCAGATTTCGCTCCTGATAAAAGTGCTTTACAACCCGAAGGCCTTCTTCACACACGCGGCATTGCTGGATCAGGCTTGCGCCCATTGTCCAATATTCCCCACTGCTGCCTCCCGTAGGAGTCTGGGCCGTGTCTCAGTCCCAGTGTGGCTGATCATCCTCTCAGACCAGCTAGCGATCGTCGCCTTGGTGGGCCATTACCCCGCCAACTAGCTAATCGCACATCGGTTCGTCCTGCCGCGCGAGGCCTAAAAGGTCCCCCGCTTTCTCCCGTAGGACGTATGCGGTATTAGTCCCGGTTTCCCGAGGTTATCCCCCACGTCAGGGTAGATCCCGATGCATTACTCACCCGTCCGCCACTCGCCACCCAAGGAGCAAGCTCCTCTGTGCTGCCGTTCGACTTGCATGTGTTAGGCATGCCGCCAGCGTTCAATCTGAGCCAGGATCAAACTCTTCACTTAAGTTTTCGATGACCGAAGCCATCTATCTTTCCGAAGCGTATGTTCCCAACCAATCAAAACTCATTACTGACTTTTTACTTGGTGGGACGCTTGCATTGCTTGGACAGGTCACGACCCATCAACGCAAGACGTCCACACAATTCACCTGCGCACACTGTCAAAGATCTTCGCTGCCCGACCGCCTTTCGGTGATCGCCCCGTGACCTTTCGTCCCGGGTGAGCCGCCCATTCTACATCGCTTTCCGAGACCGTCAACACCCTCGATGGAAAAATTTCGACGGTGTTTTGTTGCGGAATCTTCGCCGACAGGGCCTGTCGTCGAAGGGGCGAGCATGATAGCGCCCCGCGGCGTTCGTGGGAAGGGTCTGCGTGCAGTTTCTTCCAGGCAATGGAGCGCCGAGGGCCGTGGAACGGCCTCGCCGCACCATCGCGCAGAGGGTTGGCCTGCATCAGGATCCCGCAGCACCACGCGAAAACAGCGGCCGCGCCGGACAGGTCTCCGGCAACAGCGCCACGGCGCGCGTGGGCGGAGTCGCGAGCGCCGGTTCAGGCAGCAAGCCGACTCGATAGGGGATGAAATCTTCCGGGCGCATGCGTTCGAACGCGTCCCAGTCATCTTCGAAGGGAATGAACCGCAGCATGGGATGCTCCTGATCCGGCGCGCACCATCCGTGCGCGAGTTCATCAGAGCAGTCGGCGCGGCCAGTTCGCCGGCAGGGTCTGGCCGTTTGCGGGCGCAACGCTGCGCTTAGTCGATCTCGATCATCTCGAAGTCGTCCTTGGTCGTGCCGCAATCCGGGCAGGTCCAGGTCTCGGGTACGTCTTCCCAGCGCGTGCCTGCCGGGATGCCCTCGTCGGGGACGCCCTGCGATTCATCGTAGATGTAGCCGCATACGACGCACATCCATTTGCGCGTGGCAGCGGCACCGGGGGAACTCTGGCTCATGGTCGGGCTTCTTCGGATGACTGGGAATAGGACATTCTCGCAACTCGACCGACAATGCGAAAGCACGACAATGATCCGGCCATCTTCACGCCACTCGGAAATCCGCCCATGAAACACCCCACTACGCTCGCACAACGTGGCCTGTACGCGATCACCAACGGACCGCGCCCCGACCTGCTCGACGTGGTGGCACAGGCGCTGGCCGGCGGCGCACGGCTGCTGCAATATCTGGACGAGGAGCCCGGCGATGTGCGCCGCCACGCCGAGGCCACGGCGATCGCGCAATTGTGCCGGCGGCATGCGGTGCCGCTGATCATCCACGAGGACGCGGCGCTGGCGCAGGCCGTCGGTGCCGATGGCGTGCATCTGGCGCACTCGGTCGACACAATCCGCACGGCCCGCGAACGCCTTGGCCCAACCGCCATCATCGGCGTCGCCTGTCGCGACTCGCTCGCCGACGCGCGCAGCGCGGCACAGGCCGGCGCCAGTTACGTATCGTTCGGTGCGATGTATCCGTCGCCGACCAAGCCGCAGGCAACGATCGCCCCGGTGGATCTGCTGAGGCAAAGCGCCGCGCTGGGCGTGGCACGGGTGGCGATCGGCGGCATCACGCCGGACAATGCTGCCTTGCTGATCGAGGCCGGCGCCGATTACGTGGCTTCGATTTCCTCCCTGTTCGCTGCGCCCGACGTGCGCGACGCGGCTCAGCGTTTCGCCCGGCTGTTTCCCTCGCCCAATCCTTGAGAATCCGATGACGACCAACCACGAACTGTTCCAGCGCGCCCTTCCGTTGTTGCCCGGCGGCGTGAATTCGCCGGTGCGCGCATTCAAGTCGGTCGGCGGCGAACCGTTCTTTACCGCCCGCGCCGATGGCGCGTATCTGTGGGATGTCGAAGGGACGCGCTACATCGACTATGTCGGCTCGTGGGGCCCGATGATCGTCGGCCACAACCATCCCGCCGTGCGCGAGGCGGTGGAACGCGCGGTGCGTGACGGCCTTTCCTTCGGCACGCCGTGCGCAGCCGAAGTGGTGATGGCCGAAACGATCACGCGGTTGATCCCGTCGATCGAGATGGTGCGCATGGTCAATTCCGGCACCGAGGCGACCATGTCGGCGATCCGGCTCGCCCGCGGCGCCACCGGCCGCAGCAAGATCGTGAAGTTCGAGGGCTGCTACCACGGCCACGGCGACAGCTTCCTGGTCAAGGCCGGCTCCGGTGCGCTGACCTTCGGCGTGCCGACCTCGCCGGGCGTGCCGAAGGCAAATGCGGATCTCACGCTCACCCTGCCGTACAACGACCTCGCTGCCGCGCAGGCGCTGTTCGCCGAACTGGGCGACGAGATCGCCGGGCTGATCATCGAGCCGGTTGCCGGCAACATGAACTGCATCCCGCCGGTGGACGGCTATCTGCAAGGCCTGCGCGAACTGTGCACACGACATGGTGCCGTGCTGATCTTCGACGAGGTGATGACCGGTTTCCGGGTGGCGCTGGGCGGCGCGCAGGCGCATTACGGCGTCATGCCGGACCTCACCACGTTCGGCAAGATCATCGGCGGCGGCATGCCGGTCGGCGCCTACGGCGGCCGCAGGGACCTGATGGAGCAGATTGCTCCGTCGGGCCCGATCTACCAGGCCGGCACGCTCAGCGGCAATCCGGTGGCGATGGCCGCGGGCCTGGCGATGCTGGAGCTGATCCAGGCGCCCGGCTTCCATGATCGTCTGGCCGCGCGCACGCGTCTGCTCTGCGACGGCCTGCAATCGGTCGCCGACGGCGAGGGCGTGGCGTTCAGCACGAACCGCGTGGGCGGCATGTTCGGCCTGTTCTTCAGCGCCGGGCGAGTGAACAGCTACGCGCAGGCCACGGCCGCCGACGTTGCGCTGTTCAATCGCTTTTTCCACGGCATGCTGAAGCGCGGCGTGTATCTGGCGCCTTCCGCTTTCGAGGCGGGGTTCATGTCCAGCGCACACAGCGACCAGGACATCGCCGATACGCTGGAGGCTGCACGCGGCGCCCTGCGCGACGCGCGCGGCTGATTCACCAGCTGCCGGTGTTGGGCATGGACGCCCACGGTTCGCGCGGCGGCAAGTGGCCTTCCTGCAGCAGTTCGACGGAAACCAGGTCGGGCGAACGCACGAACGCCATGTGGCCGTCGCGCGGCGGGCGATGGATGGTGTAACCCATGTCCAGCAACCGCTGGCAGGTGGCGTAGATGTCCTCCACCCGGAAGGCGAGGTGGCCGAAATTGCGCGCGCTGCCGTAATCCTCGGTGGAACCCCAGTTGTACGTCAGCTCGATTTCCGCCTCGGGGCTGTCCGGCGCAGCCAGGAATACCAGGGTGAACTGGCCCTGGGCGTTTTCCATGCGGCGTACTTCACGCAGACCCAGACCTTCGCAGTAGAAGCGCAGCGAGGCATCGATGTCGCGCACGCGCACCATGGTGTGCAGATATTTCATGGTCCACTCCTGTCTGTCGCGGGTTTCCCGCCTGCGACGAAATCGTTCAACGCGTGGTGCAGGCGGGAAAGGCCTTCGGCCAGTTCCTCGTCGGTGATGGACAACGGCGGCACGAAGCGCAGCACGTCCGCGCCGGCCTGCAACAGCAGCAAGCCGCGAGCCGCGGCGTGGTCGAGGATGTCGCCGGCCCTGCCCTTGTAAGCATCCGCCAGCACGGCACCGATCATCAGGCCACGCCCGCGCACTTCGTCGAACAGTGCCAGTTGCTGGTTGATCCGGGCCAGGCCCGCGCGCAAATCGTTGGCCTGGCGCTCGACGTTGGCAAGGATCGCCGGCGAGGCCAGCTTGGCCAGCGCCACGCGCGCCACCGCGGCGGCCATCGGATTGCCGCCGAAGGTGGTGCCGTGCGACCCGTACTGCATCGTGTCGGCCACTTTCGGTCCCGCCAGCATGGCGCCGATGGGGAAACCGCAGCCCAGGGCCTTGGCCAGGGTGACGACGTCCGGCTTGACCTGGCCATGCGCGAACAGCTCGCCGGTGCGGCCCATGCCGCACTGGATTTCGTCCAGCACGAGCAAGGCGTCGTGCTCGTCGCACAGCTCGCGCACGCGTTCGAGGAAACCCGGCGCCGCCGGCACCACACCGCCTTCGCCCTGGATGGGCTCCAGCATCACGGCGGCAATGCCGCCGGCCTCGAAGGCCAGTTCCAGCGCTGCCGCGTCGTTGTAGTCGAGGTAGCGAAAGCCGGCAGGCAGCGGCTCGTATCCGGCCTGGTATTTCGGCTGCGCCGTCGCGGTCACCGTGGCCAGCGTGCGACCGTGGAAGGAACCCTTGAAGGTGACGATGATGCGTCGCTCCGCCGGGCGCCCCTGCGCGGCCGCCCAGCGGCGCACCAGCTTGATCGCCGCCTCGTTCGCCTCCGCACCGGAGTTGCACAGGAATACGCGCTCGGCGAAACCCGAAGCCACGACCAGTTCCTCGGCCAGGCGCAGCGGCGGCTCGGTGTAGAACACGTTGCTGGCGTGCCACAGCTTGTGCGCCTGAGTGGCCAGCGCAGCGAGCAGATCCGGGTCCTGGTGTCCCAGCGAGTTCACCGCGATGCCGGCGCCGAAGTCGATGTAGTCGCGGCCCTGCGTGTCCCACACGCGCGACCCGCGACCGTGATCGAGCACCAGCTCGCGCGGCTTGTAGACCGGCAGCCAGTAACGCTTGCCGAGGTCCAGCAGTTCCTGTTCGGGCGAGCTCATGAGCGCTCCAGGAACAGGTCCGGCAACAACTCGGCGCCGGGCTCGACGGCGTACTGGTCGAAATCGGTCACGCCGGTTTCGCGCAGCACTTCGTCGTCGATCGCGAAATGGCCGGTGTAGTCGCGGGCCGGCCGGGTCAGGATGGCGTGGGCGGCATCGGCCACGATCTCCGGACGGCGGCACTGCCCGGCGGTGACGCCGTCGATCATCGCAATCGCGGCGGTGGCGATTACCGTGCGCGGCCACAGCGCGTTGACCGCGATGCCGAGCGGGGCGAACTCGGCGCTCATGCCCAGCACGCACAGGCTCATGCCCATCTTGGCGATGGTGTAGGCGACATGCGGGGCGAACCATTTCGGATCGAGGCTGGGCGGCGGCGACAGCATCAGCACATGCGGGTTGGTCGCTTTCTTCAGGTACGGCAGGCAGGCCTGGGTGACCAGGAAGGTGCCGCGGGTGTTGACCTGGTGCATCAGGTCGAAGCGCTTCATCGGCGTGCCTTCGGTGCCGGCCAGCCAGATCGCGCTGGCGTTGTTGACCACGATGTCGATGCCGCCGAAATGCTCCGCCGCCCGCGCCGCCGCGGCGACCACCTCGGCCTCCTCGCGGATGTCCACCTGCAGCGCCAGCGCACGACCGCCCGCCGCTTCGATGTCGGCCGCAGCGGTGTGGATGGTGCCGGGCAGCTTGGGATTGGGCACCGCGCTCTTGGCCGCGATCACGATGTTGGCGCCGTCGCGTGCGGCCCGGCGCGCAATCGCCAGGCCGATGCCGCGCGAGGCGCCGGTGATGAACAAGGTCTTGCCAGCGAGCGAACTCATGCGAATCGACTCCGTGGGATGAACGTCCAGTGTAGCCGGGCCGCTCACGCCTTCTGGAAGCGCGGCAGGATGTCGCGCAGCTCGGCCAGGCGCTGCAACGGATCGGTCAACTCCAGCATGCGCTGTTGTTCGCCGGTGTCCAGCGGCAGCAGTTCGGCCAGGCGAAAACCCAGCCAGCTGGCATCTTCGTAGTCGCTGCGTGCGGCATGCCGCCAATGCGGCGCCATCGTCTCGATCAGTCGTTCGAGGATGCTCTGCAGCAGGGCGAACTCCACCGGCACCTCCTGCACCGGCTCGCCGGGCCAGCGTTCGGCGTTGCCGCGCAACTGGCCATCGGCGCGCGCGCGGCTGCGCGAAACGCGAAAGCGCGCACCCCCTTCGGCCACGATGCCGAGCAGGCCGTTCTCGTCGCGCTGGAAATCGCTGATGCGCGCCAACGTGCCGATCGCCGCCGGCACGGCCGGCTCGCCAGTCTCGCGCCCGGCCAGGATCAGGCACACGCCGAACGGGCTGCCGTCACGGCAGCATTCGCGCACCAGATCCAGATAACGCGGCTCGAAGATGCGCAGGTGCAGCCGCCCACCGGGAAACAGCACGGAGGAGAGCGGGAACAGCGGGATGTCGAGCAGCTCGGATTTGACGGCCATCGGCCGAGTGTACCCAGTGCCCACCACGACGGTCTGCGCCCAGCATCAGGCGCCGCGCAAACGCTCGACGAAGCGCCGCGGCGCAGCCTCGAAACCGCCGTTGGACATGAACACCACCTGGTCGCCCGGCCGCACCTGCCGACCCAACTCGGCGATCAGCGCGTCGACGGTCGGCACCGCGGCGCCGCGGCCGCCGAGGGCTGCCGTCACCGCACCGGCGTCCCACGGCAACTCGGCACGCTGGAGGATCAACACGCCATCGGCGTCGGCCAGCGACGGCGCCAGCGCCTCCGCATGCGCGCCCTGCCGCATCGAGTTGGAACGCGGCTCCAGCGCCACCAGAATGCGCGCGTCGCCGACCTTCGCGCGCAGCCCGGCCAGGGTGGTGGCGATCGCGGTGGGGTGATGGGCAAAGTCGTCGTACACGCGCACGCCATTCACTTCGCCGACCAGTTCCATCCGTCGCTTCACGCTCTCGAAGTTGGCGAACGCCGGCAGCAGCGCACGCGGATCGGCGCCGGCGGCCGTCGCCGCGGCCAGCGCGGCCAGCGCGTTCATCACGCTGTGCTGGCCCAGCAGCGGCCAGCGCACCTCGCCGAGCCGCTCGCCGCCGCGATGCACCGCGAAGGCCGAGCCGTCCGCCTCGATCAGCGTGGCCTGCCAGTCGCCGCGGCCGATGCCGAAGGTTTCCACCGGCGTCCAGCAGCCCATCGTCAGCACCTCGGCGAGGCGCTCGTCGTGCGCATTGACGATCAGCCGGCCGTTGCCCGGCACGGTGCGCACCAGGTGATGGAACTGGCGCTGGATCGCGGCCACGTCGGGGAAGATGTCCGCGTGGTCGTACTCGAGGTTGTTGAGGATCGCGATGCGCGGGCGGTAGTGCACGAACTTCGAGCGCTTGTCGAAGAACGCGGTGTCGTACTCGTCCGCTTCAATCACAAATGGCGCCGCCACCGGCGGCACGACACTCCCTTCTCCCGCCGGCGACCCTTGGGGAGTCCCCTCGCGGGTGAGAAGGTGGCGCGCAGCGCCGGATGAGGGTCCGGGGCTTGCGTGTCCCGATGTGCTCCCCAGCCTCGCCGACACCCCGAAATTCCCCGGCACGCCACCGACCAGAAACCCCGGCGCCATCCCCGCACTCTCCAGCAAATGCGCCAGCAGGCTGGTGGTGGTGGTCTTGCCGTGGGTGCCGGCCACCGCCAGCACGTCGCGCTCGGCCAGCACCGTCTCGCCCAGCCACTGCGGGCCGGAGACGTAGCGCAGGCGCGCATCGAGCAGGTACTCGACGGCCGGATTGCCGCGCGTCATCGCATTGCCGACCACGACCAGATCGGGTGCCGGCTGCAGGTGTTCGGCGGCGTAGCCGCTCATCAGGCCGATGCCGAGCGCCTCCAGCTGGGTGCTCATCGGCGGGTAGACGTTGGCGTCGGAACCTTCGACCGCGTGGCCCAGTTCGCGCGCGAGCGCGGCGACGCCGCCCATGAAGGTGCCGCAGATGCCGAGGATGTGCAGACGCATGCCGAGCGACTCCGTGAAATCCGCTCCGCCGGAGCGGGAAGCGCTCAGCCGTTCGCGGCGGCAGCTTCGTTCTGCAGCGCGCGCTCGATCCGCGCGGTGACCTCGGCCAGCTCGCCGACGCCGTCCACCACCTGCAGCTTGCCGCGGCCGGCGTAGAAATCCGCCACCGGCGCGGTCTGCTCGGCATAGATGGCCAGGCGCTTGCGCACGGTGTCCGGGTTGTCGTCGGCGCGGCCCTCCGCCTTGAAGCGGATTTCGCAGCGGCCGATGATCGCCTGGTTCGGCACCTCCAGCTTCACCACCGCGTCCAGCGGCTGGCCGAGCTTGGCCAGCAGGTGGTCGAGCGCGTCGGCCTGGGCCAGGTTGCGCGGGTAGCCGTCGAGGATGAAGCCGGCCTTCGCGTCGGCCTGGGCCAGGCGCTCTTCCAGCATGCCGAGCAGGATGTCGTCGGAGACCAGCTGGCCGGCGTCCATCACCGCCTTGGCCTTGAGCCCCATCGCGGTGCCCGCGGCGACGGCGGCGCGCAGCATGTCGCCGGTCGAGATATGCGGAACGCCCAGCGCCGTTTTCAGCCGGGCCGCCTGCGTACCTTTGCCCGAACCGGGCGCGCCAAGTAGGACGAGTCGCATAATACTCCACGAGTTCGGCGGGCCGCCGCACGCTGCAGCAGCCCGCCCGATGCACGAAATTGCCGTCAAATTAGCCGCTGCACCGGGTGCCGTCAAACAGCGACCTTCGTCGCATCCGGCCAAGTATTTGTTGCATAAAAAGATTTGCCGGCACCGTTGCCACGCTTCCACTGCCCTATCGAGGATCCCATGAGCCCGAGCCGCCGTTCCCCCGCCGTCACCGGCAACCTGCTGTACGCCCAGTCCGGCGGCGTCACCGCGGTGATCAACGCCACCGCCGCCGGCGTGATCGAGGCCGCCCGCGGCAAGGGCGTGAAGGTGTACGCCGCGCGCAACGGCATCCTCGGCGCGCTGCGCGAGGAGCTGATCGACACCTCGAAGGAATCGGCCGCCGCGATCGCCGCGCTGCGCCACACCCCCGGCGGCGCGTTCGGTTCGTGCCGCTACAAGCTGAAATCGCTGGAGGACAACCGCGGCGAATACGAGCGGCTGATCGAGGTGTTCCGCGCCCACGACATCCGCTGGTTCCTCTACAACGGCGGCAACGATTCGGCCGACACCGCGCTGAAACTCTCGCAGATCGGCAAGACGCTCGGCTACGACATCCGCTGCATCGGCGTGCCGAAGACGGTGGACAACGACCTCGCCGTCACCGACTGCTGCCCGGGCTTCGGCTCGGTGGCGAAGTACACCGCGATCTCCACGCTGGAAGCCAGCCTCGACGTGGCCTCGATGGCCGAGACCTCGACCAAGGTGTTCATCCTCGAAGTGATGGGCCGCCACGCCGGCTGGATCGCCGCCGCGGCGGGCCTCGCCGGCGACGATGCGGACGCGGCACCTCACCTCATCCTGTTCCCCGAGAACGCGTTCGACGAGGCGGCGTTCCTGGCCAAGGTGCAAGCCACCGTCGAACGGGTGGGCTGGTGCACCGTGGTCGCCTCCGAAGGCGTGCGCAACGCGGCCGGCCAGTTCCTCGCCGAGGCCGGCACGCGCGACGCGTTCGGCCACAGCCAGCTCGGCGGCGTGGCGCCGGTGCTGGCCGCGCTGGTGAAGGAAAAGCTCGGCTACAAATACCACTGGGCGCTGCCGGACTACCTGCAGCGCTCGGCGCGGCATGCCGCCTCGCAGGTCGACGCCGAGCAGGCGTACGCCGTGGGCAAGGCCGCGGTCGACTACGCGTTGGCCGGGATGAACGCGGTGATGCCGGTGATCGTGCGCACGTCCGACGCGCCGTACCGCTGGAAGATCGCGCCCGCGCCGCTGGCGAAGATCGCCAACCGCGAGAAGAAGATGCCGAAGAACTTCATCAGCCGCGACGGCTTCGGCATCACCGCCGCCGCCCGCCGCTACCTCGCCCCGCTGATCCGCGGCGAGGCGCCGTTGCCCTACGGCAAGGATGGCCTGCCGCGCTACGTGCGGCTGAAGAACACGGCGGTGACGAAGAAGCTGGCGGCATTCGGGCGCTGAACTCCACGGCTTCCGTGACCGGCGTCACCGTGCTGAGCGCCACCTGAAAACCGGGGCGCCCGCATAGGCTTGCGTTCAGCCGCAGCTTCTTACGCTCCATCCTGCCCGGGTCGATCGCCGTGCCGTTACGGCCACGACCCTCCACGGGAGGAGACTTGAGATGAAACTCATCCACCGCCTGCTCATCGCCCTCGCCCTGCTCGGCACCGGCAGCATCGCGCTGGCCGCTCCCGGCCCCGGTCCGGGCGACCACGGCCGATACGACCACGACCGGGGTCACGACCGGGGTCACGACCGTGGCCACGACCGCCGCCATGACGACCGCCGCTGGCACGACGACCGCCGCCACGGCGACTGGCGCCGGCATGATGACCGCCGCTATGGCTACGGACACCGCGATTACCGCTACGCCGGCCCGCGCTATTACCCGGTGCGCCACCATCGCTGGGAACGCGGCCACCGCTACTACGGTCCGACCTACGTCGTGCGCGATTACCGCTACTACCGCCTGCGCCCGCCGCCGCGCGGCTACCACTGGGTGCGCGCGGACAACGACTACCTGCTGGTCGCAATCGCCACCGGCATCATCCTGGACTACGCCCTGCGCTGAGTCCGCACCAGGCTGACCGATCCGGGGGCCGTGCATCCGTGCACGGCCCTTTTCGCTGATGGACGGCGCTGCGCCGCACAACGGCCTGCGCCGTCGCCTCTGCCTATACTCCCCGGGACCGCCCGTTCCGGACGGCCACTTACAACCCATGGGGAGGCTCCGATGCTGCAGCAGTATGGCTGGTGGATCGTCGTTGCGTGTGCGGTGGTGGCGGTTCTGTATGGCGCGCTGTCCGCGCGCTGGATCCTGGCGAAATCGCCGGGCAACGAACGGATGCAGGAGATCGCCGCGGCCATCCAGGAAGGCGCACGCGCCTACCTCAACCGCCAGTACACCACCATCGGCCTGGTCGGCGTGGTGTTGCTGCTGCTGATCGGTTTCTTCCTCAACTGGCCGACCGCGATCGGCTTCCTGCTCGGCGCGATCCTGTCCGGGGCGGCCGGCTACATCGGCATGAACGTCTCGGTGCGCGCCAACGTGCGCACCGCCGAGGCGGCGCGCAGCGGACTCGGTGCGGCGATGGACGTGGCGTTCCGCGGCGGCGCGATCACCGGCATGCTGGTGGTCGGACTGGCCCTGCTCGGCGTGGCCGGCTACTGGCTGGTGCTCGGCCACTTCGGCGTCACCGGCGAGACCGCACTGCACGCGCTGGTCGGACTGGCCTTCGGCAGCTCGCTGATCTCGATCTTCGCGCGCCTGGGTGGCGGCATCTTCACCAAGGGCGCGGACGTCGGCGCCGACCTGGTCGGCAAGGTGGAGGCCGGCATCCCCGAGGACGACCCGCGCAACCCGGCGGTGATCGCCGACAACGTGGGCGACAACGTGGGCGACTGCGCCGGCATGGCGGCCGACCTGTTCGAGACCTACGCGGTGACGGTGATCGCCACCATGCTGCTGGCCGGTCTCACCTTCGCCGACAACCTCGCTGCCGTGCTGTACCCGCTGCTGCTCGGCGGCGTGTCGATCATCGCCTCGATCATCGCCACCTTCTTCGTCCGGGTGAAGGCCGGTGGCTCGATCATGGGCGCGCTGTACAAGGGCGTGATCGTGTCGGCGCTGCTCTCGGCGGTCGCGTTCTGGTTCGTCACCGGCAGCCTGCTGCCGCAGGGCCTGGCCGCCGGCGACGGCAGCGTCATTTCCAGCCACGCGTTGTTCCACTGCGCGCTGATCGGGCTGGTGCTGACCGGCCTGATCGTGTGGATCACCGAGTACTACACCGGCACGCAGTACAAGCCGGTGCAACACATCGCGGCGGCCTCGACCACCGGCCACGGCACCAACATCATCGCCGGCCTCGGCGTGTCGATGAAGGCGACCGCGATGCCGGTGATCGTGATCTGCGCGGCGATCTGGGGTGCCTACAGCCAGGGCGGCCTGTACGGCATCGCGATCGCCGCCACCGCCATGCTGTCGATGGCCGGCATGATCGTGGCGCTGGACGCCTACGGCCCGATCACCGACAACGCCGGCGGCATCGCCGAGATGGCCGACCTGCCGCCGGAAGTGCGCGGCGTCACCGATCCGCTGGACGCGGTCGGCAACACCACCAAGGCGGTGACCAAGGGCTACGCGATCGGCTCGGCCGCGCTGGCCGCGCTGGTGCTGTTCGCCGACTACACGCACAACCTCGACGTCGCCGCCCAGGCCAAGGCATTGGCCGCGGGCACGGCGTATTCCCCGCTGACCTTCGACCTGTCCGACCACATGGTGATCATCGGCCTGCTGATCGGCGGCCTGATCCCCTACCTGTTCGGCGCGATGGCGATGGAGGCCGTCGGCCGCGCCGCCGGCGCGGTGGTGGAGGAAGTGCGCCGCCAGTTCCGCGACATCCCCGGCATCATGCAGGGCACCGGCAAGCCGGAGTACTCGCGCGCGGTGGACATGCTGACCAAGTCGGCGATCCGCGAGATGATCGTGCCGTCGCTGCTGCCGGTGGCGGTGCCGATCGTGGTCGGCCTGCTGCTGGGGCCGAAGGCGCTCGGTGGCGTGCTGATCGGCACCATCGTCACCGGCCTGTTCGTGGCAATCTCGATGACCACCGGCGGCGGCGCCTGGGACAACGCCAAGAAGTACATCGAGGACGGCCACCACGGCGGCAAGGGCTCCGAGGCGCACAAGGCCGCGGTCACCGGCGACACCGTGGGCGACCCGTACAAGGACACCGCCGGCCCGGCGGTGAACCCGCTGATCAAGATCATCAACATCGTGGCGCTGCTGATGATCCCGCTGCTGTAACCGAAGCCATCCCATCCGGCTCGACGAAAATCCCGCTGCGGCGGGATTTTCGTTCGCCGCCACCGGCGCCCGACGGCCAGCGGCCGCATGGGATCCGCTCGATCGCCGGCAATTCCGCGCTCGCCCCCAAAGGAGAAACCTCATGCGACTGGTCTGGCTCACCCTGGCACTCGGCGTCACACTGGCGGGCATGAATCCTGCCGACGCCAGCGATACCCCAACCGCGAAAACCCCTGCCGACCAGGCCGCCACCGACGATCCCTGGCTGTGGCTCGAAGACATCCACGGCACCCGCTCGATGGAATGGGTGAAACAGGAGAACGCGCGCACGCAGGCGCGCTTCGCCAGCGACGCCAGCTTCGACAAGACACGCGACGCGATCCTGCAGGTACTCGACTCGGACGCACGCATTCCCTACGTCAACCGCATGGGCGGCGAGCTGTACAACTTCTGGCGCGACAAGACCCACCCGCGCGGCGTCTGGCGCCGCACCACCCTGGCCGAATACCGCAAGGCCGAGCCGAAATGGGAGGTGCTGCTGGACATCGACGCGCTGAACAAGGCCGAGGGCAAGCGCTGGGTGTTCAAGGGCGTGCAATGCCTCAAGCCGGCGTTCGAACGCTGCCTGGTGTCGCTGTCGCCCGACGGCGGCGACGCGGTGGCGGTGCGCGAGTTCAGCATCCCGAAGAAGGCCTTCGTGAAGGGCGGCTTCGAGCTGCCGGTGGCCAAGAGCGATGTCGGCTGGATCGACGAGGACACCATTTACGTGGGCACCGACTTCGGCCCCGGTTCGATGACCGCCTCCAGCTATCCGCGCATCGTCAAGGAGTGGAAGCGCGGCACGCCGCTGTCGGCCGCCGCGACCGTGCACGAGGGCAAGCACGACGACCTCGCGGTCAGTGCGTTCCACGACCGCACGCCGGGTTACGAGCGCGACTTCGTGTCGGTGGCCAAGGATTTCTTCCACAGCGAGCTGTTCCTGCGCCACGGCGGCAAACTGACACGCCTCGACGTGCCCACCGACGCCGATGCCAACGCCCACCGCGAATGGCTGCTGGTGCAGACGCGCTCACCATGGACGGTCGGCGGCGCCACCTATCCCTCAGGAGCGCTGCTGGCCATCCGCTTCGACGACTTCATCGCCGGCAAGCGCGAGTTCACCGTGCTGTTCAAGCCCGACCAGCACACCGCGCTGTCCAGCTACGCCTGGACCCGCAACCACCTGATCCTCGACGTGCTGGATGACGTCAAGAGTCGGCTGGAAGTGCTCACTCCGCCGCGGATGGCGGGCGCCGACGACGGCTGGCATCCCGAGGTGCTGCCGGGTGCACCGGCGCTCAGCACGGTCAGCGTGGTCGACACCGACCCCGACCACAGCGACGAGTACTGGCTCGACGTGGCCGGCTTCCTCACCCCCGCATCGCTCGAACGCGGCGTGCTGGGCAGCACGCCGGCGGAGACGATCAAGCAGGAGCCGGCGTTCTTCGACGCGTCGAAGTTCACCGTCAGCCAGCACTTCGTGACCTCGAAGGACGGCACCCGCGTACCGTATTTCGAGATCGCGCCCAAGGGCATCAAGCTGGATGGCGCCAACCGCACCCTGCTGTACGGCTACGGCGGCTTCGAAGTGTCGCTGCTGCCGCACTACAGCGGCAGCATCGGCCGCGCCTGGCTCGATCGCGGCGGCGTCTACGTGGTAGCCAACATCCGCGGCGGCGGCGAGTACGGCCCGCGCTGGCACAAGGCGGCGCTGAAGGCGAACCGCCCGCGCGCGTACGAGGATTTCGCCGCCGTCGCGCAGGACCTGATCAAGCGCGGCGTCACCTCGCCCGGGCACCTGGGCGCCGAAGGCGGCAGCAACGGTGGCCTGCTGATGGGCAACATGCTCACCATGTATCCGCAGTTGTTCGGCGCGATCGCCTGCGAAGTGCCGCTGCTGGACATGAAGCGCTATTCGCACCTCTCCGCCGGCGCGTCGTGGATGGCCGAATACGGCAACCCGGACACCGCCGACTGGAACTTCATCAAGACCTTCTCGCCGTACCAGAACGTGAAAAAAGACGGCCACTATCCGCCGGTGCTGTTCTACACCGCCACCAGCGACGACCGCGTGGGTCCGGTGCAGGCGCGCAAGATGGCCGCGAAGATGCAGGCGCAAGGCCACCCCGACGTGTGGTTCTACGAGAACCTCGAAGGCGGCCACGGCGCCGGCGCGGACAACCAGCAGTCCGCCCACATGCACGCGATGGCCTACGACTTCCTGTGGGATCAGCTGAAGTAGCGGTGACCGCCGCACGCTCGCGCGGGCGTGCGGCGAAAGTGGTCGCTGAAGTATGCTGACACGCCGATCGCAAGCCTTTCCGCCATGCCGTCACGCACCGCCATCAGCCATGAATTGCGCGAGTGGATCCTCGCCACCACACGGGCCGGCCACGGCGTGCCGGACGTGCTCAAGCTGATGAAGGACAACGGCTACGACCCGCGCCAGAGCCGCAGCATCGTCGCCGAAGTGCTGAAGCTGCCGCTGGCCGCGCTCAACGCCGGCACCACTTCGCCCGCACCGCGCGGCCTGCGCACCAGACACCCGGAGGCGCCGGCGGTCTGCGTCGACGGCCACGCCATCGGCGTGTCGCTGAGCGTCGACGAACCGCCGCTGCGCGTGCTGGAAAACATCCTGGACGACGCCGAATGCGCCGAACTGATCGAGCTGGCGCGGCCGCGGCTGGCGCGCGCGCTGACCGTCGACGACGACGGCAAACAGCAGGTGGACCAGCGCCGCACCAGCGAAGGCATGTTCTTTTCTATCGGCGAACGGCCGCTGATCGCGCGCATCGAGCAGCGCCTGGCCGGCCTGCTCGGCCTGCCGGTCAACCACGGCGAAGGGCTGCAGATCCTGCATTACCGCCCGGGCCAGGAGTACGAGCCGCATTTCGACTGGTTCGACCCCGCCTTGCCCGGCTACGACGCCATCACCCGTTCCGGTGGCCAGCGCATCGCCAGCGTGGTGATGTACCTCAACACGCCCGAACTGGGCGGCGGCACCGCCTTCCCCGAGCTGGGCCTGACCGTCACCGCGCGCCGCGGTTCGGCCGTCTATTTCGCCTACGAAGGCGGCGACCCCCGCTCGCTGCACGCCGGCCTGCCGGTGATCTGCGGTGAAAAATGGATCGCCACCAAGTGGCTGCGCGAGCGGCCCTACCGCCAGGGCGGTCGCGGCTGACAAGCGGTGCTGCGATGCAGCAGCGTTTGGCGTATCCTAGCGGACTGTTTTTCCCCCGCTTGAGGATTCCCATGGGTCTGCATCTTGTCCCCGCCGGTCGCGACGTGCCAAACGAAATCAACGTCATCATCGAGATCCCCAAGGACGCCGAGCCGGTCAAGTACGAGGTGGACAAGGAATCGGGCGCGATCTTCGTCGACCGCATCCTGTCCACGCCGATGCGCTACCCGTGCAACTACGGCTACGTGCCGGGCACCCTGGGCGGCGACGGCGACCCGCTGGACGCGGTGGTGATCCTGCCGTTGTCACTGGCCGTGGGCTCGGTGATCCGCTGCCACCCGGTCGGCATGCTGCAGATGACCGACGAGGCCGGCGCCGACGAGAAGCTGGTGGTGATTCCCTCGCCCAAGGTGTTCCCGGGCTACGCCCACATCAACGACATGAAGGGCGTCTCGCCGCACTGGCTGCAGCGCATCGGCCACTTCTTCGAACATTACAAGGATCTGGAGCAGGGCAAGTGGGTCAAGGTCGAGGGCTGGGTCGGTGCCGAAGAGGCCAAGGCCGAAATCCTGGCCGGCATCGCCCGCTACAAGGCCGAGCACGGCTCCAAGGCCTGAGCCCGAAGGCGATGCAACGCAAGAGCCCCGCCCGTGCGGGGCTCTTGCGTTGGGGCCGCATCAGCCGCGCTTGAGCAACTCGCGCAGGTCGATCAGCGCCGCATTGGCGCGCGACACGTAGTTCGCCATCACCAGAGAATGGTTGGCGAAGAAACCGAACGGCGAACCGTTCAGCACCATCGGACTGTGCAGCGGGCGCTGCGCCTCCTCCAGCTCGCGGATCACCTGTTCCAGGCTCACGTCGGCGTGCTTGGAGCGCAGGATCGGGCCGAAATCGCGCTGGATCGCCTTGAGCTGTTCCAGCAGCGTCCAGGTGTAGCCGCGTGCTTCGTAGAAGTTGTCGTCGATCTGCGTCCACGGGGTCTTGACCAGCCGGCCGCCGCCGGGCGCGGCCACGGTGGATGCGCTGACCGGATCGGAGGCGTCCACGTCGCCGATGCGGATCTGGCCCACGCTGGCGGACAGCCGCTGCGACAACGAGCCCAGCCGCGACGACACCAGCTGCAGGTAATCGGCCAGGTTGTCGGCGCGCGCGTAGAAGTGCGCATTGCTGTCGTCGGTATCGCCCAGCCGGACCAGATAGCCGTCCAGATACTTGATCGCCTTGCGGTACTGACTCTCCGAGCTGGGCAGCAGCCAGCGGTCGTTCGGGCTGTTGAGCAGCGGGTCGGCCCCGGCCAGGTCCTTGTCCTCGGTCGACTGCGTCTGCGAGCGACTGAAGTCGTTGCGCAGCGCACGCACCAGGTCGCGCGAAGCGGTCAGCGAGCCGAATTCCCAGTTCGGCAGGTTGTCCAGCAGCACGCCCGGCGGCAGCTTGTCGTTGCTGAGGTAGCCGCCGCGCTTGTCGAGCAGGGTGCGCACCGAGGCGATCAGGGTGACCGTGGTGGTGGCGCCGGTACTCACCGGCCGCTTCAATTCCTGCATCCGGGCCTGGGTGGCCGCCACCGGATCGAACAGCGCCGGCTCGGTATCCCACCACCACATCGACGCCGCGATCAGCAGCACCAGCACGGCGACCACGGCCAGGATCGCCCGGCGCAGGCCGCGGCGCGGCGCGGGGGAAGTGTCAGGGGTCAACATCGGACGGCTCCTGCGGAGGTGGCGAGCGAAGTCCGCAGCTTACAACGCGACCACCCCGGCGCTGTCGGGCGCATCTCGCTCGCGGCGGCGAGGTTCCGCCGCACAGGCTTTGCCGCGAGGCCGTGCCATCGCCGTATGCTTGCCATCGCCCGACGGCGCATCGCGCAGCGCGTTCGCTCACCGATGTTTACCCGCCGCCCCGGAGACATCCACATGAAAGCCGTCGCCCTCACCCGCTACCTGCCGATCGACGATCCGCAATCGCTGTTCGACGTGGAACTGCCCACACCCGCGCCGGGCGGGCGCGACCTGCTGGTGCGCGTCGAGGCCGTGTCGGTGAATCCGGTCGATACCAAGCTGCGCGCACCGAAGCCACACGTGGAAGCACAACCGAAAGTGCTGGGCTACGACGCCGCCGGCACGGTGGAAGCCGTTGGCAGCGCGGTGGCAGGTTTCAAGCCGGGCGATCGCGTGTATTACGCGGGCGACGTCACCCGGCCGGGCAGCAATGCGCAGTTCCAGTTGGTGGACGCGCAGTTGGCCGCGGCGATGCCGCGCAGCCTGGATTTCGCCGACGCCGCGGCGCTGCCGCTGGTGGCGATCACCGCGTGGGAGTTGCTGTTCCAGCGCATGCCGTTCGACAGCGAGCACGGCGGCGAGGGCCAGTCGTTGCTGGTCATTGGCGGCGCCGGCGGCGTCGGCTCGATCGCGATCCAGCTGGCGCGGCGCGCGGGGTTCACCGTGATCGCTACCGCCTCGCGTGCCGACAGTACCGACTGGTGCCGCGCGATGGGCGCGCAGCACGTGGTGAACCATCGACAGCCGCTGGCGCCACAACTCGCCGCGCTGGGTTTCGCGACCGTCGACGCCGCACTCAATCTCGCCGACACGGATGCCTACTGGGACGAACTCGGCGCGCTGCTGGCGCCGCAAGGCCACGTCGGCCTGATCGTGGAACCGCATGGCGCGCTGCGCATCGGCGATCCGTACAAGGCCAAATGCATCGGCATCCACTGGGAGTTCATGTTCGCCCGCGCGCGCTTCCACACGGCGGACATGGCCGAGCAGGGGCGCATTCTCGCCCGCGTGGCAGAGCGGGTGGATGCCGGCGAGTTGAGGGGCATCCGGCGCGAGACGCTGAACCCGATCAACGCGGCGAATCTGCGCGAGGCACATCGCCGGCTGGAATCGGGCAGCAGCATCGGCAAGCTGGTGCTGGCCGGCTGGTAGGGCGGCCGATCGACGGTGCCATCAGCGGCGCTTGCGGGCCACCGCTTTCCCGCCGCTGGCCCTGGTCGAGGGTGCCGGCTTGGCAGGCTCGCCCTTCTTGCCGAGCTGCTCCAGCAAGGTGTTCATGTCCTCGGCGTGCTCTTCCTCCATCGCCAGGATGCTTTCCAGCACACGGCGGGTGGTGGGGTCGGCGGTGCCCACGTAGTCGATCATCTCGCGGTAGCTGTCGATGGCGATGCGCTCGGCGACCAGGTCCTCCTTGATCATGTCGACGATGTCCTCGCCTTCGACGTAGTCGGAGTGGCTGCGCGTGAGCAGGCCCTCGGGCGACAGGTTCGGTTTGCCGTCGAGCTGGGTGATGCGCTCGGCGAGCAGGTCGGCGTGTCCCTGTTCCTCGTTGGCGTGCTGCAGGAACTCTTCCTTGATCGCCTGCGAGTGGATGCCCGAGGCCATGTAGTAGTGGTACTTGTAGCGCAGCACGCAGACGATCTCGGTGGCCAGGGCGTGATTGAGCAGGGTCACCACGGTGGCGCGGTCGGCCTTGTAGCCGGCGGTCATCGCGCCCTTGTCGATGTCCTGGCGGGCGCGTTTGCGGATGTTCTCGATGTCGCTGACGAACGGCTTGGTCTTGGCCATGGCTTGCTCCTGCGGACGGGTGGCGCCGGCTGCGATGAGCTTTCCGGCGCACGGATATCGGCAGAGCATGGGCACCGGCCCGAGAAAGCCGGGTGAAGAACTTGGCGTGGTCAGCGCGGCAGGAAGGCGCGCAGGAAGGTGTCCACGCCCGCGCGCGCGGTCGTCTCGATTTCCTGCAGGTAGCTTTCCGGGCAATTCGTGCAGCCGAACATCTGCCGCATCATCAGGTTGCCCTTGATCAGGGTGAGGAACTGCATGCTGGCCCGGCGCACGTCGTCGATGTCGAGCTTGCCGGCGTCAACCGCCTGCTGCAGCAGGCGTTCCATCAGGCCATGGGTGCGCGTGGCGCCTTCTTCCCAGATCAGCTTGCCGTAGCGCGGGTTGCCCTGGCGGCAGTCGCTGAGGATGGCGCGGAAGGTGCCCACGGTTTCGGCGTTGCAGTCCAGGTGGGCATGGGTCAGCGCCACCCGCAGCAAGGTCTCGCGGATGTCCGCCTGCGGGTCGAAGCGGTAGGTTTCCTCCGGCAGCAGGTCCTGGATGCGCGAGCGGATGACTTCGCGGAACAGGTTGTCCTTGTCGCCGAAATGGCTGTAGACGGTGAGTTTGGACACGCCGGCGTCGGCGGCGATGGCATCCATGCTGGTGCCACTGAAAGCGTTGCTGATGAACAACGCCTTGGCCGCTGCCAGGATGGCCGCACGCTTCTCCATGTCCTTCGGGCGACCGGGTCCCTGGGCTCTGATGGGCGCGCTGGTACTCATGTCCTCCACCTTCAAATACAAATGATCAGCCTTTAGTATACGCTTCGGTTTATTTATTTGCCACGCGGCGGCAATCCGGCCATGGGCGGCGGTCGATCCGATGCGCACGGCGGGGTGACGGACGTCACGCAGCGCCGATGACTTCCGGCACTTCGTGCACCGTGGCGCAGCCGTCAGGCTAGGTGCCAAGCGGCGCCGCCATTGTCGCGGCAGGTGGCAGAGCTTATCCTTCCGGGTTCTTCCGGGACAGCGCAGGCATGCACAGATGGCGATGAATTTCGAACAGGCACGCACGAACATGGTGGAGAACCAGGTGCGTCCGTGGGAGGTACTCGACGGCCGCGTGCTCGACGTCATCAGCCGCGTGCGCCGCGAGGATTTCGTCGCCGCCGAACACCGGCAGCTGGCCTTCGCCGATCTGTGCCTGCCGCTGGGCCATGGCGAGGTGATGATGAAGCCGGTGGTCGAGGGCCGCGTGTTGCAGGCGCTGGACGTGCAGGCCACCGACCGCGTGCTGGAAATCGGCACCGGCTCGGGCTATCTCAGCGCGTGCCTCGCCACCCTGTCGGCACAACTGGTCAGCGTGGACATCCATGCCGATTTCACCGCCGCCGCGAGCGAGCGGCTGCGTCACGCCGGCATCGGCAATGCCAGCCTGGTCACCGGCGAGGCGGTGCGCGCGTGGCAGCCGGATGGCTTGTTCGACGTGCTGGTGGTCACCGGCGCCGTGGCGGAAGTTCCGTCGCGCTGGCGCGCGTGGCTCAAGCCCGGTGGCCGCGCGTTCGTGGTGAGCGGACAGTCGCCGGTGCAGCGCGCCAACCTGCTGGTTCTCGAAGCGACCGGCGAACTGCGCGCGCAAGGCCTGTTCGAGACCGACCTGCCGTATCTGGTGCATGCCGAGCCGGCGCCGCGATTCGTTCTGTAGACCCCCTCCCCGACGTCCCCGATCGACACGAGGCATTCCATGCAATTGAAGCTGCTCACCCTGGCCCTGGCGCTGGCCGCCGTCTCGCTGCCCAGCCATGGCGAGGATCTGCTCGATGCCTATCGCGACGCGCGCGCCAATGACCCGGTACTGGCCCAGGCCGACGCGACGCGGCTGGCCACCGGCGAAGGCGTGCCGCAGGCGCGTGCCGGGCTGCTGCCGCAGATCGACGGTTCGCTCACCCTGCAACAGGCCAACGGCGGCCAGGGCAGCAACAGCCTGGACTTCGGTACCGGCGCCAACAGCTTCCTGTGCAGCGGCATCGCCGCCGGCAGCGGCAACTACACCTGTACCGGCCCGCTGGCGTCCAACGGCACCGCCTCCGACGGCGGCCACCTGCGCACGCGCAGCCTCAATGCCACGCTGACCCAGACCGTTTTCGACTTCAGCAAGTACGCCAACCTCAAGGCCGCGCACTCCGCCAAGGATGCGCAGGACGCGACCTACCAGGCCGCAGCGCAGGACCTGCTGGTGCGCGTCACCGCGGCGTACTTCACCGTGCTCAACGACGAGGATCAGCTGACCTTCGCCAAGGCCAACGAGGACGCGTTCAAGCGCCAGTACGACCAGGCCGACCAGCAGTACAAGGTGGGTCTGTCGGCGATCACCAACGTGTACCAGGCCAAGGCCTATTACGAGAACGCCAAGACCCAGACCATCGCGGCGCAGAACACGCTCGACAACGACCGCGAAGCCTTGCGCGTCATCACCGGCAAGCCGGTGGGCGAACTCAAGAAGCTGCGCGACGACCTGCCGATGGACGCGCCCGCGCCGAGCGATCCGCAGGCCTGGGTGAAGCAGGCGCTGGAGAACAACCCGACCTTGCAGGCGCAGCATGACAACGTGCGGACCGCCGAGCACAACATCACCGCGGCACGCTCGGGCCACCTGCCCACGATCAGCGCCAGCGTGAACTACGGCAAGAGCAGCAGTTGGTACCAGGACCCCGCGCGCATCGGTTCGGAGCGGCCGGCCTCGACCACCATCGGGCTGACCTTGAACGTGCCGATCTTTTCCGGCGGTTACACCCAGTCGCGCGTGCGCCAGTCGATCTACCAGCGCGATGCCGCCAACGACGCACTGGAACTGCAGCGCCGCCAGGTGATCCAGAACACGCTCAACTACTACCGCTCGGTGCTCGCCGGCATTTCGCAGGTGGAGTCGGGCAAGGCCTCGGTGGAGTCCGGCCAGAAGGCGCTGGAAGCCACCCGTGCGGGCTTCGAGGTCGGCACGCAGACCTTCACCGACGTGCTGCTGGCGATCCAGACCCTGACCCAGTCCGAAAGCGCCTATTCGCAGGCGCGCCACCAGTTCATCCTGAACAAGCTGCTGTTGCAGCAGGCCGCCGGCACGGCCGACTTCAAGGACATCCAGGGCATCAACGCTCTGCTGCAGTGAGGCGCTGACCGCCTACTCCTGCAGCAGCGCGTCGACCAGCTGCATGACGCGCCGCACTGCCCCGCGCTCGCGCTCGAATACCTGTCGCGCCGCCTCGCCCATCTGTCCGCGGCGCGGCGCGTCGAGCAGCAGCCGCAGCACGTGCGGGCCGAGTTGCTCGGCGGCAGCCACGCGCTCGGCGCCGCCGTCCTCGATCAGGCTGCGGATGATCTCTTCCGAATTGAAGGTGTGCGGCCCCACCAGCACCGGCACCGAGAGCGCCGCCGGCTCCAGCACGTTGTGGCCGCCGACCGGCACCAGGCTGCCACCGATGAAGGCCAGGTCCGAAGCCGCGAAGAACGGGATCAATTGCCCCATGGCGTCGATCACGAAGACCTGATGCGCGGTCGCCGGCACGCCTTCCAGGCTGCGCGTGGCGACCGTGAAACCGAGGCTGCGCACGGTGTGCTCCACCAGCCGGAAACGCTCGGGGTGGCGCGGCGCCAGCAGCAGCAGCGCATCGGGCAGGCGCTGCAGCACTTTCAGATGCGCCTCCAGCACCGCCAGTTCCTCGCCGTCGTGCGTGCTGGCCGCCATCCACACCGGCCGCCGGGGCCCCCAGTGCGCGCGCATCGCGGCGCCGGCCGCCACCGCGCCGTCCGGGATCGGCACGTCGAACTTCATGTTGCCGCTGACCAGCACCGACTGCGGATCGGCGCCCAGGAGGCGATAGCGCGCAGCATCGGTGCGCGACTGTGCGGCGATCACGCTCACGCAGCGCAGCGCCGAGGCGATCAGCGGACGCAGCGGCTTGTAGCCGCGCATCGAGCGCTCGGACAATCGTGCATTGACGATCATCAGCGGGATGCCGCGGCGGCGGCAGGCGAAGTAGAGGTTGGGCCAGATCTCGGTTTCCACGATCACCGCCAGACGCGGCCGCACGCGCTTCATGAAGCGGCGCACCGCGAACGGCAGGTCGTAGGGCAAGTACACGTGGAACACGCTGTCGCCGAACAGCTGCTGCACGCGCGCGGCGCCGGTGGGGGTGACCGTGCTGACCACCAGCGGCGCGTGGGCGTAGCTGCGCTGCAGTGCCTTGACCAGCGGCTCGGCGGCGTTGACCTCGCCCACCGATACCGCGTGAATCCACAGGCTGCCGCTGAAGCCGGGCGCGTCGAACGAGCCGAAGCGCTCCAGCCAGCGCCGGTGGTGGTGCGGCGGCGAGCGCAAGCCCCGCACCAGCAGGCGCAGCACCAGCACCGGCGTGACCAGGAACATCGCGAGGGTGTACAGGAAGCGCAACGGCCGATCCTTGCAATCAACGCGCGAGTATAGCGACAGCGCCTGAAGCAGGTTCGCGCGCGGATGGCCCGGTACAATGCCGACGATGCCCGGCATGCCCCGCCCCGAATTCACCCGATCGCTGCTCGCTCCCCGCCACTGGCCGGCATGGCTGGGGGTGGCGGCGGTGTGGCTGATCGCGCATCTGCCACAGGCGACATTGCCGTGGCTGGGGCGCCGACTCGGCGCGCTGGTGGCGCGCATTCCGTCGGCGCGACGGCGCATCGCGGCCGCCAACATCGCGCTGTGTTTCCCCGCGCTCGATCCCGCGCAGCGCGCGACACTGGTCGACGCCAACCTGCGCGACATCGGCATGATGATGGTGGAGTTCGCGCTCGGCTGGCTGGGCAGCGACCGGCGCATGGCCGCGCTGCCGACCGCCATCGAGGGGCTGGAACACCTGGAGGCGGCGCGCGCGCGCGGCAAGGGCGTGCTGCTGGTCGGCGGCCACTTCTCGCACCTGGAGCTGTGCGCGCGGCTGGTGTCGCAGCGCATCCGCATTGCCGGCATGTACCGGCGCATGGATTCGACCGTGTTCGAATGGGTGGTGCTGCGCGCGCGGCTGCGCTACGCCGCGGCGATGTTCGACAAGGACGACATCCGCGGCACGGTGAAGTACCTGCGCGCCGGCGGCACGCTGTGGTACGCGCCGGACCAGGACATGCGCAGCAAGGACACCGTGTTCGTGCCGTTCTTCGGCGTGCCGGCGGCGACCATCACCGCCACCCACCACCTGGCGCGGCTGTCCGGCGCGGTGGTCATCCCGTTCTTCCACCGCCGCCTGCCCGACGGGTCGGGTTACGTCCTGCGCCTGGGTGCGCCGCTGGAGGATTTCCCCGGCGCGGACGTGCTGGAGGACACCGCCCGCGTCAACGCCTGCATCGAGCAGATGGTGCGCGAGGCGCCGGAGCAGTACCTGTGGGTGCACAAGCGCTTCAAGACCCGCCCTCCGGGCGCCGCCGCCATCTACTGATCCGTTCGGCAGCCGGATGCCCGGCGGCGCTCGACCAGGTACAGCCGCATGCCTGCGTCCCGAGCGGCGATCGAGCTGGCCGGATCAGTCCCGCGGCCGCCGTTGCTCGTACAGCTTGGCGTACTTCAGGAACGCGTAGAACGCGTGGATGCGCGCGGCGATGAAGCCGGCCCAGCCGGAGCGCCAGTGTCCACGCAGCACGTAATAACGAAGAAACGCCACCGTCGGATACGCCACCATGCGCAAGCGCAGCCAGCTCACCCGTCGCCCGGCCAGATCGGCCTGTTGCAGGCTGGAGTAGCGGTTCGCCTTGACCACGCGGCCGGCGATGTCGGGCTCGCCATGGTGATCGATGACCGCGTCGAGCACGCCCACCGGGCCGTCCACCTGCACTTCCTCGTGCACCTCGTGGCCGCTCATGCGCGCACGCTGCCGGTCGAACAGGCGCACGTAGTGGTTGAGCCGGCCGCGCCGCGACTGCCAGCGCCAGAACTGCCACTCGCGCCGCCACAACTGGTAACCCGCATGGGCCGGCTCGCACAGCGCCTGCTGCAGGCATGCGGCGGCATCCGCATCCAGCGATTCATCCGAGTCCAGCAGGAGCACCCAGCGATGGCTGGCGAGGTCGATCGCCGCCTGCTTCTGGGCGCTGTAGCCGGCGAACGGCTGCGCGTGGATGCGCGCGCCGTAGTGCGCGGCGATCGCCGTGGTGGCATCGCTCGAGCCCGAGTCCAGCACCACGATCTCGTCGGCCCAGCTCACCCCGCGCAGGCAGGCGTCGAGCGTGTCGGCGCTGTTGAACGTGGTCACCACCACCGACAGCGGCTCACGCCCCATCGGGCGTTCCCTGAGGGGGTTCTGCGTTTAGGAGTCCGGCACGGATGCCGGGCTCTTCGTTGCCGGCAGAGATGCCGGCAACGAACAAACTGGCGCACCACAGCCCGAGCAGCCAGGCGAACAGCAGCCCCCACCAGGCCGAGTAGAACGCCAGGTGCGAGTTCAGCGGAAACAGCATCACGCCCAGCGCCAGGCTGGCGGGGAACGCGCGTGCGCGCGCCGCCGCGCCCACCCGCCGCCATGCCCGCCACGCCAGACCCGCCGCGGCCAGCCACAGCGCCAGCCCGAGCAGGCCGGTATTGGTGAGGATCTCCAGCAGCAGCTGGTGCGGATGGCAGGCGCCTTCGCCGACGCCGCACGCTTCGGCCGACACCACGAAGTGGTCGTCGGCCGGCGCGAACTGCGGATAGGCGTAGCGGAATCCGCGCACGCCCACGCCGTTGACCGGATGCGCCGCGGTCATCGCCACGCCGACCTGCCAGATATCGAGCCGGCCGCTGAGCGCCGTGTCCACCGACTGATCGGTACCCTGCAACACCAGCAGGCTGCGCGCCATCCGGTCATGGAAGCGCGCCGAGGTATTCCATGCCACCACGCCAGCCAGTGCCAGCAGCAGCGCCGCCGCCCCGCACCACAACGAGAAGCGCCACAGCGTGCGCGCCTCCTGCCAGGCGAAACCCGCCAGCACCAGCACGTAGCACAGCCACGCCGAACGCGAGCCGGCCAGCAGCACCGGGCCGAGCACCAGCACTGCGGCCAGCACCAACCCCGGCCGCCCCCAGCGCTGCCGCGCTGCCCACAATGCGAACGGCGAGAGCACCGCCAGGCTCGGGCCCAGTTTCAGGTTGTCGGCGCCGAAAATGCCCGAGACCCGAAAGGCCTCGGGATGGCCGCCCAGACTCCAGCCGGTGAACGCCTGCACCCACGCATCCGCACACCACAGCGCCAGCACCGCGGCGACCGCCTTGTACAAAGCGTGCAGTTTGGCCTCGCGACGGATCGCGAAGCACGCGTACAGGCCCAGCGGAACGTAACGCAGCGTGGCGGCCACCGTGCTCCAGCTCTTGCCGGGACGAATCGCGTCCAGCGCGGAAAACAACGCCGCCGCCACATACGCTCCCAGCAGCCACAGCAGCAGCTGCGCGCCGGGGTGCTGGCGCAGTGCGGCCGGGTCGCGTGCAAACAGCATGATCACGCCGAGCAGGCACAGCAGCGTGCCCAGCTCCGAACTGCGACCGAACGGCAGCAACGCAATCACCAGCCAGAACGGCAGCAAGGGGGAACGCAGCGCGGCCTTGAGTGAACTGCCGAAGGTCGTCATGGGTGGGCCAGGCGGGAACCAGCCCGCATTGTAGGCGCGCCGCGACGCCTGGCGCGTCAGCCCTGCGGCTGGCTCACTTCGTCGTACAACGCCAGCGTGGATTGCTGCATGTCGCTGAGCCGGTAGCTCTGCAGCGGCGAGATCGGAGGCGCCACCCGCAGCAATTCGGCCGCGCGTTCGACCAGCCGCTCGCGATCGCCCAGCGGCACGCGGCCGGCAGGGTACAGCTCGGCCAGCAATTCGCCGACGCCGCCATGGGCGTAGCCGAGCACCGGCCGGCACAGCGACAGCGCCTCGATCACCGTGCGCCCGAAGGTCTCGGGCTTGTTCGACAACTGCAGCACCAGCGCCGACAGCGCGTAGATGTCGCGGATGTCATCGCGCGGCGGCGACAGCACCACCTGCGAGGTCACCCCGCGCAAGCGGATCAGCTCCTGCAGCTCGGCCACGTAGGCCTCGCGGCCGGGCTCGACCACGCCCAGCAGCAGCAAGCGCGCCTCGATGCCGCGACGCTTGAGGTCGGCCAGCAATTCGATCGCGTCGTGGTGGCCCTTCAACCGCGTGCCGCGCGCGGGCATGGTCAGCAACGGCGCACCGGCGAGCGCAGGGAACTCCGCGAAGAACGCCTTCTGCCATGCATCGTCCGGCCGGTGCCCGTAGGGAAACGCATCCTGGTCGATGCCGCGCGGGATCACCCGCACCCGGCCCGGCTCCAGCCAGCGATAGTGGCTGAGCACATAGTCACGCAAGGTCTGCGACACCACGATCACGCGCTCGGCGCGCAGCAGGATCGAGCTGTAGCGGCCCGGCGAATTGAAGCCATGCACGGTGGTGATGAAGTGCGGTCGCGGGGAAATACCGCGCAGCGCCCACCAGCCCACCCACGCCGGCAAGCGCGAACGCGCGTGCACGATGTCCGGCTTCAGCTCACGCAGCAGGCGTCGCAGCGGGCCGATGCGGCCCAGGGTGGCGAGCGACTTGCGCCCCAGGTCGAGCGTGATGTGCTCGCTGCCCTCGGCCTGCAACTGCTCGACCAACCGCCCACCGGCGGAAATCACCACCGAGCGATGGCCTGCCTGCACCAGCGCGCGCGCGATCTCCAGCGCCGAACGCTCCGCACCGCCGGAATGCAGCGCGGGGATCAGCTGGACCACGGTCAGCAGCTTGGCGGGCACGACAATGCTGGACATGAGCTCGGGGCTGGCGGCTTTCATGGCAAAAAACAAGCAAAAAAAATGCCATGGCCGGCCGCCGACCGGGTCCGCTGGTCAGTCGCGCAGCACGTAATGCGCGCCACAGTAGGCGCAGGTTGACTCGCCGCCGTCATCGACGATCGGCAGGTAGACCTTCGGATGGGAATTCCACAGCACCATGCCCGGCATCGGACACGACAGCGGCAGGTCCTGCCGCGTCACTTCGTAACGATTTTCGGCATTTGCCGGCACCAGGGGCACGGTCGCGACAGCGGGGGATGACATCAGCGGACTCCGGACTGGACAGCAGGCTGCAAATGGTAGCAGGCTGGCGTTTGCTGCCGGGGCGCTCATCCGCCACGGCGCGGCCGGAAGGGGTTTCCGCCGCGCGACGGCAGCAAGCGGTGCGACGCACCAAAGGGGAAATCAACGACGTCCCGGCGCCCCGCGCCGGATTCGGGCATCTGATCGGGAGCAGACCATGGATTCCGCAAAGCTCATCGCGCGCGCAAAGAACATCCTGACCACACCCAAGACCGAGTGGCCCGTTGCCGCCGCCGAACCGGCCACGGTCAACAACCTGTACCTCGGCTACATCGCCATCATCGCCGCCCTGCCGGTGATCGCGCAGTTCATCAAGGGCAGCCTGATCGGCACCAGCTTCCTCGGCGTCACCGTGCGCGCCGGCATCGGCGCGGGCATCGGCCGGATGATCCTGGGCTACATCCTGTCGCTGGTACTGGTCTACGTGATGGCGCTGATCATCAACGCGCTGGCCGGCACCTTCGGCGCCAAGCCGAACCTGATCCAGGCACTGAAGACGGTGGCCTACGCGTGGACCGCCTGGTGGATCGCCGGCATCGGCGTGATCGTGCCGTGGCTGGGCCTGCTGATCGTGCTGGCCGGCGGTGTCTACAGCATCTACCTGCTGTATCTGGGCCTGCCCCACACCATGCAGTGCCCGCCGGAAAAGGCCGGCGGCTACACCGCGGTGAGCGTGATCATCGCGATCGTGCTGGGCTGGATCGTTAGCCTGATCCTGGGCCTGATCTTCGTCGGCGCGCTGGGCGGCGCGGCGATGAGCGGCATGCACGTCACCAGCAGCAACGGCGAGACCGTCACCGTCGACGGCAACAGCGCGCTGGGCAAGCTCGCGGCGATGGGCCAGCGCGCCGAACAGGCCGGCAAGGAGCTGGAAGCGGCGCAGAAATCCGGCGACAGCGCAGCGCAGTCGGCCGCGATGGGCAAGATGATGGGCGCGATGTCCGGCACCAACGGCCCGGTGGAGGCGCTGGCGCCCGACCAGATCAAGGCGTTCCTGCCCGCTGCCGTGGGCAATCTCAAGCGCACCGGCATCTCGGCCGAGCGCAACGGCGCGATGGGCATGCAGGTGTCGGAGGCCAGCGCGGAATACAGCGGCGACAACAACCAGCACATCACGCTGGAAGTCACCGACACCGGCGGCGCCAAGGGCTTCATCGCGATGGCCAGCGCGATGGCGCCGGAGGAGGAGAAGGAAACCGAAACCGGCTACGAGAAGACCTACAGCGACAATGGCAACCTCATCCACGAGGAGTGGGACCACCAGTCCAAGTCCGGCGAGTACAGCGTGATCGTCGGCAAGCGCTTCACGGTCAAGGCGAACGGCAACGCCGACAGCATCGACGAGCTGAAGGCGGCGGTGGGCAGCGTCGACCTGGGCAAGCTGGAGTCGATGAAGGACAGCGGCGTGAAATCCGAATAACCAGCGGTCGCCGGCACAAAAAAACCGCGCCGATGACGGCGCGGTTTTTTTGTGCGAGTGCGCCAGACCTGCGCGACGATTACTTCGCCGCGACTTCCTTCGGCACCGAACCTTCGGTGGTGATGCGCACGTGCACCTCGTCGCTGACGTTGGGCACGTAGGCGCCCACGCCGAACTCCGAGCGCTTCAGCGTGGCGGTGGCGTCGAAACCGATCGACTGCGCCTTGCCCATCGGATGCGGGCCCACCCGGTTCAGCGTGGCGTCGAGCACCACCGGCCGGGTCACGCCATGCACGGTGAGGGCACCGGTGACCCTGAACTTGTTGTCGCCCAGCGGCTCGACCTTGCTGCTCTTGAAGGTCACCACCGGATACTTGGCCGCATCGAAGAAATCGGCCTTTTTAAGATGCTCGTCCAGCGCCGCCACGTGGGTATCCAGCCGCGCCAGCGGCAGGGTCACTTCGACGCTGGACTGCGCCGGATGCTGCTCGTCGAACACGATCGTGCCCTCGCCCAGACCGAGGTCGGCGGTGGGGTTGGAGTAGCCGAAGTGGTTCCAGCTGAACAGCACCATCGTGTGGTTGGGGTCGAGCTGGTAGGTCACCGGCGCCGCCTGTGCGGAAACCGCCGCACCCAGCAGACCGGCGAGAAAGAGATATTTCAGTGGGGACATGCGAAGACTCCATGGGGCAAGGACGAAAGGCTGTTTCGGGCTGTCGCACGGTATCCTTTGCGAGAGCCGCACCGGCACGCTGGCCAGAAATTCCAGTGTACAGACCGGGCGCCGGCGGTCGACGCCCGGCGGAGAAACGCATCGTGTTGATTCGGGAAACAATCCTGCGGCGAACCCGGCCATGCTGACGCTGCACGGCGAGTGCTGGGTGATCACCGATTCGGCCGCCGGCAACCAGCGCCAGGCGCTGGCGCTGGCCGAGCATCTGCAACTGCCGCGCCGCCATTTGCTGCTGGAGCCGCGCGCGCCATGGTCATGGCTGGCGCCGCGCCTGATCGCGGGCGGACGCCTCGCCCTGCCGGCCAGCCAGCGGGCGTGGTTTGCGCCGCCCTGGCCGGCAGTCGCAATCGGCTGTGGCCGCGCGGCCGCGTTGTTCACCCGTATGCTGCGGCCGCTCGGCGAGGGCCGTTGCCACACCGTGCAGATCCTCGACCCGCGCATCGAGCCGACGCTGTGGGACACCGTGGTGGTGCCGCGCCACGATGAGCTGCACGGCGCCAATGTGCTGACCACGCTGGGCTCGCTCAACACCGTCGACGACGAATGGCTGGCCGATGGTCGCGACGCCTGCCCGCAGTTCGAGGCCTTGCCGCGGCCCCGCGTGGGCGTGCTGCTGGGCGGGCCGCGCCGCGGCATTGCACTGGACGCCGACTACGCCAGCGCGCTGATCCGGCAGCTGCTGGCGCGCCAGCGCGCCGAAGGCGGTAGCCTGCTGGTGCTCGGCTCGCGGCGCACGCCGACGGCACTGATCGAATCGCTGCGGCCGTTGCTGGCCGAGGTGCCGGGCCTGCTCTGGGCTGGCCGCGACGACGGCCGCAACCCCTACCCCGGCGTGCTCGGCTGGGCCGACCGGCTGGTGGTCACGCCCGATTCGGTGAACATGTTGTCCGAAGCCTGCGCCGTCGGCTGCCCGGTGCTCACCTTCATCCGCGCACCGCTGCCGCCGAAGATCGCGCGCTTCCACCAGACCCTGCGCGACGCCGGCCTGCTGCACGACCTCGACGCTCCGGGCACCGCCGCGCAACGCCCGCTGCGCGAAACCGCACGCGTGGCCGCGCTGGTGCGCGAGCGCATCGAGGCGACCCGGGGCGGGTTGCGTGGCGGAAATACCGGCGGATTCCCGCTTTCGCGGGAATGACGGCGCGGGGTGCTCGAGCGCGGCGGGCAGGGCTTCGCCCGAAGCGCCGGCGCAATGATCGAAGGCGCCCGCTCAGTTCGTCGGACGCACCCATTTCAGCTGGCCGGCGGCCAGCAGCGCGTCCAGTTGCGGTGCCAGCGGATCGCGCAGGATTGCCGCCGGCAACGGCGCGGCGGCCAGCAGGCCGACGCACTGGTCGCGGCCGAGGTACTTGGCGCGATACAGCGCCAGGTCGGCCAGCTCCACCGCCGCATCGAAGGTTGCCGCGTCGCTGTGGGCGGCCAGCGGATGCATGCTGAAACCGATCGAGCAGGTCAGCCGCAGCACGCCGCCGCGACCATCCGCGAATGCCTTGGCGGCAATGTCGTGGCGCAGGCGCTGGGCGATGCGCAGCACGTCGGCCTGGTCGACGTCGCGCAGCAACAGCAGGAACTCCTCGCCGCCCCAGCGCACGGTGATGTCGCTGTCGCGGCGCAACTCGGCGAGCCTGCCGCCCAGCTCGCGCAGCACCGCATCGCCCACTGCATGGCCGCGGGCGTCGTTGATGTGCTTGAAGTGGTCGATGTCGATCTGTATCACGCCGACGCTGCTGCCTTCGGCCAGCAGCGCGGGCAGTTGCGCCAGCAGGTAGCGCCGGTTGTGCAGCGCGGTCAGCGTGTCGGTATGGCTCTCCTCGGCCAGCGCGAGATTGGTGACGCGCAGGCGCTCCAGCGCGCGCGACAACTCGCCGGTACGGCGTTCGACCTGTTCCTCCAGCCACGCGTTGCGGCGGCGCTGCCGGCGCATGCTCCAGCGCGTCAGCACGAACAGCAGCACGACCAGCGCGGCCGCGGCGGCGAGCCGCACCAGCAGGTTTTCGTACCAGTACGGGGTGACTTCGACGGCAATCGCGGCCTCGGGCCCGTAGCCGGCGGCACCCGGCAGCGTGGCGGCGACGCGAAAGCGGTAGTTGCCCGCCGGCAGGTGGGTGTAGAACGCCTCGCGGCGCACGCCCGCGTGCTGCCAATCCTTGTCGTAGCCGTCCAGCCGGTAGCGGAAATGCAAGGTCCCCACCTGCAGGTAGGGCGCGGTGTAGTGCACGGTCAGGTCGCGGCTGCCCTGGTCGAGGGTGAACGCGCCGCCCGTGTATTGCCGGTCGTCATGTTCGACCGACACCACTGCCGCACGCGGCGCCGACGGCCGCTCGCCGAGTGCGCGCGTGTTCACGCCGAGGATGCCGTCGGTGGTGGCGTACCAGATGACGTCGCCGACGATGGCGCTGCGCGCGCGGGCGCCGCCATTGCAGCAATGCAGGTTGCTCACCGTGGTGGAACGCTGCTCGCCGGCCAGCTGCTGCGGCGAGACCGTGCGCGGCGGCGAGCCGGGCAGCGGCAGTTGCGAGAGCGGCAGGCGCCAGGCGCCTTCCGTCGAGCTGGCGTAGAGCTGCCCGTCGAGCAGGTCGAACGTCCACACGTTGTCGCTGGGCAAGCCTTCGCTCTGGCCGGTCATGCGCAGGCGGCCGTCTGCCATCAGGCCAATGCCGGCGTCGCTGGTGGCCACCGCGAGCAAGTCCGGCTTGAGCAGCGCCAGCCGCGTCACGAAGTGGCTGCGCAAGGGCTCGGCCCACGCCGGCCGTGTCCAGTGACCGTCGCGCCACTCGCGCACGCCGTCGCGGGTGCCGACGTACCAGCGCCCCGGCGCCAGCGGCAGCACCGAGCGGATGATGGCCTCGGCGGCGGTAGCCTGCGGATCGAGCCGGCTCAACGCGCCCTGCCGCCAGCGATAAAGCCCGGCGGAAGTGCCAAACAGGAAATCGTCGTCGCCGAGCTCGTGGATGTCGTTGATCTGCAGGTTGCGCAGGCCTTGCAGCGCGGACGGGGTGACGTCCACCCCGCGGTCGAACACCGCGATGCCGCCGCGCGTGCCCACCCACAAGCGCTGGCGGCGGTCGTAGTACAGCTCGTAGGCGGACGGGTTGGGCAGCGCGCTGCCGGGAATCAGCGTGCGCACCTGCTTGCCGTCGAAGACCTCCACGTCGGAATTGGTGCCGAACACGATCGCGCCGTCGGGCGCGCGCAGCACGCTCCACACCAGCGGGTCGCGCACGCCGTCGTCCAGCGACAGGCGCCGGGTCCAGCCATTCCAGATGCGGTACAGGCCCCGGGTGTAGGTGCCAAGCCACAGGTTGCCGTCGCGGTCCTCCAGCATGCGGTGCACCCACGGCCGGCGCTGGACATCGATCTCCTCGCGCTCCAGTTCGCCGCCCGGCAGGCGGCGGTACAGCGCTTTGGCGGTGGCGATCCAGAGCGAACCGACGCGATCGGTGAGCAGGCTCTCGATCGGCGCCGCATCGATCCCGTCGCCCAGTCCCGCCGCGACCCACTGCCCATCCACGATCCGCATCAAGCCGGCCGACGTGCCCAGCCACAACTGGCCGCCCTGCAGCGCCAGATGATTGACCACCACGTGCCGCCATGCCGCCGGCCCCGCCGCGATGCAGCTTTCCGTGGCCGGTGCGGCGCTGTCGGCGCGGCGGCAGACGCGGCCGGTGCCGCCGATCCAGAGATGGCCGTCGCCACGCAGCAGGCTGAAGGCCGGCCCGCTGCTGCCGCCGGTCGACACCATCCGGCCTTCGTGCAGCCGCTGCACGCCGTCGGCGGTGGCCAGCAGCGGCGTGCCGTCACCGGCGTCGATGATCGCGTTGACCGCAGCCCCGCCCAGCGCCTTGAACTGCCCGTCGCGCTGCTCGATCAGGCCGCGCGCGCCGCCGAACCATACGCCGCCGTGCGGGTCGGCCCATGCAGCGTTGAGCATGCTGGTATCCACGCCGGTGCTGGCACGGTCGTAGCGCACGAAGCGGGCGCCGTCGAAACGCGCCACGGCCGTTTGCGTGTTGACCCACAGGAATCCGGCGCGATCCTCGGCCAGGCCCAGCACGGTGATTTGCGGCAGGCCCTGTTCCACGCCCCAGTGGTCGAGCACAAAGGAATGGAACGGCTGCTGCGGATCCATCGCCCGCGCGGGCGACATGACAACCAGCCAGCCGGTCGACATCAGCAGGAGTGCAAGCAGCACTCGCGATCCCACTCCCCCTGTCACGCGTCCCCTCATCCCGCCCCTGCCGACAGCCCGTGGCCATGGTCGATCTTGCCTGCCGGGATGGGTCCAGACAAGCGCCATGCGTTGAAGGCACTCTTCACGTCCGTGAAGCGAAGGGCTCTCCGCGAACACTCCCCGGATCGCGCGCAAGGAGCATGCGCGCGATTCCTCTCAACCCTGCGGCGGCGGCTCCGCGTCGGCGGCGAAGGCGAAGCCCAGCGCGTCGGTGACTCCGCGCACGCCGGCGCGCAACTGCTCCAGCGCGGCGTCGCGCGGCGCGATGCGCGAGCGCAGGTCGAGCGTACAGGCCAGCGCGCGTTGCAGCAGGCCAGCGTGCGCGGCCGCCAGGGTCGCCGCCTGATCGTCGTCGAGCACGCCGGCGACGCGGCAGGCCTCGATCAACCCGGCGTTGGCGGTGACGCCGAGCAGCGCCGGCTGCCGCGCCGCGTGCGCCAGCACCAGTCCCTGCAGCGCGAACTCGATGTCGAGCAGGCCGCCGAGGCCCTGCTTCAGGTCGAACTGCTGCTCGTCGGAACGGTCACGCTCGGCGCGCCAGCGCTGACGCATGCTGGCCACTTCCGCGCGCACCGCGGCCGGGTCGCGCGGCACGGCGAGGACGTCGCGGCGTACTGTCGCCAGCTCGGCGTTGAGCGCCGCGTCGCCAGCCACCGGCCGCGCGCGCAACAGCGCCTGGTGCTCCCATGTCCACGCACGGCTTCGCTGATAGGCCACGAACGCATCGAGGCTGCTTACCAGCAGGCCCTTGGAACCATCCGGACGCAGCCGCGTGTCCACCTCGTACAGACGGCCGGCGCGGGTCAGCACGGTCAGCCAGTTCATCACCCGCTGGGCCAGCCGCTGGTACCAGCGATAGCCTTCCAGCGGACGCTCGCCGTCGCTCATCGCCTGCGCGCGCTGGCCGTCGAACACGAACACCAGGTCCAGGTCCGAGGCGAAGCCGAGTTCCTCGCCGCCGAGACTGCCGTAACCGAGCACGGCGAAGCCCGACCCGGTGCCCGGCAGGCGGCCATGCCGCGCCACCAGATCGCGCTCGGCCAGCGCCAGCACCGCGCCCACCACCGACTCCGCCAGCGCGGCCAGCCGGCGTGCGGTGGCTTCGGCGTCGACGCGACCGTCGTTGAAGGCCAGCCCCAACCGGAACGCGGTGGACGAACGGAACTCGGTGATCCGCTCCAGCTCGGTCTCGGCGTCGCGCTCATCCAGCGTGCCGAGCACGCGGGTGATCTCGGCGGCGATGTCGGCGCGGCGCAGCGGCAGCTGGTCGATGCGCGGATCGAGCACGTCGTCCAGCAGCAGCGGCTGGGCGATCACCCGTTCGGCGAGAAAGGCGCTGTCGGCGAACAGCCGCACCAGCCGGCGCCGCGCCGCGGGCTGCTCGTCCAGCAGCGCGAGATAGGCCGAGCGCCGCGCCACCGCCTGCATCAGCCGGCACAGCCGCAGCAGCGCGGGCACCGGCGCCGGAGTGTTGCGCGCGGCGCCGAGCAGCTGCGGCAGCAAGCGGTCGAGCCGCTCGCGCGAACGCGGCGACATCGCGCGCACCGAGGCGGCTTGCGGCAGCTTCAGCAAGGCGTCGGCCAGTTCCGCCGCGGGCGCGAAACCGGAAGCCTCCAGCGTGGCCGCATCCAGCGTTTCGTCGCAGGCGTGCTCCCACAGCCGCACGTCGGCGACCGGCGCGGCGGCGACCTGGCCATGCGCGGGCATCAGCACGGCGGCGAACTCCTCGCTGACGATCGCGCGATGGGTCGCCAGCGCCGCGCGCAAGGTTTCCCAGTCGGGGTAGTCGAGGCTGAGCGCGATGCGTTCGCGGCTCAGGGCATCGTCGGGGATGTCGTGGGTTTGCGCGTCGCGCAGCATCTGCACGCGGTTTTCGGCCCGACGCAGCAGCGCGTAGGCCTCGCGCAAGCGCCGCGCGCGCTGCGCGCCGATGTGGCCACGCGCCTCGCAGGCGGCCAGCGCGCCGAGCAGGCCGTGCACGCGCAGGGAGGGTTCGCGTCCGCCGCGGATCAGCTGCACCAGCTGCACGATGAACTCGATCTCGCGGATGCCGCCGGGGCCGAGCTTGAGATTGTCGGCCAGATCCTTGCGCGCCACCTCGGCGTCGATCAGCGCCTTCATCTCGCGCAGCCCGGCGAACGCGGTGTAGTCGAGATACTTGCGGTAGACGAACGGGCGCAGCATCTCCTGCAGCTGCTTGCCGTCGGCGCGGTCGCCGGCCACCGCGCGCGCCTTAATCCACGCGTAGCGCTCCCAGTCGCGCCCCTCGCTCTGGTAGTACTGCTCCATCGCGGCGAACGACAGCGCCAGCCGGCCGGCCTTGCCGAACGGGCGCAGGCGCATGTCGACGCGCGCGCAGATGCCGTCCATGGTCGGTTCGCCGAGCAGGCGCACCAGCTGGCGGCCGAGCCGCACGAAGTATTCGCTGTTGTCCAGCGGCCGCGCGCCGTCGCTCTGGCCCCCGTGCGGGTAGGCAAACAGCAGGTCGATGTCGGAGGAGAAGTTGAGCTCGCTGCCGCCGAGCTTGCCGAAGCCCACCACCAGCAGGTGCTGCAACACGCCTTGCGCATCGCGGCTGTGGCCGTAGCGCGCGGCCATTGCCGCGGTGGCCCACGCCAGCGCCTTGCCCAGCAGCGCCTCGTACAGGACGCTGGTGGCGGACAGGGTTTCCGGCAACTCGTCCAGCCCGTTGACGTCGCGGAACACCAGCCGCAACGCCTCGGCATGGCGAAAGCGGCGCAGCGCGGCCATGCAGCCGGCTTCGTCCTCCGGCAGTGGCAGCGCGTCGATGCGGGCTCCGGCATCGGCGCCGGAGCGCAGGCGATCCAGCCCCTGCGGGGCGAGCAGCTGCGGCTGGCGACACCAGGTGTCGAACGCGAAATCGCTGGCCAGCAAGGTGCGACGGATGCGTTCGGCGACGCCGGCATCGTCATGCAGGTGCACGCCGGCGGCGCGGCAACGGCGCTCCAGCTCGCGGTAGCGATCATCGATCAGCGCGCGCAGCGCGGCGGATTCGGGCGGGTTCATCGGCCCATTGTGCCGCAGCGCGGCGGCGACGCCGCGCATCGCCGTGCACGGCCGACCCGTTCGTGCGTTGCGCATGCCTGCGGCAGGCCCGACACTTGTCGTTTTGCGCGCCACCCGCCGTTCATCGAGTCCTGTTTACATTCTGGAGACCACCCATGACGACCCCGGCAGTCGCCACATGCCCCTGATCTCTCCCGACATCCGCAGCGCCAGGTATCCGCTGGGCGCGCGCATCGCGCTGGTGCTGGCACTGGCGCTGGCGTTCGTGCTGCTGACCGGGCTGGTCGACGGCGGCGTGGGGGTGACCACGGCGCAGTTGCTCAAGCAGCCGCGGTTCCCGCTGGCCAATGCGCTGCCCGGCCTGCTGCTGGCCGGCGCGCTGCTGGCGTGGACCCGCCGTGCCTGGCTGTCGTTCGGCTTGGCGTTCACGCTGCAAGGGCTGGTCTACGGCGTCAACGTGCTGAAGGTGGCCAACCTCGGCACGCCGCTGCTGCCGGACGATTTCCGCATGATCGGCCAATTGCGCAAGGGCGGCATGCACCTGCTGGCCGGCTACCTGCCGCACAGCCCGTGGCCGTACCTCGCGTTGCTGGCGGCGCTGGCGCTGGTGGTGCTGGCGTGGCGTTACGAGCCGCCGGTGGTACCGCGGCATACCGGTGGCAAGCGCCTCGCCGCCTGCGGCCTGCTGGCCGCGGCGTTCGTCAGCATGCTGGTGGGCCTGTCCGCCTGGGGCAGGATCTACAACGCGCGCGTGCTGTGGCTGGAGCCGTGGTCGGCCCGGGTCACCACCAACCATTCCGGCCTGATCAGCTCGCTGATGCTGTTCCACCTGCAATACGGCGGTGGCCACCACAAGCCCGACCGCGCCGCGGCCGAGCAGCTGATTGCGCAATCCGCGCCGGCGTTGCAACAGGTGTTGCGGCAGCCGGCGGCAACCGGTGAGCTGCCCGACATCGTGGTGGTGCAGAGCGAATCGTTCTTCGACCCGTCGATCATGCACGGCTACGAGCACAGCAACTTCGCGCCCAACCTGCGCCGGCTCGCGCGGCATGGCAGCAGCGGCAAACTGCACGTGCCCACCTTCGGCGGCGGCACCATCCGCACCGAGTTCGAGTTCCTCACCGGCCTGTCGCTGCGCTACTTCGACAACCTGCAGTTCCCCTACCTGCAGATGAGCCACAAGTCGCTGCCCAGCCTGGTGCGCACGCTGGCGTCGCACGGCTACAGCACGCTTGCGCTGCATGGCAACGACCCGGCGTTCTGGAACCGCACCACCGCGTTCCAGGCAATCGGCTTCGACCGGTTCGTGTCGCAATCCTCGTTTCCGCCCGGCGCGCCGAATGACGGCAAGTACATGGCCGACAGCGCGATGACCGACGAGATCATGACCCAGCTCAAGGACAGCGGCCCGCCGCAGTTCATCTTCGCCATCAGCATCGAGGCGCACGGCCCCTACGACATCGAGCCCGCGCACGTCGCCGAACGCGACGCGATCCCGGTGCCCGACGGCATCACCGGCCGCGACAAGCTCGAGCTGCAGACCTACCTCTACCACCTCAAACATGCCGACGCCGAACTCGGCCGGCTGGTGAAGCTGCTCGCCAAACGCGACCGGCCCAGCGTGGTGCTGTTCTACGGCGACCACCTGCCCGCCCTCAGCAACAGCTACCACATCACCGGTTTCGTCGACGGCAGCGACATGCTGGGCCAGGCCGGCGTGTGGCTGCTGGTCGACCCGAAACGGCCGTCCAAACCGCTGCAGGCCGACACCGCCTCCTGGCTGCTGCCGGGCAAACTGCTGGCCCACCTCGGCATCCACGACGATCCCTATTTCGCACTGACCGAACTGGTCGGCCCGCAGATCGCCGCCCTCACCGCCGCCCCCGGCGCCCCGCCGCGCCCGCAGAGCGACGAGCAGCGGCAACTTGACAAGGCCATGGCCGGCGTCGACCAGTTGCGCATGGGCGGCAAGCTCGAACCGATGCTGGCCAAGGCACTGGACGCCACCGCCGCGATGACGCAAGTGGTCCACGCCACCGCGATGCCTCCGGCGGTCGAGGAACAGCCCGCAACGGCGCATTGATCGGCGGTTTGGGTGGGCTCAGCGTCGACGCGAGTGATGCGCCGCTCCGGTATCAGCCCACGAGACGCCGCGCCGTCAACATCAGACATCGCACGACACGATGATGCCTGCCCGGCATGGACATGCCCGGGCATCTTCACCGCTTGTCATGGGGACATCTTGCGGACATACTGACCGCAATCATTACCGGAACGACAAGCCATGGAAAACATCCGGCATTTGCTGGCCAGTCTGCGCGGTCGCTACAACCAGCGTGAACTCGCCGAGGCACTGGGCGTCAGCGTGCGCACCGTGCGTCGCTGGGAAACGGGCGAAACAGATCCCCCGCCCTACGTCATCGGCGCCATCCGCCAGTATCTGCTGCCGCTCACCGGGTCGAAGGGGAATCCAAATGCCGCGTTTACCTTCATCGACTTGTTCGCCGGCATCGGTGGCATCCGTATGGGTTTCGAAGCCCACGGCGGGCGCTGCGTGTTTACCAGCGAGTGGAATCCGTACGCACAGAAAACCTACCTCGCAAACTTCCCCGAATCGACGCACAGCTTCGAGGGAGACATCACCCGAGTCGACGAACACGACGTTCCCGATCACGACATCCTGCTGGCCGGCTTCCCCTGCCAGCCCTTCAGCATCGCCGGCGTGTCCAAGAAGAACGCGCTGGGCCGCGCCCACGGCTTCGCCGACGAGGCGCAAGGCACGCTGTTCTTCGACGTGGCACGCATCATCAAGGCAAAGCAGCCGCGGGCATTTCTGCTGGAAAACGTGAAAAACCTCGTCAGCCACGACAAGGGCAATACCTTTCGCGTCATCAAGAAAGTGCTGGAACAGGACCTCGGCTACCACATCTATTGCAAGGTGATAGACGGTCAGCACTTCGTGCCGCAACATCGTGAGCGCATCCTGATTGTCGGCTTCCGCGAACCGACCGACTTCACCTGGGACGACTTGCAACTTCCGAAAGAAGGCCCGCGCCTGCGCAGCATTCTGCATCCGCAGGACGGCAGCGAGTTGCCGGAATCCCACTACACCACCGGCAAGCAAGCCAAGGTGGATGCGCGTTACACGCTCACTCCAAACCTTTGGGCCTATCTGCAAAACTATGCCGCCAAGCACCGCGCCGCCGGCAACGGCTTCGGCTTCGGACTGGTGGATGGCGATGGCGTGACGCGAACCCTTTCCGCGCGCTATTACAAGGACGGATCAGAGATTCTGATATCACAGGGACCGCGCAAGCGACCGCGGCGATTGACGCCGCGCGAGTGCGCGCGATTGATGGGTTTGCCGGACAGCTTCCATATCCCGGTGAGCGATACGCAGGCGTACAAACAATTCGGAAACAGCGTCGTCATGCCGGTCATGCGCGAAGTAGCGCGCATCATGGTGCCCCGCGTGCTCGAGCTGATACGACAAGAAGAGGAAGGTGTCCACCAGGTGCCGCTGCTCGCAGCCTATGCCTGATAGCGAAGGAGAGTCGTCATGCACGCATCCCGCATCCCCGATTTCGCCAACAAGAGTCGCGAAGGCATGTCGCGCTGGTTCTCGGAAATGTCCCTGCGCGGCCTGCTGTTCCATCCGGAAGACAGGCCCTGCGACATCATCAGCAATGCAAGCGGCGAAATGCTCTTCCAGTCCAACGAGTGCATCAAGCTCGACGCCATCATGGCCGAAATGTTCGGCCGATTCGGCGACGAGGTCTGCGAGACGGCGTATCCCATCTTCATGAAAGCCGCCGGCCTCCCACGCGGCAACTGATGACGGACGTAGTTGATCGTGCCACGCGAAGCCGGATGATGTCCGGCATTCGCGGGCGCGACACGAAGCCGGAGATCATCGTGCGGAAATATCTGCACGCACGGGGTTTGCGCTATCGAATCGCACCGAAGAACCTCCCCGGCAAGCCGGACATCGTGCTACCGAAATACCGCACGGTCGTTTTCGTGCACGGATGCTTCTGGCATCGGCATCACGGCTGCCGGTACGCAGCCACACCAGCCAGCAACAGGGATTTCTGGCAAGCCAAGTTCAAACAGAATCTGGCACGTGACACCCGAGTTCGAACCCAACTCGAGAAGCACGGATGGAAGGTTCTCATCGTGTGGGAATGCGAAGTCAGCTTGGGAAGACTTCAGCTGCTTGTCGACGAAATTCAATCGAAACGCAAGTCCTGAGAACTCTTTTGGGTCCGACGCGATTTGCCCACGCTTCCAATGCTGGTTTAACGTTGAATGCGTACTGTTGCAGACTCAGGGGGATCACATGGCACACTGGGAATTCTTGCCCAATCCAGGCAGGGAAGAGGAAGGCCTCGGCCATGCCGGTATCGAGACGTTCAAGGGCTCACCTTATCCCGGCATCGCTCGCGAGTGCTCACAGAACAGCCTCGACGCTTCAGCACGCCGGCCAGACGGCACATCCGAGCCGGTGCATCTCATATTCCGGTTGCTTTTGGCGCGGAGTTCAGAGATTCCTGGGTTGCAGGATCTCAAAGGCACCTTTGCCGTATGCCTGAAGCAGGCCAAGACGCGTAACCACAAGAAGGACAAAGAGTTCTTCGAGCGCGCGATCAGAATCGCTGACCGTCCCAACATCCCTGTGTTGTTGATGGAAGACTATGGTACGACTGGCCTCGTCGGCCCAGCCGTGGAGGGAACAGCTTTCCACGCGTTGGTCAAATCCTCAGGAATCAGTCAGAAAACGGACACCGACGCCGGTGGCTCATTCGGAATTGGCAAGAATGCCGCATTTACCATTTCCAGCCTCCGGACGGTGTTCTACTCCACTTGTTACTTGGACGGAGGCGAGCCGGCATTCCTTGCTCAAGGCAAGAGCATCCTTGTATCCCACGATGAAGGAAGTGGCCCGAAACGCTCCACCGGATACTGGGGTAACGGCGGCTACATGCCAGTCGATAACACCAGTTCTCTTCCCGCATGGCTTCGCCGCAACAGAATCGGCACCACCGTGGCTAGCATCGGCTTCTCAAATGAGCCCGGTTGGGAATGGTTGATGACCGAATCCTTGATTCGGAATTTCTTCTCCGCCATCCAGGATGGATCCATCCGCTTTACCGTCCAACGTCCTGACGTCGGCCCCATAGAGATAGACAAGGACACGGTCACGGCACTTTTCGATGAATCGGAGGTACGCGCAGCCGCGGAAAGTTCGGGCACAACCGACGACCTGACTTTCAGCGCAGCAATGCTGGAAGCACTCAAAAGCCCGGTATCGGAACGGAGTGAGCAGACTTTCGCCCCCATCGGGACCTTCAAGATGACGCTCCTGCAAAAGGACGGATTCCCCCGCCGCCTCGGCATCCTTCGTAACGGCATGTACATCGCGGACAACCTGAAACACTTCGGTCACCCCATGGCCCGCTTCCCGATGTCCAAGGATTTTGTCGCCCTGCTCGAACCGGCCAATCGCGACACCAGCAGCCAGATTCGGGACATGGAGAGCCCCAGACACGACGAAATTTCGCCAGAGCGTATTGATGAACTCGACAAACGCAAGCGGTACAAGTCTGCCATGAAGGCAGTCGGGACGTGGGTCAGAGAAACCATCAAGGCAAGCACCACCAAGCCGGCTGAAGCAGTGATCCTGCTCGACGAGATGAACCGCTTTTTCTCGAACCCGAGTGCAGGCAAGGTGATACCCGATCCGACCAACATCAACAATGACCCCGAACGTCCAAAGATCGCCCTGAAGCCAACTGCACCCAAACCTCGCACAGGCAGTGGAGACACTGGCGAATCAGGCTCATCCGGTGGCCTTAAACAGAGCAAAACAAAAAGCGGCCAGACTTCCGGCGAGAGGCAGGGCCCCGGCCGAGGCGTGGCCGGTGGCAGAGGCGGCAGAAGCATTCCCTACTTTGGGCTTCGCAGTTCCAAGTCGGGCTCGGGCGCCACCCGATTGGTCGCACTCACTCCTGAAGAATCCGCTACGGTAATTCTCGAGATCGTCGCCACAGGCGTCTCCAGTAACGAGGCCCTTGGCATTCGCTCCATCGGCGGAACGCCGTGTTCCAGGTCTCCTAGGGTCTTTCTCGAACAGGGCGCGCGCGCAAATTTCGAAATCGAATTCGACACCCCGTACTCGGGGCCAATTCGCGTAGTTCTCACGCCAATTGATGGAGAAGCCGATGCGCATTGATCACGGCATCAGTTTTCCACATCCTATCCTTTCTTCGGAAACACAGGATTACAGCAAGGGAAGCTTCGAGCTTTTTCTCGACGTCCAGGAAAGCGCAAATTGCAGCGACGCCACACTGCGCGGCAACTTGATTCTCAACGAGCGATCTATCCAGGAGCTGCTGGAGTCCGGAAAGGCTAAATCGGGTCTGATGGTCACGTGCCGCGACACCTATCTGGATCGCTTCGAGGAATGCCTACCCGGAGACATCTCCATCCCGCTCGTCAACGGCATCGTGCGTGGCACAGTGAATGTCCGCGCTGCCGTGATCGCTGTTCGGGACGATCTCAGGCTGGATTCCGAGCACATCGACAAGGAGTTCCCCGATGACGCAAAGATCGTCAATGCCGGAGATGTCTTGGCCTTAAGCGACGAACTGCGTTTCGAGGCTGGCCTCGAAAAGCTTGCTCCACTGGAATCCATTTTCACGCTCGTGAAACACGAGGACGTCCCGAAGGGAAGCTTCAGAATCAACCCTGACGACGAGGCAATTCAGATCATGGTTCATCCTGACCTGCATGCCTTTCTCGGCCTCTTGCGCGGACGTGCCGACCTGTGTGATCTCATGCTCCCATCTGTGTTCCTTCCCGCCATCATGTCGGTACTCGACATCATGCGGGGTGAGTCCGAATTCCAGGACAAGCGCTGGCACGGCGTGATGATGGCTCGCTGCAATGCGGAAGGAATCGACATCGAGAATCACGACTATGCCGAATCAGCACAGAAGCTTCTCGATGCTCCACTGGGCTCGCTGCAGGGCATCATCGAGAGGTTGGATCGATGAGCAAACTCCTTTATGTCGGGCAGCAGGTTGCTGACGACCTGAAGAACAAGGTCGCGGAGAATCTCGATCGCTATCGAGAGGGGAACTTTCGTGACATGGAGAGCAAGGGGGACTGGCGCATTCCTCTATCCATCGATGCAGACCTTGCCAGTCTTGAGCGACTGGAACTCACCGATGGTGCCGCTGCTGAAATCAGCAACTCCCTGATTGTTGGCCACGCGCTTGACAAACTGACCCCGGCACTGGCACGTGAGAATCGTGTATGGATACGTTTGAGCCACGTCGAGTGCCTAGAATACGCACGCAGGCGCTGGCTGCAGTCCACAATGAATGATGATGCACTGACAAAGGCCGTCGCCAAACACTTCTTTGCCCCAACCTTGACTGGTTGCCGTGATGATCATGCGATTGCCCGCCTGTGGTGGAATCATCACATTGCAAAGCTGATCATGCCGGACAACCCAGCCAGAGCGTTGAAAATCACACTGGCAAGGGCAGACATCCGCCTGAACCTTCTCGAACGCCCAGGCCTTGCCGCTCGTCCGATCCTCGCCAAAGGAATCGTTCTGGCTCTCGAGAAGTACAGTCAATTGTTGAACGGGGAAAGACTGTTTCGCGAGTTCATGAAAAAGATCAATCTTCTTGGGGCAGGTATCGCTTTCGAGGTATGGGATGAGGCGCGGATCACACAATTCATGGACCAGTGTTTGTCGGCCGCGCTGAGCACTGACCGGGCCAATCCTTTGTGACGGAAAAGACTGCTGAACGCTACCAAGCTCTTCGACAAGAACCACCGCAGCCATGGAAAAACAAGCGATGAAGCGCGGCCAGCTGTCCGAGTATTTTGAAGGCACAGCCATCAAGCAACTGTCTGCCGTTGAGGCGGACGAGACACGCTCGAACCAACATGAGTACAACGCCACGAAGCCCATGCTGTCCTTCATGGGGAGGCCGACCGAGCCGACCACTCTGCCCACCCGATTCGTCTACCTCGACAATGAAAGTGATGAGCCCATCGTCGAAGATGCGTTCTTAACTCTCTATGACAGTCGTGCGCGTCAGCCACATCGGCCTGCTGAGTACCGCTTCTATTTCCCGACCACAGCCGTATCGCTCAAGGCCTCTCCGGGTGACTTGCTACTGCTTGCCAAACGGCGCGATGAAGGCCTACTGGTCGTGATTGCCGCTTGCGGCTCTAGCGCCGTCGGCCAAATCGAATGGCTTTTCGGCGTGACAGGGGGCGACCTAAGCAAGTTCGCCGTCCGCACTGATGAGCAATTGAAGAACAACGATGTTGGCTTTGCGGCAACTGCCATTCTCGAAAGCATCGGCGTTGAAGTCACACAGCAGGATGATGGTCATCTCGAAGCCATGCTCAAACGTTTTCAGGGCGGCTTCCCGAGCACTCGTGACTTCTCGACGTATGCCAGGGAAACGCTGAATGGAGTCGACCCGCGCGAAGGCCCTGACGAAGCACTTATGGCATGGATGGAAAGGGAGGAGACGCTGTTTCGCATCCTCGAACGACACCTAATTGGGGAGCGCTTGGCCCAAGGATTCGATGCCGATCACGTCGACGACTTCATACACTTCTCCCTGTCTGTGCAAAACAGGCGCAAGAGTCGTGTCGGCTTGGCCCTCGAGAATCATATTGAAGTCATACTTTCGAGCATGGGGATCCGTCACGCGCGAACTGCCGTCACCGAGAACCGCTCCAAACCCGACTTCCTTTTCCCTGGGAGAAACGAGTATCACAACACCAGCTTTGACCCGTTTCGCTTGACGATGCTGGCGGTCAAAAGCACCTGCAAGGATCGTTGGCGTCAGGTTCTTGCTGAAGCCGACCGCATCCGGAGCAAGCACTTGCTCACGATGGAGACATCCATCAGCGAGAACCAGACCGCTGAGATGCGAAGCAAGCACCTGCAACTCGTGGTGCCCCGGGGCCTCCACGCAACCTACACCTCTGTACAGCAGAGATGGTTGTTTGACCTCGATTGTTTTACGCGATGCGTATTGGATCGGCAGCGCCGCATATAAACCATGCGCAAAGAAAAACCCCGCCGAAGCGGGGTTTTTCGTATTGCCGCCGGATTTCCGGGGCGTTGAGCGGCAGCCCTGCCGCTCGAACGCACCGAGTTGATCCGTCGCCGCGTCGCGGCGGGGGACAACTCAGAAATCCATACCGCCCATGCCGCCCATGCCGCCGCCCATGCCGCCGGCGCCGTGGCTGTGCTCTTCCTTCTTCGGCAGCTCGGCGACGATCGCCTCGGTGGTGATCGCCAGGCCGGCGACCGACGCGGCGTGCTGCAGGGCCGAGCGGGTGACCTTGGTCGGGTCCAGGATGCCCATTGCCACCATGTCACCGAACTCGCCGGTGGCCGCGTTGTAGCCGAAGTTGCCCTTGCCTTCCTTGACCTTGTTGAGGATCACGGACGGCTCTTCGCCGGCATTGGCGACGATCGCGCGCAGCGGCGCTTCCAGCGCGCGGCGGGTGATCGCGATGCCCAGGTCCTGGTCGGCGTTGTCGCCCTTCAGGCCCTCGACCGCCTTGAGCGCGCGGATCAGCGCCACGCCACCGCCGGGGACCACGCCCTCTTCCACCGCAGCGCGGGTGGCGTGCAGGGCGTCTTCGACGCGGGCCTTCTTTTCCTTCATCTCGATCTCGGTGCCGGCACCGACCTTGATCACGGCAACACCGCCGGCCAGCTTGGCCACGCGCTCCTGCAGCTTCTCGCGGTCGTAGTCGGAGGAGGTCTCCTCGATCTGCGCCTTGATCTGGCCGATGCGCGACTGGATCTTCTCCGCGTCGCCGGCACCGTCGATGATCGTGGTGTTTTCCTTGGTGATCACCACGCGCTTGGCGCGGCCGAGGTCGTTGATGGTGGTCTTCTCCAGCGACAGGCCCACTTCCTCGGACACGACCTGGCCGTTGGTCAGCACGGCGATGTCTTCCAGGATCGCCTTGCGACGGTCACCGAAGCCCGGCGCCTTGACGGCGGCGACCTTGACGATGCCGCGGATGGTGTTGACCACCAGCGTGGCCAGCGCCTCGCCCTCGACTTCCTCGGCGACGATCACCAGCGGCTTGCCGGCCTTGGCGACGGCTTCCAGCACGGGCAGCAGCTCGCGCACGTTGGAGATCTTCTTGTCGTGGATGAGGATGTACGGGTCATCCATCTCGACCTGCTGCGAGGTCTGGTTGTTGATGAAGTACGGCGACAGGTAGCCGCGGTCGAACTGCATGCCCTCGACCACGTCCAGCTCGTTGTCCAGGCCGGAACCTTCCTCGACCGTGATCACGCCTTCCTTGCCGACCTTCTTCATCGCGTTGGCGATGATGTCGCCGATGTCGGTGTCGGAGTTGGCCGAAATCGTGCCGACCTGGGCGATTTCCTTGTCGTTGGCGGTGGGGTTGGAGAACTTCTTCAGCTCGCCGACGGCGGCGGTCACCGCCTTGTCGATGCCGCGCTTGAGGTCCATCGGGTTGATGCCGGCGGCCACGGCCTTGAGGCCTTCCTGGATGAACGCCTGCGCCAGCACGGTGGCGGTGGTGGTGCCGTCACCGGCCACGTCGGAGGTCTTGGAAGCGGCTTCCTTGACGATCTGCGCGCCGAGGTTCTCGTACTTGTCGGCCAGCTCGATCTCCTTGGCGACGGACACGCCGTCCTTGGTGATCGTGGGCGCGCCGAAGCTCTTCTCGAGCACCACGTTGCGACCCTTCGGGCCGAGGGTGACCTTGACCGCATTGGCCAGGGTGTTCACGCCCTTGAGCAGGCGGGCGCGGGCGTCTTCGCCGAAACGGACTTCTTTGGCTGCCATGATTTTTTTGCCTCAAAAAAATTGAATAAGAATGGGAAACGTCACGAAAGAGCTGCAAGAAGGAGCCGAAGGCGACTGGCGTGCGCGCTTTTGACTTTCGTCGCGCTCAACCGGCCATCGGCCCCGAGCCCATCACCCCTCGATCACCGCCACGATGTCGTCTTCCTTCAGGAACACGAGCTCTTCGCCGTCGATCTTGATTTCCTGGCCGGCATACTTGCCGAACAGCACCGTGTCGCCTTCCTTCAGCGACATCGGGCGAACCTTGCCGTCGGCCATGATCAGGCCGGTGCCGGCGGCGACGACCTTGCCGCGGGTGGGCTTCTCGGTGGCGCTGTCGGGGATGACGATGCCGCCGGCGGAAACGCGCTCTTCTTCGAGACGCTTGACGATGACGCGGTCATGCAACGGACGCAGTTTGCTCATGGAAGGACTCCGATGTCGTTTGAGGTGGAACAAGGCTTTCAAGACCCCGATCCGGCGATCTTGTTAGCACTCGTGGTAGATGAGTGCCAATTCTAGCGACACAAACTGCCGCTGCAAGACGTTCGGACCGGGAACGTACAGCTAATTGGGTGGATGGGTGCAGGTTTCAAGGGGCGGGCGTCGAGCCCGAGGCAGGGGTGCGCGCGGCGGCTCCGCCGGTTAGGCTGGCCGGCATGCCTGACACCGTCCTGCTCTGCTACTGCACCTGCCCCGACCGAGACAGCGCCGGGCGCATCGCCCGGGCGCTGGTCGACGAGCGGCTGGCCGCCTGCGTCAGCGGGATCGCTGCGGTGCGTTCCACCTACCGCTGGCAGGAAGCGGTGCACACCGACACCGAGGAACTGCTGCTGATCAAGACCACCGCCGCCCGCCTGCCGGCGCTGGAACGTCGCGTGCTGGAACTGCATCCTTACGAGGTGCCGGAGTTGATCGCGGTGCCGGTGGCCGATGGCCATGCCGCCTACCTCGACTGGGTGCGCGAGCACAGCCGGGACTGAAGTCCGGCGCGACCAAATGAAGCACGCCGCGGCGCAGCGAACCGGCTGCGCCATAATGAACCGCTGCCCGCGCGCGGGCCCCATGTTTTCCGGAGTCATGATGCGATCGTTGTCCGCCGGCCCGATGTTTGCCCGCCTGCTGCTGGGCGTGGGCCTGCTGCTGGCCGGCCTGCCCGCGTTGGCGCAGGACACCGACGCTCTGCTGCCGGTGACCGAGGCCTACCAGCTCAGCGCCGACGCCGGCACTCCCGGCGTGCTCAAGCTGCACTGGAAGGTCGCGCCGGACTACTACCTCTATCGCGGCCGCATGAAGTTCAAGGCCGGCGACGGCGTCACCCTGGGCCAGGCGCAACTGCCCGAGGGCAGGAAATACCACGATGAATACCTGGGCGACGTGGAGACCTACCACCACGACATCGACGCCAGCATTCCCTACACCGTCGCCACAGGCACCACGCGGCTGAAGCTCAGCGTGCAGTACCAGGGCTGCCACGAGGTCGACCCGAAGATCTGTTACCCGCCGCATACCGAACAACTGGACCTGGCGCTGCCGACCGCCACCGCACCGACCGCACCCGCGGGCTCGCTGGGCGCGGCACTGGACCAGCTCGGCCGCGGCGGACAGAGCGCCGCCACCGGCGTGACGCGGGCGCCGCTGCCGCCCGAGCAGGCGTTCCGCTTCGAGGCACTGGCGCAGAGCCCGCAGCAACTGCTGCTGCGCTGGACCATGCCGGCGGGCTATTACCTGTATCGCGACCACACCACGCTCAAGCTGAGGAAGGCCGACGGCGTGCAGCTGGGGACGCCCGCGTGGCCGGCCGGCGTGCGGCATCAGGACCCGCAGTTCGGCGAGGTCACGGTGTACTTCGACCAGGTCGAAGTGCCGGTGGCGCTCGAAGGCGTACCCGCCAGGTCCGGACCGCTGACGCTGGAGGCGACCTTCCAGGGTTGTCAGGACGGCGGCCTGTGCTACCCGTTGATGACGCGCACGGTGCAACTCGACCCGGGCAGCGGCACGGTCGCCACCGGCATGCCGACCAGCGCCGCCAGGGAGCTGCCGCCGGCCACCAACGGCGGCCCGCTGCGCACCAGCCTGTTCGCCGCACTGGCGTTGGCGCTGGGCGGCGGGCTGATCCTCAACCTGATGCCGTGCGTGTTGCCGGTATTGTCGATCAAGGCGGTCGGCGTGCTGGAGAGCGGCGAAAACCCCGCCACGCGGCGCAGCCATGCCTTGTTCTATACCGCCGGCGTGCTGTGCAGTTTCGCCGCGCTGGGGTTGGGCATCCTCGCCCTGCGCAGCGCCGGTCACGCACTGGGCTGGGGTACGCAGCTGCAGCAGCCGGTGGTGGTCGGCGTGCTGGCCTGCGTGATGCTGGCGGTGGGCCTGTCGATGTCCGGCGTGGTGCAGTTCGGCGCCTCGCTGGGCAATACCGGCGCCGGGCTGGCGCGGCGCGCCGGTCCGGCCGGCGACTTCTTCACCGGCGTGCTGGCGGTGGTGGTGGCCAGCCCCTGCACCGCGCCCTTCATGGGCGGCGCGCTGGCCTATGCGTTCACCGCGCCGATGCTGTCGGCGCTGCTGGTGTTCCTGATGCTGGGCATCGGCCTGGCGTTGCCGTTCCTGGCCATCGGCTTCGTGCCCGCGGTGGCGCGATGGTTGCCGAAGCCCGGGCGCTGGATGGAAACGCTGAAGCAGGTGCTGGCCTTCCCGATGTACCTCACCGCCGCCTGGCTGGTCTGGGTGCTGGCCAACCAGCGCGGCGCCGACGCGGTGGGCCTGGTGCTGGTGGCGATGGTGCTGCTGGCGATGACCTTGTGGTGGTTCGAGCGCAGCCGTTCGCGCGGCGTGGTCAGCAAGCTGGCGGTGGCCGTGCTGGCGGTCGCCACGCTGGTGCCGATGAGCCTGCTCAGCCAGGTGCCGCCGCCAACCGCAGCCCGCATGGCCGACGGCGTGGTGCCCTATTCCGCGGAGAAGCTGGCCGCGCTGCGCGAAGCGGGCACGCCGGTGTTCGTGGACATGACCGCCGACTGGTGCGTGACCTGCAAGGCCAACGAGCACACGGTGCTCGACACCGCGCGCTTCCGCGACCTGCTGCAGCGCACCGGCGCGGTCTACATGAAGGGCGACTGGACCGACGTGAACCCGGCGATCAGCGCCTTCCTGGCCGAGTACCACTCGCCGGGCGTGCCGCTGTACGTGGTGTTCCCGAAGGATGGCGGTCCCGGCCGGCAGCTGTCGACCGTGCTGACCGCCTCGATGGTCGAACGGGCGTTGACCGACGCGGCGCGCTGATGCTCGACCGCACCTCCGGCCTGATCCTGCTGCTCGCCGCGCTGGCCGCCCTGCTCGGCGGCGGGCTGGCCCAATACCGACACCATCGCGCGACAGCCTCCGTTCCGGTCGCCGCGCCGGCCGTGTCGGCGATGGTCGGCAAGCCGCTGCCGGCGCTGACGCTGGCGGATCTGGACGGGCGCATGCACGCGCTGACGGCGTACCGCGGGCGCCGCCTGCTCATCAATTTCTGGGCCAGCTGGTGCGGCCCGTGTCTGCAGGAAATGCCCGCGCTCGACGAAGCCCAACGCAAGTTCGCCGATAATGGGGTGATCGTGCTGGGAATCGCCATGGATCAGCCCGACCACGTTCGTGCTTTTCTGGCCAGGCAACCGGTGAGTTACCCGATCTTGCTGGGCAATATGGAGGCACCGAGCACATCCCTGCAATTGGGCGATGAGGCCGAAATCCTGCCATTCAGCGTGCTGATCGGCGCCGATGGACACATTATCGCGACTCACGCCGGCATTCTTTCGCCGCAGCTGCTGACCCAGTGGTTGGCGCCGCAGCAAGGTGCTCCCTGAGTTCGGCCAAACATACGCCAGCGCAGGGCAATCCCTGCGGGTTCTCCGTTGAACATCGCCGATCTGCCGCGAACTGGACAACATCGCCCGACGCGCGCACACTGCGCCGGGTTCCGGGGCCTCCGGACGCAAGCTGGGTGGTTTCGTGGCGAAGATCCTGGTCCTGCACGGACCCAACCTCAACCTGCTGGGTGCACGCGAGCCGCAGATCTACGGCCGCGAAACGCTGGCCGGGATCAACCAGAGCCTGGCCGATCGGGCGCAGGCGGCCGGCCACGAATTGCAGTGGTTCCAGTCCAATGCCGAGCATGAGCTGATTGCGCGCGTGCACCAGGCGCGCGACGACCGCACCGCCCTGATCCTGTGCAATGCCGGCGCCTTCACCCATACCAGCATCGCGCTGCGCGACGCGTTTGCGGCGGTGGCCATCCCGTTCATCGAAGTGCACCTGTCCAACGTGTTCGCGCGCGAGCCGTTCCGCCACCACTCGTATCTGTCGGATCTGGCGCTCGGCGTGATCTGCGGCTTCGGCAGCGCCAGCTACGCACTGGCGCTGGACGCGGCGATCCAGCGGCTGCAGGCGCAGCCTGCCGCCGACGCCTGACCGGCGGCACCCTCTTTCCCCTTCCAGCCGCCTCCACGGCGGCATGACTGACCAAAGGCTGATCCGATGGATTTGCGCAAAATCAAGAAGCTGATCGACTTGCTCGAGGAATCCAACCTCGCCGAACTGGAGATCAAGGAGGGCGAGGAAGTCGTGCGTCTGTCGCGCGTGCCCAAGGGCACCGCACCGGTCGCGGCCGCCGCGCCGGTGGTCGCCGCCGCGCCTGCCGTGGCCGCCGCCCCGGTGGCTGCTGCGCCCGCCGCCGCTTCCGAAGCGCCGCCCGCCGACGCCCTGCCGGCCGGCCACGTGGTCAAGGCGCCGATGGTCGGCACCTTCTACGCCTCCGCCTCGCCCGGCGCCCCCGCCTTCGTCAAGGTCGGCCAGCAGGTCAAGGCCGGCGACACCCTGGGCGTGATCGAGGCGATGAAGATGTTCAACCAGATCGAAGCCGAAGTCGCCGGCACCGTACAGGCCATCCTGATCGAGAACGGCCAGCCCGTGGAATTCGACGAACCGATGTTCGTGATTGCGTGATTCGGCGGGGGATACGGAACGGGGAACGGTGGATGGGGAAGAGCCGGCCGCTACGGCATTGCGCTCATCGTCATCCACCGCTCCCCGCTCCCGTCCCCTGCTCCTTCGGAGCTTCCCATGCTAGAAAAAGTCGTCATAGCCAATCGCGGTGAGATCGCGCTGCGCGTGCTGCGCGCGTGCCACAGCCTTGGCATCAAGACGGTCGCGGTGCACTCCACCGTGGACCGCAACCTGAAACACGTCGGCCTGGCCGACGAGGCGATCTGCATCGGCCCGGGGCCGTCGGCGGACAGCTACCTCAACATCCCGCGCATCATCGCCGCAGCGGAGATCACCGACGCCCAGGCCATCCATCCGGGCTACGGCTTCCTTTCCGAGCGCGCCGACTTCGCCGAGCAGGTGGAGCAGTCCGGCTTCATCTTCATCGGACCGACCGCCGACGTGATCCGCCTGATGGGCGACAAGGTCGAGGCGATCCGCGCGATGAAGGCGGCCGGCGTGCCCTGCGTGCCCGGCTCCGGTGGTCCGCTGACCGAGGATGTCGACGCCAGCATCAAGATCGCGCGCGAGATCGGCTACCCGGTGATCATCAAGGCCGCCGGCGGCGGCGGCGGCCGCGGCATGCGCGTGGTGCGCACCGAGGCGCACCTGGGCAACTCCATCGTGATGACCAAGCAGGAGGCCAAGGCGGCCTTCGGCAACGATCAGGTCTACATGGAGAAGTTCCTGGAGAACCCGCGCCACGTGGAGATCCAGGTGCTGGCCGATGGCCAGGGCCACGCCATCTATCTCGGCGAACGCGACTGCTCGATGCAGCGCCGCCACCAGAAGGTGGTCGAGGAAGCGCCGGCGCCGGGCATCACGCCCGAGCTGCGCGCGCAGATCGGCAAGGTCTGCGTCGACGCCTGCCTGCGCATCGGCTACCGCGGCGCCGGCACGTTCGAGTTCCTGTTCGAGAACGGCCGCTTCTACTTCATCGAGATGAACACCCGCATCCAGGTCGAGCACCCGGTGACCGAATTCATCACCGGCGTGGACCTGGTGCGCGAGCAGTTGCTGATCGCCGGCGGCCAGCCGTTGTCGATCCGGCAGGAAGACGTGCACATCACCGGCCATGCCATCGAGTGCCGCATCAACGCCGAGGACCCGGACACCTTCATGCCCAGCCCCGGCACGGTGAAGCGCTTCGAGGCGCCGGGCGGCCCCGGCGTGCGCGTGGACACCCACCTCTACGACGGCTACAGAATCCCGCCGAACTACGATTCGATGATCGGCAAGCTGATCGTCCACGGCCCGGATCGCAAGACCGCCATCGCGCGCATGCAGCTGGCGCTGGCCGAAACGGTCATCGAAGGCGTCAAGTGCAACATCCCGCTGCAGCAGCGGATCATGGCCGACGTCGGCTTCCAGCACGGCAGCCAGAATATCCATTACCTGGAAAAACGCATGGCCGAACAGAAGGAAAAGGCTGCCGCCGGTGCGGCAGAGAAGTGAGTGAAGAGCAGTTGAGGAGTGAGAGAAGGCCGGCGCGCCCGTGCTTCTCTCCACCTTTGACACACTCGCCAAGCCTCGCCCTTCTCTCGTTCCTCACTCCTCTTCACTCACTCCTCGCCTCATGCCCTTCCTCGAACTCTCCCTGATCATCCGCACCGAACAGCAGCCGCGCGTGGAAGAGGCGCTGGAGGATCTGGGCGCGTTGTCGATCACCCTGCGCGATGCCGACGCCGAGACGCCGGACGAGCAGGCGATCTTCGAGCCGGGCGTGGGCGAGTTGCCGCTGTGGCCGACGATCACGCTGGATGCGCTGTTCGACGAGCACGCCGACCGGCGCGGCATTGCCGCGGCACTGGGCGACCTGTTGCCATGGCTGGAACCGGATCAGCTGAGCTTCCGCGACGTCGCCGACCAGGACTGGGAGCGCGCGTGGATGGACCAGTTCAAGCCGATGGCGTTCGGCCACCGGTTGTGGATCTATCCGTGGAACATCGAGCCGCCCGTCGATGACGGCAACATCGGCCGCTCCGATGCCTCCATGCGCGTCGTCGTGCGGCTCGACCCGGGCCTCGCCTTCGGCAGCGGCACCCACCCGACCACCGCGCTGTGCCTGGAATGGCTGGACGGGCTCGACCTGCACGGCAGGACGATCACCGATTACGGCTGCGGCTCCGGCATCCTGGCCATCGCTGCGCTGAAGCTCGGCGCCGCTGCCGCAATCGGCATCGACAACGATCCGCAGGCACTCACGGCCTCGGCCGACAACGCCGCGCGCAACGGCGTGGCCGATCGCCTGACGCTGTTCCTGCCGGAAGATCGCCCCGACGGCGCCACCGACGTGTTCGTCGCCAATATCCTCGCCGGGCCGCTCGATTTGCTGGCGCCGACCTTCGCGGCCGCGGCAAAACCCGGCGCGCCCTTCGCGATCTCCGGCATCCTCGCCGGCCAGCAGGACGAGTTGCTGACGCGCTACGCGGAATGGTTCGAGGACTTGCGCGCAGACCTTCGCGACGACTGGGTGCGCATCAGCGGGCGTCGTCGCCGCTGACGCCGCCGCTGCATCCGCATGCTCCGGACAGCCTGTTAAGCTTGGGCGATACCGGTTGAAGCGGCGACGCATGTATACCCAATGCCCCGAATGCCTGTCCGTGTTTTCGCTGGATGCACAGACACTGGCGAAGGCTCACGGTCACGTGGTGTGCGGGCATTGCAACGCCAGCTTCGGCAGCCTGGCCACGCTCACCGAGCAATTGCCGCCCGAGCCGTTCGTCGAACTGGCCGTCAACGAGCCCGCGCTGGAACCGCCGCTGCTGGACCTGGTGGTCTATCGGCCGCAACCCGAGCCGGTGGTGGTGGCGACCGAACAGCCGGCCAGCGCGCCGCCCGAGGATTTTTCGCAACTGGTGTTCACGCCGCGCTTCGCCCGCCAGTCGCGCGGCCGCGCGGGCAAGCGCACGCGCGGGAAAGCCCATCGCCTGCGCGCCGCCTCGGGCGAGCGCAACTGGCCGTGGATACTTGCCTGCGGCGTGCTGACACTGCTGTTGCTCGCGCAACTGGGGTGGGCCAAGCGCGACGCCCTGATCCGCGATCCCACCGTAGGCGGCTGGTTGCGCAGCAGTTGTGCCGTGCTGCACTGCCGGCTGCCGCTGGTGGCCGCGCCGGCACGCCTGCGCCTGCTCGCCAGCAACGTGCAGGCGCACCCCAGCGTGCCGAACGCGCTGATGATCAGCGCCAGCGTGCGCAACGACGCCAGCTTCGCGCAGCCCTATCCGGTGGTGACGGTGACGCTGTCCGACGCGCAAGGCCAGCGACTGGCCATGCGCCGGCTGCAGCCGACGGAGTACCTCGACGACCCTGCGACCTTGCGTCGCGGCCTGGCGCCCGGTGCCGTGGCGGTGTTGCTGCTGGAGGTCAAGGACCCCGGCGACCAGGCCGTCGCGTTCGAGTTCGGCTTCGAGTGAAGCGTGCAGCGCCCCATGGGCAACGACGCCTCGGCTGAACGGATCAGGGTCTCCCGCGCTTGTCGAGGGACTTAAAATCGACCGCGCACAAGGGTAGACTCAAGCGCTCGCACCGAGTGCCCGCCGGCACTCGATCCATGCTGCGAATGCACCAACCGACACCAGAGAACGCAGCGGCCCTCGCAGCCGCCGCACCGCATGCGAGGGAAAGTATCCGTGAATGCCGCCAGACTGCCTGCCGCCGAGGCTGCCGTATCGACCTCGTCGCAAGCTGCGCTTGCGCACGGCTCCGGCAGCGCACTGAGTGAGTGCGTCAGCCGCACGGTGCGACGCTATCTGGCCGACATCGGCGACACCGAATGTGCCGAGGGCCTGCACGCGCTGGTGCTGCACGAAGTCGAAGTGCCGCTGCTGCGCGAGGTGCTGGCCTTCCACGGCGGCAACCAGAGCCGCGCCGCCGTGGCGCTGGGCATCAATCGCGCCACGCTGCGCAAGAAGCTGGCGGCGCACGGGTTGCTTTGAGGCCGCTGACGCGGGATGGGGGATTGGCAACAACCCAGATCACCGCCCGGCCCGCCACTGCAACCACGAATTTTCCATCCCTGATCCCGGAGCCATCATGTCCGTCCCTGCCGTCGTTCCCGTTCGCCGCGCGCTGCTCAGCGTTTCCGACAAGACGGGGTTGGTCGAGTTGGCGCGGCGGCTGGCGGCGAAGGGGGTGGAACTGCTTTCCACCGGCGGCTCGGCGCGCACGCTGCGCGAGGCGGGCATCGCGGTTACCGAGGTCAGCGACGTCACCGGCTTCCCCGAGATCATGGACGGCCGCGTGAAGACGCTGCACCCGAAGGTGCACGGCGCACTGCTCGGCCGGCGCGGCACCGACGATGCGGTGATGGCCGAACTCGGCATCGCGCCGATCGACCTGCTGGTGCTGAACCTCTACCCGTTCGAGGCCACGGTGGCAAAGCCCGACTGCACGCTGGAGCAGGCGATCGAGAACATCGACATCGGCGGTCCGGCGATGCTGCGCTCGGCGGCGAAGAACTGGAACGACGTGGCCGTGCTGACCTCGCCCGCGCAGTACGACGCGGCGCTGGAGGAGATCGAGGCGCAAGGCGGCCTGACTCGCGCGACGCGCTTCAAGCTGGCGGTGGCCGCGTTCAACGACGTGTCCAGCTATGACGGCGCGATCAGCGATTACCTGTCCGCGCTGCAACTCAACGACGCCCAGGACGCCATCGCCGGCCACGACATGTTCCCCGGCCAGGTCAACGGCCGCTTCGTCAAACTGATGGACCTGCGCTACGGCGAGAACCCGCACCAGAGCGCCGCGTTCTACCGCGACCTGTATCCGGCGCCGGGCACGCTGGCCACCTTCCGCCAGCTGCAGGGCAAGGAGTTGTCGTTCAACAACATCGCCGACGCCGACGCCGCGTGGGAATGCGTGCGCAGCTTCGTCAAGCCGGCCTGCGTGATCGTCAAGCACGCCAACCCCTGCGGCGTGGCGGTGAGCCTGGACGGCATCGGCAAGGCGTATGATCTGGCCTTCCAGACCGATCCCACCTCGGCCTTCGGCGGCATCATCGCGTTCAACCGCGAAGTCGACGGCGCTACCGCGAAGGCGATCGTCGAGCGCCAGTTCGTCGAGGTGGTGCTGGCGCCGGCCTACGCGGATGACGCGCTGAAGGCATTCCACAAGAAAGGCAACGTGCGCGTGCTGGTGATCCCGCTGCCGACGCACGGCGAACTGCGTGATGCCCACCCCGGCATGCACTCCAAGCGCGTCGGTTCGGGCCTGCTGCTGCAGAGCGCCGACACCGGCATGATCACCGCGGCGGACCTGAAAGTGGTCACCTGCAAGGCGCCCACCGAAGCGCAGATCCACGACCTCATCTTCGCCTGGAAGGTGGCCAAGTTCGTCAAGTCCAACGCCATCGTCTATGCGAAGAATCGCCAGACCATCGGCGTCGGTGCCGGCCAGATGAGCCGCGTCTACAGTGCGAAGATCGCCGGCATCAAGGCCGCCGACGAGAAGCTCGAAGTGCGCGGCTCGGTGATGGCCAGCGACGCGTTCTTTCCGTTCCGCGACGGCATCGACGCGGCGGCCGAGGCGGGCATCGCCGCGGTGATCCAGCCCGGCGGCTCGATGCGCGATGGCGAAGTGATCGCCGCCGCCGACGAACACGACATCGCGATGGTGTTCACCGGCATGCGCCATTTCCGCCACTGAGCGCACGTCCCGCAGGAGCCCGCTCGCGGGCGATGCTTTTCCCGGGGATTCGCAAAGGCAGGAGCATAGCCCGCGAGCGGGCTCCTGCACGTCGCGTAGTAATGTCACGCCGCAGCATCGGATATCCCGCTGCGGAGGCTGCCATGCGCTACGAACTGTATTACTGGAGCGGCATCCAGGGCCGCGGTGAATTCGTGCGGTTGGCGCTGGAGGATGCCGGCGCCGATTACGTCGACGTGGCGCGCGAGGAAGGCGACGATGCCATCGTGCGCTACCTCGACGGCGCGCACGAAGGCGCGTTGCCGTTCGCGCCGCCGTTTCTCAAGGCCGGTCGGCTGGTGATCGCGCAGACCGCGAACATCCTGCAATACCTGGGCCCGCCACTGTCGCTGCTGCCGCAAGGCACCAGCGTGCGGCGCTACGCCCACCAGCTGCAATTGACCATCGCCGACCTCGTGGCAGAAGTGCACGACGCGCACCACCCCATCGCCAGCGGCCTTTACTACGAAGACCAGCGCGAGGAAGCCCGCCGCAGGGCCGGCGACCTGCGCACGCAGCGGCTGCCGAAGTTTCTCCACTACTTCGAGCAGGTGCTGGAGCGCGGCGGTGGCCGCCACGCCCTGCGCCGGCACTCCTGCGTCGACCTGTCGCTGTTCCAGCTGATGAGCGGCCTGAACTATGCGTTTCCCCGCACGATGCAACGCCTGCACGCCGGCCTGCCGTTGCTGCACGCGCTGCACGCCAACGTGACCCAGCGCCCGCGTATCGCGGCCTACCTGGCGTCCACGCGGCGCGTACCGTTCAATGAAAGCGGCATCTTCCGCCACTACCCGGAGCTGGACGACCCGGCCTGAGCGGCCGCGCCGTCATCGAGGTTCAGCGACTGCTGCTGGAAGCCGGCGCGCCGGTGTCGTCGGACGACTCGGCCGGCGGGCGGCTCTTGCCCCATTCCAGCACCTTGTACAGCGCGGGCGTGGCGCGTCGCTGGCCGTGTTCGTCCACCAGCCGGCCCTGCGGGTCGACCATGTAGGTCTGCTGCAGGCCGTGCCTGGGCGTGACCACCACCATGTAGACGCGACCGTTGCGGCTGTATTCCTGCACCGTGTTTTCGCCCTGCTGACGGATCTGCACTTCGGGCTCGTCGGCGGGACGGCCCATGCGGCTGTCGCCGCTCTTCATCGCCGGCAGGGTGAGCGGACGCAGATCGGGTTTCGGCGCGCTCGCGGGCGGTGCCGCGGACGTGGCCGGCGGCGGGTTTGCCTGCACGCCGGGATCGTTCATGCCGGGCGGCGGCAAGGCCGGACCGGGGGCGGCCGTCTGGGCGTGCACTGCCGCGGCGAACAGCGCGGTCGACAGCAAGGTGGCGACAACAACCGGCACGGCAGGGATTTTCATGGTGGCAACCTCGATGGGGAGGGCAGCATAGCAGCGCACCCGCGGCGCTTCCGTGAAACGCGACATTTCGCCGTGCATGCGAGAATCGCGCCCATGCCCAAGCTCATCCTCATCGACGGTTCGTCCTATCTCTACCGCGCGTTCCACGCGCTGCCGCCGCTCTCCAACGCGCGCGGCGAGCCCACCGGTGCGCTGTTCGGCGTGGTCAACATGCTGCGCGCCACGCTGAAGGCAAAGCCCGATTACCTGGCCTTCGTCAGCGACGCGCCCGGGCCGACCTTCCGCGATGCGTTGTACGACCAGTACAAGGCGAACCGGCCGCCGATGCCGGACGACCTGCGCGCGCAGGTTGCGCCGATGCTGGCCATCGTCGCTGCGCTGGGCTTTCCGATCCTGCGCGTGGACGGCGTCGAGGCCGACGACGTGATCGGCACGCTGGCGGTGCAGGCGCGCGCGCTCGGCATCGAGGTGGAAGTGTCCACCAGCGACAAGGACATGGCGCAGCTGGTCGGACCGCAGGTCACCCTGGTCAACACCATGACCGGCACGGTGATGGACGATGCCGGCGTGATGGCCAAGTTCGGCGTGCGGCCGGACCAGATCATCGACTTTCTCACGCTCACCGGCGACGCCATCGACAACATTCCCGGCGTGCCCAAGTGCGGGCCCAAGACCGCCGCCAAATGGCTGGCCGAGTTCGATTCGCTGGATGGCGTGATGGCCAATGCCGACAAGGTCGGCGGCAAGATCGGCGAGAGCCTGCGCGCCACGCTGCCGCAACTGCCGCTGTCGCGCGAACTGGTGACGATCAAGACCGACGTGGCACTGGAGTTCGGCCCCACCGACCTGGCGCAGCGCGAGCCCGATGTCGAACAGTTGCGCGAGCTGTACACGCGCTACGAGTTCAAGGCGGCGTTGAAGGAGCTGGATGGAACGGCGGAACCTGCAGGAGCGCACCCCGTGCGCGAAGCTCTTCCGGCGCGGGACGAAGGGCATCGCGCACAGGGTGCGCTCCTGCAAGGGCCGGGCGAATACGAACTGGTCATCACCCGGCCGGCCTTCGATGCGTGGCTGGAAAAGCTTCGCAGCGCCGAACTGATCGCCTTCGATACGGAAACCACCAGCATCGACGCGATGCGTGCGGACATCGTCGGCATCAGTTTCGCGGTGGAGCCGGGCAAGGCCTGCTACATCCCGCTCGGCCACGACTATCCGGGCGCGCCGCCGCAGCTCGATCGTGGCGAGGTGCTGCGCGCGCTCAAGCCGATCTTCGAGGATGCCGCGCGGCCCAAGCTCGGCCAGCACGCGAAGTACGACATCAACATCCTGTCGCATTACGGCATCACGGTGCAGGGCGTGAAGCATGATTCGATGCTGGAATCCTACGTGTGGAACGCCACCGCCACACGCCACGACATGGATTCGCTGGCGAAGAAATACCTCGGCTACGAGACCGTGAAATACGAGCAGGTCGCCGGCAAGGGGGCCAAGCAGATTTCCTTCTCGCAGGTGGACCTGGACACTGCCTGCCGCTACGCCGCCGAGGATGCCGACATCACCCTGCGCCTGCACCATGCGCTATGGCCCAGGCTGCAGGGCGTGCCCTCGCTGCAACGCGTGTACGAGGAGATCGAGATTCCGCTGGTGCCGGTGCTGGCCGGGATGGAGCGCCGCGGCGTCCTGATCGACGGCGACGCGCTGCGCGCGCAGAGCCAGCAGCTGGGCAAGCGCATGCTGGAGCTGCAGCAGCAATCGCACGCGCTGGCCGGGCGTGAGTTCAATCTCGATTCACCCAGGCAGCTGCAGGCGGTGCTGTTCGACGAACTGGGCCTGGAAGCGAAACTCAAGACGCCGACCGGCCAGCCCTCGACCAACGAGGAAGCGCTGGAGGCGATTGCCGAGACGCACGAACTGCCGCGGTTGATCCTGGACTACCGCGGCCTGGCCAAGCTGCGCAGCACCTACACCGACAAGCTGTCCGGCATCGTCAACCCGCGCACCGGCCGCGTGCACACCAGCTACCACCAGGGCTCGGTGGCGACCGGGCGGATCTCCTCCTCCGACCCCAACCTGCAGAACATCCCGGTGCGCACCGAGGAAGGCCGGCGCATCCGCCAGGCGTTCATCGCGCCGCCGGGGTGGAAGGTGATGGCGGCGGACTACTCGCAGATCGAACTGCGCATCATGGCCCACCTGTCCGGCGACGAAGGCCTGCTGCGCGCGTTCCACTCCGGTGGCGACGTGCATCGCGCCACCGCGGCCGAAGTGTTCGGCGTGGCGCCGGAAGACATCACCACCAACCAGCGCCGCGCGGCCAAGGCGATCAATTTCGGCCTGATGTACGGCATGAGCGCGTTCGGCCTGGCCCGCCAGCTCGGCGTGGACCGCGGCGAGGCCAGCGACTACATGGGCCGCTATTTCTCGCGCTACCCCGGCGTGCGCGCTTTCATGGAAGCCACCCGCGAGCGGGCCCACCGCGACGGCTACGTGGAGACCCTGTTCGGCCGCCGGCTGTACCTGGAAAACCTCACCGCACGCAACGCCGGCCTGCGCCAGGGCGCCGAACGCGCCGCGGTGAACGCGCCGATGCAGGGCACCGCGGCGGACATCATCAAGCGCGCGATGATCACCGTGGCGGCGTGGCTGGCCGAACGCGACGACGCCCACATGCTGATGCAGGTGCACGACGAACTGGTGTTCGAGGTGCGCGCCGACGCCGTCGAGGAGGTCCGCCGCGCGGTGTCGGAGCGGATGTCCGGTGCGGCGGAACTGTCCGTGCCGCTGCTGGTCGATGTCGGCGTGGGCGCCAACTGGGACGAGGCACACTGACGCCGGCCGGAGGTTAATTTTCCATGAGAATGAATCGCAGTTGAATTTCTGCGCGAGCCTTGCAACTTTCCCGGCGCGGCCGCATCTAATCCTTCGGATGCACGCAACGGCATCCGCGGCCAGCCCACCTCCCTGGGCGGCCACAGTCGCGAACCTCTCCCCTGGGTTTTCGCGTCTGCCCCGGCCCCGAAGGTTCCCCCTAACCTTCGGGGCCTTTTTTTGCCTCACCGGCGTGTACATTCCGTGCACGAACGATTGCGGCATACTCGATCCACCATCATCACGGGGAATACCATGCGTGCAGGCTTGATCGTCATTGGCATCATTCTCGTCGCCGCGGGCATCTGGGTGGTCGCCGGACATGCCTTCTACCAGGACACCGACACGCTGGTGCAGGTCGGCTCGGCCAAGCTCACCGCCACGCACGACAAGGGCGTGCCGCAGTGGATCGGCATCGTCGGGATCGTCGTCGGCGGCCTGCTCGCCCTCGGCGGCTTCATGCAGAAGCGCTGAAGCGCATCGACCCGCCAACGAAAACCGCCGCGCTTCGCGGCGGTTTTCGTTGGCGGCCACTACAATGGGCGAGATGGATGTCTCGTACCTGATCGATCCGCTGAACGAAGCCCAGCGCGAAGCCGTCTGCGCCCCACCCGGGCACTACCTCGTGCTGGCCGGAGCCGGCTCCGGCAAGACCCGCGTGCTGACCCACCGCATCGGCTGGCTGATGCAGGCCGAAGGCGTGCCGCCGTGGGCAATCCTCGCCGTCACCTTCACCAACAAGGCCGCCGGCGAAATGCGCGCGCGGCTGGCCTCGCTGATCCCCGGTGGCACCCAGGGGCTGACCGTTGGCACCTTCCACGGCATCGCCCACCGCCTGTTGCGCCGGCACTGGCGCGAGGCGGGCCTCCCCGAGACGTTCCAGATCCTGGATTCCGACGACCAGCAGCGGCTGGTCAAGCGCGTGGTGGCCGGGCTGGGGCTGGACGAGGCGAAGTTCCCGCCGCGCCAGGCCTGCTGGCAGATCAACCAGTGGAAGGACGAGGGCAAGCGGCCGGACAGCATCGAGCATCGCGACCACCCGGTAACGCGCGCTTTCGTCAACATCTACACGGCCTATGAGGAAGCCTGTCGTCGCGCCGGCCTGGTGGACTTCGCCGAACTGCTGCTGCGCGCGCACGAACTGTGGCTGAAAAACCCCGCCGTGCTGGAGCACTACCAGCAACGCTGGCGCCATCTGCTGATCGACGAGTTCCAGGACACCAACACGCTGCAGTATGCGTGGGTGCGCGTCCTGTCGGGTGCGAACCAAGGAATCGGGAATAGGGAATCGGGAATAGGGAGAGCTGACGGCGCCGCGGCGACCGGGGATGCTCCTATTCCCTATTCCCCATTCCCTATTCCCGCGAAAACCGGTCAGGTTTTCGCAGTAGGCGACGACGACCAGTCCATCTACGGCTGGCGCGGTGCCAAGGTCGAGAACATGCAGCAGTTCCTGCGCGATTTTCCCGGTGCGCGCACGATCAAGCTGGAACAGAACTACCGCTCCACCTCGACCATCCTGCAGGCGGCCAACCACATCATCCAGCGCAACGGCAGCCGCCTCGGCAAGCAGCTGTGGACGGCCGGCGAGGACGGCGAGCGCATCGCGCTGTATGCCGCCTACAACGAGCAGGACGAGGCGCGCTTCGTGGTCGAGCGCATCCGCGAGTACATCGACGAGCACGGCAGTGCGCAGGATTGCGCGATCCTCTATCGCTCCAACGCACAGTCGCGCAACTTCGAGGAGCAGCTCGTCCAGCGCCGCATCGGCTATCGCGTCTACGGCGGCCAGCGCTTCTTCGACCGCGCCGAAGTGAAGGACGCGCTGGCCTACCTGCGCCTCAGCGCCAACCGCCACGACGATGCCGCGTTCGAGCGCGCGGTGAACACCCCGCCGCGCGGCATCGGCGAGCGCACGCTCGACGTGCTGCGCCGGCGCGCGCGGCGCGACAACGTCTCGATGTGGGAAGCGGCGCTGATCGAACTGGGCAGCGGCAACGAGCTGGCCGGCCGCGCGAAGAATGCGGTGAAGGCATTCCTGGCCTTGATCGACCAGATGGCGCACGACTCTCAGGGTACGAGATCACCGGAAGGCGCCGCTCCGCCCGTACCCTCACCCCCGGCCCCTCTCCCGGAGGGAGAGGGGAACCATTCCCTGTCCCTGGCCGAACAGATCGACCATGCCATCACCCACACCGGCCTGCGCGACTATTACGAGAAGGACAGCCGCGGCAACGCCGAGGCGCGGGTGGAGAACCTGGACGAGCTGATCAATGTGGCCAGCCGCTTCGAGCGCTCGGCGGAGGATATCGACGCGGGCCTGAGCGAGCTCAACGCGTTCCTCTCCAACGCCGCGCTGGAGGCCGGCGAAAGCCAGGGTGCCGAAGGCGAGGACTGCGTGCAGCTGATGACCCTGCATTCGGCCAAGGGGCTGGAGTTTCCGGTGGTGTTCCTGGTCGGCATGGAAGAAGGCCTGTTCCCCAGCCAGCGCTCGGTGAACGACGAGGGCCGGCTGGAGGAAGAGCGCCGGCTCGCCTACGTCGGCATCACCCGTGCGCGCCAGCGGCTGATCGTCAGCCACGCCGAGTCGCGTCGCATGCACGGTGCCGAGATGCTGACCCGCCCGTCGCGCTTCCTCGCCGAAATGCCGCCCGAACTGATCGACGAAGTGCGCCCGCGCGTGCACGTGACCCGGCCGCTGTACACCGGTCGCGCGCGCGAGACGTCGCCCTCCCTGGACGAGTCGCTGCCGGTGAAACTCGGCCAGCGCGTGAGCCATCCCAGCTTCGGCGAAGGCGTGGTGCTCAGCGCCGAGGGCAGCGGCGCGCACACCCGCCTGCAGGTCAACTTCGAAGGGGTGGGCAGCAAGTGGCTGGTGGCGGCCTACGCCAATCTCACCGCGCTGTAACCGCGTACGGGGCAGGAGCCGCAAGGCAAGCCGCGCGATGCAATTGCCGCGGCGGCATGCCACTATCTGCAGCGGGGCCGCGTCCGCGAGCATTCACGGGGGATACTCGGATGGCCGCCCGCAGCCAGGGAAATCCATGTCCAGTTCGCAAGGCGTGAGCCGCCGGATCGGCGGCAAGGGAAGGAACTTCGCGCGGTGGGCGCTGTGCATCGGCATCGGTTGGGGCGGCTTCACCGGCAGCCACGCCGCGACGCTCGATCCGGCCATGCTGCCCCGCATCGAAGCGGCCACGTTCGAGGTCGTGCAGGCCAAGCCCGTCGACGATCCGCTGAGTTACGAGAAGCCGTTGCCGCTGGACCTGCTGCCGTTCCAGGAACGCACCGACAAGTACCACTCGATCGGCACGGCGTTCGCGATCGGCCCCAACCGCTATGTCACCGCCGGCCACGTGCTGCTGGCCGGCGCGGGCAGCCTGTGGGGCGCACCTGAATTGCGCGATTCGCAAGGCCATGTCTACGCCATCGACAAGATCGAGCAGTACTCGCTGCGCAAGGACTTCGTGGTGTTCTCGCTGGCCTCGCCGCCGTCGGTCAAGCCGCTGCCGGTGGACACCCGACCGGCACTGAACCAGGTCGTGTATGCGGTGGGCAACGCGCTGGGCACCGGCATCGTGATCCGCGACGGCCTGTACACCTCCAACACGCCGGAACAGCAGGACGGCAGCTGGAACTGGATGCGCTTTTCCGCCGCCGCCTCACCGGGCAACAGCGGCGGCCCGCTGCTGGACAGGAACGGCAAGCTCATCGGCGTGGTGCTGGCGAAATCGGCGAACGAGAACCTCAACTACGCGCTGCCGATCAGCGAGGTGCTGAACGCCCCGGCGCACCAGGCGATCATCGACTCGCGCCTGGTCTATCAGCTGGACATCTTCCAGGCCGTCGAGAACGGCACGTTCAAGGCGCAGTTCGCGCTGCCGCTGGGCCTGGACGCGTTCTACCGCGCCTTCCTCGATCGCGCGAACGCCAACGCCGACACAATGCTGAAAACCCTGCTCGCCAGGGAATCCGCCAATCTGTTTCCCGATGGCCCGGGCTCGCTGCGCCTGCTGCACCAGCGCACCAAGCTCAACGCGTTCCCGTCGTTGATCATGCGCGGTGCGGAAGGCGAATGGAGCCGCGTGGGCGAGGCTTCCAGTCATTACACGCTGAGCGGCAACGGCTACGTGGACGCCGGCGCGATCGGTCGCAACGGCCTGTTTCATCTGCGCCGCCCCGACGGTTTCGACGCGGAAACCTATTACCGCGATGCACGTGCGCGCATGGACCTGCTGGCGCAGACCGGCATGTTCCGGCGCGCGGTGGCCGGCGAGAACATCAAGATCACCTCCTTCGGCAAGCCCGTGCAGGAATCGGTGCACGAGGATCGCTGGGGCCGGCCGTGGCATGTGTCGGTATGGGCGTTGCCATATGCCAACGCGCTGGGCGTGGTGTATTCGCTGCCGGTGCCTGACGGCAGCGTGATGCTGACCCGGATGACGTCGCCGGCAAGCCTGCACGACACCCGGCTGGACATGGACCAGCTCAGCGGCTTCATCCACGCGACCTACGAGGGCACGCTTGCGCAGTGGACCGGCTACCTGAAGAACGCGAAGCTGAAACCGGCCGTCTTCAAGGACATCCGCATCGACTTCGACTACGGCCACCGCTTCAGTTATGCGTCGCCGCGGGTGGCTTTCTCCTACGGCCCCGAGGTGCAGGAGATCACCCCCGACAACATGCTGTGGCTTGGCTTCCGCTTCTTTCTTTCCGACGGCAAGCCGGTATGGGACGTGGGCATCGTCAATGTGTGGAAGGACTCCACCTCCGACAACCAGGAAAACGTCGACATCCAGCGCTACATGGCACCGCCACCGAACCTGGACAAGGACATGAGCAGCCGCTGGCAGCAACTGGTGCAGCGCCAGTTTCCGTTCAACGCGGTGGCGCGCCCCGAGAACGGCCTGATGAAGATCGACGCCGTCGCCACGCCAGCGCCGGGCGACGGCAAACCGTCGGTGCTGTACACCGCTTTCTACGGCGTCGCCGGCACTTCTTCGCAGGCCCGCATGAAACACCAGCTCGACCTGCTGATGAAGAACCTGCGCATCAAGGAACGCTGAGGCTGCCCGCGCGCGTCGCGCGGGTCAGCGCCTGGCCGGGGCCGGTTCGCGCAGCAGCTCCATGACCGCATCGGCCACCGCCTGCGGCTGATCCATCTCGATGTCGTGCGAGCTGTCGGCCACCTGGCGCAGCGTGCCGCGGGTCGAGCTGGCCGTGATGCGCTGCTGCGTCGCCTCGCGCGCGGCCTCCAGCGGCTTGCGCATGGCTTCCGGCGCATCCGCGTAGGTGCCCGAAGCCTGCAGCACCAGCAGCGGCATGTCGCCGTGCGATTCGCTTGCCGGCACCGGCGCGGCGAACACCGACGCGTTCTGCGCCAGCTCCGAGCGCAAGGTATGCCAGAACGCCGGACGCAGCTTGCGCGCACGGTCGGCGGCCGCCACCGCCGCGCTCTGCCACGGCAGCGGTCCGCCGACGCACTGCGCCAGCGCCGGCGGCGGCTGGCCCAGCACGCCCCGCTCGGCGCCCTGCTCGCAGCTGGCGATGAAGGCGTCGCGCTGCGTCGTCAGCGCAGCTTCGTCCTTCGTCCACGATGCCGGCAGGAAACGCGCCTGGCCCTGTGCCGGCGGATCGACCAGCACCATCCCGGCAACGTCGTCCGGATGCTCGCTGGCATAGCGGCGCACGATGTTGCTGCCCAGCGAATGACCCACCAGCAGAAGCGGTGTGTGCAGGCCGGCGGCGCGGATCAGCGCATGCAGGTCGGCGACGTCGGCGGCAAGATCGCGCGGCAACGGGCCCTCGTCGCTGAAGCCGTAGCCGGCGCGGTCATAGGCACACACGCGCGCATGCGTTTCCAGCAACGGCTGCACGCGGAACCAGCTCTGCGAATCGGCATGCGCCCCGGCCTCCAGCAATACGGTCACCGGCCCGCTGCCGCTGCAGCGCAGGTTGAGGCTGCGCCCGTGATCGATGGCGATGCGCTGGCCGGGCCTGGCGTAGCTGTCCGGCGTGGTCGCTGGCGCCGGCGGAGCCGCCGTCGCGGCGGTTGCAATGAACAGTCCGCTGCAGGCCAGGCCAAGAAGTCCCGCGTGTCGATGTTTCATGTGCTGATCCGGTTCGAGATCAGGCATGGGACCGGGGCGACGAAAGGAAGTTCGCGTGTGGAAATCGGGAGGCCGGGGACGACCTGAGCGGGCCGCTGGCCGAGGTTCAGCTGCGCAACCTCGGCACGCCGTGCTGGTCGCGCTCCTCCACCGCAATGACGGTGGTGTCGATGGCGCCGCCGGTGCGGCTGCGGGTGTCGCGCACGGCTTCGCCGCGGGTCATCGCCAGTGCGTTGCGATAACAGCGCTGCGCTTCGGCGGCGTCGCCCTGACCGGCGAACGTGTCGCCGAGGGCTTCCCACGCGCCGGCGACGGGCTCCAGCGCCAGCGAGCGTTCGAGGTATTGGCGGGCCTTGCCCCACAGTTTCAGGCGCACGCACATGCGGCCCAGGGCGAGCAGCAGGTGGGCGTCGTTCGGGTGGACGTCGAGCCAGGCTTCGGCGCGGCGCAGGCGCGGTTCGAGATCGTCGCCGGCAAGCAGGCCCCAGGTCTCGATCAAGCGCGGCGACCATTCACGGCGCAGTGCCGACTCCAGTTCGTCCATCGCCGGCAGCATCAGTCCGAAGAACGCGGCGCGGCGCGCATAGGCGTCGACCACGGTCGGCGGGCGGCGCTGCGCTTTCGGCAACTGCGACCACAGCGTGTTCAGCGCGGCGCCGTCCGGCGCGGCCTGCAAGGTATCGGCCAGGATCTGCGTTTCCAGTGCCGCGTACGCGCGACTGCCGAGCGCGCCGCTCTTCTGCAGCGGCTCCAGCGCGGTGCGCGCGCGGCGCAGATCGCCGCTTTCGCGAGCCGCCTGCGCCAGCTCGCGCCAACCGCCGGGAGTGAGCGTGCCCTTGTCCGCTTCCGGCGCCAGCAGCGCCAGCGCTTCGGCCGGCTTGCCCTCGCGCCGCAGCAGGCGGGCGCGCAACACGCGGGCCGCCTGCGGAACGTATTGCGAAGCCCGATCGAGCGACTCCAGCGCGCGGGCGGACTCGCCGCGGCGCGACGCGGCTTCGGCTGCGGCGAGCAGGGCCGGGCCGCGCAGGCTTTCCAGCCGCGAGGCGCGATTGAGGTCGCGCTCGGCGTCGCCGTGGCGGCCTTCGATCAGTGCCACCAGACCTTCGCCCAGGCGCTGCTGGCTGAGCCGGCGATGGCGCCGCGAGAGTGCGCCGAACGGCCAGCGCAGCAGGCTCCACGCCAGGCTGAGCACGGCCCACGCGAGCAGCCACAGCACCACCGCGGCAATCACCGTGGTCTCGACGCGCCAGCCGCGCATGCGCAGCAGGACGTAGCCCGGGTCTTCGGCCACCCAGTGCCAGCCGAACGCGGCCACGGCCGCCACGATGACCAGCAGCAACAGCCAGCGCCACAGCCTCATGGCTGCACTCCACCCCGGCGTGCCGCCGGAACGGCAGGCTTCGCCGCGGACTGGGCCGGCGCGGGCGCAAGCGCGTGCACCGCGCGCAGGTTGCGCAACTCGCGCAAGGCCGCACCCAGTTCCACCGCGCTGTCGGCAGGTCGTTGCTCCTGCAGCTTCTTCAGCGCGGCGCGGGCTTGCTGCACCGAATTCGCGTCGCCATCGAACTGGCTCGTCAGGCTGGCCTGCACCCGCTGCAATGCCGCGGCATAGGCGATGCCGTCGTGGGCGAGCAGATCGGCCTGCGCCTGCGCCAGGTCGAGCGCGGCCAGCTCGCGCGCGAAGCGGGCATCAGCCACCGCCAGCGGCGCACCGTTGTCGCGACGCACGCTGACCACGCTGCCGAGCGCGCGGCGGATGCGCGACCAGACGTCGGTGGCCTGCGCGGCGGCGGGGGTGTCGAGTGGCTTCAGCGGCAGTTCGCCGATCGTGCCGCGCAGCGCCTGCAACTGCTGCAGCAGCCCGGCCTGGTCGGTCGGCTGGCTCTTCAGCAGGGCTTCGCGCTCGGCCTGGATATCCTGGCGCACGCCACTGAAGGCGCCGTCATTGACCGCCGCCAGGGTCTGGTCGGCCAGCTCGTAGGCGGCAGCGGCCGCTGGTGCGTCGTGGAACAGGCGATAGCGCTCGGCGCCCATGCGCAGCAGCGAGTCGGTTTCGTCCAGCAGCATGGCGTCGTGGCCGGAGAGGCTCTTCTCCGCCAGCTTGGCCACGGCATCTTCCAGGTTGCGGATGCGTTCGCTCTGGCCCAGCAATTCTTCGCGCAGCGACCGGTTGACTGCCGCCGCGTCGTCCACGCGCTGATCGAGGCTGGCACGCTGGTCGGCCAGCGCACCCACGCGTGATTCGATGCCCTCTGCGCGCTGCTGCAAGGCCGCCACGCCCTGGCGGTCGGCGTTGCTGCCGCGCTGCTGTTGCCATTGCTGCCAGCCGACCCATGCGGCGGCGGCCAGCGCCAGCAGCGACAGGATCAGGGCGAATGCCAAGGTGCCGCCACCACGTGACTGCGGCGCGCGGCCGGCGGGCGCCGGGCGCGAGCGCGGCGGGTCGACGATCACCGGATCGGGCTGCACGTCCCGCGACGAGGCCGGGGTCCTGGCTGCCGCGGCGAGCGGCTCGGTGGGTTCATCTGGCTGGCTCATGGCTCGCATGCTAGCAGGCCATACGCCTGCGTTCGTAGCGCCTGCGCGTGAAGAGCGCCTCAACGCGCGGCAGCGGCCAGCATGTCGTCGGCCAGCGCCGAGGCCGCCTGCACGACGCGACGAAACCCGGCCGCACGCGCGGCCGCGGCCAGCCGTTCGCTGCTCACCACGGCGGTGGCGGCACACAGGCGCTGCCGCGCCGGCGGGGGCAGCAAGCTGCAGAGGTTGTGCAGCGCCTCCTGGCTGGACAGCAGCACGCGCGCCGAACGCGGCAGTACCTGCAGCGCCGCGGTGTGGCGGCGATCGAGCCGCGGCGGCACGCGACGATAGACCTGCACTTCGCGCAGGCATGCACCGCGTGCGGCGAGTTCGCGGCGCAGCACGCCGCGGCCACCCGGCGCGCCGATCAGCGCCACGCGGCGATCGCGCAATGCCTGCAATGCCGGATGCGCGAGCAGGCCTTCGCTGTCCTGCTGGTCAGGACACAGCGGCTGCTTCACCCCATGCCGGCGCAGCGCACGCGCAGTGCCCTGCCCCACCGCCAGCACGGTCGACCGCGTGCGCAGCGCAACGAGCGCCGCTGCGTGATGCACGGCCGCGGGGCTGGTGAAGATCACCAGTTCGTCGGCGAGCGCCTCGCGCAGCTGCGCACGCACGGCCGCCGGATCGTCCGCTGCGCGCAGCGCCAGGCCGGGCAGCGACAACGGCACGCCACCGAGCGCGCGCACGCGACGCGACAAGGCCGCAGCGGTGCCCACCGGGCGGGTGATGACGAGCACCCGGGCGCGCAAGGCGCCGACTCTCGTCAGTGCCTGCGGGTGCGTTCGCGTGTCGGGTCGATGGTCCGGCATGGCTGCAGTGTAGCGGCGGCCCTACACTGTGGAGTTTTCCCCCACCTCATCGAGCCACGTGGATACCCTTTCCGACAACGATGACGCGCAGCGCCTGATCCGGTTCATCCGCGACGAAATCCCGCTGGCCCGCGCAATGGACCTGCGATTGCAGCACCACGACGCCGACATGCTGAGTCTGTGCGCGCCGTTGCCGCCGAACGTCAACGACAAGGGCTGCGCGTTCGGCGGCAGCCTGGTCAGCCTGATGACGCTGAGCGGCTGGGCACTGGTTGAACTGGCGCTGCGCCGGCGCGGCATCGACTGCGACGTGTTCGTCGCCGAATCCGGCGTGCGCTACCTCGCGCCGCTGTGGCAGGACTTCTGCAGCGAGGCGCGGCTCGCGCCCGACGCACGGTGGGACACCTTCTTCGACACGCTGGCCGCGCGCGGACGTGCCCGCATCGCGGTCGAATGCATCGTTCCCGGCACCGACGGCCAGCCCGCGGCCACACTGGCGGCGCGTTTCGTGGCCAAGCGGCGCGAGCCGACCCTGCCGGCTTGAATGAGGCAGAATGGCCCGGCCACCGCCAAGGAGAACCACCCATGCGCCGTATCCCGCAGCTCCTGCTGGTGTTGTCGCTCCTGCTGCTGGCCGCCTGCGCCACGCAGGAACGCAGCCGCTCGCTGACCACCACCTTGTCGGCCTATGCCGGCACGCTGCGCTGGGGCGATTTCGCCAGTGCCGCGCAGTTCATCGACCCGAAGATCCGTGCCGAACACCCGCTGAGCGAACTGGACCGCGCGCGCTACAAGCAGGTGCGCGTCACCGAGTACGACGACGGCAGCGGCCCGGTGCCGCTCGGCCCGACCGAGGTGCAGCAGACGGTGCGGATCAGCGTGGTCAACATCCACACCCAGGCCGAGCGCAGCGTGATCGACCGCCAGACCTGGCATTACGACGAGCAGACCAGGCATTGGTGGCTGACCAGCGGGCTGCCGGACATCACCCGCGAATGAGCGCAGGCGCCGGCTGCCGCACGCAACCCGTATAATCGCGGGTTTACCCGAACCGGCGCCGCGCGGCGCGCCGATGGACTGACGATGAACGATTTCCTGCACCAGCTGCCTGCCTTTGTCGGCAACCATGTCGCCCTGTCGGTGCTGTTCGTGATCCTGCTGGTGGCCTTGCTGGTCATCCAGGCGCGGATCATGTTCAGCAAGATCAAGGAACTGAGCCCGGCCGCGCTCACCGGCCTGATCAACCGCGAGAATCCGCTGCTGATCGACCTGTCCGCGCTGGCGGACTTCGAGAAGATGCACGTGCCCGGTGCGAAGCACGTGGCGATGAGCCAGTTCGACCCGGAAAAGAAGGATCTCGCCGCCGCGAAGTCCCTGCCGGTCGTGCTGATGGACAAGGACGGTCGCGGCAATGCGGCCAAGGCCGCGCAGCGCCTGCTCAAGGCCGGCTTCGAGCACGTGCACACCCTCGGCGGCGGCGTGCTGGCCTGGCACGCGGCGCAGTTGCCGGTGGCCAAAGGCAACAAGTAGCAGGAGCAAGTGGAGAGGAGTGAGAAGTGAGAGAAAGCGGGGTTGTCCTCTCTTTTCTCACTCCTCTTCACCCGCTTCTAGCCATCATGGATGCCGGCGCGGCTGGCGATGATCTGCGCCAGCACGTCGGGCGCGTATTCGAACGAGTCGTAGTAGAGCCGATCCTCCGGCAGGCCGGCGGCGAGGAAGCTCGGGTGCGCAGCGTCGATCATCGCCGGCGGGCCGCTCATGTAGAGGTCGTGACCCGACAGGTCGGGCCAGTCGGCCAGCACTGCCTCATGCACGAGGCCCGTGCGCAGGCCGTCAGCGCGCGCGGCGTCGGACACCACCGGATGGAAGTCGAGGCCGGGCACGTCACGCGCCCACTGCGCGGCCAGCTCGCGCAGGTACAACTCGTCGGCGCTGCGTGCGCCCCAGTAGAGCCGGATCGGGCGGCGCGTGCCCAGCGCGATGAAGTGCTCGATGATTGCCTTGACCGGCGCGAAGCCGGTACCGCCGGCCATGAAGATCATCGGCCGTTCGGAATCCTCGCGCGGCACGAAGGTGCCCAGCGGCCCCTCCACGCGCAGGCGGTCGCCGACCTGCAGGGCATCGTTGACCCATGAAGTGAAGCCGCCGCCGGCGACGTGACGAACGTGCAGTTCGAGGCTGCCGTCCGGCTGCGGCCGGTTGGCGATCGAGAACGGCCGATGCCGGCCGTCTTCAAGCACCACGTCCAAATACTGGCCGGGCAGCCGGCGCAGGCGCCGTTCGCCGCGTTCGGGGCGCAGGCGCACGCCGATCACGTCGGGGGCCAGGCGCCACTTGTCGACCACTTCCACCCCCAGCTGGCGCCGCACGATGTCCTCCACCGAGGGCACTTCGCGCGCTTCCAGCAGCAGGTCGGTGACCGGCACGGCCTGGCACAAGAGCACCGCGTGATGGGCCACCGCATCGGCGCTCAGCGCCAGCGGCGGGTTGCGCGGGTATTCGCAGCGCCCCTGCAGCACGGTGGCCTTGCAACTGCCGCAGACGCCGGCGCGGCAGGAATACGGCAACGCCACGCCCGCGCGCTGCGCCGCTTCCAGCACGGTCTCGCCGATGGCCACGGGGAACTGCCGGCCGGAGGATTTCAGGGTAACGATGGGCACCGGCAGCATTGTCGCCGTGAACGCGACAGACAACAATGCGGGCTCGCCGCACGGGAATCGACGATGAGCCTCTGGAAACAACCCACCGACCTGGCCCGCCTCAACGGCTGGAGCGCCAACACGATGATGGAGACGCTGGGCATCCGCATCACCGCGGTCGGCGACGACTGGCTGCAAGGCACCATGCCGGTCGACGCGCGCACCCACCAGCCCTACGGCCTGCTGCACGGCGGCGCCTCGGTGGCGCTGGCCGAGACCCTGGGCAGCACCGCGGCGATGCTTACGCTGGACCCGGACCAGGAGCTGGCGGTGGGCCTGGACATCAACGCCAACCACATCCGCGGCGTGCGCTCGGGCACCGTCACCGGCACCGCCAGGGTGCTGCACATCGGCCGCACCACCCAGGTGTGGGAGATCCGCATCGAGAACGAGGACGGCGCGCTGGTGTGCATCTCGCGCATCACCATGGCGGTGATCGCCGCGCGCGGCATGGGCACCAGATAATGCGACCTGCTCCCGATGACTCTCATTGGAGCATCGTCATTCCCGCGAGAGCGGGAGACGCTTTTTCAACAGACGAATGTCTGGTCATCCGCTGTCTTTTACCTCGTGAACCCATGGATTCCCGCTTTCGCGGGAATGACGACCGGTGCGCACCGGTGAGATCGGCACTCCCGCCGACATGACCGCCGACGCGCCCTACGCCAGCCTCACCCCCGACCTGGTGCTCGATGCCGTGAGCGCCTGCGGGTTGTGGCCGGACGGACGCCTGCTAGCGCTGAACAGTTACGAGAACCGGGTCTGGCAGGTGGGCCTGGAAGACTCGCCGCCGGTGATCGCGAAGTTCTACCGGCCCGGCCGCTGGAGCGATGCGGCGATCATCGAGGAGCACACGTTCGCGCAGGAGCTGGCCGAGGCCGAATTGCCGGTGGTCGCGCCGTTGGCATTCGACGGCCGCACCCTGCTGCTGCACGGCGGCTTCCGTTACGCGCTGACGCCGCGCCGCGGCGGCCGCGCCCCCGAACTGGAAGCCGTCGACCAGCTGCAGTGGCTGGGCCGGTTGATCGCGCGCATGCACGTGGTGGGCGCGCGTGCGCCGTTCGTCCACCGCGGCCGGCTCGATCGCGACACCATGGTGCAGCAGCCGCTGTGCGCGGTGCTCGACTCGTCGCTGCTGCCGACCTCGCTGCAGGGGAACTACCGCGCGGCAGCGACTCGCCTGGATGCCGCCATCGCCGCGCGCCTGGAGGCGGTCGGCCCGGTGCGCCAGCTGCGCCTGCACGGCGACTGCCACCCCGGCAACGTGCTGTGGACCGACGCCGGACCGCATTTCGTCGACCTCGACGACGCCCGCACCGGCCCGGCGGTGCAGGACTTGTGGATGCTGGCCAACGACGAGCGCGCGATGGATGCCGTGCTCGAAGGCTACCGCCAGTTCCGCGATTTCGACGACGGCGAACTGGCGCTGATCCCGGCACTGCGCGCGATGCGCCAGCTGCACTACGCCGGCTGGATCGCCGCACGCTGGCACGATCCGGCGTTTCCTGCCGCGTTCCCCTTCGTCGCCGAATCGCGCTGGTGGGACCAGCACGTCGCCGACCTGCATGAACTGGCCGACGAGCTCGGCGCCCCCTCGTAGGCGCCCGCTCGCGGGCGATGCGGTTCCCGGATTCGGGATGCAGCAGGAACATCGCCCGCGAGCGGGCTCCTACAATCCACCGACTTGCTTTCAGGAGTTTCTTGCATGCGCACCACCTTGTTCCGCCTGATCGGCGTCCTCGAAATCGCCGGCGGCCTGTACGGCGTGGCGGCGATGCTGCGGCGGCTGTTGCCGTTCGGCGCGCATGACGGCGTGATCGCCCTGATCGGCCTGGTGCTGTACGGTTTCGTGCTCGCCGCCGGCGTCCAGCTGGTGGCCGGCACCGAGCATGGCGTGCGGCTGTCGCGCTGGGCGCAGTTGCTGCAATTGCCACTGATCGCCCTGCCGGTGTTCAGCTACGGCCTGCACTGCGGCGCCTTCATCAACGTGTTTGCCACCCTGCAGGCCGCGCCGCGGCTGGGACTGGACTGGCACCTCGGCAGCCAGGGTTTCGTGCTCGCGGTCGCCGGCCCGTCGGTGTCGCGCGTGGGCGTCAATCTGCTCGCCCTGCTCTCCTGGCTGGTGCTGCGCCTGCGCTGACGCACGGGAGTAGGGCGGGCACCGCCCGCCGGTCTTTCCCCCAAAGCGGCGGGCAGTGCCCGCCCTACGCTCCGAAGAGGGACCCGGCCAGCGGCTATCATGCGCGGATGAATACGCCCGCAGCGCTTCCCGTCATCCGCCTGAAATCCGATCGTGCTCCCGGCCACCCGTGGGTATGGTCGGCGCAGCTGCACAAGCCCGAGTCAAAGCTGCCGCCGGGCAGCGTGGTCGAGGTGCAGGATGCGAAGGGGCGTTTCGTCGGCCGTGCATTCTGGAACGGCCATGCGCGCATTGCCCTTCGCCTGCTGGACACGCATCCGGATGCCGTGATCGACGCCGACTGGATCGCCGCGCGCATCGCCCGCGCGGTGCAGCTGCGCCGCCAGTGGCTGCAGCTCGACGAGGTCAGCGATGCCTGGCGCGTGGTGCACAGCGAAGGCGACGACCTTTCCGGCCTGATCGTCGATCGCTACGCCAACGTCATCGTCATCGAATACTTCGCTGCCGGCATGTGGCGTTTTCGCGAAGCGATCCACGCCGCCCTGCTCACCCACTTCCCCGGCGCGCAGCTGTACTGGTTCGCCGAGTCGCACGTGCAGAAGCAGGAGTCGTTCGACTGTCGCAGCCCCGAGGTGCCGGCGCCGTTCGAGGTGCACGAACACGGCCTGCGCTTCCACGCCGCGCCGGGGCTCGGCCACAAGACCGGCTTCTTCGCCGACCAGCGCGACAACCGCAAGCGCTTCGCCGAGCTGGCGAAAGGCCGCCGCGTGCTCGACCTGTGCTGCAACGCCGGCGGCTTCGCCGTGCACGCGATGGCCTGCGGTGCGCGCGAGGCGGTCGGCGTGGACCTGGACGCGGGCATCCTGGAAGTCGCCCGCGCGAATGCGGAAGCGAACCAGGTCGCGGTGACGTTCGAGCAATCCGACATCTTCGACTGGGTGCGCGCCGCCGTCGCGCGCGGCGAGAAGTACGACGCGGTGATCCTCGACCCGGCCAAGCTCACCCGCGACCGCAGCAAGGTGATGGACGCGCTGAAGAAGTACTTCGCGATGAACCGCATGGCGCTGGACATCATCCCGTCCGGCGGCCTGCTGCTGACCTGCTCGTGCACCGGCCTGGTCGGCGAAGGCGAGTTCCTGGAGATGCTGCGCCGGGTGGCGCTCAACGCCGGCCGCACGATCCAGGTGCTGGAAGTGCGCGGCGCCGGCGCCGACCACCCGTTCCGCACCGACGTGCCGGAAGGGCGCTACCTGAAGGCGGTGTTCTGCCGGGTGGATTGAGGGATTCCGGCTTTTTTCTGCAACAACGCGGCGCGGGTCAGGATTTGCGCGGCAGCCGGCCGCGCAACGAGGCGGCGTCGAACGGGCCGGGCTCGGCGATCAGCGCGCGCGCCGCGTCCACCTGGTCCCACGTGTTCCACAGCAGCACGCCGCGCACGCGCCCACCGTCGAGGTAATACACCACGCCTTCGCGGTTCGGTTCGCGCCAGTCCTCGACCACTTCCAGCCGCGTATCGAGCAGGCCCACCGCCTCGTAACCCAGGTCGAACAGGTCGGAGTAGAAGAACGGCTGGGTGACGTACTCATCCGCGATCCCGGCCATCGCGCGGCCGGCGAGCCGGCCCATGCCGACGGCGGCGTCCTCGTGCTCCACGCGCATCCGGCGATCCAGGCTCACGCTGTGGAAATTGGCCACGTCGCCGGCGGCCCAGATGTCCGGATCGCTGGTGCGCAGCTGCGCATCGACCAGGATGCCGTTGTCCACCGCCAGCCCCGCCTGTTCGGCCAGCGCGACGTTCGGCGTCACGCCGATGCCGGCCACGGCGGCCTCCACGCGCAGCAACGTGCCGTCGGACAGGCTCAGCTCCACGCCGCCATCCGTGGGATTGCTGCCGGTGACCTGCGCGCCGGGTCGCACGTCCACGCCATGGCGCGCAAAGTAGTCGGTGATGAAACGCGCCAGTCCCTCGGGATAACGTCCTGCCCCCAGCAGCTCGCCGGGAAACAGCAGGCTGACCTTGCAACCCAGCGCGGCCAGCGAGGCAGCCAGTTCGCAGCCGATGAAGCCGCCGCCGATCACCGCGATGTACGCGCCGGGCTGCGCGAAACCGTGCAGCGCCTGGTAATCCGCCAGCGTGCGGTAATGGATCAGCCGCTTGCCGCCCTCGAACGGCAGCTGCCGCGGCGTGGCACCGGTGGCCAGCAGCAGGCGGCGATAGCGGTAGGTGTCGCCGCGGTCGTCGCGCGCGACGCGGGTGGCGCGGTCGAGCGATTCGATCCGCCGGCCGAGATGCAGGGTGGCGCCGCTGGCCGCGGTGGCCAGGTCGACGTCGGCGGGCGACTTGTCGCCCTTCCACAGCCCCTTGCTGAGCGGCGGGCGCTGGTACGGCGCAGAGGTCTCGTCGCCGACCAGGCCGACGTCGGCCGCCGGATCGACCTCGCGGATCGCCTTGGCGGCCGCATCGGCGGCCATGCCTGCGCCGATGATCAGGTAATCGTGGACATGTTCCATGACCTTCTCCTTGAACAAGCACTCCGCCCATCATGCACCACGCCCGCCATTCCAGCGTGAAACGCCGGCGCAGGCCATGAGACGGCTCGACGTACACTGGATGCATCGAACCCGGGAAACGTTCCATGCCACTCAACGAGATCCTGCAGATCGTCCTCGTCATCCTGCTTGTGCTGGTGCTGCTGTTGCAGCTCGTCACGGTGCTGCGCGGCCGCGACGGCGCGGGCGTGAGCGCCAAACTGGATGCGCTGAAGGACGACAGTGCCCGGGTCGAGCGCACCCTGCGCGAGGAGCAACGCGCCGGTCGGGAGGAGTTGCAACAGGGTTTCGACCGTTTCCGCGGCCATGTGGGGGAGCAGCTCGGCGGCATGTCGCAGCAGCAGGCCGAGCGCATCGAGGGCTTCGGCCAGCGCCTGGCTGCGCTCACCGACGGCACCAGCCAGGGTCTGCAGACCCTGGCGCAGCAACTCGCGGAGGACGCGCGCAAGAGCCGCGCGGAGACCACGCTCGCGCTCAACCGCTTCGGCGAACAGCAGCAGCAGCGCCTCGCCGCACTCAGCGCCGAACACGAGAAGCGCATGGGCGAGGTGCGCGCCACGCTGGAGGCCAAGCTCGGCGCGATCCAGCAGGACAACGCGGCCAAGCTGGAGCAGATGCGCGCCACCGTGGACGAGAAGCTGCACGCCACGCTGGAAAATCGCCTCGGCGAATCGTTCAAGCTGGTCTCCGAACGACTGGAGGCCGTGCAGCGCGGCCTTGGCGAGATGCAGGGCCTGGCCGTCGGCGTGGGCGACCTCAAGCGCGTGCTGGGCAACGTGAAGACCCGCGGCGTGCTGGGCGAGACCCAGCTCGGCGCGCTGCTCGAACAGCTGCTGACGCCCGACCAGTACGCGGTCAACGTGGCCGTCGCACCCAACTCAGACGCGCGGGTGGAGTACGCCATCCACATGCCCAACGGCGTCGATGGCGCCGCGCTGTGGTTGCCGATCGACGCGAAGTTTCCGCTCGAGGACTACCAGCGCCTGCAGGAAGCTCACGAGAACGCCAATGCCGCGGCCGCCGCCGATGCCGCCAACGCGCTGGAACGGCGCGTGCGCGAGGAGGCCAAGCGCATCCGCAGCAAATACGTGGTGCCGCCGCATACGGTGGATTTCGCCATCCTGTTCCTGCCGACCGAAGGCCTGTTCGCCGAAGTGCTGCGGCGGCCGGGCCTGTTCGAGTCGCTGCAGCGCGAACACCACATCACCGTGGCCGGACCGACCACGCTGGCGGCGATCCTGACCAGCCTCAAGGCCGGTTTCCGCACGCTGGCGATCGAGAAGCGCAGCAGCGAGGTGTGGCAGCTGCTGGGTGCGGTCAAGACCGAGTTCGGCAAGTTCGGTGCCGTGCTGGACAAGGTCAAGAAGAATCTGGACCAGGCCAGCAACCAGATCGATGCGACCGGCGTGCGCACGCGCGCGATCGAACGCAGGCTGCGCGGCGTCGAAACACTGCCCGGCGAAGTCAGCCAGCAACTTCTCGATACCGCCCCCGCCACGGAGGACGGCGACGAACCGACGGCCGACTGAACCTCAGCGTCGCCAGCGGAACACGTCCTCCACCCCCACGCCGAACGCATGGGCAATACGGAAGGCCAGCTCCAGCGACGGCGCGTATTTGCCGCCTTCCAGCGCGATCACCGTCTGCCGCGTGATCCCGCAGGCATCGGCCAGCGCCTGCTGGGTCATTTCGCCATGCTCGAAGCGCAGCTTGCGGATGCTGTTGTCGATCGGCGTGCCGCTCATGCGCTGCGCCGGTCGTGCCAGTAGGCCATGCCGGTAGCCAGGTATTCCAGCAGGCACGACGCCATCAGGCCGACGATCAGCACGTTGGCGACCGCCATCGGCCGGGCCCAGGCGAGGCGTTCCAGCGGCGAGAACGCGAACATCACGGCCAGGCCGATCACGAACACCGACAAGCCGACCCGCGCCCAACCGCAGGCGCGCGCCTCGATCTGGCGATCGCGCTCGTCCTGTTCCACCGTGTCGCGCCAGCGATGCCGCAGCAACTGCATCACCACCAGCCAGCCGACCACCAGCATGCCGATGTGCCGGCCGATCGCCGAGGCCTCCGGCGCCATCGACCCATCCGCAGCCACCATCTGCGAACCGCGCAGGAGGTAGTAGGCGCCGATGGCCGCGGTGAAGACCAGGCCGATCCAGGCCCGCTGCTCGCCCGGCGACACCGGTGCCGCCGACTCGTCCCGGGCCGCCATCGCGGCGGATTCCTGGAGCGTGGCCCAGAGCAGGTACCAGACCAGCCAGGCGCCACCAAGCACGGCCAGCCCGCCGGGCCAGCCCAGATCCACGTCGGGCAGCACGAACAGCACGTAGAACGCCGCCACGGACAGCGGAACCAGGACGAAGTAGCGCAGGTTGCGCGACATGGTGTCATCTCCATCGGACGTTATGTATGTTATACATTACATCATGTCTTGTCAGACGGACAATGGCCTCCCCGCGCGGGAACCCCGGCGACACAGACGTCATCAGGTTGGGAACGTTAAACTGGCAAATCAGCCATCCCGAGGCCCCCGCATGAACGAAGAGCATCATTCCCAGGAAGTCAGTCAGCAGCAGGCCGAGGACGCGGTGCGTATCCTGCTGCGCTGGGCCGGCGACGACCCCACGCGGGAGGGCCTGCTGGACACGCCCAAGCGGGTGACCAAGGCCTACCGGGACTGGTTCTCGGGCTACGAATCGGACCCGGCGGAGTTCCTGCGGCGCACCTTCGAGGAAGTGGCCGGCTACGACCAGATGGTGGTGCTGCGCGACATCCAGTTCGAGAGCCATTGCGAGCACCACTTGGCGCCGATCATCGGCCGCGCCCACGTCGGCTACATGCCGACCAACCGCGTGGTCGGCATCAGCAAGCTGGCCCGCGTGGTCGACGGCTTCGCACGCCGCCTGCAGGTGCAGGAGAAACTCACCGCGCAGATCGCCCATTGCATCCAGGAAACCCTGCAGCCCAGCGGCGTGGCGGTGGTGATCGACGCCAGCCACCAGTGCATGACCACCCGCGGCGTGCACAAGCGCGGCGTGTCGATGGTGACCAGCCAGATGCTGGGCAGCTTCCGCGACGATGTGCGCACGCGCAACGAGTTCCTGCAGTTCATCGGCATCCACGGCAGCGCCCGCTGAACATGCACCCCCGCTGGTGCGCCGTGCCGCTGCTGTGGCTGGCAGCCCTTGCGCACGCGCAGGATTCACGCGTCGCCTACCTGGGGTTCTTCGATCGCGACGGCGACGGCAAGGTCAGCGTCGCCGAATACGTCCAGTACATGAGCCGCGGCTTCGCGCAGATGGATGCCAACGGCGACGGCGTGCTGGAAACCGACGAGTTGCCGGGCCGCCGCGGCGAGCCGATTTCGCTCCCGGCATTCCAGGACAACCTGCGCCGCCAGTTCCATCGGCTGGACCGCAACCATGACGGCAGCCTGGATGCGCGCGAGTTGACCGCGCCGCCGCGCTGATCCGGCCGGCCTGCTCCGCGCTCACCCCGGCCCGCCGGGATCCACGCCAGGGAAGAAGATCGACTCGATCGGCCGTCCGAACAGGCGCGCGATCTTGAATGCCAGCGGCAGGCTGGGGTCGTACTTGCCGGTCTCGATCGCGTTCACTGTCTGCCGCGACACGTCCAGGCGCTCGGCCAGCTCGGCCTGCGACCATGCCTGTTCGCCGCGCAACTCGCGCAGGCAGTTGTTCATCGGCGGGACTCCGATGTCGATCGGCCCTGCTGCGGGGCGGGCTTGTTGCCCGGCATTTTTCGCAAAGAGGCGAGGCGCCTGCTCACGACGAAGCGGGCCGTCGGATCAACCGCGAGAAAAGGCAAGGCGGATGCCGGCGTGACCGGTTTTCCGGCTGTTCGCAGCCGCGGGCGCAACGGCGAGAGAGGGATTCGCCGCTGGCGAAAGGGGTTCACGGCGGGCTCCGGACGCGCGGGCAATCTTCCCGCCGCGAAGCTATCGGGCCGGCCCAGTAGCGTCAAGTTTACTTGACCAAAGCTAAGCAATCAGACGAGGTGCGGTTGCTCAAGCTTCATATATCAGTACAATTTGTGACGCAGTTCGCACTTTATGTGACGCAATCTGTAGGGGAACGCCGACAAACGCTGCCAATTTTTTGCCCCACGGCAGAAAAGCCACATGGCAGGTCGTGGCGGCGAGGGGGAATCCGGACGATCAGGATGATTGGCATGCCGGTTGCTTTAGCCACCGCAAGCCACGGTAGATCGTGGTCTGCATTTCATCCGGGGGGAATGAATTTAGCCAGAACCCGCCGGTTTACCAGATGCCTTGCCGCCAACGGGCCTTTCCTCGTGCGGCGATGCCGAGATCCCGAAACCATCCATCCAACGAGGAACACCATGAACAAGACTCTGCTTTCCACCGCACTGGTCGCCGTGATCGCCGCCACCGCCTTCGCGCCGACCGCCCAGGCAGCCAACACCGGCACCATCACCATCTCCGGCAAGGTTCTGTCCGACACCTGCACCGTCGCCGTCAATGGCGGCGCCACCGTGGCGCTGCCCACCGTGATGACCGCCAGCCTGGGCACCGTGGGCGCCACCGCCGGCACCACGCCGTTTACCGTTGCGCTGACCGGCTGCGACACCAACACCACCACCGCCGCGATGAGCTTCAGCGGCAGCAACATCGACGCCGGCACCGGCAACCTGAAGAACACCGTCGTCGGCGGCTCCAACGTGCAGATCCAGTTGCTCAATGGCGCCTCCCTGATCAACGCGTCCAGCGGCGCCAATGCTCCGGTGATCAACGTCACCAGCGGCAGCGGCAGCGTGGCCATGAACGCCCGCTACGTCGCCGCCAGCGCCGCGGCCACCGCCGGCCTGGTCGCCTCGACCGTCAACTTCACCCTGAGCTACCAGTAAGCGCGACATCGGCGCGCCGCAGTCGCCATGGCGGCTGCAGCGCGCCGTTTTTTTGCCAGCCGCCACTACCGCTCCACCGTCCCGGGAACCCTCCGATGAAGAACCTGCTCGCCCTTGGCGCCATGCTGATCGCCCTGACGGCTGTCAGTGGCGCGGCCGACGCCAGCGTCGTGATCGGCGGCACCCGCGTGGTGTTCCCGGCCGCCAGTGGCGAAGTCACCGTGCGCCTGAACAACAACGGCCAGCAACCAGCCCTGGTCGAAGCCTGGATCGACGCCGGCAATCCCGATTCCACCCCCGATACCGCGCGCGTGCCGTTCCTGATCACGCCGCCGCTGTTCCGCATGAACGCCGGCAAGGGCCAGAGCCTGCGCATCGTCTACACCAGCCAGCCGCTGCCGACGGATCGCGAGTCGCTGTTCTGGCTGAACGTGCTCGAGATCCCGCCCAAGCCCGGCACCGTCAATGGCGAGACGCAGAACACCTTGCAGTTCGCCGTGCGGTCGCGGCTGAAGCTGTTCTTCCGCCCGGCCGGCCTGGCCGGCAACCCGCTGACCGCCGCCTCGCAGATCACCTGGTCGGTGGCCAGCGACGGCCATGCGCTGGTGGCGCACAACCCGACGCCTTACCACGTCACGTTCAGCAAGGTGTCGCTGAGTGCCGGCAAGGCGGCGTTGGCGACCGACGCGGGCATGGTCGCGCCGCTGTCGACCTTGCGCCTGCCGCTTGCCGAAGGCGCACCGGCCCCTGCCGCCGGCACCGCCGTCGCGTTCACCACGATCAACGACTTCGGCGCCGCCGACGCCAACCAGGGCACGATCACGCCGTGAAGCGCGCACGCGCCCGCGCATCGACGCCCTGCGCGCGCGCAGTCGCCAGCCGTCGGCTGGCGTTGTCGATCCTGCTGGCGCTGGCCACCGCCGCCGGTGCCGCCCACGCTGCCGCGGCCAACGCCGACGCCGGCGCCGCGGCCGACGCGGCGGATGCCAACTTCGACCGCAGCATGCTCGCCGGCGCGGGCCAGAACACCACCGACCTGTCGCGCTTCGAACGCGGCAATTTCGTGCCTGCCGGAAACTACAGCGTCGACATCTACCTCAACGACGCGCCGGTCGGCCGCCGCGACGTGCGCCTGGCCGCGCCCTCGCCCGACGCCAGCGCCACGCCCTGCGTGACCCCGGCGCTGCTGGACACCCTGGGTCTGCACCCGGCCGATCTCTCCGACGCGCTGCTTGCGGAAATGGCCGACCCTGCCGCCTGCGTCGACATCACGCGCGTGATCCCGGGCGCCAGCCTCGGCTTCGACCTCGGCGACCTGCGACTGGACGCCAGCGTGCCGCAGGCGTTCCTGGGCCGCGTGGCGCGCGGTTATGTCGACCCGCAGTACTGGGACGAAGGCGTGACCGCGGGCCTGCTCAACTACAACTTGAACAGCTACCGCACCAGCGCCGGCGGCCTGCACCAGACCTCGACCTACCTGGGCCTGGATGCCGGCATCAACTTGGGCGCCTGGCGGGTCCGCCACGACTCGACGCTGGACTGGCAATCGGGCACCGGCGCGGCCGGCTCCACGCACCACTGGCAGAATATCGCCACCTACGCCCAACGCGACCTGACCGCACTGCGCGCGCAGCTGACCGTGGGCGACTCCTGGACCAGCGGGGAGATCTTCGACAGCTTCGGCCTGCGCGGCGTGCAGATCGCCACCGACGACCGCATGCAACCGCAGTCGCTGCGCGGCTACGCACCCACCGTGCGCGGCGTGGCCGACAGCAACGCCAAGGTGGTGGTGCGCCAGAACGGCATGCTGATCTACCAGACCACGGTCGCGCCCGGCCCGTTCGTGATCGACGACCTCTATGCGACCGGCTACGGCGGCGATCTCGAAGTCAGCGTGACCGAAGCCAGCGGCCGCGTGCACAGCTTCTCGGTGCCCTACGCCTCGGTGCCGCAGCTGCTGCGCCCCGGCGTCAACCGCTTCAGCATCGCGGCGGGGCAGATGCGCGAGCAGACCATCGAGGACGAGCCGAACGTGGTGCAGGCCACCCTGCAGCACGGCTTCACCAACCTGCTCACCGGCTATGCCGGCGTGGTGGGCTCGGAAGGTTACGGCGCCATGCTGCTGGGCAGCGCGCTGAACACCCGCTACGGCGCGTTCGCGATGGACATCACCGGCGCGCGCACGCGCATCCCCGGCCTCGACACCATGTCCGGCCAGAGCGTACGGCTGAGCTACAGCAAGATCATGGCGCCCACCGGCACCTCGCTGTCGGTGGCGGCCTATCGCTATTCCACCAGCGGCTACCTGACTTTGCGCGATGCGGCGCGCGCGCGCGACTACGCGCAACGCGGCCTGCCGGTGTTCGCCAGCGGCCCGGCCCGGCCGATCCTGATCAACGGCGTGCCGGTGGCCGGCCTGCTCACCCCGCAGCAGCAGGCGGCGCTGGCCGGCATCAACTACACCGGCGCGCTGGACACCGTGGGCGTCGATCGCCAGCGCAACAATTTCAGCATCAACCTCAGCCAGCGCCTGGGCGCGACCGGCGGCTCGCTGTACGTCACCGGTTCGGCGCGCGACTACTGGAACCGCGGTGGCACCGACACCCAGTTCCAGGTCGGCTACAACAACTCGGTGGGCCGGCTGAACTACAACGTCTCGGCCAGCCGCGAGCGCAACCTGTTCGGGCGCAGCGAAAACCGCTTCATGCTCAACCTCACGATCCCGCTGGGCAACGGCGCGCATGCGCCGATCCTCACCGGCGCGCTGAGCCGCACCGGCAGCGACGCCACGCAGGAGCAGGCCACCGTCAGCGGCACCGCCGGCAGCAACGACCAGTTCAACTACGGCGTCACCGCCACCCACGACAACGGTCGCGACAGCGGCTCGGTGGGCACCAGCGGCAGCGTCAACGCCGGCTATCGCGGCAGCCACGTGCAGGTCAACGTCGGCGTCGGCGCGGGCAGCGGCTATTCGCAGGCCTCGTTCAACCTGGCCGGCGGCATCGTCGCGCATCCCGGCGGCGTCACCTTCGGCCAGCCGCTGGGCGACACCGTGGGCCTCGTCGAGGCACGGGACGCCGCCGGCGCGCGGGTCATCAACGCCGCGGGCGTGAGGATCGGGCACAACGGCTATGCGCTGATCCCGTACCTCACCCCGTACCAGCTCAACCGCATCGACATCGACCCCACCGGCCTGTCGCTGGACGTGCAGTTGGACAACACCAGCGCGCAGATCGCGCCGCGCGCCGGCGCGGTGGTGCTGATCAAGTTCAAGAGCGAAAGCGGCCGCTTCGTGCTGATCCAGACCCGCCTGGCCGACGGCAACACGCTGCCGTTCGGTGCCGAAGTGGATGACGCGCGCGGCACGCTGGTGGGCGTGGTCGGCCAGGCCGGGCAGATCATGGCGCGATTGCCGAACGACAGCGGCTCGCTGCGGGTGAACTGGCAAACGGATGATGGCGCATCGCAGTCGTGCACCCTCCCCTATGACCTCGCAAAGTCGAACGGCACGGCTGCGGGAATCCGGCGGATCGAGGCCACCTGCGTCGCACCCGACCTTCGAGCAAAGCTTGCAGAGGCCCGCCCATGAGCAACGGTCCCATCACCTCCATCCCGCGGGCATTCCGATTGCCGAACCGGTGGCTCCTGCTGCTGGCTTGCACCCTGCTGGCAGCAACGCCCGTCGCGCATGCCGGCTGCTCCTTCAGCCGTGGCGACTCAACAGGCACGTATTCCGTTGGCGTCCCGGCGACCATCGTCAACGATCCCGGCATCCCGGTGGGCGCCACGCTCTACACCTCCGGCCTGACCGGAATCAGCCAACCGGTGAGTTTCAAGTGCAACGGCAACCAGAACTACTGGGGCCTGACGAACCGTGCCGGCGCGACTCCCGCTGCCGGGCAATACCTGTTCCCGATCGGCACCACCGGCATCAGCTTCCGGATCACCCAGACTTCGGGCAGTTACCCCGGACTCATCGGCCCCTGGCCGTTCCAGAGCCTGGACGGCAGCTCCACCTGGACTGAAGCGGACCCCGTCACGGTCGAGCTGGTGAAGACCGGCAATATCGCCGACGGCACGGTGGTGTCCGGCGCGCTCGCCGACTTTCAGGCCGGCACCGTCAGCAACAACATTGTCGACGCATCCATCGTGCTGGCCGGATCGCTGACTTTCGTGGCCCCGGCCTGCAGCGTGCCGTCAAGCCTGACCGTGCCGCTGCCGACGGTCACCACCAGCGCTCTCGCCGGCGGGACCGGCGTGACCACGGGTGACAAGCCTTTCGCGATCCCGCTGACCTGCTCGGCAAACGCCAAGCTGGCGATCACGCTGGACTCGACCAACCCGGTCAACCGACCCAACGGCGTGTTGTCGAACAGCGGGACGGCAACCGGAGTCGGTATCCAGATCGTCTGGAACGGCGCGCCGGGAACCAGCGGCAATCCGGTCGCGCTGGGCACGGCCGTCACCTTCAACGCGGCCAGTGGTGCGTCGCAAATCCCGCTGGTCGCACGCTACTACCGGACCACGGGAGCGCTTGCATCGGGGTCGGTCACGGCGACAGCCACCTATACGTTGACCTACCCCTGAAGGACGCGCGACAACGCCGGATGGCGGGTCCGACCCCTCCTCACTCGTAGGTGTGCACGACAAGCTTCGCGGCGGTTGCGCCATGCTGGTTGCGGGTGAAATAGGTCAGCAGGCGATCGCCGGCGACACGCGTCGCATCCAGATCCAGCACCACGCGCGAATACGGCCGCCCTGGATCGGTCGCGGTCTGGCCGCAGGCGAGTCGCAGCGGCGCGCGGGCGTCGACGGCCGGGGCGGCGATGCTGGCGGCAAGGTAGTGGGCCGGCACGGTACAGGTCGGTTCGACCACCGCGCCGGAAAACGAGATGCGCCCACTGGCGGCCTTGGCCACCGAGAAGGCGCCCAGCAGAGCCAGCGCCATCCATGCGCCTCCGACCACGTTGCTGCTCCACGAACTCCTCATGCCCTGCACCTCTTGCGCAAACCCGCCTGTGACGGGGCGACTCAAGTGGCTTTTCGGCAGCGCTTGTACGGGCTTTAGCGGCGGAGCCGGCGCGCATCGCAAACTGTGATGTGCGTCACGTTTCAGCCGGGCAAGAACGCCATGCCGCTTCCATGTCCGCCTGCATACCGCCCCGCGCGTGATGCGCGCGTGGAAGAGGCGTGAACCGGGAAGGTCGGCGACGTCAGCGGGAGGAGATGTACTTCTCGCGGCGGATCTGTTTCACCGGCAGGCCGAACTCCTGCAGGGCGGCGTAGGCGGCATCGACCATGTTGGGGTTGCCGCAGAGGTAGGCGATGTCGCGTTCGGCGCTGGGCCCGAGTTCGGCCAGCACGTGCTGCACGTGGCCGGCGCGATCGCCGGGGCGCGGCACGGCGCGGGCCTCGCGGCTGAGGCAGCCGTGGAACAGGAAGCCGGGGTGGCGCTGCGCGAACGCCTCGAACTCCTCGCCGTAGAGCAGTTCGGTTTCGTTGCGGGCGCCGTACAGCAGCACCACTTCGCGATTGCCGCCCGCCAGCAGTTTCTCGATCTGCGGCAGCATCGCGCGGTACGGGGTGACCCCGGTGCCGGTGGCCAGCAGCAGGTAGCGCGGGTGGGTGTCGGCCTCCTGCAGGCAGAAGCGGCCGTACGGGCCACTGGCGTCGATCACGCCGCCGACCGGCAGCTCGCCGAGCAGCTTCGTCGCGGCGCCGCCTTCGACGTAGCTCACCGCGATCTCGATGTGCGGCACGGGCGAGGAGCCGTCGCCCACGCTGCCCACCGAATAACTGCGCTTGGTCGGCGTGCCGTCGTCGTAGTGGAAATGCACCTGCAGGAACTGGCCCGGCTGGAACGCCAGCGGTTGCCCGTCGACACGCTCGAACACCAGGTGGCGCACCGTCGGTGCGAGCATGCGGGCGTCGACGAGACGGAGCTGGAAGGATTCGGCCATGGTTTTCCCGAAACAGTGTGTGCGTCGGGCGGGCCCGGACGGTGATGGTCAGCCCCGTATAATAAGCGGCTTGTCCCCCTTGGCGCAGCCCATGTCCTTCACCCAAAACGATTCGCCCCCCGCGCTGGTCGTCGACAATCTGCGCAAGGTCTACCGCAACGGCGTGGAAGCGCTCAAGGGCGTCAGCCTCACCGTGCAGCAGGGCGACTTTTTCGCCCTGCTCGGCCCCAATGGCGCGGGCAAGTCGACCCTGATCGGCATCCTCTCCTCGCTGGTCAACGCCAGCAGCGGCGATGCATTGGTGTTCGGCCGTTCGGTCATGCGCGAGCGCAGTGCGGCGATGCAGCTGATCGGGCTGGTGCCGCAGGAGATCAACTTCAACCAGTTCGAGAAGCCGTTCGACATCTGCGTCAACGAGGCCGGCTTCTACGGCATCCCGCGCAGGCTCGCCGCCGAACGCGCCGAGAAATACCTCAAGGAGCTGCGCCTGTGGGACAAGGCGTTCCATCAGGCGCGCGAGATGTCCGGCGGCATGAAGCGGCGCCTGATGATCGCCCGCGCGATGATGAACGAGCCCAAGCTGTTGATCCTGGACGAGCCCACCGCCGGCGTGGACATCGAGATCCGCCGTTCGATGTGGCACTTCGTCAGCGCCATCAACGCGGCCGGCACCACGGTGATCCTGACCACGCATTACCTGGAGGAAGCCGAGTCGCTGTGCCGCAACATCGCGATCATCGACCACGGCACCATCATCGAGAACACCAGCATGAAGCGCCTGCTGGCGACGCTGGACGTGGAGACTTTCGTGCTCGACCTGGCCGAACCGCCGGGCGAGCTGCCGACCGTGGCCGGCATCGCTCTGCGCCGCATCGACGAGCGCACCCTGGAGGCCGAGATGGCCCGCAAGCAGGATCTCAACACGCTGTTCAGCGCACTCACCCACCACGGCATCACGGTGCATTCGATGCGCACCAAGACCAATCGGCTGGAGGAACTGTTCGTGCGGCTGGTCGAACAAGGCCGCACCCCGGAGCGGGAGAAGGCGGCATGAGCAGTTCCACCAACCTGGTCGCGCTGTACACCGTCGCGCGGCGCGAAATCGTGCGCATCCTGCGCATCTGGACCCAGACGCTGATCCCGCCCGTCATCACGATGACGCTGTACTTCATCATCTTCGGCAAGCTGATCGGCAGCCGCATCGGCCCGATTGCGGGCGGGTTCAGCTACATGCAGTACATCGTGCCCGGCCTGGTCATGATGTCGGTCATCAACAACAGCTACATGAACATCTCCAGCTCGTTCTACGGCGCGAAGTTCCAGCGCTCGGTGGAGGAGATGCTGGTGGCCCCGATGGCCAACTGGGCGATCCTCTGCGGTTACGTGATCGGCGCGGTCGCACGCGCCCTGGTGGTCGGCGCGCTGGTGCTGGTGGTCGCGCTGTTCTTCACGTCGCTGCACGTGGCGCACCCGCTGACCGCGCTGGCCGCGGTGTTGCTGGGCGCGGTGATCTTCGCGCTGGCCGGGTTCATCAACGCAGTGTTCGCCAGCAAGTTCGACGACATCGCCCTGGTGCCCACCTTCGTGATCACGCCGCTGACCTACCTGGGCGGCGTGTTCTACTCGATCGACATGCTGGGCGAGCCATGGCGCGCGATATCGCACGCCAACCCGATCCTGTACATGGTCAACGCCTTCCGCTACGGCGTGCTCGGCATCAGCGACGTGTCGGTGGGCTGGGCCTTCGCGGTGATGCTGGGGTTCATCGCCGGGCTGTCGATCGCGGCGCTGCAACTGCTCAGGCGCGGCGTGGGGCTGAGGAGCTGAGAATCGGGAATAGGGAATCGAGAATAGGTAAAAGCTGCAGAACGTGAGCCACGCGCCTCGCCCAATGCCCGAAAACCATACGAAATCCGATCAGAGCGACCTCACCCAACCTCACCGATTCCCGATTCCCGATTCCCCATTCCCGATTCCCGGCCTTATGCGCGTAAACAAGTACATCAGCGAAGCCGGCCTGTGTTCGCGCCGCGAAGCCGACGAGTGGCTGCTCGCCGGCCGCGTGAGCATCAACGGCGAGGTGGTCGGCACCGGTGCCAAGGCGCTGGACGGCGACGAGGTGCGCGTGGATGGCGAGATCGTCCGGGCGCGCGTGCTGGCCGCCACGCCGGCGGCGAAGAAGGCGGTCTACATCGCGCTGAACAAGCCGGTCGGCATCACCTGCACCACCGACCAGAGCGTGGCCGGCAACATCGTGGATTTCGTCGACCACCCGCAGCGGATCTTCCCGATCGGCCGGCTGGACAAGGATTCCGAAGGGTTGATCCTGCTCACCAGCAATGGCGACATCGTCAACGAGATCCTGCGCGCGGAAAACCACCACGAGAAGGAATACCTGGTCGGCGTGAACAAGGCGGTCACCGACGAGTTCATCGCCGGCATGAGCAAGGGCGTGCGCATCCACGGCCAGCTGACCCAGCGCTGCCGCGTGCGCCGGATCGCGAAGTTCGGCTTCGCCATCGTGCTGACCCAGGGCCTGAACCGGCAGATCCGCCTGATGGCGGCGGCGTTCGGCTATCGCGTGACCCAATTGCGCCGCGTGCGCATCGACAACGTGAAGCTGGCCCACCTGAAACCCGGCCAGTGGCGCAACCTCACCGACGCGGAGCTGAAGGGCTTGCTGCCCGGGCGCACGCAATGGTGAGCGCGTAACCGCTTTGTAGGGCGGGCACTGCCCGCCGGCTTTTCGACGTACCAAGACCAGGAGCGGCGGGCGGTGCCCGCCCTACGGCAGCTCAGGCAGCCGGCAACGTCTGCAGGTCCCAGCGCGGGCGCACCTGCACGGTTTCGTCCTGCTGCTGGCCGCTGGCCAGCCGGATCGCGCCGGCCAGGGCGATCATCGCGCCGTTGTCGGTGCAGAACTGCAGGCGGGGGAAGTACGTGCGGAAGCCGTCCTTCTCGCCTGCCGCCGCCAGATCCGCACGCAGCCTGCGGTTGGCGCCCACCCCGCCGGCGATCACCAGCCGGCGGGTGCCGGTGGCCTCCAGTGCGCGGCGGCACTTGATCAGCAGCGTCTCCACGATCGCCTCCTCGAAGGCGCGGGCCACGTCGGCGCGGGTCTGCTCGCTCTGGTCCGATTTCTGCCAGGCCAGCAGCACCTGGGTCTTCAGGCCGGAGAAGCTGAAATCCAGCCCGGGCCGGTCGGTCATCGGCCGCGAGAAGCGGAACACCCCCGACCGGCCCTGTTCGGCCAGTTTCGCCAGCGCCGGTCCGCCCGGGTAGGGCAGGCCCATCAGCTTGGCGGTCTTGTCGAAGGCCTCGCCGGCGGCGTCGTCCAGGGTGTCGCCCAGGATGGTGTACTGGCCGATCGCCTTGACCTCGACCAGCAGCGAATGGCCGCCGGACACCAGCAAGGCCACGAACGGCGGCTGCGGCGGGTCCTGCTCCAGCAGCGGGGCCAGCAGGTGGCCTTCCATGTGGTGGACGGCGACGGCCGGCACGTCCAGCGCCCAGGCCAGCGCGCGGCCCACCGAGGCCCCCACCAGCAGCGCGCCGACCAGGCCGGGACCGGCCGTGTAGGCCACCCCGCCGAGATCGCGCACGCCCAGCCCGGCCTGCGCCAGCGCCTCGCGGATCAGCGGCAGCAGCTTGCGCACGTGGTCGCGGCTGGCCAGCTCGGGCACCACGCCGCCGTAATCGGCGTGCAACTTGATCTGGCTGTACAGGGTATGGGCCAGCAGGCCCGCCCCCGGGGCATCCGGCTGCCAGCGCAGGATGGCTACGCCGGTCTCGTCGCAGGAGCTCTCGATGCCCAGCACCGGCCGGTGGGCCGGCTTTGAAAAATCTTTGTTATCCACGGTATAATTCGCGGCTCACCACTTTCCACTGTCCCGCACAGGCGGGCAGATTACCACCTGGAGTTTCCATGCCCAACGTAAAAGTTCGCGAGAACGAGCCGTTCGAGATCGCACTGCGTCGTTTCAAGCGTACCTGCGAGAAGGCCGGCGTGCTGGCCGAGACGCGCAAGCGCGAGTTCTACGAGAAGCCGACCCAGGAGCGCAAGCGCAAGCGCGCTGCCGCCGTCAAGCGCCACCTGCGTCGCCTCTCGCGCGACGTTTCGCGCAAGGTCCGCCTGTACTGAGCGCCCTCCCCGCCGCGCGTCGGCGGGTCGAGCGGCAACAGTCATGCGGCAGGCGCGGGTTCTCGCTGCCGCCGCAAGCATCCGGATAGGCCATGGCCGGCGTTGTTCCCAGGGACAACGCCGGCTTTGCCGTTTCCGACGAATCGGAATTCCACCCAACGAGGCATCGCCATGACGCTCAAGCAGCAGCTCACCGAGGACATGAAGACCGCCATGCGCGGCGGCGACAAGCCGCGGCTGGGCGTGATCCGGCTGATGCTCGCGGCGATCAAGCAGCGCGAGGTGGATGAGCGCATCGAGCTGGACGATGGCCAGGTGCTCGCCGTACTGGAAAAGATGATGAAGCAGCGCAAGGACTCGGTCAGTCAGTACGTTGCCGCCCAGCGCGAAGACCTGGCCGAGGTGGAGCGCGCCGAGATGGCCGTCATCGAAACCTACCTGCCCGCCAAGCTGGGCGAAGCCGAGATCGACGCGCTGATCGCCGCCGCGATCGCCGACACCGGCGCCAGCTCGCCGCGGGACATGGGCAAGGTGGTGGCCGCGGTGAAGGACAAGGCCGCCGGCCGCGCCGACATGGGCGTGGTGTCCGCACGCATCAAGGCCCGCCTGGCCGGCTGACGCGCCGCCCGGTCGGCGATGCGCCGCCTTCACGCCGATCCCGCTACAACCTCCGGAAACCCCATCGCCTTCCGGAGGACCGCATGCTGAAGTGGGCCATCATCTTCGCCATCATTTCGCTGATCACCGGCTGGCTCGGCTTCGGCGGCGTATCCGGCGCCACCGCGACCATCGCCAAGGTGCTGTTCGCGTGCTTCGTGATCCTGTTCCTGCTCGCAGTGCTGGCCCTGGTCGGCGTGATCAGCCTGTTCTAGCCGGCCCGACCACGCGCCGGCGCCAGGTCGCCTCGCGGTATGCCACCGGTCGGCGCCAGTGCGCCTCCCCGGCGGCGACCGACTAGACTAGGCGGTCTATGCGCGGCCTGATCCCCGACAGCTTCATCGATGAACTGCTCGCCCGCGTCGACATCGTCGACGTGATCGAGCGGCGCGTGCCGTTGAAGAAGGCCGGCCGCGAGTGGACCGCCTGCTGCCCGTTCCACAACGAGCGCACGCCGTCGTTCTACGTCAGCCCGGCCAAGCAGTTCTTCCACTGCTTCGGCTGCGGCGTGCACGGCAGCGCGATCAAGTTCCTGATGGACTACGACCGGCTGGAGTTCCCCGACGCGGTGGAGGAACTGGCGCAGTCCGTGGGCCTCACCGTACCGCGCGAAGGCGGCCGCGACGAGCGCCCGCGCGAGGACAAGACCGATCTCTACGCCCTGCTCGACGCCAGCGCCAGCTGGTACCAGCAGCAGCTGCCGGGCAGCGTCGAGGCGAAGGCGTATTGCACGAAGCGTGGCCTGGACGCCGATACCATCGCGCGCTTCCGTCTCGGCTGGGCGCCGGCCGGCTACGACGGCGTGAGCAAGGCGCTGGGCAGCAGCCCGCGCCGCATGGAGCTGCTCGAGGAGGCCGGCATGGTTTCCACCGGCGAACGCGGCAGCAAGTACGACCGCTTCCGCGAACGGCTGATGTTCCCGATCCTCGACCGGCGCGGGCGCGTGATCGCCTTCGGCGGGAGGGTGCTCAGCTCGGAGCAATCCCCCAAGTACCTCAATTCGCCGGAGACCACGCTGTTCCACAAGGGCCGCGAGCTGTTCGCGCTGTGGCAGGTGAAGCAGGCCAACACGAACCTGACCCGCATCGTGGTGGTCGAGGGCTACATGGACGTGATCGCGCTGCACCAGGCCGGCCTGCCGATCGCGGTGGCCACGCTGGGCACGGCGACCACGCCCGAGCACACCGAATTGCTGTTCCGCGCCGCGCCCGACGTGGTGTTCTGCTTCGATGGCGACCGCGCCGGCCGCGCCGCGGCGTGGAAGGCGCTGGAATCCGCGCTGCCGCGGCTGCGCGACGGCCGCCAGGCGTATTTCCTGTTTCTGCCCGACGGCGAGGACCCCGATTCGCTGGTGCGCAAGGAAGGCAAGGCCGGCTTCGAACGGCGCATCAAGGAAGCGATGCCGCTGTCGGACTATTTCTTCAACGAGCTGTCGCGCGATGTCGACATGGCCAGCCTCGACGGGCGCGCGCGGCTCGCCGAGCGCGCGCGGCCGCTGATCGCGAAGCTGCCTGACGGCGCCTTCCGCGACCTGATGGCGCAGGAGCTGGAAAAACGCAGCGGCGCCCGCGCGATGCTGCAGGCCGACCCCGCCGCCCATCGCGCGGTGCAGCGTCCGATGGCGGTGCAGCGCAGCCTGGTGCGCAGCGCCATCTCGCTGCTGCTGACCCAGCCGGGGATGGCCGACCGGGTGGAGAAACCCTACCGCTTCCTGCGCCTGGACAAGCCCGGCGTGGAGCTCCTGGCCGAACTGCTCGACCTGGCGCGCGCGCGTCCCGGCATCAACCCGGCGATGCTGGTGGAGCATTTCGCCGAGCGGCCGGAATACCCGGCGCTGCAGAAACTGATGGCCGCCACCGTGGTGGGCGAAGCGGAGGCGCAGGCCGCCGAGTTCTTCGACGCCCTGCGGCGGATGGAGGAAGAATCCGTCCGCCAGCGCCGCGACGCGCTCACCGCCAAGAGCCGCGAAGGCGCGCTGGACAGCGCCGAGAAGGCCGAGCTGCGCGAACTGCTGGCCGCCCGCGTGGCCCCGCCGACGGCGCCGGCATGAACGCCGCCGCGCTGCCGGAGGCCGCACGCGCCGTGCGGCATGCTGTCCCGGCGCGCCGCAAGGGCGCCGCGGCTGTGGGATCATGCACGGCCGCGACCGGGACGCGACGGCAGAAGGCACGAAAACACTGATGGATCTGCTGCAGCAGCTGGTCACGATCTTTGCCGAGAACGGCTACCTGGCGGTCTTCATCGCGCTGATGATCTGCGGCGCCGGGTTGCCGCTGCCGGAAGACATCACCCTGGTCGCTGGCGGCGTGATCGCCGGTCTGGGCTATGCCAACGTGCACGCGATGGTCGCGCTGGCGATGTTCGGCGTGCTGCTGGGCGACTGCGCGATCTTCCTGCTCGGCTACCGCCACGGCGCGCGCATCCTGCAATGGCGCTTCGTGGCGCGCATCCTCACCCCGGCGCGCTACGCCAAGGTGCAGGAGAAGTTCCACCGCTACGGCAACCGCGTGCTGTTCATCGCGCGCTTCCTGCCCGGCATGCGCACCACGATCTATCTCACCGCCGGCATGACCCACCGGGTCTCGTTCCTGCGCTTCCTGCTGCTCGACGGCAGCGCCGCGCTGATCAGCGTGCCGTTCTGGGTCTACCTGGGCTTCGTCGGCGCGGACAACCACCAGTGGTTGCTGACGTGGATGCATCGCGGCCAGGCCAGCCTGTGGGTGCTGCTGGGCATCCTGCTGCTGGTGCTGCTGGTCTCCTGGTGGCGGCACCGCCGCCGCGCCCGCTGCACGCTGGACTGAACCGCCTGCATGGTCAGGAGCGTGGGCGCTAGAAATCTTCCGGGCTGCAAAAGCGCCTGCGTGGTCCATATTCCCGCCGCTTCTTGGCCCATAGAACCACTATGGGCCAGCGAATCGTCATGAATCTGTTCTCACGCAGCCACTTTTTCGCCTCGAAAGTTTCTACCGCCCACGCTCCTGGGCGTCGCGCGGTTCCCGACAACTTCACGCTGGCCCTGCTCGGCACGGTGCTGCTGGCCTCGCTGCTGCCCTGCGAGGGCGGAACGGCACGCGTGTTCGACCTCGTCACCGATGCGGCCATCGCGCTGCTGTTCTTCCTGCACGGCGCCAAGCTGCCGCGCCAAGCGATCGTGCAGGGCATGACGCACTGGCGGTTGCACCTGACCGTGCTGGCCAGCACCTTCGTGCTGTTTCCGTTGCTCGGCCTGGCGCTGCGCCCGCTCGGCGACGCCGTGCTGACGCCAGAGCTGAGCCTGGGCCTGCTGTTCGTGTGCCTGCTGCCGTCGACCGTGCAATCGTCGATCGCGTTCACCTCGATCGCCGGCGGCAACGTGCCGGCCGCGGTGGTCAGCGCGTCGACGTCCAACCTCCTCGGCATCGTGCTGACCCCGTTGCTGGCGGGATTGCTGCTGGAAAGCCACGGCAGCGGCGTCTCCTGGCATGGCGTACTGGACATCGTGCTGCTGCTGTTGCTGCCGTTCGCGCTCGGCCACTTCGCCCGACGCTGGATCGGCACTTTCGTGGACCGGCACAAGCCGCTGCTTGGCTTCACCGACCAGGCCACGATCCTGCTGGTGGTCTACACCGCCTTCAGCGCTGCGGTGGTCGAAGGCCTGTGGCACGACACGCCGCCGTCTTCCCTGCTCGCCATCCTGGCCGCCTGCGCGCTGCTGCTGGCGGTGGTGATGCCGACCGTCACCTGGGCCGCGCGCCGGCTGGGCTTTTCGCGCGAGGACGAGATCACCATCGTGTTCTGCGGCTCCAAGAAGAGCATGGCCAGCGGCATCCCGATGGCGAAGATCCTCTTCGCCGGCCAGGCCGGCGGCCTCGGCGCGCTGGTGCTGCCGCTGATGGTCTTCCATCAATTGCAGTTGATGGTGTGCGCGGTGGTGGCGCGGCGTTACGCGGCGCGGCGCGTGCATTCGATGGTCGGGGATGATCGCGAGGCGGACTGATGGTTGGGGCAGTCGCGAGGACCGCATGGACGACCAGCCCCTGCAGGGGACGACAGCGGCGGCTGACGAGTTCCGCTCCCCTGCGCATTTCGGGCGAATTTCGAAGTTGCACGAATCCGTCGTTTCCTCAGAGTGATGGCGATTTCACTTCCTTTGTCTGATCCACCCTCGCAGGCCTCTGCGCGCGGTACCGCTTCGACAGCGCGACCCGCAGCGCCCAGAAGACAAGCAGGCCGATCACCAGAAGCTCCGGCAGTTGGAGCAGGAACGAGCCCTGCAAGGTCTCCGGGAAGAGGTCCTGTTGCCCGGTGAAAAACGAGCTGGCCGCGATATAGAGCGCCACGGACATTCGCCAGAGGTGCTGCAGGACTCGGGATCGGCGTTTCAGGCCGCCACGCGCGAGCGTCCATGCATCGCTGACGGCACCGAAGGCGGCGATCCCGGAAAACACGAAGTAGATCGCCGCGGGAACGACGAACGTGCCGTCGAGCACGTCTGCGCGGCCGCTCCGGGCCTCGATGCCAAGATGCAGGCCATAGGCGGCAACCGAAACCCCGACGGCCAGTACAAGCCATTCCAGGATGCCGGCCTCGCCGTCGGCGCGCCGGGCGGCGAGCCGGCCCGAACTGACCAGATAGGCCGTCAGTACCGCCGCCAATACCGAGACACGCACGCCCGCCAGGACGGCGATATATCCACCCATGACCGCCATCACCAGCATCGAGGCAAAGAAGACGCGACCCGCCATGCGATGGGGCAGACTGCCCTTCGCCGCGATCATGGCCGCGGCTCCGGACAACAGACCCAGGGCTCCGCCAACGATATGCACCATCAACTGCCACGTCATGTCCCACCCCTCTCCCGTGCCGGATTTCGCGAGCGAAACGTTGACCGCGGGAAGGCGCGAAAGCGAGCCGTTTGCGATGGACGACGGCCTGGGCGGGTCGACTGACGATCGCCGTGGACGAACGGCGGCGATGGGCTGCGGAGCCGGGTCGCACAGTGCGAATCCACCCGCACCCTACTTTATAGTTGGTCCATGGCGACCACGGCTCCCGCGCTAGAACCACGAGGTCTGCACCCCCGCCTGCTGGGCTGGCGACGCGTGCGGCTCGTACTGATGACGAGCCTGGTGCTGAGCGTTCTCCTGCTGCCGAGTTGGGAGGGTCCGTGGGCCGTGCTGTTTGTCCGCATGATGTTCCTGGGCCTGTTCCAGCTGATGGTCTTCGGACTGTTCGAGCGCTGGCCCAGGCGCCTGCCGCGCTGGATGGCGCGCTGGGTGCTGCAGGTCGCAGGCGTGGCGATTGCGGTGCCGTTCGCCGTGGCGATCGCCTATTCGCTGACCACGTTTGGCGACGCAGTGCCCTGGCCGCGCAATGCAGACCGGCTGTCCGGCTTCGCGATGATCACCGGGCTGGGCCTCCTGCTGACGCCATGGATCGCCATGACGGCGTTGTACCGGCACATCAACGGCCACGCGCAGCGCCAGGCGCTGGCCTTCGAGCTGGAACGCAGCGAGTACGAGCGCAATGCCGCGCAAGCCCGTCTGCGGCTGTTGCAGGCGCAGGTCGAGCCGCATTTCCTGTTCAACACGCTGGCCAACGTGCGCGAGCTGGTCGATTCCGGCTCGCCGCAGGCCTCCGCGGTGCTCGGCAGCCTGATCGCGTACCTGCGTGCGGCGGTCCCGCGCCTGCACGAGCCGATGACCACACTTGCACAGGAAATCGAGCTGGTGCGCGCGTATCTGGAAGTGATGCACATGCGCATGCCCGACCGCCTGCAGTTCACGCTGCACGCCGATGAAGCGGCCCTGGCATCGCATCTTCCGGCGATGACGTTGCTGACTCTGGTCGAGAACGCCGTACGGCATGGCATCGACCCGAGCGAGGAAGGCGGCCGGATCGATGTGCGCGTGCGCGTGAGGGACGGGCGCTGCCGCGCTGAAGTCATCGACACCGGCGTCGGCCTGGGGCGGGCCGGCGATGGGCTGGGCACCGGACTTTCGAACCTGCGCGAGCGCCTGCAGCTGGCTTTCGGCGGCGATACGCAGTTGCGGTTGCTGCCGCTCGAACCGAAGGGCGTCTGCGCCGAACTCGAGTTTCCTGCGCGGGAGAGGCCGGCATGAGCAGTTCGCGCCCCACTGCATTGATCGCCGATGACGAGCCGCTGTTGCGCAAGCAGCTGATGCGGCTGCTTGCGCAGGCCTGGCCCGAACTGCATGTTGTCGCCCAGGCGCGCAACGGCCGCGAGGCCGTCGAGCAGTTCGAGGCGCTGCGGCCCGACATCTGCTTTCTCGATGTGCATATGCCGGCCCTGTCCGGCGTGGAGGTGGCGCGCTTCATCGATCGCCGTGCACATCTCGTCTTCGTCACCGCGTTCGACCAGTACGCTGTGCAGGGCTTCGAACAGGGTGCGCTTGACTACCTGGTGAAGCCGGTGGAACTGGCACGCCTGAGCGACACGGTGGCGCGTCTGCAGGAACGATTGCGCGCCGCGCAACCGGTACCCGACACCCGCACGCTTCTGGAGCAACTGGAAGCGCACCTTTGCAAGAAGGCGGCACTGACGCCGCTGCGCTGGATCCGCGTTTCGGTCGGGCAGGCGCTGCGCCTGGTTTCGGTCGACCAGATCGACTTCCTGCGCTCTGACGAGAAGTACACCCTGGTTGCATGGCGCGGCGACGACGGCAAGACAGCCGGGGGATTGATCCGGACGCCGCTGAAGGAACTGGTGGCGCAACTGGATGCTGCGCATTTCGTGCAGGTGCACCGTTCCGTGGTGGTGAATCTCCGCGCGATCAGCCATGTCTTGCGTGGCGAAAACGAGACCGCGGACATCCACCTGAAGGGCCGCGCGGAGGTGCTGCCCGTGAGCCGCACGTATCTGCACCTGTTCCGCCAGATGTGACCCGCGCCGATCGGCGCAATCACCCGGGGTGCGGAATCAGAGACGCGGATGGCGATCAGAGCCAACGCCCGTACCTGCGGATGTAGATGACCTTCACCAGCTGGGTCAGCACGCAGTAGCTGGCCAGGGTCAGCGCCAGCCAGGCGAAGTACATCGGTGGCAGCGGCACCATGCCGATCTTGCCGCCGAGCGTGCTGAACGGGATCAGCATGCCGAGCACGATGATCGCGAGGGTCAAGCCGAGCACCGGCGCGGAGGCCACGCTCTGCAGGAACGGGATGCGCCGAGTGCGGATCATGTGCACGATCAGGGTCTGCGAGAGCAGGCCCTCGATGAACCAGCCGGACTGGAACAGCGACTGGTGCGCCGGCGAGTTGGCGCCGAAGTAGTGCCACATCAGCCAGAACGTGGTGATGTCGAAGATCGAACTGACCGGGCCGATCCACGCCATGAAACGGCCGATGTCGCCGGCATCCCACTTGCGCGGCTTGCTCAGGTATTCCTCGTCCATGCGGTCGAACGGGATCGACAGCTGCGAGATGTCGTACAAGAGGTTCTGCACCAGGATCTGCAACGGCAGCATCGGCAGGAACGGCAGGAACGCACTGGCCACCAGCACGCTGAACACGTTGCCGAAGTTCGAGCTGGCGGTCATCTTGATGTACTTCATGATGTTGCCGAAGGTGACGCGGCCTTCGAGCACGCCCTCCTCCAGCACCATCAGGTTCTTCTCCAGCAGGATGATGTCGGCCGACTCCTTGGCGATGTCGGTGGCGGTGTCGACCGAGATGCCGACGTCGGCATCGTGCAGCGCCGGCGCGTCGTTGATGCCGTCGCCGAGGAAGCCCACCGTGTGGCCGAGCCGCTGCAGCGAGCGCACCACGCGCGCCTTCTGCAGCGGCGACATCTTGGCGAACACGGTGACGCGCGCGACCAGCGCATCGAGCGCAGCGTCATCGAGCGATTCGATGTCGCGGCCCTGCACCGATTCGCCGACGTCGAGCCCGACCTCGCGGCAGATCTTGCGGGTCACCGCCTCGTTGTCGCCGGTGATCACCTTTACCGCCACGCCGTGCTGGTGCAGCGCGCGGATCGCCGTGGCGGCGGAGTCCTTCGGCGGGTCGAGGAAGGCCAGGCAGCCGACCGCCACCAGTCCTTCCTCGTCGGCCACGCCATAGGCATGCGCCTGCGCCGGTTGTCGCCGCACGGCCACCACCAGCACGCGCAGGCCGTCCTCGTTGAGGCTGTGCGTCATCGCCTTGATCGCGCGGCGGCGTTCCCCGGTCATCGGCTCGATCACGCCGCCGGTCTGCGCCCAGGCACAGATCGACAACATCTCCTCGACCGCGCCCTTGCAGATCAGCAGGTGCTCGCCCGCACCGTCGGCCAGCACCACCGACATGCGCCGGCGCTGAAAGTCGAACGGGATCTCGTCGACCACGCGATAGCGCGTCGCCGCCGCCTCCAGGTCGCGATGCGCCAGCACCGCCTTGTCGAGCAGGTTCTTCAGGCCGGTCTGGAACCGGCTGTTGAGGTAGCCGTATTCCAGCGCCTGGTCGGAGGCTTCGCCGTCGAGGTCGAGATGGCGCTCCAGCACGATCCGGTCCAGCGTCAACGTGCCGGTCTTGTCGGTGCACAGCACGTCCATCGCACCGAAGTTCTGGATCGCGTTGAGCCGCTTGACCACCACCTTGCGCCGCGACATCGCCAGCGCGCCCTTGGACAGGTTGGCGGTGACGATCAGCGGCAGCATCTCCGGGGTCAGCCCCACCGCGATCGACAGCGCGAACAGGAACGCCTCGCCCCAGTCGTGCTTGTCCAGCCCGTTGATCACGAACACCACCGGCACCATCACCGCCATGAAGCGGATCAGCAGCCAGCTCACCGAGCGGATGCCGCGATCGAAACTGGTCTGCACGCGCGCACCGGCCATGCTGTGCGCCAGCGAGCCGAGATAGCTGCGCGCCCCGGTGGCCAGCACCACCGCGCTGGCCGTGCCGCTGACCACGTTGGTGCCCATGTAGCAGACGCTGGCCAGTTCCAGCGGGTCGTCGACGACGCCGGGCACCGTCGCCGCGGGCGCCGCCTTTTCCACCGGCACCGACTCGCCGGTGAGGATCGCCTGGCTGATGAACAGGTCCTTGGCGCCGAGCAGGCGCAGGTCCGCCGGCACCATGTCGCCGGCGGCCAGCTGCACGATGTCGCCCACCACCAGTTCGCGCACCGGCACCTCGATCTGCTCGCTGTGGCCGTCCGAGGCGCGGCGCCGCACGGTGGCGGTGTTGCGCACCATCGCCTTGAGCTGCTCGGCGGCGCGCGAGGAGCGGTACTCCTGGGTGAAACTCAGCAACACGCTGATGCCCACCATCACCGCGATGATGAGCGGCCCGGTGAGATCGTTGCCGTCGGTGGCGAGCTGCACGCCGGCGAGCACCAGCAGCACCACGATGAACGGGTTGCGGAACGCGCGCAGCAACTGCAGCGACCAGTGCGGCGGCTTCTCGCGCGAGACCTCGTTCAGGCCGTCACGCTGCAGGCGCGCGCGTATCTGTTCGGCGTCGAGCCCGCCGGGGTTGCTCTGCAACGCGTCCAGCAGCGCCTCGGGGCTGCGAAACGCATGCCCGAGCGTGGCCGCAAGGGCGGGCGGCGGCGCACCGGCGGCATCGCGGCCGCGCGTCGGGAATGGCTTGCTCATCGGGTGCGTCCGGGTAACGCGTGGCCGGGAAAGACGCGCGTGGCGTCAGCGAATGCGCAGGGCGCGGACGGACTGCCCGGGGCAGCGTCCGCAGCGGTGGATCATCGGTGCGCGCGGCCCAGCCGCCGGCGACGCGGCGAGCGCAGGAACGAGGCCGGCTCGCGTCGTCCGTTGCGCGAGGGTTCCAGGGTTTGCGGCGAAGGGCTCGCCGACCCGGCCAACGGGGCCGGCACGGTCACGCTGAAATCACGCGGCAACGCCGCCGGCTGGGACGCCACGGCACGGACGCCGGCAAACGGCCAGCGGAAGAAATCGTGAAGGAGCTTCATCGGCTCATCTCCTGGTAACGACGCCGTCGGCGTCCTCAGGAGTGGGCCGGACTTTCCCTAGTGGAAAGCACCAGCCGACCGCAGGCGGTCGCCGCAGGCGTTCAACTTGTTGTTGTGCGGCGCCGGCACCCGAAGCGAGCGGATGTCGACGTTGCGACTAGGGTAAACGTCCATATGCCTTGGTTTGTCAGGACTGGAAGCCGTGCGGCGCAGCGCGCCGCAGGGCGCGCGCATTGTCGTGCCGCAGTGCAAAACTGTCAATCGCCGGGCCGCGCGTGACCTCGGAAAATGGATAGAAAAACTGCATGCCACCGGCGTGGGAAACGAACGCCACGACGGCGCGCGCTGCCCGATCCCACTATGCTTGCCCCCGACTCCCGGCACCACTCGCGGCACCAAAGATGGTCCGCGGCCTCGATTGCGTCGGGAGCCGATGGACGCAGGGAGACATTCTTGACAGCGCAAGACAGATCCAGCCGACCCTCGCCCGAATGCGACGGGCACGACGCGCTGCTGCGCAGCGCACGCTGGCTGGAAGTGGGCGATGATGACCCACGACTGCCCCCGGCCTTCGTGATCGAGTTCTCTTCCGCGGCGTTCGCCCTGCCTGCCTTCGAGCAGCATGGCGTGCCGCTTCCGGCTGCACTGCAGAGGGCCGTGCCCAAACGGCAGGCCGAGTTTCTGGCGGGCCGGATCGCGGCCCGCCACGCGATCGAGCGCCTCGGCGTCGTTGCGTCGATTCCTGGCATCGGATCATCGAGGGAACCACGGTGGCAGGCGGGCGTGACGGGAAGCATCACGCACACGCGCGACCTCGCTGGCGCAATCGCCGTCCAGGCGTCGGCCGTGAGGGGCATCGGCATCGACTTCGAGGAGGTCATCGAGGCCGCCGCCCGCGACGCGGTGCGGGAACTCGCCTTCACGCCGGGCGAACTCGCCTTGCTGGAGAAGCAGCACGGTCACTTGTCCGACGACATGCTCCTCACGATCGCGTTCTCCGCCAAGGAGAGCCTTTTCAAGGGTGCGCACGCGGCAGCCGGCCGCTACTTCGATTTCAGCGCCGCGCGGGTTTCCGCCTTGGACGCAGATGCCGGCCGCCTGACCCTGACGCTGGCGGAAACGCTCTGCCCCGACCTGCCGGAAGGCAGCTGCCACCCCGTCTGCTTCAGGATGCTCCGCCCCGACACGGTCGCGACCAGCTTCGTCTGGTGAAGGCGGCGACACCGCGCTCGCCTTCCGTCGCCGCCGACAACTCATCCGAAAATCCCCCGCCGAAGCCCCCCACCGACGCGCGCGCAGCCCGCGCCACCGTTCAACCGATCTGCTGCAGCACCGCCCCATGCTGCAGCAGCGGGTCGACCAGCCAGTGGTCGAGCAGCAGGAAGGCGAACAAGGCCATCAGGTACACGATGGAGTACTTGAATACTTTCATCGGGTACAGCTCGTCGGGCGGGTTGAGCAGGCGGATCGCGTAGTAGAGGAAGCCCGCGTCGAGCACGATCGCACCAGCCAGGTAGAGCAACCCGCTCATGCCGGTGATCGCCGGCAGCAGGGTCACCAGCACCAGCAGGATGGTGTAGAACAGCACCTGCCAGCGGGTGTAGACCACGCCGTGGGTGACCGGCAGCATCGGCACGCCGGCGCGTGCGTAATCCTCGCGGCGGAAAATCGCCAGCGCCCAGAAGTGCGGCGGCGTCCACACGAAGATGATCAGGCACAGCTGCAGCGCGAATGCGTGCAACTCGCCGGTGACCGCGGTCCAGCCCAGCACCGGCGGGATCGCGCCGGCGAGGCCGCCGATCACGATGTTCTGCGGCGTGGCGCGCTTCAGGTAGCGGGTGTAGACCAGCGCGTAGCCGATCAATCCGCCGAAGGTCAGCAGTGCGGTCAGCGTGTTGACCAGCAGCGCCAGCACCAGCATCGAGGCGATGCCCAGCAGTACCGCGAACGCCAGCGCCTGGTGCGCGGTGAGTTTGCCGGTGGCCAGCGGGCGGCGCGCGGTACGCACCATCAGTTTGTCGATCCGCTCGTCGATCAGGTGGTTGAACGCCGCCGCCGAACCGGACGCCATCCAGATGCCCAGCGTGCCGAACACCAGGCCGCGCCACGGCGGCAGGCCGGGCACGGCGAGGAACATGCCGATCACGGCGCAGAACACCAGCAAGGCGACGACGCGCGGCTTGGTCAGCTGCAGATATTCGCGGATCAACTCCATCTCGCTCACGACTCCTCTGATATCGGCACGGCCGCCTGCGTGCGCGCCAACGTCGCCAGCAGGGCAAACAACAGCAAGGCCGCCACGCCATTGTGCGCGGTGGCCACCGGCAGCGGCAGGCCGAAATACACGTTGCTGATGCCCAGCGTCACCTGGGCCAGCAGGATCAGCGCGATCGCCAGCGCGTGCGCCCGCAAACCCCCGCGCGCCGCTTTGAACGCCAGCCATCCGAGATAGCAGAACACCACCAGTGCGCCGATCCGGTGCGCGATCTGGATCGCGCTGCGCGCGGCCATGTCCAGCACGCCGCCTTCGTAGTTGACGCCGATGCCGCGCCACAGGATGAAGCCTTCGCGGAAATCCGTCGGCGGCGCCCACTGGCCCAGGCACTGCGGGAACGAGCCCGGGCCGTAGCCGCAGGCCAGCGCCGCGTAGTTGGACGAGGTCCAGCCGCCCAGCGCGATCTGGCACGCCAGCAGCACCACGCCCGCCACCACCAGGCTGCGCAGCGCGGCCAGGCGCTGGTCCGGCGCGGCGACGCCGGCGAAACGCAGCGCCACGTACGAGAGCAGGCCGAAGGTGAGCATGCCGCCGAGCAGGTGGCTGGTGACCACCACCGGTTTCAGCAGCAAGGTGACCGTCCACATGCCGAGCATCGCCTGGAACACGATCACCGCGAACACCAGCACGCTGATCCGCCGCGCGCCGCCACCACCGAGTCGCCACGCGCCGAACAGCGGCGCGGCGATCGCCACGCCCGCCAGCACCGACGAGAACACATGCTCGCCGCGCATGTACATGGTCACGCCGATCGCCGCGCATATCGCGCCGACCACCACCATCGCGCGCACGCGCCGGTCCCGCCACGCGGCGGCCAGCGCCAGCACCAGCACCATCACGCCCAGCGTGCCGGCGAGGAAGCGATGCACCTGCTCGCGCCAAGCCTTGTGCGCCTCGTACGGACGGTCCGGGAACGCCGCGTCGGCGTGCGCCACCGCCTGCGCGTGCTGCGGCCAGGTGACCTGGCCGTAGCAGGTGGGCCAGTCCGGACAGGACAGCCCGGCGTTGGACAGCCGCACGAAGGCGCCGAACATCACCAGGCCGAAGGCGAACAGCGCCGCCAGCAGCGACAAGCCGCGCAGAAACTTCCGCTGACGCGCCGACATCACTTGATCACCTTGCGCATGTCGCGCAGCAGGCCGGCGGCATCGAAGCCGGGCGGATAGAACGACAGCGCGGTGCCGTTGGATTCCACCAGCAGCGCGCCGACGCTGTCGGGCGTGGCGGGTCGATAGCCGTCGAGCTTGCCGTCGACATCGCGGCCGGTTTGCCAGTACGTCGACATCGCCTCGCGTGCCGCCGCATCGGCAGGCGGCGTGCCCAGGTAGAGCAGGCGCAGGCGATCCTGCTTGTGATTCAGCATCACCCGCGCCTTGGCCATGGCGGTGAGCGTGGCCAGGCATTGCGTGGCGCAATCCGGGCCGGCCAGCGCCACCAGGGTCATCCGCGGCTCGCTGTCGCGCCAGGCGTAATCGCCGCCATCGGCCAGCACGACGCGCAGGTGCTCGTCGAGGAAATTGCGCTGCGGCACGATCGGCTGGCCGTTGCCCTTGGTGCCCGGCTGCCAGCCGGCAAAGGTGAGCACGCCGGCGGCGATCATGGGCGCCAGGAACACCAGTGCGATCAGCAACAGGTGGATGCGGCTCTTGCGCGTGCGGTTGGGGTCAGCGGTGTTCATCGTGGACATTCATCACAGGACATCGGTGGGGTCATCATCGCCCGCGCGGAGGGCGCTTGCGATGCAGCACCAGCAGGATCACCACCGCGGCGACGGCGAAGGCAAACCACTGGAACGCATAGGCGCGGTGTCGCGCCGGCGGCATCGAGAGGTCGAGCGTGTGCTGGCGCACGTAGATCGAGGAGGCGTCCGCATCCAGCGCCAGCACGCGCGGGTACAAGGGCCGGCCGAGGTCGGCGGCCACCTGGCCCATCGCCAGGTAGATGCTCTGCTTCGGCCAGCGGGTCTGCCGCGCCAGCGCATTGCCGCCCATCTCGAAACCGGTCGGCGGCGGCGGCACGTACAAGCCGCGCAGCTCGACCGGCGTGGCCGGCAACGGCGGCAGTTGCGGCGCCTTGCTGTTGCCGCTGCCGGGCAGGAAACCCAGGTCGACCAGCAGCAGCGGCGCGTGCCCGGCCAGTTCGAACGGCGCAAACACCTCCACGCCGCCGCGCTCGTCATGCTTGGGGTTGTCCAGCAGGTAGAGCCGGTCGGCAAGGTAACGGCCGTGCACCTGCACGCGCGGAAAGCTGCCCGCCGGCGGCGTGGCGGCCACCATGGCGAAGTCCTGCGATGGCGCGGTTTCCGCTGCGGCATAGCGCCGCAGCAGCGATTCCTTGAAGTCGGCGCGATGCAGTTGCCACACGCCCAGGCGCAGGAACAGCAAGGCGCCGGCCGCCGTCAGCAGCAACGCCCACCACGACGGACGGCGAAAGCCGTTCACGCGGTGCGGCTGCCGCGGGTGGCTATACTGCCGCTGTCGAAATCGCTCGGACCGATCACGTGGAAACCATCTACAAAGTCGCGCTGGTGGTGGTACTGCTGGTGGTGATCTTCAATCTCGGCCAGGCGCTGTTCTTCATGATGAAGGACAAGGACGACGACCGACGAACGGTGTGGGCGCTGACCCGCCGCATCGGCCTGTCGCTGGTGCTGATCGGCATGGTCGTGCTGGGCATCTGGATGGGCTGGCTGCACCCGCACGGCGTCAGCCCGTAATTGTAGCGGTTGTGCCGCCCCGGCGTTGCCGCGGCGCGCGCCACGTCGATCAGGCTTGCCCGCCGACCCGGTAATAGTCGCGATACCAGCGCACGAAATTCGCCACGCCCTCCTCCACGCCCACCCGCGGCCGGTAGCCGACCGAGGCGATCAGGTCGGAGATGTCGGCCTCGGTGTCCGGCACGTCGCCGGCCTGCAGCGGCAGCATCTCCATCTGCGCCTTGCGACCCAGGCACTGTTCGAGCACCTCGATGTAGCGCAGCAGCTCCACCGGCTGCTCGTTGCCGATGTTGTAGATGCGGTACGGCGCCACCCCGCTGCTGGCCGGGTCGGGTGCGTTGCCGTCCCAGCCGCGGTCCTTGCCGGGGATCTTGTCCAGCGTGCGCACGACGCCCTCGACGATGTCGTCGACGTAGGTGAAGCTGCGCTTGTGGTGGCCGTGGTTGAACACCTTGATCGGCTCGCCCGCCAGGATCGCGCGGGTGAACAGGAACAACGCCATGTCCGGCCGGCCCCACGGCCCGTAGACGGTGAAGAAGCGCAGCCCCGTGCACGGCAGGCCGTACAGGTGCGCGTAGCTGTGCGCCATCATCTCGTTGGCCTTTTTCGAGGCCGCGTACAGCGTCAGCGGATGCTCGGTCGACTGGTGCTCGGAGAAGGGCATCTTGGTGTCGGCGCCGTACACCGAACTGGTCGAGGCATAGACCAGGTGCTCGACGTCGTGGTGACGGCAACCCTCGATCACATGCAGGAAGCCGGTGACGTTGGTGGACACGTAGATGTGCGGGTTCTGCGCGGCGTAACGCACCCCGGCCTGCGCCGCCAGGTTGATCACCCGCTGCGGCTTGTGGCGGGCGAACACCGCCTCGATCGCCGCGCGATCGGCGAGGTCGACCGGCTCGTGACGGTAGCCCGGGTGCTCGGCGAAGCGCGCCAGCCGCGCCTTCTTCAGCTCCACGTCGTAGTAGTCGCTGAGGTTGTCGATGCCGATCACCTCGTCGCCGCGCTCAAGCAGGCGCATGGCGACGTGGGAACCGATGAAGCCGGCGGTGCCGGTGACGAGGACTTTCATGCGCGGGCGGCCTGCGGCGGGGAAACCTCCCCATGATACGCAGTCGCGGCGCGCGGCGCTGGCTACAGGCGGCCGTCCACCTCGTTGCGCGGCAGCACGTATTTCACGTCGTACAGCACGCTGGACGGCTTGCCGAAGGCGCGGATGCCGGCGCTGCCCAGCGCGGCGAACTCGCGGTGGCCGACCGCCACCACCACGGCGTCATAGGCGCCGGCGGCAGGGGCCTGGACCAGGTCCAGGCCGTACTCGTGCCGCGCCTCGGCCGCGTCGACCCAGGGGTCGTACACGTCCACCGCGGTGTTGTAGCCGCGCAACGCCTGCACGATGTCCACCACGCGGGTGTTGCGCAGGTCCGGGCAGTTCTCCTTGAACGCCAATCCCAGCACCAGGATGCGCGCATGCACCGGGTTGATGCCCTTGCGCACCATCAGCCGCACCACCTGGCCGGCGATGTACTCGCCCATGCTGTCGTTGGTGCGCCGGCCGGCCAGGATCACGTCCGGGTGATGGCCCACCTCCTGCGCCTTGTGAGTGAGGTAGTACGGATCGACGCTGATGCAGTGGCCGCCGACCAGACCCGGCCGGAACGGCAGGAAGTTCCACTTGGTGCCGGCCGCCTCGAGCACTTCCAGGGTGTCGATGCCCAGCGTGTTGAACAGCTTGGCGAGGTCGTTGACCAGCGCGATGTTGAGGTCGCGCTGGGTGTTCTCGATCACCTTGGCGGCCTCGGCCACCTTGATGCAGCTGGCCTGGTGAGTGCCGGCGGTGATGATCGAGCCGTACAGCCGGTTGACGAAGTCGGCTACCTCGGGGGTGGAGCCGGAGGTGACCTTGAGGATGCTGGTGACCCGGTGCTGCTTGTCGCCCGGGTTGATCCGCTCCGGGCTGTAGCCGGCGAAGAAGTCGCGGTTGAAGACCAGCCCCGAGACGCGCTCCAGGATCGGGATGCAGACCTCCTCGGTGCAGCCGGGGTAGACGGTGGATTCGTACACCACGATGTCGCCACGCTCCAGCACCTGACCCAGGCTTTCGCTGGCCTTGACCAGCGGGGTCAGGTCGGGGCGCTTGGCCGCGTCGATCGGGGTGGGCACGGTGACGATGTAGACGTTGCACCCGCGGATGCCCTCCAGCTCGGCGCTGAAGCGCAGGCGGGTGGCCGCCGCCAGCTCGGCCGCATCGACCTCCAGCGTGTGGTCGTGGCCGGCGCGCAGCTCGTCCACCCGTGCGGCGCGGATGTCGAATCCGACCGTGTCGTAGCGCCGGCCGAACTCCACCGCCAACGGCAGGCCGACATAGCCCAGCCCGACGATGGCGACCCTGGTGTTTTCCAGCTGCTGCATAGGTAACTGTCCCGTGATTTCCTTGATGGGGCGCGGCGCGAAGCGGGCCGACGGCCGGTCCGGCGCAGTCCGCGCGCCGTGTCCGCATATCCGGTTGTCGACGTTCCTGCCGTGATATTCTGCACATTCTGAAAGACAATCAGGAGGATTGCCATGAAATCGTTGTGCCAACTGCTCATGCTCGGCCTGTTGCTCGTGCTTGCCGGCTGTGCCACCGGTCCCGGCTCGACGCAGGCACCTTCGGTGAACCCCGAAGCCCAGGCGGTCGCCGTCTACCATATCGGTGTGGACGATCAATTGCAGGTGTCGGTGTGGCACAACCCCGACCTGAGCGTCAGCGTACCCGTGCGCCCGGACGGCATGATCACGGTGCCGCTGATCGGCGACGTGCAGGCCGGCGGCCGCACGCCCGAACAGGTCGCCGCGGAGATCAAGGAAAAGCTCCAGGCCTACGTGCGCGACCCGCAGGTGGCGGTGATCCTCACCTCGCTGCGCAGCCATGAATACCTTTCGCGCGTGCGCGTGACCGGCGCGGTGCGCACGCCGGTGTCGATCCCCTACCGCCAGGGCATGACCGTGCTCGACGCGGTGCTCGCCGCCGGCGGCACCACCGAATTCGCCGCGCCCGACCGCACCGAGCTGTACCGCAAATCGGGCGACGCCACGCAGTCGTACGCGATCCGGCTGGACAGCATCCTGCAGAAGGGCAACCTGACGACCAACTACCCGGTGCAGCCGGGTGACGTCATCACCGTGCCGCAGCGGGCGTTCTGAGCTGCCGGCACAGGCACGCGAGTCGACCCGTCCATGAACGAAGAACCCAATCCCCTGCTGGCACTGCTCCCGGTGCTGTGGACCGAGGCCAAGCGACGACGCGTGTCGCTGGCGGTCATCTTTGCCTCGATCGCGATGCTGGCGCTGATCGCCGGCATCAACTGGCCACAGCGCTACGACGCCTCGGTCACCATCCTGGCGCAGAAGAGCAGCATCATCACGCCGCTGATGGAAGGCGCCGCCGCCGCCACCGGCAACACCAACCGCGCCGGCATCGCCAAGGCGGTGATCTTCAGCCGCAAGGTCATGGACCAGGTGCTGGTGGCCGGCGGCTGGATGGCGCACAAACCCTCCCCGGTCGACCAGGACAAGCTGATCCAGGAGATCAAGGCGCGCACCCTGGTCACGATCTCGCGCGACAACCTCATCACCATCAGCTACCACGACAGCGACGCGCGGCGCGCCTTCGACGTGACGCGCACGTTCGGCCAGCTGTTCATCAGCGAAAGCGTGGCCTCGAAGATGAAGGAGAGCCGCGACGCCTTCGACTTCATCGACAGCCAGGTCGAGGCCTACCGCAAGAAGCTGACCGACGCGGAGAACAAGCTCAAGGACTACCGCAACGCCAACGCCGACGCGCGCCCGGGCAGCGAGGCCGACACCAACGCCAGCATCAGCCAGTTGCGCAACCAGATCGAGACGGCGCAGATGGACCTGATGGAGAAGCGCTCGCAGGCCGGCTCGCTGGAGCGCCAGCTCTCCGGCGAGTCGGAGGTCAACGCGGTGCAGACCTCCAACGGCATCTACGAAAGCCAGCTCGCCGAACTGCAGTCGAAACTGGACAAGCTGCGCCTGACCTACACCGACGAATATCCCGACGTGGTGCGTACCCGCCACCAGATCGAGGACCTGCGCCGCCTGCTGGCCAGCGCCGACCAGCAATCGGCCAAGGCGCCGCGCGCGATCGGCGACACCGGCACCAACGGCAGCGCCGTGCAGTTCAACCCGCTCTACCAGCAGATGCGCAGCCAGCTCGCCACCTTGCGCTCGGACATCGCCGCCACCACCGCGCGGCTGGGCGCGGCGCAGGCGCGGCTCGACTCCGAGCTTGACCGCAGCAAGCGCATCGCCAACTCCGAGGCGGTCACCGCCGAGCTGACCCGCGACTACACGGTCAACCGGGACGTCTACCAGGACCTGCTCAAGCGCCGCGAAAGCGCGCGGGTGTCGATGAACCTCGACTCCGACCAGGATGGCGCCTCGTTCGTGGTGCAGAACCCCGCGGTGATGCCGCTGGTGCCCTCGGGACTGCGCTTCATGCACTTCGGCATCGCCGGCATCCTCGCCGGCCTGGCGGTCCCGTTCGGCGTGCTGTTCGGCTTCGCCCGCTTCGATCCGCGCGTGCGCTCGGCGGAGCAACTGGAACAGGCGACCGGCCTGCCGGTACTGGCGACCGTTCCATTTTACCCGACACCGGGCGACCATCAGCGCGAGCGGCGGCGCAACCTGGCGCTGGTGGCGATCGTGCTGTGCGTGGTGCTGGCCTATGCGCTGCTGTTCTGGTTGAAGCTGAAGGGACTGGCATGAACGCTCGGGACGATGACAAGTCGGTAATCAACCTGCTCTCGCGCGAGCCCGAGGCCCGCGAACGGGCCGCGGCCGCCGGCGACGAGGCCAAGGCTGCACCGGGCCATTCGATCGCGCTGATGTCGGAAACCGGTGCACTGGTGCCGCGGCAGCTGGAGGAGCGCCGGCTGATCCACCGCGACGAGTCGGTGCGAACGCAGTCCGATGCCTTCCGCGAGATCCGCACGCGCTTGCTGTGGCTCGGCGGCGAGCGCAACTTCGTGACCATGGTGGTGCCGGTCAGCCCCAAGTCGGGCGGCAGCTTCGTGGCGCGCAACCTGGCCCTCGCGTTCGCCTTCGACGAAGCAAAGACCAGCCTGCTGATCGACTGCAACCTGCGCTACCCGACCCAGCACGAGGCGCTGGGGGTGGCGCGCGGCAGCGAGGGCCTGATCAACTTCCTCGAACAGCCGTCGATCGGCATCAAGTCGATCATCTACCCGACCGGCATCCCGCGCCTGCGCCTGATCCCGGCCGGTTCCACGCGCGAGAACAGCGGCGAGTATTTCTCCTCGTTCCGCATGCGCGCGGTGGTCGATTCGCTGCGTTGCCGCTACCCGGACCGCTACCTGTTCCTGGACGGGCCGGCGATCAAGGGCTCGCCCGACGCGCGCATCCTCTCCGAGCTGGCCGACCAGGTGGTGGTGGTGGCCGGCTACGGCCGCGACACGCCGGCGGCGATCAGCCAGGCGGTGGCCAGTTTCGATGCGAACAAGGTGGCCGGAGTGGTGTTCAACCACGCACCGTGAGGCCGTCCGGCGGGGCGTTGCGACACTCCGCCCCACCGCACGGTTCCGCGCGGATCTGCCAGACTCGCAGCGCCAGGGGCAAGCCATCGGATGCGGTTTCCGCAGGTTCAGGGCTCGACGATCATGGACAAGACAAGGGGGCACGCACACATGTCGACATATCGCACCCGCAATTGCGTACTGGGGTCGATGCTGGTCATTGCCTCGACCGGCGCATCGGCGGCGCAGTTCGACTACGGCTGGCGCGTCGGCGTGGGCCACAGCGACAACATCGGCCTGACCGAAACCGACCCGATCAGCCAGAACATGCTGATCCCGGGCTTCGACTTCAGCTATCAGCAGGAAGGCTCCACCTTCCAGGCCGACGTGGTCGGCAACCTGGAGTACCGCGACTACCTGGCGCACGCCTTCGATAACCAGACGCTGGCCCAGCTCGCCGGCCAGGCGAACTGGACGGTGCTGCCCGAGCGACTGGATTTCACCGTGCGCGACGTGGCCAGCGTGCAGCCGCTGTCGACCTTCTCCAGCAATGCGCCAGACAACCAGCAGCAGACCAACGTGCTGACGCTGGGCCCGACCCTGCGTTTCCGGCTCAACCCGACCGTGCGCGGCCAGGCCGAACTGCGCTACATCGACAGCCGCGCGTCCAAGACCAACGAGTTCGATTCCTCGCGCGGCCTGCTGGCCTTGCGCCTGTTCAAGGATCTCAGCCCCACCGCATCGCTGTCGGCCAACGCGGAAACCGAGCGGGTGACCTTCGACCACGCCGACGCCGGTCCGGCCTACAACCGCACCCAGCTGTTCGTCAGCTCGGTCAGCCGCCTCAGCCAGCTCGACGTCAATGCCTCGGTGGGCTGGTCACGGCTCTCGTTCGACCAGGCGCAGTCGATCAACACGCCGCTGGCGCGGCTGAGCGTGGCCTGGCGCATGACCCCCAACAGCACCCTGCTGCTGCGCGGTGCGCGCCAGTACGGCGACGCGGCGGAAGACCTGATCAACCAGCTCGACCAGAACCCCGGCGAATCGGCGCCGGCACCGTCGAACATCAACACCGGTGCCACCGTGATCAGCTCGCAGGTCTATACCGAGCGGCGCTACGAGGTGGTCTACACCTACGTCGGCACGCGCTGGAACCTGCGCATCGCGCCGCTGTACCGCAACTTCGATTACGTCAACGACCCCACCGACAGCCAGCGCGGCCGCGGCGGCACCCTCGGCCTCGACTACCGACTGCACCCGCGCACCACGCTGTCGCTGTTCGGCAACACCGAGTCGATGGAATACAACACGATGGCGCGCACCGACCGCACCACCAACTTCGGCCTGATCCTTGCCACCCAGCGCACCGAGCACTGGAGCTGGAACGCGTCGTTCACCCGTCGCGTGCGTCACAGCGACACCGTCGGCGCCAGCTACCATGCCAACGAGATCTATCTCGGCGTGGCCTACCGGAGGTGACGGATGCGCGTCGAACCGGCACAACCGTGCCAATTCGGTAGCGGGGAGAGTCTGTTCGGTCTCTATCATCCGGTCGCCGGGCCGGCGCGCACGGCCATGCTGCTGTGCCCGCCGCTGGGCCAGGACATGATTCGCAGCCATCGCGTGTACCGCCAGCTCGCCGATGCACTGGCGCTGCAAGGCGTCGCCGCGCTGCGCTTCGACTATTTCGGCACCGGCGACTCGGCCGGCCCCAGCGATACCTGCGACTGGACCCGCTGCGTGGCCGACACGGTTGCCGCGGCGGCTGAACTGCGTGCACGCTCCGGCTGCAGCCGGGTGATCGGCTTCGGCGCACGACTGGGCGGCGCCATCGCGCTGGAAGCGGCCGCGGCCGGCCGCCTGGCGGAACTCCTGCTGTGGGACCCGCTGCTGGACGGCCACGAATCCGTGACCCGGCTGGACGCGGCGCAGGAGGCCCTGCGCGCGGACCCGATGCGCTTCCCCGCGCCGCGCGGCCGCGAGGACGCGGCCGATCAATGGCTGGGCTTTCCGGTCGGCGCCGACCTGCGCCGGCAGCTCGACGGCTGGCGCGCGACGCCGGCGACGATTCCCGTGCGCGTGTTCGCATCGCAGCCCGCCGCCACGCATGCGGACTGGCCCGCGCAGCTCGGCGCCGGCAGCGCGGTCGTCGCGCTGTCGTCCACGGCCAGTTGGGATGTGCTGGATCGGCTGGAGCACGCCATCCTCGCCCCCGACCTGATCCGCGCCGTCGGCGACCACCTGCGAGCGGCGGCATGAGCACGGAACGCGCCTTCCGCTTCGGCCGCGCGCAGCACCTGGTCGGCGTGGCCGGGCTGCCCGATGCGGCGACACCTGCCGCGCCGGTCGGCGTGATCGTGCTGAATGCCGGCATGGTGCATCGGGTCGGGCCGTTCCGGCTGCACGTGGAACTCACCCGGCGGCTGAACGCCGACGGCTATCCCACCCTGCGCTTCGACCTTTCCTCGCTCGGCGACAGCAGCGCCGCCGACGAAGCGGGCTCGCAAGCGCAGCAGGTGAAGGCGGACGTCGCCGACGCGATGAGCCTGCTCGCCAGTCACGCCGGCTGCAGCCGCTTCGTGCTGCTCGGCCTGTGTTCCGGCGCGCAGAACGCGCACGGCGTGGCGCTCGACGAGCCGCGCGTGGCCGGCGCCGTCTTCCTCGATGGCTACGCCTACCGCACGCTGGGCTTTCGCCTGCGCCACTACCTGCCGCGGCTGTGGAGCGGCTCGCGCTGGCAACGCTTCATCAGCCGCAGCCTGCAGGCGCGCGCCAGCCAGGGCGACGACGTCTTCGCGGTACGTTTCCCGCCGCGCGAACAGGTGCAACGGGAACTGGCCACCATGCTCGACCGCGGTCTCAGGCTGCACTTCATCTACAGCGGGGGGGTGACCCGCTACTTCAACCATCCGCGCCAGTTCCGCGAGTGCTTCGGGCGCCTGGCCGACCGCCCGCAGATCAGCGCGCGCCTGTTCGCCGGCAGCGACCACACCTACGCCCTGCAGGTGGATCGCCGCCGCCTTCTGGACGACATCGCGACGTGGTTGCGGGACAATTTTCCGATTTCCGGCGGGAGCAATCCATGAGCACGATCCTGGTCACCGGCGGCGCCGGCTACATCGGCAGCCACGTGGTGCAGCAGCTGAGCGAACGCGGCGAGCGGGTGGTGGTGCTGGACAACCTGGTCAGCGGCTTCGCCGATGCCGTGCGCGGCGCCGAGCTGGTGGTGGGCAACGTGGGAGACCAGACGCTGGTGTCGCGGCTGCTGGCCGAGCACAAGGTGGACGCGGTGATGCACTTCGCCGCCCACACCGTGGTGCCCGAATCGGTGCGTGATCCGCTGAAGTACTACGGCAACAACACCTGCAACACGCGCAACCTGCTCGCCTGCTGCGTCGAGGCCGGCGTGGACCGCTTCATTTTTTCCTCGACCGCGGCGGTGTACGGCACGCCGGCCGGCGGCGTGGCCGACGAGGACACCCCGCTGCAGCCGATCAACCCGTACGGCAGCTCCAAGCTGATGTCCGAGATGATGCTGCGCGACCTCGGCACCGCCGGCGCGATGCGTTACGTGATCCTGCGCTATTTCAACGTCGCCGGCTGCGACCCGCTCGGCCGCATCGGGCAATCCACGCCCAACGCCACCCTGCTGCTCAAGGTGGCCTGCGAGCATGCTGTGGGCAAGCGCCCCGGCCTGGCCATCTTCGGCACCGACTACGACACGCCCGACGGCACCGGCATCCGCGACTACATCCATGTCGAGGACCTGGCCGCGGCGCACCTGCGCGCGCTCGACCACCTGCGCACGGGCGGCGAGTCGCTGACGCTGAACTGCGGCTACGGCCACGGCTACAGCGTGCGAGAGGTGATCGAGACGGTGCGCCGGGTCAGCGGCGCGACCCTGCAGGTGACCGAGCAGCCGCGCCGCGCGGGCGATCCGCCGATGCTGATCGCCCGCGCCGACCGCCTGCGCCAGCGCCTGGGCTGGGCGCCGCGCCACGACGACCTGGAGTTCATCGTGCGCACCGCGCTCGCGTGGGAACGCCAGCTGGCGGCACGGGACGCGGCCCGGTGACACGCGCAGCGCGCGGCTTCGTCCGGCGGCTGGGCGCACTGTTCGCCGGCCTCGGCCTGCTGCTCGCGACCGCGCACGCGCAAGGCGCCAGCGCGCCGCCACCGATCGCCAGGCTGGCGCCGACCGGCATCGGCGCGCAGTGGCAGACGATCACCCTGCATCGCCACGGCGCCGTCGGCGATCGGGTGGCGGTGACTGTCGGCATCCCGTTCCCGCCCGGCATGCTGGACGACGCGCGACGGGTGCGCATCGAGGACGCGCGCGGCCAGCCCGTGCCGGCGCATGTCGAGGCCACGTTGCGCTGGCATTTCGACGGCGGCGGCATCCGCGCCGTGCGCGCGCAGTTCCACGCCACGCTGGCCGGCGACAGCGCGCAGCTGCGTTTCGCCCTCGCGCCGGTCGGCGCCACCGCGACCGCCGCGCCGGGCTGGGCCTACGCCGACGAGCTGGTGGACGGTGCCGACGGCGTGCGCGTGCCGGGCGTATTGGCCACGCTCAGCCCGCAATGGATGACCGCTTCTCTGATCGCCGGCCCGCAAGTGCCGGCGGTACCCCCCGGCGCCTACGACCGCTACTTCGAAACCCAGTTCGCCTGGGCGCGCAAACTTCCGCGCAGCGACGGCTCGGCGTGGCTGTTCGATCGCCCCACCGCGCTGTTCCAGCAGTACGTGCGCACCGGCCGCGTCGATTACCTCGCCGCCGCGGTCCAGAGCTACCACTTCTACATGGCGCACATCCGCCGCTTCGGCGCACCGGGCTGGCCGCTGTGCGGCGGCGGTTTCAAGCTGGGCGAGGTGAACCCCTGCGACCCGAAGTACGTCTACATCCAGCCGACCCTGCTCGCGCTCGGCCTCACCGGCGACGACAGCCAGGACGACACGGCACTGGTCGAACGCATGGTGGGAGCGTGGGATACCGGCGGCTGGACCATTCCCGCCGGCCCCTACACCGGGCTCACCCAGAAGTTCTTCACCGAACGGCAGGCCGGGTTGGGCCTGCTGCAGATCGTCAGCGCGTGGGAACTCACCGGCAAGCGCGAATACCTGCAAGACATCGGCGATCGCGTGGGCTGGCTGTACCAGCACCAGCAGCACAATCCCGACGGCCTGGGCAATGACGGCTCCTGGCGCAGCAGCTGGGACATGCACGAAGGCAACCCGTACGACGCGGCCACCGACGTGCCGGGCAGCTCGCCGTGGATGACGCAGAACATCATCGACGGCCTGTGGCATGCCTGGCTGGCCACCGGGGACGCGCGCATCCCGCCGATGATCACCGCGTTCGGCCGCTACCTCGAGCGCTACGGCTGGATCGACGCCAAAACCGTGGCCACGGTCGGCAAGGACTGGCGCGACCCGTGCAGCGGACCTAGCGGCCAGATCAGCTGGTACTGGTCGTCGGCCCACGTCGACCGGGCCAGGCTGGTCGCCATCGAGAACTCCGACGGCTGGTACAGCGATTCGCACAACGTGGAGCTGACCCTGCCGGTGGCCGCCGCCCGCTATTTCAGCACCGACCCGCAGCTGCAGCATGCGCTGGACCGGCGCATGCATGCGCTGGCGTCGTCGTACGCCGTCGCCTGCGCGCGCAACGCCAGCACCGCGCGACGCTTCAACTGGAACCACCGCGGCACCGGCGTGGTGCAGTGGCTGATGCGCCAGGACGCGGGCAGCGGCGCCGCCCCGGCGCGCCCCTGACGCGCGTCGGTCAGGGCGATCGGCGCGGTCGCCTGCGCTTGGCGAAGGCGTGCCACACGTAGCGCAGCATGCACAGCGAGGCGCGCAGCAAGCCGAGCTTCTCGACCTGGCGATAGATCGTCCACTGCCAGCGCGCCGCGCGCAGCTTGTTGGCCGACAGCGACGACTCGCGCACCAGATACCAGGCCAGCGGTTCGGCGCTGTCCGCGCGCACCGCCGCGCCGGCGCGGCGAACCTGCTCCAGCCAGAACGCATAGTCCTCGTGGCCGATCCGACGAAACGGCACGTCGCCCAGCTCGCGCGCGTACAGGCCGGTGAGGTTGCCGATGAAATTGCTGGCCAGCATGTCGCGATGCTCCAGCCGCGCGGGCGGGTCCACCCGGCTGAGCACCCGGCCGTCTTCCGCCACCCGCCAGTACGCCGCGTAGCTGATGCGCTCGCCACTGGCGCGCAGGCTGGCCAGTTGCCGCTCCAGCTTGGCCGGGTGCCACCAGTCGTCGGCGTCCAGGAAGGCGACATAGTTGCCGCGGGCGACAGCCAGCGCGGCGTTGCGTGCAGCGGCCACGCCGCCGTTCGCCGGCTGGCGCTGCACGCGCACGCGCGCGTCGGCCTGCGCAAAGCCCTGCAGGATCGCCAGCGAATCGTCGTGCGAACCATCGTCCACCGCGATCAGCTCCAGGTTGCGATGGCTCTGCGCCAGCACCGACTCCACCGCCCGCGGCAACCACGCCGCGGCGTTGTACACCGGCATCACCACGCTGACCAGATCGCCGCCCAGCGCGGGCGTCGGGACAGCGGTCGTCGTCGGCGCGGCCGTCACGCGAACAGCTGCGGCAAGGTCACGAGGGAGCGGAACCAGTCGGTGTCCAGCTCCGTCTCCACCGCCACGCGAGGGATGTCGTAGGCGTCCCAGCGATCGTAGCGGGCGTGCCCGCCGTAGTAGCTGAAGGCATGCTCCACGCCCGCTTCGCGCAGGCAGTCGCGGGTGATCTGGTCGAACGCGCCCCGGTTGCCGACCGGATAGCTGAAGCAGCGCATCGGCGCACCCAGTTCCTCGGCGAGCCGGCGCGCGCAACCCTGGATCTCGTCGCGCTGACCCTGCGCCGACATGCGCGACAACACCGGGTGATGCACCGTGTGCCCGCCGATGGTCATGCCCGCTGCCTGCATATCGCGCAGCATGTCCCAGTCCATCCACAGCGCATCGCCGGCGCGGGTATCGGCACGGCCGGTGCCTGCGGCGTCCGCCACGGCATCGAGATACGCGACCGTGTCCTGCGCCGGCATCTCCTTGTACCTGCGCAGCAGCCGACGCACCGCCGCTTCCCGTTCCGGCTCGTCGAAGTGGATCGGCGCATCGAACCACGCCGGCAACTGCAGCGCTTCGCGCCGGCTGGTGCGCGCCATCCAGGCGATCTCGTCCCACCACGGCAGGCTGGGCGCGTCGATGAAACCGGTAGCGACGAAGAAGGTGGCGGTCACGCCTTCGCCACGCAGGATCGGCAACGCCGTCTCGTAGTTGTCGCGGTAGCCGTCGTCGAACGTGATCATGGCGTAGCGGCCGCGCCGGGCGGCGAGTACCCGCGGCAGGTCGGCCGGGCCGATGATCTCCAGCTGTGCCTTGCAGAAACGGACCTGCTCGGCAAACGCCTCCGCGCTGGCGCTCCAAAGGCCGCGATCGAACGGCGTACCCAGCGCATCACCGATGCGATGGTAGTTGAGCGCGAGCACGCCGGACCAGCGCACGGTCCGGTGCAGCAACCGGCGCAAACCGCTGCGGCAGAGCAGGTGTGACGCGATGGCCTTTTTCATTGGAGCACCCCGCGCTCAGCCCGGCGAAACCAGCTTGATGAAGCGGCGGATTGCGCGTACGCACAGCTGACGCAGGCGGTCGAGCAGTGCGCGCGCCGTATGCCTGCGGCACGTCGCGCAAAACAGCTGGCGTTGTTCAGTGGCCAGCGATTTCTTGTACGTGCTGACGCCCCGCAGGAAATCGTAGTGGGAGATGCCGCCCTGTGCCAGCTGCCGCATCAGCAGCAGGTTCGCCGCGGTACCCGAGCTGCGGACCACACCGGGATCCAGCGGCGCCACGCCAAACTGGTACAGGTCGAACTTGCGCCCGGTCACGAAACCGTAGAGCACGGCAAAGATCCTTCCCTGGTGCGAGAACCGCGCCAGCACCACACGCCCGCTTGCCGTCCACCGCCTCACCAGGCCGCGATGGAACTCGGTGAAACGTGGCGCCGAGAAGCAACCCGGTTCACCGGCCGCCACCCAGCGCTCCTGGTGGACGCGCACGAGATCGTCGAAATGACGGTCGGCCGTGGCGGCATCGGCCAGCTCCGCCACGATGCCGGCACGCTCGGCGTCGCGCAGGTACTGGCGGGCGTGCTTGCGTGTCTTGGGCGACAGGCTGCCCAGGTAAGCCTCGAAGCCGTCGCCAAGCCAGGCGATCGGGCAGGCCCCGCGCGACGACAGTTGCAGGCGGGCGTGGCGAGGGAAGTCGCTGCGCCAGCGCAACAGGGCCGCATGTTCGGAGAGATCGAGCAGCTCCAGGGTATCCCAGGCCATGGCGTCGATCGCCCGCCACGCGGCTTGCGCACAGGCCCGGTCCTCGCCGGGCAGGTGCAGCAGGTCCAGATAGTCGGCGCAGACCTCCTCGAACTCCTCTTCCCCGGTGGAGAGGAAGCGCAGGCAGCGCACCCCGAGCCAGCCGCCGCGACCCACGTCGAGGTACAGCGGCAGCGCGCCGACCAGGCGCGACCCACGCCACAACGTGATGATGCGCAGACCGCCCTGGCCATATACGGGGCCGTAAACGTCCCACCAATGGCGCAACCAGGCAAAGTCCAGCGGGGTCGAGGCCGTGGGGCTGGCCTGGTGCAGTGCATCCCAGGCCGCGCGGATCGCGTCCCAGGCGGCGACGTCCCCGATGATGCGCAGCGTCGGTGCCGGGCCGTGCGAATCGTCAGTCACCGCGGGCTCCGGTGTACCCGGCGCCACCGGGGGCAGGGTCATGGCGAGGCAACCGTGCGCTGGCGCAGATGCCGGCGATGCGCCCGGAGCCAGCCGCGCAGCACCGCCGGCAGGTAGCAGCACACGAACAGCTCCCAGGCACGCCGCTGCCACCAGCGATGGCGGATGCTCGCAAACAGGTGGGATCGCGCCGCCGCCATGTCATTCGCCTCGAACTGCAGCTCCCCGATCCACTCGTGGGCATCGGCCAGGGCGCCTTCGATCATCCGCCGGGGCAGGTGGATCTCGCTGCGCGCGGACTCGATGAAGGGAGTGATCGTGCGCAGGAAATTGGTGGCGGTATGGATGCGGTATTCGGAACGGGTCAGGCGGTCGGGCATGCCGCGCTGGTACTGGATGGTGGGCAGGTCGAGGAAACCTACCGGCCCGTGGCGGCAGGTACGCAGGTGGAAATCGAAGTCTTCGCCGGAATAGCGCAGGGTCTCGTCGAAGGCCACCACCTTTTCCAGCCGCTCGCGGCGGATCAGCACGGTGGAGGTGTGCACCAGGTTGCCCATGATCATCTGCGAAAAGATCATGCCCATGCGCAAGGATGCCGCGCCGACCACCGCCTCCATCGACGGCGCGACCGAACGCAGCGGCACGCTCTGCGGAAACAGCCGATCCTGGGGAAACAGTGCGTAGGTGCTGTACATGCTGCGGATGTACGCGTGGTTGAACACGCGCCCGTTCGGGTCGATCGCCTCCATGTCGGTCCAGACCATGCCGAGCTCGGGAAACTGCCGCAGGCAGCGCAGCTGCAGCTCGAGCTTCCACGGTTGCCAGACGTCGTCCGAGTCGAGCAACGCCAGGAACTCGCCGCGTGCAAGCCGGATGCCGTGGTTGCGCGCCGCTGCGACCCCCGCGTTCGCCTGCGCGATGTAGTGGACGCGACGCTCGGTGCCATAGCGCCGGCGCACGAGTTCGGGCGTCTCGTCGGTGGAGCCGTCATCGACGAGCAGGATCTCGAGTTCGGCATGCGTCTGCGCGAGCACGCTGTCCAGCGTGCGCGCCAGGCAATAGGCCCGGTTGAAAGTGGGGATGACTACGCTGACCAGTGCCATGGGTACCCGACCGCTCCTGCATCCAGTGACCACTTGAAGCTTCGACTCGCCGCCACCCCACGCTTGCCGCGCGGATCACGCAGCCGCGGCGCGCTGTCTGCCTGATCCGTCCGGCTGCCCGAGGCGTCGCAGCTTCCGCGGCCGCACTCCTGGCGCCGGAAGTAGCGTCATTGTATGCGTTTTCCGCATCGCCAGACATGGCGTTTCACGCTTTCCCCGGGCGGATCGGAAGGCCTGCCGGGCGCCCGGCAGGCGGCCTTCACGGACCCGCTCAGGCGGCGGGTTTGCGCGCGATGAAGTCGATCGAGGTGATGCACAGGCGTTCGGCCGGGATCGACGCGAACTGCGGGGCGATGTTCAGTTCCGCCAGCTCGCGCAGGCGCCTGGCGGGGGGCGAGCTCACCCGGGTCACGATGGCGAAACCGGCCGCCTCGGCCTGCTCGACAAAGACGTCGGCGCGCAGCCGGTTTTGGTACAGGAACGCATTGTTCCAGCGCTGCCACTGCGCATCGGTGTATTGCAGGTAATTGAGCTGGGTGATGCGGGAGTCGACATAGGCGTAGTGATCGCCGCAGTTGACCGAGTGGAACATGATCCCGCCGGGGCGCAGGATGCGCCTGGCCTCGCGGAAGATGCCGCCGATGGCTTCCGACGCCACATGCTCCAGCACGCTGTTGGAGAACACGCAGTCGATCCGGTCCGGCGGCAGCCCGGTGCGGGCAGCGTCCGCCGGCGCCCGATAGTCCACCACGCCCGCGGTGGCCACGGCCAGATCGGCTGACCTCTCCAGTGCGCCGGCCAGCTGCTGCTGGCGCTGCCGGACCTCGGCCACGGGGACGCCGGCCACCTCGGCGATCAGGGCGACATGCCGCTCCAGGCCCCGGGCGCAGGCGCGCACCAGATCCCGGCGCTGGTGCCGGTTGAGGTCGACGGTGACGACGCGCCGCGCGCCCGCCAGGAAACAGCACAACGGAAAAGTCGGATACCAGCCGCTGCCGATCTCGAACAGCCGCGCGCCCGCCACCGGCACGCCGACCTCGCGCAGCTGGTTGGCCATCAGCCGCCAGTCGTCGATCTTGATGTCGAACTCGCGATCGAAGTCGCGCAGCCCGCCGAACCGCCGCTGCAGCTGGTAGTGGACCGCGGCGCCGCCCGGCATCACGCCGAGCACCTTCTGCAGCATTCCCTTCGTGCGCCAGTCCATCTGTTTCCTCCTTCGAGGACGGAGATGATGCCGGGACCACGCCGCGGTGATCCGCGCGAGCGCGGCGCCGCTACGCCCCGGCAAGCCGATGCGGTGGCGGCGGCAGCAGGAAATCGCGGAACGCATGCGGGTCGCCGCGATGCCCGGCCTCGGCAGCCTTGATGATGTTGTAGGTCTCGCGCGCCGTCACGTAGTGCAGCACGTAGCGCTTGCCGTCGTTGTAGGCGCGCTCCAGGTGCTGGTGCATGCGCTGCGCGGCGTCGCCGAGCAGGGTGTCCATGTCGCGCTCCTGGGTGCCGTGCGTGTGGACCTTGACGAACACCCACTCCGGCCGCCCCTCGACGTGGATGCCGGTTTTCACCCACGCGTCGACCCGCTCGGGCGTGGGCGGGCAGCCGCGGCGCACGTCCGCGTTCTCGATCCGCGGCAGCACGCCGAACTTGCGCTCGCGCCAGTTCAGCCCCAGCGGCCCCTGCACGATCATCAGGTCGCCGCTGGGCGTCCCGCCCACGCGCACCGGCACGCCGCTGTCGTGCGACTTGGGCCGCAGCGGGTCGTCGGTGGCGTAGTAGATCGCGTTGCTGGTTTTCGTCTGCGTGTCGCTGGGCGCCGACGGCAGGGTGAAGTCGGCGTAGCAGCCGAGTTCGCGCAGCAGGATCAGCTCGTTGTTGATGCCGCACCAGCGGCCGTCGGCGCGCGAATTGTCCAGGCTCCAGTTGCCGTGGATGAAGCCGAAGCGCAGCTGGCCGGTGGCCGGATCGCGCGGCAACGCGCCGTGGCGCTCGTGCAGCAGGTTGTTGAAGCGCTCGATGGTCTGGCGGAAGTTGGCCTCGTTGTCGTTGTCGTGGTGCAGGTGGATCTCGATCTCGCCGTAGCCCTCCGCGCAGAGCGCGGCGATCTTGTCCAGGTGTTCTTCCAGGTATTCCTCTTCCGGATAGAAGAACGTGTGCTGCGGCATCCGCCCGTCGGCGTCGCGGTGCATCGCGGCGAGGGCGCGGTAGTCACGGCACCAGCGGTCGACGCGCGCGCGCTGGGTGGCCAGGTCGACCTTGCCCCAGGCCGGCTCGAAATGGTCGACGAAGCAGAACATCACGTGGATCGGCCCGTCGACCGCCGGCGGACGCCGGCGGCGCAGGTAGCCGCCCAGCCAGTACTGCATGTTGCGCGCGCGGATCGCCACGGTGACGGCGATCGCGCACAGCGCCAGCAAACCCGCGATCAGCCAGGCGACGATCATGCGTGCACTCCTTCAGCCGTTGCGCCCAGGTCGGCGCCGGTGGGCAGCGGGCGGAACTCGAAACCCTCGGAACGCCACTGCGGCAGCAGCGTCTCCAGCATGCGGGTGCAGCAGTCGCTGTCGTCGTGCATCAGCAGCACGTCGCCCGGCCGCGGCGGCTGCGCGCGCATCGCCGCCACCAGTTCTGCCGGCGGCCGGTGCTGGTAGTCGAGGCTGTCGTAGGACCAGTACAGCAGGCGTCGCCGCTCGCGCGCGAGGCGCAGCGTGAGCGCCAGCGAGAACGCGCCGCTGGGCGGGCGTACGCCGTGGTGGAGCACGCCATCGAACGCCTGCAGCACCCGGTCGGTGCGGTCGATCTCGTCCATCATCCCGGCCAGCGACAGCCGGTTGAAATCCGGATGGCTCCAGGAGTGGTTGCCCAGCCGGTGCCCCTCGTCCAGCATGCGCCGTACCAGCTGCGGGTGGCGCTCGGCCTTGCTGCCGATCAGGAAGAACGTGGCGCGCACCTGGTGCTGCCGCAGCAGGTCGAGCAGGGCCGGCGTGTATTGCGGGTCGGGGCCGTCATCGAAGCTGAGGTACAGCTCGCGGGCGCCGCCGGGAGGCATGGCGGTGAGTACCACCGCAGCGGGCAGGCAACGCAGCAACCGCATGCGCTTCAACCAGCCGATCATGGCGACCATCCGTCGCTGCCGCGCACGCTGTGCCGGCACCGGCAGAAATCCTTGCTTGCAGGCATAATCCACCCTTGTCGTCGATGGCGTGCGCAGGGGCTGCTGCCGCCATCCGAATCCGACGCACAGGATATCTTCATTCGGCACCAAGCCGGGCGATTTTCGCATGTCCGCCGTCCTTCGGGCGGCCGCGCGGGGATTACGGCGCCGGCCCACACACCCACGTTTGCGATCCGCGGAGAGACGCGTGCTGCAGGGATATGGCCTGATCTACTTCGGCAACGACTGGTACGCAGAAAACCGTACCAGCAGCCATCACGTGGCCGAACGCCTGGCCCATGCCGCACCGCTGCTGTACGTCGACTCGCCCGGCATGCGCGCGCCGCAGGCCAGCGGGCGCGACCTGCGCCGCGCCTGGCGCAAGCTGCGCGCGGCCCTGCGCGCGCCGGTGCCGGTGCGCCCCAACCTGTGGCATTGCACCGTGCCGCAATTGCCGTTTCGGCGGGTGCCGGGGGTCGACTGGCTGAACCGCGTGTTCGGCCGCTGGGCGGTGCGCCGCGCCATGCGCGTGCTGGGCGACGTCACGCCGATCTCCTGGTTCGCGGTGCCGCACCCGGGTTTCCTGGCGCAGCAACTGGGCGAGCGCCTGTGCGTGTACTACTGCATCGACGACTACGCGGCGCACCCGGGCGTGGACAGCGAGCTGATCGCCGCACGCGACCTCGATCTGGCCCGCCGTGCCGACCTCGTCTTCGTCGCCCCGCCGGCGCTGCTGGAGGCCAAGCACGCCATCAACCCAGCCACCCGCTTCTCGCCCCATGGCGTCGACACGGCCCTGTTCGGCCAGGCGCGCGACCCCGCCACGGCGGTGCCGGCCGCGGCGCGGGAGCTCGTCCACCCGGTGGTGGGCTATTTCGGCTCCCTTCACGAATGGATCGACCTGGAACTGATCGAATGGCTGGCGCGCGAGCGCCCGCAGTGGAGCTTCCTGCTGGTCGGCCACGCCGCCGTGGACGTGTCGCGCCTGCGCGCGCTGGACAACGTGCGGCTGGTCGGCGCGCAGCCGTACCGCGAGCTGCCGCGCTGGGCCAAGGCATTCGACGTGGCGATCATCCCGTACCGGCACAACCGCCAGGTCGCGAACGCCAATCCGCTGAAGGTGCGCGAGTACCTGGCCACCGGCAAGCCGGTGGTCAGCGTGAGCCAGCCGGAGATCGACAAGTTCGCGCGCTGGGTCGAGATCGCGGCGGACCGGGACGGCTTCCTGCACGGTCTGGATCGGGCGCTGCGGGACGACACGCCGGCGGCAGCCGACGCGCGCGTGGCCGCGGTGGCCGGACAAACGTGGGACAACCGCGTGGACGAGGTGTTGCGCGAAGTATCATCGGCGCTTGCACGCAAGCAGGCATGAATCAGTGGAAACAACAGGGGACAGGATGAACGCGGGAATCGAAGGGAAGCTGCGCATCGCCATCGTGGGTGCCGGCTACGTGGCTCGCCACCACATCGCCGCGCTGCGCCGGCTCGAGTTCGTCGAGATCGCGGGCATCTGCGACATCGACACCAAGGCCGCGCAGGCGCTGGCCACCAGCTTCGGGATCGAGTTCGTCACCGGCGACTTCACCCGGCTCGCCGAACGCCACCCGCATGCGGTGTACGTGCTCACGCCGCCGTCCAGCCACGCGCCGCTGACCCTGCAGGCGCTGGACATGGGCTGCCACGTGTTCGTGGAGAAGCCGATGGCCGACTCCGTCGCCGAGTGCGATGCGATGATCGCCAAGGCGCGCGACAAGGGCCTGTTGCTGTCGGTCGACCATTCCGACCATTTCGATCCGGTGGTGATGCAGGCGCAGGCCTGGGTCAAGGCCGGGCGCATCGGCGAGGTGCTGAGCTTCGACGTGCTGCGCAGCTCGGACTATCCGCCGTACGCGGGCGGCCCGCTGCCGGGCATGGTCAAGCAGGGCTCGTATCCGTTCCGCGACCTCGGCGTGCACGGCCTGTACGTGCTCGAATCCTTCCTCGGCCCGATCGGCGAGCTGGACGTGCGCTATCGCTCCAGCGGCCGCAGCACCAACCTGAAGTTCGACGAATGGGATGCCCGCGCACAATGCGCGGACGGCGTCGGCCGGCTGCTGCTGTCGTGGAACATCCGCCCGATGCAGAACCGCATCATCGTGCAGGGCACGCGCGGCATCATCGAGGCCGACCGTTTCCTGCAGATCTGCCGGATCAAGCGCGTGCTGCCCGGCCCGAAGTTCATCGGCATCGTGCTCACCGCCTTCACCAACGCCCTGCGCGACGTGGTGCGCGTGCCGTGGAACGTGCTGCGCTTCGCCACCGGCCGGCTGCGCCCCTCGCCCGGCATCCAGCACGGCGCGCAGGCATTTGCGCAGGCGCTGCATGAGGGCACCACGCCGCCGATCAGCGCGGAGGAAGGCCGCCGCCATGTCGCGCTGATGGAAACGGTGTGCGCGCAGGCGGATCGCGAACGGCGCGACGAACTGGCCGCACGCATCGTGCCGCTGGCGCCGGTCGACGCGCTGGTGACGGGCGCCGCCGGTTTCCTCGGCCGCGCGCTGGTCGCCGCGCTGCGTGCACGCGGGCAATCGGTGCGCGTGCTGGTGCGCCGGGCCGACCCGGCCGCCGAGAGCGCCGGCATCCAGGTGGTGGTGGGCGATCTCGGCGATCCGGCGATCGTCGACCATGCCGTGCAGGGCGCGCGCGTGGTCTACCACGTCGGCGCGGCGATGCGCGGCGGCCCCGGCGACTTCGAGGCGGGCACCGTGTGGGGCACCCGCAATGTGGTCGACGCCTGCGCCAGGCATGCGGCGGAGCGGCTGGTCTACGTCAGCTCGCTCAGCGTGCTCGACCACGCCGGCCGCGATCCGGCGGTGGCCGTCACCGAAAACTCGGCGTTCGAGCCCTGGCCCGACCGCCGCGGCGCCTATACCCAGACCAAGCTCACCGCCGAAGGAATCGTCAGCGACGCGATCCGCGAGCGCGCGCTGCCGGCGGTGATCGTGCGCCCGGGCCAGATCGTGGGGCCGGGGGCCGAGCGCGTGACCCCGAACGGCACGCTGGCGCTGGCCGGGCGCTGGATCGCGGTCGGCCCGGCGCAGCAGACTCTGCCGCTGGTCTACGTCGACGATGTCGTCGACGCGTTGCTGCTGGCCGCGCACGCACCCGCCGCGACGGGCCGGATCTTCAACGTGGTCGACCCGCAGATCGTCACCCAGGGCGATTACCTGGCCAGGGTGAAGGGCAAGCTGGGCGACGAGCTGAAGCTGCTGCGCGTGCCCACCGGCGTGTTCATGGCGCTGGCTGCCGGTGTGGAACTGCTCGGCAAGCTGCTTCACCGCAGCGTGCCGCTGACCCGCTACCGGGTCCGCTCGCTGCGCCCGCTGGCCAACTTCGACATCAGTGCGGCACGCAGCGGACTGGGCTGGGAACCGCGCATCGGCTTGCAGAAGGGTTTCGAGCGGATGTTCGCGACGAACGCGCAAACAGACAACGCGCCAGCGACAAAAGCCGACGACGCCTGACCGGCCCGCCCCGCGGGTCACGGGTGACCGGCAACGACCTCGCACAACACCCGCTCCAGCCGGTCGATGTTGTCGTCCCAGCGAAAACCCCGCGCGTGTTCGACGATGCGCTCGCCCTGCCATGCCCGGCCGGTGGCTTCCAGCAAGGCGGCGGACAACGCTGCCGGATCACGCACCGGCACCAGCATGCCGGCAAACTCCGGCAGCACTTCGGGGATGCCGCCGACCCGGCTGGCCACCACCGGGATGCCGCAGGACATCGCCTCCAGCACCACATTCGGCACCCCTTCGTTGTGGCTGGGCAGGCACAGCAGGTCAGCGGCGCGGAACCAGTCGCCCAGTTGCGCATGCGGCACGGCACCGACCAGGCTGACGCGTTCGGCGCAGCCCAGGGCGGCGGCCCGCGCGAGCAGTTCGTCGCGGCAGGCGCCGGCGCCGGCGTAGACCAGGGCCGCCTGCGGCCGCTGCGCCAGCACGGCGGGAAACGCCTCCAGCAAGTCCAGACAACCCTTCGTCGATTTCAGATTGCCGACGTAGAGCAGCAACGGCTGCTCGGCGCCCAGGCCCAGACGTTGTCGCGCCGCCTCGCGCGAACCGGGCGAGAACCGCTGCGCATCGACGCCGTTGTAGATCGTGTGCACCCGCGTCGGGTCCGCGCCCAGCGCCACCGCCTTGTCGGCCAGTGCCTGGCTCACCGCCACCACTGCGCCCGCACGGCGCAACGCCGCGCCGATCTGCGGCCGGCGCAACGCACCCTCGGCCATCACGTTCAGGTCGCTGCCGTGCACCTTGACCACGTAGGGAACGCCCAGCCGGCGCGCCAGCCAGCCCGAGGCCACCGCATCGGGATAGGCCCAGCTGGCCAGGATCGCGTCGTACTTCTCCGCGCGCAGGCGCCGGCCGTGCTGCAGCCAAAGCGAAGCGAACCAGCACCCGGCATGCAGCGAGCGCAGTCCCGGCGGAAACACGAAAGTGAAGTGGTCACGACGCAGGCCGGGCACGTCGACCGTGCCGCGCACGCCGCCCAGCCGCTCGCGAAAATCCACCGCGGTCAGCACGTGCACCTCGTGGCGCTGGCCCAGGCGCTCGAACTGCTGCCGGTTGAACGCGCCGCGCAGCGGGTCCCACGGCGTGGGAAACAGGTTGGTGGTGATCAGCAGTTTCATGCGCCGGCCGGCTCCCGCTCGCCGCGATAGAGCGATTCGTAGCGCGCGGCCATGCGCTCCAGCGAGCCTTCCGCCTCGACCCATGCGCGCCCGTGCGCGCCGAGTTCCTGCGCGGTCGCGGGCGCCTCCAGCAGCGCGATCATCGCCGCGGCCAGCGCCTCCGCGTCGGCGGCCGGCACCAGCTTGCCATTCACGCCCTCGCGCACAATCTCGCCGTTGCCGCCCACCGCGGTGGCGACGATGGGCAGGGCGCTGGCGCAGGCTTCCAGCAAGGCCATCGAATAACCCTCGCTGAGCGAGGACAGCGCGAACAGGTCGAGCCCGGGGAGCAGTTCGCGCACGTCGCTGCGATCGCCGAGAAAGCGCACGCTCCCGCCCGGCATCGTCGCAGCGGCAAGCTGCTCCAGCTCGGCGCGCAGTTCGCCGTCGCCGATCAGCAGCAGCACGACATCGGCCACGCGCTGGCGCACCACGGCGAAGGCGCGGATCAGGTTGGCCTGATCCTTGGTCCAGTTGAGCCGGCCCACGCTGCCGATCAGCCGCGCCTGCGGCGGCAGCGCCAGTCTCTCGCGCAGGCGCGCACGATGGTCGGGAGAGGCGGACAGAAACTGATCCACGCGGATGCCGTTCGGCACCACGCAGGCCTTGCCCGGCGGCACGATGCCGCGGCGCACGGCGTCGTCGCGCGCGGCCGCGCACACCAGCGCCACCGCATCGGTGCGCGCCAGCGCGCGTCGATACAGGCCCTCGCGCCGGCGCGAGTTGCGGTTGGCGCCCATGCCGTGGCGCGTGTTGACGACACGGCCGATGCCCAGCCCGGTGCTGGCCCAGACCGCGTGGTAGTGCGCCACCGCGTTGTGGGTGTGCAGCACTTCGGTGGCGGGTGTCGCCAGGGCGCGGCGCAGGCGCAGCAGGGCGCGCAGATCCGGCCCGCGGCGCTTGCCGCAGGCGTGCACGGGAATGCCCTGGGCGTCCAGCTCGTGCGCCAGCGCGCCGGCTTCGAACAGGCAGACCACGCGGCAGCGGTGACCCTGCCGCTGCTGCATGGTCACCAAGTCGATGACCATGCGTTCCAGGCCGCCGCGGTTGAGGTTCTCGACGACGTGGACGATGTTCATGCCGCGGGCGTGGCCGGCAGTTCGGAGATGCACACGCGCCACTTGCCGCTGGGCGTGAGCGGGATGTCGTCGACGAAATGGACGTTCAATTGCAGGCTGTCGCCGACCACCTTGGCCAGCTCGCGGCGGATGTAGGCGAGCGAGGCTTCGTCGAAGCCGGGACCACGCACCAGCGACAGTTCGAGCTGGTCGAGCCGGCGCTGCACCACCTGGAAGCGCACCAGCCCCGGCACGTCCTTGAGCATGTGCGGGAAGAACTCGCCGGGCAGCAGGTGGCCGGCCGGGGTGCGGATCGCGTCGAGCAGGCGGCCATCCACGCGCTGCAGCAGCGGCAAGCCGCGACCGCAACTGCAGACGTGGTCGCTCGCGGTGGCGACGTCTCCGTTGAGGTAGCGCACGAACGGCATGCCGTAGTTGAACAGGTCGGTGATCACCACCTCGCCCGGCTCGGTGGCAGGCGCACCGGGGTGCCGCTGCAACTCCACCACCAGGTGATCGGCGTTGACGTGCAGGCCTTCGCGACGCTCGCATTCGGAGGCTATCAGCATGAACTCGCGGCAGCCGTAGGTGTTGTACGCCGGGCAGCCGAATGCACGCTCGATGATCTCGCGCTGGAACTCGTGCAGCGACTCCGCGGCGCCGATGATGCTCCGCGGCGCGGCCACGCGGCGACCGGTGTCGAGCAGCCATTGCGCCAGCCGCACCAGCGGGCCGACGTAGCCGACGATGACCTGCGGGCGGTAGTCGTCGATCGCGTCGGCGTAGCCGGCCATGTTGGCCTCGGTCATGCCGAAGCTGTTGAGCACGCGCCGGGCGAACGCCGCGTTGTACACGCGGTCCTTGAACTGCTGAAGCCGGTGCGGCGTGCCCACGGCCCCGCCCCACACGAACAAGGTGCGCCGGCCCATGCGCGAGCCGGCCCAGTCGTAGCCGCGCCACATCACTGCGGTGCGCCGCTCGTAGCTCTCGCGGGTGTAGCCGAAACGCAGCGGGTCACCAGTGGAGCCGCCGGTGGCCTTGGTCAGCACGCGGTCGTGCCAGCCCTCGGCCTGCAACGCATCGAAGTGCTGGCGGATGTCGGCCTTGGTCAGCACCGGCAGCTGCGCGTAGTCATCCAGGTTGCGGATGTCGGCGACGGCGACGCCGGCCTCGCGCCAGCGCTGCCGGTAATACGGAACCTTCTGCTCGCAGTGCTCCAGCAACCGCTTCAGGCGTTGCCACTGCAGCGCGGCGATCTGCTCCGGCGCCAGCCACTGGTCGCGCTGGTAGTCGGCCAGGTAGGCCAGCGTGTGCCGCCGCCGCAGGCCGCTCTCCCACAGCGGGTAGAGCACGCGGGAAAACGCCTTCTCGTACCACGATGTCTTCATGGATCCCCCCAGGCGCGCGCACCGGCCCACGCCAGCAGACGGCCGAGCGGACGCGGTCGACCGGCGGCGTAGCGCTGGTGCAGGCTCTGCAATTGGGCAATGTCGGCGCGACTCCAGCACTGCAACAACAGGGTCAGCAGCGCGTAGGACGCGGTCAGCACGAACGCGCCCAGCAGCAGGGTCGGGATCGGCCCCAGCTGCGCCGCGTGGACCAGCGAGGCGAGCCCGGCGGCCAGCGCCGCGGCCAGCACGATGCGCAGCAGCCGCAGCCACTCCAGCTGCACGCCGCTGATGCGGATGCCGATGGTCAGGTAAGAGGCGGCGATGACGAACAACAGGATCACGATGGCCGCCACCGAACCGTACAGACCGAACCGCGCGATCAGCACGTAATCAAGCAGCATCTTCAGCACGCCAAGAATTATGGTGAGGATCAGCACCACGTTCTGCCGATCCGCACTGACCAGCAGGCTGGTGGCGCCCTGGGTCACCGTGCCCATGGCGCAGGCGAACAGGCACCAGCCGAACACCGGCGCCGCGGCGGCATAGGTCGCGCCATACAGCAGGCCGATCACCGCGCCGGCGAAGGTGCCGCCGAAGGCCACCACCGGCGCCGCCAGCAGGGCGAGATAGCTGGTCACGGCGACGAAGCGCCGGCCGCCGGCCTCGCGCCCCTGGCTCTGCGCCTTGGCCATCATCGGCAGCAGTACCGCCCCGAACACGCCCGGCACCAGCAGCATGATCCCGGTCGCCAGCTGGTAGGCGACCTTGAAATAGCCCGCCGAAGCGGCGCTGTCGAACAGGTTGAGGAACAGGATCTCCACGTCGCTGGCGATCAGGAAGCCCAGGATGATGGTGACCGAGACGATGCGCAGGTGCCGGCGCACCCGCTGCTGCAACACCTCGGGCACCGCCCCCGCGCCGGCATGCCGCGCCAGCAGGCGCCGCGCCTGGTGGCGCGAGGTGAGCAGGAACACCGCGCCGGAGATCAGGTAGACCACCAGGAACCAGAAGATCGACGCCCCCATCAGCATCGCCGCCGCCACCATCAGCAGGTTCAGCGGCGCGGAGATCAGGCTGACCTTGGCGGTGGCGTCGAACGCCTCGAAACCCTTGGCGACGGCGATGTTGAACATGTACGGCGCGCGCAACGCCACGGCGGCGGCAAGCATGACGAACTCGGTCACGCGCAGGTCGGCGGCGAAACGTGCGCCGAACAGCAGGTACAGCGCCAGCGCCAGCGCCATCACCGCGAGCAGGTGCCACATCTGCATGCGGCGCAGGTAACGCACCACCGGCACGATCAGCTCGTGCTGGTCGGCGCCGCGCAGCTCGGCGACGAACTTGATCACGCCGGTGGTGATGCCCGAGTTGGTCGCCACCACGCCGATCGCGGCAAACCAGATGAACAGGCCGTAGATGCCGTAATGCTGCGGTCCCAGCTGGCGCGCGATCAGGATCGCCGCCAGCATCCCCAGCGAGTACTCGACGTAGATGCCGATCGAGGAAAACAGGGTGTTGCGCAAGGCGCCGCTGCGAATGCTCATGAGCCGATCAGCAAGATGGTGGTGATGACGTACAACGCCACGATGGTGGCCACCGACACGGCCAGCCAGCGCATCCAGTGATCGGTCAGGCGCAGCAGCGGCACGCCCGGCCAGCGCTGGCGCGCGCCCATGTAATGGCCCACCACCAGCGCGACCAGCAGGTACATCACCACGGTGTAGCTGCGGCTGAGGAAGAACGCCGCGGAGAACAGCCCGTACAGCGACAACAGCAGGGTGAACGCGATCGCCCGCTCGCCCTGCCACGTGCCGGCCTGCGCCGACTCGACGGCCGTTTCGGGCTGGTGGCGCATCACGGTCATCATCATCCAGAAGCCGTAGGTGGTGAATGCCAGCCACAGGGTGTAGCCCAGAAACCCGGTTTCGGCCAGCACCAGTACCCAGGAGTTGTGCGCGGTGAGCTGATTGTAGTCGGTGAAGTTGCCGGGGCCGACGCCGAGCAGCGGGTTGGAGAAGAACATGTGCATGCCCTCGTACCAGGCATCCACCCGACCAAACGCCGATGACTCGTCCGGGTCCAGCTCCTGCATGCGCGAGGACAGCAGGCGCATCACCAGCAAACCCAGCACGCCGAGCACGCCGGCGGTGAACATGCCGCGGCGTCGCCACACGAAGATGCCGCCGACCACCAGCACCGCCAGCATGGCGCCGCGCGAATTGGTCAGGTAGATGCCGTACAGCAGCAGGCCCGCGGCGGCCAGCCACCAGATCCGGCGCAGGAACCCGCCCCCGCTGCTGAGGAAGAACGCCATCGGCAGCGTGGCGGCAAACAGCAGGCCCACGTCGTTGGGGTCGTTGAAGATGCCCACGTAGCGCACGCGCCCGTCCTCACCCAGCGGTACGCCGGTCCAGCCCATGCCGGTGTTCGCCTGCACGATGCTGTGCTGGGCCAGCACGCAGGCGCACAGCACGAACACCGCCATCGCGATGGTCACCCGGCGCTGCGTGGTGCAGGCGGAGGCGAAGACGAAGAAGGCGATCACGATGGGGCCGAAACTCTCCAGCAGCGCAAGCGCGCCGCCGAACCAGTGGTTGGCGACCATCGACACCATGCCTACCAGCAGGAACACCGGCAACAGCAGGAACTGCGGCGCGTCGAAATTCTTGCCGGCACGGATCATCCACGCCGCGAAAGCCAGCAGCAGCACCACCGGCAACAGCGGAATGCCCTCCAGCGCGGGCAAGAAATCCTGTGGCCGGACGATGGTGAGCGCGAGGTAGAGAAGGCTTAATGTGAACATGCGGCGTGATCAGGATCGAGCGCGTGACTCGGGGTGAAGAAACGACTGAGCCAGGCCATCACGATCGGTGCCGCGCCCCATGGACGGATGCACGCGTGCATTCGCTCGCCAACCCGCCCCGCACCGTCGGCGGGGCTGACACGATGGTAGCAGTCGCCGCGGGCGACAGGCTGGCACGGTGCACGTTCCGCGCACGCCCCTCGTCGAGCCCGCACCTCAGCCCCCTCCGAGGCGCTTGCGCAGACGCGACCACAGGGAACCTTCCGCCGGTCGCGGCGAACCCGCGCCGGCTTCGGGCAGCTCGGCGGCCAGCGATGCCAGCGTGCCGGTGACCACGTTCAGCAGGCGCAGGCTCACGCCGGTCTCCTTGCGCACCCGGCTGGCGAACTCCACCGCCAGCATCGAGTGCCCGCCGAGGTCGAGGAAGTTGTCGTTGCGGCGAATCTCCTCGACGCCGATCAGCTCGCGCCAGAGGCCGGCGAGATACAGTTCGCGCGCATCGCTCATCGCGTCGGTCGCGGGCTCGGCCTGCCGGCCGGGACGCTGCTGCGCCACGACCGCCGCGGCGACGGGCTCGGGCAGTTGCTTGCGATCGATCTTGCCGTTGGGCGTCTTCGGCAGCTGCGCCAGGGTCTCGATGTGCTGCGGCAGCATGTAGCCGGGCAGGCGCTGGCGCAGGTGCTCGCGCAGCTCGCGGGCACCCGCCTCGACGTCGCCGTCCATCACCACGTACAGCACCATGCGCAGGTCGTTGTCGCCGAAGCGGCGCACCCCCGCCACGGATTCGTGCACCGCCGGGTGGCTGTCGGCGGCGGCCTCGATGTCGCCCAGCTCGATGCGGAAACCGCGAAGCTTGACCTGGTGGTCGACGCGCCCGTGGAAATGCAGCACGCCATGGCGCCAGGCACCCAGGTCGCCGCTGCGATACATGCGCGCGGTGCCGCCGACGAAGGGATCGTCGACGAAGCGCTCGGCGGTCAGCTCGGGCTGGAACAGGTAGCCGGCGGCCACGCCATCGCCGCCGATCCAGATCTCGCCGATGACGCCCGGCGGCAATGGCCTACCCTGCGCGTCCAGCACGTAGATCCGCGTGTTGGCGATCGGCTTGCCCAGCGGGGCCGTATCGAGATCCGGGCGGATTCGCGCCACGCTGGACCAGATCGTGGTCTCGGTGGGGCCGTACAGATTCCAGAGCTCGCGGCAGCGCCTCGCCATGTTGCGCGCCAGTGCCGACGGCAGCGCTTCGCCGCCGACGAACAGGCGCAGCTGATCCAGCGCGCGATCCCGCCCGGCATCCTGCAACAGGCGCAGCACCGAGGGGGTCACCTGCAGCACGTTGCAGCCGCTGCGCTCGATCAGGTCCCACATCCGGTTCGGATCGTGCTGCTCCTCGTCGGTGGCGATCACCACGCGCCCGCCCACGGTCAGCGGCAGGTACAGCTCCAGCCCGGCAATGTCGAACGACAGCGTGGTGGCCGCGCACACGGTGTCGTCCCGGGTGAAACCCGGCTCGCGCGCCATCGCCAGCAGGAAGTTGACCAGGTTGCGGTGAAGCACGGCGACACCCTTGGGCTTGCCGGTGGAGCCGGAGGTGTACAGCACGTAGGCGGTGTCGTCGCCGTGCACCGGCGGCAAGTTGCCCTCGCCCGCCGGCTGCGCGGCCAGTGCGTCGACGTCGAGCAGTTCGCGACCTTCGGCGACCGCCGCCGGCAGCAGTGCCGCGTCGGTGACCAGCACATGGCGCAGCTGCGCATGCTCGGCCATGTAGTGCAGGCGATCCGGCGGGAAGGTGGGGTCCAGCGGCACGTAGGCGGCGCCACTGCGCAACACGCCGAGCACCGCCACCAGCATCGACAGGCTGCGCGGCACGCAGATGCCCACGCGGTCGCCGCGACCGAGGCCGTGACGACCCAGCGCCAGCGCGAGGTTGCGGCTGGCCTGGTCGAGCCACGCATAGTCGACGCGCTCGCCACCGCACTCGGCAGCGATGCGTTGCGGCGCGGCGCGCATCTGCGCCTCGATCAGCGCGGGCAGGCCCAGCGTGCGGTCGTAGTCCACCGCGGTCGCATTCCACTCCACGAGCACTTGCGTTCGTTCCGCCGCGTCCATCAGCTCGATGTCGCCCAGCGCGCGCTGCGGCGAGGCCACCGCCTGCGCCAGGATCTGCCGCAGGTAATCGATCCAGCGCGCCACGCTGGCGGCGTCGAAGATGTCGGTGTTGTAGGTGAGGCCGCCGGAAAGTCCCTGCGCGTGCTCGATGAACCACAGCCCGACGTCGTCAGCCGCGCCGTGCTGGAACACCGGGATGTTCTGGTGTTCCAGCTCGCCCCAGCGGCCCGGGCGCAGGCGCACGTCCTGGAACGAGAACATCGCCTGGCTCAGCGGCGGGCGGCTGTCGTCGCGGCGCAGGTCGAGGTCGATCACCAGTTGCTCGAACGGCACGTCGGCGCAGGCAAACGCATCGAGCACCACGCCACGCACCGCCTGCAGCGCGTCCAGGAACGAGGCGCCGTCTTCCAGCTGCACGCGCAGCGGCAGCGCGTTGACGAAGAAGCCCATCACCCGTTCCAGCTCGGGCGTGTCGCGACCGCGCACGGGCGTGTTCACGATCACCTCGCCCTGCCCGCTGAGCCGATGCAGCAGCACGCACCAGGCGGTCAGCAACACCATGAACAGCGTGCCCTGGCCCTGCTGGCCGAGCTGGCGCATGCCCGCCGCCTGGTCCGCCGGCAGATGGATCCACTCGGTGGCACCGGCGCCGCTCATGCGCGGCGGACGCGGGCGATCGACCGGCAACGCCAGCGGCTCCAGCGTGCCGGCCAGGCGCTTGCGCCAATGCGCCAGCTGGCGCTTCAGCTCGTCGCCACGCATCCATTGCGCATGCCACGCGGCGAAATCGGCGTACTCGACCGCCAGCGGCGGCAATGCAGGTTCCCGGCCGGCGGCACGCGCGGCGTACAGCGCCGACATCTCCTCGTACAGCAGGTCGAACGACCAGCCATCCCAGATCACGTGATGCGGCATGAAGAAGAACACGTGTTCGTCCGCAGCGAGCCGGAACAGCCTCACCCGGAACAGCGGCGGCGTGCCCAGGTCGAACGGCTCGGCGATCAGCTCCTCCAGCCGCCGGGCCAGTACGGCCTCGCGCCCGGCCGCGTCCACGCCGGAAAGATCCTCCAGCGGCAACGCGATCTCGAGCTCGGCATGGATGCGCTGGACCGCGGTCTTGTCGTCCAGCTCGATCGCCGTGCGCAAGGTCGGCTGGCGCCGCACCATGTCGCGCAGCGCCTGTTCGAAGGCCGCCACGTTCATCGGCCCGCGCAGGCGATGCGCGGACGGCGCGTGGTAGACCACCTGGCCGGGATTGAGCTGCTCCAGGTACCAGACGCGTTGCTGCATCAGCGAGAGCGGCGCGGTGTCGCGATCGGCGAGCCGCGGGATCGACGGCGGCGCCGGGCGGGCCTGGGCCGGATCGGCGCCCAGCGCGCGGATCGCCGCCGCCATCGCGGCCACGCTGGGGGCGTCGAACGCGGCGCGCAACGACAGGGTCAACCCCAGTTCGCGATTGAGCCGGGCGATCCAGCGCGAGGCCAGCAGCGAATGGCCGCCCAGGTCGAAGAAGTTGTCGTCCACGCCCGGCGCGTCCACGCCGAGCGTCGCGGCCATCGCTGCGGCCACGCGCTGTTCGAGTTCATCGCGTGGCGCCTGCTGTTCGCGTGCTCCGCTGCCCGCCGCCATGTCGGGTGCCGGCAATCGCGTGCGATCGACCTTGCCGTTGGGCGACAGCGGGATTGCCGGCAGCATCACGTAGTGCGCCGGCACCATGTACTCGGGCAGGCTCGCGCGCAGGTGCGCGGACAGCGCCGCCGGATCGGCGCTGGCGCCAGCCGCGCCGGCGATGTACGCAACCAGGCGCATGTCGCCGGGGCGATCCTCGCGCGCCAGCACCACCGCCTGCGCCACCGCCGGGTGCGTGGCGAGGCGGTGTTCGATCTCGCCCAGCTCGATGCGGAAACCGCGCAGCTTCACCTGGAAATCGTTGCGGCCGAGGTATTCGATGTTGCCGTCCGCACGCCAGCGACCGAGGTCGCCGGTCTTGTACATGCGTGCGTCGGCGTCGTGGGCGAACGGATCGGGCAGGAAGCGCTCGGTGGTCAGCGTCTCGCGGTTGAGGTAGCCGCGACCGACCTGCACGCCGCCGATGAAGATCTCGCCGGCCACGCCCACCGGCACCGGCTGGCCATAGCCATCGAGGATGTAGATGCGCGTGTTGGCCACCGGGCGGCCGATCGGAATGTTCGATGCGTCGTCGCCGGCCACGCACGCCCACGCGGTGACATCCACCGCCGCCTCGGTCGGGCCGTACAGGTTGTGCAGGCCCACGCCGGGCAACTGGCGGAAAAACGCCGCGGCCAGTACCGCCGGCAGCGCCTCGCCGCTGCAGATCACCTGCTTGAGGCTGGCGCACGCCGCGGTATCGCCGTGGTCGAGGAAGGCGTGCAACATCGAAGGCACGAAATGGATCGTGCTGACCTGCTCGCGCCGGATGGTGTCGGCCAGGTAGGCCGGATCGCGATGGCCGCCGGCACGCGCCATCACCAGCCGCGCGCCGCTCATCAGCGGCAGGAAGAACTCCCACACCGAGACGTCGAAACTGCACGGCGTCTTCTGCAGCACCACGTCGCGTGCATCGACGGCGAACATCTCCTGCATCCAGCGCAGCCGGTTGACCACGCCGCGATGCTCGTTCATCGCACCCTTCGGCAGGCCGGTGGAGCCGGAGGTGTAGATCACGTAGGCGAGGTGGCGGTCGTGCAGGCCGTTTGCCGCCGCGAGCGGGTTGGATGCCTCGCACTCGGCCCATGCCGGCGCGGCCTGGTCCAGCGCCAACGGCGGCACGGCCGGCGCCAGCGGCGCCAACCGCGGCACCAGCGCCTGCTGGGTCAGCAGCATTGCCGGCGCGCAGTCCTGCAGCATCCAGGCCAGGCGCTCGGGTGGATATTCCGGGTCGAGCGGCACGTACGCCGCGCCGGCCTTCAATATGGCCAGCAGGCCGACCACCAGCTCCAGCGAGCGCTCGGCGCAGATCGCCACGCGCTGGTCGGGGCGCACGCCGGACGCGCGCAGGTGATGGGCGAGCCGATTGGCCCGCTCGTTCAACCCGGCGTAGCTCAGCGTTGCGCCTTCATGGCTGACGGCAATCGCCTGCGGCGTGCGCGCCACCTGCGCCTCGACCAGTTCATGGATGCACTGCCCGGCCGGATAGTCGACGTGGGTGGCATTGAACTTCTCCAGCACCTTGCGCTGCTCGATGTCGGCCAGCAGCGGCAGCCGACCGAACGCCGTGTAGTCGTCGGCGGCCATCGCCTGCAGCAGGGTCTGGTAGTGCCCCAGCCACTGGCGGATCGTGGCGCCGTCGAACAACTCGCGGTTGTACTGGCATTCCAGGCGCAGCTCGCCATGGCTTTGCACCGCGTTGATCGCCAGCTCGAAGTTCTCGTAGCGGCGCGGATTGCTGGCGAATTCCAGCTGCAGGCCGGGGAACGCCGAGTCCTCGTGGTCCAGCGCCTGGTCGATGTTGAACATCACGCTGACCAGCGGCAGGCGCGAAGGGTCGCGGCCGATGCGCAGCTTGCGCAGCAGGCTGCCGAAGGTGAGGCGCTGGTGTTCCAGCGCGTCGAGCAAGGTGGTTTGCGCCTGCTCGATGGCCAGCGCGGCGGGCCGGTCCAGGTCCGGCTCGAACAGCAGCGGCAAGGTGTTGACGCAGTGGCCGACCAGGGCGTCGTGGCCGTCGATCGCCTGCCCGGCGGTGGGGATGCCGATCACCACCCGCGACTGGTGTGCCAGCCGGATCAGCAAGGCGGCGAAACTGCCCAGCAAGGTGGCGAACAGGCTGGCGCCCTGGCGCGCGCCGAGGCGGCGGATCGCCGCGACCAGTTCCGCATCCAGCGTCCAGTCCTCGCGAGCGGAGCCGAAGCTGCGGCGGGCCGGGCGCGGGCGATCGGTGGGCAGGTCGAGCACCGGGATCTCGCCGGCGAAGCGCGCCAGCCAGTACTGCTCGTCCTGCGCGTATGCGGCATCCGGCTGGCAGGCCTGGGCAAGCGCGTAGTCGGCGAACGCTTCGGCCGGCGGCAGCGCCTCCACCGCGTGGCCGAGCCGCTGCGCGTACAGCGCGCCCAGCTCGCGCACCAGCACCCACCACGACCAGCCGTCGCAGACGATGTGATGGGCGGTGAGGATGAGCACGTGCTCGTCGTGCGCCAGGCGGAGCAACTCGCCGCGCAGCAGGTGGTCGCGGCCCAGCGCGAACGGGGTTTCCACCACCGCGGCGCGATGCTCGGCCACGGCCTGCTCGCGCCGCGCCGGATCGGCGGCCGACAGGTCGAGCAACGGCAGCTCGAAGCTCACCTGCTCGCGTATGCACAGGGCTTCGCCATCCGGGCCGAAGCTGGCGCGCAGCGCATCGTGCCGATCCAGCAGCGACTGCAACGCCGCGTGCAGCGCGGCCGCATCGAGCACGCCGCGCAAGTGCAGCGAGACCGATTCGTTGTAGGCCAGCGAAGCCTCGGCGCCGAGCTGGTCGGCCAGCCAGATTTCGCGCTGCGGCTCGGTGCTGGGCACCACGCGCGACAGCGTGCCGTCGGCGAAGGGGTCGTAGTCGACGGCGAGCGCCGCGTCCCTGGCTGGGGTTCCGATGCTCATCGCGATCAACTTGCCTTGGTGTAGCTGCCCGGTTGCCCGGGAACCTGCACGAACCACGCCGGACGCCCGTCCGGTTCGCGGCCGATGCGCGCGCCGGGCAGCGGCGGCTGGCGCGCGTCCATCACGGTGCGGGCGGTGGCGGTGCGCCGCGGCAGGAAGTCGGCCTCCTGCAGTTCGATCACCGAATCCTTCCAGGCCTGCGTGATCTGCCGGAAATCCGCCTCGCTGTGCGCGGAGGTGAAGAAGCACGGGAAGTTGTCCAGGATGTGCACGCCGCGGCTGCGCATCATCGCGAACAGCAGATCCTGCAAGGGATGATCTTCCAGGAACTGGGTCCTCCAGAACGACGCGAAGTGCTTGACCGCGATCGGCGCGCCGACTTCGTCGCAGAACGCGTTGAGCTCGGCGGCCATCGCCGTGGTGCGCGCGTTGAGCCGCTCCTGCAGGCCGGCGCCCTGCTCCTTGATGTGTTCGAGCACCGCCTGCGCCGCCGCCAGCGCCAGCGGGTGGCGCACGAAGGTGCCGGCGAAATAGGTCACGCCCACGGTCGGCACCGAGTCGTCGCCGAACTGCCAGCTGCCGCCGTCGAGCGCATCCATGAACTCGCGCTTGCCGGCGATCACGCCGATCGGATAACCGCCGCCGACCACCTTGCCGTAGGTGGCGAGGTCCGCCTGGATGCCGAACAGCGCCTGGGTGCCGCCGGGATGGGCGCGGAAGCCGGTGACGATCTCGTCGAAGATGCACAGCGTGCCGGACGCGGCGGTGATCTTGCGCACCTCGCGCAGGAAATCGACCGGCTGGAAGTCGGGCCGCCGGCTCTGCACCGGCTCGATCAGCACGGCGGCCAGCTCGTGCGCGCGCGCGCGGATGATCTCCAGCGATTCCGGCGTGCCGTAGTCCAGCACGATCACGTTCTCCGCCGTGTTGCGCATGATCCCGGGCGCGGCCGGCACCGCACGCAGCTTCTTCGTGCCGCGCACGATCACCTCGTCGATGATGCCGTGGTAGGAGCCGCTGAACAGCACCACGGTGCTGCGCCCGGTGACCGTGCGCGCGACCCGCAGCGCACCCAGCACGGCTTCCGAACCGGTGTTGCACAGGGCGGCGCGGTCGTGTCCGGTGACCTCGCACACCAGTCGCGCCACGTCGCCGGCGAGCGGATGCTGCGGGCCGATCTCGTAGCCGAGGTCGAGCTGGCGGCGGATGGCCTCCAGCACGAAATCCGGCTGCCAGCCGAACAGGCTCATGCCGAAGCCGTTCAGCGCATCCACGTATTCGTTGCCGTCCAGGTCCCACAGGCGCGAGCCCTTGGAGCGCTCGACCACCAGCGGGTAGACGATCTCCTTGGTCAGCGGGCGGAAGCCGTTCACCACGCGCGGGTCGGCCATGTGCGGGCGCTGCGCCTCGGTGTACTGCTTGGACTTGCGCGACCGCGCGACGTAGCGCTCGATGAAACGATCGAGCCGCTCGCGCTGGTGGCGGGACAGTTCCAGCTGGCCGTTGTCGATGCGCGCGATCGCGCCGAACGCCTTCTTGACGTCGTAGCGGGTGTGCGCCAGCGCCGCTTCCTCGTCGCGATCCGCGCTGGTCGACACGGGTGCTGCCGCCGGTGGCGTCGCCACGCTGGCCGGTGGTGCTGCTTGCTGTGCGGGCGCGACGGGTGCGGCGGCGCTCGCCGTTCCCCCGAGCAAGGCCAGCTGCTGTGCCATCAGTTGCATCTGCTGGTCGATCACGTGACGCACGTAGTCGTTGCCGCCCGCTCCCGCCGTCGGCAGCGCCGGCACGGCAAGCGTTGGCGCGGCGAGCGTCGGCGCAGCCACGGGGGCGGCGACCGGCGCGGCAACTGGCGCCGCCGTCGGCGCGTCCGGCGGCATCTGCTCGTCCAGCAACGCCGCCAGCCGGTCCAGGCTGGCGTGGTCGACCATCAACTGGCGGAACGTCACCTTGACCGGGAACACGCGCGACAGGTGCAGCGCGACCTGGGTCAGCATCAGGCTGTCCAGCCCGAGCTCGATGAAGTTGCTGGTGCTGTCGGCGTCGTCCAGTTCGATCCCGGTGATGTCCTCGAACACCGCCTTGAGCTGGTTCACCAGCCGGGGGCGGCGATCGGCGGGCATGGCGACTTGCGGCATGGGGGCTTCCTCGGCCGCGGGCGCGGCGGCGACGGGTGTCGGTTCAGCGAACGATGGCGCGGGCGCCGTGGCGGGTGCGGCATCCAGCCAGCAGCGCTGGCGTTCGAACGGATAGGTGGGCAGGCGCACGCGGCGGCGGCGCGCGCGATGGTCGAGTCGTGCCGGATCAAGCGCCATGCCGCGGCACCAGAGTTGGCCCGCGGCCTGCAGCAGCGCCGTGCGCTCCACGTCCGCCGCATCGGCCAGGCTGGGCACGGCGACGATGCGTTCGCGCGCGGTACCGAGTTGCTGTCGGGCGAGCGTGGTCAGCGTGTGGCGCGGCCCCACTTCCAGCAGCACGCGCGATGGCGCGTCGAGCACCCGCGCCAGCGCGCCGGAGAAGCGCACCGGCACGCGCAGGTGCTGCGTCCAGTAATCGATCGAGCCGGCCTGCGCGGGGTCGAGCCAGTCGCCCAGCGCGGTCGACACCAGGGGCAGCTGCGGGCGGCCCAGTTCGACGGCGGCAAGCGCCTCGCGGAACGGTGCCAGCACCGGCTCCATCATCGCCGAATGGAAGGCGTGCGAGGTCTGCAGCAGGCGCGCGGCGATGCCGTCCGCTTCGAGCGCCGCCCGGAAAGCCTCGACCGTCTCGGCCGGCCCGGCCACCACGCAGGCGCCAGGCGCGTTCTCCGCTGCCAGCGCCAGATCCGCCGGCAGGCGTGCCTGCAATGCATCCAGCGGCAGCCGCACCGACAGCATCGCGCCCGGTGGCTGCGCCTGCATCAGCTCGCCGCGCCGCGCCACCAGCGCGATCGCGTCGCGCAGGCTGAACACGCCGGCCAGCGTGGCGGCCACGAACTCGCCCACGCTGTGGCCGATCATCGCTGCCGGCACGAGGCCCAGGCTCATCCACCACTGCGCCAGCGCGTATTCGATGGCGAACGTCGCCGGCTGCATCACCGCCGTGGGCAGCAGCGCGGCCGGGTCGTCGGCGAACACGCACGCGGCGAGATCGAAACCGCCCTGCTTGCGCAAGGCGCTGGCGCAAGCGTCGAATGCGTCGCGGAACACCGGCTCGCTGGCATGCAGCGCGCGACCCATGCCGGCGTACTGGGCGCCCTGGCCCGGGAACAGGAAGACCACGTCGCTCGCCCGCGCCGGCGTGCTGCGCGTCGCCGCCGCGGCGATTTCCGCGCTGGCCAGCTGCGCGCTGGCGCTGGTGGCGGACTCGGTGACCACGGCCAGCCGATGGGCGAAGGCCTTGCGTCCGACCGCCAGCGTCCACGCCACGTCGGCAAGCTCGACTTCCGGAGAGTCCGCCAGGTGTGTGCCCAGCCGCGTGGCCGCCGTACCCAGTGCAGTGGCCGTGCGCGCCGACAGCAAAAGCAGTTGCGGCCCGGCGGTCGCCTCGCTCGGCGTCGGTGCGGGTGCTTCCTCCAGCACCACGTGCGCATTGGTGCCGCCCACGCCGAACGAACTCACGCCCGCGCGGCGCGGTACGCCGGGCGCGCTGGTCCAGTCGTGCAGGCGATCGTTGACCACGAACGGCGAGCGGGCGAAGTCGATCGCCGGGTTGGCCGCGGCGTAATGCAGGCTCGGCGGAATCCGCCGCTCGGCCAGCGCCAGCGCAGTCTTGATCACGCCGGTCGCACCGGCGGCGATCACCAAGTGGCCGACGTTGCTCTTGACCGAACCGAGGCGGCAGAAGCCGGTATCCGGCGTGTCGCGCCGGAACGCCTTGACCAGGCCCTCCACCTCGATCGGATCGCCGATCGGCGTGGCCGTGCCGTGCGCTTCCACGTAGGAGATGCTGCGCGCGTCGACGCCGGCGTTGCGCTGCGCCATCGCGACCACCGCGGCCTGGCCCTCGCTGCTGGGCGCCATGAAGCTGGCCTTGGTGCCGCCGTCGTTGTTGATCGCGCCACCGCGGATCACCGCGATGACCGGGTCGCCATCGGCCTGCGCGTCGGCCAGCCGCTTCAACAGCACCACCGCCGCACCGTCGCTGAACACCGTGCCCCTCGCCTCGGCGTCGAAGCTTCGCGTGTGGCCGTCCGGCGACAGCATCGCGCCGTCCTGGAACAGGTAGCCGCTGCGCGGCGGACAGGTGATCGAGGCACCGCCGGCCAGCGCCATCTCGCACTGGCCGCTGCGCAGGCTCTCCATCGCCTGGCAGATCGCCACCAGCGAGGTGGAACAGGCGGTGTGCACGCTCACCGCGGGACCGGTGAGGTCCAGCTTGTGTGCCACCCGCGGCGCGATGAAATCCTTCTCGTTGTCCAGCATCACCTGGAACGCGCCGAGCTTCCCGACCTGGTCGGGATGCGCGCTGACGTGGTGCTGGAAATAGGTCGCGTTGTACATGCCGGCGAACACGCCGACCGGGCCGTCCTGCGCGCCGGGCGCATGGCCGGCGCGTTCCAGGCACTCCCAGCACAGCTCCAGGAACAGCCGCTGCTGCGGGTCCATCAACTCCGCCTCGCGCGGGCTGATGCCGAAGAACGCGGCGTCGAACAGCTCCACGCCGTCGATCACGCCGCGCGCGGGCACGTAGGCCGGATCGTCGCGCAGGCTCGCCGGGATCGACGGGTCGAGCTCGCCCGGCGCGAAGCGGGTGATCGACTCGCGTCCCTCGCACAGGTTCTGCCAGAAGCTCTCGATGTCCGCGGCGCCGGGGAAGCGGCCGCTCATGCCGATGATCGCGATCGGCTCGGCACCGGCTTGCGCGCCGGCGGCACGCGGGCGGGCGAGGCGCGCCGGTTCGATGCCGTCGGCGCCGGCGTGATCGCGGTGGCGGGCCAGCGCCAGCGGCGTGGGATCGCGGAAGAAGGTCAGCACGTCCAGCGCGGCATCGCCGTCGCGGCGCAAGCGATCGATCAGCCGCACCGCCAGCAGCGAGCTGCCGCCCAGCTCGAAGAAGTTGTCGTGGCGGCCCACCTTGTCCAGCGCGAGGCTGGTGGCGAAGGCGGCGCACAGGCGCGTCTCGGCTTCGCCCACCGGGGCTTCGTAGGTCGTGGCCAGTTCCGGCCGTGCGCTGCCCGGCGCCGGCAGTGCGGCGCGGTCGAGCTTGCCGTTGGTGGTGACCGGCAGCGCGTCCAGCACCACCCACGCGGCCGGCAGCATGAACTCCGGCAGTTCGGCAGCCAGGCCGCGGCGCAGCGCCGGCTGGTCGGGGCGGGTGGCGGCGGGGACCACGTAGGCGACCAGGCGCTTGCCCAGCGGCGGGTCATCGCGCAGCACGACGGCGCAGGCGCGCACGCCGGGCTGGCGCAGCAGCGCTGCCTCGATCTCGCCGGTCTCGATGCGGTAGCCGCGGATCTTGACCTGGCCGTCGCGCCGGCCGACGAACTCCAGCACGCCGTCGTCGCGCCAGCGCACCAGGTCGCCGGTGCGATACAGGCGGCCATCGGCGGCGCCGAACGGATCGGCCACGAAACGCTCGGCGGTCAGCTGCGCCCGTCCGAGGTAACCGCGCGCCACGCCGTCGCCGCCCACGTGCAGCTCGCCGACCACGCCCGTCGGCACCAGCTCGCCGGCGCGATTGAGCACGTACACGCGGGTGTCGGCTATCGGCCGGCCGATCGGCACCGAGCGCGCGTCGGCCGGCAGGTCCCGCGGGATCGGCCAGGTGCAGGTGAACGTGGTGCACTCGGTCGGGCCGTAGCCGTTGATGATCTCCACGCCGGGCAAGGCCGCCAGCGCGCGGCGCACATGGTCGACCGACAGTGCCTCGCCACCGATCAGCAGCTGGCGCAATCCCTCCAGCCGACGCGGCGCCTCGTCGACCACGGCGTTGAACAGCGACGAGGTCAGCCACGCCGTGCCGACCCCTTCGCCGGCAATGGTTGCGGCCAGGCCGGCAGCGGTGGGGATCGTTTCGGGATGGACCACCACGCGACCGCCGTTCAGCAGCGCGCCCCAGATTTCCAGGGTCGACGCATCGAAGCCCAGCGGTGCGGCGTGCAACATGCGCGTGTCGGCATCCAGCCGCACGTAATCCACGCCGCACACCAGCCGGATGATCGAACGATGGGCGATCGCTACGCCCTTGGGGGTGCCGGTGGAGCCGGAGGTGTACATCACGTAGGCGAGCGCATCGCCGTCGACCACGGGCAGCGGCGCGTCGTGCGGCACGGGTACGGACTCGACGACATCCAGCGCAAGGCACGCCACTCCATCGGGCAACGGCAGCGTAGCCGCGACCGATGCGACCAGCACCATCCGCGCACCCGCATCGGCCAGCGCAAACGCCAACCGCTCCGGCGGGTGGCTGCGATCGAGCGGCAGGTAGGCCGCGCCGGCCTTGAGCACGCCGAGGATTGCCACCAGCGCCCCCGCCGAACGCTCCAGCGCGACGCCGACGATGTCGCCCGGCACGACGCCGGCATCGAGCAGATGCCGGGCCAAGGTGCTGGACCGCTCATCGAGTCGGGCATAGCTCAGGGCGTGCCCGCTCTCGACCACCGCCGGTGCATCCGCATGCGCGGCGGCGGTGCGGGAGAACAGCGCGGACACGCTGTCGCCGCGGTGTCGCGGCACCGCGGTGTCATTCCACTGCACCAGCAAGCGCTGGCGTTCGGCCGGAGCGAGGAGATCCGGCTCGGCGTCAGCTTCGTCGAGCAGGCCCGCCCAGGCGCGCTGCACGCAACCGGCCAGCAGCTCCACGCTCGCTGCCGTCAGCGGGCTGCGCCAGCGCAGTTCGAGGGCGATCGCGTCGCTGAAATCGAGGCGCCAGGTGGAGAGCGCGGCGGCGGCGTCCGGCAACGCTGCCTCCTGCAGCACCATCCACGCCACCGTGACCGGGGCGGCCGACCCGCGCGCTGCGGACAGCACGCCCTCCAGCCATGCCTTGCGTGGCGCGTCGCGGGGCACCGGCACGGTCAGCTGGCGGGTGCATCCGGCCTGGTGCAGCGTTGCCACGGCGGACTCGGCGCCGGTCAGCTGCGCCTCGACCCGCGCCAACGCGGCCAGCAGGGTCAGCGCCGCGCGCTCGGGATCGGCCGCGTGCAGCGCCGCCACGCAAGTGGCCAATGCGCCGTCGAGCGGCACGCGGCGACTTTGCCAGGTTTCGTCATCGGCAGGCGCGATGCCCGGCAGCACGTCCAGCAACGACATGCCGTCGTCAATTGACACTGGATTGGATGCCGCGCCCACCACCCCTCCTGGTCGGGCGGCGATGACCGCCACGACACGCGCCGATCTCCCTCGGGCAGGATGCGCGCGATTCGCGAGGCACCGCGGATCGGCCGGCATCTGCCCAGCGAAGCCGCCTGGGAGCACCCGCTCATCGCGTCGTCTGCCAAACCAGCCTCTGGACGACAAGATTAGCGCAGAACCGCGTCGAACTGTGCAATGGGGCACGCCATTCAGACTGACTGCGTGCTATGCAGGTGGACTATGGCGCGGCGGACTGGAACGCGAACAGCCACAGGATCGCCCGCTGGCGCGGGCTGCCGCTCCAGCTCACCCGGTAGGTGCCGGCACGGTCGACCTGGCGGTAAGCCACCGCGCACTGCACGCCGCTTATCGGCGGCAGTTGCAGATAGCTGTCGATCACGGTGAAACCGTTGTCCGGCACGGCGCTCATCCGGCGTACATTGCCGTCACCCCACCACACCGCGATCAACGTGGCCGGCCCGGTCGTGGTGACCTCGCCGCTGGTCACGCTGAAGCGGTCGGCCGGATCGGAGAGCATGCCCTCCACCGTGCGCTTGAGCTTGCCCGCGATGCGCTGGACCAGATTGGGCGCGGGGTAATTCTGGGCGAAATCCTGCAGCACGCCGGCATGGCGGATTTCCACGAAGGGGATGGTGATCTCGCGCTCCGGCTCACCCGGCTTGTCGATGCTGACCGTATGGTGCCGGCCGCCCGGGCCGGCCAGCGACACGTAGGCCTTCACGTCGAAACGGCCCTGGTAGCCGTCGTAGACGGCGGTCGGACCCACCTGGGTCCAGTGCCGCCCATAACTGTCGGTCGGCGCCGCCGCGTTGCTGGCGAAGCCGCCATTGAGCACCAGCAACGCACTGCCCGCCGGCGCGGTGTCGAGCGGCGCGGTCACGGCGGGGCTGCGGCCGCGATGATCGGCCTGCGCCAGCAAGGTGTGGGCGCCGAGCGTAGGCGGCGCGGGAGGAGCTGGCCGGTCGACGCCGGCTGCGGTCAGCGGAATGCAGGCCAGCATGAGCACGCGCCAGGCCCGGCGACCGCCGCGTCGCCGGCCGGACATCACGAGTCGCCAACCTTGGCGTACGGTGCGGCGTCCGAATCGACGGACGCGCCGGCCAGTCGTAGCGCCAGCCGCTTGCTGCCGATGTAGAGCCCGCCGGCCGCCAGCGTGGCGGCGTCGAACAACGGGAAGCGATCCACCGCCGGCGGCACCCAGCCCAGCCGGCGCAGCATGTCGTGGGTGCGATGCAGGAGGGAGTTGCGCCGGGTCGCGCGGGTGTAATAGGTGAAGCTCATGGTGATCGACGGGCCATCGCCGTTCTCGACCATGTGCGGACTGGTCGAGGGCATGTACGCGCCCATCCCGGGTTCCAGCTCGAACACCCGGGCTCGCTCGCGATACTCCTCGCGCCACTGCAGCAGCTCGCGCGAATGGGTGCGATGGAAGCGATCGCGCGCATGCTCGCTGACCACCTGCGTGTCGCGATGGTCCCAGACGTAGATCCGCTTGCGGCCGTGCACCTGCAGGATGAAGTTGTGTTCCTTGTCCATGTGGAACGGCGTCACCGCCCCGGGCGAAGTGAGGAAGATCCAGCCGGCGCGATAGCACATGCCCGGGTCGACCGCCTCCACCTGCGGCCGGACCGAGTCGAGTACCTCGTCGACGACGGCGCGGTACTGCGGATCGGATTGCACGTTGAGCAGCGAAGTCCACGCCGCGGCATGCTCGATGTCGCTCAGCGTCGCCTCGACACCCTTGGCGTTGGGATGCAACCGGGGTGCTTCGTTGAACGACGTGCCCGCAGTGGCATCGCCGCTGTGCGAGCGCACGCGGCCACGCGCTTCCAGCCGCTTGCCCAGCTCGACCAGGGCCGGCAACTGCAGCGCGGGGTGCGTCGCCAGATGATGCCGCACGCCCTGTATCCGCCAGGGATCGAACTGATCCCAGGCGACTTCCAGCCACTTGGACGATGGACCCGACATGCCCCCTCCCGCGACCCGCCGGCCGCAAGCTGCGCCACGGAATCGAAGCGGCAGTGTGCCCCGCGCCCCGGCGCCCCGCAAGCTCAGTCGCGGCGGAAACAGAATCCGTGGTAACGATCGATCGAATGGTCCGGCTCGAACGGAATGCGCATGTGGCGCTCGGTCGTCGACCAGTGGTCGACCACGCTGTAGCCGGCTTTTGTGAACTCGTCGACGAAGGCGCCCACCGCGGAAACCCTGTACGGGCAGTTGGCGATGCCGACCCGGCGCCGGGTGACACGCTGCAGGGTCACGAAGCTGCGCTCGGGGTGCAGCGGCGTCACGTTGACCAATACGTGGCGCGGCGGCGCGCGCAATGGTTGCAGCAACTGCGGCAGCGAGTAGTCGAGGTACTGCAGCACGCCGCTGCAGAGCAGCACGTCGCAACCGTCGGCGTCCTGCGGAGAGTCGGTGAAGCCGAGCTTGCCGGCGCCATCCTCGCGCTCGGCCAGCGCGCGCCCGGCCGCGACCACGGCGGGCACGTCGTGCACCAGCCAGCGCAGGTCATCGGGATACGGCAGGTGGTGGCGGAAACCGAAATAGCTGGTGCCCACGTTGCCGCCCAGGTCGAACAATTTCCGCGCGTCGCCGGCAAACAGTCGCGAGAGCCAGAACAGCACCGGGTAATCCACGATCTGCACACGCTCCAGCCGGTCGGCGTAGAGCTCGCCCGACTGCGGCTGGTCGTAGCTGGTCGGCAACGATGCCGGTGCCCCGGCACGCGCCGCCTCGACACTGGCAAACACGCCGCCGTAGGCATTGCCGGGCAACACGTCGCGGGCAAACAGGTGGCGATAGACCGGCCGCGCGAGCAGACGCACCCCCGGCAATTCCGCCACGCCCAACGCCACACCCCGCAAGCTTGCAGTCAGGCCCCTGGCCATCGTCGCCTCCCGCCGTTTTCGGTGCGTCACGCTAGCACGAGGCAGCGAGGGTGCGCCGCGGCCGCGGCGTCCAGCAGGTATAGTTCCGCACGGCAGCCGGTGCACGGATGGTGCGCGGCACGTGGCCCGGCTTGCGGCATTCAAGGGGAAGCACGACGTGGCGCGCGAGACCGATTTTCTCGACCTCTACCGCTTGCTCGGTCTCGAACCGGGTTGTGGCCTGGACGAATTCAAGCACGCGTACCGGCGCCGGGTGTCGGTGCTGCACCCGGACCGTCGCGACGAGGATTCGCGCGGCGTCGCCGCGCAGCGGCTGCAGCAGCTCACCGCGATGTACGGCATGGCGATGGAGTTCCACCGCACGCATGGCCGCCTGCCCGGCGCCGCGGGCGTGCGGCCGTCCCAGCCGCCGAGGGGCGAAGCCGGGTCGGCCGCGGCGACGCAGCGGGTACTCGCGACACGGCGGCGTTCCCGCCGCTGGTTGTTGCTGCCGGCCGCTGCCATTGCGGCGTGGTGGCTGTGGCCGGGCGAACCGCCCGCGCCGCCCGCGGCCCCGCCCGCCGAAACCGTGCAGCCGCCGACGCATCGCGCCACGGCGACAGCGCCGGCGGAACGGCCGGCGTGGGGCCTGGGCATGGATGCCGCCAGCGTGCGCAGCATCGAAGGCGAACCCACGCTGATGGCCAGCGATCAGCGCTGGGAGTACGGCCCATCATGGGTGCGCTTCGAGAACGGCAAGGTGGTCGACTGGTACAGCTCACCGCTGTACCCGCTGCATGTGGCCGCGCACAGCAGCCCGCCGCAGGGCCAGTGAACGCGCGACACGCCGCACTCGCCCTGATCGACCGCGACCACCGCCCGGAGGTGCGTCTGCCGCGACCGGTGCGAACGCCGGTCGCGGTCCGGCTCAACCGCCGGGCTTGTACGGTGCCGGAAAGCCGGGAACCGGCAGCGCGCTGATCGGCACCGGGACGTAAACCGGCGTCGGCGGTGGCGGCGGGTTGCCCTGCACCGTGCCGTCGGTCGTCACGTAGAAGCTGAGTACACCCTTGTGGCTGCTCATGGTGGTGCCGCCCACGCTGATGTTGACGTTGCGCAACCCGGCGTTGGCCGAGGTGGTCACCGTGTAGCCGGTGTCCGGGAGCAGGTCGGTGACCACGTGGTAGGCCGACAACGGCTGCACTCCGTAGACGAGGTTGCCGCTGAGCGCGGTGCCGGGGGCGCCGCTGCTGCTCACCACCACGGCGTTGCCGTCGCTGGCGAGCAGTTCCACCCCGACGATGCCGCCCTGGCTCACCGTCACCGGGCTGGCCGTGGCGACCTTGGCGGCGGTGCCGGACAGGTCGAACACGGTCAGCCATCGCTGGCTGGCGCTGGTGTCGGGCGGGCGCACCTGCACCTGCCACGCCTTGATCGGGTTGTCGCCCGGATACATGCCGACCGTCGTGGTCTTGTTGCCGGTCGGCAGCACGGTGGTCATCGCGCCCACGTACTGGCCGTTGTAGCTGACGTCGAAGCGGTGCTGTCCCGCCGGCGCGCTGCCCGCGGCCGGGTTGGCCGGGAAATGCCAGGCCAGGTACTGGTCGTAGCCAGTGCTGCCTTCGGTGGTGCGGTCGTAGACGACGAAACGGTTCGGACGCAGGTAGACGACTTGCCGCGACCATGCCGACACCGCCGGCCCGGCGGAGAAGGTGCGATACATGTCCTCCAGGTGGGTAGCCAGCATGTAGACGTAGCCGTTGCCGTCCTCGTAGGCCGACACCGCGGTGCGCACGCCATCGTCCTCGGTGGTATTGGCCTCCTGGCCGAAACGCTGCGCCACCGAGCTGCCGCTCATGCTGCGCACGTAGAAGATGTTGTACAGCTGCCGGTTGCCGCTGTACTGGGTACCGTCGAGGTCGCCGTAGTTGTCGTTGAAGATCTTCGTCTCGTCGGCGTTGCCGCCAGGCTCGTGCACCAGCCAGCCGCCGGCATTGACCAGCAGCGGCGAGCCGCCGCGCACCAGCGCGAGGCTGCCCTGGTCGAAGAACTCGTGCCCGGCGGCGGGGTTGTTGGTGTAGGGGCCGGCGCGGAACGACATCCAGCTGGCGGCGGTGGTCCAGTCCGAGCGTGCCGCGACGGCGTTCATGCCCGGCGCGAAATAGGACAGCGGCAAGGTGCTCAGCGCCGCCTTCGGCGCATTCGGATCGATCGCCAGGAACTGCAGCCAGGCCGGCGCATCACTGTACCCGCCGGTGGCCTGGTCGACCGCCGCGAGGTACTGGTTGAACACCGCGACCTTGGGCGATTGCCAGTAGCTCAACGCACCGATGATCTGCTGGAACATGCCGACCGGGGTCGTGCCCGGCGGCGGCGAGGAGGGATCGCCGTTGGAGTGGTTGTCGTCACGGTCGTCGAAGTAGACCAGCGACGGCCAGGTGAAATGCATCGAGTAGTCGGCACTGTCCACCGGGAAGGTATACGGCGCGCTGGCATGCAGCAGGTCCTGCCCGGTGGCGGTCTTCACTTCGCGCGCGGGCAAGCTCATGTTGAGGATGCTCAGCGGCGCGTAGTTGCCGTAACCCTCCGGCCAGCCGCCACCGAGCATGTGCAGGCGATAGTACGGCTGCACCCGCGCGCCGAACTGGTTGCCCAGCCAGTCGGTCCACTGCGCCGGCGCGCTGGGATTTTCGCCGTAGGTGGCCAGCGAGATCACCGCCTTGGCGTGGAAGTAACCGGCGTAGTAGTTGCCGATGGGATTGCCATCGTAGGCAAACGAAGCACACCCGCCGGACTTTTCCCACGCGGCGATCCACGCGTTCGCGGTGGTGTAGATTTGCGTGCGCTGGGACGCGGTCAGCAGGTCGTAGACCCAGTCATAGCCCAGGCCGTAACCCACGCCGTAGAAGCGGATGCCGTAACCGCTGTCGGTGCACGGGTCCCAGCCGTTGCTGCCCGGGTAGGGCATCGACATCTTCATCAGGATGTCGACCGCCTTGGCGCCGTAGGGTGCCGCGGCCGCCGCATTGCTGGACTTCAGCACCTGGTAGCACATGCCTTCGGCCAGCAGCGCCGGCAGATAGGATTCGCCCTGGTAGCCCGAGCCGAGGTTCGGCTTGTCGGGGTACTGGTTGCCGGTGGGATACGCCACCGTGCCGCCGATGTAGGAATCGCAGGTGGCTTTCAGCGCCGTCCATTGCGGCGTGTTCGCCGCCGCGCGCTGGCGCAGCGCGGTCAGCGTGGAGGAGTCCAGAAGCAGCCGTGGATGCGCCGCCAGCGTCACGGCTTGCGGTCGCACCGGCACAGCGCTGAACGCAGCCGCCCGCGGCGCGCCCTGCACCGCGGAGGAATCGCGGCCGATCGACCCGGTCAGCCCGGCTGGCACGCCGACCGCATGCCTTGCAGCGGTGCTGCGGGAGGAGGCACCGGTGGCCGCCACCAGCGGCTGCACACCGACAACGCCACCGACAACGCGGGGGACCGGACGGGGCGTCGCTTCGGTCGTGGTCGCGCGGGCGCGCGGCGCGTTCGCCGGCGGCGCCACCGCGGCAGCATCGACCCGGGTCGCGCGTCGGCTCGTCGCCGCCGCGATGGTGGGGGAGACCCTGGCGTCAGCGGCATTTCCGAGCTTCTCCGCGGCAAGCGGCGAAGGCCTGGCGGGGGCCGCCGGCAGCCTGGCTGGCGCCGGCGCGGCGGCCATCGGACGGTAGGTCAGCGGTCGCGGTTCGTCATCGCGCGCCAGCAGCAGCGATACCGCAGTGAACAGCAGCATCAGCATCACGCCGCCACCGAGCAGCGCGGTACGCGTGCGTTGCGCGCGCAATGATGACGGAGCGGGCATCTCGCCGCTGCCCCGGGTCGGTGCTGCAGGCCTGTTCGGCGCAATCTGATCGGTGCGGGACATGGGGGGAATCCATAGGTAGGCCGATGCCAACGACCCAGCCTCGCCAAGCCGGCGGCTTGAGCTGGGTAGCTGATTATCCTGAATGCCCCGTGCCCGGAAAGCGTATCACCACACAATGCGGCGTCATAGCTGGCCCGGCAGCCATGACGCGCCAACCACGCCGCAGGTCCGGAAGACGGGTTCAAGCTTGCCGGGCCGGCCGGCCCGGAGGGAACCGCCAATCAGCGTGCGCCGCGGCGGAACAGCACCACTTCGACCGTCTGGAACAGGATCAGCAGGTCGAACAGCAGGTTGTGGTTCTTGACGTAGTACAGATCGTACTTGAGCTTTTCCTCGGCATCGGCCTCGGACGCGCCATACGGATAACGCAGCTGCGCCCAGCCGGCCAGACCGGGCTTGAGGCAATGACGCAGATCGTAGTAGCGGATCTTCTGGCCAAGGTCGATCACGAATTGCGGCCGCTCGGGCCGCGGGCCGATGAAGCTCATCTCGCCCTTGAGCACGTTCCACAACTGTGGCAGCTCGTCCAGGCGCACCTTGCGCGTGAAGCGGCCCACCCGGGTCACCCGGTCGTCGTCCTTGTTCGCCCAGCGCGCGATGCCGTCCAGCTCCGCGTCGGTGCGCATGCTGCGGAACTTGATCAGCTGGAACGTCTTGCCGCGTGCGCCGACGCGCTCCTGCCGGTAGAGAATGGGCTGGCCGGCACCGGACTCGATGCGGATGGCCAGCGCCACCAGCAGCATCAGCGGCCAGGTCAGCAGCAGCACCAGCGTGGCGATCAGCAGATCCGAGCAGCGCTTGCTGAAGCGGCGCAGCGGAGTGGCATCGAAGCCGCCGGAGAACACCAGCCAGGAGGGATCGGTCAGCGACAGCTGCACGCGGCCGGACTCGCGTTCGAAGAAGGTCGCCAGGTCGGTCACGTCGATGCCGTTCTGACGGCACTCCAGCAGGTCGCGCATGGGCAGCCCGCCGCGCCGGTCGTCCACGCCGACCACGATCTCGTCCACCTGGCGATGCAGCGCCCAGTCCACCAGCGAACCCTCGGGGCGCACCAGGGACATCGCGCCGACCTGCACCTCCTCGCCCTCGCGCGGCACGAAACCGAGCACGTTGAAGCCGATCCGGTCGGCGTGGCGGCGCATGCGCGTCTGGATCTGCGAGGCACGCTTGCCTGCACCCAGGATCAGCACCCGGCGCTGGAACACCACCGCGTCCACCAGGCGCAGGAACACCAGCCGGAAGCCCATCATCAGGGCGAAGGACAGCAGCAGCGCGATGGTCAGCACGCCGCGGCCGACATAGGCCTGCGGCAGCAGGTAATACATGATGAAGACGCCCACGCCACCGAGCACGAAACCCACGCTCTGGCGCGCCAGCACGCCGAACCAGCTCGTTCGCATGTGCGACTGGTAGTGACCCAGGGCGACCATCGCCAGCAGCATGATCACGGCGAACGCCAGCGAGCGCTCGGGCATGTGGTGGGAGAACTGGGCCAGATCGGCAGGCCGATTGAAATAACGCAGGTACATGGCCGCGTTGAGCGAAAAGCCCAGCAGCACCATGTCCACAGCCGCCAGCAGCAAGAGCCAGCGGTTGGCTTTACGACGCAGAAAGCGAAACATCTCCATCCCCCCAACCCTTGCCACTCCAACCAGCATGGCGAACCGACGGCACCGCTTGGCGCTCGTCCCCGCCTGGCGGCGGGCCTGAACCTATACACTAAACTTGTACCGGATACAACCACATCCGTCACAAATTGATGGCTGACCGGCTACGGTTCGGCAGATTCGGCAGGCAGACAGCACGGCATGCCGGCGGCCACCACAGGGGGCACACCACTCCAGGCTCCATACCCGCACACATTCCGGCGCCCGGAAACGAACCGGCCCGCCAGTGGCGGGCCGGTGCAAGCGAGTGCAGACCGACGCTCAGAGGATGTAGACGAACATGAACAAGCCCAGCCACACCACGTCGACGAAGTGCCAGTACCAGGCCACCGCCTCGAAGCCGAAGTGATGGTCCTTGCTGAAGTGGCCCTTCAGCACGCGCAGCCAGATCACCGCCAGCATGATCGTGCCCAGGGTCACGTGCAGGCCATGGAAGCCGGTCAGCATGAAGAAGGTCGAGCCGTAGACGCCGCTGCCCAGGGTGAGGTTGAGCTCGTGGTAGGCCTCGATGTACTCGTGCGCCTGGAAGTACAGGAAGGTGGCGCCCAGCAGCACGGTCAGGCCCAGGAACAGCAGGATCCGGCCGCGATGCCCGGCGCGCAGGGCGTGGTGGGCGATCGTCACGGTGACGCTGGAGGTCAGCAGGATCAGCGTGTTCAGCAACGGCAGCCCCCACGCAGGCACCGTTTCGAACGCCCCGCCGATCTTCGCCGGACCATTGCCGCCGTTGGCACCCCAGGCCGCGGTGTAGTCGCTCCACAGGAACTGGTGGGTCAATACGCCATGGCCTTCGCCACCGAGCCACGGCACCGAGAACATGCGGATGTAGAACAGCGCACCGAAGAACGCACCGAAGAACATCACCTCGGAGAAGATGAACCACATCATCCCCATGCGGAACGAGGTATCGACCTGGTGGTTGTAGTCGCCGGCCAGCGATTCGCGGATGACCGAACGGAACCAGCCGAAGAACATCCCCAGCACGCCGATCACGCCGAGGACGAACACCGATTTGCCGAAACCGGTCGCACCCGGCTCGGCGTTGAGCCAGTGCCCGGCACCGAACATGAAGATGAACATGACGACCGCGGCGACGATCGGCCAGTAGCTCTTGGCCGGTACAAAGTAAACGTCGTGTTGCTGACCCATGCTGAGACCCCGTGGATTTCTCTTGATGACTCTGCCCCGCCATGCCGCTCGGGGACCTGCCTGCCGGTCGTGCCGACCCGGGTGATTGAAGTGGAAAGGTGCTGGCGCGGTTATTTCATCAGCAGGATCTGCAGGAACGCCAGCAGATAGAAGCCGATCACTACCGCGACCAGGATCTTCACCGTGCGGCGCACGCCGCGGCGCTGGTCCGCGGCGTGGATGTCGTCAACCGGCTGTGTCATTTCCACGGCTTCCCCGCCGATCAGGCGTGCACGTTGCCGTGCGCCAGCTCTTCGTCATGGATCACCGGCGGCACCGAGAAGGTATGGTGCGGCGCCGGCGAAGGCACGGTCCATTCCAGTCCCTTGGCGCCTTCCCACACGCGGTCGGTGGCCTTCTTCCTGGAGAAGAACACGCAGTGGATCACCACGCCGAGGAAGATCAGCTGCGAGGCACCGAACAGGAAGCCACCGATCGAGCTGACCATGTTGAAGTTGGCGAACGCCACGTTGTAATCGGGGATGCGCCGCGGCATGCCGGCCAGGCCGAGGAAGTGCTGCGGGAAGAACAGCACGTTCACGAACACCACGCTGCACCAGAAGTGCACCTTGCCCCAGAACTCGCTGTACATGTTGCCGGCCCACTTCGGCAGCCAGTAGTAGGCCGCCGCAATGATCGCGAACAATGCGCCGGTCACCAGCACGTAGTGGAAATGCGCCACCACGAAATAGGTGTCCTGGTACTGGAAGTCGGCCGGCACCAGGGCCAGCATCAGGCCGGAGAAGCCGCCGATGGTGAACAGGATGATGAACGCGATGGCGAACAGCATCGGGGTCTCGAAGGTCATCGAGCCGCCCCACATGGTGGCCACCCAGTTGAACACCTTCACGCCGGTAGGCACCGCGATCAGCATGGTGGCGTACATGAAGAACAGGTCCGCGCCCAGCGGCAGGCCCACCGCGAACATGTGGTGCGCCCACACGATGAACGACAGGAACGCGATGCAGGCGAGCGCGAACACCATCGCCTTGTAGCCGAAGATCGGCTTGCGCGCGAAGGTGGGCACGATCTCCGAGATGATCCCGAACGCCGGCAGGATCATGATGTAGACCTCGGGGTGGCCGAAGAACCAGAACACGTGCTGGTACAGCACGGGGTCGCCGCCGCCGCCCGGATTGAAGAAGCTGGTGCCGAAGTACTTGTCGGTCAGCAGCATGGTCACCGCGCCGGCCAGCACCGGCATCACGGCGATCAGCAGGAACGCGGTGATCAGCCAGCTCCACACGAACACCGGCATCTTCAGCAGGTCCATGCCCGGCGCGCGCATGTTGAGGATGGTGGCGATGATGTTGATCGCGCCCATGATCGAGCTGATGCCCATCAGATGGATGGCGAACACCACGTAGGCCAGCGAATCGCTCTGCAGCGACAGCGGCGGATACATCGTCCAGCCGCCGGCCGGCGCGCCGCCCGGCGAGAACAGCGTGGACAGCATCAGCAGGAAGGCGAACGGAAGAATCCAGAACGACAGGTTGTTCATGCGCGGCAGCGCCATGTCCGGCGCGCCCACCATCAGCGGGATCATCCAGTTACCCAGGCCCACGAACGCCGGCATGATCGCGCCGAAGATCATGATCAGGCCGTGCATGGTGGTCAGCTCGTTGAAGAAGTACGGCTGCACCAGCTGCAGGCCGGGCTTGAACAACTCGGCGCGGATGGTCATCGCGAAACTGCCGCCGATGAAGAACATCGTCAGCGCGAAGATCAGGTACAGCGTACCGATGTCCTTGTGATTGGTGGACATGCACCAGCGTTGGAAGAAACTCTTCGGCGCGCCGTGGTGATCATCGTGCTGATCATGGGTGGCTGCGTAGGACATGGCCATGCACCTCTAACCTGTAATGGAATGCGACTGCAACGAAAACGCGGATGGGGTCGGGCTCAGCCCGGCGGAGTGGTCGCCGCGGCAGTGGCCGCCGTGCCCGCGTCGATCGGCGCGGGGGGCGACAGGGACTTGCCGGAAGCGGCTTCCTGCTCGGCCAGCCACTTGGCGAAGTCCGCCTCCGACTTGGCCACCACCACGATCGGCATGAAGCCGTGGTCCTGGCCGCACAGCTCGGCGCACTGGCCGCGGTACGTGCCCGGCTCCTTGATGTTGGTCCAGGCCGCGTTGACAATGCCGGGGATCGCGTCGAGCTTCCAGCCCAGCGCCGGCACCCACCACGAATGGATCACGTCGCCGCCGGTGATGATGAAGCGGATCTTGGTGTCGACCGGCACCACCAGCGGCTTGTCGACGTTGAGCAGGTAGGTCTGCTCGTCGCCCACCTTGACCGCATACGGGTCCATGCCCGAATCGAGCTGGCGGGTGTCGTCGCTCTGCTTGTCCAGCCTGGACATGAAGCCGACCTTGTCGATCGGCTTGCCCATGTAGCTGACGTAGTCGTAGCGCCACTTCCACTGGTAGCCGGTGACCTTCACCGTCATCTGCGAGCCGGTGGTATCGGCCCAGCTGGTGAGGCCGCCGGTGGCGAGGTAGGCCAGGGTGATCAGGATCAGCACCGGAATCGTGGTCCAGACCACTTCCAGCACGGTGTTGTGCGCCCACTTCTCGGCCACCGCGCCGCGCGATTTGCGGAAGCGGAACATCGCGACGAACATGGCGCCGAACACCAGCACGCCGATCACCACGCAAACCCACAGCGAGATGTTGTTCAGATCGTAGGGGACGTGCGACCAGGTGCTCGCGCCGCGCTCCATGTTCAGCTGCCATGGATGCGGATTCGCCTGCACGGCACCGCCGAACGTCGCAAGGGCAAGGCCCGCCGTCGCCATGATTGATCGCCTGATCCCGCCAGATGTCATGTCTTGCACCTTTGTCATTGCTGTTTGCGCCACGTTCCGGTCGAGCCGGCCAGCAGCACCCTGAGTCGCTTCGCCAGCTCGACGCGTTCCGTTGCCGCCAGAAACGCGCCGATCTCCAGATCGCGGCCGTGCGATGTCAACACCAGGCGTCCATTGCCGGTATCCAGCCGCACGCGCACCCAGCAAGACTGGAAGCGAGTGCAACGCCGGCCCGGCAGCGACTGCACCTCCAGCGACGATTCGTCGAGAGTGATGCGCTCGCAGCGGTCGCCGGCCCGCCAGGCCACGCTCAACGCGATGGCCATGGCGGCGGATTCCACCAGGGCAAACAGCGGAGCAAACACGTTCCCCTGCCACGCCCCCAGTTCTGCCGTTGTCAGCGCCAATGCCACCAGAACCACGATCAGTCGACGCAGGCCGCGGCGGCTGAGCGAGCGATTGGGCTTGAGCCACATCGTCACGCAGGGCAAGCCGGCGCTGGCTGGTCGAAGCACGATCATGGAGATCCGGCGTGCCTGGAACTGCCGGAATGATAGGCCGCGGCGGCGCAGTGGGCAAGAATGTCGCACCCGATTGACTTCGATCAACGCACACCGTGAGCTCGACAGGCACCGCAAGCCATTCGCGCCCGTGCGGCAGATCACCCTGCCCGAGGCGGATTTTCGCGCGTGGCGGCGCGTCCCCACGGCCGGGCACGAAGCGTACAATCGCGGGTTTATTCCATCCCCCACGACCGGCACCGACACGACCGTGACCTCACCCATCCTGAGCCCCGAGCTGCCCGCTCGAACCACACCCGCGCGCGCGCGCATCACTGCTGCCTGGCTGCGCGACGAGACCGAAGCGGTCAACGACCTGCTCGACCAGGCTGCGCTGCCGGCGGAGGAACGCGAACAGGTAGTCGACCGCGCTGCCGCGCTGGTCACCCGCGTGCGTGCGCGGGCGAAGGACCAGAGCGTGGTCGAGTCCTTCATGCGCCAGTACGACCTGTCCAGCGAGGAAGGCATCCTGCTGATGTGCGTGGCCGAGGCGCTGCTGCGCATCCCGGACAAGACCACCACCGACAAGCTGATCCGCGACAAGCTCGGCGACGCCAACTGGCGCAAGCATCTGGGCCGCAGCGAATCGCTGCTGGTCAACGCCTCCACCTGGGGCCTGCTGCTCACCGGCCGGCTGGTCAACCTGGCCGACGGCAGCGGCGACGATTTCAACGGCGCACTGCGCCGGCTGGTCGCCCGCGTGGGCGACCCCGCGATCCGCGCGGCGGTGCGCCAGGCCATGCGCATCATGGGCCACCAGTTCGTGATGGGCCGCGATATCGAGGAAGCGCTCGACCGCAGCCTGAAGAAGGAGAACGCGGTGTTCCGCTACTCCTTCGACATGCTGGGCGAGTCGGCGTTGACCGCCGACACCGCCGAGCGCTACCAGCAGGATTACCGCAACGCGATCGCCGCGCTGGGCGCGCGCGGCCCGTATGCGAACCACACCGACGCGCCGTCGATCTCGGTGAAATTGTCGGCGCTGTTCCCGCGCTACGAAGTGGCCCAGCGCGCACGGGCGCACCAGGCGCTCACCGAAAAGCTGCTGGAGCTGTCGCAGCTGGCGATGAAGCACGGCATCGCGCTGTCGGTCGACGCCGAGGAGGCCGACCGGCTGGAGCTGTCGCTGGACGTGATCGGCGATGTCTTCGCGCACCCCTCGCTGGAAGGCTGGAACGGCCTGGGCATCGTGGTGCAGGCGTACGCCAAGCGCACGCCGTTCGTGATCGACTGGCTGGTGGAGACAGCACTGGCCAGCGGCCGGCGCTGGTACGTGCGGCTGGTCAAGGGTGCCTACTGGGACGCCGAGATCAAGAAGGCGCAGGAGCAGGGCCTGGGCGGCTACCCGGTGTTCACCCGCAAGCCGAATACCGACGTCTCCTATCTGGCCTGCGCGCGGCGCCTGTTCAACGCGGGCGGCAACCTGATCTATCCGCAGTTCGCCACCCATAACGCGCACACCATCGCCGCCGTGCACCACATCGCGCAGGGCCGGCCGTTCGAGTTCCAGCGCCTGCACGGCATGGGCAGCGACCTGTATGCCGAGGTGATCGGCAAGCAGAGCTTCAACGTGCCCTGCCGCGTGTACGCACCGGTCGGCTCGCACGAGGACCTGCTGCCCTACCTGGTGCGCCGCCTGCTCGAGAACGGCGCCAACACCAGCTTCGTCAACCGCGTGGTGGACGAGGACGTGCCCGCGCGCGAGCTCGTGGCCGACCCCTGCGAGACGGTGCGCGCGTTCGATCACATCCCGCACCCGCGCATCCCGCTGCCGGCCAATCTCTACGGTGAACTTCGGAAGAATTCCATGGGCGTCAACTTTGCCAACGACAACGAACTGAACGACCTCGCCGCCGCGGTCAACGCGCAGCAGGGCCCGTGGGCCGCCGGCCCGTTGGTGCCCGGCGCCAGCAGCCAGGGCCCCACGGTGCAGGTCACCGATCCGTCCGACCGCCGCCGCATCATCGGCAGCTACCTCAGCGCCGACCAGGCCACCGTCGATCGGGCGATGGCCAACGCGGCGGCGGCGCAGGACCGCTGGAACAACCTGCCGGTGGCCAATCGCGCCGCCATGCTCGAATTCGCCGCCGACCAGCTGGAGGCGCGCCGCGCCGAGTTCATCGCGCTGTGCGTGCGCGAGGCAGGCAAGAGCCTGCCCGACGCGATCGCCGAAGTGCGCGAGGCGGCCGACTTCCTGCGCTACTACGCCACCATGGCGCGCCGCCTGTTTGCCGAACCCGAGCAACTGCCCGGCCCCACCGGCGAGACCAACCAGTTGTACCTGGGCGGTCGCGGCGTGTTCGTGGGCATCAGCCCGTGGAACTTCCCGCTGGCGATCTTCATCGGCCAGGTCAGCGCCGCACTGGCGGCGGGCAACACGGTGATCGCCAAGCCGGCCGAACAGACCAGCCTGATCGGCCATCTCGCCACGCAGCTGCTGCACGAGGCCGGCGTGCCGAAGGAGGTGCTGCAGTTCGTCCCGGGTGACGGCCCCACGGTGGGCGCCGCGCTCACCCGCGACCCGCGCGTGGCCGGCGTGGTGTTCACCGGCGCCACCGAAACCGCGTGGGCGATCAACCGCGCGCTGGCGGCGCGCGACGCGCAGATCGCCGTGCTGGTGGCCGAGACCGGCGGCCAGAACGCGATGATCGCCGACTCCTCCGCGCTGCCCGAGCAGATCGTCAAGGACGTGATCGCCTCGGCCTTCCAGTCCGCCGGCCAGCGCTGCTCGGCGGCACGCGTGCTGTACATCCAGGAAGACATCGCCGACAAGGTGATCGACATGCTCGCCGGCGCGATGGCCGAGCTGAAGGTGGGCGACCCGGGCCTGCTGTCGACCGACGTCGGCCCGGTCATCGATGAGGATGCCAGGGCGATCCTGGTGGCCCACGCCGAACGCATGGACAAGGAGGCGAAGAAGATCGCCGAAGCGCCGATGGACCCGGCCGCCACCGCGCACGGCACCTTCTTCGCGCCGCGCGCCTACGAGATTCCCTCGCTGTCGGTGCTCAAGCGCGAGGTGTTCGGCCCGGTGCTGCACCTGATCCGCTTCAAGGCCAGCGAGCTGAAGAACGTCGTCGACGAGATCAACAGCACCGGCTACGGCCTCACCCTCGGCGTGCACAGCCGCATCGACGCCACCGTGCACTACATCAGCCAGCACGCCCGCGTCGGCAACTGTTACGTCAACCGCAACCAGATCGGCGCGGTGGTCGGCGTGCAGCCGTTCGGCGGCGAAGGCCTGTCCGGCACCGGTCCCAAGGCCGGCGGTCCGCACTACCTGCTGCGCTTCGCCGGCGAACGCACGCTGACCATCAACACCACGGCATCGGGCGGCAACGCCTCGCTGCTGACGATCGGGGAGTAGGAGCCGGGGGCCGGGAGCGCGCAAGCGTTCGCCGGACGCTTGCGCCCGCTTGTGCGGCGCGCAAGCGGGCGCCGCCCCCGCCATGTTAGAAAGTCCGGACTGCAGGCCGTCGCGGCCTGCCTGCGTCGGAGCATCGGCACCATGGCACGACCCGCCGGCATGATCGGCCTGCATTCCTCAGCGGCGACGGCAGCGGCGACGGACGATCCGCGCTACACCGCCGCGGAGTTCCCGACCAACAAGCTGTTGTACCTGACCCAGCTCGCCGATGCCTGCGGCATCGACTGCCGCGGCTGGTTCGCCGGTCTGGCGCTCAGCCGCACGCAGCTGGCGGACCCTGCGCTGCGCGTGTCGTATCGCCAGGCTTCCGGTTTCGTGCGGCGAGCGCTGGCGGCACTGCGCGCGGCGGGGGTGGCGGACGCCGGCCTGCGCATCGGCCGCGAAGGCACCGTCGGCGGCTTCGGCCTGCTCGGGTTGGCGATGATGACCTCGCGCACCTTCGGCGAGGCGATGCAGGCGGGCATCGCGCACCACAAGATCTGCGGCTGCCTGCTCGACCTCTCGTTCGAGGCGGTGGACGAGCGCACCGTGGCGATGGTGGCCCTGCCGCTGTTCGAGGACGGCGAACTGCTGCCGTTCTTCTGCGAAGAGCTGTTTGCAAGTTCGACCCTGATCGCGCGCGAGCTGGTCGGCCCGGAGCTGCGTCCGCAGCGGCTGGAGCTGGCCTATCCGCGACCGGCCTACGCCGACGAATACGATGCCCTGTTCGGCTGCGAGTCGCGCTTCGACGCACCGCGTTGCCGGCTGCTGATCGACGTGCAGTGGCTGCCCCATCCGCTGCCCGGCTACAACCCGCTGACCGCGAAGCAGGCGCTGGCGTTGTGCGCGCAGCAACGCACGCCTGACGGTGGCGAGCCGCATCAGGAGATCGTCGCCGCGGTGGAGCGCCTGCTGCGCAGCCGCCTGGCGCAGCAACCCAGGCTCGACGAAGTCGCGCGCACATTGAACCTGAGCGAGCGCTCGCTGCGCCGCAAGCTGGCCGAGAGCGGGCGGATCTTCCGCGAGATCCATGATCGTGTGCGCGCCGAGCGCGCGCTGCAGCTGCTGCAGGCGGGCGCGTTGAGCGTGGCCGACGTCGGCAGCGCAGTGGGCTTCAGCGACCCGCGTGAATTCCGGCGCGCGTTCAAGCGCTGGACGGGCATGCCGCCGCAGGAGGCGCGGCGCCCGCGCTGATCAATCCGGCCGCTTTTCCCCCCGTCGGCTGGCCGCTTTGCCCTCCCCACGGGCGGCGGAATGGGCGAGAGTCGGAGTCATCGCGACGCCGGCACTTTCACGGGGGAATCCAACCATGCGCACACTGCTCATCACCATTGCACTGGCCGCGACGCTGGCCGGTTGCGGCAAGCACGAGGCGCCGTCGCAAACCGCCGCCGACAACGGTTTCGAGGCCAAGCTGCAGGAGCAGCTGCTGGACGCCAAGCCCGGCAGCGTGATCGAGATCCCCGCCGGCCACTACCACCTCAAGCGCGGGCTGAGCCTGCGCACCGACGGCGTCACCATCCGCGGCGCCGGCATGGACAAGACCGTGCTCTCGTTCAAGGGCCAGGTGGTCGGCCCCGAGGGCCTGCTGGTCAATGCCAGCGATTTCACCATCGAGAACCTGGCGATCGAGGACACCAAGGGTGATGCGCTGAAGATCAACCAGGGCAGCAACATCACCATCCACGGCGTGCGCGTGGAGTGGACCGACGGCCCGAAGACCACCAACGGCGCCTACGGCCTGTACCCGGTGAAGACGCAGAACGTGCTGATCGAGGACTCGGTGGTGATCGGTGCCTCCGATGCCGGCATCTACGTCGGCCAGTCGGACAACATCATCGTGCGCAACAACCGCGCCGAACACAACGTGGCCGGCATCGAGGTGGAGAACTCCACCCGCGCCGACGTCTACGGCAACACCACCACGCAGAACACCGGCGGCATCCTGGTGTTCAACATGCCCAACCTGTCCAAGGAAGGCCACAGCACGCGGGTGTTCAGGAACAAGGTAATCGCCAACAACCTGGACAACTTCGCTGCCAAGGGCGCGGCGGTGGCCAGCGTGCCGGCGGGTTCGGGCGTGGTGATCAACTCCAACGACAAGGTGGAGATCTTCGACAACGACATCGCCGACAACCGGACCGCCAACATCATCATCGCCAGCTACTTCTCCACCAACTACTACAACACCCGCGGCGTGGCGGCGAACTACAACCCGTACCCGAAGGCGATCTACGTGCACGACAACCGCCTCAAGGGCGGTGGCGATTCACCGGACGGGCTCAAGCTGAAGGCGCTGAAGACCGCGATGTACGGCCTCGGCGGCAACTTCCCCGACGTGTTGTGGGATGGCTACGTCGACACGAAGAACCTGGTCGACGGCCTGCCGCCGGCGAACGACCGCATCTGCATCCGGGGCGTCAACGGCGTGATCAACGCCGACGGCCCGCACGACTACAAGAACCCCAGCAAGGACATGAAGCCGTACGGATGCACGCTGCCCAGCCTGCCCCCGGTGACCTTGAATCCCGAGCCGAAGGTCTGAGGAATGTTCCGGGTATTTTCGGTCTCCGCAGGAGCGCGCCCTGTGCGCGATGCTCTCCGTCACGCCACCCGAAGGCATCGCGCACAAGGTGCGCTTCTGCAGGGTTTCGCGCTGCTGCTGCTCGCGTTGCTGCTGGCCGGCTGCCAGCGCGGCATGCAGCCAGTGGCGTTCCATGCCGAAGGCCGCCCGGCCAGGCTCAGCGACTGGCACGTGGTCGAGGTGCATGACGGCAAGCTGCAGCTCAACGACGGCGTGGTGCCGTACGACCTCAACACGCCGCTGTTCACCGACTACGCGCACAAGCTGCGCACGATCTGGATGCCCAGGGGCGTTAGCGGCAAGTACCAGCCGGTGGACACGCTCGACTTTCCGGTCGGCACGGTGTTCAGCAAGACTTTCTATTACCCGCGCACCGCCGACGGCAAGTTCAGCGACGTGGCGCGCACCGCGGATTACTCGCGCGACTTCGCCGGCCAGGGCCTGGACATGGCCAACGTGCGACTGATCGAGACGCGCATCCTGGTCCATCGCCAGAACGGCTGGGAAGCGATCCCGTACGTGTGGAACGACGCGCAGACCGAGGCCATGCTTGCGCGTACCGGCGCTGTGCTGCCGCTGACCCTGGTCGCCGCCAGCGCGCAGGACGGCATCCCGGCACGCGAGAATTTCAACTACGTGGTGCCCGACGAAAGCCAGTGCGCCAGCTGCCACGCGCAGGACTGGATCGATCGCAAGGTGCATCCGATCGGCCCCAAGGCGCGGCACATCAACAAGAACTACCCGTATGCCGACGGCGAGCACAACCAGCTCGAGCATCTGGTCAAGGTTGGCTATCTCACCGGCGTGCCGGCGCTGGCCACGGTGCCGCGCGACGTCGATGCCAGTGATCCGAAGGCGCCGCTGGATGCACGCGCCCGCGCCTGGCTGGACATCAACTGCGGGCACTGCCACAACCCGAACGGCGCGGCCAACACCACCGGCCTGTCGCTGATCCACGGCACCCCGGAGAACCACGAGCTGGGCATCTGCAAGCCGCCCACCGCGGCCGGTCAGGGTACCGGCAACCATTTCTTCGACATCGTGCCGGGCCAGCCGGATGCTTCGATCATCCCGTACCGGCTGGCCTCGACCGAGCCCGGCACGATGATGCCGGAGATCGGCCGCAGCACGGCCGACCACGAAGCCATCGCGCTGATCAAGGCGTGGATCGCGGCCATGCCCGGTACCTGCACTGTGCTGCACTGAGCCGACAAACGACCGCCGCGGCGCATCGGTCGCGGCCATTCCATGCAACGGGGAGCACGGCATGAACCTTCGTCAACGTCCACTTTCGACCGCGCTGCGCGGCTTGCTGTTCGGCGGCACGGCACTGCTGCTGTGCGCGCCGCTGGCGGCGCAGACGAACACGAGCGCCGACGGCACCGCTCCTGCCTCCGCCACGACCACCGCGGCGAAAGCGGACCGGCCCACCGAGCTTGGCGCCATCACCGTCACCGCGCAGAGCCGCAGCCAGCAGATGCAGTCGGTGCCGATCGCGCTGCAGATCGTCACCGCCCGGCAGATCGACACGCTCGCGGCCACCGACCTCAGCAAGATGAGCCTGTTCGTGCCGGGCCTGGTAGTCAGCGCCAACCAGCCGACCCAGCCCAACTACCAGTTGCGCGGCATCAGCACCGACGACTTCGGCGTGGGCACCGAGTCGGCGGTCGGCGTCTACATCGATGGTGTCTATGCCGCGCGTTCCGGCGGCGCCCTGCTGGCGTTCAACGACATCCAGCGCATCGAGGTGCTGAAGGGCCCGCAAGGCACCCTGTTCGGCCGCAATGCCGCCGCCGGCGCCATCTCGATCGTCACCAACGAACCCAGCGACAAGCTGGAAGGCAAGGCGCGCGTGCGCCTGGGCAACTACGGCAAGCGCTACGGCGACTTCCTGCTGAACCTGCCGCTCAACGCGGACATGGCGCTGCGCTTCAGCCTGTTCGACAACCAGAGCCACGGCTGGGCCCGCGACGCGGCCACCGGCAAGCGCTACGGCCAGGACAACGATCGCGGCGCGCGCGGCGTCTACCGCTGGAACATCACGCCGAACACCCGCGTGCTGTGGTCGTGGGATCACGAGGAGCTCAGGCAGCCGCCGCAGCCCGCCTTCGGCCTGATCCCGTCGTCGGCGTGGTCGGTGCGGCCGGACCCGAACGCGGGCGTGCTGAGCCCGCCGTATCCGGCCAACCCGGCGCAGTACCTCAACCCGCTGCACGCGCCGCTCTACAACGACGCGGTGGGCGCGGCCGAAACCCGCCGATTCGACGGCTCCACCCTGATCGTCGACCACAGCTTCGGCTGGGGCAGCCTGACCTCGACCACCGCGTGGCGCAATTTCGACACCCTGAACCTGGGCGACTACGACGGCACCAACCAGCGCACCACCTACCTCGACACGGCCAACATCGAGCACAACAACAGCTGGTACCAGGAGTTCAAGTTCGCCGGCAGCACCGACCTGATCGACTGGGTGGCCGGCACCAGCTGGTACAGCGAACAGGCGCGCCAGACCAGTCGTACCGACGTGTTCACCGACAGCATCGACACGCTGGCATTGAACGTGGGCGGCGCCAGCTACGCCGACACCTTCGCCGGTTTCGATTCGCTGCTGAAACTGTTCGGCCTGCCTTACACCGTGCTCGGCGCACCCTGGCGCGAGCAGATCGAAAACCAGGGCCGCTTCAAGGCATACGCCTTGTACGGCGACGTGATCTGGCACCTGGGGGACAAGCTCAACCTCACCACCGGCCTGCGTTACACCCGCGACCAGAAGCGGTTCTCGTGGTTCAACCCGCAGCGCAGCGCGCCGGAACTGGACCAGACCATCGACGCGCTCGACGCGATGGGCCTGCTCGCGCTGGCCGGCGTCAACCCCGACGTGTTCCGGCAGAACCTGATCTTCAACCCCGCCAGCGGCGCGCCGGTGGGCGTGCTGGTGCAAGGCAGGAACACCTGGAACGACCTCAGCCCGCGCGTGGTGCTGGACTACACGTTCAGCCCGGACGTGATGGTGTACGGCTCGGTCACCAAGGGCTACAAGGCCGGCGGCTACAACAGCGTGCAGGTCGGCTCGCACTTCGCGCCGGAGAAGGTCATCAACTACGAGGCCGGCGTCAAGACGCTGTTCCCCGGGCCCAACCTCCTGCTCAACGCCAGCGCCTACTACTACCGCTACGACAACCGGCAGTCGCTCACGCTGGATCCCAACAGCACCGGTTCCGGCGTGCCGCGCTACCTGGTGGCGAGCACCGACCAGCAGGCCCACGGCGTCGAAGTGGAGCTGCAATGGCAGCCAGACACGGCGTTCCGGCTGGGCGTGAACGGCGCATACATCGACGCCACCTACCGCAACGCCACCGCGCCCTCCGGCGCCAGCCTGGACGGCCAGCCCACCGGCGAGCCGAAGTATTCGTTCGCCGCACAGCTGGCCTACACCTGGCACGACGTGGCGCACGGCGCGCTGCAATTCGACCTCAGCCACGCCTATCGCGGCCCGTCCCGCTGCAACAACGACTCGCAGTTGCAGGGCACCTGCCAGATCAGCCCCAATTTCCGGGTCGGCTCGGCACGCCAGATCACCGACGTGCGACTGGACTGGAGCGCCGCCGGCGAGCAGTGGGGCGTGGCGCTCTATGGCACCAACGTGTTCGACAAGCGCTACGTCACGGGAGTGAACAACATCACCACCAGCGTGTTCGGCACGCCGTTCGCCGGCGTCACGCCGCCGCGGATGTGGGGCGTCGAACTGCGTGCGCGCTTCTGACCCGGCAGGCGGCGCCCGCCGTTTGCGTGCATGCTGCAGGACCCGTACCGATTAATGCCATGACCACCGACCAGGTTTCCACGCTCACCGACAGCCTGCGCCTGCTGCGCGCCGCGCAACGGGCGCAACCGATGCCCGAGTGGACCGTGCGCGCCGCCCGGCTGCGCGCGCTGCAGGCGCTGCTGCGCGAGAATCGCGAGCGCATGGTCGAGGCCATCCATGCCGATTTCGGCTGTCGCCCGCGCGAAGAGACCGAGCTGCTGGAGTTCTTCCCCAGCCTCTCGGCGATCCGCCATGCGCTGGCCCACGGCCGGCGCTGGATGAAGCCGCGCCGGCGCCTGGCCGACTGGCTGTTCCTGCCGGCGCGCACCGAGTTGCGGCCGCAGCCGCGCGGCGTGGTCGGCATCATCGTGCCGTGGAACTATCCGCTGTACCTGGCGGTCGGCCCGCTGGTCGACGCGCTGGTCGCCGGCAACCGCGCGATGGTGAAGATGAGCGAGTTCACGCCACGCTTCTCGGCACTGTTCGCCGAGCAGGTGACGAAGTATTTCCAGCCCGACGAAGTGCGGGTGGTGACCGGCGACGCGGACGTGGCGCAGGCGTTCTCGGCGCTGCCGTTCGACCACCTGCTGTTCACCGGCTCCACCGCGGTCGGCCACCACGTGATGCGCGCGGCGGCGGCCAACCTCACCCCGGTGACGCTGGAGCTGGGCGGCAAGTCGCCGGCGATCATCGGCCCCGGCGCGCGGCTGGAACATGCGGTGGAACGCATCATCGTCGGCAAGCTGCTCAACGCCGGGCAGACCTGCATCGCGCCGGACTACGTGCTGCTGCCGCGCGCGCGCGTGGCCGAATTCATCGGGCTGGCCGGCGAGGCAGTGGCGCGGATGTATCCGCAGCTGCAGCGGAACGCGCAATACGCCAGCATCGTCTCCGATCGCCAGTACCAGCGCCTCGCGGCGCTGCGCGACGAAGCGCGGTCCGCCGGCGCACACGTGCACGTGCTGGGCGAAGCCACGGAGGATCCGGCGCGCCGGCTGCTGCCGCCGCAATTGCTGACTGAAGTCGACGACGGCATGGCGGTGATGCGCGAGGAGATTTTCGGCCCCCTGCTGCCGCTCGTGCCTTACGACACGCTGGAGGAAGCGATCTACCACGTCGCCGCCCGCCCGCATCCGCTGGCGCTTTACCTGTTCGAGCACGACCGGGGCCGCATCGACCAGGTGTTGGCGCGCACCCATGCCGGCGGCGTCAGCGTCAACGACACGCTCTACCACATCGCCCAGCACGGCCTGCCGTTCGGCGGGGTGGGCGCCTCCGGCATGGGCGGCTATCACGGCGAGGCGGGCTTCCGCACGTTCTCGCACCTCAAGCCGGTGTTCCGCCAGGCGCGCTGGAACGGCGCCGGCCTGCTCAACCCGCCATACGGCAAGCGCTTCCGGCGCCTGCTCGACCTGCTGCTGCGGCGCGGCTGAGCATCTCCCCGCGCAAAAAAAACTCCCCGCCGAAGCGGGGAGTTCCGTCGTGCCATTGCCGCGGGTGGAGCCTCAGAACTTGTACATCGCCGAGAAGCTCAGCAGGTTGCCGTAGTCGTCGAAGTTGCCGGTCAGCGTGTCGCCGGTGCTGTTGGTCAGCGAAACGTGCGCGTTGTTGACGAAGATGTGCGCGTACGAGGCGTTGATCTCGAAGTTTTCGCTCGCCTTGTAGCCGATGCCGACGGTGGCCATCTTGCGGGTGGAGTCCGGCACGCGCGGGCTGCGGGTTTCCTCGTAGGTCGGGCTCTTGTCGACCGCGAGGCCGGCGCGCAGGGTCAGCTTGTCGTTGACGTAGTAGTCCCCGCCGACCGAGGCGTATACGGTGTTGCGCCAGTTGTACGGCTCCGACGTCTGCGGCTGCGCGTTGCCGTAGTTCACCGTCAGGTTCTTGAACACGTCCCACTTGGTGTAGGCCACGTCGACGCCGACGCCGAACTTCTCGGCCTGATGCCAGTAGCTCGCGCTGGCCACGGCCGGCGTGGTGAAGTCGGCGGTGCCGGTGGTGTGCGAGAACGGCGGGATCGAGCTGGCCAGCGCCGGGTTGGCCAGCAGCAGGTCGTAGCCCGGCGTGGTGGTGAAGTTGCCGGTACCCTGCAGGCGATGGCTGATCTTGGCGCGGTAGTTCAGCGCCAGCTTGTCGTTCGGGGTCAGCTTCCAGAAGCCGCCCAGCTGCCAGCCGTAGCCCCAGTCGTCGCCCTTGATGCGGGCGTAGCCGTCCACGCCCGGAGGCGTGACCGCCGCCACGCCGGCCGCGGCAGCCTGGCCCTGCTGCACGGCCGCCTGGATCATCGCCGCACCCTGCGCCGGCGAAATCTGGCCCGCGGCGATGGCCGCCTGGATCTGCGCGACGCCGGCGGCGGTCTGCGCGCCGATGCCCTGCTGGATGCCCAGGCCCACGGCGTTGAAGTTGACCGCGCTGGTCAGCTCGGCGCTGGTCTTCTGGGCGATGAAGCTGGCGCCCAGGCTGAAGTTGTCGGTGACGTCGAACGATGCCGACAGCGTGGCGTCCAGCGACTGGAACTTGGACTTGATGCCGTGGTAACGGCCGACCCAGTCCTTGTCGTACTCGGTCTGGAAGCCGAACGGCACCGAGAAGCCGCCGCCCACGTGCACGCGGTCGCTGACCTGGGTGGCGAAGAACAACGCCGGCACCGGCAAGGTGGTGCCGGCATCGCCGCCATTGCCGCCGCTGATCGGGCGACCCAGCACGTCATGCGCGCTGCCGTCGAACTTGGCGCTGAAGTTGATGGCGGTGACGTCGGCCTGCAGGTAGGTGCCCTTCAGCTCGGACATCGCGGCCGGGTTGTTGACCACCACCGAGACATCACCGCCGGCGGTAGCGGAACCCGCAAAGGCGCGGCCCAGGCCCTTGGCGCTGTTCTCCTTGAGCTGGAATGCACTGGCATCCGCGTTCACCGGCGCAACCAGGGCGCCCACGATCGCAATGCTCAGCGCGGCGAGCGCCAGTGGACGGGCAGCGCCCGTGAGGGTACGGAAAGACGTGTGCATCGCTGGCTCCTGCATGATATTGGGTCAACTCGGTTAAGTCGGGCAGACGGACAGGAAAATTCATACGTACGTTTGAACTTCCTGCGCTGGACTTTGCCCTCTCGGACAAGGCGTTGCAAGTGCGCTCGCAACAAATTACTAACAAGTGAACTCCGCCCGGCAAACAAACCCGCCCGCCGATCCGCCGGCCGGCGCTGCTACTCTCGCCTCCCCGGCGCTTGCTCCCGCCCCCACGGTGCTGCCATGCAATGCTTCGTCTACGCCAGCCTGTCCAAGGCTGACACTTACCTGTGGCTGGCCGAACGCGACGCGTTCGACGTACTGCCCGAGCCGCTGACGCTGATGTTGGGTGAACTGCGCTTCGTGATGGAGGTGCAACTGACGCTCCAACGCAAACTGCCGGTGGAGGACACTGGCCAAGTGCTGGAGCACCTGCGCACGCAAGGCTGGCATCTGCAATTGCCGCCGCAGGAAACGCTGGCCGCCGCCAACCACCCCGCCTACACGCACTCGCCGCGGGATGATCGGGACGAGTGAATCGCGCATCATGGCGTTCGCGTTAACGCCTGGTTACCGCCTGCACGGTCCACGATTTCTATACTGCCGCCATGACCCAGACCAAATCCCGCCGTCGCCCTCCCTTCCTGCATGCGCTGGCCTGGTTCATTCCCGGCTTGCTGGCCGTGGCACTGGCCAGCTTGACCACCCATCCGCTGACCCTGATCCCGCTGCTTCTGGCCAACGCACTGACCATGGCGGCCATTTGCCACGCGATCGGTTTCGATCCGGAACCGAGCTTCGCGCGCACCGTGCTGCGCCGCGGCGCCGCGCACCTGGTGATGTTTACCGGCTACACCGTGCTGGTATTCGTGCTGGTGGCCTGGCCGATGCTGCAACTGAGCCACAGCCCCAGCCTCAGCGCCGCCCTGCTGCTGGCCGCCGCGCTGGTGCTGGCGCTGGTCTCGCTGTGGCGACTGTGGCCGGCGTTCGGGCTGGTGTTCGTGTGGGACGACGCCTACCCGCCGCAACGCGACGGTTCATGGATCTTCACCGCCACCCTGCGCAGCATGGCGTTCGGTCGGCACCTGTCGCGCGAGGAGCGCTTCTTCACCCACTTCGTGCCGGCCGCGCTGTGCCTGCTCGCGCTGGCCTTCAGTGCGATCGCGCTGACCGGGCTGGTCGGCATGCTGCCGGAGGAAATGCGCCTGGCGGCGCTGGCGATCTATGCGCTGGTGATCTTGCCGCTGGCCTGCCTGGTGATCGCCAACCGCACCCTGCGCGCGTTGCTGTGCGAACGCCACCCGCCGCGCCGACGCGCCGACGCGAATCCGCTGACCGCTGAATTGCCGCGGCCGGTGCTGAGTGAACCGGAGCGCATCGCCGGCACACCCGAACAGGCGGCCGCCTTGCTCGCCGCCGCCCGCGCCGGCGACATCGAACGCGCGCTGGCGCTGCTGGAAGTGGGTGCTGCCTGCGACACTGTGCCGCCGCCGGGTGATCGCGACCAGCGCCCGGTGCTGATGCTGGCGGCGCTGCTGCCCGACACGCGGCTGCTGCGCGCGCTGATCGCCAGCGGCGCCGACGTCAATCGCGCCAGCGGCGGGCTCACCCCGCTGCTGGCGGCCACCCGCGACAGCTGGCACGGCCGCGCCGAAGCGGTGCTGATGCTGCTGGCCAACGGCGCCAGCCCGCTGGCCACCGATGCCGACGGCAACACCCCGCTGCACGGCGCCGTGCTCAGCGCCGACGCCGGCGTGGCGGCGATGCTGCTCGACGCAGCCGCGCCGATCGACGCGCTCAACCAGGCCGGCCTGAGCCCGCTGGCCACCGCCTGCCGTGCCGCCAACTGGCCGCTGGCGAAATTCCTGCTCGACCGCGGCGCCAAGCCGGCCCCGGCCGGCGGCGAACCGGCGCTGGTCGCCGCCGCCACCATCGCCGACGACGACCCCACCGGCGTTGCCCTGTTGCTCAAGCACCGCGCCGCCGTCAACGCACTCGACGCGCGCCAGCGGCACGCCTTGCTCGGCGCCGCCGCCGAAGGCCACGAGCGCATCGCCCGCGCACTGTGCGATGCCGGCGCCGACGTCAGGCTGGCCGACGAGCACGGCGTTACCGCGCTGATGGAAGCCGCGCGCGCCGGCGCCAGCGGCATCGTGCAGCGGCTGGCCGAGGCCAAGGCCAACGTGCTGGCCCGCGACCAGCACGGTCGCGACGCGCTGATCCTGGCCTGCCAGTCGCCGCATGCCGACGTCGCCACCGTCCGCGCCCTGCTCGAACTGGGTGCCGATGCCAAGGCCGCCGGCGGCGACGGCCGCAGCGCACTCGACCACGCCAGCGCCGCCGGGCGCTGGGATCTGGTCGCGCTGCTGGACCCGGACACCGCGCTGCCCGCCAACCTCAGCCACGATCTGCTGGACGAAGGCGCCGACACGCCGCAACACCTGCTCGACGCGCTGCGCTTCGGCCACTGGGCCACCGTCTCCGCCTTCGGCGAGCGGGTGCGCTCCTGGCCGCAAGCCGAACTGGCCCGGCTCTATCTGGAACTGGCCACGCCCGGGCTGGGCGCGGCGCGGCGCTGGCTGCTGGACCACGGCCTCGCCGCCGAGGCCCGGCTGGAGGCACCGCGCATCGACGAGCCCGACACCGGCGAAGCGCCTACCCAGGCACCGCTGGGACGGCGCCTGTTCGACGCCCTGCTCGAACGCCTGCCCGATGCCACCGAAGCGGTCGATGATCTGATGCAGGCCGGCGCCAGCCCCGCCGGTTGCGGCCTGCTGGCCGCGGCCCTGGTGCAGCTCGAGGGCGCAGCCCAGGCCGCCGCGCTGCCGCTCGGCCTGCTCGAGCGCGGCGCCGACCCGTTCGGCACGGACGCGAACCAGCGCACGCCGCTGCACCTGGCCACCCGCCACGCGCACGGCGACCTGCTGCAGGCACTGCTGGCGCGCGGCTGCGATCCCAACGCCCGCGACGGGGAGCAGCGCACGCCGCTGTTCGCCGCGCTGGAACATGGCGCCGCCGCGCTGCCGCTGGTGCGCAGCCTGATCGCCCACGGCGCCGACCCGGAAGCAGCCGACACCCACGGCGAGACGCCGCTGGGGCTCGCGCTGGAGCATCCCGCGCTGGAGCGCTGGCTGGACTGGCGCGACTGGCCGCTGCCGCAGCGACCGTTGCGCGGCACCGACCTGCCTGCCGCCGCCGCGGTCGGTGCGCTGGCCGCGGTGCAGCGACTGCTGGAGCTGGGCTTCGCCGTCGACACCCGCGACGAGCAGGGCGCCACCGCGCTGCTGCGCGCCTGCGGTGCCGGTCATCGTGACGTGGCCGCCTGCCTGCTCGACGCCGGTGCCGATCCCAGCCTTCCCGCGCACAGCGGCGTCACCGCCCTGGTCGCCGCGGTCAGCGCACGGCGCGAAGCGCTGGTGGCCCTGCTGCTGCAGCGCGAGGTGGCCGTCGACCAGCGCCTGCCGAACGACGCCACCGCGCTGATGGTGGCCGCCGCGCTGGGCTACCCGGACATCGCCGAACAACTGCTGGCCGCCGGCGCCGACGTCAAGGCGGTGGACAGCTCCGGCCGCAACGCATTGCACGCCGCCGCCCAGTTCGGCTTTGAACACAACGACAGCCTGCGCACCCGCCGCCTGTTCGACGGCCTGCTCAAGCACGGCGCCGAGATCAATCACGCCGATCGCGAAGGCAAGACGCCGCTGTTGCTGCTGCTGGGCGCGCAACTGCCGCCGGGCAGCGACGGCGACGCCACCCACCTGGGCGCGCTGGTACCGCCGCTGCTCGATGCCGGCGCGCACGTCGCGCATGCCGACCAGCGCGGCGTCACCGCGCTGCATGCCTGCGCCATGCACGCGCTGCTCGCCCCGGCCCGCGTGCTGCTCTCGCGTGGCGCCGACCGCCAGGCCACCGACGCCTTCGGCCGCACTGCCGCGGAAGTGGCTCGCCAACTCGGCTTCGTCGACATTGCCCACGAACTGAGCGCGCGCAGCAACCAGGCGATCCCCAGCGTGCGGCAGACGCTGCGGCAACCGGCGGAGTAGCCGCCGGCCGCGTCTATTCGGGACTGTCCGGCGCCACCGGCCCCTTCTCGCGCTGGCGCTCGGCAGTGCGCTCCGCATCGGCCTCGAACAGCCGCTGCAGGTCGACCAGTGCATCGCGGGTGCTCTGCATCAGCTTGGTCTCGTCGTCGTAGACCAGCGCCTGCTTCTGCAGCAGGTCCTCGTCGTAGCGGCGGAAGCGCTCGACACGATCGACCGCCAGCTCGTGCGACAGGCCCAGTGCCTCCAGCGTCTTGCGGGTCATCTTGAGGCTGGAATGGAAGGTCTCGCGCACCGGGTCGTCCACGCCCAGGTCGAGCAGGCGAAACACGTGCTGGCGGTTGCGCGCGCGGGCGACGATCTTCAGGTGCGGATACTGCCGCTTGACCAGGCGCGCGGTGCGCAGGTTCGCCTCCGGGTCGTCGGTGGCCAGCACGAAGACTTCCGCGGTGGCCGCGTGCGCCGCGCGCAGCAGTTCCGGCCGCGCCGGGTCGCCGAAGAACAGATTGATGCTGCCGAAACGGCGCGAGAAATCCACCTGGTCGGCGGAGTGCTCCAGCGCCACGAACGGAATGCCCTGCGCACGCAGCACGCGGGCGATGATCTGGCCGACGCGACCGAAGCCGGCGATGATCACCCGCGGCGGCGCCGTGTCGATGGTGTCGAACTCGCGCGACGGCTGGCGCGGGCGCAGGTCCAACGCCTTCGCCGCCAACACCACCAGCAGCGGTGTCAGCGCCATGCTCAGGGCGATCACCAGCATCAGCAGGTCGCGTTGCGCGACGCTGAGCAGGCGTTGCTCGGTGGCCAGCCGCAACACCACGAAGGCGAACTCGCCGCCGGCGGCCAGCAGCACCAGCAGGCGCAGCGTGTCCGAGCGATTGAGCCCGCACAGCCAGCGTCCCAGCGGCCACAGCAAGACACTCTTCAGCGCCAGCAGCAGCGCCAGCAGGGTCAGCACCAGGCCGGGGCTATGCCACAGCAGCGACAGATCCATCGACATGCCGACGCTGATGAAGAACAGCCCCAGCAGCAATCCCTTGAACGGCTCGATGTTCGATTCCATCTCGTGCCGGTATTCGGAATCGGCCAGCAGCACGCCGGCCAGAAATGCGCCCAGGGTGGCCGACAGGCCCGCCAGTTCCATCAGCCATGCCACGCCCATCACCACCAGCAAGGCGGTGGCGGTGGACACCTCGACCGAGTCGGCCTTGGCCACGAAACGGAACACCGCGCGCAACAGGTAGCGGCCGCCGACCACCACCCCGACGATCACCCCGATCGTGCGCAGCACGCCGAGCAGGTCCACATGCGAAGCCGAGGACGCCGCCAGCAGCGGCAAGGCGGCGATCAGCGGAATCGCCACCAGGTCCTGGAACAACAGCACGGCGAACACGTGCCGCCCGTAGGCCGAACCCGCCTCCTTGCGCTCCGCCAGGATCTGCAGGCCGAACGCGGTGGACGACAGCGCCAGGCTGCCGCCAACGACAAAAGCCGCCTTGCCGTTGAGGCCGAACAGCCAGTACGCGACCAGGCCGATCGCCAGGCCACTGGCCAGCACCTGCGCGATGCCGGTGCCGAACACCGAGCGCCGCATCACCCACAGCCGCTGCGGCGACAGCTCCAATCCGATCACGAACAGCATCAGCACCACGCCGAACTCGGCGATGTTCGCCACGCCCGAGGTGTCGTGGATCAGCCCCAGCAGCTGCGGCCCGATCGCCACGCCGGCCAGCAGATAGCCGAGCACTGCCCCGAGGCGAAAGCGCTTGGTCAGCGGCACCGCGATCACCGTGGCGAGCAGGAACACCAGGGCCGTCTGCAGCAGATGATGGCTGTCCACGCGTGATCGGGCTCCAGTCGGGAGTTTCGATTATTTCACGCAGCCGCTGCTCCCGCCGCCTACCTTCGTCACACCGCGGTCGACCGGCGCCCATTCACATCCGGCGAGCCAGAAAAACGCAGCAGCGTGTCGAAGAAGTTCCCGGTGAACGACCGGCTCAAAGCAAAGACAATTGCCCGCCGTCGTAATCACGTGTCACTTCGGCGCGACGGATCATCTGCTGCACTTCCGGAACGGCGTGGACAGGTACCAATTCCACCTCCGGGTGGGCCCGGGCAAACACGCGGAATATCTCGTCGGCAAATGCCTGCCCAATGGTGGTGACATCGCTGAAATCGAGCACCACGTGGCGGAACCTGTCCACGCGTTGCATCAGCCGTTTGGCCTGCGAACGGGAAATCAGGTTCTCATCGCCGACCTGGGCAAGGCGAACCGGAACCACGGTTTTCGCAAACGCGTACTCGTCCGGACCACTGGAAAATTCGTCGAACACCTGCTTGACGGTACGCACGGACCCCGTGGATATGCCCATGGATACGACGGTGCCCTCCTTCGGCATGCCGTCGACATCGAACAACACGTCCTTGCCATGTCCTTCCTCATGGGAGAACACCAGTCCTCCGGACATGATCTGGAAGCGATCGAACATCCGCGAGGTGAAGAACACGCCTTCGCCCGAGTGATTTCGCGGATCCGTGGTGAACTTGCCTTTGGACAACTCCAGCAGCGCCAGGCGTTCGTCCGGCAACTCCAGGGCACGCGCGATTTTCCGGAAAATGCCGACACCATCATCGGCGATCATCATCAACAGCTCGTTATCACGCAATTCCATGTGCACTCCGACGTGCGTGGCCTCGGAGTGGTCAATGGCGTTGTTGATCATTTCCGTTGCACCGTGGTGGGCGATGTCCAGCACGTTGCGCGGCACGTCCCGCAACAAGGGTGACAATTGCGCCGACCAGAGGGTGTCCTCGGTCAGGCCCTCCCGTGGGTATCGCTGCCAAAACCGGCGGTTGTGGCCCATCGTGTAGACGGGTCGGGTCGTCCCGTCCTTGCGCAGGTAGCCCTCGGCCACCAGCTTGCGAACCTGAATGCTGACCCTCGCACCCGATAGACCCAGCTGGGCCGCCACCATGCCGACCAGGTCGCGCGGATGTGTGGCCACTGCTTGCAGCAGGGCGGCATCTATTTCGGCGGAACGACTGGGGCGAGCCATTTCCGGATTCTAAAGTTATGCCACCCTATTTGCTAGTTAAAGGGCGACTACTTGAAAGTCAAAGGGCCTGCTTGCGCAGGCCCTCCAACACTTGACGCTCTAAACGGCCTACTTCTTCGTTGCGTCCTTCAGGCCGCGGTTTTCCAGCATCGGCTCGATGCTCGGGTCCTGGCCGCGCCAGTCCCTGTACATCTTGGCCAGGTCCTCGGTGTTGCCGCGCGAGAGCACCATCTTGCGGAAGCGGTCGCCGTTGGCGCGGGTAAGGCCGCCGTTGTCCTTGAACCCGATGAAGGCGTCGTCGGCCAGCATCTGCGTCCACAGGTAGGCGTAGTAGCCGGCGGCGTAGCCGTTGCCCCAGATGTGCTGGAAATAGCTGGAGCGGTAGCGCGGCGGCACGTAGCTCAGGTCCACGCCGTCCTTCTTCAGTGCGGCGGCCTCGAACTTGTCTGCGTCCTGCACCGGTGCGTCGGCGCCCAGCATGTGCCAGTTCATGTCGAGCATCGCCGCGGCGACCAGCTCGGTCATGTTGTAGCCCATGTTGAACTTGCCGGCCTTCTTCATTTTGTCGACCAGCGCCTGCGGCATCGGCGCGCCGGTCTTGTAGTTCTTGGCGTAGTTGGCGAACACCTTGGGGTTGGTCGCCCAATGCTCGTTGAACTGCGACGGGAACTCGACGAAGTCGCGCGCAGTGTTGGTGCCGGACAGGGTGGGGTATTGCTCGTCGGCGAGCATGCCGTGCAACGCGTGGCCGAACTCGTGAAACATGGTGATCACGTCATCGAACGACAGCAGCGCCGGCTGGCCCGCGGCCGGCTTGGTGAAGTTGGCGACGTTGTAGATCACCGGTTTGGTGTCCATCAGCTTCGACTGGCCGACGAAGTTGTCCATCCAGGCGCCGCCGCCCTTGTTGTCGCGCTTGAAGTAGTCGCAGTAGAACAGCGCCATCGACTTGCCGTCGGCGTCGAACACCTCGAACACGCGCACGTCCGGCTGGTACACCGGAATGTCCTTGCGCTCCTTGAAGGTCAGCCCGTAGAGCTGGTTGGCGGCGTAGAACACGCCGTTCTTGAGCACGTTGTCCAGCTCGAAGTAAGGCTTGATCTGGTTTTCGTCGAGGTCGTACTTCGCCTTGCGCACCTGCTCGGCGTAGTGGTTCCAGTCCCACGGCTGCAGCTTGAAGCCGGGCTGCCCGGCCGCCTTCTGGTCCTGGTCGATCTGCGCCTGGATGTCGGCGGCCTCGCGCGTGGCACGCGCCACCGCAGCCGGCGCCAGCTTCTGCATGAAGCCCATCGCGGTGGCCGGCGTCTTGGCCATCTGGTCTTCCAGCTTCCACGCGGCGTAGTTCGGATAGCCGAGCAATGCGGCCTCCTGCGCGCGCAATTGCGCCAGCCGCTCGATCGTCTTGCGGGTGTCGTTGGCGTCGTTCTGCTCGGCGCGGTTCCACGACGCCTCGAACAGCTGCTGGCGGGTGGCACGGTCGGTCAGATCCTGCAGCTCGGGCTGCTGGGTGGTGTTCTGCAGCGGCAACACGTACTTGCCGTCCTGCTTGCGATCGGCCGCGGCGCGACTGGCGGCGGCGATTTCCGCATCGCTCAGGCCGGCCAGCTTGCTCTTGTCGCCGATCACCGGCGCGGCGTCCTTGGTGGCCGCCAGCAGCTTGTTGGTGAACGCGGTGCTGAGGCTGGACTCCTCCTTGTTCATCGCCTTCAGCTTGGTCTTGTCGGCGTCGGACAGCTTGGCGCCGGCATGCACGAAGTTGTCGTAGACCACCTGGACCAGGCGCGCGGATTCCGGATCGAGCTTCAGCGTGTCGCGCTGGTCGTGGACCGCCGCGATGCGCTTGAACAACTTGTCGTTGAGATAGATCGCGTCCTGGTGGGCGGCCAGCCTGGGCGCCTCTTCCTCCTGCACTTTCTGCAGGGTCGGGTTGGTATTCGCCGCGGTGACGCCGTTGAAGACCGCCATCACGCGATCGAGCATCACGCCGGTTTTCTCCAGCGCCACGTAGGTGTTCTCGAACGTGGCCGGCTCGGGGTTGTCGGCGATCTTCTGCACCTCGGCCAGTTGCCGCTTCATGCCCTCCTCGATCGCCGGCTGGTAGTCGGCGTCGGTGATCTTGTCGAACGGCGGCGCCTGGAACGGCAGCGTGCTGGCCTGGAAGAACGGGTTGCTGGTCATGGCATCGGCCGGGGCGGTGGCGGAAGCGCTCGCTGTCGACGTGGGCGCAGGCGCGGGCGTGGCATCGGCGCCACCCGGCGATTGCGAGCAGGCGGCGAGGGCGATCGTGGTGGCAATCACGAGCAGGCGGAGTCGAAGCATCAGGTTCCCCAACGTTGGGCGTCCGCGGCGGGACGGGATGGAAATGCAGTCCCCGACTTTACCCATACGGCCGCCGCTTTCCAAACGTTCGCAGGAAACTGCGGACCGCGGATCAGCGAAGCGCCATCACGCCACGCGCAGGTCGCGCAGCTGCCAGCCGCCGCCGATCAGCAGGAACAGCCGATGGCGCAGCACGCTCATCGGCAGGTCGGTGGTCAGCTCCACGTCGGTGCGCAGGTCGGCGACTTTCGCCGTCACCTCGGCGGCCGGATCGGTGTTGCCGAGGCTGGCGTCCACCGCATCCGGGTCGGGCTGCGCCGCGCGCCAGCGCTGGAACAGCTCATCGCTGCGCAAGGCGTGCTGCAGCGCGCCGGCGAAATCATTCGGGCCGGCACCGGCGTAGCTGAAACGCGGGTCCTCGCCGCGGGCGTGGCCGAGGTCGGCGATCGAGAGGTAGTAGCGGTTGCGGGGCATTGGCCATTCCGGAAACAGGTCTGCGGCCATTCAAGCACGCACGCCGGTACGCCGGACGTGAAGGTCAGCCGAGCGCCGCCACGGCGGCGTGCAAGCGTCCGGCCGCCTGCGCCGGCGGCATGCCGTGCGGCAGCACGCCCAGGCACGGCGCCGGCAGCAGCTCGCCCAGCGTGGCCAGGTTCTCGGCTTGCGCTTCCATCGCCGGGTCGATGTGGTTGCCGATCCAGCCGATCAGGCGGCAGCCGTCGGCGACGATCGCGCGCGCGCTGAGCTGGGCGTGGTTGAGGCAGCCCAGGCGCAGGCCGACCACCAGGATCACCGGCAACTGCCATTGCCTGGCGATGTCCGAGGCGAACAGCTTGGGCGCCAGCGGCACCAGCCAGCCGCCGACGCCTTCGACCACCACGCGCTGGTGTTCGCTGCGCAGTTGTTCGAAGGCGGCGCGCATCGGCGCCAGCGTGACCTGCCGGTGCTCGCGCGCGGCCGCCAGATGCGGCGACAGCGGATCGCGCAACGCCACCGGGTTGATCCGCTCGTAGGCCAGCGCGGGATCGCTGCCTGCCGCCTGCAGGGCCAGCGCGTCGTCGTTGCGCAGGCCGTCGGGCGTCGCCGCGCAACCGCTGGCCACCGGTTTCATGCCGCAACTGCGGTGACCGGCATCGCGCAGGGCGTGCAGCAAGGTGCAGGAAGCATGGGTCTTGCCGATGCCGGTGTCGGTGCCGGCGATGAATACCGCGGCGTGGCGGGAGTCTGTCATCGGGATGTCCGTGGCGAGGGCGCGCATAATACGCCTTTGCCGCCGGATGACTTCGCATGTTCGAGCTCGAGACCCCCACCTTCGCCAGCAAGCAGGAGCACTATGAGCACCTGGTGCAGCAGGCGCGCGGCCTGCTGCAGGGCGAGCCGGACCTGATCGCCAACGCGGCCAATTTCAGCGCGCTGGTCTACCACGGCCTGCCGCAATTGAACTGGGCCGGGTTCTACCTGTTCGACGGCACCGAGCTGGTGGTCGGCCCGTTCCAGGGCAAGCCGGCATGCATCCGCATCGCGCTCGGCCGTGGCGTCTGCGGCACCGCCGCGAGCGAGCGCCAGACCCAGCTGGTGCGCGACGTCAGCACGCACCCCAACCACATCTACTGCGACTCGGCCTCGCAATCGGAGATCGTGGTGCCGCTGGTTCGCCGCGATGGTTCGCTGCTCGGCGTGTGGGACGTCGACAGCCCGGTGACCGATCGCTTCGACGAGGACGACCGCGCCGGCATGGAAGCGCTGTGCGCGGTGTTCATGGATGTCGTCACGCCCTGATCGGTTCGCGATGACCCGGCGCGCGTGACCGCCCGCCGGGCGTGGTCGCGCGCCGCTTGCCCGCCCGTCGTCATGGCGCTCAAGCGCAATCCTCCCGTGCCGCTAACGATGAGGGGCCCGGCGATTTGCCGAATCCCGGCGTTGCCGCTCGGTGCGCCTCGCGAACACTCCACCCGTAGCCATGAACAAGAGACTGCCCACGCCAAGCGCCGGGTTCACGCTGGTCGAGATGATGATTGCAGTCGTCATCATGGGGCTGCTCGTCGCCATGGCGATGCCGATCTATGCGCGGTACGGCAACCGCGTCAAGGCGAATGAAGTCGCGGCCTTCATGACCACCACCTCGCTGGCGCTGGAGACCTACCACGCCCAGTCGGGGACCTATCCCGCCACTCTGGCCGAGATCGGCATCAGCGAACCGGCGCTCGATCCATGGGGCAACCCGTACCGGTATCTGCCGATCGACACCGATCCGCCGCCCAAAACGGGCCAGGTCCGCCGCGACCGGAACATGAATCCGATCAACACCGACTTCGACCTGTACAGCACCGGACCGGATGGCCGTACGCAGACCCAGTTGACCGGACGCTTCGCGCGCGACGACATCGTGCGCGCGGGCAACGGCAGTTACATCGGCACGGCGCAGGATTTCTAGGCGCGACGATGCGCATTTACCTGCCCGGCAAGGTCAGTCGACGCCTCACCCTGCAGTTTCTCCTGGCCGCACTGATCCCCATGAGCGGCATGGCCTGGTACGTCTACCACGAGGTCAGCGCGCTGCTGCTGGACTCGGCGTACCAGCAACTTCGGGCCGACAGCAAATCGTTCGGCATGAGCCTGATCGAGCTGCTCAACGCCCGCGCGAGCGACCTTCGAAAGCTTCCCGCCGAGCACATCGGCGACGCATCGGCGGCAGCGAAACTCGGTTTCAGCGCGACCTCGCTGCAGCCCTCGCGCGACTTGACGGCGCCACAGCAGGCCCGCCTGGCGCGCGGCAAGAGCATCCTGCGAATGGCCGCCGGCCACCCCGTGCAATTGCTGGTTCCGTCCGCGTCCCGCAGCCAAGTCCTGGTGGGCGAGATCGCGACCGCTCCGCTGTGGCGCAACGACTCCGCACCCGAGCGCTACTGCATCCTCGATGCCGACTACGTCGCCATGTTCTGCACGCCCGGCCTCGCCCCGCTGGACCGGCACATGCTGGAGTCGGCGCTCGGCAACGGCACCGGCGGCACCGTGCCATGGCATGCCTCGGGCGAGGACCTGCTGGTGGGGCTGTGGCGGCTCAAGTTTCTGCCCGCGCTCGACAGCCCGGGCTTCGTCGTCATGCAGGCCACCTCGCGAGCCGACGCGCTGCGCCGGCTGGAGGATTTCCGCCATCTGTTTCCGATCATCGTGCTGCTGGCGCTGGCCGTCGCCGCGGCGCTCGCCATGCGCCAGATTCGCCACCAGATGAAGCCGCTCGACCAGCTGACCGGACTCACCCGCCGCCTCGCGGCCGGCGACCTGACGGCGCGCCTGCAACTGGCCGGCAACGACGAGTTCGCCGAACTGGGGCGCACGTTCAACGACATGGCGATGAACCTGGAATCGCGGTTCCACATGCTCGCCCTGCTGAGCGACCTCGACCGCGCCATCATCAGCGCCTCGCGCATGGAGCATGTCGCCAGCGAGGTGCTCGGCCACATCCGCAAGGCCATCCCCAGCGACGGCGCCGGCCTGCTGGTGCGCGACGGCGAGGCGGGTTACTACCTGCTGACGCATGACCCCGCGCACGCGGGCGTTTGCCTGCGCACGGCAACCGTCAGGTTCGGGCTCGACGCGCTGAGCCACGCGCAACCGGCATGCATCCTGTCACCAGCGCATCTGCCGGAGGAGTTCCTGCGACGGCTCGGCTCTGCGCTGCCCGCGCACCTGCTTGCGTTCCCGGTCCGCCATGACGACTGCCTGCATCAGGTGCTGCTGCTGGCATACCTGGGCTTGCCCGAGCAGATCGACACCGCCGTCCGGGGTGGCCGGGCACTTGCCGACCGCATCGGCATCGCGCTGTCCAGCCTGGCGCAGGAGGAAAGACTCCATCACCAGGCCCATTACGATGCACTGACCGACCTGCCGAACCGGGTGCTGCTGCGCGAGCGCTGCGAACAGGCCATCGAGCGGGCGCAACGCGAGCAGACCGCCGCCGCGCTGATCCTGATCGACCTGGACAACTTCAAGCAGGTCAACGACACGCTCGGCCACGCCAGTGGTGACCAGCTCCTGCTCCAGTGTGCGACGAGCCTCCAGCAGCAGTTGCATCCGGACGACGTGCTGGCCCGCCTGGGCGGCGACGAGTTCGTCGTGCTGGTGCAGGATCTGGTGCGCGGCGAGGAACACGCGACGCTCGACCGCCGGCTGCGTGACTTGCGCGCCGCCCTGGCCGAACCGATCACCGTGAGCGAACACCAGATCAACACGCCCGCCAGCATGGGGATCGCGTTGTACCCGGCGAACGCCAGCCAGTTCGATGAACTGCTGCAGATGGCGGACGCCGCCATGTACAAGTCCAAGCGCGGACAGCCGGGCGGCTTCCAGTTTTACTCGAGCGAGTTCACCCGCACCTCGAAAATCCATTTCGACCTGACCCAGGAACTGCGCAAGGCGGTCGAGAGAAGCGAACTGGTGCTGCACTACCAACCGAAGATCGACGCCCGCACGCGCCGGATCGTCGGCGCCGAAGCGCTGGTCCGCTGGCTGTCGCCCACGCGCGGCCTGGTCCTGCCGGCCACCTTCGTGCACCTGCTCGATGAAATGGGCCTGGGCGCATGGCTGGGCGAGTGGGTGCTCGATCGGGCCTGCGCGCAGATGCGGCAATGGCAGGACGACAACCTGGCGGCGATCCCGGTCTCGATCAACATGTCGCCGGTGCAATTCGAACGGACGTCCGTCGTGGAGCGGGTGCAGGCCGCCCTGGGGCGCTACCGGCTCGACGTCGACCGCCTGGAGATCGAGATACTGGAGGCGACCGCCGTCAACGACTCGCACAAGGTGCGGGAATCCCTCGTGGCGTTGCGCGCCGCGGGCATCGGCGTCGCGCTCGACGATTTCGGCACCGGTTACTCCTCGCTGGTCTACCTGACCCGCATCCCGGCCAACGTGCTCAAACTCGACCAGGCCTTCATCCGCGGGCTTTCCGGCGATCCGCGCCAGCAGGAAATCGTCAGGCACATCATCGCGCTGGCCAAGACGCTGGCTTACAGCGTGGTGGCGGAAGGCGTCGAGGAAGAAACTCAGCTCGCGCTGCTCGTCGCCATGGGCTGCGACTACATCCAGGGCTACCTGATCGGTCGCCCGCTGCCACCGGACGAATTCGCCGAGCGCTGGCTGCGCTGACGGCGGCCCCTGCGGGAGCGCCGGCGCGCCGCAGGTCAGGTCGCCGCGCGCGCCTGTCGCAGCAGGTTCGCCACCGCTTCGCGCGCTTCGTCCACGCCGGTGCCGGCGGAGGAGGAAAACACCTGCGCGCTGGCGTGCAGCCCCTCGGCGGCAAATTGCTTGCGCAGGGCGGCCAGCGCCTGCGTGCCGGCACCGCGCGAGAGCTTGTCGGCCTTGGTCAGCAGCACGTGGCAGGGCAGGCCGGTGTCGGCGCAGAACTGCAGCATCAGGCGGTCGAACTCCTTCAGCGGATGGCGGATGTCGACGATCAGCACCAGGCCGCGCAGGCTGCGGCGACGGTGCAGGTAGGCGTCGATCTCCTGCTTCCAGTGTTCGCGCATGTCCAGCGGCACCTTGGCGTAGCCGTAGCCGGGCAGGTCGACCAGGCGCCGGTCGGCGCCGGCTTCCACCGGCGCCGCGGCGGCCTCGCGCGGCGACGGCAGGCTGAAGGCGACCATCTGCTGGGTGCGCCCGGGCGTCTTGGACGTGCGCGCCAGACCCTTGTGATTGGTCAGCGCATTGAGCGCGCTGGACTTGCCGGCGTTGGAGCGGCCGGCGAACGCCACCTCGGCGCCCTCGTCGGCGGGCAACTGGCTGAGGCGGTGCGCGGCGAGCATGAACTGCGCGCCCTGGAGGGGATTCGGCATGGGAGCGGTTTGACCAAGGTAGGATGGCACGGGATAATTCTGCGGTTTCTGCCCACCGCTTCGTTCCGGTGCGCCGTCGGCAGTGTTCGCAAGTCTCTCGGGAGTCAAGTGTATGAGTTTTCGCTCCGCTGGTTTTCGGCCCGCCGCGTTCGGGTCCGCCCTGGCTCTCGCGCTGGCGCTCTCCACTACGGCCGTGATGGCCCAGGAGGCGCCGGCTCCCGCCGCCGCCGCGAGCGCCGCGGCGCCGGCAGCAGCGCCGGCCAGCGTGGCCGAAGCGGCGGTCAAGCCGGGCGACGCCGCCGCCGGCCAGGCCAAGGCCGCGGTCTGCGGCGCCTGCCACGGCATGGACGGCAACTCCGCCGATGCGCAGTACCCCAAACTGGCCGGGCAGAGCGAGCAGTACATCGTGCGCCAGCTGACCGATTTCAAATCCGGCCAGCGCCAGAACCCGATCATGCTGGGCATGGCCACGCCGCTGTCGGTGCAGGACATGCACGACCTCGGCGCCTATTTCGCCAGCCAGAGCTCGCGCCCCGGCGTGGCCGACCAGGCGCTGGTCGAGCAGGGTGAAACGTTGTTCCGCCAGGGTGACAGCACGCGCGGCATCCCGGCCTGCATGGCCTGCCACAGCATCGACGGCCGCGGCAACCCCGGCGCGATGTATCCGCAGCTGGCCGGCCAGCATGCGCAGTACGTGGAGGCCACGCTGAAGGCATGGCACGACGGCGCCAGTTGGGGCACCGATACCCGCTCGCAGATCATGCCCGCGATCGCCGCCAAGCTGGACGCCAGGGACATCGCCGCGCTGGCCAGCTACATCGAAGGCCTGCACCCCGCCGAGAGCAAGCCTGCGGCGGCCGCCACGCCCTGACCGCCCGCGCGGCGCGTCTCCCGTTTCACCGATTCGAGGTGGTCATGTTCAAGCGTCTTCCGATCCTGTGCGCCGCCCTGCTCGCGCTTGCCGCCTGCAGCCATGACAAGGGCGAACCGGCCGCCACGCCGGCCCCCGCCAGCACGGCAGCCGCGACCTCGGTGACGCCGGCCGCCCCGGCCAGCACGCCGGCGCCGGCCAGCACGGCAGCCGCCGCCACGGCCACGCCCGCCGGCGACGACAACAGCGCGCCCGCGCCCGCCGAAAGCGCCGCGACCGCCGCCGCCCCGGCCGTGCCCTTCGTCGACAACGGCAAGTGGGTCGAGGGCAAGAACTACTTCCTGATCGACCCGCCGCAGCCGACCAGCCACCCCGGCAAGGTCGAGGTGACCGAGGTGTTCTCCTTCGGCTGTCCGGCCTGCAACGCGTTCCACACCACCGCCGACCAGATCCGCAAGAGCCTGCCCGCCGGCGCGGTGATGAATTACCTGCCCGCGGCGTTCCGCCCGGACGAGAACTGGGTGGTCTACCAGCGCGCGTACTACGCCGCGCAGGCGCTGGGCCTGGCCGAGAAGAGCTACGACGCGATGTTCGACGGCACGTTCAAGACCGGCGAAATTTCCACCTACGACCTCAAGGGCAGCGGGCTGAAGCCGAAGGAGGCCTGGCCCACGATCGAGGACATCGCGCAGTTCTACGCGCAGAAATTCGGTGCGGACCCGAAGGAATTCGTCGCCGTCGCCAACTCGTTCTCGGTCAACACCAAGATGAAGCGCGCCGACGACCTGATCAAGGCGTACGGCATCGACGGCACGCCTTCGATGGTCGTCAACGGCAAGTACCGCTACGGACCGAGCACGGCCGGCGGCTATGCGCAGACGATCGAGCTGACCCAGTGGCTGGTCGCCAAGGAACAGGCCGGCAAGTAGGCCGCCGGCGCCATCCGCGTGGAGAACGACCCGATGTTCAAGCGATACGCCCGCCTGCCCGTCCTGGCCTTGCTCGCCAGCCTGCTGCTGGCCAGCGCCTGCACCGCGCAGCCCAGCGACCCGGCGCCGTACGCGGAGGGCACCGACTACGTCACCCTGCCCGCCCCGCACCAGCGCTACAGCAGCGAGGGCAAGGTCGAGCTGGTCGAGGTGTTCTCCTACGGCTGCATCCACTGCGCGGAGTTCGCGCCGGATGCCGAGAAGCTGCGCAAGGAGCTGCCGGCCGGGGTCGAGTTCAAGCTGCTGCCGGCGCCGTTCAACCAGCAATGGGTGCCGTTCGCGCGGGCCTATTACGCGGCCAGGCAGCTGGGCGTGGTCGAGCGCACTCACCTGCAGCTGTTCGTGGCCAAGTTCGGCGAGCATTACCCGATCAACTCGATGGACGAGCTGGCCGATTTCTACGCCCGCGAAGGGGTCAACCGCGACGAGTTCATGCGCATCGCGATGGCGCCGGAAACCACCGAGAAGATGAAGCGCGACCTCGACCTGCTGCGCACCTGGCAAGTCGACGGCACGCCGACCCTGGTGGTCGACGGCAAGTACGTCGTTGCCACGGTGCGCTCGCACGAGCACATGCTGGCGGTGGCGCTGTGGCTGGCCAAGCGCGAACTGGCCGGCAAGTAGCTCCCGCCAGGCGGCCCTGCGCGGCGGCGGATCGCGCCGCCATCGTCGCGTTCACGCGGCGGCGCGCATGCTGCAGCTCGGGCGGGTGGCCAGGCCGGCTGCTGAAGGCATCCGCTCCCCTCTTCTGCCGCGTGCTGCCATGAACCGTGCCGCCACCCCTGCCACCGCACCTGCCGAGCGTCGCCTGCGCCTGCTCAGCTGCAACATCCTGGCCGGCGCCAGCGTGGCGCATTACCGCGACTACCTGACCCGCAGCCTCAACGCGGTGCTGCCCGGACGCAGCAAGATGGACAACCTCGACCGCCTGGCCGAGGTGCTGGCCGGCTTCGACGTGATCGGCCTGCAGGAAGCCGACGCCGGCAGCCTGCGCTCGGGCTTCCTCAACCAGACCCGTTACCTCGCCGAGACCTCCGGCCTGCCGTTCTGGAGCCACCAGCCCAACCGGCCGGTGGCGCGGCTGGCGCATTCGGCCAACGGCCTGATCAGCCGGCTCGAACCGACCTCGGTGATGGACTACCCGCTGCCCAGCCGCATCCCCGGCCGCGGCGCGCTGCTGGCGCAGTTCGGCGAAGGCGAAGACGCGCTGGCGGTGATGATTGCCCATCTTTCGCTGAGCGCCCCGGCGCGCGCGCGCCAGCTCGGTTTCATCGCCGAGCTGCTGCAGGATTTCCGCCACGCCGTGCTGATGGGCGACCTCAACACCGAACCGGGCAGCGCGGAGATGCGCCAGCTGTTCAACAAGAGCAGCCTGCAGCCGCCGGCGCAGCCCACGCCCACCTTTCCCAGCTGGAAGCCGCGGCGGGCGCTGGACCACATCCTCACCTCCGAGGCGATCCAGCTGGAGAAAACCTGGACGCTGCCGCAGGCGTTCTCCGACCACCTGCCGGTGGCCGCGGAAATCCGCCTGCCCGCCGGCGTCGGCGGCCGCAACACGAAGCGGAAGCACCGATGACCTCGCTGCCGTGGCGCGCGGCGGCATGGTGGCTGGCGCTGCTGGCAGTGGGCCTGGGCGCCACCGCGCTGCGCTTCGGGCTGATCGAATCCAGCGCGATCGGGCAGCTCTGCGGCAGCGGCCACGGCCCCGCGTGGTGCACGCTGCGCACGTGGCTGGTGCTCGGCTTCCTGCATCACGTCTACGGCACGCTCGCGCTCATCGCGCTGCTGCCGGCGTGGTTGTTGCGGCGCCTGTCGCTGGCCTGGCTGGCCGCGGCGCTGGGCGTGTTCGCCATGCAGTTGTACGGCGCCGAGGCCGGCGCGCTGGCCTTGCTACTGGGCAGCCTGCGCCTGCTGCGCCTGCAGGCGGACGCCCGCGCGCCACGCATGCCAGACCGGCCAGGCAAGCAGCAGGTTCAGCACCAGCCATGACCACGCGGTCGGGTTGAGCCCGGCCTCCTGCGCGACCACGACCACGCCCAGCAGCGGCAGGCACGCGGCAAGGAAGCGCTGTTCCAGCGTGGGCCGCGCCCGCTCGCTCGCGCGGGACAGCCACCCCGCCAGTGCATGGCCCACGCACGGCAGCGCGAACAGGCCCAGCGGAAAATCGCGATAGCGCCCGTCGAACACCAGCAGCAGGCCGTAATACGCCAGCGCGAACAGCCACAGCGTGCGCCAGCCGCCGGGGCCACCCGGCCGCGGCGTGCCGGCCAGTCGCCCGGCAATCCAGCGCGCCAGCCGCAGCGCGGTGAACACGGCCAGCACGCAGGCGGCCAGCGAGATCGTCCACTCCCACGGGTTGCGGCAGGCAAACCACATCTGTCGGCACTGCCAGGCGACGGCGCCGCCGCTGGCCACGCCGGCCAGGCCCAGCGCCAGCCGTTTGCGCCAGCCGTTCCGGCGACGTCGCCATGCGCCGGCCAGCGCGAAGATCACGCCACCGAGCGCCGCGGCCAGCCAGCCCAGCCACCAGCGCGCCATCTCGACCACCGGCCCGGTCATCGCGAATTTCGGCTGCGCCTGCGCGTCGAAAATGCCCCAGTAGCCGCCCACCGTGCCTTCCTGCGTGCGCTTCCACGGCTGGTCGAACGCCTCGATCACGTTGTACGGCAGGCCGGTTTCCTCCGCGTAGCGCAGGAAGTCGCGCAGGTAGCGCGCCTCGTCCACCACGCTGGCGCTGGCCGCCTGGCGCGGGCGGCCGGCGCTGGGCCAGCCGGTCTCGCCGATCATCACGCGCCGCCCCGGAAACGCCGCGCCCACCTTCGCGTACACCGCCGCCACGTGCTGCACCGCCTGCTCGGGCGGCACCGGCCGGTCTTCCCAGTACGGCAGCACGTGGATGGTGAGGTAATCCACCGAGCCGGCCAGCTCGGGATGGCGCAACCAGAACTCCCACACGTCGGCATAGGTCACCGGCTCGGGCACCGCCTCGCGCACACGCGCCAAATCGGCCGCCAGCTGCGCCGACGACAGCTCGCCGCGCAGCAGCACCTCGTTGCCGACGATCACCGCACGCACCACGTCCGGGTAGGCGCGCGCCGTGGCGATGCCGAGGCGGATCTGTTCGGCATTGGCCTCGGGATCATGTCCCAGCCAGATGCCCAGCAGCACCTTCATGCCATAGCGCCGGGCGATCCGCGGTACCGCGCTGAGGCCCTGCCCCTGCGAGTAGGTGCGCACGCAATCGAAGCGCTGCGACAGCGCGCGCAAGTCCGCGTCGACGCGCTCGGCGCTGACGAAGGCCGAGGCATCCAGCGGCGACTCGCCCGCCAGCCGGAACGGTGCATACGACACGCAGGCGATGCGCGAGGTGGGTGCATCGGGCAACGCCACCGGCCGGCCGATCGCCCACCAGCCGTACAGCGATGCCAGGGCTGCCAGCAGCAAGGCCAGCCACGCCAGAGGCTCCCGACGGACAACAGGCGCAGCTTCGGATGACATGCGGCAAACCGTGGATGGCGACGAATCAGCGTGCCAGCTTAGCAGGGCGCGCCATGTGTTCACCCGGTCCACACAAGCGGCCGCGGGCGTTCCACTACACTGCGGGCAGATCGAATCGCGGAGTACGCATGCCTGCTTTCACCTCTCCCCGGCTGGCACGCGCGGGCGGCCTGCTGCTGGCCGGTGCCTGCCTGTTCACCGGCCTTGCGCAGGCCGCCGAGCCGACGCCGGCGCAACGCGCCACGTTCAAGCAGGCCTATGCGGCGGCCCAGCAGGGCGACGACTGGCGCGCCCTCGCCGGCACGCTGCACGACTACCCGCTGTATCCCTACCTGCAGGCGGCGGCGCTGGAGCACGACATCCGCACCGTCGACCGCGCCACCGTCGAGGCCTACCTCGCGCAGTATCCGGACTGGCTGCCCGCCGCCGACCTGCGCCGCAGCTTCCTGCGCGAGCTGGCGCGGCGGCAGGATTGGAGCGGCTTTCTCGCCCTGTACCAGGCGGGCCTTGGCGACACGCTGAGCTGCGACGCGCTGCAAGCCAGGCTCGCGCAAGGTGCCACGCTGGATTTCGATCGCGATCTCGCCGCGCTGTGGTCGCAGCCGAACCTGCCCGACGCCTGCGACCCGGTGCTCGATGCCGCGCAGCGCCAGGGCCTGCTCACCGCCGCAGGGTTGTGGACGCGCATCGACCGCGCCGCCGACGCCGGGCAGGCCGGCACCATCGCCAGCCTGGCGAGCTGGTTGCCCGCCGCCCAGCAGGCCGACGCGCAGCAGCTGGTACTGGCCTTGCGCGATCCGGCCGCGGCGCTGGCCAAGGCCCTGCAGTGGAGCGACACGCCGCGCGCGCGGCAGGCCGCGACGCTGGCGCTGGTGCGACAGGCGCGGCGCGACGTGGACCGCGCCGACGACGCGTGGCGGCAGTTGCAGCCGCGTTTGACGTTCGACACCGCGCAGCGCAACGACATCCTGCGCGCGCTGGCGCTGTTCCACGCCACCGACTTCGACGACGACGCGCTCGCCCGTCTCGTCGCGCTGCCCGCCGCCGCGCAGGACGACAGCACCCGCGAATGGCGCGCGCGAGTGGCGCTGGCTCGGATGAACTGGCCGGCCGTGTTGGCGGCGATCGCGGCGATGCCGCCGTCGCTGCAGCAGGGCGACGAATGGCAGTACTTCCGCGCCCGTGCGCTCGCCGCCACCGGCGATGCCGCAGCCGCGCAACGGCAATACGCCGCGCTGGCCGGACAGGCCACCTACTTCGGCTTCCTCGCCGCCGACCGCCTGCATCAGGACTACGCCATCTGCCCGCTGAGCCTGGCCGACGATCCGCAGCGCGAGCAGCAGTTGCTGGCCCGACCCGCCCTGCAGCGCGCGTTCGAATTGTTCGCGGTGGACCTGCCGCGACTGGCCCGGCGCGAATGGAACCGCGCGCTGCAAGGCACCGACGCGGCCACCCAGCGCCTCGCCGCCGACCTGGCCAACCGGCGTGGCTGGTACGACCGCGCGGTGTTCACGCTCAGCAGCGGCGACGCGCTGCGCCTGTACGACCTGCGTTTCCCGCTGGCCAGCCAGGACGGCCTGGTGCCGCAGGCCGAGCAGGCCGGCATCTATCCGGCATGGGCGTACGCGATCCTGCGCGCCGAGAGCGCGTGGATGAGCGACGCGCGTTCCGGCGCCGACGCCCGCGGCCTGATGCAGCTGCTGCCGGCCACGGGCGCGCTGGTGGCGCGTGCCGCCGGCCTGCCATGGGACGGCGCTGCCAGCCTGTACGACCCGGTGGTGAACATCGCGCTGGGCACGCGCTACCTGGCGCAGATGGCGCAGCGTTTCGACGGCTCGACCTGGCTCGCCAGCGCGGCCTACAACGCCGGGCCGAACCGCGTCGACGTGTGGCTGGCCGAACGCGGCACGCTGGCGCCGGACCTGTTCGTCGCCACCATCCCGTACAAGGAAACCCGCGAATACGTGGCCCGCGTGATGGCCTTCAGCGTGATCTACGACTGGCGCCTCAACCAGGCGGTGGTGCCACTGGCGCGGCGCATGGGCGCGATCGGCCAGCCGCTCGCAACCCCGGGCCCGGGCACGCCGCGTCGCGTGGTGCAGTGCCCGGCGGAGGCGCCGGCGGGCAGCGCTTCGACGTCGGCGCCGGTGTCGAGCACACGCTGATCGCCGCCCTCGCCATTCACGCGTCGGCGGCGCGCATCCCCAGCAACGCGCGCAACCGCTTCAGCTCCACGCCGTAGGCGGCGCAGCGCTCGCTGTCCCGGCGCATCAACGCGTCCACGCTGCCGGCATGGCGCTCGCCGCCGCCATGCACGTCCACGCAGGCTGGCGCGAACGGCAACGCGCAGAACGCCAGCAGGCGACGTGTCTGCAACGCCGGTTCGGCACGCCATGCCTCGTAGTGGTGTTCGAGAAAGCGGCCGGGATACAGCTGCCGCCAGTGCCGGCACAACGCGTCGTAATCGCTCCAGTAGCCGGTGACGTGGTCGAGGTCGTAGCTGAACTCGTGACGGTCGAGGAACAACTGCCGGTAGCAGGCGAAACAGGTTTCCAGCGCGCGGCGGCGGCTGTCGACCACGCGCGCGCCCGGCAGCATCGCGAGGATCGCCCCGACCAGCCGCCAGTTGCCCGGCGTGCGGTCGACCAGGCAGGCCTTGCGTCCGCGTGCCGCTTCGGCGCGGGCGAGGTAATCCCGGCCCAGTCGCTGCCAGTCCGCCGGCGTGGCCTGCGTCATCCACTGCACGCGCGGCTGCTGCCGGCGTTGCGTTTCGGCCTTGAGCACCTCTTCGACCGCATCCGATTCGTCGACCACCGCCACTGCCGGATGCGCGGCCAGCACCTGCGCGGTCAGCAGCGACCCGGCCTGCGGCATGCCGACCACGAACACCATGCCCTCGCCCAGCCGCGCATCGATGGCGTCCGTCCGCCGCGTCTCGAACACCCGGCGCATCGCCTGCGCCTGCGCGCGGGACTTGGCCGGCTTCCAGGCCAGCGCGCGGTACATCTGCGCATTGGCCTTGCGCAGCGCGCGAAATGCGCCGGCGTAGTCGCCCTGGTCCTCCAGCGCGCGGGTCAACGCAAAACCCAGGCACACCCGCGCGCGCTGACTGGCCAGCGGCGAACGCAGCAGTTGTTCCAGATGCGCGACGTCGGCCGCGCCGAACGACGCCGTCTCCAGATCGGCGAGGCCGACCCAGGCATCGGCCAGGTCCGGCTGCAGGCGCAGCACCGCACGATAACTGTCGCCGGCCGGACCCAACGCACCCAGGCTCGCCTGCGCCTGCGCCAGCAGCATCCGCGCCGGCACGTGGCCGGGCTCGGCATCCAGCGCGCGATGCAAGGCGGTGATCGCCCCGGCCGGACGCTGCTGCAGCATGTACATCTTGCCGAGGTTGAACCACGCCGGCGCAAAGTCCGGCGCCTTGGCACAGCATCGCTCCAGGCCAGCCATTGCCGTCGCAGGCTCGCCCGCGGCGAACAGCGCCGTGGCCAGGTTCATGCGCACCAGCGGGTCGTCCGGCAGCAACGCCCGCGCCCGCTGCAGGAAGGCCACCGCCCTCACGTAATCGCCGCGCACGTGCCGCACCAGCCCCTGCATGCGCAAGGCCTCGGCACAATCGGGCAGCATCGCCAGCACGCCATCGAGCGCCGCCTCGGCAGCCGGCAGGTCGTGCGCATCCAGCGCTGCGGAAGCACGCGCGAGCAACGCCCGCGCCGCCGCCGGCAAGCCGGCGGCGCGGTCGCTCGTCAACGGATGATCCTGCAACGCCCCCATCCTCGTTCGCCCCTGTGGCCGCTGTGCGGCCCCATCGGCCAGCTTACGCGAGGGCAGGCACCGCATCAAAGAGCGAACGCAACCCTGCTGTCGCGAGCGACCGAAAGTCCATGTTCCGACGCCCCCTGACATGCCGGAAATCGAAAGCAGCTCGCCATGGCCGCTTTTGCCTCAACGGTCATCCACCAACCATCAGGCAGGGCAGCCTTCGCAGGTCACCCGAGCGATCCAGCAACAGGCATTGCATACGCGTTCGTCTGAACAAGCCATCACGAGACACATAGTGGATCGAGAAAACCAGATCGCCGTCGGTTGTCCAACGCGCATCATTCGGGCCACCGCGGAGGGAATACTTCCGCGTGGCGACAACTTCGCCATCGCGGTGCTGCTCCACGCGAAAAATGGCACCGGCACCGCTCCCCAGATGGTTCAATCCGGTGAGCACGATCAGCCCGAACGGCATCTTCACGATGCCGCGCACGTTTCCCTTGAGTACCGGATGCACCGTACCGCCCACATCGCGAAACACGAGTTCTCCGCCCCACTCGCCGCGATCCGCTCCAAGCAGTTGGCCGCCAAACGCGGCAAGGACATAGTCAGGCTCCTGGAGAAAGCGATCGGTATGCGTACCCGTCTCGTCGATCCCGGTTGTCTCCACCAGATAACCAGGAACAGACGCGGCACCCGCCGGGGCAGGTGCCACCGCCGCATGCGTGTTCGCCGGCCCGCGTATACGGACGGTTACGCGCCCCCAGACCGCGAGCGCCGTGCACAAGCAGAACACGGCAATCAACAGCACCGCCAGAGAGGCCATCAGGTATTTTCCGCGACCCGTCATGGCAAGCCCGATTCGTCGTTTCCGGAGACGTTCCTCAGCGGAGGAAAGGCAAGCCCGCTACTCGCGCAACCACCGCGCCGCATCCACAGCGTAATAGGTGAGGATCGCATCCGCACCGGCGCGCTTGAACGCGGTCAGCGATTCGAGCACCACCGCCTTTTCGTCCAGCCAGCCGTTCTGCGCGGCGGCCTTGAGCATCGCGTATTCGCCGCTGACCTGGTAGACGAAGGTCGGTGCGCCGAAGGCGTCCTTCACCCGGCGCAGCACGTCGAGGTACGGCAGGCCCGGTTTCACCATCACCATGTCGGCGCCTTCGAGCAGGTCCAGCTCGACCTCGCGCAGGGCCTCGTCGCTGTTGCCCACGTCCATCTGGTAGGTGTGCTTGTTGCCCTTGCCGAGGTTGGCCGAGGAACCGACCGCATCGCGGAACGGGCCGTAGAACGCGGAGGCATATTTCGCCGAGTAGGCGAGGATGCGGGTGTGGATGTGGCCGGCCGCTTCCAGCGCATCGCGGATGGTGCCGACGCGGCCGTCCATCATGTCCGACGGCGCCACGATATCCATGCCCGCCGCGGCCTGCGCCAGCGACATCTTCACCAGCGCCTCGACGGTGGGCTCGTTCATCACGTAACCATGCTCGTCGATCAGGCCGTCCTGGCCGTGGGTGGTGTACGGGTCGAGCGCCACGTCGCCGATCAAACCCAGTTCCGGATACTTCGCCTTGAGCGCGCGGGTGGCGCGGTGCATCAGGTTGTCGGGGTTCCACGCCTCGGCGGCGTCGAGCGATTTCACCCCGGCGCCGGGCGAGGGGAACAGGGCCAGCGCGGGAATGCCCAGGCGCACGCATTCGCCGGCCAGCTTCAGCAGTTCGTCGATCGAGAGCCGATCCACGCCGGGCATCGACGGCACCGCTTCGCGCCGACCCTCACCCTCGATCACGAAGGCGACCATGATCAGGTCGCTCGGCAGCAAGGTGTGCTCGCGCATCAGCGCGCGAGAGAAGGCGTCGCGGCGCATGCGGCGCATGCGGGTGGCGGGAAAGCTCATGGCGGTACTCGCAAGTCGGCAGCCCTCTATTTTACGCCTTTGCCCCGCACGCAGCCGCGGCCCGCCGGCATCGCCATTCCGGCGCGTACGGATGCAAAACGCTGGACTACGCGGCACAACGGCGGCACGCTTGCTGTTCCGTTTCCGCAGGAAGCTACATGAGCCCGTCCCGCAGCGTACCCACCCTGCTCGTCGATCTGGGTGGCACCAACGTCCGCTTCGGCGTGGCCGACACCTCGCGCGAGCGCCCGCTGCTGGCCGACAGCATCCGGCGCTATCGGGTTGCCGAGCACGATTCGCTGGTGGCCACCGCCCGGCAGTACCTCGACGAAACGGGGCTGACGGTGAAGCGCGCCATCGTCGCCGCGGCCGGACGCATCGTCGACGGCGAGACGGTGAAGGTCACCAACAATCCGTGGGCGATCTCGGCCCACCAGACCGCCGAGGCGCTGGGCCTGGAGCATGTGCACCTGGTCAACGACTTCGCCGCGCAGAGCATGGCGGTGACGCTGCTGCACGGCGACGACCTGGTCGACGTGGGCACGGTGCCGCGGCCGGTGGTCGGTGCCGAGGACGAACAGACTTTTGCCATCGTCGGCCCCGGTACCGGCCTGGGCGTGGGCGGCCTGCTGGTGCGCGGCGGTCACTGCAGCGTGCTGCAGACCGAAGGCGGCCACGCCGGCTTCGCCGCGCACACGCCGGAGGACATCGCGATCCTCGACTACCTCAACCACAAGTACGGTCGCGTTTCCAACGAGCGGCTGATCTGCGGCCAGGGCCTGGTGAACCTGTACGACGCGATCTGCCACATGGTCGGCGCACAACCGGCCGACCTGAAGCCCGAAGACATCACCGCCCGGGCCAAGGCCGACAGCTGCCCGCTGTGCACGCGCACGGTGGAAACCTTCGCCGGCATCTTCGGCAGCGTGGCCGGCGACCTGGTGCTCACGCTCGGCGCGTGGGACGGCGTCTACCTCACCGGCGGACTGATCCCGGTGCTGCTGCCGTGGCTGGAACGCGGGCGCTTCCGCGAACGCTTCGAAGCCAAGGGCCGCTTCCGCGACATCATGGAAAAAGTGCCGACCCAGGCGATCATGAACCCGGAACCGGGGCTGCTCGGCGGCGCCGCGCTGGCCGTGCTGGACTCGGGCCGGCCATTGCTGCCGCGGCGCGAGAGCAGCCATGCCACGGCGTGACGGCGCCTTCCTGTTCGATCTGGACGGCACCCTGATCGACAGCGTCTACCAGCACGTGCTGGCGTGGAAGCAGGCGCTGGACGCCGAGGGGCTGGACATTTCGGTGTGGCGGATCCATCGCAAGATCGGCATGAGCGGCGGCCTGTTCGCCAACATGCTGTTGCGCGAGACGACTTTGCCGATCACTGCCGAGCGACTGGATCGCATGCGCGAGCATCATGCCGAGGCGTTCAACCGCATGCATGCGCAAGGCGCGGTGCGGCCGCTGCCCGGCGCGCGCGAATTGCTCGACTACCTCGGCGCGCAGGACATCCCGTGGGCAATCGCCACCAGCGGGCGGATGGAAACGGCCCGGCACAACCTGGAGGCGCTCGGCATCGATCCGTCGAAGGTGCCGGTGGTCACGCGCGACCAGGTGCGCCATGCCAAGCCCGACCCGGATTTGTTCATGGAAGCGGCCGAGCGGCTCGGCGTGGACATCCGCCAATCGCTGGTGATCGGCGACAGCGTGTGGGACATGCTTGCCGCGCAACGCGCCCGCACGCTGGGCGTGGGCGTGCTCTCCGGCGGCTACGGCCAGGCCGAGCTGCAGCAGTCCGGTGCATTCCGCGTGTACGAGGACCCCGCCGACCTGCTGCGCCACATCGACGAAGTGGCGGCGCGCGATTGAGCCGGCCGCGCTTCACTGAACCGGCGCGGCGCGCATCATGAAAAGTTAATCACCGGCAACAAGTCGGGCGCTAGGCTGAACCGGCCTCGCCCTCTTCCGGAGCCGTCCCATGCGTCGCCTCATCGCCAGCCTCCCGCTCGCCCTGCTGCTCGCCGCCTGCTCGCCCGCGCCCACGCCGCCAGCCCCTGGCGAAGCGCAGACGGCGCCCGCCAACCCCGCCCTGGGCTCGCCGGAATGGCTGGCCTGGGTCGACCAGTCGCTCGCCATCAGCGACAAGGGCCACGGCCCCGACCCCGGTTCCCCCGAGTGGAACCAGGCCGTGCAGCGCAAACTGGGCGAGGAAGCCCCGCAATCCAACCCGGGCTCGCCGCAATGGCAGCAGTCGGTCGACGCGCTGCTGCGCACGCGGCTGCCGCCGGGGTCTTGAATACAGAGGCGCGCAGCGAGTTGCAGGCCACCGAGGCCAGCGGCGATGCGGGCGCAATCGCCAAAGCCAAGGAGCTGCTCATGGGGCGCGCCCGGTCGAAGGGACGATGGATACCAGATGACGCGCTGTGGGCATGCTTCCAGACGAACAAGGAAGCGCTCAACCCTCGCCGACGCCCGGCCCCGACACGTTGCCGTCGGCGAATACCGACGAGCGCGGCGGGTTTCAGCCGCGCAGGCGATCCATCGTCACGTTGCCGGTGCTGCCCGCCTTGCGCGTGAAGCGAAACCGGAACGCCAGCCTGATCGGCACGAATTCGACCTTGATCACCGGACCGTCGCAACCCGGCGCCTGCGCAGCGTCGTATCCCTGCGGGTAGGTGCATCGCCGGGACCGGGCGAAGCGCCACGACGACGTCGCCTGCCTGGCGCTGCGCATCAATTCGGCGGCAACGTCGCCGATCCTCGCCGGGCAACCGGGCAGGCCCGTCAGTGGTGCGCTGGCATAAACGAGGCCGTCTCGATCAATCGACACCTCCAGGCAGACGACCACCTCACCGCGTGGCGCGTCCGCCGTCGCGGGGTAATTGGGCAACTGCAGCGGCGCCAGGGGCTCGCCGATGACGAAGCCCTGGTTTTCGGACATGGCATAACTTTCGGCGTTGGCCGGGATGAAGGTTTCCACGCTGGAACCGCGAACCTCACCGACATCCTGATGGGCGCAGCCAGCGAGCCACGACGCCAAGATGATGAAGAACGCACTGCGCCACGTGCGGAGGGTCCGATGTTTCACGATTTCTTCCTTGTCATCGCGTTGACTGGCGGGGCGTTCCGGACGCTGGCTACGAAACCGACTCCGGCGCCAGCAGCGCATCCAGGTCAGCTTCGTCGAAGCGCAGTTTCTCGCGGCTGCCGCCGCCTTCGAGCACGGCGTCGGCAAGTTCGGCCTTGCGCAGTTTCAGTTCCTCGATGCGCTCTTCCACCGTGCCGCTGGTGATGAGGCGGAACACGAACACCGGCTTGTCCTGGCCGATGCGGTGTGCGCGGTCGCTGGCCTGCGCCTCGGCGGCGGGGTTCCACCACGGGTCGTAGTGGATCACGGTATCGGCGGCGGTGAGGTTCAGGCCCACGCCGCCGGCCTTCAGCGAGAGCAGGAACAGCGGCACCTCGCCGTCCTGGAAGCGCTGCACCGGCTCGGCGCGGTCGCGGGTGTCGCCGGTGAGGGTGACGTAGCGGATGCGGCGGCGGTCGAGCTCGGCGGCGATCAGTTTCAGCATGCCGGTGAACTGCGAGAACAGCAGCACCTTGCGGCCCTCGTCCAGCAGCGCGGGCAGCATGTCCATCAACAGCTCGAACTTGGCCGATTCGCGCACGCCGCGCGCCGCCTCGAGTTTCACCAGGCGCGGGTCGCAGCACACCTGGCGCAGCTTGAGCAGCGCATCGAGCACCACGATGCCCGAATGCGCGATGCCGCGCTGGGCGATCACCTCGCGCAGCTCCTCGGTCAGCGACAGGCGCAGACCTTCATACAGTTCGCGCTGGCGGCCTTCCAGCACCACGCGGCGGGTGATCTCGGTCTTCGGCGGCAGTTCCTTCGCCACCTGCGCCTTGGTCCGGCGCAGGATGAAGGGCGCCAGGCGCAGGTTCAGGCGTTGCTGGCACTCCTCGTCGCGTTGCTTCTCGATCGGCACGCGGTAGTGGCGGCGGAACGCGCCTTCGTCGCCGAGCAGGCCGGGCACGGCCAGGTCGATCTGCGACCAGAGTTCGCCCAGGTGATTTTCCAGCGGGGTGCCGGTGAGACACAGGTAGCGTGGCGTGCGCAGGCTGAGCAGCGCGCGGCGTGCCTGCGTGCGCGGGTTCTTCACCTGCTGGGCCTCGTCCAGCACGATCAGCGCGAACGGCTGCTGGCGCAGCGCGGCGACATCGCGCGGCAGCAGGGCGTAGCTGGTCAGCACGATGTCCTGCGCGCCGAGCTGGTCGAATTCTTCCGCGCGCTGCGGGCCATGCAAGGTCAGCACCTTGAGCATCGGCGCGAAGCGGGCGATCTCCGACTGCCAATTGGGAATCAGGCTGGTGGGCACCACGATCAGCGCGGGCTGGGTCAGCGCCCCGCCGTGCTTGAGCGACAGCAGATGGGTGATCAACTGCAGGGTCTTGCCCAGGCCCATGTCGTCGGCCAGCACGCCGCCGACGCCGGCCTCGGCCAGCGCGTTCAACCAGCGCAGGCCTTCGCGCTGGTAGGGCCGCAGTTCGGCGGCAAGCCCTTCGGGCACGGCATCGCTGGCGCGCGCGGCGGCGTCACGCAGGCGTGCGGCGAAACCGAGCAGCGGCTCGGCTGCCTGCAGCGTGCCGCCAGCGGGCATGGCGGCGGCCAGTTCCTCCAGTCGGCCGGCCTGCACGCGCGGCAGGTGCAGTGACTTGCGCGGCTTCTCCAGGTATTCGGCCAACGGCGCCAGCAGGCCGCGCAGTTCGCGCAGGCGCACCGGTACGCGCCGGCGCGCATCGACCGGGGCGTACCACACCGCATCGTCGGGCTCATTCGCCGCCGGGCTGAGGGTCAACTGGTGCTCGGCCAGCGCTTGCGCCACGGCGGGCAAAAGGTTGTGGCGCTGGCCATCGACCTCGATGCCGATCTCCAGGTCGAAGGCGTGGTCGTCGACGTCCTCGGCCGCCTGGCCATACCAGCGAACCGGCCCTTCGAGCACCTCGAACGGGAAGCTGGGCGCGTACTCGACGAGGAAATTTTCTTCCTCAAGCTTGGGGCGCAACGCCAGCCAGCGCGCCGGCGTGTTGACCTCCAGTGCGCCGGCATAACCGGCGCCGGGGAACAGCCAGGCGTCTTCGGGCAGGGTTTCGGCCACGTCCCACGGCAGCCCCTCGGTATCCACGCCGGGGGTGAGTCCGACGCGTTCGAGCTGCTCCATCGCGGTGAGTTCCTCGGCACGGCGGCGGGTGATCTCGACCAGTTGGCCATTGCGCACGCGGCGCACCAGCGGCTCGCCGCCGCGGCCGGGCAAACGCTCGCCGGCATAATCGAAGGCCAGCCGCGCATAGCCCAGCGGCGGCGTGCCGGCGGCCAGACGCGCGTGGCGGGTCAGCGCGTGCAGGATCAGCACCGGCTTGGGCGCCAGCTGCGAGCGCTTGAGATCGCCGAACACCTGCGGCAGCGGCACGCGCGTGGCCAGCCGGCTGTTCGGCAGCTTGCTGCGCAGGCGGCGGCCATGCTCGTGTTTCAGCGGCGGCAGCTCCAGCCACTGGGTTTCCTCGGCCGGCGCATCGAACAGGCCCAGGGTCGCGCGCTCGGCGTCCAGGTACCACAGCGCGTCGACGCGCAGCAGGCGCTGGCTGTTGGGCAGCAGCGGCAGCAGGCGCTGGCTGCCGTCGGCCTCCATCTGCCAGTGCCAATTGAGCGGGTGCGACTTGCCGCGCGACAGGCGCAGGCCGGCCAGGCCGCCGAGAAAGCACGGCGCGGTATCGAGCACCTCGGCCAGCAGGCTGTCGCCGACGTGGCCGCCAAGGCGGGCATAGCTGCGGCTCTTGCGCACGCTCAGCGGCAGGCCCAGCACGCTGGCGGCCAGGCGCTGCTCGTGCGGCTGCAGCGGGGTCTGCACCAGGTGGCGGCTGTCCAGCGGCACCGGGCGGCTGTAGCGACCGTGCTCGACCACGCTGAGCAGTACCGGCGCCACGTCGACGCGGGCGAACGCCGCGCCCTCCTCGGGCACCACTTCGACGAAGAAGCCGAGTACGCCACCGTCCTCACTCGCCGCGGGTTTGGGCGCAGCCAGCAGCCGCCGCCAGGCCGGCGGCAAGGTGTCGTCGTCGCCAGCCGGGGGGCCGGCGACGCGCTGCTTCTCGTCCGATTGCGGCATCCGCATGCGTTCCGTAGCAACGACCAAATGCTTGAGCTTAGCAGCGCGAGTGCCGGATGCGGCGACGGCCGCGGCACCCGCCGCCGGTCCTGCGTCAGTCGTTGCCGAACAGCCCGTGCGGATATTCCGGCTTCTGCTCGCGCGCCATCAGTGCCTTGAGCCCTTCGGCCGGGGTGACCTCGCCGTGCAACACGGCGCGCACGCCGGCGCTGATCGGCAGGTCCAGGCCATGCTTGGCGGCCAGCCGCGCCACTTCGTCGGCGGTGAGGATGCTCTCCACCACCTGGCCGATGCGGCGCACCGCTTCGTCGATCGCCACGCCCTGGCCCAACGCCAGGCCGAGCCGGCGATTGCGCGAGAGGTCGCCGGTGCAGGTCAGCACCAGGTCGCCGAGGCCGGACAGGCCGATCAGCGTTTCCGGCCGTGCGCCCAGCGCCACGCCCAGGCGCAGCATCTCGTTCATGCCGCGGGTGATCAGGCCGGCGCGGGCGTTGAGGCCCAGGTTCATGCCGTCGGCGATGCCGGTGGCGACGGCCAGCACGTTCTTCATCGCGCCGCCGAGCTCGGCGCCGAGCACGTCGCCGCCGGAGTACGCGCGCAGGTTGGGCGCATGCAGCAGGCCGGCGAGTTGTTGCGCGAAGGCATCGTCGTCCGAATGCACGGTGACCGCGCTGGGCAGACCGGTGGCCACCTCCCTGGCGAAGGACGGCCCGGTGATGACCGCCGCCGGCCGGCCCGGCAACTTTTCCGCCACCAGTTCGTGCAGGAAACGCCCGGTACCGGGTTCGAAGCCCTTGGTCGCCCAGGCGATCGCGGTGCCCGCGTCGAGCAGCGGCGCGAGTGCGTCGAGCATCGCGGCGAACGCATGGCTGGGCACCACGATCAGCACGATATCGGCGCCGCGCACGGCCGCGCCGAGATCCGCCTCGTAGCCCAACGCCTCCGGCATAGTGACGCCTGGCAGGTAGCGCGCATTGCTGCGTTGCTGCGCCATCTGCGCCAGCGCGTCGGCATCGCGGCCCCATAGCCGGGTGGGTACGCCGTTGCGGGCGCCGAGCGCGGCCAGAGCCGTGCCCCAGGAGCCCGCGCCGAGCACGGTCAGCTTCGGCTTGTCAGGCATGCCCGAAGCTCAGCTGTTGAGCATCACCGGGGCTTCGTCGCCACCGGCACCACGGCGCAACTGTTCGGCGAACAGCGCGTCGAAATTGATCGGCTGCAACAGGAACGGCGGGAAGCCGCCTTCGAGCACCATCGAGGAAATCACCTGGCGCGCATACGGGAACAGCAGGTTCGGGCAATAGCTGCCCAGGATGCCGGCCTTGTCGGTGTCGCCGAAACCGGCGATGCCGAACACGCCCGCCTGCTCCACTTCCGCCAGGTACGCCGTGCGCTGGCCGACCGTGCAGGTCAGGGTCAGACTGAGCACCACTTCATACAGGTCGTTGCCCAGATCGCTGGCCTTCTGGCCCAGGTTCAGCTGCACCTGCGGCTGCGCGTTCTCGTCGATCTCCTGGAAGATCTGCGGCGCGTTGGGCGCCTCGAAGGAAACGTCCTTCACGTAGATCTTCTGCATCACCAGCTGCGGCTGGCTGGCCTGGCCGTTGGCCTGGTCGTTGTTGATCTCTTGTGCCATCGGGTGGTCCTCTCAAAGACGGGCGGTCAAGCAAAGAGGCTGATTGTTCCATACATCCCCGTCTGGCGCACCCATCCGCACCCTTGAACGGGCGTCCGAGGATTGCGCCCAACCGCTTGTTTCTGCGACAATGCGCGGCTCGCCTCATGTCGGCCCGGTTCTCCGGGTGGTCCGCCACGCAATGCGGACCCACGCGACCGGGCCATGCAACACCTCCGGCATTGCGTGGCGCACCGCGTCGCTGGGCCGATGCCGCCCTGGCCAACGGGTGGCAATCACGGCTTCAACCGAAGCCATTCTTGGGAGGTCGTCATGGCCCGTGTATGTCAAGTCACCGGAAAGGGTGTGCAGAGCGGCAACAATGTCTCGCACGCCAACAACAAGACCCGCCGCCGCTGGTTGCCCAACCTGCATGAGCGTCGCTTCTGGGTCCCCAGCGAAAGCCGCTGGATCAAGCTGCGCGTTTCCAACCACGCCCTGCGCACGATCGACAAGAATGGCATCGAGGCCGTGATTGCCGACATGCGTGCCCGCGGCGAAAAGGTCTGAGGAGCACACCATGGCCAACAAATCGCAAGACAAGATCCGCCTGATTTCTTCGGCCGGCACCGGCCACTTCTACACCACGCAGAAGAACAAGAAGAACACCCCGGAAAAGTTCGAGTTCAAGAAGTACGATCCGGTGGTGCGCAAGCACGTGATCTACAAGGAAGGCAAGATCAAGTGAGGTCATGGCGCATTCGCGCGTAGCGCGAGTGCCCTTGCCATGACGTCATCCCTGCGAAGGCAGGGATCGCTCTTGCTCTTGCGCTCTCCACAGCATCCGCAACAGCGATCTTGACTCCTCCAGGAAAACCCGCCGCCCGGCGGGTTTTCCTTTTGCCCGAAGCCCGCCTATCGCGCATCATCGGGCCATGACATTCCCCGCCCTGTTCCCCACCCTGCTCGGCGATGACGCCTGGCGCGCCTTGCCCGCGGCCGTGCAGGCGATGCACGGCGCCGCACCGCTGCTGCGCGCGAGCGGCGTGGCCGACGTCGATGGCGCCGGCCACTTCCCCGCGCGCTGCCTGCGCCGGCTGCTCGGCCTGCCCGCGCCCGGCCCGCAGCAGGCACTGGCGCTGACGATCGAGCGCCACGGCAACCGCGAAGTATGGACGCGCCGGTTCACCGGCCGACGCATGCAGTCCAGGCTCGACCGCCACGCCGGCTCGCCGCTGCTGCACGAACATCTCGGGCCGGCCACGCTGCGCTTCGCGCTGCGCCGCGACGGCGACGCGATCGACTGGCAACTGCGGGGCGTGAGCCTGTTCGGCCTGCGGTTGCCGCGCTCCTTCTGCGGCACGGTGCGGTCGCGCAGCGGTGCGCACGACGGGCGCTACGCCTTCGACATCGACGTGCGCCTGCCGTTGCTCGGTCGGCTCGTCGCCTACCGCGGCTGGCTGGAGATCGACCGTGTCACCTGAAGGCGAACACCCCGTCATCGTCTTCGATGGCGTCTGCGTGCTGTGCAGCCGCTGGGTGGATTTCATCCTGCGTCACGACCGTACCGGCCGCTTCCGGCTGGCGGCGATGCAGGGGCAACATGGTCGCGCCCTGCTGGTGGCGCACGGCTTGTCGCCGGACGACCCGGTGTCGTTCCTGCTGGTCGAGCAGGATCGGGGTTACCGCGACACGGACGCCATTGTCCGCGTGCTTCGCCACTTGGGCGGGCCGTGGCGCCCGGCAAGCGCGATGCTGCGCATGGTTCCACGCCGCTGGCGCGACGGCGCCTACCGCTGGCTCGCCCGCCACCGATACCGCCTGTTCGGTCGGCGCGCACAATGCCGCCTGCGCGAGCCGGACCAGGCGTGGCGCTTCATCGACTGAGCACCTCGACGCCGGTGCGCAACGCGAATCCCTCGAAGCCGGCGACGATCTGATCGAGCGCAAGCAATCCCATGCAGGGCATGGCGCCCTTCTCGGCCAGCAGACCATCCGCCCAGCGCCGCGCAAACACGATCGCCGGCGTCACCGGCACCTGCGGGCCATCGCCCGCGTCGGCATCCAGCCACCAGCACAGGTGCAGCGGCCGGCCTTGCTCGTCGGTGCCACGCAACTCCACCACCATGCCGCCGACATCAGTGCCCAGGCGCACGAACCATTCGCTCATGCGCCGCAGTGCGGGCGCGTGGCGCGCGAGATCGCGGATCAGGCCCAGTCGCACCAGTACGCCCATGCCCCAAGTCGCCCATTGCAGCAAGGGCAGTTCGAGGCCGGCGCGGAAGACCACCGAACGCGCCTGCGGATAACGCGCGTGAAACAGTTCGAGATCCGGAACATCGCAGACGCCGACGCGGCGATGGCCGAACGGGAACCATTGGCGCCGGCTGTCCATCCAGCCATGCACCGTGTCCCAGCGGCCCTCGCGCCAGACGCGGATCGGCCGCCCGCAATAGCCGAGGATGGAGGCCACCGTGGCATCGCCGCGCGGCGTGCGGTTGCCGGGATTGATCGCGTGTTCGATGGCGTCGAGCCGGCCGAAGCGGGGCAACAGCGCATCGACCGCCGCTGAACTCAGCGCCGGCACGCTGGACGCACCGCTGACCAGCAGCCGGCCCGCACACCGTGCGCGCTCGTTTAGCCGGGAAAAGCCGCAGACAAAATCACGGCCATCGGCGAGGTCGATGTAATCACTGCCGGCGTCGATGCACGCTTCCGCGACACGATAATCCTGCCCCTGGAACGGGCCGGCGGCGTGGATCACCAGATGCGGTTCGAGCGCGGCCAGCGCCGCCGGAAAGTCCGCACTCGCCGTATCCAGTGCATGGACGCGCACACGCGCATCGCCGATCGCCGCGCGCAATGCCTCCAGCGACGCCTTGTGGCGTCCAGCCAGCAACAGTTCGAAACGTGCGTCGTGCGCAAGCCGCGTCGCGATGCGCGAACCGAACACGCCGGTCGCGCCAAGCACCACCACCCTCGGGGTCATTCCGTACCTCCCTGTCGATGCGCAAGGGTTCGAGCTTGCCATGCGCCGCCCGAACGGAGAAACCGGGGCACACGAAGCCCCGGCTCTTCGGGGCAACCTCGCCCCCCGGCCGGAGGCTGCCCTGAAAGCGTCCACCATGTGTCCGGTCTAAACACAGAGTCGGGGGTTCCCTCAAGGCAAACGAAAAGCCCGCCATCGAGGCGGGCCTGGTTCGGGTCGATGCCGCCGGCGCTCAGGCCGTGGCGACCGTGTAGCCCTTGAGCCGCTGGGCGAACTCCTGCAGCGCGCGGATGCCGCTTTCCTCGGCCTCGTGGATCCACTGCTGCAAACCCTTCAGCGCCTGGTCGGCACCGCGCTGTTCCATCAGCGCCGCAAGGCGGCTGCGGAACTCGACCACGGTCTTCAGTGTGGGGCGCTTGGCCAGCATCGCCTGCATGCGGTCGCGGCCCTCGCTGTCGAGCCAACGGCCGCCGTCGGCCATGGCCAGCCGCATCCGGCGCGGGATCGCCCTGATGTTCTCGCCGGCGTGCTGCGCCTCGTCGCGCAGAGTCGGCACGATCACGCCGCGGTAATAGTCGGTCATCGCCTGGAAGCGATGGGTGAGCACCGCCTTGAGCGTGTCGGCGTCGGGCAGGCGCACGTTCGGGCGCACGTCCAGCGAGGGCGCCACGCGCAACACCTTGGCCAGGCCCACGGCACGCAGGCCGCAGATCGCCGCCCAGCCGATATCGAACTCCCACTTGCGCAGGGCGAACTTGGCCGAGCTGGGGAAGGCGTGGTGGTTGTTGTGCAGCTCTTCACCGCCGATCCAGAAACCCCACGGAATCAGGTTGCGCGCGGTGTCGGCGCTCTCGAAGTTGCGGTAGCCGGCCCAGTGGCCGATGCCGTTGACGAAGCCGGCGGCCCAGAACGGGATCCACACCATCTGCAGCGCCCACAGCGCCGCGCCGATCACGCCGAACAAGGCCACGCTGATGAACAACATCAGGGTCGGGCCCCAGTAGGGATGCGCGCCGTAGAGCTTGTGCTCGATCCAGTCGTCGGGCGTGCCGCGACCGTACTGCGCCATGTCCTGCTTGTTCTCGCAGGCGTCGCGGTAGAGCGACACGCCATCCCAGAACACCTTGCGGATGCCGTAGATCATCGGGCTGTGCGGGTCCTCCGCAGTCTCCACCTTGGCGTGGTGCTTGCGATGCACCGCCACCCATTCGCGGGTGACCATGCCGGTGGTGAGCCAGCCCCAGAAACGGAAGAAGTGCGCCAGCACGGGGTGGAAATCCACGCCGCGATGGGTCTGGCTGCGATGCAGGTACAGCGTCACCGTGAAGATGGTGAGCTGGGTCACCACCAGCATGTAGATGGCGATCTGGCCCCAGCTCGCGTTGGCGAGGCCGTGGTTGAGGAAATCGAGTACCGCGTCAAGCATGAAAGTTACCGAATGGGGATGGAACGGGGGGACGGGGTGGAGTCTAATTCGGGGAATGCCATACCCACCAGCATGGCCGGGTCATGATGGTAACAGCCTGTCAAGAGGCGGAAGTGAAACCGGCGTTGGTTGGCAGCGCGCACGATCGCCTGTTGTCTAACCATGGGGGCGCCGTGACAATCAGGCAATGACCACGATCATCCCCCCCGACCCGCCGCCCGCCCTGCAGCTGGATCACGTCGCACGCCGCCGCGCCGGTCGCGTTGCCGTGCGCGATCTCAGCCTGAGCCTGCCGCGCGGCCAGGTGCTGGGCCTGCTCGGCGTCAACGGCGCCGGCAAATCGACCACCTTGTCGATGATCGCCGGGGCGCTGCGCCCGGACCGCGGCGTCATCAAGCTGAACGGCGAGGACTTCCTGGAACACCCGGAGCTGGCTCGCACATGCATCGGCTGGCTGCCCGAACGCGCGCCGCTGTGGCCGGAACTGACCGTGACCGAACACCTGGACGCGCACGCCCGCATCCGCGGCCTGAATGGCGCCGCCCTGCGCGCGGCCCGCAGCGCGATCATCGAGCGGCTGGAACTGCAACCGCTGGCGCGGCGCCTGGCCGGTGTGCTGTCGCAGGGCCAGCGCCAGCGGCTGGGGCTGGCCTGCGCGCTGGTGCACCGCCCAGCGCTGCTGGTGCTGGACGAACCGGCGAACGCACTCGACCCGGTGCAGGTGGCCGCGCTGCGCAGCCTCATCCGCGAGCAGGCCGCCGCCGGCACCGCGGTGATCCTGTCCACGCATGTGCTGGCCGAAGTCACCGCGGTGTGCGATCGCGTGGCGATCCTGCACGAGGGCGCGTTGCAGCACGAAGGCACGGTCGAGGCCGGCGATCATGCGGCGCTGGAACGGCGCTTCTTCGAGATCGCGATGAACCCGCGCCCGGCGCAGGCCGCATGAGCACGTGGGCGGTGACTCGCCTGGAATGGCGTCGCCTGCTGGTGCGTCCGCTGGGCTGGCTACTCGCAGCGCTGACCCTGGCCTGGCTGGGCTGGAACTTCACCGTACTGCTGGGCAGTTTCCTGGCCGGCCAGGTTCAGCGCGCCGCCCTGCCCGACGGCCCCGGCTTCACCGATCTGGTGGCGGTACCGCTGCTGGGGCAACTCGCGCAACTCGCGTTCCTGGTGGTGCCGCTGCTGACCATGTCGGCGATCGCCGGTGAACGCCGCAACGGCACGCTGCCGCTGCTGTTTGCCGCCGGCGTGCCGGCGTCGCGCATCGTGCTTGGCAAGTACCTTGCGCTGCTCGGCTGGTTGCTGCCGTGGTTGGCGCTGACCCTGGCCATGCCGCTGACGCTGGCACACGCCACCGATCTGGACTGGGGCAAACTCGCCGCCGCCGCCATCGGCCTGGCGTTGATGCTGGCCGCGCTGGCGGCGCTGGGGCTGGCCTGTTCCAGTTTCGCCAGCCACCCGGCCATCGCCGCGGCCGCCGCGCTGATCCTGGGACTGGCGCTGTGGAGCGTGAACCTGGGCGCGCAGATGGCCGGCATCGACGGCGGCGCGATCAACTGGCTGGCGATGAGCACGCACGTGCAACCGCTGCTGCGCGGCCTGGTCTCCAGCGCCGACATCCTGTGGTTCGCGCTGCTGACCAGCCTCTCGCTGGCGCTGGCCACGCGCCACCTCTCCACCGAGCGGGAGCGCGGCTGATGCGCAGCGTATTCAGACGTCTGGACGGCTGGTTGTTCGCGCTGCTGTTGCTGCTGGGCTGCGCCGCGATCGGTTATCTCGGCACGCGCCACGTCTACGTAGCCGACTGGACCGCGAACGGTCGCATCAGCCTGTCGCCGGAAAGCCGCGCGGTGCTGGCGAAACTCGACGGGCCGGTGGACATCGTCAGCTACGCCAGCCCGCAGGGCGACCTGCGCCAGACTATTGCCGGCTTCCTGCAGCGCTACCAGATGGTGAAGCGCGACATCAGCCTGCGCTTCGTCGACCCGCAACTGGACCCGGCCCGGATGCGCGAGCTGGGGATCACCGTCGACGGCGCGCTGATCCTGCATTACCGAGACCACGAGCAACGCCTGGACGAGTTGTCCGAGCGCAGCCTGACCAACGCGCTGGAGCGGCTGCAGCGCGGCAACGACCGCATCGTCGCCTTCGTCACCGGCGACGACGAGCGGCGCGCCGACGGCCAGGCGAATGCCGACATGGGCACCTTCATGGCGCAGCTGGAAAGCCGCGGCATGCGCGCGGTGCCGCTCAACTTCTCGCAGGTCAACGCGGTGCCCGAACACACCGACCTGGTGGTGCTGGCCAGCCCCACGGTATCGCTCGCGCCGGGCGCGGTGCAGGCCCTGGTCGACTACGTGCAGGCCGGCGGCAATCTGCTGTGGCTCACCGAGCCGGCCAACGGCGAACTCGGCCTCAAGCCGCTGGCCGACGTGCTGGGCGTGCGCGTGTTGCCGGGCGTGCTGGTCGACGGTTCCGGTTCGGCGCTGGGCCTGCACGATCCGCGCATGCTCGCGCTGGGCAGCTACCCGCCGCAGGCGATCACCCGCGGCTTCCAGCTCGCCACGCTGTTCCCGCAGGCGTCGGCGCTGGCCGAGGTGGCGCGCACGGGCTGGGCGACGCACGCCTTCCTGCGTTCCAGTCCGCAGAGCTGGACCGAGTTCCAGCCGATCGACAACACGAGAAGCTCCGACATCCGCTTCGACGCCGATGCAGGCGAGCTGAAAGGCCCGCTGGATTTCGGTTTCGCGTTGAGCCGGCTGTCGCCCAGCCCGGACAAGAGCGAACAGCGCGCGGTGGTGATCGGCGATGGGGATTTCCTCTCCAACACCTATCTCGGCAACGGCGGCAACCGTGCGCTGGGCGAGCGGGTGTTCAACTGGCTGCTGGGCGACGACAAGCTGGTCGACGTGCCGCCGCGCGGCGCGCCGGACCGTCTGCTGGAAATCTCGCAGGGCGAGTTGAACGTGCTGAGCTTCGGCTTCCTGTTCGGCCTGCCGCTGCTGCTGCTGGTCATCGGCGGCGTCATCGTGTGGCGCCGGCGGCGGCGCTGAATGATGAAGCGCGCCGCCCGGCAACGATGGTTGCTGCTCGCCGCCGTGGCCATGCTGCTCGGACTGGCGCTGTGGCAATGGCAACACGACGCGAGCCGCGCGAACGGTGAGCTGACCACGCTCGATCCGTCCGTGATCAACCACATCAGCCTCGCCCTGCCCGGCGCCGCCACGTTGCATTACGAGAAGCGTGGCGACGGCCACTGGTGGCGTACCGACGGCACGGCGCGCCGGGTGGCCGACGACGACCGCCTGCGCGACCTGGCCGACATCGCCGCCGCGCGCGCGCTGAACTGGCGTCCGCTGGCCGATTTCGAGCTGGCGAAGATCGGCCTGGCGCCGCCGCATGCGGTGCTGACTCTGGACGGCCAGACATTGGCCTTCGGCATCAATGCGGTGACCGGGCCGCAACGCTATGTGCGCGTCGGCGAGCGCGTGGCGCTGGTGTCCGCGCGCTACATGCCGCGCTCGCCGGAAATCCGCACCACCGAACTGCACTGAGCGTCGAACTGTCGTGCCCGAACTGCCGGAAGTCGAAACCACCCGCCGCGGCATCGCGCCGTACCTGATCGGCCGTCGCGTCAGCGGCGTGCTCCTGCGCCGTCCCGATCTGCGCTGGCCGATCCCGCCCGAGATCGGCGAGCTGCTGCCCGGCCAGCGCATCGACGCGGTGGAACGCCGCGCGAAATACCTGTTGCTGCACACCGCCGCCGGCAGCGCGCTGCTGCATCTGGGCATGAGCGGCGTGCTGCGTGTGCTGCCGCCCGACGCGCCGGTGGGCAAGCACGATCATGTCGACATCGCGCTGGAACGCAGCGCCGCGCAGGCATCGCGCGTCCTGCGCTTCACCGACCCTCGCCGCTTCGGCTGCCTGCTGTGGCAACCGCCGGGCACCACGCACGAGCTGCTGGCCCATCTCGGCCCCGAACCGCTGACCGACGCCTTCGACGGCGAGCTGCTGTGGCGTCGCTCGCGCGGACGCACGGCGGCGGTGAAGCTGTTCCTGATGGACAACGCCGTCGTCGTCGGGGTGGGCAACATCTACGCCAGCGAGGCGCTGTTCCGCGCCGGCATCGATCCGCGCCGCGCCGCCGGCGGCGTGTCGCGGGCGCGCTACGAACGACTGGCCGCCGAAGTGAAGCACCTGCTGGCATGGGCGATCGAGCGCGGCGGCACCACCTTGCGCGACTTCCTCAACCCCGACGGCGCACCGGGCTATTTCTTCCGCGAGCTGATGGTCTACGGCCGCGCCGGCGAACCTTGCCGGGTCTGCAGCAGCGCCATCCGGCAGGCCGTGCTGGGCCAGCGCTCCACCTTCTGGTGCCCGCACTGCCAGCGCTGAAGGCGCGGGCAAAGCGGCACGCCCCCGATTTTCCGGTACGGCCCACGATGGCAAGCATCGTCATTGTTTCCTTTTGGAAACAGAGTTGTCACGATTTGCCGGCTACCCAACCTGGGTTCAGCTTCTAAGATAGCCACCTGTAACGCAGGAACCGTGAAAGTCGCTGGACTTCCACTGTTTCCAAAAAGCGTATAGATCCCACGTCTTTCGGAGGAACCTCCATGAACAGCACCATCATCGAATCGCTCAAGAAGCGCCGCACCCAGTACGCGCTGGGTCGCAACGTGGCGCTGGACAAGGACGCCCTCACCAGCCTGGTCAAGGACGCGATCAAGCACACGCCGTCGTCGTTCAACTCGCAAAGTTCGCGCGCGGTGATTCTGTTCGGCGAGCAGAGCGAGCAGTTCTGGGAGCTGACCAAGCAGGAGCTGAAGAAGATCGTGCCGGCCGAGGCGTTCGCCAACACCGCCGCCAAGCTGGACAGCTTCGCCGCCGGCATCGGCACCGTGCTGTTCTATGAGGACCAGTCGGTGGTGAAAGGCCTGCAGGAACAGTTCGCCCTGTACGCGGACAACTTCCCGGTGTGGTCCGAACAGAGCAGCGGCATGGCCCAGTTCGCCGTGTGGCTGGCGCTGACCGAGGCCGGCGTGGGCGCCAGCCTGCAGCACTACAACCCGGTCACGGATGAGGCGACCCGCCAGGAATGGAACGTGCCGGCGACGTGGAAGCTGCGCGCGCAGATGCCGTTCGGTTCGCACGAAGGCGGCTTCGGCGAGAAGGCGTTCATGGACGACGCGCAGCGCTTCATCACGGTGGGCTGAGCCCGTCCGCGCGATCCCGCGCGTACTGCGATGATGCGAGGCCGGCACCCAGGTGCCGGCCTCGCCGTTTGTGCGCCCCTGCAACCAGTCCGCGCCCCGCCACGAGACGGGCTGACCGGCACGCGGCCGGTCAGGCCCAGCGAAACTCGACCCAGCTGTTGTTGAAGGGCGGCTCATCCATGCCGCCGCCGAGTCTCGCGACCATGCCGGCGGGGATGCCCTCGCCCTGGAGCGCCTGGCCATCGGCGAAATGCGCGCCCAGCGCCTGCAATTCGGCCATCTGTTCGCACAACGCGCCGGCGCGATCGACGGCGGCGTCGGGCACGTCGCGGATGCTGATGTCGGGGCGACCGAACTTGCGCATGCCGCGCGTTCGTATCCACGAGCGTCCCGGCGCGGTGTCGCCGTCGCACAGGATCAGCAGGTGGTTCCGGATCGGCGCGCCATCACGGATCAGGTAGTGGCGGCGCCAGGCATCGGCGTCGAGCAGGCTGAGTATCTGCGGATCGAGCACCGCCACGCCGCCGATGTCGAGCATGCCCGCCAGCACGCCCAGGGTGTCACGCAGGTAGCCGGTGGCCGGGCTGTCCGCCAGCGCGCCGCGCACCACCATCACCTCCGGTGCATCGAACGCGCGCTGGAACGCCTGCGGCGCATCGGCCTTGTACATGCGCCCCATCGCCCCCTTCAGCGGGTAGCCGTCCCAGCCGCGCAGATCGGCGTGGCGATGATTGGTCGCGGCGAGGCCCGCCGGCAGGCCGGGGCTGCCGTAATCCTGCGAGGGCACGCGCACGGCCTCGAATTTTCCGAACACGTAGAACTGCAGCACGATCGTTTCTTCGCTCGGCTGCCAGTGCGGGCGTTGCCAGGCGGGAATGGGGAACTGGTGGCTCATGGTCATCCTTGCGATGGCGGGGTTCAGCGCTCGTCGTCCAGCGGCAGCACCGTCTGTTGCAGCTCGATGCGACCGCGGCCTTCGCTGATCTTCTTGAACTCGGCGCGACTCACCGAAACATAGCGCTCGTTGCCGCCGATCTCGACCTGCGGACCCTCGGTGACGGCACGGCCGTGCTCGTCCACGCGCACCACCATGGTGGCCTTGCGCCCGGTGTGGCAGATCGTCTTGATCTCCTGCAGCTCGTCGGCCCAGGCCAGCAGGTGGCGGCTACCCTCGAACAACTCGCCGCGGAAGTCCGTGCGCAGACCATAGGCCAGCACGGGAATATGGAGTCGATCGACGACATCGCTGATCTGCCATACCTGCGCCTTGCCGAGAAACTGCGCCTCGTCGACGAACACGCAATGCAGCGGTCCGCGTGCGGCGATGTCGGCCTCGACCAGGGCGAACAGATCCTCGTCGCCGGCGAAGCGTCGCGCATTCGCCTTCAGCCCGATGCGCGAAGCGACCACGCCCTCGCCGAAGCGGTTGTCCAGCGCCGGCGTGAGGATCAGCGTGCGCATGCCGCGTTCGTGATAGTTGTACGCGCTCTGCAGCAGCGTGGTGGTCTTGCCGGCGTTCATCGCCGAGTAATAGAAATAGAGCTTGGCCATGGGGCGTCGGCGCGGCGATCGGTCAGCGGAAACGCGTCATTGTAGGCTGCGCACTCACTCCGCGCGCGCCTGCGCGAGCCGATGGCGATGGCCGCGCCACCACTGACGCGGATGGCGCAGCACCATGATCGCGTAGACCAGCTTGAACAGGCGCAGCCGCCGCAGCACGCGCGGCGGGTCGTAGAGGTCGCCGGCCAGCATCGAGATCACGCCCTGCTCCAGCTGCCAGCCATTGCGCGGCGCAGCGAACATGCGCCGCATCACCGGCTCGTTGAAGCGGTGGATGAAGAACGCGAAGCGCGCCATGCCCATGCGCAGGCGCTTCTCCAGCGCCCGCTGCAGCGCCGCCTCGCGCTCCGGTTCGCGCAGCGCGCCGTCGATCACGTCCACCGCACGCTCGGCCGCGTCCATCGCCAGAAACACGCCGGAGGAAAACACCGGGTCGAGGAAGGCGAACGCGTCGCCGACCAGGATCCAGCCGGGGCCGGCCATCTCGCGCGAGTCGTAGGAATAGTTGCCGGCCACACGCACCTCGTCGATCAGCTCGGCACCCTGCAGGCGTTCCCACAGCGCCGCGTTCTGCCGCAGCGTGTCGAGCAGGAAGGCGCGCGTGTCGCCGTGCCTTTGCTTGAGGTAATCGGGCCAGCACACCGCGCCCACGCTCATGCTGTCGTCGGGCAACGGGATCATCCACATCCAGCCGTGCTCGAAGCGGTAGATGCTGACGTTGCCCGCGTCTTCGCCACTGCGGCGCGCGGCATGGCGGAATCGGCTGAACAGCGCCGCGCTCTGGTGCTGGCGATTCCTGCGCTTGAGCTTGTGCTTCGTCGAGAGGAAGGCATCGCGGCCACTGGCGTCGACCAGGTAACGCGCCTCGATCGCGTGCTCCGCGCCGTCGTCGGCATGCACCTCGATCCGCGTCTGGCGCGGGCCGCGCTGCTCGACTGCCACCACCTGCTGCCCTTCGCGCACGTCGGCGCCGCATTCGCGCGCGTGCTCGCAGAGCATCTGGTCGAAATCCTGCCGCCACACCTGGTAGCTGTGCGGCGGGCTGTCGCCGAGTGCGCGACCGAACGAGAACACGTTGTAGCCGCGCTCGTTGTCCGCCTCGAAGTCCGCGCCGGCCTTGAACACGCCCATCGCGTGCACCTTGTCCAGCACGCCGAGCCGCTCGAACACCGGCAGATTCATCGGCAGCAGCGATTCGCCGATGTGGAAGCGCGGGTGGCGCGCCTTTTCCAGCACGATCACCCGGTAGCCGCGACGCGCCAGCAGCGCCGCTGCGGTGCTGCCGCCGGGGCCGGCACCGATCACCGCCACGTCGCATTGCTCGACTTGCTGGGCTGTCATGCAGCTCCCCATCGGTGGGTTCGCTCGATTATGCCCCACGGCCGCTCTGTTACCATCGGGCGCTGTCCCACCCTCGCAACGATCCATGCTCAACCCACAACAACTGGCCGCCGTCGAACATTGCGAGGGGCCACTGCTGGTGCTGGCCGGCGCCGGCTCCGGCAAGACCAGCGTGATCACGCAGAAGATCGCGTATCTGATCCAGCGCCGCAGACTCGACCCGTCGAGAATCGCCGCGATCACCTTCACCAACAAGGCCGCGCGCGAGATGCGCGAGCGCGTGGCCAAGCTGGTGTCGAGCGAGGATGCGGCCGCGCTCACGGTGAGCACATTCCACGCGCTGGGGCTGAAGTTCCTGCAGATCGAGCACGCGCGCGCCGGGTTGCGCCGCGGTTTCTCGGTGCTGGACGCGGACGACAGCGGCGGCATCGTCAAGGAGCTGGCGCCCAAAGGCGCCAAGCCCGACGTGCTGTTCGGCCTGCGCAACCTGCTCAGCCGCGCGAAGAACGGCGGGCTGTCGCCGCAGGAAGCGCTGGCCGCCGCGCGCAGCCCGCGCGAGCTGGAGGCGGCGACCATCTACGAGCTGTACCAGGCGCGCCTGGCCGCGTTCAACGCGGTGGATTTCGACGACCTGATCCGGCTGCCGCTGCGCATCCTGGAATCGGATGGCGAATGCCGCGACGCCTGGCGCGAGCGCCTGCGCTACCTGCTGGTGGACGAGTACCAGGACACCAACGATGCGCAGTACCGCCTGCTGAAAGCGCTCACCGGCGAGCGCGGCGGAATCACCTGCGTGGGCGACGACGACCAGTCGATCTACGCCTGGCGCGGCGCCAACCCGGAGAACATCGACCAGCTCGGCCGCGACTGGCCGAACCTGCGCGTGATCAAGCTGGAACAGAACTACCGCTGCGGCAAGCGCATCCTGCGCGCAGCCAACGCGCTGATCGCGCACAACCCGCACAGCCACGAAAAGAAGCTGTGGAGCGAGCATCCGGAAGGCGCACCGATCCGCGTGCTGGAATGCAAGGAGGCCGAGCACGAGGCCGAGCGCGTCGCCGCGATCGCCACCACGCTGGCGGAGAAGCACAAGGCACGCTGGGACGACATGGCGATCCTGTACCGCGGCAACTTCCAGGCGCGCCCGCTGGAGAAGGCGCTGCGGCTGGCGCGCATCCCCTACCACCTCACCGGCGCGCTGTCCTTCCTCGACCGCGCCGAGGTGAAGGACATCCTGTGCTACCTGCGCCTGCTGACCAACCCCAGCGACGACGCCGCCTTCCTGCGCGTGGTGAACGTGCCCAAACGCGAGATCGGCTCCACCACGCTGGAGAAGCTCGGCCAGATCGCGCAGTCGCGCCACTGCTCGCTGCTCGATGCCACCCGCAGCGACGGCGTGCTGCGCCAGCTCACGCCGCGACCGGCCGCCGCGCTGGCGGGCTTTTCCGACCTGCTCGATGAACTGCGCAGCGCCTCGTTGCACGAAAGCGCCGCCGACCTGGTCGAACGCATCCTCAAGCGCACCGGCTACGCCGCACAGATTGCCGCCGCCACGCCCGACGCCAGCGTGCGCGAACGCAAGCTGGGCAACCTGAAGGAACTCGCCGACTGGTTCCGCGCGATGCAGAAAGGCAACAGCGCCGGCGACCTTGCCGCCCAACTGGCCCTGCTCAGCCACGCCGACCGCGACGAGCCGGGCAACGCGGTGCGCATGATGACGCTGCACGCCGCCAAGGGCCTGGAGTTCCGCTTCGTCTTCATCGTCGGCTGCGAAGACGGCACGCTGCCGCACGAGGGCGCGCTGGACGAAGGCCGCATCGACGAGGAACGCCGCCTGATGTACGTCGGCATCACCCGCGCCAAGGAACTGCTGACCCTGTCCTGGTCCGCGCAGACCAGGCGCTACGGCGAGATCCACCGCAACCAGCCCAGTCGTTTCCTGCATGAGCTGCCGCAAACCGACCTGCACTGGCAGGGCAAGGACCCCGAAGCGGACAAGGAAGTGACCCGCGAAACCGCCGAGTCGCACATGGCCAAGATCCAGGCGATGCTGGCCGGCGGGTAGTTCGCCAACCGCCGCGACGGCGCACCGGCATCACTACAAAAAAAGAGGCGACCCGAAGGTCGCCTCTTTTCGTCCTGCACCAACGCCTTTGCGATCAGAACTTGTAGTTCAGACGCGCAAAGAACGTACGGCCGTACCAGTCGTACTGCGAGGCATACAGCGGTGCATTGCCCACCGTGGTACCCGCGCTCGGCGAGATCAGATCCGGCTCGGTATCGAACACGTTGCGGATACCGACCAGCACACCCCAATGACCGCGCTCATAACCGACCGACACGTTGTGGATGAGCTGCCAGCTTGCCTCGATGTCCCGAGCCGCGCCCTTGTACCCCAGGTAGGTATAGATGTTGCTGAGGTCCTTGTTGCGGGTGGTGCTGACGTACTGGCCGTTCCACGTATAGGTCCAGTCGCCCCGCTCCAGGCTGATGACGCTGCGAGCCACCGTCTTCGGACGCCCGATGTAACCCACCTGCTCCGACGAGCTCAGGCCGCTGGCCGCAGCCGAGTCGAACAGCTGGTAGATGTCGGACATCGTGTAGGTGATCTGCCCTTCCGCCGTCAGCTTGCCGAACGAGAAGTCGTTGCTGTAGTTCATCTGCAGGTCGTAACCGCGGGTCCGTTCGCGGTTGATGTTGACGTAGACGCTGTAGATCTCGGTGATCCGGTTCGGATCGGCAGCTGCGTTCGGCGGGTTGCGCACGAGCTGGTTGCAGAACGAGTTGGGATACACGGTGGAGCCGTAGCAGCCGAGTACGATGTCGCCGGCGTCGAGCTGCGAGATCTCGCCCTGGACGTTGTAATCGAAATAGTCCAGCGCCACGTTCAGGTTGGCGAAGGTCGGCTGCCAGACGAAACCGGCCGACTTCGCACGCGAGGTTTCCGGCTTCAGGAAGCCCGCACCGCCACCCGAATAGATCGTCGCGGAAGCACCGCCGCCGGGATAGTTGGCCGGGATGCCCGCCGCGGCACAATTGGCACGGAGGCGATCGTTGCTGCTGTCACCCCACAGAATGCAGGGATCGATGCCGAGCTGGCCCAGGAACCCGGTCTGGTTGCCGAGGTAGAGCTCGTAGAGGCCCGGGGCGCGATACGACGTGCCCAGCGTGCCGCGCAGACGGAAGGTCGGGGTGATCTGCCAGTTCAGGCCGGTCTTCCACACGTTGTCGGTGCCCGGGATGCTGCCGTACTTGAACGCGCGACCCGAGAAGTTGGCCGACAGCGACTCGACTGCCGGCAGGCCCTTCAGCAACGGCACGTCGATTTCCGAGAACGCCTCGGTGACGTGATCCTGTCCGCGCGTGACCTGCGCCGAGCTGGAGCCCCACAGCCAGCCGTTCTTGGAGGCTTCGGAAGGCTGGTCGTCGATCGAGTAATGGCGATACTCGAGGCCGAACGCCGCACCCACGTCGCCCGCCGGCAGGGTGAACAGGTTGCCGGTGGCCAGCGCCTTGGCGGTTGCCTGGGTGTATAGGGTGTTGCCCTTGATGTTCATGCCGACGGCGTTGACGAGCTGGCTCATCTTGTCGCCGTTCAGGATGCCCGGATCGAAGTAGTCGACCAGCGGCGTGTCGAGCTCGTTGGCCGCGTCGCCCAGGTCACCGCTCTTGCGCGCATCGATCGCGAGCTGGCTGTAATCGCCGCTGGAGCGGCTGTAGCCGGCATCGACTTCCCACGACCAGCTGTCGGTGGAGGCGAACAGGCCTTCCAGCTTGGTGGTGCCGTAGAAATAATCCACGGTCTCCTTGCCATTCGAGGGGAACGGCATGATGGGCTCGTAGTAATTGTCGTCCGTCGGGTTGTAGACGATCGGGAAGAACTGGCGGTAGCCGTGCGTCTTGGTTTCACGACGGTTTGCCAGCCACTGGGTGCTCCAGTTCACCTCGCCGAAGCTGAAATTCGTGGCCGCATAGACACTGGCGCGCTGACGCTGGTTGATGGCGTACGCATCACCCACGAACGGGAAGTTGAGCTGATCCTCGTAGTACGCCTGCGGCGAGTTGCCGTAGCTCTTGGACGGGTTCGGCCGTGGGTGGTAACCGGGGAACGGTCCGACGGTGCTGCCGTCCACGGACGGCACGTAGCGAATGCCGGGATTGAAGTAGTTGATGATGCTGTTGGCGTACAGGTTGTTGCAACCGCCGAGGCTGGTGCCTCCGATGACGGAGTGATCCTCGCGGTCGATGCGCTGGCCGTCGGTACCCCAGACACGATCCTGGCTGCACTTGAGGAAGTCGCGGTCACCCAGCTCGATCGCGTTGAGCCGATCGAGCTGTGCCGCCAGCACGACGCTGCCCTTGTCGAAGTTCCAGCCGGTGCCGAACGACAAGGTGTACTGCTCGCCGCCGCCATGCTGAGGCATGCTGGCGGCGAAAGTCATTTCGGGACGATCCATGCGCTTCTTGGTGATCAGGTTGACGACGCCGGAAACGGCATCGGAACCGTACAGCGACGAAGAACCGTCCTTGACCACTTCGATGTTCGACAGGATGACCTGCGGAATCACGTTGAGGTCGAAGCCCGCGCCGGTCTGGCCGCGCGTGCCGGCCGGACCCGGGCGCTGACCGTCGAGCAGGACGAGGGTGCGGTTGGCGCCCAGACCACGCAGGTTGACGGTCTGGATGCCGGTGCCGCCTTCGACGATGTAGCCGCCGAACTGGCCATTGATCTGCGTGGAGCCCGCGGCAGCGGTGGTCGTCTGCAGGAAGTCGGCGGTGTCGAACTGACCGCTGGCGATGTTGTTCTGGACGTCGATCACCTGCACTGGCGAGGTGGTCTGGTATTCCGGCCGCTTCAGCAGGGTGCCCGTGACGGTCACCGTCTCCAGCTCCTTGGCCTTCTTGTTCTGGTCCTGCTGCTTGGTCGTGTCAGCCTGCTGGCTGGTCGACTGGCTGGCACTGTCGGTTGCCGGCGCCTGGTCCTGTGCGAACACAGGCGTGACTTGCAACGCTGCAACGACCGCGATCGCCAGCGGCAAGCGTTGAAGCCCTCGTTGGACAAACTTGTTCATGAAATAGCACTCCCCTAAATCGACCAGTTGTTGTAACCGCATTATTTTGCGGTTAAGCGAATGTAGCCGGTGGGGGGAGACTGTGCAACCGCCTCAACCGGCAGGCAAAAACGTTCGGCTAGCCTGAAATCTGCCCGCAATTCTTGCCCAGGAAATCCAGGATCAAGTTGAGGGTCTGCCGCTGCTGGCTCGGATACCAGGGCATGCTGTGCGGCATGTTCGGAATCCAGTGGAACTGGGCCGGCACGCGGTTCTTGACGGCCTCGTAGAACGGATGGGCGTGGATCGCCGGCGGAGTCCGCACATCACGGTCGCCGTCGAACAGCATGATGGGCAGGTGCGCCTTGTCCGCATTCTCCATGGGGTCCATGCCCTTCACGGTCTGGCCCTGCAGGATGCGCTGCAGGCGGTTGTCGCTCCAGGATGTGCCCAGCCGACCGAGATTGGCCACCGGCGCGCCGGCAATGGCGCATTGGTACGGCGACGGCGAACGCACGGTGGCGGCCACGGCCGCGAACCCGCCGTACGAGTACCCGAAGATCGCGATCTGGTTCTTGGCGGCAACACCCTGCGAGACAAGCCACGCAGCGCCGTCGTCGAGATCGTCGGACATCTTCAGGCCCCACTGCTTGTCGCCGGCCATCCAGAGCTCGCGACCGAGACCTTCCGAGCCGCGGTACTGCGGACGCAGCACGGCATAGCCGCGCGAGGTGAGCATCGGCACCCAGCCCGACGCGTCCCAACCCGTGTAATCCCGCGCCCATGGACCGCCGTGCGGCATGATGATCGCCTTCGCCGGCGCATCGCCCTGCTTCCAGCCGGCAGGCAGGTCGAGGATCGCGGGAATCTCGCGCCCGTCGCGCGCCTTGTAGGTCACCCAGCTTTCCTCGCCGGTCATGTCGTTGCTGATCCACGGGCGCGTGCTGCCGAGGTTGGCCACCTGCTTCTTGCCCAGCAGCAGATGGTAGGCCGGCGGATTGCTGGCGCTCTGCGTGGTGAACAGCACCTTGGCCAGATCGTCGGTGTAGCTGGCGATGTTTACCTGCTGGCCGGGGAAGGCCTGCTTGATCGAGTCCTGGATGGCTTTCAATTCCGGGTCGATGTAGACGACCTGGCGATACGGCCCATCGACGACGAAGCCCACGATCTGGTTGAAGTTGCTGGCCCGCGTGCTGAAAAGCAGGCCCCCGATGGAATAGTTCTTGTCGGCAAGGGCCGGTTCCGGGTCGTACTTCTGCGTCGCCGGGTCATACATGCGCACCTGCAGCTTGTCGGAAAACTGGTCGGTCAGGATGTAGAACTTGCCGGTCGCGTCGTCGAGGCCCTCCACCGTTACGGTGTAACGCTGGGAGAGCTTGGTGGTCAGCGCAGGCTGCAACTCGAACTGGCCGGTCTTGGCATTGAGCAGCAGCACGCGCTGTTCGTAATCGCCGCCGACGGGCTCGATCTCGGATTTGGCCAGCACCTTGCCGGTGCGGGAGTCGAAGAGCGAAGGCCGGGCGCGATTGCCGCCCTTGAACAGCAGTTCGCGCTCCTTGGTTTTCAGGTTGTAGAGGTAGTAGTTCGAGGTCCAGGTGACCTGGCTCAACTGGCTGATGATGACGCGATCCGGATCCAGCGGCAGCATGTTCACCAGATCCGACGTGCCGGCGATCTCCAGGCAGCGCTCGGTGTCCTTGCTGACGCCGACCCTGCGTGTGTCATTGGCAAAGGCTTCGCCGAAATTCTTCTGGTCGGCATCGGCCAGATAGGTCTTGACGACGAACGTCTTGGTGGCACCGGTGTCCTTGCCCTCGCCGCAACCGCCGAGGTGGCCGGTCCATTCCTGCCGGGCGATCGCCAGCAGCTTGTTCGCCTTCAGGGCATAGGCGGCAATGAACTTCATGTGGTCGCCCGACGGGGTCACCACCTTGGGGCCGGCGGACAGCGCGTCCGTATCCCACGTGGCCAGCGCCGTATCGTCCTTGTCGTTGGGCGAGGGAATCAGCCCGACCAGATGCTTGCCATCCGGACTCATCGATACCGATTGCAGTGCCGGCAAGCGGGCCAACGCCTCCACCGGAATCGGCTGGGCCGCGTGAGCCGACCCCAGACTCAATGCCGCTGCCAGCGCACCGCCAAGCAACGCCTGAAAAAACGTGTGTCGCATGTATTCAACTCCCCTGGAAATGACCGCCCCATACGGCCGTTGCGCCCGTGGGCGAATGGCTCTTGATCCCCGAAGATAGCAGGAACTTTGCGCTCGGCGAAGAAGCGGCGCGCACCGGCAGCGGACCGTCCGCCGTCCTGCTCGATTCATCCGTCGACCACCCTCACACCAACCCCCACGCTTCCAGTTCCAGTTTCAGGTAGGCGTAGTAGATCGGTGCGGCGATGACGCCCGGGAGGCCGAAGGCGGCTTCCATCAGCAGCATCGCCAACAGCAACTCCCAGGCACGGGCATGGATCTGGGTGCCGACGATGCGGGCGTTGAGGAAGTATTCGAGCTTGTGGATCAGGATCAGGAACGCCAGCGCGGCGATGCCCACGCTCAGCGACACCGACAGCCCGGCGATGGTGATGGCGGTGTTGGAAATGAGGTTGCCGATCACCGGCAGCAGGCCGACGATGAAGGTCGCCACCACCAGCGTCTTGGCCAGCGGCACGTGGACGCCGAGCAGCGGCAGCACGCCGAGCAGGAAGATCGCGGTGAACACGGTGTTGATCAGCGAGATCTTGATCTGCGCGAACACGATGTTGTGGAACCCCTGCGCCAGCCGCAGGCAGCGCAGGCTCAGTGCGGCCGCCAGCGGGCCGATCTGGTGCGCCGGCCGTGCGCGGCCGAGCGCCACGATCGCGCCCAGCACCAGGCCGATGAGGATGTGCACGAAAACCCGCACCGCACCCTTGCCGGCCAATTGCAGGGCACCGGCATGCTTGCGCGCCAGCTCGATCGCGCCCACGCGCAGGTCGTCGACGCTGTCGGGCAGGTTGTTGACCAGGGCCGGCGGCAATTGCTGGCGCGCCTTTTCCACCAGCGGCATCAATTGTTGCTGCCAGAGCAGCTCGGGGTTGCCGAGCTCGTGCCGGAACAGGCTGATCGCGCCGAGGATCAGCAACAGCAGCAGGCCGACCACGATGGCGCCCAGCACGGCCACCACCAGCAGTCGCGCGCGGTCGCCGGAAATGCGCCGGCCGAGCAGCGGCGCCATCGACTGCACCAGCTCGAACACCAGCAGGCCAGCGAGCAGGGCCGGCAGCAGGTGCAGGTCGATGACCAGCAGCAGGCCCACCGCAACCAGCAGGTAGCTGGCATAGCTGATGACGTTCGAGGGATCGCGCAAGGCGGGCTTGGGGAAATCCATGCGAGACGAAACCAGAGTGGGAGAGCAGGCAGTCTGTCAGCAGCCCGCGGCCGCTGCCAGCCCCGCCGAAACCGTCATGTGGCTGTCGTAAACTCGGGCGCCTGCCCACGTCGCCCCGCCCCAAGGATCTGCGCATGCCACTCCGTTTGCCCGCGAGCCTGCTCGCGTTCGCCCTGCTGGCCGGTTGTGCGGCCACCCCACTCCGCCATCCCGAGGTCGTCTCCTCTCCTGCCGCGCCCGCGACCGTCGCCGCCAACGACAACCTCAATGCCGTGGCGTGGACCCAGACCGCGATCGAGCACGACCTGATTTACCTGCAGACCTATCGCGATGCCGAAGCGGGCCTGCTGGCCGCCCTGCAGGACCAAGGCTGGGATGCACTGGCCAAGGACGACCGCGCCGCGCCGCTTCGCGGCCTCAAGCCGGCCGTGGTGCTGGACATCGACGAGACCGTGCTGGACAACTCGCCCTACCAGGCGCGCCTGGTAAAAAGCGGCGGCGAGTACAACGAGGCCGATTGGGCCGCCTGGTGCAAGGAGGAGGCCGCCCGCGCGCTGCCCGGCGCAGTCGCGTTCACCCGCTTCGCCGCCCGGCATGGCATCGCCGTCATCTACATCTCCAACCGCGCCAAGGATCTGGACCAGGCCACCCTGGCCAACCTGCGCAAGGCCGGCCTGCCGGTGTCCGGGCCGGAGGCCTTCCTCGGCCTGGGCACCTTCGTCGAAGGCTGCGAGCAGATCGGCACGGAGAAGGGTTGCCGGCGCCAGCTGGTCAGCCGCAAGTACCGCGTGCTGATGCAGTTCGGCGACCAGATCGGCGACTTCGTGACGGTACTGGCCAACAATGCCGCCGGTCGCCACCGCGCCATGGCGCCCTACATGGACTGGATCGGCCGGCGCTGGTTCGTGCTGCCCAACCCCACCTACGGGTCATGGGAACCGGCACTGTTCAACAATGACTGGAGCGCGCCACCGGCGGAACGCCGGCGACAGAAGATCGACGCGTTGCGCTCTGAATAATATTCGTCAACAAAATCATGGCTCTGCAAGACAAACGGCAAGTATTGCCTAAACTTTGACGAACCGATAACATTTGCTCCGCCAACGCCTGCCGGGGATTCCTTGCGGGCAAGGCCATTTCCCTTCCGGCTCTGCCGGATTGCCCCGTGAGGCCCTCGGCCCGCGGGGTTTTCTTTGACCTTCACGCCGCGATGCGGCACGAGGCTCGCCCACACCCCTTGCCGCCGTGGGCCGAGGAACCCCCGGCAAGCGGTCCGGATGGCCGCCCCCGCGGCGCCGCCGACCGCCATCGGCGCGGATTGGACGACGCGGCCGGGTAGAATGGCCCGATGCCGAATACCACAATGGTGGACTCCACCGTACGTCGCCGCGCCCCTTGGTGGTTCAACCTGGCCGGGCAGTTGCTGCAGCCCTGGGTGCGCATCCGCCGCGACCCCGCCGAGCCGGCGGCGCTGCTGCAACCGGGCGTGCCGGTGTGCTACGTGATCGAGCGCGACGGCTTCTCCGACGCGCTGATCCTGCAGCGCGCCTGCCGCGAGGCCGGCCTGCCCAACCCGATGCAGCCGCTGGCCGGCACCCGCCGGCGCCGCTCCGTGTTCGCCCTGACCCGCCGCGACGGCTGGCTGTTCGGGCGCAGCCGCAAGCGCGCCGCCGGGGAACCGCTGCGCCAGCTGGTGCGCTCGCTCGAGGGCGTGCCCGACCTGGACGTCCAGGTCGTGCCAGTGGCGATCTACGTCGGCCGCGCACCCAGCCGTGAGACCGGCTGGTTCCGCGTGCTGTTCTCGGAAAACTGGGTGATGGTCGGCCGCTTCGGCCGCCTGCTGGCGCTGCTGCTGAACGGGCGCGACACGGTGGTGCACTTCTCCGCGCCGGTATCGCTGCGCAGCGTGCTGGATGAATCCGGCGAGATCGGACCGGAGCGCTTCGCGCGCAAGATCGCGCGGGTGCTGCGCATCCACTTCCGGCGCATCCGCGCCGCGGTGATCGGGCCCGACCTGTCACACCGGCGCACCGTGGTCGACGCGGTGCTCGCGGCCGAGCCGGTGCGTGCGGCGATCGCCGCCAATGCCGCCAAGGAGAAGACCAGCCACGCCAAGGCCTGGCGCAAGGCGCACAAGATGCTGCTGGAGATCGCCGCCGACTATTCGCATCCGGTGGTGCGTTCGGCATCGTTCGTGCTGTCCAGTTTCTGGAACAAACTGTACGACGGCATCGCGATGCACCACTTCGACAAGGTCCGCGCGGTGGCGCCGGGTTACGAAGTGGTCTACGTGCCCAGCCACCGCAGCCACGCCGACTACCTGTTGATGAGCTACCAGTTGCACGTCTCCGGCGTGGTGGTGCCGCACATTGCCGCGGGGGTGAACCTCAACCTGCCGGTGATCGGGCCGATCCTGCGCCGCGGCGGCGCGTTCTTCATGCGCCGCAGCTTCACCGGCAACCCGCTGTACTCGGTGGTGTTCAAGGAATACATGGCGCAGCTGATCGACCGCGGCGTGCCGATCGAGTACTTCACCGAGGGCACCCGCTCGCGTACCGGGCGGCTGCTGTCGCCGCGCGGCGGATTGCTGTCGATGACCGTGCGCGCCTTCCTGCGCGCGCCGCGCCGGCCGGTGCTGTTCCAGCCGGTCTACATCGGTTACGAGAAACTGATGGAGGGCAACAGCTACATCGGCGAGCTCTCCGGCAAGCCGAAGGAGAAGGAATCCCTGCTCGGCCTGCTCAAGGGCCTGAAGGTGCTGCGCCAGCGCTACGGCCACGTGGCGCTGAACTTCGGCGAGCCGATCGAGCTGACCCCGCTGCTCGACGCCGCCAGCAGCGACTGGCGCAGCGCCGGGCTCGACCCGGAGGCGAAACCCGAGTGGCTCAATTCGGTGGTCAGCCAGCTGGCCGAGAAGATCCAGGTCAACATCAACCGCGCCGCCGACGTCAATCCGATCAACCTGCTGGCGCTGGCCCTGCTGGCCACGCCCAAGCACGCGATGGCCGAGAACGACCTGCTGATGCAGCTCGACCTTGGCAAGGCGCTGCTGGAGGAACTGCCGTACTCCGACCGCGTCACGCTGACTCCGATGAACCCGGCCGCGATCATCGCCTACGGCGAGCAGATGGGCTGGATCGAGCGGGTGCAGCACCCGCTGGGCGACGTGCTCACCGTCAGCGGCGAAAAGGCCGTGCTGCTGAGCTATTTCCGCAACAACGTGCTGCACCTGATGGCCAGCGCGGCATGGGTCGCCTGCTGCTTCCTCAACAACCGGCGCATGTCGCGTGACGCGATCCTGCGCCTGGGCGGCATCGTGTATCCGTTCATCCAGGGCGAACTGTTCCTGCCGTGGGATGAGGACGGCTTCAAGGAGCAGCTGAAGGCGACGATCGACTTCCTGGTGCGCCGCGGCCTGCTCGAATCCACCAACCATGGCCGCTCGCTGGAACGCAGCGCCGGTCAGGAAGACAGCGCCTTCCAGCTGCGGGTGATCGCGCGCAGCCTGATCCAGGCGTTCGAGCGCTACTACATCACCATCGCGGCGCTGGCCAAGAATGGCCCGCACACGCTGACCGGCGGCGAGCTGGAGAACGCCTGCACGCTCACCGCGCAGCGACTGGGCCTGCTCAACGAGCTGTCCGCACCGGAGTTCTTCGACAAGGCGCTGTTCCGCGGCTTCATCCAGAAATTGCGCGAACGCAAGGTGGTATGGACCGACGAGAACGGCAAGCTCGACTACGACCGCGCGCTGGAGGATCTGGTGCGCGACGCCCGCGTGATCCTGTCGCGCGAGGTGCGCCACTCGATCCTGAAGATCACGCCGGGCGGCGATCGCGAGCCGGCCGCGGCGCTGCCCGGTGACGCGTCGGCATCCGACCTGCACCAGCGCCACGTGGATACCGAGCAGCAGGAACACGAGCGGCGCACCGGCATCGACCGCCGCCAGGGCGACGCTGCAACACAGGAGCCCGCGCGCCGCGAAGGCGCCGAGTAGGATCAGCACACTGTCACCCGGGGGAACCACCATGACCACGACTCGCCACCTGTTGTTCGCCGCCCTCGTGGCATGTCTCCCTCTGGCTGCCGGCGCCGACGCGCCGGCCCGCGCCGATGCCGGCGACCACCGCGTCAGCGTGATCGAATGCGCGCGCCTGCTCGACCCGGCCGCCGGCAAGATGCTGGGCCAGACCACGCTGGTAGTGGAGGACGGCCGCATCAAGGAGATCCATCCCGGCACCGTCGACATCGCGCCGTACCGCCAGGCCGCCGGCACGGTGGGCTTCACCCGGCTGGCCGATGCCACCTGCATGCCGGGGCTGATCGACTCGCACACGCACCTGACGATGCAGTTCAGCAAGAGCACCTACAGCGACAAGTTCCGCCTCAATCCGGCCGACCACGCCATCCGCGGCACCGTCTACGCCAAACGCACCCTGCTCGCCGGCTTCACCACGGTGCGCAACCTCGGCGACGACGACAATGCCTCGCTCGCGCTGCGCAACGCGATCAACGCCGGCCTGGTGCCCGGCCCGCACATCTTCAGCGCCGGCAAGTTCATCGGCACCACCGGCGGCCACGCCGACCCCACCAATGGCTTCCGCTGGAACCTGCAGGGCGACCCCGGTCCCAAGGATGGCATCATCAACTCGCCCGCCGACGCGTGGAAGGCCGTGCGCCAGCACTACAAGGACGGCGCCGACCTGATCAAGATCATGCCCTCCGGCGGTGTGCTGGACGAAAGCTCCAGCTCCGAAAACCCGCAGATGACGCTGGAGGAAATCCAGGCCGTGGTCGCCGCTGCGCACGACTACGGCTTCACCGTGGCCGCGCACGCGCATGGCGCCGAGGCGATCCGTCGCGCGGTGCTGGGCGGCGTCGATTCGATCGAGCACGGCACCTTCATGGATGCCGAGGACATGAAACTGATGAAGGCGCACGGCACCTGGTACGTGCCCACCATCATCGCCGGCCAGTACGTGATGGAGAAGGCGCGCGAGGGCTGGTATCCGCCGCAGGTCGCGCGCAAGGCCGAGGAAGTCGGCCCGGTGATCATGGCCACCGCCGGCAAGGCGTACAAGGCCGGCGTGAAGATCGCCTTCGGCACCGACTCCGGCGTGTTCCCGCACGGCGACAACGCGAAGGAGTTCGCCTACATGGTGCAAGCCGGCATGCCGCCGATGTTCGCCCTGCAGGCGGCCACCACCCACGCCGCCGAACTGCTGCACAAGTCCGACCAGCTCGGCCGCATCGCGGTCGGCCGCGGCGCCGACGTGATCGCCGTACCCGGCAATCCGCTCGATGACATCACCGTCATGCAGCACGTCGAGTTCGTGATGAAGGACGGCGTGATCTACAAGCAGGGCCCGCTTCAATAAAATGACCTCGCTCCCTGCGTTTGCCCCCTCTCCCCGAGGGGGAGAGGAGGCGAAGGCAAAAGGCGCGCTGATCTTATTGAGGCCAAGGCTTGCTGTAGCATTGCAGGGATGAACGAGCAGCCGAAGTCCCCGCCCGCATCCACCACCCACTTCGGCTTCCGCGACGTGCCGGTGGGCGAGAAACAGAGGCTGGTCGGTCAGGTGTTCACCTCGGTCGCACGCAGCTACGACCTGATGAACGACCTGATGTCGTTCGGCACGCACCGGTTATGGAAGCGCCATTTCGTGGCGACCAGCGGCGTGCGCCGCGGCGACCGCGTGCTGGACCTGGCCGGCGGCACCGGCGACATCGCCGCGCTGCTCCATCCGGTAGTGGGCGAGACGGGCGAGGTGGTAGTCGGCGACATCAACGCAGCCATGCTCGACGTCGGCCGCGACCGGCTCACCGACCGCGGCCTGGTCGCCAGCCTGCGCTGGGCCCAGCTCAACGCCGAACGGCTGCCCTTCCCCGACAACTCCTTCGACGCGGTGACCATGGCCTTTGGCCTGCGCAACGTCACCGACAAGGATCAGGCGCTGGCCGACATCTGCCGCGTGCTCAAGCCCGGCGGCCGGCTGCTGGTGCTGGAGTTCTCGAAAGTGCAGAGCGAGGCGTTCGGCAAGCTCTACGACTTCCACTCCTTCAAGGTCCTGCCGCGTCTGGGCCAGCTGTTCGCCGGTGATGCCGACAGCTACCGGTACCTGGCCGAATCGATCCGCAAGCACCCGGACCAGCAGACGCTCAAGGGCATGATGGAGCGCGCCGGCTTCGGCAAGGTCGAGGTGCGCAACCTGACCAACGGCATCGTGGCGATCCACCGCGCGTACAAGTTCTGAGAAGCAGTCAAGCAAGTGACTGCTCATGCGAGCGAGTCCGGGCCTGTACCGGACTCGCGATGGAAGAAAACCCCAGGAAGTGGTTTTTTTCGCCGGCTCTGAGCATCGCGCGCCACGGGGTTTGCGCCTGATCCAGGTCAGTGGCCGATGGCCATCGACGGCGTATGTTGGGGCGGTCTTTCCCACCATGAGTCCCGTCATGCCCCTCGATATCGAGACCGAGCCCAACACCCACCTGTTCGATGCCCGCGGCGTGGCCCGCCGTTTCCGCCATTCCGCGATCTTCGGCGCGATCGGCGTGCTGCGTTCGGGCGAAACCATGCGCTTCGTCAACGACCACGACCCGCTGCCGCTGATCGCGCAGTTGCGTGATCGCCTCGGCGACAACCTCACCGTGGCCTACCGCCAGCGCGAGCCCGGTGCCATCGTGATCGACTTCGGCATCACCGGCTTGCCGGACGAGTGATGGGCACCCCGGCTTTCTTCGACCAGGCGCCGCCGATCCCGATGCGCGATCCGCTGGCGGCGTTCCTCGGCGCCGCCGACGACGGCCTGCTCGACTACCGCTACATCGACGCGGTGCGCCTGGCCGGGCACTCCTGCCCCACCGTCGCCGGTGCCTACCTGATGGCGCGCGCCGCGTTGCGGGCGTTGTATCCCGACGGCCCCGCCGAGCGCGGCGGCGTCGAGGTGCTGATCCCGGGGCCGGAGAGCGAGGGCGTCAACGGCGTGATCGGCCAGGTATTCACCCTGATCACCGGGGCGGCCGGCGCCAACGGCTTCCACGGCATCGCCGGACACTACGCGCGCCAGTCGCTGCTGAGCTACGCCGACACGGCCGAGCACGCCGCCGTGCGGGTCCGCCGGCGCGACACCGGCGCGAGCGTGGCGGTGGAGCTGGATCTCTCGAGCGTGCCCGCACCCGCCAACCTGCGTCCGCTGCTCGGCGGCGCACTCGATCCGGCGGCCAGCGCGGAACAGCGCGCGGCATTCGGTCGGGCATGGCAGGAGCGCGTGCAATGCCTGCTGCTGGAACACGCCGATGACCCGGACGTGATCCGGCTGACCCGGCTCGACCACCCACCGATGCACTGAAGCGCGCCGGTCGTCCTCACGACTGCTCGCACGAGGACACCGGCAGCGCCGGGCTGGCTGCCGGCGGCGCTGGCCGCCGCCGTGCGTTGGCCAGCACCACGCCGCCGATGGTGATCGCACCACCGACCAGCACCAGCACCTCGGGAACCTCGTGCAGCCACAGCCAGCCGATCAGCAGCGCGATCGGCGGCGACAGGTAGATGAAGCTGCTGACCTGCGAGGCCGATGAGCGGTTCACCGCCAGATTCCAGGCCAGGTAACCGACGAAGGTCGGCGCGATGCCCAGCCAAAGCAGCGCGCCGATGTGCGGCCACGAGGCCGCTGCCAGCGCCTGCGGCAGATGCCAGCCGAACGGCAACGCGCCGAGCGTGCCGGCGAACATCGCGAACGCGGTGACCCCGACCATGCTGCTGCGCGAGAACAGCGCCTTCTGGCCGACGAAGAAGACCGCCGAGACGGCCACGCACACCAGCACCAGCAAGGCGTGCGGATCGACCTCCACGCGCTGTCCGCTGGCGAATACCACCAGCACCGTGCCGAGCAGGGCCACCGCCAGCCCGAGCCACGTGCGTGCGGCCAGCCGTTCGCCGATCCACAGCGCCGACACCGCCGCCGTGGCCGCCGGCACCAGCGAGATCAGGATCGAGGCGGTGCCGCTGGCGATGCGCGTCTCGGCGTAGTTCAGGCACAGGTGATACACGGTCAGGCCAAGCACGCCGAGCAGGGCCAGTTGCGGCCAGTCGCGCAGCGCCGGCAATGGCACGCGCCTGATCCAAAGCAGCACGGCGAAGCACAGCGAGCCGATCAGCAGCCGCGCGAACGCCACCTCGCCCGGCGTGAACGCGGGCAATGCATAGGCGATCGCGGCATACGCCGACGACCAGGTGAGCAGGGCGATCGCGATGGCGAGCAGGGCACGGCCATCGAGACGTTGAGCGGTATCCATGGGGGGATTCTCCGGCGGGGAAGCGCGCATCCTAGTCCTGGCGATGGCGCCGGTGAATAATGCATCGCGGCGGAATCGCGATGTTTCGCCGCTGATCGAAATGATGAAAGAGGTTGTCACCTTGGAATCGAAACCGACCGATGGCCGATCCGCACTGGACGGCAAGGACTGGCAATTGCTGGAGGCGCTGCAGCGCGATGCGCGACTCGGTTTCGCCGAACTCGGCCGGCTGGTGCGCCTGTCCGCGCCCGCAGTGGCCGAACGGGTGCGGCGACTGGAGGATGCCGGCGTGATCAGCGGCTACCACGCCACGGTCAACCCGCGCCGGCTCGGTTATGCGCTGAGCGCGATGGTGCGCCTGCGCTGCGACGGGGCCACCTGCGCGCGCATCGGCAGCCTGGTCGAGGACATTCCCGAGGTGCTCGAATGCCGCCGCCTGGCCGGCGAGGACTCGGCCCTGCTGCACGTGGTGGCGATGTCCACCGGGCACCTGGAGTCGGTGCTCGACCGCCTGCTCAAGACCGGCGCCAGCAACAGCACCACCACCCTGATCGTGCTGCAGACGCCGCACGAGAACCGGCCCCTGACCCGCGCGATGTGGAACGCGGCGATGGCGATGTCGGGCGACTGATCCACCGGTCGCGCGGGGCGACCAGTACTTTTGTCACGGTCGCGCATCGACACGGCGTCGCATACTCGAACGCTGCTCGAACTCAGGGGAACCCCATGCGCCGCCTCGCTTCGCTATTGCTGGCCAGTGCCATCGCGCTCGCCGGCCTGCCCGCCGCCCATGCCGCCGACGCGGCGCCGGCCAACGCGTCATCCAGCGCCACCCATGACAGCACCGATCCGCGCATCCCCGCCCATGAAACGGCGGTGCGCACGCAGCACAGCGTCGCCATCGGCGGGCGCACGATCAGGTACACCGCCACCGCCGGCACGGTGATCATCCGCGACGACAAGCAGCAGCCGCAGGCCAGCGTGTTCTACGTCGCCTACACCGTCGACGACGGCAAGCCCTCGCAGCGCCCGCTGACCTTCCTCTACAACGGCGGCCCGGGTTCCTCCAGCGTGTGGCTGCACATGGGCTCGCTCGGCCCGGTGCGCATCGAGACGGCCAGCCCGCAGGCCACCGCGCCGGCGCCGTACCACCTGGTGGCCAACGGCGACAGCCTGCTCGACAAGACCGACCTGGTCTTCATCGACGCCGTCGGCGCCGGTTATTCGCGCCCGCTGGGCAAGGCCACCGGCAAGGACTTCTGGGGCGTGGACCAGGACATTTCCGCCTTCAGCCGCGCGATCGAGCGCTACGTCACGCTCAACCGGCGCTGGAACTCGCCCAAGTTCCTGTACGGCGAGAGCTACGGCACCACCCGGTCGGCCGCGCTGGTCGACGCGCTGCAGGACAAGGGCATGGCCTTCAACGGCGTGATCCTGATGTCCTCGATCCTCAACTACGCGATCCGCATGCCGGGCTACGACGAGAGCTACGTCGGCTACCTGCCCAGCTTCGCCGCCGCCGCGTGGTACCACGACAAAGTGCCTTCCAAGAGCGGCCAGAACAAGCCGGCCGAGCTGAAGGCCTTCGTCGACCAGGCCCGCGCCTGGGCGCGTGGCCCGTACGCCTCCGCGCTGGCACTGGGGCAGGATCTGCCCGCCGCACAGTTCGACGCGATCGCCACGCAGATGGCCGGCTTCACCGGCCTGCCGGTGCAATACATCAAGCAGGCGAACCTGCGCGTGAGCCCCAGCCGCTTCCGCAAGGAACTGCTGCGCGACCAGCGTCTCATCCTGGGCCGCTACGACGCCCGCTTCACCGGCACCGACCCCGATGCCGCCGGCGAAACGCCGGAGTACGACCCCTCCGACACCGGCATCAGCGGCGCCTTCGTCAGCGCCTTCCACGACTATCTTGCCGACCAGCTCGACTACCCGAGCCAGCTCGACTACCGCCCCACCTACGGCAAGATCATCCAGGGCTGGGACTGGAAGCACGCCGTCCCGGGCATGCGCCGCGCGCTGCCGCTGCCGTACGTGGCCGGCGACCTGGCGCACGCGATGCGCACCAATCCGAACCTCAAGGTGCTCTCGCTCAACGGTTACTACGATTTCGCCACGCCGTTCTTCATCACCGAGTACGACCTGGCGCACATGAACCTGGACCCTTCGCTGCGCGGCAATCTGTCGTTCGCTTACTACCCTTCCGGGCACATGATCTATCTCAACACCGAGGCGCTGCAGCAGCTCAAGCACGATCTCGCCCGCTTCTACGACCTTGCCGCGCCGCAGCGCTGATACGGAGCCTCTCGCCATGCGCCATTCCCTCATCGCCCCGCTCGCCTTCGTCCTGGCCATCGGCCTTGCCGCCCCGCTGCATGCGGCCGACAGCAACCCGCACGACAGCAAGTCCCAGGCCGACAAGGACACCAAGAAGGACACGCTGCCGATCCCGCCCGAACGCAAGGTGGTGACCTCGCACAGCGTGCGCATCGATGGCCGCAACGTGGCCTACAAGGCCACCGCCGGCACCTTGCTGATCAAGGACGACAAGGGCCAGCCCACGGTCAGCATGTTCTACGTGGCCTACACCGTCGGCGACGGCAAGGCCGCGCAGCGGCCGGTCACCTTCCTGTTCAACGGCGGCCCCGGCTCCTCCAGCATGTGGCTGCACATGGGTTCGGTCGGGCCGGTACGGGTGGCCAACGCGGGCGACCAGCCGATCCCGCCGCCGCCGTACAGCACGGTGCCGAACGAATACAGCCTGCTCGACAAGTCCGACCTGGTCTTCATCGACGCGCCCGGCACCGGCTATTCGCAGCTGGTCGGCGCGGCCAAGGGCAAGGACTTCTACGGCATCGATCAGGATGCCGACGCGTTCGCGAAGTTCATCACCCGCTACGTCGGCGACAACCACCGCTGGAACTCGCCGAAGTTCCTGTTCGGCGAGAGCTACGGCACCACCCGCTCGGCGGTGCTGGCCAAGCAATTGCAGGACCAGGGCATGGAGCTCAACGGCATCGTGCTGATGTCCTCGATCCTGGACTTCAGCGTGTGGGCCAACACCGGTGTCGACCACGGCTACATCGTCAACCTGCCGACCGAGGCCGCGATCGCCTGGTACCACAACAAGGTACCGAACAAGCCCGCCGACCTGGCCGGCTTCATCGCCGCCGTGCGCCAGTTCGCCAGCACCGACTACACCCTGGCACTGGCCAGGGGCGACGCGATCACGCCGGCCGAGGCCGACCGCATCGCCACGCAGCTGAGCCAGTACATAGGCCTGTCGACGACGTACATCAAGCAGGCCAACCTGCGCATCGACCCCAGCCGCTTCCGCAAGGAGCTGCTGCGCGACCAGCGCCGCACGGTTGGACGTCTGGACGGCCGTTTCGAAGGCATCGACCCGGATGCCGCCGGCGAGACGCCCGACGGCGACGCCGCCAGCGATGCCGCCACCGGCGCCTACCTGGCCGCCTTCAACCAGTACGCCACCAGCGCCCTGAACTACGCCAGCGACCACGCCTACCTGCCCAACAACTACGGCGTCATCAACCGCAACTGGGACTGGAAGCGCGAGCACCAGCGCTTCCCGCAGGCGCCGTACGTGGGCAGTGACCTGGCCGACACGATGCGGCGCAACCCGCATCTGAAGGTCTTTTCCGCCAACGGCTACTACGACCTGGCCACGCCGTTCTACGCCACCGAGTTCGACCTGGGCCACCTCAGCCTGGACCCGGCGATCAGCAAGAACATCGAGTACGGTTTCTATCCGTCCGGTCACATGATCTACTTCGATGTCGACGCCTTGAAGCAAGTGAAGGCGGATCTGGCGCGCTTCTACGACGAGGCCGCACCGCGGCCCTGACGGAGTCTCCCCAGCCATGACGGACAAGCCGAGCGCACCGCCCGACGCCGACGAGAACGCACCCCGCGACCCTGCCCGGCGCCGCGTGCTGGGCGGCATCGCGCTGGCGGGTGCGGCCGCGACGCTGGCCGGCTGTCGCATCGACGACGCACGCCACGCCAGTGCGCCGACGGGAGATCAAGCGGCGCTCGACGCGCTGCTGCGGCAGCACATCCAGCACGTGGTGGTGCTGTACGCGGAGAACCGCAGCTTCAACAACCTGTTCGCCGGCTTCCCCGGCCTGGCGCAACCGCTCAAGGCGCTCGACTCGCCCGAGTACCGCCAGCGCGACCGCGGCGGCAGTCTGCTCACCACGCTGCCGCCGGTGTGGAGCGGCATGGTGCCGCGCGAGCAGGTGGTCGGCGGGCGCCGCTACCTCATCGACGAGCAGGCCATCACCGGTTTGCCCAACCGGCCTTTCGCGCTGCGCACGCCCGATGGCGAGCTGCTGCCGCACGGCGTGATCACCCGCGATCTGGTGCACCGCTTCTACGAAAACCAGCTGCAGATCAACGGCGGCCGCAACGACGGCTTCGTGGCCTGGAGCAACACCGGCGCGATGCCGATGGGCCACTACGCCGACACGGCCCGCAGCCTGCGCCTGTGGCAGCTGGCGCGGCAGTACACCTTGTGCGACAACTTTTTCATGGGCGCATTCGGCGGCTCGTTCCTCAACCACCAGTACCTGGTCGCCGCGCAGCCGCCGTACTTCCCGCACGCCGACCAGAGCCCGGCGAAACTGCAGATCGCCCAGGTGCAGGGTGACGACCCCACCGGCATCCTGCCGAAGTTCGCCGAAGGCTCTCCGGCGAGCGCGATGCAGGGTCGCCCGGAATGGGCCTCGCGCGATGCCATGACGCCGGACTTCTGGGCGGTCAACACCATGGGGCCGGCCTATGCGCCGGGCTTCAGCCATGACCCGCGCGATCCGCGGCTGGCGGATGCGACCAGCCCGAACACGCTGCCCGCGCAGAGCCACCTGACCATCGGCGACGTGCTGTCGCAAGCCGGTATCGACTGGGCCTGGTATGCCGGCGCCTGGCAGCTGGCGCTCGACGGCAAGGGCGAAGGCGACCACAGCGAGTTTCCGCAGGTGCCGGATTTCCAGCCGCACCACCAGCCGCTCAACTATTTCCGCCAGTTCGCCCCGGGCACGGCGGCGCGTGCGCAGCATCTGCGCGACGCCGGCACCGGCAGCCGCGCCGACAGCAACCATTTCATTGCCGCGGTCGAAGCCGGCCAATTGCCGCCGGTGACGCTCTACAAGCCGCAAGGCAATCTCAACATGCACGCCGGCTACGCCAGCCTCGATGCCGGCGACGAGCACCTGGCGCAAGTGGTCGAGGCGCTGCAGCGCAGCCCGCAGTGGCCGAACATGCTGGTGGTGCTCACGGTGGACGAGAATGGCGGCTGGTGGGATCACGTGGCGCCGCCGAAAGGCGATCGCTGGGGCCCGGGCACGCGCGTGCCGGCGCTGGTGATCTCGCCACACGCGAAGCGGGGCTTCGTCGACCACACGATCTACGACACCGGCTCGATCCTGCGTTTCCTCACCCGCCGTTTCGACCTCAAGCTGCTGCCCGGACTGAAGCTGCGCGACGCATCGATGATCGCCGCCGGCGGCCCGCCGCCGGGCGACCTCACCGCCGCGCTGCAGTTCGCCAGCGCCTGACCCCCGCAGGAAACACCGACCATGCGCGAGCTGTACCCGGAGATCGAGCCGTACCAGACCCATCGCCTCCCCGTGGATGCGCTGCACACGCTGCACGTGGAGGAGTGCGGCAACCCGCTGGGCCTGCCGGTGATCTTCCTGCACGGCGGACCGGGCGCCGGCCTGTCGACCTATCACCGTCGCTTCTTCGATCCGGCGCGCTACCGCATCGTGCTGTTCGACCAGCGCGGCTGCGGGCAGTCCACCCCGTTCGCCGAACTCACCGACAACACCACCACGCACCTGGTCGCCGACATCGAGCGCATCCGCGCCTTCCTGGGCATCGAGCACTGGGTGGTGTTCGGCGGCTCCTGGGGTTCGACCCTGGCGCTGGCGTACAGCCAGGCCCACCCGCAGCATTGCCTGGGCATCGTGCTGCGCGGCATCTTCCTCGGCCGGCCACAGGAATTGCGCTGGTTCAACGAACTCGATGGCGGCGCACGGCAGATCTTCCCCGAACGCTGGGCGCGCTTCCGCGATTTCATCCCGAGCGACGAGCGCGGCGAGATGCTGGACGCCTACTGGCAGCGCCTGAACAGCACCGACGAAGCCACCCGCCTCGCCGCAGCGCAGGCGTGGAGCGCGTGGGAAGGCGGCAGCACCACCCTGGTGCACGACCCCGACGCCGGCGGCATCTTCGAAGACCCGCATCACGCAGTCAGCCTGGCGCTGATGGAAGCCCACTACTTCCGTCACGCGCTGTTCCTCGAACCGGACCAGCTGCTGCGCGACGTGCCGCGCATCCGCCACCTGCCGGCCACCATCGTGCACGGCCGCTACGACATCATCTGCCCCGCCGTCAGCGCCTGGGACCTCGCCCAGGCCTGGCCCGAAGCCACCCTGCACTTCGTGCTCGCCGGCCACAGCGCGGCCGACCCGGCCATCGTCGACCGCCTGGTCGAGGCCACTGACGCGCTGGCCGATCGGTACTGCTGACGGCACGCCGTTTCGGACCGGAACCGCGTCGGCGCAAGAAGCGGATGGCGCGCCCGGCGCGGTGACGCCAGAATGCGCGCCTCACCTCAATGGAGTTGCCGATGCTGACCCTCTACGACTACCTGCCTTCGCAGAACGCCTGGAAAGTGCGCCAGCTGCTGCATCACCTCGGCCGGCCGTATCGCACGCTGGAGGTCAGCATCTTCGAGGGCGAGGGCCGCAGCGAAAGCTATCTGCGCATCAGCCCGACCGGCACGGTGCCCGCGATCGAACTGGACGACGGCCGCACGCTGGCCGAATCGAACGCGATCCTGATGTACCTGGCCGATGGCACGCCGTATGTGCCGGGTGATGCGTTCGGCCGCGCCAAGGTGCAGCAGTGGCTGCATTTCGAGCAGGAGCGGGTGGAGTCGGTGCTCGGCGCGCTGCGCCACTGGACGCTGACCGGCAAGCTGGCGCAACGCGCACCCGCGCTGGTGGAGGCAAAGCGCCACGCGGCGCAGCGCACGCTGGAGATCCTGGAGCGCGAGCTGTCGGAGCGCGACTTCATCGCCGGCGAGCGTTACACCATCGCCGACATCGCGCTGTTCGCCTACGGCAGCCGCGCGGCCGAGGCGGGCTTCGCGCTCGACGAATATCCCGCCATCCGCGCCTGGATCGCCCGAGTGGAGGCACAACCGGGCTTTCTCGCCACCATGCATCCGTACGCGAGCGACCCGCATTCGGCAGGCGAGTTGCCCTGAGCTTTCGTCACAGGCGGCAGCCAGCGCGGCGGTGGCATACTCGGGGTTTCCCGGCCCGAGAGATCTCCCGCCCATGCGCCTGTTTCCGCTTCTTGCCTTCGGTACGCTGCTGTTGCCGGTGGCTGCCCAAGCCAACGATCCGAACTCCTACGCCCAGCCCGACCAGGTGCGGGTGACGCATCTGGATCTCGACCTCAACATCGACTTCCCGCACAAGCAGCTCGCGGGCCAGGCGACGCTGAAGCTGGATTGGCGCAACCCGCAGGCGCAGTCGCTGGTGCTGGATACGCGCGACCTGAAGATCGCCAGGGTCGAGGCGCTGGCCGCCGACGGCAAGGCCACGCCGCTGAAATACGCGCTGGCACCGCGCGACAAGGAGCTGGGCAGCAAGCTCACCATCACCGCGCCGAAGCATCCGGCGCAGGTGCGCATCGTCTACAGCACGGCACCCACCGCGTCCGGCCTGCAGTGGCTGACCCCGGCGCAGACGGCGGACAAGCGCGCGCCGTTCATGTTCTCGCAGTCCGAATCCATCCACGCGCGCTCGTGGGTGCCGCTGCAGGACTCGCCGGCGATCCGCTTCACCTACGACGCGCACGTCAGCGCGCCGAAGAACATCCGCGTGGTGATGAGCGCGCTCAATGACGCGCAGCATCCGCTTGACGGCGATTTCAGGTTCGACCAGCCGCACCCGATCCCGTCCTACCTGCTGGCGATCGCCGCCGGCGACCTCGCGGTGAAGGAAACCGGCCCGCGCTCGGCCGTGTACGCGGAACCCTCGGTGGTGGCCAAGGCCGCGCACGAATTCGAGGACACCGAGAAACTGATCGAAGCCACCGAGAAGCTCTACGGCCCCTACGCCTGGGGCCGCTACGACATCCTGGTGCTGCCGCCCTCGTTCCCGTTCGGCGGCATGGAAAATCCCAACATGACGTTCGCCACCCCGACCGTGCTGGTGGGCGACAAGAGCCTGGTTTCGCTGGTCTCGCACGAGCTGGCGCACTCGTGGTCGGGCAACCTCGTCACCGCCGCGGCGTGGCGTGACATCTGGCTCAACGAGGGTTTCACCACCTACGTGCAGGGCCGCATCACCGAGGCGGTGTACGGCAAGAGCCAGGCCGACGAGGAGGCACTGCTGTCGGCGCGCGCGCTGCAGAAAAGCATCGGCGCGATGGCCGAGAACGCGCAGAAGCTGGCGCCCGACCCGCGCGGCGTGGGCGCCGATGACTCGCTCTCCGACGTGGCCTACGACAAGGGCTCGTGGTTCCTGCGCACGCTGGAGCAACGCTTCGGTCGCGCCGATTTCGATGCCTACCTGAAGGGCTATTTCAAGCATTTCGCCTGGCACAGCATCACCACCGAGCAGATGCTCGACTACATGAAGCCGAACCTGATCGAGAAGTACCCCGGCAAGATGGGCTGGGCGGAGGTGCGCGAATGGGTCTACGGCAGCGGCATCCCCAAGGATGCACCGCTGCCCGAGTCGCCGAGCTTCGACGCGATCGACAGGCAGCGCGGCGAATTTCTTGCCGGCACGCTGGCGGCCGACAAGCTCGACGCGAAGGGATGGAACACGCAGGAGTGGATGTATTTCCTCGACCGCCTGCCCGACGCGCCGGCGCTGGACAGGATGCAGCAGCTCGACGCCGCCTGGCACCTCACCGGCACGCCGAACGCGGAGATCGGCATGCGCTGGTACAGCCACGCGATTGCCGCCGGCGACAAGGCGGTGTGGGATGCCGCCGCCGAGCACATGACCCGGATCGGCCGCATCTACCTCACCACGCCGCTGTACAAGGCGTTCGTGAAAACGCCGGAAGGACTGGCCTTCGCCGAGCAGGTCTACGCCAAGGCGAAAGCCGGCTACCACCCGCTGACCCAGCAGGTGGTGGAGGGCATCCTCGCCAAGGCGAAGCAGGCGGACAAGCCTGAGTGAGCCCGACCTCGCCCACCGATACGACCACGCCGCTGTGGAAGCGCATGCTGCGACGGCGGCTGAAGTTCCTTGCCTGGCTGGTGGCGCTGCTGGCCATCGTGCTGGGCGGCAGCTACCTGTTCGCGCCGCAATGGCTGATGCGCGCCGGGCACCTACGCGAGGCGATGGCGGCCAAGCTGGAAACACACAGCGTGCAGGTCGGCGACACCCGCTGGTCGTACTACGAAGGCGGCGAAGGCCCGACCATCGTGCTGCTGCACGGCTTCGCCGGCGACAAGGATGTCTGGTTGCCGGTAGCCGCGTTGCTGAGTGCACATTTCCATCTGGTCATCCCCGACCTGCCCGGCTGGGGCGAATCCTCGCGCGTGGCGCAGGGCAACTACGACGTCGACGCGCAGGCCGCGCGACTGGACGCCTTCGTGCAGGCACTGCGACTGCCGCGCTTCATGCTGGCCGGCCACGGCACCGGTGCGGCGATCGCCGCCGCGTATGCCGCCGACCAGCCGCAGCGCGTGGCCGGCCTGGCCCTGCTCGATGCGTACGGCCTGAAAGCCGGCGAGAGCGACTTGACGCGCCTGGTACGCGCGGGCAACAACCCCTACCTGTTCGGGGACCGCGCCGGTTATGCGCAGCTGGCCGCGCTGGAGTTCGCGCAGCCGCCCGACCGGCCCGGCCGCTTCGTCGACGTGCTGGTCGAGCGCAATCGGCGCGACCGCGATTTCATCCAGCGCACGTTCCAGGCCTGGCACGCGCAGCCGCTGGCGCTGCAGCAGCGGCTGGGCCGGCTGACCATGCCGGTGCTGGGGTTGTGGTGCCACGATGACAGGATCACCGACATCTCGGCGCTGGACAGCCTGCGCAACGGACTGACCGCCGCCAGCGCGATCAGCACCAGCACGATCAACGGCTGCGGCCACCTGCCGATGCTGGAAAAGCCCGAGACGACGGCGCAGATACTCACCGGTTTTGCGCTGTCGCACTGAACGGAACCGGTCGCCACGGCAGCCGGCGGGGGAAAACATGATGGATTGTGGTTGCCGACATGGGAGAATGCACGCATGAGCCTGCACACCGGCATGGCGCCTGGCAAGAAAGTGCAACGATGAAGCAGAACCTCGTTCGTTCAGCTGTGGATGCGATTGCGCGGATGTCCACCACGCGGACCAACTACTGGACCGAGCTGGTGCTGGACACGGCGCTGGGCGCCTGGCTGCTGGTCGTCGGCTGGCGCCATCTCGACGGCGGTCCCTGGCTGGCTGCCGGCGCGATCGCACTGGGCCTGTTCGCCTTCAGCTTCATCGAGTACTTCTTCCACCGCTGGATGTTCCACACCCGCATCCCGCTGTTCGAGCAGGGCCACCGCATGCACCACGAGCGTCCGCTCGGCTACGACTCGCTGCCGTTCTTCCTGCCGGCGATGGTGCTGATTGCGCTGACCGCGGTGCTGGTGGTGCTGATGCCGTTCGGGTTCGCGCTGCTGCTGGCCGGCTCGATCACGCTCGGCTACATCGTCTACGGCCTGGCCCACTTCATCATCCACCACGTGCGCTTCAAGCAGCCGCTGCTGCGCCGCTGGGCCGGCGCCCACCACGTGCACCACTACCACCCGGATACCAACTTCGGCGTCACCACGCCGCTGTGGGACATCCTGCTGCGCACGCGCTACGTGCGCCAGCCGCGCAAGGCAGTCTGACCGGCGCGTCACCGCGCCCCCTATCGAGGCCAGGTTCCATGCCCACAAACGAGTACCTGCTGATCTCGCGCGGACAATGGGACGAAGACGCCGACAAGGGCGCCGTGCAGGACACCATCGACCGCTTCTACGCCTGGTACGAAGAAGGCCTGGCGCAAGGGCGGCTCAAACCGGGCAGCCGCCTGGCGAACCGCGGCAAGCTGGTGTCCCGCGATGCGGTGACGGATGGTCCGTTCAGCGAATCCAAGGAGCTGGTCGGCGGCTACTGGTTCATCGTGGCCGACACGCTGGAGGAAGCCGCCGCGATCGCCGCGGAGAACCCCTGCCTCGCCTTCGGCCTGACCGTCGAGGTGCGTCCGCTGGAGTCGGCGCGCTCCAGCGTGGAGATCGTCACCAACGAGACACCGCGACGCTGGAAGACCACCGACGCCTGAGCCGGCGAGGACGCCGCGCCGTTCAATCGGCCACGTCGGCGACCAGCCGGTCGAGTTCGGCCTTGAGGATCGCGCCGTGCTGGCGCAGCCAGTCGCGCTGTTCGCGCCAGTCGGGATAAAGCGTTTCCACCAGTGCCCAGAAGCGCGGCGAGTGATTGCGCACGCGCAGGTGGCACAGCTCATGAACCAGCACGTAGCGCAACGCGGCCGACGGCGCCAGCGCCAGCGCGAGGTCGAGGTTGATGCGATCGCGCGTGTCCAGGCTGCCCCACAGGCTCTTCATCGGGCGGATGCGCAGCGAGGTCGGCGCCAGGCCCAGCTGCGGCACGTGGACCGCCATCCAGCGCGACACGTCGCGACGGATCAGCAACTCCAGGTGGGAGGCGAGCAGGCCGCGGGCGATCGGCAAGGCGCGGCTGTGCGGGCGCGGCACCACCAGCGTCAGGCCGCGCGCATGCGCCTCGATCTTCGGATAGGTGCCTTCGGACCAGTCCAGTTCCACCAGTTCGCCGCGCAGCGGAAAGTGGCACGCATGGCCGATGCGCAGCGGCGGCAGCGGCTTGACGATCAGGTTCAGTTCGTCGAGCTTCTGCTCCAGCCACACGGCGTGGCTGCGCAGGAACGCGCTGACCTGCGCCGGATGCGTGCCGCGCGGATACGACACCCGCGCGCCCTTGGGCGTGACGGTGAGGCGCAAACGTCGCGCACGCGGATGGGCGGCCTTCAACACCCGGATGGTGTTGCCGCCTGCCATCGCCAGTTCCAGCCAGTCGCCTTCGAGATGCTGCGTCATGTCCTGCCGTCCATCCGGTACGTCACGCGCGGTCGGCGTGGCGAATCCGGACAGACAGTATGCCGGCAAGCCGGCGCCCCGGCGCAAGGGCCGGGCGGCAGGCCGGCCGCAATTCCGGCCGGCTGCGAAATCTCAGCCGTCGGTGGGACGCGGCAGGCCGAACCATTCCTCCAGTTTGGCCAGCAACCGCGCCAGTTCCAGCGTCAACAGGGCGAAACTGGCGTCCATTTCGGCGTGGGCATCGGCCTGGCTGTCGCCCAGCTCGTCCAGCACCACGTCGAGGAACTTCAGCTTGCGGATGACCAGGTCCTCGCCCAGCACGAAGCTGATGCGGTCGTCGAAGGTCAGCCCCAGCAGGAATACCTGCTTGCCGTTGCGCAGGTGCTCCTTGACCTCTTCCGCATCCAGGTCCTGGCGGCGGCAGCGGGCGATCGCGCCGGTGGCGGTGGCCGGGTCGCGCAGTTCGCATTCGTCGCCCAGCGCCAGCCCGGCCGGCAGGTTGCCGGTGGCCAGCCAGTCGGTCATCAGCACGCGCGGACCTTCTTCCGGCGCCAGCGGCACCGCCGGGAAGCTGCCCAGCGCCTCGCGCACCTGGCTCAGCGCGTTCTCGGCCGACTTGCGGCTGGAGGTGTCCAGCACCAGCCAGCCGTGCTTCTTGTCGACGTAGGCGGACATGCGCGACTGCCGCACGAAGGCGCGCGGCAGCAGCTCGTTGAGCAGGTCCTCCTTGATCCGCTTGCGCTCGCGGCCGCCGACCTTGCGGCCCTCCTCCTCGGCGATCTTCTGCACCTTGCGATGCAGCTCGTCGTTGATGACGGCGGCGGGCAGCAGCTTGTCCTCGCCGCCGACGGTGAACAGGGTGGACTGCTTCACCGCATGGGTGAGCGGCTCGCCCTCGCCGCGGCCGACCGGCGGCACGAAGCCCCTGGTGAACATCTCCAGCGGGCCGCAGGGGCGCAGCCGGTGCTCGGCCAAGGCCTCGTCGAGGCGATCGAGATCGGTGGCGACCGCGGGGGAAAAACGGAACAGGGTGAGGTTGCGAAAGAACATTCGGTATCCGGGTATTGATGAAGCCGGCGGGAAGGATTTCAGCTCCCGCCGTTCGGCCTGAGCGCAGGCCTGAAAGGCCGAAGTCGAAGGGTATCGCAGCGTGCCCTTCGACTCCGCTGCGCTACGCTCAGGGTGAACGGTGGAGCAAGGCGGTGGTGGACAGTCAGCGGCAGACGGCGGCGACCGCCGCGGCCACGGCGTCCAGGTTGGACTCGTTCAACGCCGCCACGCAGATGCGTCCGCTGTCGAGGGCGTAGATCGCGTGCTCGTCGCGCAGGCGGCGCACCTGCGCCTTGCTCAGGCCGGAGTAGGAGAACATGCCGGCCTGCTTGTTGATGAAGCCGAAATCCGGCGCGCCGAGCGCGGCCAGCTTCTCGACGAAGCCCGCGCGCATCGCGTGGATGCGCGAACGCATGCCGCCCAGCTCCTGCTCCCAGCGCGCGCGCAGCTCGGCGCTGCCCAGCACGCCGGCGACCAGTGCGGCGCCGTGGGTGGACGGGCTGGAATAGATCGTGCGGATGACCTGCTTGATCTTCGACTGCAGCCGCGCCGCCTCGTCGCGATCGGCGCCGACCATCGACAGCGCGCCCACGCGCTCGCCGTACAGCGAGAACGACTTGGAGTACGAGTTGGCGACCACGAACGCCTCGATGCCGGAGTCCGCCAGCACGCGCACCGCGGTGGCATCCTGTTCGGTGCCGCGGTCGAAACCCTGATAGGCCATGTCGACGAACGGCAGCAGCTTGCGCTCGCGCAGCAATTCGACCAGTTGCGCCCATTGCGCGGCATCCAGATCCACGCCGGTGGGGTTGTGGCAGCACGCATGCAGCAGCACCACGGTGCCGGGTTCCATCCGGCCCAGATCTTCCAGCATGCCGGCGAAATCCAGGCCGTGGCTGGCCGCGTCGTAGTAGCGGTACTCCAGCAGTTCGAAGCCGGCGGTGCGGAACACCACGTGATGGTTGCCCCAGCTCGGGTTGCTGATCGCGACCTTCGCGTTTGCACCGGCCACCTGCCTGAGCAGGTCCGCCGCCACGCGCAGCGCGGCGCTGCCGCCGATGGTCTGCGCGGTGGCCACGCGGCCGGCCGCCAGCAGCGGCGACCGTTCGCCGAACACCAGCTGCTGGGTCAGCCGGTTGTACGCGGCGAGGCCGTCGATCGGCAGGTAGCCGCGCGGCTTCGCCGCCGCAGCCAGCGCCAGCTCCACCTCGTGCACGGTGGGCAGCAGCGGAATGCGCCCCTGCTCGTCCACGTAGATGCCCACGCCGAGGTTGATCTTGTGCGGCCGCGCGTCCGCCAGATAGGTTTCGGTGAGGCCCAGGATCGGATCGCCAGGGGCCATTTCAACGGGGGCAAAGAAGGACACGATCGGTACTCGATGGGTGGGGAAGGCACGCGCCGGGGCCGTCGATGGACGGCTTTCTCCGGCATGGCGGCGCGACGCACGGGAGAACGGCGCGAAACACCGCCGACTATAGCAAGAGCCGGCCGGCCACCGCAGCGGCGGGCGGGCCGCAACCGCCGCCCACGGCAGCGCGCGGAGCCGCCGCGTGATCCGTGGCGATTACCGCTGGCGCAGCGCCACCAGCGCGCTAAAATGGGCGGTACGTCACACGTTTGGCCATTCCCATGCCGATCCAGGATCACGCCGAAATCGCCCACCTGCTTGCCGAGCTCAAGCTGGAACATCGCGATCTCGACGTGGCGATCGACGAACTGGCCCACGCCATCGGCCGCGACGAACTGCAGCTGACCCGGCTCAAGAAGCGCAAGCTGCTGCTGAAGGACCATATCGCGCGGCTGGAAAGCAAGCTGATCCCCGACCTCGACGCCTGAGCCCATGACCCTGTTCGCCCCGATCCGCCTGCACGACGAGTACGTCGTGCTGGAGCCGCTGACGCCGGAACACGCGCCCGCGCTGGAAACCGCCGCCGCCGACGGCGAGCTGTGGAACCTCGCCGTCACCAGCGTGCCGCCACCGGGCCAGGCGGGCGATTACGTGGCGAAGGCGCTGCAAGGCCAGCGCGAAGGCCACATGCTGCCGTTCGCCGTGCGCGAGGCGCGCGGCGGCGACATCGTCGGCAGCACGCGCTATTACGAGATCGACGCCGCCGTGCCGCGCCTGGCCATCGGCTACACCTGGTACGCGAAACGCTGGCAGAAGAGCCACCTCAACACCGCCTGCAAGCGGTTGCTGCTTGAGCATGCGTTCGAGACCCTGGGCTGCGCGGCCGTCGCGTTCCACACCGACGTGCTGAACGAGGATTCGCAGCGCGCGATCGAACGCCTCGGCGCGCAACGCGAAGGCGTGCTGCGCGCGCACCGCCGCCGCACCGACGGCAGCCTGCGCGACACGGTGTGCTTCAGCATCCTCGCCGGGGAATGGGGCAACGTGGCCAACTGGCTGGACATGCGCCTGAGCCGGCTGATCGCAAACCCGTAGGAGCGCACCTGTGCGCGATACGTTGGAGCCGGGATTCGGGATTCGGGATTCGGGAAAGCATCGCGCGGGGTGCGCTCCTACCGCAGGCGATTGACCGGACGGCCGTCGTAGGGCGGGCAATGCCCGCCGGCTTCTCCGGCCGTGCGGCGGGCGGTGCCCGCCCTACAGCAGGCGATTGACCAGGCGGGCGAGTTGCGTGCGGTTCAAGCGGCGCAGCAGCCGACGCACTTCGGGCGGGTACTGGCGCGGGCTTTCCAGCGCGCGGTAATCGGCCAGCTGCACGGCGTGCCGGCGCAGTGCCGCCCATTCCGCCTCGTGCTGCGCGTGCAGCCGTTTCGCCGGGTCGCGCAGCAGCAGGCCGTTTTCCAGATCCAGCGACCATGCACGCGGGTTGAGGTTGTGGCCGGTCAGCACGGCCACGTCGTCATCCACGAACAGGCCTTTCAGGTGGTAGCTGTTGTCGCCGTCGCGCCACAGGTGCAGCCGCAACCGGCCGGCCTCGATCTGCGCACGGTGCGCGCGCGCAAAGCGGCGCAGATTGTTCTCGTACAGGTACGGCAGCAGGCCGATGGTCTTGAACGGTTGCTCCGGCGGTATGTAGAAATCGTTGGCGACCTTGTCGCCGACCATGATGTCGATGCGGCAGCCGCGCCGCAGCAACTGGCCGAGCACCAACCGTACCGGACGTGGCAGGTTGAAGTACGGCGTCAGCAGGATCACCCGCTCGCGCGCCTCCCGGAGCAGCGCCAGCAGCACCGCGTCGAGCTGGTTGCCGCTGCGGCCAAAACCCAGCAGCGGAGTCACCGCCACCTGGTCCGCATTCGGCAGCGCCGGGATCACTTCGTACCGCGCCTGCTGCAACTGCCCGCGCAAGCGGCGGATCTGCGGCTGCAGGCTGCGCGTGCTCGGCACCTCAGCCACGTTCAACTGCCGCACCGCGCCACTGCCGGCGAGCCGGTTCGCGACGAAGCCGGCCATCGCGTCGGCCAGGCCCGCATGCCGCAGCAGGTGGTAGCGATCGAGTCGGTAGCGATCGTGTCGCGCCAGGTAGACGTCGTTGAGACTGGCGCCGCTGTACAACACCGCGTCGTCGATCACGAAGCCCTTCAGGTGCAGCACGCCAAACAACTCGCGGTTCTGCACCGGCACGCCGTAGATCGGCACGCCATCGCCCAGCCGCTGCGCCCATTCGCGGTACATGCCGGCGTTGCCCGCGCTCTTGTGTTTGCCGATCAGCCCGCGCTGCGCGCGGTGCCAGTCGACGAACACCCCGATGTCCAGCTCGGGCCGGCGCGCCTTGGCCGCGTAAAGCGCCGCCAATATCTCGCGACCGCCATCGTCGTCCTGCAGGTACAAGGTCACGATCACGATGCGCCGGGCAGCCTGCGCGATCAGCGTCAGCAGGGTTTGCCGGAACGCCGCCGGATCGGACAGGCAGCTGATCGCCGCCGCATCCACCGCAAACGCCGGCAAGGCTGTGCGCGGATTGCCCTTGCGTCGCGGCAGCGACACCAGGCGTCGAGCCAGGCGGATAGGTGTTGTCATCAGGGTCTTGCGCGCAATCATTCCTCCATCATCGCAAACCATGCCGCGCACTACGACCCGTCCGGCGGGAATTGCCTGCGGCGAACCATGGCCGGACCGTTCCGCGCGCCGGCCGGTCCCTGCGCGACCCGCACCGGCGCCGAGGGGGTCAGGGCAGCACCAGCACCTGCTGCCGACTGTCGCTGAGCGCTCGCGGTGGCGGGCGCGCCTCGGCCAAGGCGACGATTTCCGCCGGCGGCTGCCGGTATGCCCATGGCGGGGCTGCCGTCGCGCCGGCCGCATCGTGGCAAGCGCCGGCGACCATCGGATCAACCCGTGACAAGCCACCATCCACCTGGCACCGCCGCGGCGGCGCTTGCTGGCGCCCGCCCCTGTCAGCCTCGCCGTGGCGGCGGTGACCCGCTGCGCCTGCGTCCCAGCGACGCGCGGCAGTGTTCGTAGAACGCCTCGGTCAAGGATGTCTCGCGCACGTTGGCGGACGACATGAACACGTACTCCTGCTCGATCGTCGGCGCGAAGCGGCGAATGCGCACGCCGGTCCACAACGAATGGCGCGACAGCAGCTCGTTGACGATCGCGATGCCGACGCCTTCGGCCGCCAGCGCACAGGCCGCGCCCACGTTGTGGGCTTCCAGCCGCACCGTCTGGCGCACCCCCGCCTGCTGGAAGGCCTGGTCGATCCGCATGCGGGTGTCGCCGCCGCGATGGCCGACCAGGATCAGCGGTTCGCCGGCAAGATCCCTGGCGCCGATCGGGCGCTTGCCCGCCGACAGGCGGTGCGCCGGCGGCAGCACGCAAACCGTGGGGCTGCTGATCAGCGGCCGCAGGCGGATGCCGGGATGATCCAGCGGCAGTTTGCCGAAACCGCAATCGGCGGTGCGCGTGGCAACCAGGTTCATCACCGTCGGCCGGGTGCGCGAATCGACATTGATGTGGATATTGGGATGCAGGCTCAGGAACGAAGCGACCAGCTTCACCAGCGGCCCCTCGGCGAAACTCGGCGGCGCCACCACGCGCAGTTGCCCGGCATTGGTCTGGCGGATGTCCTGGGCCAGCACATTGATCCGCTCGACGCCTTGCAGCGCCAGATCCACCTCCTCGAACAGCAGCAGCGCCTGCGAAGTGGGCAGCAGCCGCCCCTTGCTGCGGTGGAACAACTTGAAGCCCAGTTCGGTCTCGAACTGCCCCAGCAGGCGGCTCACCGCAGGCTGGCTCAAGCTCAGGCTGCGCCCGGCGGCGGTGGCCGAACCGAGCCGGATGATTTCGCGAAAGGCTTCCAGCGCCTTGAGGTTGTCGAGCTTCATGGGCGGGGCGCCACGTGGCGGCAGTGAATGGGCTGCCGAACAACGTACACGATCAAGCGGGCGACGCCACTGGCAACACCGGCAACAGCAGTCGCGACGGGTGTGCGCGATCCAGATGCACGCGATTGTGCGCCGGCCTGGATTCGCGCCAGCGACCGGGCGCCGTATCGGTGTTCGGATTGAGGTCGAAATGCGGATAGTTGCTGCTGGACACGTCCAGCCGGATCCGATGGCCCACCGCGAAATGGTTGGCAGTGGCGAAGGCCTCCACCTCCACCTCGACCACCTCGCCCGGCGCCAGCCAGCGCGGCTGCTGCCAGGAATCGCGGTAGCGCAAACGCAGGATGCCGTCGCTGAGGTTCATCGCGAAACCGTGCGGGTAGTCGGCATGGGGCGGGTACTCGTCGATCAGCTTGATGGTGATGTCGGTATCCCGGCAATCGGAGGAAACGAACAGCCTCACGCGGATGGGCCCGGCGATATCGACCGCGCGCGCCAGCGGCGCGCTGCGAAAACACAACACATCGTCGCGCTCGCCGATGTCGCGACCCGTGCCGGCGCAGCCGAAGAAGCGGGCGTCGTCGCGCTGGTCGAAGGCGCCCGGTGGCATCACCCCCTCGGCCGAGGTGATGGTGCCGCCGATGGTCGGCACCGGTCGCGCGGGATCGTAGACATAGTCCAGCGCCGCGAACCGCTCCGCTGGCGGCGTGGCGTCGAGCCGGCCATCGGCATGCAGGTGCCACGCCTGGCTGGTGGTGCCGGGCAAGGGCCAGTCGTCGGCATGCAACCAGCGCCCGCCGTGCTCCAGCCGGCCCTCGGCGTTGCGCCGGCCGCTGCCGCCGCCCATCAGGAAGATCGACACGCGACCGCGCGCGAACGGGTTGTCGGCCTGTCGCCCCAGCAGATGGTCGTACCACGCGCGACGCAGCTCGTAGAACGAGTGGCCGAACGCCGCATCCAGTGTCGCCTGCTCGCCGAAATCGACATCGCCGGCGAACGTCTGCGAGCGCCGGCCATGAATCCACGGCCCCATCACCAGGTGCACCGGAGCATGCTTGCGCCGCGACAGGCCGAGGTAATTGTCGGTGGCGGTGCGCACGTAGGGGTCGTACCAGCTGGACATGTGCACCATCGGCACGTCGGCGTAGGTGTCGTAATGGCGCTCACCGCACAACTCGACCTGTTGCCAATAGGGGCCGAAATCGCCGTGCTCCCATTGCTCGAACAGGTAGTCCTCGTATTCCGGTGCCGCACTGACCGGCGAGTCGCCGCGCGCCCACGGCATGCGCCGAAACCAGGCGCGAATGTCCTGCGCCTGCAATGCTGCCTTGCGGCTGGAATCCTGCTGCGTCAGCGGGCTCAGCAAGGCGTGCTTCAAGGCCCAGGTCGCCTGCTTGAGTTCGAACGCACCACCCTGCCGGATGCCGCCGTGGTACGCGTTGGAGAAGCCGCCGGAGTCGACGAACTGGGCGCTCAGCGCCGCGGGCGCCAGGCTGCCCAGCGCCGTCTGCACGTGCGCGCAATAGGACAGGCCCTGGGTGATCACGCGGCCATCGCTCCACGACTGCGCCGCCAGCCAGGCGAGGGTGTCGACACCGTCAACGGCCTCGTTGGTGTACTTGGTGAACACGCCTTGCGAACGGTAGCGACCGCGACAATCCTGCATCGCCACCACGAAGCCGTGGCTGGCAAACCACCGCGCGATCTGCGGTTTCGACAAGGGCAGTGGATACCCGGCCACGACATCCGATTGCGCGGTGCCCGCCTTGTCGTAGGGCGTGCGTTCGAGCAGGCAAGGCCAACGCGACCCGCTGGCGCCGTCCGGCAGATACAGATCGACCGCCAACTGCACGCCATCGCGCATCGTCACCATCACGTCCGCGCGCAGGCGTACCGGGTACGGGCCCGGCTGCAGGCCTGCGGCCGCTGCGTCGGCGGTGTCCGCCCGCGTTTGCTCCATGCCCTCACCGATCGCCATGCTCAGTAACCGATCCGCGTGGCGACCAGCAGGAATGCCGTCGCCACCACCGTCAGCACCAGGGTCAGCGGCAGCATGAAGCGCACCCACGCGCCGTAGTGCACCTTCGCCATCGCCAGCATCGCCAGCATCAGCCCCGAGGTGGGACTGACCGTCGCCATCAGGCCGTTGCCAAACAAGTAGGCCAGCACCACCGAGTTGCCTTGCAGCCCCGACAGCTGGCCGATCGGCCACAGGATCGGAATGCTGATTGCAGCCTTGGCCGAGGTCGAGGGAATCAGCACATCCAGCCCCGCCTCGGTGAACATGATGGCCAGCGAGGCGATCCACGACGACTGGCCGTGGATCAGGCCGGCCATGGCGTTGACCACGGTGTCGAGGATATTCGCCTCCTGCAGCAGCACGTGGATGGCGCCGGCCAGGCCGATCAGCAGCGAGGGCAGGATCATGCCCTTGATGCCATCGATGAAGGCATCCGCGCTGACCCGCGCACTCAGCCCGCCGATCACGGCAAGTCCCGCGGTCACCGCCAGGTAGAACGCGCTGAGCTCGTTGTAATGCCAGCTCCAGGCGCGTCCGGCGTAGACCATCAGCACGATCGCCAGGCCCAGCAGCAGCAGCACGCCCAGGTGCCGCCCCGACAGCGATCCCGCGGCAGGCGCGAAATCCGCCTTGGTGAAACCGCTGCGGCGGATGCGGTACAGCAGATAGGCGATGCCGATCGGCAGGAACACCGCCAGCACCGCCAGGCGCATGCCGAAACCGCTGAAGATCGGCACCTGCACGATGCCTTGCGCGATCGGCAGTACCACCGGATTGCTGACCGAGGCGATGTAGCCCAGCTTGGCCGCGATCAGCAGCATCGCCACCGCGTACAGCGGACTCAGGCGCAGCCGCTCGGCCATCGACAGCAAGACCGGCAACACCACCAGATACTCCGAAATCAGGCCCAGGAACGAGCTGCCCGCCGCCAGCGCACCCATCAGCACCGGCGCCAGCAGGTAGACATTCCCGCGCGAGCGATGCACCAGCTGGTCGAGGCCGGCGTCCAGCGCACCGGTCTGCTTGAACACGCCGAACAGGCCGCCGACGAACATCACCATGAAGATCAGCGAGGCGTTTCGCACCAGTCCCAGCGGGATGGATTCGAGCACCGTGATGACGCCGGCCGGGCGCGCCTGCTCGCCGGCCGCGCCCAAGCCAAGCAGGTGCCACCAGTCGAACGATTTCGGGATCACCGAGTAGGTCCCCGGCACCACCCGCCCATCGACGCGCTGGAACGCGCCGGAGTCCAGGACGTAGGTGAGCACCGCGCACAGCAACAGCACGGACACCAGCATCAGCACCGGGTGCACGTCGATCTTGCGACGGGGCCGCTGTGCAGGTTTGCCATCGGTGACGGGACGGTTGGCCATGCTGGGAAGATCCATGTGGTTGAGCGGGTCGCCGGCGCCCGCTCCCGCGGCGGCCCGGGCCGGCGGTCGGCGACATCGCGCCGATGCCGCCGGTGCCCGTCTCAGAGGGTGATCGTGGCCTTCACGTAGATGAAGCGGCCACGCGGGTTGTAGGTGCTCATGTCGAAGTTGAGGTCGCCGCCGTTGACATAGGACAGCGGCGGGTCCTTGTCGAACAGGTTCTGCACGCCAAGGGTGAAGGTCATCAGTTGCGAGCGCAGCGTATAGGCACCCCACACGTCATGGGTGATCTGCGCCGGGATCCGGCCATAGCCCGGCGCCGGGCCCTCGTCGGTGCTGCCGATGTAATGCATGCTCCAGTTCGCTGACCACAGGCCACGCGACCAGTCGACGGCGGTGTTCGCTTTCCAGCGCGGGAAACTCTCGCGCGCGATGTCCGATTTTCCGGCCCGCCTGGCCACGCGCACCTCCCCGCTGGGCAAGGTGTCGTAACGATCGAACGCGTTGAGGTAAGCCGCGTTGAACATCAGCCCGACATTGCCCGCCGCCATCGTCGGCAACTGGTAGCGCATGGTCGTATCGACGCCGCTGGCCTTGAGCCGGTTCAGGTTGATCGGGCCGTCGATCAGGTTGATGATCTCGCCGCTGGTGTCGCGCTTGATCAGGTTGCAGCGTTGACCGGTATTGGCGCACAGGTCGAGCAGGTTCTGCGAGCCGAAGCTGGAGATCGCCTCCTTCAGGTCGATGTCGTACCAGTCGACCGACCAGGTCAGGCCCTTGGCAAAGCTCGGCGTGTAGATGAAGCCGCTGCTGCGATTGACCGAGGTTTCCGGCCGCAGGTCGGGGTTGCCGCCCACGGTCGAGAGGATCGAGCCGCCCGAGTAGTTGCGCTGGTCGTAGCTGGTCGGCACCCCGGCACACCCGGGCTTGCCGGCGCCGCCGCCGTTGCAGGGGTCAACCGCCGGCAAGTTGGTCTGACGCAGGCCGGCGTAGAGTTCGTTGATCGAGGGCGCGCGAAAACCCTGCGCCCAGGTGGTGCGCAGCATCAGGTCGTTCCACGGCCGCCAGACCAGGCCGAGCTTGCTGTTGGTGGTGTTGCCGAACGTGTTGTAGCTCGAGTAGCGCGTCGCGGCGGACAGCTCCAGTTGCTTGACCGCCGGAAGGTTCGCCAGCAACGGCACGTTGAACTCGACATAGGCCTCTTTCAGATCGTAGGAGCCGGCGGTCGGCAGGCGCGGCGCCGAGGTGGTCTTGCGGCTGTAGGTGATGAACTGCGGCGTTTCATTGAAGTACGGGCTGGGCTGGTCGTAGCCCGATTCCTTGCGGTACTCGACGCCACCGGCGAACGCCAGCATTCCGGCCGGCAACTTGAACAGGTCGCCGGTGAGGTTGGCGGTGAAGTCGTGCTGTTTGGTGCCGTTGTGGTCGACGCCAGTGGCGCGGATGTAGTTGGCCATCTCCGGGGTGATGGTGCCGAAGATGTTCAGCGGCACGCAGTTGTTGGCCGCGCAGCGGGCGTTCGGGCCCAGTGCCAGCGCGACCTTGTCCAGATCGATCTGATTGGCCGAGGTCCACTTCGCCTTGTTCTGGGCATACGTATAGAAGCTGTTCCACGACCAGCCATTGGAGAAATCGCCTTCGAATCCGGCCGCCACACGCATCGTGTCAACGTTCTGCGTGTTGATGCGCGGCCCCAGCTCGGTGATCGTCCGCACCACCTCGAACTTGGTGCCCGTGCCCTGGAAGTCCACGCCGAACGGGTTGTACGGGTGGTCGGCCGGAATCGTCATGCCGTCGCCGCCGCGGATGCGTGGCGTTGCCGGCGGGAAGCGCTGGCTCGATTCGCGCGTGTTGTACAGGCCTTCGGTCACGAAGGTCACCGCATCACTGACGTGGAAGCGCAACTGGCCATACACGCCAGCCATGTCCAGGGGGCCGATCAAGGTGGTATCAGGCTGGTCGTTGTAGACGTCGGTGTCCGGCACGTCCAGGCGAAAACCGCCGTTGCCGTCCGGCACGAACGCCTTGGTGCCGAAGCCATCCACCGGCGTGCTGTTGCGGAAACGGCCCGCCGGCGTGTTTCGGCTCAACCCTTGCAGCGGCACCCGCGAGAAGTCGCGATGGCCGGCAAGGATCTCGTTGCTGCCGGCGACCGTCGCCGACACCAGCGCCGAGCCCCAGTCGCCGGACTTGCCCCAGAGGAAATCCTCGTTGTGTGTGAAACCGTCGCCCTTGTCGGTCTGGCCGACATAGCTGCTCGCCTTCAGCCCATCGAACTCGCTGAAGGTGATGATGTTGACCACGCCGGCGATCGCGTCGGCGCCGTAGATGGCGGTGGCGCCGTCCAGCAGCACTTCGATCCGCTCGACCGCGGCCAGCGGAATCGTGTTCAGGTCGACAAAGTCGCGAAAACCGCGGGTACCGGCTCCGTTCACCCAGCGCCGCCCGTTGACCAGAACCAGCGAGCGGTTGGCGCCCAGGTTGCGCAGGTTCAACGAGCGGGAGCCATGGCTGGTGCCGCCCGAGCCGGTCGAGTTGAAGCTGGAACCTACCGATGGCAGCTCCTGCAGCAACTCGCCGACCGAGACCACGCCGGTAGCCTCGATCTCGTTGCGCTCCATGGTAAACACCGGGCTGGCCGCCACCTCGTCCTTGCGGCGGATGCGCGAGCCGACCACGCTGACCGTCTCCAGCGTCTTCGCCTTGTTCGCATCGCCGCTCGTCGTGTCCGCGGTGCTCTGCGCATCCGCAGTCGCCGGCATTCCGCCCGCCGCCAGCGCCCCCGCAATCGCCACCATCATCACACCCAGGCGCGGTACACGCCGTGACTCCCCCTTGCCAGCCATCTTGTTCATCACCCCTCCCGAAACCATGCGTGGCGACCAGTTCGCCGGAGCATCTGCCTTGGTATCGAGTAATTCACGCGGACTGAACATATGCAATCTTATCGAGTCCGGTAATGCGTCCATGCCATTTTGGTATGGTATGCGCAGGTACGCGAATAAGCTTGCAAGCGGCCCGGTGGACGTGGATAGCTGGGGCTGTCGGGTCCGGATCGAGCGAGGGGCGTCATGGTCGAGTCGTGCAATCTGCAGCGCCGGCGGCTGCTCGCCGCCCTGGCGATGACGCCGCTGTTGCCGGGCGTTGCCGTGCGCGCGGCCGAACGCCGCGAGCTGACCCTCACCCTCACCGGGCAGGCGCTGATCGCGCACGACCTCTGCCACGAGCCCTATCCCGGCCTCGCCGAAGTGATCGCCCAGGTACGTCGCGGCGACGTTGCCATGACCGACTTGGAGACGCCCATACGCGTTGGCGCGTCGGGCGCACCGACTCGCCAAGGGCTGTTCCTGCATGCCGCGGGCCCCGACGCCTTGCGCTGCCTGCGCTCGTTCGGCTTCGACATGCTGGCCCTGGCCAACAACCACGCCGGCGATTTCGGCCGTGCGGGCGTACTGGCCACCCGCAGCGCCGCGCAACATGCCGGTTTCGCCACCGCCGGCAGCGGCAGCGACCTCGCCGAAGCCAGCGGTGCCGCCTGCTTCAAGGCGCGCGGTCGCCGTGTCGCGCTGGTGGCCATGGCGGCCGGCAAGATCCGTCCGGGCGTGGCGGCAACAAGTTCAGGCGCCGGCATCAACGAGCTGCGCCTGACCGCAGCCGGCACACCCGACCAGGACGATGTGGAACGAATCCTTCAGTCGATCCGCGCGGCGGCCGGCACGGCCTTCGTCGTCGCCTGCCTGCACAACCACGATTGGCGCGGCGACATGCGCGTCACCCAGCCATGGGCGCGCGAATTCGCGCGGAGCTGCGCCGAAGCCGGTGCCGGCGCATTCTTTTCGCACGGCGCCCCGCTGCTGCACGGGATCGAGCTTCATCACGGGGTGCCGATCTTCCATGGCATGGGCAGCCTGATCTTTCATTCCCGCACCGAGCCCGGCTACTACCCGCCCGAGGTGTGGGAAAGCATGATCGCGCACCTTCATCGGCGCGATGGCTCGATGCGTCAGCTCGAACTGGTGCCGGTGGTGCTCAACGAGAGGGGCGACGATGCGAGTCGCCAGGACGAAACGCGGGGTCGCCCCAGGATCGCGCGAGGCGAGGATGCACAACGCATCCTCGCGCGCCTCCAGTCGCTCAGCGCGGTGCTCGGCACCTCGCTGCGCATTGCGGGAGAACGCGGCTGGATCAGCATGGATTGACCGTCGAAGGGGTCAGCCGCCCGACACCGGGAACGTCTGCACGTCGCCCTTGGCCGATTGGGCCGAAGCCGGTCGGCCCGCCCCCGGCTTGGGCGGGTTGCTGCCGCACTGGTAGGCGCCCCACGGCTGCGAGCCATCGGCCGGTTCGGCCAGCGGCTTGATGGTGTCGGCGTGCATCTTGGCCGCCTCGTTGCGCGCGAGCACTTCCAGTTCGTCGCGCACCTTGATGTCGTTGCGGTCGACCGGACCGACGCGGTTCATCACCGAGACGGTGACCTTGCCCAGTTCGCGGCAGCTGGAAACATCGCCGCTCCAGGCGGTGCGCACGTTCTTGCCGGCCGAATCCAGGGTGATGCCCCAACTGCAGGCGCCGAGCAACAGGATGGGGACGAGCAACAACAGGGTCTTGCGCATGGGTGGCTCCGCGGCAGGTCTTGAGGGCATGAAAAGAGGCCGGACCAGGACGGTCCGGCCTCCATCGTAACGCGCCGGCGCGCCGGCGTCCCTCGCTCCATCCGCCGCTTGCCGCGCCGGTTCAGCCGGCGCGGCAGCGCGACTCACTTTGCCGGCTTGGCCGCCACCGGCTTGCCGTCAGCGTCGAGCACCTCGACCGTGCCGAGCTTCAGCGCGCGGATCGGCGACTCGATCTTGGCCAGGTCGCCGACGATCACCCAGGTCAGCTGGTCCGGGTGGATGATCTCCTTCGCCGCAGCCTCCACCGACGCATCGGTCTGCGCCTCGATGCGCGACTTCAGGGTCTGCACGTAGTCATCCGGGCGGTTGTACTGGGCGATGCCCTGCATGGCGCCCATCACCGCCTGGGTGGTCTGGTACTGACCCGGCATGCTGCGCACGTCGCCGACCTTGATCTTGCTGATCTCCTGCGCGGTCAGCGGCTTGTCGCCGATCACCCCGCGCGCTTCCTTCAGCATCTCGCTGACCGACGCCGCGGTCTTGTCGGTCTGCACCGGTGCGTAGAGCATGAACGGGCGCTGCCCGACCGCGTTCTGCAGGAAGCTGAAGGCGCCGTAGGCCCAGTGCTTGTCCTCGCGCAGGTTCATGTTGAGGCGCGAGGTGAAGCTGCCGCCGAAGGCGCCGTTCATGGTCTGGATCTGCAGGTTGTTCGGCGCCTCGGTGGACGGCGCCAGACTGCCGGCGAGGATCAGGCTCTGCTGCGCTCCGGGGCGATCGACCAGGAACACGCGCACCTGTTCCGGCGGCGCGACCTTGCCGATGTTCTTGGCCGGCACCTTGCTCGCCGGCGCCTTCCAGTTGCCGAACACCGCGTTCAACTGCGGGATGATCTTCGCCATCGTGGTATCGCCGGCCACCAGGATCTTCATGTTGTCCGGGCGGATGTAGTCGGTCATGAACTGGCGCATGTCGGCATCGGTCAGCGACTTGATCGAGGCTTCGGTGCCGGTGCCGGTGAACGGGATCGCGTAGGCGTGGCCCTTGCCGTACAGCAGCGGCGGCAGGGTGCGCAGCGCGATGCCGATGGGCTGGCTCTTCTCCTGGGCGATGCCGGCCAGCCACTGGCCGCGCAGGCGGCTGACGTCGGCATCGCGGAACGCCGGGTTGCGCACGATGTCGGCGAACAGGTCGAGCGAGGGCTTGAGCTGGTCGTCCAGCGCATTCAGCGAGGCATTGCAGTAATCCAGCCCGCAACCGCTGGCGATGATCGCGCCCAGGCGCTGCTTGCGCTTGGCGATCTCGACCGAATCGAGGTCCCGGGTGCCTTCGTCGAGCATCGACATGGTGAAGCTGGAGGTGCCCAGCTTGCGGCCCTGGTCGGCCGCGTAACCGGCGTCGAACAGCAACTGCATCTGCACCGCCGGCACGCCGTGGCGTTCGGCCAGGACCACTTCGACGCCGTTGTCGAGCTTGCCGTGCTGCAGGGTCGGGAACGCGAGGTCGGGGAAGCTGGCGACTTCGGGCACGCCCTTGCTGCGATCGACGTCGCTGGCCACGGTCTTGTAATCGCCCTTGGGCGTGAGCACCGGCGCCGGCGCACCGGACGCGGCGGCCCGGCCGGCCACGGTGGCCATGTCGGCGTCCTCCACCTTGCCGGGCACCACGGTCAGGGTGTAGTCGCCCTTGGCGATCCACTGGTTCGCCACCGCCTTGACGCTGGCCGGCGTCGCCGCCATCAGGGTGCTGAAGTCCTTCAGATAGTGCCCCGGATCGCCGTGGTACAGCTGGCCCTCGGCCAGGATCGAGGCCTGCGTGTTGACGCGCTCCAGGCCGCGCACGAAGGAGGCGCGGGTTTCGGTCTTGACCCGCGCCAGTTCGTCGGCGGTGGGGCCATCGTTGAGGAACTTCTGCCATTCGTCGGCGATCGCGGCCTCGACCTTGGCCGGGTCGACGCCCTTCTTCACGTCGACCTGCAACTGGAACAGGCTGGCCAGCGAATGCTGCTCGACGTAGACGGAGACGCTGTCGGCGAGCTTGTCCTGGTAGACCAGGCGCTGGTACAGCCGCGAGGTCTTGCTGCCGCCGAGCACGGCGGCGGCCAGCTCCAGCAGGTTCTCGTCATGGCTGCCGCGCGCCGGCACGTTCCATTCGCGGTAGATGCGGGTCTGCGCGACGTTGTCGGTCATCGTGCCGCGGGTGGACTTGTCGCGCGCGGCAATCCACGGCTGCGGGCGCGGCACCTGCGGACCGGCGGCGATGTCGCCGAAGTACTTCAGCATCTTCTCCTTCGCCACCGCCGGCGTGATGTCGCCGGCCAGCACCACCACCGTGTTGGCCGCGCCGTAGTAGTCGCGGAACCACTGCTTGACGTCGCCGAGCGAGGCTGCGTTCAAATCCGCCATCGAGCCGATGGTGTCGTGATGGTAGGGATGGTTGGCCGGGAACGCCTCGGCCTGGATCAGTTCGCTGGCGCGGCCGTAAGGCTGGTTTTCGCCCTGGCGCTTCTCGTTCTGCACCACGCCGCGCTGTTCGTCGAGCTGCGGCTGGCCGATGGCACCGAGCAGGTGGCCCATGCGGTCCGATTCCATCCACAGCGCCATGTCCAGCGCGGTGGTCGGCACGGTTTCGAAATAGTTGGTGCGGTCGAGCCAGGTGGTGCCATTCTGGTCGGTGGCGCCGGCCAGCTCGAACGGCTTGAAGAACTCGTCCTTGTGATTCTCCGAACCCTGGAACATCAGGTGCTCGAACAGGTGCGCGAAGCCGGTCTTGCCCTTGGGCTCATAGGAGGAGCCGACGTGATACCACACGCTCACCGCCACCACCGGCGCCTTGTGGTCTTCATGCACCACCACGGTCAGGCCGTTGGGCAGCACGAAACGGGAATAGGCCAGGTCGGGGATCTGCTGCGTCGCTGCAGCGGCGGCCTCGACCGCCTGCGCGGGGGCGGCGACCAGCAGTGTCGGCGCGGCGACCCCGAACGTGAGCAAGCCGGAGATGAGCAGGGCAAGCGGCGTTTTTTTCACGGTGAACCTCCTGTTTTCGCGAATGGTCCGGGCAGGCTACCCGGCCGCGCCCGGGCATCGCAAATGACTTGTGGCACGGTCGACGGCCCGTGCGGTGGCGCGGGGCACCGCTGTCCGGACGCCACCGGACGACTGTCCGCGGACAACGGCCGGGGCGTCGAGGCGGCTATCTAAACCTTGAAAAATCAGCATGTTGGCCGCATATCCAGGCGTGGCACAGGGATTGCTTTCATCGGGCTGCAGGGCTCACTTACGCATCGGAGATGTAACCGTGAAATTCGAGACTTTCATGCTGCACGGATTGTTCATTGCCAGCCTCGTGGTGTGCGGCCTCATCCTCGCCGCCATGCTGACCACCACCACCGCCACGCCGCCGGTCGAGCTCGCCCACGACGGCGGCATCGCCACCATCCTGCTGGCCGCGCCGAGCAGCTGCGCGCTGCCGCCGGACGGCGTGGTCTGCCCGCGCGTGGCCAGCTGAGCATGGCGCAAGCGATAATGCGTGGATGCTCCATGTCATCCTGCATCGCCCCGAGATCCCTCCCAACACCGGCAACGTGATCCGTCTTTGCGCGAATACCGGCGCGGCACTGCACCTGGTGCGTCCACTGGGCTTCGAGCTCGACGACGCCCGCCTGCGCCGCGCCGGGCTGGACTATCACGAATACGCCAGCGTCGCGGTGCACGAGGACCTGTCCGCCTGCCTCGCCGCGCTCGGCGCGCCACGCGTGTTCGCCTTCACCACGCGCGGCAGCGTGCCCCACGTCGACGTGCGTTTTGCCGACGGCGACGCGCTGCTGTTCGGCTGCGAAACCGCCGGCCTGCCGGACGACGTGCTGGACACCATCCCGCCGACGCAACGCCTGCGCCTGCCGATGCGCCCGCACAGCCGCAGCCTGAACCTGTCGAACACCGTCGCCGTGGCGGTCTACGAGGCCTGGCGCCAGCTCGGTTTCGCCGGTGAGAGCGGGGAATCGGGAACAGGGAACCGGGAATAGAAAGGCAGAAGCGTCGGCACCCACGGCACCTTGCAAGCTGGCGAAAGAGCCCTCCTCCGATTCCCGATTCCCCATTCCCCATTCCCGGCGGCGCCCGCGCCGCCCCGCTACAATCGGCGGATGAACGCTGCCACCCCCAACGCCTGGATGCCGCAACCACTGCGCAAGCTCGCCGGGCGCGCGCTGGAAACCGCGCTGAATCACACGCTGTCGCTCGATCCCGACACGCATCAGCGGCTGACCGCGTTGAACGGTCGCAGCGTGCAGTTGCATCTGCGCGGGCCGGAGTTGGCGCTGGCCATCACGGTCGATCAGGCGCACCTGAAAGTCGGCCCGCCGCGCGACGACAGCCAGCTGAAGGTGGCCGCGACGCCGGGCAGCCTGCTGGCGATGCTGCTGCGCCGCGACGACGACGGCATCGCGCCGGGCAAGGTGGAGATCGCCGGCGATGCCGAACTGGCGCGCCGCCTGGAAAAGCTGGCCGGCAAGTTCGCGCCGGATTTCGAGGAGGCCTTCGCGCGCAGTTTCGGCGACGTGCTCGGCGTGCCGTTGGCCAGGGCCGTGCGCAAGGGCCTGGCGCATGCCCGCGAAAGTGGCGCCCATCTCGTCGAAGACGCCGCCGACTGGGTGCGCGACGAAACCCGCGTGGCCCTGGCGCCTGGCGAAGTCGACACCTTTCTCGACGAAGTGGACAGTTTGCGCGAACACAGCGAACGACTGGCCGCACGCGTGCAGCGGCTGGCGCGGCAACTGCAGGGCGACACCGCGTGACGCCGCTGCGCGTGGTGCCGCGCCTGCTGCGAGTGGCCTCGGTGCTGCTGGCATGGCGGCTGGATGAACTGGTCGACGCCGCGCACCTGTTCCGCCCGCTGAAACTGCTGCGCCCGCTGCTGGCGCGACCGCGCGCCAACGTGGCCAGCCTCTCGCGCGGCGAACGCCTGCGCCGGGCGCTGACCGAGCTGGGGCCGATTTTCGTCAAGGCCGGCCAGGTGCTGTCGACCCGCCGCGACCTGGTGCCCGCCGACATTGCCGACGAACTGTCGCTGCTGCAGGACCAGGTGGCGCCGTTCCCCGGCAGCGAGGCGCGTGCCATCGTCGAGCGGGAGCTGAAACTCCCGGTTGGACGTCTATACGCCCAATTCGACGAGACGCCGCTGGCCTCGGCCTCGATCGCCCAGGTGCATGCCGCCACCCTGGCCGACGGCCGCGAGGTGGTGGTGAAGGTGCTGCGGCCGGGCATCGACGCGCAGATCTCCCGCGACGTGAAGCTGCTGCGCTCGCTCGGCGAACTGGCCCAGCGCTGGCACCCGAATGCCGACAAGATCCGCCCGCTCGACGTCGTCGCCGAAGTCGAGAAGATGCTGGAGAACGAACTCGACCTGCAGCGCGAAGGCGCCAGCGCCAGCCTGCTCAAGCGCAACTTCGCCAGCGGCGTGGACCTGTACGTGCCGGCGGTGCACTGGGAACTGACCGCCTCGCGCGTGCTGACGCTGGAGCGCGTGCACGGCATCAGCAGCGACGACATCGCAGCGATCGACGCCGCCGGGCTCGACCGCAAGGCACTGGCCGCCAAGGGCGTGCGGGTGTTCTACGAGCAGGTGTTCCGCGACAATTTCTTCCACGCCGACGCCCACCCCGGCAACATCTGGGTGGACCCGTCGCGCCTGGACGAGCCGCGCTTCATCGCGCTGGACTTCGGCATCATGGGCTCGCTGCCCGAGGCCGACCAGTACTGGCTGGCGCAGAACTTCATCGCACTGTTCGAACGCGACTACGCACGCATCGCGCAACTGCATGTGGCCGCCGGCTGGATGCCCGCCGACGTGCGGCTGGACGAACTGGAAGCCGCCGTGCGCACCGTATGCGAGCCGTATTTCACCCGCCCGCTGTCGCAGATTTCACTGGCCGAGCTGGTGGTCAAGCTGTTCCAGACCGCGCGCCGCTTCGAGCTGACCCTGCAGCCGCAGCTGATCCTGCTGCAGAAGACCCTGCTCAACATCGAGGGCGTCGGCCGCATGCTCGATCCGGAGATCGACATCTGGGCAGTCGCGCATCCGGTGCTCAAGCGGATCCTGCGCCAGCGCTACAGCCCGCTGCGCACCCTGCGCGACGTGCGCAAACGGTTACCCGAATGGCTGCACCACGCGCCGGAGTTTCCCGACCTGGTACGTGATGCGCTGCGTCAGATCGGCCGCGGCGAGCGGCGTGAGCCAGCCGATCCGCTGGCCCTCAAACTGGCGCAGGAGAATGCCCGTCGCCAGCACAGGACGCTGGCCTGCAGCCTGCTCGGCAGCGCACTGCTGATCGGCGCCGCGCTGCTGTGGACGCTGGCCCCGCAACACGGCATCTGGCCGCCGCTGGGCGCCGGTATCGCCGGTTTCCTCTCCTTCGCCATCGGCTGGCCGCGCTCGCGTTGACCGTGCAGGAGCCCGCTCGCGGGCGATGCTTTTCACGGGCACCCGCAGCATCGCCCGCGAGCGGGCTCCCACGAATAACCAGAGCGCGGAAGCTCGAACGCATGATCGACATCCTCTACCAGGACGACGCGCTGATCGCGGTGAACAAGCCCGCGAACCTGGCCGTGCATCGCTCGACGTTCGTGGGGCCCGCCGACGCGTTCCTGATCGACCTGCTGCGCGAGCAGGTCGGCGGCAACGTGTACCTGGCGCACCGGCTCGACCGCGCCACCAGCGGCGTGCTGCTGGTGGCGCGCAGCAAGGAGGTCGCCGCCGCGCTTGGCGAGCAGTTCATGCAGCGCACGGTGCACAAGCAATACCTGGTGGTGGTGCGCGGCTGGCCGGAGCCGGCCGAAGGTGTGATCGACTATCCCCTGCCCGGCTCGCGCGAAACCGGCCCGCGCCGCGAAGCGCGCACGCGCTACCGGCGCCTGGCCACGATCGAGGTGCCGATCGCACTCGGCCGCTACCCGCAGCAACGCTACGCACTGCTGCTGGCGGAGCCTGAGAGCGGCCGCTTCCGCCAGATTCGCAAGCACCTGGCGCACATCCATCACCCGGTGATCGGCGACTGCCAGCACGGCCGCGGCGACCACAATCGCCTCTACAAGCAGCACTTTGCCTGCCACCGGATGCTGCTGCACGCGTGGCGGCTTTCGTTCGCGCATCCGGTGAGTGGCGCGCCGATGCAACTGGAGGCGCCGCTGGACGAGGCATTCGCGCGATTGCTGGCGCAGTTCGGCTGGGGCTTGAAGCAGGAGTGAGTGAAGAGAAGTGAGGAGTGAGAGAAAAGCCGGGGTACGGCTTGCCTTCGCTCTCTCTCACTCCTCACTCCTCTCCACTCACTTCTCGCTTCTCCCCTAAACTTCCCCCCATGCTGACCATCAGCCGCACCCTCGCCCTGCCCGAGTCCGAACTGATCGAGCGCTTCCTGCGCGCCGACGGCCCGGGCGGTCAGCATGTGAATCGCACCGAGAGCGCGGTGGAATTGCGCTTCGACGTGGCGGGCTCGCCGTCGCTGCCGGAGGAGGTGCGCGCGCGGCTGCTGGCCCGGCGCGATCGCCGGCTTACCGCCGAAGGGATGCTGGTGATCCAGGGCCGGCGCTTTCGCGACCAGGCGCGCAATCGCGACGACGTGCGCGAGCGGCTGGCCGAACTGATTCGCGGCGTGCTGCTGCCGCCGAAGAAACGCGTCGCCACCAAACCGACCCGCGCCTCGAAGGAACGCCGCCTGGCCGGCAAACAGCAGCGCGGCAGGATCAAGCAGACCCGTTCGCGCAAACCGGAGTTCGAATGAAGCGTCGCGTCTTCACTCCAGCCCAGTTGCCCGCCCGCATGCCGAAGCTGCGCGACGGTTGGCAACGACGCATCTGCCGCGGCGTGTTGCGCCTGTGCGGCTGGAGTCTCACCGGCGAATTTCCCGACGTCCCCAAACTGGTGCTGATCGCCGCCCCGCACTCCTCGTGGTGGGACGGGGTGTGGGGGCTGCTGATCAAGGTGGCGATCGGCGCCGACGTGCACTTCATGGGCAAACAGGAATTGTTTCGCGGCCCGCTGGGCGGGCTGCTGCGTCGGCTCGGCGGCGTCCCCATCGACCGCAGCGCGGCCAAGGGCGTGGTCGAACAGATGATCGACCAGTTCCGCCAGCGCGAGAAACTGTGGCTGGGCATCGCCCCCGAAGGCACGCGCAAACCGGTGACGCGCTGGAAGAGCGGCTTCTGGCACATCGCCCACGATGCCGGCGTGCCGATCTTCCCGGTCGCGTTCCATTACCCCGACAGGACCATCCAGCTCGGCCCACTGTTCGACGCCGGCACCGACATGGGCGCAACCATGCAGCGCCTGCGCGAGTGGTACGCGCCGTTCAAGGGCAAGCATCGCGACGTTTGAAATCCCGCGCGCAGGGGCGAGGCTCGCAGAGCGGCCTCGGGCATCACCGCTGCGAATGCCCCGGATCATCGTGTTCGCGATGCGTCAGCAGCCCGGGGCGAATCAGGTCGATGAAGGCGCGTGCCTCGGCGCTGAGGAACTTGCCCTTGCGCATCACCACGCCGTAGCTGCGCTGGGGAAAGAACTGCTTCATGTTGCGCACGGCCAGGCGCCCGCGGTCGGCGTCGGTGATGCAGATGCCGGTGACGATGGAGATGCCCATGCCCATCGCCACGTATTCCTTGATCACGTCCCAGCCGCCGACCTCGATCGCGACGTGATAGGGCACCTGCCGCTGCTGGAACACCAGGTCGACCAGTCGATAGGTGGAGAGGCGCTGCGGCGGCAGGATCAGTCCGTAGGGTGAAAGATCCTCCAGGGTGATCTTGTCCTTCGTCGCCAGCGGGTGGTCGGGCGGCATGATCAGCATCGGGTCGTAGTGCTGCACCGGCGCCCAGGCGATGTCGTTGGGCACGTCCAGCATCGAGCCGACCGCGAAATCCGCCTCGTCGGCACGCAGCATGGCCATGCCGTCCTTGCCGGTCACGTTGGCCAACTGCAGTTGCACTGCCGGGAAGCGTTCGCGATAGCGGCGCACCAGTTCCGGCAGCAGGTACTGGATGGTGGAGGTGCCGGCGGCGATCACCAGCCGGCCGGCCTGCAGACCCTTCGCCTTCGCCTGGAAATCGCGATCCAGCGTGTCCCAGCCTTCCACCAGCGGGCGCGCCAGCTCGTACAGCGCCTCGCCCGCGTCGGTGAGATTGATGCGCCGGCGACGGCGCTCAAGCAGGGTGGCGCCGAGCTCGCGTTCCAGCGCCTGCAACTGCAGGCTGATGGTGGGTTGCGACACGTACAACGCTTCGGCGGCGCGGGTAAGCGTACCCAGTTTCACCACGCTGACGAAGGCGCGCAGTTGCTTGTGGCGATTGCCCTTGTAGTAGAAGCGGCCGCCAGCCTCCTCGGCGCGTTCGCCAGGGGTACGTTTTTTTGCTGCGCTGCGAGACGATTTTTTCGGCTGCTTCAGCGGAACGCCGGGAGTTTTCATCAAGTCATTTCAGCAAGTTGTGTCATATATTGATATTGCTCATAGTAATGATTGAAACATTCACTTTGTCAAATAGATATTTGCCGGCCTAGCTTCGAGTCACCCACGACGCGGAGCGAAACGATGGCAGCAGCGCAGGAACAACTCCACACCGGCCCCGCGGAGGTCCTCGCCGACGGCGCCGCCTACGCGGCCATCCTGACCCCGGCCGCGCTGGCGTTCCTGGCCCGGCTGCACCGTCGCTTCGAGGCGTCGCGGCAACACCTGCTGCGAGAGCGTCGCCAGCGCCAGGCTGCCTGGGATGCCGGTGCCCTGCCGGATTTCCGCGCCGACACGGCGGCAATCCGCGAATCGGATTGGAACGTGGCACCGATCCCGGCCGCGCTGCGCGACCGCCGCGTGGAGATCACCGGCCCGGTGGAGCGCAAGATGATCATCAACGCGCTGAATTCCGGCGCCAGGGTGTTCATGGCCGACTTCGAGGATTCCTCCTCGCCCACCTTCGCCAACCAGCTGGACGGCCAGGTCAATCTGCGCGATGCGGTCGACGGCACGATCACGTTCCGTTCGCCCGAGGGCAAGACCTACCAGGTCGGCAACAACCCCGCCGTGCTGGTGGTGCGCCCGCGCGGCTGGCATCTGCATGACCGCTTTTTCAGCGTGGATGGCACCCCGCTGTCTGGCGCGCTGGTCGACTTCGGCCTGTTCGTGTTCCACAACGCACGCACGCTGCACGAGCGCGACCGCGGCCCGTACTTCTACCTGCCCAAGCTGGAGGCGATGGAAGAGGCCGCGCTGTGGGAAGAGGTGATGAGCGCCGCCGAGGCCGAACTGCAGCTGCCGCGCGGCACGATGAAGGCCACGGTGCTGATCGAGACCCTGCCGGCCGCGTTCCAGATGGACGAGATCCTGCACGCGCTGCGCCGTCGCATCGTCGGCCTCAACTGCGGTCGCTGGGATTACATTTTTTCCTACCTGAAAACGCTGCGCGGCCATCGCGACCGCCTGCTGCCCGAGCGTGGCCAGGTCGGCATGACGGTGCCGTTCCTGAAAGGCTATTCCGAGTTGCTGATCAGGACCTGCCACCGCCGCGGCGCCTTCGCGATGGGCGGCATGGCGGCGCAGATCCCGATCAAGGGCGACGAGGCGGCGAATGAAGCGGCGCTGGACAAGGTGCGCGCCGACAAACTGCGCGAGGTCAAAGCCGGCCACGACGGCACCTGGGTCGCCCACCCCGCGCTGGTGCCGGTGGCGCAGGCGATCTTCGACGAATACATGCCCGCGCCGAACCAGCTCGGCAAACTGCGCGAGGACGTGCGGGTGAGCCGCGAGCAGCTGCTCGCCGCGCCCGGCGGCACCATCAGCCGCGCCGGCTTCGACAACAACGTCGAGGTGTGCCTGCGCTATACCGCCGCATGGCTGGGCGGCCTGGGCTGCGTACCGATCCATCACCTGATGGAAGACGCCGCCACGGCCGAGATCGCCCGCGCGCAGTTGTGGCAATGGCTGCATCACGGAGATCTCGAGTTCCCCGACCATGCACCGATCGACTTCGCGCTGTTCGACCAGGCGCTTGCCGCCCACACCCATCGCCTGCGCCAGAGCCAGCACCCCGGCGCCGCCCGCGCCGATGCCGCCGCCGCCCTGATTTCCCGCATGACCCATGCGGACGAACTGGCCGACTTCCTCACCCTGCCCGCGTACGACCAACTGTGATTTTCTCCCTTCTCCCTCCGGGAGAAGGTGCCCGAAGGGCGGATGAGGGGGCGCGGCGGAGTGTGCTGACACGCTCCGTCCGAACCCTCTCCCCAACCCCTCTCCCGCAGGGAGAGGGGCTCAACACCACCGGAGCCATGTCATGAAGAGCACCCTGCCCACCGCCGAACAGATCAGTCTGGACTGGAAGAACAATGCCCGCTGGGCCGGCGTCCAGCGCAACTACTCCGCCGATGACGTGGTGCGCCTGCGCGGCACCGTCGCGATCGAGCATTCGCTGGCCCGTCGCGGTGCCGAGCGGTTGTGGAAGTCGCTGCACCAGGAGGAGTTCGTCAACGCGCTCGGCGCACTCACCGGCAACCAGGCGATGCAGCAGGTCAAGGCCGGCCTGCAGGCGATCTACTTGAGCGGCTGGCAGGTCGCCGCCGACGCCAACGTGGCCGGCGAAATGTATCCCGACCAGTCGCTGTACCCGGCCAACTCGGTGCCGCTGGTGGTCAAGCGCATCAACAACACCTTGCTGCGCGCCGATCAGTTGCACCACGCCGAGGACAACCACGACATCGACTGGCTGGTGCCGATCGTGGCCGATGCCGAGGCAGGCTTCGGCGGCGTGCTGAACGCGTTCGAGCTGATGAAGGCGATGATCGAGGCCGGCGCCGCCGGCGTGCATTTCGAGGATCAGCTGGCCAGCGTCAAGAAGTGCGGCCACATGGGCGGCAAGGTGCTGGTCCCCACCCGCGAGGCGGTCGACAAGTTGAACGCCGCGCGCCTGGCCGCCGACGTCGCCGGGGTGCCGACGCTGATCGTGGCGCGCACCGATGCCGATGCGGCCGACCTGCTCACCTCCGACATCGACGACAACGACAAGCCGTTCCTCACTGGCGAGCGCACCGTCGAAGGCTTCTTCCGGGTCAGGCCCGGCCTGGACCAGGCGATCAGCCGCGGGCTGGCCTATGCGCCTTACGCCGACCTGGTGTGGTGCGAGACCAGCAAGCCGAACCTGGACGATGCGCGCCGCTTCGCCGAGGCGATCCACGCCAGGTTCCCGTGCAAGATGCTGGCCTACAACTGCTCGCCCAGCTTCAACTGGAAGAAGAACCTGGACGACGCCACCATCGCCCGCTTCCAGAAGGAACTGGGCGCGATGGGCTACAAGTTCCAGTTCATCACCCTGGCCGGCTTCCACAGCCTCAACTACGGCATGTTCGACCTCGCCCACGGCTACGCGCGCCGCCAGATGAGCGCCTTCGTCGAACTGCAGGAAAAGGAGTTCGCCTCCGCCGATCGCGGCTTCACCGCGGTGAAGCACCAGCGCGAAGTGGGCACCGGCTATTTCGACGCGGTGACCCAGGCGATCCAGCAGGGCCAGTCCTCGACCACCGCGCTGAAGGGCTCGACCGAGGAGGCGCAGTTCAAGCAGGCCTCGGCCGCGTGAGAAGACGAAAAGCGAGAAGTGAGGAATGAGGAGTGGGGAGTGAGAGAGAGCAAGGGCGCGGAATGCTCCCGCTTTTTCTCACTCCTCACTCCTCTTCACTCACTTCTCGCTCGCCGGTACAAGCGCGATCACGGTCCAGCCCGGCTTCGGCTCCAGTTCGCGCTTGGTCGAGGCCACCCGCAAGGCGCCTTTTTCCTCCACGCCGAACATCAGCACCGTGCCGGAACCGTACTGTTCGACGAATTGCGGCCAGTCGAAGGTAGCGGTGAGTTTGGTCGACTTGATCCGCCAGCCTTCGTCCAGCATCTGCGCGAAGCGGCCGTGGGTCATCTCCTCGTCGAACAGCGGCGGCGCCAGCAGGCTGCCGGCGAGCGCGGCGCGGTCGGTGTTCTCGCGTGGGGTGAGGTTGCGCAGGCGATACACCTTGTCGCGGCCGAATTCCTGGCGGTAGCGCACGCAGGCGAGCGAATTGCGCTCGCGATGGGTGGACACCGCGAGCAGCCGGCCGATGCCGGTCAGATCGAGATGGCGTTCCGCATGCGGCGAGGCCGGGTTGCCGAAGAACGTGGTCAGCCCGTCCATGCGCGCCAGCCGGATGCCCTCCCAGTCGTCGTCGGCCAGCATCACGCGGAAGCCGGCGTCGTGCAGCGACTGGGCGATCGCGCGCGCCACGTGGTCCGAGCCGAAGATCAGCACGCCGCGCGGCTCCGGCTCGGCCACTTTCAGCCAGATCGCCAGCGGCCGCGCGGTGGCGCTCTGCAGGATCACCGTGCCGATGATGAGGGTGAACACCAGCGGCACCAGCGCCTCGGCGCCGGCCACGCCGAGCTGATCCAGGCGCAACGCGAACAGCGCGGAAACCGACGCCGCCACGATGCCGCGCGGCGCCACCCAGCCGATCAGTGCGCGCTCGCGCCAATTCAGGCCGCTGCCGAAACTCGAGAGCGCCACGGTCAATGGCCGCACCAGCAACTGCGCAATCACGAACAGCGCGAGGCCCGCGCCCAGCATGCCGTCCGGCAGCGGCCAGTGCAGTCGTGCCGCCAGCAGGATGAACAGCAGCGACACCAGCACCGTGGTGAGGCTTTCCTTGAAATCGAGGATGTCGTCGATGTGCACCCCGCGCAGGTTGCCCAGCGCAATGCCCATGATCGTCACCGCCAGCAGCCCCGACTCGTGGGTCAGCGTGTTGGAGATGCTGAAGGCGAACAGCACCGCGGCCAGCACCGCATAGTTCTGCAGGTATTCGGGGATCAGCTGGCGGCGCAGGAAGAACGCCATCAGCCAGGCAGCCAAGGCGCCGATCCCCACGCCGCAACCGATGGTTGCCAGGAAGATGCCGATGGTGTGGCCTTCCTGCCGCGACACGATCGCCTCGTAGATCAGCACTGCGAACAGCGCGCCCAGCGGATCGATCACGATGCCTTCCCAGCGCAGCGTGTTGGCGATGCGCGCGTTCGGTCGCAGCGTGCGCAGCATCGGCGCGATCACGGTCGGGCCGGTGACGCAGCCCAGCGCACCGAACAGCAGCGCGATCGGCCAGGCCAACCCGGCGACCAGATGAGCAGCCAGCGCCAGCAGCAGCAGCGAGGCCACCGCGCCGTAACTGACCAGCCCGCGCACGGCCTTGCCGATGCCGGGCAGTTCGTGGAAACGCAGGGTCAGGCTGCCCTCGAACAGGATCAGCGCCACCGCCAGCGACACGGTGGGAAACAGCAGATCGCCCAGCAGCTTGTCCGGATCGAGCACCCCGGTGGCCGGCCCGAGCGCGATGCCGGCCAGCAGCAGGAACAGGATCGCCGGCAGCCTCACCCGCCACGCCAGCCACTGCGCGAGAAACCCGATCATCAGCATGCCGGCGAGCATCAGGCCCAGATCGATCGTCATTGCAGTCCCTGGAATGGTCAGGGCGACATCGGAACATGCGGCGGCGCGTGCGTCCAGCAGGAAAGAGCAGGAGTGAGCGGAGAGGAATGATGAGTGAAAGAAGAGCAACGGCATGTCGCGACATGCTTTCTCTCACTCCTCATTCCTCTCCACTCACTCCTGCCTTTACACCCTGCGGTACTGCAGGGCTTCGGCCAGGTGCTCGCGTTCGAGCAAGGCGGCGCCGCCGTCGAGGTCGGCGATCGTGCGGGCGACGCGCAGCACCCGATGATAGGCGCGCGCGGAGAGGCCCAGCCGCTCGAGTGCCTGTTCGAACCAGCGCCGCTCCGCCGGCCCCAGCGCACAATCGCGCTCCAGTTCGCGCGTGCTGATCTCCGCGTTCGGCCGGCCTGCGCGCATCAGTGCGTGGCGGCGGGCATGGAGCACGCGAACGCGAACGGTGGCGGAGTCCTCGTCGCGCGCGTTGCGCGGCGTGCCCAGTTCGGCCAGCGCCACCGGCGGCACTTGCACGCACAGGTCAATGCGATCCAGCAACGGCCCGGAAATACGTGCGCGGTAACGCTGCACCTGGTCGGGCGTGCACTGGCAGCGCGGCTCGCCGGCATAGCCGCACGGGCACGGATTCATCGCCGCGACCAGCTGGAACTGGGCAGGAAAGGTCGATTGCCGCGCCGCCCGGGAAATCATGATATGGCCCGATTCCATCGGCTCGCGCAGCACCTCCAGCACGTGCCGGCTGAACTCGGGAAGCTCGTCGAGGAACAACACGCCGTTGTGCGCCAGCGAGATCTCGCCCGGACGAGGAAACGAGCCGCCGCCGACCAGCGCCACCGCCGAGGCGGTATGGTGCGGCGCGCGGAACGGGCGCCGGCGCCAGCGCACGGGATCGGTGACCTGGCCCGCGACCGACAACACGGCGCAGGTCTCCAGCGCCTCCGATTCCGACAGCGGCGGCAGGATGCCGGGCAGGCGCTCGGCCAGCATGGTCTTGCCGGTGCCCGGCGGACCGACCAGCAGCAGGTGATGGCCACCGACCGCGGCGATCTCCAGCGCGCGGCGTGCCTGCAACTGCCCGCGCACGTCGGCCAGGTCCGGCCCGTCATGTGCGCCGCCATCGCTGGGAATGCCCACCGGCGCGGACAGGTCGTGCGCACCGCGCAGCCAGCCGCAGACTTCGGCGAGGGTCTCGGCGACGCGCACGTCGACGTCCGGCACCAGCGCGGCCTCGGCCGCGTTCTCGCGCGGCACCACCACCCGACGGTCGCGCGCGCGGGCGCGCAGCAGCGCCGGCAGCACGCCGGAGATGCCGCGCAGCGAGCCGGTCAACGCCAGCTCGCCGAGGAACTCGCAGTCATCCAGTTTCTCGCGCGGTACCTGGCCGCTGGCGGCGAGGATGCCCAGTGCAATGGAGAGATCGAAACGCCCGCCATCCTTGGGCAGTTCGGCCGGCGCCAGGTTCACCGTGACGCGCCGGTTGGGATACTCGAAGGCAGTGTTCTGGATTGCCACGCGCACGCGGTCGCGCGCCTCGCGCACGGCGGCCTCGGGCAGGCCGACGATGTTGGTGCAGGGCAAGCCGCCGGAGAGATGCACCTCGACCATCACCTGCGGGGCAGCGATGCCTTCCTGGGCGCGGCTGAGGGTGACGGCGAGGCTCATGCAGCCAGGGGCCGGCGGCGCAGCGATGGTGGTGGCGCGCTGACTGGCACAAACATCGCGCGACTCCATCAGCAGCGCTGGATAAATAACCGCCTCCGATCGTTCTCGGGGTGAGGGTGACGGATCGGAGGCGGCTCCCGGGAGGTGGTCAGTGCTGACCGCCGCGCGCGGCGACGACAGCTTCGAGCTCGGCCACCCGCTGTTCCAGCTCGTCGATCTTGGCCCGGGTGCGGGCAAGCACCTGGGTCTGCACGTCGAACTCTTCGCGAGTGACCAGGTCGAGGCGGCGCAATCCCTGCGCCAGAACATCCCGGAAGTTGGTGCGCAAATCCTGCTGCACCTGTGCCAGTCCTGGCGGTACCAACGACACAAGTCGCAGGGCAATCTGATCGATATCCTGCTTGTCCATCATGGACAGCGCCTCGAACTCGTCGGGGTAAATGCTAGGTGAACGCCGCGTGTTGCCGCCATCGGTATGCTCCATCAAAGACTGTAGGGATTGTCCTACACCGCTCCCGGTGAGGCGACAGCGCCCCGCCGGCCGGGCAGAATGCAGGTTTGCGGGCGCCTGCCGCCCGGCCGAAACGAGGAATGCTGCATGAAACTGGTCGTGGCGATCATCAAGCCGTTCAAGCTGGACGATGTGCGCGAGGCGCTGGCCGAGGTCGGCGTGCAAGGCGTCACGGTGACCGAGGTGAAGGGCTTCGGCCGCCAGAAGGGCCACACCGAGCTGTATCGCGGCGCCGAGTACGTGGTCGATTTCCTGCCCAAGATCAAGCTGGAAGTGGCGGTGGCGGACGACCAGCTCGACCGTGTACTGGAGGCGATCCAGGCCTCCGCGCGCACCGGCAAGATCGGCGACGGCAAGATCTTCGTAAGCACGCTGGAGCAGGTGATCCGCATCCGCACCGGCGAGCTGGATCACGATGCGCTGTAACGTCGCCGCAGCCCGCGCAGGCACCCGCCGCGTCCGGCCCGCAAAACGACTTGCGCACAATTTGTTGGGTTGACCCTTCCCGAGCCGCCCGATATGTTGTGTGCGTCGGTGCCAGACCCGATGCGACATCGGTTTGGCTTAAAAGGGAATCCGGTGTGACTCCGGAACTGCCCCGCAGCGGTAGAGCGGAAACGAACGTCTTCACGTGCACTGGCCCGCCGTGGCTGGGAAGCGAAGACAAGTAGGCGGATCGCCTCGATCCTCGTCCGCAAGTCCGAAGACCTGCCGGCACAGCGGGACGAACGTGTCCCGCTGCGTAGTGACGGCTTCCGCGGGGAAGTGCGTCGTGGAGCCAGGTCGCCGCACGGCGCCCGGCTTGCGCGCCGCCTCCGGAATCTTTCGCTATCAGGCCCTGCGCGCGGGAGCAGGCGTTTGATGTCCAGCCGGAGCCACCTGCCATGCAAGCCCTCGATACCGCCGAACGCGAGCGCGCCGTCGCGCCCGCCGAAACACCCGCCACCCACCAAACCGACACCGCGTTCGCGCTGACCCCGCCGCACAGCGCGGCCTCCATGCACGTGACCAAGCGCAACGGCGGCCAGGAAGCCGTCGACGTCAACAAGATCGTGCGCGCCGTGACGCGCAGCGCCGAAGGGCTGCACGGCGTCGACCCGCTGCGCGTGGCACTGAAAACCATCGGCGGCCTGTACGACGGCGCCACCACCGCCGAGCTGGATCAGCTCTCGATCCGCACCGCCGCCGCGCTGACCGCGGAGGAACCCGAATATGGCCAGCTGGCCGCGCGCCTGCTCGGCGCGTACATCGACAAGGAGGTCGGCGGCCAGGAAATCCAGAGCTACTCGCAGTCGATCGCGCGCGGCGCCGAGTTGGGCATCCTCAACGACCGCCTGCGTGATTTCGTGGCCGCCAACGCACGCAAGTTCAACGACGCGATCGACGTGCTCGCCACCCGCCGCTTCGAATACTTCGGCCTGCGCACGGTGTATGACCGCTACCTGCTGCGCCATCCGCAAACGCGCCTGGTGATCGAGACACCGCAGCACTTCTTCATGCGCGTCGCCTGCGCGCTGGGCGGCAACGAGATCGGCGAGACGCTGGAACTGTACCGGTTGCTGTCCTCGCTGAAATACCTCGCCAGTTCGCCCACCCTGTTCAACGCCGGTACCGCGCACGAGCAGCTCAGCTCGTGCTACCTGCTCGACTCGCCGGTCGACTCGCTGGAGTCGATCTACGACAAGTACGCCGACGTGGCCAAGCTCAGCAAGTTCGCCGGCGGCATCGGCCTGGCGTACTCGCGGGTGCGCTCGCGCGGCTCGCTGATCCGCGGCACCAACGGCCACTCCAACGGCCTGCTGCCGTGGCTGAAGACGCTGGATGCCTCGGTGGCCGCGGTGAACCAGGGCGGCAAGCGCAAGGGCGCCGCCTGCGTGTACCTGGAATCGTGGCATGCCGACATCGAGGACTTCCTCGAACTGCGCGACAACACCGGCGACGACGCCCGCCGCGCGCACAACCTCAACGTCGCCAATTGGATTCCCGACGAATTCATGCGCCGGGTCGAGAGCGACGGCGAGTGGTCGCTGTTCGATCCGAAGGTGGTGCCGCACTTCGTGGATAGCTGGGGTGAAGTATTCGACGCTGCCTATCGCAAGGCCGAGGTCGACGGCCTCGCCGTGAAAACCGTCAAGGCACGCGAACTGTACGCACGCATGATGCGCACGCTCGCGCAGACCGGCAACGGCTGGATGACGTTCAAGGACCGCTGCAACGCCACCTCCAACCAGACGGCCAAATCCGGGAACGTGATCCACCTGTCCAACCTGTGCACCGAGATCCTGGAAGTCAGCTCGGCAACCGAGACGGCCGTATGCAATCTGGGCTCGGTGAACCTGGCGCGGCATGTGCGCGATGGCGCGTTCGACTTCGACCAGCTCGCCTCGACCGTGCGCACTGCGGTGCGCCAGCTCAACCGCGTGATCGACCTCAACTTCTACCCGATCGACACCGCGCGCAACGCGAACATGAAGTGGCGCCCGGTCGGGCTCGGCGTGATGGGCCTGCAGGACGTGTTCTTCAAGCTGCGCCTGCCATTCGACTCGCCCGAGGCGCTGGCGCTGTCCACCCGCATCGCCGAGGAGATCTACTTCAATGCTCTGTCGCAATCGGCCGAACTGGCCGAAGCCGAAGGTCCGCATCCAGGCTTTGCCGAAAGCCGTGCCGCCAATGGCGAGCTGCAGTTCGATCACTGGCCGAACGCCACGCCACAGGACAGCACACGCTGGGACGCGCTGCGCGAGAAGATCAAGCAACACGGCCTGCGCAACTCGCTGCTGATCGCCATCGCGCCCACCGCCACCATCGCCTCGATTGCCGGCTGCTACGAGTGCATCGAGCCGCAGGTCAGCAACCTGTTCAAGCGCGAAACGCTGTCCGGCGATTTCCTGCAGGTGAATCGCCATCTCGCCGACGAGCTGAAGGCGCTGGGACTGTGGACGTCCGAAATCCGCGACGCGATCAAGCTCGCCGAAGGCTCGGTGCAGGGCATCGCCGCGATCCCCGAACGCCTGCGCGCGATCTACCGCACCGTGTGGGAACTGCCGCAGAAGTCGCTGATCGACCTGGCCGCCGCGCGCGGCGCATATGTCGACCAGAGCCAGTCGCTGAACCTGTTCATGGAAAACCCGAACATCGGCCAGCTGAGCTCGATGTACATGTACGCGTGGAAGGCCGGCATCAAGACCACGTACTACCTGCGCTCGAGGCCGGCCACAAGAATCGCCAAGACCACGGTGGCGGCGGTACCCGATCAGGCCCAAGCCACGGCCGCGGTGTTTTGTTCACTGGAGAACCCGGAATATTGCGAGGCCTGCCAATAGCGCCACGAGATGTCGCGATGAAGCGTTACCGGAATCTCCACGGCCAATCCGGCGTCGCCGCGTACGAATACGGCGACGGCTTCATCCGCATCCGTTTCGTCAACGGTGATGCCTACGAATACACCGACGAGGCCACCGGCCGCGAGCACGTCGCGAACATGCAGAAACTCGCGCAAGCGGGCCTCGGCCTCGCCACCTATGTCAGCCGCTTCGCGCATGACGCTTATGCACGCAAGCTTTGAATCGAAGGAACAATGATGTCCGCCCAACCCAACCGCAACGCCCACATCCTCGATCCCGGTTTCGAACTCACCCTGCGCCCCATGCGTTACCCCGGCTTCTACGAGAGGTACCGCGACGCGATCAAGAACACCTGGACCGTCGAGGAGGTGGATTTCTCGATGGACACGCGCGACCTCGACACCAAGATGTCGGCCGCCGATCGCCACCTGATCCGGCGCCTGGTGGCGTTCTTCGCCACCGGCGACACCATCGTGTCGAACAACCTGGTGCTGAACCTGTACCAGCACATCAACGCACCGGAAGCGCGCATGTACCTGTCGCGCCAGTTGTACGAGGAGGCGCTGCACGTGCAGTTCTACCTCACCCTGCTGGACACCTACATTCCCGACCCGGCCGAGCGCAACGGCGCGTTCGCGGCAATCGAGACCATTCCGTCGATCCGGCAGAAGGGTGCGTTCTGTTTCAAGTGGATCGACTCGATCCAGGGTCTGCACCGGCTGGAGACGCGCGAGCATCGCCGCCAGTTCCTGCTCAACCTGATCTGCTTCGCCGCCTGCATCGAAGGCCTGTTCTTCTACGCCGCGTTCGCCTACGTCTACTACCTGCGCTCGCGCGGCCTGCTGCACGGACTGGCCGCCGGCACCAACTGGGTGTTCCGCGACGAGAGCGGGCACATGGCGTTCGCCTTCGAGGTGGTGCGCACCGTGCGCGAGCAGGAGCCCGAGCTGTTCGACGACGCCATGCGCGCGCAGGTCGAGCAGATGATGGAGGACGCGATCGCCTGCGAGACCCAGTTCGCCGAGGACGTGCTGTCCGGCGGCGTGGCCGGCATGTCGGTGAAGGACATGCGCCAGTACCTCGAATACTGCGCCGACCAGCGTTTTGCCCAGCTCGACATGCCGAAGAAGTACGGCGCGAAGAACCCGTTCGACTTCATGGACCTGCAGGATGTGCAGGAGCTGGCCAACTTCTTCGAGCGTCGCGTCTCGGCCTACCAGGTCGGCGTGCAGGGCGAGGTGGCGTTCGACATGGCGTTCTGAGACGCTGGCGCACCCTGCCCCCAGCGAGCGAGCCATGGGTGCCTCCCGTCTCACCGTGCTGTTCGACAGTCCGCTGCTGCGGATCACCGACATCGACTGCAGCCACCCGCGCGGTGGTTGCGGCGGCGAACGCGGCGACGAGCGCACTCACCTGGTACTGCTGCGGCGTGGCGGCTTCGGTTATCACGTGCGCGGCGCGGAATACGTGGGCGACCCCGCCACCGCCCTGCTCTACCGCGCCGGCGACAGTTACCGCATCTCGCACCCGTTCGAGGGCGGCGACGCCGGCAGTTGTTTCGAGGTGGCGCCCGCACACGAGGAGGCGCTGTTCGGCCGGCGCCTGCGCGGGTCGGCCGACGCGGCGCGGCCGGTCGAGGCCATCGACCAGTACCGGCATCGTGCGCTCCACGCGGCGCTCGCCCACGGCGAGCGCGACAGTCTGCGCGTGGAGGAAGCGGCCGCCGAGCTCTGCACTGCCGTGCTTCGGCACGATACGGCGGCGAGCATCGCGCCGCTGTCTCATGCCACCCGGCGTCGGCTTGATCGCGTGCGGGAAGTGCTGCTGGCCGATCCGACCGCGGCCGTCGGCCTGGCCGAACTGGCCACCCATGCCGGCTGCTCGCCGTTCCACCTTTCCCGCCTGTTTCGCCGCACCTGCGGCAGCAGCCTGGTCGCCTACCGCACGCGCTTGCGCATCGCGCTCGCGCTCGACCGCCTCGCCCACGGCGCGGACAATCTCGCCACACTGGCCAGCGAGCTGGGCTTCAGTCATCAGAGCCATTTCGGCGCCACCTTCCGGCGACATGTCGGACTGACCCCGCGCGCCGCGCGCGCGACCCTGCATCCGTCGGCGCTGGCCCGCACGGGCAAGAATTTGATAGCGGCACACTGGCCGGAGTCCTAGCGTCGGAGCCATGCCCGGCCGCTCGCCGGGTCTTCGACGGAGGCCACCATGAAACTGTCCGCCACCCTGCTCGCGTTTATGCTGGGTACCGCACCCGCCGCGGCAACCGCGCCGCACGCCTCCTTGCCGCCCGCGCTGGCCCGCGCGGTGGCCGCGTTCGACCGCGCCCAGGTCGAAGGCGATGGCGCGGCGCTGCAGCGCCTGCTCGCCGACGACTACGTGCTGTTCAACAGCCGCGCCCGGGTCGAGAACAAGGCGGACTTCATCCGCGACTACACCGCCCCCGGCTATTCGCTGAAACCGTTCACGGTCGAGCACGAGGTCGTGCGCCACTGGCCCGGTGGCGCCGTGCTCGGCGGCGTGGCCACGCTGGAGGGCAGCAGCGAGGGCAAGCCGTTCAAGGCGCGATTGCGCTTTGCCGACATCTGGCGCGAGCGCGACGGCCGCTGGCAAGTGATCTTCACCCAGGCGACCCGCGTGGCGACACCGTAACCCGCTGCATGACCTTCGGCAGGGTGGCCACGCGGGCTATTGACTACAGATGTAAGCATGGCGTAGCTTGCCTACAACTGTAGTCAAGCGGGAACGGGCATGCGCAAACCTTCCATCGGCGACCAGGAACTGGCGCTGCTGCAGCACATCGACGAGAGCGGCACCGCTTCTGTCGGCGAGGTGGCCGCCAGCTTCGGCGAGCCGCGCGGGCTGGCCCGCTCCACCGTGCTGACGATGATGGAGCGGCTGCGCGGCAAGGGCTATCTCAAGCGCAAGCAGCTGCGCGGCATGTTCCGCTACAGCATCGCCACCGGCCCCGGCGAGGCGATGCGCAGCGCGGTGGGCAGCTTCGTCGAGAAGACCCTGAGCGGTTCGGTCTCGCCGTTCGTGGCGTGGATGTCCGAGCGCGCCGAAGTGAGCGACGACGAGCTGGCCGAGCTGGAGGCGCTGGTGGCGCAGTTGCAGAGCCGGCGGCGGGAGTCCTGACATGTCCATCGACCACGTCGTCATCTCGCTGCTGGCCCGGTTGGGCTGGACTTCGCTGCAGGCGGTGATTCTGATCGGCCTGCTCGCCCTGCTGGTGCATCTGCTGCCGCGGCTGTCGGCGGCGATGCGTTGCACCTTGTGGTGGCTGGTCGGCGCACAGTTGCTGGCCGGCATGGTCTGGCATGCGCCGCTGCAGCTGCGGCTGCTGTCGCCGCCGGCGGTCGAACGCACGCTCGACGCGGCGGTGGTATCGACGCCTGCGCCGGCCAACCTGCTGGTCAACGCCACGGCGAGCGTCGCGGCGGCACCGCACGAGAACCGCGCGCCGACACCGGCGTCGCCCGCCGCGCCCCGCTGGTTGGCGCACGCGCCGCTGGCGCTGGCCCTGCTGTGGCTGGCGGGCTTGCTGGCGCAGCTGCCGGCCATCGTTCGTCAGGGTTGGCAAGCGCGCCGGCTGCTGCGCGAATCCACGCCGGTGGCCAATGCGTCGCTGCAAGCGCAATGCGCGACGCAGGCACACGCCCTGGGCCTGCGCCGCGCGCCGGCCTTGCGCGCCTCCGCCGCGATCGCTTCGCCGCAGGTACTCGGCTGGCGTCGCCCCACCATCCTGCTGCCGACCGGACAGGCGTTGAGCGAAGGCGATGCATCGCTGGCGCTGATCCACGAGCTGGCTCACGTGCGGCGCGGCGACCTGTGGCTGGGCTGGATTCCGGCCATGGCGCAGCGGCTGTTCTTCTTCCACCCGCTGGTGGCGTGGGCGATGCGCGAGTACGCACTGGCGCGCGAGGCGGCGTGCGACGCGCAGGTGCTGGCGCAGCCGGACATCGAACCGCAGCGTTATGGCCGGTTGCTGCTGCAGCTGGGCGTGGCGCATCCCCTGCGTGCCGGCCTGGCCGGCGCGTCCCCTTCGTTCGGCAATCTCAAGAGGCGACTGACCATGTTGCAACACACCCCGATGCTTCCCCGCCAGCGCGTGCAGGGCTGGCTGCTGGTTGCCGTGATCGCGATCGCCGGCGTGCTGCCGTATCGCGTCACCGCCGCGGCGCCCGATCAACCGGCGCCCCCCGCGCGCAATGCTTCCACCGCGTGGATGGCGCCTCCGCCGCCCGCACCGCCACCGGCCACCGCGCCCGCGTTGCCCGCCATGGTCGCGCCGGCCGCTCCACCGGCACCGCCGGCACCGCCAGCACCGCCGGCCCCTCCCGCACCGCCCGCACCGATCACCGGCATGGGCAGCCACATGATGATCAGCACCCACGACGACACCGGCTACGCCTTCGCCCTGCTGGACGGCAACTCGACCACCGTCAACGGCACCGACGCCGATCTCGCCGCCGTGCGCCGGCTGCATCAGCGCGGCGAGCCCCTGCTGTGGTTCCGCCGCGGCGACACGTCCTGGACGATCCGCGACCGCGCCACCCTCGAACGGGCCAAGGCGATCTACGCACCGCTTTCCGCCCTGGCCGAACAGCAGGGCAAGCTGGGCGAGCAGCAAGGCGCGCTGGGCGAGAAACAGGGCCGACTGGGCGAACAGCAGGGCCGCATCGCCGCCGATCAGGGGCAATTCGCCGGGCGCCAGGCCGAACTGGCCGGCAGGGCCGCCGAACTGGCCGCCCGCCGCGCCGCCCTCGTCGGCCGCAGCGATTCCGCCGCACCCTCCGCCGCGCTGGACGCCCGGGAGCGCGAACTCGACGCCGCCCGCGTGCAGCTCGACAAGCAGCAACCCGACGTCGCCGATCGACAGGCGGCCCTGGCCGCCCGACAGGCCGAGCTTGGCCGGCAACAAGAGGTCCTCGGCAAGCAACAGGCCATCCTCGGCGAACGCCAGCAAGCCGCCTCCGCCAAGGCGGAGCAGCAGATGGTACAACTGCTGGACGAGGCGGTGGCGAAGGGCCTGGCGCAGAAGACCGCGCGGGATTGAGCGCGCCGCATCCGGCAAAGCCTCTCGCATCGACGCCTGAGAGCTCCCGCAACAGCAAAGGCCGGGTTTGCACCCGGCCTTTGCGTTGCCCTCGATCAAACGGTCGCGCTCACTTCCACGGCCACGCCTTCAGCTCGTACTCCTTCGGCGGCGTGTCGCCGGCGAGGTAGTGCACGAAGTAGTCCCAGCGGCGGCGGGTGACGTAGGGGGTGGCGTCGCCGTAGGCGTGGTGGGCGTTGGGGATCATCAGCAGGTCGAAGTCCTTGTTCGCCTTGATCAGCGCGTCGACCATCAGCAGGGTGTTGCCGGGCGGCACGTTGTCGTCCATCGTGCCGTGCACCAGCATCAGCCGGCCCTTGAGTCGCGCCGCCTGGTTGGGGTTGGCCTGGTCGTCGTAGTTGCTCTTGCCATCCTTGTTCTTGACCAGCTCGCCCTGGTACTTCTCGGCCCAGTCGTCCTCGTAGTGGCGATTGTCATGGTTGCCGCTTTCGGACCACGCGACCTTGAAGAAATCCGGGTAGCGCAGCATCGCGCCGGTGGAGGCGTTGCCGCCGCCGGAGTGGCCCCAGATGCCGACGCGGTCGAGGTCGATCCACGGGTAGCGCTTGCCCAGTTCCTTCAGGCCGGCGACCTGGTCGGGCAGCGTGTTGTCGCCCATGTCGCCATACCAGGTGTCGTGGAACGACTTGGAGCGCCACGGCGTGCCCATGCCGTCGATCGCCACCACGATGAAGCCCAGCTCGGCCATCGCCTGGTGGTCGGCGCGCGCGGAAGAGAAGCTGCGCCCGCGCACCGAGCCGGTCTGCGGGCCCGGGTAGATGTAGTCGATGATCGGGTACTTCTTCGAGGCATCGAAGTGCGACGGCTTGAACATCATGCCGTACAACTCGGTCTTGCCGTCCCGCGCCTTGACCGTGATCGGCACCGGCGGCACCCAGCCGGCCGCCTTCAATCGGGTGATGTCGGCGCGGGCCACGGTAGCAAGCGTACGGCCGTCGTCGGCAGCCCGCAGCACGGTGACCGGCGGCGCGGTCGGCGTCGAATAGACGTCCACGAAGGTCTTGCCATCGGGCGACAGGGTGATCTCGTGGTTGGCCGCTTCCGGCGTCAGCAGCACCGGCTTGCCGCCATCCAGGCCGACCTTGAAGAACTGCTGGTAGTAGGGGTTCACACCCGGCGTGCGGCCCACGCCGCGAAACCACACGGTGCGCGACTTCGCATCGACCTTGAGCACCTCGGTGACGTTGCCCGTGCCGGTGGTGATCGCGTGCTTGAGCTTGCCGGTGTCGAGGTCGTAGAGGTACAGGTTGCCCCAGTCGTTGCGCTCGCTGAACCAGATCGCCTCATGCGTGGCCGGCAGGTAGCGCCAGTTGACCGCACCGTTGCCGCTTTCGTAATACGTCGGCGAGGTTTCCTCGAACACCGTGCGCACCTTGCCGGTGGCCGCATCGGCGATGCGGAACCACGCGTGCTTGTGGTAGCGCGAGGTGGAGACGAAGGCCAGGGTCTTGCCGTCGGGCGCCCACTTCACGTCATCCCAGCCGCCGTCCGGACCGCAGCTGACGTCGTCGCACAGGGTGGAACGGTGCTGGTCCGGCGGCATCTGCAGGCGCGTGACCTTCTTCGTCGCCACGTCGATGATGACGCGCTCGATCATCGTCACGTCCTTGTCGCCCACCAGCGGGTACTTCCATTTCTTCAACTTCGGATGGCCGACCGTGGTGCTGATCAGGTACATCTCGCCGGTCTTGCGCTGGTCCTGCTGGAAGGTGGCGATCTGCTTCGAGTCGGGCGACCACTCCACGATCGCCTTGTCCGTGTGTTTCCAGCCGGCGTTGTCGGTGGCGTAGCCGAAGTTCTCGACGCCGTCGGTGGTGAGCCGGGTTTCCTTGCCGGTCGCGACGTCGCGCAGCCACAGGTTCCAGTCGCGGATGAAGGCCTCGCTCTTGCCGTCCGGCGACAGCGCGCCGGGTTCCTTGCCGGTCTTCACCAGCGTTGCGCGATCGACGCAGCTGGCCTCGGCGGCGACGAGGTCGCACACGTAGTGCTTGCTGCGCACGGTGACGTCGATGCGGCCGTCGGGCTTCGCCTCGTAAGCGGTCACCGGCAGCTTCATCGCGTCGACCGGCTTGCCGCCGGCCTTGCCCAGCGCCGCGGCCAGCTTCGCCTGGTCGAACAACGCCATGGCCTTGCCGCTGGCCGCATCCATGCGGATGAAGTGATCGCCGCGCTGGTCATGGTCGACGTACCAGAAATGGCCATCGTCCAGCCAATGCACGGCCGTCACCGCGTGGTCGACCAGCGGCGTGGTGTTGTAGCTCATGAAACGCTCGGCCTGCGCGTAGTCATTCGCGTCGAGCACCCGCCCATGCGCGGCGGCGACGCCGGACAACAGCCCCAGAAACACCGCGCCACAAAGGCGCAACTTGCCGAACCTTGAATACATCTGTTGATCTCCCCAAACCCGGATGCGCAACCGCCGGTGGCTGCGTCGACACACGTCCTGCCGATGCTAGCGCGATATCGCCTTGCCCACTCTGTGCCAAAGGTCCACGTCACCCGCCACCCGCCCCTTCGGCACGATGCGCCGCCGCAGGGTTTCGCCTACCGCGGAACTGGCCGGTGGACGACACGGAATGGCGAACACGCTTGTTGCGGATCGCCATGATGCAAAGACCCACCTGTTCGACATGCGAACAACCCACTCCGACTCTGGACTGGACCGGTATCAGGAAGGCAAGATTGCCCGGCCGGCACGCCCTGCAAGCTCGACTTGGCGCGCGGTTGTTGCCTGTGAAACAACCCGCGTGAGGCGTTTCATCCGCCTCGAGTGCCGTGCATTCACCTACGTTGGAATGACATCAAAATAGGGACTATTGATGAAAACACGCAATGCATTGACCGCCAGCTGTCTGTTCGCCCTGGCGCTGTCCGGTTGCGCCACCATGTCGACGACCGATGCGATGGTGCCCTTGCAAACCGAAACCGCACACATGCTCGGCCTGGCCTCTTCAGAGGAGCTGACGATCACTGACGTCAACGCCGGAAAGCCGGACGCACTGGGCGGTCAGGATTACACCTATACGGCAGCGACGAAATCGGGACGGACGTTCGACTGTTCGGCACGCATGACGCCGGGCATCATGGGCGCCGCGCCGACCATCTCGGCCCCCACCTGCAAGGCGATCAAAAGCCATTCCTGATCGTCCCGCATCCGGTCGTTGACCAGCCAGCAGCCCCGAGCCCCAGGCGAGGGGCTGTTGTTTTTCCAGGGTTGGCCGGATCGCGCCATTTGTCGGCAACGAGGAGCCTGTCCGCCGCAGCATCAACGCAGCGCCGCCGTCAGCTCCACCAGCCAGTCGACGAACACGCGCAGGCGCGCCGGCATCTGGCGTTGTGGCGGATAGAGCACGGTCATCGGCAGCGAGGGTGGCGGGAACGCCGGCAGCAGCTCGCGCAGCTGGCCGCGCTTGAGTTCGGCGGCGACGCGGTAGCGCGGGATCTGCGCGATGCCCAGGCCGGCCTCGCAACAGCGGTAATAGGCTTCGGCGCTGCTGACGCTGACGCAGCCGGGCAGCGCGACCTCGCGGCGCTTGCGCCCGACCATGAACTCCAGCGGCTCGACGCGGCGGGTGGTGGGCGAGATCCAGTTCACCGCCACATGGCCGTCCTGCAGTGCGGCGAGCGAGTCGGGCGCGCGATGCCGGCGCAGGTAGGCGCTGCTGACCACGGTGGCCAGCTCGAAACGGCCGACGCGGCGGCCGACCATGTCCGAATCGGCCAGTTCGCCGATGCGCAGCACGCAGTCCACGCCTTCGCGCACCAGGTCGACGAAGCGGTCGCCGGTGCCGATGTCCAGGTGGATCTGCGGATAGCGGGCAAAGAAATCGCGTAACGCGGGAATCACCAGCAGGCTCGCCAGCGAGGCGGGCAGGTCCACGCGCAGGCGTCCCTTCGGCTGCACCCGCGCCTCGCGGAAATCAGACTCCACCTCGTCGACGTCGGCAAGCAACCGCACGCAATGGCGGTAGTAGGTTTCGCCGTCGCGGGTCGCCTGCACGCGGCGGGTAGTCCGCAGCAGCAGCTGCGCACCCAGCCGCGCCTCCAGGCGCTTGATCGCGTGGGTGACGGTGGCGCGCGGCAGGTCCAGGTCCCCCGCCGCCGCGGTAAAGCTGCCCAGTTCGACGATCCGCGTGTACAGCCGCATGGCCTGCAGCCGGTCCATCGCCATTGTTGTTACTCGTGGAATGATGATGGCCATTATTGAGTATTTATCGAATCCCCGTCACGGCGCACCATGCGTCCACCCTCACCCACCGGAGCCATCCGCATGCAGACCCGCACCCTCGGCAACCGTTCCGCTGCCCCCCGCGTCTCCGCCCTCGGCCTCGGCTGCATGGGCATGAGCGCGTTCTACGGCGCACACGACGACGCCGAATCGATCGCGACCATCCACCACGCGCTGGAGCGCGGCCTCAACCTGCTCGACACCGCCGACATGTACGGTCCGCACACCAACGAGCTGCTGGTCGGCAAGGCCCTCAAGGGGCGCCGCGAGCAGGCCTTCGTGGCGACCAAGTTCGGCATCATGCTGGACCCGAACGACGCGCAGGCACGGGGCGTCAACGGTCGCCCGGAATACGTGCACGCCGCCTGCGACGCGAGCCTGAAGCGGCTCGGCATCGACACCATCGACCTGTACTACCAGCACCGCGTCGACCCGCAGGTGCCGATCGAGGAAACCGTCGGCGCGATGGCCGAGCTGGTGGCCGCCGGCAAGGTGCGCTACCTGGGACTGAGCGAAGCCTCCGGCGCCACGCTGGAGCGCGCCTGCAAGGTGCATTCGATCGCCGCGCTGCAGAGTGAGTTCTCGCTGTGGACGCGCGACCCGCAGACCAACGGCATGCTCGCCGCGTGCCGCAAGCTCGGCGTGAGCCTGGTCGCCTACTCGCCGCTGGGGCGCGGCTTTCTCACCGGCGCGATCCGTTCGCCGGACGATTTCGAGGCCGACGATTACCGGCGCCACAGCCCGCGTTTCGTTGGCGACAACTTTGCGCGCAACCTGCAGTTGGTCGAGCAGGTGAAAGCCATCGCCGCCGACAAGGGCTGCTCGCCTGCGCAGCTGGCGCTGGCCTGGGTGCTGGCGCAGGGCGAGGACGTGCTGGCCATCCCCGGCACCCGCAAGCGCAGCCGGCTGGACGAAAACCTCGGCGCGCTGGACGTGCAGCTCAGCGCCGCCGAGCTGAAGGCGATCGACGCGGTGTTTCCGCCCGACGCGGCCAGCGGCGAGCGCTACGTCAGCAGCGGAATGCGGATGGTCAACGCGTAAGGACGGAACTCGAAAGACCCGCAGGAGCCCGCTCGCGGGCGATGCTCCTGATGCCGGGATTCGCAAAAGCAAGAGCATCGCCCGCGAGCGGGCTCCTGCGAGAAGCGGCGGGGTAAACTTGGGCGAATGAGCACCCCCGAACATTCCCCGCTCGGCAAGGACACCGTCTACGCCGACCGCTACGACGCCAGCCTGCTGTTCCCGATCCCGCGCGCGGACAATCGCGCGCAGATCGGCGTGGCGGAGACGCTGCCGTTCCACGGCGTGGACATCTGGAATGCCTACGAGTTGTCGTGGCTCGACCCGCGCGGCAAGCCGCAGGTGGCGCTGGCCGAGTTCCGCGTGCCGGCGGCGTCGCCGTACATCATCGAGTCGAAATCGTTCAAGCTGTACTTGAACGGTTTCGCGCAGGAATCCATCGCCGATATCGACACGCTCGCCGAAACCCTGCGCCACGACCTCTCCGCCGTCGCCGGTGCTGTGGTCGGCGTGGAGCTCGCGCCGCTGCGCGCCGCGGCCTTGCCGGTAGTCGACCTCGACGGCGATCTGCTCGACGCGCAGGACATCGCCATCGATCACTACGGCCCACCGCGGCCCGAATACCTGCATGCGGATGCCGCGGCGACCGCAGTGGAGGAGACCGTGGTCTCGCACCTGCTGCGCTCGAACTGCCCGGTGACCGGCCAGCCCGACTGGGGCAGCGTGCAGATCGCCTACCGCGGCGCGCCGATCGATCACGCCGGCTTGCTGCGCTACCTCGTCTCGTTCCGCACCCACAACGAATTCCACGAGCAATGCGTGGAGCGCATCTTCGTCGACCTCACCCGCCGCTGCGCGCCACTGCAGCTGCGCGTGCACGCGCGCTACACGCGCCGCGGCGGGCTGGACATCAATCCGTTCCGCAGCAGCACGCCGGCCACGCCGGACAACCCGCGCACGGTGCGCCAGTAGTTGCGGCAACGCACTGTCACCACCGCGTGAAAAGTTCGGCAGGCGCGCGCGGCCGCTAATCGGCGCTTCATTTGCGCGGCGCTAGCCTCGGCGGGTGGGTCATGCCGACCAACCGTCCATGGAGTTCCGATGAAACGATCAACTGTCTTGATGGGCCTGTTGCAAGGCGCCGGCCTGGCCAGCCTGCTGCTGCTCGCCGCCTGCGGCAAGCACGATGAACCGGCCACCCCCGCCGCGACCCCCGCTGGCAATGCCGCTTCCGCGGCGTCGGTGCTGCCGACGCCGGCCCCCGCGCACACCGCGCCCGCGGCGCCGGCCGCCAGCAGCGCCATCGCGCCGGCGACCACGACGGCCGCGGCCGCTGCACCGGTGCCGCTGGCCTTTGCCAAGCTGACCGTGGGCGACGCCGTCGACAAGGGCCACCAGGTCACCCACGCGGCCGAACGCTTCGACGCCGACGATCACACGCTCTACGCCAGCGTGGCCACCGTGGGCAGCAGCCGCGACGCCACCATCGACGCCACCTGGCGTTACCTCGAAGGCGGCGGCCAGCTGGTCAGCAAGATCAGCCAGTCGATCGCCACCGATGGCCCGGCGATCACCACCTTCCAGGTGCACAACCCGGACCTGTGGCCGGAAGGCAAGTACACCGTGGACATCACCGTCGACGGCAAGCCTGCCGCCAGCCAGGATTTCAGCATCGGCAAGCCGTGAAGCGTCGCGAAGGCGCAGGCGTTCATGGCGGCTCCCGCGGGAAAAGTTGCCTGCATCCCCGGGTTGTGCCGCCTGCGATGAAAAGCCGAAACACCTGACAGACCCGTGCCGGAATTCGCGGTAGGCTCGACGAACCGCCCAAGGCCTGGCGCAGGATGCCGGCGATGCGTGGCGCTTCCGATCGACACGACCGACAAGGACATCACGATGCCGAAACTGCCCCCGCCCCCGGTTCCGCAGCGTCTGCGGGAAATGCTCAAGGACTACCCTGAGCACGTCCGGACCCTGCAGAACGATCTGAACGAGCTCATCGCCAAACCGTTCCGTGGAACGCCGATATTCGAACAAGCGATCTGGGCCCTGGAAGGCGCGCTTGATACTTTTATTGACGAAGCCCGCACCGAACTGCACGCCGCTGAAGCCAGTGGCGATGCGGAGGCGATCGCGAGGGCAGAAGCCAAGGAAAGCCTGATGTTCAGCGCCCGGTCGAGCAATGACGGTTTGTGCGACCTCAACGAGTTGTATGCGTACTTTGAGGCAAACAAGGGGGCGTTCCAGTGACCTCGTCCGAAGATCGCCTCGATCCGGGAACGCATGCGCGTGTTTTCGAGGAGCGCGTGGTTCCAAAGAGCAAGCTGCTGGAGAAGATGTCCCACGATCACCCCAAAGCCGTCATCTTGGGGGGACAACCCGGTGCCGGCAAAGGCGGTTTGGCTCGGACCGCCAGAAATGAATTGTTGGGTGATGTGATCAACATCGATCCCGACGAACTGCGCGACTACCACCCCCGCGTCCAGGAGTTCCGCTCCGCCCATCCCTACACTTGGTCAAGTCACACCCAAGCCGATGCCGGCCAGTGGGCCGACGAGTTGCGCGAGGCGGCAGTGGCAGGGCGCAAGCACTTCATCTTCGATACTACGCTGAGCAACGGGTCATGGTCAGCCGAGCTGATCCGCGACCTGCAGGCCAAGGGCTACGAGGTCGAGGTGCGCGTGGTGGCGGCACATGCATTGGAAAGCGAGCTCGGCGTCGATCAGCGATATGGGCGCAATCTGGACAAGAAGGGTTACGGCCGCCACGTCCCCGAAGGTGCGCGCGACGCGATCTACGACAAGGTGCCGGCGAGCCTGGACACGATCCACGCGGAAACGACCGCGCCCATCCGCCTCTTCGATCGCGAAGGCCGCGAGCTTTACGACAGCCGCACCGATGCCCGCTCGCCGGGACAGGCGTTGATCGAGGCGCGCGAAGCGCGTCTGCACGATCCGGCGATCACCCGCAGCCTCAAACGCAGTTGGCAGGATCAGCGGCTGTGGCACGAGACGTTGCCCGAAGCGATCACCGACAACCCGAAGGTGGCACCGGACACGGCCCGACGCCTGTTGATCGAGCGCGATGCCTCCAGGGTGGTCGAGGGCGTCCAGGGCAACCTCTCCCGGATCACCCATGTGGACTACACCACCCGGGTACACCCGAACGTCGTCAAGGGATTGGGCTTCGCCAGCGCCGCCGCCGTCGCCTGGGACGCCACGACCACCGCGCGCCACACGGCCACCCTGCTGCAGCAGGACAACCCGACGGGCGCCGCCTCGGCGGTCGAGCATTTCGGCTCGCGCAACCTGGGCATGCTCGGCGGCGCACTGCTGGGGGCGCAAGTCCTGGGCGCGGCGGGGATCGAGTCCGGCCCGCTGGATCTGATCGTCGCTGGCGTGGGAGGCATCGGCGGGGCGGTTGCCGGCGACAAGCTGGTCGACTGGCACGACCAGCACAAAATCCACAACCAGGCCGATGCGCAAGGCCGCCGCTGGCACCACGACCCGCAGCATCCGGAACATGGCTGGACGCGGGAGGTGCCCACCGGCGAGATCGGTTATGCGGCCAACCATCCGGTGGTCGGCTACGGCGTCATGCCCACGCCGGGCTGGCGCAGTGTCCGGGCCGATCCCGCGCTGGCTGCGCAACTCACGTTTCAAGCCAACAACACCGCGGTGGAACTGGCCCTGGCACACCCGGCCCCACCGCGCGATCCGTACACCCAGCCGGCCAGTGCGCAAGACACATCCAGCCGGCTTCCCGCGCCATGGCAGCGCGATGCCGCCTCGGGAGCGTGGTCGCGCACGGTCACCGACGCCGTACTGGAGCACGGCCTCAAGAGCACGCACGTGGAAACCGCCACGCCGTCACGCACCGCCGCCCTGGATGCCGCCGCGCATGCCACCCTCGCCGACAATCTGGCGCACTCCCGCCGCGGCATCGCCGCGCGCTATCAGGCGATCTACGCGCAACGCGGCTGGCAACAGCTCGGCCCCCTGCCCGATGCGGTAACCGACGCACTGCATGCGCCCACGAACATCTTGGACGCCTCCGACGGCCATGCTTACACCCGCGACGCGCGGGGCCACTGGAGCACGCCGGGCCGGCTGTGGGGTCGGAACGCGGCCGAGGGCAACCTGCGCGCGGAGCTCGATGCCACCGCGCAGCTGATCTCCACGACCTTCGCCATGCACGCGGCAACCCACGCCACGCAACAAACGCCGGCGCACGCCGCCGTTCCACCCATCCCGCCGCACCTGCACGACTTCCGCCATCCCGGCCACCCTCTGCACGCGAGCTACGGCACCCTGCTGCAGCACGTGCACGCGATGGAAGAGCGAGTGCGGATGGCGCACGGCGAGCACAGCGAGCGGGCGGCAGCCGCGCTGCTGGACCGGCACAGCGCCGACCGCCTGGGTCCGGCGGCGCGGGTCGAGCTGCACGGCGAAGGCAAGGCCATGGCGATGCATCTGGTCACCAACGAGCGCGCGCCCGGGAACACCTACCTTACCGTCGAGCGCCGCACCCCGGTCAGCGTGTTCGACGCGGTGGCCCGGTCAGTCGACGACGCCAGCCGCGACTGGTCGCGGCGCGAACTGCCGCATCTGTACCAGTCCCCAGTGCGAGTGGCCGAGACGCCGTCGCGCGATCCGTCGTCGCTCGAACCTTGCGACCTGCGCCGCCCGGACCACCCGCGCCATGCCGCATTCGTCAACATGCGCGAACACGTCGGTGCGGCCTATGCCCAGTACGGCATCGCGCGCAGCGCCGATCAGCTCGATCGCGCCACCGCGGCCGTCATGCTCGATCGGCCGGTACACGCTCGCCAGCCGGACCAGGTGCAGCTGTTGCCCGGTCCGCAGACCGGCCGCATCGGGCCGGACAGCGGCGTGCTGACCCGCGACTCCTCATCGTTCCTGCCCTGCACCACGACCACCCACGCCGCGGCCATGCAACAGCCACCGGAGGCGATGTTCCGGCAGCTCGACCAGCTGACCATGCTGCAGATGCAACAGGCGCAGATGCAGCCGGCGCAGGCGATGGGGCGATAGGGAGGCCTGGACAAGCCTTTGCTCACCATTTCCGCGAAAGCACACTGCCTTCCGGAATGGTTTCGCTGGCGGACACTGGAAGTATTGCCGCACAACCGCAGCGTGGTCGTCGCCTGCAGCTCGACTCAGAGTTTGAACTCACCTTGTCGTCATTCCCGCGAAAGCGGGAATCACGGCACTGAGTAAGTGGCGCTCGACTGTAGAGCGCCTCACCTTGCGCCATGGCGCTTTTTTGCGTCACGACACGAAACTGTTCCGGACGGCAGTGTGCTTTCGCCGGAATGACGGGCAGAAGCTTGCTCGGGCTTCTCCCGGTGAGGCGACAACGCCACCTCACCATGACCAATGGTGCAGGCGCCGGGCCGACGGCCGCCCCTACACTGGGCACCGGCCTTCTGCCTGGGGAATCCGTATGCGCCTGCGTGCCATGTTGTGGATGCTGTTGGGCCTGTTTGCCTTGCCGCTGCATGCGGCAGCGATGAAGGTGGCGCTGTCGCAACCCTCGGTCTCGCCCGACGGCAGCCGCATCGCGTTCGTCGCCAACGGCGGCATCTGGAGCGTGTCCGGCCAGGGCGGCAGCGCCACCCTGCTGGTGGCCGATGACGGCGGCAACGATTCACGCCCGCTGTATTCGCCCGACGGCAAGCAGCTCGCGTTCCAGTCCGACGGCGGCGGCGAAGCCAGCGGCATCTACCTGCTCGACCTCGCCAGCGGCGTGGTGCGTCGGCTGACCTGGGCCGACGGCGGCAACCAGCTCGATGCGTGGTCGCGCGACGGCCAGTGGATCTATTTCAGTTCCGCGCGCGACAACGTCGGCGGCATGGCCGGCGTCTACCGCGTGCGCGCCAGCGGCGGCACGCCGATGCCGGTGTCGCTGGAACGCTATCGCAACGAATCGATGGCCGCGCCCTCGCCCGACGGCGCCTCGCTGGCCGTGGTCGGCGGCGGCATGGGCGACTGGCAATGGTGGCGCCACGGCCGCAGCCACATCGACGAAGGCGCGGTATGGCTGCTGCGCGACGACGGCAGCCACCAGTACCGGCGGTTGACCGCCGACGACGCGCGCGCCGAATGGCCGATGTGGGCGCCGGACGGCAACACCCTCTATTACATGAGCGACCGCAGCGGCGCGGAGAACATCTGGCGCGTGCCGCTGGGCGGCGGCAGCGAGTCGGCACTGACCCGCTTCGCCGATGGCCGCGTGCTGTGGCCGAGCCTCGCGGCGAACGGCAAATTGCTGGCGTTCGAGCGCGACTTCGGCATCTGGACACTGGATCCGGCCAGCGGCCACGCCGCGCCGCTGACGATCACCCTGGCCGGCGCGATCCGCGGGCCGCAGCCGGAACACGAGAACCTCAGCCACGGCTACAGCCAGATCGCGCTGTCGCCGGACGGCAAGAAGCTGGCGTTGATCGCGCATGGCGAGGTGTTCGCCACCGACGCGGCCAAGGGCGGCCACGCGCGCCGCCTCACCCGCACCGCGGCGGAGGAGTACGACCTGGCCTGGGCGCCGGACAGCCGCCGCCTGGTCTACGGCTCCAGTCGCGACGGCCACGGCCAGCTCTACCTGTACGACTTCGCCAGCGGCAAGGAAACCGCGCTGACCTCCACCACCGGCAGCGACACCGCGCCGCGCTTCTCGCCCGACGGCAAGCAGCTGGCCTTCCTGCGCAACGACCGCGAGCTGTGCGTGCTCGACATCGCCAGCGGCAAGCTGCGCCGCGTGGTGAAGGCGCGCATCGACCTGCCGCGCCCGCTCGATTCCGCCGCGCCGTTCGCCTGGTCGCCGGACGGCCGCTGGCTCGCCTACCTCGACTTCGGCCCGCGCATGTTCCGCAACGTGCATGCGGTATCGCTGGCCGACGGCAGGCAGCTGGTGCTGAGTTCGCTGGCCAACACCGACGCGGACCACGTGTCGTGGAGCGCGGACGGCCGCAGCGTGCTGTTCACCACCGGCCAGCGCACCGAGGAGGGTCAGGTCGCGCAGGTCGACCTGCTGCCGCGCACGCCGGTGTTCCGCGAGGACCGCTTCCAGGATCTGTTCAAGGCCAAGGCGGACGACGACAAGCACCAGGGCAAATCCGGCGACGCCGACGACAAGCCCGCGGTGAAGCCCGTGCGCATCGACACCGACGGCATCCGCGAGCGGCTGAGCCTGCTGCCGGTGGGCCTGGACGTCGGCGCCGTGCAGATCAGCCCCGATGGCAAGACCCTGCTGCTCACCGCCCAGGTCGCCGGCACCAGCAACCTCTACAGCTGGTCGCTCGACCCGCTGGCCAAGGAACCGCCGGTGGCGCGCCAGCTCACGCATACACCGGGCGACAAGCAGGACGCGCAGTTCAGCGCGGACGGCAAGCAGGTGTTCTACCTCGACGGCGGCAAGATCCAGTCGTTCAAGCTCGACGACAAGGGCGAGGCCAAGCCCGAGGCGCTCGCCGTCGACGCCGCGATGGAAGTGGACTTCGACGTCGAGAAGCGGGTGGTGTTCGAGCAGGCCTGGAGCTGGCTGCGCGATACCTTCCACGACAGCGCCATGCATGGCGTGGACTGGAACGCGGTGCACGCCACCTACGCGCCGCTGGTCGCCAACGCGGCCACCCCCGCGGCGCTGTACCGGCTGCTCAATCTGATGGTGGGCGAACTCGACGCCTCGCACTCCGGCGCGCGCGCGCCGCAGAAGCGCGAACCGGTCACCGGCCGGCTGGGCCTGATGTTCGACCGCGCCGAATACGAACAGCACGGCCGCCTGCGCATCGCCAGCGTGCTGCCGCTGTCGCCTGCCGCCGTCGCCGGCGGCATCGAGCCTGGCGACTACCTGCTGGCCGTCGACGGCGAGCCGCTGGACGCGCACGCCAACCTGGCCCAGCGCCTCGCCCACCGCATCGGCGACAAGGTCGACCTGCGCCTCGCCGACAACGCCGCCGGCAAGGGCGCACGCGACGTGGCGGTCAAGCCGATCGACTCCAAGGATCTCTCCGAACTGGTCTACCGCGCGTGGACGGCGGACAGCCGCGCCTACGTGGCGAAAGCCAGCGGCGGCCGTCTGGGCTACGTGCACCTGCGCGACATGTCGTATGCGTCGCTGCAGGATTTCTACAAGGACCTGGACGCGCAGAACGCCACCCGCGACGGCGTGGTGATCGACATCCGCAACAACTTCGGCGGCTTCGTCAACGCCTATGCGCTGGACGTGCTCGCGCGCCGGCCCTACCTCAACATGACCTTCCGCGGCTTCGACCAGGCCGAACCGGCGCGCAGCATCCTCGGCCAGCGCGCACTGGAACGCCCCACCGTGCTGATCACCAACCGCATCACCCTCTCCGACGGCGAGGACTTCTCCGAAGGCTACCGCGCGCTGGGCCTGGGCAAGATCGTGGGCGAACCCACCGCCGGCTGGATCATCTACACCTCCGCCGGCAAGCTGATCGACGGCGGCACCGTGCGATTGCCCTTCATCACCATCACCGACAGCCACGGCCAGCCGATGGAAGGCCACCCCCGCCCGGTCGACATCCCGGTCAGCCGCGCGCTGGGCGAGTCGTTCCAGGGCAGGGACAGCGAACTGGATGCGGCGGTGCGCAGCTTGCTGGGGGCGCTCGGCAAACTCACGCCACCGACCTCCTAGAGGAGCCCGCTGGCGGGCGATGCTTTTGCTCTTGCGATTCCCGAATTCACTGTCCTGAGCTTGTCGAAGGGACGAATCCCGGCAAAAACGCATCGCCCGCCAGCGGGCTGATGCGGGATGGCGGCCGGAATGTGTCGTCGACGGTTCCGGTCAGCGAGCGTACTGGCTGCGGTAATCGCTCGGGGTCATGCCGGTGGTGGTCTTGAACTGGCGGCTGAAGGCGCTGTGGTCGGCAAAACCGCAGGCGTGGGCGATGTCGGTGACGCGCATGTCGCCGCGCAGCAACCGCAGCGCCGTGTCGACGCGGGCCTGCATCAGCGCCTGCTGCGGCGTGAGCTGGAACACGCGCTTGAAATGCCGCTCCAACTGGGCGACGGAAAGCCCGGCCCGGCGCGCCAGCTTCGACACGTTGAGCTTCTCGGCAGGATGCGCCTTCAGGTAGTCCAGCACCTCGCGCACGCGGCCGTAGGTCGGCCAGGAGCCGTCGGGCATGGGCAGGTCGCGGGAGACCCCGATGACACCGCGGATCGCGCTGCCCGCGCACAGGGGGATCTTGCAGGTCAGGCACCAGCCGGGCGCACGGTTGGCGAACAGGTGCACTTCCAGCTGGTCGTTGATGGACTCGCCCTGCAGCACGCGGCGGTCCTGCTCCACGAAACCGTCGCCCATGGGACCGGGGAAAAGCTCCGCCGCCGTCCTGCCGATGATGTCTTCGCGCGCCGGCAGGCGCAGCCGCCGCATCAGGGTGAGATTGACGTGGGTGTAGCGGCAGTCCGTGTCCTTGGCGAAAAAGACCACGTCCGGCAGGGTGTCGAACACGCCTACCAGCGTGTCGATGGAAACTTCGGTCTCCATGGTGGTCCCGGAACCTGTGCGCAGCGGGCTTCGATTGTGCACCATTCCGCATGTTTGGATGGCAAGCCGCTCTAGTTGACGCCGACGCCATGGCCGACCATGCCCGGCATGCCAAGCATCGAATTCGTCGACTCCCATACCGAGGGTGAACCCACCCGCACTGTGCTGTCCGGCTTCCCGGACCCGGGCACGGGCAGCCTCGCGACACGCCTGGCGCGCCTGCGCGCCGAACACGACGCGTGGCGCCGCGCGGTGGTGCTCGAACCGCGCGGCTCCGACGTGCTGGTGGGCGCCTTGCTATTGCCGCCGGACCATCCGCAGGCCTGTGCCGGGGTGATCTTCTTCAACAACGTCGGCTACCTGGGCATGTGCGGCCACGGCAGCATCGGGGTGGCGCGCACGCTGCAGCACCTGGGCCGCATCGGGCCGGGCCGCCACGCGCTGGATACGCCGGTGGGGCTGGTGGGCTTCGAGCTGGAAGCAGACGGGCGCGTGACCATCGACAACGTCGAGAGCTACCGGCATGCCCGCGACGTGACGCTCGACGTGCCCTGCCACGGGCCCGTCCGCGGCGACGTGGCCTGGGGCGGCAACTGGTTCTTCATCACCGCGGACTGCCCGGTGGCGCTGGAGCTGGCGCAGCAGCAGGCCCTGACGAATTACGCCACGGCGATCCGCGGCGCGCTGGCCGCCGCCGGCATCACCGGCGCCGGCGGCGCCGAGATCGACCACATCGAGATCAGCGGTGCGGACCCGCGTCCCGGCGTCGACGCCCGCAACTTCGTGCTGTGCCCGGGGCTGGCCTACGACCGCTCGCCCTGCGGCACCGGCACCAGCGCGAAACTGGCCTGCCTGGCCGCCGATGGCGTGCTGCCACCGGGACAGGTGTGGTGCCAGGCCGGCATCCTGGGCACCGTGTTCGAGGCCAGCTGGCAACCCGGCCGGCGCGGGGTGTGCCCGCGCATCAGCGGCAGGGCCTGGATCACCGCAAGCGGCCAGCTGCTGCTGGACGAGAACGACCCACTCGCCTGGGGCATCCAGGCGTGAGCAGCAGCCACGATCTCATCGTGGTCGGTGCCGGCATCGTGGGCGCCGCCTGCGCCGAGCGCGCCAGCGCCGAAGGACTGGACGTGCTGATCGTGGAGCCCGGGCCGGTCGGTGGCGGCGTGACCGCGGCGAGCATGGGCCACCTGGTGACGGTGGACAGTGCGCCGGCCGAGATGGCATTGGCCGCCTACTCGCAGGAACTGTGGTCATCACTGCACGACCTGCCCGGCCTGGAATACAGCCGCTGCGGCACGCTGTGGGTGGCCGCCGACGCGGACGACCTGGCGCAGGTGCCGGCCCGGCAGGCTCGCCTGGCCGCACTCGGCATCGAGGCCGAACCGGTCGATGCCCATCGGCTTTACGCGCTGGAACCGGCGCTGGCGCCGGGCCTGGCGGGCGGCCTGCGCGTACCCGGCGAGGGCGTGGTGTATCCGCCTGCGGCGGCGCGCGCACTGGTGCAACGCGCGTGCCGGCGCGGCGCCACGCTGCAGCGCGGACGCGTGGTCGCGCTGGACGATCACGGCGTGCGCCTCGAGGACGGCAGCCGCCGCCGCGGCCGCGTGCTGCTGGCGGTCGGCGGCGAGCTGGCGTCGCTGCTGCCCGAGCTGCCGTTGCGCGCGCGCAAGGGCCACCTGGTGATCACCGAGCGCTACCCCGGCACGATCCACCATCAACTGGTGCAGATGCGCTACGCCGACAACGTGCACGACGAGGCTGCCAGCGTGGCGTTAAACGTGCAGCCGCGCCCCACGGGGCAGCTGCTGATCGGCTCGTCGCGGGAATACGAAAGCAGCGACACCGCGGTGTCGCTGGCCACCGTGCAGCGCATGCTGCAATGCACGTTCGGATTCCTGCCCGGCCTGCGGTCGCTCAAGGCGCTGCGCATCTGGGCCGGCTTGCGCCCGGCCAGCGCCGACGGCCTGCCGTACATCGGTCCGGTATCCGGTCGCCGCGGCATATGGATTGCTGCGGGTCACGAAGGCCTGGGCGTGTGCACGGCACCGGGCACCGCCGCCATCCTCGTCGACCAGTTGCTGGGGCGCCCGCCCGCGATCGACGCCTCGCCCTACGACCCGGCGCGGATCGCGGCATGAGCGGACAGGTGCAACTCGTCATCGACGGCGGGACCTTCCGCGTGAGGGCCGGCATCAGCGTGGCCGCGGCGCTGGCCGTGGCCGCACGGCCTTTTCGCCGTTCGCCGAACGGCCAGCCCCGCGCGCCGCTGTGCGGCATGGGCGTGTGCTTCGAATGCCGCGTGCGCATCGACGGCGTGGCCCAGCAACGCGCCTGCATGGTGCCGGTGCGCGACGGCATGACGGTGGACAGCGATGGCTGAGCGCTACGACGTGCTGATCGTCGGCGCCGGGCCGGCCGGCCTCGCCGCCGCGCGCGCCGCCGCCGCAGCCGGTGCGCGGGTCGGTTTGCTGGATACCCAGGCGCATGCCGGTGGCCAGGTCTGGCGCCATGACGTTGACCACCGCGCCACCGGGCTGGCGCGGCGCCGGTTCGCCTTCGTGCAGGCCCATCCCCGCGTCGACTGGCTGGCGTCCAGCACGGTGGTGGCGGCCGCCGGCGGCAAGCTGCTGGTGGAAGATCCGCACGCCGCACGCTGGCTCGACTACGGTGCGCTGGTGCTGGCCACCGGCGCGCACGAACTGCTGCTGCCCTTCCCCGGCTGGACCCTGCCCGGCGTCACCGGCGCCGGCGGCCTGCAGGCGCTGGCCAAGCAGGGCTGGCCGCTGGCCGGACGCCGCGTGGTGGTAGCGGGCAGCGGCCCGCTGCTGCTGGCGGCGGCCGCCAGCATCCGACGCCATGGAGGCCATGTCGCGGGCATCCACGAGCAGGCCGGGCGCGATGACCTGCGCGGCTTTGTGCGCGGGCTGTGGCGCTGGCCGGGCAAGATCCTGCAGGCTGCCGCCCTGCGCGCGCGCCTGGCCGGCGTGCCGTACCACGGCGACAGTGTGGTAGTGGCCGCGCACGGCGACGACCGCCTGCGCGAGATCGAGGTGGAGGGGCCGCGCGGCCGCCGCCGGCTGGCCTGCGACCAGCTTGCGGTCGGTTACGGCCTGGTGCCGGAGGTGCGCCTGGCCGGCCTGCTGGGCTGCCGCCTCGAACCGGCCGGCGCGCACCAACGGGTGTGGGTCGACGCCATGCAGCGCACCAGCCTCGCCAACGTCTACGCGACCGGCGAAACCTGCGGCATCGGCGGGCGCGACTGCGCGCTGGCGGAAGGCGCCATCGCCGGCCACGCCGCCGCCGGCCGCACGCCACCGGCTGCGTGGCAACGACGTCGCCACCAGGCGCGCGCCTTCGCCGCCCATCTCGCCCGGCACTTCGCGCTGGCCGAACGGGTGCGGCGCCTCGCGCAGCCGGACACCATCGTGTGCCGTTGCGAGGACGCCCCGATGCGGGCTCTGGACGGCTATTCCGACGCGCGCGCCGCCAAACTCGCGACGCGCGCCGGCATGGGTGCATGCCAGGGCCGCATCTGCGGCAGCGCGCTGGCGGCACTGGGCCGCTTTCCGAGCGGCAGCCACCGGCCGCCGCTGTTCCCTGCCCGGCTGGACACGCTGGGCGATACCGATTTCACCTGATCCGCCTGCGCCGGATCGCCCGCTCACGCACTGGAAAACCACCCATGAAACTCGACGGCATCTACGTTCCCCTGATCACCCCGTTCGACCGCCGCGGGCAAGTCGACCACGCCACGCTGGAGACCCTGGTCGGGGCACTGATCGACAAGGGCGTGGCCGGACTCGTCGCCTGCGGCACGACCGGCGAGTACTACGCGCTCGACGACGGCGAGCGCCGCCAGGTGCTGCAGACCGTGCACCGCGCGGCGGCCGGCCGCATCGGCCTGATCGCCGGCATCGGCGACCTGTCCACCCGGCGCTCCGTCGAGCGCTCGGCCGAGGCGCACGCCATCGGCTACCACGCCGTGCTGCTGTCGCCCCCGCCCTACAGCCTGCCCGGCCAGGACGGCATCCGCGCCCACTTCGAGTACGCCGCGAACCACAGCAAGCTGCCCGTCATCATCTACAACTTCCCCGCGCGCACGGGCGTGGACGTCGAGTTCGACACCGTCGCGGTGCTGGCCGCGCACCCCAACATCATCGGCATCAAGGAGTCGAGCGGCGACTTCAGCCGCGCGCTGCGTCTGCTGCAGGCGCGCTTCGCCGATTTCGAGGTGGTCTGCGGCTGCGACGACCAGCCGGCGGACTTCTTCTTCTGGGGCGCGAAAAGCTGGATCGCCGGTGCCGGCAACGTGTTCCCCGGCGAACAAGTGGCGTTGCACGCCGCCGCGATGGCCGGCGACTGGGACCGCGTGCGCGAGCTGATGCGGCGCATGTACCCGGCGCTGCATTCGATGGAATCGGGCGACTACAACCAGAAGGCCAAGGCCGGCTGCCTCAACGGCAGCCTGGACGTCGGCGACGTGCGCCTGCCGCTGCTGCCGCTGGCCCAGGCCGCCAAACAGGCCTTCCGCGAACTGGTGGAGGGAGCACAGCCATGACTACGACCCGCCAGGACCTCTTCGAGCGCGCCGCACGAGGCGCGTTGCACGCACCGCAGCTCATCCACGGCTTCCGCGGCAACGACGACGGCCTCGTCAACCTCACCCCGATCGACAACAGCGTGATCGGCACCCTGGGCGACGGCGGCCAGGCCGAGGTCGACGCCGCGGTCGCCGCAGCGCGGGCCTGCTTCGACGCGGGCGACTGGCGCAGACGCAGCCCGGCACAGCGCAAGGCCGCCATGCTGCGCTGGTGCGACCTGCTGGCGGAACACGCCGCCGAGCTGGCGGCGCTCGACTGCATCGACGCCGGCAAGCCCATCGACGAGTGCGAGAATACCGACATCCCGGCCACGCTGGACACCCTGCGCTGGTACGCCGAAGCCATCGACAAGTGCTACGGCAAGGTGGCGCCGACCGGCGACAACGCGCTGGGCCTGGTCGTCGCCGAGCCGATCGGCGTGGTCGGCGCGGTGCTGCCGTGGAACTTCCCCGCGCAGATGTACGCGTGGAAAGTGGGACCGGCGCTCGCCACCGGCAACAGCGTCATCGTCAAGCCGGCCGAGCTGACGCCGCTGTCGGCGGTGCGCATGACCGAACTGGCTTACCAGGCCGGCATTCCGCCGGGCGCACTGCAGGTTGTCAACGGACGCGGCGAGACAGCCGGTGCCGCGCTCGGCCGGCACATGGACGTGGACATGGTCTCGTTCACCGGCTCTACCGAGGTCGGGCGCCTGTTCCTGGTCTACGCCGCGCAGAGCAACCTCAAGGAAATCGTGCTCGAGTGCGGCGGCAAGAATCCGCAGGTGGTGTTTGCCGATGCCGACATCCACGCGGCGGTGACGGACATCCTCAACGCCGCGTTTTGGAACATGGGCGAGAACTGCAGCTGCGGCTCGCGCCTGCTGGTGGCCGAGGAAATCAGGGACGAGCTGGTGGAGATGCTCGTGGCCGGCCTGGACGAGTGGAAACTCGGCGACCCGCGCGAACCGGGGGTGAGGCTGGGACCGATGGTGGAAGGGCCGCACCTGGAGAAAGTGCGCGGCTTCCTGGAACAGGCCCGCGCCGACGGGCTGCGCTGCGTGACCGGCGGGCGCGTCCGCGGCGACCTGCTCAGCGGCTGGTATGTCGAGCCCACGGTGTATGTCGATGTCGATCCCGCCGCGCAGCTGTTCCGCGAGGAAGTCTTCGGCCCGCTGCTCGCCGTCACCGGCTTCGCCACCGAAGCCGAGGCGATCCGCCTGGCCAACGACACCAACTACGGCCTGGCCGCCTCGGTGTACACCGAAAACGTGCACCGCGCGCAGCGCGTCGCCGGCGCCATCCGCGCCGGCACCGTCTCCATCAACGGCTTCTCCGAAGGCGATATCACCACCCCGTTCGGCGGCTACAAGCTTTCCGGCTTCGGCGGCCGCGACAACGGCCTGGAAGCGCTGCAGCAATACCAGCAGACCAAGACCATCTGGTACGTCAACCGCGGCGGCTGATCCGCGCATCCCGATTTGGCGCGGCGGCTCCACCCGGTGCGCACTGCTGTCCGGAATAAATCCACGCCGCTGCGTCAAGTGCGACAGAACCAGCGGCGGTGACCGGACATCGAAGCCATCGCCTTCCGCAGGAGCCCGCTCGCGGGCAATGCTTTCGCCGGGATTCGGCGAGAGCAGGAGCATCGCCCGCAAGCGGGCTCCTACGGCTCCGCCCTGCGCCAGGGCGGCTTCTCCGGACAGCAGCGGTGCTATGCGGGATTCCGCATACGAAGGGCGCAAATGCTTCAAGACGATACGTCTGCGCAAAAACAGAATGGATCACGCCAGGCTGGCCGCCGACGCAGCGCCGCAAATGGACTGCTTTTTCCCGGGTGGAAGGGCATCGGGTCGCGTGAGAGAACCCGCACCACTTTCGTCCCGGTTTCCGTATCAGGAGGGGAACATGACTGTCCAATGCAAAGCCCGCGCAACCACATCCGCGCGGATCACCCTGTCGAAGTCGAACATGCTTCTCGCCGGCATGATCATCTCGGCCCTGGCGATGCCGTCCGCCGTACTGGCAACCGACGGCACCTCGCCCGCCGGCAGGCCCGACCCTGCGCCGGCCGCACAGGCAGGCGACGCAGCCACGCAGGGCGGCGAGCAGCCCCGCACCAAGGCCTCGGCGCACAACGCGAAAGAATTGCAGGCGGTGACGGTGACCGCGCGCAAGCGCGTGGAGCGCGAGGTGGACATCCCGATCGGCATGTCGGTGATCAGCGGCGAGGAACTCGAGGCCGCCGGCATTACCAACGTCGGCGATGCCCTGCTGACCTCGCCCGGCGTGGCCTCGTTCGACGCCGGCGGCGGCTTCACCTATGTGCAGGTGCGCGGCGCCTCCGCGCGGCAGGGCAGCAACGAAACCGGCTACTACCTGGACGACGTGCCGTTCGACGGCGTCACCGTGCCGTGGTATCCGGACACGCGCTCGTTCGACATCGACACCGTGCAGGTGCTGAAGGGGCCGCAGGGCACGCTGTTCGGCGAAGGATCGGTCGGCGGCACCGTCGTCGTCACCACCAGGAAGCCGGATGCGACCGGCTTCCACGCGACGGTCGACACCAACGTCAGCTCCACCCAGGGCGGCACCAACGGCTGGGGTGGCAAGGCCATGGTCAACATCCCGCTGGTGGCCGACAAGCTGGCCCTGCGCCTGGTGGGCACCGACGAGAAGACATCCGGCTGGCTGTACAACCGCGACACCGCCGAGGACAACATCAACTGGCAGCGCATCAAGACCGGGCGCGCCAAGTTGCGCTACACGCCGACCGACCGCCTGACCGTCGATCTCGCCTACTGGAAGTACAAGAACCATTCCCCCGGCGGTTTCGACTACGCCTACCGGGACATGACGGTCGACACCTACTACGACGTCTACAGCGACTGGGATTCCGGCAGCCTGCGCGCCCAGTACGACCTCGACGGTTCGCAGCTGCTGTACGTGTATTCGGACGGCGGACTCGGCCGCACGCTCAACGGGGTCAACCTGGGGTTGGCCTATGCCAGCACCATCGACATCGGCGTACGCACCAACGAACTGCGCTGGACCTCCACCGGCGAGAACGTGCTGGACTGGACGGTCGGCTTCTACCAGCGTCGCGCTGACCGCGCGGACACGTACCACACCGAGGGCTACGACCCGAGCCGCTCCTCGCATCTGAACAAGTCGTACTCGCTCTACGGCGAAGTCATGTGGAACTTCGCGCCGAAGTGGTCCACCTCGCTGGGAGCGCGCTATTTCAAGGACAAGGTGGACGCGTACGATTCCACCACCACCCAGATCAACCGGCTGGACCACACCTTCACCCACGCCAGCCCCAAGCTCACCCTGACCTACCACCCCACCCACGATTCGTCGGTATACGCGAGCGTCGCCAACGGCTACCGCTCCGGCCAGCTGCAGCTGATCAACTCCATCATCCTGGCCGAGCAGATGGGCATCAGCGTGCCCGCCTCGACCCGGCCCGACGAGATCTGGAGCTACGAGCTGGGCTACAAGACGGTGATGGACGGCGGCCGGCTGCGGCTCAACTCGGCGATCTTCCACACCAACTGGAAGGACGTGCCGATCTACTTCCCGCTGCAGGGCGGCGCGCTCTACGCCCTGCTCAATTCCGGCGGCACCTCCACGGATGGCGCCGAGTTGGGACTGACCTGGATCCCCAATGCGTCGTGGACGCTGCAGTTCAACGGCAGCTACATCGATGCGGTCTACACCCGCACCGAACCGGGCACCAACTTCCACAAGGGCACGCCGGTGTTCAACGTGCCCAAGCTGCAGCTGACTGGCTCGGCCGCGTACAACTGGCCGATCGGCAACAGCCTGTACGGCATCGCGCGCACCGACGTGAGCCACTTCTCGCGCCGCGTGACCTCCTCGACGGCCGAGGGCGAACCGGGCGATGCGATCACGCGCGTCTCCGCCCGGCTCGGCGTGGAGTCCGTGCAGGGCTGGTCGGCCTACCTGTTCGGCGAGAACCTGACCAACGAGAAGGGCGCGGTCGACCCGCCCTACCTCGGCCAGGCCACGCGCCTGCGCCCGCGCACGGTCGGGCTGGAAGTGAGCTACACCTACTGAGGTGCCCCGCTGCCGCCACGCGCAAACGTGGCGGCAGCCTTTTTTCGTTGCGCTTTCGCGGCACCGGGAAATCCCGACATTCTCGGGAAAGGCCTCACGCCGTCGTGGTTCCCGCGAAAGCGCGAATGACGGCAAAAAGAGGGGTTGTTCGTGATTGCCGCGCGCACCCCGGATCGAGCACTGACATGCCAGAAACCATGAAGTCGCCGGGCCGCCATGCGGGCACCCTCCTCGCCATCCTGCTCGGCGTGCTGCCGGCGATCGGCTTCGCCCAAGGGCGGCTGGCCGACTATCGCCATGCCGAGCAGTTCCTGAGTGGCAACCTGTCCTCGCACATCCAGTTCGCCGACATCGAACCGCACTGGTTCCACCAGGACAACCGCTTCTGGTACCTCAGCCAGGGACCGGCGGGCAAGCGCTTCGTCCAGGTCGACGTGGCGCGCGACACGCAGGCAGCGGCCTTCGACCATGCGCGCCTGGCGGCGGCGCTCTCCCGCGCCAGCGGCAAGACCTACCGCGCCGACGCCCTGCCCTTCGACGCCATCGAGTTCGTCGACGACGGCAGCGGCCTACGCTTCGACATCGACGATGTGCACTGGCAATGCCGCCTGGACGGCTACGCCTGCACGCCCGAACCGCGCGAACCGCAGCCGGTGTCGCTGTCGCCGGACGGCCGCCACGCCGCGTTCGTGCGCGACCACAACCTGTACGTGCGCGACACCGCCACCGGCAAGGTCGTGCAGCTGACCGGCGACGGCGAGCCGGAGAACGACTACGCCACGCCGTGGCCGTGGCTGGAGCTGATGGTCGAGCAGGGCGTGACCGAGGGCGCGGACGCCAGACAGGCGCCGGCCGTGTTCTGGTCGCCGGATTCGACGCGGCTGGTGACCTACCGCATGAACACCCGCGACGCGGGCCACCTGGAAAGCCAGCAGTTCGTGCCGAAGGACCAGCTGCGCCCGCGCACCTACCGCTACATCTACCCGCTGCCCGGCGAACCGCTGCCCACGGCGCAGCTCGTCGTGTTCCAGTTGGGGCCGACGGTCCGGCGCGTCGAGGTCGACACGCCGCCGCTGGAGGTCCAGAGCTGGGGCTGGGGCGAGCTGGGCTTCAGCTGGTCCGCCGACGGCCGCCGCGTGCTTTACCGCTACCTGGGTCGCGGCGCGAAGTACATCGAGCTGCGCGAGATCGATGCCGCCAGCGGCCACCAGCGCGTCCTGCATCACGAGGATGCGGTCGGCGACTACATGGTCGACCCGTTCTCCACCCAGTGGCGCCTCGTCGACTGCGGCAGGCAGTTCCTCTGGACGTCCGAACGCAGCGGCTGGAACCAGCTGTACCTGCACGACGCCGCCAGCGGCCGCCAGCTGCGCCGCCTCACCGAGGGCGACTGGGTGGTGCGCGAGATCGTGTTCGTGGACGACGCGCAACGCCAGGTCTACTTCCTGGCCTCGGGCGTGCAACCCGGCGAGGACCCCTACCAGACGCAGCTCTATCGCGTCGCGCTGGACGGCGGCGGGATGCAGCTGCTGACGCCGGAGCCGGCCAACCACCAGGTGTTCATGTCACCCGACGGCAAGTACTTCGTCGACAACTACTCGCGTGCCGACCTGCCCGGCCGTTCGGTGCTGCGGCGTGGCAGCGACGGCCGCATCCTGCGCGAACTGGAGCGCACCGACACGCGCTGGCTCACCGCGCAGGGCTGGACGCCGCCGCTGCCGTTCAAGGGCAAGGCGGCCGACGGCAAGACCGATCTCTACGGCCTGATCGTGCGGCCCACGCACTTCGACCCGGCGCGCAGGTACCCGGTGGTGGAATACATCTACACCGGCCCGCACAACTTCTTCGTGCCCAAGACCCTGGCCCGCACCATGGACCTGCAGGCCACCGCCGAACTGGGCTTCGTGGTGGTGATGGTGGACGGGCGCGGCACCGCCAAGCGTTCGCGCGACTTCCACGCCTTCTCGTACCACAACCTTGGCAACGTGTTCGAAGACCATGTGGCCATGCTCCGGCAGATGGCCGCGCGCCATCCGTGGATGGACCTCGACCGGGTCGGCATCTACGGCTACTCGCACGGCGGCTACGGCTCCACCCACGCCTTCCTGCAGTTTCCGGACTTCTACAAGGTCTGCGTTTCCACCTCGGGCGACCACGACCCGCGCCTGGACAAGGCCGGCTGGAACGAACTGTTCCAGGGCTATCCGGTCGGCAAGGACTACATGGAGCAGGCCAACCAGCAACTGGTCGACCGCCTCAAGGGCCACCTGCTGCTGATCCACGGCGACATCGACGGCAACGTGCACCCCGCCGAAACCATGCGCCTGGTGGACGCGCTGATGAGCGCCAACAAACCGTTCGACATGCTGCTGGTGCCCAACATGGCCCACGGCGACAGCGGCCCGCACGCCCGCTACGTCACCCAGCGCCGCTGGAACTACCTGGTACGCCACTTGCTGGACGTGGAGCCGCCACGCGATTTCCGCATCCGCGAGACATCGCCCCGGCAAGACTGAAACCGCCGTCGTTTTCGGCGGGTGCGGGAGATCAAGCCCGCGCCTCCGCGCGGCGGCGGGAGGGAGACGCGGGGCCCGCGCCTCCCTCCCGAACCACGCCTCAGCCGCCGAAGCTCAGCACCACCGCGCGTACCTGCGTCGGCGAGATGCCAGCCTGCCGCTTCAGGGCGGTCAACCCGTAGGCGACCACGGCATCCGTACCGAGCCCGGCGGCGTTTGCCGACGCGGTGATGCGCAGGGTGCCGTCTTCCAGCAGCTCCATGCGCAGCGAGGCGGTGTCGTCCGCGTCGAGCTTCACCCGGGCCGTCGCACGCACGCGCACCCTCTGCTGCGCGGCCGGCGCATCGGCATAGCCGCCCGACACCGGGCGCAGCGCCAGGCTGTCGCCCAGGTCGTCTACATGGAAGCGGCCCAGCGACTGCCCTTCCGCCGTGAACACCGGCAGTTCGCTGCTCTGCGGCTGCGCCAGCGCTTCGCCGCCGGATGCGATGCTCAGGCTCTCGCCGTTGCGCAGCATCTGTTCCGTCGTGAAATCCGACGGAGCGGCGCCGGCGCTCACGCGCGAGCGCGCACGTCTGGAACGATGGCGGCAGGCACCACGCCGCAACCGCGGAGGACACGCGGAACGGTTGCGGAGGTGGAATGCGGAGATGGTGCGCCCGGCGGGATTCGAACCCACGACCACCGCCTTCGGAGGGCGGTACTCTATCCAGCTGAGCTACAGGCGCATTGTGTGGCCGCGCGCGGGTGGCCGATGGCCGGACCGCGGGGAGCGGCAGTATAGCCGAGTTGGTTGCGCGGCGGCATCCGGGCCGGCCGCGGAACGATAGGAGCGCGCTTTGCGCGCGATGCTCTCCGTTACGCCAATGAAGAGCATCGCGCGCAAGCGCGCTCCTACGGTTGTCGTGAGTTGACGCGAAGGGCATGGCGGGCTGTGCCCGCCTGCGCTCAGAGCGGCTTCAGGAGATCGGCCAGGGTGTCGGGCTTGCCGGTGTCGCGGACCAGGTGCGGGTATTTCAGGCCGTCGTGGTAGGCGATGCGCACGGTCTGGTACTCGTCGAAGTTCTTCACCAGCAGTTCGATGGTGGCGTTGTTGTCCTTGGCCGCGGCGGTGATGGCGTCCTTGAGATCGTCGGCGTCGTAGTCGTGACCGTTGACGGCGATCACGCTCATGCCGGGGGCGACGCCGGCCTTGAACGCGGGGCCGTCCCACAGCACGTCGGCGATGCTGCCGTCGTTGCCGATCGACAGGCCCAGCGAGTAGGTGAAGTCGGCCTGGTGGCGACGCTTCTCCGCGGCCTTGACCGCGTCGGAGGGCTGGTCGGTGTAGACCAGTTTCCAGCCGTGCGATTCGATGCCGCCGGTCAGCGGGCCGTGGCCGTCCAGGCGCGTGCGCAGGTAGCCGGCCCAGTCGAACGGCGCCACGCCATTCAAGGTCCTGACCACGTCATCGAAGGTGTAGGTGTTGACGTTCCACTGGCCGTTGTCCATGCCGAAAAAGGCGCGGGCGAAGTCGTCGATGGAACGCTTGCCGTGGCTGAGTTCGCGCAGCTTGCCGTCGACGTCGAGCCAGATCATCTCGCCGGCGGAGTAGTAATCCTCGCTGGACTGGTAGTTGCGGTACGGCAGTGGCGCGCGCTTGGCGATCACCGGGTCGTTGGTGGTGTCCTGCACGTTGCGCCAGCTGGCCAGGCCGGGACGGCCGCGGTCGTAGGTGGCGGCGACGTAGGCCAGCGTGTCGCGGGTGTGCTCCGCGTTCCACAGGCCCGAACGCGCGGCCATCACTTGGCCCCAGAACTGGGTCTGGCCTTCGTACACCCACAGCAGGCTGTCGCCCATCGGCACGTTGAAGGTCGGCGTGTAGAGGTCCGCGCCGCGGCGGTATTTGCCGTTCCACGAGTGGTTGAACTCGTGCGAGAACAGGTCGCGCGCGGCGACGTTCTTCTTCCACTCGGTGAAGAAATCGGCCGAGGTGCCGTCCTCGCTGGAGCGGTGGTGCTCCAGCCCGATGCCGCTCATCTTGTCGCTCAGCGAGACCAGGAAATCGTAGTGGTCGTAGTGGTGCGCGCCGTACAGCTTGTACATCTGCTGCACCAGGTTGCGGAACGCCTTGAGCTGGTCGGGCGTCACCTCCAGGTACTTCGCCGCGTCGGCGACCAGGTCCAGGTGCACCGGTGCCTTGGCGCCCGGGTCGAGGTCCAGCCGCTTGAAGTGCTTGCCGGCGAAGATCGGCGAGTCGACCAGGTTCTCGTAGTCGATCGGCTTGAAGTAGATGGTGTCGCCCTCGCGCGAGGCGACCTCCAGCGCGGTGCCGGCTTGCCAGCCGGCAGGCAGTTTCACGCTGGCCTGGGCGGGGATCTGGCGCGTGTAGTAGCCGGCCGGGTAGAGCGACACCGCGTTCCACTGCAGGTTGAGCATTTCCGGCGTCATCACCACGCGGCCCTGGCGACGATCCTGCGGCGACAGGAACTGGAACTGCGCCTCCACCTGGGTCGCCCCTTCCGGCACCACCACGTGGAACGCGAAGACGTCGAGCGAATCGCGCGTCCACGGCAGGGTCTTGCCGTTGGCGGTGACCACCAGCCCGGCCAGCTTGTCGATCGGGCCGGTGGGCGAGTGGTTGCCGGGCAGCCACTGCGGATAAAGCAGGGTCAGCGGGCCGGGCTGCGCCGGGATCACCTCGTGCACGCGGAAGATGCGGCGGGCGACGTCGCTGGCGTCCACGCTGATCTTCAGGCTGCCCTGATAGGGCACATTCTGCGCGGCCGGGACATCGGCAATGGCGCTGAAACTGGCCAGCGCCAGGGCACTGGCGGCGACGGCGGCGGCGAGGCGGGTGAACTTCAAGGGCGGCTCCCGGATGATGGAATGAGGTGGCGCCGGCCGCGCCGGCCGCGCGGGAAGGCGGCCGGCATGAGCTGGCGACAGGGGCGAACGCGGGCTTTCGATGCTAGTGCGCGCCGCCGGCGCCCACCCCTGCCGAAGGTCACGATCGCCGCGCCCGCATGGCCGCGAGGCGCGTCCTGGCGTTGGCATTCATCGTGCTTTGCTCCACCGCAAACCACTCCGGATATTCCGACCGCCGCCATGCCCGCCCCTGCCCTCCAGCCACAACCCAGCGAAGACGCCGCGTTCCGCCGCGACTACGCCGGCTATCTGGCGCAGCGCATGGGGCCGATGATCCACGCGCTGATGGCGGTGGCGCTGTGCGCCTACCTGCTGGCGGTGGTGGTGCGCGGCCTGCTCGGCGCAAGCCCGAACGAGTTGCTGTGGCAGCTGATCCCGGCCCCGCCGATGCTGCTGGTGGTCATCGCCGCGCGGCAGTGCCGCGAGCCGCTGACCCTGCGCATGCTCGCCCTGCTGTGCGTGGTGCTGCTGCAGATCGGCATCAACCTCGCAGGGTTCTGCGGCACGGCCGGCGCGCGCCAGCCGCTGCCGGGCCTGCTGCTGCCGGTGGCCTCGTCGGTGATCTGGTTCGGCCGCTGGGATTTCCTCATCGCGATGGCGCTGTGCGCGCTGGGACCGCTGCCGATGCTGCTGCACCTGGGCGACGGCGAGCGCACCTTGCAGTACTCGGTCTACATGGCCATCTCGGTGTCGCTGGCGACGGTGCTGCGCGCGTTCATGGCGCGCACCCTGCTCGAACAGTTCAAGCTGGAGCGCTTGCTGCGCGAACGCGCCGAGACCGACGGCCTCACCGGCGTGCTGCTGCGCAACCGCTTCCTCGACCTGGGCCGCATCGCGCTGCACGAAACGCAGCAACAGCGCCAGCCCATGGCGATGCTGTTTCTGGATGCCGACCACTTCAAGCGGATCAATGACGAATACGGCCATGCCGCCGGCGACGCCGCGCTGGTGGCGCTGGCCGCGCGCTTGCGCACGCAGGCCCGCAGCAACGACCTGATCGGCCGCATCGGCGGCGAGGAATTCGCCATGCTGCTGCCCGGCGTGAACCTGGAGCAGGCGCTGCTGCGCGCCGAGCAACTGCGCCTGGCGGTGGCCGCCAGCCATCACCCGGGCGGACACCTGAGCGCCAGCATCGGCGTGGCGGTATGCACGCCCGGCTGCTGCGACAGCGTCGAGAGCCTGCTGGCCCGCGCCGACCTGGCGATGCGCCAGGCCAAGCGCGAAGGCCGCGACCGGGTGGTCACGGCCCTCGCCAGCGCCTGAGCGGTTGTGATTCTTCAACCTCTCAGGCCGGCCATGACGAGGGCATGGATGCCCGAGTTGAGGCGACGCAGGAGCAGTTGCCCGATGGCCGGACATGAAGCAGTCACGCAAGTGACTGTTCCATGTGAGCGAGTCCGGGCATGTACCGGACTCGCGATAGAAGAAAACCACAGGAAGTGGTTTTCTTCACAGACCCCGAGCCGGATCAGGGCTCGCCGGTGGCGAGCTTGCTGTGGCGCATGCCGTAGAAGAAGTAGATCGCCAGGCCGATCGCCATCCAGATCACGAAGCGCCACATGGTGACGATGTCCAGCCCGCCGATCATGTGGAACTGGCCGTCGGTGACCCACGGCCAGCCGATGATCAGGAACAGCGAGAACACGATGCCCAGCGGCGCCAGCAGCCACAACGCCGGCGTGCGGAAGCGCCGCTCCAGCTCCGGCTGGCGGATGCGCAGGATCAGCACCGAGGCGCAGATCACGATGAACGCGGACAAGGTGCCGATGTTCACCAGTTCGGCCAGCTCGCGGATCGGCAGCAGGCCCGCCGCCAGCGCGGTGAACACGCCGAGCGCGATGGTCGGGCGGTGCGGCGTGCCGTATTTCGGGTGCGACTTGGCGAACCACGCCGGCAGCAGGCCGTCGCGCGCCAGCGCGAACCAGATGCGCGCCGCGCCCAGCATGAAGGCGAACACCACACTGGCGATGCCGCACACCGCGGCGACGTTGATGATGCCGCTGACCCAGTGCAGGTCGCGCGCGGCGAACACCGCGCTGACCGGCGCCGAGCTGGCCAGGATCATCTCCGAGCACTGCCCGGCGACCTCGGACGGATCCACGCAGCCGTTGTACGGCACCATGCCGGTGAGCACCAGCGAGATGGCCAGGTACATCGCCATCGCCACGCCCAGCGAGGCGATCACCGCCAGCGGCAGGTCGCGTTGCGGGTTCTTCGACTCTTCCGCCGCGGTGGTCAGCGTGTCGTAGCCGAATACCGCGAAGAACACGATGCTGGCCGCCGCCAGCATGCCGCTCACGCCGTAGCGCGTGCCGCCGGTGGCCGCCGCGTCGTGCACCAGCGGCGGGACGAACGGGGTCCAGTTGGCCGTGTTCACGTAGAACGCACCCACCACCACCACCACGATCACGCCGAGCACCTTGAGCGCCACCACCACCGTATTGAAGCGCGCGCCGACCTCGGTGCGTGCCACCTGCAGCGCGGCCACGCCCAGCGCCACCAGCATCGCGATCAGGTTGATGCCGCGCCCGCTGTCCGGATGCGCCGGGTCGTAGGCCGCCTGCAGGAACACCGGCAGGTGCAGGCCGGTGATCTGGGCGATCAGCGATTGCAGGTAGTTCGACGTACCCGCCGCGACCACGCCCACGATCAGCGCGTACTCCACCAGCAGGTCCCAGCCGATGATCCATGCGGGCAATTCGCCCAGCACCGCATAGCCGTAGGTGTAGGCGCTGCCGGTGACCGGGATCATGCCGGCGAACTCGGCGTAGGACAGCGCCGCGCAGGCGCTGCCGATGCCGGCCACCAGGAAGCTCAGGATGATCGCCGGGCCGGCGTTCAACGCCGCCTCGTTCGGCGCCAGCACGAACACGCCTACGCCCACGATCGCGCCCACCCCGATCGCGGTGAGCTGCCACACGCCCATGGTGCGGCGGAAATCCCGGCTGGCGCCTGCCTCGGCCTGCAGTTGCGCGACCGACTTGCTGCGTATCAGTTTGCTGAAGAAACCCATAGGGTGCTCCCCTTGAAATCAGCGCACAGCATAACAAGTCGCGCCCATCTGGCCAGGCGGCTGCATGGCGGCGTGCCGTTTGGACGTCCAAATGCGTGCCGTGCACACGCGTACCCCTGTGCGTGGTGCCCTTGGCCGGTATTCGGTATTCGGTATTCGGGGTTCGGAGATGCATCGGCTCCCACAACCGTTCGGGCTGAGCGTAGCCGCGCAGCGGCGAAGTCGAAGCCGTGCGACAGCCCCGCCCTTCGACTCCGCCGCTGCGCGGCTACGCTCAGGGTGAACGGCGAGGGGTGGGAGTCACCCGTAGGGCGGGCACTGCCCGCCGCTTGTTGCCACGAACCGTGGACGGGCGGCGGGCACTGCCCGCTCTACAGGTTGGAGGCGGCGTGCAGCGGTCCACGCGGGCGCAGGCCGGCCAGCCAAGGCAGCGCGACGGCGCTGGCGCCGAACAGCACGGCGATCGCCGCGGCGGCGCGCTGGTCGAGCGGGTCGACGCCGAACCAGCGGCCGAGCAGCAGCGGCACCATCGCGGTCAGCACGGTGCGCAGGCCCTCCAGCCAGAACGCGACGCGACGGCCTTCCATCAGTGCGCCGATCACGCACAGGCTGGCCACCATGTACAGCGCATAGCCGAACAAGGTGGCGAAGTCCGCGTGCGCGGTGAGCCCCAGGAAATGCGTGGCCATGCCCAGCAGCAGGGCAAACTGCAGCAGGCAGTACGCGGCCATCGCCGGCGCCATCGGCGGGTCGTAGACGGCGCGATGAATGTCGTACGCGGGCTTGGGGAAGCGCGCGGCCACGTCGGCGGGGCGCCAGCCGGGCCGACGGAACCACACCTGCAGCTTGTCGCGCCAGCGCCGCGCATGCCACGCATCGACCGCCGCCGCCCAATACACCTCGGCGTTCGCCCACAGCGGGTTCCAGCTGCGCAGCGGCGCGCGGGTGCCGTAGACCGGCTTGTCGGCGTCGTCCTCCTCGACGAAGGTGCCGAACAGGCGATCCCACACGATCAGGATGCCGCCGTAGTTGTGGTCGAGGTAGCGGTCGTTGGTGGCGTGGTGCGCACGATGGTTGGATGGCGAGCAGAACACGCGGTCGAACCAGCCCAGCTTGCCGACCTGCTCGGTGTGCACCCAGAACTGGTACAGCAGGTCGATCAGCGCCACCGCCACGAACACTTCCAGCGGATAGCCGAGCAGCGCCATCGGCAGGTAGAAGATCCAGCCGAGCAGGCCGCCGGTACTGGTCTGGCGCAGCGCGGTGGAGAGGTTGTACTGCTCGCTCTGGTGGTGCACCACGTGCGCCGCCCACAGGATGTTCACCTCGTGCCCCATCCGGTGCAGCCAGTAATAGAGCAGGTCGTACAGCAGCAGCGCGCTGATCCACACCCACAGGCTGTGCGCCGGCAGCGTGAACAGCGCCAGGTGCTCGACGCACCACGCATAGATGCCCAGCGTGAGCAGCTTGGTGAACACCCCGGCGATCTGCGACATCACGCCCAGGCCGATGCTGTTGACGGTGTCGTTGCCGCGATAGACACGCTGGCCGCGCACGCGCGCGACGATGAACTCCAGCGCGATCAGCGCGAAGAAGAACGGCGTCGCCCAGGTGATGATGAGCTCGGAGGTATTCATGCCGTCGATGCCTGCGTCACGCCCGCCATGCCATCGTCCCGCGCCACCGAGCGGGCGATGAACCACACCGCCGCGTAGTAGCTGCCGAGCACCCACACCGCGGCCAGCGGCAGCGCGCCGTGGAAGCGGTCCCAGGCCAGCAGGCTGTCGCCGAGCATGAACAGCGCTCCGCCGATCGCCGCACGCCGCGCCGGCCGCGCCAGCACGTCGCCGGCGTGTACCCAGGCGCGCGCCAGTGCCTGCGCCGCCATCGCCGCCAGCACCAGCGCATAGACCACCACCGCGCCGCGCAGCGCCGGCGGTATGGACGGCCAAAGCCACGCCAGGTTCAGCGCCGCCAGCAGCAGGCAGCCGAGCCAGGCCAGCGGGCGCGTGCCCAGGCGGCTGTCGCCGAGAAAGCCGCTGATGAAGTAGAGATGGCCGATGAGAAAGGCCACCAGGCCGGCCACGAACAGATCCGCCGGCCACATCAGCAACACGTCGCCGAGCAGCGAACAGATCAACCCGACCACGATCCGGCGCCGATAGCGCGACGTGATCGGCGGCCACGCCAGCGCCGCGACGATCACCAGCACGGTGGCCAGCGGCTTGGCTATCCAGTGCAGCCATTGCCACGCGTCGGCGCCTTCGCCGAGCGCGCCGCCGAGCATGGCGGCAAGCGCAGCGCACGCCACCATCGGCGCGAGGGCGCGGCGAAACGCGGGAGACGTGCTGGCGACAATGGACATGGGCGACGGGCGTCGTGGCGACCACGCGATCATAGCGAGCTTTCGCCCTGCACGGCCTGCACGAGCGCGTCGACCGCCTGCCGCCCGCTGGCCGGATCGTCGGTGAAGAACGCATCGATGCCGGCGTCGAGGTAGGCGCCGATCTGCGCGACCAGGCCGGCGCGGTGGCGCGCGTGCGGATCGTCGCCGCGGCGGAACACCGGGGCGAGGAAGGTGTTCTCCGGGCGGAACGTCCACGGATGCACTTCCAGCCCGACCGCGTGCGCGTCATGCACCAGGCGCGTCGGCGGATCGAGGCGGCCATCGGCGTTCCACGGGATGACCGCGCGCAGCTCCGGGCCGATCGCGTCGGCGTAACCGGCGACCTCGCGCAAGCCGTTCGCGGTCATCATCCGCGCGTAATCCAGCGTGCCGCCGGCGGCCACCACGTCGTACGGCTGCGCCGGCGGCACGTCGAGCAGTTGCAGCAAGCGGATGTTCGGGTGCGCGGTGCCGAGCCGTTCGCGCAGGTAGCGCAGGTTGCCGATCTCGAAGGACTGGATCTCCACCGTGGCCGTGCGCGTGTGCGCATGCCCGGCGAGCGTGGCCAGCAGCAGGTCTTCCAGCGGCAGGCCGAGCGCGCGGAAATGGGTGCCGTGCTTGATCTCCGGCACGATGCCGATGAGCCGTCCGCAGGCGGCGGATTCGGCGGCGGCAAGCTCGATCACTTCCTCCAGCGTGGCGATCGGCAACTGGCCGTCGTGCGCGGTGCCGCGCAACTGCGGCAGGCGTTCGCGCGCGCGCAGCGTCTTCAGCTCGGCCAGGGTGAAGTCCTCGGTGAACCAGCCCGTCACCGCCACGCCGTCGATGTGCCGGGTCGCGCGGCGCGCGGCGAACTCGCGCCGCGCGCCCACGTCGGTGGTGCCGCCGATCTCGTTCTCGTGGCGCACCACCAGCACGCCGTCGCGGCTCATCACCAGATCCGGCTCGATGAAATCCGCGCCATCGGCGATCGCGCGCGCGTACGACGCCAGGGTGTGCTCCGGCTGCCATGCCGGCGCACCGCGATGGCCGATCACGCCGACGCGTGCGGCCAGCGGTTTCTCGCGAGGCGTGGAGACCATCGGCACGGCGTACTCCGCAACGGATCGGGAGGCCAGCATAGCCGCGCGTGGCGGAAACCTCAGTCCGGCCGATACATCTGCTTGTACACGCGGCTCACCTGCTGCTGCAGGTCGCCCGACTGCCGCGCCTCGTCGAAGGCGTCGTTGATCTGCCGCTCGCTCTGGTGCAGCGTGCGCAGGAACAGGCGCTCCTCCGGCGACAGCCCCAGCGCGTCCATCTGCCGCTCCAGCGCAGCGGCGGCGCACACGGCGGCGTCGCTCGGCGGGGGCGTAACGGCATCGGGAAGGCGGCGAGTCATGTCCATGGCGAAGCAAGACGCTTGCCAGCACGCCGCCGATCGCGCCAACGCAGGCCTGGCGCGTGGCGCGGGCGCCCGGCCGGCCCGTGCAACTGCCCCCACGCGACAACCGCGAACCCCCGCCTGCCGCCCACGGTCATCACGAAGCTGAACGCGGTCGCTCACTCGTACACGTGCAGCCGGTCGAACACCCACGCGTAATAGGACGGCAGCAGCCCCGGCACGGTGCAGTCGTCGTAGCGGCCATCGCAACGATCGCGCAGGCGGCTGGAGGCGGCGAAGTACGCATCCTGCGGCAAGCCCGCCGCCTGCAGCACCATGCCGGGCAGGAACGCGATGTCGAGCATCGGATACCGCGGCAGCGCCGGCCCGGCGAAATTGCTCTTGACCATGTAGTAGGTGAGGTAGTCGCGATACGGCTGCAGCGCCGGCGGCAGGCTGCGCGGCAGGTCGCGGATCATGCCGCCGAAGGACGGCTGGTGGTCGCCGAAGTGCATCAGCACGGTCGGCTGCGGGCGGTCGAGGAAGTCGTGCTCCAGCGCGCGCATGGCCAGGTCCGAGTCGTGCAGCCGCGCCAGGTAGGTGTCGAAGTTGAGCGCCACCGCCGGCTTCAGCCCCGGCAGCAGGTTGCGGAACGCCGGCGGCAGCGACGACATCGGGTCCTCGTCGTGCGGGCCGTGCTGGTTCAGGGTGAGGATCATGATGAACACCGGTTGCCCCGGCCGCTTCACCTTGTCGTAGATGCGCTTGGCCGCGGCGAACATCTGCCGGTCGCTCTCCTCCCACTCGACCAGGCCCAGCTCGTTGACGTCGTAAAGGTGATCGAAGCCGTAGTCGCGATACGCGTTGCGGCCGTTGATGAAACTGCCGACGGTGGGATAGATCGCGATGGTGCGGTAGCCCAGGCGGCGCAGCAGTTGCGGCAGCGAATCGCGCACGTGCGGCGCCAGCACGTAGGGCGCGTACATGCCGCCGGGGCCGAAGATGTCCTGCGGCATGCCGGTCAGGCTGGCGAACTCGCTGACCCAGGTGCCGCCGCCGAACGTATGCGTGCGCAGCACGCCGCTGCCGCGGGTGCGCGCATCGGTCTTGAACATCGCCGCGCGGCAGGCCGGCACGCTGCAGTCGGTGAAGTTGGCCGGGTCGAACGTGCTCTCCTCCAGCACCTGCACGATGTCCGGGTACGGCGGCGGGCGATTGGACGGCAGCCCCTGCGCGGCCGCACCCCACACGCGCTCAGCCTCGCCGTCGCCGCTCATCGGCGGCAACCGCACCGCCGCGTCGCGGAAGCTGACGAAGAAGTTGGTCAGGTGCGCGTCGTCGGAGAGCTTCTCCCAGGTGTTGCGCGCGTGCACCCCGGCAAACGGACCGCCCGGCCACATGCACCACCACCACGCCGACGCGCCCAGCAGCAGCCCCGCGCCGCGCAACAGCCACGCCGGCCGCGCGCGCCAGGTGGCGAACACGCGCCAGTCCCAGCGCCAAGTGAGGTAGAGCAGCGGCGGCAACAGCACCAGCAGGCCGATGCCGAGCAGGTACAGGTGGGGATAGTGGCGCAAGGTGTCGAGCAGGCTGCTGCGCACGTAGTAGACGAAGTCCGCCGGCATCAGCTGCTCGTCGAGGTAGCGCAGCTTCATCACCGCGATGAACTTCAGCGCGACGAACAAGCTGCCGGCGAGCAGCAGCGCGCTGGCGAAGCGCGCCAGCACGGCCATCAGCACCACGGCGCTGCACAGCATCAGCGAGGTGACAAACACGCGTTGCAGCGGCAGCGGCTCGCGCCAGGCCGTGCATGCCACGCACAGCACGAACAGCAGCACGGCCCCCGCACACACCGCCGGGCCGCGGACGCGGCGCCATGGAATCGAACGCATGAGCTGAGCCATCCCCCTGCAGGACCGAGCCTGCAACCGCATCTTACGACCTCGTCGGGCACCGCGGCAGCCGTCCGATCTGCTAGCTTTGGCCGTCCCCTCAGCGGCTGTTCCCGGAACCTTCATGTCCGTCCGATCCACCCCGTTCGCCCTCCCCCTGCTGGCGCTGGCCGCACTGGCGCTGGCCGGCTGCTCCGCGCTGCCGTGGCGCTCCGGCCGCGTGCCCGACGGCGCCCGCGCGCAGGTGGCGATCCTGGAAACCACCGACATCCACGCCACCGTGCTCAGCTACGACTACTACCGGCTGAAGGGCGATCCCACGGTCGGCTTCGAGCGCACCGCCACGCTGATCCGGCGTGCGCGCGCCGAGTACCCCAACCATTTCCTGTTCGATTCGGGCGACACCATCCAGGGCAGCGTGCTGGCCGACTACCAGGCGCTGGTCAAGCCGGTGGCCTGCGACCAGGAACTGGCGGTGTACCGCGCGATGGACGCGGTCGGCTACGACGGCGGCACGCCCGGCAACCACGAGTTCAACTACGGGCTGGGCTTCCTGTCCCAGGTCACCGGGACGCCGATGAACGTCGACGGCAGCCGCAGCACGCATTGCGCCGGGCCGCATTTCCCGCTGGTGCTGGCCAACGTCTCCAGCGCACGCGACGGCGCGCCGATCTTCAAGCCGTGGACGATCGTGCAGAAGACCATCGACGCCTACACGCCCGACGGCAGCCACATCAGGGTGCCGCTGAAAGTCGGCATCATCGGCTTCACCCCGCCGCCGATCATGCAGTGGGACCAGCACCACCTGGCCGGCAAGGTCACCGTCGCCGGCGTGGTCGAGGCCGCGCGCAAATACCTGCCCGAACTGCAGGCGCAACATCCCGACCTGGTCGTGGCGTTGCTGCACGGCGGCCTGGACACCCACCCCTACACCAGCGACATGGAGAACGCCGGCTGGTACCTGGCCGGCGTGCCCGGCATCGACGTGCTGCTGCTCGGCCACTCGCACACCGAATTCCCCGGCCCGCGCTACGCCGGCATGAAGGACGTCGACGCCCGCCGCGGTTTCGTGCGCAACGTGCCGGCGGTGATGGGCGGCTTCTTCGGCAAGGACCTGGGCCTGGTCGCGCTGGTGCTCAACCGCCAGGACGGCCGCTGGGTGGTCGACCGGGACAACAGCCACAGCGAGGTGCGGCCGATCTGCAAGGACAAGCACGACTGCGTGCCGGCGGACCCCGCGATCGCGCCACTGGTGGCGGGCGTGCAGCAGGCCGCGGTCGCCTACGTCAACACGCCGATCGGCACGAGCGCGCTGCGCATGAGCAGCTACTTCGCCGACGAGGGCAACATGACCGCGCTGGCGCCGGTCAATGCCGCGCAGATCGACTACGTGCGCCGCGAACTGCCGCTCACCCATCCCGAGCTGGCCGACGTGCCGGTGCTCGGGGCCGCCGCCGCGTTCCGCACCGGCTTCGGCGGCCCGGCCGACTACACCGACGTGGCCGCCGGCTCGCTGACCCTGCGCAGCGCCGCCGACCTGTACTTCTATCCCAACACGCTGGCCGCGGTGAAGATCGACGGCGCCGGCCTCAAGGCCTGGCTGGAGCAGTCCGCGCGGCGCTTCAACCGCATCGACCCGGAGCAGACCGGCGAGCAGGCGCTGATCAACAGCCGCTACACCGGCTACAACTTCGACCAGATCCAGGGCGGCATCCACTACGTGATCGACGTGTCCAGGCCGGCCGGCGAGCGCATCACCACGCTCACCTTCCAGGGCAAGCCGGTCGCGCCGACGCAGCCGTTCGTCGTGGTCACCAACAACTACCGCGCCAGCGGCGGCGGCCACTTCCCCGGCCTCGACGGCAGCAACATCGTGCTGGCCGCGCCCGACGGCACGCGCGAGATCCTGGCCCACTGGATCGAGCGCAAGCAGCACCTCGACGCGGCCGACCTCGAAGCCACCTCCTGGCGGTTCGCCCCGCTGAAGACGCACGGTCCGGTGGTGTTCACCGGCGCGGCGAACAAGCTCGATGTGGCGAAAGCGGCAGGGCTGCACAACATCCGCCAGCTCAAGGACAACGGCGACGGCACGGCGGTGTACGCGGTCGACCTGTCGCACTGAAAGCGGCCAGGCCCGTTGCCGCGCCGCAACGGGCTTGCGCGCGGCGCAGCGCTGTTCCAATGTGCGCGGATGATCGATCGCCCCTCCCCGCCCGCGTGCGCAAGTTCCTGCTGAATCACCGCAGACTCCTCGGCCTCGCCCTGCTGCTGATGCTGGCGCAGGCGGCCTGCGCGCAACCGCCCACGGTGCAGTTGCAGGAGCTGACCTGGACCGAGCTGCGCGCGCGCATCGACGCCGGCAGCACCACCGTGATCATCCCGATCGGCGGCACCGAACAAAGCGGGCCCTACATCGCGCTGGGCAAGCACAACGCGCGCGCCGAGGCGCTGGCCGAGCGGATCGCGCGCGGGCTGGGCAACGCGCTGGTGGCGCCGGTGGTCGCCTACGTGCCCGAGGGCAGCATCACGCCACCGAGCGGGCACATGCGCTTTCCCGGCACCATCAGCGTGCCCGATGCCGCGTTCGAGCAGATGCTGGCCTCGGCCGCCGAAAGCCTGGCGGCGCACGGCTTTCGCCACGTCGTGCTGCTCGGCGACCACGGCGGCTACCAGCGCGACCTGCGCCGCGTGGTGGACCGGCTCAACAAGCACTGGGCTGGTTCGCCCAAACACGCGTTCGTGCCGCCGGAATACTACGCCGCCAGCTCCACCGGCTACGCCGCGCTGCTGCGCCGGCGCGGTTACCGCGACGACGAGATCGGCACCCACGCGGCGCTCGCCGACACCTCGCTTCAGCTGGCAGTCGCACCGTCGATGGTGCGCGCCGATACACTGCGCCACGCGAGCGCGCCGGGCGCGGCCGACGGCGTCTACGGCGGCGACCCGCGTCGCGCCACCGCCGCGCTGGGCCAGCTCGGCGTGGACCTGATCGTGGCGCAGACGGTCGAGGCGATCCGCAAGGACGTCGCTGGACACTGACCTGCCCGCACCCCCAACCTACATTCGTGGACCGGACATGCTGCCGAGGACTTTCACCATCAACGCACACCGCTCTCACCCGCGCCGTCGCGCCGGCTTCGCCCTGCTCGCCTGGCTCGCCAGCGGCGCGGCGTTCGCCGGCGGCGTGCAGACCGTCGCCGGCATGCCGCCGGTGACCAACCCGGCCAACCTCTATGGCGATGCCGGCGTCAACATGCTCAGCCCCGCGGTGGCCGGCGCGCTCTCGCGCATCTACGTGCCCAACCTGCGCTCGGACAGCGTCAGCGTGATCGACCCGGTGACGTTCAAGGTGGTCGACACCTTCAAGGTGGGCCGCAGCCCGCAGCACGTGGTGCCGGCCTACGACCTGCGCACGCTGTGGGTCACCAACAACGCCGAGGACCGCCCCGACGGCAGCCTCACCCCGATCGACCCGACCACCGGCAAGCCCGGCCAGGCGGTGGCGGTCGACGACCCGTACAACATGTACTTCAGCCCGGACGGCAAGCACGCCATCGTGGTTGCCGAGGAAGACGCCCGGCTCGATTTCCGCGACCCGCACACCATGGCGCTGCAGTTCCGCCTGCCGGTGCCCGGCTGCAAGGGCATCAACCACGCCGACTTTTCCATCGACGGGCGCTACGCGATCTTCACCTGCGAGTTCGGCGGCAAGCTGGCCAAGATCGACATGGCCGCGCACAAGGTGCTCGGCTACCTGCCGCTGAAACACCGCGGCATGCCGCAGGACATCCGCGTCTCGCCCGACGGCAAGGTGTTCTACGTCGCCGACATGATGGCCGACGGCGTCTACCTGATCGACGGCGACAGCTTCACCAAGATCGGCTTCATCGCCACCGGCATCGGCACCCACGGCCTCTACCCCAGCCGCGACGGCACGCGCCTGTACGTGGCCAACCGCGGCACGCACAAGATCCACGGTCCACGCAAGGGCAAGGGCAGCGTCTCGGTGATCGACTTCGCCACCCGCCAGGTCGTCGCCACCTGGCCGATCCCCCACGGCGGCAGCCCCGACATGGGCAACGTCAGCGCCGACGGCCGCATGCTGTGGCTCTCCGGCCGCTTCGACGACGTCGTCTACGCCATCGACACCAGCACCGGCAAGGTGCGCAAGATCAAGGTCGGCATGGAACCGCATGGCCTCACCGTGTGGCCGCAGCCGGGGCGGTATTCGTTGGGGCATACGGGGATCATGCGGTAGGGATGCCCTTGCTCGTCATTCCAGCGAACGCTGGAATCCAGCGTCTTCAACCATGTGCCGAGGCACTGGATTCCGGATTCCGCCGGGATGACGGGTTGTTCGGGCCATTCTTGTGACGATCGCGCGAGGGCGGTTCGTCACGTCGGAGGATCGAAGCGACCAGTCGCGTAGGGCGGGCACTGCCCGCCGGCTCCCGTCACTCGTGTCCATAGATTTGCGAGTGTTCGCAAGCGCTGCTCCTGCCGGTTGTTCCGTTCAACCCAGCGCATTTGAAGCGAAGAGCGGTCGATCGCCTACGGCGACCGAGTCACTTTCTCTTTGCGTGCTCAAAGAGAAAGTAACCAAAGAGAAAGAGCACCCCGCTTGGCGCTTGTTGGGCATCCTGCCCAACAAGTCCGTGAGCCGGGGCTGGGCTTTTCGACAGGGCATCCTGCCCTGGCGAAAAGGCATCGGCCTCCCTGCCGATGCCCGCTACGCGGCCTGTCGCCCCCGACTCACCGCCGCACAGGGGCCCCGGGTAGAGCAGCGGGCCATCGTGGCCCGCACTTTTCAGAGGAGCCAAAGCAAAGCAGGAGCAGCGCGCTGGGCGCTACCTACTCTATCTAGCTTCCTCCGTCTCGATTTCGATCAATCTCCACGGAGCCTCAATTCGAGCCCACCACAATTATGGCAGACAAAGACTTGTACACGTCCGTTATGGACGATATGATGTCGACATCAGCCATACAGATGGCTCACGGAGCTAACAATGGACATCAAGTACGCCTACTGGAACAACAAAGGTGGCACTGGAAAGACAAGCCTGTGCTTTCAGTCGATTGTTCGCTACGCCGAGAAACACCCGAAAAAGCGCATCTTGGCGATCGACATGTGCCCGCAGGCCAATCTATCTGAGCTGATGCTTGGAGGGCTGAATAACAAGGGTAGCGAGAAGTTGCTTGAACGGCAGGGCTTGGTACCTCGATGCAGCGTGGGTGGCTACTTTCAGCTCCGTCTGCCTGCACCGTACTCCCCACCTAAGTTCAATGCGCACGACTTCACTACGAAGCCGAGTAGCTATAACAAGGGTGTACCTGCAAACGTCGATCTTGTGTGCGGCGATCCAATGTTGGAACTCCAAGCGAACGCCGTGAACACGCTTGCCAACAATCAGATCCCCGGAACGAACCCCTGGATAGCGGTTGTCGACTGGCTGAAGGATTTCTTGGATCAGCTTGCCGACGAGTATGACGTGGTCTTCCTCGACTGCAATCCAAGTTTCTCCCTCTACACACAGATCGCGCTCTCCACAGCAGACCGCATCGTGCTCCCCGTGATGGCAGACGATTCCTCCCGTCGAGCAATACAGAACGCGTTTTCTCTCGTCTACGGCCTGAAACTGCCTTCGGAAATCTATGCAGCCTACGCATTCGCAACGAAGCTAAAGCATGCCCAGCGCCCCCTTCCGAAAGTTCATCTGATTGTCAAGAATCGACTGACGCAGTACATGGGCGCAGCTTCGGCCTACGCTGCCGTACTGCAAGCCATCGAGAGTGACGTTGGCAAACTCTTGAAGTCGAACCCCGAAATCTTCGCCTTTAAGAAGCTGGAAGCCGGGTTCGTCGAAATTCGCGACTTTCAGACAACTGGTGTGGTGGCTTTCGCAAAGGGCCTCCCGTTTTCGAAGCTTCCCATTGGCAAGCAGACTATTAACGGCCATCGTGTGCAGGTGAAAGAGGACTACCTTCGGAACGCCAAGAAGGCGATGGACGATCTAGTCGCGAAGCTGTAGCCGGTGGCTTCCTAGCCGCAGACCGGACATAGCAACCCAAAGGTGATCCGATGTCCGAGGTATTTCACTACCCGCCAGAACTGTTTGAGCTACTTGTTGAGACCATCGCCCGCCTCATTCGGGCGAAGAAGGGCGTCGTGCTGTTCCTACGCGGCGCCGGCGTTGCCGACGAAGATCTCGCCGAAGTAGAGCGCGCCGTAGCGACGAACGCGGACTCCATCAACAAATTCGAGATCGTTCGCAAGGTGCTCACCAAGGTCAATGGACGCGGCGATAGTGGCTTGCGCCCGCGACGCGAGATCATCAAGCGTGTGGTGGAGTTCGAGAGGTTCGAGACCTGTTGGCCGGAAGACCAGCTGAAGGCTAAAGGGCTCGTCGCAAGCGTGCGAGAGGCAGTCAACGCAAAGGACTCTTTCACGCGGATGAAGCAAGAACGAGATGCTGAACGCGAGGCCACACGCGCTCGTGAGCACGCGGAGCAAGCAGCAGCCGACAGGCGCTCCGAGATTGAGAAAGTGAATACTCGACTTGCGGCGTTGTTCGGCATGGACGACAAGCCCCATGAGCGCGGCAAGCTGCTTGAAGGTGTTCTAAACGACATGTTCAGTGCCTATGGAATTCTTGTTCGGGAAGACTTCCGCCGAAAAGACCCCGACACATCTGTTGTGCTTGAACAGATCGATGGTGTGATCGAGCTCGATGGCGCGGTGCACCTCGTTGAGATGAAATGGCTCAACTCGCCAGTCGGTACCAGTGAGTTTCTTCCCCATCTCAGTCGTTTGTTCCTCCGCGCGAACGCTCGCGGTATCTTCATCTCGTCCTCAGGCTTTACCGAACCCGTGGTCAAGGAATGCGCTGCCGCGCTCGCTCAAAAAACGATGCTGCTCTGCTCGTTGCATGAAATAGTCATGCTGTTACAGCGAGGCGATGATCTGATCTCCTTCCTAAAGAAAAAATCACACGCAGCCATTGTTGACAAGAACCCTTTTCTACAGATCGTCTCGTAGCCTGTGTGCCCTGAAAAGCCTCAATCGCAGACGTGGTATAGGCAACAACACAGTGCATGATCCGCGTCTTGGTAGTGCTATTGCTGCTGCACTTGCAGTTCGCGCCCTGCATCGACCGTCCACCGGTACGACCGGGCGAGAATCCTGCGGCGGCGGCGAAACCAGGACGGACGAAGTCAAACAGAGGGGATGGCGTACAGCGTCCCTGCTTTACTTGGGCTCTTCTGAAGAGTGCGGGCCACGATGGCCCGCTGCTTCACCCGGGGCCCCTGTGCGGCGGTGAGGCGGGGGCGACAGGCCGCGTAGCGGGCATCGGCATGGATGCCGATGCCTTTTCGCCAGCACATGGATGTGCTGTCGAAAAGCCCGACCCCGGCTCACGGACTTGCCGGGCAGGATGCCCGGCAAGCGCCAAGCGGGGTGGCCTTCTCTTTTGGTTACTTTTCTCTTGGCCACGCAAGAGAAAAGTGACTCGGTCGCCGAAGGCGATCGACCGCTCTTGCCTTTGATGTCCTGGATCGAAGGAAACACGCGGGTACGAGCGCGTTGATCGTGAGGATTTGACGGGCATGAGTGACGCGCGGGAAAGCCGGCGGGCAGTGCCCGCCCTACGTCCACCTTCCGGATCATGCGCCGGACTTCGGGGCGAACGGCACACTCAAGGCAACAACACGAACACCGTCACGATCAGCAACAACGCCAGCGGATACAAACTTGAGCGGTCGAACAGCCGCGCGGCCGCGCGGCCATCGCGGGTCACCGCCAGCCGCACCGCCGGCACCACCAGCAGCACCACACCAGCCAGCAACACGGCGAGCTGGAATGGCCAGCCGAGCATCAGTGGCGAGAGCCTCGCCAGCAGCAGGCTGCCGGCGACGACGAGACCGAGCAGCCCGAGCACCAGCCAGCCGGCGACGCGCAGGCCGAACACCAGCGGGATGGTGCGCGCGCCGATGGCGCGATCCTCCTCAAGGTCGTTCCAGTCGGCGGGGATGTTCTGCCCGCCCACTTCCCACAGCATCAGCCAGCCCAGCATCAGCGCCAGCCCCGCCAACGAAGGCGTCGGCACCACGGCGAATACGGCGGCGACGGGGCCGGCGGATTTCACCAGGCCGCTGACCACGGTGCGCCACCAGGTGACCTTGAGCAGTTTCACGTAGGCCAGTTCCAGCAGCGCCGCGGCGATGAGGATGGCGAGGATCCACGGGTTGAGCAGCCAGATGCCGAGCACGGCCAGCGCGAACCACAGGCCGAACCAGGCCAGCGCGCCTTTCATGCTGATCAGGTTCTGTGCCAGCGGGTAGCGCATCGTGGAGGCCTCCACCGCGTAGCCGGGGGTGAGCCCGCGCGCCACCTTCTGGCGGTCGTCGCGGACGCCGGCCAGGTCGTTCAGCGCGTAGATCGCGGTATAGCCGGCCAGTGCGGTGCCCAGGCAGAGCGCCAGCACCGGCCAGGCGGGGAAATGGCCGAGCCACAGCAGGGCGACGAAGCCGGGCATGGCGATGTCGAGCACGCCATGCAGCGAGCGCGAGAGGGCGAGGAAGCGGCGCATGTGTTCAACCCCGCTTCGTGAAGCTGGCCATGTAGTTGATGTCCTCGCGCCCCGGCGCCACGCGGAAGCTGCGCTTGAGCGGGTGGTACATGAGGCTCGCCACGGCGTTGAACTGCAGCCCCGCCGCACTTGCCCACGTGCGCATCTCGGTCGGGCGGATCAGCTTGCGGTAGCTGTGCGTGCCGCGCGGCAACAGGCCGAGGATGTACTCGCCGGCCACGATGGCGAAGGCGAACGCCTTGAGGTTGCGGTTGATGGTGGAGAAGAAGGCCACGCCGCCCGGCCTGAGCAACTGCGCGCAGGCGGCGATCACGCGCGCGGGCTCGGGCACGTGTTCGAGCATCTCCATGCAGGTCACCGCGTCGAAGCTGCCGGCCTGCTCGCGCGCCAGCGTTTCCACGTCGATCTCGCGGTAGTCGATGTCCAGCGCGCCGCGCTCGGCATGCTGGCGCGCCACGTTGAGCGACAGCGTGGAGAGGTCGATGCCGGTGACCTGCGCGCCGTGTCTGGCCAGCGCCTCGGCGAGGATGCCGCCGCCGCAACCCACGTCCAGCACGCGCGGCGCGGCGCCGCCCAGGCGATCGGTGATGAAGCGCAGGCGCAGGCCGTTGATGGCGTGCAGCTGGCCCATCTTGCCGTGCGGGTCCCACCACAGCTGGGCGATGCGGTTGAAGTGCGCGATCTCCGCGGCATCAACATTCGGCGATTCGGTCATGGGCGGGGCGAGTCCAGCATTGCAGGGTGGCGATGGCGTCGGCGAGTTCGCCGCGGCGGATGTCGTTGGCGAACACGCCCTCGCCCACGGCGACCGGCAGCGGCACGCGCTGGGCGCCGTTGCGGTGTTCGACGCGGTCCAGCAGCGACTGCCACATCAGCGTGGCGTCGAGCAGTTCCAGCGGCGGCGCCAGGCCGAGGCGCTCGACCAGGGCGAGGATGCGCGCGGCGGCGGCATCGGCCAGCAGGCCGCGGCCGTGGGCGATGGCGACGGAGACGAGGATGTCCAGCAGCACCGCCTCGCCGTGCAGCAGGTTGTCCTCGTGCCGCGTTTCCAGGCCGTAGCTGAAGGTGTGGCCGAAATCCACCACGCGCGCCAGCTCGTCCTCGAACAGGTTGGGCGCCAGCTCCTGCAGCATGTCGTCGATGGCGCGGTCGAGGATGGCGCCGCCGTGCTCGCCCTGGAACGCGCCGGCCACGCTGGCGGCGCCGTGGCGTTCCAGTTGCGCGAACAGCGCCGCATCCTTGATCACGGCGAGCTTGATGATCTCGCACACGCCGTTGTGCAGGTGGCGGCGCGGCAGCGTGCGCAGCAAGCTGCGATCCAGCAGCACGCGGCGCGGCGGCTCGAAGCTGCCGAGGCGGTTCTTGCGGCCGTTGAAGTTGATCCCGTTCTTGATCCCCACCGCCGCATCCACGTAGCCCATCAGGGTGGTGGGCACCTTGATGTGCGGCACGCCGCGGCGGTAGCTGGAGGCCACGAAGCCGACCACGTCGGTGAGCACGCCGCCGCCGATGGCGAGGATCGGCTCGTCGCGGCGGTGGATGGGGAACTCGTCCAGCGCGCGCAGCAGGTGCTGCCACGCCTCCATCGTCTTGCCGCCCTCGCCGCCGGGCAGCGCGACGATGCGCGCGGTCACGTCGTGCTGCGCAAAGTAGGCGGCGAGGCGCACGCCGTGGTGACGCAGCACCACCTCGTCCACCACCACGAAGCGGCGGCCGCCGGCGCGACGGCCGTCGGCCAGCAAGGCGTCGCAGGCCGGATCGAACACGTCCGCGACGTTGCACAGCTCGTACTCGACGCGGCGCGTCTCGCTGACCCGCCAACGCGTGACCGCCGCGTTCACGCGACCTCCCGCCACGCCGCGCGCCGCGCCAGCACCTCGCCCGCCACCGCCTGCGCGGCGGCCAGGTCGTGGTGGCGCCAGTGGCCGCATTGCTCGATGCGCGCGTAGGGCACGGCGGTGGCGCCGAGCACGCCGTAGAGCACGGTTTCCAGGGTCCGCTCGATCACCTCGCGGCGACCCTCGTTCAACAGCGTGAGGTAGAAACCGGTCCGGCAGCCCATCACGCCCACGCCGATGAAGTGCCCCGGCAGCAGGCGGCCGAAACCCTCCAGCAGGAAGTGCTCCAGCGAATGCGCCTCGACCGTGCTCAGGCAGGCGTCGGCATTGGGCAGGCGCCAGCGCAGGTCGATGGTGCAGACCACGTCGCCGCCCGCCCCCGCGTGCACGCCGCGCAACTTCACGCTGGGTGCCTTCAACCGGCGGTGGTCCAGCTCGCCGACGGTGTCGGCGGCCCAGCCCCAGGCGTCGAGGTCGATCCGCATCGATCAGCCCTGCGCGATCGCGGCGAGGTGGCGATGGCTGGCCTGCAACGCCTCCTGCCACGCATCCACGTGGTGATAAAGCTCCACCGAACCGAAGCCATGGAAGCCGTGCGCGTTCAGCGCGGCGAAGCTGGCCGCCAGATCCAGCGTGCCCTCGCCGGGGATCTCGTGGAAATGCACGACGCCGGTGCGCGTGTTGGCGACCATGGCGTCCACCAGCGCGGGGCCGCGCGCGCCGCGCAACCAGGCGAGGATCGGGTGGGCGCGCTCCAGCGCGTCGAAGCTGATGCCGGGCACCGAGATCAAGTAGGTGAAGATCTCGTCGTCCAGCGGCGAGGTGCCGGCGTGCAGGCTGCCGTAATCCACCCAGCGTGCCGCTCGCGCGAGACCGGCACGCGCCAGCAGGGCATCGATGCGCCGCTGCCGCGCGGCATCCGGCGCGCGATCGGCGAAGTACAGCGGGTGACTGCCATCCAGCAAGAGGTAGTCGGCACCGTCGGGGAAATACACCAGCGTGCTGGCGTGGTCGAGGTTGACGGCGAGCGCGTCGCTGTCTTCCGCGATCTTCAGGTTCCAGCCCGCGCGCGCATCGGAGATGTGCAGGTAACGCGCCTGCGGCGCGGCCTGCGCCAGCGCGGCGAGGTAGTCCGGCTCGGAGCAGTAGGCATGGCAGAGGTCGATGTGCAGCGCGAAGCGCGGCGAACCGACCGCGGCGATCAGCGCCTGGCCCTGCGCCAGCGTCTCGATCGCCATGCCGGGCTCGGGTTCGATCAGCAGGGTGATGTCGTCGTCGTCGCGGATCTCGCCCAGACACTCGCGGATGGACTCGGCCAGCACGTCGAGCGGGTCCACCTGCGGCTGGCGCACATGCTCTTCGCGCACGAAGCCGCTGCCGCAGGTGACCAGGTTCGTGCCCAGCCGGCGCGCCACGCGAATGCCGCGCTTGACCAGGTCGACGCGCCGCTTGCGCCCGGCCGTGTCCAGCGACATCAGCGAAGGCTCGTGCGGCCGCGAGGGCGTGAAGAAGTGCGAGGCGGTGGCCACGCAGGCCGGCGCGATGCCGGCGCGCGCCAGTCGATGCTTCACTGCACCGAGATCGTCGTCGCCGAGGTCGAACGGATTGAAGTGGTCGCGATGAAAGGCGATCTCCATCCCCGCATAGCCCGCGCGCGCCACCGCGTCGATGGCATCGAGGAAGGGCAAACGGGTGAGTCCGAAGCTGCTGTACGCGAGATCGATCATGCGCCGTGCCGGAGCGTGAGCCCGGTGTGGACAAAGTGGCGCAAGCGTGTCGGCGCAGCCGCGCAGTCGCCTTGATGCAGGTCAACGAATGCGGCAACGGTGCGCCACCGCGACAAAACGCGTCGCCTGGACGGGCCGGCATCGCGCGTCGCGCGATCAAGCCGGCGCGGTGCTCAATCCACCGGCGTATGCCGCGAGCGGCTGACCTCGACGGGCGCCACCGCGCTGGCCTTGTTCGACCACGACTGGCGGACGTAGCTGACCACGGCGGCCACGTCCTCGTCGCTCAGTTGCTGCGCGAACGGCGGCATCGAGTACGGCCGCGGATTGGCCGCGGTGGCCGGCGCGAAGCCACCCAGCAGCACGCTGCGGATCGCATTGATGCTGGTCGGTCCGGTGACCGAGGTGTTGCCGTCCAGCGGCGGATAGATGCCGGCCACGCCCTGGCCGTTGTCGCCGTGGCAATCGGCGCAGTGCTTCGCGTAGAGCTTGCCGCCCTGCTCGTGGCTGGCCGCCTGGGGGAACGCGACCGGTGCGGCCGGCGCGCGCGGCGGCAACGCTTGCAGGTAGGTCGCCACCGCCTGCAGGTCGGCGTCGGTCATGTGCTGGGTGCTCAGCCGCACCACGTCGGCCATCGGTCCGAATGCGCTGCCTTTGGACGACTGGCCGGTCTTCAGCAGGTCGATGACGTCCTGCGCGCTCCAGCCTTCCAGGCCGCCGCCGCTGCGCGTGCTGAGATCGGGCGCATACCAGTCCAGCTGCGGGATCTGCCCGCCGGTGAGGTGCTGGTTCTGCTCGATGCCGCCGAGCGAATCGCGCGGCGCGTGGCATTCGTTGCAATGGCCCAGCCCCTGCACCAGGTAGGCGCCGCGATTCCACTGCGGCGACTGCGCGGGATCGGGTTGGTACACGCCGGGCTTGAAGTACAGCGCGCGCCACGCCACCAGGCTGCTGCGCACGTTGTAGGGAAACTCCAGGCCGGTCGGCTGCGCCGGCTGGTTCACCGGCGGCAGCGATTTCAGGTAGGCGAAGATCGACAGCGCATCGTCGCGCGTGACCCTGGTGAACGAGGTGTAGGAGAACACCGGGTACAGCAGCTGGCCGTGGCGGCCCTTGCCCAGGTGCAGCGCGGCCCAGAAATCGTCGAAGCTCCACTGGCCGATGCCGGTGTCCGCGTCCGGCGTGATGTTCGGCGCCGGCACGTCGCCGAACGGCGTGGCCAGCGAGCGGCCGCCCGCATACGGCTGGCCGCCGCGCGCGGTGTGGCAGGCGGCGCAGTCGCCGACGGTGGCCAGGTACTTGCCGCGCTCGATCCGCGCCGGATCGACCAGCGCGACCGCATCGGCCTCGCGCTGGACCGGCGTGGACGGTGTGCGCTGGTCGCGCGCGAGATACCACCACGCTGCCGCGCCGATCAGCAGCAGGACCACCAGCAAGCCGACGCCGCGTCGCAACCACTTCATGGATTCACCTCGCTGTGGCCCATCACGCACCAGCCCGGCAGCGGCGTCGTCTGCGCCGCGGCGGGCTGCGGGTGCATGTCCGCCGCCGGCGCGTGGCTGGCCAGCCATGCGGACACCGCGGCGATATCCGACTCGCGCATGCGGTTGGCCACCACGCCCATGCAATACGGCCCTTCCGCCGCGCGGGTATGCGTGCGCCACGACACCAGCTGGTTGCTGATGTAGCCGGAGGACAGACCGACCAGGCCCGGCATCATCGACTCGAAGCCGGTGAGCTTGTCGCCGTGGCAGCTTACGCACGAAGGCACGGCGCGGGCGGGATCGCCGTGGAGCACCACCTGTTCGCCGCGGCGCAGGACCTCGGCCGACACGGCGGGCTGCGGCCAGCGGTGGTACGGCAGATCCTGCGCGGCGAAGTATTCCGCGATCTGGCGCAGGTAGGGCTGGCTCAGCTGGCGCACCACGTATTCCATCGGCGCGTGCCGGCGCTGGCCGGACTGGAAGTACTCCAGTTGCTGCAGCAGATAACCCGCCGGCTTGCCGGCCAGGCGCGGCGCCAGCACGCCATCGGGGGAACCTTCGCCGCGCGCGCCGTGGCAACTGGTGCATGCGGCCACGCGCTGTTCCAGGGTGTCGGGAGCGGCTGCGGCCAGCGCGGCCGCGGCACTGCAAAACGCAAGCAGCGCGACCGCCGCGCGAAGCGACGAGCGTCGGTAAGGGGGACGGATCATCCGCCCATGGTAATCCCGGGCGCCGTTTCGCCGGGGACTCGCGACATCCTGCCGCACTGCCACCCGACCCCCGAAGCCGCTGCCGGGCAGGCGAAAAGTTGCAAATGAATCTGTTGACCGCAGCGCAACATTGCCCGTATGGTCGATGCATGTCGCCGATTTCAGCCCCCGACCGCCTGTTTGCCGCCCCGGTTCGCACCGGCGCCGCGACGGTGCGCGCGGGCGCCGTCGCCACGACTACCCGCACGATTACCACCGGTACTACGAGTCCCGGGCGGAGCGTCGTGCGCAGCTGAAGTTTCCACGCAACGGCCCGCCCTCGACGAGGCGGGCCGGCTGATACCGACACGCCAGCGAGCACGGGCCTCCACCGGAGAGGCCACCGTGATCACCTGTGCACCCGAGCAAGCCAAGCATGTTCCGCTGCCGCCGCTGTCCCCGCATGCCACCGGCAGCACGCGGCTGCGCACGCTGGCGGTGGGCGTGATCGGCCCCGGCCGCGTCGGCAGCGCCCTGCTCGCCCAGCTGCGTGCGGCGCAGCCGCGGCTGGCGCGCACGCTCGGCCTGGACCTCAGGCTTTGCGGCGTGGTCGCCCGCAAGCGCATGTGGCTGGATTGCGACGATGCCGAACTCAACGACCGCCACGGCGGCGCGCAGACCTGGCGCCCGAATGATCTGGACGCGTTCGCCGCGCACGTGCGCGGCACCGATGGCCGCCATGCGCTGCTGATCGACTGCAGCGCCAGCGACGAAGTGGCCTCGCACTATCCGCAGTGGCTGGCCGCGGGCATCCACGTGGTGACGCCGAACAAGCTCGCCGGCAGCGGCCCGCTGCCGCGCTGGCAGGCGATCCACACCGCCTGCGCCGGCGGCGCGCGCTTTCGCTGCGAGGCCACCGTCTGCGCCGGCCTGCCGGTGGTGCAGACCCTGCGCGACCTGCTCGACACCGGCGATGAACTGCTCGCGGTGGAAGGCATGTTCTCCGGCACGCTGGCCTGGCTGTGCAACCGCCACGACGGCCGGCAACCGTTCTCCGCACTGGTGCGCGAGGCGCATGCGCTGGGTTATACCGAGCCCGATCCGCGCGACGATCTTTCCGGCCTGGACGTGGCGCGCAAGCTGGTGATCCTGGCGCGCGAGGCTGGCTGGCCGCTGTCGCTGGAAGACGTCGACCTGGAAAGCCTGGTGCCGGCATCGCTCGCCGCACTGGACCGCGAGGAGTTCTTCGCGCGGCTGGGCGAGCTCGATGCGCCGATGGCTGCCGCGCTGGCCCGCTCGCGCGAGGCTGGCGGCGTGCTGCGCCATGTTGCCCACCTCGACCGCCATGGCCACGCCAGCGTGCGACTGCAGGTGCTGCCGGCCAGCCACGCGTTCGCGCACACGCGGCTGACCGACAACGTGGTGCAGTTCAGCACGCGCCGCTACTGCGATAATCCGCTGCTGGTGCAGGGTCCGGGCGCCGGGCCGGAGGTCACCGCGGCCGGCGTGTTCGCCGACCTGCTGCGCATCGCCGAATCGCTGGCGGTGCATGCATGAACACGCCGCTACAGGAACCGCTCATGGCTGCACACGCACGACCGCCGCACCTCGCCCACGCCTTCGCCCCGGCCAGCGTCGGCAACGTCGGCGTCGGCTTCGACCTGCTCGGCCACAGCGTGGCCGGCGCCGGCGACCGCGCCGAGGTGCGCCGCATCGAGGAACCGGTGGTGCGCATCGCCGCCATCCGTGGCTGCGTGGAAGGCCTGCCGCTCGACCCGCGGCACAACACGGCCGGCACCGCGCTGCTGTCGCTGCATCGCGCACTGAAGCTGCCGTTCGGTTTCGAGCTGGTGCTGCACAAGGGCATTGCGCTGGGCTCGGGCATGGGCGGTTCGGCGGCCTCGTGCGTGGCCGCGCTGGTCGCCGCCAACGCCTTGCTGGAACAGCCGCTGTCGCGCGAGGCGCTGTACCCGTTCGCACTCGACGGCGAAGCGGTGGCCAGCGGCAGCCGCCACGGCGACAACCTCGGCTCGATGCTGCTCGGCGGCCTGGTCCTGGCCACCCACGAGCGCCTGGTGCGCATCGCCGTGCCGGCGGCATGGCACTGTGCGCTGGTGCATCCGCACGTGGTGCTGGAGACGCGCCGCGCGCGCGCCGCGCTGGCCGGCCACTACGAGCTGGGCGAGTTCGTGGCGCAGAGTTCGAACCTCGCCCTGGTGCTGACCGGCTGCCAACGCGGCGACGCGACGCTGGTGCGCGAAGGCCTGAAAGACGTGCTGGTGGAACCGCGCCGCGCCCCGCTGATACCGCACTTCGCGCAGGTGAAGCAGGCCGCGCTCGACCACCACGCCCTCGGCGCCAGCATCTCCGGCGCCGGCCCCAGCGTGTTCGGCTGGTACGACAACCGCGCCGATGCCGAGGCGGCCAGCGTGGCGATGCAGGCCGCCTTCGCCGACGCCGGGCTGGACAGCGATGCGTGGGTGTCGCCGATCGAGGGGCCGGCCGCCGAGTTGATGGATTCGCTCGACCAGGACTCGCAACCATGATGATCGTAGGGCGGGCACCGCCCGCCGGCCCCTCTTCGCGCATCGTCGCAATCGCGGCGGGCAATGCCCGCCCTACGCCTGTAGGAGCGCACCCAGTGCGCGAGCTCTTCCTGGCACGCGACAAAGGCATCGCGCACGGGGTGCGCTCCTACAGCAGGGGTGGCGGTCATGCATGAACCTCTGCGTTATCACAGCACGCGCAGCAGCAGCACGGAAACCGTACCGCTCAGCCACGCCATCGCCGCCGGCCTCGCCCCCGACGGCGGCCTGTACGTGCCCGAACAGCTCCCGCGGCTCGATCCCGCCGCCTTCGATCCGCGCGGCACGCTGGCCGACACCGCCACCACCTTGCTGGAGCCGTTCTTCGCCGGCGACGCGCTGGCCGACGCACTACCCGCGATCTGCGCCGAAGCCTTCACCTTCGACGCACCACTTCGTCCGCTGCCCGCCCATCCGCACACGCTGATGCTGGAGCTGTTCCACGGCCCCACCTCCGCCTTCAAGGATTTCGGCGCACGCTTCCTCGCCGCCTGCCTGCGCCGGCTGCCGCGCGCCGATGCGCGACCGCTGACGATCCTCGTCGCCACCTCCGGCGACACCGGCGCCGCGGTAGCCGCGGCGTTCCACCGCCAGCCGAACGTCCGCGTGGTGATCCTCTACCCCGACGGCCGGGTTTCGCCGCGCCAGGCGCACCAGCTCGGCTGCTTCGGCGACAACGTGACCGCGCTGCGCGTGGCCGGCCGCTTCGACGATTGCCAGCGCATGGTCAAGGCCGCACTCAACGACGCGGCACTGCAGGCCGACGTACCGCTGTCCTCCGCCAACAGCATCAGCCTCGGCCGCCTGCTGCCACAGATGAGCTACTACGCCCACGCCGCGCTGCGCTGGTGGCGCGAACACCGCACGCCGCTCAACTTCATCGTCCCCACCGGCAACCTCGGCAACGCCATGGCCTGCCTGTGGGCGCGCGAAATGGGCCTGCCGATCGGCGAAGTGCGCCTGGCCTGCAACGCCAACGCCACCCTGCCCGACTACTTCGCCGGCGCCGACTATCGGCCGCGCGAAGCCGTCGCCACCCTCGCCAACGCGATGGACGTCGGCGCGCCCAGCAACTTCGAGCGGCTGCGCTGGACGTTTCCCGACGAAGCGGAACTCCGCCGTCTGCTGCAAGCCCACAGCGTCGACGATGCCACCATCCGCCAGACCATCACCCGTCACGCACGCGAACATGGCGAAGTGTTCTGCCCGCACACCGCCACCGCCATGCACGAACTCGACTGGTTGCGCAATTCAGGTGATACGTCTGCGTGGGCGATCGTAGCCACAGCGCACCCGGCCAAGTTCGAGAGCGTGGTGGAGCCGTTGATCGGCCATTCCGTCGCGGTTCCCGTCGCGCTGGCCGCCATGCTGGATCGGTCAGCCAGTGCCGAACCCGTCGACGCCGATGACAGATCGCTCAGCGCACGACTGCATCACAATGGAAAATATTCCGATTGACCCTCCTCGATCGTCCGTGTTGTGCTGCGGGGACGGTTAATCATGCTCGACGGCCCGTTGGAATGTCAGCAGCCGGTCATGCTGGAAGTCAAAACGCACAGGGAGTGGCGCATGGGTCTGGAAAAAATGCTGCTGGCGTCCAGGGAAACTGGAGACTACATGCCAGTCTGGGAACAACTGGTCAATACCAAGCTGTTCGTATCGGTTTTCACCAACGAGACCGGACCAGAGATAAGCAATTTTCGATTTGAGATCAGGGAATCCCAACAAGACGAAAACCTGTACATCGTGGTATCCGACAACCTCGACGACCTAGCCCGATCCGGCTGCAGCACCGCCATACGCGAGAACGCATACAAGCTCTTGAACATGATCCGTCCAGAACTCGGCATGATCATTGCCATATCTGGCGGAGAGCACTTCTACATACCTCCGGGCCTGGTCGACTGGATCCGCAAGAGTACCCAAGTCGTGGATGCTCAAGACGGCAATGACGTCACTTCGCTTTCCCCGGTTGGCGCTGCCAAGGTGCTCAGTCATTCATCAGGCAAGAAAAATAAATCGTGATACGACCCGTTACTTTAACGAGGTAGATCAGGCATGGCAGTTGGATTGAACCACGACGCGCAACGCCCGGGAGGAAAAATGTCTTTCGTGAATGAATACATCTCCGCCGAAGATGCCGAAAAATACCAGCTTGAGGAGATTGACAAGCAATTCTTTCCAGGCACTCATGCTCGCGACTGGACGATCGATCGGGTGCGAAACATCTATCTTCGGAATGTGGAGCTAGGTGGTGGTTCCGATCCGGATCTACGTAACCAGTACAAATGGACCCTGTATTGGCACGGTGACCTGTTGCTCCTGGGAACGGAGCTTCTGGATCACGGTGGTGAAATTGGCCAACCCGGCTGGTCGCATTGGAAGTTGACTTCGCTGGACTTGCCCGAACAGTTGCGTCCACACAAGGAGGATATTCTTGCTGATCTGAACGAAGCCCTCCTAGCTTATAAAGGATCAGGCATATATTCCACAAACACAGAATATGAAATCACTGTCGATATCGGGGGAGACGTCATATGACGAGTCCCTTGACATCCCAACAGGCCATAGATCTGCTGCGGAGTCAACCAGAGAGGTACGCCACACCAGAGCAGTTGCGTGCTCTGGCGGCGCAGGTGGATGCGGATGCTTCAGGAAAGGTAACCGTGTTGTATAGCGGTCGTGTGTCTGAGGGCGTTTATTCAAATGACGTAGTCAAGGGCATGATTGCCGCCGGCGAGGACGTGCGGGTTATCAACAACAGTCAAGCTGCCAAATTTCTCGAATCCCGTGATTTCAATGCAGCCGTTTCTAAAGCCTATGGGATTGACCTAGCTGATTTGACAAGCGGCAAGTACCACGGTCCCGCAACAGACTGGCTCTACAACGCAAAAGAAGGCCCCTGGGCGGATGCCTCCGGTCGCTTCGTCGACGCCACCCATGGGGAGGTGCGCGCCATTGTCAGCGATGCAAAACTGGATCGGGTGTTCGTCGCGGTGGAACTACCTCGCGCCATCGCCAACCCCAATATCACCATGATCGAAGGCATCCCGCGTGAAGAGCTTGTCGCACGCCAAACCAGCCAGGGCACGCAGGCGGCTTTCGAGATTATTTCGGCGCGCGCTTACAACAACGTTGGCACCTTGAATGTGACAGTGAACTACGCGGGCACACCGCTGCGCGAGAACGGCATAGTGCAGGTGGATAGCCGCACCTATTTCGCCGGCACCTCGATCCAGGGCAAAACACCCTCCTTCACTGCTGTCACGCGACCCTTGGCCGATCGCATGCCACCACCGAACGTCTACGTGCAGGCCGGCAACACCCGTCTGCGCTTGGAGTCGGTGCCGCTCGCTGCCGAAGCGACGCGTGGTCTCCATCCGGGCGTTAGTGCGGGCATGGGTATCGCCGGCGTCGGTGCGCTAGTGGGCGACGCCTACACTACTGCTAAGCAATACCAGGCGCTCAGCGCGCAAGGCAACCAGTTCGGCGCGGATGCGCTGCTTCGACGCTACGAAGGGCGCACGGTGGGCGGCTTGCTCGGTGGCATCGGCGCCGGTGTCGCTTATGGCTTTGTGGCGGGTTCGGAAACCGGCCCCGGCGCCTTCATCACCGGCGCTGTCGGTGGCGTGGTGGGTGCGTTCGCGGGCGACAAGATCGCCACCATGGTGACCGAGCACAAGGTCAATCATCAGACGGGTACCGATGGGGTCACCTACGTGTACGAGGACGGACGGTGGCAGAACACGCACTACCAGCTCGATCCGGCCGTTGCGTCGGTACCGAATCCATACGGTGCGGCGTCGATGCGCGCCGTGGTGACGCCGGCGCCAGCGGCGCAGCTCGCCCAGCTCGACTACCAGCGCATGACCGCAATCATCTCGCTGGCACTCGCCAATCCAGCCACACAGGACACCAGGCACATCGAACTGGATGGCACCAAGTGGCACGCCACAGCCGACGGTTGGGCGCAGCAGGTGCAGATCCCCGGCGTGCCCAATACTTACGGGATCCCGTCCTATATCACGGTGGACCGGCCTGCCAATGCCCGGACAACCGAAGCGCTGAATCAGCTCGCCGCCAATCGGCGGTTCAACAACGAGCACTATGCCGAGGACGTCGCCAAGGCATACGTGATGGACTACTACGGCAAGGGCTGGAGCGCGAACGGTCCCTTGCCGGAGGTCGTCACCGAAGCCCTCGGGCTGGCCAGCGAGGAGCACATCACCGATCCGCGGACCGGGAAGGTCTGGAACGCCGACGGCCACGGCCATTTCAGCCGGGAAGAAACGCGGCTGATCGGCAGGGTAGTGATCCACGAGACGCACGGGGCGAGCGGCGAGGAACGGACGCGGCTTGGCCAGCTGGAGCAGCTCGCGGTGCACTCCAACGCCGATTACGGCCAGCAGCTGATTGCGCAGAAGTACGAGAAGTGGCTGGCCGCGCAATTGCACGTGCGCGCGTCGGCGGAAAGCTACGCGGCAGTCGGAGCAGATCATCAGACCCCGCTCGAATCTTCGCCGGCATCGCATGATGCGGTGGTGACCGCGCCACTTGCTGTTGCGGGCGTGGCGCCGATCACGCCCGCAAGCTCCGATCACGCCATGTTCGATGCCCTGGTCGCGGCCGCGCGCAGCCTGGATATCGAAGCCATGCGCTCGATCGGCCAGAACTACCTGCAATCGGAGCGCGGGCAGGCCTGGCTGGCGCAGGGACAACAACTCAACCAGCAATTGGCGCTGCAGGCGGGACGGGAGGCACAGGCGCAACAAGCTGCGGTGATGCAACGATGAGGAAGGAACCCATGAACCCGGACATCGACGGCCCGAACAATACGCAGACAGACGACCTGCGCGCGCTGGCGCTGCAACTGGCGGCATTCACCGGCGTGCTGGAGCAGCGCGGCCAGCAGGTGATGCAGGAGGTCCAGGACGCCGCGCAACGCCTCGACCGCACGGCGCACGGCGTGGCCGACTCCTCCGAGCGGCTCGCCGCCGGCATCATCGAACACATCCGGCAAGCCGCGGCCACCACGGTGGCCAGCGGGCTGCGTCAGCCACTGGAAGAGGCCGGGCGCACCATGCAGGACGGCACCCAGCGCATCCGGCACGCCATCCGCGAACTGGAACAGCGCACCAACCGGCTCGGCCGGGCGCTGTCGGCCCATGCATGGAAGACCTTCGTGGCCAGCGCCGTGGCCTCGCTGGCGGTGATCGGCGTGGCGATCTACATGGGCGTGCAGGCGCACCGGGAGAACGTGCGCGCCGAGTGGGTCGACCAGATCAACGCCGCGATCGCCAACGGCAGGCTGGCGCGTTGCGCCGACGGCGGATTGTGCGCGCGTGCCGGCAGCAAATGGGTGCGGCTGGATCCCTAGCGCAGCGCGAAATCGTGCCGCCGGTGGCCGGTCCCGGCGAGGTCGATAGTTTCATCTGTATCCATTTGGCCACCTAGCCGTCCAAATTGCGCCGCGGCGGCTTAGAAGATTTCGTCATGAAGATTTTTGTTGACAGGCTCGCCGGCATCGCTTACGGTCGGTTTCATGTCGCAACGCAGCAGCCACTGCCGCACCGCCGAAATGAACCGTCTCGCGACGGTTGACGGCCTGCTGCAGGCTCGCGGCACGCTCATTATTACCCTCGTACTCGTACTCCTTATTACCAACGGAGGTGCGGGCTGAGGGCATGTGTCCAGGTAGCTAGAAAAACCTGAAAACACCCAAAGAACCCCGCACCCGGTAACGGATGCGGGGTTTTTTTGTGCCTTCGGCGACGCCCACACAGCGGAGCCATGATGAAAAACCCCGACCAGCACAACGCACCCGCCGGCGACGACGACGTGGCCGCCGACCGCGTGCGCATCTTCGACACCACCTTGCGCGACGGCGAGCAGACGCCCGGTTTCTCGATGGACCGGCGCGCCAAGCTGCGCATGGCGCAGATGCTCGAATCGCTCGGCGTGGACGTGCTCGAGGCGGGTTTTCCGCAGGCCTCGCCGGATGATTTCGCCGCGGTGGCGCAGATCGCCGAGTCGCTGAAATCCACCACCGTGTGCGCGCTGGCGCGCTGCCAGTCCGGCGACGTCGACAGCGCCGCCCGCGCGCTGGAGCGGGCACAGCGTTCGCGCATCCACGTGTTCATCTCCACCAGCGCGCTGCATCGCGAGCACAAGCTGGGCATGAGCAAGGCGCAGGTGCTGGATGCCGCGGTTGCCGCGGTGGAACAGGCGCGCGAACGCTGCCACGAAGTGGAGTTCTCCGCCGAGGACGCGATGCGCACCGAGCCGGAGTTCCTCGCCGAGATATTCGCCGCCGCCGTTGCAGCCGGCGCCAGCACGCTCAATGCACCGGACACGGTCGGCTACATGACGCCGGCCGAGATCGCCGAACGTTTCGCCTGGCTGCGTGCCCACGTCGCCGGCGCCGAACGCGTGGTGTTCTCCAGCCATTGCCACAACGACCTCGGCATGGCGGTGGCCAACAGCCTGGCCGCGGTGGAGGCCGGCGCGCGCCAGGTGGAATGCACCGTCAACGGCATCGGCGAGCGCGCCGGCAACGCCGCGCTGGAGGAGATCGTGATGGCGTTGAAGGTGCGCGGCGCGTACTTCGGCGCGGATACCCGCATCGATACGCGCAAGCTGCATCCCGCCTCGCGCCTGCTGTCGCAACTCACCGGCCAGCAGGTGCAGCGCAACAAGGCAATCGTCGGCGCGAACGCCTTCGCGCACGAGTCGGGCATCCACCAGCACGGCATGCTCAAGCATCGCGGCACCTACGAAATCATGCGCCCGCAGGACGTGGGCCTGGCCGAGACCAAGCTGGTGCTGGGCAAGCACTCCGGTCGCGCCGCGCTGCGCCAGCGGTTGCAGGCGCTGGGCCACGCGCCGGAAGAAGCAGCGCTGGACGCGATCTTCGCGCGCTTCAAGACGCTGGCCGACAAGAAGCGCGAGGTGCACGACGAGGATCTGGAAGCGCTGGCGCTGGGCCAGGACCCCGACGCGCTGGGTCCGTGGCGGCTGCTGCGTCTGGACACCAGCACGCACCTGGGTGCCGGCGCCTCGGCGGCGGTGAAACTGCGCCACGACGATGGCCGTGAAGCCGCCGAAGCGGCGATCGGCGACGGCCCGGTCGACGCGGTGCTGCGCGCCATCGAACGCGCCACCGACAGCGACCTGCGGCTGACGGATTTCCAGGTGCGCGCGGTCAGCGAGGGCGGCGATGCCCAGGGCCAGGCTCGGCTGGTCGCCCGCCATGCCGGCCGCGACTGGAACGGCGACGGCGTCAGCACCGACATCGTCGAAGCCACCGCGCAGGCCGCGCTGGCCATCGTCAATCGCATCGAACGACACGCGCCGGTCACGCCAGCGACCGCATCCCCAACCCCACGCAACACCAAAGCCCTGGGAGCCACCGCATGAGTACGCCCTTCGTCTGGCACAACGGCCGGATCAAGCCGTGGGCCGATGCCAACGTCCATGTCAGCACGCACGCACTGCACTACGGCTCGTCGGTGTTCGAGGGCGAGCGCGTGTACGCCACGCCGCGCGGGCCAGCCTATTTTCGCCTGGCCGAGCACACCCGCCGGCTGTTCGAGTCGGCGCGCGTCTACGAGATCGAGGTGGGCTACAGCGAAGACGAGATCAACGACGCGTGCCTGGAACTGATCCGCGCCAACGCGATTCCGTCGGCCTACGTGCGGCCGATCGTGTTCCGCGGCGCCGGCGGGTTGGGTGTGCTGGCAAGGGATGGCGCGCCGGTGGAGGTGGCGATCATCGCGCTGAACTGGGGCGCGTACCTGGGCGAGGCGGCCGAGCGCGGCGCCGATGTCTGCGTGTCGTCGTGGAACCGTCCCGCGCCGAACACCCTGCCGAGCTGGGCCAAGGCCGGCGGCAATTACCTGTCGAGCCAGCTGATCGGGCTGGAGGCACGCCGCAACGGCTACGACGAGGGCATCGCTCTGGGCCACAACGGCCTGCTCAGCGAAGGCGCCGGCGAGAATCTGTTCCTGGTGAAGCGCGGCAAGCTGCTCACCCCGCCGTCCAGCGCCGGCATCCTGGCCGGCATCACGCGCGACGCGGTACTCACCCTGGCTGCCGATCTCGGCATCTCGGTCGAAGAGCGCGAGCTGCCGCGCGAGGCGCTGTACTCCGCCGACGAAGTGTTCATGACCGGCACCGCCGCCGAGATCACCCCGGTGCGCTCGGTCGACCGCAAGGCCATCGGCGCGGGCGCGCCGGGGCCGATCACGAAGGCGTTGCAGCAGGCGTTCTTCGGCCTGTTCGACGGCCGCACCGAGGATCGCTACGGCTGGTTGAGTGTGGTCAATGCAGTCGTCCCTGATTGTGGCTCAGCACCAGCTGGTGATCGCGCTCAGGGACGAGCGCACGAAGTGACGGAGGTCGCGGCATGACCTCACGGACCCTCTTCGAGAAAGTCTGGGACGCCCACGTCGTCGTCGCCGAAACCGCCGACACGCCGGCGGTGATCTACGTCGACCTGCACCTGGTGCACGAGGTGACCTCGCCGCAGGCGTTCAGCGAACTGCGCGAGCGCGGGCTGAAACTGCGCCGGCCCGACCGCATGCTGGCCACGCTGGATCATTCCACGCCGACCCTGCCGACGAATGCCGACGGCAGCCGCCCGTATGCGAACGCCGAGGCGCAGGCACAGGTCGCGCAGCTGGAAGCGAACTGCCGCGAGTTCGGCGTCGAACTGCACGGCTGGGACAGCGCCGACCGCGGCATCGTGCACGTGATCGGCCCCGAGCTGGGCGCGACCCAGCCCGGCATGACCATTGTCTGCGGCGACAGCCACACCTCCACCCACGGCGCGTTCGGCGCGCTGGCGTTCGGCATCGGCACCACCGAGGTCGGCCACGTGATGGCCACGCAGTGCCTGCTGCAGCGCAGGCCGAAGACCATGGCAATCCACGTGGACGGCCAGTTGCCGCCGGGCGTGGGCGCGAAGGATTTGATCCTGCACATCATCGGCACGATCGGTGTCGATGGCGGCACCGGTTACGTGCTGGAGTATCGCGGCGCGGCGATCGAGGCGCTGTCGATGGACGAGCGCATGACCGTCTGCAACATGTCGATCGAGGCCGGCGCGCGCGCCGGGCTGATCGCGCCGGACGAGACCACGTTCGCCTGGCTGAAGGATCGCCCGCGCGTGCCGCAGGGCGCGGCGTGGGACGCGGCGGTGACGAGGTGGCGCGCATTGCGCAGCGACGACGGCGCGCGATACGACCGCGAGGTGCGCATCGACGCCGGCGCGGTGAAACCCACCGTCACCTACGGCACCCATCCGGGCATGGCGATCGCGATGGACGCGCCGGTACCGGCGGCGAACAATGCGCAGGAACGCCGCGCGCTCGACTACATGCAAAGCACGCCCGGCCAGCCGATGCAGGGCACGCCGGTCGACGTCGTGTTCGTCGGCAGCTGCACCAACTCGCGCCTGTCCGACCTGCGCGAAGCGGCGCGCGTGCTGCATGGCCGACGCATCGCGCAAGGTGTACGCATGCTGGTGGTGCCCGGTTCCGAGGCGGTGCGCCGCGACGCCGAGCGCGAAGGCCTGCACCACGTGTTCACCGCCGCCGGCGCCGAGTGGCGCGTGCCCGGCTGCTCGATGTGCATCGCGATGAACGGCGACCTGGCGCAGCCGGGCCAGCTGGTGGTGAGCACCTCCAACCGCAACTTCGAAGGCCGCCAGGGCAAGGGCGCACGCACCGTGCTGGCCAGCCCGGCCACCGCCGCCGCATCGGCGATCGCCGGGCGCATCGCCGATCCGCGCGAGTACCTGGTGGAAGTGGCGGCATGAGAGGCAGGAGCGAGGGTAGAGGAGTGAGGAGTGAGAGAGAGCACGAGCCGCATACCGGCGATTTCTCTTTGCACGCACCCGCTCTCCGCCCTTCTCTCACTTCTCACTCCTCTCCACTCACTTTTCAAACGAGCCAGCCATGAATCCCATCACCCGCCTCCACTCCCGCACCGCCGTGCTGGCCGACGAGAACATCGACACCGACCGCATCATCCCGGCACGCTTCCTCACCACCACCACGCGCGAGGGGCTGGGCCAGCTGTGCTTCCACGACTGGCGCTACCAGGCCGACGGCAGCGACAACCCGGCGTTCCCGCTGAACCGGCCGGAAGCGCGCGGCTGCTCGATCCTCGTCGCCGGGCGCAACTTCGGCTGCGGCTCCTCGCGCGAGCACGCGCCGTGGGCGCTGCTGGATTACGGCATCCAGGCGGTGCTGTGCAGCGAGATCGCGGACATCTTCCGCGGCAACGCGCTGAAGAACGGCCTGCTGGCGATCGTCATCGACGAACTGGAACACCGCTGGCTGCTCAAGCACCCCGGCATCGAGCTGGCGATCGACGTGCGCGAGCAGTACATCGCGCTGCCCGACGGCGGCCGCATCCCGTTCCGTCTGGAACCGTTCGCGCGGCACTGCCTGCTCAACGGCGTCGACCAGCTCGGCTACCTGCTGCAGCAGGGTGAGGCCATCCATCGGTACGAACAACAGGAGCAAGCGGCATGAAGGCACGCATCGTCACTCTGCCCGGCGATGGCGTCGGCCCCGAGGTCACCGCCGCCGCGGTGGCCGTATTGAAGACCGTGGCCGCGCGCCATGAGCACGTGTTCGCGTTCGATGAACAGCTGATCGGCGGCATCGCGATCGATGCCACCGGCGAACCGCTGCCGGCCGCTTCGCTGGCGGCGTGCCGGTCCGCCGATGCGGTGCTGCTGGGTGCCGTCGGCGGTCCGAAGTGGTCCGATCCGAACGCACCGGTGCGGCCCGAACAGGGCCTGCTGGCGCTGCGCGCCGCGCTCGGCGTGTACGCCAACCTGCGCCCGCTGCAGGTGCATCCGGCGCTGGCCAACCTGTCGCCGCTGAAGAACGACAAGCTGAAGCACGTCGACGTGCTGTTCGTGCGCGAGCTCACCGGCGGCGCCTATTTCGGCGCGAAGACGCGCAGCGCCGACGCCGCCACCGACGAGTGCAGGTACACCGTAGCCGAGATCGAGCGCGTGGTGCGCCGCGCGTTCGAGCTGGCGCGCGGGCGCCGCCGCCATGTCACCTCGGTCGACAAGGCGAACGTGCTGGAAACCTCGCGGCTGTGGCGCAGCACGGTGCAGCGCATCGCCGCCGACTACCCCGACGTGAAGCTCGAACACCAGCTGGTCGACTCGATGGCGATGCTGCTGCTGACCCAGCCGAACCGCTACGACGTGGTGGTCACCGAGAACCTGTTCGGCGACATCCTCACCGACGAGGCCGCCGCGCTGGCCGGCTCGCTCGGCCTGCTGCCGTCGGCGTCGCTGGGCGACGGTCGCCGTGGACTGTACGAACCGATCCACGGTTCGGCGCCGGACATCGCCGGACAAGGCGTGGCCAATCCGGTCGGCGCGATCCTTTCCGCCGCGCTGCTGCTGCGCCATTCGCTGGGCCTGGAAGCCGAAGCGGCGGCGATCGAATCGGCGGTCGAGCAGGTGCTGCGCCACGGCCCGCACAGTCGCGACATCGGCGGCAGCGCCGGCACCGACGAGGTGCGCGATGCAGTGATCGCCGCGATCGACGAGCACGCCGGCAGCGCCGCCGTGTTCTTTGCCGGAGCACGCGCATGCGGCTGATCCGGCCAGCTTTCCCCGGCGGGCACACGGACGTGCCCGCATTTTCTGCCGCCCCCTGCGCGCATGCGACATGGATGGCTCCTGCACGCCGCGATGGCGCCGACTCCCTCGCCATTCCGTCGACCTCCCTCGCGCGCAGGGGGCGCTTTTCCATTCGCTGCCAATCGACTTCATGGCGAGCACCCACCCCTCATCCGCCCCTTCGGGGCCCCTTCATTCGGGCCATCCCTGGCCCTCACCCTGCGGGCGGCTGGCGCCGTGCAAATCGGCCTTCCTGCCGATTTGTCTCCCCGTCAAGGGAGTTAGTCCTTCGGAGCTTTCTTCATGCGCAGTGACCTGATCAAGAGCGGCCCCGATCGCGCGCCCGCCCGTGCCATGTTGCGCGCCACCGGCCTGGACGACGCCGCGCTGAAGAAGCCGCTGGTGGCGGTGGTGCACACCTGGTCGGACGTCTCGCCGTGCAACCTCAACCTGCGCGATCTCGCGCAGGCAGCGATGGAAGGCGTGCGCGCTGCCGGCGGCACGCCGGTGGAGTTCAACACCATCGCAGTCACCGACGGCATCGCCATGGGCACGCCGGGCATGCGCTATTCGCTGGTCAGCCGCGAGGTCATCACCGACTCGATCGAGGCGGCGGTGGAAGGCCACCTGTGCGACGCCATGGTGGTGCTGTGCGGCTGCGACAAGACCATCCCCGCTGCCGCGATGGCAATGGCGCGGCTGGACATCCCGGCCGTCGCGCTCTATGGCGGCACCATCGCGCATGGCCTGCACAAGAACCGGCCGATCACCATCCAGCAGGTGTTCGAGGCGGTGGGCGCGCACGGCGCAGGCAAGATCGACGACGCGGAACTGCACGCGGTGGAATGCGACGCCTGCGGCGGCGCCGGCGCCTGCGGCGGCCAGTTCACCGCCAACACCATGGCGATGGTGCTGACCACGCTGGGGCTGTCGCCGATGGGACTGAACGACATCCCCGCCACCCACCCGGACAAGCTCGCCGCCGCGCGCCGCTGCGGCGAGCTGGTGATGGACTGCCTGCGCGAGAGCCGCACGCCGCGTGCCCTGATCAGCCGCACCGCGATGCACAACGCCGCGCGCATGGTCGCGGCCACCGCCGGCTCCACCAACGCGGTGCTGCACCTGCTCGCGATCGCCCGCGAGGCCGGCGTGGACTGGTCGCTGGAGGATTTCCAGCCGGCCACCGAGGCCACCCCGGTGATCGCCGACCTGCTGCCCTCCGGCCGCTACACCGCGGTGGAGATGTTCGACGCCGGCGGCGCCGCGCGCGTGGCGCAGGAGCTGATCGAAGCCGGCATGCTGATCGACGCGCCCACCGTCACCGGCCGCAGCCTGTTCGCGGAGGCCGCCGCCGCGCCACGCTTCGCCGACCAACCGGTGATCGCGCCCGTGAGTGCGCCGCTGAAACCGCACGGCGGCTACTCCATCCTGTACGGCAACCTCGCGCCGGACGGCTGCATCCTGAAGATCCCCGGCAAGCACGGCCCCGGCCACGGCGGCACCCGCTTCGAGGGCAGCGCACGCGTGTTCGAGAGCGAGGAGGCTGCCTTCGCCGCCGTGCAGGAAGGCCGCATCGCGAAGGGCGACGTGGTGGTGATCCGCAACGAAGGCCCCGCCGGCGGACCTGGCATGCGCGAGATGCTGGGCGTCACCGCCGCGCTGATCGGCCGCGGTCTCGGCGACGACGTGGCGCTGATCACCGACGGCCGCTTCTCCGGCGCCACCCACGGCTTCATGGTCGGCCACATGGCGCCGGAGGCGGCACGCGGCGGGCCGATCGCGCTGCTGGCCGACGGCGACCGCATCCGCATCGACGCGCTCGCCCGCGAAATTTCCACCGACGCCGACCTCGCCGCGCGCCGTGCGCGGTGGCAGCCACCGGCACCGAAAGTCAGCCGCGGCGTGCTCGCCAAGTTCGCCCTGCTGGTGGGCTCTGCCTCCGATGGCGCCACCACGCAACCCGCCTCACCCGCACCGCACACCACCATCGCATCCAACCAGGGAGTCACCGCATGAGCAGCCCCAACACCCTCGCCTCATCCCGCATCGCCGTGCTCGGCTACGGCAGCCAGGGCCGCGCGCACGCGCTGAACCTGCGCGATTCCGGCCTCGACGTGGTGGTCGGCCTGCGCCCGAACGGCCCGACCTGGCACAAGGCCAAGGCCGACGGCTTCAAGGTGGCCGAGCCGGCCGAAGCCGTGAAGGGCGCCGACCTGGTCGCCGTGCTCACGCCCGACATGGTGCAGCCCGCGCTGTACAAGGAAGCGATCGAGCCGAACCTCAAGCCCGGCGCCGCGCTCTTGTTCGCGCACGGTTTCAACGTGCATTTCGGGCAGATCGTGCCGCGCGCCGACGTCGACGTGATCCTGGTCGCACCCAAGGGCCCCGGCGCGCTGGTGCGCAGCGAGTACGAGCGCGGCCGCGGCGTGCCGTGCATCTGGGCGGTGCACCAGGACGTCAGCGGCCAGGCCGAGGCGAAGACCCGGGGCTACGCCGACGGCATCGGCGGCGGCCGCGCGATGCTCATCAAGACCGACTTCAAGGAAGAGACCGAGACCGACCTGTTCGGCGAGCAGGCGGTGCTCTGCGGCGGCGCCAGCGAGCTGGTGACCAAGGGTTTCGAGACCCTGGTGGAAGCCGGCTACCAGCCGGAGATCGCCTATTACGAGGTGATGCACGAGCTGAAGCTGATCGTCGACCTGTTCTACGAGGGCGGCCTGGCCAAGATGCTGCAGTTCGTCTCCGAGACCGCGCAGTACGGCGACTACGTCAGCGGCCCGCGGGTGGTCGACGCCGGCGTGAAGGCGCGCATGAAGGAAGTGCTCGCCGACATCCAGGACGGCACCTTCGCGCGCAACTGGACGGCCGAATACGCCGCCGGCCTGCCGAACTACAACCGGCTCAAGCAGGCCGACCTCGCGCATCCGATCGAGCAGGTCGGCGCGAAGCTGCGGGCACAGATGCCGTGGCTGCAGCCAAGCGCACCGAAGACCGTCGTCGAGCCGCTGAAGAAAGCCGGTTGAATCCCCGCGGGTCGGCCGGCGCTTCGCCGGCGACCCGAATGACTTGTCCCGACATCACGAGGTTTGCCATGAAACGCTTCCACATCGCCCTGGCCGTTGCCGACCTGGACGCCTCCGTCGCCGATTACAGCGCCCGCCTGGGCCAGCCGCCGCACGCGCTGGTGCCCGGCAGCTACGCCCTGTGGCGTACCGACCAGCTCAACTTCTCGATCAGCCGCGAACCCGCGCACGCCGGACAGTTGCGCCACGTGGGTTTCGAGGACGACGACGCGCGCGGCTTCACCTGCGAGGCCGACGTCAACGGCATCGCGTGGGAGAACTTCTCCGCCGTGGCGCAGGAGCTGCGGATCATCTCGACCTACGGCGTGCCCGTGCACCAGGGCGCCGCGGAAGAACTGATCCGCAACTGAGCCGCACCTCTTCGACCCGCCGGCCCGACCGGCATCGCCAGGAGTCATCGTGACCACCTCTTCCCCACCCGCCAGCGCGGCCGTCGCCGTCGCCCATCCCTCACCCGTCGCGGTGCCGGCCAGCGGCGCCGAGGCGATCGTGCAGGTGCTCGCCGACGAGGGCGTGGAGGTGATCTTCGGCTACTCCGGCGGCGCGATCCTGCCGGTGTACGACGCGGTGTTCCGCCACAACGCCTTGCACCCCCGCGAAGACGGCGGCGAGTCGATGCCGCTGGTGGTGCCGGCCAACGAGCAGGGCGCCGGGTTCATGGCGGCCGGCTACGCGCGCGCCTCGGGCAAGGTCGGCGTGGCCATCGTCACCTCCGGCCCGGGTGCGACCAACATGGTCACGCCGGTGCGCGACTCGATGGCCGACTCGATTCCGCTGGTGGTGATCTGCGGCCAGGTCGGCACCGCCTCGATCGGCAGCGACGCGTTCCAGGAGGCGCCGGTCAGCAACATCATGGGCGCCTGCGCCAAGCACGTGTTCCTGGTCACCGATGCGGCGCAGCTGGAGGCGACCGTGCGCACCGCGTTCACCCTGGCGCGCAGCGGCCGCCCCGGCCCGGTGGTGGTGGACGTGCCCAAGGACGTGCAGAACGCCGCGATCGACTGGCACGGCAGCGGCGAACTGCTGCTCGGCGGCTATCGCTCGCGGCTGCGCACGGTGGAGCAGGCCAGCCTCTCCGACACGGACTGCGCGGCGTTCTTTGCCGCGCTGGCTCAGGCGCGGCGACCGCTGATCTACGCCGGCGGCGGCGTGATCGCGGCGGAGGCCAGCACGGCGCTGCGCGACTTCGTCGACGCCTTCGGGCTGCCGGTCACCACCACCTTGATGGGCCTGGGCGCGTTCGACACCGCCGACCCGCGCGCGCTGCACATGCTCGGCATGCACGGCACCGCCTATGCGAACTACGCGGTGGAAGACTGCGACTTCGTGCTGGCGTTGGGCGCGCGCTTCGACGATCGCGTGGCCGGCGTGCCGGACAGGTTCGCGCCGGGCGCGAAGTTCATCGCGCAGATCGACATCGACCCGGCCGAGATCGGCAAGGTCAAGCGCGTGGACTGGCACCACGTCGGCCCGCTCACGCGCGCGCTGGAACGGCTCACCGCGTACGGCCGCGCGCACGCCATCGCGCCGCAGCTCTCCGCGTGGCATGCGCACGTGGCCGGGCTCAAGCGCACGCACGCCATGGACTACGACCGCGCCAGCGCGCTGATCCAGCCATATGCGGTGATCGAGGCGCTCAACCGCCACACGCAGGGCCGCGCGATCATCAGCACCGGCGTCGGCCAGCACCAGATGTGGGCGGCGCAGTACTTCGATTTCCGCGCGCCACGGCATTGGCTCACCTCCGGCTCGATGGGCACGATGGGCTTCGGCCTGCCCGCGGCGATCGGCGCGCAGTTCGCGCACCCGGGCAAGCTCGTGATCGACATCGACGGCGACGCCAGCATCCGCATGAACATCGGCGAGCTGGAAACCGTCACCACCTACGGCCTGCCGCTGAAGGTCGTGGTGCTCAACAACAGCGGCGACGGCATGGTGCGGCAGTGGCAGCGGCTGTATTTCAAGGGTCGCTTTGCCGGCTCCGACAAGAGCCTGCACAAGAAGGATTTCGTGCTCGCCGCGCAGGCCGACGGATTCGCTTGGGCGCGACGACTCGACCAGCCGGCTGCGCTGGAGGCGACCGTCGCCGATTTCCTCGCCTTCGCCGGCCCGGCCTTCCTCGAAGTGGTGATCGACCCGGACGCCGGCGTGTACCCGATGGTCGGCCCCGGCGCCAGCTACGCGCAGATGATTACCGGCGATTTCATCGCCTCGCGCAAGGCGGCAGCCGTGGACGAAGGCGCGACGTCGCACATGTTCTGAGCTTTTGATTTTCCCTTCTCCCTCCGGAGACCGCAGGGAAAGGGACCACCCACGGAGCATCGCCATGAACCACACCCTGTCCATCCTGCTGCAGAACGAAGCCGGCGCGCTGGTGCGCGTGGCCGGGCTGTTTGCCGCGCGCGGCTACAACATCGACACGCTGACCGTCGGCCCCACGCACGACCCGTCGGTGTCGCGGCTGGTCCTCACCGTGCAATGCGACGAGGCCGGGCTGGGCCGGATCATGCAGCAGACGCGCAAGCTGGTGGACGTGCTGCAGGTGGCGCACCCGGCCGCCGCGCTCGCCGCGTGAATGCAGCCGCGCCACTGCCGCTCGACGGCGACGACGCCCTGCTCGCGCAGATCCTCGGCGCCCGCGTGCATGACGTGGCGCGCGAATCGGCGCTGGACGAGGCGCCGTTGCTCGGCGCACGGCTTGGCCGGCGCGTACTGCTCAAGCGCGAGGACCAGCAGAGCGTGTTCTCGTTCAAGCTGCGCGGCGCGTACAACCGCATGGTGCAGCTGGATGCGGCACAGCGCGCGCGTGGCGTGATCGCCGCCTCGGCCGGCAACCACGCGCAAGGCGTGGCGCTGGCCGCGGCGAAGCTGGGTATCCGAGCCACCATCGTGATGCCGGTGACCGCGCCGCAGGTGAAGGTGGATGCGGTGCGCCGCTTCGGCGGCGCGATGGTCGAGGTGCTGCTGGCCGGCGACTCCTACAGCGAGGCTCAGGCCGCCGCCGCGCAACTGCAAGCCGAGCGCGCTGCGGTGTTCGTGCATCCGTTCGACGACCCGGCGGTGATCGCCGGCCAGGGCACCATCGCGCTGGAGATCCTGCGCCAGCACCCCGGCCCGCTGCAGGCGGTGTTCGTGCCGGTCGGCGGCGGCGGCCTGCTCGCCGGCGTGGCCGCGTGCATCAAGGCGCTGCGGCCTGCGGTGCAGGTGATCGGCGTGCAGGCGGCGGATTCGGACGCGATGGCGCGCTCGCTGGAGCGCGGCGAGCGCGTGGTGCTGGACGAGGTGGGCCTGTTCGCCGACGGCACCGCGGTGAAGCAGGTCGGCGCGCTGACCTTTGCGCTGTGCCGGCAGCACGTCGATGCCATGCTGCGGGTGGATGCCGACGCGATCTGCGCGGCGATCCGCGACATCTACCACGACACCCGCAGCGTGCCCGAGCCCGCCGGCGCACTCGCCCTGGCCGGGCTGAAGCAGTACGCCGCCGCGCACCCCGGCGACGACGGCACGCTGGTGGCGATCGTCTCCGGCGCCAACATGAACTTCGACCGCCTGCGCTTCGTCGCCGAGCGCGCCGAGCTGGGCGAGCAGCGCGAGGCGGTGTTCGCGGTGACCATCCCGGAGGAGCGCGGCAGCTTCCGCCGCTTCTGCGCCACGCTGGGCCGGCACCAGATCACCGAGTTTAACTACCGCATCGGCGACACGCACAGCGCACACATCTTCGTCGGCGTGCAGATCGCCAGCCGCGCCGAACGCGAGGCGCTGGTCGCCGCCTTCCATGCGCAGGACTTCGCCGTGCTCGACCTCACCGACGACGAACTGGCCAAGCTGCACCTGCGCCACATGGTCGGCGGCCGCTCGCCGCTGGCCCGCGACGAACTGCTGTACCGCTTCGAATTCCCCGAACGCCCCGGCGCCCTGGTGCACTTCCTCGACCAGCTGCACCCGGACTGGAACATCAGCCTGTTCCACTACCGCAACCACGGCGCCGACCACGGCCGCATCCTGGTCGGCCTGCAGGTGCCGGCCGCCGAACACGCCCTGTTCGCGCGGTTCCTCGCCACGCTCGGCTACCCGCACGTGGACGACAGCGCGCACCCGGCCTACCGCTTGCTGCTGCGCACGTGAGCGGGAAGCGTCCTGCGGACGGCCGAAGGATGGGCGGCTAGAACAGGTCGATGCTGCCCGCGGCGAGGCCACGGCCGAGTGCGCCGCAGGCGCCGAGTTCCTCGTAGCCGCGCACGCCGTCGCGGCCGTGCTGCTTGACGAAATACAGCGCCTGGTCGGCGCGGTCGAGCGCCACGGCGGGGTAGTCGTGCGCGCCGATGCGCGAGTAGCCGATGCTGATGGTGACGTGACCGACCAGCGGGAAGGCGAAGCGGGCAACGTGCGCGCGGAAGCGTTCCAGCACGCCGTGCACGGTGACCTCGTCGGTGGCGCTGAACAGGGCCACGAACTCCTCGCCGCCGAAGCGGAACAGCACGTCGCCGCGACGGAAGCAGGCGCGCATCTGCTGTGCCAGCAGCAGGATCACCTCGTCGCCGTAGACGTGGCCGAAATTGTCGTTGATGTGCTTGAAATGGTCGATGTCCACGATCGCCAGCCACACCTGCGCCGCCTCGCCGGCCGGCGCCGCGCGCTGCTCCTGCGCGGGCGGAACGGCGAGCGGATACGGCCGCAGCGGCGTATCGCGCAGTTGCAGCATCCGCTGCAGCTGGCGCTCCAGGCTGCGCCGGTTGTACAGGCCGGTCAGCTTGTCGTGCTCGCTCTCGTGCAGCAGCGCGGTGTAGTTGGCGTAGATGCGCGCGAAGCCGTCGATCAGCGACCGGCTGCGCAGCGGCGCCAGCGCGCTGTCCAGTTGCAGCGCACCGATCGCATGCCCTTCACGCACGATCGGCACCAACTGGCGATGCAGGCCGTTGCGGGTTTCGGTCTGCGCCTGCATGTCCTGCAGGCAGCGATGGATCGGGCCCAGCGCCGCACCCAGGCATTCCGGTTCCAGCGGATGCACCTGGTACGCGCCGACGCTGTCGGGCGAGCAGCACACCACGCTTTCCAGCGCGCTGTCCTCGGGGAAGCACTTGGCCAGGGTCACGCGGCGCGCACCGGTCAGTTCGGCCAGGGTCAGCACCAGGCTGTGGTCCAGCGCGTCGAGATCGCGGTGATGGGTGAGCGCCGCCAGCGAATCGAGCACGCGCCATTCGTCGGGCGCCTCGACGGCCACCGGCCGCGCCGTCAGCACCTCGCTGCACGGGTCGGCCAGCTCCAGGCTGTCTTCCTCGATGAATTCGTGCTCGATCACGGACACTCCCGGCGCCACGCGCCCGGACTCGGTTGCGGGGACCCGACTGGGCCCTCCAGTGTCGGTATCGGCCCCGCGGGGGCAGTCTTTAGCGCGGGATCAGGCCATCCCGCCGTTTACCCCGATCACCTGGCCGTTGATGTAGCCGGCCGCCTCCGAGCACAGGAACGCCACCAGTGCCGCCACTTCCTCCGGCGTGCCGGCGCGCTGGGCCGGCACCAGCTCGCGGATGCGTTCGGGCGGGAACGCGGCGTCGGCCATGCGCCCCTCGATCACGCCAGGCGCGACCACGTTGACGGTGATCCCGCGCGAAGCCATTTCGCGCGCCAGCGATTTGCTGGCGCCATGCAGCGCAGCCTTGGCGGCGGCGTAGTTGGTCTGCCCGCGGTTGCCCAGCAGCGCCGCGACCGAGCTGATCGACACGATGCGGCCGAAGCGCGCGCGCGCCATCGGCAGCAGCAGCGGCTGGGTGACATTGAAGAAGCCGTGCAGGCTCACGTCGATCACCCGGTGCCATTGCTCGGAGCTCATCCCGGCCATCGGCGCGTCGTCGTGGATGCCGGCGTTGTTGACCACCGCATGGATGCAGCCCTCGCCGAGCAGCACGTCCAGCGCCGCGCGGGTGACCTCGGCGTCGCTCACGTCGAAGGCGGTGGCCTGTGCACTGCCGCCGCCGGCGACGATTTCGCCGACCACCGCCTCTGCGCGATGCAGGCTGCGGTTCGCGTGCACGATCACGTGGTAGCCGCCGCCGGCCAGTGCCTGGGCGATGGCGCCGCCAAGCTCGCCGCTGCCACCGGTGACCAGGGCGCGTCGCAGGGAGGTGGGAGTGGGCATGGGCGACCTCGAATCAGGATTGGGGGTGGATCACCGCGGCGCGGCCGCGGCACAGCAGGCGGCCTTGGTGCTCGACGCGGAACGCATACTGGGCGCCGCCGTCGTCGGCGTACAGACATTCGGCATGGACGTCCAGACGGCCATCCAGATGGTCGACATGTTCCGCGAACAAGTCCACCTCGCGCAGGCTGACCAGCCAGCCGGGGCGCACCGTTTCATGGCCCCGCTCGCGCGCCAGCAATGCGCCATGCACGGCCATCGCCTGTGCACCGTACTCGGCCAGGTGCACCGCGTGCAGGCCGCGCTCGCCGCGCAGCGGGTTGTCCAGGCGCGCGTGACCGGCGCTGATGGCGTGGATGCCGCGCTCGTCCCACGCCAGTACCGCATCGAGCAGGCACATGCGGCCGGCGTGCGGGATGAGGTGGGCCCAGTCAGTCTTGTCGAGCATGCGGCGCCATCAGGATCGACAGGCAGAAGTGGAACGCCACGCCCAGGCTCACCGTGAGCCCGATCGCGCGCAACACCGGAATCGTCGCCCACGCCAGCATGCCGAACACCAGCAGCGCGGACAGCACGCAGACCAGGGTGGCGTGCAAGGTGCGCCGCTGCTCGGCCGGGTCGCCGGTGTCGCGCTCGAAGAACAGCGCGTAATGCAGGCCCAGGCCGCCGGCGAGGATCAGCGCGACCAGGTGGAACAGCGAGATCTCGATGCCGGCCACGCGTTCGACCGCGAGCACCAGGAAGGTTGCCAGCGTCATCGGCGCCAGCACGTGCCAGGCGCGGCGCGCGCTGCGCAGGGCGACCGAGATCGTCACCACCAGCAGCAGTCCGGCCGCCAGCAGCGCCTGCAGGATGCGCGTGCGATAGGCGGCCACCAGCGATTCGGAGGCGGCCTTGAGATCAAGCAGATGCACCGCGCCGCCGCGGTCCGCGCCCAGCGTCTGCAGCGCGGCGACGTCATGCACGCCGCTGACCGTGGCCAGGCCCAGCCAGTGGCCATCGCGCTGCACCAGCATCGCGGCCAGGCGCTGGCCCAGCGGCGTCTGCGCGTAGCGCTCGGGCGTCAGCGGCGGCAGCGCGCGTGCGGTTTCCACGTCATCGACGAACGGCTGGAACAGGTCGGCGCGGAACGGCATGCCCTGCAGCGCCCCGGCCAGCGCATGTTCGAGCATGGCGCGATCGGGCAACTTCTGCTGCCGCGCGCGCTGCTGCGCCACGGCAGGCAGGTAGCGCGAGGGCAGCTCGATCGCGTCGACTGCGTGCCGCTCCACCAGCGCATCGGCCTGCGGCTGCAGCGATTGCGACAGCGCCAGCACGCCCTGTTCGGTGGGTGCCTGCAACAACAGCAGGTAACGCACGTCCGGCGCACCCAGCGCTTGGCGCAGACGCGCATCGTGCTGCAACAACGCGCTCGGCACCGGCGTCAGTGCAGCGAGGTTGTTCTGCCAGAACGGGCCCGGCGCCAGCGCCAGCATCGCAGCGATCGCCAGCGCCACCAGCAGCGGAATCCAGCGCGGGCGCGGCAGCCGGTCGAGCCAGCCGCGAGCACGGATCAACCAGCCCATCGCGGCCACGTCGCGCACGCGCCGCGGCAACAGATGCGGCAGCAGGTAGCGCGTGCTCAGGCCCGCCACCAGCAACCCCACGATGGTGAATACCGCCAACTGCTGCAGCCCGGCCACGCCGGAGGCGTAGAACGCCAGGTAGGCGATGCAGGCCGAGGCGATCGCGGTGAGCAGCAGCGGCCACAGGTCGCGCACGCTCTGCAACGCGTCCTCGCCGGCGCGGCGGTGGCTGAGCACGCGGATCGGGTATTCCTGCGCCACGCCGAGCAAGGTGAAGCCGAACGCCAGGGTGATGCCGTGCACTTCGCTGAACACGAGGGTGAGCGCGGCGATGCCGGCCAGTGCGGCGCTGGCGATCGGCAGCGCGGACAGCAGCAGCGAGCTCACGCTGCGATAGGCCAGCAGCAGCAGCGCGATGAAGCCCACGGTGGAGATGCGCCCGATCCAGTCGGCCTGGTGCCGCGTCTGCGCGCCGATCACCACGCTGAAGTAGCCCGGACCGCTCAGTTCCAGCCGCGCGTCGGCACTGCCGGGCAACGCGTGGAACGCCTCGCGGATGCCGTCGATCGCCTGCTGCTGCGCGCCGGGGTCGAAGCCGGCGGCCACGGTCTGCACCAGCAGCAACGCTTCGTGCTGCGGGGTGAACCACACGCCGTCGCGCAGCTGGGGCGATTTCGCCGGCGCCCAGCGCTCGGCCAGTTTCAGCGTCTCCAGCGTGGGATCGCGCGGCAGCAGGTTCTTCAGCAGGCTGGCGGCCGGCGAGGAGAGGTCGTCCAGCCGCTGCTGCAACTGATCGGCGAGATAGGCCTCGTCCAGCGGCTGCGTGTCCAGCGTGGGCGAGAGCAGGTAGCGATACGGCAGCAACCGGGGATCGAGCGACGCGAGGTCGAAGCTGCCGTTGAGCACCTGGCTGTAGCGCGCGTCCTTTTTCAGGACGGCAGCGAGGCCCTGGCTCAAGCCGGCCAGTTGCCCGTCGGAAGCGCCGGAGATCGACAGCAGCAGCAGGCGCGAACCCGGCCCCTCGCCCACCTGCTCCATCAGCAGGCGCTGGTCCGGCGTGGTCGGCGCGGGCATGAAGCTGCGCAGGTCGCTGCTGACGTGCAGGCGCTGGCTCACGATCCAGCCGAGTCCGGCCAGCGCCAGCAGCCAGGTGACCAGCAGCGTGGCGCGGGCGCCGCGGTGCATGTTCAGGGCGAACCCGTGCACAGCGCCTGCAGCTCGGCGCGGGTCGGTTCGGCCGGCATCTTTTCGGCGAGCGGACCAAGCAGGTCGACCGCCAGGTCGCCGTCGGCCTCCTGCATGTGCATGCAGCGCGACTGGTCGCCCACGCCGTCGATGCGGATGCGCGCGACCGTCTTCGCCACGTGGGCGTCGCGCGGCACCAGGGTCAGCGTCCACGCGCCGGCGGCATCGCCTTCGCGCTGGATCTCGAACGCCTGCTCCAAGCGGGCAGCATCACCGCCGAGCAAGGCAACGAAGCTGTCCAGCAGCACCTGCAGCTGCGGCGCACGCTTGAGCGAAAAGTGCCGCGCCGGCTTGCCGTCGCGCTGCTGGGTCACTTCGCCGTCGGCGATCGTGGCGGTCTCCGCGCGAGGGTGCTCGACGCGCCGCTGCAGGCGGTCGTCGCCCAGCCAGGACAGTTGCCCGGAGACCACCAGCGGGCGATCCAGCATCTTGAGGAAACGCGCCTCGGCGAACGCGGTGTGCGCCGGTGCCGGCTGGCGCAGGCCGGCGATCACGGCCTGGGTCGAGGTGGCCGCGACCGCCGGTTCAGACGCCCACGCGGTGACCGCCCAGCACGGCAGCAGCAGGTTCAGCAGCAGGCGGGTCTTGCCAGAAATCATAGAAGTTGAACCAGTTGTAGGGAGCGACGCGGATGTAGTGCTCCAGCCGTTGCGCGTAGCGCTCGAGCAGGGCGTCCAGCGCCGGCCCCCGATCATGCCGGGGAATCTCCACTCGTTCGCTGAACGGCTCGAACACCAGCCGGTAGCGATTGCCGCCGAGGTAAAGCCCGAAGCACAGTACCACCGGCACCTTGAGCGTATGCGCCAGCAACCACGGGCTGACCGGGAACGGCGCCGGCGAGCCCAGCAGGTCGACGCGGCGCAGCACCTCGTGGCCGCGGCCGCGGTCGGCCAGCATCGCCACCAGCGCGCCGTGCTGGCAGGCTTCGGCCATGGCCAGCGCGATCGAGGTGCCATCCTGCGCGGCGTCGATCACGCAGGCGCCCACCTCCGGCGCCAGCGCCTCCAGCAGCTCGGTCATCGCCGGGGTCTTCTGCTTGTCCAGCACCACCCGCAGCGGCAGCTCGGGCCGGCGCGCGCCGATCGCGCGCAGCGCCTCGAAGCTGCCCTGGTGCGAACCCAGCAGCAACACGCCGCGGCCCAGCGCAGCGCGCTGTTCCAGCAGGTCCAGGCCTTGCGTCTCGAACTGGAACGGCTGCTCGCCGCGGGCGAGCAGGAAGATCCGGTCCATGATCGTGGCGGCGAAACAGTGGATGTGCTTCAGCACCTGCCATGGCGTGGCCGGGCGACCGAACACGCGCTGCAGGTAGTGCGCCGAAGCCCGGCGCTCCGGCCCGCGGCGGCAGTAGAAGTACAGCGTGATCGGATACAGGCAGCAGCGACCCAGCCGGCGCCCGCCATGCAGGGCAATCGCGCGGATCAGCCACAGCGCGAAGCGGCCGCCGCCCTCGGGCCGGCTCTGCCAGTGTTCGCTGTCGCTCATGCCTCGCCCTCGATGACGCCACGCGCCAGCAGCATGCCGTCGCGCTCGATGCGGAAACGGACCCGCGAAGCCGATGCCGCGAGGGGCATCAGTTCCAGCCGGGCCGCTTCGCCGGGCCGCAGCGGCGCCACGAATTTCGCCTCCGGCACGCGCACCAGCCGCTGGCCGCGCCACGCGCGCAGCGCCAGCGCCAGCTGCTCCAGCAGCAACACGCCGGGCACCAGCGGCTGTCCCGGGAAGTGACCGGGCAAGGCCGGATGATCGGCCGCGAACTGCAACGCCTGTGCGTACCCGCTCATGGCGAGACGCCGCCGTTGCCGTGCAGCAGCTGCGGCCAGCGCAGGGCCAGTTTCAGCAGCATGTCGTGCAGGCCGGGGTGGCTGAGATGGCGCAGGCGCCAGCGCCGCCAGGCGTACTCCAGCAGGAACGCCGCGCCCAGCAGCAGGTAGCAGCCCACGTGCAGCCATGCCGAGGCCCAGCGCTCGGGCACCGACCACGCCGACGTCACACCGAGGCGCGGCAGCAGCCCGTCGCGTGCGGCGAACAGCAGCAGGCCGGTCAACAGCAGCGCCTGCGCCGCCAGCAGCACGGTCCAGAACCAGGTGATCTGCCGCGCATAGCGCGCCACGCCGGGCTCGCGCAGCCGCTCGGCACCCTCGATCGCCACCACGAAACGCGCCACGAGCGGCTCGCCGCCGAGCAGGCTGCGGCCGAACCAGCATGCCAGCGCCACGTTGATCAGGATCGGCACCGCCTCCAGCAGCAGGTCGGCCAGCCCGAGCCGCGAGGCCAGCCACACGCCGGCCAGCATCAGCAGCCACAGCAACCACGGCAGCGGTCGGCGCGACTGCAGCCGCGGCAGCATCAGCACGCTGGCCAGCACCGCCAGCGCCAGCAGCGCGAAGATCGGCCGATGGGTGACCACCCCGGCGATGGCGAACACCGGATAGGCGAGCAGCAACCACAAGGCGTGGCGCCGCGAGGTCGGAACATGGGGGGATACGGCGGATTTCATGCGCGATTCCGCGACGACTCGGTCGGCACCGGCAGCTTGCCACGCGTGGCGCACGGTGGCGTGACGAAGGCGGAAAGCGCGGCGCCATGCGGCGCCAAGGCGTCCATGACCAGCCCGCACGACCGCTCCATCCCGCACCGACCGTTCAGGCGCGGTGCTGCTCGACGTGGCTCGACAGATTGCGCAGGCTGGCGAAGATCTGACGGTTTTCCGGGTTGTCCGAGCGCAGCTGGAAGCCGTAGCGCTTGGAGACGGCCAGGGCGATCTCCAGTGCATCGATGGAGTCGAGCCCCAGTTCGCCCCCGAACAGCGGTGCATCGGGGTCGATCTGCTCGGCATTGACGTCCTCGAGGTTGAGGCATTCCACCACCAGGGTGGCCAACTCGTGCTGCGCCTCTGTCTGTTCCGCCATGCTCGATTCCGTACGCCAGATGCATTGCCTCCCCCCGGTGGCAGTGGGCGCAGAGTGTAACATAGCGGCCTTGTCGTTCCGGTTGGCCAGCATGATCCAGGGATGTGAAAACCCGCAGGTGGAAGCTCGGGCGCGGCGGGCGCCGCAGGTGTCCTATCGCATGGCGGAGGTCGCCACCCTGCTGGAGGCGCCGGGCACGCTGGCGGTGCTCGGTTTCGACCCAGCCGTACCCTCCGGTGACGATCCGCGCCACCTGCAGGTGGCGCTGGCCAGCACCGATGCCCCCGCGCCGCTGGAACTGTGGCAGGTGGACGCGCCGGTGCGCTGCGGCATGGAAGGCGCGTTGCGCTGGTCGACCGGCGGCGGCTGGCTGTTCGCCGCGGTCGAGCTGGACGAACGCGAACACGGCGGCGCCCGCGCCACCGCAAAGCAGGCCTACGACTTGCTGCACCGGTTCGTCGCCGGCCGCGACGCACGGCACGTCCTGCGGGTGTGGAACTACATCGGCGCGATCAACGACGGCGAAGGCGATGCGGAACGCTACAAGCGCTTCTGCGAAGGCCGCGCCGCCGGCATGGGCGATTTCTTCGCCGAAGGTTTCCCCGCCGCCACCGCGATCGGCCACCTCGCGGCGGAACACCGCCTGCAGGTCTACCTGCTGGCCGGCGAGCAGGCCGGCCACCGGGTCGAGAACCCGCGCCAGGTCAGCGCATGGCGCTACCCGCGGCAATACGGCCCCACCCCGCCCAGCTTTGCGCGGGCGATGCTCCTGCCGGCCCGCGACACGCTGGCCATTTCCGGCACCGCCGCGGTCGTGGGCCATGCCTCGGCCCACCACGACAACCTCGATGCGCAGCTGGAGGAAACCCTGACCAACCTGGACGCGCTGCTGGCCAGCGCCGACATGCGCGCCGGCTTCGACACGCATTCACCGCTCAAGGTCTACCTGCGCCACGACGGCGACGCGCCGCGCGTGCGCGACGCGCTCCGGCAGCGCCTGCCGGGCGTACCCCTGCTGCTGCTGCACGGCGACATCTGTCGCCGCGAACTGCTGGTCGAGATCGACGGCTGGCGCTACGTTTAGCGATGCGCCGGTTTCATCGGGAGTCCTTCGCCGATGGCTCCAGCGAATCCAGCAGCTCGATCATCTGGGAACGAACGTAGGGATTGGACGTTTTCCCGTGATCCGCAGCTTGCTGGTTCCTTACCGGCGACCGCATGAGCAATTTGCCGGTAGCGGCCTGGAATACCGAGATCACGGCCCTGTAACCGACCGTCGGCGCAAAGGACTCGCTGGACTGCTTGTACGAAGACGCCGAATAGCCAGGCGCCACCGAGGGGCGGTAGTCGATGGCCACCCGGTACGGCAAGGCGATCTCCGCGGCGCGCGACGCGGTGGCGGTGAACGCCGGATCATCGGAGTCCACGTTGTGGACGGTCACGTCGTGATCGCGAGCCCAGGCGAAAACCGCGTTGCCGACGTTGACGCAATTGACGCTGTCGCTGGTGCATGCCACGTAAAGCGAGAAGCGCGGGGTGTCGTCTGCGGCGAACAGTTGCAGCGATTGCAGTTGTCGTTGCTGGGCGCCACTTGTCGTCGAGCCGGCGCCAGCGCAACCGTAGAGCGCAATCGACGAAACCACGATCAAGCCATTCAGCCATTTCTGCATCACAGTCCTCCTTCCTTGCCGAGTGTCACGGTCGGAACACGCACGGGGCTCGTCGCGGGCGCGCAGATCGCGTGACGCGAAAACAGCGCGAGCGGCCCTTCAGCTTTCGCTCCTCACTTCTGTTTCACCGGTCGCCGCCAGCCCTCGAACGTCTGCTGTCGGGCGCGCGCCAGAGTCAGCTGGCCTTCCGGCGCGTCGCGGGTGATCACCGAGCCGGCGCCGAGGGTGGCTTGCGCGCCGATGCTCACCGGGGCGACCAGGGCGCAGTTGGAGCCGATGAAGGCGCCGTCGCCGATGCGGGTAACGAACTTGTTCACGCCGTCGTAGTTGCAGGTGATGGTGCCGGCGCCGATATTGACGCCACGGCCGACCACGGTGTCGCCGAGGTAGGTGAGGTGGTTGGCCTTGCTGCCTTCGCCGATGCGGGCTTTCTTGGTCTCGACGAAGTTGCCCACGTGCACGCCGGCGTCCAGCTCGGTGCCCGGACGCAGCCGCGCGAACGGGCCGATCGTGCACGGGCCGTGAGTGACCACGCCGTCGAGATCGCAGTGCGGATGCAGCACGGTGCCGGCGGCCAGTTGCACGTCCTTCAGGCGAGTGAAGGCGCCGATGCGCACGTCGTCGCCGAGCACCACGCGCCCTTCCAGGATCACGTCGATGTCGAGCTCGACGTCGCGGCCGGCCTCGACCGTGCCGCGCACTTCCACGCGCAGCGGGTCGGCCATGCGCACGCCATCGCGAAGCAACGCGTGCGCGGCGCGGCGACGCCAGGCGGCTTCCAGCTCGGCCAGTTGCACGGGATCGTTGGCGCCGGCGGCTTCCACCGGGTCGGCGCACTCGACGCTGAGTGCGCCGCGGCCCTCGGCAGCAGCCATCGCGAAGATGTCCGTGAGGTAGTACTCGCCTTGCGCGTTGTCGCGATCGAGTTGCTTGAGCCAGCCGCGCAAGGCCAGCGCGTCGGCCAGCAGGATGCCTGTGTTGACCAGGTTGACCGCGCGCTGGCCGGCGTCGGCGTCCTTCTCCTCGACCACCTCGCGCACGTGGCCGTTGCCGTCGCACAGCACGCGCCCGTAGCCGGTCGGATCGGCCAGCCGCGTGGTGAGCAGGCTGAAGCCGCCTTCGGCGTCCAGCAGCTGGCGCAGCGTTTCCGCGCGGGTCAGCGGCACGTCGCCGTACAGCACCAGTACGCGTGCCGCGCGCGGCACGCCGGCGATCGCCTGCTCCACCGCGTGACCGGTGCCGAGCCGCTCAGCCTGCAACACCCAATGCAGGGCCTGCCCCGGCTCTGATCCGGGATCGTCCTGCGAGGCAAACGCCGCGCGCACCTGCTCGCCACAATGCCCGTAGACGACGTGGATGGCGGCTGGCTGCAAGGTTCGCGCGGTGGCGAGCACGTGCGCCAGCAGCGGCTTGCCAGCCAGCGGCATCAGCACCTTGGCGCGATTGGATTTCATCCGCGTGCCGGCACCGGCCGCCAGGATGATCACGTGCAGCGGCGTTGTTTCCATCGGTTGCGACCCCGTTCCGAACGAAGCAAAAGCATAGCAGCCGATGCCGCCGGTCCGGTGCGGCCGAGCCCTAGCCGCGGCTTGCGAAGGCGCATACAAAAGCGCAACGATCGCCGTGACAGACTGGCGCCGACAAGCAGCAAACAGACGAGGTGCAGCATGACGCGCATGACCGGAATCCATCCGTGCAGTTTCGTGGCCCTGCTTGCCCTGGCCACGGCCGGCGGGCTGGCACCCGCGATGGCCGCGGCCGCGCCGCCGCCGACGATCGCCGTGGGCGAGCCCGTTCCCGGCGCGCGGGTCACCGTGAATTACGTCAATCCGGAGGAGTTCAGCGAGGCCCGGCAATACGGCCTGCAGGACCGCTTCAACGGGAGGAGCTACCTGGAGCCGCTGAAGGCCCATCTGATCAAGCGCGCCACGAAGATGCTGCCGGCCGGCGATCGCCTGGAGGTCAACATCACCGACATCAAGCTCGCCGGCGGCTACGAGCCCTGGCACGGCCCGCAGTTGAGGTACGTGCGCTTCATGAAGGACGTCTATCCGCCGCGCATCGATCTCGACTTCAAACTGACCGACAGCAACGGCAAGGTGGTGCGCGAAGGTTCGCGCAAGCTGCGCAACTTGGGCTACCTGCAGAGTGGCGCCGCGCGCGTGGGCGATACCGATCCGCTGCGCTACGACAAGGCATTGATCGACAGCTGGCTGCGCCGCGGGCCGGAAAACCTCTAGCGGCAGGAATCCGGCCGCGGGGCCTCAGTGCTTGAGGTTCTTGCGCAGCCGCTCCAGCGCCTGCAACTGGGCCATCGCCTGGGTGAGCCGGGTCTGTGCCTCGGCCAGTTCGATCGCGTCGGTGCGGTTGGCCAGCGCGTCGCGCGCTTCCTTCATCGCCTGCTGCGCGGATACCTCATCCAGGTCCGCCGCCCGTGCGGCAGTATCGGCCAGCACGGTGACCACCTGCGGCTGCACTTCGAGGATGCCGCCGGAAACATAGAACTGCTGGCGCTCGCCGCCTTCCAGCAATACGTCGACATGGCCGGGCTTGAGTCGGGTGATCAGCGGCGCGTGGCGCGGCGTGATACCCAGCTCGCCCTGGTCACCGGTCGCCACGACCATGGTCGCCTCGCCGGAAAAAATCTCGGCCTCGGCGCTGACGATGTCGACTCGGATGGTTGTCATGGGATTTCTCGCTTTGCTCGAAGGGAATGGAGAATAGGGAATGGGGAATAGTGAAAGCGGGCAGGTCGCGGCAATTCCGATTCCCTATTCCCTATTTACTATTCCCGAAAGCCGCCTCAGGCGGCTTTCTTGGCCCCCATCTCCTCACCCTTCTTGATCGCCTCGTCGATGCCGCCGACCATGTAGAACGCCTGCTCCGGCAGGTGGTCCACGTCGCCGTCGACGATCATCTTGAAGCCACGGATGGTTTCGGCCAGCGACACGTACTTGCCGGGCGAGCCGGTGAACACTTCGGCCACGTGGAACGGCTGCGAGAAGAAGCGCTCGCACTTGCGCGCGCGGTACACGGCCTGCTTGTCCTCTTCGGACAGCTCGTCCATGCCCAGGATCGCGATGATGTCCTTCAGCTCCTTGTAGCGCTGCAGCGTACCCTGCACGCGGCGGGCCACGTCGTAGTGCTCGGCGCCGACCACGTTCGGATCGAGCTGACGGCTGGTCGAGTCGAGCGGGTCCACCGCCGGGTAGATGCCGCGCGAGGCGATGTCGCGCGACAGCGTCACGGTGGAGTCCAGATGCGCGAAGGTGGTCGCCGGCGACGGATCGGTCAAGTCGTCGGCGGGCACGTAGACGGCCTGGATCGAGGTGATCGAGCCGGTCTTGGTCGAGGTGATGCGCTCCTGCAGCACGCCCATTTCCTCGGCCAGCGTCGGCTGGTAGCCCACCGCCGACGGCATGCGGCCGAGCAGCGCGGACACTTCGGTACCGGCCAGGGTGTAGCGGTAGATGTTGTCGACGAAGAACAGCACGTCCTTGCCCTTGCCGCTCTCGTCCTTCTCGTCGCGGAAGTACTCGGCCATGGTCAGGCCGGTCAGCGCCACGCGCAGACGGTTGCCCGGCGGCTCGTTCATCTGGCCGTAGACCATCGCCACTTTCGACTCGGGCAGGTTGTCGATTTTGACGACGCCCGCGTCCTGCATCTCGTGGTAGAAGTCGTTGCCTTCGCGGGTGCGCTCGCCGACGCCGGCGAACACCGACAGGCCGGCGTGCTGGGTGGCGATGTTGTTGATCAGCTCCAGCATGTTCACCGTCTTGCCCACGCCGGCGCCGCCGAACAGGCCGACCTTGCCGCCCTTGGCGAACGGGCAGACCAGGTCGATCACCTTGATGCCGGTTTCCAGCAGGTCGTTCGACGCGGCCTGCTCGTCGTAGCTCGGCGCCTCGCGGTGGATCACCCAGTGATCCTTCGCCTCGATCGGGCCGACCTCGTCGATCGGATTGCCCAGCACGTCCATGATCCGGCCCAGGGTGGCCTTGCCGACCGGCACCTTGATGCCTTCGCCGGTGTTGCGTGCCATGAGGCCGCGCTTCAGGCCCTCGGTGGAACCCAGCGCGATCGCGCGCACGATGCCGTCGCCGAGCTGCTGCTGCACTTCCAGCGTGATGTCGGTGCCGTCGATCTTGAGTGCGTCGTACACCTGCGGCACCTGGTCACGCGCGAACTCCACGTCGACGACCGCGCCGATGATCTGAACAACTTTGCCCTGGCTCATGCTGATAGCTCCGGATGAATCTCTTGAGGTTTTATCGAAGCGCCGCCGAAGCGTCGCCCTTACTAGGAGTGCGGCCATGGATGGCCGCTTTTTGATCTTGCTCTGCGATCAAGGATGATCGCACCAGTTAAATTGATCGCTCTGGCCAGACTGATCGAACCAGCCCGACCGATCGCACTCATACCGCCGCCGCGCCACCCACGATCTCGGAAATTTCCTGCGTGATCGCCGCCTGGCGTGCCTTGTTGTAGGTCAGCGTCAGCGTGTCGATCACCTTGTTTGCGTTGTCCGACGCGGCCTTCATCGCGACCATGCGGGCGGCGTGCTCGCTGGCCAGATTCTCCAGTGTGGCCTGGTACACCACCGACTCGATGTAGCGGCCCAGCACGTGCTCCAGCACGGTCTGCGCGTCGGGCTCGTAGAGGTAGTCCCAGTCGTGCCCGGCTTCCAGCTTCACGCCCGCATAGGCCGACTCGCCGGCATCCTCATGCGCTTCCAGCTCGGCCGCCACCAGCGGCAGCGGCAGCAGCGCGTCGATGGTCGGCTTCTGCGTCATGGTGTTGACGAAGTCGCTGTAGGCGAGGAACACGCGATCCAGGCCGTTGGCCGCGTAGGCGTCCATCATCACCTTGATCACGCCGACCAGCTGCTCCAGCCGCGGTTTCTCGCCCAGGTGGCTGACCGTGCCGACCAAGTTGACGCCCTTGATGCGGCGGAAGAACGAGATCGCCTTCTGGCCGATCGCCACCACGTCGACCTGCACGCCCTGCTTCTGCCACTCGGCGATCGCCGGCAGCAGGCGGCGGAACAGGTTGGAGTTGAGGCCGCCGCACAGGCCGCGGTCGGTCGACACCACGATGTAGCCGACCCGCGCCACGTTGTCGCGCTCGACCAAAAACGGATGGCTGAAATCCGTGCTGGCCTGCGCCACGTGCGCGATCACCTTGCGCATCAGCCGCGCATACGGGCGCGAGGCGCGCATCAGGTCCTGTGCGCGACGGATCTTGGCCGCCGAGACCATCTCGAGCGCGCGCGTCACCTTGCGCATGTTCTGCGTGCTCTTGATCTTGGTTTTGATTTCGCGTCCGCTGGCCATTTGTCTCGCTCGCTATGCTTGCTCGGGGAATCGAGAATCGGGAATGGGGAATCGCCAGTAGCGGCGAGGCCCGTTGCTTTTCCGATTCCCTATTCCCTACTCCCGATTCCCGGCTCTCTTACCAGCTGCCGGTCTTCTTGTACTCGTCCAGCGAGGCCTTGAAGGTGGCTTCGATGTCGTTGTCCCAGGCGCCGGTGGCGACGATCTTCTTCATCAGTTCCTCGTGGGTCTGATGCATGAAGGCGTGCAGGCCCTTCTCGAACGGCAGCACCTTGTTCACCGGCAGGTCGTCGAGGTAGCCCTTCTCGGCGGCGTAGACCGACAGCGCCAGCTCGGCGATCGACAGCGGCGAATACTGCTTCTGCTTCATCAGCTCGGTGACGCGCTGGCCGCGATCAAGCTGGGCGCGGGTGGCCGGGTCCAGGTCCGAGGCAAACTGCGCGAACGCGGCCAGCTCGCGGAACTGCGCCAGCGCCAGCTTGACGCCGCCGGAGAGCTTCTTGACGATCTTGGTCTGCGCCGAACCGCCCACGCGCGACACCGAGATGCCGGCGTTGACGGCCGGGCGGATGCCGGCGTTGAACAGGTCGGTTTCCAGGAAGATCTGGCCGTCGGTGATCGAGATCACGTTGGTCGGCACGAATGCGGAGACGTCGCCGCCCTGGGTCTCGATGATCGGCAGCGCAGTCAGCGAGCCGGTCTTGCCCTTGACCTCGCCGTTGGTGAACTTCTCGACATAGGCCTCGGACACGCGCGAGGCGCGCTCAAGCAGACGCGAGTGGAGATAGAACACGTCGCCCGGATACGCCTCGCGGCCCGGCGGGCGCTTCAGCAGCAGCGAGATCTGGCGATAGGCCACGGCCTGCTTGGACAGATCGTCGTAGACGATCAGGGCATCCTGTCCGCGATCGCGGAAGTACTCGCCCATCGCGCAACCGGAATACGGCGCCACGTACTGCAGCGCGGCCGACTCGGAGGCCGAGGCGACCACCACGATGGTATTGGCCAGGGCGCCGTTCTCTTCCAGCTTGCGCACCACGTTGGCGATCGACGAACGCTTCTGGCCGATCGCCACGTAAATGCATTTGATGCCCGAATCGCGCTGGGCGATGATCGCGTCGATCGCCAGCGCGGTCTTGCCGGTCTGGCGGTCGCCGATGATCAGCTCGCGCTGGCCGCGACCGACCGGGATCATCGCGTCGACCGACTTGTAGCCGGTCTGCAGCGGCTGGTCGACCGACTTGCGCCAGATCACGCCCGGCGCGACCTTCTCGACCGGCGCGGTGAGCTTGGCGTTCAGCGGGCCCTTGCCGTCGATCGGATTGCCCAGCGCATCGACCACGCGGCCGAGCAGCTCCGGGCCGATCGGCACTTCGAGGATGCGGCCGGTGGTCTTGGCGGTGTCGCCCTCGCGCAGGTGCTGGTAGTCGCCCAGCACCACCGCGCCGACGGAGTCGCGCTCGAGGTTCAGCGCCAGCGCAAACGCATTGCCCGGCAGCTCGATCATTTCGCCCTGCATCGCGTCGGCCAGGCCGTGGATGCGCACGATGCCGTCGGACACGCTGATGATCGTGCCCTCGTTGCGTGCCTCGGCGCCGAGCTTGAACTGCTCGATGCGGCTCTTGATCAGTTCGCTGATCTCGGACGGATTCAGTGTGGTGCTGGACATGGTCATCTATCCCGGAAATGAAAAGCTCTTGTTGAACAGCCCGGCCCGGATGGCCGGCCTTGCTCTTCGCGAGATGGATCTCGCGTGAAACCAATCTGTCCGACCATGGAGGGTCGGGTTTTGCTCGTCGCGAAAATGGACTTCGCGTGAAACCAAACTGTCCGGCCCGAACTGCCGGTATTGCCTTTCGCGAAGCTGGCTTCGCGTGAAACTACTGGCTCAATGCGCCAGTCAGCTTGGCCAGCCTGCCGCGCGCGGAGCCGTCGATCACTTCGCTGCCGGTGTCGATCACCGCACCGGCCAGCAGCGAGGCATCGACCTGGGTATCCAGTTCGATCTCGCGCTTGAAACGGCGCTTCAGCGAAGCCTTGAGCTGCTCGGTCTGCGCTGCGTCCAGCGCCATCGCGCTGGTCACCTTGACCAGCAGCTGCGACTCGGATTCGCGCTTGAACGTCTCGTACAGCTCGGCCACCTCCGGCAGCAACGCAAGGCGTCGCTGCTCGGCCATTTCGGCGAGGAACTGGCCGAATGGCGCATCGGCGGCGATGCCGGCCGGCAGATGCAGCGCGACGAGCTGCGCGGGCACCACCCGCGGATCGTTGCCGAGACCGGCCACGCGCGGATCGGCCGCGACCGCGGCGGCGAACGCCAGCGCCTGCGACCACGCGTCCAGCGTGCCGGCGGCATGCGCCACTTCGAACGCGGCGCGGGCGTAGGGACGGGCGAGGGTGATTGCCTGGGCCATCGATCAGATCTCGGCCGCGAGCTGGTCGAGCAAGGCCTTGTGCGTCGACGCATCGACCTCGCGCTGCACGATCCTGCTGGCGCCGGCCACGGCCAGCGCACCGACCTGCTCGCGCAGCTCGTCGCGCGCGCGCTGGGCCATCGAGGCGATGTCGTCCTGCGCCGAAGCCTTCAGGCGGTTGATTTCGCTGACGGCCTCGCCACGGGCCTTTTCGATGATCTGGTTGGCCTGCTGCTGGGCCTTGTCGATGATCTCCGAGGCTTGCAGGCGGGCCTGCTTGATCTCGGCCTGCACCTTGGAGTCGGCAGCCTTCAGGTCGGCGTGCGCGCGCTCGGCCGCATTCAGGCCTTCGGCGATCTTGAGCTGGCGCTCTTCGATGGCCTTGTTGAGATACGGCCAGATGAAGTGCACACAGAACCAGATCAGGATGGCGAACGAAATCATTTCGCCAATCAAGGTCGCGTTGAAATCCATCGCTGCGTTACCTGCAAATACGGGTTGAACCGAACCCGGGCGTCAGGACGCCCGGGTCGAAACGGCGGCGCTGTGCGCCGCCACGTGACTCAGGCACCGGCAAGCTTGGACAGCAGCGGGTTGGCCACGGCGAAATACATCGCCAGCGCCACGCCGATCAGGAACGCCGCGTCGATCAGGCCGGCGAGCAGGAACATGCGGCCCTGCAGCAGCGGCACCAGTTCCGGCTGGCGTGCAGCCGCTTCGAGGAACTTCGAGCCCATGACGCCGATACCGATACAGGCACCGAGCGCACCGAGGCCGATGATCAGGCCCAGCGCGATGGCGGTGAAGGACTGCACTTGAGCAATTTGAGTGATGAGTTCCACGACGGTCTCCTGAGAAAAGCAAACTGGGAATGGCAAAAACGGATGAAACGAAGGATTCGACAACAGCCAATCAGTGGTGATCGTGCGCCATCGAGATGTACACGATCGTCAGCACCATGAAGATGAAGGCCTGGATCGAGATGATCAGGATGTGGAAGATGCCCCACACCGTGTAGCCGATGATGCCTGCGCCGTACAGGGCCCAGCCGGCCAGGCCCGCGCCGGCACTGAACAGGCCGGCGATCAGCATGAACACCAGCTCGCCGGCGTACATGTTGCCGAACAGTCGCATCGCCAGGCTCACCGGTTTGGACAGCAGCTCGACCACGTTGAGCAGGAAGTTGGGCAGCCACAGCAACGGACTGGAGCCGAACGGCGCGGTGAACAGCTCGCGCATGTAGCCGCCGGCGCCCTTGGCCTTGAAGCTGTAGAAGATGATCAGCACGAACACCGTCAGCGACATCGCGAAGGTCATGTTGATGTCGGCGGTCGGTACGGCGCGGAAGTGGCCGACGCCGAATTTCTCGGTGATCCACGGCAGCAGGTCCACCGGCAGCAGATCCATCGCGTTCATCAGGAACACCCAGACGAACACGGTCAGCGCCAGCGGGCCCAGCACGCGGCGGTCGCCGTGGAACACGTCCTTGACCTGGCCGTCGACGAACTCCAGGATGATTTCGACGAACGCCTGACCCTTGCCCGGCACGCCGGCGGTGGCCTTGCGCGCCTTCAGCCAGAACCACAGGCAGAACAGCACGCCGAGCGCCAGCGACACGGTGACCGAGTCGAGATGCACCGCCCAGAAGCCTTCCTTGCTCGCATGCGGAACAAGATGCTGCAGGTGGTGCTGGATGTATTCAGTAAGCCCGCCCGACTCGCTTGCCATGCTTCAACCCTTGAATCTGAACGCCAGCAGATAGACCGCGTAGGCAGCCACCAACCCCGTGATGGCGGCCAGTGGCGGCAACTTGAATTGGAACAGGATCACGACCAGCCCTCCGACGATCACGACCCATTTCAGGAGCATGCCCGCCAGCAGCCGACCCAGCGCCAGACCCGCGCCGCCAATGCCGCTGAACATCCGCGCCGACATCACCGCGGTGCCCAGTGCCACCACCACCGCGCCTGCCGCGGCCGATGCCGCTTCACGACGCCCCAGCACAAGGAAGGTGCCGCCCACCAGCAGAGCCACTGCGAACTGCAGCAGCACGATGCGCAAGGCGATGCGCCGACCCGAGGCCAGGTTGTTGAGCAAGTGACGTCTCCGCGCGGCCCTTGTCAGGCGGCACCGATCCAGTCACCCGCCACGATCCGAATCCGTAAAAGTATATCAGTGCGCCGATTGCCCGGACAAGCCGCAAACCCGGCGAACCCCCGCGCTGCACGCACGGACGCGTACCCGCGTGGCACCTGCGACGATCCGCCGCAACCGCAGGATCCTGCGCACAAAAGAAGGCCGGACATCCTTGTCCGGCCTTCCCGGGGGTGTTGCAGCCGTTGACCGCCGTGATTACTTGGCGGCGGCCTTCTTGCCGGCGACCGGCGCGGCTACCGCGTCGTTCGCCGCCTGGCGCTGCTCCTGCACCAACGCGTTCAGCGACTCGGCGGTCTTCTGGGTGATCGCCAGCACTTCCTGCGACACCGCCACGGCGCGCTCGGCGTTCTCGCGGCTCAGGCTGCTGCCCTTCTCCCACAGGCCGCGCAGGCCGTCGATGTCACGGGCCTCCATCACCTCGGTGACGAACTCGGCGGAAACCTTGGTCTGCTCCTCGAGCGCCTTGAGCTGCAGCTCGGCAACTTTCTCCAGGCCCTTCAGGGCCAGCGAATGCGCCTTGAACGCGCTGTCGGTGAACTGCTTGGTGAACGCAAAAAGCTGGTTGTTGAATTGCTGGGTCATGGCTCGTTCCTCGTGGAGGATGGGGTAGTGGCAGCCACTCTAGCAAAGCTTCTGTTGCGTTGCAACATGAATTTCAGGAAATCGCCAGACCAGTCGACAAATGTTCAGCGTAAACGCTTACTTGCGAAAGTCATTCGCATAACGCAACGCGTCAGAAATCGACCCGGCTGCAGCTCGCCCCCGACGTGCAGGTCTCGTGCACCACCACCTTGTCCAGCCCCGCCAGCCGCGGCTCCAGCCGCTGCCAGATCCAGCGCGCCAGCATCTCGCTGGTCGGGTTCTCCAGCCCCTCGATGTCGTTGAGATAGTGGTGGTCGAGCTGGTCATACAGCGGCTGGAAGGTCGTCTTCAGCTCGGCAAAGTCCATCACCCAGCCGAGCCGCGGGTCCGGCTCGCCGGAAACATGAATCTCGACGCGGAACGAATGCCCGTGCAGCCGCGCGCATTTGTGGCCTTCCGGCACGTGCGGCAGGCGGTGGGCTGCTTCGAGCTGAAACACCTTGAAGATGTGCATGGCGACGTCCGCGCGGATGGACACGTCGGCGGGACAGACACGCGCGACACGTTTGGTGGCTATGGGTGGACTCGAACCACCGACCCCAGCATTATGAGTGCTGTGCTCTAACCAGCTGAGCTACATAGCCATTGGGAAGCCGCCGCGGGGCGATCGCCGGCGGGGCGCGGAAGTGTAGTGGGCGTGGCGCGTTCGTTCAAGTCGGCGAGCTTGCCGCTGCTTTGCGGGCTGTGGTTGAATCGGGGCAGGATCGCGCGGCCCTTTTGCCGCCGGTTCGCGGGGCCAAGCCCCGGGAGGCGACGCATGATTGATGTAGATGGCTACCGTCCGAACGTGGGGATCGTGCTGCTCAATGCAGACGGCCAGCTGTTCTGGGCGCGCCGGGTCAATCGTGACGGCTGGCAGTTCCCGCAGGGCGGCATGCGCACCGACGAAACCCCGCTGGAGGCGATGTACCGCGAGCTGGAGGAGGAAACCGGCCTGGCGGCACACCACGTGGAAGTGATCAGCGCCACCCACGGCTGGCTGCGTTATCGCCTGCCCGAGCGCTACGTGCGCCGGCACCAGCGCCCGACCTGCATCGGCCAGAAGCAGGTGTGGTTCCTGCTGAAGCTGGTCGGCGGCGAGGAGGCGCTGAAGCTCGATGCCAACGAGAAGCCGGAGTTCGACATCTGGCGCTGGGTCGACTTCTGGTACCCGGCCGCGCACGTGGTGAATTTCAAGCGCGACGTGTACGCGCGGGCACTGCGCCACTTCGCGCCGCTGGTGGAGGATTTGTTCGGCATGGAGATCGGCACCACGCCGCCACGCGAAGACGCCGACACACCCGTCGGGGGCCCGCGCACCGGACGCGCGGCAGCCTGATCCCGGCCTCCTTCCCGTCGCGCTGCGCAACGCCCATCCCGCGTTCGCCGCCGCACGCGCTGTCGTATAGTGCGGCGATTCCAGGGGAAGGAAAAAGGGGATGGGTACCCAAGCCAGGCTTCGCGTCGCCCATCGGTGGATGGCGGCGGGCGTACTGCTGATCGCCAGTGTCGGCGGCGCCCGCGCCATCGGCCCGCGCGACGCGCGCAACGGCGAGGAGTGCCGCGCCCAGGTCAACGCTCACTTCGACGCGGTCGAGGCGGAGATGCTGGCGTACGGAAACTACAGGGGCATCGCGGTGACCGAAGACGAAGGCCGCGGCCCCATGTTGCTCGATTGCAAAGGGTTCGAGGATAGCCTGCAGGGCGAGCAGATCGCAGCCGCGCTGCAGCGATTGTCGTTGGCGATCGACACCTTGCGCACGGGCCACGCGCTCACGGCGGTCACGATCGAACAACTGGCAACCGATCGCGCCGGCATCGAGGAGATGTCGCCACAGCCCTATCGCCACGAATACCTCCTGCAGTATGCCGATTACCAGCGCTACCTGTCGTTGGCGACGACCCGCGCCGCCATGGCCCCCACGGGCGACTCGCCCAAGGCGATCCATCGCTGCGGCACGCCTGACCATCCGCTCTTCAGCGATCAACCCTGTGCGTCCCATGGGTCGACCCCGCACGCCGCGCTCGCGGAAACCTGCCACGGTTTGCGCGAACATCTGGCGGACAGCAAGCGCGCCTACGACGCGGCCGCCGCCGCGCTGGTGGCAAGCGCGGATGACGCCGGCGACGGCTGGCGCGCCATCGAAGCGCGGCGCCGCAAGTCTCTTTCGGATCTGCGCTGGTACGGCGATCGCGCCCGCCTGCAGGGCTGCCCTCCGTGATGGGCCGGTTCGCCTTTCTGATGCTGCTCCTCGCCGGCGTGCTCGGCGCAGGCCCAGTGTCCGCGCAATGGCATCCCACGGCGGGCCACCTGCAACCGTTTGGCGGTTACCTGACACCGCTGCGCGGAGGCACGGTGGACGTGCTGTCTGACGGCAGCGTCCTTGCCTACGGCTACGGCATGTCCGCCAACGAGTGGCGCGCCGAACAGGACCAGAACGACGCCTTGCGCCTGCGTCACGGCATGGAAAGCGGGCCGGACCCTTCGCCCAAGCTCTACGATCCCGCCGCCGGGGGCTGGGTGCGCGTACCGCGCGCGCCGCAGTGTCCGGACGGCCATGTCTACCTGCACACCAGCACCGTGCTGGCCGACGGCCGGCTGCTGATCGCCGGCGGCCTGTGCGACGTGGCGCAGGCCTTGAACGATTCGGCGCCGTATCCGCCGTATGCAGGCATGTCGATCTGGGATCCGCTCAAACGACAGTGGCAATCGGCGCCCGCGTTGGCGCAGACGCGCATCTTCCATACCGCCACGCGGATGCCCGATGGCAGCGTGCTGCTGATCGGCGGCGAAAGCGATCCGCAGTTGCCGCACGATGGCAGCGGCGTGCTTGCCAGCGTGGTGCGCTATGCAGGCGGCAAGCTGGTTGCCGCACCGAGGATGGCCGCCGCGCGGGCCAAGCACAGCGCGACGGCGCTGTCCGACGGCAGCGTGCTGGTGCTCGGTGGCCTTGATGACACCAATCATCCGCTGACTTCGGCCGAACTGCTCGACGCCCGCGGACAGGCCTGGCGAACGCTGCCACCGATGCACGTGGCACGCTACGCGCACACCGCCACCCTGCTCGCCGATGGCCGCGTACTGGTGGCCGGCGGCATGGGCGAGGATGGCCGGCCGCTGCGTTCGGTGGAGCTATGGGATCCGCGCAGCGGCACATGGAGCGAGGGCGCGGAGCTCCCGGTGGGGCTGTACGGCCACGCTGCGGTCCGGCTGGCCTCCGGTGCCGTACTGGTCGCCGGCGGCACCTGGCTGCAGCCGGTCCAGGGACAATCCTCGCCGTGGGCGTGGTTGTGGGATCCGCATTCGCAAGGTTGGCAACTTGCCGGAACCACTTCTCCCAGCGTGGGCAACGACGCGCCGCAGCCGCTCGGCATGGTGGCGCGATCCGATGGCAGTGCGTTGATCTTCACCGCCAACGGGGTGTTGCGCTGGTCACCCGAGACACCGGCTGCGGACGTGCCCGCTTGGCGATCGACGCCCGCGATCGCCGCGCTGCCCGGGCATCGCGTGATTATGTTGGGCTACCTCGCCGACGATTTTCGCGGGCTGCCGGTGGCGCGCATCTGGAACGCGCGCACCGATCGCTGGAGCAGCACCGGCCCGCTGGAGGCGGACTCGGCGGGACACCCCGCGGCCTTGGCGCTGCGGTCGGGGGATGTCCTGTATGTAACGATGAAATCGCGGCACGAGTTGCAGTGTCACCGCTGGTCGGCTCCCATCAACCGCTGGTCCGGCTGCGGCGGCGCGACCTTGCAATACCTGGCCGATTCACGGCCGCAACTGGGCCTGTTGCCGGACCGGCGCGCGTTTGCCCTGGTCAACATGCACGAGGCCGCGGTGCTGAACGAGCGCACGGCGCGCTGGACGATCTGGCGCGTCGACTGGCACGACAAGGGGATCACCTACGGCGCGCCGGTGCACGGCCAGCAGCCGCTAGCCACCATCACCGACCCGACAGGACGCGAAAGCTTCGAGATCAACGACGCTGGCGCCCGCTTCGTGCACGCCGATGGTTGGCGGGCCACCGCAATGCTGTGGAACGCCGGCACCGGCTGGTGGGATTACGTGTTGATGGGGCGCCAGATGGGCGCCGACGCGCAGCGCCTGCCTGATGGCTGCGCCATCTCGACGTATCCGGTGGCGCTGTATCGGCCGGCGGATGCGCGGGTGTTCGCGCTGTCCGACCCTGGCTTCGGCAGCACCAGCCACGTTATGGCGGTCCTCGATGACGGCACCGTGGTGGTGGCGGGGCCGGGCCGCGACACGCTGGCAGCGGGCGCCGGCTTTTTCCATCGCCAGGCAAGCTGCCGCGGCTTTGCCCCGCCACCGCCGGGCGATCTCTACATCTCGCCCACCGTCGCGATGAAGCCGATCGCGCCGCCACCCACGGCTGCTGCGCCCGTGGCGAAGGCAGCGGCGCCGCGTGGACAGCAGCACTTCAGCTGGGACGGCATCGGCAACGTCAAGTGGGTCATCCTCGCCTGCCTGGGTTCGTGGCTGGCCTATCGACTGTTGCGCCGCGTCGCCTGGCCGCGCTTGCGCGGCGGCTATTCGCTGGCCGCCCGGTTGCTGGTGTATGGCGGGCTGGCCATCGTGCTGATGCCGTGGGTGCTGTCGCTGTCGACCTGCGTGCACCGCGTGCCCAAGGCCGACTGGGAACGCATGGGCGTGGCCGCACGCGAGACCGCCAAGGTGATGATGACGCCGAGCCAACGGCCATGCGGGCTCATCGGCCTGTGGTCGTCCACGCACAAAAGCATCATGCGGCGCATCGAATTGCGCGACGACGGTCGCTACGTGATGACCCCCAGCGCGTTCGACCGGCGCTCGACCGCCGGCTTTACCGGCCGCTGGAAAGTGCAGGCTGACAAGATCGTGTGGCAGCCCGACGGGAGTGGCGTGATCGACGTCAACGCAATGCTGGAGGCAAGCGACGGCCGCTTCCAGGTGATCGAAACCGATGGCGCACCAACCCGTTTCGAGCGCATCCAGGCGAAGCCATCGACGCAGTGCGACAAACCCGCAAGCCAGGCACGGGAGTGATCGGATGACGCCCACGGTTCGATGGACGATCACGCTGCTGCTGGCGGCGACAGGCGTGTTTTCCGCCCGCGCGGACGACGCGGTCTACAAGTGCCGGGGCGACGTGTTCCAGGACCATCCCTGCGACGGCGCGGTCCCGGCTGCGCCTGCATCATCGACCGTGCCGCCCCCGCCTGCTTACGACGAGCGGGCACTGGAGCGCGAACTCGACCGGTTGCAGGCGCTGGGCGTGGGCATGATCCAGCGAACCCTGCCCGAGACGCAGCCGCCGCGGGTGGCGCCGGTGTCGAAGATGCACGGCTTGTTCAAGCCGGAACCGCGCCTGTCCCGCATGGCGCGCGAGTTGCGCGACCGGGCGATCACCGCGCGCATGCAGGCACAGGCCGAACACGGCAATGCGGTATCGGCCGCAAAGCTTGGCCAGGTGATCGAACAACAGGAGCAGTACTGCGGCGGCGAACTGGCGAAGCTGCCCACGGTGGGCATGAGCGATGAGGCCTTCCGCCAGTGCACCATGCTGGCCCGCTTTGGCGAGGTGGACCAGATCGTGGTGAGTCAGGCCGACGGCGTGGCGTTGCGGCTGTACGTATTCCCCACGGCCGGGGTCCGCGTGTATTCCATCGGCGGCGTGGTGACCGCGATCAAGCCGTGAGCGGAGGGCCCACGAGGCGGGCAAGACCGACGCGCTGAACGGACGACCGCCCCGCCCAGTCGATTGTTGACAATCGTTCGCATTCGCGTTCTCATATGCGTCATGTACGTCTGCATGTGCAATGCCGTCACCGACCACGACATCCGCCGCGAAGCGGCCGATGGCGTGCAGACGTTTGCCGAATTGCAGGCGCGCACCGGCTGTTCGGACTGTTGCGGCTGCTGCGGCGACGAAGCCCGCGCCACCTTCGAGCAGGCTCGCCGGCAGGTGCTCTGCCAGCTTCCGCTCGTCGCCGCCTGAGCCGACCTCGGGCTTCGCGCCCGGCGGCAAACCATTGGCATTCTCATTTCCGTCCTGACCGTCGCGGAGTTTGTATAGTCCGTGGGTCCGTCGCGATGGAGGAAAGGCCATGAAGGGTGATGCCAAGGTCATCGAGTTTCTCAACAAGGTGCTCTACAACGAGCTGACCGCGATCAACCAGTATTTTCTGCATGCCCGGATGTACAAGAACTGGGGCTACACCGAGCTGGCCGAGCACGAATACAAGGAGTCGATCGACGAGATGAAACACGCCGATCGGCTGATCGAGCGCATCCTGTTCCTCGACGGGCTGCCCAATCTGCAGCGGCTGGGCAAGCTGCGCATCGGCGAGCATCCGGTGGAAGCTCTGCAGGGCGACCTGGACCTGGAGCTGGCCGCCACCGTCGACCTGCGCGAGGCGATCGCCTACAGCGAAGGCATCGCCGACTACATCAGCCGCGATCTGTTCAAGCACATCCTGCATGACGAGGAAGAACACATCGACTGGCTGGAAACCCAGTTCAACCTGATCAAGGACATCGGCGCGGAACGCTATCTGCAGAGCAAGATGCAGAGCTGACGCCGGTCGCGCAGCGCGCACGCCGCCACGGCGCATCCGCGCGGGCGTGCGCCCGTTCCTTGACGCTTTCGTCACGCCCGGGCTATACCTCGGGTTTTCCGGGAACGTCCTCCCATGGGTTCACGACCACCTCCGCGTCTCGTGGTGCGCAGGCACGACGACGTCGGCCATCGCTGGCGCCGCCTGGGGTGGGGTTTGGCGTGGTTGGCCAGCCTGCTGGCGGTGGGCGCGGCGGTGCATGTGCTGGGCGTGCGCGGCACGCCGGCAGTAGTCGACCACAAGCAGCAGCGTGCGCTGCTGGCAGAGGTCGACGATCTCAAGCAGCAGGTGGCGAACCTGCAGCGCGCTGGCCAGGTCAACGAGGTGGCCACCAGCGCCTTGCGCGGCACTCTCGCGCAGCGCGAGAAGGAGTTGAGTGCGCTGCGTTCGGACCTCGGGTTCTATTCGCGCCTGGTCGCCGGCAACGATCAGCGCCAGGGCCTCAAGCTGCAGGAGGTGAAGCTGCAGCCGATCGCCGGTTCGCGCGGCTGGACGCTGATCCTCAGCCTGACCCAGAACGCCAAGCGCGGCGCCGAGGTCAACGGCCATGCCACGGTCAGCGTGGAGGGCATGCGCAAGGACAAGGTCGTGACGCTGGACTGGCCGGCGCTGGGCGACGGCGCGCAGAAGGACGGCCTGCCGTTCCGCTTCACCTATTTCCAGCAGTTGCAGGGCACGATCGTGCTGCCCGCGGATTTCCGGCCGACACGGCTGCGCATCCGCGTCGATCCGGCCAGCGGCGAGACCTTCAGCCGCACCGTGGCGTGGAGCGCCGCCTTGTCCGGCAACATCACCACCGCCGAGGGAGACCGAGATGCTCAACCGTAGACGCAGCGACCGCAACCGCGGCAGTTCCGAAACCAGCCTGATCGCCCGCGGCACGGTGATCCGCGGCGACTTGCGCTTCAGCGGCGCCTTGCACCTGGACGGACGCATCGAAGGCACCGTGCTGGCCGAGGGCGACGATGCCATGTTCACTCTGAGCGAGCATGGCGAGGTGGAGGGCGAGGTGCGCGTGCCGCAGGCGGTGATCAACGGGCACATCACCGGCGACGTGTACATCAGCGTGCGGCTGGAGCTGGCGCCGCTGGCGCGCATCGACGGCGACCTGCGCTACCACACGCTGGAAATGGCTGCCGGCGCCCAGGTCAACGGGCACATGGCGCGCCAGGCCGAGCCGGCGCAGCGCGCGCTGGCGGCGCCGGCGACCGACGCCACCGGCAGCGACGAGGAAGCCTTGCCGGCCTGACGCGCTATGCTTGCATCTGTCCGCCTTCATCCCCATTCAGATCACCATGGAAACCATCGTCGCAATCCCCGATTACCGCAGCGGCGGCACTCCGCTGGAGTTCACCGCGGCCGCCGCGCACAAGGTGCATGAGCTGATTGCCGAGGAAGGCAATCCGCAGCTGAAGCTGCGCGTGTATATCTCCGGTGGCGGCTGCTCGGGGTTCCAGTACGGCTTCACCTTCGACGAGGCACAGGCCGAGGACGATCTGGCGGTCGAGCGCGAGGGCGTCACGCTGCTGTGCGATCCGCTGTCGCTGCAGTACCTCACCGGCGCACAGATCGACTACGCCGAGAACCTCAGCGGCGCGCAGTTCGTGATCAGCAATCCGAACGCGAAGACCACCTGCGGCTGCGGCTCCTCCTTCACCGCCTGACCTCCTCGCCATGGACCAGGCCAGGCTGCCGCGCCCCAACACCTTCGCCGGCCTGAGCCTGGTGCTCGACCGCATGGCTGAGCATCGCGACGAGGCGACGTGGGTGGCCGCGCAGGCACGCGCCGACACGGCTCGCTACCTGCTGCTGGATGCCACCGGCGAGGCCTATCTCCGCCGCGACGACGACGCGCTGCGCTGGCTCACCGCCGCCGAACGTACGCAATGGCTGGCCGACACGCGTGCCAGCTTGCTCGGCATCGCGCACGAGCGGCCGCACTTCCTGCTGGTAGTGAGCGATCGCGAGCAGGGCGACGCGCTGGAAACCGCGCTGGACGCACGTCGCATGAGCCTGCGCAGCGCCGGCCTGTTGCTGCCTGCGGACGAGGCCGGCCTGTTCGCCTATGCCAAGGGGCTGTCGCACTGGCAACGCGAGACGCAGTTCTGCGCGTACTGCGGCGGGCCGTTGCAGCTGGTGGCCGCCGGGCATCGGGCGCAATGCCGCAACCCCGATTGCGCGCGACTGCATTTCCCGCGCACCGATGCGGCGGTAATCATGCTGGTGGAGCACGACGGCGCCTGCCTGCTGGGCCGCCAGCCCGGCTGGCCGCCGCACCGCTATTCCACCCTGGCCGGCTTCGTCGAGCCGGGCGAGGCGCTGGAAGATGCCGTGCGCCGCGAGGTGGCCGAGGAATCGGGCGTGATCGTGGACGAGGTGCGCTACCACTCCTCGCAGCCGTGGCCGATGCCGGCGTCACTGATGGTCGGCTTCATCGCCACCGCGGTATCGCGCGAGATCCGCATGCGCGACCTCGAACTGGAGGATGCGCGCTGGTTCACCCCACAGCAGATCGTCGACGGCATCGCCGACGGCAGCTTCCTGCCGTCCACACGCTTGTCGGTGTCCTACCGGCTGCTGGCGCACTGGCTGCACGGGCGCGCCGGACTGGACCTGGACGCGTTGACCGCCGTCGCACCCGTCGCCTGATCCCTTCCGGCGGAACTCCATCGCGGCGCGCGGGTCGTTGTCCGGGTACCCGGCCACGGATGGACCTCTCCCATGCACCCGACTCACCGCTTTCCGGCAGCGATGCGCGCATCGAGCGGGCGCGTCGCCATCCACGTGGCGGTGATCGGCGTGCATCTGGCGGCATGGCTGGTGTGTTTCCATGCCAGCCCGCGCGTCTGGCGGCCCGCCGCACTCTGGCGCCATCCGCCATCGACGCCGCTCACCCTCCGGTTGCTGACGGTGGTAGCCACGGCCGCACCGCCCAGGCGGCCATCGCAGCGTCCTTCGGTACGGCACCCTCCGCCGCCCCGAGGCATCGTCACGTCACCGAAGCCCACACCGCTGCCGGCGACGTCACCGGCGCGCGAGCGCAGCGCGATCACCACCAAAGCCGACGTACCCGGTTACGTCGCCGGCGGCAATCTTCTGCGCGGCGGGATGTCCATGCCGCGCCCGGTCCGCCTGCCCGGCTCCTCGACGCCGATCGTGGAGGGTTTCCGCATGGTCGACCCGCGCATGCAGGGCGTCGGCGGCGCCGTGCGCATGGTGCAGGCGTTGTTCGGCGTGGTCGACCCGCACTGCATGGACGTGGAGGTCTGGCGCGGCATGACGCCGGCCGAGCAGTTGGCCCGGCACATCAGCTCCACCGACGTCGAACGCACCGCCGAGCGCTACCACTGCGGGCCCGGCTGAGCGGCGAGCGCCAGCGGGCTGCACACGCGCTCGTTACAATGCGGCCATTGTCCGGGAGTGCGTCACCATGGCCATCCGTCTGCTCGTTGCCCTGATCGCCCTTGGCCTGCTGCATGTCTCGCCGCAACTGGCCAGCTGGCGCCGCGACGGCCTGTTCCGGCGCTGGGTGGCGCAGTTGTCCGACACCAGTGGCGCCGGCCGCGTGGTGCTGGCGCTGGCCCCGCCGCTGCTGCTGTGCGCACTGCTGGTGTGGCTGTTCGGGCACACCGTACTGGGCGAGTTGCTGCCGCTGCTGTTCGCCGTGGTGGTGCTGATCTACTGCTTCGGTCCACGCGAGTTCGAGCGTGACCTGGAGGCGATCCTCGCCGCGCCCGACGACGTCAGCCGCGAGGCGGCGGCGCAACGGCTGTCCGACGACGGGCGCCCGGTGCGCTGGCACGCCCCGGCGCTGGGCGAGGCGATCGTCTATGCAGCGTTGCGCCGACGCTTCGCGGTGCTGCTGTGGTTTTTCCTGCTCGGCCCGGTCGGCGCGCTGCTGTACCGGCTGGCGCAGACGCTGGGGCGCGACGACTCGCTGGCGCTCGACGGCGACAGCCAGCATGCCGCCCACTACCTGGCCAACGCGCTGGACTGGTTGCCGGCCCAGGTGCTGACCTTCACCCTGGCCGTGGTCGGCCACTGGGATGCGGTGATCGAGGCGTGGCGGCGCTGGCACATCCAGGCCACGCCGACCAGCTGGTATCAGCGCGGCCCCGGCTTTCTCGGCGCCGCGGCGCAAGCCGACGTGCGTATCGACGTCGAGGCCGGCGACGGCTATGCCGAGGAGCACAGCGATCCGCTGGACGAGCTGCGACGCCTGCGCGGCGCCTTGCTGCGCGCCTTGCTGGCCTGGCTCAGCGTGATCGCCTTGCTGGTGATCGGCAGCTGGGTGAGCTGAAGCCGGCGGGCGGGGCCGGCTTGGACCAGCTACGCCAAGGCAGGGCGGGCACTGCCCGCCGCTTGCCCCGCCGCGCTCAGGCAAGCTCCCCGCGCAATTCGCGAACCCTGGCTTCCAGCGATGCGGCGCTGGCCGCCTGCGGCGGCACCGGCGCATCCACGACCAGTTCCACCCGCGCCCGGAAGCGCCGCGGCAGGCGCAGGCGGCCGAGCCGGGTGTCGCGCCGGCTCCACACGCTACCCCACAACCCCCGCAGCGCCAGCGGCACTACCGGCACCGGGCGCCGGGCCAGGATCTTCTCCAGCCCTGGCCGGAATGGCGCGATCTCGCCGTCGCCGGTCAGGCCGCCCTCGGGGAAGATGCATACCAGCTCGCCGTCGGCCAGCGCCGCGTCGATCGCGTCGTACGCCTGCTGCAGCACGACCGGATCTTCCTTTTGCCCGGCAATCGGAATCGCCTTGGCCGTGCGGAACACGAAACGCAGCAGCGGGGTGTGGAAGATCCGGTAATACATCACGAAGCGCGCCGGCCGCCGCAGGTTGGCCATCAGCAGCAGCGGGTCCATGAAGCTGACGTGGTTGCACACCAGCAGCGCCGGACCTTCCTCGGGCAGATGCTGCATGCCGTCGACGCGCACCCGGTACAGCGTGTTCACCAGCACCCAGGTGATGAAGCGCATCAGGAACTCGGGCACCAGGGTGAAGATGTACACCGCCACCAGCACGTTGAACAGGGCGGCCAGCAGGAAGATGGTGGCCGCGTCCATGCCCAGCCGGCCCAGCACCAGCCCGAACACCGCGGCCAGCACGATCAGCAAGGCATTGATGATGTTGTTGCCGGCGATTACCCGCGACAGCCGCTCGCGCGGCGTGCGCGACTGCACGAAGGCAAACAGCGGCACCACGTAAAAGCCGGCGAACACGCCGATCGCGGTGAGGTCGAGCACGATGCGCCAGCTGCCGGCGCCGTGCAGGAACGCCAGCCAGTCCAGTCCGCGCGTGGCCGCAAGCCCGTGCCGGGCCAGGTACAGGTCGATGCCGAACACGGTGAGGCCGAACGCGCCCAGCGGCACCAGGCCGATCTCCACCCGCTTGCCGGACAGCTTCTCGCACAGCAGCGCGCCGACGCCGGTGCCGATCGAGAACAGGGTCAGCACCAGCGTGTTGACCGAGCCGTCGCCGCCCAGCGTCTCGCGCGTGTAGATCGGCAACTGCGCGATCAGCACGGTGCCGAAGAACCAGAACCACGAGATGCCCAGCACCGCGTTGAACACCGCGCGATCGGCGCGGGTGATGCCCAGCACGCGGGCGGTCTCGCTGAACGGGTTCCAGTTGAACTTCAGGTCGGGCGCGGTCGCCGGCGCGGCCGGAATGCGCCGGCTGGCCAGATAGCCGGCCACCGCCACCGCGATGGTCGCGCCGGAGGCCAGCATGGGCCCCACGCCGGCCACCAGCATCAGCGAGTTGCCGGCGATCATGCCCACCAGCATCGCCATCTGCGTGCCCATCTCGACCAGGCCGTTGCCGCCGACCAGTTCCTCGTTCTTCAGTGCCTGCGGCAGGATCGCGTACTTGATCGGCCCGAACATGGTCGAGTGCATGCCCATCATGAACAGCACCACCAGCAGCAGCGAGGTGTGGTGGGTGTAGAAGCCGTACGCGGCCAGCGTCATCGCCGCGATCTCGAACAGCTTCACGTAGCGGATGATGCGGCTCTTCTCGTACTTCTCCGCCAGCTGGCCGGCGGTGGCGGAAAACAGGAAGAACGGGATGATGAACAGTGCCGGCGCCAGGTTGGTGTAGAGCCCCACGGTGCGGTCGTCCAGCCCCATCTGGAACGCCACCAGCATCACCAGCGCATTGCGGAACGCATTGTCGTTGAAGGCGCCCAGCGCCTGGGTCCAGAAGAACGGCGCGAAACGCCGCTTGCCGAGCAATCCGAATTGGCTCATGCCTTGTCCTGTGATGGGTCCCCGGCGCCACCACGGCCGGCGGCGACCGGGCGACGGTAGCAGCTGCGGCGCACCGGACGAAAGATCGGCATGGCATGAAACTCCCCGCCATTCGCGCGGTCGCAACCTGGTTGCCGGCGCCGGTTCGGGGTCGACGGCTTGGCACGGCACCGGCGGCGGGCGCAAAATGCTGCGTGGACGACCCGGTTTTCCCGCCGCGGCGATCGTCCCCGAAATCTTGCGCCCCGGTGCAGTCTCCTACCCTACCGACACGGCCACTCCCATGAGCAAGTCCTCTCCCCAGGTTTCCGGCGGCACCTTCGCCGACCGCATCCGGCTGCTGATCCAGCGCGTCGGCAGCGCCACCGAGATCGCCCGCATGTGCGGCTTTTCCGAAGGCGTGGTGCGCAGCTGGCGAGACGGCAATACCGACCCCTCGCGCGCACGCTGCGTCACCCTGGCGCGCACGCTGGGCATCTCGCTGGTATGGCTGGTGGCCGGCGAGGGCGGCATCCAGATCGACCCGACCCCGACCATGCAGGACGACCAGCACAGCAGCCAGGTCGTGCGCACCCAACGCGTCCACGCCAAATCCGGTACGGTCACTCGTCTGCCGTTGTCCGCGCAGATGCAGGGGTTGGACCCGCAGCGCCTGAACACGGCGATGCAGATGCTGCAATCCGAACTGGAACTGGCCGGCAGCCCGCTGGGCCTGGCCGAGAACACCGACCTGCTCACCGAGCTGTACGAGATCCTCGGCCCGGGCGGCGTCAACGTGGACGCCGGCGCGATGATGGCGTTCAACCGCCACCTTGCCCAGCGCCTGCGCAAGGATCGCCTGGCCTCCACCACGGCCTGAGATCCGGGCGCACTCCCGCGGGGTGGGCGTTCGCCCGTTCCGCGGTTCGGCGTCAGAGCAGGGCGATGTCAGCCACGGTGCTGAACTGGCTCTTCAACTGATTGAGCAGCGCCAGGCGGTTGGCCCGCACGGCGGGGTCTTCGGCGTTCACCAGCACGTTGTCGAAGAACGCATCCACCGGCACCTGCAGTTGTGCCAGGCGGGCCAGCACGGCAGCGTAATCGCCAGCGGCCTCGGCCGCGGCGCTGTCCTGCCGCGCGGCGGCCAGCGCATCGGCCAGGTCGCGCTCCGCCTCCGCCTCGAAACAGGCCGGGTCGACCGTCCGCCCGATCGGCGGCGCACCGGCCTCCTCGGCCTGCTTGCGCAGGATGTTGGCGACGCGCTTGTTGGCCGCGGCCAGGCTCGCCGCCTCGGGCCGGCGGCCAAACTCCACCACCGCGCGCAGGCGCCGGTCGAAGTCGGCCACGCTGGCCGGCTGCACCGCCATCACGGCTTCGAAGGCCCCGTGTTCGAAGCCCTGTTCGGCGTAGTAGCCGCGCAGGCGCTCATGCACGAAGTCGAGCAGCTCCTCCAGCAGGATCGCACGCCGCGCGCCCGCCTGCAGGGCCGGCGGCTTGCCGTCCTTGCCGGGCTTGAGGCCGGCCGCCAGCGCGGCATCGGGCAACTGCTCCAGCGCCTCGATGAAACTCGCGCGCAGGTCCAGTTCCAGGCCGCCCTCGATCAGGGTGCGCGCCAGGCCCAGCGCCGCGCGGCGCAGCGCGAACGGGTCCTTGTTGCCACCGGGTTTCATGCCGATGGCGAAGATGCCGGCCAGGGTATCGAGCCGCTCGGCCACCGCCAGCACCTGACCCAGGGGGTCCGCGGCGATGCGGTCGCCACCGAAGCGCGGTTGGTAGTGGCTGTCCAGCGCCTCGGCCACCGCCGGCGGTTCGCCGTCATGGACGGCGTAATAGCGCCCCATCACGCCCTGCAGCTCGGGAAACTCACCGACCATGCGGGTCAGCAGGTCGCACTTGGCCAGGCTGGCGGCGCGCGTCGCCAGCGCCGCATCGACGCCGATCCGGTTGGCCACCACCCGCGCCAGTTCGGCCACGCGCACGCTCTTGTCCCACTGGCTGCCCAGCGCCTGCTGGTAGGTGACGTTTTTCAGCTGCTCCTGGTAGCTGGCCAGCGGCGTCTTGAGGTCCTCGTCCCAGAAGAACTTGGCGTCAGCGAAACGCGGCCGGATCACCCGTTCGTAGCCACGGCGGATCTCAACCGGGTCCTTGCTCTCGATGTTGGCGATGCCGATGAAGTGTTCGGTCAGCTTGCCCTCGGCGTCGAACACCGGCACGAATTTCTGGTTCGCCACCATGGTGGTGACCAGTGCCTCGGCAGGCACTTCCAGGAAGCGGCGCTCGAAGGTGCAGGCGATCGCCACCGGCCATTCGGTGAGGTTGGCCAGCTCGTCCAGCAGCGCGTCATCCAGTTGCGGCGTGCCGCCGGTGCCTTGCGCGGCGAGCTCGATCTGCTGGTGGATGCGCTGACGCCGCTCGCGCGGATCGGCCAGCACCTTTGCGGCGCGCATCGCGTCGAGCCAGCCATCGGCGTCGGCCACGTGCACCGGTTGCGGATGCATGAAACGGTGGCCGCGCGACTTGCGCCCGCTGGCCAGGCCCAGCACTTGGCCGTCGACGATGTCGGCGCCGTGCAGGATCACCAGCCAGTGCACCGGGCGCACGAAACTGTAGTCGTGGTCGGCCCAGCGCATCGGGCGCGGGATCGGCAGCGCCTTGAGCGCCTCGTCGATGATCTCCGGCAGCAGGGCCGCCAGCGACTGGCCCGGCCTGACCGCACGCCAGACAAACCACGCGCCCTTGTCGGTTTCGAGCTTCTCCAGCTGGCCGACGTCGACGCCGCATGAGTGCGCGAAACCGAGCAGGGCCTTCGACGGCCGCCCTTCGGCGTCGAGCGCGGCGGCCACCGCGGGGCCGCGGCGTTCGATGGATTGCGCCGGCTGCGCCGCCGCCACCGCGGGGATGAAGGCCGCCAGCCGGCGCGGCGAGGCGTAGGCCACCGCCTGGTCCAGCCCGGCGCTGACGCCGCGCGCGGCCAGCCCGCCCACGATGCCGCGCAGGAATGCGGCGGACAGCTCGTCCAGTGCGCGCGGCGGCAGTTCCTCGGTGCCCAGTTCGATCAACAGCGACTTGCCGGCGTTCATGCGGCCTGCTCCTGGTGGGCACCAGCGTGCTTGAGGCCGGGAAAGCCCAGCTTCTCGCGTTGCGCCACGTAGGCCTCGGCGACGGCACGCGACAACGCGCGCACGCGCAGGATGTAGCGCTGGCGCTCGGTGACGCTGATCGCGCGGCGCGCATCGAGCAGGTTGAAGGTGTGGCTGGCCTTCATCACCTGCTCGTAGGCGGGCAGCGGCAGGTTGGCCGCCACCAGCTTGTTCGCCTCGCCCTCGCAGACATCGAACCAGCGCAGCAGCTCGGCCACGTTGGCGTGCTCGAAGTTGTAGGTGCTCTGCTCGACTTCGTTCTGGTGGAACACATCGCCGTAGGTGACGGTGCCGCGCGGGCCGTCAGTCCAGACCAGGTCAAAAACGCTATCCACGTTTTGCAGGTACATGGCCAGGCGCTCCAGGCCATACGTGATCTCGCCGGTGACCGGCCGGCACTCGATGCCGCCGGCCTGCTGGAAGTAGGTGAACTGGGTGACCTCCATGCCGTTCAACCACACCTCCCAACCCAGTCCCCAGGCACCCAGCGTGGGTGATTCCCAGTTGTCCTCGACGAAGCGCAGATCGTGCACCAGCGGGTCGAGGCCGAGCTCCTTCAGCGAGCCGATGTACAACTCCAGGATGTTCTCCGGGTTCGGTTTCATCACTACCTGGTACTGGTAGTAGTGCTGCAGGCGGTTCGGGTTTTCGCCGTAGCGGCCGTCGGTGGGGCGACGCGACGGCTGCACATAAGCGGCCGACCAGGGCTCCGGGCCGAGCGCACGCAGGAAGGTGGCCGGATGGAACGTACCGGCGCCCACTTCGGTGTCCAGCGGCTGCAGCAGTACGCAACCCTGCGCCGCCCAGTAGCGGTTGAGGGTCTGGATCACATCCTGGAAGGTGCGCGCGGACATGGCTTTCCGTGACCTGGGTTAAAGCGCGTTAGTATAGCCGCAGCTCGCTTTGCGGCTGGAATTTCCGGCTGGCGGAGCCTCGCACAGGACACTTGCCGGATGGCTGCATCGCCACAAATTGCCTCGCTGCTCGGCCGTCGTGGCCGACTCGAACTGGACGAGGTGCTGGCCGCGCTGGTGGTCGACGGTTACGCGCTCGCCGAGGATGCGAAGAACGTGCGCATGGGCGCGCGCGCCGGCCGCAGCACGGTGGAGCTGCACCCGCTGGTGGTGATCGCCAACGCCAAGTTGATCAACCAGCGCGAGCCCGGCCGGCCGTTGAGCCTGGAGACGCTGGCCGAGTGGCTGGCCGGCCATGCCGGCTTGCCGTACCTCAAGATCGATCCGATGAAGATCAACGCAGCCACGGTCACCCAGGTGGTGAGCCTGGCCTACGCGAAACGGCACCGCATCCTGCCGATCGCGGCGACCGTGGGCGAGGTGACGTTCGCCACCAGCGAACCGTTCGACGACGCCTGGGCGCCCGACCTGGCCCACATGCTGCGGCGGGACATCAAACGCGTCGTGGCCAGCCCGATCGACATCAACCGCTACCAGCAGGAGTTCTACGGCGTCCAGCGCTCGATCCAGCTGGCGCAGGACGCCAAGACCGGCAGCGACAGCTCCTCGGCGATCCTCAACTTCGAGCAGTTGGTGGAGCTGGGCAAGAGCGGCGAGGTCGGCGCCGACGATCGCCATGTGGTGCACATCGTCGACTGGCTGCTGCAGTACGCCTTCGAGCAGCGCGCCTCGGACATCCATCTGGAACCACGACGCGAGACCGGCTACATCCGCTTCCGCATCGACGGCGTCATGCAGAAAGTGTTCGAGTTGCCGGCGCCGGTGATGACCGCAGTGACCGCACGCATCAAGATCCTCGCCCGCATGGACGTGGCCGAGAAGCGCCGGCCGCAGGACGGCCGCATCAAGACGCGCTCTGCCTCCGGGCGCGAGGTGGAGTTGCGCATCTCGAACATGCCCACCGCCTTCGGCGAGAAGGTGGTGATGCGCATCTTCGATCCGGATCTGGTGGTGAAGGATTTCGCCCAGCTGGGTTTCTCGCCGAGCGAGGCGGAGAACTGGCGCAACATGGTCGAGCGCCCGCACGGCATCGTGCTGGTCACCGGCCCCACCGGCTCGGGCAAGACCACCACGCTGTATTCCACACTCAAGCACCTGGCCACGCCAGAACTCAACGTGTGCACCGTGGAGGACCCGATCGAGATGGTCTCGCCGGAGTTCAACCAGATGCAGGTGCACGCGGCGATCGACCTCGATTTCGCCGCCGGTGTGCGCACGCTGCTGCGGCAGGACCCGGACATCATCATGGTCGGCGAGATCCGCGACCTGGAAACCGCGCAGATGGCGGTGCAGGCCTCGCTCACCGGACACCTGGTGCTGTCCACGCTGCACACCAACGACGCGCCCAGCGCGGTCACCCGCCTGCTCGATCTCGGCGTGCCGCACTACCTGATCCAGTCCACCCTCACCGGCGTGGTGGCGCAACGCCTGGTGCGCACGCTGTGCCCGCATTGCAAGCAGGCCACCACCCAGGACCCGCTGGCGTGGAACGTGCTGACCCGCGGCTGGTCGATGCCGGTGCCGGCGCAGGTGTACCGGGCGGTCGGCTGCCTGGAATGCCGCAACACCGGCTTCATGGGCCGCACCGGCATCTACGAGATGATGAAGCTCTCGCCGCATCTGCGCGGCATGATCTCGGCCGAACTCGACCTCAGCGGCTTCGGCCAGGCTGCGTTGGACGAGGGCATGCGCCCGCTGCGCATCTCCGCCGCCGACCAGGTCGCCGCCGGACTGACCACGGTGCAGGAAGTGCTGACCGTGTTGCCACCGATCGACGCCTTGGCCGATGATCCGCACTAGCGCGTCAAACCTCCCCCGAGACACCGCATGAAACCCGTCCTGATCATCCGTACCGGCCGGGCGCCGGACAGCATCCGTGCGCGCCACGGCGATTTTCCGCACTGGTTCCGCCTCGCCGCCGGACTGCGCCCGGAGCGCCTGCGCATCGTCGACGTGGCGGCCGGCGAAACGCTGCCGGCGGCGGGCGAGGTGGCCGGCGCCATCGTCACCGGCTCGGCCGCGATGGTCACCGAGAAACTACCTTGGAGCGAAGCGACCGCCGGCTGGATCCGCGACGCGATGGACGCCGAGGTGCCCCTGTTCGGCGTCTGCTACGGCCACCAGCTGATGACGCACGCGTTGGGTGGACGGGTCGATTACCTGCCCGGCGGGCGTGAGATCGGCACCCAGTCGATCGGGGTCAGCGCAGGGCAGGCGCACGACCCGCTGGGCGCTGGCCTCCCCGCCAGTTTTCGCGCGCACACCACGCACGAGCAGAGCGTGCTGGAGCCGCCCGCGGGGGCGCAGATCCTGGCCAGCTCGGCACGCGACCCGCACCAGTGGCTGCGCTACGGGCCGAACGCGATCAGCGTCCAGTTTCATCCCGAGTTCAACGCCGAGGTGATGCGCGCCTACATCCGGCGCAAGCGCCACGACCTGCATCGCGAAGGTGCCGACGCCGCGCGCATCTTCAGTGACGTGGCCGCCACCCCGATCGCGCGCCGATTGTTGCGCCGCTTCGCCCATCTGCACGGTTGGGCCGGCGACTGAGCCGCCATCAGCCGCGCAAGCGCCTGGCGATCGCCTCGCGCGAGAACAGCGCAAACCCCACGCCGAACACGAAACCGCCGATGTGCGCCCACCACACGTAGGCACCATAGCTGGGCCCGGCATAGCTGAACAGCAATTGCAGCAGCACCCACATGCCGATCAGCAGGAAGGCCGGCACGCGCACGAACTGCAAATACAGGCCGAGCGGCAACACCAGGCCCAGGCGTGCCCGCGGAAACAGCGCCACGTAGGCGCCCACCACCGCCGATACTGCACCGCTGCAGCCGATGATCGGCAGGCGCACGCCGGCCAGCGACAGCGCCCCGATCAGGTTGGCCACCACGCCGCCGATGACGAACAGCACCAGGAAGCGCAACGATCCCAGCGCACGCTCACCGGGCAAGCCGAAGATCACCAGGAACAGCAGGTTGCCCAGCAGATGCAGCCAGGTGACGTGGATGAAGAGCGCCGTGAACAGCCGCAGCAGCGCCGGATCGGTCAGCTGCGGCAGCAATGGCTCGTGCGCATCGAAGATGTTCGCCGGCACCGTACCCCACTGCAGCAGCAGCGCGATGCGCTGCGGCGCCGGGATCATTGCCAATCCGACGAAACAGACCACGCACAGACTGACCAGCAGCACGGTCGCCCAATGCCAGCGCGGCCGGCGGCGCGTTTCCACATGGACAAACAAAAGCCATCCCTCCGCCTCGCCCGCGCGCTGGCGCGTGACCTGGCCATCATAGGCGATCGCTGCCGCATGACCTTGACGCAATGCGGCTCTTGGCCGGTGGCTGTCGCAAGGTCACCCGAGCGCAGGCCACCCCGGAAAGGAAGGCCCGCGGGGGACAAGCTCCCTGGCGGTGACCTGTTGCAGGTTGCGGGCGGCGGTGGCGGCGGCAGAAAAGAAAAACCCCCACCGTTGCCGGTGAGGGTGTTTCGGGATAAAGCCCCTGGCGGTGACCTACTCTTGCATGGCAAAGCCACACTACCATCGGCGCATGCGCGTTTCACTTCTGAGTTCGGGATGGGATCAGGTGGGACCACGCCGCTATGGCCGCCAGGGAAGGGGTGGGAGCAGCGCGCGTGCGCCAGCTCCACGTTTCTGAAGAGACGGCCCTGACGGCCGGCTCTTCCGCGAAAGATCCCTCGAGGTGTTGAAGAGTCCGCCATGGATGGCGAGGTGTTGACTCTTCTTTCCGTGAGAGGGATCTCACGTGAGATAAATCGTAAACGAGTGACAAGCGTCGAGGTGAAATTCAAACGTTTCGAGACAGTGCTCGAGGCGGCTCCTTTGAAGAGTCCGGCCAGGGATGGCCGGTGGCTCCGCAGAGGGACCTGCGTCAAACAAAGCCACTTGGGGTTATATGGTCAAGCCGCACGGCTCATTAGTACAGGTAAGCTCAACGCATTGCTGCGCTTCCACATCCTGCCTATCAACCACCTGGTCTTGATGGTGCCTTCAGGAGAGTCAAGCTCTCGGGAGATCTCATCTTGGGGCGTGCTTCCCGCTTAGATGCTTTCAGCGGTTATCACTTCCGTTCATAGCTACCGGGCAATGCCTCTGGCGAGACAACCCGAACACCAGCGGAACGTCCACTCCGGTCCTCTCGTACTAGGAGCAGCCCCCCTCAAATCTCCAACGCCCACGACAGATAGGGACCGAACTGTCTCACGACGTTCTGAACCCAGCTCGCGTACCACTTTAAATGGCGAACAGCCATACCCTTGGGACCGGCTACAGCCCCAGGATGTGATGAGCCGACATCGAGGTGCCAAACACCGCCGTCGATATGAACTCTTGGGCGGTATCAGCCTGTTATCCCCGGAGTACCTTTTATCCGTTGAGCGATGGCCCTTCCATACAGAACCACCGGATCACTAAGACCTACTTTCGTACCTGCTTGATCCGTCGATCTCGCAGTCAAGCACGCTTATGCCTTTGCACACAGTGCGCGATGTCCGACCGCGCTGAGCGTACCTTCGTGCTCCTCCGTTACTCTTTGGGAGGAGACCGCCCCAGTCAAACTACCCACCATACACGGTCCCTGACCCGGATAACGGGCCGAGGTTAGAACGTCAAGCACTTCAGGGTGGTATTTCAAGGATGGCTCCATGCAAACTGGCGTCTGCACTTCAAAGCCTCCCACCTATCCTACACAGAAGAACTCAACGTTCAGTGTAAAGCTATAGTAAAGGTTCACGGGGTCTTTCCGTCTTGCCGCGGGAACGCTGCATCTTCACAGCGAATTCAATTTCACTGAGTCTCGGGTGGAGACAGCGCCGCTGTCGTTACGCCATTCGTGCAGGTCGGAACTTACCCGACAAGGAATTTCGCTACCTTAGGACCGTTATAGTTACGGCCGCCGTTTACTGGGGCTTCGATCAAGAGCTTCGCCTTGCGGCTGACCCCATCAATTAACCTTCCAGCACCGGGCAGGCGTCACACCCTATACGTCCACTTTCGTGTTTGCAGAGTGCTGTGTTTTTGATAAACAGTCGCAGCGGCCAGGTTACTGCGACCCATCGGTGCTCAGCTACGCATGTAGCCACACTGATGGGCGCACCTTCTCCCGAAGTTACGGTGCCATTTTGCCTAGTTCCTTCACCCGAGTTCTCTCAAGCGCCTTGGGATTCTCACCCTGCCTACCAGTGTCGGTTTACGGTACGGTTCTTCTACAGCTGAAGCTTAGTGGCTTTTCCTGGAAGCGTAGTATCAGTCACTTCGCCCAAAAGGGCTCGTCATAAGTGCTCGGCATAAAGGATCCCGGATTTGCCAAAGATCCATGCCTACCTCCTTTCCCCGGGACAACCAACGCCCGGTAGACCTAACTTTCTCCGTCCCCACATCGCACTGTAGAAAAGTGCGGGAATATTAACCCGCTTCCCATCGACTACGCATTTCTGCCTCGCCTTAGGGGCCGACTCACCCTGCGCCGATGAACGTTGCGCGAGGAAACCTTGGGCTTTCGGCGGGGGGGCTTTTCACCCCCCTTATCGTTACTCATGTCAGCATTCGCACTTCCGATACCTCCAGCAGACTTTACAATCCACCTTCACAGGCTTACGGAACGCTCCTCTACCGCGCACATTGCTGTGCACCCCGAGCTTCGGTGTCTAGCTTAGCCCCGTTAAATCTTCCGCGCAGACCGACTCGACCAGTGAGCTATTACGCTTTCTTTAAAGGATGGCTGCTTCTAAGCCAACCTCCTGGCTGTCTATGCCTTTCCACATCGTTTTCCACTTAGCTAGAACTTGGGGACCTTAGCTGCGGGTCTGGGTTGTTTCCCTTTTCACGACGGACGTTAGCACCCGCCGTGTGTCTCCCGGATAGTCTGTCCTGGTATTCGGAGTTTGCCATGGTTTGCTAAGTCGCGATGACCCGCTAGCCATAACAGTGCTCTACCCCCAGGAAGATTCGTCCGAGGCGCTACCTAAATAGCTTTCGAGGAGAACCAGCTATCTCCGAGTTTGTTTAGCCTTTCACTCCTATCCTCAGCTCATCCCCATCTATTGCAACAGATGTGGGTTCGGTCCTCCAGTGCGTGTTACCGCACCTTCAACCTGGCCAAGGATAGATCACTCGGTTTCGGGTCTACTGCCTGAGACTATGCGCCCTATTCAGACTCGATTTCTCTTCGCCTCCCCTATACGGTTAAGCTTGCCACAGACAGTAAGTCGCTGACCCATTATACAAAAGGTACGCAGTCACCCTTGCGGGCTTCCACTGCTTGTACGTATACGGTTTCAGGGTCTATTTCACTCCCCTCTCCGGGGTTCTTTTCGCCTTTCCCTCACGGTACTAGTTCGCTATCGGTCAGTCAGGAGTATTTAGCCTTGGAGGATGGTCCCCCCATGTTCAGACAAGGTTTCACGTGCCCCGCCTTACTCAATTTCATATCAAGTGCCCTTTCGTCGACTGGGCTATCACCATCTATGGCCGGCCTTTCCATGCCGTTTGACTAGAACACAAGATACTTTTGGGCTAGTCCGCGTTCGCTCGTCGCTACTGACGGAATCTCGGTTGATTTCTTTTCCTCCGGGTACTTAGATATTTCAGTTCCCCGGGTTCGCCTCGCATGACTATGTATTCATCATGCGATACCGCTTGCGCGGTGGGTTTCCCCATTCGGACATTGCCGGATCAAAGCTTGTTGCCAGCTCCCCGACACTTTTCGCAGGCTGCCACGTCCTTCATCGCCTCTGACTGCCAAGGCATCCACCGTATACGCTTAGTCGCTTGACCATATAACCCCAAGTCGCCTCGGGGCATGCCCCCTCCTCAGGGGCAGCCAAGTTACTTCGTTTCGTGCCTTAACACTTGCCTCGGTTCGGTTCGAACCAAGACGCTTGTCACTCGTTTACGTGTTTTCAAAGAACATCGTGCCGGCCTCAATGCCGGTCGATTTCAAATCTTTTGTGTGCTGATATTTTACGCAGCGACATCCTGGTGGAGCCTATCGGGATCGAACCGATGACCCCCTGCTTGCAAAGCAGGTGCTCTCCCAGCTGAGCTAAGGCCCCGTCGAAGGGATATCCGGATTGTTCCGAACCTCGGAACAATGGTGGGTCTGGGTGGACTCGAACCACCGGCCTCACCCTTATCAGGGGTGCGCTCTAACCACCTGAGCTACAGACCCAGAGATCGAGCCCCAGAACCTACACCAGCCTCTCTCGAACTTCCGTTCGGAGCAGCTTTTGTTGAAGAGTCCGGCCACGGATGGCCGGTCTTGATGTTCGCTCTTCGCAAAAGGGACTTTGCGTAAAATACAGGTGTCTTGTGTGGACGTCTTGCACCGATCGGTGCGACGTGTCGTTCTCGAAAGGAGGTGATCCAGCCGCACCTTCCGATACGGCTACCTTGTTACGACTTCACCCCAGTCATGAACCACTCCGTGGGCGTCGTCCTCCTTGCGGTTAGACTAACGCCTTCTGGAGCAACCCACTCCCATGGTGTGACGGGCGGTGTGTACAAGGCCCGGGAACGTATTCACCGCGGCATAGCTGATCCGCGATTACTAGCGATTCCGACTTCATGGAGTCGAGTTGCAGACTCCAATCCGGACTGGGATCGGCTTTCTGGGATTGGCTCCACCTCGCGGTATTGCAACCCTCTGTACCGACCATTGTAGTACGTGTGTAGCCCTGGCCGTAAGGGCCATGAGGACTTGACGTCATCCCCACCTTCCTCCGGTTTGTCACCGGCAGTCTCCTTAGAGTTCCCGACATTACTCGCTGGCAACTAAGGACAAGGGTTGCGCTCGTTGCGGGACTTAACCCAACATCTCACGACACGAGCTGACGACAGCCATGCAGCACCTGTGTTCCGATTCCCGAAGGCACTCCCGCATCTCTGCAGGATTCCGGACATGTCAAGGCCAGGTAAGGTTCTTCGCGTTGCATCGAATTAAACCACATACTCCACCGCTTGTGCGGGCCCCCGTCAATTCCTTTGAGTTTCAGTCTTGCGACCGTACTCCCCAGGCGGCGAACTTAACGCGTTAGCTTCGACACTGATCTCCGAGTTGAGACCAACATCCAGTTCGCATCGTTTAGGGCGTGGACTACCAGGGTATCTAATCCTGTTTGCTCCCCACGCTTTCGTGCTTCAGCGTCAGTGTTGTCCCAGATGGCCGCCTTCGCCACTGATGTTCCTCCCGATCTCTACGCATTTCACCGCTACACCGGGAATTCCACCATCCTCTGACACACTCTAGCTCGCCAGTATCCATCGCCATTCCCAGGTTGAGCCCGGGGATTTCACGACAGACTTAACGAACCGCCTACGCACCCTTTACGCCCAGTAATTCCGATTAACGCTTGCACCCTTCGTATTACCGCGGCTGCTGGCACGAAGTTAGCCGGTGCTTATTCCTCAGGTACCGTCAGACTGCACACGTATTAAGCATGCAGATTTCGCTCCTGATAAAAGTGCTTTACAACCCGAAGGCCTTCTTCACACACGCGGCATTGCTGGATCAGGCTTGCGCCCATTGTCCAATATTCCCCACTGCTGCCTCCCGTAGGAGTCTGGGCCGTGTCTCAGTCCCAGTGTGGCTGATCATCCTCTCAGACCAGCTAGCGATCGTCGCCTTGGTGGGCCATTACCCCGCCAACTAGCTAATCGCACATCGGTTCGTCCTGCCGCGCGAGGCCTAAAAGGTCCCCCGCTTTCTCCCGTAGGACGTATGCGGTATTAGTCCCGGTTTCCCGAGGTTATCCCCCACGTCAGGGTAGATCCCGATGCATTACTCACCCGTCCGCCACTCGCCACCCAAGGAGCAAGCTCCTCTGTGCTGCCGTTCGACTTGCATGTGTTAGGCATGCCGCCAGCGTTCAATCTGAGCCAGGATCAAACTCTTCACTTAAGTTTTCGATGACCGAAGCCATCTATCTTTCCGAAGCGTATGTTCCCAACCAATCAAAACTCATTACTGACTTTTTACTTGGTGGGACGCTTGCATTGCTTGGACAGGTCACGACCCATCAACGCAAGACGTCCACACAATTCACCTGCGCACACTGTCAAAGATCTTCGCTGCCCGACCGCCTTTCGGTGATCGCCCCGTGACCTTTCGTCCCGGGTGAGCCGCCCATTCTACATCGCTTTCCGAGACCGTCAACACCTTCAGGGAAGTTCGTCGAGGTGTCGCATGTCGCGCCCCATGGCGTTGGGCCGACGTGGGCCGCGAATCATACGGCCTGCGCTTTTTTTGGCAAGTGTTTTCTGCGTCGGCCGCGAATTCGCGCCGCGAGAATGCGGCTGTCGGTTCAGGCGACGACCAGCCGCACCCGCGCGAAATTGCGCTTGCCGACCTGCAGGACGCCCTCGAAGCCGGCATGGAAAACGCGCTGTGCGTCTTCCGCGACGGCCGCGTCGATGCGAACGGCACGCTCCTTCAGCTTCCGGGTTGCCTCGGAGTTGCTGGTGGTCAGGCCGGCGGCGGTGAGCAGCGCGGCCAGGCGCAAGCCCTCGGCCGGCACGGCGATGTCGGTTTGCGGCAGCAGCGCGGTGTCGCCTTCGCCGCGCACGACGGCATGCCAGCCGGCGATCGCCTGTTCGGCGGCGGCAGGGGCGTGGAAACGTGCAGCCAGCTCGCGCGCCAAACGCAACTTGGCGTCACGCGGGTTGAGCTGGCCACCCTCGACATCGCGCTTCATGCGCGCCAGCTCGTCCAGCGACACCTCGAAGCTGAGCAGCTCGAACCAGCGCCACATCAACTCGTCGCCGATCTTCATCGTCTTGGTGACGATGTCGATGGCCGGTTCGTTGATGCCGATGTAGTTGCCAAGCGACTTGGACATCTTGTTGACGCCGTCCAGCCCCTCCAGCAGCGGCATGGTGAGCACGATCTGCGGCGGCTGGCCATAGTGTTCCTGCAGGCTGCGGCCCATCAGCAGGTTGAACTTCTGGTCGGTGCCGCCGAGCTCGATATCCGCCTTCAAGGCCACCGAGTCGTAACCCTGGGTCAGCGGGTACATGAACTCGTGGATGGCGATCGGCTGCTGCGCGGCATAGCGCTTGGTGAAATCGTCGCGCTCGAGCATGCGCGCCACGGTGTGCTGCGCGGCCAGCCGGATCATGTCGGCGGCCGACATCTTGTCGAACCATTCGGAGTTGAAGCGCAGCTCGGTCTTCTCGCGGTCCAGCACCTTGTAGACCTGCTCGGCGTAGGTCTCGGCATTGGCCAGCACATCCTCGCGCGTGAGCGGCTTGCGGGTGACGTTCTTGCCGGTCGGGTCGCCGATCATGCCGGTGAAGTCGCCGATCAGGAAGATGACCTGGTGACCCAGATCCTGGAACTGGCGCATCTTGTTAAGCAGCACCGTGTGACCCAGGTGCAGGTCCGGCGCGGTCGGATCGAAGCCGGCCTTGACCCGCAGTGGACGCCCCGATTTCAGGCGCTCGACCAGCTCCTCGCGCTTGATGATTTCGTCGGCGCCACGCGCAATCGTGGACAGGGCGTGCTCGTGCTCGCTCATGGATTTCTCGCTGGATGGGGCATGGAAAATGAACCGGGCGGCGCGAAACGGAGAGGCGTTAGCCATTCGCTGCGTGCGGCGAAAGTTAATTGTGCGTTAATCAGGAATGGATCGCAAACCATTGATGGCAAAGGCATTGACGCTCTCTGCACATCGCCGTTATGGTACGCCGAGTTTTTGCTTGAGCGGTACGGGGTGAACACGGCATGGCCGAAGAGAACATGGGCGCGCTGCAGGCGCGCAAGCAGGCCATATGCCGCAAGGCACAGCGTCTTCACTGTCGCTTCTACGAACGTTGCGCGCACTGGTCGTTCAACCGGTCGAGCGATGTCGAACCGATCCGCTGGCACCGCGAACACTGGATGCTTGCCGGCACAGCGCTGCTGATCACCTTGTTGTCCGGCTTCATCATGCCGTCGTGGGCCAACGCGATGCGTCCGGCGCCCGCACCCGTGGCGCACACGCTGTTGCCGCTGGCCCTGCCCAAGGCCGACCTGGTCCAGACGCCGGTGTCCACCGTCGATGACTGGCAGGTGGTGCGGGTGCAGCCGGGACAGACCCTTTCCGACATCTTCACCGCCCATGGCCTGGGCATGAGCGACCTGCAGAAGGTGATGGACACCGCGGGCAACCACAAGGAGGCCCTGCACAGCATCCGTCCGGGCGAGGAGTTCGATTTCCTGCTCGGCAGCGACGGCAGCCTGAAGGGCTTCCGTTTCGATCCGGATGCCGCCAACCGCGCCGTCATCCGCTTCGACGGCGCACAACCCACGCTGGCCTTGCAGCCGCGCGACATCGACCGACGCGAGCAGGTGGCGCACGGCGTGATTCGCAGCAGCCTGTATGCCGCCGGTGACCAGGCCGGGGTGAACGCGGCGATGATCGGCAAGCTGGCCGACCTGTTCAAATACGACATCGACTTCGTGCAGGACCTGCGCGTGGGCGACAGCTTCACCATGATCTACGACGACATCTACCGTGATGGCGTGCGCTACGGCCAGGGCGACATCGTGGCTGCCGAATTCGTCAACCAGGGCAAGCGCTACACCGCTTACCGATTCAAGAAGGCCGACGGCAACTACGGCTGGTTCAGCGAAGATGGACGTCCGATCCAGAAATCCTTCCTGCGCATCCCGGTCGATTTCACCCGGATCTCGTCCCAGTTTTCCTCCGCCCGCATGCACCCGATCCTCGGCCGCATGCGCGCGCACAAGGGCGTCGACTACGCGGCCCCCAGCGGCACGCCGATCCACGCCGCCGGCGACGGCGTGATCAAGTACCACGGCTGGGAGCGCGGTTACGGCAACTTCGTGGTGATCCAGCACAACAAGACCATCAGCACCGCGTACGGCCACATGTCGCGGTTCGTGAAGGGCCAGCACGTGGGCGAGCGGGTGCGCCAGGGCGAGGTGATCGGCTACGTCGGCATGACCGGGCTGGCCACCGGCCCGCACCTGCACTACGAGTTCCGCGTCAACGGCGTGCAGCGCAACCCGCAGACGGTGACCCTGCCCAAGCCCGAACCGCTGCCCGCCGCCCAGCTGGCCCGCTTCGAGTCGCAGGTGGTCAAGCCGCAGCTGGCCCGGCTGACCGAGCTGGACAACCGGATCAAGCTGGCCCGCGCCAACGCTCCCGCCAATCACGACAACTGAGCTGCCCTTGCGCGTGGCTGAAGACGACTCGGCGCTCTACATCGGGCTGATTTCCGGCACCAGCGCCGACAGCATCGATGCGGTGCTGGTGCGTTTTCGCGAAGGCAAGCCGCACACCCTTGCCTGCCATGCCCATCCGTGGCCGCATGCCTTGCGCGAACGCATGCTGGCAGTGGCGCAAGGCGAGGCCGCGCTCGACCTGGACGACTGGGGCCGGCTCGACGTTGAAATCGGGCAGCAGTTCGCCGAGGCCGCCTTGCACTTGCTCGATCGCGCCGGCACGACGGCCGCGGCGGTGCGCGCCATCGGTTCGCATGGACAAACCTTGCGCCACCGGCCCGGCGGCGAGCACCCCTTCACCTTGCAGCTGGGCGACCCCAGCGTGATCGCCGAGCGCTGCCGCATCGAGGTGGTCGCCGACTTCCGCCGCGCCGACGTCGCCGCCGGCGGCCAGGGCGCGCCGCTGCTGCCGGCGGTGCATGCCATGCTGCTGGGCGTGCCCGGGCTTACGCGCGCCGTGCTCAACCTCGGCGGCATCGCCAACCTCACTGTGCTCGCGGCCGACGGCGGTGTGCGCGGCTTCGACACCGGGCCGGCCAACGGCCTGCTCGACGCGTGGTGCCTGCGTCATCGGGGCGAACCGTTCGATCGCGGCGGAGCCTTTGCCGCCGACGGCCGGGTCGTGCCCGAGCTGCTCGACGCCCTGCTGGCCGATCCGTACTTTGCGCTGCCGCCGCCCAAAAGCACCGGACGCGAATACTTTCATCTGGACTGGCTGGCCACCCGCGCGCCGCTGGCCATGCTGGCACCCGCCGACGTGCAGGCGACGCTGCTGGAGCTGACCGTGCGCAGCGTCACCGCAGCCGTGATGCAGCATGCGCCGGAAGCGACGGAGGTGCTGGCCTGCGGCGGCGGCGTGCACAATGAGCGGCTGATGCAGCGCCTGGGCGAGACGCTGGCCCCACGCCGGCTGGACAGCACCGCCAGCTGCGGTGTCGACCCGGACTTTCTCGAAGCGACCGCATTTGCCTGGCTGGCGCGCCAACGCCTGCTGCAACTGCCCGGCAACCTGCCGGCCGTGACCGGCGCGCGCGGACCGCGGGTACTCGGGGCGGTCTATTCCGCGCCGGCACCCGGCACGTCGTAACGGATGCTCTCCGGCGCCAGTTGGGTCGGCCGCGTGCGGGCCAGCGCCAGCAACGCCTCCTGGAACGCGCCGCGCTCGTCGGCTTCCCAGTGACCATCGAGTACGGCCAGGGCGTGCGGATCGCGCAGGCTTTCGCTGTATCGGTGCGCCACCGACATGCCGAGGCCGACGCGCAGCGCGTCCAGCATCACGTCGTTGACCGGACACTGGCGCAGCTTGGCCAGCGCCGCGATGCGTTCGGCCAGCAGGCCATCGATGTGATGAACGATCATGTCCGGCACAAGCGTCACTCCCTGCAGCACCTGCCCCTGTGCCGGGGATGTTTGCACATCCGCGATGCACCGGTGCCGCGCCGTGGCGATTTCCGTGGCTGACTTGGCAGTTGCGCTGTGACCCGCGCCACTGTGGGCCGCTGCAGATCCGGACCCGCTCGCATGGAACGGCCACAATCTTTCAGGTCACCGCCCGCGCGCGCTCGAATCCGCGAAAACGTCGCCACAATCCGGCGAACAGCAGCATCGCCGGGATCACCGCCAGCACGGTGAGCACGAAGTAGGCGCCGTAGCCCGCCGTCATGGCGATGCCGCCGGCAAAGAAGCCGAGCAGCTTGCCCGGCAGGTTGACCAGCGAACTCAGCAAGGCGTACTGCGTCGCGGTGTGCTGCTGGTTGACCAGCGAGGACAGGAACGCCACCGTCGGCGGCCCCAGCATGCCCAGGGTGAGGTTCTCCACCGAGATCACCAGGGTCAGCATGGCCAGATTGCCCGGGTGCGCGATCAGCAGCAGGTACATGAGGTTGCTGCAGCCGCACAGCACGATGGTGACGCCCAGCGGCCGCCACGCGCCCCAGCGCGCCACCATGGCGCCGCCGACGAACACGCCGACGATGCCGATCCAGATGCCGTAGATCTTGGTGATCGTGCCGATCTCGGTCTTGGAGAAGCCCATGTCGCGGTAGAACGGGCTCATGATGCCGCCGATGGTGGCCTGTTCGGGCATCTTGAACAGCAGCAGGAACAGCAAGGTCACGCCGGCCAGTGCCCAGCCGTAGCGCCGGAAGAAGTCGGCGAACGGATCGATCACGCTCTCGCGCATCGCGTCGCGCCAGCGCGCGGCACGCACGCGCAGCACCGTCGGCTCGCGCGCCACCAGCGTGGTGACGATCGGCAGCAGCATCGCCAGCGCCATCATCAGGTAGACCACGCGCCAGGCGATGTGGTCGGCCAGGATCAGGGCCACCGCGCCGGCCACCAGCAGCCCGATGCGATAGCCCAGCGAATAGGTCGCCACCAGCGCGCCCTGGTCCTCGACCGGCGCGATCTCGATGCGATACGCATCGACGGCGATGTCCTGCGTGGCGCCGAAGAACGCCACCGCCAGCGTGGCCGCCACGAACGCCGCCAGATGCTGCGGCGTCAGCGCCGCCATCGCGAGCAGCCCGGCCACCACGCCCAATTGGGCGAACAGCAGCCAGCCTCGCCGCTGGCCCAGGCGCGCGAAGCCCGGGATGTGCCCGTGGTCGAGCAGCGGTGCCCAGAGGAACTTGAATGCGTAGGTCATGCCCGCGCTGGCGATCATCGTGATGTCGGCCAGCTCGATGCCGTTCTCCTTCAGCCAGTACGCCAGCGTGCCGGCCACCAGCAGGAACGGCAGGCCGGAGGAGAAGCCGAACAGGCACATCGTCCACGCCGCCGGCTGGGTGAACGCATGCCACACCGACGGCTTCGCCGGCCGTCGCGCCGTTGCTTCAGTCGACATAGTCGACCGTGTACGGCGCGTGGTCGGAAAAACGCTGGTCGCGGTAGATCGAGCACGCACGCAGGCGATCGCGCAGCGAAGGGGTGACCACCTGGTAGTCGATCCGCCACCCCACGTTGTTCGCCCGCGCCTGGCCCCGGTTCGACCACCAGGTGTATTCGACCGCGTCGGGCTTGAGTGCGCGGAAGCTGTCGACCCAGCCGCGCTGGTGGAACAGCAGGTCCAGCCACGCGCGTTCCTCCGGCAGGCAGCCGGAGTTCTTCTGGTTGGAGCTCCAGTTCTTGATGTCGTTCTTCGTGTGCACGATGTTCCAGTCGCCACAGATCACGTAGTCGCGGCCGCTTTTCAGCCACGCGTCGAAGATCGGCGTGATCCATTCCATCGCCTTGAACTTGAACTGCTGGCGCTCGTCGCCGGACGAACCGGACGGAAAGTACAACGAGACCACGCTGAGGTTGCCGAAGCGCGCCTCGATATAGCGGCCCTCGTTGTCGAACTCGTCCCAGCCCAGCTCGGTCAGCACCTGGTCGGGCTCGCGCCGGGCGTAGATCGCCACGCCGCTGTAGCCCTTCTTGCTGGTGGCGTCGCGGTAGAAGCAGTGATGGCCGTCGGGGCGGAACCTCGCGTCCGTGAGCTGGTCTTCCTGGGCCTTGGTCTCCTGCAGGCAGACCACGTCCGCGTTCTGCGCGCGCAGCCACTCGAATACGCCCTTGCTGCCGGCCGAGCGGATGCCGTTGGCGTTGAGGCTGATGATGCGCATGGGTACTCCCGGTCGACAGATCGGGCGATCATAACAACCCCGGCCGGCGGCACCGGCGCGTGTACCATGCGCGCACCGCCGCCATGCCAGCGAGACCGACCGTGCACGACTACCAACGCGACTTCATCGAACTCACCCTGCGCCGGCAGGTGCTGCGCTTCGGCGAGTTCACGCTGAAGTCCGGCCGGCAGAGCCCGTACTTCTTCAACATGGGCCGGATCGATTCAGGCGCCGCGCTGGCGCGACTCGGCCGCGCGTACGCCGCCGCCCTGGTCGAGGCGGGGATCGAGGTCGACATGCTGTTCGGCCCGGCCTACAAGGGCATCGCGCTGGCCGCGGCCACCGCCATCGCGCTGGCCGAACAGCACGGGCGCGACCTGCCATGGGCCTACAACCGCAAGGAGGCCAAGGATCACGGCGAGGGCGGCAGCCTGGTCGGCGCGCCGCTGGCCGGGCGCGTGCTGATCGTCGACGACGTGATGACCGCCGGCACCGCGGTGCGCGAGTCGCTGGCGCTGATCCGCGCCCACGGCGCCACGCCGGCCGGCGTGCTCATTGCGCTGGATCGCCAGGAGCGCGGCCAGGGCGAACGCTCCGCCGCGCAGGAAGTCGCCGCCGAGCACGGCATCCCGGTCATCGCCATCACCTGCCTGGACGACGTGCTGGAGTATGCCGGCGCGCAGCCGCAACTGGCTGCCGAACACGCGCGATTGCTGGACTACCGCGCCCGGTACGGCGTACCCCGCTGACCGGCGCGGCATGCGCCACCGGTTCATGCACCGGCCAATAGACTCCGGCCAACCCCATCACAGCAGCGCCGCGGGCAACCGGCCAGCATGGCGGAGCCAGCTATACTCGGGCCAACAGGAGAACCCATGCGCAAATCACTGCTCATTCTGGCTGCCGTAGCGATGGGCGCGAGCCTTGCCGCGTTCGCCCAGAACGCTGGCAGCGTGCGCTACAAGTGGTATGACAACCAGGGCCTGGTGCATTACAGCGACAGCCTCACCGCCGACGCGATGAAGTACGGCTACGACCTGGTCAACGATCGCGGCATGGTGGTGCGCCACGTGTCGCGCCAGCTCAACCCCGAGGAGCGCGCCGCGGCGGCCAAGCTGGCCGAGGCCGAGGCGGCCAGACAGCGCGCGGCGCAGGAAGTGGCCACCGCCGAGGCGCAGATGCTCAACGCCTACCCGGACGAGGAGTCGTACAAGATCTCGCTGCAGCAGACGCTGGACACGGTCGACCAGCAGATCCGCACCACCCGGATCAACCTGCGCAGCCAGGAGAAGGCGCTGACCGATCTGCTGGCCCGCGCCGCGGAGATCGAGAACGCCAAGAAGCCGGTGCCGAAATTCCTCACCGACAGCGTCGCCGCGCAGCGCAACGTCGTCACCGGCCTGCGCGCCACCTTGCAGCGCCAGCAGACCCTGCGCACGCAGACGGTGCAGGAGCAGGTCAAGCAGCTGGCCCGCTACCGCGAGCTGAAAGCCGAGCAGGACAAGGCTTCGCAGTAGTCTGGCTCGGGCCGACGCGGTCCGCGTCCCGGCCCGCCATCCTCAGAACGGCAGTTTCAGGGCAGGATCGACCGCCAGCATCTGCCGGCGGAACACCTGCTGGATGCGCTTGAGCGCCGCCTCGGTGTCGGCCTCGAAACGCAGCACCAGCACCGGCGTGGTGTTGGACGCGCGCACCAGTCCCCAGCCGTCCGGCCAGTCCACGCGCAGACCGTCGATACCGATCACCGAGGCGTCCTCGAAGCTGGCGCGCTCGCGCAGCCGGTCCATGAAGCGGTAATGCTCGCCTTCGGCCAGCGCGACCTTCAGCTCGGGAGTGGAGATGCTCTTGGGCAGGGTGGCGAAGATCTCCTCCGGGCTGCGCCCGTGGAGGTCGCCGGCGAGGATCTCCAGCAGCCGAGCGGCGGCATAGATGCCGTCGTCGAAACCGTACCAGCGCTCCTTGAAGAAGAAGTGCCCGCTCATCTCGCCGGCCAGCTCGGCGCCGGTCTCGCGCATCTTGGCCTTGATCAGCGAATGCCCGGTGCGCCACATCAACGGACTGCCGCCGGCGTCCAGGATCTGCGCCTTCAGGTGGCTGGTGCACTTGACGTCGTAGATCACCGTGCCGCCGGGCTGGCGCGACAGCACGTCGCGCGCGAACAGCATCAGCAGGCGATCCGGATAGATGATCTCGCCGGCGCGGGAGACCACGCCCAGGCGATCGCCGTCGCCGTCGAAGGCGAGGCCGAGGTCCGCTCCGGTCTGGCGCACGGCGTGGATCAGGTCCTGCAGGTTGGCCGGATCGGACGGATCGGGATGGTGGTTCGGGAAGCTGCCGTCGACATCGCAGTACAGCGGGACCACCTCGCAGCCGACGCCTTCGAGCACCTGCGGCGCGATCGCGCCGGGAATGCCGTTGCCGCAATCGACCACCACCTTCAGCGGGCGCTCGGCGAGCACGTCGGAGACGATTTTCTCGATGTAGTCCGGGGCCACGTCGACCTGGCGCAGGCCGCCGTGACCATCCTGGCTCAACGCGCCGCCGGCGATGCGCTGGTACAGGTCCTGGATCGCGCCCTCGGCCAGCGTCTCGCCGCCGATCACGATCTTGAAGCCGTTGTAGTCCGGCGGATTGTGGCTGCCGGTGACCGCCACGCCGCAGCCGGTGTTGAACCGGTACGCGGCGAAATACACCACCGGCGTGGGCACCGCGCCCAGGTCGATCACGTCGACGTCGGCCTCGCGCAGGCCGTCGGCCAGCGCGCCGGCCAGTTCGGGACCGGAAACCCGGCCATCGCGGCCGACCACGATCTCGCGCAGGCCGCGCTCGACCATCACCGCGCCGATCGCCCGGCCCAGCAGCCTGGCCACGTTGCGGTCCAGTGTCTTGCCGACCACGCCGCGCACGTCGTAGGCGCGGAAGATGCTCGGGTCCACCGGCACCGTGGCGGGTTCGGCCGGCGCGGCCGCGGGACGCGCAGTGGCCGGAGCGGGGGTCGACGGCGCGCGCGCGCGCGGGCGCGGCAGCGCGACCTCGGCCACCAGCGGCTCCTCTTCGGCCGGCGGCGCCGACGAAGCCTGGCGACGCCCGCGCAGCCACAGCAGATAGCCGGCTCCGCCCAGCCCCAACAGGCTCAGCAGCGCGCTCAACCACCACGAATGCGGCAGCACGATGAACGCATCGGGCAGCCCGGCGCCCACGCGGAACGCGGTGCCGGGCACGGCCACGCTGTTGTCGCCGGTCTGCGCCGAGGCACTGCCGTTGGAGAACAACTGCACGCTGCCCGGCTCGTCTCCCTGGCGCAGATCGAGCCGACCGCCGGCCGGCGGGATTGCGTCGAAAGCCCGCTGGACCCCGGCAAACGGCAGTTCCACCCACACCCACGCCTGGGTCTGATCGGGCGCACCCAGCGGCACGACCATGCTCAGCCGGCGGTCGCCGTTGCCGTAGTAGACGCTCTGCACCGGCGGCGCGCCCTCCGCCGTCTGCGCGGCCATCAGCTGCGCCGCCTTGGCATAGCCGAACTCGCGGTAGTTGGCGCGCAGCACTTCCTTGAGGTCGCCGCTGTAGATGTCCAGCTGCTGCGCCTGCGGCAGGCGCAGGCGCAAGGTGGCGATCGACTGCGCCGGGTCGTTCAGCACCGTCGCCGGGTCGACCAGCGCCAGCGCCTTCTCCACCGCACCGCGCTGGCGTGCGACCTCGTCGGCAACCGCCTTGACCGCCTGCGCCTGAGCGGCATGGACCCGTTCGTCGGCGTGATGCTCGTCGGCGATCAGCCAGGTCTGCCAGGCACAGAACAGGCCCAGCAGCAGCAGCAAGGTGCCGCCGGCCAGCGGCAGCACGGCCGACCAGTCGACCTCAGGCCGGGCCAGCCGCCGCTTCGCGATTTTTGGTGCCATGCTCTGCCCCCACGGCTGAAACTGCGCGGTGGCGCGACCGCTCCGGGTCGCGCCGAGTTTCCGTGCCCATGCTATCGGATACCGGTGGAGCCGAAGCCTCCGGCGCCGCGTTCGCTGGGCGTGAATTCATTGACGATCTGCAGCCGCGCCTGCGCCACCGGCACCAGCAGCAACTGCGCGATGCGGTCGCCGACCGCGATGGTGTACGGAGCGTCGCCGCGGTTCCAGCACGAAATCATCAGCGGGCCCTGGTAGTCGGCGTCGATCACGCCGACCAGGTTGCCCATCACCAGGCCGTGCTTGTGGCCCAACCCGGAGCGCGGAACGATCAAGGCGCACCATTGCGGATCGCCGATGTGAATGGCGATGCCGCTGGGCACCAGCGCACTTGCGCCGGGTGCCAGGGTCAGCGGCTGCTCCAGTGCCGCACGCAGGTCCATGCCGGCGCTGCCGGGGGTGGCGGCATGCGGCAGCGGAATGCTGTCGCCCAGGCGCGGGTCGAGGATCTTCAATTCGACGTCGAGCGTCATCCGCGCGTCGCCCGGTAGCGTTCGGCCACTTGCGCGATGAGCTGGCGCGCCAGTTCGCTCTTGGCGGCGCGCGGCAAGGCCAGCTCGCCATCGGCCCAGTACAGCGTCAATGCGTTCTCGGCGACCTCGAAACCGAGTCCGTCGCCGACCTGGTTCGCCGCGATCATGTCCAGCCCCTTGCTGCGCAATTTGCCGCGCGCGTAACTGGCCACATCATGCGTCTCCGCGGCGAATCCGACCAGGAACGGGTGCCCGCTCTGCGCGGCCAGGCTGGCCAGGATGTCGGGGTTCTCTTCCAGCTGCAGCGAGAGCGGCGCGCCCGCGCTCTTTTTCAGCTTCAGCGCCGAGACGCTGGCCGGCCGATAATCGCCCACCGCCGACGCGCCGATGTAGATGTCCGCAGCGCGACTGGCCTCGAGCACGGCGGCCTGCATTTGCGCGGCGCTGCGCACGTCGATGCGCCGCGCCACCCCGACGGGCGTGGCCAGGCTCACCGGGCCGGCCACCAGGCTCACCGTGGCGCCCGCCTCCGCCGCGGCCGCGGCCACCGCGAAACCCATCCGGCCGGAGCTGCGGTTGCCGATGAAGCGCACCGGGTCGATGTCCTCGTAGGTCGGACCGGCGCTGACCACCACCTGCAACCCGGCCAGCGCGCCGTTGCCGAACGAGGCAGCCAGCGCGTCGCGCAATTCGTGCGGCTCCAGCATGCGGCCGGAGCCCATGTCGCCGCAGGCCTGCTCGCCGGCCGCCGGCCCCAGCACCTGCACGCCACGCTGGCGCAGCAGCACCAGGTTCGCCTGCACCGCCGGGTGCGCCCACATCTGCTGGTTCATCGCCGGCGCCAGGTACAGCGGTGCGGCGCTGGCCAGGCACAGCGTGCTGAGCAGGTCATCGGCATGGCCATGGGCGAGCCGGGCGATGGTGTCGGCGCTGGCCGGCGCCACCAGAATGCGCTCGGCCCAGCGCGCCAGCTCGATGTGACCCATCGCCGCCTCGGCGTGCGCATCCCACAGGCTGCTGCGCACCGGCTGGCCGGAGAGCGCCTGGAACGTGGCCGCGCCGACGAAATGCTCGGCCCCTGCGGTCATCACCACGCGCACCTCGGCGCCCTGCTCGCGCAGGCGGCGGACCAGTTCGCAACTCTTGTAGGCGGCGATGCCGCCGGTCACTCCCAGCAGGATGCGGCGTTGGGCGAGGCTCATGTAAGGCGGGCCTGACAGTCGGGCAGACGCTTAGCTTACCGGATTCAATCCGCACCACTGCTGCCTGCCGGCGACCCCCTTCGCCAAGCTGGCACGCATGAGCATCCGCGACTGGCCCGAAGGCGAACGACCCCGCGAAAAACTGCTGGCCCGCGGGAGCGCCGCGCTGTCCGACGCGGAGCTGCTGGCCGTGCTGCTGGGCAGCGGCAGCCGCGGCAAGGACGCCATCGCGCTGGGCCGCGAACTGCTCGCCAACGCGGGCGGCGTGGCCGCCTTGCTGGGCCGGCCGGAGCAGCAGATCCGCGCCGGCGGGCTGGGTCCGGCCAAGCGCGCGCGGATCGCTGCGGCGCTGGAACTGGCCCGGCGCAGCCTGGCCGAGCAGCTGCAGGAGCGGCCCAGCCTGGGCAACCCGCGCGACAGCGGCGACTACCTGCGGGCCCGCCTGCGCCACCTGCCCTACGAAGTGTTCGGCTGCCTGTACCTGGACAACCGCCATCGCGTGCTGGCCTTCGAGGAGCTGTTCCGCGGCACCGTCGACGGCGCCAGCGTGCACCCGCGCGAAGTGGTGCGCGCCTGTCTGCATCACAACGCCTGCGCGGTGATCTTCGCCCACAACCACCCCTCCGGCGTGGCCGAACCCAGTGCCGCCGACCGCGCGATCACCCACGAACTGCGTGATGCCCTGCACCTGGTCGGCGTGCGCGTGCTCGACCACCTGGTGATCGGCCACGGCGAGCCGGTGTCGATGGCCGCCCGCGGCCTGCTCTGAACGCGTCCGTACCGGGCCGCCGCTGCGGCGCGCATCTCCCCACCTTCGCCCGACAAGCCGGCTCTGCCGCGCTGCGGCACACCGTGCGCCAACCTGTTCGCGCGCACAGAAGCGGCCGCCAAGTGGTCGAAACTTATGCACAAAATGCAACGACAACCGGTTGCCGTCGCAATCGCCAGTCTTGCGCAAAGTTGCTGCTTCAACATAATGATTTTGCTTGATAATTTCTTGCGACTTGACAAAGACCAGCCAGCCGCTGCCTCGGCGCGTTCCCCGCCGGCGAATTTCCCCACAGAGTTATCCACAGGACGCCTCGACGCGGTGCAACACGAGACCACCCCGCGTCCGGCACGGCCTTCGCCGCCGGCGTGCGCGCGCCGGTCTGTTAGAATTGCCGGTTCCATCACGAAACCGATCCCACCCGTGAAAGCACAGCTGCGCAACCTGGTGTTGCAGGCCATCCACGCCCTGCAGCACGACGCGACCCTGCCGGCCGAGCTGGCCATCCCCGACTTCGTGATCGAGCGCGCGCGCAGCCGCGAGCATGGCGATTTCGCCTGCAACGCGGCGATGCTGCTGGCCAAGCATGTCCTGAGCCCTGTCGAAGGGGCGGCGCGCGCCAAGCCACGCGAGCTGGCCGAAAAACTGGTCGCCGCACTGCCGGCCAACCCGCTGGTGGAAAAAGTCGAGATCGCCGGCCCCGGCTTCATCAACTTCTTCCTCGCCGCCGGCGCCTATCACGCCGAAGTGCGCCGGATCATGGCCGAGGGCAACGCCTACGGCCGCAATGCCAGCGGCGGCGGCAGGACCGTCGGCGTGGAATTCGTCTCGGCCAACCCGACCGGCCCGCTGCACGTGGGCCACGGCCGCGCCGCGGCGATCGGCGACTGCCTGAGCCGCCTGCTCGACGCCAGCGGCTGGAACGTCAAGCGCGAGTACTACTACAACGATGCCGGCGTGCAGATCGCCAACCTGGCCGTGTCGGTGCAGGCGCGCGCGCGCGGCATCACGCCCGAAGACAGCAGCTGGCCCGACAACGGCTACCGCGGCGACTACATCGCCGACGTGGCGCGCGCCTACCTCGATCGCGAATCGGTGGTGGCCGACGGCGAGACGGTCGTCGCGGCCGGCGACGTCGACGACCTCGACGCGATCCGCCGCTTCGCCGTAGCCAGCCTGCGCCGCGAGCAGGACCTGGACCTGCAGGCATTCGGCGTCGGCTTCGACACCTATTTCCTGGAGTCCTCGCTGTACAGCGACGGCAAGGTCGAGGAAACCGTGCGCGAGCTGATCGCCCACGGTCACACCTACGAGGAAGGCGGCGCGCTGTGGCTGCGCACCACCGCGTTCGGTGACGACAAGGACCGCGTGATGCGCAAGTCCGACGGCACCTACACCTACTTCCTGCCCGACGTGGCCTACCACCTGAGCAAGTGGCAGCGCGGCTACCAGCGCGCGATCACCGAGCTGGGCTCGGACCACCACGGTTCGCTGGCGCGGGTGAAGGCCGGCCTGCAGGCGCTCGATTGCGGCATCCCCAAGGGCTGGCCGGAATACGTGCTGCACCAGATGGTCACCGTGATGAAGGGCGGCGAGGAGGTGAAGATCTCCAAGCGCGCCGGCAGCTACGTCACCTTGCGCGACCTGATCGACGAAGTCGGCAAGGACGCCACGCGCTACTTCCTGATCGCGCGCAAGAGCGATTCGCAGTTGGTGTTCGACGTCGACCTGGCCCGCTCGCAGTCCAACGACAACCCGGTCTACTACATCCAGTACGCGCATGCCCGCGTCTGCAGCGTGCTGCGCCAGGCGCCGGAGAAAGGCTTTGCCTTCGACCTCGCCGACGGCCTTGCGCACCTGGACCGGCTGGACAACGAGCACGAGCAGATCCTGCTCACCGAGCTGTCGAAATACCCCGAACAGGTCGAAGCGGCGACGGCCAACCTGGAGCCGCACCTGATCGCCGGCTGGCTGCGCGAACTGGCCAACGCGTTCCACACCTACTACAACTCGCACCAGTTCCTGGTCGAGGATGCGAGCCTGCGCAACGCGCGGCTGGCGCTGGTGGTCGCCACGCGCCAGGTACTGAAGAACGGACTGGATTTGCTGGGCCTCAGCGCCCCGGAGAAGATGTAATGGCAGCACGCAAGGGCAGGGGCCGGCAGGCCGTACGCAACGGCCGCAACGGATTCCCGGGCTGGGGTTACGCGGTGATCGGCGTCCTCGCCGGCGCGATCCTGATGGCGATCGTGATGCGCGGCAGCCTGTTCACCAACCTGCGCACGCCGACCGGACCGCAGGCCAACCCGCAGGCCACCGCCCAGCGCGGCAGCGAGCCGGGCGTGCTGGAACCGGCCCCCGGCGAAAGCACGCCGAAGAAGCCGCAGTACGACTTCTACTCGGTGCTGTCGGAGAAGGAAGTGCGCATCCCCGACGCCGAGATCAGCGCGCAGGCCAAGGCCGAGCAGCAGCAGGCCGCCACGCCGGCACCGGCGACGACGCCCGCCAGCACACCCGGCGTGGCCGTGCAGAACGTCACCGCCGCGCCGGCCGAGGCGGTGGAACCGGCCAGCGGCGGCAACGGCTACCTGCTGCAGGTGGGCGCGTTCCCCGACCCCGCCACCGCCGAAGCACAAAAGGCCAAGCTGGCCCTGCAGGGCTTCGTCGCCAACGTGCAGACGGTGAATGTCGGCGGGCAGACCTACCACCGCGTACGGCTGGGGCCGTTCCGCTCGGCCACCGAGCTGGAATCGACCAAGCAGAAACTCGCCGCCGCCGGCATCCCGGCGATCGCCCTGAAAGAAGGCAAGTAATCGCATGAACGGCAAGATCGCCTGGATCACCGGTGCCACCGCCGGTTTCGGTGCCGCCACCGTCGAGCGCTTCGTCGCCGGCGGTTGGCGGGTGATCGCCAGCGGCCGCCGGGCCGAACGATTGCGGCAGCTGGTGGACCGCCACGGCGCCGAGCGCGTGCATGCGGCCGCCTTCGACATGCGCGACGAAGCGGCCATGCGCGCCGCCCACGCCGCCCTGCCGCCGTCGTTCGCCGGCATCGACCTGCTGGTCAACAACGCCGGCCTGGCGCTGGGCACCGCGCCCGCGCAGCAAGCCGAGCTGGCGCAGTGGAAGCAGATGATCGACACCAACGTCACCGCGCTGGCCACGATCACGCACCTGCTGCTGCCGCAGCTGATCGAACGCCGCGGCGCCATCGTCAACATCAGCTCGATCTCCGGCAGCTACGCCTACCGCGGCGGCAACGTGTACGGCGCCAGCAAGGCCTTCGTCACCCAGTTCTCGCAGAACCTGCGCACCGACCTGCACGGCAGCGGCGTGCGCGTGACCTCGATCGAACCGGGCATGGCCGAGACCGAATTCACCCTGGTGCGCACCGGCGGCGACCAGGCCGCCTCCGACCAGCTCTACGCCGGCGCCCACCCGATCACCGCGACCGACATCGCCGACACCATCTGGTGGATCGCCAACCTGCCGCCGCACCTCAACATCAACCGCATCGAGCTGATGCCGGTCAGCCAGTCGGCAGCCGGGCTGCAGGTGGCGCGCGACAGCTGAGGCTGAACCCGCTCAGCCCGCCTCGCCGCGATGCACGTCGTGCGTCACGAACGGATGTCCGGGGTCGGGGGCGGCAAGCCACTGCGGATGCGCCAGGGTGTGGCGCATGTCGTCCAGGCCGCCCTGCCAGTGGCTGCGCATGCTGGTGGCGCTGAATTCGTAGTCCTTGAAGTGGCCTTCGTGGGGCCGGTCCTGGTAGATCAGGTGGATCACGTTGGTCAACGCCTCCGCCGCGCGTGCCTCGGCATGGCGGTACGCCGGGTCGCCGCGCCGCTCGGCCGGCACCAGCGCCATCACGTCGTGCAGCAGGCGGCGCTGCTCCTGCATGCGGCGCATGAACTCGGTGACCAGCCGGGTGCGGCTGGAGTACTGGATCTCCTTGCTGCGCTCGGCCACGTCGGCAAGATCGCGCGGCAGCGTGCCGCGGGCGCTCCACAGGTCGACCTGGAACACCAGCGTGTCGCAACCGGGGCGTTCGCTGAGCACCTCGTAAAGCGGCGTGTTGGAGACCATGCCGCCGTCCCAGTAGAACTCGCCGTCGATCTCCACCGCGGGAAAGCCCGGCGGCAACGCGCCGGAAGCCATGAAGTGCTCGGGGCGCAGGCGCTCGCGGCGATTGTCGAAATAGGCGAAGTTGCCGCTGCGCACGTTCACCGCGCCGACCGCCACGCGCATCGTGCGCGCATCGTTGAGGCGGTCGAAATCGACCAACCGCTCCAGCGTGGCGCGCAGCGGCTTCGTGTCGTACCAGCTCACGCTGCCCGGCGTGGCGTGCCCGCCCAGGAACGGCGGCGGCTGGCGCGGGTGGAAGAAGCCGGCCTGGCCCTCGGTCATCGCGCGCCAGGCGGCCAGGCCGCTCATGCCGTTGAGCCATGCCGTCGGCCACGCCACCGCATCGAACCACGGCAGCGCCGGCACGTCCGGCCACAGCGGCGAGCGGCAGATCGCCTCCCAGAATTCGCGCAGCCGTTCCACCCGCCGCTCGGGCGCGTTGCCGGCGATGACCGCCGCGTTCAACGCGCCGATCGAGATGCCGGCCAGCCGGTTCGGCTGCAGGCCGGCCTCGTCCAGCGCCTCGAACACGCCGGCCTGGTAGGCGCCGAGTGCGCCGCCGCCCTGCAACACCAGCGCGACGGTGCGGTAGTCGCGGGCTACCGTTTCCGCCAGCGACGGCGTGGTCACTGCATGAACCAGCCGTGGCTGACCACGATCGACTGGCCGGTCAGCGCGGCGGAGGGGAAGGTGGCCAGGTACAGCGCGGTCTGCGCGATGTCCTCCACCGTGGTGAAGGTCGCGTCGACGGTGTCCTTCAGCATCACGTTCCTGATCACCTCGTCTTCCGTGATGCCGAGCTCCCTGGCCTGCTCGGGGATCTGCTTCTCGACCAGCGGCGTACGCACGAAGCCCGGGCAGATCACGTGCGAGCGCACGTTGTGCGGCGCACCCTCTTTCGCCAGCGTGCGGGCCAGCCCGAGCAGGCCGTGCTTGGCGGTGACGTAGGGCGCCTTCAGCTTCGAGGCTTCGTGCGAGTGCACCGAGCCCATGTAGATCACGATGCCGCCGCGGTCGCCCTGGTACATGTGCTTGAGCGCGGCCTTGGTGGTGAGGAAGCCGCCGTCGAGATGGATCGCCAGCATCTTCTTCCAGTCGGCGAAGGCGAACTGGTCGATCGGATTGATGATCTGCACGCCGGCGTTGGAGATCAGGATGTCCAGATGGCCAAATGCCGCCACCACCTTGTCCGTGCCGGCGTTGACCGCCTCCTCGCTGGTGACGTCCATCGCCACGCCGAGCGCCTTGCCGCCGGCGGCGTTGATCTCCGCCGCCACCGCATCGGCAGCTTGCTGGTTGATGTCGGCGATCGCCACGCTGGCGCCGTTCTTCGCGTACAGCTCGGCGATCGCCTTGCCGAGGCCGCTGGCCGCGCCCGTGATCAGGGCGACCTTGCCGTTGAGACTGCTCATGCGTTGCTCCTCTGCGACTGGAACTGGATGGAACGGGTCATGCTGGAGCCCGCTTGCGGGCGGTGCTCTCGGCGCCGGTATTCGGAATTTGCGAGAGCATCGCCCGCGAGCGGGCTCCTGCGATCAGTGGGTGTCTTCGGCGAGGTAGGTGTAGGCGGTGAGGCCGGCATCAAGCGCATCGTACAGGCGCGCCGCCTCGTCGCCGGCGACGCCCGCGTCGGCAATGCGCGCGCGGTAGCTGGCGCGCAAGGCCTCCAGGTCGTAGCCGACGTAGTCGAGCATCAGGTCGGTGGTGTCGCCGCGACGCTTGTTGGCGAACACGTAGCCGTCGCCCTCGACGCGCACGTTGACCGCGTCGGTATCGCCGAACAGGTTGTGGATGTCGCCCAGGGTCTCCTGGTAGGCGCCGACCATGAAGATGCCCAGCCGATAGCTCTCGCCGTCCTTCAACGCATGCAGCGGCAGGCTGACGTCGACGCCGTCAGCCTCCACATAGTGGTCAATGCGGCCGTCCGAATCGCAGGTGAGGTCGACGATCACGCCGCGCCGGGTCGGCTCCTCGTCGAGCCGGGCGATCGGCATGATCGGGAACACCTGGTCGATCGCCCACACGTCGGGGATCGATTCGAATACCGAGAAGTTGGTGAAGTACTTGTCCACCAGCTTCTCGTCCAGCTCGTCCAGCACCTGTCGGTGCGCGCGCTCGGCCGGCAGCAGGCGCCCGCGCACGGCATTGGCGATGGCGTAGAACATCTCGTCCAGTCGCGCGCGGTCGGCCAGCGACAGCTGGCCCAGCGCGTACAGCGATTGCCCTTCGGCCAGGTGATGCTGGGCCTCGTGGAACAGCTCCAGCGGCGGGCGCTCGTCCAGCGCCGCGTGGACCTCGCGCAGGTGGCGCAGCACCACCGGCTCGTCCCCGCGCGGCGACGGCATGCTGCCGGCCGGCACCTGCTCGACCTCGGTCACGTTGACCACCATCACCGCGTGGTGCGCGGTCATCGCCCGGCCTGCCTCGGTGAGGATGTGCGGCGCGGCCAGGCCCTCGGCGCTCACCGCCTCGGCCAGCGACTGCACGATGGTGGCGGCGTACTGTTCCAGCGAGTAGTTGATCGAGTTGTGGCTGCGCGAGCGGGTGCCTTCGTAATCCACACCCAGGCCGCCGCCGACGTCGACGATCTCCAGCGGCACGCCCATGTGCGAGAGTTCGACGAAGTAGCGGGTGGCCTCGCGCATGCCGTTGGCGATGTCGCGCACGTTGGAGATCTGCGAGCCCATGTGGAAGTGCTGCAGCTTCAGCGTGTGCTTCAGGCCTGCCGCATCGAGCCGCTCGATCAGCCGCAGCACCTGCTGCGGCGACAGTCCGAACTTGCCCTTGTCGCCGCCGGTGTTCTGCCACTTGCCGGCGCCGATCGAGGCCAGTCGCACGCGCACGCCGAGCAGCGGCTCCACGCCCAGCGCCTTCGCCTCGCTGAACACGTGGTCGAGTTCGGACAGCTTCTCGATCACGATGTGCACGCGCAGGCCGAGCTTCTTGCCGATCAGCGCAAGGCGGATGTACTCGCGGTCCTTGTAGCCGTTGCAGATCACGATGGAACCGGGCCGCGCCATCGCCAGCACCGCCATCAGCTCGGGCTTGGAGCCCGCTTCCAGGCCGAAGCCCTGGGTGCCGGCGGCGACCAGCTCGCCCGCCACGCTGCGCTGCTGGTTGACCTTGATCGGATAGATCGCGGTGTAGCCTCCGGCGTAGTCGTGCTCGGCGATGGCGCGGGCGAAGGCGCCCTGCAGCTGCGCGAGACGGTCGGCGAGGATGTCCGGGAAACGCACCAGCAGCGGCAATCGCAGGCCCTCGGCGCAGGCGCGGTCGACGATCGCCGGCAGCGCCAGCGCCGGGCCCTCGGCGCCGCGCGGGTGCATCAGCAGGTTGCCGGCGGCATCGATGTCGGCGTAGCCGTCGCTCCAGTAGGGCACGGCATAGGTGTGGCGGGCAGTGGCAATGGTCCAGGGCTTCGACATGGGGCCTCCCTCGGGAAACGTAGCAGGGGATGTCGCAGCGGCGAGCCTTGACGAGGTTGCTCGATGGAGCGGAAAGCCGGCCGGCCGGAAGCCTCGCACGCCGCGGGGCCGGATGGGCTTGCCCGGCCTTCGTCACGCCCTCGCGACGGCTGGCCGGGCCACCATTGTAATGGCCGCGCGCCGCCCTGCACGGCGGCCGCGGCCGGGACGTCAGCCGCCGTTGCCGGTACAATCGACCTTCTTTGCCCACGCTTCGCGGAACCATCCCATGTCGCAGCCCGCCCCCCTCACCGAAGCCCACTGGTTCACCGAGGCGCACCAGGCGTCCGGTTCGTCCATCGGCTTTCGCACCGAGCAACTGCTGCACGCGGAGAAGACCCCATTCCAGTCCATCGAGATCCACAAGACCACCGACTGGGGCAACCTGATGGTGATCGATGGCTGCGTGATGCTGACCAGCCGCGACAACTTCTTCTACCACGAGATGATGACCCACCCGGCGCTGTTCACCCACGCGCGCGCCAAGCGCGTGGTGATCATCGGCGGCGGCGATTGCGGCACGCTGCGCGAAGTGCTGCGCCACGAGGAAGTCGAGCACGCCGTGCAGGTGGAGATCGACGAGCGCGTGACGCGCCTGGCCGAACAGTATTTCCCCGAGCTGTGCGAGGCCAACGCCGATCCGCGCGCCGAGCTGCTGTTCATCGACGGCATCAAGTACATGGCCGAGTGCGAGCCGGAGTCGGTGGATCTGGTCATCGTCGACTCGACCGACCCGGTGGGCCCGGCGGAAGGCCTGTTCAACGCCGCGTTCTACGCCAGCTGCTACAAGGCGCTGCGCCACGGCGGCCTGCTGGTGCAGCAGAGCGAATCGCCGCTGGCCCACCTGGACCTGATCCGCTCGATGCGTTCGGCGATGCGCACCACCGGCTTCGCCGCGGTGAAGACGCTGCCGTTCCCGCAACCGTGCTACCCCACCGGCTGGTGGAGCTGCACCATGGCGCGCAAGGGCGGCGACCTGTCCGGCTTCCGCGAACGCGGCGCTTCAGCCAAGAAATTTCCCACCCGCTACTACAACGCCGAAATCCACAAGGCCGCCCTGGCCCAGCCGGAATTCATGCGCGAGGCGCTGGGGGACTGAAAGCCGGGAATGGGGAATAGGGAATGGGGAATAGTAAAGAGCCGCCCGTCGTTGCTCTTCTATTCCCTATTCCCTATTCCCTATTCCCTATTCCCCATTCCCTATTCCCCATTCCCTATTCCCTGCAACTAAAACATCTTCGACCGCACCTTCGGCAGCAGCACCAGCAGCAAGGTGGCGAGCGGGCCGAGCAGCAGCGAGAGCAGGAACCACAGCAGCCCGCTGCGGTTCTTGCCCTGCGCCAGCGCCGCGTTGATCAAGGCCAGCGTGCCCCAGCCGACAAACCATGGGGCGCCATCGGTCCACAACGAAAAATGATTCACGACACTCTCCCGAGCGATGGGTGGCGTCGTCCTGCGCCCGAACAGGCATCCTAACAAGCCTGGCCGCCCCGCCGACCGGCGAGCGGCGCGTCGATCAGGCGAGCTTAATCTGCACTCGCTATGCTGGCGCCTTTGCCGCCGAGGGAAGTTCACGATGCCTGGAATGCGCTGCGTTGCCGTGAGTTGCGTGTGGCTGCTGTTCGCCGCGCCGGTGCTGGCGGCCAAGGCGCCGCCCGCCGCGAAACCCGCGGCGACGACGTCCAGGGCGGCGCAGGCGCGCGACCAGGCGCAGCTGGCCTTCCAGCGCGACCTGGTCAGCGTGCTGGCGCCGCGCGCCGATGCGATGCCGCTGCTCGGTGCCGCGCTGCTGGCGCGGCCATTGTTCAACCAGCCGCCGGGCAACAGCTTCCACGCCCTGATCGAGCGCGCCGCCGCCGCCGAAGGCGCAGGCTCGGCGGTGAACTGGGCGCGGCTGGCCGATTGCGAGGCCAAGGCCGGCAACTGCCCCAACGCTGCCGCGCTGGATGCCTTGCTCACGCAGGCGCCGGACAACGCCGCCGTGTGGCTGGTCAAGCTGGGCGCCGACGCGCGCGACCACAAACAGGACGACGCCCGCGAAGACCTGCGTCGCGCCGCCGCCGCCAAGCTGTACGACGACTACGCCGGGATCAGTCTGCAGGCGTTGGCCGATTCGGTCGGCGTGCTGCCGCCGCCGGCCGCCGCGCTGGACCCGAACCACGCCGCCGGCGCGGTCGGCATGCAGACCGTGCTGATCTTCGGCCTCGCCAGCGCCCAACCGCAGCCGAGCCTGCAGCTGGTGGCCAAGTTGTGCGAGAACGCCGGCGAGGATGCCTCGATCAAGGCGGACTGCCTCAATCTGGCCAAGCTGCTGCAGTGGGGCTCCAGCCCCCTGGCCCGCTCACTCGGCCTGCACCTGGCCGAGGTGCTGGCCGACGACCCGGCCGCGGCCCAGGCCGCCAAAGACGCCCGCCGCCGCCTGGTCTGGCAAGTGCGCAGCTTCAACCAGCTGCTGGCCAAAGTGCAGGACGACACCCCCCTCGCCCGCCACCTGCTGTCGCTGGCCCGCAACGGCGGCACCGAGATGAGCCTGCAGGCGGCCGCCCTGCGCGATGCGGGCATTGCGCTCGATCCGCCTGCGGCGGATCGAGAACCGGGAATAGGGAATAGGGAATAGCCACAGCCGAAGCGACAAGCACCAGCCCGGTCGCAAGCCGCTCTTCCGATTCCCTATTCCCCATTCCCTATTCCCCGCCTATTCCCCATTGCCGCCCCGCCCGTTAGGCTGGACCCACCTTCCGTGGCAGGGGCGATCCGATGCTTACGACGCTGGTGGCGAGCAGCAAGGGCGGGTGCGGCAAGAGCACGCTGGTGACGCAACTGGCGTCGCACTGGGCCCAGGCAGGGCAGCACAGCGCCATCGTCGACGCCGACCGGCAAGGTTCCAGCTTCCGCTGGGCCGCGCGCCGGCCGGAGAACGTCCCCGGCGTGCTGGCGCTCGAAGGCGGCCGCCGCTCGCTGGCGAAACTGCCGTCGGACACCGCGCAACTGCTCATCGACACCCCCGCCGGCGCGCGCGAGCGCGAGCTGGAACCCTATCTCGACCAGGCCGACGTGCTGCTGGTGCCGGTGCTGCCCTCCTCGTTCGACCTCGACGCCACGCTGGCCTTCACCGAGGAGCTGCGCGCGATCAACCGCATCCACCGCGGCAAGCTGCCGGTGGGGCTGGTGGCCAACCGGCTCAAGCCGTGGACGCACGCCAGCCAGGATGCGCTGACCCAGCTCGCCGAGCAGTCGCCGTTCCCGATCGTGGCGCAGTTGCGCGACAGCCAGGCCTACGTGCTGCTGGCCGCGCTGGGCAAGGGCATCTTCGACTACCACAGCGAGCAGGTGCGCAGCCACCAGGAGGACTGGAAACCCCTGCTGCGCTGGATCAAGCGCCAGTCCTGACAGCGGCCCACGCCTCTTCCCTTTTCGCCGGAGCCTCCCATGCACGAACTGATCCTGCTGCGCCATGCCGAAGCAGTGCCCATAGCCGACGGCGGCGACGACCGCGAACGCGCACTGAGCACGCGCGGCGAACAGGAGGCGCAGGCCGCCGGCCTGTGGCTCGCCGCGCACGGGCTGCAACCGCAGCGGGTGCTGTGTTCGCCGACCCGACGCACCAGCGAGACCACCCGGCTGGCACTGGCCGCGCTCGGCACCGCGCCGGCGCCGCGGATCGCCGAGGAAATCCACGAGGCCACGCCGGGCGAGCTGTTGCTGCTGCTCGACCAGCACACCGACGCCGACACCGTGATGCTGGTCGGCCACAACCCCGGCGTCGAACGGCTGGTCGCCCTGCTGGTGGAAGGCCGCTCCGACGAATTCCGCGGCATGCCGCCCGGCGCGCTGGCGGTACTGCATCTCGATGGGCCGCTGGAGCCCGGCCAGGCGCGACTGGACGCCTTCTGGTCGCCCTAGGTTGCTTCGATCAAGCCTTTTTGCTCGTCATCCCGGCGAATGCCGGATGACGGATGACGGCTTGCTCGCACCTTCGCTGGCGCCCCACGCGCCGCGCATCGTCACGGGACGGTGGCACACAACCGTTATCATGCGGCGATGTTCCGCGACCTTCGCCGCCTCGCCCTGCCGCTGCTCCTGCTGGCCACCGTGCTGCAGGGCTGCACGCTGTCCAAGGCGCAGATCCGCCGCGCCGACGCGGTGGTGGCGGCCACCGTCGACCGCCAGCAAACCTGCCACCAGGCCGACCACTGCGCGCAGCCCTCGCCGCTGCTGCAGGCCGCCGACCAGGCGCTGGCCGAATCCACCGCCGGGCACCCGGTGCACGTGGTCACCCTGCTCGGCGACAGCGAGCCGGCGCTGGCCGCGCGGATCAACCTGATCCGCGCCGCACGGCGCTCGATCGACGTGCAGACCTACATCTGGAGCCAGGACGACGTCGGCCAGCTGGTGCTGGACGAACTGGTGCGCGCCGCGCGCCGCGGCGTGCAGGTGCGCATCCTGGCCGACCAGCTGTTCTCCTTCAACGACCCCGACCTGCTCGACGCGCTGGCTCGCGCCAGCGCCAACCTCAAGGTGCGGCTGTACAACCCGACCTTCCACAAGGCGCGCACGCCGCCGCTGGATTTCGCCGCCGGCGTGCTGTGCTGCTTCATGCAGTTCAACCAGCGCATGCACAACAAGCTGCTGCTGGTGGACGACGCCATCGGCATCACCGGCGGGCGCAACTACCAGGACCGCTACTTCAACTGGGACGACACCTTCAACTACGTCGACCGCGACGTGATGGTCGGCGGTCCTGCCGCCACCGCGATGGCCAGCAGCTTCGAGCTGTTCTGGCGGCACAAGCGCGCGGTGCCGCTGACCCACCTGCGCGACGTCAACCAGCGCATCGTCGCCGACCGCGCCGCGCCGAGCTGGCCCCAGCCGCATTATCGAAAACCCCAGCGGGTCGCCCAGCTGCTGCAGGCCGCCGAGGACCCGGCCTGGCTGCGGGCGTGGCTGGTGGAACCGTCGCTGCGGGTCGGCAACGTCGAATACTTCAGCGACCTGCCGGCAAAGACCGACGACCCCGGCGGCAAGCGCACCGCGGCGTTCACCCGCCACATCATGCAGATGATCGGCCAGGCCCGCCACGAGGTACTGCTGCAGACGCCGTACCTGGTGATGAGCCGGCGCGCCCAGGGCATCTTCCGCCGCCTGCACCGGCGCGCCGACCCGCCGCGGGTGATCGTGTCGACCAACTCGCTGGCCTCCACCGACGCGTTCGCCGTCTACGCGATGTCGTACAAGCACCGCAAGCGCTACCTGAAGAAGTTCGGCTTCGAAATTCACGAGCTGAAGCCGCACGCGCCCGGCCCCGCGGTGGACTACGAACTGGCCAACCTGGACGCCGACACCGCGCAGGTGCCGGCCGCCACCGCCACCCCCGCCAAGGCCTCGCGCACGCGCTTCCACCTGCTCGGCAGCGGCAGCGGCAACCGCCCGGCGCCGCTGCGCAGCGAGGGCCGGCGCTCCGGCCTGCACGCCAAGTCGATCGTGATCGACGACGACTTCAGCATGGTCGGCTCGCACAACTTCGACCCGCGCTCGGACCACTACAACACCGAGGCCGGCGTGATCGTCTACGACCACGCCTTCGCCGACGAACTGCGCCAGGCCATCCTGCGCGACACCGAGCCGCAGAACGCCTGGGTGATCGCGCCGCGCCGTCCGGTGGTGCCGGTGCTCACCGACATCAACCAGGCCATCGGCACGGTCTCCGAGAGCCTGCCGTTCTTCGACCTGTGGCCGTTCCGCTACGCCACCAGCTTCGACCTCAAGCCCGGCTGCCCGCCGCTGCGCGCCAGCGACCCGCGCTTCTACGCATGCTACCAACCGGTCGGCGACTTCCCCGACGTCAACCTGTCGCCGAAGTGGGTCATCACCCGCCTGATCACCGCCTTCGGCAGCAGCGCCAAGGGCATCCTGTAGCGCGCTGACCTCGCCTGCACGTGCGGCGTCGTTCAATGGGGTTCGAGTCACGTCAGGAGACACGCAACCATGAGCCATGCATTCAAGGTCGGCGACCACGTGCGCTGGAACTCCGAGGCCGGCCACGTCAGCGGCAAGATCATCAAGGTGCACACCCGCGACACCGACTACAAGGGCCACCCCCGCCACTGCAGCGAGGACGATCCGCAGTACGAGATCAAGAGCGACAAGACCGACCACGTCGCCATGCACAAGGGCGCGGCGCTGCACAAGATCGACTGAGCGATGCCCGCCACCCCCGCCACGATCTGGACCATCGGCCACTCCACCCGTCCGCTGGAGGAGTTCCTCGGCCTGCTCGACCACTACCGCATCCAGGCCATCGCCGACGTGCGCCGCTTCCCCGGCTCGCGCCGCCACCCGCACTTTGCCAGCGAGGCGCTCGCCGCGTCGCTGCCCGCCCACGGCATTGCCTATCAGTGGATTCCCAGACTCGGCGGTCGCCGCAAGGTGCAGCCGGACTCGCCCAACACCGCCTGGCGCAACGCCTCCTTCCAGGGCTACGCCGACTACACCGCCACCGCGGAATTCGCCGACGGCCTCGCCGAACTGCTGCAACTCGCCGCCCGCCAGCGCACCGCCATGATGTGCGCCGAAGTGGTCTGGTGGCGTTGCCACCGCTCCATCGTCTCCGACGTGCTCAAGCTGCGCGGCATCGAAGTCATCCACATCCTCGACGCCACCCACACCACGGAGCATCCGTACACCTCGGCGGCGCACGTGATGGATGGGCGGTTGAGTTATGCGGCGGCGCAGGGGGAGTTGCTGTAGCGCAGCCGTTCGCGCCGACACCGGGCCATCGGCGCGCCAGCCCTCAGGAGCAAGGGTCCTGGCCACCTGTGCTGACCGGGCCGTCATTGCCCCTGGCCGGCGATCCGGAGCGGCCGACCGCTTGCGACGAACCGTCGCGGTTCTCGCGGTGCGGCGCATAATGTTTGCGGTGCAAGATGATGAAAGGAGTACGCGATGAAAGCGGATCGAATGGCGGAACAGCCGCATGCGGGCACGCACGCCGCACCGCTGCCAGCCGACCAGACCGGGCGGATGCGGGCGGCAATTGATCGGGCCGTGGCGGCAGGGCCCGGCTTCCTGCGCGGCGACACCGACGCGGATCAGATGGCGAATATGATGGTCGACACGGTGCGTCACTACGCCGAACAGGAACGCGCCAGCGGCGGCAACGCCTCCCTGCGCGACGCCGAAGCACAGAAGCTGCAAGACGCCCTCACCGAGCTGATGACGTGCGGCTCGGGATACCTCGCCGGTCGCTGCGACGCCGCCTGCGTTGCACGCACGATGACGCAGATGGTGCGCGAGTTCGCCGTGCACTGACCGATTCCCGGGGAGCGCACGATGCGTCCGACGCTCGCGGAAAGCTCGACGTGCTGACGTGGAGCCCGGCCTTTCCCTCCCCTGCGCGGCGGGAAACTTTCCGTGGGTTCTTGGGGCCTGTGAAGCAGACGTTGCACCTCACATCCCGTCCTGCCTGCGAAGGCAGGCACCGCACGTCGGCCCTCGCACCGCAAGGACCGACCCCCACAGCTCGTCATGCCTGCGAAGGCAGGCATCGTACTCGGCTGTCACCCCGCGGCGGAGGGTGCGCAGAGCAAGACCTTTCGTCTGCCTGCGGCAGCCGAGTTACTTTCTCTTTGCGTGGCCACGCACGCGCAGGAGCGCGTGCGAACGGCGAAGCCGGCCCGAAGGGCGAAGGGCAGGATGCCCGGAGTAAAGAGAAAGATAACCAAAGAGAAAGGCCACCCCGCTTGGCGCTTGTTGGGCATCGGGCAACTGCTCCTGCGTTGCCTCAACTCGGGCATCCATGCCCTCGCCATGCCCGCTGCGCGGCCTGTCGTCCCCGACTCACCGCCGCACAGGGGCCTCGGCAGAGCAGCGGGCCATCCTGGCCAGCACTTTTCAGAAGGGCAACAACCAAGGCAGGGACGGTCGCCACAAAGCGTCCTCGTCGTCCACCCAGAGCGAATCTTCGCTGCGACGCGGTTCGTCGCAGGTCCGGTACACACTCGCACCACGTGACGGAGCGAGACGCGATGAGAAAGAAGCCGGCAGCAACCAATGATGACGACTCAAGCATCTGGGGTGAGCGTCCTGTGAAGTGGGGCCTGCGCATGCTGATGCTGCGCGGTCGCCCTTTGGCCCTGTCACTATCGCAACCCGTTGCGTGGGACGTCGCAAGTTTTCTTGGTCTCGATCTTCCCGAGCAATTGAAACTTGACGAATTGCCTGACGCGATCCTGGCTGCGGTTACTTGCAAAGGCGAGCAGCGACCCACAAGGCCAGTACGCAAGGCCCTGTTGTGGCGCAACCTGCAACACCTGAGGCGATCCTTCGGCTTGAACTCGACAGAACTGGACGTTATCGCCTTCCGGGCCATGCTGCGACTGCACGCCGGGTTTGGTGAACTCGCAACCAAGTACATTGGGCCGTGCGTGGACTCCCAGTTTCATCGGCGTCTGGCTGCGGTCTTCGATACGCCAGTTGGTAACGTCGAGCGGGCACTCGACCCTGAAGGGCGATTCGTACAAAGCGCAATAGTCTCGGTCACAGAGGGCATACTTGGACCTCTCGACGAACGTCTTCGGCTGAGAAATGGGATGATCAGCAACCTGGTCAGACCAAATAAATCGGCCACAGCGCTGCTTGCCTCACTGCTGCCGCGCAAGCGCGAACCATTTTTGGCTCTGGGGGATTATCCACATCTCCATGACGAAGTACGGTTGATGCGCGATTCGTTACGCCAAGCACTTTCATCCGGTCGCCGTGGCGCGAACGTGCTCTTGTATGGCGCTCCTGGTACCGGCAAGAGCGAACTTGCAGCTGTGGTCGCCGCGGAGCTGAACTGCCCGCTATATGAAACGGAATGCGACTCCGTGGGATCGATGACACCGCGAGATCGGCTTGCCATAGTTCGGCACCTCCAGCGGATCGTTCCGGTCGCCGGCAAGGCCATCTTGTTGGTGGACGAGGCCGAAGACCTGTTTCCGACGGCCAGCAGCGATTTTCGGAAAGTGTCCACCAAAATCACGGTCAACGAATGTCTGGAGCGCAACCCCACCCCGACGATCTGGATCAGCAATGGGGTGCGACACATGGACGAAGCCTTCCTGCGCCGGTTTGACCTGGTGCTCCACATATCCTCGTTGCCCACCAGCGCCAAATGCGACCTCTTGCGCAAGGCACTGCCAGCACAGGCACTCGACGAGCATGAAATCCGGCGCTACGCCGGGCAGCGCGAGTTGTCGCCAGCCATGTTGATTCGCCTGGCAAGTACCGCCGTTGGTGCGCATGCGAACGGCAGTGGCGAGGTACGCCGCAACCTGCGGATTCTCTCCAGTCATTACTTGAAAACGCTGGGCGTGACCCCGCCCCCGTTCTCCGCTCTGGTGCCGGTGCTGAAACACGACCTCAACCTCCTCAACACCGACATCCCCCTCCAGCCAGTCATCGACACCATGGCGGGAACGGGTCACGGCGCACGGATGTTGTTGCACGGGTTGCCCGGGAGCGGCAAGACGGCGTTCGGCAAGGCGATTGCGGAAAGGCTGGACCGCCCACTTCTGCAGCGACAAGCATCCTCGTTGTTGTCGAGCTGGGTGGGCGGGACCGAACGCAATTTTCGCGAGATGTTCGACGAAGCGCGGCAGGGAAACGGAGTTCTTTTGCTGGACGAGGTCGACAGCTTTCTGGGCGACCGTTCCAGCACGCGCGTGCATTGGGAAACGACCCAGACGAATGAGCTGCTGACTCAGATCGAGGCCTTCAATGGCGTCTTGATCTGCACCACCAACCGGCTGGACAACCTCGATCCGGCTGCCTTGCGCCGGTTCGACCTCAAGGTGGAGTTCCGGCCGCTTCAGCCCGCCCAGCGCCTGGCCCTACTCCGCCAATGCTGTGCCGTGCTCGACCTTCCCGTTGAACTTGATGACCCGGTGCTCGGCCGTCACGTCGACCGGCTCGACGGCCTGACGCCGGGCGACGCCGCGACTGCCTTGCGGCGGCTCTCCCTCTCGGGGGAGCCTCCCACCGTCGATGCTCTGATTGGAGCGCTGGCGACCGAATGTCGCTACAAGCCAATCACGCATCGCGCGATCGGGTTCGTGCACTGAAACGTTCAGGGTTAGAGTCATGCTTTGGGACCTCCGACTGGATTTTGCCGATGGCCACCACCCAGGCATCGCTGAGCCGCCAATGGTTGATGCTGCAGTCGATCCCCCGGCACCCGCAAAAGATCACCGCGCGTGATCTGGCCGAGCTCCTGCGCGCCGAGGACCACGTTGTCACCAAGCGCACCGTGGAACGCGATCTCGCTTCCCTGTCGGCCGTGTTCCCACTGCTATCCGACGAACGCAGCAAGCCGTTCGGATGGAGCTGGCACAAGGACGCGCCCCAGTTTTCGCTACCCGGCATGTCGCCGCTGCAGGCGATGGTGCTGACGTTGGCGCAAACCCACCTGCGCCCGCTGCTGCCGGCGCACCTGCTGGAACCGCTGCACCCCTATTTCCAGCAGGCCGACAACACCTTGCGACAGGCCTTGGGCAAGCGCCGCCTGGCAAACTGGAACAAGCGCGTCGCCGTTGTGCAGCCCACACAGCCATTGCTGCCACCGAAGGTCAGCAACAAGACGATGGCGGTTGTGCACGAAGGGATCGCGCAGGAGCACCAGCTCGAACTGCGCTACCGCAACCGCAGCTCCGACAACACCGTCCACTACCGCGTCCACCCTTTCGGTCTGATCTACCGCGGCATGCTCGGCTACCTCGTCTGCACCATCAACGACTACACCGATCCACGCCTGCTGGCGCTACACCGCATCGATGCAGCCCGCCTGCTCAACGAGCCCTCTCGCACGCTCATAGGCTTCGACCTGAAGGCCTATGCCCACTCCGGCGTACTCGGCTTCATGGACAACGGACCCATCAAGCTGATCCTGCGCATGGAAGCACCAGCCGCCGAACACCTCCACGAAACGCCGTTGAGCGAGGATCAGGTCATCACCAGGGACAAACGCGAAGGTTGGGTGCGCATCAGCGCAACGGTGCACGACACGTCGCAGCTGCGATGGTGGGTGTTGGGGTTTGGGGATCAGGCCGAGGTTGTTGTGCCCGCTCCCTTGCGACATGCGCTGCTTGAGATTTACCAGTCTGCCGCAAGGCGCCACAGGGGGAGTGACGATGAGTAGCGAAATTGACCTCAAAGCCTTCGCTGACCAGGCCATCAGATGCTTGGAGGGGGCTGCAGGTGTCTATCCATGCCTGGACATACCAGGGGACATCATCCAGTGCCCACCGAGCGCTCTACGCGAGGGCGACTTTTATGTGCTGGGGTTCAATCCGAGGGGAGGCGGTGGCGACTCGATTCGCCAAACCGCGGAAGGAATTCCGTCCTCCACATCTCAGGACCACCCGCTCAGAAATGCGGAAGGAAACTACTGGCCCAATCTCTGCAAGCTGGCGCAAGGGCTAGGCTTCAAAGACGGATGGGAGAGCAAGCTGTTTGTGACGAACCTGTTCCCCGATTGTTCGGAAGACATTTGCGAATGGAAGAGGAAGAGGTTCGGGAGGCCCGTCTCTGACTACGTCGAAGCCATCTGGCCCTTGCACGAGTTGATGCTATCTATCGTGCGTCCCCGCTTCATTATCGTGTCCGGTATAAGTCGCCGCGGTTCTGCCTTCGGCCTGCTGTGGGACAGGTTTCATCCTACTGATACGCGTTGGGACGACACCATGTCGAAAGTGACCAAAGGCGACGATCCTCAGATCAAGTCGTTCAGCACGAGCGGTTCGTCTGTTGCGAAAGGGAACCCGCGCGACTGCGTTACGTTCATCGGCATACCGCATCTGTCCTGGCGCGCTCCCAAGGTCAAGGTCATATCCAAGCTGATCCAATCCGAACTCGCAGCGGACTCAACACGGTAAAGGGACTCCGTTGAACCAGCAGCTGACCCGCACTCGCCGTCGAACATCGCATGCGCACTCCTGCAAGAACGTCATTTACCGGCGCCTTTGCTCGGCCAGCACGACGGGCGAAGTGCGATGCCTGCCTTCGCAGGCATGACGGGGACGAGGATGCGCGAAGGCGCGAGGAGCCCGCTCTTCTGAATAGTGCGGGCCAGGATGGCCCGCTGCTCTACCCGGGGCCCCTGTGCGGCGGTGAGTCGGGGTCGACAGGCCGCGCAGCGGGCATCGGCAGGATGCCGATGCCTTTTCGCCAGCACATGGATGTGCTGTCGAAAAGCCCGACCCCGGCTCACGGACTTGCCGGGCAGGATGCCCGGCAAGCGCCAAGCGGGGTGGCCTTTCTCTTTGGTTACTTTCTCTTTGGCCACGCAAAGAGAAAGTGACTCGGTCGCCGAAGGCGATCGACCGCTCTTGATTCTGAATGCGGGGAAAGCCGGCGGGCAGTGCCCGCCCTACGCCGCCGTTGGCCACGCCAAGAGAAAGTGACTCGGCTGCCGAAGGCAGACGAAAGCTCTTCGCTTTGTAGTGCAACAAGAGCATCGCGCGCGAGCGTGCTCCTGCGAAGGGGCTCGTCGTCGGGCGAAGTGCGATGCCTGCCTTCACAGGCATGACGGAGTGCGGGGAGATTGGTCCCCGCAGCCGGCGCGACGCGCCAGCGTCACTCCTTCTTGATCGCGTGCCCGCCGAACTCGTTGCGCAGCGAGGAGAGCAGCTTGTCGGCGAAGGAGTCGTCGTCGCGGGAGCGGTAGCGTTCCATCAGCGAGAGGGTGATGACGGGGGCCGATACGCTCAGTTCCATGGCCGCGTCGACGGTCCAGCGGCCTTCGCCGGAGTCGACCACGTAGGGGGCGACGCCGTCCATCTGCGGGTTTTTCTTGAGCGCGTCGGCGGCCAGGTCCAGCAGCCAGGAGCGCACCACGCTGCCGTAGCGCCAGATCTCGGCGACCTGCGCGAGGTCGAGGCCGAATTCCTCCTTGTGCTTGAGGATCGAGAAGCCTTCGGCGTAGGCCTGCATCAGGCCGTATTCGATGCCGTTGTGGACCATCTTGGTGAAGTGGCCGGAACCGACCGGGCCGACCCGACCCCAGCCCTTGTCCTTGCCCGGCGCCAAGGTTTCGAAGATCGGCTTCAGGCCATCGACGACTTTCTCGTCGCCGCCGACCATCATGCTGTAGCCCTCGGCCAGGCCCCACACGCCGCCGCTGGTGCCGCAGTCGATGTAGTTGACGCCCTTTTCCTTGCACTTGGCCGCGTGGCCGAGCGAATCCTTGTAGTTGGAATTGCCGCCGTCGATCATCGTGTCGCCCTTGTCCAGCAGCGCCAGCAACGCGGCGACGGTGTCGTCGGTGACCTTGCCCGAGGGCACCATCAGCCACAGCACGCGCGGCGCGGGCAAGGCCTGCACCAGTGCCTCGAGCGAAGCGGCCGAACCGCCGCCCTTGCCTTCCAGCTGCTTGCGCGCGTCTGCGTTGGGGTCGAAGCCGGTGACCTGGTGACCGCCATTGAGCAGCCTTTGCGCCATGTTGGCGCCCATCTTGCCGAGACCGATCATGCCCAGTTGCATGGAAGCTCCTTGCGTGAGGTGGAGAGTGGGGATTCGCGATTCTAGGTGGTCGGGCGATAAGCGCGCGTGAGATGACCGCGCACGCTCAATGCGGCAGGCAGCGGCGCAGGCGCGCCAGCAGGCGGCCGCTCAGCCGGCGACGGTTGTACGCCATCGCGGCGAGACGGATCGCCTCGGTCTTGGTCGGGTAGGCGTGGATCACTTTCGCCAGCGTGCGCAGGCCCACGCCGGCGACCATCGCCAGGGTGACCTGGCTGATCATGTCGCCGGCGTCGCGCGAGACGATGGTGGCGCCCAGGATGCGGTCGCTGCCTTCGCTGACGTGCAGCTTGACGAAGCCGTCCTGCTCGCTGTCGGTGATCGCGCGATCGACCTGGTGCATCGGGATGGTGTAGGTCTTGATCGGGATGCCGCGCGCGTTCGCCTCGCGCACGTACAGGCCGACGTGGGCGATCTCCGGATCGGTATAGGTGCACCACGGCACCACCCGTTCGCTGAGCCGCTCGCGTCCGCCGAGCAGCGCGTTGCGCACGCCGATGCGTGCCGATTCCTCGGCGATGTCGGTGAACTTGGCTTCCAGGCAGACGTCGCCAGCGGCAAAGATGCGCCGGTTGCTGGTGCGCAGGTGGTCGTCGACGGTGATGCCGGCGGTCTCGTCGTAGTCGATGCCGGCGGCCTCCAGCGCCAGCCCGTGCACGTTCGGGCGGCGCCCGACGCCAGCCAGGATCGCGTCGACGCGGATCGTGCTGTGGTAGTCGTCGGTGACCAGGTCGACCACCTTCTCCGCGCCTTCGGTGCGGATCGCCACCACCTCGGTGTTCAGGCGCACCTCGATGCCATCGCGGGCGAACGCCTCGGACAGGGTCTGCGCCGCGTCGCGCTCCTCGTGCGGCAGGAACAGCGGCATGTTCTGCACGATGGTGACCTTGGCGCCGAAGCGCTCGAACGCCTGCGCCAGCTCGCAGCCCAGCGGGCCGCCGCCGATCACCAGCAGCCGCGGCGGCAGCTCGGTCAGGTCGAACACGGTGGCGTTGGTGAGGAAGCCGGCCTGCTTGAGGCCGGGGATGTCGGGCAGCTGCGGGCGCGCGCCGGTGGCGACCAGCGCGCGGCGGAACCGCAGCGGCTGGCCGTTGACGGTGAGGCTGTCCGGGCCGGTGAACTGCGCGTTGCCGAAGAACACGTCGACGCCGCGCTCGGCCAGGTGGCGCACCGACACGGTGCCGGCCAGGTGGCTGCGGATGTGCCGCAGGCGCGCCATCGCGGCGGCGAAATCCACCGTGACCGCGGCCGGCGGCTCGGCGCCGTAGCGCGCGGCGTCGCGCATCTGCGCGTACACCGCGGCGGTGCGCAGCAGGCTCTTGGAAGGCACGCAGCCGGTATTGAAGCAGGTGCCGCCGAGCAGGTGGCGTTCGACCAGCGCCACGCGCGCGCCAAGCGTCGCCGCCGCGTCGGCCGCCGCCAGCCCGGCCGAACCGCCGCCCAGGATCACCAGCTGGTACGGCGCCTCCGGTACCGGGTTGATCCACGAGGTGGGGCCCACCGCGGCGAGGCGCTCGCGCTCGTCCTCGTCCTGCGGGGTGCTGATGCTGGCGTCGTAGCGGGTGGCCATCAGCGGACTCCTCCGACCGGCGCGTCGAGCCAGCCGCCGCTGAAACCGGCCTTGCGCAGGCCGCTGGCGAGCGGGTGGCAGCCGCGCATCAGGCGCCAGATCGACTCGCTGCGGTGGTTCTCGATCATCATGAAGACGATGCCCTGGTCCAGCCCGTAATGCCCCGGCGAGATCCATGGCCCGCCATCGCCGCCGTCCACGCTCGCGTTGAAGCTGGTGGCCAGGCGATCGGCGCCGAGGATCTGCGGATGGCGCAGCAGCATGGTGCGCAGCGCGGTCAGCGCCGGCTGCGGTGCGAACGGCAGCGAGGCCAGCACCGCCGGCGGCGACAGGGTGCCGTCGTCCGGCCCGTACGGCACGCCGCGCGCGGCATAGCCGAACAGGTGGCGCTGCTCGTTGGCCACGTCGAGCTGTTCGTCGGTGGGGCCGTCGCAGGCGGACAGGCCCCAGCAGTTGCGGTCGTAGCCGATGAACCCTTGCGGATTGAGTTCGGCGTAGCGGCGCTGCACGGCCACCGCGCGGCGGCTGTTCTCGAAATAGTCGGAATCTTTTTCGCGCATGAACCGGTCGCGCACGCCGCGCAGGTCCAGCCAAGCCTGCGAGTAGTGGTGCACGAACAGCGGGCCGGCGTAGAGGAAGTCCTGGTCGTAGAGGTTCTCCCACTGGTAGGTCGCGGTCCAGCCGGCGTAGCAGTCGGCGGGAATCGGATGGGTGGGCGAGCCCAGCGCCAGCGCGTACAGCACGATCGCCTCGCTGTAGCCCTCCCAGCCGTAGTGCAGGTAGCCGCTCTCCGGTTTCCAGCCTTGGTAGATGGTGCGCGCGTCGTCCTGCGACCAGCGCCAGTCGACGCGCCGGTACAGCGCATCGGCCAGTTCGCGCAGCTCGGTTTCCTCCGCGCCGGGGCCGTCGAACGCGGTGGCGACGGTGAGCATGCCGGCGATCAGCAGCGCGCTGTCGATCATCGACAACTCCGATTGCCACACCCGCGCGCCGCTGTCGATGTCGAGGAAGTGGTAGTAGAAGCCCTTGTAGCCGGTGGCCGCGGGGCTGCCGCTCTGGTCGCTGTCGTGGAAGAAGCGCAGTGCCAGCAGGCTGCGGCGCACCGCCTCGGCGCGCTCGATCCAGCCGCGCGCGACCGCCGCGGGATAGCACGACAGCGCGAAGCCCACCACCGCGATGCTCACCGGCGAGTGCGGCCGCGAGGTGTCGGGGATCAGCCCGTTGCGCGGGTTCATCGTCTCCGTGAAGTAGCCGAACGCGGCGCGCTGCAGGCGGTCGAGCATGGCGTCATCGGAGAGCGAGCACAGCGTGGTCATCGGCGGCATCCTGGCAGCTGGGGTGGAACGGCAAACTGCCTGCCAGTGTGCGACGACAAGTGCGTGCGTGGCGTGTAGAGCGGCACTTTCACGTTGCATTGCCGACGCGCGCCGCAGGCTGGAGCGGTTTCGCCGAATGGCTTGGACGCGCGCCATGCCCGCGCAGGGCGGGAACCTTTCGCTTGCGCGGGACTGACCGGCTCGCAGGTTTTTGCGCTCATGCGCATGCCATTCGCCCCCTCGCCCGATCCGACTGCACCGCAGCCGCAGGAGCCGTCCGCATGTCCACCGATGCATCCCCACCGCCCCGCCACCTGCTCGGCAACGGTCGCCTCACCACCATGCTGGGCCCCAGCGGCGCCGGCTTCCTGCGCTGGCGCGAACTGGCGGTGACGCGCTGGCGCGAGGACCCGGTCACCGATCCCTGGGGCAACTTTCTGCTGTTGCGCGACGAGGACGACGGCGAGGTGTGGTCGGTCACCGCGCAGCCGCTGGGCGTGTCGCGGCCGGACGATGCCGTGCGCTTCGCGCCCGGGCTGGCGCATTACGCCGGCCGCCACCAGCTGCTGCATCACGAACTGGACGTGGCGGTGGCGGCGGATGCCGACATCGAACTGCGCCGGCTGGTGTTGAGCAACCACGGCGACCGCCATCGCCGCGTGTCGCTGACCAGTTACGCCGAACTGGTGCTCGGCCCGCGCGGCGACGACGACAGCCACCCGGCGTACTCCAAGATGTTCGTGCAGACCGACTGGGATGACGCGCGCCAACTGCTGCTGGCCACCCGGCGCAAGCGCAGCGACAGCCAGGCCACGGTATGGGCGGCGCAGGCCCTGCAACTGCTCGGCGACACCGCCGGCGCGCCCGAGCGCGAGACCGACCGCGCGCGTTTCCTCGGCCGCGGCCGCACGCTGCGCGATGCGTGCGCGATGGCTCCCGGCGTGGCGCTGTCCGGCACCACCGGCTGCGTGCTCGACCCGGTATGGGCGCTGCGCCGGAACTTCACCCTCGCGCCGGGCGCCCGCGTCGTACTGCTGCTGTGGACGCAGCTGGCCGACTCGCGCGAGGGCGCGCTCGCGCTGCACGCGCGCATGCAGGATGCGCAGGCCGCCGAGCGATTGTTCACCGATGCCGCAGCACGCGCCCGCGGGCAACGCCAGCAACTCGGCATCGACGATGCGCAGGCCGCGTGCTTCGCCCGCTGGCAGGATGCGCTGCTGGTCAGCGATGCGAGTCAGCGCGCCGCGCCGGACGATCGCGCGCGCGGTCACGGCGGCGCACCGGCGCTGTGGGGGCTGAGCATCTCCGGCGATCGCCCGATCGCACTGCTGCGCGCGGACGGTGCCGCGGCGCTGCAGCGGCTGGATGCGCTGCTGCTGGCGCAGCGCTGGTGGCGCGCGCAGCAACTGGCGGTGGACGTGGTGGTGCTCGATCGCCTCGGCGAGGACGACGCCACGCGCGCTGCCCTGGCGCCGCGCATCGACGCGCAGCAGGCGCAACTGAAGGGCTGCGAAGGCTTGCCCAAGGTGGAGCTGTTCTGCCTGCGCGAGGATGCCATCGCCGCCGACCAGCGCGACGCCTTGCTCGCCGCCGCGCGCGTGGTGGTCGACGCCGACACCGTGGCCACCGCTGCACCCGCCGCCGCGACGCCAGCCGCCGCTGCGCCGATCCGCGCCGGGACGCCCGCCGCGGTCGTCGCACCGGACGAGCCGGTGCAGGAGTTTCCCAACGGCCACGGCGGTTTCATCGAGCATGGCCGTGCCTACCGCATCGAGCTGGATGACGCGCGCCCCACGCCTGCGCCGTGGACCAACGTGTTGGCCAACCCGCATTTCGGCTGCACCGTCACCGCCGAGGGCGGCGGCTACAGCTGGTCGACCAACAGCCAGCAGAACGCGCTGACGCCGTGGCCGAACGACCCGGTCAGCGATCAACCGCACGACATCATCTACCTGCGCGACAGGGACAACGGCGAGCTGTGGAGCGCCGGCGCGCTGCCGATCCGCGTGCCCGGCGCGCGCTGCACGGCGACGCACGGCAAGGGCTGGACGCAACTCTGCAACGACGCCCACGGCATCGCGCTGGCATTGACCGTGTGCGTGGCGCCGGACGATCCGGTCAAGCTGTCGCGGCTGCGCCTGGTCAACCGGTCCGGCCGCACGCGGCGGCTGTCGATCACCGGCTACGTGGAATGGGCGCTCGGCGCCAACGGCAGCACGCCGGCGCCGTTCGTGGCGACCGCGCGCGACGCGGCCAGCGGCGCGTTGTTCGCCCGCAACCGCTGGCGCGCCGATTTCGGCGAGCGCGTGGCGTTCTTCGACCTGGCCGGCGCGCAGCAGTCGCTCAGCGGCGACCGGGCGAGTTTCCTCGGCGCGCTGGGCAGCACCGCGCAGCCGGCGGCCTTGCATCACGACCACCCGCTGGACGGTCGCCTCGGCGCCGGACTCGACCCGTGCGGCGCGCTGCAGACGCGCGTGGAACTGCCGCCGGGCACGCAACTCGACCTGACCATCCTGCTCGGCGAAGGCGGCGACGAGAACGCCGCGCGCGCGCTGGTGGCGAAGTACCGCCACGCCGATGTCGACGATCTGCTCACCCGCATCGCGACGCAATGGAACGACCTGCTCGACACCGTGCAGGTCGGCACGCCCGACCGCGCGCTCGACATCCTGCTCAACGACTGGCTGCTGTACCAGGTCACCGCCTGCCGCCTGTGGGCGCGCACCGCGTACTACCAGGCCAGCGGCGCCTGGGGCTTCCGCGACCAGTTGCAGGACGTGATGGCGCTGTGCGTGAGCCGCCCCGACCTGGCGCGCGAGCACCTGCTGCGCGCCGCCGGGCGCCAGTTTCCCGAGGGCGACGTGCAGCACTGGTGGCTGCCGCCGCACGGCCAGGGCGTGCGCACGAAGATCCGCGACGATCGCGTGTGGCTGGCCTATGTGGCGATGCATTACGTCGAGGTCAGCGGCGACCGCGCGGTGCTGGACGAAAAGCTGCCGTTCCTGCAGGGCCAGGCGATCCCCGACGGCGCCACCGATGCCTTCTTCCAGCCCGAAGTGTCCGACCGGCAGGCGACGCTGTACGAGCACTGCGCGCTGGCGATCGACACCAGCCTCACTCGCGGCGCGCACGGCCTGCCGCTGATCGGCACCGGCGACTGGAACGACGGCATGAACGCGGTCGGCGCGGAGGGCCGTGGCGAAAGCAGCTGGCTGGGCTGGTTCGTGCTGGCCACCATCGACGCGCTCGCGCCGGTGGCCGCCGCACGCGGCGATGCGCGCGCGGCGCACTGGCGCGATTGCGCCACGGCGCTGCGCGCGGCACTGGAGCAGTCCTGGGACGGCGCGTGGTATCGCCGCGGCTACTACGACGACGGCACGCCGCTGGGTTCGAAGGACAGCGAGCAATGCCGCATCGACACCATCGCGCAATCGTGGAGCGTGCTGGGCAAGGCAACCAACCGCGAACACACGGTGCAGGCGATGGATTCGGTCGACCGCCTGCTGATCGACCACGAGCACAAGCTCGCGCGACTGTTCACCCCGCCGTTCGACCAGGACGGCAAGAAGGACCCCGGCTACATCAAGGGCTACCCGCCCGGCGTGCGCGAGAACGGCGGGCAGTACACGCATGGCGCGATCTGGTCGATCTTCGCCTGGGCCAGGCTCGGCGACGGCGACCGTGCCGGCGGCCTGTTCGACCTGCTCAACCCGATCCGTCACAGCGACAGTCCCGAGGCCGTCGAACGCTACAAGGTCGAACCCTACGTCGCCTGTGCGGACGTCTATTCGGTGGCACCGTACATCGGCCGCGGCGGCTGGACCTGGTACACCGGCTCCGCCGCCTGGCTCTACCGCGCCGGGCTGGAGGCGCTGCTCGGCTTCCACTTGAGGGGCGACCGGCTGAGCATCGATCCGTGCATTCCCAAAGCCTGGCCCGGCTTCAGGATCAGCTACCGGCATCGCGGCACGCTTCACGAGATCGGCGTGCAGAACCCCGACCACGTCTGCCGCGGCGTGCAGCGGGTGGAAATGGACGGCCAGACGCTGGACGCCGCCGAACCCGTCACCCTCGCCACCAATGGCGCGACGCACCGCCTGCGCATCACGCTGGGCCATCCGCCCTCGTAGGAGCCCGCTCGCGGGCGATGGTTTTCCCGGATTCGCGATCCGCGAAAGCGGCGGGCAGTGCCCGCCCTACGTCACCGCTTCGAAGCCGCGCGTCGGCCCCGACCCGTCGACTTTGCCGCTGCGCGGCTACGCTCAGGATGAACGGCGAGAGGGGTTCCGTGTAGGGCGGGCACCGCCCGCCGGCCGCGGGCCAACTCAACGTCGCCGCGTGCGCGAGGCACCGAGCTTGCGGGTCAGCGTGTTGCGTCCCACGCCGAGCGCCTGCGCCGCGTTCTGCCGATGCCCTTCGTGTGCCTGCAGCGCGGCCTGCAGCAGGGTCTGGTCGAGCGCTTCGCGGGCGCGGGCATGGATGTCCGCCTCGCCATCGGCCAGCGCCTGCGCGGCCCACTCGCGCAATGCGTCGGTCCATTCGCCGCCGCGTGCCGTGTCCGCAGCGTCGCCCAGGTCGCCGGGCAGGATTTCGCTGCCCGGCGCGATCACCGCCAGCCGGCGGCACAGGTTCTCCAGCTCGCGCACGTTGCCGGGATAGTCGCGCTGGGCGACGAGTTTCAGTGCGGCCCTGGAGAAGCGCTTCGGCGACAATTTCAGTTCCTGCGCGGTGGCGGCCAGGAAGTGCTGCGCCAGCAGCGCGATGTCGCCGCGGCGGCTGCGCAGCGGCGGCAGTTCGATGCGCACCACGTCGAGCCGGTGCATCAGGTCGGCGCGGAATGCGCCGGCGGCGACGCGCGCGGAAAGATCCTGATGCGTGGCGGCGACGATGCGCACGTTGCAGCGGATCAGTTCGCGCCCGCCGACCCGGTAGAACTCGCCGCCGGCCAGTACGCGCAGCAACCGCGTCTGCAGGATCAGCGGCATGTCGCCGATCTCGTCGAGGAACAGCGTGCCGCCCTCGGCCTGCTCGAAACGGCCGGCGACGCGGCGGGTGGCGCCGGTGAACGCGCCGGCCTCGTGGCCGAACAGTTCGCTCTCCAGCAGCTCGCTGGGGATCGCGGCGGTGTTCAGTGCGATGAAGGGTTGCTCGCGGCGCGCGCTCTCCTCGTGCAGCGCGCGCGCCACCAGTTCCTTGCCGGTGCCGGTTTCGCCAGTGACCAGCACGTTGAGGTCGCTGGCGGCGACGCGGCCGATCAGCCGGAACACCTCGCGCATCGGCGCGCTGTCGCCGAGCAGGGCGTGGCGGGCGACCGGCGCGGCGGGAGCCGGCGCGGCCACGTTCGCCGCGCTGGCCAGCACGCGCTGCACCACGGCCACGGCGTGATCGAGGTCGAACGGCTTGGCCAGGTAATCCACCGCACCTGCGCGATAGGCTGCCGCCGTGGTGGCGACGTCGGTGTAGGCGCTCATCACGATCACCGGGCCGATCGCGCGTTGCTGCAGGTCGTGCAGCAGGCTCAGGCCGTCCTCGCCCGGCATGCGCACGTCGGTGAGCAGCAGCGCGGGGCGTTCGTCGCGCAACGCCGCGCGCGCCGCCTTGGCATCGCCGAACTCGCGCACCGCGAGGCCGGCATCGCGCAGGGCCTCGGCCAGCACGAAGCGCACGCCGCGGTCGTCGTCGACGATCCAGATTTCCTGCAGGAGCGGACTTTGCGCGCGATGCTTGTCGTTGCGTGACGCAGGAGCATCGCGCACGAGGTGCGCTCCTGCAGGGATCTTCGTCCGGTCAGTCATGCGCGCGCTCCAGCGGCAGGTACAGCGTGAACACGGTCTCGCCGGGGCGGCTGGCGCCGCGCAGTTCGCCGCCGTGTTCGCGGGCGATCTCGCGGGACAGCGCCAGGCCCAGGCCGGTGCCGTCGGCGCGACCGGAGACCAGTGGTTCGAACAAGGTGTCGCGCAGGCCGGCCGGGATGCCGGCGCCGTCGTCGATCAGCTCCAGCCGCAGCGCCGTGCGCAGCATCCGCTCACCGAGGCGCACGCCGTGTTCGACGCGGGTGCGCAGGGTGAGCGTGCGGGCGCCGGCTTCCAGCGCGTTGCGCGCCAGGTTGAGCAGCAGCTGGTGCAGGCGATCGGCATCGCCGAGCAGGTCCGGCACGCTGGGGTCGTAGTCGTGGCGCCATTGCGGCGGCGCCGGCTCGGCCTGCAGCAGGTCGGCGAGGCGCTCCAGCAATTGGTGGATGTTGACCGGGCCGAGCCGCGCGGCGCCGTCGTGGTGCAGCAGGCGATTGGCCAGCGTGCCGAGCCGGTCGGCCTCGTCGATGATCATGCCGGCGAGCGCCTGCAGGTCGTCGTTGTCGACCCGTCGCTGCAGCAGTTGCGCAGCGCCGCGCAGGCCGGCCAGCGGGTTCTTCACCTCGTGCGCGAAACCGCGCAGGGTGGCCGACAGCGGCGAGCTCGCCGACAGTGGCTCGGCCAGCACGTGCACCTCCAGCAGCAGGCCATCGTCGAACGGCTGCAGCGCGATGTCCGCACGGATCTCGCGGCCGTTCGCGGCGGCCAGCGGCACCGCGCGCCACTGCGCCGGCCGCTGCGCGGCCAGCACCCGCGCCGCCCGCGCCACAGCCTCGTCACCGTCGGCAAACAGCAACGTCAGCGGCTGCCCCAACGGGTGGCGCACGCCCAGTTCCAGCCCTTCGACCAGCGCCGGATTGAGCCAGCGCAGGCGCAGCCGGGCGTCGACCAGCACGATGCCGGTTGCCAGCTGCTGTGCCCATGTCTGCCACGCCAGATCGCTCATTGCACCATCATGGGCAATGTATCCATTTGGTGCAAATGCCGGGGACCGCCCCGCCGCAGGCACGACCCCCCGCAACCCGGCGGCACCGCCCCCGCTTCTTGCGGTCGAGCGCGGCGGGCCGCGCGCCCAGTGCGACGCTCAGCCGAACTGCACGCTCAGCATCGAGATCGAGCCGCCGTCCATGCCCTCGACCGGGAACGTCACCGCGTCGCCCTCGTCGCTGGCGCCGAGCACGTACAGCAGCGGCAGGTAGTGGTCGGGCGTGGGGATCGACAGCTCCGCGTCGCGACCCAATGCCTCGTAGTCCACCAGCGCATGGTGATCGCCCTGCAGCATCAGCTCGCGCGCCTTCGCCTCGAAGCGCAGCGCCCAGTCGAACGGCTCGGCCGGATGCCGGCCCCAGGCATAGGCGTGCAGGTTGTGCACCACGTCGCCGCTGCCGATCAGCAGGATGCCCTCCTCGCGCAGCGGCCGCAGCAGGCGGCCCAGGCCGTAGTGGAACGCGGGCGGCTGCGACTCGTCGATGGACAGCTGCACCACCGGCACGTCGGCGTCGGGATAGACGTGGCGCAGCACCGACCAGGTGCCGTGGTCCAGCCCCCACGAGCGATCCTCGCCCACGTCCAGCGGCTGCAGCAGTTCGCGCACGCGGCGCACCAGGTCGAGGTCGCCCGGCGCCGGGTATTGCACCTCGAACAGCTCGCGCGGAAAGCCGCCGAAATCGTGGATCGTGCGCGGCCGGGCCATCGCGGTGAGCAGGGTCGCCGGCACGTACCAGTGCGCGGACACCGACAGCACCGCGCGCGGGCGCGGCAGGCGGCGGCCAAGCGCGGCCCAGCCGCGGCTCCAGTCGTTGTCCTGCAGCGCATTCATCGGATTGCCGTGGCCGAAGAAGATCGTCGGCAGGCGCGTCGAGGTGTTCCGCTCAGTCATCGGGGGACTCCTGCAGTGACGATTCGTATCCACGTACTGCTTACATTCGCGGCGTTAGTCTGGCCCGATCGCCGACGCGACGCCATCGACCATCAGCGCGATACCACCCCAGGGAGGCAAGCATGAACATCGCCCTGATCGGCGTCACCGGCCGCGTCGGCTCACGCCTGCTGGCCGAACTGCTGCGCCGCGGCCACCGCGTCACCGGCATCGCCCGCGACACCGGCAAGCTGGCCGGCCAGCCGGGCCTGGTCCTGAAGAACGCTGACGCCGACCAGCCCGCGCAACTGGCACCGCTGCTGGCCGGCCACGACGCGGTGATCAGCGCGCTGAAGTTCGCCACCATCGAAGCGGCCGCACTGCTCGCCGCGGTGAAACAGGCCGGGGTCAGGCGGCTGCTGGTGGTCGGCGGTGCCGCCACGCTGGAAGTGGCGCCGGGGCAGGTCCTGCTCGACACGCCCGGCTTTCCCGCGGCCTACCGGCCCGAGGCCGAGGGCGGTCGCCGCTTCCTCGACACCTTGCGCGGCGAGCACGACCTCGACTGGACCTTCCTGTCGCCGTCGGCCGAGTTCGCTCCCGGCGAACGCACCGGCAGCTTCCGCGTCGGCGACGACGCGCTGCTCACCGACGCCGGCGGCAAGAGCTGGATCTCGATGGAAGACTACGCGATCGCCCTCGTCGACGAACTGGAAACGCCGAAACATCTCCGGCAGCGGTTCACGGCGGGCTACTGAACCGCGCCCTCACCGCACGCGCCACGAGAACATCCCATGAGCAAGTACAAGGTTGGCTACATCGTCGGCAGCCTCGCCAAGGGCTCGATCAACCGCCAGCTGGCCCACGCGCTGGCAAAACTGGCAGCGCCGCAACTGGAGCTGGTGGAGATCCCGATGGGGACCTGCCGCTGTACAGCTACGACTACGACGCGGATTTCCCGGCGGTGGCGCGCGCGTTCAAGCAGGCGATCGCCGAGGTCGACGCGGTGCTGTTCGTCACGCCGGAATACAACCGCTCGATCCCCGGCGCGCTGAAGAACGCGATCGACTGGGCCAGCCGGCCGTGGGGCAAGAACTCGTTCGCGCGCAAGCCGTCCGCCGTGATCGGCACCTCGCCCGGCTCGATCGGCACCGCGGTCGCCCAGCAACAACTGCGCGGCGTGCTGTGCTTCTGCAACTCGCCGCTGATGAACACGATGGAGGCGTACCTCCAGTTCAAGCCGGGCCTGATCGACGAGGACGGCAACGTCACCAACCCGTCCACCGCCGAGTTCCTGACCAACTACATGAAGGAGCTGCACGTGTTCATCGAACGCGTGCTCACCGTGCTGCCGCGGGAAAGCTGACTCCGGCACGACGACGGGCGCCGCGGCGCCCGTTGTCTTACCGCCTGGACGCCTCGCTCAGAGCGAGTAGTACATCTGGAACTCCAGCGGATGCGTGCTGGCGCGGTACTTGGTCACTTCCTTCATCTTCACCTCGATGTAGGCGTCGATGAAGTCGTCGGTGAACACGCCACCGGCCTTGAGGAACTCGCGGTCCTTGTCCAGCGCTTCCAGCGCGGCGTCGAGGCTGGAGCACACCTGCGGGATGTTTTTCTCCTCTTCCGGCGGCAGGTCGTAGAGGTCCTTGTCGGCCGGCGCGCCCGGGTCGATCTTGTTGAGGATGCCGTCCAGGCCGGCCATCATCAGCGCGGTGAACACCAGGTAGCCGGAGTTCATCGGGTCGGGGAAACGCACCTCGATGCGTCGCCCCTTCGGGCTGGCCACGTAGGGGATGCGGCAGCTCGCGGAACGATTCCGCGCCGAGTACGCCAGCATCACCGGCGCCTCGAAGCCCGGCACCAGGCGCTTGTAGCTGTTGGTGGTGGAGTTGGCGAACGCGTTGATCGCGCGGGCGTGCTTGAAGATGCCGCCGATGTACCACAGCGCGGTCTGGCTCAGGCCGCCGTAGAGATCGCCGGCGAACAGGTTCTCGCCGTTCTTGGCCAGCGACTGGTGCACGTGCATGCCGCTGCCGTTGTCGCCGACCAGCGGCTTGGGCATGAAGGTGACGGTCTTGCCGTTCTGGTGCGCCACGTTCTTGATGACGTACTTCATCGTCATCAGCTCGTCGGCCTTCTTCACCAGCGTGTTGAACTTCACGCCGATCTCGCACTGGCCCGCGTTCGCCACTTCGTGGTGATGCACTTCGACGGTCTGGCCCAGCGATTCGAGCACCTTGCACATGTCCGCGCGCAGGTCGCCCAGCGAATCGACCGGGCTGACCGGGAAATAGCCGCCCTTCACGCCGGGGCGATGACCGTGGTTCTCGCCGTCGTACTTGTAGCGCGACGACCACGCCGCTTCCTCGGAACCGATCTCGTAGAACACGCGGCCCGGGTCGTTCTGCCAGCGCACCGAATCGAAGATGAAGAATTCCGGCTCCGGCCCGAAGAACGCGGTGTCGGCGATGCCGGTGGATTTGAGATACGCCTCGCCGCGCTTGGCGATCGAGCGCGGGTCGCGGCCGTAGGCCTGCATCGTCGACGGCTCCAGCACGTCGCAATGCAGGATCAGCTGCACGTGCGAGCTGAACGGGTCGAGGTGGGCGGTGTCCGGATCGGGCAGCAGGATCATGTCCGACTCGTTGATGCCCTTCCAGCCGGTGATCGAGGAGCCGTCGAACATCTTGCCGTCCTCGAACGTCGACTCGTCGATCGCGTGGGCCGGAAAGGTGACATGGTGGTGCACGCCGAGCATGTCGGCAAAGCGGAAGTCGACGAACTCGACGTCATGTTCCTGGATCAGGTCGAGCACTTGGTTGGCGGCGGACATGGAGCAACCTCGATGGGGATGGACGAACTGGTTGAGCAAGTCGTGTGCCAGCGGGGGAAAGCGTTGCGCGGCAATGGCTTGCGCGATCTCGGACGCGATCGGAGAGTTTCAGGCTGGTGCAATCGCGCATGTGATTGCACCAACCAGGGTCAATCCGCAAGAACCCGGCCGGCCGATTCACCCATCGTAAGCGCTTTCCCCGTGCGAGGTAATGTCCAGCCCTTCGCGCTCCGCTTCATGCGGCACGCGCAGGCCGAAGACCAGCTTGACGACCAGCAAGGCCAGCACGGAAACCACGCCGCTCCACAGCACGGTGATGCCCACTCCCAGCGCCTGCACGCCGAGCTGACGGAGGATCAAGAAGCCCGCCGCGCCGGTGCCGCCCAGCGCCGGGGCGGTGAATACGCCGGTCAGCAGCGCGCCGACGATGCCGCCGATCCCGTGCACGCCGAACACGTCCAGCGCGTCGTCCGCGCGCAGCAGCTTCTTCAGTCCGGTCACGCCCCACACGCAGCAGAGGCTGGCCACCGCACCGATCACGATCGCGCCCATCGGCCCCACCGTGCCGCAGGCCGGCGTGATGCCGACCAGGCCGGCCACCGCGCCGGAGGCGCCGCCGACCATCGACGCGTGGCCGCGCAGGATCGCCTCCACCGCCAGCCACGCCAGCACCGCCGCCGCCGTGGCCAGCAAGGTGTTGAGGAAGGCCAGCGCCGCGCCCGCGTTCGCCTCCAGGTTGGAGCCGGCGTTGAAGCCGAACCAGCCCACCCACAGCAGCGCCGCGCCGATCATGGTGAAGGTCACGTTGTGCGGCTTCATCGGTTCGCGCCCGAAACCCAGCCGCGGCCCGACCAGCCAGGCGCCGACCAGGCCGGCCACGCCGGCGTTGATGTGCACCACCGTGCCGCCGGCAAAATCCAGCGCACCCTTGGCGAACAGATAGCCGTCCGGTCCGTACCAGACCATGTGCGCGATCGGCAGGTAGGCGAAGCTGAACCACAGCGCCGCGAACAGCAGCACGGCGCGAAACCGCATACGCTCGGCCAGCGCGCCCACGATCAGCGCGCCGGTGATGCCGGCGAAGGTGGCCTGGAACGCCACGAACACGTACTCCGGCAGCGCCACGCCGGCGCTGAACGTGGCGGACAGCGTGTCCCTGGTCACGCCGCGCAGGAACACCTTGCCGAAGCCCCCGATCACCGTGCCATCGCCACCGAAGGCGAGGCTGTAGCCGTAGGCCACCCACAGCAGCAGCAGCAACGAGAACACCGTCAACACCTGCATCAGCACCGACAGCACGTTCTTCGCACGCACCAGGCCACCGTAGAACAGCGCCAGCCCCGGCACCGTCATCAGCAGCACCAGCAAGGTGGAGGTGAGCATCCACGCCACGTCGCCCTTGTCGACCGTCGGCACCGGTGTGGCGGCGTGCAGCAGCGGCGCGGCCAGCAGCAGGGCCGCAACGAGGCCGCGGCGGAACTTGAATGATTTCATCGAAAGCCTCGCGGGCTGGGGGTCAGGAGGATGGCGTTCGCCTGAAGGGCGTCGTCCCCGCGAAGGCGGGAATGACGAGAGCCGAAGATTGGGCACTCGAACCGGGTGATGGCCGGATCACAGCGCATCGGCATCGAGCTCGCCGGTGCGGATGCGGACTACCTGCTCGACGTCGGTGACGAAGACCTTGCCGTCGCCGACATTGCCGGTGCGCGCGGCGCGCTGGAGCTCGTCCAGCGCGGTGTCGAGCAGCGCGTCGGGCACCACTGCCTCGACCTTGAGCTTGGGCAGGAAATCGACCACGTACTCGGCGCCTCGATACAACTCGGTGTGGCCCTTCTGGCGGCCGAAGCCGCGCACTTCCGTCACGGTCATCCCGGACACGCCGGCACCTTCCAGCGCATCGCGGACCTCGTCGAGCTTGTGCGGACGGATGACACTGGTGATCAGTTTCATGGGTGGCTCCCGCGGAAATGTGTTCAGAACGACCGGGCCAGGCTCAGCACTGCCGTGGCGCGGCCCAGGTAGTGGCCGCGCGCATTGGTGTAGACCGGGCGGCGCGCGTCGGTGTCGTAGTAGCCCAGCGCCAGCGACCAGTTGCCGGCGAAGCTGCGCGTCACGCCCAGCTTCCAGTCGCTGTACGACGCGCCGGGCACGTTCGCCACCTGCTGGTGGCCGACGTGCGTGTTGAGCTGCCAGCCCGGCGCCAGCGGCTGGTTCCAGGACAGATCCAGGTAGCCGCTGCGCTCACTGTCGGCATAGCCGAACAAGGGGGTGAGTGCGCAGGAGTACTTCAGCGACAGGTTCTTCCAGGCGACCGCGACGTAGATCTCGCTGGTGTTCGGCAACGTGGCGCCCGCGGGATAGCTGCCCGGGTACTGATAGCGATACGCACCCAGGTCGACGCTCCAGCCATCACCGAGACGGCTGCGCCAGCCGCCGTAGAGATCCAGCTCCACGCTGCTGGAAACCGGCGCGGCCGGAGTCGAGGTATCGGACAGCCAGCTGACGTTGCTGCCCCAGCCGCCGACGTACCAGCCGTCGGCGTGATCGAACTCGACGCCGGCCTGCACGGCTGGCTTGCGGTCGGTCTGCGAGATGCCGCGGAACAGGTAGTCGCTGACCACGCCGGCATTGCCGATCCACTGACTGGCCGGCGCGTCGCCCGCCCGCAGCGGTGCCGGGCCGGTGGCGGCGCAGCACGACACGGCCACTGCCGCAAAGATCCCGCTTCGCCTCATGGACCCGCCCTCGAACCGGTGGTGCCGTGGCGATGGCCGTCCAGACGTCCAGACGTCCATGCACCTACGACATGACCGCGCGACCGCGCGGCCTCACCAGACCCTCAGCAAGCCCCATGCCATGCACGGAAACCGTTGCCGTGAGGGCATCGGCGTCGCGGCGGCGCCGCGGACGCCCCTGCGTTCGCACCAACCACGGCGGTCGAGACGACCGGCTTGCACTGTTCCGGTGCGTGCGGGGTCATGCCGGCAAGCGGTTCAACCCGCTCCGCCTCAGGACATCGGCTCCGGCTTCGCGTCCAGCCTGGGCGGCAGTGGGATGAACTCGTCGTGGTCCAGGTCCGGCAGCTTCATGCGCCCGGCGGCCCAGTCGGCGCGGGCCTGGTCGAGCCGCTCCGGCGAGGAGGAGACGAAGTTCCAGTCGATGTAGCGCGGCCCCACCGGCTCGCCGCCCAGTGCCATCACCACCGCGTCGTCCAGCGCGGCGATGGTGGCGGACTTGCCGGCCGTCAGCACCGCCATGCTGCCGGCCTCCACCCGCTGGCCATCCACCTCGACCTCGCCGCTGGCCACATAGACCGCGCGCTCGGCGTACTCCGCCGGCAGCGAGGTGCGCGAGCCCGCACGCAACGTCCAGTGCACGTAGAACTGCGGCGAGTCCACCTTCACCGGCGAGGCCACGCCCGCCAATCGCCCGGCAATCATCCGCCCGTTGACGCCGCCTTCGCCGAATACCGGCAACGCCTCGCTGGCGTAGTGCCAGAAGCCCGGCTCCATTTCCTCGCGTTCATCGGGCAGCGCCGCCCACAGCTGCACGCCATCGAGCGGCCCGCCCTCGCGGCGCAGGCGCTCGAAGCGCTCGGAGTGGGTGATGCCGCGGCCGGCGGTCATCCAGTTGACCTCGCCGGGGCGGATCGGCTGCTCCGAACCGAGGCTGTCGCGGTGCGTGATCTCGCCGTGGAACAGATAGGTGATGGTCGACAGGCCGATGTGCGGGTGCGGGCGCACGTCCGCCTCGCGCGGCAGGCCCGGCGCCAGCTGCTTCGGGCCCATGCGGTCGAAAAAGATGTACGGCCCGACCATGCGGCGCTGGGCGAACGGCAGCACGCGGCCAACCTCGAAACTGCCGAGGTCGCGGCGGCGCTGGGGAATGACGAGTTCGATCATGGCGTACCTCCGGGTGGGCGGGCGGGTCGACGGATGGCCACTATCGCACCGCGGGCGCGCTTTCACCTCTCCGTGCCAGCGCCGGGCCAACCCCGTAAGCTATGCCGCTGCCTACTGCATCGGACCTTCCCGTGATCGACCTGTTCCACGTCATCCTGCTCGGCATCATCGAAGGCATCACCGAATTCCTGCCCATCTCCTCGACCGGCCACCTGCTGATCGCCGAGAAGTTCGGGCTGGGCGCACGCTCGGACCTGTTCAACATCGGCATCCAGGCCGGCGCGATCCTGGCGGTCACGCTGATCTACTGGAAGCGCATCTGGCAGTTGCTGACGCAGTGGCGCGACCCGGCCAACCGCGACTACCTGCTGAAGCTGGTCGTGGCCTTCGCGATCACCGCCGTGCTCGGCTTCATCGCGGTGAAGCTCGGCTTCAAGCTGCCCGAGACGGTGACGCCGATCGCCTGGGCGCTAGTCATCGGCGGCTTCTGGATGATCGGCGCCGAGCTGCTGGCCGCGCGCCAGCCCGAGCGCAGCGAGGTGACCTGGCGGGTGGCGATCCTGGTCGGCATCGCGCAGATGATTGCCGGCATCTTCCCCGGCACCTCGCGCTCGGCGGCGACGATTTTCGCGGCGATGCTGTTCGGCACCAGCAACCGCGCGGCGGCCACCGAGTTCGCCTTCCTGGTCGGCATTCCCACCATGTACGCGGCCACCGGCTACGAGCTGCTGAAGGTGCTGCACGGCGGCAGCGCGGTGCACGAGGACTGGACCGCGCTGGCGGTGGGTTTCGTGGTCTCGGCGATCACCGCCTTCGTCGCGGTGAAGTGGCTGCTCGGCTACATCGTCGGCCACCGCTTCACGCCGTTTGCGATCTATCGCATCGCCTTCGGCGTGGCGCTGCTGTTGCTGGTGCCCGCGGGGGGCTGATCGTCCCGCCGATGCACGCTCCGTCGCCGCACGCCCTGCCCGATGCGCTGGAGCACGACGCGGCACTGCGCTAACCCGACGCGCTGCGCGAGGATTTCGACGCCCGAATATCGCCAGCTTCGCGCGCGCGAGGCGATCCGCCCACGCTGTTCCGGCGACGGCGCCGGAGCCGCTCAGGCCACCAGCGACTCCAGCGGACGCGCACCGGCGCCCGCAACCACCGCGGCTTTCGGCGCAGGCATGCCGGTGGCGCCATGTCCCGGCTGGTTGGTGCGGTCGAACAGCTCGCGCACCCACTCGATGAAGGCCTGCACGCGGGCGGACAGGTGCTTCTTCTGCGGATAGACGATCCACACCGGCTTGCCGGTCGAGGCGGTATCCGTCATCACCAGCTCCAGCATGCCCTTGTCCAGCATGCACGCGGCCAGCATGCGCGGCACCTGCGTGATGCCCAGGCCGGCGGCCACCGCCTGCAGCACCGATTCGCCGTCGTTGATCAGCATGTGCGCGTCGATGTCGACCTCCAGCGGGCCGCCGGGCGTGTCGAACTGCCACTGTCGCGGGCGGCCGTTCGGATACACGTAGTTGATGCAGCGGTGATGCTTCAGATCCTCGATGCTGCGCGGCGCGCCGTACTTGCGCAGGTACTCGGGCGAGGCGCACACGACGTTGCGCAGGTAGCCGATCTTGCGCGCGATCAGGCTGGAATCCTCCAGCTGGCCGACGCGGATCGCGCAATCCAGGCCCTCGCCGTTGAGGTCCGAGGCCGAGTCGCTCATCGACAGCTCCAGCCGGATGTCCGGGTAGCGCTGCTCGAACTCGGTCAGCCGGGGGATCACCGCGGCGCGCCCCACCGACAGCGAGATGCCCACACGCAGCTTGCCGGTGGGTTTGCTGTTGGCGTAGTTGAGCGCCTCGGTGGCCTCGGCGAGATCGGCGAGGATCTCCTTGCAACGGGCATGGAACGCGGCCCCGTCGTCGGTCAGACGCAGCGATCGCGTGGAACGGAACAACAGCCGGGCACCGAGCTGGGTTTCCAGTCGGGTCACGGCCCGGCTGACGCCGGACGGGGTCATGCCCAACTGGCTGGCGGCGGCGGCGAAGCTCTTGGCCTCGACCACGCGGACGAAGGTCGAAATGGCGGAAAAGTCTTCCATTGTTTCAATTCCTCGTCGATTCGTGACTGCGGCGCACGAGTGTAGTGCGCAAGAAACGGATTTTCTATACTGGAAAGTACACCTATTCTCTCGACCCTTCGCCGGGTTCCCCCTCCCCGGCCAACAAGGTGTTGGGAGCGCAAGATGAAAAAACAATGGATGCTGGTCCCCCTGATCGCTGCCGGCGTGCTCGGCAGTTGGGTTCTCCTGCACGGCAACGACAGCCATGCGCAAAGCCCCGCCGGCGGGCCGCCGCCGGAAGTGACCGTGGCGCAGGCGCTGACCCGCAAGGTCAGCGACAGCGCCGAGTTCACCGGCCGGCTGGAAGCGGTCAACACGGTGCAGGTGCAGCCGCGGGTCGGCGGCTTCGTCGAATCGGTGCATTTCCAGGAAGGCGCGCTGGTGCACAAGGGCGACGTGCTGTTCCAGCTCGACGCCCGCCCGTACCAGGCCGAAGTCGACCGGCTGGTCGCCAACCAGGCGCAGGCCAGGGCCGAGCTGAGCCTGGCCGAGACCAACCAGCGCCGCGCCGAGATGCTGCTGGCCCAGCACGCGATCGCGCAGCAGGAAGCCGACCGCCAGGCCACCACCGCGCAGAGCGCGCGGGCGCAGCTCGGTGCCGCCACCGCCGCGCTGGCCGCGGCACGGCTGAACCTGGACTTCACCCAGGTGCGCTCGCCGATCGACGGCCGCGTCAGCAACGCCCGCGTCACCCCCGGCAACCTGGTCACCAGCAACGACGTGCTGACCAGCGTGGTCTCGGTCAACCCGGTCTATGTCTATTTCGACGTGGACGAGCAGACCTGGCTCAAGCTCGACCACCTGCGCGCCGACGCGAAGCAGGCCGGCCGCAACGCGCGGATCGAGGCCGCGATGGGCCTGGCCGACGAGACGGGCTACCCGCATGAAGGCCGCCTCGACTTCGTCGACAACCAGTTGCACACCGGCTCCGGCACGATGCGCCTGCGCGCGGTGTTCGACAACGCCGACGGCCTGTACACGCCCGGCCTGTACGCCCGCGTGCAGCTGCAGAGCGGCCAGGCCCGCCCGCGCGTGCTGGTCGACGACCGCGCGATCGGCACCGACCTCGGCAACCAGTTCGTCTACGTGGTCGACAAGGAGCACAAGGTGCAATACCGCAAGGTCGACACCGGTGCCTTGTTCCACGGCCTGCGCGTGATCGACAGCGGCCTGGCGCCGACCGACCTGGTGGTGGTGAACGGCCTGCAGCGCGTGCGCCCCGGGGTCGAGGTGAATCCGCAGAAGGTGGCCATGAGCTACCGGCTGGACGCGACCGACAAGGCGCTGGTCGAGCGCGGCGATGCACCGAACGCCGATTCGCGCACCGCGCAGGCCAACACGGCGAGCCCAAAGACCCCGCAAGGCTGACCACACTCTCCCTCTCCCTGCCGTGCAGGGGGAGGAGCAAAGAAGACCGAGGCCGCGCAGCGGCTTCGTCGAGGATCTTTTGCATGAAAAACATCGCCCAATTCTTCGTCGACCGGCCGATCATGGCCGCCGTGCTGTCGCTGCTGTTCGTGATCACCGGCTCCATCGCGGTGTTCCAGCTGCCGATCAGCGAATACCCGGAAGTGGTGCCGCCCACCGTGGTGGTGCACGCCAGCTATCCCGGTGCCAACCCGAAAGTGATCGCGCAAACCGTCGCCACGCCGCTGGAGGAACAGATCAACGGCGCCGAAGGCATGCTGTACACCTCCTCGCAGGCCACCAGCGACGGCAGCCTGACGCTGACCGTGACGTTCGCGCTGGGCACCGATCTCAACAACGCCCAGGTCGACGTGCAGAACCGCGTGGCGCAGGCCCTGCCGAAACTGCCGGAGGAAGTGCAGCGGCTCGGCGTGACCACGCAGAAGAGTTCGCCCGACCTGACCATGGTCGTGCATCTCACCTCGCCCGATCAGCGCTACGACATGCTGTACCTGTCGAACTACGCGCGATTGCACGTGAAGGACGTGCTGGGGCGGCTCGACGGCGTCGGCGACGTGCAGATCTTCGGCGCCGGCGAATACTCGATGCGCGTGTGGCTGGACCCGCAGAAGCTGGCGCAGCGCTCGCTCACCACCGGCGACGTGATCAACGCGATCCGCGAGCAGAACGTGCAGGTCGCCGCCGGCGCGCTGAATGCGCCGCCCGGCCCGAGCAACAATGCGTTCCAGCTCAACATCAACACCCGCGGCCGACTGGTCAGCGAGGACGATTTCCGCAACATCATCGTGCGCACCGACGCGAACGGCGGCGTGACGCATCTGAGTGATGTCGCCAAGGTCGACCTCGGCTCGAACAACTACGCGCTGCGCAGCCTGCTCGACAACAAGCCGGCGGTGGCGCTGCCGATCTTCGCGCGGCCGGGTTCCAACGCGATCCAGATCTCCGACGAAGTGCGCGCCACGATGGCGCAGCTGAAGCAGGATTTCCCGCAAGGCGTCGACTATTCGATCGTGTACGACCCGACCGTGTTCGTGCGCGGCTCGATCGAGGCGGTGGCGCACACGCTGCTGGAAGCGATCCTGCTGGTGGTGCTGGTGGTGATCCTGTTCCTGCAGACCTGGCGCGCCTCGATCATCCCGCTGGTGGCGGTGCCGGTATCGCTGATCGGCACCTTCGCGGTGATGCACCTGGCCGGCTTCTCGCTCAATGCCTTGAGCCTGTTCGGACTGGTGCTGGCGATCGGCATCGTGGTCGATGACGCGATCGTGGTGGTGGAGAACGTCGAGCGGCATATCGAACTGGGCGAGTCGCCACGCAACGCGACACGCAAGGCGATGCACGAAGTCACCGGCCCGATCGTGGCGACCGCGCTGGTGCTGTGCGCGGTGTTCATCCCGACCGCCTTCGTCAGCGGCCTCACCGGCCAGTTCTATCGCCAGTTCGCGCTGACCATCGCGATCTCCACGGTGATCTCCGCGTTCAATTCGCTGACCCTGAGCCCGGCGCTGGCCGCCGTGCTGCTGAAGCCGCATGACGCGCCGAAGGACCGCCTCACCCGCGGCATCGACCGTGCGTTCGGCTGGCTGTTCCGTCCGTTCAACCGGATGTTCCATCGCGGTTCGGAGCGCTACGTGGGCGGCGTCAAGCGCATCGTCGGCAAGGGCAAGCTGGCGCTGGTGGTCTATGCCGGCCTGATCGCGCTGACCTGGTTCGGCTTCTCGCACGTGCCGACCGGTTTCGTGCCGGGCCAGGACAAGCAGTACCTGGTGGCGTTCGCCCAGCTGCCCGACGCGGCGTCACTCGATCGTTCGGACGACGTCATCCGGCGCATGAGCGCGATCGCGCTGAAACAGCCGGGCGTGCAACACGCGGTGGCGTTCCCCGGCCTGTCGATCAACGGTTTCACCAACTCGACCAACTCCGGCATCGTGTTCGTCACGCTGAAGCCGTTCGAGGATCGGCGCAGCGCGGATCTTTCCGCCGGCGCGATCGCCGGCGCGCTGAACCAGAAGTTCGGCGCGATCCAGGATGCCTACATCGCGGTGTTCCCGCCGCCGCCGGTCATGGGGCTGGGCACGATCGGCGGGTTCCGCATGCAGATCGAGGATCGCAGCGACCGTGGTTTCGACGAGCTGTACAAGCAGACGCAGAACCTGATCGCTGCCAGCCGGAAAGACCCGGCACTAGCCGGACTGTTCTCCAGCTTCCAGGTCAGCGTGCCGCAGGTGGACGCCGACGTGAACCGCGAGAAGGCCAAGGCCGAGGGCGTGAACCTGGGCGACGTCTACCAGACCATGCAGGCCTACATGGGCTCGCTCTACGTCAACGACTTCAACCGCTTCGGCCGCACCTACCAAGTGAACGTGTCGGCCGACCCGGCGTTCCGCCACACGCCCGAGGACATCCTGCAACTGAAGACGCGCAACGCGCAGGGCCAGATGGTGCCGCTGGGCTCGTTCGTCACCGTGCAGCACGGTGCCGGCCCGGACCGCGTGCAGCACTACAACGGCTATCCGACCGCCGAGATCAATGGCGGCCCGGCGCCCGGCTTCAGTTCCGGCCAGGCGCAGGCGGCCATGGAAAAGCTGGCCAAGGACAACCTGCCCAATGGCATGAGCTTCGAGTGGACCGAGCTGACCTACCAGCAGATCCTCGCCGGCAATACCGCGATCCTGGTGTTCCCGCTGTGCGTGCTGCTGGTGTTCCTGGTGCTGTCGTCGCTGTACGAGAGCTGGTCGCTGCCGCTGGCGGTGATCCTGATCGTGCCGATGGTGCTGTTGTCCGCGATCGCCGGCGTGTGGCTGTCCGGTGGCGACAACAACATCTTCACCCAGATCGGATTGATCGTCTTGGTCGGACTGGCGTGCAAGAACGCGATCCTGATCGTGGAGTTCGCCCGCGAACGCCAGCATGAAGGCATGGCGCGTCACGAGGCGGTGCTGGAAGCGGCGAAGCTGCGCCTGCGGCCGATCCTGATGACGTCGTTCGCCTTCATCATGGGCGTGGTGCCACTGGTGACTTCGCACGGCGCCGGCGCCGAGATGCGCCATGCGATGGGCGTGGCGGTGTTCGCCGGCATGCTGGGCGTGACCATCTTCGGGCTGATCTACACGCCGCTGTTCTACGTCGTCATTCGCGCCCTGGTCGAACGCCGCGAGGCGCGCGCGGCAGAACGCGCCGCCGCGCATGCGCTGCCGGCGCTGGAGAATCACTGATGAAGATGTTCACGACCATGTCCGGGCTCGCCGCGCAAGGCTCCCGTAGGGCGGGCACCGCCCGCCACACCACCACAACAGGCGACACCGGCACCACGGCGGGCAGTGCCCGCCCTACGCACCACACGGCTTTCGCGGCGATGACGGTGACGGTGCGCGGCACGCTGCTGGCGACCGCTCTTGCGCTGGCCGGCTGCGTCACGGTCGGCCCGGATTACCACGCCGCAAAACCCGCCGCGCCGCAGCTGGCACTTGATGCTGCGCAGGAAAGCAACGCGCAATTCCAGGCTGCATGGTGGAAGCAGTTCAACGACCCGACGCTGGATGCGTTGATCCAGCGCGCCGCGGCGAACAACCTCGACCTTCGCATCGCGGTGGCGCGGCTGCATGAATCGCGTGCACTGCTCAGCGGCAGCAAGGCCGCCCGGTTGCCGACGATCGACACGGACGTGAACTACACCCGCAGCCGCGGCCAGCAGCCGGGCTTCAGCGACCAGCGCCGCACCACGACGACCTACCAGGCCGGCTTCGATGCGTCGTGGGAGCTGGACCTGTTCGGCGGCATACGCCGTTCGGTGGAGGCGGCCGGTGCCGACCTCGGCGCCAGCGAGGCCGCGCTGCACGACGCGCAGGTCAGCCTGCTGGCCGAGGTCGCGCGCAATTATTTCGAGTTGCGCGGCAGCCAGTCGCGGCTCGACATCGCCCAGCGCGACATCGAGAACCAGCGACAGACCCTGCACCTGACCGAGGTGCGCCAGCAGCTCGGTGCCGGCTCCGAACAGGATGTGGCCAGCGCGAAAGCGCGCCTCAGCGCCGTGCAGGCGCAGTTGCCGGTGCTGCAGACCGCGGTGAGCGCGAGTGAATTCCGCCTCGCGGTGCTGCTGGGCGAGCGACCGGGCGAGCTCGACATCGACGTATCGCCGAAGAGCTTCACGCCGATCGCCACGACCTTGCCGATCGGTGATGCCGGCGACGTGCTCGCACGCCGTCCGGACGTCCAGATGGCTGAACGCGAATACGCCGCCGCCAATGCGCGCATCGGCGTGGCCAAGGCCGACTTCTTCCCGCACATCTCGCTGGGCGGCTTCCTCGGCTTCCTGTCCGGGCGCAGCAACGACTTCGGCAGCCCGTCGACGCGCGCGTGGACGCTGGCGCCCAGCATCAGCTGGGCCGGGCTCAACGTGCAGCGCGTGCGCGCGAACCTGCACGCCAGCGAAGCGCGCGCCGATGCGGCGCAGGCGAACTACCAGCGCACCGTGCTGGAGGCGATCGAGGACATCGACAACGCGGTCACCGGCTTCAACCAGCAACGCATCCGCGTGAACCACCTGATCGAACAGGGCACGCAGAGCAAGCGCGCCGCCGACCTCGCCCGCGTGCGCTACCAGGAAGGCGCCACCGGTTTCCTCGAACTGCTCGATGCCGAACGCACCCAGCTCGCCGCCGAGGACGACCTGGCCCAGGCCGAGGCGGCGATCAACACCCGCGCCGTCGCGCTGTACAAGGCGCTCGGCGGCGGCTGGCAGGCCTGCGGCGACGAGCGCTGCAGCGCGGTGGCACAGCGGGGCGCCGCCCCATGAGCCGGCCGGCCCGACGCGTGCCGGCGGCAACGCCGGCGATCACGCCGACCTATCGCGTGGCGCTGGTCAGCGGCGCCAACCGCGGCCTCGGCTTCGAGGTGGCGCGCCAGCTCAGCGAGCACGGCATGACCGTGCTGCTGGGCTCGCGCGATCCCGACAAGGGCCTGCACGCGGCGCGCCAGCTCGCCGGCGCGTCCGGCGAGGTGATCGCGGTACAGCTCGACGTCACGCAGCAGGACCAGGTCGATACGCTGGCACGCTGGATCGAGATCACCTACGGCCGGCTCGACGTGCTGGTCAACAACGCCGGCGGCTACTACGACCACGACGGGCTGGCCAGCGACGGCGACCTCACACTTGCATGGGGCGCGATGCAGACCCACCTGTTCGGCAGCTGGCGGCTGACCAGCGCGATGCTGCCGCTGATGCGCCGGCACGGCTACGGCCGCATCGTCAACGTGTCCAGCGGCTGCGGTGCCAGCAGTTCGAGCAGCAACCATTGCGTGGCCTATCGCACCTCCAAGTCCGCGCTCAACACTTATACGCGTACGCTGGCGGCGGAGCTGGAGGGCAGCGGCATCGCGGTCAACGCGGTGTGCCCAGGCTGGGTCGCCACTGAACTCGGTGGCCCCGGCGGCCGGCCGGTGAGCCTGGGCGCCGCCGGCATCGTGTGGGCCGCCAGCCTGCCGACGCCGGCGCCCACCGGTCGCTTCTTCCGCGATGGCGAACAAATCGCCTGGTGATCGTCCCTTTCCACCCTGGAGCTTTTCGCATGCCGCAAGACGCTTCGACCAATCGCCGCATCCTGCTCGCCTCCCGCCCGCACGGGTTGCCGACCGCGCAGGATTTCCGCCTCGACCATGCACCGCTCCCGGCGCCCGGCGACGGCGAGGTGTTGCTGCGCACGCTGTATCTCTCGCTCGATCCGTACATGCGCAACCTGATGGACGAGGCCGGCACCGAGTACGCGCCCGGGCTGGAACTGGGCCAGCCGATGATGGGCGGCACGGTGAGCCGCGTGGTCAGCTCGCGGCATGCCGGCTTCCACCCCGGCGAGCTGGTACTGGCCAGCGCCGGCTGGCAGGACTACGCCGTGGCCGCGGGCGACACGCTGACGGCGCTGGGCGACCTGGCGCAGCCTTCGCTCGCACTGGGCGGCCTGGGCATGACCGGTTTCACCGCCTATGTCGGCCTGCTCGACATCGGCCAACCGCGGCCGGGCGAGACCGTGGTGGTGGCCGCCGCGACCGGCGCGGTCGGTGCGGTGGTGGGACAGATCGCCCGGCTCAAGGGCGCACGGGTGGTCGGCATCGCCGGCGGCCCCGCCAAGTGCCGCCACGCGGTGGAGGAGCTGGGCTTCGACGCCTGCCTCGACCACCGCGCGCCGGATCTCGCCGGGCGCCTCGCCGCGGCCTGCCCGGACGGCATCGACGTGTACTTCGAGAACGTGGGCGGCGCGGTGTTCGACGCCGTGCTGCCGTTGCTCAACCACCATGCGCGGGTGCCGGTGTGCGGCATGATCGCGCACTACAACGACGCCGCGCCGCCGGCAGGGCCGGATCGCCGCCCGCAGCTGGTGGCCAGCGTGCTGCAGAAGCGCATCCGCATGCAGGGCTTCGTCATCCTCGACCACTACGCCGATCGCTTCGCCGCTTTCCGCAGCGACATGCAGGCCTGGCTCGACGCGGGCCGGATCAAGCTGCGCGAGGATCGCGTCGAGGGCCTGGAAAACGCGCCGGCCGCCTTCATCGGCCTGCTCGAAGGGCGCAACTTCGGCAAGCTGGTGGTGCACGTGGCCGACGATTGACGTTCCGCTGCGTCTCAGCGGCTGCCTACCGCGCTGTGCTGCGAGTACAGCGCATGCCAGCGGCCGCCCTGGTAGACGAAGATGTCGGAGGAGCGCACGCCGTTCTGCGGCCCCAGCTGCGGGTCGTAGAAGGTGATGATCGCGGTGTCGCCGCGGATCACCACCGATTTCCCCAGCGGGTTCGCCTTCAGCCACGCTGTCGCGGAAGGTCTGCAGGTAGGGAAACAGCTCGCCATTGACGAACTCGATCAGGTCCTTGCCGGTGAGCGCGGCGTTGAGATCAGGCGTGCCGTCGGCCGCCTTCGGCGCGGCCCAGGCTTGCCAGCGATACGGCTCGCGAGGATGGGGGTGTAGTCACGGCCTTCCAGAGCGGCCTCGTCTTCCCACTCCTTCTCCATATCGTCGATATCGTCGAGGTATTTGAGGAACAGCAGCCACGAGGTCTGTTCGGCATAGTCCAGCTCGGACGCCAGACCTTCGTCGTTCCGCATGACGCGGCCCATGTTGTTGAAGGCGTTTTCGAACATGCGGCGTCGTTGTTCCCAAGGTCTGATCGGCACGATGCCGCCGCGCGCGCACGGGCGCGACGACAGTCGCACCCGTACAAGGGTGACAGGTCGATGAAGGATGGTCGGCGGCACCATGGGGTTCGTCAAGCCACCCGTGCGCAGCGCTCCCCGCTAAACCATCCCGTCCCGTTTGCCAAGCGGTTCGCATTCCGGCATTGATGGCGTCCGCAGTTCCGGCAACGCGGCGTGCGCAGCGGGCGCGGATCGCGCGATAAAGGCGGGGACGGCGGTCGCAGGGGGTGGCCGCGTCTGCCCGGTGGGGCTCTGCCATGAAGAAGATCGCCCTGGTCGTACTGACACTCGCCGCGTTCGCGCTGCCGAACGGTACGGCGCGAGCGGCGGAAGCGGCGGGCACGATGCGCGCGGCCGGCCACGGCGGCGCGGCCGCAGCGGGGGGCGATGTGTTCGAGGCGGCCATCGCCAGGTTCGACTGGCACCCGCGGGCCGGCGGCCTGCTGCTGTCGGTGGGGGCGGTGATCGACGATATCCGGGTGGCCGCCATGGCCCACCCGCCCATCCCCGGCCGGAACGCATTGGGCGACGCCTGGGTCCAGGCGCGCATGCCCTCGCGGCGAGAACTGGCGGCGTATCTGGGCATCGGCTACCGCGCGGCCGACTCCGGCTTCTACGGGCAGGCCGGCGTGGCGGCGGCGACGGGCCTGGATGGCGAGCCCCGCCGCGCGCGGGAGCAGGCGGTCTACCCGGTGCTGGAGCTGGGCTGGTCGCGTCGCTTCTAGCCGGGAAGTGCGCGCCCGTGCCAAAAGACTCCCCACGAGCGTTGAAGTCGTTGGAAAGTCTGTCGTCGCCTGCGGCCTCGTCGGGCTGACCTGGCGCGCATGCACGGGGGACAACGGCAACAACCACGTCTGGCGCGTGTTGCGGGCGCCGTGGCGCGGCAAAACGCACGCCGTGATTCCGACCCGCAGGGCCGCTTCCTGCTCTACGCCGGCGACCAGGGCGATGCGCTGGGCCGCGCCGACATCTGCATCGTGTTCCGCCAGCCCGACGGCAGCTGGGGCAGGCCCGCGCACCTGGGCGAGGGGATCAACAGCCGCACGCTGGAGAACGCGCCCTCGCTGGGGCCGGCGTTCGGCGAGCTGTTCGTGTCGAGCAACCGCCGCGAGGAGGTGAGCTTTCCCAAACCGCGCGACGACGCAGCCACCCTGCAACGGCGCCTGCAGTCACCATTGAACGGCTCGCGCAACCTCTGGCGCTTCGACATCTCCGCCGTGCTGCGGACGCACGGCATCACGCCGGCGACGACCGGCACGGCATCGCCTTGAGGAACCTCGCGGGCCAACGATGGAGCGCGCCGGCGCGCTACACCCACACGTCGTCGGGTGCAGTACGAGCGCCACCGGCGTCGCCCGTGTTGACCACCCCGCGCGGCTCGACCAGCATCACGCTGCACTCCTCCGCGGCCACCGGGCGATGCTCCTCGCCCTTGCGCACCACGTACATTTCGCCGGCAACCAGCGGCACGGAGCGATCCCTGAACTCCAGCGTCAAGGCGCCCTGCAGCACGATGAAGACCTCGTCCGTATCCGCATGCGCGTGCCAGACGAACTCGCCCTTGAGCTTGGCCAGCTTGAACTGGTAGTCGTTCATCTCCGCGACGACGCGGGGCGACCAGTGCTCGCTGAACCGGGCCAGCTTGTCGCGCAGGTTGATCGCCCGATCGGTCATGGTGCATCCCCGGTGGTGTCGTTGTTCGGAAACTGCGGCGCCATGCGGCGGATCGCACCCTAGCGCGACACGATCAGCGCGAACCACTCCCAACCCCGGATGCGCTCGCAGATCAGCTTGGCGCAGGTCAGCATCGGCACCGCCAGCAGCGCGCCGGGAATGCCCCACAGCCAGCCCCACACCAGCAGCCACAGCAGGATCGCGATCGGCGACAGGCGCATGCTGCGGCCCTGGATCAGCGGCGTGATCAGGTTGCCCTCGACGATGGTGATGGCGGCGAAGGTGAGTGCCGGCAGGAACACCTCCAGCTCGGCGTTCTTGGCGTACAGCATCGACACGAAGGCCAGCAGCAACGTGGTGAAAATCGCCCCCACGTACGGAATGAAGTTGGCGAACATCGCCACCGCGCCCCACAGCAGCGCATCGGGCACGCCGTACAACCACAGCATGCCGGCGGTGATCGCGCCCAGGCTGGTGTTGATCGACAGCGCAGTGAGCAGGTAGCGCGAGACCTCGCTCTGGAAACTTCGCACGATGGTGACCGCGTGCCGCTTGTAGGAGAAGCTGGGTGTCAGCTCCACCAGCCGGCGCAGCATGGTGTCGCCGTAGACCAGGAAGAAGAACACCAGCAGCATCACGCTGAGTACCGCGGCGAGCACCTTGGGCGCGGTGGATACGACATCCCACGCGCTGATCGACAGCGGCGCCGGCGGCGGCGCGGCGCTGCGCGAAGTGCCGCTGACCAGGGTCTGGGTGGCGCGGTTGGCCGCCTCCAGCGGCTTGGTCAGGTTGCGCACCTTGGGCACGAAGCTGCGGATCGCCGACGGCGCGCCGTGGAACCAGCCGAGCGCCGGTTGCGCCAGCAGGCCGACGCCGCTGCCGATGCCGACCACCAGGCCGATCATCAGCACCAGCGCGGTGAACCAGCGCGGCAGGTGCAGGCGCGCGCCGGTGGCCACGATCGGGTTGAGCGCCAGCCCGATGAAGGCGGCCAGCACCAGCGGAATCAGCAGTGCGCGGGTCAGCGTGACGGTGTACAGCAACGCCAGCAGCAGCATCGCGTTGAGCAGCATGCGGATGGCGCGCAGGTGGCGGCGCGTGCCGCGCGCGCTGTGCAGCCGGCGCGCCAGCGGCCGCGGCAGGTTGCCGACCAGCAGCGGATCGGCCGGCATGTGCGAGAGCATCGCCGCGGAGGTCATCTCGCGCAGCGTGTCGTCCGCGTTCGGCGGCGGCTGCTCAGGCTCGGCGTTCACGGGGTCGGCGCGCCATCCGGCGCGGCGGCATCGGCAGTTGCAGCGGCGTGCGCCGCCACCCCCGCCACGGCCATCTCGGCCAGCAGGTGACTGCCCTGCGCCAGCACCTCGACCAGGCCGCCGCCGACCAGCGAGGCCAGCCCCGGTACCCGCAGCGGGTGCAGGTCGAGGCTGCCCAGCGCAAAGCCGGCGCCGGCGGCCACGCCCACCGTGGCGAGCGGGTATTCGCGCCCGCGCGCCAGCAGTGCGGCGGCCGGCTCGCCCACCTCGTGGCGCGCCCGCTCCATGCGCGCCTGCGCGAGGCGCACCTCGGCCAGTTGCTTCAATACTTTCATCGCCCTTCCTCGCCCCGCGCGGCATGCGGCGCCGTGGCCGGCTCGTCGGCGACTTCCGCCTCGATCCTGCGCACGCCTGCGCGCATCATCGCACCCCATTGGCCACGCGTGACAGGCAGGCTCATCCAATGCATGCAGCGGCGGAACAGCAGCACCGCGCCGAACAGGAACAGCAGCTGCAGCAGCGCCAGCAGCAGCAAGGCCCACACCCACGAACCCAGCCACTTGGCCAGCAGCACGCCGAGCAGGCCGAGCACGGTGAGGCCGAAGCCGACCCCCGCCACGGTGGCGGCCAGCCCGGCCACCAGCAGCCACGACACCGCGCTGCGCGCCAGCCCCAGCTCCGCGGCCAGCAGATCCTTCTGCGCGCCGAACAGCCGCTTCAGCGCGGCGCCCAGGCGGGCGATCTCGTCGAACAGGCCAGACGACGACGGCGCCGGGTCCGGCGCCGTCTCGCGGGTGCTGTCACCCTGCTCGTGCATCAGTGGCTCAACGTCGCAGGATGCGGCCAAGCAGCCAGCCGGCCCCCAGCGCGATGGCGACCGATTGCATCGGCTTCTCGCGCACGTATTCGCGCGCCTGCTCAAGGAACTCGTCGGCGCGATCGCGGGTGTGCTCGTAGGCGGCGCGGCCCTGCTCGCCCACTTCGGCCGCCTTGTCGACGGTGCGGTGGGCCGCCGACGCCGTCTTGTCGGTGGCGTGGTGCAGGCCTTGCTCGACGCGGTCGGCGGCGCGGTCGACCTTGTCCTTGGTGCTGGCCACGGCCTGCGAGGTGGCCTGCTTGACGCGCTCGGCGCGCTCGTCGATGCGCTCGTCGACCGAGGGCTTGGGGGTTGGCTCTTTGGGGTTCATGACCTGCTCCGACATGGCAATCTCTTGGATGATAAGGGGGCTATCTGGCGCGGCGGAAGAACGCGATGATCGCGAGGATCAGGAAGATGACGAAAAGGATCTTCGCGATGCCGGCTGCGGCGCCGGCGATGCCGCCGAAGCCGAGAATCGCGGCGATGATCGCGATGACCAGGAAAACCAGTGCGTAGTGCAACATGGGGCATCCCTCGTGGTGGGTGGGTGCCATTCACCCACAGCACGCGCCATGCGGGCGTGAAGGATACCGCCAGCCGCCTGCACGCCGCGCCCACGCGCCCTCGTTCAGCCGGCCACCGCAGGGTTCAGGCTGTAGACGCCGGTGAGCGTGGCCTGATCCAGCACATGGCCGGCCATCGCCGCGCGCAACTGATCGCGCGAGTAGCCCTTGACCAGCGGCAGCGCGTCGACGTCGATCGCATGGATGGTGAAGTGGTAGTGGTGCAGCAACGTGTCGTTCCAGGGCGGGCACGGGCCGTCGTAGCCCAGGTATTCGCCGCCCATCTCGGCGTCGCCGGCAAACCAGCCGGTGTAGTCGTTCACCCCCTGCACGCTGCCCGGCGGCCCGTACGGCTCGCGCTTGCCGCGCGGCGTGACCTCGTCGCTGCAGGCGCCGGCGGCCAGTTCGCCGCACTCGGCCGGGATATTCGCCATCAGCCAGTGCACGAACTCCACCCGCGGCAACGCCGCCGGCACCGTGCGGCCCGCCTGGTTCACGTCATCGCCGCGACTGGGCACGTCGGTGTCGATGCAGGTGAGCACGAACGAGCGCGTGGCCGGCGGGGCGTCGCGCCAGGCGAGGTGCGGGCTGTGGTTGTCCGACAGCGCGAAGGGATCGGCGATCTTGCCGAAGGCGAAGCGCGCGGGAATGCGCTGGCCGTTGTCGAAATTGTCGCTGCGCAGGTGCATGGATTTTCTCCGGGAATAGGGAATGGGGAATAGGGAATGGGGAATGGGGAGCAGAGAATGGGAAACGCCGGAAGCGCTCTTGCGATTCCCTATTCCCCATTCCCCATTCCCTGCTTGTACGTCACCCGGTACACCGCCCCCGCCAGGTCGTCACTGACCAGCACGCTGCCGTCGGGCAGGGGCTGCACGTCGACCGGGCGGCCCCAGGCGCTCTGGTTTTGCTGGAAACCGGTGATCAGCGGTTCGTAGGAGAGGACTTTGCTGCCGCTGAGGCGCACGGTCATCACGCGGTAGCCGGACTTCTCGGTGCGATTCCACGAGCCGTGCTCGGCGACCAGGATGGCGCCGCGGTAGCTGGCCGGGAACTGCTTGCCGGTGTAGAAGCGCATGCCCAGCGAGGCGACGTGGGCGCCGAGCTTGAGCACCGGCGGCACGTAGTTGCGGCAGGGGTGGCCGGCGCCGAATTCGGGGTCGGCCACGTCGCCCTGATGGCAATACGGATAACCGAAGTTCTGGCCGATGCGGGTGACCTCGTTCAACTCGTCGCTGGGCACGTCGTCGCCCAGCATGTCGCGGCCGTTGTCGGTGAACCACAGGTGTTTCGTACCCGGCTGCCAGTCGAAGCCGACGGTGTTGCGGATGCCGGTGGCGACGTCCTGCCAATCGCTGCCGTCCGGGTTCATGCGCATCAGCTTGGCGTAGTCGGGACCGGCGTTGCAGATGTTGCACGGCGCGCCGATCGGCACGTACAGCTTGCCGTCGGGGCCGAAGGCGAGGAAGCGGCCACCGTGATGGCCCTTGGTCGGCAACTTGTCGGTGACCAGCGCGGGTTCGGGCGGCGCGTCCAGGTGCTGCTCGATGTCGCGCAGCACGAGGATGCGGCTGATCGCCGATACGTACAGGTCGCCGTCGTGGAAGGCCACGCCGATCGGGTTGCGCAGGCCGCTGGCGACCACGCGCACTGTCTCGGCCACGCCGTCGCCGTTGGCGTCGGTGAGCGCGTAGACCTTGCCGGCGCCGCTGGACCCGACGAACACGGTGCCGTGCGTACCCAACGCGATCTCGCGCGCATTCGGCACCTGGTCGGAGTACACGGCGATGTGGAAACCTGCAGGCAGGGTCAGCCGATCCAGCCGGGGGGCCGCCAGCAGCGGCAGCGACAGGATCACCAGCAGCACGGACAGCAACGCGCGCATGAGCAGTCTCCGGCAAGGCGAGGCCACCAATGTACCCCGGACCGCGCGAAGCCAGAAACAGCGCCGCCCGCTAAACTGGGCTCCTTTCAGGGGAGTGGCATGAGCGAACTGGACGACCTCACCACGCTGGTGCGCGCGGCAACGCCGCTGCTGGTCATCGAAACCGTGGACGAGCAGCGGGTGATCGACTGCTTCCGCCACGTGATCGCACAGGCTTTGCGCCCGCTGTGGCGCTGGACGCTGACCGACGGCCTGAGCCGCCTCGATTTTTCGCAGGACGGCGGCGCGGTGTCGCCGGACGCCACCGCCACGCTGGACGCGATCCGCGCCCAGACCGAAGCGGGCATCTACCTGCTGTTCGACTTCCATTCGCTGCTGGACTACGCGCGCAGCCTGCGCCAGCTGCGCGAGATCGTGCAGCGCCAGCGCTCGGCGGCGCACACCATCGTGCTGGTGGGCGCGAAGATCGAGCTGCCCGCGGGGCTGGAGGCGCTGGCCCTGCGCGTGCCGCTGTCGCTGCCGGACATCAAGGAGCTCGCCGGCATCCTGCGCGGCGAGGCTGCCGGCTGGCAGCGCGAACAGGGCCGCAAGATCGAGGTGGACAACGACGCCGCGCGCACCATCGTGCGCAACCTGCTCGGCCTGACCGCGCCGGACGCGCGGCGCATCGTGCGCAAGCTGATCTACGCCGACGGCGCGCTCGGCCCGAACGACCTGCCGGTGCTGATGCAGTCCAAGTTCAACCTGCTCAACCGCTCCGGCCTGCTGCATTACGAATACGCCACCGCCAGCTTCGCCGACATCGCCGGCGTCGCGCGCGTGCGCGAATGGGTGCAGCGCCGCCGCCCGGTGTTCCTCTCGCCCGAAGCCGCGCCGCGACTGGACCCGCCCAAGGGCGTGCTGCTGCTGGGCGTGCAGGGTTGCGGCAAGAGCCTCGCGGCGAAGGCAATCGCCGGTGGCTTCGGCGTGCCGCTGGTGCGGCTGGATTTCGGCACGCTGTACAACAAGTACCAGGGCGAGACCGAGAAGAACCTGCGCGAGGCGCTGACCAGCACCGAGCTGCTGAGCCCCTGCGTGCTGTGGATCGACGAGATCGAGAAGGGCCTGGCCAGCGGCGGCGACGATGGCGGCGTGTCACGCCGCGTGCTCGGCTACCTGCTGACCTGGATGGCCGAACGCAAGGCCAAGGTGTTCACCGTGGCCACCGCCAACGCGGTGCAGGAGCTGCCCGCCGAGCTGCTGCGCAAGGGCCGCTTCGACGAGATCTTCTTCGTCGACCTGCCGAGCGAATCGGTGCGCGGGGAAATCTTCGCCCTGCACCTCAAGCGCCGCCAACTCGACCCGGCCGCGTTCGACCTGCCCGCGCTGGCGGCCGCCAGCGCCGGCTTCTCCGGCGCCGAGATCGAGCAATCCATCGTCAGCGCGCTGTACGACACCGCCGGCCACGGCAACGGCCCGGACCAGGCCGCCCTGCTCCACGCCCTGCAGCAGACACGCCCGCTGTCGGTGCTGATGCGCGAACAGGTGGACACGCTGCGCGCGTGGGCGCAGGGGCGCTGCGTGGCGGCGGACTGAACACGGGCAGCAAATCGCCCTTGCAGAGAGCGCGCAACAGCCGGCCACGGCGGCTGTCTCCCTGTCGAGGGCGACGACACGGGGCGCGGGCCGGCTGCTGGCCGACCTGCCGGCCTGGTTCGCGCGCGAGGGGTTTCCGCCGGGGCAATGGGGGGCGGTTGCTGGCGCTGGCGCTGGAGATCGACCGCAACGGCCTGCGGGGCCTGCTCGATCCGTTGCGACGGCCGCCGCGCTGAGGACGTTTCGACTTATGCTGCCGGCGCCGCACGGCTGACGGGACCGACCCACCGGCATCTCCGCGGCAACCTTTCCGCGCCGGCCACGACAGGCCCGCACCGGATCGGCAACGTCGTGCATCCCGAGGCGCTCGATGAATTCCGGCAACTCCTCATTCCACGCCGCGGCGGACGCGCTGGCGAGCGACGGCTGGTGCGTCGTGCACGACCTGCTGGAGCCGGCGCAGATCCGCGCGCTGGCGGCCGAGTGCGCGGCGTTGCATGACGCCGGACAGCTGCAGCCTGCAGGCACCGGCATCGGGCAGCTCGACGCGGCGCGGCGCGGCGACCGCACGCGCTGGTTCGCCGAAGGCGCGATGAGCGCGCCGCAGCAGGCCTTCGCCGATCGCATCGACGTGTTGCGCGGCGTGCTCAACCGCGAGCTGATGCTGGGCCTGGTCGAGTACGAAGCGCACTACGCGGTGTATCGGCCGGGCGCGCGCTATGCGCGTCATCGCGACCGCCTGCGCCACAGCGACGCGCGGGTGGTGTCGGCGGTGTTCTATCTCAACGAGGATTGGCGGGAGGTCGACGGCGGGGCACTGCGGCTGTACCTGGCCGATGGTTCCTCGCGCGACATCCTTCCGCAGGCGGGCACCCTGCTGCTGTTCCTGTCGGCGCAGTTCGAGCACGAGGTGCTGCCTGCCAGCCGCGACCGCATGAGCATTGCGTGCTGGCTGCGCCAGCGCGGCCTTGCCGCCACCAACCCGTAGGAGCCCGCTCGCGGGCGCCTACGGGCGGTGCGCGGTTCCGTGGGGCGGACACTGTCCGCCGCCTTTCGTCACGAACGCGGAAGGCAACGGCCGGCAGGCAGCGCCCCGCCTACGGGGTGGGTCCGAGCAGTTCGATTTCGGCGAGGGCGCGGGGCGATGCGTCCGGTGCCGCGTCGAAGTGCAGCCGGTAGTGCGCGTACTCGCCCGGCGCCGGCACGGCGAACGCCCGGGTCTGCCGCGGCCAGGCGAAGCGTTGCTGTTGGCGGGTATCCAGCGTGCGCCAGTGGTGGCCGTCGACGGAAGCCTGCAGCTGCCAGCCCGACGGCGCGGCGGCCCTGGCCGCCGAGGTCAGGGTGAGCAGGGCGACCCGGCGCGGCGCGGCATAGTGCCAGGCGATCGTGGTCGACGTTGCGGGCAACACGGCTTCGCTGGCGGAGTCGTTGTCGAACAACGCGGGCAGGCCGGCGATGGTCGGCGTGCTGCTGGTGGCGGCACCGGGATCGCGCAACGGCTGCGGCCGGCCGTGGGGGGTCAGTGACGGCGGCAGTGCGGCCTCGTCGCTGGCCCAGCGTGAGGGCGTCGGCCCCATGAGGAATTCGAGCGTGGCGCCCTGCGCCAGCAGCGCGTGCGGCAGGGTCAGCTTGTTCCATGGCTGGCCGTTGACGCGCAGGCCCTGCACGTAGCGGTTGGTGTCGCTCACCGCCGGCGCATCGATCACGATGTGCGTGCCGTTATCCAGCGCAATGTCCATGTGCGGGAAGTACGGCGCGCCGATCACGTATGCCGGCGTGCCCATGCGCAGCGGATAGAAGCCGGCGGCGCTGAACAGGTACCACGCGGACATCTCGCCGTTGTCCTCGTCGCCGGGATAGCCCTGGCCGATCTCGCTGCCGACGTAGAGACGGCTGAGCACGTCGCGCACCTTGTCCTGCGTCTTCCACGGCTGGCCGGCAACGTCGTACATGTAGATGATGTGGTGCGAGGGCTGGTTGCTGTGGCCGTACTGGCCCATGCGCACGTCGCGCGCCTCCAGCATCTCGTGGATCGGCTCGCCGTAGCTGCCGACGCGGAACTCGCCCGGGGTGGCGAAGAACGCGTCGAGTTTCGCCGCGAGTCCGGCGCGACCGCCATACAGCGAGGCGAGGCCGGCGCCGTCCTGGGGTGCGTGGAAGGCCATGTTCCAGGCGTTGGTCTCGGTGTAGTCGCCGCCCCAGCGCAGCGGGTCGAAATGCTTCGCGTCGTCGCGCCACTTGCCCTTCGCGTCGCGGCCGACGAAGAAGCCGACGGCGGGATCGAACAGGTTGACGTAGCCCAGCGCACGCTGGTGGAAGTACGCCGCGTCGTCGGCGTAGTGCGCGGCGTAGGGGTCGTCCGCAGCCGGCGCGGCCGCCAGCGCGGCGGCGAGATTGCCGATCGCGAAGTCGTTGATGTAGCCGTCCATCGACCAGGACAGCCCTTCGTCGACGGCGGTGTCGGTGTAGCCGTTGAAGATCGAGCGCTGCAGCCCCTTGCGGCCGGTGCCCGCGAGCGGGCTGACCACGGTCGCGTCCTTCAGCGCGGACTGGTAGAACGCGCGCACGTCGAAGTGGCGCACGCCCTTCAGCCAGGCGTCGGCAAACGCGACGTCGGCGCTGGTGCCGACCATCAGGTCGGCGTAGCCGGGCGACGACCAGCGCGCGATCCAGCCGCCGTCGCGGTACTGTTGCACGAAGCCGTCGATCATCTCGCCGGCCTTCGTCGGCGCGAGCAGCACGTAGGCCGGCCACGCGGTGCGATAAGTGTCCCAGAAGCCGTTGTTGACGTACGGCTTGCCGTCGACGATGCGCGCGCCGGTTCGCGTCGGCGTGTCCTTGCCGGTCGGCGCGGAGAACGGGCTGGCGTATTGCCAGTGCGGTTGCGCGGCGCTGCCGGTGTTCTCGTACGCCTCGTTCGGGTACAGGAACAGGCGGTAGAGGTTGGAGTACAGCGTGGTCAGCTCGTCGGCGCTGGCGCCGTTCACCTTGATGGTGCCGAGCTGCTGGTCCCATTGCCGCTGCGCCCGCTCGCGCACGTCGTCGAAACTGTCGCCCGGCGCGATCTCCAGTGCCAGGTTGTGCCGCGCCTGCGCCACGCCGATCAGCGAGGTGGCGATGCGCAGGTTCACCACTTTCGTCTTCGAGGTGTCGAAGCCGAACCACGCGGCGACGTGGTCGCGGCCCTCGCCGGTGAGCCGCCCGCTCTCGCTGACCGGTTGGTCGACCGTGCCGTAGAAGAACAGCCGGGTGGCGCCGGCGGACAACCGGCTCTTCACGTCGGACCAGCCAATGAAGCTGCGTGCCGCCGGGTCGAGCACGATGCCGCCGTGGTCGTCGCGGTTGTCGAACACCAGCTGCGAGCGGTCCCCGGTGAAGGTGAAGCGGAACATCGCGGCGTGGTCGGTCGGCGCGATCTCGGTGACGATGCCGTCGTCGAAGGCGACGCGGTAGGCATGCGCGTGCGCGGTCTCGTTCGCGTGGCTGAAGCTCAACGCGCGCGTCGCGCGGTTCGCGCTGGGCGCGCCGCGGGCGACCGCCGCCGGCATCAGCTGGAAGGTCTGCCGGTCGCCCATCCACGGGCTCGGCTCGTGCGACAGCGCGAACGCCTCCAGCCGCGGGCGGTTGTCGGCGCCGTTGCGCTGCTGGTACTGGTACATCCAGTTCGAACCGGCGTCGGTCACCGGCGTCCAGAAATTGAAACCGTGCGGCACGGCCACCGCGGGGAAGTTGTTGCCGCGCGAGAAGCGGCCGTTGGAATTCGTGCCGCGGCGGGTGTCGACGAAGTCGCTCGGGCGCCGGCGCGTGTCGGTCGGTGCGGGGCCGATACGCAGATCATCCAGATAGCCCTCGAAGCTGGCGGCCGGACCGTCATGCGCCAGCACGATGCGCTTGATCGTGCGACCGGCGGCCACCGCGCCGACGTCGACCGCCAGGTAGTTCCACTGATCCGGGTACAGCACGCGGCCCTCGCCCTGCGCACGCGCCGACGCGCCGAGGCGGTGCTGGTCACGTGCGCCGCGGCTGGACAGCCGACTGCCGTCGTCGAACAGCAGGTCCACCGCCACGTAATTGGCCGGGTTGCGCAGGTCGCCCGCGTTGGACACGGGAAACAGCAGGTAGGACAGCTGCGTGTCCGCATGTACCGGCAGGTTCACCGCGTACAGCGCGACCTGCTGTTGTCCGCCCGCCTCGCCGCGGTAGCGCAGCGAATGCAGGCCGCTGAAGCCGACGCCCGGCTTGGCGGTGAGTGCCGCCGCCTGACCGGGACCACCGGCGACGGCGACGTTGAAGCGCGGGTCGGGCGCGCCCGCCAGCGGGGCCGGTTCGGCCGGTTCGAACGAGCGCAGGAAGGTCGTGGCCGCGGGCGTCGCCGCCGGCGCCAGCCCGCCCGGCAGGACGGCCAGCCACAGGGCGAGGCGCACGCCGCGCATCGCGTGCCGGCGGATCGTGTCGCGTGCTCGCCGCATGTCGCCCCCTTGCGCCGCCAGGTTCTCAGCCGATCGGCGACGTGCCGTCGGCCAGTGCGTTGAAGCGCGCCGCGATGTAGTCGTCGGTGTAGCTGACCATGTCGCCGCCGCGGATGAAGCCACAGTGGCCGCCGAAGTCGGCGATATCCAGCTCGACGTTGGGCGGCAGGCGCAGCTGCTCGAAGCTGTCGACCGGGATCACCGGATCGTCTTTCGCGGTGAGGATGGTGGCCGGGACCTGCATCGCCAGCATCGCGTCGCCGGCCACCGAATAGCCGTCCAGATATTGCTGCAGCGACTTGAAGTCCGTATGCCGCAGCACCAGCGCCTCGGTGAGCCCGCGCAGGTGCTTCTTCAACTCCGACATCTCGAAATACTGATGCTGCGGAAACGCCTTCTGCTTGAGCAGCAGCGAGTGCCGCCACTTGCGCATGAAGTACGCCTGATAGAACCACGGCGCCGTTTCCTCCAGCGAAAACAGGCCCACCGCCGGATCGATGATCGGGCACACCGCCAGCGCGTAACTGAGCGGAATACCCACGCGCGAAGTCTGCATCGCCGCGCGCAGGGCGAAGTTGCCGCCCAGCGAGAAGCCGGCCACCGCCATCGGCCGCGCGCCCCAGCGCGTGGCGATCTCGCCCAGCGCATGCACCACTTCGTCAAGCCGGCAGGAGTGGAACAGCGCCTCGTTGAGGCCGTGGCTGTCGCCGTGGTCGCGGAAGTTGAGCCGGAAGATGTCCCAGCCGTCGGCGAGCAGGCGACTGCCGGTCTGCAGCACATAAGTGGAATCGACGCTGCCTTCCCAGCCGTGGAACAGCACGGCCAGGCCGCGCGACTGCGGACGGGTCTTCTGCGCGGTGTAGGCGCCGCTCAGGCGCACGCCGCCGCCGCCGTCGAGCACCACCGGCTCGGCGCCCTGCAGCACGGTCTTCGCCGCACGCGGCAGCAGCAGGCGGCGCACGCCGCTGGAAGACAGCATGGTCTGGACATGGCCGCTGCGCAGGGGCCAGGGCGGGCGGAAATCCTTGCCCCGGGGCAGCGTCATGCAGAGCGGTCCGCCAGTGCGGCGGCGATGCGTTCGCGCGATTGCTCGGCCATGCGCCGGCGGCCCTCCGCGCTGGCCGGCACGGTGCCCAGGAAATGCACCTCGGCATCCATCGGCGGCTCGCCCAGCAGGCGCAGGAAGTTGGCCAGGAAGCTCTCGTGCTCGCGGAAGCCGGCGTCGATCACGCGGCGGCCGTCGCGGGCGAAGCGCAGCGCCACCGGCTGCACCGGCACTTCGGCTTCCAGCGCGGCTTGGAAGATGCGCGCGTGGAATACCTTGAGCACGCCGTTGTAGCCGCTACCGCCTTCAGGGAACACCGCCACCGAACGCCCCGCACGCAGGCGCTCGACCATCACCGCCATCACCGCGGCCAGCGAATGGTTGCTGCCGCGGCGGTGGAAGATGGTGCCGCCGTTGGCGGCCAGCCAGCCGACCAGCGGCCAGCCGGCGATCTCCGCCTTGGCCACGAAGCAGGCTGCGCGCTGGCTGTGCAGCAGCTCGATGTCGATCCACGAGGTGTGGTTGGCCACGAACAGCACCGGGTCCGGCAACGGCCGGCCCACGCGTACCGCGCGCAGGCCGAAGATGCGCATCAAGCCGATCGACCACCAGCGCACCAGCCGGTGCGGGAACGGCTCGCGACCGTCGCGCATCACGCGATCGCGGTTCCAGCTCATCACCAGGCCGGCCAGCAGGATCGCCAGCACGGCGTGCAGCAGCAGCAGCGGCACCCGCCACAGGTAGCGCAGCGGGCGCAGCAGGTCGCGTTCGGCGGGAGTGGCGGTGTCGAGGCTCATCAACGGGTCAGTTTAGCGTTAGTCGCCGGCCAGGGGAGACCGGCGCCGGACGTTTTCGCCGCGGTCGTCATCGCTGCAGGTGCTGCAGCGGCAGCGAGGGCGAACGCTTCACGGTGCGCAGCACGAAGCTGGAGTTCACGTCGGCCACCCCGCTGGCGTTGAGCAGGTGATCGAGCAGGAAGCGCGAGAAGTCCTTGAGGTCGGCGACGTAGACGTGCAGCAGGTAGTCCATGTCGCCGGTGAGCGCATGGCAGGCGACGACCTCGTGCCAGCCGTTGACCCGTTCCACGAAACGCTCCACCGCGGCGTGTTCGTGCTTGGCCAGTTGCACCCGCACGAACGCCTGCAGCCCCAGGCCCACCGCCTGCGGATCGACCTGGGCGGCGTAGCCGGTGATGATCTGCGCCGATTCCAGCCGCTGCAGCCGGCGCAGGCAGGCCGATGGCGACAGGTTGACCCGCTCGGCCAGCTCGGCATTGCTGATGCGGCCCTCGCCCTGCAGCACGGCGAGGATGCGCAGGTCGGTGCGGTCCAGCGTGGCCATGGCAAGATTCTCCGACGTTTGGCGTGATCCGAGCAAGAATAGTGCAACCATGGCGCTGCATCCGGCAACAAAACAAGCTTCGTGCCCGCCATTCGGCCTAAGCTGGCGGTTCGAACCCGCTGTCTCCGGAGACCCGCCATGGAAGCCCCCGCACCGCGCAAGATCGAACACCAGCAGACCGACCGCGGCTACGTGCCGGTTTACGCCACCGGCGTGGTCGAGCAGCCGTGGACGAGTTACAGCAAGACCGACCATGACGTGTGGGACACCTTGTTCAAGCGACAGCGCGAGCTGCTGCCCGGGCGCGCCTGTCGCGAATTCATGGAGGGCGTGGAGCGCTTCGGCCTCGGCGACGGCGGCATCCCGAAGTTCAGCGAGCTCAACGTGGTGCTTGGCGCCGCCACCGGCTGGCAGGTGGTGGCGGTGGAAGGCCTGCTGCCGGACGAGGTGTTCTTCGACCACCTGGCCAACCGGCGCTTCCCGGTCAGCTGGTGGATCAGGAAGCCCGACCAGCTCGACTACCTGAGCGAACCGGACCTGTTCCACGACCTGTTCGGCCACGTGCCGCTGCTGCTCAACCCGGTGTTCGCCGACTACATGCAGGCCTACGGCCGCGGCGGCATGAAGGCGTTCGCGATCGGCCCCGAGGCGCTGATGAACCTCACCCGGCTGTACTGGTACACGGTGGAGTTCGGCCTGATGAACACGCCCGAGGGCATGCGCATCTACGGCGCCGGCATCGTCAGCTCCAAGGGCGAGTCGATCTACTGCCTCGATTCGCCCTCGCCCAACCGCATCGGCTTCGGCCTGGAGCGCGTGATGAGCACGCGCTACCGCATCGACACCTACCAGCAGACCTACTTCGTGATCGACGACTTCGCGCAGCTGTTCGAGGCGACCCGGCCGGACTTCACGCCGATCTACGCCCGGCTGCACGACCAGCCGGCGCACGCCGCCGGCGACGTGCTGGACACGGACCGCGTGTTCACCCGCGGCGACCGGGTCGGCTGGGCGACCAACGCGGACACCTGAGCTCCCAACAAGAAGTCTCGACAGGCCTCCGTCGTTCCTGCGAAAGCAGAGGCGCTTTTCAACAGTCCGAAGGACTGGTCAATCCAGCGCCTTGATGGCCGATCCGCAAGGCACTGGACTCCGGCTTTCGCCGGGATGACGGGCCGTCGCGGGTCAATCGTGCGCGGCGGGTTTGCCGTGCGCCTCCACCCACGGCTTGAGCCGCTCGATCCACAGCGCGTAGCCGCGCCGGTTCATGTGCAGGCCGTCCGGCCCGAACCACTGCGGCTGCGGCTGGCCATCCTCGCCCAGCATCGGCGTGAACACGTCGACATAGGCCACGCCCCGCTGCGCCACCGCGTACTCGCGCACCAGCGCGTTAGCCGCGCGGATCTGCGGCAGAAGCTCGCGGCGCGCCATGCTGGGCTTGATCGCGATGAAGGCGATCGGCACGCCGGGGTCGAATGAGCGGACGCGGCGCACGAAGGCGGCGAAGTCGTCGCGCACGTGGGCCGGGCTGTCGCCATCTGCCAGGTCGTTGTCACCGGCATACATCACGATCGCGCGCGGGTGGTACGGCGCCACGAGGCGGTCGGCGAAGAAGGTGGCGTCGTCGATCTGCGAACCGCCGAAGCCGCGGTTGATCGTCGCCACGCCGGGGAAGTCCGCCGCCAGCGTCTTCCACAAGCGGATCGACGAGCTGCCGATGAACAGCACCGCGCCGCGCGGCGGCGGCGCGGCCCGGTCCGCGGCCTGGAACGCGGCGATGTCCGCCTGCCACTGCGCGTGATCGTTGGCGTGGTTGTCGCGCGCCAGCGCGGGCACGGCGCACAGGCACAGCAGCAGTATCGCGGCGATCCTGTTCACGGTGCACTGCCGTCAGCGGGGTTCGACCTTGCCGTGCCGACCGCCTGCGGCCGGCTCAGCTCCGAGACTTCCAGCACCTGCGCGATGCGCGAGCCGTCCCAGCGATAGACCAGGTGCTGCGACTGCACGCAGGGCGCGACCACGTCGGGCTGGAACGCGGCCAGGCATTCGCCGCCCGGGTGGCGGGCGCTGTCGTAGACGATGCCGTTGGAGCCGTCGTCGCGCAGCGTGCGCGCCAGCTTGACGCTGGCCACATAGGCATCCGGATCGTGCTCGGCCTTCCAGCCGCCGCGGATGTCGTGCAGGCGGCTGTCCACGCTGGTGCGGTAGCAGCGCATCTGGATGCTGCACGGCGGCTCGGCGGTGGCGGCGAGGAAGCGCTCGCGGTGGTACACGGTTTCCTCCACCGCGGTAGCCACGCTGTGCGCGGCGTAGAACACGCCCCACGTGCCGTCGGAGAAACGGCTGCCCTCCGGGTTGAGATGGGTGAACGCGGCCATCACCGGCGTGGAGCCGGGGCCGCTGATGCGGTGCTCCTTCGGCACCAGCTTCAGCGCATCGGCTTCCTCGCGCAGGCGCGGATTGGTCAGCGCCTCGACCGCGAACAGCGCGTCGATGTCGGCCGGGGCGGCGATGCGGTCGTACACGCCGACCGGCGGAAAGCGGCTGGGCACGATGCGGAAGGCGTGGCTCCAGCGGATGCGTTTGACGGGTGGCAACGAGGGCGGCATCGGTTTTCCGTGGACAGGCATCAACCCCGCAGGAGCGCACTTGTGCGCGATGCTTTTGTTTCAGGCCCAACGCGAAGAGCATCGCGCACAAGTGCGCTCCTGCGGGGGTATCGCAGCGTCGCGGATGGATGTATCGCGGGCTGCGATCAGCCGCGCTGCGCGTCCAGGTACTGGCGCACCACATACAGGTCGGCGACGTTGCCCGACAGCATGCGTTCGAGCGCGGAGTGGCCGCCGAACAGCGGGGCCGCGTTCGGCTTGTGCAGCCAGGCGTCGGCCTGGGCCGGGTCGGGAAACAGGATCTGCAGCGACTTCCAGATGCCGAGCAGGTAGCTGATGCGTTCGAGCGTGTCGCGGCCCGGGCTGCCGCCCTGCTCGCGCTTCCACTTGTAGAAGGTGGATTCGGGCGGGTCGCCGAGCAGGCGGCGCTGCTCGGCCGTGCGCAGCTGCCATGCCTCGGCGAGGCGGAAGAAGCCGCGCAAGGCGGGTGGTCCCAGGGTATCGGCGGGCGGCGCGTAACGCGGCGAGGCTTCGGCGAGGCGGGCGGTCATGGCGGTGACTCTCCCTGTGAAGTACGCCTCGATATTACTACATCCGTGAAGTTTCCTGTCCAGTCCGCCCGGGTTGCGTTCAGGCGCCGTCGCCGGTGCCCTTCGCCTTGGCGCAGTCGCAGCCGAAATCCGGTTCCGGGCCGCCGTCGGCAATGAAGTGGTCGATGCGCTTCTCCAGCACCGGTAGCGGCACCGAGCCGGTGGACAGCACGGTATCGTGGAAGTGGCGGAGGTCGAACTTTGCGCCCAGCGCCTGTTCCGCCTTTTCGCGCAGCTCGCGGATCTTCAGGTAGCCGAGCTCGTAGGACAGCGCCTGGCCGGGCCAGCTGATGTAGCGGTCGACCTCGTTGGCGATCTCGCGGTCGGACAGCGCGGTATTGCCGGTCAGGTAGTCGATCGCCTGCTGCCGCGTCCAGCCCAGGTGGTGGATGCCGGTATCGACCACCAGCCGGCACGCGCGCCACATCTGGTAGGTGAGGAAGCCGAACTTCTCGTAGGGCGTCTTGTAGATGCCCATCTCGTTGCCGAGGTATTCCGAATACAGGCCCCAGCCCTCGCCATAGGCGGAAATGTAGCCATTGCGGCGGAATGCCGGCTGGTCATGCCGCTCCTCGGCCAGTTCCAGTTGCAGCGCGTGGCCCGGATACGACTCGTGCAGGGTCAGCGCCGGCATGTTGTACAGCGGCCGCGAGGGCAGATCGTAGGTGTTGACCAGGTAGGCGTCGGCGCCGCCGCGGCCGGAGGTGTAGTACGGCGCGATGTCGGCCGGCACCGGCACGATGGCGAAGCGCGAACGCGGCAGATGGCCGAAGAACTTGGCCATCTGGCCGTCCACTTCCTTGGCCACCCACGCGCTCTTGTCGAGCAGCTCCTGCGGGGTCTTGGCGTAGAACCGCGGATCGCTGCGCAGGAAGGCCAGGAACGCGGGGAAATCACCCTTGAAGCCGGTGTCCTTCATCACCTCCAGCATCTGCGCGTGGATCTTCGCCACCTGCTCCAGGCCGATCTTGTGGATCGCGTCGGGGCTGAGGTCGAGCGTGGTGTACTCGCGGATCTGCTGGCGGTAGAACGCCTTGCCGTCGGGCAGCGCCTCGGCTGCCAGCGTGGTGCGCGCCTGCGGCACGTACTCGTCGCGGAAGAACTTCAGCAGCTTGGCATAGGCCGGGATCACGTCGTCGCGGATGTGCTGCAGCGCCTGGCCCTGCAGCGCCTGCGCCTGGTCGGCGGGGATCGTGGCGGGCAGCTGCTTGAACGGCTTGTAGAAGCTGCTCTGCGTGGGGTCTTTCAGATCCGCCACCGCCGCGATGGAGACGTCGCGGCCCTTGAGCACTTCGCGCGGCACGCTGAAGCCGCGTTTCAGGCCGAGGCGCATGTTGGCGATCTGCTGGTCGAAATAGGCCGGGATCTGGTCCAGCCGGTCGAGGTACTTGCGGTAGTCGTCGACACTGCGCAGGCGGTCGCCGCCGAGCTCGTAGCCGATGTCCGACCAGAACGCGGAGTCGCTGTTGAACGGCATCTGCCAGGCCTTGAACTTCTGGTCGGCCAGCAGGTTGCCGATCTGCACGTGGTAGACCTCGAAGTTGACCCGATTGCCCGGCGACAGCTGCGCCACGTCGATCGCGTCGAGCTGCGTCATCACGCGCTGCCAGTATTCCAGCCGCCGCTGCTGGCTGGCCGCGCCGACGTCATCGAGCCGGCCGCTGTCGCCGGCGTCCGCATTGCCGGGGTGGCCGCTGCGCCACGCCCATTCGGTGGTGTAGATGCGCTTGAACTGCGCATCCGCGCTGCCCGTGGCGGCGGCCGGCGCCGCCGTCGCCGACGCCATGGCGCACGCGCCGAACACCAGTGCCAGTGCGGCGAGGCGGGTGATCCTGGAGGTCATCTTCAACACGGGGCTCCTTGGCGGGCAATCGGCAGGCGGAGCGCGGCGCGATCCGGCGAACCCGTCAAGCCTAACGCGCCGACCGCAGCTTGAACACGGCGAACGCGTTCAGCGCAGCGCGAGCTGATCCACGCCCACCGCGCGCAGGTAGGCGGCCAGGCCGCGCTCGGCGACGTCGGCGAACACCTCGCCGGTGGGCGTGCCGGTGCCGATGCGGTCAGGACGGAAATTGCGGAAATCCCCGCGCAGCCGGCACCACGCGCCCAGCGTCCACTTGCCGCCCCAGAACGACAGGCACAGCGGCTCGACCTCGCGCACGCTGGACTGGCCGGCCTCGTCGCGATAGTCCAGCCGCAGCACCTGGTTGCCGACGATCGCCGCGTGCAGCTGGTCGATCAGCGCGGCGAAATCCTCGCGATGCTGGTCGCGCCAGACCGGGGCGAAGATGCGCGTGCTGCCGGCGCGCTCGCGCAGGTCCGGCGGCAGTACCGCCTCGATCTTCAGCAGCGCCGCCCGCGCGCTCTCGGCCAGGCGCACGCCGGCGAAGGCCTGCACGAAGCGCGAACCGACTACCAGGGCCTCGAGCTCGTCGGCGTTGAACATCAGCGGCGGGATGTCCGAACCCTTGCGCAGCACGTAGCCGACGCCGGCCTCGCCCTCGATCGGCACGCCGGACAGCTGCAGGTCGGCGACGTCGCGGTACACCGTGCGCAGCGACACGCCCAGGGTCTGCGCCAGCGCGCGGGCCTGCAGCGCGGTGCGCCGACCGCGCAGCGCATGGATGATGAGGAACAGGCGATCGGCACGGCGCATGCGTACATGATTACCGAGCCGGCGCGCGCCGGCCAGCGTCGGAGGTCACGGTCGCGGCGGCGCGAGCGCGGTGCCATCGCGGCCGTCCCGGCGGATCACGCCGACTGCGCCGCCACCAGCGCGGCATCGGCGGCGGCGGCACGCTGCATCGCCGGGCGCGCCAGCACGCGGTCGATGTAGGCGCGGATCACCGGCAGCTCGGGCACCAGCTTGAACGTCACCGTCCAGTTCAGCGCCGTGCCCCACAGCACATCGGCGGCGCTGAAGGTGTCGCCCAGCAGGTACGGGCCGCGTTCGAGCTGGTCGGTCAGCGTCTTCAGCATGGTGTCGTAATCGCCGTAGGGACAGGTGGAGGGCGCGGCGGGTTCGCGCTGCATCGACTTGTCGATCACCGCCGGCTCGAAGCACGAGCCGTAATAGACCAGCCAGCGCAGATACGGCCCGCGCAGCGGGTCGCCGAGCGGCGGCGCCAGCCCGGCTTCGGGGTAGAGATCGGCCAGGTACAGGAACACCGCCGGCTGCTCGGTGACCAGCGCCTCGCCGTGGCGGATCGCCGGCACCTTGCCCATCGGGTTGATCGCCAGGTACTCCGGCTTGCGCGTGTCACCGGTTTTCAGGTTGAGCGCGCGCAGGTCGTAGTCGGCGCCGAGCTCCTCGAGCAGGGCGCGGGTGCCGCCGGAGCGGCTCTGCGGCGCGTGGAAGAAGGTGACGCGTGGGTGATCCATGGAATGGACTCCTTGCCAGGGGATGATGGTGCGGCTCAGCGATGCTGTCCCGCGGACATCCGGCCACCGCGGCGGCCGCCCGAACCAAGCGGGCGGAGAACAAGCTGGAACAACGTGGCCAGCAGGGCACGCCGGGTGCGTGGGGCCGTACCGGCGATCGGCGGCGGATCGGCCTTCGGCAACCGGTACTGGCCATCCAGCAGCAAGCCATGCAGATACAGCGGGCGATACGCCCTCTCGATGCGTTGCAGGATCGTGCTCATGTCGCCCTCCTCAGGCCGCCACCGCTTCGCCGACGCACCAGGGCGGAAGTTGCGCGTGCTTGAACAGGCGATACCAGTCGGCGCGGTCGGTGGCGCTGTACAGGTCCAGCGTGTGGATCACCTCGCGGGCGAACTCGATGCAGCCCAGGTGGCTGGCGCTGATCACGCCGTCGTCGCTGACCGCCAGCACCTCGGCGTCGAACTGCTCCGTGCCGCGATAGCCCGGCACCTGCGCGGCCAGCTGGCCGGCCCAGTTGCCGGTGTGCCGGCGCTGGTCGAGCAATCCGCTGCGGGCCAGCGCCAGCACGCCGCTGTCGATGCCGGCCACCGGCGCGCCGGCGGCATGCACGCGGCCGATCAGCTCCACCGCCGCATGCCCTTCGTCGCGCAGCCACAAATGGCCGCCGGGCACGATCAGCAACGCCGCCCGCGCCAGCTCGACCTCTTCCAGGGCGAGGTCGGGCTTCACCGCCAGGCCGCCCATCGAGGTCACCATGGCCCGCGAGAAACCCACGGTGCGCACCTCCCAGTCGCCGGGGCGACGGATCTCGCACAGTGCCAGCGCCGCCTGCCAGTCGGCAAAACCGTCGAACACCACGAAATAGACCGTGTCGCGCATGTCGTATCCCTCCGTCTTGGAGGTACAGCTTGGCGACCCCCTGCTGCCAACGTGTTGTCAGCAGGCCGGGAATAGGGAATAGGGAATAGGGAATAGGGAATCGGAAAAACATCGCCCGCAGCAGCTGAGGAGCAGGAAGCTTCGAGCTTGGCGAGTCCAGCTCTTCCTATTCCCTATTCCCTATTCCCGATTCCCAGCTCCTCACAAATGCGACAATAAGCGTCTCCCACGCCATGGACCCGACATGAAACCCGTCTCGCTGATCCAGTTCCTGATCGAGGAACGCCGCGCCGGCCACATCAACGCCGAACTTTCGCTGCTGATCGAGGTGGTCGCGCGCGCCTGCAAGCGCATCGCGGTGGCGACCAGCAAGGGCGCGCTGGGCGGCGTGCTGGGCGAGGCCGGCACCGGCAACATCCAGGGCGAGGCGCAGAAGAAGCTGGACGTGATCTCCAACGAGATCCTGCTGGAGGCGAACGCCTGGGGCGGCCACCTGGCCGCCTGCGCCTCGGAGGAGATGGAAGACCCGCAGCAGATTCCGGACGGCTATCCCAAGGGCCAGCACCTGCTGCTGTTCGACCCGCTGGACGGCAGCTCCAACATCGACGTCAACATTTCCGTCGGCACGATCTTCTCGGTGCTGCGCTGCCCGGACGGCGTCACCGAACCGAAGGCCGAACACTTCCTGCAGCCGGGCACCACCCAGCTCGCCGCCGGCTACGTGGTGTACGGCCCGGCCACCGTGCTGGTGCTGACCTTCGGCCACGGCACCCACGAGTTCACCCTGGACCGCGAAGTGGGCAGCTTCATCCTCAGCCGCCGGAATATCCGCATTCCCGGGCAGGCCACCGAATTCGCCATCAACATGTCCAACCAGCGCCACTGGCAGCCGCCGATGCAGCGTTATATCGGCGAACTGCTGGCCGGCAAGACCGGGCCGCGCGGCAAGGATTTCAACATGCGCTGGGTGGCCTCGATGGTCGCCGACGTGCACCGCATCGTGACCCGCGGCGGCGTGTTCTATTACCCGCTGGACGCGAAGATCGAGAAGCAGGGCGGCAAGCTGCGCATCATGTACGAGGCCAATCCGATGGCCTTCATCATCGAGCAGGCCGGCGGCGCAGCCACCACCGGCCGCCAGCGCATCATGGAGGTGCAACCGACCGGCCTGCACCAGCGCGTGCCGGTGTTCCTGGGTTCGAAGGAAGAAGTCGAACTGGCCACGCGCTACCACCTGGAAGCCGAAGGCGCGCAGGCCTGACGCCTTCGCTCCCTCCCCTGCCAAGGCCGGGGAGGGCTGGTGGGGGCCCGCCCTGATCTTCCTCCAGCCGCGCCTCGCTCCCCGGGGGATGCGCCAATCCGGCCCCGGCACGGGGCACGCTGCGCGCGCCTTCCCTACTTGGCGCACGCCACAGCGGGTTGTAGGTTTGACGGATTCCCCCGGCCGGAACCTCTCATGCCCAAGCGCACGCACCTGATCGCTCCCCTTTCGCTGCTGTGCCTGGCGCTGGCGCCCAACGCCTTCGCCGACGCGCCCACGGTGGACCCGCGCATCGAGCAGGTGCTGACCGAACTGGGCAAGGCGCAGTCGATCCAGGCCACCGCGATCTCGCCGGACGGACGGCAGCTCGCTTGGGTGATCCGGCGCGACGACAAGCCGGCGATCGAGGTGGCCAACGCCGACGGCAGCCATGCGCGCCGCGTGAGTGCGGCGGCCACACCGGGCAGCTGCGCCGAATCCGGCATCGCGTGGGCGCCGGACTCGCGCCACCTCGCCTTCGTCTCCAACTGCAACGTCGACCTCACCAGCACCCGGGTGATGCAGAACGACATCTACCTGGCCGACACCCGCGGCAGCACCGCACCGGCGCGGCTGGCCGCGCTGAAAGGCTACGTGCGCGCGCTGCAGTGGACCGACGACGGCAAGTCGCTCGGCTTCCTCTATGTCGCAGGCGCCACCCGCCACGCCAGCGCGGTGGCCGCGGCCAAGCGGCCCGCCGGCGAGATCGGCGTCAGCGGCATCGAGGTGCAACGCGTGGCCAGCCTCGACGTCGCCAGCGGCGCGCTGCATGAGCTGACGCCCGCCGGCATGTACGCCTACGAGTTCGACTGGTCGCCGGACGGCTCGCGCATCGCCTATACCGCCGCGCCGCCGCCGGGCGACAACAACTGGTGGATCGCCAGGCTCTACGTGCAGCCCGCACAGGTCGATGCCGCCGCCACCGTGCTGGTCGATCCGGCCGACACCGCCAGCGGCTCGCTGCACGGGCTGCAGATCGCGCTGCCGCGCTGGTCGCCGGATGCCTCGCGGATCGCCTTCATCGGCGGCCTGATGAGCGACCAGGGCGCCACCGGCGGCGACATCTACGCGGTGCCCGCCGCCGGTGGCACGCTGGTCGACCTCACGCCCGGCATCAAGGTCACGCCGAGCTGGCTACGCTGGACGTCGCCGCGCGCGATGCTGGTCAGCCAGGTCAGCAACGGCCAGAGCCAGCTGGCCGATTACACGGTGTCCGCCACGCGTGCACAGCAGCAGCGCGTGCACTTCACCGTGCCGGCCAGCATCGGCGATGGCAGCGCGTCGATGGCGATGTCGCTGTCCGCCGACCTCAGGCACGTCGCCTTCCTGCAGAGCTCGTACGCCAGCGCCAGCGAAGTGCACGCCGGCGCGCTGGGCAACACCGCGCCGCCGGCGGTGACCTCGTTCAACGCCGGGCTCAAGCCGGCCTGGGGCAAGGCCGAGTCGGTGGAGTGGAACAACGAGGGCTTCCACGTGCAGGGCTGGCTGCTGTACCCGGCCCACTACGATCCGAAGAAAACCTATCCGATGGTGGTGGTGGTGCACGGCGGCCCGTCGAGCGCGGTGATCCCGCGCTGGCCGGGGGTGGGCTACGGCGCCGCGCCGCTGTCTGCGCTGGGCTATTTCGTGTTCCAGCCGAATCCGCGCGGCAGCTTCGGCCAGGGCGAGAAATACGTGCAGGCCAACCGCAAGGATTTCGGCCATGGCGACCTGCGCGACGTCCTTGCCGGCGTTGATGCAGTGGAGAAAATCGTACCGGTTGATGACCAGCGGCTCGGCCTCACCGGCTGGAGCTACGGCGGTTTCATGAGCATGTTCGCGCCGACCCAGACCCAGCGCTTCCGCGCCGTGGTGGCGGGCGCCGGCATCTCGAACTGGCAGAGCTATTACGGCCAGAACCTGATCGACCAGTGGATGCCGCCGTTCTTCGGCGCCACCGTCTACGACGATCCGGCGGTCTATGCCAAGAGCTCGCCGATCAACTTCATCAAGCAGGTGAAAACGCCGATGCTGATCGTGGTCGGCGACCGCGACGCGGAGTGCCCCGCGCCGCAATCGTTCGAGATGTGGCACGCCCTGCGCGCCCAGGGCGTGCCCACCTCACTGGTGGTGTATCCCGATGAAGGCCATCACTTCGTCGACCCGGCGCACCAACGCGACGTGCTGCAGCGTGCGCTGGAATGGTTCAACAGGTACCTGCCGGCCGGCCAGTCGTGATCGATGCTCCCTGGCTGACATCGGCCCGACCTTCAGCGCATGGGCCCCTCCCGGCCCCATGCGCTGGTGTCACTCCGGTGGATCCCTGCGGCGGGTTTTGGTGACCGCGCCGAGGATGCCGGCACCGAGCAATACCACGGCACCGCCAACAATCCACTCGACAGGCACGTGCACCAGCGTAGCGATGTAGGCAAGTCCGCCAATGACAACGATCATGCCAATAAGGTAAAGCGCGAATGAGGACATTGATGACTCCTGTGCAAGACGGTGCACCCGATCAACGTGGTGACCATTCCGCACAGTGCAGCCCATTCGTCCTCACAAGCGCGTGAAGAGCCGGCGGCGAGCCATCCCCCCGGCGCTCCTTGCTCAGCGGTAGTAGCCGCGCAGCTCGTCGGCAAATGCCGGCTCGGCGAAGTTCGGCCAGTGTTCCTTGTCGAAGCCCGGTGCATCCTTGAGCCGCTCCTTGCCGACATTGAGGACAAGACATTTGTTCTCTGCGTCGACGGCCAACGCTTCCCACGGCACCGCAAACAGCTTGTCACCCATGCCAAGGATGCCGCCGAAGGAGAGCACGGCATAGGCAACCTTGCCGGAAGTGGTGTCGATCATGATGTCCTTGAGGTCTCCCAGCGAGTCACCCTGAGGGTTCTTGATGGCGTCGCCGGAAAGGGTGGACGCGGAGAGAAAGCGGGGTGAAGTGGCCATGCGGGATTTCCTCGGGAGCGCACCATGGCATTGGCAACAGTGCTGTGGGGGAGTTGGAAGCCTGCATGGTCAGGCGTGAATCTTCGGTGCCCCCCCGGGTGGACTGCGTGCAACGGGCGTCTAACAAGGTCGTCCGCAAGCCGCCTGCAGACCCGAATCACACAAGCCGATCCGAATGAACGACGTCAGAACAACTCGCCCTGCGGCGACGCCTTGCGCGGCGGGACGAAGCGCGTGATGTCGAGGGTGAGTCCGCGCGCGCGAGCGAAACCGTGCTTGCGGCATGCCACTTCGAAGCGGCGACGCAGCAGTTCGGCGAACACGCCGGAACCACGCATGCGGGTGGCGAAGTTGCTGTCGTAGTCACGCCCGCCGTTCATCTGCTGCACCAGGCTCATTACATGCGCGGCACGCTGCGGAGCGTGCAACGCCAACCAATCCCGGAACAGCGCTTTCAGCTCGTACGGCAGGCGCAAGGTGGTGTAACCGGCGCAGTCCGCGCCCGCCTCGGCCGCGCGCGCCATCACCGCTTCCATGTCCATGTCATTCAGGGCCGGAATGATCGGCGCCACCAGCACGCCGACCGGAACCCCCGCTTCGGCCAGGGTATGGATGGCCTTGATCCGGCGATGCGGTGCACTGGCGCGTGGCTCGAGTTTTGCGGCCAACCGGTTGTCCAGCGAATTGACCGACACGAATACCTGCACCAGCTTCTCACGTGCCATCGGCACCAGCAGATCGAGATCGCGTTCGACCATGGCGTTCTTGGTGACGATGGTGCATGGATGGTGGCAATCGGCCAGCAGTTCCAGCGCGGCACGGGTCAGGCGCCAGCGCTTTTCGATCGGTTGGTAGGGATCGGTATTGCTGCCGATGTTGATCGGACTGACCACGTAGCCGGGCTTGCCCAGCTCAGACCGCAGCACCTCGGCCAGGTTGCCCTTGGCACGCAACTTTGTCTCGAAGTCGAGGCCGGGCGACAGGTTGAGATAACTGTGCGAAGGGCGTGCAAAACAATAGATGCATCCGTGTTCGCAACCACGATACGGATTGATTGCCTGACTGAATGCAATGTCTGGCGAATCGTTGCGGCTGATCACGCTGAGCGCCCGCTCTTCGCTCACTTCGGTGCATGGACGCGGCGAGTCCTCATCCAGCAAGGTGCTTTGCCAGCCGTCGTCCTCGGCCTGATGGTGGATGCTTTCAAAACGGCCTTCGGGATTGGAGGCGGCACCACGGCCTTTGTGTGGTCGGGTCACGGCGAGCTGCTCCGGTGGCGTCGGTGCGGGTGGCGAAGCGGTCATGCGTGCAGTGTCGTCGGTCGTGATCTCAGCCGTCGCGACATTCCCGCTCAGCCGACCGGGTCAACTTGCTGGCTCGGCCACCATCGTCTTGCGCATCAGGTAGTTCTCTACCTTGCCGGTCACGATCATCGGGAAGGCGTCGACGAAGCGCACCGAACATGACGCTGCACAAGCTCGTCACGGTCGCTGCACAGCACAGGATGGACGCTTGCGGGGCGTGGCATGGAGGTGCGCGCAATGTTATCGACCTTTTCCTCTCGCACCAGGAGTTCATGATGACTGCTACGGCCTTGATCATCTTTCTGTTGATTGGCGCCATCGCCGGCTGGCTGGCTGGCCTGCTCGTGCGTGGCTTCGGCTTCGGCCTGCTCGGCAATATCGTGATCGGCATCGTCGGCGCGCTTCTCGCCGGCTGGCTGCTACCTGCACTGGGTGTCAGCTTCATGATCATCGGCCCGATCGTCACCAGCATCGTCTACGCGATGATCGGCGCCATCGTGTTGCTGGTAATCATCGGCTTGATCAAGCGAGCCTGATAGAACCGCGGGAAGAAAAATACGCAGCGTTGCCCCCTGCGCATTTTGTATTTCCGCCACACGATTGATCACTCACCCATGGCTCCACAGAGAGAAACTCCATGGCCATATCGGTGCACGGCCCACCGGTCAGCCATCGACCTACGCCGTTGCAGTAGAAGTATTCGGGTGCTCAATGAGTTCGACGTCGGCACGGTGGCTCGACAACCAAGCCAGTCGCATCGCGGCGTCGCCGATGGTAGTCAGTCGGCTGGGCTCTGCTCGCTGAGACGCCGGTAGATGGTGCTGCGGCTCACTCCCAGTTTGCGTGCGGCGGCGGCGACGTTGCCATCGCAGTCAGCAATCGCCACATTGATCGCCTGCTGCTCGATCGCCTGAAGACTGCCGGACAGACTCATCGACGCTGATTCTGGCGCCGATGTCGGTGCAAGCGGATTCTTCAAATCGGCTGGCAAATCGTCGTGGGTCAGGGTCGCCCCTTTTTCGCCGAGTGCCAGGAAGCTGCGCAGCAGGCCTACCAGCTGGCGCAGGTTGCCGGGCCATGGCATGGCGGACAACTCTTCGACCAGATCAGGGTGCAACGACATCGGAATCTGCTCGGCACCCAGAGAGTGCCAGAGCTGCCTGATCAATGTGGCGAGATCAAGATGATCCCGCAGCGCGGGCAGGCGCAGGGTGGCCTGCGCGACCCGATAGTACAGGTCGGCACGAAATTCACCGCGAGCGACGGCACCGGCCAGTTCGCGATGGGTGGCGGCGATCACGGCGACGTCAATTGCGTGCGCACGACTGCCACCCAACGGCGTGACCTCACGCTCCTGCAGCACACGCAGAAGTCTGCTCTGTGTGCCGAGCGGCATGTCACCCAACTCGTCGAGAAACAGCGTTCCACCATCCGCGTCGCGCAACAGTCCCGTGGCGCCTTCGCGTCGGGCACCAGTGAATGCGCCGGGCATGTAGCCAAACAGTTCCGATTCGATCAGGTGCTCCGGCAGTGCGGCGCAATTGACTGCAACGAACGGTGCTGCGCAGCGCTGGCTACGCTGGTGCAATGCCCGCGCCACCACTTCCTTGCCAGTACCAGTTTCTCCCTGCAGTAATAGGGGGATATCGCCATCCAGCAGGCGTACGCTGCGATCAATCTCGGCTTCCAGCTCGGCAGAGAAAACCGGTTCAGGCAATCGGATTGAGCACGTGCGCTGATTGCGCGGAACGCGCGAGGAGATGCCGTTATGGCTTAGCGCATCGCGTTTGGCATGCAGCATTTCGCCGCTCTGGCAGCGCATGCTGGTCAGACTGCCCGGGCGTGGCAGGGCCGAAACGAACAATTCGTCGTAGCGACGACGGCCGAGCTCTTCCCAGTTGACCCCGAGCAGGCGTAGCGCATGCCGATTGGCGGCCACCAACCGGTGCGCCTCGAATACCAGCATGCCCTCGCGCGCCGTGCCGAGCAGGTCGGGGTCGGGCTGGATACGCACGATGTCGGCACCGTCGAAACGATGTTCGAACAGACGATGTTCAATCTGTTCGACCGCCAGTTGCACCATGCCCAAGGCGTGCAGGTGATGCATCGACGCTTCGCCTGACAGATCAAGTACACCGACAACTTCGCCGAGCGGGTCGAAGATCGGCGAGGCTGAGCAGCTGAGCACGCGGTGCGGCGCGTAGTAATGCTCGCCGCCGCGTACTTCGGCCTCGCGGCGCTCGAACAGCGCCATGCCGATGGCATTGGTACCGGTCACCGATTCGCCCCAGGGTGAGCCGGCACACAGTGACACCCGGGCCGCCTTGTCGAGAAAGCTAGCGTTGCCCAGCGCATCAAGGATGAAGCCGTCGGGGGCGGTGAGTATCACGATGCTGCCGGCCTGATTGGCGCTGGCGTACAGAGCCTGCAATTCCGGCCGGCACAGCCGGCGCAGGACTTCATGTTGTTCCTGCATCTGATTCAGCGCATGCCGCTCTACCGGCGCCACTTCAGGACAGCTATCCGCCATCTGGCCCTGCTGTCGGCAGCGGCGCCATGAGGCGAGGATGTTGTCGGGAACCAGGCCGCGCGGTGCAGTACCGCTGTCGAAAAAGCGGCGGCGTGCATTGCTGATGGATTCGGTCATGCCTGATTGGCGCATGGGATACCTCGTGTGTCGCATTCTGCGACACCTACTCCAAAGGGTGTCTTGATACAGAACACATTAGACGGCGCAGCGCAACCATGCCTTCGAATCGCGGATGCTGCGTTGCCACAAATGAAAAGCATTCCCTTTTCATTGCCTGACATGACGGCTTCATGCGCCGCAACAATCGCGACGCGAAAAAGCTTCTGGCACGACATCTGCTCTGACTTCGATACCTTTCCACCGACGCGGAGTACGCACCCATGACCAAGCTCGAACAGCAACATCTCGCCGTGCAGGTTCCCTTCAAGCAGCGCTACGGCAATTTCATCGGCGGCCGTTGGATCGAACCGATCAACGGCAAATACTTCGAGAACGTCACACCGATCACCGGTCATCCGTTCTGCGAGATTCCGCGTTCGGACAAGGATGATATCGAGGCCGCGCTCGACGCGGCCCACGCGGCCCGCGAGGCGTGGGGAAAGACTTCGGCCACGGCGCGCGCGCGCATCCTCAACCTGATCGCCGATCGGATGGAACAGAACCTCGATCTGCTCGCCCACGCGGAGACTTGGGACAACGGCAAGCCGATCCGGGAGACCGCCAATGCCGACGTGCCGCTGGCCATCGACCATTTCCGCTACTTCGCCGGTTGCATCCGCGCGCAGGAAGGTTCGCTGGGCGAGATCGATGACGACATGGTGTCGTATCAGTTCCACGAGCCGCTGGGCGTTGTCGGCCAGATCATCCCGTGGAATTTTCCCTTGCTGATGGCATGCTGGAAGTTGGCGCCGGCACTGGCGGCAGGCAATTGCGTGGTGCTGAAGCCGGCCGAACAGACGCCGGTCAGCATTCTGGTCTGGGCCGAGCTTATCGGCGACCTGCTTCCACCGGGCGTGTTGAACATCGTCAATGGCTTCGGTCTGGAGGCGGGCAAACCGCTGGCTTCCAGCCCGCGCATCGCCAAGATTGCTTTCACTGGCGAGACCACCACCGGCCGACTCATCAGCCAATACGCAAGCCAGAATCTGATCCCGGCCACGCTGGAGCTTGGCGGCAAGTCGCCCAATATCTTTTTCGCCGACGTGGCCGACGCCGACGACGATTTCTTCGACAAGGCGATCGAGGGTTTCGTGATGTTCGCCTTCAATCAGGGCGAAGTCTGCACTTGCCCCAGTCGTGCGCTGATCCAGGAGTCGATCTATGACAAGTTCATGGAGCGCGCGCTGAAGCGTGTCGCCGCGATCAAGCAGGGCAATCCACTGGACCCCTCGACCATGCTTGGTGCACAGGCGTCGAGCGAACAGCTGGAGAAAATCATCTCCTATTTCGACATCGGCAAGCAGGAAGGCGCCAAGGTACTGATCGGTGGCGAGCGCAACTCGCTCGAGGGCGAATTCAAGAACGGCTATTACGTGAAGCCGACGGTATTTTTCGGCCACAACAAGATGCGCGTGTTCCAAGAGGAGATCTTCGGCCCGGTGGTGTCCGTCACCACCTTCAAGACCGACGAGGAAGCGCTGGAAATCGCCAACGATACGTTGTACGGACTCGGCGCCGGCGTGTGGACGCGCAACGGTACGCGGGCATATCGCTTTGGTCGCGGCATTCAAGCCGGTCGAGTCTGGACCAACTGCTACCACGCGTATCCGGCGCACGCCACGTTCGGCGGCTACAAGCAGTCGGGCATCGGTCGCGAGAACCACAAGATGATGCTCGACCACTACCAGCAGACCAAGAACCTGCTGGTCAGTTACTCACCGAAAAAGCTGGGCTTTTTCTGATCGGCCAACACGCACGGCCGGGGTGATTCGTTGCCTTGCGCCGTGCGACCGGGCTGGCCGCGGGAAGGTTGTCGCTACCGGATTTGCCGGCACCGGCAAAACAGCAAAGGCCTGATCCACACGACGCGCATTCGTGGCGCGATCAGTCGCTCGGGGGGGGAATCGCCCGTTCGGAAGAAGCAAGACATTCACGCCACAACGGTGGCAACGCAGGGGTCGCGCCACAATTCAACCATGGGGAGCAGGGTATGAAAACATCAGCAACCGACAGGACGGCAGGCAAGCATCGCCTGTCCAGTCTCAAGTCACTTTCCAGCGGCGTGGCCGTGCTGGGTCTGGCCATGTGTCCACTGGCAGCCAACGCCACTTCATTCAGTGGCGACGACTGGACGGTGGACATCGGCGGTTTCGCCAATGCCTACTACACCACGGTGAGCTGCAATGGCGATGCCGTCGGCGGTACCGCCCTGGCGGGCCGCGCGCTGGGTTGCGGCGGGCAGCAGAACCGCACCACGATCGGCAACGGACTGTTGCCGGATGCGCTGACCACCAAATTCAGTACCCAACAGCAAGGCATCGATATCACGGCGCAGGTCAGTCTGATGGCCGCCGTTGCCACCTCCGATGCCCTGTCGGCGAACAGCGGTGTCGATGTGCGACAAGCATTCTTTACTCTTGGCACGCCCGATTTCGGCACGGTCAAGCTGGGCCGCGACTACGGCGTGTTCGGCTCCAACGCGACTCTCTCCGACATGACCCTCATCGGGGTCGGCGCGCCGGTCCAGGCCACCCAGCGCGGTCGTGTGTCGCTGGGTCACATCGGTGCCGGCTATACCTATCTCGGCAACTACGGTCAGATCGTCTACACCACGCCGGGCACCACTGGTTTAAGCTTCACCGGTGGCGTATTCAGCCCAGTCAACAACACTGGTATCTACGACTCACGCTCGGCGCCGCAAGTGCAGTTGCAGGTGTCGTATACCGATGGTGGCTTCAAGGGCTGGATCGGCGCGAAATCGCAACGGTTCTATGCGCCGACCGGTTCCGGCGTGCAGCCCGACAGCTTCACCATGACTGCCGCCGAGATCGGCGCCTCTTACAAAATTGGTCGTTTCGGCCTGCTGGGCAATGTCCAAAGCGGCCACGGTATCGGCATCCTGACCGACGGTGACCAGGGCAATGCCAAGGCCACCAACTACCTGCTGCAGGGCACCTTCCAGCTTACCGACAAGCTCAAGCTGGGCCTCAACGGCGGCATCAGCCGCAACCAGGACGACCTCGCCAGCACGGCGAACTTCAAGTCCAACAGCAACGTGACCGCCGGCGTGTACTACGCGCTGACCAAGAGCGTGACGCTGAGCTTCGAGCTCAGCCAGACCCGCTCGAAAGACTTTGCCGGCAACACCGCGCGCATGAATGGTGCGTCGATTGGCGGCTTTGTCTTCTTCTGATTTGCCTGACCGAACCACAGGAGATTCACATGAAAAATCTGAATAATTTTCGTATCAGCGGACTGTTCGCGGCGATGTTTGTGTTGAGTGGTGCTGCGTTTGCCGCCGACAGCGCGGCGACTGCGGCCGACTACAAGCCGGTGACGAATGCCCGGCTCGTGAATGCGGCGAGCGACAACGGCTGGCTGATGTACCGGCGTGATTACGCCAGCACCGGCTATGCCCCGTTCGAGAACATCAATACCGACAACGTGACCAAGCTCAAGCAGGTCTGGGACTACAAGACCGCGTTCGAGCAGGGGCATGAGTCGCCGGCGATCGTCAATGGAGATTACCTGTTCATCACCACGCCGAAGAATGAGCTGGTGGCATTCCAGGCCAGCACCGGCAAGCAGTTGTGGAAATACCAGCACGATCTGTCCCAGGCCGGCCTGAAGACCGTGTGTTGCGATGTCGTCAATCGCGGCGTGGCGTTGTACGGCGACAACGTCTACATGGCCACGCTGGACAACTACGTGGTGGCGCTGAACGCCAAGACCGGCAAGGTGGTCTGGAAGAAGCAGCTGATACCGGCCGACGTGGGCTACGCGATGACCCTGGCGCCGCTGGTGGTCAAGGGCAAGGTGATCGTCGGCGAGTCCGGTGGCGAGTACGGAGCGCGCGGCTTCATCGAAGCGTTGGACGCGGAAACCGGCAAGCAGGCCTGGAAGACCTACACCGTTCCCGCACCCGATGAACCCGGTGGCAAGACCTGGCCCAAGGGCGCGTACAAGACCGGCGGCGGTGGTGCGTGGTTGACCGGCACCTATGACGCGCAGACCGACACGCTGTTCTGGGGCGTCGGCAATCCGGGCCCGTGGCTGGCCACGTTGCGTCCGGGCGACAACCTGTACACCGACTCGGTGATCGCCATGAATCCGGCCACCGGCAAGATCAAATGGCACTTTCAATACACTCCCAACGACACCTGGGACTATGACGGCACCAACGAAACCGTACTGACCGACATCGACTACAAGGGCAAGTCGTACAAGGCACTGGTCAGCGCCAGCCGCAACGGCTGGTTCTATGCGATCGACCGGACCAATGGCAAATTGATCTACATGGAGAAATTCGCCACGGCGACCTCCGTGAACGGCTCGAAGGACGGCAAAGTCACCACCGATCCGGCGATGCGCCCGACCGTCGACAAGGAAGTGTTCACCTGTCCCAGCTTCCTCGGCGGCAAGAACTGGTGGCCGATCTCGGTTGACCCGAAGACGCGTCTTGCCTACGTGCCGACCATGCATACCTGCATGACGATCAAGGGCACTACAGTCAGCTACAAGGCCGGACTGCCTTTCCTGGGTGAGAGCTTCAAGGTCGTGGCCGATCCGGCATTCAAGGGGCAGTGGGGCGAAGTACAGGCGATCGACGTCAACACTGGCAAGCAGGCGTGGAGTCATCCCTCGGCGTTGCCGTGGAATAGCGGCATGCTCAGCACGGCCGGTGGCCTGGTGTTCTCCGGCAGCGCGGACGGCCACCTGTATGCGTTCGATGCCAAGAGCGGCAAGGTGCTGTGGAAGAGCCCGCAGATGAGTTCGGGTGTCATCGGCGTGCCAAATACGTGGAAGGTGGACGGCAAGCAATACGTGTCGGTCTACGCCGGCTGGGGCGGCGCCACGCCGATCTGGGGCGGCGACATGGCCAAGGATCCTGCAGTGCGGAACATACCGCTGGGCGGTCATTTTTACGTGTTCTCGCTGTAACCGGAGTGCTGGCATGAAGACATATCGTTTCCCTTCCAGGTCCCATCTGTGCCGCATCGGAATGGCCGCCGTACTTATGTACGGCGGCACCGCCGTCGCGGGCGAGCTGTCGGTTTGCATCGACAAAAGCAGCCCTACCGCGTCCATGGACCACCACCTCGCACAGGCCGTGGCCACCCACGAAGGCAACTCCCTGCGCGTTCATGAGTTTGATGGCAGCGGCGGCGACGAGGGCTTTGACCTGAAGGAGTTCAACAAGCTCGCCAAAGACAGTTGCACGTTGGTGCTGGGCTTTCCGATCGATGCCGACGAACATGCCGTACCGTCCGGCCTGCAGGCTACCGAGGCGTACGGTCACACCGGCTTCGTGCTGGTGACGCCGAAGGACAGCAAGGCCACCACGCTCGACCAGTTGCCGAAAAAGACCAGTGTGGCGGTGACCTACCAGACCACGCCGAACCTGTACTTCGCAGATCATCCCGGCCTGCAGGCGGACGTCCATCTGACCAACGACGATTCGATCAAGGCGTTGCAGACACATGCAGCAGGTGCGGCGATGCTGTGGCAACCAACGGTGGTGAATTATCTGTCCAGCCACCACCAGGCGGGTGGTTTCAGTTACCACCCATTGCACGAACCGCATGCGCAATTCGACCTGGTGGCGCTGTACAACAGCAGTCACGCAACTGCGGCGGCAGCATTCGGCCGAGCAATCGTGGCGATGACCGCTTCGGGCGAGCTGGCGCGGCTGCTCACGCCCTATGCCGAGGCGGGAAGGGCGCAGGCCTCGCAGCGCGGTGCGTCAGCATCGGTGCAGCTTTCTCACAAGGTTCAGTCGCTCGATAACGGTCGCGCAACCGCATCGAAGCAGGACGATGCGAGCCACCCTCCGGCGTTGTTTACCGAGACCCAGGCGGCGAGCGGCAAGCAGAAGTTCGAGGATCACTGCGCGTTCTGTCACGGGTCAACCCTGGCCGGTCGCGCCGGACCCGCACTCAAGGGACCGCACTTTGCTCCGGCCAAGGCTGACTTCCATGTCGGTGACATCTTCGGCATCGTTTCGAAAAACATGCCAGCTACCGAACCGGGCAGCCTGGCGCACGAGGATTATGTGGAGATCATGGCCTTTATCCTCCAGCAGAACGGCTACCCGGCCGGCAGCGATGCACTGACTTTCGAGGAGGCGACGGAGTCCAGGGTGCGGTTGATCTACCACGGCGAATGAATCGGCACCGCCGGCAGGCGAAGCTGATGTCGCGCACCAGCCATGCGCCCGTTGGCGCAGGATTTTCCAGAGTCTACGGGAGTGCCACGTGAATCAGCCAGGACGGTCACCGCCGCGACAGCGCGCGGCAATCCGCGGGCTTCATCTTCATCCGCTTGTCCTGGTTCATGCGGGGTGTGCGCTGCAACCAGTCATGGCGAAAGAAGCGGATTTTACCGCTACGGCTGCCGTGACCAATCTGCAGGCTGTAGAGGTCGATGCCAGTCGACTGGATCTTGCGCCGTTTGATGTTCCTGCCGCACTCAGCGGCACGGTGATCGTCAACGACGGCAATGCCCGCTATTTCGGACCCGGACCGGACCGCCGCCTCGTGCTAGGGGCTCGGTTGACGTTTCAGCTTGCCACAATGCAGGAGAACAAGATGTCGGATACCACGGTTGCAGTTGCCAAAGTGCTCGCCACGCCGGCTGCTGAGGAGTTGATCGAACGATTGCGCACACGCCACGGACCGCTGCTGTTCCACCAGTCTGGCGGCTGCTGCGATGGCTCCTCGCCAATGTGCTTTGCGCAGGACGATTTCATCGTGGGCGATCGCGACGTCAAGCTCGGGGAGATCGCCGGCGTAGCGTTCTACATGAATCCCGCGCAATACGAATACTGGAAGCACACGCAATTGATCATCGACGTGGTCGAAGGGCGTGGCGGCATGTTTTCGCTGGAAAACGGCGAAGGTGTCCGCTTTCTCACTCGTTCGCGGCTGTTCACCGACGACGAGATCAAGCAGCTGACTCGCGAAGGACGCTTCTGAGCAAGGCGCCTGATCAGCGGCGCCGGGCTATCGGGATGTTGGGATGTTGGCTTGTCCCTCATGGCAACATCGTGCCGTCAACATCACGCCATGAACGGTCGCCACTACCATGCAATGCAGTGACGGTTGCCGAGCATCAAACGAACTGGCGACCACCCCGGATCTTCCCGGCAACACTGAAGAATGGAAAGGAATGTGCTTGATGGCAGCTCACAAGAAATCGCGGCGCTTTCGCGGACTCGGCCCACTATCGATCGCACTGGCGCTGATCGTCGCGAGCAGCTCCGTATTCGCACAAGAAAGCAGCCGCGAGACCAACCCCCAGAACGTCACCGAACTTGACCTGATCAGGGTGGTCGGCGTGACACCTGTCACCGGCACCGACATTGATCCCGGCAAGCTGCCGTATTACGTGCAGTCGACCAACGACGACCAGATGGATCGCGCGCAAGTACTCGACCTTACCGACTTCACCAACCGTCGTTTTGTCGGTGTAACGACGAACGGCGCGCAGAACAACCCGCTGCAGGCGGATGTCCAGTTCCGCGGGTTCACCGCGACGCCGCTGCTTGGTGGCTCCGAGGGCATGTCGGTCTACCTCGATGGGGTGCGCGTCAATGAAGTGTTTGGCGATACGGTCAATTGGGACCTGATCCCGACTGGCGCCATTGAGCGAATGAGCCTGCTTGCCGGCGCCAACCCGGTGTTCGGCCTGAACACGCTTGGGGGTGCGATCTCGATCCAGACCAAGACGGGCTTCAGCGACCCAGGTACGCGCCTCTCCTTCTACGGTGGATCATTCGGGCGCACCAACGCCACCTTCGAGACCGCCGGCAACTCCGGCCGCTGGGGCTGGTACCTGATGGGCAATCGCTTCGACGAGGACGGTTGGCGCGACCAGTCACCCTCAAACGCTCGCAACTTTTACGGCACCCTGTCCTGGCGTAGCGAAGCCGCTACGTTCGACTTGCACCTTGGCCACGCGAAAACCGACCTGGTCGGTAACGGCAGCGCGCCGGTCGAGCTGCTCGCCGAACGCTGGAGAGGCATCTTCACGGCGCCGGACAACACCAGCAACGATATGGGTCTCATCAGCGGCCAGGGAACCGTTGATATCAACGACGCCACGAAGCTCTCGTTCACCGTGTTCCACCGCAAAGTCAAAACGCTGTCGTACAACGGCGATGCCAGCGATTTCGACGAGTGCGACGACGACGATGACATCCTTTGTGACGAGGACCACGACGACGCACCGATCATCGACCAGAACGGCAATACTGTTTCCTCCGACTTCGACGCGATCAACAATATCGGCCACCGGAACCAGACGAGCGACGGTGGTACCGTGCAGCTCGCATTCAACCAGCCACTCGGCCCTTTGGAGAACCAGTTTGTGGCGGGCCTGGATTACATGAACGGCCGCCTCGACTACAACTCGGCCCTGGAAATGGCAGTCCTGCAGCCAAACCGGGTGACGTCGTCCGATTCAGGCATCCTGATTCCGGCAGGCGCACTGAGCGTCAATAGCCACACGCGCACGATCAGCCTGTACCTCACCGATACCTTGTCGATCACCGACCGCCTCGCACTGACGGTGTCGGCGCGAGGCAACCGGACACGCACCACGATCAACGATCCGACCGGTATCAATCCCGCGCTGGACGGCAAGCACCGTTTTTCGCGCGTCAATCCGGCGGCCGGACTCACCTGGCAATGGACTGACGCGGTGAACGTTTACGGCGGCTACAGCGAATCCACGCGCGCACCCACGTCGGTCGAACTAACCTGCGCGGACGAGGATGCCCCCTGCAAGCTGCCCAACCAGTTTCTGTCCGATCCGCCGTTAAGACAGGTCGTCGCCAAGAGCTGGGAAGCGGGCTTGCGCGGCAGGTTCGCCGGCGGCAACAACCTTGGCCACTGGCATGTGGGTCTGTTTCGCACTATCAACACCGATGACATCCTGTTTCAGGCCACCGGTGGAACGAAGTCCAACGAGGGCTTCTTTGCCAATGTCGGGGACACGCGTCGGCAGGGCCTCGAGGCCAGCATCGCCGGCACCGCATGGGACCGGCGTCTGCACTGGTACGCAAACTACAGTTGGCTTGATGCGACCTATCGGACCAGCTTCTTCGAGAAGAGCGCCAACCACCCTGACGCCGATGAAGATGATGAGATATTCGTGCGCAAGGGTGACCGCATTCCCAGCCTGGTGCGCAACAGCTTCAAACTTGGCGCCGATTTTTCGATTACACCGAAGTTGACCATGGGTGGCGAAATCATCGCGAACTCCGGCCAGTACCTGCGCAGTGACGAAGCCAATCTGCTCGCGCAGACCGGCGGATATGTGGTGGTGAACCTGCGAGCCAATTACGACGTGACTGCACACTTCAGTTTATTCGCACGTATCGACAATCTGTTCGACCGCCACTACGTCACGTTCGGAACACTTGGTGAACCCGACGAAATCATGCCGGAATTTGACGACCCGCGCTTCTATGGCCCGGGCGAGATTCGCGGTGTTTGGGTTGGCTTCAAGGTTTCGCTATAGCTTCGTTTCCATTGGACGGGTAACAATAATGCTTGATCAATTTGAAAATCCCGATAGGCGCTTGATGAACGGCGCGGCCAGGGGCCTTGCTCCACGCGCATTCATTTGGCGCAGTCTCTCGGAAGCGTTGGTGCTTGTCTCGTTGGTCCTGCCTGCGGCTCATGCGGAGGATGTGCAGACCAATACCGCACGGACAACATCGTCTACGACGACGCTACCCGTGGTCGTGGTGACCGCGACCCGCATTCCACAGCCCGACCTCGACGTGCCCGCCGCTGTTGGCGTCGTCACGCAAGACAAGATCGCCGATGGCGCTCCGGCATCCGCACTTTCCCAGTCACTTGCGCGGATACCCGGGATTGTCGCGCAGAATCGCCAGAGCTACGCGCAGGATTCGCAGATTTCCATTCGTGGTTTTGGTTCACGCGCCTCCTTTGGCGTGCGCGGCATCCGCCTGCTGGTGGACGGCATTCCGGTGTCCGGGCCGGACGGGCAGGGCCAGACCGATCCCTTCGACCTTGCTACCGCGGAGCATATCGAGGTGTTGCGCGGGCCGTTTTCGGCCCTGTACGGCAATGCCGCCGGGGGCGTGATCCAGATATTCACCAAGGACGGCCCGGAGCAGCCGACGGTCGGGGCTTCCACGCTATTCGGCAGCTATGGCACCCGCATCCAGCGGCTGGATGCGGGTGGCACGGTCGGCAACTTCAACTATGTCGTGGATGGCACGCATTTCGAAACCGACGGTTTTCGTCAACACAGCAAGGCCGAGCGCGACAATCTGCGCGCAAAGTTCCGCTACGACATCAGCAAGGACGCTTCGCTGACGCTGCTGCTCAACGGCGAGAACCAGCCCTTCGCCGAGGATCCTTCGAGCCTGACCAAGCAACAGGCACGGGAAGACCCAAGCTTCGCGGTGCCAGGCGTGTTCAAGTTCGGCGCGGGTGAAAGCCATCGTGACCGCCAGCTTGGCGCTGTATACGAACAGCAAATCGGCCAGAGCGATCATCTGCATGTGATGGGCTACGGTGGTTCCCGGCGCGTGGTCCAGTTCCTTCCTTTCCGCGGCGATTCCACCAATGGCGGCGGCGCGGTGGTCGACCTGAAAAACAGGTCCAGGGGCGGCGGTGTCCGCTGGGTGCACAGTTTTCCGCTCACCTCGACATCGCTCGACCTGATTACGGGTATCGAGTACGACCACCTGCGCGAGCTGCGCAAGGGCTGGGTCAATGATGCAGGCGTGGAAGGGGAGCTGCGTCGCAACGAGAGGGATTTTTCCAGTCAGGCCGGGGAATACGCCCAGCTCGAATGGAAGCCCGATCGTTGGGTCATCGTCGCTGGCCTGCGTCATTCGAACGTCAAGTTCGGAAGCGACGATCACTACATAACGCCCGAAGATCCCGACGACAGTGGCAGGCGGAATTTTTCGAGTACCAATCCGGTTGCAGGCGTGCTCTACAAAATCAATCCGCATCTGAACGTCTACGCGAATTACGGCCAGGGCTTCGAAACCCCGACGCTCTCCGAGTTCGCCTATCGGCCCGACGGTCGGGCCGGCTTTAATCAAGCCTTGCAGCCAAGCAAGAGTCGCGACTATGAGACAGGGCTAAAGGGGAGCTGGGCTGCGACAAAATTCGACTTGGCACTTTTCAACATATCGACCACAAACGATATTGTCGTTGGCGCATCCAATGACGGTCGCGACAGTTTCACCAATGCCGGAAGCACGAAGCGACACGGGCTGGAACTGAGCATTCAGCAGGCCTTTTCCGGCGGCTTCAGTGGTTACCTGGCCTATAGTTACCTGCACGCGACTTTCGATGGCGGAGCGCTCGACGGCCATCGAATGCCAGGCGTGCCGCGCCAGATGGTGTACGGCGAGTGGGACTGGCAGTACCGCCCGCTTGGATTTTCCACCTCGCTAAGCGCGCAGTGGCGTGATCGCGTTTATGTCGACAACAAAAACACGGACTTCGCCGGTAGCTACGTCGTGGTCGATTATCATCTGGCGTTCAGGCAAAACGCGGGCGGCTGGCAGGTCAGCGAGTTTGCAGGTATCAACAACCTTTTCGATCGCAACTACGTCGGTGCCGTTGTCGTCAACTCCGGCAACGGTCGCTTCTTCCAGTCCGCACCGGGCCGCAATTTCATGCTCGGCTTGAGTGCAAGTTACAAATTCTGATTTGCCCGATTACATACGATGTTCGCGGATGTCGCGACGGAGCGGGCATCCCTGCATGGAGGCTCTTTCGCGTTTGGCGTGGTTGATCTTCACGCCGCAACCTGTCGAATCGCTTGCGTCCATGGGTTCTTCGGCAGGTGTTGGAGGTTGGAGCACATCAGGTAGCTGACGATGGTCATGCGATGGTCGGTGGCGTAGTCTCTGGCGCGAGCCTTGGCCGCCTGGATGCGCCATTGATCCCTTTGTGCAGAAACATTTTCTGATGGGCCTGACCATTATTTATGCTTCTAGACAACAGAGGACCATGCCATGCCGAAATACGTGATCGAACGTGATATTCCTGGTGCCGGGAAGTTGTCGCCCCAGGAACTAAAGGCCATTTCGCAGAAGTCTTGCGGTGTACTGAGCAATATCGGGCCACAGATTCAATGGCTCCAAAGCTACGTGACCGGCGACAAGATCTATTGCGTATACATCGCTCCGGATGAGGAAATGGTTCGGAAACACGCCGAGGAAGGGGGCTTTCCTGCGAATCGTGTGTCCGAAGTTGCCTCAATCATTGATCCAACAACGGCTGAGTAGCACCATCCGGCGGCGCCGCTGACAACGGCAGCCCCCTTTTTAATGCCGACAGCCGGCGCGATCCGGGAGCGGGCAGGATCAAACGCGCCTATCTTTATTTGTGTAGCGAAGTACCGACTCCCAGTCGTATTACGATCAGGCTAACTCAAGGACCGCACACAGCGCGGCATCGATGGCTGTCGCAGGTTGCCTGAATCACTCCCATCCAGTCCAGCAGGAGAAAATCCATGTCCAGCACCTATCCGGTCGACCCCGAGTTTGCAGCGTCTGCGCGCACCAACCACGACGACTACACACACATGTATGCCGAATCCGTGAGAGATCCGCAGGCATTCTGGGCAGGTATCGCCAAGCGCCTGGACTGGACCAGACCGCCGACGAAGATCAAGAACGTCTCGTTCGATCCGAAGGACCTGCACATCCGCTGGTACGAGGACGGCGAGCTCAACGTGAGCGCGAATTGCCTCGACCGCCAGCTGGAGAAGCGCGGCGACAAGGTGGCGATCATCTTCGAGGGCGACGATCCGGCCAACTCGCGCCGGATCACCTATCGCGAGCTGCACGCCGAAGTGTGCAGGTTCTCCAACACGCTGAAGCACCTGGGCGTGGTCAAGGGCGATCGCGTGGCCATCTATCTGCCGATGATTCCCGAGGCCGCGGTCGCCATGCTGGCCTGCGCTCGGCTCGGCGCGATCCACTCGGTGGTGTTCGGCGGTTTCTCGCCCGATTCGCTGGCCGGCCGCATCGCCGACTCGCAGGCCAAGGTGGTGATCACCGCCGACGAGGGCTTGCGCGCAAGCAAGCACATTCCGCTGAAGGTCAACGTGGATGCCGCGCTGGAGCGGCCGAACACGAACAGCGTGGAAACCGTGATCGTGGTGCGTCACACCGGCGCCGCAGTGAACATGCAGTCGCCGCGCGACCGCTATTATCACACGCTGATGGAAGGCCAGTCGGCCGATTGCCCGGCCACCCCGGTCGAGGCCGAACATCCGCTGTTCGTGCTGTACACCTCCGGTTCCACCGGCAAGCCGAAAGGGGTGCAACACAGCACCGGCGGCTACCTGGTGTTCATCAGCTACACCCACGAGCAGGTGTTCGACCTGCGCGAGGACGACGTCTACTGGTGCACCGCCGACGTGGGCTGGGTCACCGGCCACAGCTACGTGGTGTACGGCCCGCTCTGCAACGGCGCCACCACGGTGATGTTCGAGGGCGTGCCCAACTATCCCGATTACAGCCGTTTCTGGCAGGTGGTCGACAAGCACCAGGTCAGCATCTTCTACACCGCGCCCACCGCGATCCGCGCGCTGATGCGCGAAGGCGAGGAGCCGGTGAAACGCACCTCCCGCGCCAGCCTGCGACTGCTCGGCTCGGTCGGCGAACCGATCAATCCGGAAGCCTGGGAGTGGTATCACCGCGTGGTCGGCGAGGAGCGCTGCCCGATCGTGGACACGTGGTGGCAGACCGAAACCGGCGGCATCATGATTTCGCCGTTGCCCGGCGCCATCGGTACCAAGCCCGGTTCGGCCACGCTGCCGTTCTTCGGCATCAAGCCGGCGATCGTCGACGCCGACGGCGCGGTGCAGGAGGGCGTCGCCGAGGGCAACCTGTTGATCACCGATTCCTGGCCCGGCCAGGTACGCACGATCTACGGCGACCACAAGCGTTTCATCGAAACCTATTTCAGCGCCTACCCCGGCAACTACTTCACCGGCGATGGCGCCCGTCGCGACGAGGACGGCTATTACTGGATCACCGGTCGCGTGGATGACGTGATCAACGTCTCCGGTCACCGCCTGGGCACGGCCGAGGTGGAAAGCGCCCTGGTGGCGCACCCCAAGGTCGCCGAAGCTGCGGTGGTCGGCTGCCCGCACGACATCAAGGGGCAAGGCATCTACGCCTACGTCACCCTGGTCGCCGGCGAGACCGGCAGCGACGAGCTGCGCAAGGAGCTGATCGCCTGGGTGCGCAAGGAGATCGGCCCGATTGCCACGCCGGACTACCTGCAATGGGCGCCCGGCCTGCCGAAGACCCGCTCGGGCAAGATCATGCGCCGCATCCTGCGCAAGATCGGCGAGAACCGCCCCGACCAGCTCGGCGACATCACCACGCTGGCTGACCCGGGCGTGGTACAGAACCTGGTCGACGAACGTTTGATCAAATAATCTGGATCGGATCGTCCGGCCATGGATTCGGCCATATATACGTCCATTTGATTTTGCTTGCTTATTTTTGTTGCAACGCACTATAGTCGAGACTCCCCCCTTGTTTCGGGAGCCCAGACCATGGACCAGCCACGCGCGCAGGGTTTGTACGACCCAAGGCACGAGCACGACGCCTGCGGCGTGGGCTTCGTGGCGCATATCAAGGGGCGCAAGAGTCACCAGATCATCGAACAGGGGCTGCTGATCCTGCGCAACCTCGATCATCGTGGCGCGGTTGGTGCCGACCCGCTGATGGGCGACGGCGCCGGCATCCTGATCCAGCTCCCCGACCAGCTCTACCGCGAGGAAATGGCGCTGCAGGGCATCCAGCTGCCGCCGCCGGGCGAATACGGCGTGGGCATGATCTTCCTGCCCAAGGAGCACGCCTCGCGCCGCGCGTGCGAACAGGAGCTGGAACGTACCGTGCGCGCCGAAGGCCAGGTGGTGCTGGGCTGGCGCGACGTGCGCGTGGACAGCGACATGCCGATGTCGCCCGCGGTGAAGGCGCGCGAGCCGGTGATTCGCCAGCTGTTCATCGGCCGCGGCGCGGACATCATGGTGCCCGATTCGCTGGAGCGTAAGCTCTACGTGATCCGCAAGACTTCCAGCCACGCGATCCGCGCGCTGAACCTCAAGCACGGCCGCGAATACTTCGTGCCTTCGATGTCCACCCGCACCGTGGTCTACAAGGGCCTGCTGCTGGCCGACCAGGTCGGCACCTACTATCCGGACCTCACCGACCCGCGTGCGGTGTCGGCGCTGGCGCTGGTGCACCAGCGCTTCTCCACCAATACCTTCCCGGCGTGGGAGCTGGCGCATCCGTATCGCATGGTCGCGCACAACGGCGAGATCAACACGGTCAAGGGCAACGTCAACTGGTTGAACGCGCGCACCGGCGCGATCTCCTCGCCGGTGCTCGGCGACGACCTGGCCAAGCTGTGGCCACTGATCTATCCCGGCCAGTCCGACACCGCCTCGTTCGACAACTGTCTCGAACTGCTGACGATGGCCGGCTACCCGCTGTCGCACGCGATGATGATGATGATTCCCGAGGCGTGGGAACGTCACACCCTGATGGACGACAACCGCCGCGCGTTTTACGAATACCACGCGGCCATGATGGAGCCCTGGGACGGTCCGGCCGCGATCGCGTTCACCGACGGTCGCCAGGTGGGCGCCACACTGGATCGCAATGGCCTGCGTCCGGCGCGCTACATCATCACCGACGACGACCTGGTGATCCTCGCCTCCGAGGCCGGCGTGCTCGCCGTGCCCGAGCCGCGCATCGTGAAGAAGTGGCGGCTGCAGCCCGGCCGCATGCTGCTGATCGACATGGAAGCGGGGCGCATCATCGACGACAAGGAGGTGAAGGACCAGCTGGCCAATGCGCGGCCGTACAAGCAGTGGATCGAGCACATCCGCATCCGCCTGGACGACCTGCCGGTCGGCCACGTCGAGCCGCCCGCGGGCGAGCAGCTGGTGCAACGCCAGCGCATGTTCGGCTACACGCTGGAAGACCTCAAATTCCAGCTGCTGCCGATGGCGCACGACGGCCAGGAGGCGATCGGCTCGATGGGCAACGACGCGGCGCTGGCGGTGCTGTCCGAGCAGAACAAGTCGCTGTACCAGTACTTCCGCCAGCTGTTCGCCCAGGTCACCAACCCGGCGATCGACCCGATCCGCGAGCAGCTGGTGATGTCGCTGGTCTCCTTCATCGGGCCGAAACCCAACCTGCTGGACATCAACAACGTCAACCCGCCGCTGCGACTGGAAGTCGCCCAGCCGATCCTCGACTTCGCCGACATGGCGAAGATCCGCAAGATCGGCCGCTACTCCAAGGGCAAGTTCCGCAGCTTCGAGCTGGACATCACCTATCCGGCGGCGTGGGGCAAGCAGGGCATCGAGGCGCGGCTGGCCTCGCTGTGTGCACAGGCCATCGACGCGATCGGCCAGGGCCACAACATCCTGATCGTGTCGGATCGCCACGCGGGCCGCGAGCGCGTGGCGATCCCGGCGCTGCTGGCCACCTCGGCGGTCCACCAGCACCTGGTCAACCGCGGCCTGCGCACCAGCGCCGGCCTGGTGGTGGAGACCGGCTCGGCGCGCGAGGTGCACCACTTCGCCCTGCTCGCCGGCTACGGCGCCGAGGCGATCCACCCGTACCTGGCGATGGAGACGCTGGCCCGCCACGTCGCCGTCAGCGGCGCGATCACCGCGGAACAGGCGATCGCGCACTACATCAAGGCGATCGGCAAGGGCCTGCAGAAGGTGCTGTCCAAGATGGGCATCTCCACCTACATGTCCTACACCGGCGCGCAGATTTTCGAAGCGGTGGGGCTGAACAGCGAACTGGTGGAAACGTACTTCAGCGGCACCGCCAGCACGATCGAGGGCATCGGCCTGTTCGAGCTGGCCGCCGAGGCGCTGCGCCAGCACGAGGCGGCGTGGGCCGACGACGCAGGTCAGGCACTCGATGGCGGCGGCGAATACGCCTGGCGAGCCGATGGCGAAGCCCATCTGTGGACGCCCGATTCCATCGCCAAGCTGCAGCACGCCACCCGCGCCAACAGTGCGACGACCTATGCGGAATATGCGCGGCTGATCAACGACCAGACGCGCCGCCAGCTGACCTTGCGCGGGCTGTTCGAATTCCGCATCGATCCGGCGGCCGCGATCGCGCTGGACGAGGTGGAGCCGGCGGCGGAGATCGTCAAGCGCTTCGCCACCGGCGCGATGTCGCTGGGTTCGATTTCCACCGAGGCGCACGCCACGCTGGCGGTGGCGATGAACCGCATCGGCGGCAAGTCCAACACCGGCGAAGGCGGCGAAGACGAGGCGCGCTACCGCGACGAGGCGCGCGGCATCGCCATCGGCGAGGGCGCAACGCTGGGCAGCATCCTCGGCGCCGATCGCATCGAGAGCGACCTCGCCCTCGAACCCGGCGATTCACTGCGCTCGCGCATCAAGCAGGTGGCCTCGGGCCGCTTCGGCGTCACCGCGGCGTACCTGGTCTCGGCCGACCAGATCCAGATCAAGATCTCGCAAGGCGCCAAGCCGGGCGAGGGTGGCCAGTTGCCGGGCCACAAGGTGTCCGACTACATCGCGCAACTTCGCTTCTCGGTGCCCGGCGTGGGCCTGATCTCGCCGCCACCGCACCACGACATCTACTCGATCGAGGACCTGGCCCAGCTGATCCACGACCTCAAGAGCTGCAACCCGCAGGCGTCGATCTCGGTGAAGCTGGTGTCCGAGGTCGGCGTGGGCACGGTCGCGGCGGGCGTGGCCAAGTGCAAGGCCGACCACGTGGTGATCGCCGGCCACGACGGTGGTACCGGCGCCTCGCCGTGGTCATCCATCAAGCACGCCGGCACGCCGTGGGAACTGGGCCTGGCCGAGACCCAGCAGACGCTGGTGCTGAACCGACTGCGCGGGCGCATCCGGGTGCAGGCGGACGGCCAGATGAAGACCGGCCGCGACGTGGTGGTCGCCGCCCTGCTCGGCGCCGACGAGTTCGGTTTCGCCACCGCGCCGCTGGTGGTGGAAGGCTGCATCATGATGCGCAAATGCCACTTGAACACCTGTCCGGTCGGCGTGGCCACGCAGGACCCGGTGCTGCGCCGCAAGTTCGCCGGCAAGCCCGAGCACGTGGTGAACTTCTTCTTCTTCGTGGCGGAGGAAGCGCGCGCGATCATGGCGCAGCTCGGCATCCGCCGCTTCGATGAACTGGTCGGGCGCGCGGACCTGCTCGACGTGCGCCAAGGCATCGCGCACTGGAAGGCGCGCGGGCTCGACTTCAGCCGCGTGTTCCACCGCCCGGCGGTGTCCGCCGACGTGGCCTGGCGCCACGTCGACGAGCAGGACCACGGCCTCGCGCGCGCGCTGGACCACGCGCTGATCGACAAGGCGCGCGCCGCGCTGGAGCAGGGCGAGCGCTGCAGCTTCATCGTGGCGATCCGCAATACGGATCGTTCGGTCGGCGCGATGCTGTCGGGCGCGCTGGCGCGGCGGCACGGTCACGCCGGCCTGCCGGAGGACAGCATCCACGTGCAACTCGATGGCGTGGCCGGGCAGAGTTTCGGCGCGTTCCTGGCGCGCGGCATCACCTTCGACCTGGTCGGCGAGGCGAACGACTACGTGGGCAAGGGGCTGTCCGGCGGCCGCATCATCGTGCGTTCGCCGAACGATTTCCACGGCTTCGGGCCCGAACACATCATCGCCGGCAACACGGTGCTGTACGGCGCCACCGGCGGCGAGGCGTTCTTCAACGGCGTCGCCGGCGAGCGCTTCGCCGTGCGCAACTCCGGTGCCACCGCGGTGGTGGAAGGCGTCGGCGACCACGGCTGCGAATACATGACCGGCGGCACCGTGGTGGTGCTGGGCGAAACCGGGCGCAACTTCGCCGCCGGCATGTCCGGTGGCGTGGCCTATCTGTACGACCCGGACGTGCAGTTCCAGGCGCGCTGCAATCTCGCGATGGTGGCGCTCGAGCCGCTGCTCTCCACGGTCGAGCAGGAACTGCGCGTGCCGCGCGAACTCTGGCACGCGCCGGTGCGCGGAGCCCCCGGCGAGACCGACGAGGCGATCCTGCGGCGTCTGCTGGAAAGCCATTTCCGCGCCACCGGCAGCTTCCGCGCCAAGGCGATCCTGCACGACTGGATCAACGCGCGCACGCACTTCGTCAAGGTGATGCCGCACGAGTACCGGCGCGCACTGGGCGAAGCCGGCCGGGCAGCGACAGCGCCCGGCACACGAGCCATCACGGCCTGAGCGGCCCGGGGAGACAACGATCATGGGCAAGGTCACCGGCTTTCTCGACTACCCGCGCGTGCCGGAACCCGGCGAGGCGCCCAACCTGCGCAAGCGCCACTGGCGCGAGTTCACCCCGCAGCTGGACGACGCCGGCGCGGCGATCCAGGCCGCGCGCTGCATGGATTGCGGCATCCCGTTCTGCCACCAGGGCTGCCCGGTCAACAACGTGATCCCGGACTTCAACGACCTGGTCTATCGGCAGGACTGGCAGCGCGCGATCGAGGTGCTGCATTCGACCAACAACTTCCCCGAGTTCACCGGCCGCATCTGCCCGGCCCCGTGCGAGGCGGCGTGCACGCTGAACATCAACAGCGATGCGGTGGGCATCAAGTCGATCGAGCACAAGATCATCGACAAGGCATGGGAGGAAGGCTGGGTGCGCCCGCAGCCACCCGCGCGGCGCACGGGCTGGAGCGTGGCCGTGGTAGGTTCCGGCCCGGCCGGCCTGGCCGCGGCACAGCAGCTCGCGCGTGCGGGCCACGCGGTCACCGTGTTCGAGAAGAACGACCGCATCGGCGGGCTCCTGCGCTACGGCATCCCCGATTTCAAGTTGCAGAAGGAGCATATCGACCGCCGTCTCGATCAGATGCGCGTCGAGGGCGTGCAGTTTCGCCCTGGCGTGTATGTCGGCAACGCCGCCGACGCGAAGGACGGGCAGCTCGCGCTGACGCCGGAGCAGTTGCAGCAGGACTTCGACGCGGTGGTGCTGGCCGGCGGCGCCGAGACCCCGCGCGACCTGCCGCTGCCCGGGCGCGAACTGGACGGCGTGCACTTCGCGATGGACTTCCTGCCGCTGCAGAACCGCGTACTGGCCGGCGACGCGCTGGCGTCGCAGATCCTTGCCACCGACAAGCAGGTGGTGGTGATCGGCGGCGGCGACACCGGCTCGGACTGCGTGGGCACTTCCAACCGCCAGGGCGCCGCGGCGATCACCCAGTTCGAACTGCTGCCGCAGCCGCCGGCGCAGGAGAACAAGCCGCTGACCTGGCCGTACTGGCCGATTCGGCTGCGCACCTCCAGTTCGCACGAGGAGGGTTGCCGGCGCGACTGGGCGGTGGCCACCAAACGTTTCAACGACGACGGCAAGGGCCGCGTGCGCAGCCTGACCGCGGTGCGGCTGCAATGGCACGAGGGCCGCATGAGCGAGGTGCCGGACAGCGAGTTCGAGATCGAGGCGGACCTGGTCCTGCTGGCGATGGGTTTCGTGTCGCCGACGCAAGCCGTGCTCGATGCCTTCGGCGTGGACAAGGACGCGCGCGGCAATGCGGCGGCGAAGGTCGACGGCGGCGCCGCCTACCGCACCAGCGTCGACAAGGTGTTCGCCGCCGGCGACATGCGCCGTGGCCAGTCGCTGGTGGTGTGGGCGATCCGGGAAGGCCGCCAGTGCGCGCAGGCGGTGGACGAGTTCCTGATGGGCACGTCGCGCCTGCCGCGTTGACACAAGCGCCGTCGCGTCGCTTGTACCGCGACGCGACGGGCCGCACCATGAGCGGGATGACCGACACGCTCCCGCCCCTTCCCGCCGCCGCTGCCGCGCAACTGGACGACCAGACGGTGCACGTCTGGCATCTGGGCTACCGCCGCGCAGCCGGTCGTCTGCCGTTGTTGCGGATACTGGCCGCATATCTCGGCGTCGACGCCGGCGAGCTGCAGCTCACGCAGGACGCGCACGGACGGCCGCGGCTCGATCCGCGCCACGGCACGGCACTGGATTTCAACTGGTCGCACAGCGGTGACCATGCGCTGGTGGCGATCGCCCGTGGCATCGCGCCGGGCGTCGACGGCGAGCGCCGGCGAGCCCGACCGCGTGCGCTGGCGCTGGCCCGGCGCTTCTTCGACGCGGCAGAGACGGCGGCGCTGGCGGCGTTGCCCGTGGACGCGCGCGACGACGCGTTCCTGACGCTGTGGACGGCCAAGGAAGCGCTGCTCAAGGCGCATGGACGCGGCATCGGCTACGGACTGCAGCGGCTGCGCGTGGCGGCGCCGCCGCAACCATTGCAGCTGCTGCGCTTCGACGGCGAAGATGTCGGCGCCTGGCAACTGCAGCGGCTCGACCTCGCGCCGGAACTGGTCGCCGCGCTGGCCTGGCGCGGGTCGCCGCGCAAGGTGCGCGCGGCGACGCTGCTTGCCGACATCGAATGATCGGTGCACTGTCACCCGTCGGCATGGCGTGCTGCCGGGCCAGCCAGCCGATTCTTCCCGCCCCGGAGTGGTTTCCGCGATGACCCTGCTCAGCGTCAACCTCAACAAGATCGCTGTCCTGCGCAACTCGCGCGGCGGCCGCAGCCCCGACATCTGCCATGCCGCGCAGACCTGCATCGAGGCCGGTTGCGGCGGCATCACCGTGCATCCGCGCCCGGACCAGCGCCATGTGCGGCCCGATGACGTCCGTGCGCTGGCCGCGATGCTGCGCGGGCGGGTCGAGTACAACATCGAGGGCAACCCGTTCGCGGGTCCGCGCGGCGATTACCCCGGCTTGATCGAACTCGCGCGCCTGGTCCGCCCGACCCAGGTAACCCTGGTGCCGGACAGCGACGGCCAGATCACCTCGGACCATGGCTTCAACCTGCGCCAGGACACCACCCGCCTGAGGCCGCTGGTCGATGAGCTGAATGCATTGGGCTGCCGGGTCAGCCTGTTCGTCGACGCGGGCAGCGGCGATTTCGAGCTGGCCGCGGCCATCGGCGTACAGCGCATCGAGATCTACACCGGCCCGTATGCGGAGGCCTTCGCCGATGGCGACCCTGCGGCGGCGCTGGCGGCATGTGCCGACACCGCCCGCCGCGCCCAGCAGGCCGGCCTGGCGGTCAACGCCGGACATGATCTCAGCCAGGCCAACCTCGGCACCTTCAAGGCCGCGATCCCCGGCCTCGCCGAGGTCTCGATCGGCCACGCCCTGATCGGCGAGGCCCTGTACGAAGGACTGGCCACCACCGTGCGCCACTACCTGCAGATCCTGCGCTGAGCAGTGGCGGACGTGCCCGGCAAGCGCTTCCCGCAAGCGACCCGTCGCTCAAGCGGGCACCTCCCGGGGTACGGCGCGGTGCCGAGCTCTGAAAACAAAGGCCCCGCCGAAGCGGGGCTCTTGCCTGGATCGTTTTGCGCCGAGCTCAGCGTGCTTCGTTGAAGCCGATCTTCACCAGGTTGTAGCTCTTGGCGTCGGCCAGCACCCGCGCCACATACTCGTAGGCCACGTGGTCATCGGCGGCGATCTGGATCTCCGGCTGGTTCGGCAGCGACTGCTGGCCGATCACCGCCAGCTGCGCCTTCAGGCCCAGCTCGTCGACCGGCGTGCCATTCCAGTAGAACGCGCCACTCTGATCGATCTTCAGATTGATCGGGCTGGGCGGATTGGAGGGCGGGATCACATCCTTGTTCGGCTGCGGCAGATCGACCTCGATCTTGTGCGCCAGGATCGGCGCCGTGATCATGAAGATGATCAGCAGCACGAGCAACACGTCGACCAACGGCGTGACGTTGATCTCCGCCATCGCACCGCCGCTGCTTTTGGTTGAAATCGCCATCTCGAATTATCCCTTCGGTGCGTCGGTGGTCATGAAGGCGACATGCACCATGCCCGAACCCTTCGCATCGCTGATGATCTTCTTCACCACCATGAACTGCACTTCGCGATCGGCACGGATCTGCAGCTGGGGCTGCGGCGTGAGCTGCGCTTCCACCAGCAGCTTGGCGCGCAGTTCCGCATCGGTCACCGGCTGATCGTTGAGGTACAGACTGCCATCGACCTTGATCGCCAGGTCGATCGGCGGCGTCTTCGGATCAGGCGTCTTGGCATTCGGGTTGGCGATGGGCAAATCGATCGTGACCGAGTGCGACATCAGGGGAGCCGTGATCATGAAGATGATCAGCAGCACCAACATCACGTCGACCAGCGGCGTGACGTTGATCTCCGACATCGGGCCCGTGGAATCACCACCTAGGCTTACGGCCATGGGTCAATCCCTCACTTCGTGCTTTCGATGCGCGAACCGGTTGCAAAGAAGTCATGCAGGTCGTTCGCGAACTCGTCGAAGCGGGCGTAGACCACGCGGTTCGAGCGGTTGAAGAAGTTGTACGCGAACAGCGCCGGGATGGCCGCGAACAGACCGAAGGCGGTCATGATCAGCGCCTCACCCACCGGACCGGCCACCGCGTTCATCGAGGCGTTGCCGGTGGCGGCGATGCCGATCAGGGCGTGGTAGATGCCCCACACGGTACCGAGCAGACCGACGAACGGCGCGGCCGAGCCCACCGTGGCGAGCAGGGTCATGCCGCCTTCCAGACGCATGCTCTCGCGAGCCACGGCCTGGCGCAGGGCGCGGTCGATGAACTCCGAGCGGCTCAGCGATTCCGCCAGGCGACCGGCGGTGCCGGTAGTGCTCTGCTGGTGGTGCGCCATCGCCGAAGCGGCTTCCAGCGCGATCTTGGAGAACGGCTCGCTCTTGGGCTGCGCTTCCAGCTCACGGATGGCGTCCTGGGTCGAGCCATTGCCCCAGAAACCGTCGATGACCTTGTCCGCCCGTGCCTTCACGGTGGCATTGCGAATGCCGTTGGCGATGATGAAGTACCAAGACAGGAACGACATCGCGACCAGGGTCACGAAGACCACCCAGCCGAGCCAGTCGAAGTTCTGCATCAGGTTCTCGAAGCCCATCTGTTTCATGGCTTCGGCGTTGGTGTTGCCGGTTGCAGCAGGAGTCTGAAGGAACATAACGCTACCCTAGAAAAGTCAAGCGTGAACTGTGACCGTAATCGATTGTCGCCCGATTACGGCGGGTTGAAGTGGTTATCTCTAGCCACTGAGATTGAAGTTGATGGGGACACGAGCATAGCCCTCCACTTTCTTGCCGGCCTTCACCTCTGGATTGAACTTCCAGTGGCGCATGACCCAGTCCTTGGCCGCCCGATCCAGCTCGCGATAGCCGCTGGATTTTTCCACCTCGACGGACTTTGGCGATCCGTCCAGGCCAACCAGGATCAGCAAGGTCACCGTACCCTCGTGGCGCTGACGGGCAGCCATCGGCGGATACGGCGGACTCGGACGGGTGCCGTAGCTCAGGTCCGAACCGGCCGCGATATCCGGTGGCGGCGCCGGCGGCGCGGGTGGCGCCGGTGGCGGCGCCTGCACGGCATTGGCGGAAACCTCGGTCACCGGCGGCGGTGGGGTCGGCGGCGGCGGGGTCGGCGGCGGATTGACCTGCTGGATGATCTTCGGCGGCGGCTGCTTCGGCGGCTCCGGCGGCGGCGGCGGCGGTGGCGGCGGCGGCGGCGGCGGCTCGATGAAGCTGACCTGGACGATCTTTTCCTTTTCCTTGTGGTTCTGATTGGGCGGCGCCATCGGCGCCACGATCAGCAGGAAGGCAAATGCGTGCAGCCCGATGGCCACTGCCAATGCCCAGGTCCGCTTCCAACTAAAACGCCCGGTTTCTTCGTTACTAGAGGCCATCTGTCACTATCTGGAAGCTGATCAATCGGGGGATCGCATCGCCGCAGTGACCTGTCGGGAGCCGTCTGGTTGGACCTGACGGAACCCGCCACGGGTTTGCTGAAACAATGCGCAGTGAAAGGTTTTCAACGTTACAACACGCCATGGCTTTTGTATAGCGCTGGCGGGGCGTGAAATGGACGTCCACCTTCGCCAGCGCCATACCGGATGGCTACTTGCCTGCAGCTCCCAGTTTCTTGAGCAATTCGTTGGCCCGGTCAGCGCTTTCCGGTTCCTGCGCGGCCTTCTTCAATGCGGCGACGCGCGCAGCCTTGTTGTTCAGGCCCCGCTCGCACTCGGCCAGCACCAGGTAGGCGTTGCCCATGTGCTTCACGCCCTTGCTGATGGCCTGGTTGACCATCGTCTTGGCCTTGGCGTAATGGTTGTTGGTCAGTTCGATGTTGGCGATCTGCAGCGCGGGCTCGCCGTCGGTGGCCAGCGGCAGCGCCTTCTGCAACGCCTGCGTGGCCGCCGGGATGTCGCCGGCCACGTAGTCGGCCTTGCCCAGCAGCACGTAGTTCTCCGCGCTGGGCTGCATGATCTGCTTGCTCATGCCTTCCTTGATGACGGCGATCGCCTTGTCCGCCATCGGCTTGGGTTCGTCGCTGGACAGCGCCTGGTTGTAGTACAGCGAAGCCAGCAGCACGTAGTCCGCTTCGTTGCCGAGCAGGCCCTTGGCACGGGCATCTTCCATGACCTTGATCGCCTCGGGGTATTTCCCCGCCTGCTGGAGCGCCTGGATGGCGGCCTCGACGACCTTCGGGTCATCCGGATGCGCGGCGAGGTTGTCCTGCGCCATCTGCACCAGCTGGTCGTTCTGCCCGCTGGCGGCATAGCTTGCCATCAGGATCTGGTCCCACTGCGGCTCGGGCTTGTCGGTCAGCGATTTGGCCTTCTTTACGGCCGCGATGGCTTCCGGGTACTTCTCCAGACGATACAGGTCGTTGCTTTCGACGGCATACGATTCGGCAGTTTCCTTCTTGCCCTCGGCTCGCCACTTCTTGAGGGTGTCCAGCGAGGCCTGGTACTGCCCGTCGGCTTGCTGCGCGACAGCCATCATGTACTGCATGGCGAAGTAGTCGTCGTTTGGCAGCACGCCGTTGTCCAGGGCGCGTTGCAGCAGGCCGATCGCGGCCTTGAAATCCTGCGCGTTGTACTTGAGCACGGCCAGCCCGCGCAGCGCCATGGCCTGGGCGTACTTGCTCTTGCTGTCGTCGAGCAGCTTCTGCAGGGTCGCCTCGGCCGTGGCGGCATCGCCCTTGTTGAGGGCATCGAAACCTTCCTGCAGCTGCTTCTGGTCCTGCGTCTTGGTGAGGTCGAGCTTCGGCGCGGTGCGCGTACTGTCGGGGTACTCGCTCGTCTGCTTGGACTTGTCGTCGTGCTGCTTCCGGGCCCATGCCGGGCTGGCGAGCAGACCAAGCAGCAAGGCCGCGGTGGCCAGCAGAGTGAAGCTTCGAAGCTGTTTCATGGGGTTCCTCATCGCAAGGCCGGTACGTGTCGACGCAAACAGGCGGGTCTTGCAGCGTAACCCTATCCGGGCCCGGATAACAAGTTGCGCTGCGGCATAAAAGATCTTTTCAGATCAACAGGTTAGACACAAACAAAGTGTCGCCGAAGGCCGCGCCCCCAGCCTTGCTCAGCGGCGGTCGGCGATCACCGGCTGCCGGCGCCTGCCACGTCACGGCAGGCGCCGGTGGTGCCTCGTCAGATATCCAGGTTGGCAACCTTGAGCGCGTTGGCCTCGATGAAATCACGCCGCGGCTCGACCGCCTCGCCCATCAACATGGAGAACATCTGGTCGGCGACGATCGCATCCTCGATGCCGACCTGCAGCATGCGGCGGGTTTCCGGGTTGACCGTGGTATCCCACAGCTGCTCCGGGTTCATTTCGCCCAGGCCCTTGAAGCGCTGGATGCTGCGCCCCTTCTTGGCCTCCTCCAGCAACCAGTTGCGGGCGTCGACGAAGCGGAGGATGCCGCGCGAAGCATTGCCCCGGCGCACCACTGCATCGGGCTGGACCAGGCCGGCGATCTGCTGGCTGATCGCCAGGATCGGACGGAACTCGGCGCTGCCGAAGAACGGCTGCGGCAGGAACCAGGTGTGGCTGAGCCCATGCTGCTCGCGGATCACCTCGATGGCCGCCGGCTGCGCCGCGCCGGCGGCGGCGGCGTGTGCCGGTCGCAGGCGCAACGTGTAATGCGGCTTGCCCAGCCCGCTCGCGCTGAGCTTGAGCGTCACGGCGTCCAGCCATCCCTGCATGGCCTCGGCATCGGCCCACAGCGCCGGCACCAGCGGCGGATGCTCCAGCATCGCGGTGAGCACCGCGGGGTCGAAACGATGTGCCAGTCGGGCGATCTGGTCCAGCGCGCTCTGGTAGCCGCGCAGCAGCTTTTCCAGCGCCTCGCCGGTGATGGGCGGCGCCTCGGGGCTGTACTCCAGCGCAGCGTTGTCCACCGCGCTGGAGATCAGGTAGTCGTTCAGCGCAGTGTCGTCCTTGATGTACAGCTCCTGCTTGCCCTGCTTCACCTTGTACAGCGGGGGCAGGCCGATGTAGATGTGGCCGCGCTCGATCAGCTCGGGCATCTGGCGGTAGAAGAAGGTCAGCAGCAGGGTGCGGATGTGCGAGCCGTCGACGTCGGCATCGGTCATCAGGATGATGCGGTGATAGCGCAGCTTGTCGGGGTTGTACTCGTCCTTGCCGATGCCGGTACCGAGCGCGGTGATCAGGGTGCCTACCTCGGCCGAGGCGAGCATGCGGTCGAAGCGTGCCTTCTCGACGTTGAGGATCTTGCCCTTGAGCGGCAGCACCGCCTGGGTCCTGCGATTGCGGCCCTGCTTGGCCGAACCGCCGGCGGAATCACCCTCGACCAGGAACAGCTCGCACAGCGCCGGATCCTTCTCCTGGCAGTCGGCCAGCTTGCCGGGCAGGCCGGCGATGTCCAGCGCGCCCTTGCGCCGGGTCATCTCGCGCGCCTTGCGGGCGGCTTCCCGGGCACGGGCGGCGTCGACCACCTTGGAGGCGATCGCCTTGGCTTCGTTCGGGTGCTCCAGCAGGAATTCGCCGAGCTTCTCGTTGACGACCTGCTCCACCACCGTCTTGACCTCGGAGGAGACCAGCTTGTCCTTGGTCTGCGAGGAGAACTTCGGGTCGGGCACCTTGACCGACAGTACCGCGATCATGCCCTCGCGCATGTCGTCGCCGGACAGGGCGACCTTGGCGTTCTTGGCCAGGCCTTCCTTCTCGATGTAGTTCTGCAGCGAGCGGGTCAGCGCGGCGCGGAAGCCGGTGAGGTGGGTGCCGCCGTCGCGCTGCGGGATGTTGTTGGTGAAGCAGAACATCGTCTCGTTGTACGAGTCGGTCCACTGCATCGCCACCTCCACCACGATGCCGTCCTGCTCCGCGGTCAGGCTGATCACGTTCGGGTGCAGCGGGGTCTTCATCTGGGACAGGTGCTGCACGAAGGAGCGGATGCCGCCCTCGTACGCAAACGTGTCCGAGCGCCCTTCCCCGCGCTCGTCTTTCAGCTCGATGGTGACGCCGGAGTTGAGGAAGGCCAGCTCGCGCAGGCGCTTGGCGAGGATCTCGTAGTGGAAGTCGATGTTGCTGGTGAAGGTGGCCGGGCTGGGCAGAAAACGAACGGCAGTGCCGCGCTTGTCCGACGGGCCGACCTCCTTCAGCGGGAACAGCGGCTCGCCGAGCGAGTATTCCTGCAGGTATTCATGGCCGTCGCGGTGGATGGTCAGCCACAGGTGATCGCTGAGCGCGTTCACCACAGAAACGCCCACGCCGTGCAGGCCGCCGGAGACCTTGTAGGAGTTGGCGTCGAACTTGCCGCCGGCATGCAGCACCGTCATCACCACCTCGGCGGTGGAGCGGTGCTCCTCCGGGTGCATGTCGACCGGGATGCCACGACCGTTGTCGGCGACGCTGACCGAACCATCCTCGTGGATCATGACCACGACCCTGTCGCAGTAGCCGGCCAGGGCTTCGTCGATCGAGTTGTCGACGACCTCAAACACCATGTGGTGCAGGCCGGTGCCGTCATCGGTATCGCCGATGTACATGCCGGGGCGCTTGCGCACCGCCTCGAGGCCCTTGAGTACCTTGATGTTGCTCGAATCGTAGTGGGATTCGTTGAGGGGTTCGTTCATGCGAAGGTCGTTTCCTGGCGCCAGCGACCCGGCCCGACGCGGCGCCGTGATCGGCCGGGCAAGGGTTATGCAACCTGCGAAAGGTGCAACCCTTCGATTATAGCAGGCGCGCTATCTGGCCTTGTTCCACGTGGAACACGCGAGCGGAGGTCGCCTGCAATGCCGGCGGCAATTCGGTGCCGGTCAGCAGCACCTGGGCGTGGACGTCCTGCAGTTCGGCCACCACAGCCGCCTGGTGCGACTGGTCCAGCTCGGAGGCAAGGTCGTCCAGGCACACCACCGGCCAGTCGCCATGTTCCTGTGCATACAGGGTAGCTTGCGCCAATACGCAGGCCAGCGCAGCGAGCTTCTCCTGGCCGCGCGACAGGTGCTCGCGCAGCGGGGCCCGTTCGAAAGAAAGCGTCCAATCGGCGCGGTGTGGACCCAGGCTGGTGTGCCCCCGCGCCTGATCCCGGCCGCGCTGCGTCGCCAATTGATCGGCAAGCGGCAGCTCGTCCGACCAGCCACGGCGGTAGCGCAGTTCCATCGCGCCCAACTCCGGCAGCAAGGCCGCCATGCTGACTTCGAGGCAAGGTCGCAAGCGGTCCAGGTAAGCGCGGCGCTGCAGGTCGATGCGTTCTGCGGCCTGCGAAAGCTCCCGTTCCCACGGTTCGCACAGGTCATCCGACGGCGTCACTCCCGCGCGCAGCAAGCTGTTGCGCTGCTTCAGCGCGCGCTGGCAGCGACGCCACAGCGCCAGGAAATCCTGTTCCACGTGGAACACGCCCCAATCGAGATAGCGCCGACGCTCCTCGGCCGGGCCGGCGATCAGCGCATGTGAGCCAGGCTCGAAGCAGACCACCGCGCAGGCCTGCACCAGCTCGCCGATCGACGCGGCCTCGCCGTTGATACGCGCCTCCCAGCGCGCGCCCGAACGCCCCAGCCCCAAGCGTTCGACATCAGACTCATCGCGGTGGCGCACCTCGGCAAACAAGGCCAGTTGCGCCATGCCCCGCTGCACCAGCGCCTCGCGCGCGCCGGAACGAAACGAGCGTGCGTGCGAAAGCAGAAAAGCGGCCTCCAGCACGCTGGTCTTGCCGGCACCGTTGTCGCCGATGAACACGTTGATTGCCGGGTCCAGCGCCAGGCTGACATCGGTCAGGCAGCGCAAGCCGCAGATACGCAACTGTTCCAGCCTCATGCGGACCGACACCCCAGACGACAACGCCGGGGCTCCCTGCGGAGACCCCGGCGCTGCTGGTGACGACGCCTGATCGCAACGACCACGAGAGCCGCGTCAGAGCCGCAGCGGCATGATCACATGGCGCGCCTGCTCGTTGTCGTGCTCCTGCACCAGGCAACTGGACTGCGCATCGCGCAGGCTCAAGCGCGCCTTGTCGCCGCGCAGGGCCGCGAGGGCATCGAGCAGGTAACCCACGTTGAAGCCCACCGCCAGGTCGGAGACATGGGTGTCGGCCTCGACCTCCTCCACGGCTTCTTCCTGCTCCGGGTTGTGCGCCACGATGCGCAGCTTGCCCGGCGACAGCTCCAGCCGCACGCCGCGATACTTCTCGTTCGACAGGATCGCCGCGCGCTGCAGCGCCCCGCGGAGTACCTCGCGGTCCAGCGTGGCGGTCTTGTCCGCACCCAGCGGAATCACCGCCTCGTAATCCGGGAAACGACCGTCGATCAGCTTCGACGTGAAGGTGACATTGCCCCGGCGCACGCGCAGATGGTTGCGGCCGAACTCCAGCTCCACCTCGCCGTCACCGCCTTCCAGCAGGCCGATCAGCTCGTTGACGCCCTTGCGCGGGATGATGATCTGGCGGCGGGTGCTCACCGAGCTCTGCAGCTCGGTCTGCTTCATCGCCAGGCGATGGCCGTCGGTGGCCACGCAGCGCAGGCTGTGTTCCTGCAGGTCCAGCAGCATGCCGTTGAGGTAGTAGCGCACGTCCTGGTTGGCCATGGCGAACGCCGTGCGCTCCATCAGGTCGCGCAGCACCTCCTCCGGCAGGTTGACCTTCTCGACCACCTCGATCTGATCCACCGTGGGAAATTCGCTGGCCGGCAGCGTCGTCAGCGTGAACCGGCTGCGTCCGGCGTGCAGTGCCACGCGGTCACCGTTCAACTTCAGCTCGATATGGGCGCCGTCGGGCAATGCGCGCACGATGTCGAACAGCTTTCGGGCCGGGATGGTGATCTCGCCGTCTGCGAGCTTCTCCGCCTCGGTGACCGCGATCATCTCGACTTCCAGGTCGGTACCGGTAAGCGAGACCTGACCGTCCGCCACCTTGAACAGCAAGTTGGCCAGTACCGGCAGCGTCTGGCGCCGTTCGACCACACCCACTACCTGTTGCAGCGGCTTGAGCAGAGCTTCACGTTGGATGCTGAATTGCATGGTGGGCTTCCCTTTACCTGCTGTTCTTTCTTTTGAAAAGAAGTGTAGTGGCTGTTGTTGTACTTGTGGAGAACCGGTCTTTGTCGTTTTTTGTCCGCAAAATCAACTTGTTACGATCTATTTTCTGTGTGCAGTGCAGGCCGGCCAGGCAGTGCATGACTTGTGGATAACCTGGCAGGTCCATTCATCCACCCATTATCCACAGCTTGGCCCCAACTTGCCCCGCATTCTCGCGCATTCCCGGCGCGCAGGCCCGCCCACGCGCGCGTCAACCGGTGAGCGTGCGGATCAACTGTTCCCAGTCCTGGCGCATGCGCACGTCGGTTTCGAGGAACTTGCGGATCGTCTTGCAGGCGTGCATCACCGTGGTGTGGTCGCGCCCGCCGAACGCCTCGCCGATCTCGGGCAGGCTGTGCTCGGTCAGTTCCTTGGACAAGGTCATCGCGATCTGCCGCGGCCGCGCCAGCGAGCGCACGCGCCGCTTGGAGAGCAGGTCCTGCAGGCGCACGTTGAAGTATTCGGCGGTGATCTTCTGGATGTTGGCGATGGTGACCGCCTGGGCGTGCGTGGCCAGCAGGTCGCGCAGGGTCTCCTCGGCAAAATCGGTGGTGATCGGCCGCCCGTAGAAGTTGGCACGCGCCGCCAGAGTGTTGAGCGCGCCTTCCAGGTCGCGCACGTTGGAGCGGATGCGCTTGGCCAGCAGCATCGCCACGCTCTCGTCCATGGCCACGCTCTTGTCGTGTGCCTTGGACAGCAAGATTGCCGCGCGCGTCTCGAAATCCGGCGGTTCGATCGCCACGCTCAGGCCCCAGCCCAGGCGCGACTTCAGGCGCGGCTCCAGCTTGTCCACTTCCTTGGGATAACGGTCGCAGGTGAGGATGATCTGCTGCTTGGACTCGAACAACGCGTTGAAGGTGTGGAAGAATTCCTCCTGCGTGGTGTCCTTGCCCGCGAAGAACTGGATGTCGTCGATCAGCAGCGCGTCGACCGAACGGAAGCGGCGCTTGAACTCGTCCATGCTCTTGGCGCGCAAGGCCTCGATCATCGAGCCGACGAACTGCTCCGAGTTCAGGCACATCACCTTGCAACCCGGGTTGCGCTCCAGCATCAGGTTGCCGGCGGCGTGCATCAGGTGGGTCTTGCCCAGGCCGGTGCCGCCATACAGCAGCAGCGGGTTGTACGCGCGCCCCGGGTTGGTGGCCACCTGCATCGCGGCGGCCTTGCCGAGCTGGTTGGACTTGCCCTCGACGAAGGTTTCGAAGGTGTAATGCGGGTCGAGATTGTGGTGGAACGCCTGCGTCGCCGCCGCAGGGGCGGGCCGGGTGGGCGTGGCTGCCGCCGATTTGGCCGGCTCCGCCCGACGTACACTGGAACCCACCTCCAGCCGCACCGGCATGGCGCGGCCAGCCAGCTGCCCCAGTACCTGCTCGATTTGCGCCAGGTAGCGCTGGCGCACCGTGTCCAGCGTGTAGGAATTGGGGGCGAACAGCTGCAAGCCGTCGGCATCGTCACGCGCCTGCAGCGGCATCAGCCAGGTGTGCAGGTCTTCGGCGCTCAGATCGCCTTCCAGACGCTCAAGGCAGCGCCGCCACAGATCACTCATGAATTCGATCAACCACGACTTGGGGCGCTTGCGCGCAGGGTGATGGGCTAGTCTAGCAGCAGCCCCCGCGGTGCCGGACCGGCGCCGTCGCCGCGTCGCGCAAGGCGCGAGCTGGCGCGATTTGACAGCCGCGGCCCCGACCGGACATACTCTCCAACCTTTTACTCACATTCCCTTCGGAGCAACCCATGAAGCGGACCTTCCAGCCCAGCAAGCTCAAGCGCGCCCGTACCCACGGTTTTCGCGCACGCATGGCCACCGCCGACGGCCGCAAGGTGATCAACGCCCGTCGCGCCAAGGGCCGCAAGCGCCTGATCCCGTAATCGGGCGCGGCGTGATGTCCAGCGCCGGTCTGCCGCGCGAGGCGCGGCTGCGTCGGCCCGGTGAATTCGCCGCCTTGCGAAACAGCAGCGGACGCGCAGGCGGCCGCTGTTTTCATTTGCGCTATCGCGACAACGAGCTGGGCGGCGCGCGGCTGGGCCTGGCCATTTCCAAGCGGGTGTCCAAGCGCGCAGTGGAGCGCAACCGGATCAAGCGTCTGGTGCGCGAGTCGTTCCGGCGCGTGCGCCACCGCCTCCCCGCGATCGACCTGATGGTGATGGCGCGCGAACAGGCCGCCGGCGTGCCCGGGCCGGAGTTGCTGGGCGAGCTGGAAGCCCTGTGGCAAAAGCTGCCGGCCCGCGCGGCTGACCCGGCCGAACCATTGAAGCGAATCGACGGTCCCCCCACAATCGAGCGCTGACCTTTTTCCAAGCTTCCGCGGCGAGACCCTCGAGTCGTGGCGTTACCCGGATCTGCTACGCGATGAATCAAACGCGCAACTTCCTCCTGTTTGCCCTGCTGGCCGTGGCCTATTTGCTGTTCATGGCCTGGGAAAACGACCACGCACCCAAGCCGGCGCCGACCCCTGCAGCCACCGCCAGCCAGGCCGTCCCGACGTCGGCGGACGGCAGCGTTCCCGCCGCGATGGCGGTCGCGTCGAGCGCCGCGCCTTCGAGCACGGCGGCAACCGTCGCTACCCATGAGCCATCGGCACCCGCGAGCGCGCAGCTGATCACGGTCGACACCGACGTCCTGCACCTCACGATCGATACCCGCGGCGGCAGCCTGGTGCACGCCGAACTGCTGGCCTACCCGCAGCAGGCGCCGACCCACAAGAACCCCACCCCGCCGCCCGTCGTGCTGCTGGACAACAGCCCCACGCATTACTTCGTGGCGCAGAACGGCCTGGTCAGCAGCAGCGACACCGCGCCGGCCGACCAGCCCAACCATCTGGCGCTGTTCCACAGCGAGAAGACCAGCTACACCCTGGCGCCGGGCCAGGACGAACTCCAGGTCGCGCTGACCTGGCGCGACGCCGCCGGCCTGGCGGTCACCAAGACCTACACCTTCAAACGCGGCAGCTACGTGGTGGGCCTGAGCCAGCGCATCGACAACGGCGGCAACACGCCGTGGCAGGGCAACGCCTACCAGCAACTGCAGCGGATCGCGCCGCCCAAACCGTCCAGCTGGTTCAGCCATTACACCGATCCCGAGCAGCGCAGCTTCATCGGTGCGGCCTGGTACACCGGCGAGAAGTTCGAGAAGCTCGGCTTCAAGGATTTCGGCGAGAAGAAAGACGCGCTCGACAGCGAGATCAAGGGCGGCTGGGCGGCGATGCTGCGCCTGTACTTCGTCACCGCGTGGATTCCGCCGGCCAGCCAGACCAACCACTACGTCACCCAGACCATCGATCCGGACAGCGCCCACCCGCGCTACCTGATCCGCACGATGAGCCCGACGCTGAACGTGGCCGCCGGGCAGAGCCTGACCACCGAAGCGCGGTTGTACGTGGGCCCGAACCGGCAGGGCACGCTCGATGCGATCGCTCCCGGGCTCGACCTCACCATCGACTACGGCATGTTCAAGGCCATCGCCGTGCCGATGCACTGGATCCTGTCGCAGTTCCACGCGATCACCAGGAACTGGGGCGTGGCGATCATCCTGCTGGTGCTGCTGATCAAGGGCCTGACCTGGAAGCTCACCGCGATGCAGTACCGCTCCAGCGCGCGCATGCGCAAGCTGACGCCGCGACTGCAGGCGCTGAAGGAGCGTTACGGCGACGACCGCCAGAAGATGCAGCAGGCCACCATGGAGCTGTACAAGAAGGAGAAGGTCAACCCGATGGGCGGCTGCCTGCCGGTGCTGATCACGCTGCCGGTGTTCTACGGCCTGTTCTTCGTGCTCGAGTACAGCCTGGAGCTGCGCCACGCGCCGTTCCTGTGGATTCCCGACCTCAGCGCGCCCGATCCGTGGTACATCCTGCCGATCATCTACGCCATCGTGATGCTCGGCACGCAGTGGCTGAACCCCGTCGCCGCGGGCATGGACCCGACCCAGGCGAAGATGATGAAGGTGATGCCGTTGCTGTTCACCGTGATGTTCGCCTTCTTCCCCGCCGGCCTGTGCCTGTACTACGCGGTCAACGGCCTGGTCGGGCTGGGCCAGCAGTGGTGGGTGACCCACCACATCGATCGCGAAGGCGAACCCAAGGCCAAGGCGGCCTGACCCATCGCCGAATGGACGACACACAGCCGCGACGGTTGCCCCGCCGCGGCTGTTTCGTTTCTGGTTGCTGACGTCGCGGACCCTTCGACTCCGCCGCTGCGCGGCTACGCTCAGGGAGATCGTCTTTACTCCCCAAACCGTTCGTCCTGAGCGTAGTCGCGCAGCGGCGAAGTCGAAGGACATCGCACCCCCCGTTCAAACCCGAAACCGCCCTGTAAAGTTCGTCCCATGACCACCGAGACCACCGAGACCACCGACACCATCGCCGCCATCGCCAGCGCCCCCGGCGCGGCCGGCGTCGGCGTGTTGCGCGTCTCCGGTCCCGCCGCGCCAGCCATCGCGCAAACCCTGCTCGGCCGCGCACCGCAACCTCGCCATGCCCACTTCGCCGCGTTTCGCGATGGCGCCGGCGAACTGATCGACCGCGGATTGCTGCTCTACTTTCCCGCCCCCGCCTCCTACACCGGCGAACCTGTGCTGGAGCTGCAGGGCCATGGCAGCGCCGTGCTGCTGGACGCATTGCTGCGCCGCTGCTGCGAACTTGGCGCGCGACTGGCGCGCCCAGGCGAGTTCACCGAACGCGCATTCCTCAACGGCAAGCTCGACCTGGCCCAGGCCGAAGCCGTCGCCGACCTGATCGCTGCCCGCTCGCAGGCCGGTGCGCGGGCAGCGCTGCAATCGATGGAAGGCGTGTTCTCGCGCAAGGTCGGCGCGCTGCTGCAAGCGCTGATCGCGCTGCGCGTGCACGTCGAGGCGGCGATTGATTTCCCCGAAGAGGAAATCGACTTCCTCGCCGACCCCGCCATCACCGCGCAACTCGCCAAGCTGCGCCGCGAACTGGCCGACCTGCTGCGTGAAGCGCAACGCGGCGTGCGCCTCAACGACGGACTCAAGGTGGCCATCATCGGCCGCCCCAACGCCGGCAAATCCAGCCTGCTCAACGCGCTGGCCGGCAGCGACCGTGCCATCGTCACCCCGATCGCCGGCACCACCCGCGACGTGCTGCGCGAAAGCCTGAGCCTCGACGGCATCGTGCTGGAACTGGCCGACACCGCCGGCCTGCGCGATACGGAAGACGAAGTCGAACGCGAAGGCGTGCGCCGCGCCCACGGCGAACTGCAACGCGCCGACGTTGCCCTGCTGGTCACCGCCGCCGCGCACGCCGGCGCCGACCTCGCCTTCTTCGCCGCGTTGCCGTCCCAGGTAGAGCGCATCGTGCTGGTCAACAAGATCGACCGCGACGGCCTCGCCGCGCATGACGAATGGCGCGAAAGCGTCTACTGGCTATGGGCCTCTGCCAGAACCGGCGACGGCCTCGATCTCCTGCGCGACCACCTCAAGCACGTCGCCGGCGCCGGCAGCGGCGAAGGCGCCTTCAGCGCCAGACGCCGCCACGTGCTCGCCCTCCAGTCCGTGCGTGACCATCTCGATCGCACCGCCGCCATCCTTGCCACCACCCGCGCCGGCGAACTCGCTGCCGAGGAATTGCGCCAGGCCCAGCACGCGCTGGGCGAAATCACCGGCCACTACAGCAGCGACGACCTGCTCGGCGCGATCTTCAGTTCGTTCTGCATCGGCAAATAGCCCGTCGGCGCCGCTACGCGAGGAACCTGTCCAGCTCGCGCCCGGTGGGCATGCCGCCCTGCGCGCCCAGCTTCGTCACCGACAGCGCGGCGGCCGCGCAGGCCTTGCGTACCGCTGCGGCCAGGCCTTCTTTCAGGAATACCGCCAGCGTCGCGTTGAAGGTGTCTCCGGCGCCGGTGCTGTCGACCACGTCGACCTTGAAGCCGGGCTGGTGCAGCGGTTCGCCCTGTTCGCGATACCAGGCGCCTTCGCCGCCGCGGGTGAGCACGACCGGGCATGGGGCGCGTTGCATCAGCGCCTTGAAGTCTTCGGTGGGATCGGCGCCGAGCAGGATCGCCAGCTCGTGCTGGTTCGGGGTGACGTAGCGGGCGAGTTTGAGCCAGTCGGTGGGCAGTTTTTGCGCGGGGGCAGGATTGAGGATCACCGGCACCCCGAGGCGGTGGCCCAGGCGCACGGTGGCTTCGACGGTTTCCAGCGGGATTTCCATCTGCACCAGCACGGCGTCGGCCCGTTCGAGCAGCGAACGCGCGGCTTCGACGTGGGCGGGCGTGACGCGAGTGTTGGCGGCGGGCACCACGATGATCTGGTTCTCGCCGCCGGCGACGGTGATCGAGGCGGTGCCGCTGGCGCTGTCGTCGAGGCGCGCGACGTGGGTCAGGTCGACGTGTTCGGCGGCGAGGCCGGCGTGCAGCTGGTCGCCGAAGGCGTCGCGGCCGAGCGCGCCGACCAGGGCGACCTCGGCGCCCAGCCGCGCGGCAGCAACCGCCTGGTTGGCGCCCTTGCCGCCGGGCACGGTAAGGAAGCGTTTGCCGAGGATGGTCTCGCCGGGGCCGACGAAGCGCGGCGCCTGGGTGACCAGGTCCATGTTGATGCTGCCGACGACGACGATGCGGCTCATGCGTGCTCCACGGCGGACGGGCTTTCAGGATGAATCCGAAAGCTTACCCGTTGGCGCGACGAGTTGGGTGCGACCGCGACCCCGTAGATACCGTCTTGCCGTCCGTCAGGCAAGCGCGATGCTGGGGTCGAAATTCTTACCTGAGCGGATAACCCCCCAAGCGAGGTGGAGCAGCTTGCGCATGGCGGCACCCAGCGCCAGTTTGCGTGGCTTGCCGCGAGCGACCAGTCGATCGAACAAGGCGCGCACGGCGACGTTGTGGCGGATCGCCGTCATCGCCGGCATGTAGAGCTTGGCGCGCAACAAGGCGTGACCGAGCTTGGACAGGCGGCTTTGACCGACCCACTTGCCCGACTCGCGGATGGCGGGATTCATGCCGGCGAAGGCATCGAGCTTGCGCGGGTCGTCGAACCGGCGCAGGTCGCCCGCACAGCCCAACATGAAGGCCGCCGTCAGCTCGCCAATCCCCGGAATGGAGGTCAGCAGGCCGGCATCGCGGCGTAAGTCCGGATCCGAGTCGATGTGGTTGTCGATTTCCTTCTTCAGCTCTGCGATCTGGGCGTCCAATGTCTCCATCACGTCGGCGATGGAGCCGCGCACCGCCTGATCGCTGACGTCCAGTCGGTTGCGTTCCATCTGGCGCATGCCCTCCAGATCGTTCAGCCGGTGGATCAGGGCGCGCAGTTTGCGCTGGGCGGGCGTGGGCGGCACCCACGGCCGCAAGGTGGTGCCTACCTGCAACTGCGCCATCGCAAAGCGGGCGATCAGCTTGGCATCGGCATGATCGGTCTTGGTCCTCGACAACTCGCTCTTGGCATAGGCGGCGACCTGGGCCGGGTTGGCCACGTAAACGGTCACGCCGCGCTCGACCAGGAAAGTGGCCAATGCTTCGTGATACACGCCCGTCGCTTCCATGCACACCGCCGCTCCCGGCACGTGGCGATCCAGCCAGTCGCTCAGCAAGGTGAAGCCGGCGGGCGTGTTCGGCAACTTCGCTTTGGTGCGGTACTTGCCCTTCGGTTCCAGCGGCGCGGCCACGTCAAAGGTTGCCTTGGCCACGTCGATGCCAACCATGGATTCTGTCATCAGCCAATCCTCGTTCGGTTCAGGTGTCCGACCATCGAAGATCCGCCAAGCCGATCCTTACACGTGCAGGCTCACGCCAGGGGCGGGCCTAAGATACCGTTGCAGCTTGCGGCAGATAAAACGGAACGGGGGCGCGAATCTACGGCGCAGGCGCGAAGCCAGAGGAGCCCGACGGCGTCTCCCCGTTCCCACCGATGATCAGTCGGCGATTCTCCCCCAACCTCCGAGGAGAATCGACACATAAGGAGCCCGCCCGCGGGCGATGCTCTTAATGCTTTTGCGATTCCCGATTCCCGGCCAAAAAGGCATCGCCCGCAAGCGGGCTCCTACGGGAGGAGGGGTTCAGGGCGAGGGCGCGCGACCGAGGCCGCTGGCGTCGCCGGGCAGCAGGGCCGGGGCGGGGCCGGCCACAGCCAGCAGGGATTGGGCGTAGCTGTCTTCCATGCTGATGGTGGAGACCTCGTCCCAGCTGAAGAACGAGACCTCGCGCATCCACTCCGCGTCCGGGCTGAGTTCCTGCATGTAGAAGCCGTCGTCCTCGACGCTGACCAGCCGGCCGATGTAGCAGACCTCGGACTCGTCCTCGCTGTCCACGTGCACGCCGATCACCGGTGCCTGGGCGCCGGCGGCCTGGACTACCTCGCGGATGCTGTCCAGCGGGAAGCCGCGCGGCATCCGCGGCAGGATGTGCTTGAGCGCCAGCGCCTTCTCGAAGAAGGCATGGTGCTTGTCGGGTGCTTCGAGCTCGGAGATGTCGCGGTGCCGCATCACGTACATGCCGTCGTAGGTGATGCCGTCGCCGACCACCCAGAGCAGGAAGAACTCCCGCCCCACCCCGCCCACGTAACCGCAGAAGCTGCCGTGTTCGAGGTCTTCACGCCACAACCGGATCAGCGTCTGTTTCTGTTGCGCCTCGCGCAACTGGGCGCGCTGGCCGGTGTTTTTCAGTTCGATAACGTTGTTCACGGTGTCCATTTTAGCAGATCGGGGTGATCTGCCGGCTTTACAGGATGTAGCGGCTGAGATCCTCGTCACGAACCAGGTTGGCGAGGGAGTTGTCTACATGTTGGGCGTCGATCTTGTATTTTTCGCCGGACTTATCCGCAGCTTCGAAGGAGATTTTTTCCAGCAGACGCTCCATCACGGTGTGCAGCCGGCGGGCGCCGATGTTCTCGGTGCGCTCGTTCACCTGGAACGCCACCTCGGCCAGGCGGTCGATGCCGGAGTCGGCGAACTCGATGGTGACGCCCTCGGTGCCGAGCAGTGCCACGTACTGCTTGGTCAGCGCGTTGTTCGGCTCGCGCAGGATCCGCTTGAAGTCGTCCACGCTGAGCGCGGAGAGCTCGACCCGGATCGGCAGGCGGCCCTGCAGCTCGGGGATCAGGTCCGAGGGCTTGGCCAGCGAGAACGCGCCGGAGGCGATGAACAGCATGTGGTCGGTCTTGATCGGGCCGTACTTGGTCGAGACGGTGGAGCCTTCCACCAGCGGCAGCAGGTCGCGCTGGACGCCCTCGCGGCTGACCCCGGCGTGGCCGTGGTCGCTGCGCTGGGCCACCTTGTCGATCTCGTCGATGAAGACGATGCCGTTTTGCTCGGCGTTCTCCATCGCCTGGGCGCGGATCTCCTCGTCGTTGAGCAGCTTGCCGGCCTCCTCGTCGATCAGCAGCGGGCGGGCCGCCTTGATCGCGAGCTTGCGGGTCTGGGTCTTGGCGCCGCCCAGGTTCTGGAACATCTGGCGCAGTTGCGCGCCCATCTCCTCCATGCCCGGTGGCGACATGATCTCCACGCCCACGTTCATGGCGAAATCCAGCTCGATCTCGCGCTCGTCCAGCGCGCCCTCGCGCAGCTGTTTGCGCAGCTTCTGGCGGGTGTCGCTGTCGATGGCGGGAGCGGCCGGTGCGTCGTGGCTCCAGTCGGTCGGCGGGGACTGCCGGCGCGGCAGCAGCGCATCGAGGATGCGATCCTCGGCGCGGTCCTCGGCCTGTGAACGCACGCGTTTGATCGCCTGCTCGCGGGTCAGCTTGTAGGCGCCGTCGGCCAGGTCGCGGATGATCGACTCGACGTCCTTGCCGACGTAGCCCACCTCGGTGAACTTGGTCGCCTCGACCTTCACGAACGGCGCGTTCGCCAGCGTCGCCAGCCGCCGCGCGATCTCGGTCTTGCCCACGCCGGTGGGCCCGATCATCAGGATGTTCTTCGGGGTGATCTCGTTGCGCATCTCCACCGGCAACTGCATGCGTCGCCAGCGGCTGCGCAGCGCTACCGCCACCGCACGCTTGGCGTCGTGCTGGCCGATGATGTAGCGGTCGAGTTCGTTGACGATTTCGCGGGGGGTGAGTTCGGACATGGGCTGGCTTCGCAGGGAATAGGGAATGGGGAATAGGGAATGGGAAGAGCGTGGGCTTGCGGGAATGTCGGGCTTGTCTATTCCCTATTCCCCATTCCCCATTCCCAGCTCCTCGATCGACACGTTGTGGTTCGTGTAGATGCAGATGTCGCCGGCGATCTTCAGCGCCTTCTCGACGATGGTGCGGGCGTCCAGGTCGGTGTTTTCCAGCAGGGCCATCGCGGCGGACTGGGCGAACGGGCCGCCAGAGCCGATCGCGATCAGCCCGTGCTCGGGTTCCACCACGTCGCCGTTGCCGGAGATCAGCAGCGAGGTTTCCTTGTCGGCTACCGCCAGCATCGCCTCCAGTCGGCCGAAGCGGCGGTCGGTGCGCCATTCCTTGGCCATTTCCACCGCGGCGCGGGTGAGGTTGTTGTTGTGCTTCTCGAGCTTCTGCTCGAACAGTTCGAACAGGGTGAAGGCGTCGGCAGTGGCGCCGGCGAAACCGGCCACCACCTCGCCCGTCTTGCCGAGCCGGCGCACCTTGCGCGCGTTGCCCTTCATCACCGTGTTGCCCAGCGTGACCTGGCCGTCGCTGCCGATCACGACGCGGCCGTCGCGGCGCACGCAGACGATGGTGGTGGCGTGGAAGGATTCCATATGAAGCTCCATGGGTTGAGCGCACGACATGGGGGTGGTCGGGCAAGGCTTCAACACGCCGCCGGCAGGAGCGCACCCCGTGCGCGACCGCTCTTCGTCAGGTGACGGCAAGAGCATCGCGCACAGGGTGCGCTCCTACGGCTTCCTTTTGGCCCGCGGATGCGCCGCGTCGTACACCTTGGACAGATGCTGGAAATCCAGGTGGGTGTAGATCTGGGTGGTGGCGATGTCGGCGTGGCCGAGCAGCTCCTGCACCGCGCGCAGGTCGCCGGAGGATTCCAGCATGTGGCTGGCGAAGGTGTGCCTGAGCAGATGCGGATGGATGTGTTTCGGGATGCCCTGCTGCAGCGCGAGGGTGTTCATGCGCAACTGAATCGTGCGTGGATGGATCGGCGCGCCGCCGCGGCCGCGGAATACCGGGCCGTCCGGCGGCATGCCCTGCTCGGCGCCGAGCGCACGAAGCGCGGCCACGGCGTGGCGGCCGACCGGCACGATGCGCGTCTTGCTGCCCTTGCCCAGCACGCGCACCTCGCCGTCGTCGAGCTTGAGGTCGAGCCAGCGCAGGCCGCACAGCTCGGACAGGCGCAGGCCGCTGGAGTAGAACAGCTCCAGCATCGCGCGGTCGCGCACGGCGAGCTTGCCGCCGCTGTCGGTCTCCACCAGCGCGGTGGCCTCGTCCACGTCGAGCACCTGCGGCAGCTTGCGGCGCACCTTGGGGCCGCGCACGCCGAGCAGCGGATCGTGGCTCAGCGTGCCCTCGCGACCGAGCTGGCGGAACAGGCTGCGGCAGGAAGAGAGCAGGCGCTGCAGGCTCTTCGGCGCCAGCCCCGCGCGATGTTCGCCGGCGATGAACGCGCGCATGCGCGCGCCGTCGAGTGCTTCGAAGGTGCCTACCTGACCTGCCGCCATGAAGCGCAGCAGCTTGTCCAGGTCGCGCCGATAGCCGGCGACGGTGTGCGGCGAGGCGTGGCGTTCGCCGGCGAGGCGGGCCAGCCAGGCATCGACTTGGCCGGCCGGGGTCACTACCGGCTCAGGAGACATCCCGCGAGCGCGCCAGCGCGGCGGTGATGGTGGCGGAGATCATCCTCAGGAACAGCGTGCCCATGCCCGGCTGGAAGCGGTTCGGGTCGGCGCTGCCGATGGCCAGCATGCCGGCGTCGCCCAGCGGGATCAACGCCACCGACTGCAGTCCGGTCGCGTGCTCGCCGAACAGCCGCGCCAGCTTGTCGGCCGACAGGCGGCCGGAGCTGGGCTCGCCCTTGTGCAGGAAATCGGCGAACTCGGGCAGCGCCGCCGCGCCGCCGGCGATCTGCTGCAGCCAGTCGGCGCGCGGCAGCTTGGGTTCGGCCCCGAACAGCAGCAGGCTCACGCGCTCGGTGTGGAAATCCGCGCTGAGCCGTGCGATCACCGTGCGTGCAGTGACCTCCATCGTGCTGGCGCGCAGCAGCGCCACGGTCAGGCCGTGCACGCGCTCCATCAGCTTCTCGTTCTCGGCGGCGATCTCGACCAGTTCGGCCAGCCGCCGCTCCAGCTCGGCGTTCTTGTCGCGCAAGCTCTGCATCTGGTAGACCGCCAGCGAGGCCACCGCGCCGCCGCTCTCGCGCGGCGGCATGGTCAGCTTGGCGGCAAGCTCGGGGTACTCGCTGAGGAATTCCGGGTGCCGCTTCAGGTAGGCGGCGACCACGCGGGCCTGGGTGGCGTCGTCGAGCAGGGTAGCGGTCATGCGCGGAGATCCTGGAGCGGGGCGGGCGGGGCTTGCCTGCCGCAGTGTGCGATGGACGCGCGCGGGCTTCAACCGGCCGGCGGCGGTTCGACGCGGGGAAGCGCCCATTCGCCCTCGAAAACGAAGGCCGCCGGGCCGGTCATCCAGAGCGCATGGCCGGCGCCGGCCCAGTCGATGCGCAGGCTGCCGCCGGGCAGCGCCACCGCGACGCGCTCATCCACTTCGCCGCGCCGGTGCAGCACCGCCATCGCGGCGCAGGCCCCGGTGCCGCAGGCGCGGGTCCAGCCGGCGCCGCGCTCGTGCACGCGCAGGCGCAGGTGGCTGCGGTCCAGCCGCTGCACGAAGCCGGTGTTGGCGCCTTCGGCGAAGCGCGGATGCCGGGTCAGCAGCGGGCCGAGCCGTTCCAGCGCGGGATCGGCCAGGTCATCGACCGTCACTACCGCATGCGGATTGCCCATCGAGACGGCGCCGATGTCCAGCGTGTCGCCGCCGACCTCGATCGGGTAATGCGCGGCCGTCGCCGCGGCCGCGAACGGAATCCGCGCCGGTTCGAAGATCGGCTCGCCCATGTCTACGGTGACTTGGTCGGGTGCGAGCACGCGCACCGTCACCGGGCCGGACGGACTCTCGATGCGCACCGCCTGGTCCAGCGCCAGCGCGCCGGCACGATGCAACCACGCCGCCACGCAGCGCACGCCGTTGCCGCACTGGCCTGACGGCGAGCCGTCGGTGTTCCAGATGCCGTAGTAGAACGCGCACGACGGATCGCGCGCCGGCTCCACGCTGAGCAGCTGGTCGAAGCCCACGCCGGTGTGGCGATCACCCAGCGCGCGGATCTGCACCGCGTCGAGCGCGAACGCCTGCCGCCGGCAGTCCAGCACGACGAAGTCGTTGCCGCTGCCGTGCATCTTGGAAAAGCGCAGTGGCGCCGGCGCCATCTCAGTGCTCGCCGGAAGCATCCGCGGCCACGCTGGCCGGCATCGCCGGTGCCGGTGCGCTGGTGGCCGGTGTCGGCGGCGGCGCGGTTCGTGCCGGCGGCAGCACCAGCGGTCCCTTGTTGCCGCAGCCGGCAAGCAGGGCGACGACGAGGGCGAGCGGCAGCAACAACAGGGATCGGCGCATGGCGGGGTTCCTCAGCAAGTGGCCAGTATAGCGAGGCACCCGCGGTGCGCCGGCTATCATGGGGCGGCGGCGCGTGCCGCGCGACGACGAGGGTGGATGCGATGGACTGGAGCGCCTTGCTGCGCATGCCGATGACGGTGCTGCTGGTGCTGGCCGCGGTGTTCGCGCTGGTCACCCTCGCGCAGCTGGTGATGCTGCGCCGGCACCTGCAGGCGCGTCGTCGCGCAGCGGCCAGCTGGCGGGCGCTGCTGTGCGTGGCGGCGTTTGCGCTCACACTGTTGCTGGCCGGCACCGGCGCCGCGCTGCGTGGCTACCACCTGCTGGGCGAGGAGGCGTCGGTGGTCGAGATCGACGCGCGCATCCTGTCGCCGCAGCGCTGGGCGCTCAACCTGACCTGGCCCGACGGCAGCACGCGCGAGGTCGAACTGGCCGGCGATGCCTGGCGCGTCGAGGCGGTCGTGCTGAAGTGGAAGCTGCCCGCGCTGCTGGCCGGCGTGCCACCGCTGTACCGGCTCGATCGGCTCTCCGGCCGCTACGACGATCCCGCGCAGGAAATGACCGCGCCGCGCACGGTGATCAGTTTCGAGCCGGCCGGTGCGTTCGACCTGGTCAAGCTGGGCAAGACGCACCCTGCGTGGCTGCCGGAACTCGACACGGTCTACGGCAGCGGCGCGTTTCTGCCGCTGGTCGACGGCGGCCACTACACGGTGAACCTGATGCGCACCGGCGCGCTGGTGGCGCGGGCGGACGACGCCACTGAGCAGCGCATCCGCCACCCGCTGGGCGGCTGACGCGCGACGCGATCAATCCAGCGCCTGCTCGTAGCGCCAGGCGTCGGTGCCGTCCTCGTAGTAACGCCGATACGCGCCGAAACGGCGGAAGCCAGCGCGCTCGTACAGGCGGATCGCCGCGGCGTTGTCCGGACGCACCTCCAGCCGCAGCCGGTCGCAACCGCGCCGTCGCGCGGCGGCCGCGGCCGCCTGCAGCAGCGCCGCGCCGATGCCCAGGCCGCGCGATTCGGGTCGCGTCGCCAGCGAATACACGCGCGCCACCCGGCTGCGCTTGCGGAAAAACAGCACCGCGCTGCCGAAGAAATCGTGGCGGCCGCCGCTGGCTACCAGCACTTGCGCCGAATCGCTGTCCAGGTGGCGGCGGTATTGCGCCCGGCTCAGGCGGTCGCCGTCGAACGCGTTTTGTTCCAGCGTCACCAGGTCGTCGAGATCGGAAAGATCCGCGCGGCGCACGCGCGCCGGTGCGGTGACGGGCAAAGACGGCATCGAGGGTGGTATCCGTGGCATCAGGCAGGGCAATCCCGCGGACTCTAGCAGGCGCTGCACAGGCTGGCGCGGGCGGGCATTTACGTCTCCTTCAGTGCCATCCCTTGTGTCGTCGCGGCGCTGTGCCAGACTGCGCACTTTGCGCCGCCGCCCGCCCCGGGCGCGACCGGCCGCGCATGCCACTTGGGATCGAGAGGTGTCATGGCCCGCCTGGTCGTCGTTGTCGAGAAAGCCTCCGACTGGAGCTCGTATTACCCCTCCGTTGATGTGATGAGCGCAATGGATTATCTGCGCACGCCGGTCGGTGCCGACGACGAACGCACCCACGTGATCAACCTGTGCCGCAGCTACAAGTACCTGGGCACCGGCTACTACGTGTCGTTGCTGGCCGAGGCGCGCGGGCACAAGGTGATGCCGTCGGTGCGCACGGTGAACGACCTGCGCCGGCGCTCGCTGTACGGCCTGGACATCGACGACCTCAACCAGAAGCTCACCCACTTCCTGCCTGCCGGCGGGCGCGACACCACCGACTTCGGCATCCTGGTGTACTTCGGCGAGACCGCCTACCCGGCGCTGCAGGACCTGGCCCGGCAGGTGTTCGAGATGTTCCCCTGCCCGCTGCTGCGCATCGAGTTCGAGCGCGACCGCGTGTGGCAGGTCAGCTCGATCAAGCCGGTCGGCCTGCATTCGCTGGACGACGCGCAGGAGGACGCCTTCGCCGAGGAACTGGACCGCTTCTCGCGCAAGCTGTGGCGCAAGCCGCGCGCGCGCAAGCAGTTCCGCTACGACCTGGCCATGCTGGTCGACCCGGCCGAGCAGATGCCGCCGTCGAACAAGCGCGCGCTGAAGGCATTCATCGGCGCCGGCAAGGAGCTGGGCATCGAGGTCGACCCGATCGGCAAGAACGACTACCAGCGGCTGGCCGAGTACGACGGCCTGTTCATCCGCGAAACCACCGCCAGCGACAACCACACCTACCGCTTCGCCCACCGCGCCGAGAAGGAAGGCATGGTGGTGGTCGACGACCCCAGCTCGATCCTGCGTTGCACCAACAAGATCTACCTCAACGACCTGATGGTCTCGCGCAAACTGGCGGTGCCGCGCACGGAGATCCTCTATCGCGACGACAGCAAGGGCATGAAGGAAGTCGTCGAGCGGCTCGGGTTCCCGCTGGTGCTGAAGATCCCGGACGGCTCGTTCTCGCGCGGCGTGGTCAAGGTCGAGGACGAGCAAGAGCTGGCGCACGCGGCCAGTGGCCTGTTCCAGCACAGCGCATTGCTGCTGGCGCAGGAATACGTCTACACCGAGTTCGACTGGCGCATCGGCGTGTTCAACCGCGAGGCGATCTACGCCTGCAAGTACTACATGTCGCGCGGCCACTGGCAGATCTACAACCACGGCGCCACCGGCACGGCAAAGTCCGGCGGGTTCGAGACCATCGCGTTGAAGGACGCCCCGGTGGCCGTGGTCAAGCTGGCGCTGAAGGCGACCCAGCCGGTCGGCGACGGACTCTACGGCGTCGACCTCAAGCAGGTCGGCAACCGCCCGGTGGTGATCGAGGTGAACGACAACCCCTCGATCGACGCCGGCGTGGAAGATGCCTATCTCGGCGACGAACTGTACCTGCGCGTGATGCGCGAATTCCTGCGCCGGATGGAACGCAAGCGCCAGGGCGGCGCCGTCTGAGCCATCAGCGCCAGGCCGCGCCGTGAACGGTGTGGACGACACGCAGACGCCGCCGCGCCAGCCAGCGGCGCGGCAGCCCCGGTTCCAGCGCCAGCAGCACCAGCAAGGGCGCGACCAGCAGCCAGAACGCGGGCGTCCAGCCCAGGAGCGCGGTGTGCGCCGGCACCAGGGTGCTCAGCAGCAAGACGCCACCTCCGAGCAGCCAGGTGCTGGCAGCGGTAAACAGGCGTGGATGATGCGGTGAAAGCGGGCTCGACGTGCGCATGGGGCATCTCCCGTGAAAGTGCCGCCAGCGTGCCTGCCGCTCATCTCACCGCCTGCGACCATGCACGCTGAGGGGTGGCTTGTAGACTGGCAGCCAGTACTCCTCAGGGAACCCCCATGCAGCCCGCCCAGTTCGCCGTGTTCGGTCACCCGATCAGCCACAGCCTGTCGCCGGCGATCCACCAGGCGTTCGCGCAGCAGTGCGGCATCGAGCTGGCATACCGCGCGATCGACGTGCCGCCGGCCGACTTCGCCGATGCGGTGCGGCGCTTCTTCGCCGATGGCGGCCGCGGCGCCAACGTCACCTTGCCGCACAAGGCGGCCGCGTTCGCGCTGGCCGACCAGCACAGCGTGGCAGCCACGCGGGCCGGCACGGCCAACGTGCTGACCCGGCTGGAGGACGGCCGTCTGGCGGCGCACAACACCGACGGCGACGGCATGGTGCGCGATCTGGCCGAACGCCACGAGATCGACCTGCGCGGCCATGACACCTTGCTGCTCGGTGCCGGCGGCGCAGCGCGCGGGGTGGCCTGGCCGCTGCTCGATGCCGGCGTGCGATCGCTGACCATCGTCAATCGTTCGCCGGCGGCGGCCGACGCGCTGGCCGACGCCATTGGCGAGCCGGCGCGGGTGCGTACCCGCTACTGGGACGACCTGGCCACCATCGGCAGTTTCGACCTGATCGTCAACGCCACCTCGGCTGGCGTGCTCGGCGCGGCGCTGCAACTGCCGTTTGCCCTGCTCGGCAGCCGCGCAGTGTGCTACGACCTGTCCTACGGCCAGGCCGCCGCCGGTTTCATCGGCTGGGCCCGCGCGGCCGGCGCGCGCTACGCCTGCGACGGCCTGGGCATGCTGGTGGAAACCGCGGCCGACGCCTTCGCGCTGTGGCATGGCCAGCGACCGGACACCGAGCCGGTGTACCAAACCTTGCGCCGGCAAACGGCCTGAGCGCACCGGTCGCCGCCGCGCCACACGACTGAAACAATGCGCGGGCAGGATGGCGCGACCCGCCGGGAGCGCGCCGATGACGACGACTCCAGCGCGCGGCCATCGTTTGCGCAGCAGGTGTCATGTCCCGCTTTCTTTCCACCGTATCGCACCGATACGCGCTTGCCGTCGTCTTGCTGCTGGTGTTGGGCGGAGCCGCTGCGACCTTCCGGCGGGGCCCGGTGGCGGCACCTTCGCCCACTGGAACGACCGCTGTCGAAGCGGCCGGGACACCGCTCGACGATGCGCAGAGCGACCGCGCCATCCTGCTCGGGCTGGCGCGCGACGCCATGCGCGACGGCCGCCTGATCGCGCCGGCCGGCAGCAACGCGTTCGAGTTCTACCTCAGCGTACTGCAGCTGGAGCCGCACGACCGCACCGCGCACGAGGCGTTGCGGGAATCCTTCGGCCGCGCCTCGGAGGAGATCGAGCGCACCATCAACCGCAACGAACTGGAGGAGGCGCGCCGCGAAATCGATCTGCTGCGCGAATTCGACAGCAACAACTTCACGCTGTCCCTGCTCGGCGGCAAACTGTCCGCCGCGCGCAACATCCTGACCCGGCAGCACGAGGCCGAAGCCGAGCGCATCCGCCAGGCGAACGCCATGCGCGGCGCGGCGATGTGAGGCCGGCTCAGCGCAGCAGCGGCCCGGCCTTCCGCAGCAGCGCCGCGACCAGTTCCGCCTGCATGAAGGCGTAGCGGTCGGGAATGTCCAGGCAGACGATCTTCTTGCCCTTGAGCCGGGCGCGATGGCGCGCCTGCAGGCGCCGGCGATGGCTGCTCTCCATCACCACGATCCATTCGGCCCGGTCCAGCTGGTCCGTGCTCAGCACCACGTCGGCGTCGTCGGCGAGGCCGGCCGAATCCACCTCGAGGTTCGGCCATGCGCCGAACACCCGCTCGGCAGTCGGGCTGCGCCGGCGGTTGCGGCTGCACAGGAACAGCACGCGACGGATGCCCATCAGGCCTCCGCCAGGTAGACGTCCTTCAGCCGAACGTAATGCCCGGCCGAATAGTGCAACTGCTCGATCTCGCGCTCGCCCAGCACGCGCACGCATTTCGCCGGGTTGCCCAGCCACAGCTCGCCCTCGCCGACCACCTTGCCCGGCGGGATCAGCGCGCCGGCGCCGACGAAGCCGTGGCGCATCACCACCGCGCCGTCGAGCACGCTGGCGTGCATGCCGATCAGGCAGTAGTCGCCGATCGTGCAGGCGTGCACCACCGCACCATGGCCGATGGTGACGCCCTCGCCGATCAGGCACGGGTAGCCCGGGCCGTACGGGCCGGCGTGGGCCACGTGCACGACCGCGCCGTCCTGGATGCTGGTCTTGGCGCCGACGCGGATGGCGTTGACATCGCCGCGCAGCACCGTGCCGGGCCAGATCGAGACGTCGTCGCCGAGCACCACGTCGCCGATCACCGTGGCGGCGGGGTCGACGTAGACGCGTTGGCCGAGCGTGGGCGCGATGCCCTTGAAGCTGCGCAGGGAATTCATCGGCGCATTCTAGCGGCGCGCGGTGCCTCGTCACGCTGCCGCGCTTGATTTCGCCCGGCGCGATCGCCACGCTGGCGGCTCAAAGGAGACCGCATGAGCCCCGACAATCCGCTGCTGGCCGACGACACCCTGCCGGCGTTTTCGCAGATTCGCCCCGAGCACGTCCAACCGGCGATCGACGCGATCCTGGCCGACTACCGCGCCGCCATCGACGCGCTGGTCGCCCCCGGCGCGCCGCGCGACTTCAACCACGTGATGCTGACCCAGGAACGGCTGGAGCAGCGCCTGGCGCGGGCCTGGGCACCGGTGTCGCACCTGCAGGCGGTGGCCGACAGCGAAGCGCTGCGCGCGGTCTACGGCCCGGCCGAGGAAAAACTCACCGAGCACGCGATCGAGCTGGGCCAGAACCGCGCGCTGTACGCGGCGGTGCAGACGCTGGCCGATGCGGCGGATTTCGCCGCCTTGCCGCGGCCGGAGCGCGCGCTGGTCGAACATGCCCTGCGCGACTTCAGGCTGTCCGGCGTGGCGCTGGCCGAGCCGGCGCGTTCGCGCTTCCGCGAGATCGGGGTGGAGCTGTCGCGGCTCTCCACCGAGTTCTCCCACGCGGTGCTCGATGCCAGCGAGGCATGGCACGAACACGTCACCGACGAGCGCGACCTCGCCGGCATCCCTGCCTCCGGCCTCGCCGTGCTGCGCCAGTATGCGCAGGATCAGGATCTGGACGGCTACCTGGTCACGCTCAAGCAGCCCAGCGTGCAGGCCGTGCTGAACTACGCCGACCACCGCGGCCTGCGCGAGCGGGTGTACTGGGCCTACCAGACCCGCGCTTCGGACCAGGGTCCGGATGCGGGCAAGTTCGACAACAGCGAGCGCATCGAGAAGATCATGGCCCTGCGCCACGAAGCTGCGCGCCTGCTCGGCTTCGCCAATGCGGCGGAGGAGTCGCTGGCCACCAAGATGGCCGCCTCGCCGGCCGAGGTGCTGGAGTTCCTGCACGACCTGGCCGCCCGCGCCAAGCCCGTCGCGCAGCGCGAACTGGCCACCCTTCGCGAGTTCGCCCGCGCCGAACTGAAGCTCGACACGCTCGAACCGTGGGATGTCGCCTACGCGTCGGAGAAACTGCGCCAGCGCGAGTACGCACTGGACGAGGAGCAGCTCAAGCCGTACTTCCCGCTGCCGGCGGTGATCGACGGCCTGTTCGGCCTCGCCGGAAAACTCTACGGCATCACTCTCGCCGCCCGCGACGACGTCGACGTGTGGCACCCGCAGGTGCGCTACTACGACGTGCGCGATGCCGCCGGCAAGGTGTTCGCCGGCGCCTACGTCGATCTCTACGCGCGCAACGGCAAGCGCGGCGGCGCCTGGATGGACGTCTGCCGCGCCCGCTTCGACGACGGCGGCCAGGAGCAACGGCCGGTGGCCTTCCTCACCTGCAACTTCGCCCCGCCCACCGAGGGCAAGCCGGCACTGCTCACCCATGACGACGTGCTGACCCTGTTCCACGAGTTCGGCCACGGCCTGCACCATTTGCTCACCGGCATCGCGCTGCCCTCGATCGGCGGCATCGACGGCGTGGAATGGGACGCGGTGGAACTGCCCAGCCAGTTCATGGAGAACTTCGGCTGGAATCGCCAGGCGCTGGACCTGTTCGCGCGCCACTGGCAGACCGGCGAGCGGCTGCCGGACGAGCTGTTCGAGCGCATGCTGGCCGCGCGGCATTTCCACGCCGGCCTGTTCCTGGTGCGCCAGCTGGAGTTCGCGTTGTTCGATTTTCTGCTGCACCTGGAGTACGAGCCGTCCCGCGGCGCCCGCGCGCTGGCGGTGCTGGAGCAGGTGCGCAAGCAGGTGGCGGTGCTGCATCCGCCGGCATGGCAGCGCTTTCCGCACGGCTTCAGCCACATCTTCGCCGGCGGCTACGCGGCCGGTTACTACAGCTACCTGTGGGCCGAACTGCTCAGCGCCGACGCGTTCGGTGCGTTCGAGGAGCAGGCGGGGGAAAGCGGCAGCGTGATCGACCGCGCCACCGGCGAGCGCTTCCGCCGCGAGTTCCTCGCCGTCGGCGCCAGCCGCCCGGCGCTGGAGAGCTTCATCGCCTTCCGCGGCCGCAAACCCGAGCCGGAGGCGCTGCTGCGCAGCTACGGTTTGGCGTGAAGGGCCGGGAATGGGGAATAGGGAATAGGGAATCGCAAAAGCGGTCGGTCGCGAAGCGTTGCCGCTCTTCCTATTCCCTATTCCCCATTCCCTATTCCCCGCCCCCAAGGCAAAAAAAAGCCCGCCGAAGCGGGCTTTCCTTCAGGAGCTGAGTCTGTGCGACTCAGGCAGCCTGGACTTCCTCGGCCTGCAGGCCCTTCTGGCCCTTGGTGACGATGAACGTGACGCGCTGACCTTCCTGCAGGGACTTGAAGCCCGTGCCCTGGATCGCGCGGAAATGCACGAACAGGTCATCACCGCTTTCCGGCGTGATGAAGCCAAAACCCTTGGCGTCGTTGAACCACTTGACTGTACCGCTCTGACGATCCGACATGTAACGTTACCTTTGAAGCATGGATGATTTGCGGCTCGGAGCGATTGCACTTGACCGCAAGATGGGCAAGTGAACCGGGTGCTCCGGACGGCTTGCCCGCGCAGCATACACTGGAAATCGCGATTTCGGTGGCTTTCCTGCACCGAAGTATTGCGATCGGCGCGAACCGTTCAGCCGGCCCGCCGGGCCGATCGGGGCAATCCTTTACAATATCCCGATGAAAATCGCCTCCTGGAACGTCAACTCGCTGAAGGTGCGCCTGCCGCATCTGGGCCAGTGGCTGGCCGACGCACAGCCGGACATCGTGGCGCTGCAGGAAACCAAGCTGGAGGACGCGAAGTTCCCGGTCGACGAGCTGGCCGCTGCCGGCTACCGGGCCGTGTATTCGGGCCAGAAGACCTACAACGGCGTGGCGATCCTGGCCCGTGAGGCGCCGGTCGACGTGATTACCGACATCCCCGGCCTGGACGACCCGCAGCGGCGCATCCTCGCCGCGACCATCGGCCCGCTGCGCGTGGTCGACCTGTACGTGGTCAACGGCAAGGCGGTCGGCGACGAGAAATACGCCTACAAGCTGGACTGGATGGCCAGGGTGCGCGAGTTCCTGGCGCGTGAGCACGAGCGCCACCCGAACCTGGTGGTGCTGGGCGATTTCAACATCTGCCCCGACGATCGCGACGTCTACGACCCGGTGGCCTGGGGCGAGGACATCCTGTGCTCGCCGCCCGAGCGCGAGGCACTCAAGGCGATCACCGACCTGGGCCTGCACGACAGCTTCCGGCTGTTCGAGTCCGCGCCCGGGCACTACAGCTGGTGGGATTACCGGCAGGCGGCGTTTCGCCGCAACATGGGCCTGCGCATCGACCTGATCCTGATCGGCGACGCCCTGAAACCGGCCGCCATGGCGGCGGGGATCGACCGGGAACCGCGGCGCTGGGAGCGCCCGTCCGACCATACCCCGGTAACGCTGGAACTGGACATCTGACCGAAATGACTGCAAAGAACGAATGGCCGAGCTCGCTGGACGACCACGAACTGGACGAACTGGACCGCTACCTGCGCGCGCATACCGGCGAGGGCGACCTGCTGCTCGATGGGGTGCACGGCCTGCTCTCGGCGCTGGCCGTCGGCCCGCTGCTGGTGCTGCCCGAGGAATGGCTGCGCGAGGTGCTGCACGAGCCGTTCGAGGATGAGGACGAAGGCAATCGCGTGCTGGCCCTGCTGGCCAAGCTCAACGATTCGATCAGCGCCGAGCTCGACGTGGATGCCTACGAGCCGATCCTGGGCGAAGTCGAATCCGAGGCCGGTCCGATGCTGTCGGCCGCCGGCTGGTGCGAGGGCTTCAGCCGCGGCATCGACCTGCGCGCCGCCCTGTGGGAAGGCCGCCTGGCTGAAGATCCCCAGCTGATGGAGCTGCTCGGCCCGGTGATGGCGCTGGCGGTGGACGAAGGCATCCTGCGTGCCGAGGCCGAGTTCGAAAAGCTCAGCGACGACGAATACGACGACTGCCTGGGCCAGGTGCCGGCGGTGCTGCAAGCCGTGAACCAGTACTGGCAGGCCAACCCCGCCACCGAGGCGGAAGTGGAAGCGATGGTGCGCCAGCACCAGCCAGCCAGCGATAGCGAGGCCGCACCGCCGCGCCAGCGCAGCGGTCACTGGGTGCATTGAGGGCCGGGATTCGGGAATCGGGATTCAGGATTCGGAGTAAACCCATCGCCCGCGAGCGGGCTCCTGCTGCATTTGGCGAGGTCATTCGTGACGGAACTCGGCTTGTACACCCCGCTCGACACGTTGAAACCGGTTGCCGCCGACATCTGGATCGTCGACGGCCCGGTGGTGGCGATGGCGGCGCTCGGCATGCGCATGCCGTTTCCCACCCGCATGACGGTGGTGCGGTTGCCCGACGGCGGGCTGTGGTGCCACTCGCCGATCGCGCCCGACGCGGCGCTGTTCGAGGCGATCGATGCGCTCGGGCCGGTGCGCCATCTGGTGTCGCCCAACCTGCTTCATTACGCCCATATCGCCGCGTGGAAGCAGCGCTACCCCCACGCCACGGCGTGGGCTTCGCCCGGGGTGCGCCAGCGTGCGGCCAGCCAGCGCATCGACGTGCATTTCGACGCCGATCTGGACGACGCGCCGCCCCCGGACTGGGCCGGCAGCATCAAGCAGATGTGCTTCCGCGGCAGCCGCGTGATGCAGGAATTCGTGTTCCTGCATGACGCCAGCGGTACGCTGATCCTCACCGACCTGATCGAGAATTTCGAACTCGACAGGCTGCACGGCCCGATGCGCTGGCTGGCACGGCTGGGTGGCGTCCTGGACCCCGACGGCAAGGCGCCATGGGACATGCGCCTGACCTATCTGGGTCGCAAACGCCAGGCACGCGCTTGTCTGGCGCGGATGCTGGCGTGGCAGCCGCGGCGCGTGGTGCTGGCGCACGGGCGCTGGTTTCCGGACAACGCCATGGCCGAGTTGCGCCGGGCCTTTCGTTGGCTCGACTGAGCCGGTGTCGCGCCAGCGAAACGATCCGTTCCGGTGACACCGCTTGGATCGGCGCACGAATCGGACCATCTTGGCGGGCATGTCTTACCAGCCGGAGAACCCCATGAGCGATCGCACCATCACCCGCCGCATCCGCGGCACCGACACCTCCGACGGCGCCGGCGTGAAGCTCAAGCGCATCATCGGCCAGCCCGGGCTGGACATGCTCGACCCGTTCCTGTTGCTGGACGAATTCCGCTCCGACAGCGCCGATGACTACATCGCCGGCTTCCCCGAACACCCGCATCGCGGCTTCGAGACGGTCACCTACATGCTCGCCGGCCACATGCGGCACGGCGACAACCATGGCAACCGCGGCGACCTCACGCCGGGCAGCGTGCAGTGGATGACCGCCGGCCGCGGCATCCTGCACTCGGAAATGCCGCAGCAGGAAAACGGCCTGATGTGGGGCTTCCAGCTGTGGGTGAATTTGCCGGCGAAGGACAAGATGACGGCGCCGCGCTACCAGGACATCGCCCCGGAGCGGATTCCGGTGGTGCATCCGGCCGACGGCGTCGAGGTCAAGGTGATCGCGGGCGAGCTGGCCGGCGCCACCGGACCGGTCGAAGGCATCGCCACCGCGCCGGTGTATCTCGACGTCAGCCTGCAGCCCGGTGCGCGGTTCGCGCTGGCGTTGCCCGTCGGCCACCACGGTTTCGCCTACGTGTTCGAGGGCGAATCGGCGCTGGTCGGTGGCGAACGGCTGCAACGCAGCGAGCTGGGCGTGCTGTCCGATGGCGAACAATTGCAGCTGGCCGGCGGCGACAAACCCTCGCGCCTGCTGGTCGTCGCCGGCAAGCCGCTGAACGAACCGGTGGCTCGCTACGGTCCGTTCGTGATGAACACCCAGGCGCAGATCCACGAGGCGATCACGGATTTCCGGGCGGGCCGGTTCTAATCAGATAAAGCGCTCCTTGCATTCGCCCCCTCTCCCAGAGGGAGCGAACGCAAGGAGCGCGTCACTCCATTAAAGCGGGCGCTCTCACCCCTTCACGCTCCCCAGCAACAACCCCTGCAGGTAATGCCGCTGCAGCGCCAGGAACAGCACCAGCACCGGCAGCACGGTGACGACCGAGCCGGCCATCATCAGTTCGGTGTCCTCGCTGTGTTCGCGCACCAGCGAGGCCAGCGCCAGTGGCAGGGTGTAGTGCTCCTGGCCGGTCAGCACGATCAGCGGCCACATGAAATCGTTCCAGGCGGCGAGGAAGGTGAACACGGTCAGCGTCACCATCACCGGCTTGAGCAGCGGCAGCATGATCTGCACGAAGATGCGCCACTCGCCGGCGCCGTCGATGCGCGCCGCTTCCAGCAACTCGTCCGGCACGCTGCGGGCGAACTCGCGCACCAGGTAGATGCCGAACAGCGTGGCCATGCCCGGCACGATCGCGCCGGCGTAGCTGTTGACCAGGCCGGCATATTTCAGCAGCAGGAACAGCGGCAGCATCGCCACCTGGGCGGGGATCAGCAGCGCGCCGATCAGCGCGCGGAACAGGCGCTCGCGCCCGGCGAAGCGCAGCTTGGCGAAGGCGTAGCCGGCCATCAGGTTGCATACCAGCGCCAGCGCGGCGATCGCGCCGGAGATCGCCAGGCTGTTGAGCAGGTAGCGGCCCATGCCGGCACGGGCGAACAGCGCACGGTAGTTGTCCAGCGTGGGTTGCGCGGGCAGCAGCGGCGGCGGCAGCGAGCTGGCGCTGCCGGCCGGCATCAGCGAGGCCGACAGCATCCACAGCAGCGGCAGCACGGCCACCGCGGCGCAGCCGAACAAGGCGCCGTTGACCAGCCACCGGGCGAGGCGCGGGTTCATGCCGCCGCCCCGCGTCGCGCCAGTCGCAACAGCAGCATGGTCACCGCCAGGATGATGCCGAACAAGGCGAAGGCGACGGCCGAGGCCACGCCGAAGTTCCACCACTTGAAGCCGTCGTCGTACATCAGGTAGAGCACGCTCGTGGTGCTTTGCAGCGGCCCGCCTTCGGTCATCACGTAGGGCTCGGCGAACAGCTGGAAATAGCCGGCCACGGTGAGCACCATCACCAGCACCATGGTCGGCCGCAGCATCGGCAGGGTGATGTGGCGGAACTGCCGCCAGCGCGAGGCGCCGTCGATGCGCGCCGCCTCGTACAGCTCCGGCGGGACCGCCTGCAGGCCGGCCAGCAGGATGATCATGTTGTAGCCGAAGTTCTTCCACACCGCGAAGGCGATGATCGTGGGCATCGCCCAGTGCGGGTCGCCCAGCCAGTCCACCGGGTTCAGTCCCAGCATCGCCAGCGCATGGTTCACCAGGCCGTACTTGGTGTTGAACAGGTAGCGCCAGATCACCGCCACCGCCACCACGGTGGTCACCACCGGGGCGAACAGCACGGTGCGATGGAACGCCTTCATCCGCGCCAGCGGCGAGTTGAGCAGCAGCGCGGTGCCCAGCGAGGCGCCGATCGACAGCGGCACGCCGACAACCACGAAGTAGAACGTGTTGCCCAGCGCGGTCCAGAACAGCGGCCGCTGCAGCAACTCCCCATAGTTGTGCAGGCCGACGAAGCGCAGGTTGCGGATGTCGGCCAGCGCGTACAGGTCGTAATCGGTGAGGCTCAGGCCCAGCGCGCCCAGCACCGGCACGAAGAAGAACACGCCCAGCACCAGCAGCGCCGGGGTGAGGAACAGCCAGGCGGTGCGCGCGCGGCTCATCGCGTGCGCCCGGCGCGGTCGAGCATCCAGCGCCGCTTGGCCAGGATCGCGTCGGTGCGGCGGTCGATCTCGGCGGCGGCCTGGTCCACGGTGAGCTCGCCGTGGGCCGCGCGCGCGGCGACCAGCTGCATCTCGGTGACGATGCGCTCCCATTCCGGCACCGGCGGGGTCGGCTTGACCCGTTCCAGCTGCTCGTGGAATGCCTGTACCGCGGGATCGCCACGCAGCGCGTCGCCCCGCCACGCCGAACGGCGCGGCGGCATGTCGCCCAGCAACGCGTAGAACTGCTGCTGCACCTCGGGGCGCGACAGGTATTCGATCAGCAACCAGGCCTGCGCCTTGCGCGGCGAGTGGCGAAAGATGACCAGGCTGGAGCCGCTGGCGATGCCGGCTCCCGGGCCGTGCAGGCCAGGCAGCGGCGCGGTCGCCCATTCGTCCTGCCGGGACGCCGGGAGGCGTTGGCGGAACTCGCCGATGTTCCACGGCCCGGAGAAGTAGAACGCGTACACGCCGCGGCCGACCTCGGCCCATGGGTTGGGCACTTCGGTGTTGGCCAGCAGCGGCGCTTCGTGTCGCTTGAACCGCTCCACGTAGAACGCCAGCGCGCGCTTGAAGCCGGCGCTTTCGAAATTGCCGTAGCGGCCGCCGTCGCGCAGCAGCGGCTCGTCCTGCTGCAGGGCCAGCGACAGCAGCTGCTCGAACTCGTTGGTCGGCAGCAGGATCGCGTAGTGATCGGGCGCGGCCTGCGCCTGCAGCGCGGCCAGCTGCCGCGACCAGGCAGCCCAGTCGCGCGGCGGCGCGTCGAAGCCGGCGGCGGCGAGCAGGTCCTTGCGGTAGAACAGCAGCCGCGTGTCGACATACCAGGGGATGCCGACCAGGGTGCCGTCGATGCGGTTGGTGGCCCAGGTGCCGGGAAAGTAATCCGCCGGCTGCACCACGCGCGAACGTTCGACGTACGGCTGCAGCGGTTCGAGCGCATCCAGCGCGCACATCTCGGCGAGCCAGGTGTTGCCCAACTGGGCCACGTCCGGCGTGGTGTCGCCGGCGATCGCGGTGAGCAGCTTCTGGTGCGCCGCCTTCCACGGCAGTTGCTGCACGTCGACGCGGATGTCCGGGTGTTCGCGCTCGAACGCCGGCATCAGCTGCGCCACTGCCTCGCTCTCGCGGCCCATCGCCCAGAAGGTCAGTGTGTGGCGATCATCGTGATCGCCCCGGCAGGCAGCGATGCCGACCAGCAACAGCGCCGGCGCCAGCAGTCGCCAGCGCCGCCGGCTCACGGTGTGGCCGCCGCCCGTGACAGCCAGCCGCCGCGGAAGCCGGCCTGCTGCAGGCCCTTGCGCACATACGGGTTGCGCTTCATCACTTTCCACACCAGGCCGCTGCGCCAGTTCTCCAGCATCAGCAGGATCGGGCCCTGGTCGATGCCCAGGTACTCGGTGTCGACCCAGCCGAAGCCGGGAATCACCAGGCCGGTGCGCAGCGGCGCGTCGGGATCGCGCAGGGTCAGGTTGAACGCGTCGCGGAAGCCGTACTTCGCGTAGATGTATTTGCCGTAGCGCTGTTTCATGTGCAGGAACTCCGGCACCACCAGGTCCGGCGCGAAGGCGATCGAGCCCAGCGCTGCCGTGGGCGCGATGGTACCGTCATCGACCACGTGGCGCAGGCCCACGCCGCGCGCGGAGTAGCCGAAGTAGCGCCGCTCGCGCCCGTCCGTGACGATGCCGAAGTGGCCCGGGCCGTTGCTGGCCGTCAGCCCCCACAGGTTCTCGCCGTAGCCGGTCCAGCCCGCCGGATTGGCGATCGCGTAGTTGCGTTGCGACAGCACCGCATGGCGGCCGTTTTCGAAATAATCCGAATCGTGCTGGCGCATGAAGTCGTCACGGATGCCGCGGAAGTCGATCCACGCGGCGCTGTACTGGTGGCCGAACAGCGGCCCGAAGGTCAGGAAGGTTTCGCCGTAGAGCGTGCCCCAGTAGCGCGGGTTGGTGCGCGTCCACGCGTGCCACGCCGCGGGCTGCAGCGGATGGGTGGGCGAGCCCAGCGCCAGGATGTAGAGCAGGTTCGCCTCGCTGTAGCCCTCCCAGTCGTGCGGGATGAACTCGCCGCCGGGGGTCCAGCCCATGCTGACCAGCGGCGGGCGTGCCTGCATCCACGGCCAGTCGACGCGCTTGTAGAGCATGTCGGCGAGCGCGCGAATCTCTTTTTCCTGCGGCGTGTCGCGGTCGTAGTACGACTGCGCGAACAGCACGCCACCGAGCAGCAAGGTGGTGTCGATGCTGGACAGCTCGACGCCGCGACCGTGGCGCAAGCCGGTCTGCATGTCGAGGAAGTGGTAGTAGAAGCCGCGGTAGCCGGTGGCGTCATCCTCGCTGGCGTTCTGCGGCGAGTCGGCGAAGAAGCGCAAGGTCACCAGGGTTCGCTTGACCGCCTGGTCGCGGTTGATCCAGCCCCGTTCGGCGCCGATGCCGTAGGCCGTCAGGCCGAAACCCACCGCCGCGATGCTGGAGAACGACTGCCCCGGCCAGTGGTCCGGTGCCAGCCCGTTGACCGGATTGGTGGTGTCCCAAAAGAACTGGAAGGTGCGGTGTTCCAGCTCGTCCAGTTGCGCCTGCTGGTCGGCAGGGAGGGCGGTGAAGGCCAGCGGCGCGTGGCGCGTGGCCTCGGTGGTGATGTCCTGCGCTGCGGCTGGTGCCCATGCACCCAGGCCGGTGAGCGCGAATGCCAGCAGCAATGGGGCGAGGAAGGAGCGGAAGCGCAGAAGACTCATCGAGCGGAATATCCGTGGCGACGAATGAAGGATGTGGTTCTTGTGTTGATGGTGCAAACCCGGGTCACGCAGCTCCAGCGGTGCAGTAGCGATCGATGAAGGCCTGTTGCATCGGCATCGAATCGACGCAGCTGGCGACAACCTGGCCGACACCGGCAATGAACTTGCGCAGGTCCCGCTCGGGCATCTGGTCAACCAGGGGGTGATAGCCCCGCGGGATGATGCCTTGGCCGATCATCACCTGTACCCAGCTGACCAGAGCAAACATTTCCTCGGCATTGCGGAAGAAGCGGCCGCTGTCGCGAAACAGGGCGATGTTCTCGCGCAGTTGATCCGGAATCGACATCGTGCGGCACTGGCGCCAGAACGGCGTGTCGTCCCGCCGGGTGGCGTGGTAGTGCAGAATGAGAAAGTCACGGATGCGCTCGTACTCGAAAACGGCTTGCGCGTTGTAGCGATTGATCACCACCTCGCTGAAATCGCGCTGCGGAAAAAGATTGAGCAGGCGCGCGATACCGGACTGGATCATGTAGATGCTGGTCGATTCCAGCGGTTCCAGGAACCCGCTGGACAGTCCCAGCGCCACCACGTTCCTGTTCCAGAACTTCTTGCGCACGCCGGTGGTAAAGCGCAACGGGCGCGGCTCGCCGACCGCAGGTGCGTCGAGATGGGCGAGCAAGGTTGCCGCTGCTTCGTCGTCGCTGACATGGCCGCTTGAATACACGTAACCGTTGCCGGTGCGATGCTGCAACGGAATCCGCCACTGCCAGCCGGCATCGCGCGCGGTGGAGCGCGTGTAGGACGTGGGTGGTCCCACCTTCTCGCAAGCCACCGCAACTGCACGGTCGCACGGCAGCCAGTGCGTGAAGTCCAGATAACCCGTATGCAGCGCCTGCTCGATCAGCAGGCCACGAAAGCCGGAGCAGTCGATGAACAATTCGCCATCGATCCGCTCGCCGCTTTCCAGGACGACGGCCTCGACAAAGCCGTCATGCGCACGCAGCAGGGTCTGGGAGATCTTGCCCTCGGTACGACGCACGCCGCGCCGCTCGGCGTAGCCCCGCAGGTACCTGGCGTAGCGGCCAGCATCAAAGTGGTAGGCATAGGCGATGTCCGCCAGCGGCGAGCCGGCCGGTACATCGGTGGCCGAAGGCATGAACTTGCCAAGCGGCGCGGCCACCGTGTTCAGCGAGTAGGCGCCGATGTCCTCGGCGATACCCAGCTGATTCGCCTTGATCCAGAACTGATGAAACGGCAGCAGGCTGACATCGTGGCCGATCGTGCCGAAGCCGTGGATATACGTGTCGCCGATGCGGCCCCAGTCGTTGAACTGGATGCCGAGCTTGAACGTGCCCTGCACCTGCCTGATGAACTCGATCTCGTCGATTTCCAGGAGATTGTTGAAGAGCTTCAGGTGCGGCACCGTCGCCTCGCCGACGCCGACCGTGCCGATTTCTTCCGATTCGATCAGCCGGATTGCATAGTCCGGCCCGAGTACCTTCGCAAACGCCGCTGCAGCCATCCAGCCCGCGGTGCCACCGCCGACAATCACGATATTGCGGATGCGTGGATCAGTCATGGAAAACCCGCTCGTGCAAGGGAGTGCTTCGGCGTGAAGAACAAAGCCCGCGAAACGCGGGCTTTGCATGAGACCGCTCCGGTGCCGTCCACCGGCTCGAAGCTCCGCCCTAGAAGCTGATGCCGGCCGTGGCCCTCAGGGTGCGCGTGTAACCGGTGATGTCGCCGGTGGGGTTGTAGAACACCTGCGGGTTGTAGACGCCGCCGCTGCCGTAGTTCGTCATGTAGCCCACGGTATTCCTGAAGTTGAACACATTGATCAGGTCGATGCGCACATAGCCACTGACGTTGTCGTAGATCTTGAAGTTCTTCGTGGCCTGCAGGTCGAGGTCGCGATAGCCGAAGACCTTGCCGCCGATCAGGAAGCGGCCGTTGCCCGGTGGCGCGATGGCGACGACGCGACCGCCGGCGCCGTTGGTCACGCCGTTGTCCTGGTTCGTCGCCGGCGCACCATAAAAGGCCATGCCGACGTTGGGAACGGGTGTGGACAGGGTCAGCTTGCCGCCAAACACGAAGCCCCAGGGGCCATCGATGTTGCCGGTCACCACGAGCCGGTTCTTGGCCACGGCACCGCCGACAAACGGGTAATGGCCGACGGTCTCGAAGTCGAACGCGTACTGGTCGGTCGGGTCGTTGTTGTTGTGGTTCTGACTCGAATGGGTGTGGGTGTAGGCAATCGTCAGGCCCCAGTGCGATTCCTTGGTATAGGGCTTTTCCGCGGACAGCAGGACCTGGGTGGTGCGGGTTTCCAGGCCGTTGTTGCCGATGATGAAACTGCCGAAGCCGGGGATGCCGTTGCCCCACGGCTGACTGCCGTTCTGCCAGAAACTGCCGTCGGGATAGCGGTTGCCCAGCGTGTAGACCAGGCCGTCGTGGCTGCGGATGTTGGCGATCGCGGCGCTGGTGTTCCATTCGCCGATCGTGTTGCGCATGCCCAGGCTGATCTGGTCGGAGTAGGGCGTCTTGAGGTGGTTGTTGACCGCGTCCACCTCCTTGCCGGTGTTGGTTCCGGCCACCAGCGCCTGCAGGGTCGCGATGTCCATGTATGACGGATCAAAGGCGTAGCAGGTACCGACCCCTACCGTGCACGGATGGAGCGGGGTGTTGAACTGGATCGTCGGCTGCGACAGCACCGACTTGGTCTGCTCGACCTGGATCGCCTCGTACAGGTTGCGATCGTAGGAACGGCCGATGCCGCCGAAAATGACATGCGCTTCGTCCCCGTTGAGGTCGTAGGAGAAACCGAGACGGGGCTGGAAGTTGTTCTTCGGCGCCTTTCGATTGTTCCCGGTGCTGATGTAGTCGTTGATGTCCACGCCGCCCAGGGCCAGTGTCTGCGCGTAGGTCTGACCGGCGGGCGCACCCGTGTGGGGATCGGGGCTGTTGAGGGCGGCGACCACGTTGGCTGGCGTGACGTAGTTGAGATAGGAAGGCGTTTCCTCGTAATCCCAGCGCACGCCCAGGTTCAGGGTCAGCTTGTCGTTGATGGCCCAGTCATCCTGGATATAGGCGCCGAACTGCTTGTCGCGACTGGTCGCCACCGGACTTTGCCCCGGCGTGGGTGAGCCGAACTGCACTTCGTAGGGGGTCGCCTCGGTGCCGGCATCGGGCGTGACGGCGTAGCTGAACAAGGCATTCGTATCGCCGGCGTCCTGCGCCGTGAGTTTCACTTCCTTGTACTTCACCCCCATCTTGATGACGTGGTCGCCGTGCCACTCGAAATCATTGAAGGTCAGGTCGTCCTGCAGCGCCGGCCCTTTCTGGCCCTTGTTCTGCTGGGCCAGCGGGGAGTTGCCTGTCTGCAGGATCGTCTGGTTCTGGTTGATGTCCTGCGTGTACCGCGCACCGGCGCCGTGCATGGCGGGCGTGGGTGAGAAGAACGCGTCCTCGTACGTCACCTGCAGGCGGTTGAACCAGCTGTAGGCGCTGTGATCCCAGCGCAGGTCATAGCGTTTGTCGGTGTTGTTCGTGTTGATGGCCGCCGACGGCGTGGTGACGCCGCCGATGCCGGACACCTGGGTTTCGTCGCGATACTTGCCGCTGAGCTCGAAGCGATCGCGGTCGGTGGGCTCCCAGTCGATCTTGCCGAACCAGTCGTTTTCCTTGAACGGCAGGCTGGCCGGGCCGATCTGCGCGCTGGCGCTGGCGGGCAGCTGGCTTTCGTAGCCGCCGCCGATCAGGCCCGGAACCACCGTGGTCGGCGTGTCGAATTCCTTGCCCTCGTAGGCAATGAAGAAGTGCGCCTTGTCCTGGATGATCGGGCCGCCCAGATCGAAGCCGTAGTCCTTTTCGTGCGAATCGGTCTTCTTGTGGTTGGCTATTTCGGAAGGCGTCTTCGCGCGCATGGCGGTGTTGGTGAAGTCGCCGAAGACGTCGCCGTGGAAGGTGTTGGTGCCGGACTTGCTTTGCGCCACCACGGCGGCGCTCGAGACCTGGTCGAACTCGGCCTTGTAGTTCGAGGTGATGACCTTGTATTCGCCGATGGCCAGCTGCGGGAACGGGTTGCCCTGGCTGCCGGTCTGGCCGGTGACGCCGCCCTGCAACACGTAGTTCTTCTGGCCCACGCCGTCGATGTACACGTTGATCGCGCTGGTGGCCTGGGCGCCGGAACGCAGGCTGGTGTTGCCGTTCGCATCGCGCGTGAAGACCATGCCCGGCACGGCGTCGGCGAATTGCAGGAAGTTGCGCGAGGATTGGGGCGTGGCGTCGATCTGGCGCAGCGACACCGTGTTGCCGACCTCGGACGTCTTCACTTCCTGCAAGGCCGTTGCAGTCACCGTGACGGCGCCGAGGTTGGTCGCGTTGGCTGCGGCGGGTGCGCTGGTGCTGGTCGCGGCCGCGGCCGTCAGATTCAGGGTCGCGGTGGACGCCACGCTGAGCGTGACGGTCTGTGTCGTGCCCGGGCCGGCATCGACCGTATACGTGCCGGGTGGCAGGCCGACCAGCGCATAACTGCCTTCGCCGTTGGCCTTGGTCACGCGGGTCGAGCCCGTGGCGATATTCCTGGCGGTCACCAGGGCGTTCGGAGGCGCATGGCCGCGCAGGTTCGCGTCGGAACTCGCGGCCATCACGAACGATGGTGCGACGGCCAGAGACATGATCGACGCGCCGATCAATCCGGCCAGCAGGTTCTTCTTGAATTGCGTTGAGGTTTTCATCGCTCCCCTCCCCGGGCAGTTTGCTGAGACGTTCAGGAGTTCTTTTCTGGTTTGTTTCCGCCGCAGGTGTCGCGAACCACGATTTCAAAACCGAGCGTGTCGGCGGAAGGTGTTTCCTGCCCGGGGCGTTCGACGACGTCGGCCAGGCGCTCCAGCGCGAGACGGCCGAAGTCGGCAATGCGCACGCGCACCGTGGTCAGGGCCGGTGTCACGTAGCGGGTGATCGGGATATCGTCGAAGCCGGCCAGCGCGATGTCCTCCGGCACCTGCACGCCGGCGTCCTTGAACGCCGCCAGGCAGCCCACCGCCATCATGTCGTTGGCGGCGAACACGGCCGCCGGCCGCTTCGTCCGCGCCAGCAGCTGCTGGCCGGCGCGATAGCCCGATTCCTCGGTGAAGTCGCCATCCACCACGGTCAATGCCGCGCGCGGGGCGTATTTGGCCATCGCCTCGCGATAGCCGCGCTCGCGTTCGCTGGCGTCGAAGTTGCCGGGCGGCCCGGCGATCAGCGCCACGCTGCGATGGCCGGCCTGCAGCAGGTGCCGCACCATCGCCACCGCGCCGCCGTGGTTGTCGATGTTGATCACGTGGAACGCCGGCCCGCTCACCGCGCTGTTGAGCAGCACCACCGGCAGCGCCTTGGGCAGGTTGGCGCGCAGGAACGCCGTGTCGACCCGTTCGGACAGGATCAGCAGGCCGTCGACGCGACCCTGCATCGAGCGCACCGCCGCCGCCGCTTCGGTCGCGCCACCGTGCGAGCTGGATACCAGCAGGTGCAGGCCGCGCGCACGCGCCGCCAGGTCGATGCCGCGGATCAACTCGGAAAAGAACTCGCCGTACAGGTCGGGCAGCAGGGCGCCGACAGTGTGCGTGCGGCGGGTGATCAGCATGCGCGCCGCTGCATGCGGGATGTACTGCAGGCGCTCGGCGGCGGCGTGGATGCGCGCGCTGGTGGCCGCGGTGACGCCGCCGCCGCCATTGAGCGCGCGCGACACTGAAGCCACCGACACCCGGGCCTCGCGCGCCACGTCTTTGATGGTTGCTGCCGCCATGGGAATGTTTCCGCCGGGTTCGCCAACCCTTGGGTGGCGCCAACGTAAACGTTTTCATGCGGACTTGTAAAGGGCTTGTTGCGGCGACCTGTGCTGCATCGCAGCAGCGCGCAGGCGGCAGCCCGGCGGGAAATCCCGGCGAAACGCCAGAGCGGCCCGCTTGCCGATCCAGGCACTCCCTTGCTGCGCCACGGCAACGGTATGCGGCGCCGACGGGCCGGCGTGGCCGATCGGCCGCCCCCTCGAACGTGACGGACGCCACGCCCCCGCGCCTTGGCTGCGGATACCCCGTGTTTTGGCAAGTTCGATGCTTGATTCCCGGGGCAGGAGGAAAAGCGGGCCGCGCGCGACCGAACCGGAGTGAAAACTGACGCAGCGCGGCCGTTCGTGTCCTCCCGTGTCGTCGACAGCTTCACCGATCCGACGACGCGCTCTTGACTTGTTTTCGGCGTCTTGTTAAAGATTCATCCGCGCGTTAAACCGCGGTTAAGTCACACAGAGTCAATCGATTGTATCCTTCAGTTCCAGTATCAGACGAATAAACCAATCTCAAGTTACTGATTTTACGACCATGACCATGCTGTCCACCCTCATCGTTGCCTTGCTCGCCGTGCTGCTCGCCAGCGCCGTGCGGCGCGTGCCGGAGGGTCTGGTCTACAGCATCTACCGTCATGGCAAGCCGCGCCGGCTGCTGCCGGCCGGCACGCACCTGGTGCTGCCGCTGCTCGACCGGGTCGCGCACAAGATCAATCTGTCCGGCCAGACCCTGCAGCTGCAGGCGCCGCTGGGGCCGCGCGACGTGCGCGGCACGGTGTACTGGCAGGTGCTGGAGCCGGAACGCGCCGACGCCGTGTTCGAGCAGGTCGACCAGCTGATCCGCCATGGCGCGCAAGCCGCGCTGCGTGACGAACCCGCCACCGAGGCGGTCGATCGGCGCGATCTGGGCGCGCGGGTCAAGCAATCGTTGAATCACGTGCTGCGCGAGCGCGGCATGATGGTCACCCGGGTCGATCTCGACGCCGCCTGAGCATCGCATCGCGCCAGGCGCCCGCAGAGCGCCGCGCCGCAGGGGATTTGCTCCACTTCGAGCCCGCTTCGGCGGGCTTTCTTTTGCCCCGGCTGCTGGCGTTGCGGCGGGCTTGCCGGGATACTTGCCGACCGCTTTCCCACAGGACTGATGGCCGATGGCCGCGCGCGACGCCTTGCAGGCACAACTCGAACAGGGCATTGCCGCGCTGGGCCTGCAACTGCCTGCCGATGCGGTGCCGCGCCTGCTCGACTATCTCGCCCTGCTCGAACGCTGGAACGGCGCCTACAACCTCACCGCGGTGCGCGAACCGACCGAGATGGTGACCCGCCACCTGCTCGATTCGGTGGCGATCCTGCCGTTCGTGCAGGGCCACAGCCTGGCCGACCTCGGCACCGGCCCCGGCCTGCCCGGCATCGTGCTGGCGATCGCCGCGCCGGGCCGGCAGATCCTGCTGGTGGACTCCAACGGCAAGAAGGTGCGCTTCCTGCGCGAGGCGATCCGCAGCCTGAAACTGGAGGGCGTGCGCGCCGAACAGGCACGGGTGGAAGACGTCGCCGGCCAGTTCGACTGCATCACCGCGCGCGCCTTCGCCAGCCTTGCCGACATGCTGGCCTGGGGCGGCCACCTGCTGGCACCGCAAGGGACCTGGCTGGCGATGAAGGGGAAGCTGCCGGACGACGAGTTGGCGGGGATCCCGGACGGCTTCGTCGTGCGCGCCACGCACGAACTCCATGTGCCCGGCTTGCCCGCTGAACGCCACCTGCTGGTGCTCGGCCGCGGGTAGGGCGGGCAGTGCCCGCCGGTCTTTGTCCGAGATCGCGAGAGCGGCGGGCAGTGCCCGCCCTACGCCACCACGGTTGTTGTAGGAGCGCACCCTGTGCGCGATGCTCTTCGTCACGCTGCACAAAGGCATCGCGCACAGGGTGCGCTCCTACAGATCCAGCACCGCGCCGTTGCTCTCGATAATCTGCGCATACAGCCTGGCGCTGGCCTTGGCCGTGCGCTGCTGGGTGGCGAAGTCGACGTGGTAGAGGCCGAAGCGCTTGGCGTAGCCCAGCGACCACTCCAGGTTGTCCAGCAGCGACCAGGCGTAATAGCCCTGCACGTTCACCCCTGCGGCGATCGCGGCATGCAGCGCGCGCAAGTGCTTGCGCAGGTAGTCGCAGCGCAGCGGGTCGTCCACGGTGGCGCCTTCGGCGACCGGCGGGTCGTAGAAGGCGGAGCCGTTCTCGGTGATGTACAGCGGGATGTCGCCGTAGCGCTGCTTGAACCAGACCAGGGTGTCAGTCAGCCCCTGCGCGTAGACCTCCCAGCCCGTTTCGGTGTGGGTGCGGTTGGGTTGGCGCACCGACACCGCGCGCAGCGGATACGCGTCCGGGTCGTGCCGGACCACCGCGCGCGTGTAGTAGTTGATGCCGACGAAATCGACGCGCTGGCGGGTCAGCGCGAAATCCTCTGCCGGGAAATCCGGCCATGCGGCGCCGAAGATCTCCTTGAGCTGCTCCGGATAGCTGCCCAGCAGCGCGGGGTCGGCGAACTGCCGGTTCATGTAGGCGTGCGCGCGCGCGGTGGCGGCCATGTCTTCGGCGCCTTCGGAATACGGGTATTTCGGCTCGATGTTGAACACCACGCCGATCTCGTGCCTGCCGTGCGCGCGGTAGGCCTGGATGCCGGCGCCACTGGCGCGCATCAGGTTGTGCGCGGCGATCGGCGCCTCGTACTTGTTGCGGTGTCCGGGCGCCAGCGCGCCGTGCAGGTAGCCGCCGTCGGTGACCACCCAGGGTTCGTTGAGCGTGGACCAGCGCGGCACGCGGTCGTCCAGCGCCTTGAACATGACCTCGGCGTACTCGGCGAACCAGTGCGCGCTGTCGCGGTTGAGCCAGCCGCCGCGGTCGTCCAGCGCCGCCGGCAGGTCCCAGTGGAACAGCGTGGCGTTCGGCGCGATGCCGTGTTCCAGCAGCTCGTCGACCAGCCGCGAGTAGAAGTCCAGCCCCTTCGGATTGACCCGGCCGGTGCCCTCGGGAAGCACGCGCGCCCAGTTGATGCTGAAGCGGTAGCCATCGAGGCCCAGCGCCTTCATCAGCTGCACGTCTTGACGGTAACGGCGGTAGTGGTCGCAGGCGACGTCGCCGGTGTCGCCGTTGGCCATCATCCCGGGCGTATGCGCGAAGCGCTGCCAGATGCTGGGGCCGGCGCCGTCGGCCAGCGGCGAGCCTTCGATCTGGTAAGCGGAAGTGGCGGCGCCCCAATGGAAACCGTCGGGAAAAACGAATCGGGGTGCGGTCATGGGGTTCCCTGAGAGGTTGTGCTTTTTCAACCTCGAAGCCCGGCCATGGATGGCCGGACGCGGATCGGGCACGCAAGTGCCTGATTCGCGTGAGCGAGTCCGGGCGTGTACCGGACTCGCGATAGAAGAAAACCACAGGAAGTGGTTTTCTTCACAAGCTCTGAGGCCCGCGCTTTGATGTAAACGCTTACATGGGCAGAATAGCCCAATGCCCGCCGGCCTGCGAAGCGCCGGCGCCGCGGCCGAGCCGGCCACCGCTGTGGAGATGCCGATGGCCGAGGTTCAACTCGATCGCCTGCGCAAGGTCTACCCCGACGGCCACGTCGCGGTGGCCGGCGCCAGCTTCACCGTGGCCGACGGCGAATTGCTGGTGCTGGTCGGGCCGTCCGGCTGCGGCAAGACGACCTTGCTGCGCATGATCGCCGGGCTGGAACCGATCAGCGACGGCACGCTGCGCATCGGCGGCCGCGTGGTGAACGAGGTGGCGCCGAAGGACCGCGACATCGCGATGGTGTTCCAGAACTACGCGCTGTACCCGCACATGACGGTGGCCGAGAACCTGGGCTTCGGGCTGAAGCTGCGCGGCAGGCCGCGGGCCGAGATCGCGCAGAAGGTGGCGGTAGTGGCCGAGTCGCTGGGGTTGCAGTCGCGGCTGGCGGCGCGCCCGGCCGCCTTGTCCGGCGGCCAGCGCCAGCGGGTGGCGCTGGGCCGCGCGCTGGTGCGCGAGCCGCAGGTGTTCCTGCTCGACGAGCCGCTGTCCAACCTCGACGCGAGGCTGCGCCTGTCGATGCGGGTGGAGATCGCCCGGCTCCACCGCCAGCTCGGTGCCACCATGATCTACGTGACCCACGACCAGATCGAGGCGATGACCCTGGGCCAGCGCATCGTGGTGCTGGATGGCGGCGTGATCCAGCAGATCGACACGCCGATGGCGCTGTACGACCGGCCCGCCAACATGTTCGTGGCCGGCTTCCTCGGCAGCCCGGCGATGAACCTGCTCCGCGGCACGCTGCGCCGGCACGAGGGCTGGCGGCTGGCCTGCGCCGCGGGCGAGCTGGTGCTGGGCGACCTTCTGCCCGATCCCGCCTGGGCGGCCTGGTGCGATCGCGAGGTGGTGCTGGGCGTGCGCCCGGAACACCTGCAGCCGGACCCCGCCGGTGCGGCCTTGCAGGCGCGACTGGAGGTGGTCGAGCCGGTGGGCAACGAGGTCTTCCTGAACCTGCGCTTCGGCGACCAGGTGCTGGTGGCGCGGGTACCGCCACGCCCCCTGCCCGAGCCCGGCAGCCTGGTCGCGCTGGGCCTGTCGCACCCGTACCTGCACCTGTTCGATGGCGCCAGCGGCGCGCGGATCGGCGACTGAGCCCGGATCGCCCAGCAGCGTGATCCCCGCCGCCACCGGCGGCAGAGCGGTCCGGCCGGGGCAGGCAAGCCCGGGCGGCAATGCTAATCTAGCCGTCCTTCGCGAACGGAATGCCTTCGATCCATGGCCCGCATCATCGCTGTCGCCAACCAGAAGGGCGGCGTCGGCAAGACCACCACGGCCGTCAACCTGGCCGCTGCGCTTGCGGCGGCCAAGCGCAAGGTATTGCTGGTGGATCTCGATCCGCAGGGCAACGCCACCATGGCCTCGGGCATCGACAAGCGCCAGATCGGCCCGAGCGGCTGCGAGGTACTGCTGGAAGAGGTGGAGATCAGCGCGGCGATCGTGCCCACCGAGGCGCACTACGACGTGCTGCCGGGCAACGGCGACCTCACCGCCGCCGAGCTGAAACTGATGGACGCGCTGGCCCGCGAGCACCGCTTGAAGGACGTGCTGGCCAAGGTCGCGGACAAGTACCACACCATCCTGATCGACTGCCCGCCCTCGCTCAACCTGCTCACCCTCAACGCGCTGACCGCCGCCGACGGCGTGCTGATCCCGGTGCAGTGCGAGTACTTCGCGCTGGAGGGCCTGTCCAGCCTGCTCGACACGGTCAAGGCGGTGCGCCACCGGCTCAATCCGAAACTGGAGATCGAGGGCCTGCTGCGCACCATGTACGACGTGCGCAACAACCTCGGCAACGAGGTCTCCGCCCAGCTCACCCAGCACTTCGGCGACAAGGTGCTGCGCTCGATCATCCCACGCAACGTGCGCCTGGCCGAGGCGCCGAGCCACGGCCAGCCGATCCACCTGTACGACCGCAGCTCGCGTGGCGCGATCGCCTACATCGGCCTGGCCGGCGAGGTGATCCGGCGCGAACGCGGGCTGCCGCCGCGCGCCGAGCCGGCCGACGAGGCCGACTCCGCCGCGCATGGCGACCACAACGGCGTGCTGCTCAAGGCACCCGCCGCCAATCATCAGGACTGAGGCATGGCAGCAGCGAAAAAACGTGGATTGGGACGCGGGCTGGACGCCCTGCTCGGCGGCGACGGCGAAGGCACGCCGTCGGTACTGGCGCAGGAGGGTGAGCTGCGCACGCTGCCGATCCAGCAAATCCAGCCCGGCAAATACCAGCCGCGGCGCCACTGGAACGACGAGGCGCTGGACGAGCTGGCTGCCTCGATCAAGGCGCAGGGCCTGATCCAGCCGGTGGTGGTGCGCGAGATCGGCAAGCACCGCTACGAACTGATCGCCGGCGAACGCCGCTGGCGCGCCGCGCAGCGCGCGCAGCTGGGCGAGATCCCGGCGCTGATCAAGCAGGTGGCCGAGCAGGCCGTGCCGGCGATGGCGCTGATCGAGAACATCCAGCGCCAGGACCTCACCCCGCTGGAAGAAGCCGATGCGCTCAAGCGCCTGATCGAGGATTTCGAACTCACCCACCAGCAGGCCGCCGACGCGGTGGGGCGCTCGCGCGCCGCGGTGTCCAACCTGCTGCGGCTCACCGAGCTGCCCGAGGCGATCAAGAAACTGCTCGACGACGGCAAGCTGGAGATGGGCCACGCCCGCTGCCTGCTGACCCTGGACGAGTCCATCGCCGTGCCGCTGGCGCGCCAGGCCGTCACCCTCGGCTGGAGCGTGCGCGAGCTGGAGGAGGCCGCCCGCCGCGCGCAGACCGCGCCGAAGGGCAAGGCCCGCCACGCGCCCGCGCGCGATCCCAACATCAGCGCGCTGGAGCGCGAACTGGGCGAGCGCTTCGCCACCCGCGTCGAGCTGGCCCAGGGCAAGGGCGGCCGCGGCAAGCTGGTGATCCACTACCACAGCAACGACGAACTCGACGGCATCCTCGGCAAGATCCGCTGACCTTGGTGAAAGATGAAACGCTCCGGGCCGGTCTATCTGGCAGTGAGTTCCCGACAACGTCAATTCGAGGCGCTGACCCGCGCGCATGCCGGCGACCTGTACCGCTTCGCCTACTGGTTGTGCGGGCAGGATGCGCTGGCCCAGGATCTGGTGCAGGAGACCTTGTTGCGCGCGTGGAAAAGCCTCGACGCGCTGCGCGAGGCCGAGTCCGCCAAGCCGTGGCTGCTGACCATCCTGCGTCGCGAGAACGCGCGCCTGCATGAGCGCAAGACGCCGGATACCGTCGAGCTGGAAGACAACCTCGCCGAGGACGCCGCCTGGGCCAGCCCCGAGCGCCACGGCGATGCCGCCGAACTGCGTGAAGCCATGTCCCGATTGCCGCACAAGTACCGCGAACCGCTGCTGCTGCAGGTGCTGGGCGGCATGAGTTGCGACGAGATCGCCGCCGAGCTGGACCAACAGCCCGGCGCGGTGATGACCCAGTTGTTCCGCGCCCGGCAGAAGCTGAAATCCATCCTGCAGGGCGGCCGCCCGGAGGCGCAGCATGGATTGCCTTGAGTTCCGCCGCCGCCTCGGCGCCGAACCGCACTCGCGCGCTGCCGAACTGCTCGCCCATCGCGACAGCTGCCCCGCCTGCGCCGCCGCGTGGGAGCGCGCCCAGGCCTTCGAGCGCGAACTGCACGCCGCGCTCGAGGTGTCCGTGCCCGAAGGCCTCGCCGAGCGCGTGCTGCTGGCCCAGGCCACCGGCGAGCGCCACCGGCAGACCCGTCGCCGCCAGCTGGCGTTCGCGCTGGCCGCCTCGCTGCTGCTCGCGCTCGGCCTCGGCGGCTACGGCTGGAAGCGGATGGATGCGCGCTCGCTGCCTGCGCTCGCCGTCGCGCACATGCCCGACGAAATCCACTCGCTCGACCTCGTCCAGCCCATCGGTACGCCCGCCATCGCCGCCGGCTTCGCCGTGCGCGGCGTCAGCCTGCGCGGCCCCGCCCCCGTCGACGTCACCTACGTGCACGACTGCCCGGTCGGCCCCTACAAGACCGTGCACCTGGTCAGCCGCGTCGGCGGCACCCCGGTCGCCGTGCTCTACCTGCCGCACAAGCAAGTGGCCAAGGCCAGCGACTTCCAGCGTGACGGCTGGCATGGCCGCATCGTGCCGCTGCAACACGGCACCCTGGTGATGCTCACCGACCGTGGCGGCGCACGCCCGTTCGACGCGGTGGCACGCCACTGGCGGGTGGCGATCGATGGAGAGGGCAGCGCGCAGACTGCGCAGCGCCGCGCGGTCAACGAGGCGCCGGGCCGGTTGGCACCCTGAGTCTTCCAGGCACCTGATCACAAGGACTCGCGGCGACCGGCTGGCGTCCATGCCCTTTCGTCCGCGCTGACACGACGGGCAGGGGACTCCCCGTCACCGAAACAACCGGCTCATCACGGCGTCCCCCGAGATCCGCCCTGCCCCAAGCGCCACCAGGGCCAGCAGCATCAACCCCCAGGCCTTGTGGTCATTGAAGTCGCCGCCGATCAGTCCGTGCCAGAGGCCGTTCGGCCACAGTGCCGGGTAGGAGACCACCGCGACGATGTTGTAGACGAACAGCACGGCGGCGACCACGCGGGTGCCGAGGCCCAGCGCGAGGAACCACGGCAGCACCAGTTCGGTCCAGGTGGCGAGCGTGGCGGCCAGCGCAGGGGCGAGCAGGGGCACCTGGTATTCGTTGTCGAACAGGTAGGCCGTGCCGCTGGGGTCATCCCATTTCACCGTGCCGGCGCGCCAGAACGCGAGCGCCACGAACACGCGGAACAGCAGCAGGGCGAGCGGGGTGAGCACCGCGAGTTGCGCGGTGAGACGCGACCAGCGGGCGATGGCGACGGCGGTGTTCATGTGGACGATTCCCGGATGAGTGGATGACGGATCACGCGGCGAGCAGCGCGTGTTCGAGCAGGGGGCGCAGCAGGGTTTCGGGCGGCGCCTGCGGGTCGATCAGCTGTGCGGCGGCGAGCGCCAGGTCGAGCGATGACTCATGCCGCAGCGCGTCCACGAACGCGGCCTGCGCAGGTGCGATGGCGCGCATCGCGACCTGGCTGCCTTCGCGCCACAGCAAGACGGATTGCGGCACGGCGGGGTCGATGGCGTCGTGTTCCGGCGCCTGCGCGCAACGCCACAGGTCGAGCACCGCCCAGGCGCAGGACAGCGCGCGCACGCACGGCCGCAGCCGCGGCGGGTGGTCCGCGTCGGCCAGCGCAGCGACCAGGGCTGCGGCATCGGCGGGCGTGGCATCGGCGGCCAGCGCGACTTCCTGGCGCAGCCATTCCAGCCGCGCCACGTCACCCAGCCAGGGCCACGGCGCGGTTTCCGGCTGCGCGGCCACGAACGCGGCGAAGTCGGCGCCGTAATCCTGCAGGTTGCCGCTGCGGTTGCCGCGGAAAGCGGCGTGGCGGGTGGCGAGGCCGTCGAAGCAGTCCTCGCCGAGCAGGTGTTGCAGCGCGGGGAAACTGGTGGCCAGCGCGTCGACGTGGATCGCGAGGTTGGCGTTCCGATAGATGCGCAGGCGGGCGGCGGGCGCGATGCCGCGCGTGGCGATCCACGGTTCCAGCGAGGGCGCCACGCCGTCCACGATGGCGCCGGCGAACGCGTGCTGCAGCTCACGCAGCGAGGGCGGCGACGACATCGAGATGCTCCGTGGCGAGCCGCGCCTCGTCTTCCAGCACGGCGAAATCGGGCAAGTGCTGGTCCCATTCGATCAGGGTGGGTTTCGCGCCGAGGCGGGCCAGCGTGTAGCCGTACAGCGCCCACACGGCGGCATCGACGCGCTGGTCGTGCGAGTCGATCAGCAGTTCGCCGCCCAGCCCCTGCTTGCGGGTGAAGCCGGCCAGGTGCAGTTCGCCCACCGCGGCGGCGGGGATGCCGTCGATGAAGCGTTGCGCGTCGAAGCCGTGGTTGACGCTGTTGACGTAGACGTTGTTGACGTCCAGCAGCAGGCCGCAGCCGCTGCGCGCGGCGAGTGCGGCAAGGAACTCCCACTCGCTCAGCGTCGAGTGGCTGAAATGGATGTAGCTGGAGACGTTCTCCACCAGCACGCGGCGGCCCAGCGTTTCCTGCAACTGGCCCACGCGCGCCACCATCAGCTCCAGCGCTTCCTCGGTGTACGGCAGCGGCAGCAGGTCGTTGTAGTGGCGCCCGCCGATGGCGCCCCAGCACACGTGCTCGGATACCAGCGCGGGTTCGGCGCGTTGCACCAGCGCGCGCAGCGCGGCGAGGTGGGCGGGATCGAGCGGCTCGGCCGAACCCAGCGACAGGCCCACGCCGTGCAGGCTCACCGGGTAGTCGCGGCGCAGCGCGTCTAACGCGTCCCACAGCGCGCCGCCGGCGCAGAACAGATTCTCGCTGTGCAGCTCGAAGAACGGCACGGCGGGCCGGTGGTGCAGCACGTGCGCGACGTGCGCCGGCCGCAGCCCGATCCCGACACTCGTCGGGATCGGCTGCGCACGCACGGGGCGTGACGGGGGCACGGCTGTCAGCTCTTCTTCATCATGGCGTCGTGCGACATGGCGTCGTGGGCCTGCAGCGAACCGCCATCGAGCTTGGCGCACAGGCCGGCGGGTACCGCCACGAAGGCCTGCGGATCGCGCGCCTTGCTGTCCTGGCCCGCGCAGGAATGGCCCGGGGACTGGCAGTCGTTCTTCATCGCGGCGTTGACGCCGTAGCACTTCTGCGTGGCGCTGGCGGCCATCTTGTCGGCGGCGTGGGCGGTCGTGGCGGCGCCGAGCGCGCCGGCGGCGAGCAGGCTGAGCAAGGCGGAGCTGAGGATGGTCTGGGCTTGCATGGGTCTCTCCCGTGGATGCCGGACAATTCCGGCTGCGGTAGATGACCCGGTGGACGCGGATTTCATTACACCCGGTTTTCGTATCCGGTGCCGACGGTCCGTGCCGGCAGGCATTAAACTGCGCGTTCGCCGCCGTCCGCGGTGCCCGTTTCCGCTGAAAGGCCAGCCCCATGCCGCAACTTTCCGTCGTCGTCCCCGTGTTCAACGAGCGCGACAACATCCCGCCGCTGCTGGCCGAAATCGCGGCTGCCTTGCGTGGCACGGCCGACTACGAAGTGATCTACGTCGACGACGATTCGTCCGACGACAGTCGCGCCGTGCTCGAAGCGCAGAAGGCGCAGCATCCCGAGTTGCGCGTGCTGCATCACGTCACCCGCAGCGGCCAGAGCACGGCGGTGTGGAACGGCGTGCGCGCGGCGCGCGGCAGCTGGATCGCCACGCTGGACGGCGACGGCCAGAACGATCCGGCCGACATCCCGAAGCTGCTCGCCGCGCGCGACGCGGCGGCGGCCGAGGTGAAGCTGTTCGCCGGCTGGCGCACCACCCGCCGCGACAGTTTCAACAAGCGCATCTCCTCGAAGGTCGCCAACGCGGTGCGCTCGCGCATGCTGCGCGACGCCACGCCGGACACCGGCTGCGGCCTGAAGCTGTTCGAGCGCGAGGTGTTCCTGCGCCTGCCCTACTTCGACCACATGCACCGCTACCTGCCGGCGCTGGTCAAGCGCGCCGGCTTCCGGAGCACCAGCGTGCCGGTGGGCCATCGCCCGCGCACCGCCGGCGTGTCCAAGTACGGCATGCTGGACCGGCTGTGGGTCGGCCTGGCCGACCTGCGTGGCGTGGCGTGGCTGATGCGCCGGGGCAAGGTGACCGAAGTCGAGGAACTCTGACCTCGATCACGCGGTGTCGCCGCGGCGGTCGTATGCTTGTCCTGTTTCATTGCAGGAGAACGCCATGGCCCTCGCGATCAAGCGTGCGTACGAAGCGCCCGCCAGGGAGGATGGTTATCGCGTGCTGGTGGAGCGGCTGTGGCCGCGCGGCATGAAGAAGGAAGATGTGCCGCTGGACCAGTGGGCCAAGGAACTGGCGCCGACCACGGCGCTGCGCAAATGGTTCGGCCACGATCCGGCGCGCTGGGACGGCTTCCGCCACCGCTACGCCAGCGAACTCGACGAGCTGGCCGAATACTGGCAACCGCTGGCCGAGCGCTCCGCGCGGCACCCGGTCACCCTGATCTACAGCGCCCGCGACGAGGAGCACAACGGTGCCCTCGTGCTGCGCGACTACCTGCAGCACTGGCTGCACACGCACGGGCCGCGCTGACCGCCTTGAGCATGGCCCCGCCCTTGCGCAGCGGGGAAGTCGAAGTGCCGTGCGGCCCGCTCAAGTCGCGCGCAGCGGCGTGCCCGTGCGCGGCCACTCGGCCAGCGCCTTGCGCGTCTGCAGGCGACCGCGCTCGATCAGTTCGCGGGCGCGGTAGAACTCGTAGACGCTGGCGATGTTGCGCGGCAGGGTGATCAGCAGGTCCGGCTCGTACGCGGCCAGGCGCAGCCGCGCCAGGTTGGCCTGCATCAGGTCCATCGCCTGGTTCAGCGTGTCGAAGGTACCGGGCTCGCGCGGCGGTTCCTCGCTGCGCGGCATCAGCCGGCTGATGAACTCGCCGATGCGGTGGCGATAGCTAGGGTCCTGTCCGGTGGCGCTCTCCTCCACCGGCGCGACGGCCGCCTCGACCGGGCCGTCCACGCTGACGGCGAACAGATAATCCGCCTCCACCCCGATCAGCGGCGTGACCGGCACCGGGTTGAGCAGGGCGCCGTCGACCATGCGGTGGCCGTTGAGGTGGTGCGGGCGGAACACGGTCGGCACGGCGATCGAGGCGCGGATGGCCTCGAACAGGTTGCCGCGGCCCAGCCATACCTCGCGGCCGCGGTCGAGGTCGGTGGCCACCGCGGTGAACGCCAGCGGCAGCTCCTCGATCAGGGTGTCGCCGATCAGCCCGCGCAGCGTGCCGATGATCTTCTCGCCCTTGATCAGGCCGCCGCCGGAAAAGGACCAGTCGACCAGTCGCAGCACGTCGAAACGGGCCAGCGCGCTCACCCAGTCGCGGTAGACGTCGAGCTTGCCCATCGCGTGGATGCCGCCGATCAGCGCGCCCATCGAGCTGCCGGCGATCGCCACGATGCGAAAACCCTGCGCCTCGATTTCCTCGATCACGCCGATGTGCGCCAGCCCCTTGGCGCCGCCGGCGCCGAGCGCCAGCGCCACGGTGGGCTGGCGCTCGCCGGCTGGTTCTTGTGGCTCGCCTGGCGCGTCGGGTTCGTGGGTATTCATGCCGACATTCAATCACGAATCGTCGATGCCGCCGCGGCCAGCCGGCAGCGACGGCGGGCGAACAGCTGCGCGGGTTAGTATGACCGGGGCCGTGGCGGCAAGCCGACGGCGACACTCCACGGAAACCTGCATGGCCCCATCCCGACCCACCGCGACGCCCCGCCCCGCCCGCCTGCCCGCGCCGAGGCGCGCTGCATGAACTGGCAGGCATGGGCCACGGTCGCGGTGATCGTGCTGGCGATGGCGCTGTTCGCCAGCGAGAAGCTGCGCATCGACCTGATCGCGCTGCTGGTGCTGGCGACGCTGGTGATCCTGGGCATCGTCACGCCGGTGGAGGCGCTCAGCGGCTTCAGCAACGAGGCGACGGTGACGGTGGCGGCGATGTTCGCGCTCAGCCTGGGCATCGAGCGCTCCGGCGCGCTCGATCCGCTGAGCCGCTGGCTGATGCGGATCAAGCGGCCGTGGGTGCTGACCCTGGCGCTGATGCTGGCGATCGCGCCGCTGGGCGCCTTCGTCAAGAACATTGCGCTGGTGGCCACCTTCCTGCCGCTGGCGCTGCGCGTGTGCCAGCGCACACACACCTCGCCCGGCCGCGTGCTGATGCCGATGGCCTACGCCGCGCAGATGGGCGGCGTGTGCACGCTGATCGGCACCTCCTCCAACCTGCTCGCCGACACGCTGGCGCAGAAGCACGGGATGGAGGCGTTCGGCGTGTTCGAGTTCACCCGCATGGGCGTGATCCTGGCGGTGGTCGGCATTGTCTACCTGATGCTGGTCGGCCGCTGGCTGCTGCCGCGCGAGATCGACACCCAGCTGCCGGTGCAGGAGGAGATCGGCAAGTACGTCACCGAGCTGGAGGTGACCGAGCAGTCCGCGCTGGTCGGCGGCAGCATCGCCGATGCGAAGCTGGGCGAGCGTTACGGCGTCTACCCGCTGGAGCTGCTGCGCGGCGAGCGGCGCATGTGGTCGCCGCGCAGCCAGGAGATCGCCGTCGGCGACGTGCTGCTGGTGCGCGGCGACTGGGGGAAGATCGAGGATTTCCAGCGCCGCGCCGGCCTGCGCAACGCGCCGGACCGCCGCTACGCCACCGGCGATGCCCGCTCGCGGGTGATGGTGGAGCTGATGATCGCGCCGGCCAGCCCGATGGAAGGCCGCCAGCTGGAGGAAACCGGCCTGCACTGGCGCTACGACGCGGTGGCGCTGGCGATCCACCGGCGCGGCCAGCTGCTGCGCGACAAGCTCAGCGACGTCAGCCTGGCGGTGGGCGACGTGCTGCTGGTGCTGGTCGACGACGAGGCGTTGTCCAACCTGCGCAACGACGAGGCCTTCATCGTGCTGAGCGAGCGCGAGGAAGCCCACCGCACCCCGCGCAAGGCGTTGTATGCCGCCGCGATCATGGTCGGCGTGGTGGTGGCCTCCGGCCTGCACTGGCTGCCGATCCCGATCGCGGCGATCTGCGGCGCGGTGGCGATGGCGCTCACCGGCTGCTTCGGCCGCAAGGACGTCTACGAGGGCGTGGACTGGAAGATCATCATCCTGCTCGGCGCGATCCTGCCGCTGGGCATCGCGATCGAGCGCAGCGGCCTGTCGGAAACGCTGGTGCAGATGGGGCTGGGCGTGGTCGGCGACCACGGCCCGCTGGCCGGCCTGCTGATGGTCTACCTGCTGACCGCCCTGCTCACCGAACTGATGGGCCACAACCCCTCGGTGGTGCTGATGGTGGGCATCGCCGTGTCGGTGGCCCACGCCATGCACGTGGACCCGCGCCCGTTCGTCGTCGCGGTCGCCTTCGCCGCCGCCACCTCGTTCGCCACCCCGGTCGGCTACCCCACCAACACCATGGTCTACTACGCCGGCGGCTACCGCTTCACCGACTTCATGAAGGTCGGCATCCCGCTGATCGCCATCTTCTGCGCGCTGTCGATGTGGTTGATCCCGAAGTTTTGGCCGTTCTAGAGCTGGGAATAGGGAATAGGGAATGGGGAATGGGGAATAGGAAGAGCAACGGCGTTCCGCGACCCCCTGCTTTCCCTATTCCCCATTCCCTATTCCCGGCAGTCAGGCATAGCCTGACAGCGCCAGCCGCAGCAGGATCTTCATCTCCTCGCGCAGCGGCAGCGGGGCGACCACTTCCGCGTCGGGGCCGTACTTGAGCACGTCCATCAACAACTCTTTCGAGTTGGAGTAGGGCAGCTTCAGCTCGTAGCGGCCGTCGCTCAGCCATTCGCCCTGCTGCTGCGAATGCCAGTGCTCGTCGGAAACCCAGCGCGCGGCGTGGGCGGAGAAGCGGATCGTGGCCCAGGCCTTGGGCTTGCCGGCGAAAATGCCGTAGCTGGAGGCGAGCAGTTCGTTGAGCTCGCTGTCGGTGACGTCGCGGGCGGGCGCGTCCTGCGCCTGCGCCTCGGCGATGCGGTCCACCGCGAAACTGCGCAGCGCCTCGCGGTCGTGGTCCCACACGTCGAGGTACCAGTTGTCGCGGTAGTGGGTCAGCCGCTGCGGGGAGACCAGCCGGCGGCTGTCGGCATTGGTGGTGCGTGCGCGGTAGCGGAAGCGCAGCTGGCGCCGTTCGAGCACCGCGCCGGCGACCACGCGGAACACTTGCTGGTCGAGCTTGCGCTCGCCCCACGGAATCACCCGGATGCGCTCGATCGGCAGCGCCTTGCCGCTTCCCTGGTGCGACAGCAGGCCCTCGATGCGCGCCTTGAACGGCGCCAGCGTGCCGGCGAGCACGCCGGGGCCGGAGCGGCTGATCAGTTCGTTGAGCGCCAGCAGCGAGGCCAGCTCGTCGGAGGTCAGCCACAGGCCGGGCAGCTCGAACTTCTCGCCTTCGCCGGCTTCGTAGCGGAATGCCGCCTGGTCGGTGCCGGCGCTCTCGATCGGCGCGCCCAGCGCATCGCGCAGGAACGCCACGTCGCGATACAGCGTGGCGCGCGAGCATTCCAGTTCGCCCATCAGGCGCGACAACGGCACCGGATAGTGCGCCGATTTCAGCAGGCGATGCAGCGTCAATATCCGTTCGTAGCGATCCATTCGGCACGTCTCGGGCGGGGCACGTCCTAGCATGGTGGCGGCCGTGGATGGCTGCAAGTCGCACGGCGGGCCGGCGCATTCACTGCGAGTTCAAGACGGCTGGCTAAGGTACGCTGTTACCAAACTTTAACAAACGGATATTCGGCAATGAACAAGACCCTGATCGGCGGCCTGCTGCTGGCCGGTTTCGCCAGCTTCGCCGCCCACGCCCAGGACACGGAAAATCGCGGCGGCTGGAGCGGTTCGGGCGAATTCGGTTTCGCCTCGTCCACCGGCAACTCGCGCTCGGAGAACATCAACGCCAAACTGGGCCTGAGCCAGGAAAACGACCAGTGGAAGAACAACTTCTTCGTTGACGCGCTGCGCTCCAAGAGCGAGCAGAAGATCGTCGACACCAATGGCAACACGATCGAGCAGTTCAACACCACCGCCAACCGTTACGATGCCGGCGCCTCGGTCGGCCTCAAGCTCGACACGCGCAGCTACATCGTCGGCGCGGCCCGCTACGAGCACGACGACTTCGGCGCCAACCTGTGGCAGGGCACGGTCTCGCTGGGCTACGGCTATATCGCGCTGAAGGACGAGCGCAACGAGCTGTCGTTCGAAATCGGCCCCGGCTACAAGCGCTACCGTCCCGCCGACACCCAGGTGCTGGTCGGCAACGTGCTGGTCGCCCAGCGCCAGCCCACCGAAGGCGAAGTGGTGGCCCGCGGCCTGGTCAACTACAAGTTCAAGCTGAGCGCCAACACCGCCTTCGAGGACACGTTCCTCACCGAAGCGGGCTCCAAGAACACCTACATCCAGAACGACGCCGGCCTGGCCGTCAGCATGACCAAGAAGCTGGCCCTGAAAGTGGGCTTCCAGGTCCGCTACAACAGCGACGTGCAGCCGGGCGTGAAGCAGACCGACACGCTGACCACGACGAATCTCGTGTACAGCTTCTGAGCGCCGGATGGGGAGTGGCACGGCGGGCACCGCCCGCCGCTCCCCCGCATGGGCGGTGGCGGGCACTGCCCGCCGTGGGTCGCTGCCGCATGGACTGCAGGAGCGTGACAGCGTCGGCTCACGTCCCCAGCAGTTTGCCCGCCCCTTGCGCGAGCAACGCCTGCGCCACCTGTCGACCGAGTGCCTCGGCCTTATCCGCCGGCGCGCTGCCTTCGGCGTGCAGCAGCTGGCCGCTGGCCGCGTCGCCGACGAGGCCGCGCAGGTGCAAGCCGTGGTCGCTGCGCATGCACCAGGCGCCGACCGGCACCGTGCAGCTGCCGCCCAGGGCGCGGTTCATCGCGCGCTCGGTGCTCACCGTGAGCCGCGTGTCGGCGTCGTCGAGCGCGGCGAGCAGGGCCAGCACCGCCGGATGCTCGTCGCGCGCCTCGATCGCGATGGCGGCCTGGCCCGGGGCGGGCAGCCAGTCCGGCGCGGCCAGTCGCGAGACGATGCGCGAGGCCAGGCCGAGGCGTTCCAGCCCGGCGCAGGCCAGCACGATCGCGTCGTACTGGCCGGCGTCGAGCTTGCCCAGCCGGGTGCCGACGTTGCCGCGCAGGTCGCTCAGCTGCAGATCCGGCCGCAGCGCGCGCAGTTGCGCCTGCCGGCGCAGCGACGAGGTGCCCACCCGCGCGCCCTGCGGCAGCGCGGCGAGGTCGGCGTAGTGGTTGCTGACGAAAGCGTCGGCGGCGTCGGCGCGGGGCAGGATGGCCGGCAGGGTGAAGCCGCTCTCGAGATCGGCCGGCACGTCCTTCAGCGAATGCACCGCCAGCTCGGCGCGGCCCTCCAGCATGGCCACTTCCAGCTCCTTGAGGAACAGCCCCTTGCCGCCGATGGTGGCCAGCGGCTGGTCGAGGATCTCGTCGCCGCGGGTGGACAGCGGCACCAGTTCCACGACCAGGCCGGGGTGCGCCGCGCGCAGCAACGCGGCGACGTGCTCGGCCTGCCACAGCGCCAGCGCGCTCTTGCGGGTGGCGATGCGCAAGGTGGAAAGGCTCATGGGAACTCCGCAAGAATCGGCAAGGTCTCAATTGTCGCGTAGTCGGCCACCACGGTGCAGCGTGGCGAATCGGCGCGGTGGCTGTCGCGACGGGCGCGGGCCGGCTACGATGACGTAAATTCCTGCGGAGTTCATCATGCAAAGCGGCAACCCGGCACTCAACAAGAACACCTTCCTCGACGCCGCCAGCGGTGCGGTGGTGGCGCATGGCGACGAGGTGATGACCCTCAACGGCACGGTCAACAAGACCGGCCTGCTGCTGATCCTGGCCATCGTCGGCGCGGCCTTCAGCTGGGGCCAGTTCAACGGCGCGGAGAGCCTGCCGACGATGGGCCCGCTGATGATCGGCGGCGCCATCGGCGGCCTGATCCTGGCCTTGGTCACCGTGTTCAAGAAAACCTGGGCGCCGGTCACCGCGCCGTTGTACGCGCTGGTGGAGGGCGTCTTCATCGGCGCGTTGTCGGCGATCTTCGAGATGCGCTACCCGGGCATCGTGATGCAGGCGGTGGGGCTGACCTTCGGCGTGATGGCGGCGATGCTGCTGGCCTATCGCAGCGGGCTGATCCGCGCCACCGAGAAGTTCAAGCTCGGCATCGTCGCGGCCACCGGCGGCATCATGCTGCTGTACCTGGCCAACTTCGTGATGGGCTTCTTCGGCCATTCGATGGGCTTCATCAACGGCTCCAGCGGCCTGGGCATCGCCTTCAGCGGCGTGGTGGTGGTGATCGCCGCGCTCAACCTGATCCTCGACTTCGACATGATCGAGCAGGGCGTGCATGCCCGCGCACCGAAATACATGGAGTGGTACGGCGCCTTCGCCCTGGTGGTGACCCTGGTGTGGCTGTACCTGGAACTGCTGCGCTTGCTGTCGAAGCTGCAGTCGCGCAACTGAGACAGCGGCGGGAGTGAAGAAAGTCGGCGGGCGATGTCCGCCGGCTTTTTTTGGGGCCGGGAAAGCGGCGGGCAGTGCCCGCCCTACACCGACGTATCGTCGCGTAGGGCGGGCACTGCCCGCCGGCTCTTGCTTTCCGGGCGGGGCTCTCTTCGTCTAGGCCACCAGCTCAGCGTCATCCCCCGGCTGTTCCGCGTGATGGTCCGCCGCCAGCAGCATGTAGAACGCGGGCACCACGAACAGGGTGAACACGGTGCCGATGGCCAGACCGGTGGAGATCACCAGGCCCATGTTGAAGCGGCCCGCGGCGCCGGCGCCGGCGGCGATAACCAGCGGCATCACGCCGAGCACCATCGCCGCGGTGGTCATCAGGATCGGCCGCAGGCGCACCGCCGCGGCGTGCTCGATCGCCTCGCGCTTGGACATGCCGGCGCGCTGCGAGTCGTTGGCGAACTGCACGATCAGGATGCCGTGCTTGCTGATCAGGCCCATCAGGGTGACCAGGCCCACCTCGGTGTAGATGTTGAGGCTGGTGAACAGGTTGACGAAGATCAGCGCCCCGAACAGCGCCAGCGGCACCGAGACCAGGATCACCACCGGGTCGCGCAAGCTGTTGAACTGCGCCGCCAGCGCCAGGAACACGATGATGACGGCGAACAGCAAGGTGCCGCCGAAGCCGCCGGATTCCTGCATGAACTGGCGCGACTGGCCGGCATAGTCCACGTTGTAGCCGCTCGGCGCCACCTCGTGCACCAGGTCGCGCAGGTAGGTCAGCGCATCGCCCTGCGACATGCCCGACACGCCCGAGATGGTGGCCGAGTTCAGCTGCTGGAAGCGGTTCAGCGACTGCGGCACCACCTCGTGGGTGACCTTGGCCACGGTGCCGGCCTGGATCACCGAGCCGTCCGGCACGCGCAGGTAGTAGTCCAGCACCTGCTCCGGATTCAGCCGGTCGGCCTGCAACACCTGCGGGATCACCCGGTACGAACGCCCGGCGATGGAGAAGTAGTTGACGTAGCCGCCGCCCAGCGCCGAGCCCAGCGCGGCGCCGACGTCGGCCTGGGTCAGGCCCAGCGTGGCGATCAGGTTGCGGTCCAGGTTCACCGTGGCCTGCGGCTTGTCGATCTTCAGGTCGGAGTCGATGAAATAGAACTTGCCGCTGGCCTGCGCCTTGGCCAGCACCGCGCTGGCCACTTCGTCGAGATTGTCGAACGGCTCGGTGGTGGTGATCACCACCTGGATCGGCAGGCCCTGCGCGCCGGGCAGCGGCGGAAACTGGAACGCCGCCACACGGCCGCCGGCGATGCCGTTCCATTTTTCCTGCAACACCTGCTGCAGTTCGTGCGCGCTGCGCTCGCGCTGGTCCCACGGCTTGAACACCACGCCGCCGATGCCCTGGTTCACCGTCGGCACGCCGGTCAGCTGGAACATCTGCTCGTACTCGGGCAATTCCTTGGCCAGCTCGAACATCTGGGTGGCGTAAACGTTCATCTGCTCGGCGGTGGCGTTCGGTGCGCCGACGATCTGGCCCACCACCACGCCCTGGTCCTCCTCCGGCGCCAGTTCCGATTGCGCAGTGACGCCCAGCGCCACCGTGGCCAGCAGCAGCAGGCCGGCCATCACGATCACCACCACCCAGGTCGACAGCACGTTGTGCAGCACGCGCTGGTAGCCGTGGTGCACGCGGTCGAACTGGCGGTCGATGAACTGCACGAAGCGACCGCCTTCCTGCCCGCTCGTGAAGAAGCGCGAGGTCAGCATCGGCGACAGCGTCAGCGCCACGATCGCCGACACGGTCACCGCGCCGGCGAGGGTGAACGCGAACTCGCTGAACAGCGCGCCGGTGAGGCCCTTCTGAAAGCCGATCGGCACGTACACCGCGATCAGCACCACGGTCATCGCCAGGATCGGCCCGCCCAGCTCGCGTGCGGCCAGCAGTGCGGCCTGCAGCGGGGTCTTGCCTTCCTCCTTCATGTGGCGGTCGACGTTCTCCACCACGATGATCGCGTCGTCCACCACCAGGCCGATCGCCAGCACCAGCGCCAGCAGGGTCAGCAGGTTGATCGAATAGCCCAGCACCAGCATCACGAAGAACGCGCCGATCAGCGCCAGCGGCATCGCGATCACCGGGATGATCACCGCGCGCAGGCTGCCCAGGAACAGGAAGATCACCAGGGTGACGATCAGCAGCGCCTCGACCAGGGTCTTGATGACCTCGTTGATCGAGCTGTTCACGAAGTCGGTGCCGTCGTAGACGATCTTGCCGGTCAGCCCGCTCGGCAACTGGTGCTGGATCTCGGGGAACGCATCGCGCACGCGCTGGGCCACGTCCAGCACGTTGGCGTCCGGCGCGACCTTGATGCCGATGAACACCGAACGCTTGCCGTTGAAGGCCACGTTGAAGTCGTAGTTCTCCGAGCCCAGCGACACCGTGGCCACATCCTGCAGCCGCACGATCGCGCCGCCGGACTGGCGGACCACCAGCTGCTTGAATTCATCCACCGTGTGCAGGCTGCTGTCGGTGGTCAGGTCCACCGTCACCGCCTGGCCCTTGCTGGAGCCGACCGCGGCGAGATAGTTGTTGGCCGCCAGCGCGGCGTTGACGTCGCTGGCGGTGACGCCGACCGCGGCCATCCTGGCCGGGTCCAGCCACGCGCGCAGCGCGAACTGGCGCGCGCCGAGCAGCTCGGCGGTCTGCACGCCGTCGAGCGCGTCCAGCTTCGGCTTGACCACGCGCGCGAGGTAGTCGGTGATGTTGTTGGTCGGCAGCACGTCGCTGTAGAAGCCGATGTACATCGCGTCGACCGTCTCGCCGGTCTGCACGTTCAGCACCGGCTGCTGCGCCTGCGGCGGCAGCTGGTTCTTCACCGAATTGACCTGGGTGGTGATCTCGGTCAGCGCGCGGTTGGCGTCGTAGTTGAGGCGCAACGTGGCGGTGATGGTGGACACGCCCGATACGCTGCTGGAGGACAGGTAGTCGATGCCCTGCGCCTGCGAGATCGCCTGCTCCAGCGGCTGCGTGATGAAGCCGGCCATGGTCGCCGCGTCGGCGCCGTAGTAGGCGGTGGTGACGGTGACCGTGGCGTTCTGCGTCTCCGGATACTGGCGCACGCTGAGGCTGCTGACCGCGCGGATGCCCAGCACCAGGATCAGCAGGCTGACGACGATCGCCAGCACCGGCTTGTTGATGAACGAGTCGGTGAATTTCATCGTGGCGGCTCAGTGTTCCTGCGGCGTGGGGTGCGCGCTGTCGGCCGGTTGCACCCGGTTGTCGACCTTGATCGGCGCGTCGTTCTTCAGCTTCACCTGGCCGCTGGTCACCACCTCGGTGCCGGCGGTGATGCCCTTGAGGATCGCCACCTGGTCGCCGCGCGTCTCGCCCACGGTCACGAAGGTCTGCTGCACCGTGGCCGGCAACGGGTGGCCCTGCGCGTCCTTGCCCTTGGACGGGTGCACCACGTAGACGGTGTCGCCGTAGGGGTTGTAGACGATCGCCGCCTGCGGCAGGGTCAGCCGGTTCTGGCGCCCGCCGAGATCGACCGTGAGCTTGGCGAACATGCCCGGGCTCAGCGCCTTGTCGGGGTTCGGCACGCTGGCCTCGACCCGCACGTTGCGGGTGCCGGGGTCGACCTTGGGGCTGATCGCGGTGAGCTTGCCGTCGAACTGGCGCCCTTCATAGGCATCCAGGTTCAGGTGCAGCGACTGGCCGACCTGCAACCGGCCCAGCTCGCTCTGCGGCACGTTGAAGTCGACCAGCAGCGGGTCCAGCTGCTGCAGCGTCACCAGCGTGGTGCCGGCGCTCACGTAGTCACCCGGGCTGGTCGTGATGATGCCGGCGCGGCCGGCGAACGGCGCGCGCAGCTGCTTCTTCGCCACGATCGCCTGCTGCTGCGCCACCGCGGCCTGGTTGGCCTTGAGCTCGGCCGCGGCGCGATCGTAATCGGCCTGGCTGATGGCCTGCGCCGCGAGCTGCTGGCGCGCGCGCTCGAAGGTCAGCTGCGACAGCTTCGCCGTCGCCTGCAGCTGCTCCAGCTTCGCCGTCTCGTCGCCGTCGCGCAGCTGCAGCAACAGCTGGCCCTGCTTGACGTCCTGGCCGGATTTCAGCGGCACCGCGGTGACCAGGCCGGAGGCATCCATCGCCAGCTCCGCGCCCTGCGCCGCGCGCAGCGTGCCGACCGCGTTCAGCGCGGGCTGCCACGGCTGCTCGCGGACGGTGGTGGTGCTGACCGTGGCCGGCGCCGGTTGCGGCATCGAGTGGATCATGCGCATCACCAGCAGCACCTTGATGCCGACGATCAACGCGATCAGCAGCAGCACGCCGCCGATCATCCAGAGCATGCGTTTGGTGGTGCCGGGTTTGTTGTCAACGCGCGTGGGCATGCGCGGGCTCCTGTGGGTGGGCATTGATTGATGCGATCCTCCCTGATCGCCAAAGATCAAAGAGCGGACATCCTGTCCGCACTCGTAGATAACGCTATGGCTTCTGGATGGCTGCCTCGGTGCTGGCGTCACCGCGCCAGCTGCCGCCGAGCGCGGCATACAGCGCAGCGGTATCGGCCAGCCGCGCGGTGCGTGCCTGGATCAGCGCTATGCGCGCGCGCTGGTGGTCACGCTGCGCCTGCAGCAGGTCGAGATAGCCGCTGGCGCCGACCCGGTACTGCCGCTGGGCCAGCGCCAGCCGCTGCGCGGCGGCGTCCTCGGCGGCGAGCTGGGCGGCCAGGCCGTCGGCGTCGTATTGCAGCGCCTGCAGCGCATCGGCCACGTTCTGGAACGCCACCAGCACGGTCTGCTGCCAGTCGGCCAGCGCCTTGTCCAGGCCGGCTTCGGCGGCGCGCTTGCGGTGGCGCAGTTCGCCGCCGTGGAACAGCGGCTGGGTCAGTCCCAGCCCCAGCGACCAGGCGCGGCTGCCGGCGGAGAACAGCTCGCCGACATGCGCCGTCTGCGAACCGGCGCTGCCGGAGAGAGTGATCTGCGGCAGCATCGCCGCGGTGGCCACGCCGACCCGCGCCGTGGCCGCATGCAGTTGCGCCGAGGCGGCGCGGATGTCCGGCCGCTGCGCCACCAGCCGCGACGGCAGGCTGACCGGGATGTCGCGCGGCAGCGCGATCGCATCCAGCGGCAGCGGCGACAACTCCAGTTGCGCCGGCGTGCTGCCCAGATAGGTGGCCAGCTGGTTGCGGGTGGCGGCAAGGCGTGCGCGCAATGGCGGCAAGGTGGCCTCGGTGGCGGCCAGCTCGCTGCGTGCGGCCAGCGTGGCGGCCAGCGAGGTCGCGCCGATCTGCTGCTGGCGCTCGGCAATGCGCACGCTGTCGCGCTGGCTGTCGGCGATCGCCTCGGTGGCGCGCACCTGCTCGCGCAGCGACGCTTCCTGCAGCGAAGCGGTGACCACGTTGGCGGCGAGCGTCAGCCAGGTGGCATCGGCCTGCGCCTGCTGCACGTCGGCCAGCGCCGCCTGCGCCTCGATGCCGCGGCGGGTGCCGCCGAACAGGTCGATGCCGTAGCTGACGCTGACGCCGGCGTTGTACACGGTTAGCGGCGCGAAGGCGAAAGTGTCGCCGAACGCGGCGCCGGATTGCTTCTGGCGGGTGACGCCGGCGTTCGCATCCACCGCCGGAAAGCGCACCGCGCCGGCGGCGCGGGCGTTCTCCTGCGCCTGGCGCAAGGCGGCCTGGGCCGCGGCCAGCGACGGGCTGTGGCGCAGGGCGGTGTCCACCCGGCGGTCGAGCTCGGCATTGCCGAACGTGGTCCACCAGTGCTCGGGCACTGCCGCGTCGACGACGAAACGCTGTGCTGCGCCGGCCACGCTGGCGGTGCCGGCGGGCAGCAGCTGCGCGGTATAGCGGTCCACCCGCGGCGCGTCCGGGCGGTGGTAGTCCGGGCCCACCGCGCAGCCGGCGAGGATCAGTCCCAGCAGCGCTGGCAACGCGCGCAGGCGCAGGGTCGGCGAGAAGCGGAGCAGGTCGCGGGGCACGGAGGGAAGCCTGGGCAGGGGAAGCCGGGCCGAGACATTAACAGACGATGGAGTTCAGATATATAGGTGAGAGGTCACCCGCGGCGATGCCGTCGTTACAGCATGCCGACGCGGCCGTCCTGCGAGGAGAAGCGCATCGGCAGCTCGCCGCTGAGGCCGTCCGGATGTCCCGGCGGCACCGCGAAACGCCAGCCCTGCACGCTGCGCAAGGCATGCGCGTCGAGGATCGGATCGCCGCTGGAGGCGACCACGCGCGTATGCAGCACGCGACCTTCGCCATCCACCCGCAGTTGCACGGTCAATTGGCCGTCCAGATGGCCGCGAACATCGTCCCAGCGTTCGGCCGCGGCTGGCGTGGCCAGCGGCTGCAGGCGTGTCGGCGCCGCCGCAGCTTGCGCGATGTCCACGCCAGTCTCCGCCGGCAGGGCGCGCTGGCGCACGGCCGGCACGATCGCATGGCGACGGTGCCGCAGCGGGCGGGCCGACGCCGGGCCATCGTGTGACGCGGCGATGCCGCGCGGCGCATCGGGCCAGCTGGCGGTCAGCGTGCTGAGCCAGCCGGTGCCGGCAATGCCGATGGCCAGGGCCAGGACGCTGAGGCCGGTGGTGGTGCGCAGTCGCAACATGACCGTGCTACGGCCGCTCGAGGATCGCGGTGACGCCCATGCCGCCGGCGGTGCAGATCGAGATCAGCCCGCGACCGGAGCCTTTCTGTTCCAGCAGCTTGGCCAGCGTCGCCACGATGCGCGCGCCGGTGGCGGCGAACGGGTGGCCCACGGCGAGGCTGGAGCCGTGCACGTTGAGTTTGGCCGGGTCGATCGCGCCCAGCGGCGCATCCAGCCCGAGCCGGTTCCTGCAGTAATCGGCCGACTCCCACGCGCGCAGCGTGCACAGCACCTGCGCGGCGAATGCCTCGTGGATCTCGTAGAAATCGAAGTCCTGCAGGCTCAGCCCGTGCCGCGCCAGCATGCGCGGCACCGCGATGGTCGGCGCCATCAGCAGGCCTTCGCCGTGCACGTAATCCACCGCGGCGACTTCGGCGTCGCGCAGATAGGCCTGGATTTTCAGCCCGCGCTGCGCGGCCCACGCCTCGCTGCCCAGCAGCACCGCGGCGGCGCCGTCGGACAGGCCGGTGGAATTGCCCGCGGTGAGCGTGCCGTGGCCGGAGCGCTTGTCGAACGCCGGCTTCAGCGTGGCGAGTTTCTCCAGCGTGGTGTCCGGGCGCAGGAAGCCGTCGCGCTTGAGCCCGCGGAACGGCACCAGCAGATCGTCGAAGAAACCTGCCTCGTAGGCGGCGGCGAGCTTGTGGTGGCTGTCCAGCGCCAGCCGGTCCTGTGCCTCGCGGCTGACCTGCCACTGCCTGGCCATCTGCTCGCAGTGATCGCCCATCGACTTGCCGGTGCGCGGCTCGGCCACGCCGGGGAACGAAGGCTTCAGCTCGCGGAGCGAAAAGCCGCGCGTGGCGGCCTTGAACTTCTCCAGCGGGGTCTTGGCCCGATTCATCGCCAGCAGGCGGCGGCGCAGGCGGCGGCCGTACACGATCGGCACGTCGCTGGTGGTGTCCGAGCCGGCGGCGATGCCGGCCTCGATCTGCCCGCAGGCGATCTTGTTGGCGATGATGATGGTGTTGTCCAGCGACGTGCCGCAGGCGCGCGCGGTGGTGATGCCCGGCGTGGTCGGTGCCAGCCCGGAGCTGAGCACCGCCTCGCGCGCCAGGTTCCAGTCGGCGCTGTGCTTGATCACCGCGCCGGCGGCCACTTCGCCCAGCTCCACGCCGTGCAGGCCAAAGCGCTCGACCAGGGCGCCGAGCACCTTCACCGACATGCCGAAGTTGCCCACGTCGGCATAGGCAGTGTTGTTGCGACAGAACGGGATGCGTACGCCGCCGATCACCCCGACGCGCCTGTGCGTGTTTTCCATGCCCTGAACGATCCATCACACGAATGGCTTCAAGGCTAACCCGCCATGCCGCCGGGCGAAAGCCCGGATGGCCGCCGGCGTGGCGGTTTGTTCAGCACCGTGCGGCAGGTCGCTCGCGGCGCGGCGGTAGAATGCATGTTTTCCCGCTGCAAGATGGATCCATCGTGGAAGCGCAAACATTGCACGCCCTGCCGGTGCTGCTGGCCCTCGAACCGGTGACCGGACAACCGGCGCCGGCGACCACCCTCACCCGCGACGCGGCCGCCGAACTGGCGCAGCACGTGGCGACCGACCTGCTCGGCCTGGTGCCGCAGGTCGCCGGGGCGCGGCTGGCGCTGGCCGGGGCGCTGTTCGACCAGGTCGAACTGCTGCGCCCCGGTTTCCCGGTGTGGGCGACGCTGGACGACCTGGCGCGCCGGCTGCCGCGCGGCACGCTGGAGCACGTGGTCGCCTTCGGCAGCCACGACGGCGTGATGCCGGCGCCGGTGCTGCAGCCCTCGTCGGCGTACGCCGGCGGCCCGATGCGGCTGCTGCCGCTCAGCCTGCTGGTCAATCCGGAGGCCGCCGACGAACTCGCCACCCAGCTGGAGATCCAGCTGGTCGGCCGCGGCGAGGCCGGCGCGGCCACCGCCGACTGGCTGATGCGCACGCTGGGCATCCGCCTCGAACACCTGCGCTACCTCAGCCGCAACAACCTGCTCGCATTGACCTGCGTGCAGTACGAACACGCCAACCTGGCGCCGCTGTGGTCGCTGCTGGAAGCGGCTTTGCTCACCCCGGAGCAGCCCGAGGCGACGATGAGCGCGCGCGGGCTGGCGCTGCGCTACGCCGATGGCATCGTGTGGGCGCAGCCGCCGGCGCAATGGCTGGCCGCGCAGCGCACCGACGCGGCGCAGCGCGCGCACGATTTCGCCGGCATCGTGTTCGAGCTGCGCCAGTACGCCGCGCTGCTGGAGGCGCACCAGTTGCCGCTGCGGCTGCAGTCGTCGCCGGCGGTCGCCGCCGGCGCGGGTTATCTGCTGGAACAACTCGCCGACGCTCCGGCCTCCGCGCCCGCGCCGCGCCTGTTCGCGCACGAGGCGCCGGGGCTGGGCGTGGTGGCGGTCAGCGTGGCGCAGCCGCGGCCCGACGGCGCGCCGCGCATGCTGGCGCACGGCTATCCGCTGCAGCCGCAGGCGCTGGGCCCGTTGCTGCAGCAGCTCGCCGCGCAATACGGCACCGCCGCCGAACTCGACACCCGCGGCCAGGTGGTGCTGGATGCGGCCGGCGCCCTCGGCGCGCCCTGAGCGGATGACACGCGCGTGCCGGCCGGCCCGGACATTTTCCTGGCCGGCAGCAGTTGTGCGGCGGCGAACGGTCGGCGCATGATGGCGTGGCGCTGATAAGGGGGCGCGCTCCAGCTGACGGAAACACCATGCGGCCGCCGAAGCAAGCCGAGGGAGTACCGACACCGACAGGGGGATCGCACGAGCCGCAACGGCTGTGGCATGGCGCCCCCGTGCTGCTCACCTGGCTCGATCTCGACCAGCGCTTCGGCCACGTCAACGACACCCATCGGCGCTGGCTCGGCGTCGACCCGGCGCAGCTGATCGGCAAGCGCCTGGTCGAGGTGATCGGCGAGGCCAACTACGAACGCTCCCGCGCGGCGCTGGAGCAGGCCTACGCGGGCCACCCCTCCAGCTACGAGGGCGAGCTGTTCAACGGCCGCGAGCGGCGCTACGCGCACGGCAACTTCGCGCCCGATTTCGATGAAGACGGCCGCGTGCGCGGCGTGTTCACCGCGCTGGTCGACATCACCGAGCGGCGCGAACTGGAGCTGCGCCTGCATGAAAGCGAGCGGCGCTTCTTCAGCGCCTTCCAGCACGCCGCGATCGGCATGGCGCTGACCGGGCCGGGCGGGCGCTTCCTGCGCGTCAACGCCGCGGTGTGCCACATGCTCGGCTACACCGAGGAGGAACTGCTCACCCTCGGCGTGGCCGACGTCACCCATCCGGACGACATGGCCGCCGATGCCGAGCAAATGCTGCAGCTGCTCTCCGGCCAGCGCGAAAACTACCAGCTGGAAAAGCGCAACCTGCACAAGGACGGCCACGTGGTGCACCTGCAGCTGGCCGTGTCGCTGGTGCGCGACGAGGAGGGCGCGCCGCTGTACTTCGTGTCGCAGGCGCAGGACATCAGCCAGCGCAAGGCATTCGAGGACGCGCTGCAGCGCGAGCGCGAGCTGGCCGAGGTGACCCTGCGCTCGATCGGCGACGCGGTCATCATCACCGATCCGCAGTCGCGCATCCGCTCGCTCAACCCGATCGCCGAGGCGATGACCGGCTGGCGCAGCGCCGAGGCGCAGGGCCTGCCGGTGGAAGCGGTGTTCCAGCTGTTCGACGCCGTCGACGGCCGGCCGGTGGCCAACCCGCTGCGCACCGCGATCGACAGCAACACCATCGCCGACCTGGCCGGCCGCACCCTGCTGCGCCATCGCCACGGCTTCGACACGCCGGTGGAGGATTCCTCCGCGCCGATCCACGACCACGCCGGCAACGTGGTCGGCGGCGTGCTGGTGTTCCACGATGTCAGCGAAACGCGCGCCTTCGCGCTCAAGCTGGTGCACCTGACCCAGCACGACACGCTCACCGGCCTGCCGAACCGCAGCCAGTTGCAGGACCACCTGACCCAGGCGCTGGCCAATGCGCGGCGCCGGCAGCAGCGCGTGGCGCTGCTGTACATCGACATCCACCAGTTCAAGCAGATCAACGACCAGCACGGACAGGCCGCCGGCGACAGCGTGCTGCGCGCGTTCGTGGCGCAGCTGCAGCGCCGCCTGCCTGCCGAGGCGCAGCTGCTGCGCTATGGCGGCGACGAGTTCGTGGTGGTGCTCTCCGCGCTGGACAGCACCAGCGAAGCGGCCAGCCTGGCGCGCGCCCTGATCGACCAGGGCGAGCAGACCCGGGTGGACGGCCTGCATGCGCTGGGCCTGCATCTGGGCATCGGCATCAGCGTCTATCCCGACGATGCGCTGGACCCGGAAACCCTGCTGCAGCATGCCGAGACCGCGCTGGTCGCGTTGCGCAGCCAGGGCGTGCACGGCTGCCGCTTCTTCACCGCCTCGATGGACGAGCGCGCGCGCGCGCGCCGCAGCATCGAGTCGGCGCTGCGCCAGGCCTTGCCGCGCGGCCAGCTGAGCCTGCACTACCAGCCGCGCATCGCGGCCTCCAGCGGGCAGATCGTGGGTGCCGAGGCCCTGCTGCGCTGGCACGTGCGCGGACGCGAGCTGTACAAGCCCGACCAGTTCATCCCGGTCGCCGAGGACACCGGCCTGATCCTGCCGATCGGCACCTGGGTGCTGCGCCAGGCGTGCCGGCAGGCGCGCGCTTGGCAGCAGCAGGGGTACCGCATCCCGGTCTCGGTCAACGTCTCGCCGGTGCAGTTCCAGCACGTCGATTTTCCCGACTGGCTGGACGATGCCCTGGCCGACAGCGGACTCGACCCCGGCCTGCTCGAACTGGAACTGACCGAACGCATGATGATGTCCGGCGGCGATGTCACCGGCAGCCTGCTGCAACGTATCCGCCAGCGCGGCGTGCGCCTGTCGCTGGACGATTTCGGCACCGGCTATTGCAGCCTGTCCTACCTAAAGCACTTCCCGATCGACACGCTGAAGATCGACCGCGTGTTCGTGCGCGACCTGATCGGCGACGCCGACACCGCCACCATCACCAGCGCGATCATCGCCATGGCCCAGCGGCTGGACAAGCTGGTGGTCGCCGAAGGGGTGGAGACGGACGCGCAAGCCGCGTTCCTGCGCCAGGCCGGCTGCGCCGAACTGCAGGGCTTCCTGTTCGCCGCGGCACTGCCGGTCGCCGACTTCGAAAAGCTACTGACCGAACCCGCCCGCGCGACGTAGGGCGGGCACCGCCCGCCGGCTCTTTCTCGTACCCTTGGCGCAACCCGGCGGGCGGAGCCCGCCCTACGTCGCCGGATCGACCAGCGATGCCTCGTACATGAAGTAATGGCAGCGCTGCATGCCGAGGCCTTCGTAAGTGGCCTGCGCGCGCGCGTTCTCCGTTTCCACGTACAGCCTCAGGCCGACCGCGCCGGCATCGCGCGCGCGCTCCGCCACGGCGGCATGCAGCGCGCGGAAGACGCCGCTGCGACGCGCGGCGGGCACCACGTACACGCTCTGGATCCACCAGAAATCGCCGCAGCGCCAGTCGCTCCACTCATAGGTCACCAGCAGGCCGCCCACCGCCGTGCCGTCCATTTCGGCGACCAGATAGAAGCCCCGCTGCGGCTGTTCCAGCACCGCGCCGACGCCGCGGCGCAAGCGTTCGGGGTCCAGTCGCTTGTGTTCGGTCTCCCACGCCATCGCGGCGTTCCACGCCGCCAGGTCGGCGACATCGGCGGGGCTGGCGGTGCGGATCGACACGGGCATGGCGGGACTCCGGCGGCGGAACGCCGATCGTAGCGCGCACGCTCTTCACATGGGTCCGCGTACTGTCACGGCACAGCCGCTGGCCGCGCCGGCGACGTCCGGCCTTGCTGCCTGCGCGGCCCGCGTGCCGCGCGGCGGCATCGTCGGCGCTCTTTCGTTTTCCCCGGCAAGGAGTTTTTCGCTTGAACATCGGCAGCGTCCTGGATCGGCTCAAGCTGCGCCGGCTGCAGGCCTTCCGCCGCCGCCGCGTGGCCGCCCGCACGCGGCCGGAGCAGGAGCCGGCGCTGCGCGCGGAGCTGTTCAATGCCGAGCAGATGGAACAGCACGGCCGCGAGCTGGCCGGCCAGCACCGCCTGCGCGAACGCTCCAGCATGGATCTGCTGCTCGGCCGGCTGGCCGACAACGAGGCGGTCATCACCCACAGCTGCGAGCGGCTGACCCAGGCGACCCGGCGCAAGCGGCGGATCACGCCGGCGGCCGAGTGGCTGCTGGACAACTTCTACCTGATCGAGGAACAGATCCGCATCGCCCGCCGGCATCTGCCCAAGGGCTACAGCCGCGAATTGCCGCGACTGGACAACGGCGCCTCGGCCGGGCTGCCGCGGGTCTACGACATCGCGCTGGAGATCATCGCCCACGGCGACGGCCGCATCGACACCGCCGGCCTGCACCGCTTCATCCACGCCTACCAGGAAGTGACGCCGCTGCGACTGGGCGAGCTGTGGGCGATCCCGATCATGCTGCGGCTGGCGCTGATCGAGAACCTGCGCCGCGTGGCCGCGCGGGTGATGGCCGACTGGCGCCACCGCGGCCAGGCCGCGCGCTGGGCCGACACGATGACCGCCACCGCCGAGCGCGCACCCAACTCGGTGGTGCTGGTGGTGGCCGACATGGCGCGCTCCGACCCGCCGATGAACGGTCCGTTCGTGGCCGAGATGGCGCGCCGGCTGCAGGGGCAGAGCCCGGCGCTGGCGCTGCCGCTGAGCTGGATCGAGCAGCGCCTGTCCGAATCGGGGCAGAGCATCGAGCACCTGGTGCAGCGCGAGGCGCAGCAGCAGGCCGCCGCGCAAGTGAGCGTGAGCAACAGCATCGGCAGCCTGCGCCTGCTGTCGGCGATCGACTGGCGCGATTTCGTCGAGCGCGTGAGCCTGGTCGAGCAGCAGCTGCGCGAGGACCCGGCCGGCGTCTACGCGGAGATGAACTTCGCCACCCGCGACCGCTATCGCCACGTGGTGGAGCGGCTGGCCCGCCAGCACCGGCTGGACGAGGTGCGCGTGGCCGCCGCCACGGTGGAACTGTGCCGCGCCGCCTCGCCGAACGAGCCGGCTCCGGCGCTGCCGCGGCACGTCGGCTGGTACCTGATCGATCGCGGCCGGCCGCAGCTGGAGCAGCACCTGGGCGTGCGCCCGCGCCTCGCCGATCGCCTGCGCCGCCATTTCGACCGCGCCCCGGTGTCGATCTACCTCGGGCTGCTGGTCGTGCTGACCGTGGCCATCGCCGAGCCGCTGGTGGTGGCCGCCGCCGAGGACGAACTGGCGGTGGGCTGGCTGCTGGCGATCGCCGTGATGGCCTTGCTGGTGGCCAGCCAGCTCGGCTCCAGCCTGCTCAACTGGATGGCCACGCTGGCGATCGCGCCGCAGCCGCTGCCGCGCATGAACTACGTCCACGGCATCCCGGCCAGCGCGCGCACCCTGGTGGCGGTGCCCAGCATGCTCGGCAGCGCCAGCGACGTGGAGGAACTGGTCGAGGCATTGGAGGTGCGCTTCCTCGGTAACCGCGACGAGAACCTGCACTTCGCCCTGCTCACCGACTTCGCCGATGCCGACAGCGAAACCCTGCCCGGCGACGAGGCCCTGCTGCGGCTGGCGCAGCGGCGCATCGAGGCGCTCAACGAGCGCTACGCCAGCGTCGAGTCGGATCGCTTCTTCCTGTTCCACCGTCCGCGCCGCTGGAATGCCGGCGAGCAGTGCTGGATGGGCCACGAGCGCAAGCGCGGCAAGCTGGCCGACCTCAACGCGCTGTTGCGCGGCAACGGCCACGGCCGCTTCGCGCGCATCGTCGGCGACATCGACGCCCTCGGCCCGGTGCAGTACGTGATCACCCTGGACACCGACACCGAGCTGCCGCGCGACGCGGCGCAGGCCTTCGTCGGCAGCATCGACCACCCGCTCAACCGCGCCGTGTACGACCCGGTGCGCCGGCGCGTGGTCAGCGGCTACGCCATCCTGCAGCCGCGTGTGGGGATCAGCCTGCCCAGCACCGCGCGTTCGCGCTACGCGCAGCTGTACGGCAGCGACGCCGGCATCGACCCGTACACGCAGATGGTTTCGGACGTCTACCAGGACGTGTTCGGCGAAGGCTCCTTCATCGGCAAGGGCATCTACGCGATCGATGCGTTCGAGCGCACCCTCGATGGCCGCTTTCCGGAAAACCGCATCCTCAGCCACGACCTGGTCGAGGGCTGCCACGCGCGCTCGGGCCTGCTCAGCGACGTGCAACTGTTCGAGGAATACCCGGCCCGCTACGGTGCCGACGTGCGCCGACGACATCGCTGGATTCGCGGCGACTGGCAGCTGCTGCCGTGGCTGCTGCCGTGGGCGCCGACCGCGAAGGACGGCTGGCGGCGCAACGCGCTGACCGCGTTGTCGCGCTGGAAGATCCTCGACAACCTGCGCCGCAGCCTGGTGCCGCCGGCGGTGCTCGGCCTGCTGGTGTGCGGCTGGCTGCTGCTCTCGCCGGTGCTGTCGTGGACGGTCGCGGTGCTGGCGATGGTGCTGGTGCCGCCGCTGCTGTCGGCGCTGCTGGAGCTGGTGCAGAAACCCAAGGACGTGCAGCTGGACCAGCACCTGCGCGCCGGCTTCGCCGACGGCCTGCAACACGTCGCGCGGATGGCGCTGGGCCTGGCCTGGCTGCCGCACGAGGCGCTCTACCACCTCGACGCGATCGTGCGCACGCTGTGGCGGATCACGGTCAGCCATCGCCACCTGCTGCAATGGCAGACCTCCAGCGAGGTGGCCCGGCGCAGCAGCAATGCGCCCGGCGCCGTGTGGCGGCAGATGTGGATCGGGCCGGCGCTGGCGCTCGGCCTGGCCGTGGCGCTGGCGCTGCAGCGGCCGATGGTGCTGTGGCTGGCGTGGCCGCTGCTGGCGTTGTGGCTGCTGTCGCCGGCGATCGCCTGGTGGGTCAGCCAGCCGCGCCGGCCCGACACCTTCGTGCCGAACGCGGCGCAGACGCGCTTCCTGCGCACGCTGGCGCGACAGACCTGGGCGTTCTTCGACAGCCACGTCAACGCCACCGAACACTGGCTGCCGCCGGACAACCTGCAGGTGCAGCCCGGTCCGGTGATCGCCTCGCGCACCTCGCCGACCAACATCGGCCTGGCCCTGCTGGCCAACCTGGCCGCGTGGGATTTCGGCTTTCTCGGCACCGGCCGCCTGCTCGAACGCAGCCGCGACACGCTCGCCACCCTGCAGCAACTGCCGCGCTACCGCGGCCACTTCTACAACTGGTACGACACCCGCACGCTGCAGCCGCTGGCGCCGCAGTACATCTCGGCGGTGGACAGCGGCAACCTCGCCGGCCACCTGCTGACCCTGCGCCCGGGCTTGCTGGAACTGATCCACGCTCCGGTATTCCGTCCGCGCGTGCTGCAGGGGCTGCTCGACACCCTGCAACTGCTGCATGACGCGCTCGACCAGGAGCACGAGCCGCTGCACCGCTTGCAGGTCGAGCTGCAGGAGGCGCTGGACGAACCGCCGACCACCACCGGCGCGGCGCTGGCGCTGCTGCAGCGCCAGCGCGAACACGCCCATGCGCTGGCGCCCGCGCTGGCGCCGCATCCGGACAGCGACGCGGGCTACTGGCTGCACGCGCTGTGCGCGCAGCTGGACGAGCTGTGCGAGGAAACCGCCCGCTTCCGGCTCGACCCGGTGGACGATGACGCCGACGCCCTGCGCGGCATCCCCACGCTCGCCGTGCTCAGCCGCATCGAGCCGCTGCGCTGGTCGGGCGAGCACGACGCGGAGGCCATCCGCGAGCACGCCCGCGAGCGCATCGCGCTGATCGAGCAGCTGGCGCAGCAGGCCGACGAGCTGGCGCGGATGGATTACCGCTTCCTCTACGACAGCGCACGCGACCTGCTCGCGATCGGCTACAACGTCGACGCGCGCCGGCTCGACGCCGGCTACTACGACCTGCTCGCCTCCGAGGCGCGGCTGGCCAGCTTCGTCGGCATCGCCCAGGGCCAGCTGCCGCAGGACAACTGGTTCGCGCTGGGCCGCCTGCTCACCACGGTGGGCGGCGAGCCGGCGCTGCTGTCGTGGACCGGCTCGATGTTCGAGTACCTGATGCCGAACCTGGTGATGCCCGGCTACGAGGACACCCTGCTCGACCAGACCTGCCGCGCGGCGGTGGCGCGGCAGATCGAGTACGGCAACCAGCACGGCGTGCCGTGGGGCGTGTCCGAGTCCGGCTACAACATCCTGGACGCGCACTTCACCTACCAGTACCGCGCCTTCGGCGTGCCCGGTCTGGGCCTGAAACGCGGCCTCGGCGACGACGTGGTGATCGCGCCCTACGCCAGCGCGCTGGCGCTGATGATCGCGCCGGCCGCAGCCACGAAAAACCTGCAGCGGCTGGCCAGCGAGGGCGTGCAGGGCCGCTACGGCATGTACGAGGCGGTCGACTACACCCCGGCGCGGCTGCCGGTGGGGCAGGGCTCGGCGCTGGTGCGTTCGTTCATGGCCCACCACCAGGGCATGAGCCTGCTGGCGCTGGACTTCGCCCTGCTCGACCGGCCGATGCAGCGGCGCTTCGCCGCCGATCCGCAGTTCCGCGCCACCAGCCTGCTGCTGCAGGAGCGCATTCCGCGCACCGCCGCCGAATACCTGCACGCGTCCGGCTTCCCCGACAGCAACGCGGCCGAGCCGACCAGCGAGGCGCGGCTGCGCGTGTTCGGCGACCCGAACCGGCCGCGCCCGGCGGTGCAGCTGCTGTCGAACGGGCGCTACCACGTGATGCTGTCCAGCGCCGGCGGCGGCAGCAGCCGGCGCGGCGAGCTGGCGCTGACGCGCTGGCGCGAGGACATCACGCGCGACCACTGGGGCATGTTCTGCTACCTGCGCGACGTCGCCAGCGGTGCGTACTGGTCCACCGCCTACCAGCCCACGCGGCACAAGACCGAGCTGTACGAGGCGATCTTCTCCGAGGCGCGCGCCGAGTTCCGCGTGCGCGAGCGCGAGTTCGACGCGCACACCGAGATCGTCGTCTCGCCCGAGGACGACATCGAACTGCGCCGCACCCACCTGACCAACCGCGGCCGCAGCGCGCGCACCATCGAACTGACCAGCTACGCCGAGGTGGTGCTGGCGCCGCCGCTGGCCGATGCGCTGCACCCGGCGTTCAGCAAGCTGTTCGTGCAGACCGAGCTGGTGCCCGCGCTGCAGGCGATCGTGTGCACGCGCCGCTCGCGCGCGGCCGACGAGCATCCGCCGTGGATGTTCCACCTGCTGGCCGTGCACGATGCCGACATCGACGAGATCTCGTTCGAGACCGATCGCGCCCGCTTCATCGGCCGCGGCCGCAGCCTGGCCGACCCGCAGATGCTCGACCTCGAACAGACGCGGCTGTCCGGCAGCGCCGGCTCGGTGCTCGACCCGATCGTGGCGATCCGCTGCCGCATCACCCTGCAGCCCGAGCAGACCGCCACCATCGACTACGTCACCGGCATCGCCGACTCTCGCGAAGGCTGCCTGCAGCTGATCGGCAAGTACCGCGACCGCCACCTTGCCGACCGCGTGTTCGACCTCGCCTGGACGCACAGCCAGGTGCTGCTGCGCCAGCTCAACGCCGGCCTGGGCGATGCGCAGCTGTACGAGCACATGGCCACCGCGCTGCTGTATCCCAACGCCAGCCTGCGCGCCGAGCCCGCGGTGCTGCGCGGCAACCGCCGCGGGCAGAGCGGGTTGTGGGGGCAGTCGATCTCCGGCGACCTGCCGATCGTGCTGCTGCAGATCGCCAGCGAGGCGCGCATCGAGATGGTGCGCCAGCTGGTGCAGGCGCATGCCTACTGGCGGCAGAAGGGGCTGGCGGTGGACCTGGTGATCTGGAACGAGGACCGCGCCGGCTACCGCCAGCAACTGCAGGACCAGATCCTGGGCCTGATCGCCTCGGGCAGCGAGGCCGGGCTGCTCGATCGTTCCGGCGGCATCTTCGTGCGCCCGGCGCAGCAGCTCTCCAGCGAGGATCGCATGGTGATGCTGGCCAGCGCGCGCATCGTGCTGGCCGACCATCGCGGCAGCCTGGCCGAACAGATCGGCCGGCGCCAGCTGGAAACCCACGCGCCGCCGTTCGAGCCCAGCCGCGCCGAACGCCCCGCGCCGGCGCTGCCGGCGCCGGTGGCCGCATTGCCGGAACTGCAACTGCGCAACCCGCACGGCGGTTTCAGCGCCGACGGCCGCGAGTACGTGATCGTTTCCGCCGCGAACGACGCCACGCCGGCGCCGTGGTCCAACGTGCTGGCCAACCCGCACTTCGGCACGGTGATCTCCGAGAGCGGCGGCGCCTACACCTGGGGCGAGAACGCGCACGAGTTCCGCCTCACCCCGTGGCACAACGACCCGGTCGGCGACGGCAGCGGCGAGGCGATCTACCTGCGCGACGAGGACAGCGGCACGCTGTGGTCGCCCACCCCGCGGCCGTGCCGCGGCAGCGGCCAGTACCTGACCCGCCACGGCTTCGGCTACAGCGTGTTCGAGCATGTCGAGGACGGCATCCATTCGCAGCTGTGGATCTACGTGGCGCTGGATGCCTCGGTGAAGTTCTCGGTGCTGAAACTGCGCAACGAATCCGGCCGGCCACGGCGGCTCAGCGCCACCGCCTACGTCGAATGGGTGCTCGGCGACCTGCGCGAGAAGACCGCCATGCACGTGGTCACCGAATCGGACCCGGCCAGCGGCGCGCTGTTCGCCCGCAACAGCTACAACGGCGAGTTCCCCGGCCGCGTGGCCTTCCTCGACGTGGACGATCCGGAGCGCGGCATCGACGGCGACCGCGGCGAATTCCTCGGCCGCAACGGCAGCATGCGCAAGCCTGCCGCGCTCGGTCGCAAGCAGCTTTCCGGTCGACTCGGCCCCGGACTCGATCCCTGCGCCGCGCTGCAGTCGAAGGTGGCGCTGGACGACGGCGCCGAGCGCCAGCTGATCTTCCGCCTCGGCCTGGGCCGCGACGCCGCCGACGCCAGCGCGCTGGTGCAGCGTTTCCGCGGCGCCGGCTCGGCCGCGGCCGCGCTGGAGCAGGTGCGCGCGCACTGGCAGCGCGTACTCGGCGCGGTGCAGGTGCGCACGCCGGAACCGGCGCTTGACGTGCTCGCCAACGGCTGGCTGCTGTACCAGACCATCGCCTGCCGCATCTGGGCGCGCAGCGGCTACTACCAGTCCGGCGGCGCGTTCGGCTTCCGCGACCAATTGCAGGATTCGATGGCCACCGTGCACGCCGCGCCGGAACTCTCCCGCGCCCAGCTGCTTCTGTGCGCGGCGCACCAGTTCCCCGAGGGCGACGTGCAGCACTGGTGGCATCCGCCGCTGGACCGCGGCGTGCGCACCACCTGCTCGGACGACTACCTGTGGCTGCCGCTGGCCACCAGCCGCTATGTGCAGGCCACCGGCGACCGCGCCGTGCTCGATGTGCCGGTGTTCTACATCGAGGGCCGCGCGCTGCACGCCGGCGAGGAATCCTGGTACGACCTGCCGCAGCCCTCGGGCCTGTTCGAGCCGCTGTACAAGCACTGCGTGCGCGCGATCGAACGCAGCTTCATCCTGCGCGGCGAACGCGGCCTGCCGCTGATCCGCGGCGGCGACTGGAACGACGGCATGAACCGCGTCGGCGAAGGCGGTCGCGGCGAGAGCGTGTGGCTGGGCTTCTTCAGCTGCGAGGTGTTGCAGCGCTTCGCCGAGGTGGCGCGTGGGCACGGCGACGCGGCATTCGCGCAGCGCTGCGAAGAAGAAGTGGCCAGGCTTCGCGGCGCGCTGGAGCAGCACGCCTGGGACGGCGCCTGGTATCGCCGCGCCTGGTTCGACGACGGCACGCCGCTGGGCGCCGCCGGCAACCTCGAGTGCCGCATCGACTCGATCGCGCAAAGCTGGTCGGTGCTCTCCGGCATCGGCGCGCCGGCGCGCCAGCGCCAGGCCATGGAGTCGCTGGACCGGCACCTGGTGCGCCGCGATGCCGGCCTGGTGCAACTGCTGGACCCGCCCTTCGACAAGACGCCGATGGACCCGGGCTACATCAAGGGCTACGTGCCCGGCGTGCGCGAGAACGGCGGCCAGTACACCCACGCCGCGATCTGGGCCACGATGGCCTTTGCGGAACTCGGCGACAGCGCCCGCGCGTGGGAGCTGCTGCGCATGATCAACCCGGTCAACCATGGCATCGATGCCGAGCAAATGGACGTCTACAAGGTCGAGCCCTACGTGGTCAGCGCCGACGTCTACGCGGTCGCCCCGCACGTCGGTCGCGGCGGCTGGAGCTGGTACACCGGCTCCGCCGGCTGGATGTACCGGCTGATCGTGGAATCGCTGCTCGGCCTGCGCCTGGAAGCCGGCACGCTGCGTTTCGCGCCGGTGCTGCCGGCGGAGTGGGAGGGCTTCACGCTGGACTACCGCCACCGCGACACGCTCTACCGCATCGACCTGCGCCAGAGCGACGCCGGCACGCCGGGCACCGTCTGGCTCGATGGCGAAGTGCAGGCCGACGGCCGCATCCCGCTCGCCGACGACGGCGCCGAGCACAGCGTGCAGCTCAACCATCCGCGCAGCCCCCCGCTCCCCCTGTAGGAGCGCACCCTGTGCGCGATGCCTTCCCCCCGCAAGATCCGTCACGCGACGCCACCCGCGCACGCGCCCACTCCCGTCCCGGTTCTGCCGTTCACCGATCCAGCGGACTCAACACCCCATGCCCGCCGCGATTGAGCACATGCGTGTAGATCTGCGTGGTTCTCACGTCCTTGTGGCCCAGCAACTCCTGCACCGTGCGGATATCGCTGCCTGATTCCAGCAGATGGGTGGCGAAGGAGTGGCGCAAGGTGTGCGCACTCACCGGCTTGGCAATGCCTGCCTCGCGACACGCCTTCTTCAAAGCCCGCGCCAGCAAGGCATCGTCGAAATGGTGTCGCCGTTCGCAGCCATCGCGGGGGTCGCGCGAGCGGCGAGCCGCCGGGAACACATACTGCCAACCGAACTCGCGCGGCGCCGATGGATACTTGCGTGCCAACGCAAACGGTAGCCAAACCGCACCAAAACCCTCCTGAAGATCGGCCTGATGCAACTGGCGCGCCCGCTCCATTTCGCGGCGCAAGGGCTCGGCCAGCGACCTTGGCAGCATGGTGTGACGATCCTTGCCGCCCTTGCCATCGCGCACGGTAATTTCGCCGCGATCAAAGTCCACGTCCTTCACGCGCAGACGCAGCGCCTCCATCAAACGCAGCCCCGCCCCGTACAGCAGGCTTGCCAGCAGCCAAGGCCGCCCATCCAGACGCGCCAGCAGACGCGTCACCTCATCGCGCGAAAGCACGGCAGGAACCCGCGCAGGCCGTTTGGCCCGGGTCACCCCTTCAAGCCAGGGCAGCTGCACCTGCAGCACCTCGCGATACAGGAACAGCAGCGCCGAAAGTGCCTGGTTCTGGGTGCTTGCCGCCACCTGTCCCTGCACCGCCAACTGCGACAGGAACTGCTCCACCTCAGCCGGCCCCATGTCGCGAGGGTGTCGTTTGCCGTTGGCCAGAATAAAACGGCGAATCCAGCCCACGTAAACGTGCTCCGTACGCAGACTGTAGTGCTTTACCCGAAGCACTCTCCGTACTTCGTCCAGCAGCCGCGGCGGCTTGCCTGCGCCAGCATGCATATCGGCGTTTTCGGGGCGATAAGGCATACACACCTCATTTCGCGAGATATGCAAACCAGCATCCGCTTTTGCGGCGGGCCAAGGCAGCCGGGCAAACTCTTGATGGAACGTAGGACTTCCCCGCTTGACGGCGCCGCAGCGGGCGCGGAGCATGGCGTGCATATGCCCCGATCTGGGGTCTACTTAGCGTTAGGTGTCAAGACAAACATGGTCGAGTGTCCCTACTGTCACAAGCAAGCTATGTCCCAGCTCCGGAAGTCGTGTTTGGGACCCATCCTTACGGCTTCTTGCCGGTCTTGCCACAAGCCAGTCTCTGTACATCCGGCAGCCATGCTTGCTGTAACCCCGTTTCTGTTTAGCATCGTCCTTGCAGGGCTCGTCGTGTCTCAGGGCTGGTGGCTTACCGCCACTTCATTATTTGCCGGTGCTGCATGCATGTTCGCAATTCATGCGTTTCTCGTCCCACTGGTGCCGCGCGGCACCTAACCAGTCATTCAAGCGGACGGCTCCGCCGCCGCTTAATTCCAGCGTTAGAACACACGGACAGTCCTATGCAATCGAAGCTTCCATCGCGCTACTTCGTACACGGCGACCGCGTCGAGCCATCCAAAGACGAATATTTTTGCGCGGCATGTGACCTATTTGTTCCGCGAAACCATTTCGACTCTTGTCACTGCAAAAATCACTTCGACAGGTACGAAAAGTCTCTCGGTGCCTTTAAAACTCTAGTCAAGCATGGCTCAAGTTACACACGCCCTGCGCGCCCAGAAAACTTGTTCGGTTAGGTTCTAACATTTCGTTCAAGGCGGACGGCTTCGCCGCCGCTTAACTCCAGCGTTAGGCCGCTATGGCAGCAATCTCAGAACTCGTGGCAAAAGGCGCTGAGGAGTTGCGCAGGTTCAAAGACACGCCTGGCGCTACCTCGTTTGACGCAGCATGGCTTGATCGCATTGCCGATCGACTTTCCGCCGCTAGCTCACTGACACCTGACAAAATGGAGCGAGAGGTTCATACCATTGCCCACTTCTTCATAGACTCTGGCCCAATGGACGAGCAGGCAGCACCTTCATTCTGGTTAGTGGTAGATGCGCTACAACGTAGGTCTCGCCGTCGTTAATCATGGCTACGCGGCCTAACAATTCATTCAAGCCGACACCGCTTCGCGGTGCGGCTTAATTCAGGCGTTAGAACTCATGGACCCATTCGATAAAACTGGCTGGAATACGTTCGCGCAGGTGTGTAGAGAGGACTTTTCCCGCTGCTCATTTCAAGAACAGCTCATCCAAGAATGCGCAGGGCTTCAAGATGTCGCATGGGCTGTCTTCTATAGGCTGCTCGGCAAGTCTATGGGTTGGCTTCACCATCAAATCCCAGCGCTCAATGGCGAGGTTCCAGTCGTTCTATTTGCTTCCGGCAGAGCAGACGAAGTGCGCTGTTGTCTTTGGCGAATGCCGTAAGTTCGTTCTAACAACTCGTTCAAGGCGGACGGCTTCGCCGCCGCTTAACTCCAGCGTTAGGTGTCACGTGACGGTTGCTGTGAAATGGAAGGTTGCGGCACTCACCTTGGTCACTTGGCCAGTAGCTGCTTGGCTGGTCTTTCCAGACCCCAACTCTCGCTCATCCAAGGCTTTGCTTGTCGTCGCATCTGTTCCTTTGTTCATTGCCGTAGGTATCGAGCTGTACGCCCAGTGGCGGCAGTTGTGCGAGAGGCCGGAGTCCTTCGTATCAGGTAGCCCAACAGGTAACAAAATTGCCGTAGTCTTGGCTGCAGCACTCATCGGGTTGGTTGCTTGTCTCGCTTATGCAATTGCGCGGCACCACACCTAACCTGTCGTCCAAGCGGACGCGCGAAAAGCCGCGCGCCGCTTAACTCCAGCGTTAGGCCGCATGGAAAGTCTATTCGCGCTCGCATACACCACTGGCCTCATTGCATTCTGGTCGGGTGTCGTCGTGACACTTTGGCGCTTCGTGCAGATGGCTTCCCGGCTCTCAGCTGCGACTGCAGTCCGGTTCGCGGCTGCGTCTTTGGCACTCGCGGTCGGGGGTTACATTCCGGCTGCACTCATCGGCGCTTGGGGCTTTTGCTCGGCGTCAGCCGGCGGCCTCTGTGCACTGGGTGGGTATGTCGGCACCGGGCTGGTCGCTGCCGGTGGCGTGCTGCTTTACCGTTTCTTTCGGGCGCGCCGGGAACTCGCTGCGGCCTAACAATTCGTTCAAGGCGGACGGCTGCGCCGCCGCTTAACTCCAGCGTTAGGCCATATTCGGACACATTCATGCAGCCAGAGGCCCATCTCGACCGACATTACATCGGCATTCGGAAGCGGTCCGAGACAGAACAGGTATGCCACTATGAGTTCATCTGCACGGAATACAGGCGGATCGGCACCAAGCGTCTTGAACAGCTCGGGCACGTTACCGGCACCTTTCAGATAGACAAGCAAACGGGGGCTACAGAGCTGGTGCGTCCTATGCCCGGCGATGAGAGTCTTAGCGCCTTCAACCGTGCGAGCTACATGATCCACAAGCGCTGGCTGGCCGGCGAGCTTCCAAACTCAGCGCAATACTGTGCGGGCTGATGTGGCCTAACATTTCGTTCAAGGCGGACGGCTTCGCCGCCGCTTAACTCCAGCGTTAGAGCGCACATGAAGTATTCCGCGGCCATTCGAAGAACGATCCCTTGCGGAATTTTCGGCATGTTCGCGGGCGGCTATTTAGCATCTCTACTCCTTGGCGCCGGAATCGCGTTCTCCAATCGCACTCCACAACTTCATGATTGGGCGTCTGCACCATTAGCAGCCTTTCCTCTTCTCGCGGTTGCGCTGCTCTTCGCTGCACCGGCCACGCTACTAGTCGGGTGCCCGCTGTACGCGGCACTGCTGCAACGAAATCGCGCTTCAGTCATCTCTACGCTGCTCGTTGTCCTTGCCATGGTCGCTATATGCTTTGTGGCAGCAGGCTCGGCCGTTGCATACCTGGTCGGCTTATACGGAGTTCCCATTGCGCTAGTCACACATGCTGTGCAGCGAGTACGCTCTAACAATTCGTTCAAGGCGGACGCGCGAAAAAGCCCGCGCGCCGCTTAACTCCAGCGTTAGGCACCATGAGCAACTGGAAATCGGCAGGCATCACAATGGACGGCCAAGCATTCCGACTTGGCGGCCTCAATGTCTGGAAGCACAAGTGGTTCAGGCTTGCGGAGGAGCCCGTCGAGCTTCCTCATCCTTCGTATCCAGCCCAGCGGCACAAAATGTGGCAGTACGAAATTCAAGACGGGGGCAAGCGGGTTCGGTTCGCCGCGGGCGAGCTATCGGCAGGGGTGTGGGGCTTCTACGTTCATGCCTAACATCTCGTTCAAGGCGGACGGCTTTGCCGCCGCTTAACTCCAGCGTTAGTCGGTAGCTCGTGTGGGTTCTTCGTTGCATGTGTTTCGCCCAGCCTCGCGCTGGCTTGTCGTCCGTGGCCGCAGCAACTTTTCGCGCGGCATCGTCGCAAGCCTGGGCATTCAGAGCTGGCAGCTTTGGGGTAGTCGGTTGCTCAAGCTGTGCGTTCGTCGTGGCAGTCGTTGTCGCCCGAGCATGCAGCGTCGCAACCGTCTAACATCTCGTCCAAGCGGACGCGCGAAAAGCAGCGCGCCGCTTAACTCCAGCGTTAGACCTCATAATTGAGGCTCAAAGGAATCCTAATGAAAAGCCGCACTGAACTAGAAGCTGAGTTGGAGGAAGTTGAGAAAAAACTCGACCCTACCTCCAGGCAGCTGGATGATCTTCTCAAGCGCTTCGCCGCCTCTGTTGTCCCTGAGGTTAAAGAGTGGATTAAGAAAGAGGCAATTAGCCAGATGGAAGAAAATCACGCCAAGGTCAATGAAGCTGGCGTTGATTTTGTCCGGGAGTTCAAGGGAGATGTTGTAGCTCTCCTAGAGAACATTGATGAGATTTGCCTGATTGCGCTGGGTCCAAAAGACCGGTGGCCCCACAACAAAGAGCTTCAACAGCAGGACTTATACACGTCATCGCAAAATGACTTCTTCTCCGACGTTTTTAGGCGCGCGATCTCGTCTCTTGGCAAGATTCTTGATGCGCGTGGACTCTTGACTGGCTACACGCAGAACAGCAGTTGGCGTCGTGCGCCCTCAAAAGGGTACGAGTACGCATACCACTCAGGCTTCGACGGACGAAAGTATGAGGAAGTCTCGACGTACCGTGAACTGCTTAGAACGCACTGGGAGTTGAAGCAGTCAGTTTCCCGGATAAAAGTGAGCATAGAAAAAGCCAAGACTAGGGAGTTGTGGGATGAGGTCTAACAATTCGTTCAAGGCGGACGGCTACGCCGCCGCTTAACTCCAGCGTTAGAAGATGACGTGCGTAACTTTTTCATAGGGCCAAACATCACCCCATTTTCTACCACTCTGCGACTGGCCGTTGTTGCGGTGTGTCTCGCGTTCGCCGGTTTTTTACTGACCCTTCTCGCAATGTCCTGGCATGCGCGCGTACTCTTTGTTTTGGGGTTCGCGTGCGCAGTGACCGGCATCTTCGGTGGCATCGGCGCGATACTCTATGGCTGGTGGTGCGTTTTTGCTCGTTCACGCGGTAGGTAGCGGCGTCGCAACCTTCTAACTACTCGTTCAAGGCGGACGGCTTCGCCGCCGCTTAACTCCAGCGTTAGGCCTCATGGAAAAGCTTGCGCTCTCCAACATAGAGGACAGTGTCTTGGCTATGGCTGAGGACGCGTTCATCCACTTCAAAACAGCACGTCCAGTGCTGGGTACCTACTATGAGCGCAACGTTAGTTTCCAGGAGCTGTCGTCTATCGTCGGACGCTTGTCCGCCCTCGGGCTCATCCGCTGGCGTATCAAACAGCGCAGCACAGTTCATTTCTGCAAGCGTGCGCCGGTCAGCTCTCAGCACAACTGCACGGCGGCGTTCACGGCCACGGCCAAAGGCAAGGCGTACCTCGCTCAGCCTCGGTGCGCGGCCTAACCACTCGTTCGAGGCGGACGGCTCTGCCGCCGCTCAACTCAAGCGTTAGCCGTAACAAGGGGTGCTCTCATGTCCGTGAACTTTGCCGCTGTGCACGACCGTAAGCCTTGGCGGAAACACAAAATTCACCAATCACTTCACGCCGCGATTGATGGGGGCGACGGCGCAAAGAATCTTCTTCGTCAAGTTGGGCGTGTCGCGGGCATGTGGCAAAAGTATGGCGACGTGAGGTGTGTGTTTGTTTGGGAGGACAACGCGCCGACTGGTTATGCTTTCCGCCTAGCTTCCGTCGGCAGTGCCGAAATCGATTCAGCGGAGCTGTCGGTCGATCAGATCCAACAGTTCGGTGCCCGGAAAACATGTACCTCCCAAGAAATAGCCGAACTGTTTGCCAGCGCGACGTTGTCCGACTTGACGGCGCCAAATCCGGTGCTGGGGCCATCGATCTTTTCTCTAGCTCCGACCGTCGAGGTCGGGAGTCTTTGGCCTGACGACCTTCCAGAAGGTAAAACTTACTTTGAGGGCCTCGCCCAGCAAGTTGTCATAAATCGGTACGAGCGCTCGCCGGACGCTCGTGCCGCTTGTATCGCGCACTACGGTTGCGTATGCCAAGTTTGCTCAGTGGACTTCAGCAAGCGCTATGGCCCCCTTGGCGAGGGATTCATACACGTTCACCACGTCGTACCAGTCTCGTCAGTCGGTAACGAGTATCGAGTCGATCCGGTCGCTGACCTTGTTCCCGTCTGCCCGAATTGCCATGCAATGCTCCATAGGAGCGTGCCTCCACTTGCGGTAGAACGTCTGCGTGCATTGCTGCATGATGGCTAACAAGTCATTCAAGCGGACGGCTGCGCCGCCGCTTAATTCCAGCGTTAGAGGGCTCATGGACGGTTCCGAAGCAATTGCAACGTTGGCTCTGGTTGTTAGCGTGGCCTCGGCTTTCATCAGTTATAAGGCTTTTAGGCACTCTGTAAACATTCACGAGCTCGAAACAACTTTGGCGTTTGAGCGAGACAAGTCAGAGCTTCTCATGCACGTAGAGCAAAGTCGCAATTTGTTCTCGTCGGCTCAACGTGAAATTGAGAACGTAAAGTTTGTCCTCGCGCACGAGCCCTCACAAGTTCAAAATGCGCTCGGGTCGTACCAGAATCTTTTCACGGAGTTCCTTCCTAAGCTGGTTGGCGCGGAGCGCCAAGCTACCGCACTCTGGAATGAAATCTACGAGTGGCAAGACAAGTCCGGCCGCAGCGCCTTTGCACATCACACGCCACAGTACCGAGCTCTTCTGGAAAATGATCGAGTCGCCCACCAGTCTGCACTCAAGTGCGTCGCAGAGCTCCGAAGTCAAATCATTCGAGCCCATGAAGCATATGAGCGGGGGCAGTTGGGATAGCCCTCTAACAATTCGTTCAAGGCGGACGGCTGCGCCGCCGCTTAACTCCAGCGTTAGACCACGTTGATGATCCCAGACTGCCTAACCAAATCTGCGGAATTTCCGCACAAAGCTGACGTGCTTGCCGCGCTCAACAATGGCGCGACTCTGCGGCGCGATGAGCGCTCACTGCCAGCCGATAGACTTCTTGGCACATATCAAATCCGGTTAAGAATCGCGCAAGAGATTGCACCTCGGGAATCTGAAGCACAACTGCAGGCGCAGGCAGCCTTGGACATGGCTTTTCTAGTTTCGCAGCTGCGCCAACAACAGACGGCTCTGGTTACTATCTGGTACGTTCGCGCTACAGATAATTCCAAATTCGTGCTTATGGAAAATGCCCAAACGAGCGAAGCGTTAGGGTGCTTGGCGAATGTGGTCTAACTACTCATTCAAGGCGGACGGCTTCGCCGCCGCTTAACTCCAGCGTTAGCTAACACATGACAGACCCAAGCGATTCGATCCACTTTGATCACGACGCAGTTCGCCTCGAGTACGAGCGGTGGATGGCCGATATCGCAAGAGATGATCCTTATACGTCGGATGCGATTCCTGGGCTCAAGGACGTATTACGTGCCCATTTTCTCATCGTTGATTACTTTTACGGCAAAGGCAGCGGCTTGGGCGGTATAGGGCCCAAAAGTGTTGACCTTCTACACTCCGCGCTCTACAGGCCGTTCGTTTCCCTGGGCGGTGTTGAGAAGTGGAAAACTCACTACGAAAAAGCCGCTACGCTGATCTATGGAATTGTTTGCGACCATCCGTTTCACGATGCAAATAAACGCACTGGCCTTCTCACACTTCTTCTTTACCTCAGCAAGAACAGCAGAGTTCCCATCGTTGGTCAGAAACAGTTAGAGGATTTCGCTGTCGATGTTGCAGATCACCAGCTTGACAAATACCCCCGCTACAGGGAGCTAAAGAAAAGAAAGCATCCGGATCCAGAGGTCGCGTTTCTGGCGGATCATTTGGAACGAAAGTCCAGAAAAATCGATAGAACCAGTTACACAATTACATTCAGGGAGCTGGATCGCGTTCTACGTGGTTTCGGCTACAAATTGGATAATGCCTCTGGAAACTATATTGACCTCATCCGGGTTCAGCATCGGAGAAAGATTTTTGGTTGGGGCGATAAAGAGCCAGTTGACGTAAAGATTCTCCAGGTAGGCTTCCCGGGGTGGAAGAACCAGGTCAACGTGGGTGCAGTTAAATCTATTCGGACTGCAGCAAAGCTAACGCCGGAATATGGAATTGATTCGCAAACCTTCTATCAAGGAACGGATCCCGTGCAAGCTCTAATCTCCGAGTATGCAGGCCCGCTCGAACGACTGGCTTACCGCTGAGCGTTAGCTAACAGTGCGTTCAAGCCGAAATTGCATCGCTACGCCGTCAACATGGCAGATACAGCTTGCCATGTTGCCAGCTACGCGCTGCAATTCGGCTTAACTTAGGTGTTAGCGCTCATGAGCAAACTCGGTCTAACACTGTGCTTTCTTTACGTAGCTGTCAGCGCGCTCTGCGTCTGGGGATCATTTGATGCCGGCGGTGACAGTAAAGGAGCGTTTGTTCTTCTCCAACTGCCTTTGGCATTTCAACTTGAGGCGCTAGATTGGCTTGGCTTTCGTCCCCTGCTAACCAAGATGTCTTGGCCGGTCGCTTATGCTTCCATCGGACCACTCACGCTTGCACTTCTCTATGGCACGGGATGGCTCATTGGCTTCCTCTCCAAGCGAGCGCTTGCAGCTTTATGGCATGCGCGCTAACAATTCGTTCAAGGCGGACGGCTACGCCGCCGCTTAACTCCAGCGTTAGGCTCGGTGAAATTATGGATATCATGACAACGGCGTTTGGCACGTTCGTCGCTGGCCTGATCGGTGCGTTCGCTGTGGCTTTTATTCTTCGCCTTCTTGGCAAGAAGCCGGATTACGTAAGTGCAGTTGCACTCGCCATAGGCGTAACAATTCCTGCTGTTGTAGGGATGGTCTGGCCTATCAGCCACACCACGCACTCAGCGATCCTTGCCGTGAGCGTCGGTCTCGCCCTTTACTGCGGCCAACTGGTCTCCAGGCTGCGCACGCCTAACCAATCGTCCAAGCGGACGCGCGAAAAGCCGCGCGCCGCTTAACTCCAGCGTTAGAGCGCACATGAAGTATTCCGCGGCCATTCGAAGAACGATCCCTTGCGGAATTTTCGGCATGTTCGCGGGCGGCTATTTAGCATCTCTACTCCTTGGCGCCGGAATCGCGTTCTCCAATCGCACTCCACAACTTCATGATTGGGCGTCTGCACCATTAGCAGCCTTTCCTCTTCTCGCGGTTGCGCTGCTCTTCGCTGCACCGGCCACGCTACTAGTCGGGTGCCCGCTGTACGCGGCACTGCTGCAACGAAATCGCGCTTCAGTCATCTCTACGCTGCTCGTTGTCCTTGCCATGGTCGCTATATGCTTTGTGGCAGCAGGCTCGGCCGTTGCATACCTGGTCGGCTTATACGGAGTTCCCATTGCGCTAGTCACACATGCTGTGCAGCGAGTACGCTCTAACAATTCGTTCAAGGCGGACGCGCGAAAAAGCCCGCGCGCCGCTTAACTCCAGCGTTATACCTCACAACCGCACCTTTTTGGCCAAATAGCATGGGGACGTTTCTTGAATGAAACATCGAGCGTTACTTTTCTTCATCGTCGCATGCGTAGTTGGGTGTACATCTACGTACGAGCTCGCTCAACCAGGGGAAGGGTTCTTGTCACACTGGAACGCTTCTGTGCCCAGTGAAGGGCTCCAATTGAAATCGGATTCACAGGGCGATTACGCAAGCAAAAATGGCGATATACTTATAATGTATCGTAAAGGAAAGTACGGCCCTTCTTGGATGCTTATAAGTACCGTAGAGCCGGAAGGCAATATGATTTGTGCAGAACTATTAATAGCTTCGACAAAGATCTCCTACGATCACGCAACGTCGATGGTGGAAGAGACGGCTACACAAAAATCTATTAAAGATGGCAACCTTGAGTTCTACATGAATCGTGGTGGCGGTGGCGTTTCATGTAATGTGAGCCTCACCAAAACCTAAGTAACCTCGTCTCGCACTTGCTGCAACGGTATAACAATTCGTCCAAGCGGACGGCTGCGCCGCCGCTTAACTCCAGCGTTAGGCCTCACTATGAGACTACGAATCTACCGAATGAGTGCGGTCATTGTTGCTGCGGTTATTGCGGCAGCTTTAGTTTGCTGTGTTGCGGCCCTTTATCTTTATCAGTTCCACGGCGGGCTTGCTGACAACTCTCAGGACTGGGCAAACCTTGGCGATTATCTCGGTGGCACGCTGGGGCCATTGTTTGCCTTCCTCGCCTTTGCCTTAGGCCTGCACACCATTAATCAATCTCGGCAACAAAGCCGCCGCGACGAGCTCCTTAAGACCATCCAGGGCTATGAACACGACTTTGAGCTGTGCGCGGCCAAGCCCGTAACTTGCCAAGCGCCTTGGATTTGGGGCAATGACTTTGGCGCCGCAGACAATGTTCAAGAGCTGCCTTTGCGCACCCTCCTCCAAAGCGAAGGAATTGACTGGGAGCAACATCTACCCATCGTTGCGCAGGGCTTGAAGTTCCGCATACTCCCTGATGGAGAGCTGATCCAAGACCGCGATATCTGGCTACGCGCTCACCTAGCGGTCGAGGGAATCTTTCGCTATTTGGAGTTGTACAAAGAAGCCGGTGGAGATATGTCGCTAGTGCAGTACCTCACTGAAAAATATGAGATTGCTCGTAATCGTTTGCTATCCTCCGGCTATGAGGCCCAGCTCTTGGGGGCGTGAGGCCTAACAATTCGTTCAAGCCGAACTTGCTTCGCTACGCCAACAACGTGGCAGGTAAAGCTTGCCACGTTGTCGGCTACGCTACGCAAGTCGGCTTAACTCAGGCGTTAGGCTACCCTATGCAGTCTCCCGAAAAATCTGGAATCATTGCCTATTTTTACTTGGCGTTCTTTTTAGTGATTATCGCTTTCGTCGTCGCATTAGTGATGAGGCACCCAGCGGGTTCCACCCAAGAAATTACCGGCACCATTGAGTCAATTGGCTACACGGATGTAGGTGGTGGTGGGCTCCATGGACGTATCAGCAGACATGCAGTTGTACGCCTTCCAAGTGGCAATATTGCCCAAGTTCTTGTTCCCACCAACCAGAGGTTGGTTCCGGGAACTCAGGTGGTACTCACTGAGATCCCGCAAAATTTTGGCCAACCGGAGTATGGTTTCATCCGGCTCTCTAGTAGCGGTCAGCCCTAACAATTCGTTCAAGGCGGACGGCTACGCCGCCGCTTAACTCCAGCGTTAGAGCGCATAGGGGAAGAAGATGGCGTACCAAGCAACGATAATTCCAGTCATGATTGCGTCGCCCGGAGATGTAGCAGAGGAACGCGACGTCATTCGTGGCGTCATTCACGACTGGAACGACGTAAACGCGGAGCATACGAATACCTTACTTTCGGCTGTTGGCTGGGATACGCACTCATCGCCGGAACTTGGTGCACGGGCACAAGACCTCATAAATACTCGCGTGTTAAAAAACTGCGATCTCCTCATCGGCGTTTTCTGGACTAGGCTCGGTACGCCGACCGGGAACTCTCCGAGCGGCACGGTTGAAGAAATCGAAGAGCACATTCAAGTTGGTAAGCCGGCCATGATTTATTTTTCTTCAAAACCTGTGGCCCCGGAAAGTATAGACTCGGCTCAGTACGCTAAAGTGAAAGAGTTTCAGAGCAAGCTGAAGGATCGTGGAATTATTGAGACTTACAACAATATTCAAGATTTCAAGTACAAGTTGTCAAAGCAAATGCAATTATGTCTTGTCAATAACCAATATCTGCGCGGCCTCGTCGCATCACCGTCATCCTCTGGTGCTGTTGGCACCCCAGGGGTTTCTGTTCGGGGCTTGTCGATCGACTTTAACCTAACCGACGAGGCCAAGGAATTACTGAAAGCGGCAGCAACCGATGAACGGGGTACGATCATCAAGGCCGCGTACATAGGCGGTCGGGTTATTCAGGCGGGCGGTAAATCTTTTGGTGGCGAGCGCGGCCGCGATAGCGCTAAGTGGGAAGCTGCGCTCGACGAGCTTGAGTCTACGCATTTGGTGGTCGGCCGGGGCGAGAAGGGGCAGATCTATGAGCTTACGCATCGCGGATGGGAGGTCGCAGATGCGCTCTAACAACTCGGTCAACCGGACGCAAACCCGCTGCGCGGGTTGCGCCGGTTACCTCGGGCGTTAGGCCTCATGTCAGACGACGAAATGACTCCGGGATTCAAGGGGCTCTTGGATCTCATCAATGCTCCGAACAAGCGAGAAGCCCAGAAGATTTGTCGGGATCTGATAGTAGAGAGTCAGGACCTGTTCGAGCTGATCATTGCTGGTCGTCACGGCCTGCTTCAGCCGTACCGATACGCTTGCCATTTCTCGGACTACACCCCTGAGCATGTAATCCCAACACAAGAGCAAATGTCCGCGTTGTCGCAATACGGCCCGGGAGAGTTCACCGGCAAGGCAAAGACTGCTGTGAACAAACTGTTTCAGACATTCAAAGACCGGCGCATGTTTGCCGCCCATCTCTTTTATCTGCCGGAGCAAGACTACTGGTCGTTGTTCTACTTCGATCAGAGAGACCGCTCGGAGTTCGATAACCATTGGAAGATTGGCGGCCCTCACATACATTACGCATGTGAGGCGTTCACCCGCGATCCAATGCAGATGATGTGGCAAAAAGTTTGCCAGCTACCGCCCAATCCGCCAGGTGCCTCGCATGTTCGTTATCGGGAGACGCAGGATGAGGGCTAACAATTCGTTCAAGCCGATGCCGCTTCGCGGCACGGCTTAACTCAGGCGTTAGACCTCACAGCAGATGACGTTGCACATGGACTTCTATATGGCCAAAACATTCCAGAAGGCTTGTTCCATTTGCGGCAGGACCTATCCCGCGCAAGAGTTCAGCTACGGCAACAAAGACAATCGGTCGTATTGCAGAGCTTGTGACAAGGCTGAGAAATCGGCGTACTCAGCAGGTGGCACCGAGGCGGCGCGCCAGTTCCGCGAGCAACAGCGTGCCAAGTGGCAGAGTAAGGTCTAACATTTCGTTCAAGGCGGACGGCTTCGCCGCCGCTTAACTCCAGCGTTGAGGTTGTAGAAAAAGTCGGTTTGCCAAGTTGATCGCGGCGGCGCCGAAAATCGCCCTGACAGGAGGCGCTAGAATCGACGCGCAGCACCTTGGGAGGGGTCGAAGTACCCCCGGAAATCGGCAAATTTCTTGACCAAGGACTTTTTCTACAACCTCGTTAGGTGCGGCAGTAGCTCATGCGCAAACTGGCAGCAACTGCATTTGCACTACTAGCAGTGGCGGCTACGGCAAGCCAGCCGCGACCAAACGTGAGTGGTATCGAGGTTTACTACCGCTCGTTTGACAAGACTTCCATCGTCAACTTGGATGCGGAAGCATTGATCGGCGCTCACGATCGCCATTTGGTCATAAACGGGCCTAGCCAAGTAAAGGCGCTACTCGGCGCACTCGAGCAACCCTGCAACTCGGTCCCCCCAAGGCAAGCTCAAGATCTTCGCCTGCTCATTCTCGTTCGTGGTTCGCATCCTTGGCGCTGGGAGGCGTCAAACTTCGCGTACTGGGATGGCCGCACTGGTGCCACTTGCCTTCTTTCCTCATCACAGCAGTCCCATCTGCTGGCACTATTGGGGCTCGAAAGGTAACGGCGTGTCGGCCGCACCTAACCACTCGTCCAAGCGGACGCGCGAAAAGCCGCGCGCCGCTTAACTCAAGCGTTGAGGTTGTAGAAAAACCACTGCTGGACAAGTTGATCGCGAAGCCGGGGAAAAGCGACCTCACAGAACGCTCTACAATCGACACGCAGCCTGCCGGGAGGGGTTCAAGTACCCCCTGGGATCATGTGAATCCGCGCCGGGATATTTTTTCTACAACCTCGTTAGACCCCATGACCAACACTGTCGAATGCCATACACACGGGGAGCAAGACGAAACCTTCGTTTGTCAGCATCTTGTCGGCGCCCTCAGCACCGGGGAGAAAGTTGGGTTCTTTTGGTCGGGCGGCCCGCGCGGTGATGCTTGGTGCTCCGCATGTGAGGAGGTTCGCCTCCGCGAGGGTGATTCTACCGGCGATTGGAACGAGCGTTCCGAGGCGTTTGCGGGCATCAAAATTCTGTGCGGTGCGTGCTATGACCGGTTGCGTGCGCAGCACGGCGTCTAACATTTCATTCGAGGCGGACGGCTTCGCCGCCGGCCAATTCCAGCGCTAGCTGCCGTCATACTGAGACACCTGCTCTTTGAGGTTCCTGACATGGCCTATGACGAGTCAAAGATCGAGGACACTGTGCTTGCGCTGCTCGCTGCTTTCAGTTTCGAAGGTGGCAGAGCTTGGAAGGGGTTCGACTTCGACGTAATGGATCGCCTTCATGCTCAGGACTTCATCGACAATCCGGCTAGCAAGAACAAGTCGGTCTGGCTCACGCCGCAGGGCCTGGAACGTGGTCGCAAAATTGCCGAGCGGCTCTTTTCGGCTAGCTCAGGCAGTGCCGGCTAACATCTCATTCGAGGCGGACGGCTACGCCGCCGCTCAACTCCAGCGTCAGGCCAGGAGGGATTGTGAAGACGGGATCGTGCATGTGCGGGGCGGTCAGTTTCACCGTCTCGTGTGACCTTAAGCCTCCTGATGCTTGCCACTGTGTTCAGTGCCGAAAGTTCTCGGGGCACTATTCAGTCGGAACGGACGTGCCCAGGAGTGCAGTGGAGATTTCTGGCGCTGAGAACGTAACCTGGTATTACTCGTCCGAGAAGGTGCGTCGCGGGTTCTGCTCGGTATGCGGGTGCTCCATGTTCTTCGATCCACCTGCCAAGGAGTGGATCGGAATCCATATGGGAGCGTTCGACGTGCCGACCGAGACGCGCGCCGAGTTGCATGTATTCGTCGCCGAGAAGGGTGACTACTATGAGATTGGCGATGGGTTGCCCCAGTACCAGCGCATTCCGTAGGGACGAGCCTGCGGCCCGTCTGAGCGCAGGCATCAAGCCTCCGCCCAGGACCGGGAGCATTCGTGCCACGATGCATCAGATGTGCGGGAGAGCTTGAAGAGCCTTCGCACCTGACTGGGATGGCGGCCGCCGCACCAGACAGGCCCGATGGGCAAACGGCGAACCCGATGATTCACTTGGTAGCGGGCAGTGGAATCGCACTGCAGCGCCAAATGTCCCTGCCGGCGCGTTACCTGTTGTTGCTTGTCGTTGCAGAGAATGCGGCTGGCCCGACGCATTTGCGCATCCGGTGGCCTGATAAATCGTTCCAGGCGGATGGCTTCGCCGCTGCTCAATTCCAGCGTCAGGCGTCGCCATGAGGCCCATACCTCAAGGTGAGAATGCATGAGGCACAGCGAAAGACATCGAACACACCGAACAGGCTGGCTTCGCGCTGCCGTGCTTGGGGCAAACGACGGTATCGTTTCTACCGCGAGCCTTGTGTTGGGGGTTGCCGCCACCGGAGCAGGTACGAGAGCAATTCTCGTCGCAGGAGTCGCTGGCCTGGTTGCCGGCGCCATGTCGATGGCTGCTGGTGAGTATGTCTCGGTCAGCTCACAGGCTGACACCGAGCGCGCAGACTTGGCTCGCGAGAGCAAGGAGTTGGCCGCAAATCCCGACCAGGAGCATGACGAATTGGTGTCGATCTATGTACAGCGGGGGCTGGACAGGTCATTGGCGTCGAGTGTTGCCACCCAACTCATGGCTCACGACGCGCTCGGGGCGCACGGGAGGGACGAGCTCGGCATCTCCGATACGTTGGCTGCCAAGCCAGTCCAGGCTGCATTCGCTTCTGCCGGGACATTCGCGACGGGTGCGGCGCTGCCACTCCTGATGGTACTCGTGCTCCCAAGCGCCACACTCATGTGGGGCCTCGCAGGCAGCTCACTGTTCTTCCTTGCATTGCTAGGCCTGCTGGCGGCGCGCACAGGCGGCGCCCTGGCACTCGCATCCGTGCTGCGCGTTACTTTCTGGGGCGCGCTGGCAATGGCTTTAACCGCGGCAGCCGGGGCGATCTTCGGGGTGACTGCATGAGCAGCGTCAAGTGGGTGATCACGTCTTTTCGCTCGGCGGCGATCCGCAGCGCGATATCGTCATGGTCAGGCCGGTGGCTTGCGGGTGACGTGCTTGACCCCTTCCCCGATGGTTTGCCGCGCAATTCGCACGCCCGGGCGCGCATCGGGTTCCACGGACGCGATGCCCGCGCAGGCGGGCATCCATCGGACTTCCCGATCGGCGAGCAGGCCTGTCCGCGAACTTCGGTTGCACGGAACAACGGCAAGCCGCGCGTGACTTCGCCGAGAGGTGATTCCTGCGTTAGCCTGCAGCCTGGTTCCCCCGAGAGTTCGATCCGCGCCCATGCCTCCCTCGACTTCCGCGCCGCCGCCAGGGCTTCCTGCCTATCGCATCCTTACCGGCCCTGACGATGCCGGGTTTTGCCATCGGGTCAGCGAGGCGCTGGCGCTCGGCTACGTCTTGCACGGATCGCCCGCGGCGACCTTCAATGGCGAGAGCGTGATCGTCGCCCAGGCCGTGGTCTGGCCTGCACGTCACCGAACAACGCCACCGGGCGTGGGCTGACGGTTCCTTTCGGCGGCGGATGTCCGCCGTGCGCGCTCAGCCCAGGCGCAGCCAGCGACGCACCGCGGCGAGGTTGCGGCGGCTGATCTCCGGGCTGTGCTCGCTGCCGTCGAGGCGGGCCAGCACGCGGCCGTCGGGCAGGCTGCGCAGCCCGACCAGGCGCGCGCGCGGCACCAGGCAATTGCGGTGCAGGCGGATCAGCTGGTCAGGCCAGGCTTCCTCCAGCTGGCGCAGCGATTCCTCGATCAGCAGCTCGCCGCCGGCGTGCTGCACGACCACGTACTTCTCCTCGGCAAGCAGGCACAACACGTCGTGCAAGGCGATGCGCACCTCCTCGCCGCGCAGGCGGCCGTGCAGGAAGGCGGTCGACTCGCGCGGGCTGTCGTCGAGGCGCCGCCGCGCACGCTGCAGGGCATCGCGCAGGCGTTCCAGCCGCACCGGCTTGAGCAGGTAATCCGCTGCGCCAAGCTCGAACGCCTGCAGCGCGTGCGCCTCGTACGCAGTGCAGAAGATCACCTGCGGCCGTGCCCTGCCCGCGAGTCGCTGCGCTACGGAAACGCCGTCGATGCCCGGCATGTTGATGTCCAGCAGCAGCACGTCGGGCTGCAGTTCGTCGAGCGCGGCCAGCGCGGACTCGCCGTCGGCGACCGTGCCGACCAGCTGCGTGTCGCCGCATTCGCCCAGCAGCGCGGCCATGCGCGCGCGGGCCAGCGGTTCGTCGTCGACGATCAGCACGCGCATCACGGCGATGCCCTCGGCAGGCGCAGCAAGACGACATAGTGGCCGCCCTGCGGCGCGGCTTCGACCACCGCGCGCGGCCCGTAACGGAACGCCACGCGCTGGCGCACGCTGCGCAGGCCGTGGCCGTTGCCCGCCACGCCTGGCTGCGGCGGCAGCGGGTTGCGGATCTCGATGCGGATGCCGTCACCGTCGCGGGCGCCGCCCAGCATCACCTCGCCGCCTTCGCGCAGCGGCTGGATGCCGTGGCGCACGGCGTTCTCCACCAGCGGTTGCAGCAGCAGGCGCGGCAGCGGGAAATCCGCCGGCAGGTCGTGCAGTTCGCGGCGGATGCGCAGGCGAGGGCCGAGCCGCAGCTGCTCGATCGCGAGGTAGCGCTCGATCAGTTCGAGCTCCTCGCCCAGCGTGCCGTCGCCGCGATCGGGCGAGCCCAGCGCGGCGCGGAACAGTTCGGACAGATCCTCCACCGTGCGCTCGGCCGCGGCCGGGTCGACGCGGATCAGCGCGGCCACGGTGTTCATGCTGTTGAACAGGAAGTGCGGGCGGATGCGCGCCTGCAGGGCCTCCACCTGCGCGCGGGTGACCGCGGCCAGGCGCGCCTGCCACTGCGCCAGCACGTAGAAATAGCGCAGCATGGCGGCACCGAGCAGGGCCGCGATGATGGTGTTGTCGCGCACGAAGGCGATCATGGGGCTGCCGATCAGGCCGGTCTGCAGCGCGCCGTCGAGCCAGCGCGCGGTGGCGCTGGCGAGCAGCACGATCAGCACGATCAGCAGCCACACCGCAACGTACGGCATGTGTCCGGGCAGGCGCTGCAGCAGGTGGCGCAGCTTGCACAGCGCCAGCGCGACCACCATCGCCAGCCAGGTGACGAAGAACATGCTGACGCTGTAGGCGGGCCAGTCCTGGCGATCGTCGCGGGCCAGCCACATCACGGTCACCGTCAGCGCGCCCACCACGAACAGTGCGAACAGCGCCGGCAGCTGGCAGAAGTCCGGCAGCGGGCTGTGTTCGGCGCGGCCGCGGACGTCGCTGGCGGGCGTGGATTCGGGCATGCGGCAAGTATGCCGCATGCGTCCGGACTAGAGCCGGCGGGCGGTGCCCGCCCTACGCAGCGCGATGCAAGGCAGGCGCTCCCGCCATGGAGCTGCCTCAAGCGGTCAGCCGGGTGCCCAGCCAGTGGCGCAGGTCGGCGATTTCCTCGGCGCACACCGCGTGGGCCATCGGGTAGCTGTGCCAGTCCACCGTGCAGCCCAGCGCCTGCAGGTGGTCGCGCGAATCGATGCCGCGTTGCATGACCACCACCGGGTCGGCGTTGCCGTGGGCCTGGAAGATCGGCGTGGCGGCATTGGCGTGGCTGCGCTCGCGCGCCACCACCTCGGCGATCGGCAGGTAGGTGGACAGCGCCACGATGCCGGCCAGCGTCTGCGCGTGGCACAGCCCGGCGGCCAGCGCGATCGCGCCGCCTTGCGAGAAGCCCGCCAGCACGATCCGGCCGGCGGGCACGCCGCGCGCGTGCTCGCGCGCGACCAGCGCCTCCACCGCGGCGATCGAGGCACGGATGCCGGCCTCGTCCTGCGGCGCGCGCGCGTCGAAACCCGCGATGTCGTACCACGCCCGCATCGGCATGCCGTTGTTGACCGTCACCGGCCGCACCGGCGCGTGCGGAAACACGAAGCGCAACGCCGGCCAGGCGGGATCGACCAGCTCCGGCACGATCGGCGCGAAGTCGTGGCCGTCGGCCCCCAGGCCGTGCAGCCAGATGACGCTGTGGGTGGGGTTGGCGGCGGTTTCGTGTTCGACGGCGGGGAGGGTCATGGGGTGGATTGATGGCGGAGGAACGTCATCGTAGCAGTCCAGATGACAGCCCTGACGGGTAGGAGCCCGCTGGCGGGCGATGCTCCTGCTCCTGGCCTTTGCGAATCCCGAATCCCTGCCTTCAAGGCATCGCCCGCCAGCGGGCTCCTACAGGGTGTGGGGGAGCGGGCGGACGAGGAATGATGCTGGTGCGCGATGTGCTCTTGCTGATGTCCGCGGCAGTCTGCGCGCATGCCCGCTTTCCCTCCCGTTGGTCGTCGTGCCTTGCGCCGGGGTCGTGTGTCCATTCCTGGCCAGATGTATCTTCTGACGACGGTGACCCGTCGACGCGAGCGCCTCTTTGCCGATCCATCCAGCGCACGGGCGCTAAGCCGGCTCATCCACGCCGCATCGACCTGGGCGGATTCCCGCCTGCTTGTGTGGGTGCTGATGCCCGATCACTGGCATGGTCTGCTGCAACTCGGCGACGAGCCGCTGGGTCGGGTCATGAATCGATTCAAGGCATGCGCATCGCGTGTGTTGCACGAATCATGCGGGTTGGATGGTTCGCTGTGGGATCGCAGTTTTCATGATCACGCACTGCGTGCCGACGAGGACATCAGGGCGGTAGCGCGATACGTCGTCGCCAATCCGGTGCGTACCGGTCTGGTCGACAGCGTGTTCGATTACCCTTATTGGAATGCCGTCTGGCTCGACCGCGACGCGCCTCCGATCTTGTAGGAGCCCGCTGGCGGGCGATGCTCCTGCTCTGGCCTTTGCGAATCCCAAATCCCGAATCCCTGCCTTCAAGGCATCGCCCGCGAGCGGGCTCCTACCCATCAGGGCGGCTACTTGCTGGTGTCCAGCCCCAGCTCGTGCGCGAAGAAGGTCAGGCCGATCGCGGTGTCGCCGACGCGCTGGCTGAACGGGGCGCCGATGCCGTGGCCGGCGTGCATGCGGGTAAGCAGCAGGATCGGCTGGGGCGAGGAGGTGGCGTTCTGCAGCGCGGCGGTGAACTTGCGCGATTGCCACGGCGCCACGCGCGGATCGTTCTCGCCGGTGGTCATCAGCACGGCCGGGTAGGCAGCGTGCGGCGTGACGTTCTGCAGTGGCGAGTACGCGAGCGTGGCCTTGAACTGCGCCGGGTCGGCGATGCTGCCGTACTCGGGGATGTTGTACGGGCCGTTGGCGAAGTCGGTCTCGTGGCGCAGCATGTCGTAGATGCCCACGCGTGCGACCACGGCGCGGTAGTCGGCAGGGTGCTGCACGATCTGCGTGCCCATCAGCAGGCCGCCGTTGCTGCCGCCGAGAATGCCCAGGTGGGCGCGGTCGGTCCAATGCGTGTCGATGAGGGCCAGCGCGGCGGCGTGGAAGTCGTCGAACACGTTCTGCTTGTGCAGCTTCTGGCCTTGCGCGTGCCACTGCTGGCCATTCTCGTTGCCGCCGCGGATGTTGGCGTAGGCCAGCACGCCGCCGTGTTCGAGCCAGGCCAGGTTGGCGCCGATGAAGCCGGGCTTGATCGGGATGTCGAAGCCGCCGTAGCTGTACAGGATGGTCGGGCGCGCGCCGTCGGGCGTGATGCCGGGCATCGACAGCACGGTGACCGGGATCCTGGTGCCGTCCTTCGAGCTTCCTTCGATGCGCTGCACGACCACCTTCGAATAATCGGCGGCGGGCTGCACCGCGAACACCGTTTTCAGCGTGCCCCGGTTGCCGTCGTATGCCGCCCAGCGGGTGGGCGTGGTCCAGCCGGCGTAGCTGATGAGGGCCTCGGGCCGACCCGACTCGGAGGCGATGTCGCCGATGCTGATGCCCTGCGCCGGCAGCGGCACGCGGCGCACGAAATTCGCGCCGGCGTCGTACTGCTCGATCCACCAGTCCGGGCCCTGGCTGCGCACCACCAGGAAGCCGTCGCCGAGCGGGGCGATCTGCTGGATCGCGCCGTCGCGCTGGGCCAGCACCGGCACGGTCTTGCCGTCGTCGGTGACGGCCACGATCCTGCCGCGTGGCGCATCGTCGAACGACGCCACGTACAGCCGTCCATTCACCCACGCGGCGGTACGCACGTTGGCGCGGCGATCGAGTGCGCGCGTGAATGCGGCGCCGTGGCGCAGGAACACTTCGGCCGGGCCGCCATCACCGTCGTAGGCGAGCACCGCGGCTTGCGCCGTGGCGGGCGAGTTCACCAGCACGTACTCGGCGGTTTTCGAGTAGCCGCGGCCGAACACCACGGTGTCCGTATCGGCGGCCCGGCCCAGCGCGTGATGCACCAAGGTCGCGTTGAACTGCACCACCTCGTGGCCCGCCGCCGGCGGCGCGAAGCGCACATAGCTGAAGCCTGCCTCGTCCGTATCCCAGGCCACGCCCTGCGGGGTGGTGCCACCGCCGGCCCAGGGCAGGGTGTCGGGGAGTGTCTTGCCGCTGGCTACGTCGAGCACGTGCAGGGTGGTCAGTTCGCTGCCGCCTTCGGCGGTGCCGTAGGCCAGATAGCGCCCGTGCGGCGAGGGCCAGTAGCCGGTGATCGCGGTGCCGCCGTGGTCGGCGTTCGGATCGACCAGGGTCCTCGCCGCGCCCTCCGGCCAGGCTTGCGCGACCAGCACCGGCTGCGATTGCGGCGGCGTCTGCTGCAGGTAGAACAGGGTGCCGCCGGCCAGCACCGGGCCGGAGCGCGTGGTCGAGGTGATCGCCAGCTGCTGCACGCGCGCGGTGAGCGCCTTGCCTTCGGGCATCGCGGCGAGCGTCGCCTCGGTGTAGGCGTTCTGCGCGGCGATCCACTGCTGCACGGCCGGGTCGGCGGGGTTTTCCAGCCAGCGATACGGATCAGGCACCTGCACGCCATGCAGCACGCTGGCCGCCGTGTGCGTCGGCGACGCGGGCGGTGCGGCGGCGTGGCTGCAGCACGCCGCCGTGGCGGCAAGGACCAGTGCAAGACGACGTCGCATGGCGTACTCCGGAGACAGGCGTGGGATCGACATCCAAGGTTAGCGCCAATCGCCCGCGGCACCGCGCGAGCCGCCCCTGACTTTCGGCACAGATGACGGCAACCGGTCCCCACGCTCGGTTATGCTGATTTTTTTTGTCTGGGGAAGCACCATGCCTCGCCTGTTGTTCGCCGCCCTCGCCGCCTTGCTGGCGCTGCCCGCCGCGGCGGCCACGCCGACTGCCGGCGCATCCACCCCGCTGGACCTGGAAACCATCATGGCCGACGCCGATTGGATGGGACAGCCGGTGGAGAATCCCTACTGGAGCGTGGACGGCCGCAGTCTCTATTACGAACTGAAGCGCGAGGGCAGCTCGGTGCGCGACCTGTACCGCGTCGACCCGGCCAGCGGCAGCAGCGTGAAGCTCGATCCGGCGGCGATGGCCGGCGCCGACGGCCCGGCGGTGTTCGATCGTGCGCACCGGCACGCGGCCTTTGTCCTGCACGATGACATCTTCCTGGTCGACCTGGCCAGCGGCCAGCGCCGCCAGGTCACCCTGACCACGCAGCGCGAGTCCGCGCCGCAGTTTTCCGCCGACGGCCGCGCGCTGCAGTACCGCGCCGGCAACGACTGGTACAGCTACGACCTGGCGAAGGGCGTCAGCGCGCCGGTGGCCGAGCTGAAGTTCGCCGACGACCCGCAGGCGAAGCAGCCCGACGACCTCGGCCAGCTGCAGCTGGACCTGTTCAAGACGCTGCGCGCGATCAAGGCCGACAAGGAAGCGGTGCGCGAGCACACGCAGGCGCTGGAGGCGGCCGATGCCGGCCGGGCGCCGCGGCCGTTCTGGCTGGGCGGCAAGATCAAGGCGGTCAACAGCACGCTGTCGCCGAACGGCCGCTGGCTGCTGCTGGTGACCGAGCCAAGGCAGTACAAGGACGGCAAGGCGCCGGTGGTCAACCATTACGTCACCGACAGCGGCTACACCGAGGCGGAAGACGCGCGCACCTACGTCGGCCGCGCCGACCCGGCACCGCAGTCGCTGCTGCTGCTGGACCTGGCGCAGCACAAGAGCTACCCGCTGACGACCGATGCGCTGCCCGGCATCAAGACCGATCCGCTCGCGGCGCTGCGCAAGCAGACGGTGGCCGCGCTGGAGAAGGCCGGCAAGGCCGACCAGGCCAAGGCGCTGAAGGCGCCCGAGGTACGGCCGGTCACGGTGAACTTGCGCGGCCTGGCGTGGAGCGAGGATGGCGCGAACCTGGCGGTGCAACTGCGCGCGATCGACAACAAGGACCGCTGGATCGCCAGCGTCGATTTCACGCAGCACGTGCTGACAAGCCAGCATCGGCTGACCGACCCGGCGTGGATCAACTGGAGCTTCAACGATTTCGGCTGGCTCAAGGACGGCCGCACGCTGTGGTACCTGAGCGAGCAGGGCGGCTATTCGCGGCTGTATGCCAAGCCGCTCGACGGCAAGGCGCGAGCGCTCACCGGCGCCGGCAAGTTCGAGGTCAGCGCGCCGCAGCTGAGCGAGGACGGCCAGTGGTTCTACGTGCTGGCCAACAAGGTGGCACCGTACAGCTATGACGTCTATCGCGTGCCTTCCGCCGGCGGTGAGCTGAGCCGGCTGACGCAGTACCAGGGCGTCGACGGCTTCGAGCTGTCGCCCGACGGCCGGCAGCTCGCCGTGCTGCATGGCTCGCCGTACCGGTTCGACCAGCTCGCGGTGGTGGACGCCGCCGGCGGCACCGCGAAGGAACTCACCCACACCATGAAGAGCGCCTACATGGCGCACCCGTGGATCGCGCCGAAGATCGTCGAGGTGCCCTCCGCGCACGGCGCCGGGGTGGTGTATGCCAAGTACTACGGCCCGGCCGACGAGGTCGCCGCGCCGGCCTCGCGCCCGGCGGTGATCTTCATCCACGGCGCCGGCTACCTGCAGGACGTGACGCTGCAGGCCACGCCGTATTTCCGCGAGCAGATGTTCAACAACCTGCTGGTGCAGCAGGGCTACGTGGTGCTGGACATGGACTACCGCGGCTCGGCCGGCTACGGCCGCGACTGGCGCACCGCTATCTACCGCAACATGGGCCACCCGGAACTGGAGGACCTGCTCGACGGCAAGGCGTGGCTGGTCAAGCACCACGGCGTCGACCCGCAGCGCGTGGGTCTCTACGGCGGCAGCTACGGCGGCTTCATGACCGAGATGGCGCTGCTGCGTGCGCCGGGCGAATTCGCCGCCGGCGCGGCGCAGCGCCCGGTCACCGACTGGACCAGCTACAACCACGAGTACACCTCCAACATCCTCAACGACCCGCAGCTCGACCCGGAGGCGTACAAGACCAGCTCGCCGATCGAGTACGCCGCCAACCTGCGCGACCCGCTGCTGATGCAGCACGGCCTGATCGACAACAACGTGATGGCCAGCGACACGATCCGGCTGTACCAGCGCTTCATCGAGCTGCACAAGAAGAACTTCTGGATGTCGCTGTACCCGATGGAACGCCACGGCTTCGTCCACGCCGATTCCTGGTACGACGAATACCGCCGCATCGACGAGCTGTTCGACACCTACGTGAAGCCGGTGCGCGAGCGCGCGCACTGAGGCACTGAACGTCACCGCCCGCCGGAACGGCGGGCGGTGGGCACGGGGCACCGTGTCGCGGCGGGCTACAATGCGCGGCCTCCCTGCCTGTCCGGTACCACCCGATGCCTCGCCTCCGCCTCGCCGAACCGCTCGTGATGCTGGCGACGGTGGTGCAGTGGCTGGTGCTGTCGATCGTCACCGGGGCGGTGATCGGGGTGGGCTGCAGCCTGTTCCTGCGCGCGCTGTTCGCCACCTCCGGGCACACCTACGCGATCTCGTGGTGGGCGCAGGCCGGCCTGCTGCTGGCCGGCGGCCTGGCCAACGGCCTGCTGCTGCATTACGGCTATCGCCTGCGGCGCAGCAACTTCGACGATTCGCCGATCGTGGCGGTCAACGAGCAGCGCGGCAAGATGCCGTTCCGCACCTTGTGGATCAAGCCGGTGGCAGCGCTGATCACGCTGGGCTGCGGCGGCTCGGCCGGCAAGGAAGGGCCGTGCTCGCACATCGGCGCCAGCCTCGCCGCCGGCATCGGCCGGGTGCTGCACCTGAACCCGGAGCTGCGCAAGCGACTGCTGGCCTGCGGCGTGAGCGCCGGTTTCGCCAGCGTGTTCGGCACCCCGATCGCCGGGGCGATCTACGGCGTGGAGATGCTGGCGATCGGCCGCATCCGCCACGACTTCCTGTTTCCCGGCATCGTCGCCGGGGTCACCGCGTTCGAGGTCAGCAAGGCGCTCGGCGTGCCGTATCCGGTCTACCGCATCGCCTTCGTCGGCGATTTCACCGAGCTGCTGTTCCTCAAGACGGTGCTGATCGGCATCCTCTGCGGCGCGGCGGCGTGGGTGTTCGTCGAACTGTTGCAGACCATCCGCCGCGCGTTCGTCACCCTGCGCGAGCGCTACGCGCTGTGGCCGCCGCTGTTGCCGATGGCCGGCGCGGTGGTGCTGGCGCTGCTGCTTCTGGTGCTGCCGACGGATTACCTCGGGCTGAGCCTGCCGCTGATGGAGCGCGCATTGGACGGGCAGTCGATGCCGACCCTGGGTTTCCTGTGGAAGGCGCTGCTGGTGGCGATCACGCTGGGCTCGGGCTTCTACGGCGGCATCGTGACGCCGCAGTTCGTGATCGGCGCCGTGCTGGGCGGCGCGTTCGCCCCGATGCTGGGGCTGGCGCCCGCGCTCGGCGCGGCAGTGGGACTGGTGGCGGTGGTGGCCTCGGCCTCCAATGCGCCGATCGCGGCGATCCTGATGGGCGTGGAACTGTTCGGCTCCGATTCGACCCTGTACGTGGCCGGCGCCTGCGTCGCGGCGTATCTGATCATCGGCCATCGCAGCGTGTATCCGGCGCAGCAGATCGCCTTCAGCAAGTCGTCGTGGATCTTCGCCCGCGCCGACCTGCCGGTGGGCCAGGAAAAGGTGCGCCTGTCGTACGGCCTGCTGCGCTGGTGGACCAGGCGGCGACGCCAGCTGGGGCGACGCGACGACGAGCGCCTGCCCTGAGCGTGGCGCACTCGGCCAGCGGGCATAGAATCGGGGTTCCCCTCGCGCTTCGAGCACCGCCATGTCCCGCCGCAGCCTGAACCTGGACGACACGCTGTATCGCTACCTGCTCGACCACTCGCTGCGCGAGCATCCGCAGCAGGTGGCGCTGCGCGAGGCGACGCAGGAACATCCGCGCGCGCAGATGCAGATTTCGCCGGAGCAGGGGCAGTTCATGGCCTTGCTGGTGAAACTGATCGGTGCGCGGCGCTGCATCGAGGTCGGCGTGTTCACCGGTTACAGCGCGCTGTCGGTGGCGCTGGCGCTGCCCGAAAACGGCCACCTGCTGGCTTGCGACATCAGCGCGGAGTTCACCGCGGTCGGCCAGCCGTTCTGGGCCCGCGCCGGCGTGGCGCACAAGATCGAGCTGCGCCTGGCGCCCGCGCGCGAGACGCTGGACGCGCGCCTGGCCGCCGGCGAAGCCGGGAGTTACGACTTCGCCTTCATCGACGCGGACAAGAGCGGCTACGACGATTACTACGAGCGCTGCCTGCGCCTGCTGCGCCCCGGCGGCCTGCTGGCGATCGACAACGTGCTGTGGGGCGGCGCGGTGGCGCAACCCGCGCACGACGCCGACACCCTTGCGCTGCAGGCATTGAACGACAAGCTGCACCACGACGAGCGCATCGACTTGTCGATGCTGCCGCTGGGCGACGGTCTCAGCCTGGCGCGCAAGCGCTGATCGCGACGCGCTTTTTGCACCAGCTTCACCCGTGCGCGGGCACACTCGCCGCGATGCGGCTCTCGCCCGGCACCCGTTCCACCGCCGTCCGACCGCCGACCCCGACTCTCACCGGAGACACTCCCACGATGGCGACACCCCGCTCGGATGCATTGGTTTTCTTCGGCGCCACCGGCGACCTGGCCTACAAGAAGGTCTTCCCGGCGCTGCTGGCGATGACGCGCGACGGCGATCTGGAGGTGCCGGTGATCGGCGTGGCGCTGTCCGGCTGGACGGTGAAGCAGCTGCGCCAGCGTGCGCTCGACAGCGTGCGGCAGGCGGCGAAGGAGCACGGCGAGAAGTTCGACAAGGCGGTGTTCGACAAGCTTGCGGCACGGCTGCAGTACGTCGACGGCGACTACGCCGACCCGGCCACCTTCGCCCGGCTGAAACAGGCGCTGGGCAAGGCGAAGCGGCCACTGCATTACCTGGCGATCCCGCCCAGCCTGTTTGGCACGGTGGTCAAGGGGCTGCAGCAGGCCGGCTGCGCCGACGACGCGCGGGTGGTGGTGGAGAAGCCGTTCGGCCACGATCTCGCTTCCGCGCGCGCGCTCAACCGCACGCTGCGCTCGGTGTTTCCGGACGAGGCGATCTTCCGCATCGATCACTTCCTGGGCAAGGAAGCGATCATGAACATCCTGTATTTCCGCTTCGCCAACTCGTTCCTCGAACCGATCTGGAATCGCGACCACATCGCCAGCGTGGAGATCACGCTGGCCGAGCAGTTCGGGGTGAAGGGGCGCGGCGCGTTCTACGACGGCGCCGGCTGCCTGCGCGACGTGATCCAGAATCACCTGATGCAGATCGTGGCGCTGCTGGCGATGGAGCCGCCTGCCTACCAGGGCTTCGAGGCGGTGCATGCGGAGAAGGCCAAGGTGTTCCAGGCGATGCGTCCGCTCGCGCCCGACGACCTGGTGCGCGGCCAGTACCGCGGCTATCGCAAGGAGCCGGGCGTGGCCAAGGGTTCGGACGTGGAGACCTACTGCGCGTTGCGGCTGTACATCGACTCCTGGCGCTGGGGTGGCGTGCCCTGGTACCTGCGTTCGGGCAAGTGCCTGCCCGAGACGGTGGCCGAGATCATGGTGATGCTGAAGCCGCCGCCGCAGCAATTGTTCGACGACGCGGTGACCCGCCCCGGCCGCGCCAACTACCTGCGCCTGCGCGTGTCGCCGACCACCGCGATGGCGCTGGCGGCGCGGGTCAAGCGTGCCGGCAAGGAGTTTGTCGGCGACCAGCGCGAGCTGTTCCTGATGGACGAGCAGGCCGGCGAGGAGCTGCCCTACGAGCGCCTGCTCGGCGACGCGATGGCCGGCGACGGCGCCTTGTTCACGCGCGAGGATGCGGTCGAGGCGGCGTGGCAAGTGGTCGATCCGGTGCTGACGAACCACCACCCGGCGATCCCCTATCGCCCCGGCAGCTGGGGCCCGAAGGAGGCCGACGCGCTGATCGCCGCCGACGGCGGCTGGCACAACCCGGTGCTCGACGAGCACGCGGAGCGCACGTCATGAGCGAGGCCGCGGCGCTGGTGTTCCTGCTCGACGTGGACAACACCCTGCTCGACAACGACCGCTTCGGCGCCGACCTCGGCGACACCCTGGCCGCGGCCTTCGGCAACGACCAGCGCGATCGCTACTGGTCGCTCTACCGGCAGCGCCGCGACGAGTGCGGCTATGCCGATTATCTCGAAACGCTGCAGCGCTTCCGCAGCGGCCTGGACAACGAGCCGGCGCTGCTGCAGATGTCGAAGTACCTGCTGGAGTATCCGTTCGAGCAACGGCTGTACCCGCACGCGCTGGAGACCATCGCGCACCTGCGCACGCTGGCACCCACGGCGATCCTTTCCGACGGCGACGTGGTGTTCCAGCCGCGCAAGATCCAGCGTGCCGGGATCTGGGCGGCGGTGCGCGGCGAGGTGCTGATCTACATCCACAAGCAGCGCATGCTGGTGGCCGTGCAGCAGCGCTACCCGGCCGCCCACTACGTGATGGTGGAGGACAAGCCGCAGCTGCTGGCCGACATGAAGCGGCAGCTGGGCGAGCGGATCACCACCGTGTTCGTGCGCCAGGGCCACTATGCCGCCGAAGGTGAACACGAGCGCATCGAGCCGCCGCCGGACCAGACCATCGCGTGCATCGGCGAGTTGCGCGGGCGTAAGCTTGAAGACTTCCTGCCGAGCGCGCCCACCATCGCGCTCGCGGCCGAGTGAACGCGGCGACGGCAGGGCGATCGACACATCGAAGCGATTCCGGAGCAAGCATGAAAGCGACCCGACAACTGCACGACCTCGGCCAGAGCCTGTGGCTGGACAACATCACCCGCACCCTGCTCGACGACGGCACCCTGGCGCGCTACATCAACGAGGATTCGATCACCGGGCTGACCTCCAACCCGAGCATCTTCGACAAGGCGATCGGCGACGGCGACGCCTATGACGCCGGCATCCACGCCAAGACCCTGGCCGGACTCGCCGGCGAGAAGCTGTTCATCGAGCTGGCGCTGGAGGACCTGCGCCGCGCCGCCGACCTGTTCGCGCCGGTGTACCAGCGCACCGCCGGGGTGGACGGCTGGGTGTCGATGGAGGTCTCGCCGCTGCTGGCCGCCGACACCGCCGGCTCGGTCGCCGCGGCGCGGCAGATCCACGCCGCCGGCAAGCGCGACAACCTGTTCGTGAAGATCCCCGGCACGCCCGAGGGCGTGGGCGCGATCGAGGAGTCGATCTTCCTCGGCATCCCGATCAACGTGACCTTGCTGTTCTCCTGCGCGCAGTACGAAGCCTCGGCGCAGGCCTACCTGCGCGGCATCGAGCGGCGCATCGAGGCGGGACTCGATCCGCGCGTGCGCTCGGTGGCCTCGCTGTTCGTCAGCCGCTGGGACGTGGCCGCCAACGAGCAGCTGCCCGAGGCGCTGCACAACCAGCTCGGCATCGCGGTGGCGCGGCAGGCCTATCGCGCCTACCGCCGGTTGCTGGCCTCCGACCGCTGGATGAAGCTCGCCGCCGCCGGGGCGCAGCCGCAGCGCCTGCTGTGGGCCAGCACCGGCACCAAGGACCCGAAGGCCTCCGACACGCTGTACGTCAGCACGCTGGCCGCACCCAACACGATCAACACGATGCCGGAGAAGACCCTGCACGCGTTTGCCGAGCACGGCCAGCTCGACGGCGTGATGCCGCTGGACGGCGGCGACGCCGACGCGGTGGTGCAGAAGGTCGGCGCGGCCGGCGTGGACGTCGATGCGCTGGCGGACAAGCTGCAGCGCGACGGCGCCGAGGCCTTCGTCAAATCTTGGAACCAGCTGCTGCAGCGGATCGCCGACAAGGCCGCGGCACTGGGCGACAAGGGCCAGGGACCGGCGATGCCATGAACCAGCCGCTGCCGACCACACTGCCGGCCTGGCAGGCGCTGCAGCAGCACGCCGCCGTCATCGGCCGCAAACATCTGCGCGACCTGTTCGCGGGCGATCCGCGGCGCGGCGAGACGTTCGCGCTGGCGGACGTCGACCTGTACCTGGACTACTCCAAGCAGCGCGTCGACGCCGACACGCTGCGCCTGCTGCGCGAACTGGCGCTGGCCTGCCACCTGCCGGAGCGTACCGCGGCGATGTTCCGCGGCGAGCGGATCAATCGCACCGAGGACCGCGCCGTGCTGCACGTGGCACTGCGCGCGCCGCGCGGCGAGCGCATCGAGGTGGACGGCCGCGACGTGGTCGCCGACGTGCACGCGGTGCTCGATCGCATGGCGGCCTTCGCCGACCGCGTGCGCGGCGGCGAATGGCGCGGGCACAGCGGCAAGCCGATCCGCAACGTGATCAGCATCGGCATCGGCGGCTCGGACCTCGGCCCGGTGATGGCGTACGAGGCGCTGCGCGACTATAGCCGGCGCGACATGACGTTCCGCTTCGTCTCCAATGTCGACGGCACCGATTTCGTCGAGGCCACGCGCGACCTGGACGCCGCCGAGACATTGTTCATCGTCTGCTCCAAGACCTTCACCACGCTGGAGACGCTGACCAACGCGCACGCGGCGCGACAGTGGTGCATCACGGCTCTGGGCAACGAGCAGGCGGTGGCGAAACACTTCGTGGCGGTGTCCACCAACGCCGCCGAGGTGGCGAAGTTCGGCATCGACACCGCGCAGATGTTCGGCTTCTGGGACTGGGTCGGCGGGCGCTACTCGATGGATTCGGCAATCGGCCTGTCCACCATGCTGGCGGTCGGGCCGGAACATTTCCGCGAGATGCTGGCCGGCTTCCACGCCATGGACGAGCATTTCCGCCACGCGCCGTACGAGCGCAACCTGCCGGTGCTGATGGGCCTGCTGGCGATCTGGAACAACAACTTCCTGGATGCCGCCACGGTCGCGGTGCTGCCGTACGAGCAGTACCTCAAGCGCTTCCCGGCCTACCTGCAGCAGCTCACCATGGAGAGCAACGGCAAGCGCGTCACCCTCGACGGCACGGCCGTGGACTACGCCACCGGACCGATCTACTGGGGCGAGCCGGGCACCAACGGGCAGCACTCGTTCTACCAGCTGATCCACCAGGGCACGCGCCTGGTGCCGTGCGACTTCATCGGCTTCGCGCAGCCGCTCAACCCGCTGGGCAACCAGCACGACCTGCTGATGGCGAACCTGATCGCCCAGGGCGAGGCGCTGGCGTTCGGCAAGACCACCGGGGAAGTGCGCGCCGCCGGCACCGATGCGGCACTGGCACCGCATCGCACCTTCCCCGGCAACCGGCCCAGCAGCACGATCCTCGCCCGGCGCCTGACCCCGCGCGTGCTGGGCAGCCTGATCGCGCTTTACGAGCACAGCGTGTTCGTGCAGGGCGTGATCTGGAACATCGACTCGTTCGACCAGTGGGGCGTGGAACTGGGCAAGCAACTGGCCAAGACCACCATCGCCGAGCTGACCGCGGCCGACGAGCCGAAGCTCGCCCACGACAGCTCCACCAACACCCTGATCCGCCGCTACCGCCAACTGCGCGACGGTCACACCTGACGCTTTCCTTTGTAGGGGCGCACTTGTGCGCGACGCCTTTCGTGACGTGACGAAGAGCATCGCGCACAAGTGCGCTCCTACAGGCACGGCATTCCCATCGCACGAACTCCGAGCATCCATGAGCCAGACAATCAGCCCGCTCGCCGGCAAGCCGGCGCCGAAATCCATCCTGGTCGACGTGCCGAAACTGCTCGCCGCCTATGCCGATACCCGGCCCGACCCGTCGGTGCCCTCGCAGCGCGTGGCGTTCGGCACGTCCGGCCATCGCGGCAGCTCGCTGCAGGGCAGCTTCAACGAGTGGCACATCCTGGCGATCACCCAGGCGATCTGCGAGTACCGTGCGGGCAAGGACATCGACGGCCCGCTGTTCATCGGCTTCGATACCCATGCGCTGTCGCAGCCGGCGTTCGAGAGCGCGCTGGAAGTGCTGGCCGCGCACGGCGTCACCACGATGGTTTCCAGCGGCGGCGAGTTCACGCCCACGCCCGCGATCTCGCACGCGATCCTGGTGTACAACCGCGGGCGCAGCAACGGCCTGGCCGACGGCATCGTCATCACGCCCTCGCACAACCCGCCAGACAACGGTGGCTTCAAATACAACCCGACCAACGGCGGCCCGGCTGACACCGACATCACCCGGTGGGTGGAGAACCGGGCCAATGCGCTGATCGAGGGCGGCCTGAAAGAGGTCAGGCGCATGCCGTTCGCGCAGGCGCGCAAGGCCGCCGGCACGCGCGAGCACGACTACCTCGACGCCTACGTGGCCGACCTCGCCAACATCGTCGACTTCGACCTCATCCGCAGCGCCGGCGTGCACATGGGCGTCGATCCGCTGGGCGGCGCCGGCGTGCACTACTGGGCACCGATCGCCGAGCGCTACCGGCTCGACCTCACCGTGGTCAGCGAAACGGTCGATCCGCAGTTCGCCTTCATGAGCGTGGACTGGGACGGCAAGATCCGCATGGATCCATCGTCGAAGTACGCGATGCAGCGGCTGATCGGCCTGAAGGACCAGTACGACGTTGCGTTCGCCTGCGATACCGACCACGACCGCCACGGCGTGGTGACGAGCTCCGGCGGCCTGATGGAGCCGAACCACTACCTGTCGGTGCTGGTCGACTACCTGTTCCGCCACCGCCCGCAGTGGAGCGGGGATGCGGCGGTCGGCAAGACCGTGGTCAGCACCGCGCTGATCGACCGCGTGGTGAAGCGGCTGGGGCGCAAGTTGTACGAGGTGCCGGTCGGCTTCAAGTGGTTCTCCCAGGGCCTGTTCGACGGCTCGCTCGGCTTCGGCTGCGAGGAAAGCGCCGGTGCCTCGCTGCTGCGCCGCGACGGTTCGGTGTGGGCCACCGACAAGGACGGCCTGGTGCCCTCGCTGCTCGCCGCCGAGATCACCGCGCGCGAGGGCCGCGACCCGGGCGAGCTGTACCGCCAGCTCACCGACGAACTCGGCCGACCCTTCAGCAACCGCGTCGAAGCCGCCGCCACCCCGGCGCAGAAGGCGAAGCTGGCCAAGCTCTCGCCCGACCAGTTGCACACTGATCGATTGGCCGGCGAGAAGATCGAGCAGGTGCTGGACAAGGCGCCCGGCAACGGCGCGGCGATCGGCGGCATCAAGGCAGTGGCCGCCAGCGGCTGGTTCGCCGCGCGCCCGTCGGGCACCGAGGCGATCTACAAGATCTACGCCGAGAGTTTCAAGGACGAGCGGCACCTGCAAGCCCTGCTCGACGAGGCCCAGAAGATCGTCGACACCGCCATCGCGTAGGGCGGGCACCGCCCGCCAGCCGTCGGCGGGAGCCGACGGCGCATCGCGTCCATTCCATCGGAGAAATCATCATGTCCCACGACCTCGACCAGCAATGCATCAACACGCTCCGCTTCCTGTCGGTGGACATGGTGCAGAAGGCCAACAGCGGCCATCCCGGCCTGCCGCTGGACGCCGCGCCGATGGCCTACGTGCTGTGGACGAAGCACATGAAGTTCCATCCGGCCGATCCGCACTGGCCGGACCGCGACCGCTTCGTGCTCTCCGCCGGCCACGGCTCGGCCCTGCTCTACAGCCTGCTGCACGTGACCGGCTACGACCTGTCGCTGGATGACATCAAGCAGTTCCGCCAGTGGGGCAGCAAGGCGCCGGGCCATCCCGAGTACGGCCACACGCCGGGCGTGGAGGTCACCACCGGGCCGCTCGGCCAGGGCCTGGCCAATGCGGTCGGCATGGCGATCGGCGAGGCGCAGCTGGCGGCCACCTACAACCGGGACGGCCACACCGTGATCGACCATCGCACCTGGGCCATCGTCAGCGACGGCGACCTGATGGAAGGCGTCGCTTCCGAAGCAGCTTCGCTGGCCGGCCATCTCAAGCTCGGCAAGCTGGTGTGCCTGTACGACGACAACTACGTCACCCTGGCCGCCGGCACCGACATCACCTTCTCCGAGGATCGCGCCAGGCGCTTCGAGGCGTACGGCTGGCAGACCATCAAGGTGGACGACGGCAACGACGTCGCCGCCATCGACCAGGCCTTGAACGATGCGGTGGCGGACACCGCGCGGCCGACCCTGATCCTGGTGCGCACCCACATCGGCTACGGCTCGCCCAAGCAGGACAGCTACAAGGCACACGGCTCGCCGCTGGGCGTGGACGACGTCAAGGCGACCAAGGAGAACCTGGGTTGGCCGACGGCACCGGACTTCCTGGTGCCCGAGCCCGCGCTCAGACATTTCCACGAAGCCGGCCAGCGCGGCGCGCAGGCGCAGTCCGAATGGAACAGCCGTCTGGACGGCTATGCCAAGGCCTTTCCCGAGCTGGCCGCGGAATTGCGCGGGCGCCTGCGCGGCGAACTGCCGGAAAACTGGGATGCCGATACCCCGAGTTTCGACGCCGACCCCAAGGGCCTGGCCACGCGCGAGGCCGGCGGCAAGGTGATGAACGCGATCGCGCCGCATCTGCCGGCATTGTTCGGCGGCTCGGCCGACCTCGACTCCTCTACCTTCACCAACTTGAAGGGCTTCGGCGACTTCAATCCCGCGGCCACCAAGGGCCTCGACACGCAGGGTTCGGACAGCGCCGGCTGGAGCAACGCCGGCCGCAACCTGCACTTCGGCGTACGCGAGCATGCGATGGGCGCGATCGTCAACGGCCTGGCCGTGCACGGCGGCTTCATCCCGTACGGCTCGACCTTCCTGATCTTCTCCGACTACATGCGCCCGGCGATCCGGCTGGCCGCGCTGATGGGCGTGCACGCGATCCACGTGTTCACCCACGACAGCATCGCGCTGGGCGAAGACGGCCCCACCCACCAGCCGATCGAGCAACTGGCCAGCCTGCGCGCGATACCCAACCTCGTGCTGATCCGCCCCGCCGATGCCAACGAGACCGCGGTGGCGTGGAAGGTGGCGCTGGCCACCACCGGCAAGCCGGTGCTGTTCGCGCTGTCGCGGCAGAAACTGCCCACGCTCGACCGCAGCCGCTGCGCCAGCGCCGACGGCCTGCGCCAGGGTGCCTACGTGCTGCGCGATGCGAAGGACGGCCAGAAGCCGGCGTTGATCCTGATCGCCAGCGGTTCGGAGGTCGACCTGATCGTGCAGGCCGCCGAGCAGCTCGAAGGCCGAGGTATAGCCGTTCGCTGCGTGTCGATGCCCAGCTGGGAACTGTTCGAGGCGCAGTCGCAGGCCTACCGCGATGAAGTGCTGCCGCCTGACGTCACCGCCCGGCTGGCGGTGGAACTGGGCGTGGCCCAGGGCTGGCAACGCTACACCGGCGCCCACGGCGACATGCTCGGCATCGACCGCTTCGGTGCCTCCGCCCCGGCCGAGGTGCTGCTGCGCGAATACGGCTTTACCGTGGAAAACGTGGTGCAGCGGGCGAAGGCCCTGCTGCAGCGCTGACCGTCACACGGAGCCCTGCCGACGCGAAGGCTTGCGCGATCGCGTCGGCCGGCCTGGTTCCGATGCGTGCCGGTCAAGCGGATCAGAGCAGCGGAATGTCCTTCGGATCGCTCGCCACGCCAAGCTTCTTGCGGTAGTCGCCCCAGACGCCCATTTCGGGCGTGCGCTGGATGCCATGGTCGCGCAGCCAGTGCTGGCACTTGCGCTGCCATGCCACGCCGTCGGGCCGCACCGGCGCGTAGTAGATGTCCTCGACCATTGGCATGCGGCCGTAATTGGGCGTGCCGGGGTCAGCCTTGATCTTGCGGGTCGGGTCGGCGCCGTGTTGTAGCAACCAGTAGGCCTGCTCGAAATCGGCGTATTTGGTGTACCAGTTGAGCACGGTGTTGTAGCCGTCGGTGGTGTAAAGCGGCTGGTTGATGTTGGCACCGCGCTCGATCAACAGCTGCACGTTGGGCCAGACGTGATGCAGCGTGGCGACGTAGGTGAGCTGCTCGTCGTTGGAGCTCATCGTGTTCGGATCGCCGCCACGGTCGAGCAGCAGTTTGAGATAGCGCTGGTCGGGCAACCCGGCGGCGAAGACCAGGGCGTTGTCTTCTCCCGCCTTGCCGCGCTCGCGCAGCGGCATCATCTTGCGCGCATTGGGGTTGGCGCCGTTGTCCAGCAGCAGGCGCAGGCCGTCGAAGTTCTGGTTGATGATCGGCCAGGCGACCATCGGCATGTTGGCCTGGTCGAAGATCGTGTCCGGGTTGACGCCCTCGTCCTTGATCAGGTGGCGGATGGCGGCGGCATCCTTGCGATCCACTGCTTGCGCCAGTTCCAGTGCCTGGCCCTGGAAGTGGTCGGTGGCGCGGAACGGTTGCCTGGCCGGTGGTGGCGGGATCGAGCAGGCCACCAGGCCGCCGAGGATGAGCAGCCAGGCCACAGCCGCCGCGCGCAGATGTCGATGCCGACGTTCCATGTCGTGTCGCTTCCTTGGGGTTACAGCAGCGGGATGTCTTCCGGTTTGTACGGATCGCCCAGCCCCTCGCGATACCTTGCCCAACGCCCCATTTCGTTCGTGCGGGGAATGCCATGGGTGCGCAACCAGTGCTGACACTTGCGCTGCCATTCGATGACGTCAGGCTTGATGACGTCCGCGTAGTAGATGTCCTCGACCATCGGCATGCGGCCGTAGTTGGGCGTGCCGGGATCGGCTCTCATTCTGCGGGTGGGATCGGCGCCATGTTGCAGCAACCAATAGGCCTGCTCGAAGTCACCAAACTCGGTGTACCAGCTGAGCACGGTGTCTGCGCCATCGGTGGAGTAAAGCGGCTGGTCGATGTTGGCGCCGCGCTCGATCAGCAGCTGCACGTTGGGCCAGACGTGATGCAGCGTGGCGACGTAGGTGAGTTGCTCGTCGTTGGAGCTCATCGTGTTCGGATCGCCGCCACGGTCGAGCAGCAGTTTGAGATAGCGCTGATCGGGCAGGCCGGCGGCGAAGACCAGGGCATTGTCCTCGCCCGCCTTGCCGCGCTCGCGCAGCGGCATCATCTTGCGCGCATTGGGGTTGGCGCCGTTGTCCAGCAGCAGGCGCAGGCCGTCGAAGTTCTGGTTGATGATCGGCCAGGCGACCATCGGCATGTTGGCCTGGTCGAAGATCGTGTCCGGGTTGACGCCCTCGTCCTTGATCAGGTGGCGGATGGCGGCGGCATCCTTGCGATCCACTGCCTGCGCCAGCTCCAGCGCCTTGCCCTGGAAATGGTCGGTGGCGCGAAACGGTTGCCTGGCCGGCGGTGGCGGGATCGAGCAGGCCACCAGGACGAGGCTGCCGAGAGCCAGCCATCCGATCAGGGTTGCCGCACGCAGATGTCGATGCCAACGTTCCATGTCGTGTCGCTTCCCTGGGGTTACAGCAGCGGGATGTCTTCGGGCTTGTATGGATGGCCAAGCCCCTGCCGATATCGCGCCCAGCGACCCATCTCGTTCGTGCGTGGGATGCCGTGATCGCGCAACCAGTGCTGACACTTGCGCTGCCATTCGATGACGTCAGGCTTGATGACGTCCGCGTAGTAGATGTCCTCGACCATCGGCATGCGGCCGTAGTTGGGCGTGCCGGGATCGGCTTTCATCTGCCGGGTGGGATCGGCGCCATGTTGCAGCAACCAATAGGCCTGCTCGAAGTCGCCGTACTGCGTGTACCAGCTCAACGGAGCGTCGTAGTCGTCGAGGCTGTACAGCGGCTGGTTGATGTTGGCGCCGCGCTCGATCAACAGCTGCACATTGGGCCAGACGTGATGCAGCGTGGCGACGTAGGTGAGCTGCTCGTTGTTGGAGCTCATCGTGTTCGGATCGCCGCCACGATCAAGCAGCAGCTTGAGATAGCGCTGGTCGGGCAGGCCTGCAGCGAAGACCATGGCGTTGTTGCGCTGCTTGCCATACTTGCGCAGCGGTTCGACCTTGCGCGCATTGGGGTTGGCGCCGTTGTCCAGCAGCAGGCGCAGGCCGTCGAAGTTCTGGTTGATGATCGGCCAGGCGACCATCGGCATGTTGGCCTGGTCGAAGATCGTGTCCGGGTTGACGCCCTCGTCCTTGATCAGGTGGCGGATGGCGGCGGCATCCTTGCTATCCACTGCCTGGGCCAGTTCCAGCGCCTTGCCCTGGAAGTAATCCGTGGCGCGGAACGGTTGCCTGGCCGGCGGTGGCGGGATCGAGCAAGCCCCCAGAACCAGACCACCGAACAAGACCAGCAACAGCAACCGAGCGAAACATCCCTGAATTCGCATGTGGCATACCCGTAGTGAGTTGCCGAAAAGCTTACCCGATTGACGCGTCCGCGGACCATGTCCATAGTGCGAACCTCGTGCAGTCAGACGGATCTGTGCGGCTCATCATGGAATCAGGGAGAACGATCATGCCGACCATGCCCGGTGACCCGGTATTGCCCGAGCAGTCGCCGCATACGCTGCAGGAGAAGATCGAGCAGGTGCGGCAGCGGCAGGCGCTGCTGGCGCAATGGCGCGCCACCGGCAGTCCCGAGTTGATGAAACAGGCCGAAGTCCTGGAAGGGCGATACCACACCCGTGATGTGGGTGAGCTGGCCGGCGACGTTTACCCTTCCGCGGCGCATGAACCGGCTTCGCCGGGTTTGGGATGGATCCGCGTCAGCGAACATCCCGAACTGCTGAAACAGTACTTCGGCGTGGATTGGACGGCGGAGCAGATTCACGAGTACCTGCAGCCCGACGAATCCGATTTCCGTGCGGAGATCTATTTGCCTGATCCTCGGGTCTACGGACCAGACGTCAAACCCGTTGTCGTAATCAAGGGCTCGAACGGACTCGTCGCAGTGTCGGACGGCAAGGGCGGCATCATCTTGCGCGATTCCGCTTTGGAAGACTGGATCGAAAACGGCCGTCAAGGCGTCGGGCTGGAGAGCGACCACGTCGACCGGGCGATGGCTCTCGCAAGGAAGCTTCAAGATGGCTTTCGAGGGCAATTTGAGTTGGCAGGTCACTCCAAAGGAGGCGCGGGTGCCAGCGCTGCCGCCGAGGTGACCGGCGTGCCGGCATACACGTTCAACAGTGCCGGGCTGCATCCCAACACCGCGCACCGTTACGTGGAGCAGCACGGTGGGACGCTCTACGGGGCCTCGTCCATCCACAGCTACTACGTCCACGGCGAAATGCTCCACGACGCCCAGAGCGGCGTCCACGACATGGACGCGGTGACACGGGCGCAGTTGGGACTGGCCGCGCGGCAGCTGGGCGAATTGGGACAGCTGGACGGCATGCAGGACCTGCTTCGCGCGCGGCTAGCGCAGGCGTTGCCGTACGACCGCAAGATGCAGGACGACGCGATGGAGCTGGTGGCCTATCTCAGCTCCCATTCCGGCGCGAAGATCCTGGCCGGCGTGCCGCTCGCCGCCGGCGCCCACCCGATCGAACTGCCGCCGAAGATGCGCGATGCGCAGGGCCAGCTGGTGGATCGCCCGGCGCAGCCGTCGCTCGGCGAGCTCGGCGCCGATGCCGGCCCGTTGATGAACGTGGTGTCCGGCGCGCTTGCCGGCGGCGCGGGCGGCAAGCGCGTTGGCGATGCCATCGCTGCCGGCGGTCGCGGCATCGAGCACAGCGCGCAGCGCACCGGCGACCACGTGCAGCGCGGCATGCAGGTTTTCGGCTACGTGCTGAACGAGGGCGTGCAGGGTCACGGCCGGCTGGTGGCGGGTGCCATGCATTACGGTGCCGCCGCGGTCGCCGACCTGCGCGTGGTGCACGGCGAGGTCCGCGCCTCGGTCGAGCGCGGGCTGGGCACGCTGGCGCAACTGAGCGCGGACCTGGACGGTGCCGTGCTTCGTGCGGGCAGCCATGTTCCCGGCTTGCAGGGTCTGCGCCAGGTCGCCGACAACGAGGCGCGCCTCGCCGCCGCCCGCGCCGGGCATCATCAGGCGCAGGCCGACCGCGAATGGCACGAGGCGCAGCGCGATGCCGGCGCGATACGCCGGTTCGCCGACGTGGGCGCGGATCGCGTCCGGCACGCATCGAGCGTCGCCGGGCAGACGCTGGAACGTGAGGCGCGGCAAGGCGGCGCGCGCATCGGTGACGGTTATCGCGCCTACGGCGCATCGGTGCGCCGCGCCACCGAACATGCTCCCGAAGCCGGCGCCGCCGTCGGTGCCGTCGCTGGCGCCGGCGCGGTCGCCGCCGGCGAGCTGCTGACCCATCCGGCTGGAACCGTGCGGCAGAGCAGCCACGTCGCGCAGCATGGCGAGGCCACTGTGGCCGAAGCGGTCAACCGCCACAGCATGAAAGACACGGTGTTGCCCAGCCTGGATGCAGACATCCGTCGCCAGGAACACGCGGGCATGGCATTGCTCCACACGCTGCAGCGCCCCGCGACCTCCGCGCGCATGCCGGCGACGGTCGGACAGGACCCGAGCGCCTTTGTGCAAGGCATGCTGGATTCCGCGCAATCCGGCAACTGGGATGCCTTTCGCCAGGGCACGAGGACGCTGGCGAGTCTGCCGGCGGGGCAGGCGCTGCACGCCGAGGCCATGCTTGCCGTGGATCGCCAGCAGCAGGCGGCCGCGTGGCAGGCACTGTCACCCCAGCAGGCGGAGCCGCAAGCCGCCGCGCTGACGATGATGCGCTGAAGCGGCCGTCGGCATACAGGGAAGCCAAGCCATGAACGAGACCGAATGCATGACCCTGGTCAGCCAGGCCGCGCAGTTGATGGAGCAGTTCGAGCGACGATGCGACCACCTCGGCGGGCGCCTGCAGGGGCTGATGCAGGACATGCAGGCGCTGGCCACGCAACTGCCCCGCGTCGTGGAGCAGGCCGCCGATGCCTCCATGCAGGCGCTGCCGGCGCGGGTAGCCCACGAGACGCGCGAAGGGCTGGGGCAGGCCGTGCAGTACTACCGGCAGCACCTGCAGGCATCGGGCGAGGAGGTGTCCGGCAGCGCCCACGCGCTGGCCGAGCGGATCGAGCGCCTGGAGCGACTGCACCGGCATCTGCTGTGGAAGACCTTCGGCGCGGTGGCGCTGTGCCTGGCCCTGCTGCTCGCCGGCGGCGCGTGGCTGTCGCTGCACTATCGCAAGGTCATCGAGCAGAACCAGCTTTCCGCGCAGTTGCTGAAGGCATACAACGATGCCGATGTGAATCTGTGCGATGGGCAGTTGTGCGCCCGCGTGGACCTCAAGGCGCCGCGTTTCGGCGAACGCCGGCAATACCTGCCGGTGCTGCCGCGCTGAGCCCGGCGCGACGCGTCAGCGCCGTTCCCGCAATTCATTCGCCTCGCGCGCCAGCAGCTCGATGCCGGCCCAGTCGCCTGCCGCCAGTTTGTCGGCGGGGGTGAGCCAGGAGCCGCCCACGCACAGCACGTTGGGCAAGGCCAGGAAATCCGTGGCGTTGGCGAGGCTGATGCCGCCGGTGGGGCAGAAGCGAATCTGCGGCAGCGGGCCGGCCCAGGCGCCGAGCAGCTTGTGGCCACCGGCGGGCACGGCGGGGAAGAACTTCAGGTGGCGGTAGCCGCGCTCGAGCAGGCTCATCGCCTCGCTGGCGGTGGCTGCGCCGGGCAGCAGCGGCAGCGTGCTGTCGTCGGCCGCATCGAGCAGGCGCGGCGAGATGCCGGGCGACACCGCGAAGCGGGCGCCGGCCGCTTGCGCCGCGCGCAGGTCGCCAGCGCCGAGCACGGTGCCGACCCCCACCGTGGCGCCTTCGACCTCCGCGGCGATCGCGCGGATCGCGTCCAGCGCCACGCTCGTGCGCAAGGTCACCTCGATCGCCGGCGCACCGCCGGCAACCAGCGCACGCGCCATCGGCACCGCGTCCCTCAGCGCATGGATCACCACCACCGGAATCACCGGCGCCAGGCGCATAGTGGCTTCGATCTGTTCCTGCTTCTGCTCGATGAGGCTGGTCATGACATGGCTCGGTGGGTTGATGATCGGCATTTTCGGCGCTGGGCGAGTGGAGAAGGCTGCGGACGCCTTGCGCGGTGTAGGGCGGGCACTGCCCGCCGCTGCCGTTTGGCCGCGAAGTCGGGAGAAAAAGGCCGGCGGGCAATGCCCGCCCTACATCGCCTATAGCACCCCCGCGCCGAAATCGGCGCTGGTGGCGGCCTGCCGGAACAGGCCGAACAGCTCACGGCCCATGCCGGTGTGGTCGTGCGACAGGTCGGCGAGGTGCGGCAGGCGGGCGTCCAGTTCGTCCGTCTCGACAAGGACGTCCAGACGTCCATTTGCAGCGTCGAGCCGGATCATGTCGCCATCGCGGATCTTCGCGATGTTGCCACCGGCGACCGCCTCGGGCGTCACGTGAATCGCCGCCGGCACGCGGCCGGAAGCCCCGGACATGCGCCCGTCGGTGAGCAGGGCGATGCGGTGGCCGCGGTCCTGCAGCACCGCCAGCGTGGGGGTGAGCTTGTGCAGCTCGGGCATGCCGTTGGCGCGCGGACCCTGGAAGCGCACCACCGCCACGAAATCGCGGTTGAGCTCGCCGCGCTGGTAGGCGCCGGCGACCTCGTCCTGGTCGTTGAACACGATCGCCGGCGCCTCGATCAGCAGGCGATCCTCCGGCACCGAGGAGACCTTGATCACGGCGCGGCCGAGGTTGCCGTCGAGCAGGCGCAAGCCGCCGTCGGGGCGGAACGGCTCGTCCACGCCGCGCAGCACGCCACGGTTGCCGCTCTGCTTCGGCACGGGTTTCCAGCGCAGCGTGCCGCTGTCGTCCAGATACGGTACCTGCGCGTAGCCCTCCAGGCCGGTGCCGAAGATGGTCTTGACGTCGCCGTGCAGCAGGCCGGCGCCGAGCAGCTGGTCGATCAGGAAGGCCATGCCGCCGGCGTCGTGGAACTGGTTCACGTCGGCGTAGCCGTTCGGATAGACGCGCGCCAGCAGCGGGATCACCCCGGACAGCGCGTCGAAATCGTCCCAGCGCAACTGGATGCCCGCGGCCTGCGCCATCGCCACCAGGTGCAGCAGGTGGTTGGTCGAGCCGCCGGTAGCGTGCAGCCCGATCACGCCGTTGATGATGGCGCGCTCGTCGAGATGGTGGCCGAGCGGCAGGTAATGTCCGCCCAGCGCGCTGTTGGCGGCGACGCGGCGCACCACCTCGGCGGTGAGCGCGTCGCGCAGCGGCGTGTCCGGCGCGGTGAAGCTGGCGCCGGGCAGGTGCAGGCCCATGATCTCCATCAGCATCTGGTTGGAGTTGGCGGTGCCGTAGAAGGTGCAGGTGCCGGCGGTGTGGTATGACGCGGCCTCCGCCTCGAGCAATTCGGCCTTGCTCGCCTTGCCGTCGGCGAACGCCTGGCGCACTTTCGACTTCTGTTCGTTGGGGATGCCGCTGGGCATCGGGCCGCTGGGCACGAAGGCCGCGGGAAGATGACCGAAGCTGAGCGCGGCGATCAGCAGGCCCGGCACGATCTTGTCGCAGATGCCGAGGAACAGCGCGCCGTCGAACATGTCGTGCGACAGCGCCACCGCGGTGGCCAGCGCGATCACGTCGCGCGAGAACAGCGACAGCTGCATGCCAGCGCGGCCTTGCGTGATGCCGTCGCACATCGCCGGCACGCCGCCGGCGACCTGCGCGGTGAAGCCGGCGTCGCGCGCGATCTGCCGGATCAGCGCGGGATAGCGCTCGTACGGCTGGTGCGCCGAGAGCATGTCGTTGTAGGCGGTGACGATGGCCAGGTTGGCGCGGTGGCCGTTGCGCAGCGCGTCCTTGTCTTCGCTGCCGCACGCGGCGAACCCGTGCGCAAGGTTGCCGCAGGACAGGTGCCCGCGCCGCGGCCCGCTGCGATCCACCGCGTCGATCCGCGCGAGATACGCCGCGCGCGTCTCGCGGCTGCGTTCGCGCAGGCGTTCGGTGACTTCGGCGACGACGGGATGCAGCGTGGTCATGATTCAAATCCAGAAATGAGTGAAGACGAGTGAGAAACGAGAGACGGCGGGAGTGGCGGGTGTGGTTCACTCATTTCTCACCCCTCCCCACTCGTTTCTCGCTCTCAAGGGCACCAGTACACCGCCACCGGCACGCGTTGCTGGGTCAGCACGGCGCGCACCGGATAGTCGCGCGCGGCACCCAGGCCAAGCCGCGCGTCGGCGAGTACGTCGCGCTTCTTCTCGCCGGCCACCAGCAGGTACAACGCGCGCGTTTGCAGCAGCGTGGGCAAGGTCAGCGTGATGCGCGGCTCGTCGGCACCGGGCGCGTGCATCGGCAGTACGCGCATGCTGCCGTGCGGGTCCAGCGCTTCGGCGAGGTGGTCGCCGCCGGGAAAGAACGAAGCGGTGTGGCCGTCGTCACCCATGCCCAACACCACCGCGTCGAACGGCAGCGGCAACGCGGCGATGCGTGCTTCGGCGCGGGCCAGGCCGGCCTCCGGACTGGCGTCGCCGGTGTACAGCGGAATGAATGGCGCCGCGGCAGCGGCGTGCTGCAGCAGGTGCGTATGCACCAGTCGCGCGTTGGAGCGCACATCGCTTTCGGGCACCCAGCGTTCGTCGACCAGGGTCACCTGCACCCTGGTCCAGTCCAGTGCCTGGCGCGACAGCTGCTCGAAGAAATCCTTCGGCGTGCTGCCGCCGGAGACCGCCAGCACGGCCTGGCCGCGTTGCGCCAGGCCGTCGCGCAGGCGTTCGGCCACGCGCTCGGCCAGCGCCACGGCTTGCGCCTGGCATCCGGTGAAGCTGTGGGTGGTGACGTTGGTGGGTGCGGACATGGCGGGTTCGATCGGCGGCGAGGTGATGCGTTCCAGTGTGGTTGGGGCGGCGCAGGCAGCAGGTGAAGTGCGCGCCTATTCGTTGTCGTCGTGCCAGGTGCGGCCGTCGCGCTCGATCAGCGCCACCGACGCGCTCGGCCCCCAGCTGCCGGCCGCGTACGGCCGCGGCGCTTCGCCGCTGTCGCTCCACGCGGCCAGGATGGGGCCGGCCCAGCGCCAGGCCGCTTCCACTTCGTCGCGGCGCATGAACAAGGTGGGATTGCCGCGCACCACGTCCAGCAGCAGGCGTTCGTAGGCGTCGGGCTGCGACACGCCGAACGCCTCGGCGAAGCTCATGTCCAACGGCACGTGGCGCAGGCGCAGGCCGCCGGGGCCGGGGTGCTTGATGGTCAGCCACAGCTTCACGCCCTCGTCCGGCTGCAGCCGCAGCACCAGCCGGTTCTGCGCCAGCGAGCCGGAGGCGGCGTCGAAGATGGAATGCGGCACCGGCTTGAAGGTCACCGCGATCTCCGACACCCGATGCGCGAGGCGCTTGCCGGTGCGCAGGTAGAACGGCACGCCGGCCCAGCGCCAGTTGCCGATCTCGGCTTTCAGCGCGACGAAGGTCTCGGTATCGGATTTCGCGTTGCCCAGTTCCTCGCCGTAGCCGGGCACGCTGGCGCCCTCGGCCACGCCGGCGCGGTACTGGCCGCGCACGGTGAGCTGGCCGGCGTTGCTCGCGTCGATGGGCTTGAGCGAGTGCAGCACCTTGAGCTTCTCGTCGCGCACCGCGTCCGGCGCCAGCGACGAGGGCGGTTCCATGGCCACCATGCACAGCAGTTGCAGCATGTGGTTCTGCACCATGTCGCGCAGCGCGCCGGCGCGGTCGTAATAGGCGCCGCGGTGGCCCACGCCGAGCGTCTCGGCCACGGTGATCTGCACGTGGTCGATGTGCGCGGAGTTCCACAGCGGCTCGAACAGCGCGTTGCCGAAGCGCAGCACCAGCAGGTTCTGCACCGTCTCCTTGCCGAGGTAGTGGTCGATGCGGAAGGTCTGGGTTTCGTCGAACACCTGGCCCACCGCATCGTTGATCCGGTTGGCGCTGTCCAGGTCGCGGCCGATGGGCTTCTCCAGCACCACGCGCGACTTGCCCTGGTTCAAGCCGTAATGGCCCAGCCGCTTGCAGATGTCGACGAACAGTTCGGGCGAGGTCGACAGGTAGAACACCCGCACGTGGTCGGGCTCGGCGCCGATGAAGGCGGCGAAATCGTCCCAGCCCTCGTCCTTGCGCGCATCCAGCGGACGGTAGAACACCTGCTGCAGGAACTCGTCCAGCTGGCGGGCATCGCAGATCGCGATCAGCGCCTCGCGCAGTTGCGCGCGATAGCCGGCGTCGTCCAGCGCCTCGCGCGCCACGCCGACGATGCGGCTGCTGGGCGGCAATTGGTGGTCGAGAAAACGGTGGAACAGCGCCGGCAGCAATTTGCGCGCGGCGAGATCGCCGGTGCCGCCGAAAATCACCAGGTCGAATGGCTCGACGGTTTGGGGGGAAGCAGTCACGCGATCACCTCGACTCGATGCCGGCTGGCGGGCCGCGGCCGGATGCCGCTGCCCGGGTTTTTGCCGATGGTACCAGTGAAATACCAGAGCGACTACCCGGTTGCATACGAATTCATCGGCGGCCCCAGCAGAACGATCCGCAGGCAGTCCCGTCACCCCCGTTCTCCCTGAGCGCAGGCCGTTCCCGCAGGCCGTACGCGGGGAGCAGCCAGGGATGGCTGTGCCTTGGGAAGCAAGGAAGTCGAAGGGTCTGGTCACCCGGCGATGCACTTCGACCCCGCTCGCCGGCGCGAGCCACGCTCGGTGCGAACGGCTGGGGATGGCCGAGCGTTTGCTGGCGGGCATATCGCACCGTCATGGCTTGCGGCCGGTGGATCGCTATTGGTATGGTGCGCGCCATGGAAACCACCTTGTCCAAGGAATACCGCCGGATCTGCCGCGACCCGGCCAATCACCAGCCGCTGGCCTACCTGCGACTGCGCCAGGCGATCCGCAACGTGGTGCAGCAGCACGACGTCGAGCCGGGCCACGCGCTGCCCAGCGAACGCGACCTGGCGCTGGTGCTGAAGCTCTCGCGGGTCACCGTGCGCAAGGCGATCGCCGGCCTGGTCGAGGAAGGCCTGCTGACCCAGCGCCACGGCGCCGGCACCTTCATCGCCGAGCGCATCGTCAAGCCGATGTCGCGGCTGACCAGTTTCACCGAGGACCTGCGCGAGCGCGGACTGCGCCCGCGTTCGGAGTTCTTCGAGCGGGTGATCGGCGAGGTGACGCCGGAGGAGTCGATGGCGATGAACCTCTCGCCCGGCTCGCTGGTGGTGCGCCTGCATCGCCTGCGCTACGGGCAGGACGAGCCGCTGGCGATCGAGCGCAGCGTGGTGCCGGCCAGCGTGCTGCCCGATCCGATGCTGGTGCGCGACTCGCTGTACGAGGCGCTCGAACAACTCGGCTGCCGCCCGCGCCGCGCGCTGCAGCGCCTGCGCGCGGTGTCGCTGAACGCGCAGCAGGCGCGGCTGCTGCACGTGGCGGTGGGCAGCGCCGGCCTGAACATCGAACGGCGCAGCTTCCTCGACGACGGCCGCGTGGTCGAGTTCACCACCTCCTGGTATCGCGGCGACATCTACGACTTCGTCGCCGAATTGCACACCGACTGAAGGACAAGCATGAACGCCAGCGACACCCTGATGTTCCGCGAAGCGCAGGAATCGGCCGCGGTAGTGGCGCGCCAGCTTGCCGCCAACGAAGCGGTGGTGAGCGCGCTGGCGCAGTCGCTGCGCGAGGCGCCGCCACGCTTCATCGTCACCTGCGCGCGCGGCAGTTCGGATCACGCCGCGGCCTACGCCAAGTACGTGTTCGAGACGCAGCTGGGCATCGCCACCGCCTCGGCGTCGCCCTCGGTGAGCTCGGTGTATGCCGCCGAGCAGCAGTGGCGGGACGCGCTGTTCATCGCGATTTCGCAATCGGGCAAGAGCCCCGACCTGCTGCGCACCGCGGAGGCGGCGAAACGTGCCGGTGCGCGCGTGGTGGCGCTGGTCAACGTGGCCGATTCGCCGCTGGCCGCGCTGGCCGACACCGTGATTCCGCTGCACGCCGGGCCCGAGCGCAGCGTGGCGGCGACCAAGAGCTACCTCGCCGCGCTGGCCGCGGTGCTGCACCTGTGCGCGCGCTGGAGCGGCGACGCCGAACTCGACGCCGCGCTGCCGACCCTGCCCGACGCCTTGCGCAAGAGCTGGGATGCGGACTGGTCCAGCCTCCATGAAGGCCTCGTCGGCGCGCACAACCTGTTCGTGGTCGGCCGCGGCTTCGGCCTCGGCATCGCGCTGGAAGCGGCGCTCAAGTTCAAGGAAACCTGCGGCCTGCACGCCGAGGCGTTCAGCGCCGCCGAGGTGAAGCACGGCCCGATGGCGCTGGTCGGACCGGACTTCCCGGTGCTGTGCTTCGCCCAGGACGACGACACCCTGGCCAGCACGCTGGCGGTGGCGCGCGAGTTCCGCGGCCGCGGCGCGCAGGTCTTCGTTGCCGCGCCGGGCCAGCACGGCCCCGGCACGCTGCCGGTGCCCGGTGGCCTGCCCGCGCTGTGCACGCCGCTGCTGATCATCCAGAGCTTCTACCGCGCCGCCAGCGAGCTTGCGCTGCGCCGCGGTTTCAACCCCGACGTGCCGCCGCATCTGAACAAGGTCACGGAGACGGTTTGAGCATGCCGTAGGGCGGGCACTGCCCGCCGGCCTTTATTTTCGCGTGACGGGGAGCGGCGGGCAGTGCCCGCCCTACGAGGGTATTGCTCCTTCAGTCGCGCATCATCAACGGAATTCGCCATGCTTCACGTCCTCACCCACGCCCGCGTACTCACCCCCGACGGCTGGCGCGACGACTTAGCCGTGCTGCTCGACGGCGAGCGTATCGCCGACCTGCTGCCGCCATCCGATCCGCGCGTGGGCGCCGCGCAGGTGCACGACCTCGCCGGCGCCATGCTGCTGCCGGGCTTCATCGACGTGCAGGTCAACGGCGGCGGTGGCGTGCTGTTCAACGAGGCGCCGACGGTGGAGACGATCCGCCGCATCGGCGCGGCCCACCGGCGCTACGGCACCACCGGTTTCCTGCCGACCCTGATCAGCGATCGGGTCGAGGTGATGCGCGAAGCGCTGGCGGCGGTGGAACAGGCATTGGCCGAAGGCGTGCCGGGCCTGCTCGGCATCCACCTCGAAGGGCCGTACCTGGCGCCCGCCCGCAAGGGCGTGCACGACGCGAAGTACTTCCACGTACCCGGCGCCGACGAGCTGGCCTTGCTGTGCGCACCCCATCGCGGCATCCGGCTGGTCACGCTGGCCCCGGACCGGGTGCCGCCGGCGAGCATCCGCGCGCTCGCCGCCGCCGGGGTGATCGTTTGCGCCGGCCACACCGCCGCCGACTACGAAACCACCCGCGCCGCACTCGATGCCGGCGTGCGCGGCTTCACGCATTTGTTCAACGCGATGACCCCGTTCGGCAGCCGCGAGCCGGGCGTGGTCGGCGCCGCGCTGGAAGATGCGGCGAGCTGGTGCGGCATCATCGTCGACGGCCACCACGTGCACCCGGCCAGCCTGCGTGTGGCGATCGCCGCCAAGGCCCGCGGCAAGATGCTGCTGGTCACCGACGCGATGCCGCCGGTCGGCGCCGACCGCCCCGACTACGTGCTCAACGGCGAAACCATCACCGTGAAAGACGGCATCTGCCAGACCGCCAGCGGCGTGCTCGCCGGCTCGGCGCTCGACATGGCCGCCGCCGTGCGCAACACCGTGCAGATGCTCGGCCTGCCGCTGGACGAGGCAGTGCGCATGGCCAGCACCTGGCCGGCCGAGTTCCTCGGTCTTGGCGCAAGCCGCGGCCGCATCGCGGCCGGCTGCCGCGCCGATCTGGTGGCGATGGACGATGCGTTGCGCGTGCAGCAAAGCTGGATCGGCGGCGAGGAGCGGGGCGAGAAGTGAGTGGAGAGGAGTGAGAGGTGAGAGAGAGCCAGCACCACGCCTCGACCCGCCTTTTCTCGTTTCTCACCCCTCCACTCACTCCCGCACCATTGCCCGAATGGGCGTCCGCCGCTACAGTGACGCGGTTCAGGTGTCCCGACGGTTCAACGCCCAAGGGATGAAACGGGAAGCCGGTGCGTGGTGTGCGAACACTGCAAGGCCGGCGCTGCCCCCGCAACGGTAAGCGAAAGACACGAACGGCGAAGGCCACTGTGCGATGCACGGGAAGGCGCCGTTCGCGGCGAGCGGAATCACCGCCCGCCACTCGCGAGCCCGGAGACCGGCCTGGACGCTCCTTGGTGGCTCGCGGTGGGCGAGGCCGGACCACGGCCTGTCTGTCCGTCGTTCCGTCCCCGCTTTTTCGCCCGGCTGCCATTCCCTCTGGACATGCGGCCGTGCGCGGGTGCGCGGCGAAGGAAAACGAAGATGAAGAAGACCTTGCTGGCCAGCTTGCTGCTGGCCTGCGCCACCGGTGCCGGCGCGACCGGGCAGGACCCATCCGGGCAGGACCGCGCCATTTCGCTGGAGCCGGTGATCGTCACCGCCACGCGCACGCCGATCGACATCGGCGACTCGCTGTCGTCGGTGAGCGTGATCAGCCGCGCCGACATCGAGCGGCTGCAGCCGGTGTCGATCGCCGACCTGCTGACCGGCCTGCCCGGCGTGAGCTTCGCCAACGCCGGCGGCTACGGCCAGCAGACTTCGCTGTTCCTGCGCGGCGCCAATTCCACCCACACCCTGCTGCTGGTCGATGGCGTGCGGGTGGCTTCGGTCAGCGCGGGGCTGGCCGCGTTCGAGCAGATTCCGGTGGAGCAGATCGAACGCATCGAGATCGTGCGCGGCCCGCGCTCCAGCCTCTACGGCGCCGATGCGATCGGCGGCGTGATCCAGATCTTCACCCGCCGCGGCTCGCGCGACGGCGGCCTCGAACCGTCGCTGGCGCTCACCGCCGGCACCGACAGGCTGTTGCGCGGCCAGCTCGGGCTGTCCGGCGGCAGCGAACAGGGCTGGTACAACCTGGGCGCGGGCAGCCAGTACACCGGCGGCATCAACACCTGCCGCGTCGGCGCCGCCGCGGCCTTCGCCGGCTGCTTCACCGACGAGCCGGATCGCGATCCGTCGCGCAACAAGAACCTCAGCGCCAGCGGCGGCTACCGCTGGGACAACGGTGCCGAACTGACCGGCACCTGGCTGCGCAGCCTGGGCGAGGCGCATTTCGACGGCAGCTACCAGAACCGCTGGCGCACCGTGCAGCAGGTCGCCGGTTCGACCTTCGGCTTCCGTCCGCTGCAGGCGTGGAAGAGCACGCTCAGCGTGGGCCAGAACCTGGACCGCTACGACAACTACGAGAACGCGAGCTTCGTCGGCTACATCTATTCGCGCCGCAACCAGGCCTCGTGGCAGAACGACATCAACCTGGCCGCGGACCAGCTGCTGACGCTCGGCGTCGACTGGCAGGGCGAGCACATCGACAGCGACACCGGCTTTCTCGCCACCCGCCGCCACGACACCGGCGCGTACGCGCAGTACCAGGCCACGTTCGGGCCGAACGAGCTGGCGCTCTCCGCGCGGCGCGACAGGAACAGCCAGTACGGCCACCACGACACCGGCGCGCTGGCCTGGGGTTATCACTTCGACAGCGGCGTGAAGCTCACCGCCAGCTACGGCAGCGCCTTCCACGCGCCCACCTTCAACGATCTCTACTACCCCTACGGCAGCGGCAATCCGGACCTGAAACCGGAGACTTCGCGCAGCGCCGAGCTGGGCCTGAGCCGGCAGCACGATGGCTGGAACTGGGCGCTGAACGCCTACCAGACGCGCATCGACCAGCTGATCGCGCTGGACAGCCAGTACTTCCCGCGCAACATCAGCAAGGCGCGCATCCGCGGCGTGGAAGGCCAGTTCGGCGCCCGGCTCGGCGGCTGGCAGCTGCAGAGCTACCTGACCTGGCTGCAGCCGCGCAACGAGGATGGCGGCCCGAACGACGGCAACGTGCTGCCGCGCCGCGCCGAGCAGACGGCGCGCATCGACCTGGACCGCCGCTACGGCGCCTTCGGCGTCGGCGCCACGTTCAACGCCGCCGGGCACCGCTATGACGATGCGGCCAACGCACACCGACTGGGCGGTTACGCCACCACCGACCTGCGTGCGAGCTGGCAGTTCGACCGCGCCTGGCAACTGGAGGCGCGCCTGGCCAATGCGTTCGACCGCCACTACGAAACGGTCTGGTACTTCAACCAGCCCGGGCGCGAGCTGCTGCTGACCCTGCGTTACAGCCCCGCCGCGCGTTGATCGGCGGGGTGGCGGGCACTGCCCGCCGCTCCCGCGGCCGCCGGCATGCCGCAGGTCACTGCCGTCGGCCGGACCGGTGCCGTTATGCTTGGGCGACAGGGAGAGCCACGTGAACGCATTCGCACCGATGATCCGCCGCCCGGTCGGCACCTCGCTGCTCGCCATCGGCCTGATGATCGCGGGCGTGTGGGCCTATCTGCTGATCGGCGTGGCGGCGTTCCCGTCGATCGAGTTTCCCGGCGTGGCGGTGGTGGCGGGCATGCCCGGCGCCAGCGCGCAGACCATGGCCACCACGGTGATGGCGCCGCTGGAACGGCACATCGGGCGCATCCCGGGCGTGCAGTTCATGTTCTCCAGCGCCAGCGAAGGGCGCGCGCAGATCCAGGTGCTGTTCAAGTACGGGCGCTCCACCGATGCGGCTGCGCGCGACGTGCAGGCGGCGCTCAATGCCGCCGCCGCCGACCTGCCGCCGGGCATGCCGGCACCGCCGCAGTACTTCAAGTTCGATACCTCGACCATCCCGGTGCTGCTGGTCACGCTGACTTCCAGCAGCCTGCCGCCGGACCGCCTCTACGACCTCACCGACACCCTGCTCAAGCCCGCGGTGGCGCAGATCCCCGGCGTGGCGCAGGTGCAGGTCGGCGGCGGCACCCCGCACGCGGTGCGCATCGCGCTGAACGCCAACGCGCTGGCGATCAAGGGCATCACCACCAACCAGGTCGCCAACGCGCTGCGCGCGGCCAACGTCACCTCGCCGCAGGGCATCCTCAGCGACGGCGTCAGCCAGATGACGGTGACCGCCAACGACGCGCTGCACACGCCGGCGGATTTCGCCAGCCTGGTGATCGCCAGCAACAACGGCGTGCCGGTCCGGCTGGCCGACGTGGCCACGGTGAGCGGCGGGCAGCAGGACCAGTACGCCGCGGCCTGGTTCAACGGCACCCGCGCGGTGACCCTGCAGATCAGCAAGCGTCCGGACGCCAACGCGATCGCCGTGGTCAAGGCGATCCGCGCGGCGCTGCCCGGGCTCAGCCACGTGTTGCCCGCCGACGTGAAGATCACCCCGATCTTCGACCTCACCCCGACGACAGAATCGGCGCTGCACGAGGTCGAGGTGGCGCTGGGCATGAGCATCGTGATGGTGGCGCTGGTGATGCTGCTGTTCCTGCGCCGGCTGCGGCCGACCCTGATCGCCATGCTCAGCGTGCCGCTGTCGCTGGCCGGCGCGCTGATCGTGATGTGGATGCTCGGCTTCACCCTGAACATCTTCTCGCTGGTGGCGCTGGTGCTGTGCGTGGGTTTCGTGGTGGACGACGCGATCGTGGTGATCGAGAACATCGTGCGCCACATCGAGCAGGGCATGGCGCCGCTGCAGGCGGCGCTGACCGGCGTGCGCGAGATCGGTTTCACGGTGGTGTCGATCACGCTGTCGCTGATCGCCGTGTTCGGGCCGATGGTGTTCGGCGACAACATGTTCACCATGCTGATGCGCGAGTTCGCGGTGACCCTGGTGGCCACCATCGTGATCTCGGCGGTGGTCTCGCTCACCCTCACCCCAGCCCTGTGCGGGCGCAGCCTGGTGCACGAGCCGGAGGGCAGCCGCACGCCCGGGCGGCTGGAGCGGCTGGCCGAGCGCTTCGATGGCTGGCTGCTCGCGCAGTACCGGCGCGCGCTGGACTGGTCGATGCACCACCGCCGCCTGATGCGCTGGCAGCCCGCCGTGCTGCTCGTGCTCACCGGCGTGCTGGCGGTGCTGGTGGTGATGACCGCCGGCGGCGGCCTGATGCCGAAGGAGGACACCGGCCTGGTGCAGGTGCAGATCACTGCCGGCCCGAACATCTCGCCGACCCGGCTGACCACGCGCTCACGCGAGGTGGCCGCGGTGTTCCAGGCCGACCCGGCGGTGCTGGACGTATCCACCATCGTCAACGGCGGCAACGGCGCGCACCTGTTCGTCGACCTCAAGCCGCTGGGCGATCGGCCGGACGATCGCCACGTCACGGTGCAGCAGGTGGTCGACCGCCTCGCCGCCCACTTCAAGGGCGTCACCGACCTCGACGTGGCGGTGTCCGCGGTGCAGTTCTTCGGTGGTGGCGGTGGCGGCGGCCTGGGCGGCGGCAATGTCGGGCGCTACTCGTTCCAGCTCGACAGCCTGGACGGCACGCCGCTGCAGGAACCCACCCTGCATCTCGAACACGTCATGCGCGGCATGAAGCAGTTCAAGGATGTCACCAGCAGCTTCGACGGCATCGGCACCCAGCAGATGGTGCAGGTCGACCGCGCCGCCGCCGCGCGGCTGCAGGTGAGCATGGGCCAGATCGACTCGGCGCTGTACAACGCGTTCGGGCAGAACCAGATCTCCACCATCTATTCGGACATCAACCAGTACCGCGTGGTGCTGACCGCCGACCGCGGCGACGAGCTGAGCCCGCAGGGATTGCTCGGCACCTATGTGCGCAGCAGCCGCGGCGAGATGATCCCGCTCTCCGCGCTGGCCACGATCCAGCCGCACCTGGCACCGGCCACGGTCAGCCACTTCAACCAGCTCGAATCGGCCTCGATCAACTACAACCTGGCCGAGGGCATCACCCCGGCGGAAGGCCTGAAGCTGGTCGACCAGGCGATCTTCGCCGCCGCGCTGCCGAACGGCATCCAGCGCAAGTACACCGGCGAGAACCAGAACCTGGTCGACGCGCTGAGCGACGTGCTGTTGCTGCTGCTGGCGGTGATCCTGGTGATGTACGTGGTGCTGGGCGTGCTGTACGAGAGCCTGATCCACCCGCTGACCATCCTCTCCACCCTGCCCGCCGCCGGCATGGGCGCGTTCCTCGCCATGCTGGTGACCCACACCCAGCTGACCCTGATGTCGGTGATCGCGGTGCTGATGCTGATCGGCATCGTCAAGAAGAACGCGATCCTGATGGTCGATTTCGCCCTGGTCGCCGAACGCGAGCGCGGCCTGTCGCCGCCCGAGGCCATCCGCGAGGCCGCGCTGGTGCGCTTCCGCCCGATCACCATGACCACCCTGGTGGCGATGGGCGCGGCGCTGCCGCTGGCGGTGGGCTTCGGCTACGGCTCGGAGCTGCGCCAGCCGCTGGGCATCGCGATCCTCGGCGGCCTGCTGGTGTCGCAGCTGCTGACCCTGTTGAGCACGCCGGCGATCTACCTGTGGCAGCACGACCACCGCGAGCGCAAGGCGGTGCAGAAGCGCATCCGCGATGAATTCCGCCGTGGCCGCCAGCCGCCACCGATGCCCGCCGTGCCCAAGGGCATGCCGGCGCTGCCCAAGTAGCGGGGATTAGGGATTCGGAAGAGCGACGTGCGGCTCGTAGGGCGGGCACCGCCCGCCGGCTCTCGCATCGTCGCGGCAAAACGGCGGGCAGTGCCCGCCCTACGTGCCCCCGCCGCTCGGGGTGAGCGGAGCCAGGCCCGACCTGGTCGCTCACCGGGGTTGCCTTCTCGAACCCCGAATCCCGATCCGGGCCCCTGCCTTCCGGCACGGTGCGTACTTCAGGCACATACGCCCACAGATACCCGGTGGCATAAAGCCGCCATGAAAGAAACTCCCCTGCCCATCGCTGGTCTTGCGTACCTGGGGCGCGCGTGCGCCTTGCGCCGCGCCGACCTGCTGCCGTGGGTACTCGCGTGAACATATTCGCCCCGTTGATCCGCCGCCCGGCCGGCACCTCGCTGCTTGCCGTCGGCCTGGTGCTGGCCGGGCTGTGGGCTTACCTGCTGCTCGGCGTGGCGGCGCTGCCCTCGCTGGACTTCCCCGGTGTCTACGTGGTGGCGAACATGCCCGGCGCCAGCGCGCAGACCATGGCCAACACGGTGATGGCGCCGCTGGAACGCCATCTTGGCCAGATCCCCGGCATCGACGACATGTACGGCAACGCCAACGAAGGCGCGGTGGGGATCGGCGTGCGCTTCAACTTCAGCCGCACCGCCGACAGCGCAGCGCGGGACGTGCAGGCGGCGCTGAATGCCGCGGCGGCCGACCTGCCCGCGGGCATGCCTTCGCCCCCGCAGTACTTCAAGTTCGATACCTCGCAGATCCCGATCCTCTTCATCACCCTGACCTCCGAGGGCATGCCGCAGGACAAGCTGTTCGACCTGGCCGACACCTTGCTGAAACCCGCCGTCGCGCAGATCGACGGCGTGGCCCAGGTGCAGGTGTTCGGCGGCACCCCGCACGCGGTGCGCATCGACCTGGACAACCGAGCGCTGGCCGCCAAGGACCTCACCGCCAACGACGTCGCCAACGCGTTGCGCGCAGCCAACGTCAACTCGCCGCAGGGCATCATCAGCGACGGTCGCACGCAGATGACGGTGAGCGCCAACGACGGCCTGCGCGAGCCGGCCCAGTTCGCCGACCTGCTGATCGCCGAGCGCAACGGCGCGCCGGTGCGGCTGTCCGACGTGGCGCATGTCTACTCCGGCCAGCAGGATCAATACCAGGCGGCGTGGTTCAACGGCGCGCGCACGGTCGGCCTGCAGATCACCAAGCGGCCGGAGGCGAACGCGGTGGCCACGGTGGCGGCGATCCGCGCGCGTCTGCCGCAACTGGCCGCCTCGCTGCCCTCTGACGTCAACATGCAGCCGGTGTTCGACCTCACCCAGACCACGCAGTCGGCGCTGCACGAGGTGAAGGTCGCGCTGCTGATCTCGATCGCGATGGTGGCGCTGGTGATGCTGGTGTTCCTGCGCCGGCTGCGGCCGACCCTGATCGCCATGCTCAGCGTGCCGCTGTCGCTGGCCGGCGCGTTCGTGGTGATGTGGATGCTCGGCTACACCCTGAACACCCTGTCGCTGGTGGCGCTGGTGCTGTGCATCGGCTTCGTCGTCGACGACGCGATCGTGGTGATCGAGAACATCGTGCGGCACATGGAGCAGGGCATGGCACCGCTGCCGGCGGCGCTGACCGGCGTGCGCGAGATCGGTTTCACCGTGGTCTCGATCACGCTGTCGCTGGTGGCGGTGTTCGCGCCGCTGCTGTTCGGCAACAACATGCTGATCATGCTGCTGCGCGAGTTCTCGGTGACGCTCACCGCCGCGGTGGTGATCTCGGCGATCGTCTCGCTCACCCTCACGCCTGCGCTGTGCGGCCACCTGCTCAAGCACGAGCCGGTGCCGGCGCCCCCGCCGGGGCGCATCGAGCGGGCAGTGGAGCGTTTCGATCGCGGCCTGCTGCGGATGTACGAAAGCGCGCTGGACTGGGCCATGCGCCATCGCCGGCTGATGCGCTGGCAGCCGCTGCTGCTGCTGATCCTCACCTTCGCGCTGGGCGCGGCGGTGGTGAAGACCGCCGGCGGCACCTTCATGCCCGACGAGGACACCGGCCAGCTGCAGGTGGAGATCGACGCCGACGCCAACATCTCGCCCACCGTGCTGGCCGAGCGCGCGCGGCAGGTGCAGAAGATCATGCAGGCCGACCCGGCCGTGCTCGACCAGCTGACCCTGCTCGGCGGCAACGGTGCCGGCGGCGCGGTAGGCAACAGCGCGCAGATGTTCGTCGACCTCAAGCCGCGCGGCGATGGCCCGGGCGAGCGCGATGAAGGCATCAAGGCGGTGATCGAGCGCCTGTCGAAACAGTACGACCGCCTGCCCGACGTCAAGGTGTCGGTCAGCGCCTCGCAATTCCTCGGCGGCGGCGGCAGCGGCGACCGCGGCGGCCAGTACGAGTTCCAGCTCACCAGCACCCAGGGCAGCGACCTGCAGCCATGGGCGTTGAAGATGGTGCGCCAGTTGCGCACGCTGAAGGAGTTCCGCGACGTCAGCAGCCCGTTCGACCAGGTCGGCAAGCAGCAGCAGCTGCGCATCGACCGCGAGGCCGCCGCGCGGCTGCACGTCAGCGTGGGCGCCATCGACACCGCGCTGTTCAGCGCGTTCGGCCAGCGCCAGGTGTCGCAGATCTACTCCGACGTCAACCAGTACGCGGTGGTGCTCAACGCCAGCCCGAACGAGAACCTGAGCCCGCAGTCGCTGCTGAACATCCGCGTGCGCAGCGAGCAGGGCAAGATGATTCCGCTTTCCGCGCTGGCCACCATGGAGCCGGCGATCAGCCCGCTGCGCGTGCGCCACCACAACCAGCTGCAGGCGGTGACCATCAGCTACAACCTGGCCAAGGACGTCACCCAGGATCGCGGCGTGGCGCTGGTCGACCAGGCCGCCTTCGCGCTGCACCTGCCGGATGGCGTCAAGGTGGAATACACCGGCGCCAACCAGCGCCTCAAGCAGGCGCAATCGAACGGCATGGTGCTGCTGCTCGGCTCGATCCTGGCCATGTACATCGTGCTGGGCATCCTCTACGAAAGCCTGGGCCACCCGCTGACCATCCTCTCCACCCTGCCCGCCGCCGGCGCCGGCGCGTTCCTGGCGATGCTGGTCACGCAGACGCAGCTGTCGCTGATGGCGATCATCGCGATCCTGATGCTGATCGGCATCGTCAAGAAAAACGCGATCCTGATGGTCGACTTCGCCCTGGTGCGCGAGCGCGAGCACGGCATGTCCGCGCCCGATGCCATCCGCGAAGCCGCACTGGTCCGCTTCCGCCCGATCACCATGACCACCCTGGTGGCGATGGGCGCGGCGATGCCGCTGGCGATCGGCTTCGGCATCGGCTCCGAAATGCGCCAGCCGCTGGGCATCGCCATCGTCGGCGGCCTGCTCGTCTCGCAGCTGCTGACCCTGCTCAGCACCCCGGCCATCTACCTGTGGAATCACGACCGCAAGATCCGCAAGGCGGCGCGCAAGGAGCGCAAGGCGGAGAAGAAGCGGTTGAAGGCGTTGGCGCGTCCGCAGCCCGCGGCCTGACCGCCGTGGACCGGGCGATCGAGCATTCGCGCGGCTCCCGCTGCGCGCGCCGCTACGGCGTTCGGTTTCTGCGGGGTGGCTGCGTCACGGAATCGTGCTCCAGGCGCGGGCCCGGGCGGTCGTCATGTGCGCAGTTCGCCGGCGACGTGATCGATCAGCTCCCTCGTGTTCCTGCAGTACTCCGCTTCCAGGTCGATCCCGCACTTGTCCGCCAGCACGATGATCGACCACAGGCAGTCCGACAACTCGTGGCCAAGCTTCGCCTTGCAGTCGTCGATCTTGCGGACCCCCGCGTTCGCCTGGATCAGCTTCGCCAGGTCGCCGACGTCGCCCATGAAACCCAGCGCCAGCTCCTGCGTGGTCCAGGCGCGTCCGTACATCCTGGTTTCCAGCTGCTCGTAGAGGTCGTTGAGCCGCAGCGCGGATTTTTCCAGATCGGAAAAGTTCATGGGGACTCCAGGTGAAGACAGCATCGAGCAGTACCGCGCGGGCTCGCTGGTGCGCAGGGCAAATGGCGGTGGGCCGCACTAGCCACTAGCCGCCCTTCGCATCCGTGGTTGCAGCTGTGCCGTCGGCAATATGGACCGTACTGCAAGACGGAAGCGTCTTGTTTGCCACGCAGCCACGCACATCGGCACCCGACGGCGGCGCACCGACGTCCACGGCGTAACCCTCGGGCACTTCCCTCGCGCGGCCGGTTGGCGTGCCGTCGACGAAGATGTTGAACGCACACACTCCGCTGGACGACTGGGTGCAGGTGAGCCGTGTTTCATTGTTCCCCACGGGATCGGCGCGGAACGAAATGGTGGAGGTGCAGCCGCCAACAACAAGCGCCAGCCCGATGACCACCAACCCCGAGATCCATGTATTTCGCTTGCTCACGGCACTTCTCCCTGGATGCCCCATGGGCAATGGTGCCACGCCCGAGACGACGATACGTGGCGTCGAGTGCCCGGAACAAGGACCGACTGGAGAACATGGCGAGACGCGCTTGCCGTGTCGCGAGGCCTGAGAAGCTTGGGGGTCAGCGGCGGATTCAACTCCCAAGTGCAGCGCGTTTGAGCAATCGCTCGAACACTTCTTGCGGTGTGCGATAGCCTAGCTGCCACGTGCCGCAGGATTCCGCCGCACTGTCCGGTTTAGTCATTCACCTTTCCGCCCGCTTCGCAAGGCCGGTGCATGGGCGTCACGCAGGGCACGAAGCCGATGGGCCAGAATCCCGAATTGTTGCGCCGCCTGCTGCGCGCGAAGGACCGGATGGACGCGGCCTCCCACGAGGAGTGGCCGGTCCGGCGGCTGGCGCAGGTGAGTGCGGTGTCGGCGGCGCACTTCGCGCGCGCCTTCCGAGAGGCGTTCGGCGTGCCGCCGCATCGCTATCTGCTCACGCGCCGGATCGAACGCGCCACGGCGCTGCTGCGCGATGGCGATCTGCCGGTCACCGAGATCGCGCTGCGGACCGGTTGGAACAGCATCGGCACGTTCGGGCGGATCTTCCGCGACATCACCGGCGAGAGTCCGGGCGAATTCCGCGCGCGCCAGCGCGCGATCGGGCATGGACACGGACATGTTCCGGAATGCTTCGTGCGCGCCGCGCACCGGCCCGACCTCAGGAGCGCAGTTTCGGAGAAGCGCCGCCGTGCGGCCCCCGGTAAAAAGGCACTCCAATCCACGGAGGTCCCATGACTCAAGGTGTCGATGTAGCCGGACTCTATGTCCGCGACCAGGATGAAGCGCTCGCCTTCTATGTCGGAAAGCTGGGCTTTGTCGTCAGTGCCGATGCGCGCAACGGCGACTATCGCTGGCTCACCGTGCAGCATCCGGAGCAGCCCTCGTTCCAGCTCGGTCTGTTCAGGCCGGGACCGCCGGTCCACGACGCGGCGACTGCGCAGACGCTCTGCGAGATGGTGGCCAAGGGTGCGATGCCGCCGTTGGTGTTGGCGGTGGACGATTGCCAGGCCGCTTTCGAGCGGCTGCAAACGCTGGGCGTGGAGTTCACGCAGGAGCCGATGCGCCGCTACGGCACCGTGGATGCAGGCTTCCGCGATCCCTCCGGCAATGGCTGGAAGATGATCGAGGCCAGGGCGAAGGGCGCGGCATGAGCGCGAGCCAGTGGATCCGCCAGAGCCACCGCTGGCTGTCGATCGTGTTCACCCTGACCGTGATCGCGAACTTCGCCTGGCGCGGGATGAGCCCGCACGAACCGCCGGCATGGCTGACCTATGCGCCGCTGCCGCCGCTGTTCGCGCAGTTGTTCAGCGGCCTGTACCTGTTCGCGCTGCCGTACGCCGCGGCAGCGCGCCGCAGGGCCTGAGGCCGCGGGCGCGGCGCGTTCCCGGTCCCCGCCATCGGCAACTGCGGTTCGAGTGGCGAACAGCGAATCGAGTGCCGCGCGCCTACTTGCCGCCTGCCGTGACGCCGGGTCCGATGCTCGAACCGATGAAGTCGAGCATCTTCCCGTACAGCTCGGCGACATTGGCCTCGTCGTAGAAGCCGTGCATCTCGCCGGGCTTTTCCAGCCAGACGTGCGGCACGTGGCGCTTGAGCAGCGCCTCGTGCAGGTTCGTGCCCTGGATCGGCGGCACGCGCCGGTCCTGGCCGCCGACCACCAGCATCACCCGCGCCTTGAGCGCATCGAGCTGGTTGATCGGCGAGCGCTGCGCCAGTTGCGCCAAGTCGTCGCCCAGCTGGCGCTTCAGGTAATTCTCGCCGCTGACCGTTTCGGGAATGTCGCCGCGCCGGTACATCAGGGGCAGGTCGTAGATGCCGACGTAGCCGATCGCGCACTGGTAGAGGTCCGGCTCCTTCACCGCGCCTTCCAGCGCGGCATAGCCGCCGTAGCTGGCGCCGTAGATGCACAGGCGCTGCGGGTCGGCGATGCCCTGGGCGATGGCCCAGCGCGTGGCGTCAGTGACGTCGTCCTGCATCTTGCCGCCCCACTCGCGCCAGCCGGCCTGCTCGAACGCGTAGCCGTAGCCGCCCGAGCCGCGGAAATTGACCTGCACCACGACGTAGCCGCGCGTCGCCAGCGCCTGCACGTCGGCGTCGTACTCCCAGCGGTCGCGCACGGAGAACGGGCCGCCATGGACCATCACCACCGTGGGCAGGTGCTTGTCCTGCTCATGGCCCGGCGGGTAGCTCAGGTAGCCCTGCAGCTTCATGCCGTCCCGCGCGGCGAACTCGAACGGCTGCTTGGTCGCCATCGACTGCGGATTGATCCACGGCGCGCGCTTGAGCAGCGGCGTCAGCCTTGCGGCCTTGGCGTCGAACAGGTAGAACGTGCCCGGATCGGCGTCGGCCTCCACCAGCACCACGCTCAGGCTGCCATCGCTGGTGCCGGAGACGAAGCGTACGCTTTCGCCCGGGAACTGCTTCATCAGCGCCACCAGCATGCGTGCCGCCGGCGACTGCATGTCGAATGGCGCGATGCCGGCGCGGCCATCCATGTAGGCGACGCCGGCGATGTCGTCTTCGGCCAGCCCCTGCAGCAGGCCGTCCGATTCCACAGTGGGATTGCTCCACACCTCCTGCAGCGTGGGCTTGTCTTCGCTCCAGCGGCAGATGCCGAAACCGCCGCTGGGGACCGGGCAGCTGAAGTACGCCCCGCTGTCATCACGGTCGAAGGCGATCGGCACGGAATGGCTGGCGCCCAGTTCGGGCATGGGCTTCCAGTCGCCGCCCCCGAGCGGCAGCTGGAACACCCGGACGTCGCCCTGCTCGTCCTCGCCCCAGGCAAACCGGATCCGGCCCTGATGGTCGCCGACGAAAAATGCGTCGCGCATCGGCGCGGTGGTGATTTCCCGCAACTTGCCGGTGCGCACGTCCATGCGGGAGGCGGTGGCAAACACCCCGTGCTTGCCGTTGGCGTCCCACAGCCGGGTAGCGACCAGGATATGTTTCGGATCGCCGGCAATGGTGCCGATGAACTCCGCCGAGCCGCGTTCGCTCACCACCTGCTTGACCAGCGTACCGGTGGTCATGCCGTCCTTGCGAAAGCCGTACAGCATGGTCGAGCCTGTTCCATCGGCATTGACCGCATACAACTCGCCGGTGGGCAACGGGCGGTCGTAGCCACCCAGCCGTGTCCCCACCGTGTACACCACGCGGGTGGGAGAGATCCACCAGAAGTCCGTCACCGCGTCTTCGTTGCGCTGGCGGATCAGCTGCCCCTTCTTGTCGGCCAGGCGAATCAGCGCCAGCAGACTGTGGCCATCCACCAGGGCGGTGGTGGCAAGGTACTTGCCGTCAGGCGAAATCTTCACGGCTTCGTATTGCATGTGCCGTGCGAGATCGGCAAGCGGTACCGGTTCGGCGTGCAGGAACGTGGCGCACAGCAGCACCAGCGCGACCAACCAGCGTCGAGTATCCATGGCGATTTCCCCTGTTTTGCGATGTGCGCGGCCGCGCTCCGCGGCCATCCGGCCATCCGACTCTAATGCAAAGTGCGCGGCGGCAGGATCAGGACGCCGCCGTCGCCGCCGGCGCTGCCCCGATGCTGCGCAGCGCCGGGCTGCGCATGCAGCCCAGGGCGATCGCGGTGAGCAGCAAGCCGGCGCCGGCGAACAGGCCGGTGAGCGGGATCAGCCTGAGCAGGCTGCCGGCGATCGCGGCCGAGATCGGCCCCAGGCCCATGAAGGTGAACATCAGCACGCTCATGGCGCGGCCCATCATTTCCGGCGCCACGCGACGCTGGATCCAGCTGACGATGGCGATCTGCGCGATGCCGGCGAGCACGCCGGTGGCGGCCAGCAGCACCGCGCCGGTGACCGTCGCATGCACCAGCGCCAGCGTGGCCAGGGCCAGGCCGGCGAGGCTGTCGATGGTCAGCACCATCAGGCCGAGGCGGCCGCGCACGATGCGGCTGGCCGGGCCGGAAAGGAAACTGCCCAGCAGCATGCCGCCGCCGTTGGCGGTCATCAGGATGCCGAGCGAGGCGGCGCCCAGATCCATCCGCGTATCGGCCAGCACCGGCAGGCCCACCTGCAGCGGACCGCCGACGAACACCGAGACCACCGCCGCGTAGAGCATGAATGCGCGCAGCGGCAGGTCGGCCCAGATCATCCGCACGCCGCTGGCCACGTTGGCCAGCACGCCGCCCGCGGCGGGTTTCGGATCGAAGTCGGCGGACACGCGGATCAGCAGCAGCGACGCCAGCGAGAAGGCGAAGCTGATCGCGTCGATGGTGAATGCCAGGCCCAGTCCCTCCGCATCCTGCAGCGCCTGCGGCTGTGCGCCGTGCGCGCCCGCGCTGATCACCACGCCGGCCAGCGCCGGACCGACGAACATGCTGAGCTGGCGCATGCCCATCACCAGCGCATTGGCCGGTTGCAGCTGATCCTTGCGCACCAGTTGCGGCAGGATTGCCGAGCCGGCCGGGTAGGCGAACGCGGTGGACAGGCCGATGCCCAGCGCGATCAGGTACACCAGCCACATGCGGATGTCGCCCAGCAGCACCAGCGCGGCCAGCAGCGCCACCAGCAGCGCGTTCGCCCCGCGCGCGGCGAGCAGCACGCGGCGCGGCGACAGCCGGTCCACCACCGCGCCGCCGATCAGCATGAACAGCGCACGCGGCAGTGCCATCGCCGCCAGCACCAGCCCCAGCGCGGCCGGGTTGCCGGTGAGTTTCAGCACCAGCCACGGCAGCGCCACCAGGGTGAACTGGTCGCCCAGCATCGAGATCGTGCTGCCGCCGAACAGCAGGCGGAAGTTGTGGTTGGAGAAGACGGAGTCGCGGCGGGCGGTGGCCATCAGTGGGTTCGCAGGTCGGGGATGATTGAGTGGGACGAGACTGAAATGGGCCGCCGCTCGGCTCAGCCGGCGTCGGCGCGCTCGTCCCAGGCGACCGCAGCCAGCTGCCGCAGGTGTGCGCGCACATCAGCCGGCCAGCGGGCAGTCAGTGAGCCGAAACGCTCACGGTCACCACGATAGAAGGAGCGCGAGGCTTCCTCGTAACCCGGTTCGTCGCCGGCCATGACCTGCATGAAGCGGTCGACCGATTCCATCGCCTGGCGCGCACGCTCTTTCGCACCGCCATGACGGATGGACTGCTCGACCAGACGCCGCAACACTGCCGAGGCCCCACCGGGTTGCTGACCCAGCCAGGTCCAGTGTCGTGGCAACAAGGTGACTTCGCGCGGCACCACGCCGAGCTTCGGGCGGCCGGGCCCGCGAGTGACTGGCTCGGCGGGCGACGCCGACGTGGCGTGCGGTGCGAGCCGGGACAACACGTCATCCACGCTGCCACGAAAATCGATCTCGAGCTGACGACTGTCGCGCTCGTCGAACACCAGCAAGGGGCCGCTGGCGCCCGCGTCCAGCGCCTGTTTCGCGGCGCGCGCGACGTCGGGCAACGCGCCATGCGCGATTCGCTTTTTGCCATCGAAGGCTATGCAGGCGACGGTTTGAGACGGCGACATTGTTTTACCCGGATAAATTGATGGGCGCATTCTATCCGGGTTGAAATCCATGTCAATAGTACCCGGGTACAAATGCCCGTCCGCGGGTTGCCCGGCGGATCGCCGGGCTTGCTATTGTTGACGCTTTCCACCCGCAAGGACTACGGATGACCAAGCGCCTGCGTTCGGCCAGCTTGATGGTTTCACTCGGCCTGCTCGCCGCCACCGCGATTCCGCACCCCGCGCAGGCGTCGGATCTCGCCATCCCGCCGATCCAGTATCACCAGCGCACCCTGCCCAACGGGCTGCAGGTGCTCAGCGTGGAGGATCACGCCAGCCCCAACGTGGCGGTGCAGGTCTGGTACCACGTCGGCTCCAAGGACGACCCGCAGGGGCGCTCCGGCTTCGCGCACCTGTTCGAGCACCTGATGTTCAAGAGCACGAAGCACATGCACGCCGAGCAGATGGACCGGCTCACCGAGGACGTCGGCGGCGCCAACAATGCCTCCACCGGCGACGACGTCACCAACTATTTCGAGATCGTGCCCAGCAACCACCTGCAGACCCTGCTGTGGGCCGAGGCCGAGCGGCTGTCCAACCTCAACGTGGACCAGAAGAACTTCACCTCCGAGCGCGCGGTGGTGGAGGAGGAATACCGCCAGAGCGTGCTGGCCAACCCGTACGGCAAGCTGTTCAACGCGATCGACCCGAAGTCGTACACGGTGCATCCGTACCGGCGTCCGGTGATCGGCAGCATCGAGGAGCTGGAGGCGGCCTCGCTGCAGAACGTGATCGACTTCCATCGCACCTACTACCGCCCGGACAACGCCACCCTGATCGTGGCCGGCGACTTCGACCCGAAGCAGCTCGACGCCTGGGTCGATGAATACTTCGGCTGGATCCCCAAACCGGCCACGCCGATCCCGCAGGTCACCGCGAAGGAGCCGGTGCGCAAGCAGGACAAGCGCTACACCGTCACCAGCGAGACCGCGCCGCTGCCGGCCGTGGCGATGACCTGGCTGATCCCGCCGGCAGCGGACAGCGCCGACCGCATCCCGCTGCAGGTGGCCGCGGCGCTGCTGTCGCAGGGCGATTCCTCGCGGCTGTACCAGTCGCTGGTGTATCGCCACCAGGTCGCGCAGGAGATCGGCGCGTTTGCCGACACCCGCGTGGGCCCGGGCCTGTTCACCGTCTACGCGGTGCTCGCCAGCGGCCATGAACCGGCCCAGGCGGAGAAACTGCTGAACGAGGAAATAGTCTGGCTGGCGACCCAGCCGATCGCCGACGCCGAGCTGGACAAGGTCAAGACGCAACTGCTCACCAGCGAACTGAAACAGCGCCAGACCGCGCAGGGCATCGCCTTCGCGCTCGGCCAGGCCAGCCTGATCGACGGCAACGTGCAGCACGTCAACGACGACCTGGTGGCGTTGCAGAAGGTCAGCGCGGATGACGTGCACCGCGTGCTGCAGAAGTACGTCACCGGCGCCAAGAAGGTCACCATCGACTACCTGCCGCAGGCCAAGGCCGCGCCGGCCAACGCCAAGGGAGATGCGAAATGATCCGCGTCCATCGTTTCCGTCTGGCCGTCTTTACGGCCGTCGCGCTGAGCACCGGCATCGCCACCGCGGCCGATTTCCCGACCACGCCGCCGGCGCCCGGTCCGGCGCCGCAGCTGAACGTGCCCACGCCGACCACGCAGACCCTGCCCAACGGCCTGGAGGTCATCAGCGTGCGCCGCGCCAACCTGCCGCTGGTCACCGCGCAGCTGTGGGTGCGTCGCGGCGGCGAGATGGATCCGCCGCAGCTGGCCGGCCTGGCCGACCTCACCGCCAACCTGCTGAGCAAGGGCGCGGCGGGCAGGAGCGCACCGCAGATCGCTGCCGCCGCCGAGGCGCTGGGCGGCTCGCTGGATGCTTCCGCAGGCTGGGACGAGAGCGCCATCGGCATCACCGTGACCACGCCGAAACTGCCGCAGGCGCTGGGCCTGCTGGCCGAAGTGGTGCGCCAGCCGGATTTCGCCGAGACCGAGGTGCAGCGCGCCCGCAGCCAGGCGATCGACGACCTGCGCCTGCAGCTGAGCCAGCCCACCGCGCTGGCCGCGCTGGCGGCCAACCGCGGCGTGTTCGGCGAAGGCGCCTATGGCCATTCGCGCCACGGCACGCCCGACTCGCTCAAGCGCATCACCCGCGCCGACGTGCAACGCCTGCACGACGCGCTGTACCGGCCGGACAACGCGATCCTGATCCTCGCCGGCGACATCACTCCCGCGCAGGCCTTGCAGCTGGCGCAGGCCAGCTTCGGCGACTGGGCCAAGCCGGCCACGCCGCTGCCGCCGCGCCCGGCCGGCAGCGCTGCCAGCCAGCTGCCGCCGATCCTGCTGATCGACCAGCACGGTGCCGGCCAGGCCGGCGTGGTCGCCGCGCACGCCGCGCCGCCGCGCCGCGACGACAGCTACTACGTCGGCAGCGTGACCAACGCGGTGCTGGGCGGTTCGTACTCGGCACGCCTCAACGAGGAAATCCGCATCAAGCGCGGCCTCTCCTACGGCGCCGGCAGCCGGCTGCAGGGGCTGGGCGATGGCGGCGTCTGGCTGGCCTCGGCGCAAACCAAGAACCCGTCCGCGCCGCAGGTGGTCGAGCTGATGCTGGGCCAGTTCAAGCAGCTGGGCGACAGCCGCGTGGATGCCGATGAACTCGCTGCGCGCAAGGCCACCCTGATCGGCGCTTACGGCCGCAGCCTGGAGACCACCGCGGGGCTGGCCGGCGAGGTCGCCGAACTGGCGATCTACGGCGTGCCGCTCGACAGCATCGGCAAGTACGTCACCGAGGTGCAGGCGGTCACGCCGAAGCAGATCGAGAAATACGCCCGCAAGCACCTGGCGGCCGACGACCTGCACGTGGTGGTGGTGGGCGATGCCGCGCAGTTCGGCGCGGCGATCCGCAAGGATCATCCGCAGGCGGTGCTGCTGCAATCCACCGCGCTGGACCTGGACAGCCCCAGCCTGCAGGCGCCGGCCGGTCGCTGAAGTTCCGGCGGAACGCGCACGGGAACCCCTGCAACGGCAGGGGCATCCCGTGGCCGCGGGGCATCGCGGCAATCATTCTTCGCCACCCCTTGGTTTCACTTCGGTTCGACGTTATTTAGTGAACCATCAAGTTCACTAAAATTCCGCCCCGTCCGAGGTTGCCATGCACGTCCCGTTTTCCGCCCGCCTGCTGCTGCTGGCGCTGGCGTCGTCTCCGCTGCCGCTGCTGGCGCAATCGGTCCATCTGCAGGTGCAGGGCGGGCGCAGCTACATGGATGGGCATGGCACTCCCGCGCTGTTCGTCGAAGCGGTGTTCGACGACCATGCGATCGGCGACAGCCGCTGGAGCCTGGCACCCGACGTCTCGCTGGGCTGGATCGATGGCCGCGACATCGCACGCTTTCGCGACAATCGCTACCCCACCCGGGAGCAAGCCTGGCTGCTGGCCGCCGGTGCGCGCCTTCAGTACCGCACGGCCGATGGTGCGCCGGGCCACTGGTTCGCCAGTTTCCAGCCGGCATTCAACACCGCACGCACGCAGGCGCTGAGCAGTCCGTACGAGTTCGTCACCACGCTCGGCTGGCAGGGGCGTCGCTTCAGCTTCCAGATCCGGCACGTTTCCAACGCTCGCCTGCATCAGCCCAACCGCGGCGAGACCATGGCGCTGGTGGGCATCGGCTTCGATCTCTGACCGATCGCCTCAGTGCCCGCCAGCGACCGGCCGCGCCTTCGGTGTGAACGGCGGCTTGGCCAGCCAGATCACCAGCATCAGGCCGATGAAGATCCAGCCCAGCGCGTGGAACACCTCGTTGAACGAGATCTGGTAGCTCTGCTGGGTGATCATGCCGTTGATCACGCTGCCGCCCAGTTGCGGATCGCCGTGGCCCAGCTGCTGCATCGCGGCCTGGCTGACCGGGCTGTAGGGCGTGATGTGCTCGGCCAGCTGCTCGTGGTGGTTCACCGCGCCGCGGGTCCACATCAGCGTGGTGATCGAGGCGGAGAAACTGCCGCCCAGCGTGCGCAGGAAGGTCGACAGCCCGGAACCGGCGGCGATCTCGTCCTGCTGCAGGTCCGACAGCAGGATGGTCAGCGTCGGCATGAAGAACAGCGCCACGCCCAGGCCCTGCAGCAGCTGCACCATCGCCACGTGGTAGAAGTCGATCTGCAGGTAGAAGTCCGCGCGCATGAAGCAGGTCGCGCCCATCACCAGGAATGACGCCGCGGCGAGCAGGCGCAGGTCCATGCGGGTGGCGTACTTGCCCACGAAGAAGGTCAGCAGCACCGGGATCACGCCCAGCGGCGCGGTGGCGAAGCCGGCCCAGGTGGCGGTGTAGCCCAGGTTCTGCTGCAGCCACAGCGGCACCAGCAGCGCGATGGCGAAAAACGCTGCGTAGCCCAGCACCATCGCCACCGTGCCGGTGGTGAAGTTGCGGTGGCGGAACAGCTTCAGGTCCACGATCGGGTCGGGGTCGGTCAGCTCCCAGATCAGGAAGATCGCGATCGCGATGGCCGAGATGATGCTGGCCACGATGATGAAGTTGGAGTTGAACCAGTCCGCGTCGTTGCCCTTGTCCAGCACGATCTGCAGCGCGCCCACGCCGATGATCAGCGTGATCAGGCCGACGTAGTCGATGCGCGGGCGCTCGGTCTTCTCGACCTTGCCGCGCAGCTGGTTGGCCACCACCACGCTGGCGAAGATGCCGATCGGCAGGTTGATGAAGAAGATCCACGGCCACGAATAGTTCTCGGTGATCCAGCCGCCGAGGATCGGTCCGGCGATCGGCGCCACCACCGTCACCATCGCCAGCAGGGCCAGCGCCATGCCGCGCTTGGCCGGCGGGTAGATGCTGATCAGCAGGCTCTGCGTGATCGGGTACATCGGGCCGGCCACCGCGCCCTGCAGCGCGCGGAACACCAGCAGCATGCCCATGCTTTGCGACACGCCGCACATGAACGAGGAGGCCACGAACAGCAGCGTGCACGCGGTGAACAGGCGCACCTCGCCGAAGCGGCGGGTGAGGAAGCCGGTCAGCGGCAGCGAGATCGCCATGCTCACCGCGAACGAGGTGATCACCCAGGTGCTCTGGTCGTTGCTGACGCCGAGGTTGCCGGCAATCGTCGGCAGCGAGACGTTGGCGATCGTGGTGTCCAGCACCTGCATGAAGGTGGCCAGCGACAGGCCGACCGTGCTAAGTGCCAGGTTGGGTGGGCGGAATGCGGTGGTCATGGCCGTATCAGTCGGTGGGACGGGAGGTCCCTCTCCCACCGGGAGAGGGTGCCCGAAGGGCGGGTGAGGGTACGGGCGGAGCGCGTCGTCGCGGTCTCCGCCGAACCCTCTCCCCAACCCCTCTCACCCGCAAGGGGACTTCCTTCGGTCGCCGGGAGGGAGAGGGGCGATATCGCGTCATTTTTCGCCGGCCATGTTGGCGTGGATGATCTCCTTGATCGCCGCATCCGCCTTGGCCAGCTGCTGCTTGTAGATGTCGGTGCTGAAGGCGGGTTGCGAGGGCGCGCGCTGCGCCAGCGTGGGGCCGCTGCGGTCATGCAGGTTGACGTCCACGTTGAGCGACATGCCCAGCCGCAACGGGTGCTGCTCCAACTGCTTCGGGTCGGTGAACACCACCCGCACCGGGATGCGCTGCACGATCTTGATCCAGTTGCCGGTGGCGTTCTGCGCCGGCAGCAGCGAGAACGCGCTGCCGGTGCCGATGCCCAGGCTCTCCACCTTGCCGGTGTAGCTCACCGCGCCGCCGTAGACGTCCGATTCGATCTCCACCGGCTGGCCGATGCGCATGTCGGTGAGCTGGGTCTCCTTGAAATTGGCGTCGATCCACACCTGGTGCAGCGGCACCACCGCCATCAGCGGCGTGCCGGGCTGCACGCGCTGGCCGACCTGCACCGAGCGTTTGGCCACATAGCCGTCCACCGGCGCCAGCAACTGCGTGCGCGCGTCGGCGAGGTAGGCGGCGCGCAGCTGGGCCGCCGCCACCTGCACGTCCGGGTGCGAGGCGACCACGGTGTCGTCGACCAGCACCTTGCTGGTCTGGTACTGCTGCTGCGCCGTGATGAGGGCGTTCTGCGCGGTGGTCAGCGCGTCGCGGGCATGCGCCAGTTCCTCGGTCGAGATCGCGCCGGACTTGGCCAGCGCCACGCGCCGCTCGTAGTCGGAGCGCGCCTTCGCCACCGCCGTCTGGCTGGCGGCGACGTCGGCGTGTGCGCCGCTGACGCTGGAGTACAGGCCGCGCACCTTGCGCACGGTCAGCGCCAGGTTGGCCTTCGCCTCGGCCAGGGCCACGTCGGCATCGCTGGGATCGAGTTTCACCAGCACGTCGCCGGCGTGCACCAGGTTGCCGTCGTCGGCGCCGATGCTGACCACGGTGCCGGGCACCTGCGGGGTGATCTGCACCACGTTGCCGTTGACGTAGGCGTCGTCGGTGCTCTCGTACCAGCGGCCTTCGAGGAAGTACCAGAGGCCCCAGCCAATGGCGGCGAGCAGCACTACCACGCCGAGCGCGCGCAGCAGCGCGCCGCGGGATTTCTTCGGCGCCGGCAGCGGCGGCCTGGACTCGGCCTTGCTCTCGTTCGAGTCGGATGAGGGTTGAGCAGACATGGGGGAAGCCTCAGCGATGCGCAAAAGTGGAAGATGACGGTGCCGGCGCGCCGGCCTGCGGCGGGTAGCCGTCGCGGGGTGCCTGATCCTGCGGGCGGTATCCACCGCGGGGTGCTTGATTCTGCGGGCGGTATCCACCGCGGGGTGCTTGACTCTGGGGGCGGTATCCACCGCCCAAGGCCTGGATCAACTGGATCGAACGGTCGACCTGTTGCGCCTGCAGCGCGGCCACGCCGCGGTCGGCGGCCAGCAGCTGCTGGCGCACGCTGAGCGCTTCCAGGTAGCTGCCCACACCGGCCTGGTAACGCTGCAGCGCGAGATCCCACGCCTGCCGCGCGGCGGCCTGCGCGCGTTGCTGGGCGGCGAGTTGCCGCTGCAGCGACTGCGTCGCCGAGACGTCGTCGGCGACCTCGTTCACCGCGCCGACCAGGGTCTGGTTGTACTGCGCCACGGCCAGGTCGTACTGGGCGTCCTTGGCCGAAAGGTTGGCGCGCAGCCGGCCGCCGTCGAAGATCGGCAGGCTCAGCGAGGGGCCGAGCTGGTAGAAGCGCGCCGGCAGGGTGAACGGGTTGCCGCCGCCGAGCCGGAGCACGCCGGCCATCGCGCCGATGCTGATGTTGGGCAGGAACTCGGTCTTGGCCGCCTTGATGTCCTTGCCCGCGGCCTCGACCCGCCAGCGCGCGGCGACCAGGTCGGCGCGATGGCCGATCAGTTCCAGCGGCAGATTCTCCGGCACCGCCAGCTCGGCCGGCGCCAGCACCTGTGGACGGGTGATCTCGTCGCCGCGATCCGGGCCTTTGCCGAGCAGCACGGACAGCGCGGAGCGCGCAGCATCCACCGCGCGATCGGCCAGCGCGGCTGCCTGCTCATCCGTGGCCACTTCGGCCTCGGCCTGCTTCAGCACGATGCGGTTGTCGATGCCGGCGGCCACGCGCTGCGCGGTGAGCTGCTGCGACTGTTGCGCGCGTTTCAGCTCGCCGGCGGCCAGGTCCTGCTGGGCGAAGGCATAACCGAGTTGCGCATAGGCGCGGGCCACGTTGCCGGACAGTTCGATGCGCGCGGCGCGGGCCTCGACCTCGGCGGCACGCGACGCGCCCAGCGCGGCTTCCCACGCGGCGCGCTTGCCGCCCCACAGATCCAGGCCCCACTTGAAGCTGCCATAGGCGTAGCTGGCCAGGTTGAAGTGGCCGCCGCCGGCATCGGCGGGCATCACCGTGGTCGGGATGCGCGCGCCGGAAACGCTGGCGCCGGCATTCACGCTGGGGCGGCGCGCGGTGTCGGCCAGGCCGGCGGCCGCCTGCGCCGCGCGGGCGCGCGCATCGGCCACGGCCAGGCCGGGGTTGTCGGCCAGCGCTTCGCGGATCAGCCGGTCGAGCTGCGGGTCGCCCAGTGCGCTCCACCAGTCGCTTTCGGGCCAGGCGGCCGCGATGTCGTTCGCGCCGAGATGGTGCGCGGCTTTCAGCGAGGCGGGGTCGAGCGGCGCGCCGTTCGGATGCAGGCCGCCGCTGCTGGCGCAGGCGGCCAGCGCGAGGGTCAGGGCGGTGGCAGCCGCAAGGTGATGCAGACGCATACGTGGGGGGCTCCGAGGGGGAGGGTCAGTTCTTGTCGCGAAGGGCGTGCAGCACGCGCTCCAGGTAGTCGTGCAACCGGGCCTGTTCGGCCTCGTCCAGCGAGCGCTGGGCGGCATTCAGCACGCGTTCGTTGCAGTCGGTCAGCTGCTGCCAGATCGCCTGGCCCGACTCGGTCAGCTCGATCCGCAACGCGCGGCGATCCTGTTCATGCGGGCAGCGGCGCAGGTAGCCCTTGCGTTCGAGCTGGTCGAGCTGGCGGGTCATCGCGCCGCCGTCCAGTTCGACCGAGCGGGCCAGCTCGCTGGCCGACATCGGGCCGAGCCTCGCCAACCGCTTGAGGATCAGGAACTGGGTGAAGCGCAGGTTCACGTTCTGCGCGGCCAGCTCGGCTTCCATCGCCCGCACGATCTCCGCGCGCACCAGCCCGAGCAGGATGCCCAGGCTTTCTTTCGGGGTGGCAAAGGCGAGCGACTCGGTATTCATGGCCGCGCATTCTATTGCCTCAAGTATATTTGTCAAGGCAAATATGTGCTGGAATGCTTTTGCCTTGGCAAGATGTCAGGCGGCACGCACCCGCTGGGCCTGCAGCTCGTCGCGCACCAGCGCGTGCAGCGCCGGATCGCGGAGGGTGAACAGTTCGAATACGCCCAGCGCCTGCAGGATCGGCAGTTGTGCCAGCAGGCGCGGTTCGGCTTCGCGGCGCACCGATTCCGGGGTGGCCGGATCCAGCATCAACTGGGCATGGATCACGAAATCGGTGAGCGCATCGATGCGTGGGGCATGGACGGGGGTGGGGACGGGGAGTAACGACATGTCGATCTCCTGCATGGGTTGGCACAAGGACGTCGGCGGGTGCCGCGTCGTGACAGGCTGCAAGACAGCGCGGCGGGCGTGGCGGCTGGGAGGTGCGCCGCGGACGGGCGTGACCGCATCGCCGGCGTCACGGTCACGTGTGGGCACATGACTTGGGGGACAGGCGACATTAGGTCGCTGCGACGTAGCATGGGAAGGCAGTCCCCACTGCTGGTACTCCCACTACCCGTTCCGGATCGCCCATGAAAGCATCCATGCAACGCACCGAGCTGAAGGCCTTCCTGCGCACGCGGCGTGCCGCGCTCACGCCCGAGGCGGCGGGTCTGCCGCGGGGTTCGCGCCGGCTGACGCCGGGACTGCGCCGCGAGGAAGTGGCGGCGCTGGCCGAGGTCGGCGTCACCTGGTACACGTGGCTGGAGCAGGGCCGTGCAATCAACGTATCGGCGGCGGCGCTGACCCGGATCGCCCGCGCGCTGTCGCTGTCGCCGACCGACGAGGCCTACCTGTTCGCCCTGATGGGGCTGTCGCGCACCGACGTGCCGGAACATCACTTCAGCCTGCCGCCGGTGATGCACGAGGTGCTGCGGATGTACCAGGCGCCGGCCTTCGTGCTGGACACGGTGTTCAACGTGCTGGCCTGGAACCGCATGGCCGAGTGCCTGTACGACTTCGGCGAGTTCGACGGCCCGTTCGCCGACAACCACCTGTGGAACGCGTTCATGAATCCGGCGCGGCGGCGGCTGTATCCGGATTTCGAGAACGGCGCGCTGAACCTGCTCGGCATGTTCCGCATGAACCAGGCGGCGCATCCGGAAGACCCGCGCTTCGCCCGGCTGACCGAGGCGCTGGCCGAGGCCAGCACGGAGTTCGTCGAACTCTGGCAGCGCTGCCACACCGCGCCGCTGAGCGCGATCGTGGTGCCGTTCTTCCATCGCGAGTTCGGCGACCTCAGCATCCATTCGATGCGCCTGCCGATCCGCGACAGCGACCACGTCGATCGCGCCACCGCGTTCTTCTTCGCGCCGGCGAATGCCGAGACCGCGGCGAGCTTCGCGCGCGTCGCCCGGCGCCTCGCGGCGGAGCAGGCCGCGCAATCGGCGTGATGCGGCGACCGTTGCCGCAGGGGCCATAATCTCCGTGATCCCGATTTCACCGCGAGGAGACGGACATGCCAAGCCCCGACGTGCGGGCGTTCTTCGACCAGGCCAGCCATACCTTCAGCTACGTGGCCTGGGACCCGGCCACCCGAAGGGCCGCCGTGCTCGATGCGGTGCTCGATTACGAGGCGGCCTCCGGGCGCACCGGCCACGCCGCCGCCGATGCCGTCATTGCGTTCGTGCGCGCCGAGGGGCTGACGCTCGATTGGGTGATCGACACCCACGTGCATGCCGACCACCTGTCGGCGGCGTCCTACGTGCAAGCTCAGCTGGGCGGCAAGCTGGCGATCGGCGAGCACATCCGCGAGGTGCAGGATACGTTCGGCGCGCTGTTCAACGCCGGCGACGGGTTCGCCCGCGACGGCAGCCAGTTCGACCACCTGTTCACCGATGGCGAGCGCTATCGGGTAGGCGGGATCGAGGCGCAGGCGATCCACACGCCGGGGCACACGCCGGCGTGCATGACCCACCTGATCGGCGACGCGGCGTTTGTCGGCGACACGCTGTTCATGCCCGACTACGGCACCGCACGCTGCGACTTCCCCGGCGGCGACGCGGCTACGCTGTACCGCTCGATCCGGCGCATCTTCGCGCTGCCGGAGGCCACCCGGATCTTCCTGTGCCACGACTACAAGGCCCCCGGCCGCGACGAGTTCGCGCACCAGACCACGGTGGCGGCCGAACGCCAGGGCAACATCCACGTGCATGACGGCATCGGCGAGGAGGAGTTCGTCGCCATGCGCCGCGCGCGCGATGCCACGCTGAAGGTGCCGCAACTGCTGCTGCCGGCGGTGCAGGTGAACATGCGCGCCGGCCAGTTGCCGCCGGCCGAGGACAATGGCGTGCGCTATCTGAAAATCCCGCTGGACGCGCTGTAGGCGTCCATCCCTTCCTACGGAGCATTGCATGCAGATCCATCCGCTTGCCGGTGCGCTGAGCGTCAGCGCGCAAATCGACGTCGACGACATCGCGGAACTCGCCGCGCAGGGTTTTCGCGGCATCGTCAACAACCGCCCCGACGGCGAGGAACCCGGCCAGCCGGACAATGCCACGCTGGAATCGGCGGCGCGTACCGCCGGCCTGGCCTGGCGGCATATCCCGGTGGCGGGCATGCCGTTCGCGCCGGCCGCCCTGCACGAATTCAGCGCGGCGCTGGAGGAACTACCCGGCCCGCTGCTGGCGTTCTGCCGCAGCGGCACGCGCAGCAGCGCGCTGTGGGCGATGCAGGCGCCGGGCACGGCCGACGAGATCCTGGCCACGGCGCGCGCGGCGGGCTACGACCTGTCGATGCTGCGGCCGTGGCTGGGCTGACGCCTTGAGGCGCCGCCGCGCGCGGCGCGACTGACTCGCGTGCCGCTTGCGGCACAATGCGCGCTGTTTGTCGCGGGAGGGTCGGATGTTCTTCGTGCTGTTGAGCGTGTTGTGCAGCGTGGCGGTGTCGGTGCTGCTGAAGCTGGCGCGGCGCTGGCGCATCGACGTGGGCCAGGCGATCGCCTGGAACTACGTGGCCACCAGCGCGCTCACCGCGCTGCTGCTGCAGCCGTCGCCGGCAAGCCTGCGCGGCGGCGAGGTGCCGTGGCTGGCACTGGTTGCGCTGGGCGTCCTGCTGCCCACGATCTTCCTCGCGCTGGCCGCGGCGGTGCGCCACGCCGGCATCGTGCGCAGCGATGCGGCGCAGCGGCTGTCGCTGCTGCTCTCCCTGCTGGCCGCGTTCGTGCTGTTCGGCGAGCAACTCTCCGCGTTCAAGCTCGGCGGCATCGCGCTGGGCCTGCTTGCCCTGCTGGGCATGGTCTGGCGCAGCGAACGCTCGCCGGCCGATCCCGGCGCGGCCGGCTGGCTGTATCCGCTGCTGGTGTTCGCCGGCTTCGGCGTGATCGACATCCTGTTCAAGCGCGTGGCCCTCGCCGGCGTGGCGCTGGGTACCTCGCTGCAGGCGATGTTCGCGCTCGCCCTGCTGGTCGCCTTCGCCATGCAGTTGTGGCGGCGCGCCCGCGGCACCACCCGTTTCACCGCCCGCAGCGCGGCGGCCGGCCTGCTGCTGGGGCTGGCCAACTTCGGCAACATCCTGTTCTACCTGCGCGGCCACCGCGCCTTGCCCGACCACCCGGCGCTGGTCTTCGCCAGCATGAACATCGGCGTGGTGGCACTGGGCGCGCTGGTCGGCCTGCTGCTGTTCCGCGAACGGCTGAGCCGGCTCAACCTCGCCGGCGTGGCGCTGGCGGCGGTGGCGATCGGGGTGCTGGCGCGCGGTTGACGGGTCGCCTGCCTGTCGACTTTGCCTATCGGCCGGCCACCGGGTCGGCCGGATCATCGACGCCGCTTCATCTCGCGCTCGCGAGTCGGGCGAACGCACCCGGTGAGGCATTTTCGAAGCGGTCCAGCAGCAGTTTCACGAAGGCGGCCACGCGGGCGCTCAGGTGGCGATGCGAGGGGTACAGGGCCCAGACTTCGACCGGACGTCCGGCGAGCACGCCCCAGTCGAGCAGCCGGCCCGCATCGATGTCGGCCTGCACCAGCGAGCGCGGCATCGCGGCGGCGCCCACGCCGGCGAGCACCGCATCGTGGATCATCGCCATCGACGACAGACGCAGCACCGTATGCGTGGCGATGCGGCGCACGCTGCGTGCGCGACTGAGCTGCCAGGTCGCATCGGGCGGCGTGCGCGACAACGTGATCGCGGGCACCACGGCGTCACTTCTTCCCGCTGGCCGCAGCAGTGACGGCGTGGCCACGACCACCATCACGTCGCGCAGGAAGCAGCGGCCGGCCAAGTCGGTCGAGGGGTCGGGGTTGGCGCGGATGATCAGGTCGAAATCGTCATCCACCGGATCGACGAAGCGATCCTCGGTGACCACTTCCAGCTGCACCTGGGGGTAGGCGAGCGCGTAGTCCGCGGCGATGCGGCCCAGGCCGCGCTGGCCGAACAGCACCGGCGCGCTGATGCGCAGACGGCCGCGTGGCGTGCCGATGCTCCCGCGCAACGCCTCGCCCACTTCGTCGATGTGTTCCAGCAGCGACTGCGTCCGTTCCTGCAGCTCGCGTCCCTCCGGCGTCAGCCGGAGCGTGTGGCCGCCGCGCTCGAACAGGCGAACGCCCAGCGCATCCTCCAGCTGGCGTACCCGTCGCGACAGCGTGGCCTTGGGTCGGCCGGTGGCCCGGGCGGCGCGGCCGAAGCCGCCGTGTCGCGCCACGTCGTTGAAATCGGCCAGGGCGAGCAGATCCACGGGTGTTCCATGAGCGAGACGGGATGTCCAGATTATGCGGCTATCGGGACGCTTCGTGAAACATCAGGATGGCGCTGTCCACCACCTCGAAGGAGATCCCCATGAACATTCTCGTCACCGGCAGCACCGGCACCATCGGCAGCCTCGTCGTCCGCGGCCTGGCCGCACAGGGCGCCAGCGTCCATGCGCTGACGCGCAACCCGGACCAGGCGTCGTTCCCCGACGGCGTCATCGCGGTCAAGGGCGACATGACCGACATTCCCTCCATGCGTGCCGCACTGAAGGAGGCCGACACGCTGTTCCTGCTCAACGCCGTGGTTGCCGATGAAGTGACCCAGGCCATCGGCACGCTGAGCCTGGCGCGCGAGGCCGGCATCAAACGCATCGTGTATCTGTCGGTGCTCAACAGCGACAGATACACCGACGTGCCGCATTTCACCGGCAAATACACGGTGGAGCGGATGATCGAGCAGTTCGACCTGCCGGCGACCGTGCTGCGCCCGTCCTACTTCATGCAGAACGACGCGATGCTTCGCGACGGCCTGTTGCAACAGGGCCGCTACGGCATGCCCATCGGCAGTGTCGGCGTGGCGATGGTCGACGTGCGCGACATCGCCGAGGTCGCGGTGGCCGCGCTGCTGCGTCGCGCGCGAGCGGCGGCGCCGCTGCCGCGCGAGGTGATCGAGATCAGCGGGCCGGACGTGCTGACCGGCGATGCGCTGGCGACGATCTGGTCCGGCGTGCTCGGCAGGCCGGTGACGCCTGCGGGCAGCGACCTTGATGCCTGGGAGGCTTTCATGGCCGGCCTGATGCCGTCCTGGGCAGCCCATGACCTGCGCCTGATGCTGGCGCGGTTCCATGTCGACGGCATGCTCGGCAAACCTGGCGCGGCGGAAATCCTCACTGGCCTGCTCGGGCATCCGCCGCGCCGTTACCGCGATCTTGCCGTCGAACTGGCCGCGGCCTGGCAGGCGGGGTAAGCGCATGGGCGACGGGCGAACGGCGCGGACACACGGGGCGCCATCCGCGCCCCGTTCCGCGTGAACCTCATGGCGTGCGCGATCCCGCATACGCCGCCACCGCAATCATGTCGTCGACGGTCAGCTGCGAGGCTTCCAGCCGCATCGGCGCGGCGGCGGGATTCGAACGCTGGCCAGCGCGGAACAGGAGCAGCTCGCGCACGATGTAGGTCGGCGAGCGTCCGGCCAGCGGCGGGACGGCGTCGGTGCCCTGCAGCCTGGCGCCGTGGCAGGACTCGCATGCTGGCGCCGCGCCGCTGCCGTTGGCCGCGATCGCCGCGCCACGCGCGATGCTGCCGGGCGGCACGTAGGCGACATAGCGGGTGCGGCCGCTGCCGTGTCGATAGTCGTCGAAAGACTCCGGTACCTCGACGATGCGCTCGCCCAGCGGTTCGCGCGCGCCATCCTGGTCCGGCACCTGCACGAAATCCATCCAGTGGGTCTTCGGCACGTTCGCGCTTTCGACCACGCGCGTATGCGGCACGAACTTCAGCCGCGAAAAATAGCCGGCGGCGAGCTGCAGATCGTCGTCGCTGAGGCTGCGCGCCTCGTCGGCCATGTCCTGCGTGGTGCGCGGCGCGCTCGCCCCGCGCTGGCCGTGCCGGAACGCGGCCACCTGTTCGAGGATGTAGCCCTTCGGCAAACCCATGATCTGCGCAGTCGCGGGAACGCCGGCGCCATTCACCATGTGGCATTCCGCGCACGGCCATGGCCAGCCGGGCCGGCGATCGACGGTGACGATCGGTGGCGCGGCCGAATGGTCCTGCGGGAACCAGTCGGGAACGAAGTGCTCGACGTCCAGTTGCGCCTGCGTGTAACGGCGCGTGCTGCCCGCCACGTGAATGATTCTGGCCGGGTCGGACTTCGGCGCGTGCGGGTCCGGCGGCGGAAATCGCGGAAACGCCCATGCCTCGGCCGCGCCAATCTCCGCGTCTGGCGATTCCCGGCTGACCGGAGCGTGGGTCGCGACCGCCGGGAACACCTGGCACAGAAGAGCGGTGGTGATGAGCGTCGTCCACTTCCTGCCTTCGATTCGCATGTCGTTCCCCTTGCCGGTTGAAAAACTCCACGCTGCGCCGGCGTGAGCTGGCGCTATCGGTCACAAAGCCGGGCGGCCGGGTTCATGAGCAAACAAATGCCTGCGCACCGGGGGCCGGCGTGGGCTTGCACAGGTCCGGCCAGCCGTACTGCTTCCAGTACGCGAGCATGCCGAGGCGTTGCGCAAAGCCCTGGAAGGCGGGATCGCGGCGCGCCTTCCGCGACCACGGTTCCGGCTGCCACAGCCAGTTCAGGTAGGCATCGGACAGGCCGCTGTGGCCGTGCTCATACAGATCGAATGAACGCGCCGGTGCGCCGAGTTGCAGCAGCATGGTCGGCGCCCAATTGTCATCGGCGTGCGTGGCGACGATCTGCAATGCGGCCTGGCGTTGTGCGGCATCGCCGTAGGTGCCGCGGTAGATCTCCTGCAAATCCGCGCGGGAAATCTTCGTGCCCATCTCGCTGGTGGAGCTTGCGAAGTCCCGCGCGGAAGCCTGCACGTCGCCGTGCGCGGCATCGTAGAACTCCAGCATCAACGCGCCGAACGCCGAATCCGCCACGCCGGCGCGATGGACGTAGGCCAGCGCGCCGGCCTGATCGCCTTCGCGCCAGCGCAGCATGCTCTTGTAGAACAGCAGCAGGGGATTGGCCGGATCGTCGACGAGCGCCGCATCGATGCGCGCCTCTGCGGTGCGGGTGCGGCCCATCGCGGCGAACTCGTTGGCGGCCCAGTAGTTGACCGCGGAGTTCTCCGGCGCCAGCTTCAGCGCCCGCTGCATCGGTTCCACCATGGCCGTGTAGTGGCGCTGCGAAAACTGGTTGTAGCTGAGCGCGGCATAGGCTTCCGCATCGCCCGGATCGAGCGCCAATGCACGATGGGCGGCATCGTCGGATGTCTTCCAGCTCGCGTTCCAGTCACCGGCCACATATTGCGGCAGCACCGCGTTGGCCACGGCGAGCTTGGACCAGGCGCGCGCGAAGCCCGGATCGAGTGTCGTCGCCTGCTGCAACAAGACAATCGCGCGCGGCAGGCTGTCGCCCACGCGGCGATTCACCAGTTCCTGCGCGGTGATGAAATCCGCGTACGCGTCCGCGCTGCGGGTGGCCACCGGCACCAGCCGCGTGTTGCCGACATCGCCCAGCACTACTTTCAGGTGCTCGGTGATCGCCCGGGCGATCCGCTCCTGCAGGTCGAAGATGTTGTCCAGGTTGCCGTCGTAACTCTGCGACCATGCCTCGAAACCGTCGCGGGTGCGGATCAGTTGCACGCTGATCCGCACCGCCTGGCCCTGCGTGCGCACCGAACCTTCCAGCACGTTGGCCACATCCAGCGCCTTGCCGATCGTGCGCAGGTCGGCATTGTGGTCGCCGTAATAGAACGAGGAGGCGCGCCCGGCGACGCGCAGATCCTGCACGCGCGCCAGCGCATTCAACAGTTCCTCGGCCATGCCGGCGGAGAAATAGCCGTGATCGTGGGCGGGACTCAAATCCTCGAACGGCAGCACGGCGATGGATTTTGCCGGAACGATGAGCCCCGGATCGTCGCCCAATCCCGCGCCCTTGCGCCATACAAACGTATTTGTCAGCAGCAGCACGACCGCGACCAGCAGCACGCCGATGATCCACTTGTCCAGCTTGCGGCCAGTGGCGTGCGCGATGGAATCGCCCGCCGCGATCTCGCTCTCGCGCCTCAGGCCTTCAGGCGTGAATTCATAGAACCACGCGAACGCGATCCAGAACGGGAACCCGATGGCCGCCGCAATCAGGAACCACCGCGTCGCCCAGTCCGGCAACCCGACCGCCGGGCTGAACTGCGACAGGCCCTGCCCGAACGCCCACACCGTGCCCGCGTAGAGCATGGCCGCGCGCCATACGTTGCGGCGCTTGAGTTCGGCGAATAGCGACGACCGGGCGCTCATGGCGTGGCGGATTTCCATGGGGTGTAGGGCAGGTCGATCTTCCTGAGCATCGCCTTGAAGCGAGGATCGTCGCGGATCGGATCGAACGCCGGATACCACAACAGTTGCGGCGTCGTGCTGTCGCCGTTCAGCGCGAATTCGTCGAGCATGGCCAGGGCGCGCTCATTCTGGCCAAGCGCGACGAGGAACACGGCATGCACGATGGCGTCATGGCGAAGGTTGTCCAGTGCAGGGGAAGTCTCCAGGGACTCGACCGCACTCGCACGCAAATGCGGATCGGCGATGCCGCGTACCAACAGCGCACTGACATCGGAATGACGCGGGCTCGACAGGCGCATCTGCCGTTCCGCTTCGGGGTAACGATGCGAGGACAGATACACCCACACCGCGATGCGATGTTCCAGCACGCCATTGGGATGCGCGGCCAGGGTGCCCTCGATCTGCTTCAAGGCCTCATCGTTGCGATGCAACGCGAACAGGAGCTGCGCGCGCACCGCGCCACTGACGCCGGAAAGCGGATCGCGCTGCAGCGCGCGCTCGATCTCGGCCAGGGCGGGTACGAGCTGCCCGGCTGCGTACAGGAACTGCGCGTATTGATCCATCGCCTCGGCGTCACCCGGCGCCAGCGCCAGCGCGCGACGGAACACGCGATCGGCCTCGGCCCAATGCATCTGGTTGGTGTAGACGATGCCCTGCGCGACATACGCCAACGCCACATCGGGATTCAGCGCAAGCGCATGTTGCGCGGCGGCCAGCGAATCGGCATCGGCGGTCTGCATCGACACCGGCATGTATGCCGGCAGTAACGCATGCGCTTCGGCCAGCGATGCCCAGGCTTGCGCGTAATCCGGGTCAATCGCCACGGCCTGCCGGAACGCATCAACGGCTTCCCCCACCGAACGTGCGGCCAGCAAGGTGAGCCCGCGCAGATAGGCATCGTGTGCGCGCGGATCACCGGTTTTTTGCGGAACCAGCGACTGGCCGCTCCCGCCCGCCAACTGCACCTTCAGCTTGTCGGCAATCGCCTGGGAGATTTCATCCTCGACCGCGAAGATGCTGGTCAACTTGCGATCGTATTTCTCCGACCACAGGTGGTAGCCGCTGCGCGTGTCGATCAGCTGCGCGGTAATGCGCACCTCGTCGCCGGACTTCTGCACGCTGCCTTCCAGCACGGTGGCGACGTCCAGCACGTCGCCGACCTTGCGCAAGTCCTCGGCCTTGCCCTTGAACGCAAAAGCGGACGTGCGCGCGGCGACCTTCAGGTGCGGCAACTGCGCCAGCGCGTCCAGGATTTCCTCGGTGATGCCGTCGCTGAAGTAGTCGTTTTTCGGATCTCCGCTCATGTTGACGAACGGCAGCACCGCGATGGACTTGGCGGGCAGTGTTGGCGCGAGTGATGCGCTCGCGGATGGCCCGGCCGTCGGCGGGTTGGCGCGAACCGTCGACGTGGATGCTGCCGCGACACCCTGCATCGGCTGCCTGGCGTCGTGCTGGAAATGCCACCAGCCAAGTCCCGCGATGGCGGCGACCAGCACGCCGATCAGGCCGACCGCGACGCCGGCGTGGCGCGCCGGTGATGGCGCCATCGAATCGGTGCCAATGGTGCCGTCCGTGCGCACGATACCTCGGGGCGTGGCATCGAATGCCCATGCCAGCACCAGCGCGATCGGGAAGCCGAGCAGGATCAGCAGTACCACCGCCTGATCGATCCAGTCCGGCAGGTGGAACACCGGCAGCACCTGCGTCGCCACCTGGATCAGCAGCCAGCCGACAATGGCATACGCAGCCGCCACGCGATACACGTGGCGGCGCCTGATCTCTCGCCAGAATCCCCGCTGGGCCATGGGCATGCGCCGAGTCGCGAAAGCGCGTCGTCCCTGCCCGTTCCGCGGCGGCATTCTGGCATAGATCGCGGGGCTTTCCGCTGCCTTCGGCCAGTCCGTGGCCGCGGCTTTTGCAGCCACGCAAGTTCCTGCGCAATGACTTCTGGCGGATGAAGGCCGGCCGGGGTGGAGCCTAAGCTCGGCGCTTCGCCTGCCGGATGCCAGCCCATGCGCAAACTTCCCCTCGCCGCGGTGCTTGCCGCGCTGCTGCTCACCTCGACGGCCTTTGCCGGCACGGACAAGAAGGACGACAAGGCGACCCCCGAGTCGAAACCCGACGCGGCGCTGGTGCAGCCGCAGTCCTCGACCAGCGAGGGGTCGGTGTCGGTCGAGGGCAAGCGGGTCGACTACAAGGCGGTGGCCGGCACGCTGGTGCTGCACGGCAGCGGCGACAAGGAGGACGAGCCGCAGGTCAGCATGTTCTACGTCGCCTATTTCAAGAAGGGCGTCGATGCCGGCAAGCGACCGGTCACCTTCATCTACAACGGCGGTCCCGGCTCGGCCACGGTGTGGCTGCACATGGGCGCGTTCGGGCCCAGGCGGGTGGTCACCAGCGACGACACGCACACGCCGGCGGCGCCGTACCAGCTGGTCAACAACGACTACAGCCTGCTCGATGCCTCCGACGTGGTGTTCATCGATGCGCCCGGCGCGGGCTTCAGCCGGCTGATCGCGAACGACGAGGACAAGGCCAAGCGCGAGGAGCAGATGAAGGACCGGCGCAAGGCGATCTACGGCGTCGACGGCGACGCGCATGCCTTTGCCCAGTTCATCACCCGCTTCCTGTCGAAGTACGACCGCTGGAACTCGCCGAAGTACCTGTTCGGCGAAAGCTACGGCACCACCCGCTCGGCGGTGCTGGCCAACATCCTGGAGAACGAGGACAGCGTCGACTTGAACGGCGTGATCCTGCTCTCGCAGATCCTCAATTTCGACACCAGCATCGACGGGCCGGAGTTCAATCCGGGCGTCGACCTGCCGTATGAGCTGGCGTTGCCGACCTTCGCCGCCACCGCGTTCTACCACCACAAGTTGCCGCAGCAGCCGGCCGCGCTGGAGCCGTTCCTGCGCGAGGTGGAGCAGTACGCGCTGGGCGAGTACGCGCAGGCGCTGATGGCCGGCTCGCGGCTGCCCGAGGCGCGCAAGCAGGCGGTGGCGGAGAAACTGCACCAGTACACCGGGCTGCCGGTGGCGTACCTGCTGAAGGCGAACCTGCGCGTCAGCGGCGGCATGTTCGAGCACGAGCTCCAGGCGGGCGACGACACCACCACCGGCCGGCTCGACACGCGCTTCTCCGGCCCGACGATCGATCCGCTGGGCAAGGCTTCCGAATACGATCCGCAATCCTCGGCGATCAGCTCGGCCTACGTGTCCGCGTTCAACGACTACGTGCGGCGCGAGCTGAAGTTCGGCCAGGGCCGACAGTACCGGCTGTTTGCCGACATCGACCATTGGGACTTTTCGCACAAGGCGCCGGGCGTCCAGGGCGAGGCGCTGCAATCCTCGACCAACGTGATGCCGGACCTGGCGATGGCGATGAAGACCAATCCGGGTCTCAAGGTCTACCTCAACGGCGGCTACTACGATCTGGCCACGCCCTACTTCGCCGCCGACTACGAGATGCACCACCTGCCGATCCCGGCCAGCCTCGAAGCCAACATCAGCTATGCGTGGTATCCGTCCGGCCACATGGTGTACGCGCACGCGCCGTCGCTGAAGCTGCTGCACGACAACGTCGCCCGCTTCATCGAGCAGACCGACAACGTGAAGTAATCGCCCGCCCTGGGGGCGATGGCCGGCTGTTCAGCGCCGTGAGGTGGTGTGCCGCGGCGCGGTGGAACCGCGCACGACCAGTTCCGGGCTGAAGCCCTCGTTGGTGCCTTGCGCCGGCTCGCCGTGGGCGGCGCGCTGCAGGTCGCCGATCAGGCGTTGCGCGGCGTGGCGGGCGATCTCCTCGGTGGCCTGGCGGGCGGTGGTCAATGCCGGCCAGGACTGCTTGGAGAACGGGCTGTCCTCGAAGCCGGCGATGGAGAGCTCGTACGGCACGTTGATGCCGTCCGAGTGCGCCGCGGCCAGCACGCCGGCGGCGATCTCGTCGTTGGAGCCGAAGATCGCGGTGGGCCGGTCCTTCAGCGCCAGCAGCTTGCGCGCGCCGCGGAAGCCGTCGTCGAAGGTGAAATCGCCGGGCAGGATCAGCTTGCGGTCGAGCGCGATGCCGTAATCCTTCAGCGCATCCTCGTAGCCCTGGTAGCGCTCCGGGCTGGAGCGGTGCTCGCGCCCGCCCCACAGGAAGCCGATGCGCTGGTGGCCGAGCTGGATCAGGTGTTCGGTGATCGCGTAAGCCGCGTCGCGGTCGTCCACGTAGACGCAGGGGTAGCCATCCTGCGGGTCCTTGCGCGCGGAGATGATGCGGATGAACGGAATCCCGGCGTCGCTCAACGCCTGGATCAGCGCGGGCTGCTCGGACATCGGCGGCGCCAGCACCAGCCCGGCCAGGTGCGAGCGACGCACCAGCGTGCACAGCTCCTCGGCCAGCGTCGGCGAGGAGGAATCGCAGGGGTGGATCTGCAGGCCGAAGCCGCTGGAGCGGCACACCGACAGCACGCCGCGCTGCAGGTTGATGATGTAGTGCGCGTTCGGGTTGTCGTAGACCAGGCCGATCGCATAGGCACGCGTGCTGCGCAGGCTGCGCGCGGTGGGGTCGGGCTGGTAGCCGAGCGCGTCGATCGCCTGCTGCACCCGCTCGCGCGTGCGCGCATGCACCGAGGGCTCGTTGTTGATGACGCGCGACACCGTCTTCAGCGAGACGCCTGCCCGTTCCGCGACATCCTTGATGGTGGCGCTGCGCACCGCTGGACCTCGTGCATCGTGAGTGGGGCGCCGGCAGCGCCATGTGCCGACACCGCCGCACAGCCGGTGTGCGGCGGCGTGTGCATCCTAGCGTATGGCCCCGGGACTGGCGAACGGCGCGATCACGGTGCCGCGCGCCGCTGGCCCACGCGGTGGCCGGCCAGTCCGAAGTACAGGATGTACAGGTAGCACGGCACCATCAGCACGGTGAAGGCGAGCTGGAAGTCGATGTGCTGCTTCAGGTGCACGAACAGCTGCGGCACCACCGCGCCGCCGGCGATCGCCATGATCAGCAGCGCCGAACCGCGCTCGGTGAGGTCGCCCAGGCCCTTGATCGCCAGCGGAAAGATCGCCGGCCACATCATCGCGTTGGCGAAGCCCAGCGCGGCGACGAAGCCGACCGAGACGTAGCCGTTCGTGAGGTAGGCGCCGATCGAGAACAGCACGCCGAGCACCGCCGATACCGCGAGGTAACGCTGCTGCGAGATGTAGCGCGGGATCAGCACCAGGCCGACCAGGTAGCCGGCCAGCATGCCGCTCAGGGTGAACGCGGTGAAGACCTTGGTGCGGTCCAGCGGCAGGTGGAAGCCGGCGCCGTAGGTGCCGATCGCGTCGCCGGCCATCACCTCCACGCCGACGTAGAGGAACAGGCACAGCACGCCCAGCCACAGGTGCGGAAAGCTGAAGATGCTGCCGTGCCCGTGGCCGATCGCGCGCTCGCTGTTGGCGCCTTCCGGCGTGATCTCCGGCAGCGACGAACGCGCGATCCAGATCGCCAGCACCACCAGCAGGCCGGCCATCACCATGTACGGCGTGTGCACCTTGCCGGCGAAGGCGTTCAGCAGCGCCTCGCGCGCCTCGACGGTGGGCGCCGCGGCAACCTGCTCGCCGAAGCTGCCGATGCCGCTGAGCACCAGCGCGCCGAACACGAACGGCGCCAGCACGCCGGCCACCTTGTTGCAAATGCCCATGAACGCGATGCGCTGCGCGGCGCTGTCGATCGGGCCAAGGATGCTGATGTACGGGTTCGATGCGGTCTGCAGCAAGGACAGCCCGGCACCGATCACGAACAGCCCGGTCAGCGCACCGGCGAACACGCGCAGGCTGACGAACTGGCCGAACAGCACGGCGCCGACCGCCATCACGAACAGGCCCAGCGCCATGCCTTTCTTCATGCCGGTGCGGCGCAGGATCATCGAGGCGGGCAGCGAGAACACCAGGTAGGAAATGTAGAACGCGAACGGCACCAGGAACGCATAGGCGTCCTCGACCTGGAACGCCAGCTTGACGAAGGTGATCAGCGGACCGTTGAGCCAGGTCACGAAGCCGAAGATGAAAAACAGCAGGCCGATGATCAGCATCGGCCCGAGTTGCTGCTGCCGGGACGGCGCGGCCGCCAGTGTGGTGCTCATGGTGGTGGATCTCCCCGGGTGCCGTGTCGCTGCGGCCGGCTGGCCGTGCTGACAGGAATGTCTCCTTATTCCGCAAAAAGTGCAACGTTGTCAATCGACGCCGGCGACGGGACATCGCTGCGGCGGATGGTCGAGCGCATCCACCGCCGTTCGGATCGCATCGTTGCGGCAGTGCAACAGGTGGTCCGGGCCGCCAGGCTGCCACGAATATGGCTTGCACAAAGCCTCCAGGCGCACACTTGAAGCAACCTCGCAGGTTGCCATGACAGCTTTGCTGCGACGCCACAGCCGCGTCGCGAAATTGGACGACGATCACAGTTGACAACGTTGTCATCTTGACCACAGACTCGCCCTCCATCAGGCCGGCGTGCGGCCGCGCCGAGTGACCGGCGCACGCGTCGGGATCGCAGCGGAGTTTCGGGAGATCGTCCGTGGGGGAAGTCGCCAACCAGCGCCATGCCGTGTCGCCGTCGACCACCGTGCCGGTTGCTGCGGCGTCGTCGGAGCGGGTATCTGCGGCGTCGGACGGCGAGGCGGCGCAGCCGTTCCTCGCTGCCGATGTCGGCGGCACGCATGCGCGGGTCGGCCTGGTCAGCGGCTGCGGCGATGCGCACGGCCCGGTCAGCGTGCTGCACTTCCGCCGCTACGCCTGCGCCGAGTGGCCCGACCTCGCCGCGATGCTGCGCGACTTCGTCGCACAACTGGCGCACACGCCGCACGCGGCCGCGGCCGCCGGCATCCGCGAATGCGCGGTGGCCTGCGCCGGTTACGTGCTGGACGACGCGATCGTCAACGGCAACCTGGCCTGGCCGGTGTCGATCCGCGCGATCCGCGACGCGCTGGGCATCCGGCAGTTGGCCGTCATCAACGACTTCGAGGCGGTGGCCTATGCCACCCAGTTCCTCGACGCGGCCGATACCCGCTGCATCATCGAGGCGCCCGCACCGCCGCCGGGGCCGGTGCTGGTGATGGGTCCGGGCACCGGGCTGGGTTCGGCGGTGCTGTTGCCGGGCTCGCCGCGCGCCCGCGTGCTGGCCACCGAGGCGGGACAGATCTCGCTGGCGCCGGGCACCGAGCGCGAGATCGAGATCCTGCGCCTGCTGCGTCGCGAGCGCAGCCACGTCTCGTTCGAGGATGCGCTGTCCGGGCCGGGCCTGCTCAAGCTCTACCGCGCGCTGGCCGAACTGCACGGCCGCGCGCCGCGCTGGAGCACGCCGGCCGAAGTCACCGCCGCGGCGCTGGAAGGCCGCGACCCGGTCGCCCGCGAAGTGCTGGAGATTTTCTGCGGCCTGCTCGGCAGCTTCGTCGGCGATCTCGGCCTGCTCTACGGCGCCCGCGCGATCTACCTGGCCGGCGGCATCCTGCCGCGCATCCACGACTTCCTGCTGGCGAGCACGTTTGCCGAGCGCTATTTGAACAAGGGCGTCATGCGCGCCTGGCTGCAACAGGTTCCGGTTCGACTGATTGAGCACGGCCAGCTTGGTGTCATCGGCGCCGCAGGCTGGTTTCTGGATGAAGGGCGCAACCCCAGGCAAGGAGCTTGAGATGAGCCCGATCCCGCAGCACGGCGCCACGCCCACCGTCGTTGTCCGCTGTCCACCGCCACCACGCGTCACCCACAGTCCGCGACCGCATCCACGCCGGTCCTGATTCGATCCAGCCTCTTGAGGGGAGGAACACCATGAACCATCGCAAGACATTGCTCGCCGCCAGCATCATCACCGGTCTGTGCGTCTCCGGTGCGTTGTTTGCGCAGGACAGCACGGCCGCGGCCGACGCCAACCAGCCGAAGAAGACCAACGTCAAGGAACTGGCCACGGTAACCGTCACCGGCATCCGCGACAGCGAGGCCGAATCGCTGGCGTTGAAGAAGGCCGCCGATGCGCACGTGGAGGTGGTCACCGCCGAGGACATCGGCAAGCTGCCGGCCAAGAACGTGGCCGACACGCTGCAGCGACTGCCCGGCGTCAGCGTCGGCACCTCCAGCGCGGGCGAAGGCGGCTTCGACGAGAACGACCGCGTCAGCCTGCGCGGCACCGCGCCCAGCATGACCCAGACCCTGGTCGACGGCCACAACATCGGCACCGGCGACTGGTTCGTGCTCAACCAGACCGCCACCGTGGGCCGCAGCGTCAGCTACAGCCTGCTGCCGGCGGAGATCGTCAGCGAGGTGGTGGTGAACAAGACCTCCGAGGCGCGCCTGGTCGAGGGCGGCGCGGCCGGCACCGTCAACATCATCACCCGCAAGCCGCTGCAGTTCGACAAGCCGGTGACCGTGCACGCGTCCGTCGGCGGCGTCTACTCCGACCTGCCCGGCACCACCAAGCCGCAGTTCAGCGGCCTGTTCAACTGGAAGAACGACGCCGGCACCTTCGGCGTGATGGCGCAGGCGTTCTACGAGGAGCGCAGCCTGCAGCGCAACGGCCAGGAAGTGCTCGGCCTGGAGCAGCTCAAGAGCACCGACGCCATCGTCGCCGCGCACCCGGATCTGAACGGCGTCTACTTCCCCAGCCTGATCGGCAACGTGCTGTTCACCCAGAAGCGCAAGCGCACCGGCGGGTCGGTGGACGTGCAGTTCAAGCCGACCGACAACGTGACGGTCAACCTGAACGGCTTCTACAGCAAGCTCAAGGCCAACAACTTCAACCGCAACTACATGATGTGGGCCACCCACTTCGTGCACGGCGCCACCAACCTCCAGCCCGGCTACGTCGTGGCCAACAACACGTTGACGAATGCCGTCTTCTCGCCCAGCAACGACGCGACGAACTACGGCATCTACGACCAGATCTCGCGCGAGGCCTCCGCCTCGACCCGCTTCTTCACCGCCGACGTCGACTGGCGCGCGAGCGACCGCCTGAGCTTCTCGGCCCAGCTCGGCACCACCAAGGGCGAAGGCTCCAGCCCGAAGCAGGACGTGCTGGAACTGAACACCGCGCCGGGCACCGGCGCCGCATGGGATTTCCGCGGCACCGGCAAGCCGGTCAACTGGTCGCTGGGGCCGGACAACAGCTCGCCGGCGGCCTCGGGCGTCAGCGCCAACTGGATCTTCGGCGAAGGCGGCATCAACGTCGAGGACAAGGAGAACTGGGGCAAGATCGACGGCGAGCTGGACTTCGACGACAGCACGCTGGCCTCGCTGCAGTTCGGCGTGCGCTACGCCGACCACACGCGCGAGAACCCCTATGCGTTCGCGCAGGGACCGAACGGTGGCGACTGGAGCAACCCGGCCAACTTCCCCGCCAGCTTCGGCCATTACCCGGGTGATTTCGGCAGCTCGCTGGGCGGCTCGTTCCCGACCAATATCTGGTACTACTCGCAGGCCGACCTGGCCGCCTACGACTCGAAGTACGCCAACCGCGGGCCGGAGCGGCTGTACCCGAACGACATCTACAAGGTGAACGAGAAGGACGGCGCGATCTACCTGCAGGCCAACTTCATCGGCGACCGCTGGAGCGGCAACGTGGGCGTGCGCTACGTGCACACCAAGCAGGCGGTGAACTACACCAGCACCTCGCCGCAGGAGACCGAAGTGCAGGGTCCGATCCTCGGCTCGGCGTTCTTCCCGGCCGGCTACTACTGGAACACCAACAACGCCAGCTACAGCAAGGCGCTGCCCAGCGCCAACCTGAAGTTCAACCTGACCGACGACGTGCTGGCGCGCGTGGCGGTGTCGCAGACGCTGACCCGGCCGGACTACTCGGCACTGGCCGGCACGGTGTCGCTGGATGACACCGGCCACACCGGCAGCGGCGGCAACCCGAACCTGAAGCCGCTGATCTCGACCAACTTCGACGCCGACCTGGAGTGGTATTTCGCGCCGCGCGGCCTGTTGTCGGCCGGCGTGTACCAGATGTCGCTGCAGAACTACGTCACCTTCGCTTCCGAGTCGCGCCTGTACAAGGACATGCCGGCCAGCACGGCGGCAGGGCACGATGTCTACTCGGCCTACCAGGTGAACATCCCCAGCAACGTCGACGGCAAGGTGCGCGGCGTGGAGTTGAACTACCAGCAGCCGATCGGCGACAACTTCGGCGCGGCGCTCAACTACACCTACGCCACCGGCAACGCCGACAACGGGCAGGACCTGCAGGGCACCTCGAAGAACACCGCCAACGCATCGGCCTTCTTCGAGAACGACAAGTTCAACGCGCGGGTGAGCTACACCTACCGCTCGTCGTACTTCGCCGGCCCGGACCGCGGCGGCTTCTTCTACATGCAGGGCACCGGCTACCTGTCCGCGTCGCTGGGCTACAGCATCAACGACTGGATGTCGGTGTCGCTGGACGGCCTCAACCTCAACAGCCCGAAGCTGCGCTACTACGTCAAGGGCGACGGTTACGGCATCCAGCCGCGTTCGACCTACATCAACGGTCGCCAGTACTACCTGAACCTCCGCTTCAAGTTCTGACGCAACGCCGCGGCATGGCGCGCCACGGACGGCGCGCCGACACCCTCCCCGTGCGGGCCCCGGCATTGGTTGGCGGGCCCGCTTTTTTTTGGCGTCGCATGGTGGCCCTGCATGGCACCATGCGAGCGCGCACCGGAGAATGCGGATGACCCGTCGATGCCTGCCGACCCTGTACTGCCTGCTCGCGTTGCTCATGCTGCTGCTGCCACTGCCGCCGGCAAGCGCGACGGCCGCAGCGCCCTCGCTGATTCCGCTGCCTGCGCAACTCGTGCCGGGCGACGGCAGCTTCCGCGTCGACGCCGCCACCACCATCGTGGTGGCCGACCATGACCCGGCCACCACGCAGGCCGCGCACTACCTGATCGACCTGCTCTCGCGCACGCGCGGCCTGACGCTGCAGCCTGGCGGCGGCGCGAAACGCGCCATCGTGCTGCGGCGCGACCCACAGGCGCCGGTGGCGCAGGCCGGCGGCTATGCGCTCGATGTCGACACCCACGGCATCCGCGTCAGCGCGCGCGACGACGCCGGCCTGTTCCACGGCGTGGTCACGCTGTATCAGCTGCTCACGCCCGATGCCGCGCGCGGCGCGGTGGACGTGCCGGCGCTGTCCATCCGCGACTGGCCGCGCTTCGCCTGGCGCGGCGTGATGCTCGATTCGGTGCGGCATTTCCAGAGCGTGGCCGAAGTAAAAACCCTGCTCGACCAGATGGCCCAGCACAAGCTCGACGTGCTGCACTGGCATCTCACCGACGACCAGGGCTGGCGCATCCAGATCAAGCGCTATCCCGAGCTGACCAGGATCGGCGCGTGGCGCACGCCGCCGGACGCCGGCAGGGATGGCGAGCCGCAGCGCTACGGCGGTTTCTACACCCAGGACGAGATCCGCGACGTGGTGGCCTATGCCGCCGCGCGCCACATCACCATCGTGCCGGAGCTGGACATGCCCGGCCACGCGCAGGCCGCGGTGGCCTCGTATCCGCAGCTCGGCGTCACCGGCAAGCGTCCCGCGGTGTCCGTCGACTGGGGCGTGAACCCGTATCTGTACAACGTCGACGATGCCACCTTCGCCTTCATCGACCACGTGCTCGACGAGGTGATGGCGCTGTTCCCGTCGACCTACATCCACGTCGGCGGCGACGAGGCGATCAAGGACCAATGGCAGGCGTCGCCCGCGGTGCAGGCGAAGATGCGCGCGCTCGGCATCCGCGACGAGAACACCCTGCAGGGCTGGTTCATCGGCCGCATCGGCCGGTACCTGCAGCAGCACGGCCGCAAGCTGATCGGCTGGGACGAGATCCTCGAAGGCGACAAGCTGCCGGCCGACGCCACCGTGATGTCCTGGCGCGGCATCGACGGCGCGATCAAGGCCGCGCTGCTGGGCCACGACGTGGTGATGTCGCCCGCGCCGGACCTCTATTTCGACCACGTGCAGAGCGCGCTGGCCGACGAGTACGCCGGCCGCCTCGGCGTGGAATCGCTGCAGGACGTGTACGGTTTCCAGGCCATTCCCGGCGTGCTCGACGCGCACCAGGCGAAACACGTGCTGGGCGTCCAGGCCAATTTCTGGACCGAGCACATGCCCGGTTTCGCCCACGTCGAGCACGCGGCGTTCCCGCGGCTGGATGCGCTGGCCGAAGTCGCCTGGTCGCCGGACGCCCGCCGCGACTGGAGCGACTTCCTGTCGCGCCTGCCCGGCCAGCTCGCGCGTTACCGCGCCCAGCAGATTTCCTACGCCGACGGCGCCTTCGCGGTGGAGATCGCCACCGATCGCAACGTGGCGCTGGCCACCGGCCGTGCCACCGTCACGCTGGCCAGCCCGACCGGGTTCGGCGCGATCCGCTACACGCTCGACGGCAGCGCGCCCACCCCGGTCTCGCCGCGCTACGAGGCGCCGTTCAACGTGACCCTGCCGGTGACCGTGCGTGCCGCCAGCTTCGCCGCCGACGGCAGCGCGCTGGCTGCGCCGCGTGAACGGGTGCTCAGCCGCGCGGGGTTGCTGAGCCTTGCGGGCAACACCTTGCCCAACTGCCCCGGCAGCGACTTCCGCCTGCGCGTGCAGCCGTCGCCCGATGCGCCCAGCACCCAGCCGGTCTACGCGGTGAACGTGTTCGACAGCTGCCAGCTGTTCCCCGCCACGCGCATGGATGGCGTCGCGGCGATCCACGTCGACGCCGTGCGCCTGCCGCGCAACTTCGCGCTGGCGCACGAGCAGAAGCTGGTGGTGTCGCGCCCGCACGCCACGCCGTTCGGCGAACTGGTGGTGCATGTCGATCACTGCGACGGACCGGTGCTGGCGTCGATGCCGTTGCCCGATCCCGCGCACGGCCCGCGGCGCTTCAGGCTCGACGCGAAGCTGCCTGCGCAAAGCGGCGAACACGGCCTGTGCCTGATCTACACCGCGCCGATCGACGGGGCGCTGTACGCGCTGGAGAAGGTGTCGCTGCAGGCCACGCCATGAGCGCGTCGCATGCACGGTGCGGCGGCGTGGCATGAGCGCGCGGTCCACACGCCTCGCCTCCCTCGACGCGCTGCGCGGCTGCACGGTGGCCGCGATGCTGCTGGTCAACGACCCGGGCGACTGGGGCCACGTGTACTGGCCGCTGGAGCATGCGCAGTGGAACGGCTGCACGCCGACCGACCTGATCTTTCCGTTCTTCCTGTTCGTGGTCGGCGTGTCGGTGGCGCTGGCGATCCTGCCGCGGCTGGAGCGGGGTGCGTCCGCCGCCGAGCTGACCCGCGCGGCGATGTGGCGGGCCGCGCGCATCGTGCTGCTCGGCCTGGCCATCAACCTGCTGGCGACGTGGCTGCTGCCGGATCGCGGCATGCGCATCCCCGGCGTGCTGCAACGGATCGGCGTGTGCTTTGCCGCGGTGGCGCTGTTCGCCATCCACACGCGGCCACGCACGCAATGGTGCGCGATCGCCCTGCTGCTGCTCGGCTACTGGGGGCTGCTCGAACTCGGCGGCACGCTGGCGCCGTGGGCCAATCTCGCCAGCCGCACCGACAGCGCGGTGTTCGGCCACTATGTCTGGTCGATCGATCCGCTCAGCGGTCGCGGGCACGATCCGGAAGGCCTGCTCAGCACCTTGCCGGCGCTGGCCACCACCTTGCTCGGCCTGCGCGCGGGCTGCTGGTTGCGGCGCGGGCGGCTCAAGGCGCTGGGGCTGGGCGGTCTGCTGTCGCTGGCTCTCGGTGCGGGGTGGTCGCTGGTGCTGCCGTTCAACAAGAACCTGTGGACGCCCTCGTTCGTGCTGTGGACGGCCGGCTGGGCCGTGCTGGCGCTGCTGGCCTTCCACTGGCTGGTCGAGCGCCGTGGCTGGCCACCGCTGGGGCGGCGCTTCGGCGTCAACGCCATCGCCGCCTATGCCGGCTCGGAGGTCATGCAGATCGTGCTGCCCGCCCTGGGCCAGGCGACGTGGTACCGCGCCGTGTTCGCCGACTGGATGACGCCGCGCTTCGGACCCTGCGTGCCGTCGCTGGCCTTCGCCGTGGTGTTCGTGGCGTTCTGGTGGCTGGTGGTGTGGGCCATGGACCGGCGCCGCATCTACCTCAAGCTGTAGGGCGGGCACTGCCCGCCGGGCTTTTCGCCGAAAGCGGCGGGCGGTGCCCGCCCTACCGGTTCACCGGCGTTGGCGCATGGCGCGGATCAGCAGGCCCATCAGCAGCAGGCCCAGCACCACGCCGAGGCCGGCGCCCCACAACGCACCGACGTCGCCACCGACCAGGTAGCCCACGCCCGCGCCCAGCGGAAACAGCAGCAGCACCGGCAGGCAGCCCATCAGGATGCCTGCCGTACCGTGGCATCCGGTGCCGACGGGTGGCGCAGCAATACCGCACGCGCGCGTTGCCATTCGGCGGCGGACAGCTCGATCAGCGCCACCGGCTTGCCGCCGACCAGCGCGGCGATCGGCATGCCGTCGCGGTACAGCACGCGCGAGCCGGCCAGTGCCGGCACCTTGTCGCCGACCAGCACGGTGCCGACCAGGTTCAGCGGATCGCTGCCGCTGACGCAGACCAGCTCGTCGTCGTCCGCGCGCTGGCGCACTGCGCGCAGCGGCGCGATGGCCTCGGGCAAGGCAAACTGCTCGCCGACCAGGCCTTCGACGAAACGGCCGCCGCGGATTTCACCGCGCGCCTCCAGCCGGTGGTACACGCGCAGCAGCTCGCGCCACGACGGCAGCCACGGCGCCTCGCGCTCCAGCAGCTTCCAGAACACCACGCCGTAGCGGCGCAGCAGGGTATGCGCAATATGTTCAATCGCCTCGGGCCCGGCCTTGGCGTCCGTGGCCGGGCCGCGCGCCAGTGCCCAGCGCCCCGCATCCTCGATCCCGCCAAATGCGTGCCGGCGCATGCGCCGGTGCCGTGTGCCGTCGCGTTTCGCCGCCGGCAGCAGCAGGGCGCGCAGACCGGCGAAGCTGTCCGCGCTGATCCGGCCGGCGGCCACCAGCTCGCCCAGCGCGTCTTCCAGCTCCGGCCGCAACAGGCGGGTGTCAACCAGCAACTCGTCGAAGAACAGCGCACCATGCTCGCGCAACGCCTCGGCCACGGCCTGGGCGCGCGACGACAGCAGGATGTCCTGCGGCTCGCCCGCGGCGACGGCCGTCCAGACGGCCATCTCCCGGCGGGGCAGCAGCACGATCGGCGTACTGCGCACCGGCCCGCCACCACCGCCGCCGCCGCTGCGCAGCCGGCTCCAGGCGATGCGGCCGGAACGGCACAGCTCGTCCAGCCAGCTGATCGAGTAATCGCCCACGCGCGCTGGCAGGATCTCCGCTTCCCACGCGCCGGCCGCGGCCTCGTAACCTTCCAGCTGTGCCAGCGTGGCGACCAGCGCATCGGGGCCGTTCAAGCGGGTGGCCGCCGACACGTGCTGCCAGTCGAACAGGAAGCGCATCAGCGCGCGCCGGCTGACCGGCTCGATCTCGCGGCGCAGCCGGCCGATGGTGTAACGGTGGATGCGTGCCAGCAGATGGCGCTCGCACCATTCGGTGTCACCGGCGTCGGCGGTGAAGCGGCCCTGCATTACGTAGCCTTCGGACTGCAGCCGCAGCAGCGCCTGCTCGACTTCGCCGGTCTCGACGTGGAGGGATTGCGCCAATCCGTTCACGGTGACCGGGCCGAGTCCGCCGAGGCGGTGGCGCACGAGTTCCAGCAGCGCGTCCTCGCGCGTCCAGGGCTGCGCGGCGTATTCGGCGGGTGCGGCGATCGGCGGTTGCATCGATGCCGCAGGATGCAGCGCCTGCCACAGCGGAAGTTGTTCGGCAGACGTCCACACATCGCCGAGCCGGGTGGCGCGCTTCGCCTTCGCCAGCGCCTGCAGTCGCTCGTTCCAGTCGGGGTTGGCGGCGACTTCATCGGCGGTGACGAAACCCAGCAAGGTCAGCGCCTCGTGCATCTCGTCGGCGTCGCGCACCTGCGGCCAGGCTTCCTCGCGTACGGCGGCGATCGCCTCGGGATCGAGCCGGCCCAGATCGTCTGCGCTGTCGGCGTCGTTCCAGCGGCGCGTCTGCACGGCCTGGGTGCGGCGCTCCTCCAGCGGCGCGTCGTCGAGGAAGGCGTACGGTGCCGCGTTCAACACCTCGGCGGCGAGCGGGCTGGGTGCGGTGAGGTCGCGTGCGACGATGGCGATCTCGCCGGCCTCCAGCTGGCGCAGGATCGCCAGCAGGCCGTCCACGTCCATCGCCTCGCGCAGGCAGTCGTGCAGGGTCTGGTTGACCAGCGGGTGATCCGGCACCTCGCGCTCGCCCACGATGTTTTCCAGGCAGGCGACCTGATCGGGGAACACCGCGGCGAGCAGGTCCTCGCTCTTCATCCGCTGCAGCGGCGGCGGGGTTTTCTTGCCACCGGTGAAGCGCGGCAGCGCCAGCGCGGTCACCGCATTCCAGCGCCAGCGCGCGGGGAACAGCGGCGCGTCGAGCAGGGCCTGCACCAGCACGTGCTCGGCGGTGGCCGAGTGCAGGTAGTGCGCCACCTCCTCCAGCGGAAAACTGTGGCTGGTGGAAAGTGACAGTACGATCGCGTCCTCGGTCGCCGCCGCCTGCAGCTCGAAGTTGAACTGGCGGCAGAAGCGCTTGCGCAGCGCCAGCCCCCAGGCGCGGTTGATGCGGCTGCCCCACGGCGTGTGGATCACCAACTGGGTGCCGCCGGACTCGTCGAAGAAACGTTCCAGCACCAGCGTGTGCTGGCTGGGCAGCACGCCGAGCGCGGCTTTCGCGCGGGAAAGATAGTCGGCCAGCTGCTGCGCGGCGGCCTCGTCGAGGCCGAGTTGATTACGCAGCCACGCGACGGCGGCGGAAAGACCGCCGACATCGAGTTGTGCGGAAATCTCCTCGCGCAGACGCGACACGCCGAACGACAGCTCGTCGCTGCGCCCCGGTGCCTCGCCCAGCCAGAACGGAATGCTCGGCGGCGCGCCGTGCGCGTCCTCCACACGCAGCCGGTCGCGCTCGACGCGCTGGATGCGGTAGCTGGCGTTGCCGAGCTGGAAGATGTCGCCGGCCATGCTCTCGACCGCGAAATCCTCGTTCACCGTGCCGACGATGATCGCCTGCGGTTCCAGCACCACCTTGTAGTCGGCGGTGTCGGGAATGGTGCCGCCGGAGGTCAGCGCGGTGAGCCGCGCGCTGCGCCGCGGGCGCAGCTGGCGGTTCACCGCGTCGCGATGGATGTACGCCGCGCGCGGGCCCTGGCGGGTGGTGAAGCCTTCGGCCAGCATGCGCACAACTGCGTCGAAATCGGCTCGGGCGAGATCGCGGTACGGGTACGCGCGGCGCACCAGCGCGTACAGCGCGTCCTCGTCCCACTCGGCGCAGGCGACCTCGGCGACGATCTGCTGCGCCAGCACGTCCAGCGGCTGCGGCGGCATCACCAGCGCGTCGAGTTCGCCGCGGCGCACGCAGTCGAGCAGGGCGGTGCATTCGATCAGGTCGTCGCGCGTCGCCGGGAACAGCCGCGCCTTCGGCGTGCCGTCGATGCTGTGGCCGGAACGGCCGGCGCGCTGCAGGAACGCGGCGATCGAGCGCGGCGAGCCGAGCTGGCAGACCAGGTCGACTTCGCCGATGTCGATGCCCAGCTCCAGCGACGCGGTGGCCACCAGCACCTTCAGCTCGCCGCGCTTGAGCCGCTGCTCCGCATCCAGCCGCAGCTCCTTGGCCAGGCTGCCGTGATGCGCGGCGACGTGCTCCTTGCCGAGCCGTTCGGACAGGTGCCGCGCGGCGCGCTCGGCCATGCGCCGCGTGTTGACGAAGACCAGGGTGGTGCGGTGCGCGTGCACCAGCTGCGCGAGGCGGTCGTAGACCAGCTCCCAGCTGTCGTTCGACATCACCGCTTCCAGCGGGACGGGCGGGACTTCGATGGCGAGGTCGCGCGGGCGGGTGTGGCCCGTGTTGATGATGGTGCAGGGATCTTCCTTCTCCCCCTCGGGGAGAAGGGAGTGCTGAGCGCCGACCAGAAAGTCGGCGACTTTTTCTATGGGCTTCTGCGTCGCCGACAAGCCGATCCGCAGCAGGCGCCGCTGGCACAGCGACGCCAGCCGCTCCAGCGACAAGGCCAGATGCGAGCCGCGCTTGCTGCCGGCGATGGCGTGGATCTCGTCGACGATCACCGTGCGCACGCCCGCCAGCATGGAACGGCCCGAGGCCGAGCCGAGCAACACGTACAGCGACTCCGGCGTGGTCACCAGGATGTGCGGCGGCTGCTTGCGCAGCAGGTTGCGTTCGACCTGCGGGGTGTCGCCGGTGCGCACGGCGGTGCGGATCGCCACGTCGGGCAGGCCGAGCTTCTCGAGCTCCGCGCGGATGCCTTCCAGCGGCGCTTCCAGATTGACATGGATGTCGTTCGACAATGCTTTCAGCGGCGACACGTAGAGCACCGTGGTGGCGTCGGCCAGCACGCCGCCGTGCGCCACGCCCTCGCGCACCAGTTCGTCGATGGCGGCGAGGAAGGCGGTGAGCGTCTTGCCGGAGCCGGTCGGCGCGGCGACCAGGGTGTGCTGGCCGGCGCGGATCGACGGCCACGCCGCCGCCTGCGCCGCGGTGGGTGCGGCGAAGCTGCGGCGGAACCAGGCGGCGACCGCCGGGTGGAAGGCTTCGAGGATTCGGGAGTCCATGCGCGGCGGCACCGGTCGGGGCGGTGGCGGGGAGTGGGACACCCGATCATATATGGGGGCCGCGGCTGCCGTCGCAACCGGCGCGCAGCGGTGCGCGGTCGGCGCGGGCATGTCAGTATTCGCGCTCCATCGGCGCATCGCGTGGAGGCGCTGCAGGACGGTGATCGAACGGGAGGAAGCGGTGCAGGCGCCATCGGATTCGCGGAGCGAGGAAACCGGAGTCACCAGCTGGCAGACCATGGCCGATGGCCAGCGCCTGCTGTTGCGCGACTGGCCGCGACAGGGGGCGCGCGGGGCCGTGCTGTTCGTGCATGGCCTGGGCGAACACAGCGGCCGTTACGATCGCGTCGCCGCGTGGTTCAACCAGCGCGGCTATGCCGTGCGCGGCTACGACCAGCGTGGCCACGGGCAGTCGCCCGGGCGGCGCGGCGCGCTGCGCCATCGCGACGACCTGCTGGCAGACCTGGCGGCGGTCTATCAGGAGTACGCGCGCGCCACGCCGCACCAGCCGCTGCTGCTCGGCCACAGCATGGGTGGTCTGGTGGCCGCACGCGCCGTGCTCGACGGCGCGCTGGCGCCGCCGGCGCTGGTGCTGTCCTCGCCGGCCCTGCGCACTCACGAATCGCCGCAGATGATCCGGCTGGCCGCGATACTCGGCCGCTGGCTGCCGAACCTGCCGCTGCGCAACGGGCTGGATGCCGGCAAGCTGTCGCACGATCCGCAGGTAGCCGCCGACTACCGCGCCGATCCGCTGCGCCACGGCTGGATCACCCCGCGGCTGGCCGATTTCATCTTCCGCGAAGGCGCCGCCTGCATCGCCGATGCCGCCGAGCTGGCCGTGCCCACCCTGCTGCTGGTGGCCGAGAGCGACGCACTGGTCGACCCCGCCGGCAGCCGTGCCTTCGCCAGGGCGGCGGCATCGAGCGGCCAACTGACCACGCGCTTCTTCGCCTCGCTGTACCACGAGCTGTTCAACGAAACCGAACCGGGCCGCGGCCAGGTGCTGATGCAACTGGGCGACTGGCTGGGTCGGCAGTTGCCTCGTTGAGAAAACGCGCGTGCCCGATCCGTGCCATCGGCCCGCCATGAATGGCGGCGATACTTCGATCCAATCTCAGGGAGAGACCACCATGTACGCACGATCGTTTGCGCGCTTTGCGCGGGTATGGCCAGTCCTGTTGTCGGGCCTGTTGCTGGTCGCCTGCGGGCGCGGCCATGACGGCCATCCGCCGACGCTGCAGGGTGCGCCGGGCACGGCCGCCTCGGCGGCGCCGGCGCCGGCCGCAACCAGCTTCGCCCTGCTTTCGGCCAGCTCCCGCAGCAGCGACTCGCGCACCGCGCTGACCCTGCGCTTCAACGCCGCGCTGGCCTCGGCGCAGGCGTTCGACACGCTGATCGCGGTGACCGGCCCGAACGGCGAAGTGGTCAGCGGCAGCTGGAGCCTCGACAACGACGGCAAGACGCTGAACTTCCCGTTCGTGCAGGCGAACACGCGCTACGCGGTGCAGCTGAAGGCCGGCCTGCTCGCCGCCGACGGCCGCACCCTCGGCCACGCGGTGAAGCACGACGTGTACTCCGGCAACCTGCCGGCGGCGGTCGGCTTCGCCTCGCACGGCAGCGTGCTGCCGGCGCGCGGCACCCGCGGCCTGCCGCTGGTGTCGATGAACGTGCACGACGCCGACGTGGAGTTCTTCCGCGTGCGCGAGGACGCGTTGTCGGACCTGTTCTGCGCGTACCCGCGCAACGGCCACCGCGACAGCTACGAACTCGACCACGACGTCGCCTACTACAACAGCTGCGGCGAAGGCGACGAGCGGCGCAGCCGCATGCCGATCACCGAGATCGCCGATTCGGTCTACGCCAACCACTACACCCTGGGCGGCGAGCCGAACGAGCGCACCGTCACCTACCTGCCGGTGCAGAACATCAGGGAGCTGGCCCAGCCCGGCGTGTACATGGCGGTGGTCAAGGCCGGCGGCACGTTCAAGGACGGCTACGACACCGCCACCTTCTTCGTCAGCGACCTCGGCCTGCACCTGCGCGTGTATCGCGACAACGTGCTGCTGCACGTGGCCTCGCTGCGCGACGGTACGCCGGTGAATGCGGTGGACATCGAGATCCGCGACGCGGCCGGGCGCAGCAAGCTCAAGGCCTCGACCGGCGCCGACGGCAACGCGCTGCTCGCGTACAAGATCAAGGCCGCCGACGTGCTGGTCGCGCGCCACGGCAAGGACGTCTCGGTGCTGCCGTTCAACCGGCCGGCATTGGACGTGTCCAACTTCGACATCAGCGGGCGCAAACAGGCACCGTTCGAGGTGTACGCCTGGTCCGGCCGCGACCTGTACCGTCCCGGCGAGACGCTGCGCGCCTCGGCGCTGCTGCGCGACGACGACGGCAAGCCGATGAAGGCGCAGTCGCTGTTCGTGCGGGTGAAGCAGCCGGACGGCCGCACCCTGGTGGAAAAGCGGCTGGAGCCGCAGCAGCTCAACTACTTCGAGCTGAGCCAGGCGATCCCGGCCGACGCGCCGACCGGGTTGTGGCAACTGGAGTTCCGCCTCGATCCTTCAGCCAAGGAGACCGTGCAGGCGTTCCCGTTCCACGTCGAGGAGTTCCTGCCCGAGCGGCTCAAGGTGGATCTGTCCAGCCCGCAGCAGCGGCTGGCGCCGGGCGAACCGCTGAAGCTGAAGGTCGCCTCCAGCTACCTGTACGGTGCGCCGGCCGACGGCAACCGTTTCACCGCGAAACTGCTGGTGGCGCCGGAAGTGCATCCGCTGGAGAAGATGAAGGACACCTTCTTCGGCAACCCGCTGGTCGAGCTGCCGAAGAGCGCCGACGACGTGGTCGATGCGAAGCTCGACGCGCAAGGCGTGCTGGAGCAGGACGTGGCACTGCCCGACGACGTGAAACCGGTCGCGCCGCTGGCGGTGACCCTGTCCGGCAGCGTGTACGAGAGCGGCGGCCGCGCGGTGACGCGGCTGCTCAAGCGCACCTACTGGCCGGCCGACGCGCTGGTCGGCGTGCGCCCGCTGTTCGATCCGAAGCAGGGCGCGGAGAGCGAAAGCCCGGTCGGTTTCGAGATCGTGCGCGCGAACGCGGACGGCGCGCTGGTCGCAGGCAGCCACCTGAAAGTGCGCCTGCAGCGCGAGCTGCGCGATTTCTACTGGCTGTACGAGCGCGATGGCGGCTGGCAGTCGAATGCGAACCAGCGCCTGCAGCTGATCGAGGAAAAGGACGTCGACGTCGCCGCCGGCAAGTCGGCCCAGGTGGAATTCCCGGTGCAGTGGGGCAGCTACCGCGTCGAGGTGTACGACCCGGCCACTAAACTCACCACGGTGTTCCCGTTCTTCGCCGGCTACAGCTGGGACGACGAGAACCTGGGCAAGGAGGCGCGCCCGGACAAGGTCAAGCTGCAGCTGGACAAGGCGCGCTACCGCGCCGGCGACAGCATGAAGGTCACGGTGACGCCGCCGCATGACGGGCCCGGCGTGCTGCTGGTGGAATCGGACCACCTTCTCTACACGAAGAACATCGACGCGAAAGCCGGTGCCACCTTCGAGATCCCGGTGACCAAGGAGTGGGAACGCCACGACGTCTACGTGACTGCCCTGGTGTTCCGCGGCGGCGAAGCGGCCGAGCACACCACGCCGGCGCGCGCGATGGGCGTCGAGTACGTGGCGATGGACCGCAACGACCGGCGCATCCCGCTGAAGCTCGACGCGCCCGCGCTGATGCGTCCGGGCAATCCGCTCGAGGTCGGCGTGCAGGCCACCGGTCTGGCCGGGCAGCAGGCCTTCGTCACGCTGTCCGCGGTCGACCAGGGCGTGCTCAACATCACCGACTACCCGGTGCCCGACGCGTGGGCGTGGCTGTTCGCCAAGCGTGCCCTGAGCGTGGATGCGTACGACCTGTACAGCCGCATCATCGAGGCGATGGACGGCGCCGAGGCGAAGCTGCGCTACGGCGGCGACATGAGCGGCGCGGCGTTGCCGAAGGCCACCCGGCTCAACCCGAAGGTACAGATCGTCGACCTGTTCGCCGGCCCGGTGGCGTTCGACGCGCAGGGCAGGGCCACGCTGCACGTCGACGTACCCGACTTCAACGGCAGCCTGCGCCTGGCTGCGCTGGCGTACACCGACAGCCGCTACGGCAACGCCGACGGCGCGGTCACCGTGCGTGCGCCGCTGGTGGTCGAGCCGAGCACGCCGCGGGTGATGGCGGCCGGCGACCAGGCGATGATCAGCCTCGATCTGAAGAACCTGTCTGGCAAGGACGGCACCGCGAAAGTGAGCGTCAAGGGCGGCGGCCCGATCACGGTGGACAAGGCTGCGCAAAGCGTGTCGCTGAAGGACGGCGCCGGCACCACCCTGCACATGCCGGTCACCGCCGGCGCGGGCGCCGCGGTGGCGACGGTGGACATCCACGCCGAGCTCAACGATTACAGCGTGGACCGCCACTTCGAATTTGCGGTGCGCCCGGCCTGGCCGGAAACGGTAAGCACCACGCCCATGGCGCTGGAGGCGGGCAAGCCCGAGCACCTCGGCGCCGCCGCGATCGCCGGCCTGCTGCCGGCCACGGTGAACGCGCGGATCACCCTGAGCACCTTGCCGCCGTTGCCGTACGCGGCCGCGCTGCGCGACATGCTGCGCTATCCGTACGGCTGCATCGAGCAGACCACCAGCAAGGGCTACGCCGCTTTGATTCTGGACGGCCAGACGGCCAAGGCATTGGGCGCGCAAGTGATGAGCGACGCCGTGCGCAAGGCCGCGGTGGACGGCGCGCTGTCGCGGATCGCCTCGTTCCAGGCCAGCAATGGCCACTTCAGCTTCTGGGGCGGCAGCAGTCCGATCGTCACCTTCACCACGCCGTACGTGGTCGACTTCATGCTGGACGCGCGCGACGCCGGCTTCGCGGTACCGCAGGACGTGCTGCAGAAAGCGCTGCAGCGGCTCAACGACGACCTGCTCGCCGGCGGCCACCCGTACTACGAGTACGAGCAGCACGATCACCTGCGCATCGCCGACGAGGCGTACTCCGGCTTCGTGCTGGCGCGCGTCAACCGCGCGCCGCTGGGCACGCTGCGCGCGATCTTCGACAACGAACGGCAGAAGCTGGTCGCGCCGCTGCCGCTGGTGCACCTGGGCATCGCGCTGAAGCTGATGGGCGACACCGAGCGCGCACAGAAAGCCGTGGACGAGGCGTTCGCGTGGAGCAAGGAGCGCCCGTGGTACGTCGGCGACTACGGCTCGGAGCTGCGCGACCTCGCGCTGATGGTCGCGCTCACCCACACCTACGGCATGAGCAAGCCCGCCTACGACGCCAAGCTGGTCGACTGGGCGCGCAACGCCACCGCGAACGTGCGGGTGCGCCAGCAGCAGGACAAGGATTACCGCTGGTCGTGGTCGTACCTGAGCACGCAGGAGCAGGCGGCGATCGCCCGCGTGGCGGCGGCATTCGATGCGAAAAGCAATGCGCCGCTGGCCGCCACGCTCACGGTGAACGGCAAGACCGAATCTGCCCCGGACCAGCGCCTGTGGAGCCGCGCGCTCAGCGTGGCCGAGCTCAACGCCGGGGTCAGCGTGCAGCCGACCAGCGACGCGGCGATCTTCGCCACGCTCGACGTCGCCGGCATCCCGCGGCAGGCACCGCCGGCCGACGACAGCCAGATCGACGTGCGGCGCAGCTACTTCACCACCGACGGCAAGCCGTGGAGCGGCAGCCAGTTGAAGGAAGGCGACACGCTGATCGTCGAACTGAGCATCGAGGCGCGCATGAACGTCCCCGACGCCCTGGTCACCGATCTGCTGCCGGGCGGGCTGGAGGTGGAGAACCTCAACCTGGGCGGCGCGCAGTCGTGGTCCGGCGTGGTGATCGACGGCATCGAACTGGACCAGCACGCCGCCGCCGCGCAGATCGTGCACGAGGAGTACCGCGACGACCGTTACGCCGCCGCCCTCAACCTCAGTCGTGGCGACAAGGCCCGCGTGTTCTACCTGGTGCGCGCGGTGACGCCGGGCACGTACACCGTGCCGCCGCCGCTGGTGGAGGACATGTATCGTCCCGCCGTGCGCGGCATCGGCAAGGTCGAACCGGCGAAGATCAGCGTGGTCGAACCGTAGGAGCTCGCCCCGGGGGGTGATGCTCCCGGGTGGCTCTTGGAACAGATAAGGCTGATTGGAGTCGCGGCATGCCCTTCGACTTCGGCCTGCGGCCTACGCTCAGGGCGAACGGTGTGGAAGACCGTTCACCCTGAGCGTAGCTCGCGTCAGCGAGCGAAGTCGAAGGGCCCCACCATGACCAACGCCAACCCGTTCCGCCGAAGATCCCGCCTCACGCACGGGCTACGTGTCTTCGCGATTGTCTTCATCGGCGCCCTGCTCGTCGCCTTCGCCCTCGACCGTCTGTTCCCGTTGCGCCTGCCCGCCCCCGACACCGGCAGCACCGTGGTGCTTGCGCGCGACGGCACGCCGCTGCGCGCGTTTGCCGACAGCGACGGCGTGTGGCGTTACCCGACCACGGCGAAGCAGGTCTCGCCGCTTTATCTCAAGGCATTGCTCACCTACGAGGACCGCTGGTTCTACCGCCACCCCGGCGTGAATCCCTACGCGCTGCTGCGCGGTCTCGCCGGCGGCCTGCGCCATGGCCGCATCGTCTCGGGCGGTTCGACGCTGACCATGCAGGTGGCGCGGATCATCGAACCGATCCCGCACAGCTTCCGCGGCAAGCTGGTGCAGATCTTCCGCGCGCTGCAGCTGGAAGTGCACCTGAGCAAGCCGCAGATCCTCGACCTGTACCTCAACCACGCGCCGTTCGGCGGTCCGATCGAAGGTGTCGAGGCGGCCTCGTGGGCCTACCTGGGCAAGCCGGCCAGCCGGCTGTCGCACGCCGAGGCGGCGCTGCTCGCGGTACTGCCGCAATCGCCGAGCCGGCTGCGGCCGGACCGCCACCCCGAGGCGGCGCGCGCCGCGCGCGACAAGGTGCTGCGCCGCATGCGCGACCTCGGCGTGTGGAGCGCGGCGGAGGTGCGCGACGCGGCGATCGAACCGGTGGTGGCGCGTTCGCTGCGCGCGCCGTTGTCCGCGGCCTTGCTGGCCGAACGCCTGCACCGGCAGCAACCGCAGGCGCGACGCATCGCCAGCACCATCGACGCGAACCTGCAGCGCGCGGCCGAGGACCGGGTCAGTGCGTATCTCGCGCGCCTGCCGGCACACACGTCGGCGGCGCTGCTGGTGGTCGACAACGCGACGCTGGAGGCGCGCATCTACGTCGGCACCAGCGACTTCGCCGATCCGCAGCGGCATGGCTACATCGACATGGTGAACGCGCCGCGTTCGCCCGGCTCGACGCTGAAGCCGTTCCTGTACGGCCTGGCGCTGGACGACGGCCTGATCCACTCGCAGAGCCTGCTGGTCGACGCGCCGCAGGATTTCGGCGGCTACAAGCCGGGCAATTTCGATGAAGCGTTCAGCGGCCCGGTCAGCGCGGCCGAAGCGCTGCAGCGCTCGCTCAACGTGCCGGCGGTGGACGTGCTGGACCGGGTCGGGCCGAACCGCTTCGTGGCGCGGCTGGCCAACGGCGGAGTCGACCTCGGCCTGCCCGCGGGGGCGCAGCCGAACCTGTCGATCATCCTCGGCGGCGCGTCCACCCGACTGGAAAACCTGGTCGGCGCGTACACCGCGTTCGCCAACGGCGGCCTCGCCGGCACGCCGCGCTACACCATGGAACAACCGGCGCGCCCGCGCCGGCTGCTGTCGCCCGGCGCGGCGTGGATCATCCGCGACATCCTCGCCAGCAACCCGGCCGCCGTCGAGGGCGGCCCGCTCGCCGGCGCGATCAACCGGCACGCCACGGTGGCGTGGAAGACCGGCACCAGCTACGGCTACCGCGACGCCTGGTCGATCGGCGTCACCGACCGCTGGACCGTCGGCGTGTGGATCGGCCGCCCCGACGGCACGCCGTCGCCTGGTCAGTACGGCGCGGTGACCGCGCTGCCGCTGCTGTTCCAGATCGTCGACATGCTGCCCTCGCGCGGCGGCCACGCCCGCGCGCAACCGACCAGCGTCAGCCGGCGCGACATCTGCTGGCCGCTGGGCGGCGCGGCGGAGAACACCCCGCCCGACCTGTGCCGCCAGCGCCGCAGCGCCTGGGTGCTCGACGACGCCTTGCCGCCCACCTTCGCCGAACGCGATCTCGGCGCGTGGTCCGCCGGCCTGCTCCGCTTGCGCGTCAATGCGAAAGGCCAGCGCCTCAGCGGCGCCTGCCACGCCGCGCACGAACGCACGATCCAGCTCGCGCGCTGGCCCGCGCTGGCCACGCCGTGGCTCCGCGTCGACGACCGCGCCGCCGCGGCGCTGCCGCCGCTCGCCCCCGGCTGCGCACCCGATTCGCTGGACCGCGCCATGCCGATCCGCATCACCGGCCTGGCCAGCGGCGTCACCCTGCGCCGCGCGCCGAACAGCGACCAGCCGCTGCGCGTGACCCTGCGCGCCCTCGGTGCCGAGGGCGAAGTGCAATGGCTGCTCGACGGCCGCCTGCAAGGCAGCAGCGTGGGCGCCGCCGTACAATCCCTCGTGCTGCACCGGCCCGGCCCGCACACCGTCACCGCGCTGACCCGGGACGGCGCCTTCAGCGCCGTGCGCTTCCGTGTGGCGGACTGAGATCGCATCCGCGTGAACCTCGCGCCGCCGGCGTGGTCAACGAGCCGCACGACCGGGCGAATTGCGCGCCAGAATGGAAACCGGGCGTCGTGTTGCCGCTTTCTCCCCGTACCGGAGTCTCCATGCGCATCCTGCTGGTGGAAGACGATCCCTCCATCGCCGAGGGCATCCGCGCCTCGCTGCGCCAGGGCGGCCACGCCGTCGACCACGTGGCGGACGGCAGCCAGGCGGACGCCGCGCTGCGCGATCACGGCTACGACCTGCTGGTGCTGGACCTGGGCCTGCCGGGGCTGGATGGCAGCGAGGTGCTGCAGCGCCTGCGCCGCCGCGGCAAGGGCCTGCCGGTGCTGGTGGTGACCGCGCGCGACGGCCTGGCCGAACGCATCCGCGTGCTCGACCTCGGCGCCGACGACTACCTGGTCAAGCCGTTCGCGCTGAGCGAGTTCGAGGCGCGCGTGCGCGCCTTGCTGCGCCGGGCCAGCAGCCAGGGCAAGCCGGAACTGCAACTGGGCCGGCTGCGGCTGGACCTGCCCGGCCACCGCGCCTGGGTCGATCGCCGGCCGCTGGAGTTGACCGCGCGCGAGTTCGGCCTGCTCGAAGCGCTGGCGCTGCGCGCCGATCGCGTCACCAGTCGCGCGCAACTGATCGAGGCGCTGTGCGACTGGGACCAGGAGCTGACCGACAACGGGCTGGACATCGCCATCCATCGCCTGCGCCGCAAGCTGGACGGCAGCGGCACCGGCGTGCGCACCATCCGCGGCCTGGGCTATCTGCTGGAGGAGCTGGCCGACGCCGGCGGCGCCGCATGAAACGCCCCGCGCCCGCGCGCCCCAGCCTGCGTCGGCGACTGCTGGTGTTCCTGCTGATCCCGATGGCGACGCTGCTGCTGCTTGATGCGCTGCTGAGCTACGGCGTGGCGCTGGGCTACGCCAACCGGGTGCACGACCGCGACCTCGCCGACGATGCGCGCACCCTCGCCAAGCTGCTGCAAAGCAACCCGCTGGGCGGCCGGCTCTCGCGGCAGGCGCGCTTCCTGCTCGAATACGATCCGGACGGGCGCAGCTACTTCAGCGTGCGCAGTTCCAGCCAGGGCCTGCTCGCCGGCGACGACCGGCTGGCCGCGCCACCGACGCCGCCCGCCGAAGGCGTGCCCGCGCTGTACGACACCCGCCTGGACGGCCACGCGCTGCGTGCGGCCACCGTGCGCGAAGACATGCCGGGCGATGCCGCCGGCCAGCTCACCGTGACCGTGGCCGAGACGCTGCACGATCGTCGCGAACAGGCCCGCGAGATCCTGTTGCTGGCGGTGGTGATGCAGACCCTGCTGATCGCCTGCGTGCTGTCGCTGGTCTGGTTCGGCGTGCGTCGCGGCCTGCGCGTGCTCGATCCGCTGACCGCGCGGCTGGCCGCCCGTTCCAGCGAGCTCACCCCGATCGACGGCCCGGACGTGCCGCAGGAGATCCAGCCGCTCACGCGCACCATCGACGCGCTGTTCGGCCGCCTGCGCGACATGCTGGCGCTGCACGACCGCTTCATCGCCGATGCCGCGCACCAGCTGCGCACGCCGCTGGCCGGCCTGAGCCTGCACGCCGACCGCGCGCTGGCCGATCCCAGCCCGGCGAACCAGGCCGACGCGCTCGCCCACATCCAGCGGTTGACCCGGCGCGCCGCGCGCACCGCCTCGCAACTGCTGGCGCTGACCCGCGCGCAGGCGGCGCCGCCGGAGGGTGGCGAGCAGCGCCTGATCGACCTGGCCCGGCGGGTGCCCGAGATGGTCGCCCAGCGCGTGCACGAGGCGATCCGCGCGGGCATCGACCTCGGCTACGAGGGCGGCACGGCGCCGTTGTGGGTGCTCGGCGAACCCGCCGGCGTGCAGGATCTGCTCGACAACCTGATCGACAACGCGGTGCGCTACGCCGGCCATGGCAGCGAGATCACCGTGCGACTGCGCGCGCGCGACGACGGCGGCGCCAGCCTGCTGGTCGAGGACAACGGCCCGGGCGTGCCGCCGGACCTGCTGCCGCGGCTGAGCGAACGCTTCTTTCGCGTCGGCGCCAGCGCCGAGCCCGGCAGCGGGCTGGGCCTGGCCATCGTGCAGCACATCGCCGGCCGCCATGGTGCCGAGCTGCTCTTCCGCAACATCGAGCCGCACGGCCTGCAGGTGGCCGTGCACTTTCCGCCGCCGCCCGCCGCGGTGGGCGCGCCGCCATGAACACCGCCGTGGCCGGCGCCGCGGGCGATAAGGCCGGCGAAAGATTCGCACACCACAATGGGGCTCCGACTTCTGCCCCGGCGCCCGCGCACGTCCTGCGCGGCCCGCCGCCATGGAACATGCCCGCCGAGTTCGCCCGCCTGAACCCCGCTGCATCCGGCCCGTGCAGGCGCCTCCGCCCGCTGCTGTGCGCGCTGCTGCTGTGCGCATTGGCCGGCTGCGCCGAGCCGCTGCCGAAGCTGGCACCGCCGCAGTCCGCCCAGTGGCGGCATGCGACCGCCTCGGCGCCGGCGGCGGCGACCGACCCGGCGCTCTGGTGGCATGCGTTCCACGATCCTGCGCTCGATGCGCTGGTCGAGCGCGCGCTGGCCGACAACCTCGACGTGGCGCAGGCGGTCGAGCGCCTGCGCGCGGTGCGCATCCTGCGCCGGCACGCGACCGATCGCTACCGGCCCGGCCTTTCCGCACGCACCGGCGACGCGGTCGACCCGGACGCCAGCGCCTCGTTCTTCGTCGCCGGCTTCGATGCCAGCTGGGAACTGGGCCTGTTCGGCCGCGCCGAGGGCAGCCGCCGCGTGGCGCAGGGCGAGCTGGACGCCGGCGTCGCCGACCTGCGCGCGGCGCGGGTCAGCCTGGTCGCCGAGGTGGTGCGCGAATGGATCGGCCTGCGCACCGCGCAACGACAGGAGCAAGGGCTGCAGCAGGTGGCCGCCGAGCGCGCGCGCGCCTGGCAGTTGCTGCAGGCACGCCAGCGCCTGCAACTGGCCGCGCCCGCCGCGGTGGATCAGGCCGCGGCCGCCAGCGCGCAGGCCGAGGCCGCGCTGGCGGCGCCGCGGCAGGCGATCGACGCCAGCGCCCAGCGGCTGGCCGTGCTGCTCGGTCGCGAGCAACCCGATCCGGCCTGGCTGCAGCCCGCACCGCCACCCGAGCTGGGTGCGTGGCGGCTCGGCGCCACCCCGGCCGACCTGCTGCGCACGCGCCCGGAAATCGCCCGCGCCGAGGCCGACGTGCTGCGCGCCGCCGGCGAACTGGCGCTGGCCCACGCCGACATGTTCCCCAGCATCGGCATCGGCGGCTCGCTGGTGTGGGCCACCGACATCAACAACAACCACCGCTTCTCCACCACTCCCAACGCGATCGCCTCGCTCGGCCCGATCATCAGCATCCCGCTGTTCGACTGGGGCATGCGGGTGGCGGCGCACCACGCCGGCGCGCACCAGCTCAAGGCCAGCGTGCTGGCCTATCGGCAGGCGGTGCTGCAGGGCGTGGCCGAGGTGGAGACGGCGCTCGGCAGCCTGCACCAGGAGAGCGAGCGCGAGCGCCACGACCAGGCCGCGTGGCAGGCGTTGCAACACGCCGACCAGGTGCTGCGCCAGCGCGTCGCGCTGCACCTGGACAGCCCGCTGCAGCAGATCGACGGCCGCATCGCCGCGACCCAGGCGGCGCTGGAACTGGACGACGCGCGCGCCGCCCGCGCTCTGGCCTACGTGGCCTTGTTCAAGGCGCTCGGCGGCGCGCCGCCTCCGGCGGCAACGACGGCGCCGACCGTCGCGGCCAGCGCAGCGGCACCGCGCTGATGGTTGCCCTCGCGCGCAAGACGCTGGTCTACGAATGGCGCCGGTTCCTGCCGGCGATGCTGGCGGTCGGCTTCGCCGGCCTGCTGCAACTGCTGCAGATCGCGCTGGTGCTGGGCATCTTCGGCAGCACAAGTGTGTACGTCACCGGTTCGGCGGCCGAGGTCTGGGTGGGTTATCCCGGCACGCAGAGCGTCGGGCTCGGCCGCGCGATCGACGCGGACGTGGCCTCGCACCTGCAGATGGACCCGCAGGTGCAGCGGGTCGAGCCGTACCTGTGGGTCGATGGCGACTGGCGCGGGCCGCGCGAGACCGGCGGCGTCTCGGTGTTCGTCTCCGGCATCGACCCGGCGGCCGACGGCCTGATGTTCGCGAAGGTGCTGCCGCCCGCGTTGCGCGCACGGCTGGCCGAACCCGATGCCATCGTCATCGACCGCTCCGCGCTGGACCAGCTCGGCGTGGACGTCGGCCAGAGCGCCACCATCAACGGCCACCGGGTGCGCGTGGTGGGCATCGGCAGCGGGCTGCGCGCGCTGGGCGGGGTCAACGTGCTGTGTTCGCTGGAAACCGCGCGCGAGCTCGACAACGATCCCACCGACACCGGCCCGACCTACCTGGTGGCGAAGCTGCGCGACCCGACCCAGGCCGAGGCGGTGGCCGCGCGCCTGCGCGGCGCCACCGCGTTCGGCCCGTACACCGCCTGGAGCGCGCGCGATTTCGCCAAGCGCTCGGTGCGCTACTGGCTGTTCGACACCGGCGCCGGCGCCGGCGTGCTGTTCCTGGCCGGCATCGTGTTCCTGGTCGGCACCGTGATCACCAGCCAGACCCTGATCGCCGCGGTCAACGGCTCGGTGCGCGAGTACGCCACGCTCAACGCGCTCGGCGTGGGCGTCGGCGCGCTGCGCAAGGTGGTGCTGGAGCAGGCGTTCTGGGTCGGCGCGCTGGGCCTGCTCGGCGCCAGCGTGCTGGGCATCGTGCTGATGCTGCTGGCGCGCAGCCAGGACGTGCCGGTGGTGCTCAACGTGGCGGCGGCGCTGGGCTGCATCGTGCTGGTGATGGGGCTGGCCGCCGTGTCCGGGCTGGCCGCGATGCGCAGCCTGCGCCGCGCCGATCCGGCCAACCTGCTGCGATGAGCGCGATGCCCGCCACCACCGAAACCGCGCGCGTGCCGTCGCTGCAGGCCGACAACGTCAGCAAGGCGTTCGTCTCCGGCAACCAGCGCACGCAGGTGCTGGACGGCTTGTCGCTGAGCATCCACGCCGGCGAACTCACGTTGATCTCCGGCCCGTCCGGCTGCGGCAAGAGCACCTTGCTGGCGGTGCTCAGCGGCCTGCAGAAGGTGGACGGCGGCCGCGTGCGCGCGCTCGGCAGCGAGCTGGGCCAGCTCGACCTGCGCGCGCTGGAGCGCTTCCGCCTGCAGCACACCGGCTTCGTGTTCCAGGGCTTCAACCTGTTCCCCGCGTTGAATGCGTTCGAGCAGGTCGAGCTGCCGCTGAACCACATGGGCCTGTCGCGCGACGAGGCGCGCCGGCGCGCGCGGCAATCGCTGGAGGAGGTCGGGCTGGCGCATCGCATGCGGCTGCGTCCGTCCGAACTGTCCGGCGGCGAGAAGCAGCGCGTGGCGATCGCCCGCGCATTGGCCAAGCAGCCGGAGCTGCTGTTCGCCGACGAGCCGACCAGCGCGCTGGATGCCGCCAACGGCCAGGTCATCATCGACATCCTGCATCGCATCGCGCACGCCCACGGCACCACCGTGCTGTGCGTCAGCCACGACCCGCGGCTGGTCGTCCACGCCGACCGCGTGCTGGCGATGGAGGACGGCCGCATCCTCAGCGACCGGCGCCCCGCGGCACCGGCCATCGATTCCCAGGAACCCGCCCCATGACCTCGCTCGCACCGCATTCCCCGCACCGCCGCGCGCTCCGGTTTGGCATCCTCGCGCTGGGCGTCGCCGGGCTGCTCGGCGGCTGCTCGCAGCCGGGCGACGCACCGGTCGGCGCCGCCGCACCGGTCGCCCGTTACGCCGCGGTGGCGCGTGGCCGGATCGACATCGAGGGTGGCCTGCTGGCGTTGTCGATGCCGCGCGAAGGCGTGCTCGCCACGGTGGCGGCGCACGAGGGCGACCGCGTGAAGCGGGGCCAGTTGCTGGCTGCACTTGATGCGCACCCTGCGCAGCTGGCGGTGGACGCCGCACAGGCGCAACTGGAGCAGGCGCAGGCACAGCTCAAGCTGCTCGGCGTCAAGCAGCAGGCGGCGCGGCAGCGCGCGCAGCGCCTGGCCGCCGCCGCGGCTGCCGGCGCCGGCGACGGCCAGAGCGCCGACGATGCGCGCGAGGCGGCGGCCCAGCTCGACGCCGAGCAACTGGCCGCGCGCGCCGCGCAGGACATCGCCACGCAGAAGCTGCAGGAGGCCCGCTATGAGTTGCAGCAGCGCAGCCTGCACGCCCCGTTCGACGCCCAGGTGGTGCACGTGGCGGCGCAGCCCGGGGCGAGCGTGTCGCCGGGCTCCGGCGCGCTGTTCACCCTGCTGCCGGACAAGCCGCGCATCGTGCGCGCCGAGCTCAACGACAGCTTCGTCGGCGCGGTCCACCCCGGCATGCCGGCCGAGGTCAGCGCCGACAGCGATCGCGACGGAAGCCACTGGGCCGCGCACGTGCTGCGCATCGGCCAGGTGTACGGCCCGGCCACGCTGGAGAACGACCCGCAGGTGCGCGCCAACGCACGCACCGTGGAGTGCGTGCTGACCTTCGACCAGCCCTCGTCGCTGCGCATCGGCCAGCGCGTGGTGGTGCGTTTCGACAAGCCCGCCGGTGCGGCGAAAGACTGAGGAAACCGCGCCCGGCGATCATGCTGGCGGCAAACCGCCACGATTCCGTCCCGCCAGGCCTGCGCGTGATCCAGCAAACCGACTTCTTCCTCGAGGGTGGCCGCCGCGGCGTGCTGCTGATCCACGGCCTCACCGGCACGCCGATGGAAATGAAGCTGCTCGGCAAGGGCCTGAACCGCGCCGGCTTCACCGTGCACGGCATGCAGCTGGCCGGGCATTGCGGCAGCGCCGACGACCTGCTCGCCACCGGCTGGCACGACTGGTACGCCAGCGTGCAGCAGGCCGCCGACGATCTGCTCGGCAAGGTCGATCAGCTGTTCGTCGGCGGCCTGTCGATGGGCGCGCTGCTGGCGTTGAAACTGGCCGCCGATCGTCCGGGGCAGGTCGCCGGCGTGGGCGTGTACGGCGCCACCTTCCGCTACGACGGCTGGAGCATTCCGCCGCTGGCGCGGCTGTCGTTCATGCTGCCGCTGCTGAAGAAACTGGGCATCGGCCGCGGCCGCAGCTTCATGGAGCAGCCGCCCTACGGCATCCGCGACGAGCGCCTGCGCGCCCAGGTCAGCGCGGCGATGCTCGGCGGCGACAGCGCCGCCGCCGGGCTGCCTGGCAACCCGTGGTACTCGCTGGCGGAGATGTACGGCCTGGCCGCCAGCGTGCGCCGCCAGCTGCCGCAGGTGACCGCGCCGTGCCTGGTCGCCCACGCCAGCGACGACGACGTCGCCAGCCCGAAGAACGCCGAGCTGGTGGTGCGTGCGGTCAGCGCGCCGACCGAGCTGCTGCTGCTCGACGACAGCTACCACATGATCACCATCGACAAGCAGCGGCGCACCCTGATCGAGCGTTCGGCGGCGTTCTTCGACGGCATCGCCGCATCGCGCGCGGCGGCCTGACCATGCCGGCAGCGGGCGCCATCTCCCCCCTCGTTGCCAGTCTCTGGCTGCTCAACATCGTGCTTGACACCGGCGGCCAGCTGGCGTTCAAGGCGGCAGCGGGCGACCCGACGGCCGGCGACGGCCTGGCGCGCTGGAAGTACATGGCGTCGCGGCCGTGGCTGTGGCTCGGCATCGGCAGCTACGTGGCCGAGTTCCTGGTGTGGATCGCCTTCCTCTCGCTGATCCCGCTGTCCGAGGGCGTGCTGCTCGGCTCGATCAACATCGTGGCGATCATGCTGGCCGGGCGCTTCCTGTTCGGCGAAAGACTCACCCGGCTGCGCGTGGCCGGCATCGCGCTGGTCACGCTGGGCGTGGCGATCGTGGGACTGGGCGCATGAAGCGCTTCTACCTGTTCGGCTTCCTGCTGCTGATGGGCTTCGACACCCTCGCGCAGATCAGCTTCAAGTATGCCGGCACCCAGGCGCTGCCGGTGGAGGCGAGCCTGGCGTGGCTGCTGCGCGTGTTCGGCCAGCCGTGGGTGTACGGCGCGGTGGTCGGCTACGTCGGTGCGTTCTTCACCTGGATGGCGCTGCTGAAACACGCGCCGATCGGTCCGGCTTTCGCCGCCTCGCACCTGGAGGTGGTCTCGGTGATGCTGCTGTCGGTGTGGCTGTTCGACGAACACCTCACCGCCGCCCGCGTGCTTGGCGCGATCGCGATCATCGCCGGCATCGCCTGCCTCGGGCTGGCCGAGAGCCGCGAGCACGCGCCGGAAGCGGCCGTCATCTGAACGCAGGCCACGCGCTGCCCATGCTGCCCCGCCGCCGCCACGAATTGCCGCCCACCGCCGGCCTGCCGCTGCAGCTGGCCGACCTGCGTCCCGGTGCGCCGACGCTGGCCGCCGACGTCGCCGCGCTGCTGGGCTTGCCGCCGCTGGCACTGACCTGCTCCGGCACCGCCGCACTTCTGCTTGCGCTGGCCACGCTGCGGGAACTGCAGCCGCAACGCCGTCGCGTGGTGGTGCCGGCCTTCACCTGTCCGCTGGTGGCGATCGCCGTGCGGCAGGCGGGACTGGAACTGCAATTGTGCGATCTCGCGCCCGGCCACCATGACCTGGACCCGGCCGCGCTGCGTGCCGCCTGCGACGAACGCACGCTGGCGATCGTGCCGACCCATCTCGCCGGCCGCGTCGCCGATGTCGACGCCGCGCTCGCCGTCGCGAACGAGGTCGGCGCCTACGTGATCGAGGACGCCGCACAGGCGCTGGGTGCGCGCCGGGCGGACGGCGCCAGCGTGGGCCTGGCCGGTGACGTGGGCTTCTTCAGCCTGGCCGCCGGCAAGGGTCTGTCGATCTACGAAGGCGGCCTGCTTGTCGCGCGCGATCCCGTGCTGCGCGAGAAGCTGGCGCGGGCGGCGAACCGCGTGCCGCCCCATGCCGGCTGGGAAGGGCGGCGGCGCCTCGAACTGCTCGGCTACGCCGTGCTGTACCGGCCGTGGGGGCTGCGCATGGCCTATGGCAACCCGCTGCGTCGCGCGTTGCGCCGCGGCGACGCGGTCGCCGCGGTGGGCGACGATTTTCCGCTGACGATACCGCTGCATCGCGTCGGCCGCTGGCGGCAGGCGCTGGGCGCGCATGCCGCTACGCGCCTGCCGGCGTTCCTGGCGCACACCGCCGCGCAGGCGCAACGCCGGCTGTCGCGACTGCGCGACATCCCCGGCGTGCAGGTGCTGGATGACCCGCCCCACGCCCGCGGCACCTGGCCGTTCTTCGTGCTGCTGCTGCCCGACCAGCGCCGCCGCGACGCCGCGCTGGCGCAACTGTGGCAAAGCGGCCTCGGCGTCAGCCGCCTGTTCATCCACGCCCTGCCCGACTACCCCTACCTCGCCGGCGTGGTTCCCGCCGCCGACGTGCCGCACGCGCGCGACTTCGCCGCGCGCAGCCTCACCGTCGGCAACAGCCCGTGGACGACGGACGCGGATATCGAGGCGATCTGCCGCGTGCTGGAAGCGGTGCTGCGCTGACTCAACCAGTGCGCGCCGCGATCGCGGCCAGCAGCTCCAGGTTCAGCGCGTGCTGCTGCGCCTGCCAGTCGGCAAGGCGGGCGATGTCGACTGCCGGCTGCGCGTCCATCGCGGAGAGCTTGCGCTTCCACCAACTGCGATAGTGGTAGTGCGAGATCTCGCCGTTGATGTCGCTGCCGACCAGGCCGCGACGCAGGCTGCCGACCAGCGCCAGCGCGTGGTCGAGTTGCAGCCGGCCCTGGTCCCAGTTCGTGCGCGCCACCTCGGGCGCGAACACGTCCTTGTCGATCGACAGGTAACTCGGCAGCGTCTGGGTACGCTGGCTTTCGACGAAGGCATCGAGCATGGCCTCCGCCGTGTCGAAGCCATGGAACGCCGGCGCCAGGCCGAGTCGCCGCGACCAGCCGGTATCCACGCCGATGCTCCAGTAGCTCAGCTTGCCGCGCCGCAATGGCGTCAGGTAGTTCTCCCACGCATGCCCGGCGCCGATGTCGGCGGAGGTGATGCCGAGCACGTGCACGTGGCTCACCTGCGGCAGCAGCGCCACGCGGCGCACCCACGAACCGCAATGGACGCCGAACGGGAAGCGCATGTTGTCCGGGTGGTTGTCCAGCACCACCACTTGGAACGGCGCGTTGCCGCGCAGGCGCGCGATCAGCGGCCAGCTCAGGTGGTGGAAGTCGCCGCTGCCGGTGAACACGGTGCCGTGGCTCGTCGGCAGCAGCTCGTCGAGCACGCGCGCGAAGCGCCGCATCGTCGCCAGCGAACAGCCGAAGCGGATCGACTCCTGCCAGCGTTCCAGCGGCAGCACCAGCCGGTCGCGCAGGGGGCCGACGGAGTGGTCGATGTCCAGCACGATCGGCTGGTTCGAAAGCTCACTCATCGGCACTCGCCTCCTGCCACTGGCGGTCGCTTTCGAAATGACCGCCGAGGCGACGCAGCAAGGCGCGCAGCAGCGGGTTGCGCGCGTACACCGCGTGGCGGGTGAAGCTCATCCGCGCGCCGAGAAAGGCTTTCACTTCCGGATCGGTCCAGCCGGCCACGTAATGCGTCAGCCCGCGCCGGCGCGCGTGCTCCAGGTTGTGCATCCAGCTGACGAAGTACAGGTTGTGCTCGCGCGCCTGCGGATAGGCAAAACCGACGTACTTGTCGATCAGCTTGCCGGCGTGTTCGTAGCAGAGGTTCCAGCCGATCATCGCGCCCCCGTGACGGTAGACGAACACCACGCCGCCGCTGGCGGCATCCTGCAGCAGGGTGCGGAAGAAGGCCGCGGTGGGCCGGTCGAAGTGGATCGTGCTTTGCGCGTAGACGTTGTCGAACAGCGCGTGGAACGCCGCCAGCGTCGCCTCGTCGCGAAAGCGCGCGTCGCCGGTCGGCACCGCCTCGACCTCCAGGGCGGCCCGCGCACGCAACTTGCGCCGGATGTTCTTCCGCCGGCCGTGCGACAGGCGCGCCAGGTACTCGTCCTCCGAGTCGAAGTCGATCGGCACCCAGGCCAGCGCCTGGCCCTCCAGCAGCACGAAACCCGCGGCCGCGCAGGCGCCGGCGAAGGCGTGCGCATACGCGTTGTCGGCGTCGCCGAGCAAGGGCGAGTCGTGCGCGATGTCCTTCACGATCAGCAGCCGGCACTGGCGCCCGAAGGCGGCCTTCAGTCCCTGCGCCAGCGCCGCGGGCGCAACCCCCGGCGGCAACGGCGCGTACTCCGTCACGGTGCTGCCGGCGAAGCGCGTGCGCCAGCGCAGCAGCGCCCGCCAGTGGCGGTACAGCGGCAGCGCGGCCACGCGGCGGCGCAGCGCGTCGTCGGCGGTGGTCAGCAGGTCGAACGGCGCCACGAAGGCCGGCATGCCCTGCGGCGAGCGGTCCACCGCGAAACCGGCCGGCGGTTCGGCCGTGAACGCCGCCAGCAGCGCGTCCGGCTCCAGTTGCGCAATGAAAGGCATGAGTAAGCGAGCGTGCCTAGACTGGGGCCGTCAGCTTGCGTCAGCCACCTTGCGCCAGCCTTCCATTGCCGCCTGCCACCCGGGACATGCCATGAATGCCACCACCCAGCAGCAAGTGTTCGAGATCATCGCCAAACAGGCCAAGACCGACGTCGCCAACGTGAAACCCGACTCCACCCTGAAGGACCTGGGCATCGCCTCGCTGGAGGCGATCGAGTTGATCTTCGACATCGAGGAGCACTTCAACATCAACTTCCCCGACCAGCAGGGCGCCAACTTCGACCGCGACACCGCACAGAGCCTGGTCGACGCGGTGGACAAGGCGCTGGCCGACAGGGCCGGCGCCGGTGAAGGAGCCGCCTGATGCAAGGCCTGCCGCTGCGCCGCGTGGCGATCACCGGCATGGGCGCGATCAGCCCGCTCGGCGTCGGCGCCGCGGCGCTGTGGCAAGGCTTGCGCGAAGGGCGCAGCGCGATCGGCCCGCTGCGCCACCCCGACGCCGAACGGCTGCGCGTGAAGGTCGCCGCGCAGGTACCGGCCAGCTTCGACCCGGCGGCCAATCTCGACGAACGCATCCTGCCCACGCTCGACCGCACCTCGGAATTCGCGCTGCACGCGGCGCGCGAGGCGGTGGCGCAATCCGGGCTGGAGTTCGCGAATCACGGGCTCGGCCTGCGCACCGCGGTGGTCGTCGGCACCGGCGTCGGCGGCGAGACCACCCAGGACGAGCAGAGCCGGCGCCTGTACGGCGAGAACGCGCAGCGCGCGCATCCGCTCACCATCGTGCGGCTGATGACCAACGCCTCGGCCAGCCAGATCAGCATCGCCTACGGTTTGCGCGGCCCCACCTTCGCCGTGGCCAGCGCCTGCGCCTCGGCCAACCACGCCATCATCCAGGCCGCGCAGATGATCCGCTGCGGCATGGCCGACGCCGCCGTGACCGGCGGCACCGAGGCCTGCCTCACCTATGGCGCGCTGCGCGCGTGGGAGGCGATGCGCGTGCTGGCCGACGACACCTGCCGCCCGTTCAGCGCGAACCGGCACGGCCTGGTGCTCGGCGAAGGCGCCGCCATCTTCGTGCTGGAATCCATGGAACATGCGCAGGCCCGTGGCGCCACCATCCTCGCCGAACTCGCCGGCAGCGGCATGACCGCCGACGCCAGCGACATCGTGATGCCCAGCGCCGAAGGCGCCGCAAGCGCGATGCGCCAGGCGCTGGACGAAGCCGAACTCAACCCCGCCGACGTGGACTACATCAACGCCCACGGCACCGGCACCTCGGCCAACGACGTCACCGAAACCCGCGCCATCCGCCTCGCCTTCGGCGCGCACGCGGACCGCCTCGCGGTGTCCTCCACCAAGTCGATGCACGGCCACGCGCTGGGCGCCTCCGGCGCGCTGGAACTGGTCGCCGCCATCGGCGCGCTGCGCGACAGCGTGGTGCCGCCCACCGCCAACCTGGACCAGGCCGATCCGGCCTGCGATCTCGACTATGTGCCGAACGTGGCGCGCGAGATGCCGGTGCGGGCGGTGCTCAGCAATTCGTTTGCGTTCGGGGGGTTGAACGCGGTGTTGGCGTTGAAGCGGGCGCCCTGAGCGGGGCGCCTCAAGCAAGCCCGCCTCCCTGCTCGTCATTCCTGCGAGACGCTTTTCAACAGCCGAAGGCTGGTCAGGCAGGAATCGCACTTCAGCCCTCGCGCAAGACGACGCGTGCCCTTGTAGGAGCGCGCTTGCGCGCGATGCTTTTTCTCGCTTGCCAGCATCTCAGAGCAAGAGCTTTCGTCTGCCTTCGGCAGCCGAGTTACTTTCTCTTTGCGTGGCCAAAGAGAAAGTAACCAAAGAGAAAGGCCACCCCGCTTGGCGCTTGCCGCCCATCCATGGGCGGCAAGTCCGTGAGCCGGGGCCGGGCTTTTCGACAGCACATCCATGTGCTGGCGAAAAGGCATCGGCATCCTGCCGATGCCCGCTGCGCGGCCTGTCGACCCCGACTCACCGCCGCACAGGGGCCCCGGTAGAGCAGCGGGCCATCCTGGCCCGCACTTTCAGAAAGAGCCGGAGCAAAGCCACAGCGCCGCGCGCGGATTGTTATGTTCCTTCATGAGGCAAGAGTTGCAGAGTCCGTTGCTGATTGACCGCTTACGACCCGGAGCGAACATTGGGAAAGCTGCCGATGTTGCGTAGCGCGCTATGCTCCAAGCCGCATCACAGCAACGTGGCCGCGTGCAGGGGGGCAGGATGGGCACCGCAAGACAGGATTTTGAACGCTTTGTGCGCTGGTTGAACGACCCCGGGCGCCTTGCCCCTGAGAGTTCGCGCAGGATGGCCAACCTGACGCTGGCGAACTTCGATGCTGTGGCCGCGATGGCCAGGCAGCGCAACAACCGTTCTCAACTCCTGGCGCGCTTGGCCCGCCAACACCTCGCGACCACGAGCGCGGATCTTCCAGATCTCCCCGACGCGACCGCCCAAGGGCAATGGCCATGGCTTCGGCTGCGCTCCCTAACCCTAGGGCCGTTTCGCGGCTTTCGCGAGCCCCAGGCCTTCGATCTGAGCAAACGAGTCACCCTCTGCTACGGGCCGAACGGCAGCGGAAAGAGCAGTTTGTGCGAGGCGCTCGAATACGCGCTGTGCGGAGCCGTAGAAGAGGCAGGCTCGAAGCGGATCGAGCAGCGTGAATACCTTGCCAACATCCACGCCGGTCGCTTCGCCAACCCCAACCTCACAGCTACCGATGCTGAAGGCGGTGAGGTCCGGGTCGCCGCCGACGAGGACGCGTTCCGCTTCTTCTTCGTCGAAAAGAACCGGATCGATAACTTCTCGCGGATAGCCGCGACGTCTCCTGGGCGCAAGACCGACCTGATCGCGACTCTGTTCGGAATGGAGCAGTTCAACAACTTCGCCTCGCACTTCAATGAGTCGATGGACGCCGCGCTCACGCTCACCACCGAGACGCAGGCACAGCTAGCCGGTCGCAGGCAAGCCCTTCGGGCCGACGAACTGACGCGCGACGGCGAGGTGGAGCAGCTCCGCGCCCTTGATGAAGCCGCGGCCGACTACGCCACAGGCGTCGCCGAGAACCTCACCTATAACAATCTCATGCTGTTGGTGTTCGGAAGCGAGGAGACGCCCAGTCGCCTGCAGGAGCTCGACACGAAGCTACGCTCGCTGATACCAGCAGTCACGAATTGCTCGCGCCGGATTGTTGCCGACTTATTCGCCAAAGCGGATGTTGGCGTGGAGAACTTGGCAACCTCGCAACGCAGTCTCGACGAGCAACGCAGCCAAGTCTCTTTCCGACGGCTCTTCGCCGCAGTGCAGGCTCTGCGCGCAGAGCGCGAGGATCGCTGCCCGGCGTGCCTGACGCCAATCGCCGAAGTGGCGAGCAACCCGTTCGAGCGGGCCGACGCGGGCTTGCGCGAACTGGAAGAGCTCGCGAGACTCGAAGCTGACCACGATAGTCTGCGGCGCGCAGCAGGCGAGGCAAGCCGCGCCCTGCAAACCGGCCTTCGCAATCTCGAAGAGTTCCTGGTGAGCGAAGGCAGGGCGGACACACTGGTCGGGGCCTACCTGCACGCCCTACCTCGCAGCCCCGACGCTCTCGATTGGTGGATAGCTGTGTACTCGCCGGAGACCGACGAGACCGGCGCGACGCCATCGCTCGAGCAGATTTTGGTCGTGGCCGATCAAGCCGCTGCGCGCGACGAGCGCACACGCGAGGCATTGCAACGGCGCGACGAAGACATGGCAGAGCAGACGCGATTGAACGAAGCCCGCGTCTGGATAGCGGAACACGACGGTCGCCGCAGCCAGGTCATGGAGAACGCCGCGCAGGCCCGAGGCCGCATCACGCAATGGGAAGAAGCGAACGCCGACCTGATCAGGCGCGCGAGTGAGGAAGAGCAGGCCAACGCGCGCGACCGGCCTATCAAAGAGGCCTATGACAGCTTTTACGGTCTGCTTGGACGCTTTCGCGAGCAGCTTCCCGGCATGCTTATGGCGGACCTGAACGCTTCGACCATGGCGCTATACAACGAGTTCAACCACTGGGACCGCGGCGAGGACAAGCTAGCTGACCTCCGCCTGCCGCTCACCGGCGACGGCATCATTGACATCGCCTTTCGCGGTAACCCCCAGCAGCGAGTGAACGCGCTAGCCGCTTTGAGCGAGGGGCACATCCGCTGTCTGGGCCTCGCGATCCTATTGGCGAAGGCTGAGGCTGTGGGCGCTCCGCTCATCATCTTCGATGACGCAATCAATGCGATCGACCACGACCATCGCAGCGGCATCCGCGCGGCGATTTTCGAGTCGGAGCGCTTTCGGCAGACGCAGATCATCCTCACCTGTCACAGCCCCGAGTTCGTCAAGGATATCGAGAACCACTTGCCGCGGGATCTCCGAGACGACTGCCACCAGTACGTGCTGCTGCACCACCGCGGCGACTATCAGCCACGCGTAAACCCTCCGGGGACTCAAAATTATCTGGCGCGCGCAAGGGAAGCCATCGACGAACGCTTCAACGCTCGCGACGCGCTCTCATTCGCGCGCAAATCACTGGAGATGCTCACCCACAAAGCTTGGAAGTGGCTCGAATCGCATCGGGTGGGCAACATTTCGGTGCAAATCGAAGGGCCCGGCAAAGAGCCACAGCTATATGGCCTGTGCACGGCGCTGCGCAGGAAGCTGATGGACGCGCGGACCTTCGCCCACGATAGTAAGGCGCCGCTGCTCGAGAACCTGAACACGATCCTGGGCATCCCGGAGGACAACTTGGTTTGGACGCTCCTCAACAAGGGCGCACACGAAGAGCCAAACCGGGACGATTTCGACATGGTCCATGTCGAGACCGTCCTCGCCGTCCTCAGCAACGTTGACGCGCTGGAGCTCCGACCAAATCGGTGATTGTAGAAAAGGTGTCAGGGACGAATACCCTCAAGCTTGCGGTGCTTTGGCTTCTGGCGCGCAGGATGCGCGCCTGCTTTTTCGGGTCCCCTCGGCGGCGGTGAGGCGGGGACGATCAGGCCGCGTAGCGGGCGTTGCCAGGGATGGCAACGCCTTTTCGCGCGGGCAGGAGCCCGCTCGAAAAGCCCGGCCACGGCTCACGGACTTTCCGGCCAGGGATGGACGGAAAGCGCCGCCGCGGGGTGCCGTTTTCTCTTGGTTACTTCTCTTTTGGGCACGCAAAAGAGAAGTAACTCGGGCGCCGTAGGCGCACGAAAGCTCTTGCTTTTGAAGCTCTGGCTTTCTCTCTCTCTCTCGAATAGCACACATAAGCAAGAGCATCGCCCGCGGGCAGGCTCCTACAAAGGTATTCGTTGACGGGCGAAGTGCGATGCCTGCCTTCGTAGGCATGACGGATGTGAGGGTGCGATGCTTGCCTTCGCCGGCATGACGGCGAGAGGGAGAAGTCGCGGGCATGAAAAAGGCCCGGCAGCCACCTGCCGAGCCTTTGATCCACGCCGCGCAAATCAGCCCTTCTTGGCCTTCGTCAGCAACTGATCCAGCAGCGCGATCGCCAGATCGATCTCCTCGTGCGTGATGTCGAGCGACGGCGCGAAGGTGATCACGTTCTTGTACCAGCCGCCCACGTCGAGCACGAGGCCGATCTTCTTGCCGTTGTGGGTGAGGTCGCCGGCGAGGCCGATGTCGACCATTCTGTCGAGCAGCGCCTTGTTCGGGGTGAAGCCGTCGTCGGTGCAGATCTCGGCGCGCAGCGCCAGGCCGAGGCCGTCGACGTCGCCGATTTCCTTGTGCTTTTTCTGCAGCTCGCGCAGGCCGGCGAGGAAGTGCGCGCCTTTCTTCGGCACGCTGGTCTCGTAGTCCAGCTCGTAGCCCATCTTGATGACTTCGAGGCCGAGCGAGGTGCCGAGCGGGTTGGAGTTGAAGGTGGAGTGGGTGGAGCCGGGCGGGAAGATGGTGGGGTTGATCAGTTCCTCGCGCGCCCACAGGCCGGACAGCGGGTTCAAGCCATTGGTGAGCGCCTTGCCGAACACCACGATGTCGGGCGTCACGCCGAAGTGCTCGATCGACCACAGCTTGCCGGTGCGCCAGAAGCCCATCTGGATTTCGTCGGACACCAGCAGGATGCCGTACTGGTCGAGCACCTTCTTCAGGCCCTTGAAGAAACCCATCGGCGGGACGACGTAGCCGCCGGTGCCCTGGATCGGCTCGACGTAGAACGCGGCGTATTCGCACTGGTTGGTCTTGGGGTCCCACACGCCGTTGTATTCGGTCTCGAACAGGCGCGCGAACTGGTGCACGCAGCTGTCGGAATATTCTTCGGCCGTCATGCCCTTGGGGCGGCGGAACGGGTACGGGAACGGCAGGAACATCGCGCGCTCGCCGAAGTGGCCGAAGCGGCGGCGGTAGCGGTAGCTGGAGGTGATCGACGAGGCGCCCAGGGTGCGACCGTGGTAGCCGCCCTCGAAGGCGAACATCAGGCTCTTGCCGTTGCGCGCGTTGCGCACGATCTTCAGCGAGTCCTCGATCGCCTGCGCGCCGCCGACGTTGAAATGCACGCGCCCGTCCAGGCCGAACTTCTTCTTCGCGTCCAGCGCCACCGCCTTGGCCAGCTCGATGCGGCTCTGGTGCAGGTACTGGCTGGCCACCTGCGGCAGCAGGTCGATCTGCTGCTTCAGCACGTTGTTGAGGCGCTTGTTGCCGTAGCCGAAGTTGACCGCCGAGTACCACATCTGCAGGTCGAGGAACGGCACGCCGGCGCTGTCGAACATGTAGCTGCCTTCGCAGCTGCGGAAGATCTTCGGCGGGTCGACGTAGTGCACGGTGTCGCCGAAGGAGCTGTATTTCGCCTCGTCGGCGAGCAGCTGGGCGTCGTCGATCACGACGGCAGCGTTCTTGTCGAAAACATTCATCGGAAGTCCGGGGTCGGTAAAGGAGTGGATCGCGCGGGCCGGCCGGTCAGGCCGTGGTCGCCGGCGCAGGGGTGGCGGGCTGGCCGGACAGGCTGCCGTCCAGCAGCTGCGGCAGCAGGTCGAGCGCATCCTCGAAGCCGGTGATCGGCACGTAGGGGATGCCGGCGGCGCGGCAGTGCTCGATCAGGCGGTGCTTGGCGAACACGAAGTCGACGCGGTCGGCGGCGCAGAAATCCGAGGCGCCATCGCCGATCAGCAGCGTCTTCGCGCCGCCCGCGCGGGCCTGCGCCACGCAGGCGCACTTGCAGGTGCCGCTGCGGCAGCCGTCGGCCTGGAACGGCGAGGTGAGCTGCCACTGTTGCGGCGGCGTGGCCGGCGCCAGGTGGTTCGCCGCCAGCGGCAGGTCGTCCAGGCCGTAGCGGGCGAGAATCTGCCGGATCGCGACATCGAGGCCGTCGCTGACCACGCGGATCGGCGCGCCCAGTTCGTGCGCCTTCGCCACGAAGCCGGGGAACGCGTGGTCGATCCACATCCCGGCCAGGTGCGTGTCCAGTTCGGCGCGGCTCATCTGCAGCAGCGCGACCTGGCCGGCCATGCATTCGCGCGAACCGATCCGGCCGGCGCGCCAGTCCTGCTCCAGCACTTCCCAGCCGGGGCGGCCGAAGCGATCGAGCAGCGAGTCGATCACGTCCTCGACGGAAATGGTGCCGTCGAAATCGCACAGGATGGTCCAGCCGGAAACGGGCATCACGAACTCACGTCGGCAACGATGGGGCGGCAGCTTAGGCAGCCTGCCTTTCCATCGCCTTTCCGTCGCCTGGCGCGGCCGGCGCCCGCGCAAATCGGCGCATCCGTAAGCAAAAGGAAAGCTGGCCCGCGTAGCGTGGCAAGGCACGGACCAGCCGACTTGCCTGGTCGGGGAGAGGACCATGCGTGCGCCATCGTTCCTGCTGCTGTGCCTTGCCTTGCTCGCCTCGACCGGTGCGATGGCCGCGAGTGGCCTGCTGGGCATCGACCATCGCCTCCACTACGACAACCGCGGCATCTGGAACCGCACGGACCAGAACGCGCTGGTCTACGGCACGGTCGCCACGGTGGTCGGCGGTGCGCTGGCCTTCGGCGACCACGACAAGCTGGGCGACACCTTCTGGCGCTCGGTGGACGCGCTCGCGGTGACCGCGGTGGCCAGCGAGGGGTTGAAGCTCACCTTCCAGCGTGAACGCCCTTCGCAGACCAGCGACCCGAACCGCTGGTTTGCCGGCACGCACGCGCAGAGTTTTCCCAGCGGCGAGGTGGCGGCGATCTCGGCGGCCGTCACGCCGTTCATGGTGAACTACGGCCACGACCATCCCGCGGTCTACGCACTGGCCCTGCTGCCGGTCTACGACGCCGTGGCGCGGGTGAAGACGCACGGCCACTGGCAGAGCGATGTCCTGGTGGGCGCGGCGATCGGCACCGGCGTGGGCCTGTGGGCCGCGCATCGGGATTCGCCGCTGATCATCGGCTGGCTGCCCGGCGGCTTCCAGGTCGGCTTCATCCATCATTTCAAGTGATGCGAGGGACGCAATCCGTCACCGGGGCTCCGACTGCGCACTCGTGGCGCGCTATCGTGGCGTCCATGATCGGGCGCAACCACGGCGGATGGATCGGTCTGATGCTCGCCACGCTGCTCGGCGTGGGGGGCTGCGCTACCTACACCGACCTGCCGCTGGACGGCGGCGCCGGTGCGTCCGGCGTGGCCCGGCTCAGCGCGCCGACCGCGGAGATGCCGCTGCCCGCGTGGTCGACACACCGGTTCGATCCGGCCGATGGCCTGGATGTCACCGAGGTGGCGATGCTGGCGGTGGCCAACAGTCCGCAGCTGCGACTCAAGCGCGACGAGCTGGGCGTCGCGCGGGCGCAGGCGTTCGCCGCCGGGCTGCTGCCCGATCCGCAGTTGGCGGTGTCGGCGGATGTTCCGCGCCATTCCGGCGCCGGCTTCGTCACCGCCTACAGCCTCGGCCTCAGCGAAGACATCGGTGCCTTGCTGACGCGCTCCTCGCGCCGCGCCGCCGCGCGCGACCAGGTCAACCAGGTCAACCTCGACCTGCTGTGGGCCGAGTGGCAGACGGTGGCGCAGGCGCGGCTGCTGTTCGACCAGGTGCTGAACCTGCGCGCGCAGCAGGCGCGACTCGAGCGCGAGCAGGAGGCCGTGGCGACGGTGGATACCTACATCCGCGCCGCGCTGGACGCGGGCAACCTCACCTACGACAGTGCCAGCGCCGGGCTCAATACGCAGGCCGACGTGCGCAAGCGGCTGGCCGAGACGGCGATCGCGCTGCACCAGGCACAAGGCGACCTGCATCAGCTGCTCGGCCTGGCACCCGCGGTGAAGCTCGACCTGGTCGGCGCGCCCTGGCTCGATCAGCCCACGCCGTCGCAGGTGCAAGCGGCGCTCGACGACCTGCCGCGGCGGCGACCGGACCTGCTGGCCCTGCAGGCCGGCTACCAGTCGCAGCAGGCCAGGCTGCGCAGTGCGATCCTGGCCCAGTTCCCCGCGCTGAACATCGGCTTCAACACGGCACGCGACACCAGCGCGGTGTACACCAACGGGCTGAGCATCGGCATCACCCTGCCGTTGTTCGATCGCAACCGCGGCAACATCGCGATCGAGCGGGCGACGCGCCAGCAACTGCATGACGACTATGCGGCGCGCGTGCTGGCCACACGCAGCGACATGCAGCGCATCACCCGCGACCTGGCCACGCTCGACCGGCAACTCACCGGGCTGGACGCGCATGCGAGGCAGCTCGACCTGGCCGGCGCGTCGGCCGAACGCGCCTGGCAGGCCGGCACGCTGGACTGGCCGACTTACCTCGCGATTCGCGCCAGCGCGCTCGCAGCCGACCTCGACCTGCTGGCCGTGCGCCAGGAACGCGCCCGGCAGTCGATCGCGCTGGATGCCCTGCTCGGCAACACCGACCTCGTTGCCGCCCATCCCGATGCCACCCAGGCTGCCACGCCATGAATCGCTTCGTCATCCTGCCTGTGCTGGGCGTCCTCCTGCTGGCCGGCCTGTTGTCGGCTTGCGGCAACGCGGCCCCGGATGACGACGAGGCCGCCGCGCCCGCCGGCGGTGTCGTCGCGGTCACCACCGCCATGCCTGTGCAGACGACGTTTCACGACACCATCGAAGCCTGGGGCAGCGCCGCCGGCGATCCGCAGCGCGCACGCACGATCAGCCTGGCGCAAGGCGGCCAGATCACGGCATTGCATGCATCGGCGGGACAGGCGGTGGAGCGCGGCGCGCCCTTGCTGACGATCACCCCGGACCCGGTCGCGCGCAGCGCCTGGCAGCAGGCGCAGAGCGCGCTGACGCTCGCCGCCGGCGAACTCAAGCGCACCGAACGACTGGCGGCGCAGCGGCTGGCCACGCAATCGCAGCTGGCCGCGGCGCGCAAGGCGCTGGCCGATGCGCAGGCGACGCTGGACGCACAGCGCGCGCTCGGCGGCGGCGCGGCCAGCGAAACCGTCGAGGCGCCGGCCGCCGGCGTGGTCACCGCGCTGCGGGTCGGCCTGGGCGAGCGGATCGCCGCCAATGCGCCCCTGCTCGATTTCACCCCGACGCATGCGCTGCTCGCGCTGCTGGGCGTGCAGCCGGACGATGGCCCGCGCCTGCAGCCCGGCATGGCGGTGCAGCTGCGTGCGGTGTACGGCACGCAGACGTTCGCCGGCACGCTGCGCATGGTCGGCCAGTCGATCAACCCGCAGAGCCATCTGCTCGATGCCCAGGTCGAGCTGCCGGCCGCCGCCGGCGCCAGCCTGGTGGCGGGCGCGCCGCTGCAAGCGCAGATCCGCACCACCGATTTCACCGCGTGGTCGGTGCCGCGCGCCGCCGTGCTGCATGACGCGCGCGGCGACTATCTGTTCCAGGTCGAGCATGGCCATGCCAAACGGGTCGACGTGACAGTGCGCAGCGCGCAGGGCGATCCGGTGGGCGTGGCCGGGCCGCTCGATCCGAAGGCGAAGGTGATCGTGCTCGGCGTGTACGAACTCGACGACGGCGACGCGGTGCGGGAGTCGGTCAAGTGAGCCTCACCGCATGGATGCAGCAGCATCGTCGTTCGCTGCTGTTCCTGGCGCTGATGCTGGCACTCGGCGGCGTCGCCAGCGCGTTCCTGATGCCGGTGGCGCTGTTCCCGAACGTGTCGTTCCCGCGGGTGCAGCTGACCCTGGATGCGGGCGACCGCCCGGCCGACCAGATGGCGATCGAGGTGACCACGCCGGTGGAGGAGGCGGTGCGCCGGGTGCGCGGCGTGCGCGACGTGCGCTCCACCACCAGCCGCGGCAGTGCGGATATCGCGATCAGCTTCGACTGGGGCGCGGACATGGCCGGCGCGCTGCAGGAGGTCAACGGTGCGGTGAGCCAGGTGTTGCCGCAGCTGCCGGCAGGCACGCAGATCGCTTCGCGCCGGATGGACCCGACCACCTTCCCGGTGCTGGCCTACAGCCTGCGTTCGCACACGCTGTCGCCCAGTGCGCTGCATGATCTGGCGCAGTACCAGTTGCGCCCGCTGCTGAGCGGCATCAACGGCGTCGCCCACGTCGACGTGCAGGGCGGCGAGGTGGCCGAGTTCCACGCCGACGTCGATCCGGGCAAGCTGCGCGCGCTGGATCTGAGCCTGGCCGAGGTGTCGGCCGCGGTGAGCCACGCCGCCACGATCCAGGCGATGGGCCGCGTCGCCGACCACTACAAGCTCTACCTGCTGCTGGCCGACAACCAGCCGAAGACGCTCGCCACGCTGCGCAACATCGTGTTGCGCGCCGGCCCGGGTGGCGTGGTGCGGCTGGGCGACGTGGCGCGGGTCAGCCTGAGCCACGTGCCGCAGTGGATCCGGGTCAATGCCGACGGCCAGGACGCGGTACTGCTGCAGGTCTACCAGCAGCCGGCCGGCAACAGCGTGCAGATCGCCAGCGACGTGAGGCAGCGCCTCGCCGGGTTCGCGCCGCAGATGCCGGCGGGGGTGACGGTGGCCAACTGGTACGACCAGACCCAACTGGTCACCGGCGCGGCCAGCAGCGTGCGCGACGCGATCCTGATCGGCATCGTGCTGGCCGGGCTTGTGCTGTTCGTGTTCCTGCGCAATACGCGGATGATCCTGATCGCGCTGATCGTGGTGCCCGCCGTGCTGGCGATCACCGTGCTGCTGCTGCGCGTGCTCGGCATGAGCTTCAACATGATGACCCTGGGCGGCATGGCCGCGGCGGTCGGGCTGATCATCGACGACGTCATCGTGATGCTCGAGCACATTACCCGCCGGCTGCACCAGGGCGAAGGGCATCTGCACGATCGCATTGCCGGCGCGGCACGGGAGTTCACCCGCCCGCTGACCGGTTCCAGCGCCGCCACCGTGGTGATCTTCCTGCCGCTGGCCTTCCTTACCGGCGTCACCGGCGCGTTCTTCAAGGCGCTGTCGCTGACCATGGCCAGCGCGCTGATCATTTCCTGGCTGCTGACCTGGGTGGCGGTGCCGCTGCTGGCCGAACGCCTGCTCGACCAGCGCCATCTCGCCGAGCGTCCGCGCTCGCGCTTCACCACGCGGATGATGGACGGCTATCACAAGCTGCTGGCGCGCTGGCTGCGACGCCCCGCGCTGGTGTTGCTGCTGCTCGTGCCGCTGATTGCGCTCGGCGGCTTCGCGTACACCCGGGTCGGTACCGGCTTCATGCCGAAAATGGACGAGGGCGGTTTCATCCTCGACTACCTGTCCAAACCCGGCACCTCGCTGGAGGAAACCAACCGCCTGCTCAACCAGGTCGAGACGATCATCCGCGCCAACCCCTGGGTCGACACCTATTCGCGGCGCACCGGCCTGCAACTGGGCGGCGGTCTCACCGAGGCGAACCAGGGCGACTTCTTCGTGCGCCTGAAGAACGGTTCGCGACCTTCAACCGAAGAGGTGATGGCGCAGGTGCGCACGGCGGTCGAGGCGCGGGTGCCGGGGCTGGACATCGACCTGGCGCAATTGATGGAGGACCTGATCGGCGACCTGGTGGCGGTGCCGCAGCCGATCGAGGTGCAGCTGTACGGCGACGACGAGAAGCAACTGGACGCCACCGCCGCGAAAGTCGCCGCGGCGATCGGCAAGATCCCCGGTGTGGTCGGCGTGCTCGACGGCATCAACCCCGCCGGCGATGCACTGACGGTGCAGGTCGATCCGGCCAGGGCCGCGCTGCAGGGGCTGGACCCGGTCGCGGTCACCGACCAGGTGGCGGCGGCCATCGACGGCACGGTCGCCGCGCAGCTGCCGGTGGACGGCAAGGTGGTCGGTGTGCGCGTGCGCCTGCCCGATGACGCGCACCAGCGGCTCGACCAGGTGGCGGCGCTGCCGATCCGCGCCGCGGACGGCCATCTGTTTCCACTGGCGCAGGTGGCGACGCTCAAGCAGGTGCAGGGCCAGCCGGAAGTCACCCGCGACAACCTCAAGCGCATGGTGGCGGTGACCGGACGCATCAGCGGGCGCAGCCTCGGCGCGGTGATCGGCGACGTCAAGCACGCGCTGGCCCGACCGGGCCTTCTGCCGAAAGGCATGTACTACCAGCTTGGTGGTGTCTACCAGCAGCAGCAGCAGGCTTTTCGCGGGCTGGCCATCGTGATGCTGGCGGCGATCGCGCTGGTGTTCACCCTGCTGCTGTTCCTGTACGAGAGTTTCCGCGCGGCGCTGGCGATCATGGCGATGCCGCTGCTGGCGCTGCCCGGGGTGTTTGCCGGGCTGTGGCTGACCGGCATCGAGCTGAACATCTCCTCGATGATGGGCATGACGATGATCGTGGGCATCGTCACCGAGGTGGCGATCTTCTACTTCTCGGAACTCGAGGACGCGCAGCGCAGCGTCGCCCTGCACGAGGCCCTGCACGAAGCCGGCACGCACCGCAGCCGGCCGATCCTGATGTCGACCCTTGCCGCGATCCTGACCCTGTTGCCGCTGGCGCTGGCGCTCGGCCAGGGTTCGCAGATGCAGCAGCCGCTGGCGGTGGCGATCATCGCCGGCATGCTGCTGCAGCTGCCGCTGGTGCTGCTGGTGATGCCGGTGCTGTACGCGCTGCTGCGTCGCCACGACACGCCGCCCGCTGCAAACGGACCTGCGCCCGCAGGCTGATGTTCTCCGTCCCCACGCCAAGGTGACTGCCATGCAAACGCAAAGACTGCTTCGCTCCCTCGTGCCGGCCGCGCTGGCCTTGCTGCTCGCGCCGGTGGCGGGCCGTGCCGCATCGCCTGCCCCGGTACCGCGGTTGTTGTCGACTCTGCCGCTGGGTGGCGCGGGCGGCTGGGATTACCTCAGTTTCGACGCGGCGCCGCGGCACCTGTTCGTCAGCCGCGGCGATCGTGTGCTGGTGATCGATGTCGACGCGAACCGGCAGATCGGCACGGTTGCCGATACCCCCGGCGTGCATGGCATCGCGATCGCCGACGACCTGCAGCGCGGTTTCACCAGCAACGGCAGGAGCGCCTCGGTCACCGAGTTCGACCTGCGCACGTTCAAGCCGCTGGCGACCATCGGCGGCACCGGCGAGAACCCCGACGCCATCGTCTACGACGTCCCCTCGCATCACGTGCTGACCTTCAATGGCAGGAGTCATTCGGCCAGCGTGATCGACCCGGCCAAGGGCGCGGTGATCGCCACGATCGCGCTGCCCGGCAAGCCGGAGTTCGCGGTGTCCGATGGTGCCGGCCACATCTACGACAACATCGAGGACAAGGCCGAGCTGGTCGAGATCGACACCGCCGCCGACACGGTGCTGCGCGTATGGCCGCTGGCCGGGTGCGAATCGCCCAGCGGGCTGGCCATCGACCTCGTGCACCATCGGCTGTTCTCGGTCTGCGACAACCGGCTGATGGTCGTCACCGATGCGCGCGACGGTCACCAGGTCGCCCGCGTGCCGATCGGCGACGGCCCGGATGCGGTGGTGTTCGACGCCGCCGCGTCGACGATCTACAGCTCCAACGGCGAAAGCGGCACGGTCACCGCCATCCACCAGGACGACGCGGACCACTATCGCGTCAGCGCCACCATCGCCACCCAGGTCAGCGCGCGCACGCTGACGCTGGACCCGAAGCTGCACCGGCTCTATCTCTCCGCCGCGCGTTTCGGCAGCGCGCGGCAGCCGAATGGCCGGCACACGATCGTGCCGGGCAGCTTCGCCGTCCTGACCGTGGGGCAGCCTTGACGGTTGCGGCGACCAGCCCATGCCGGCCCGCCCCCGGTGCGGGCTTCACGCGTGACGTTGCGCCTGATCGAGGGAGGGTGAGGCCGGTTCGCTGATCGCGCGCGACGACGACAACCGCGCACACCAGCGCGCGGCGGTGACCGCCACGGCCGCGGCATTCATGCCGCGGGTATCCAGCGCGGCATTGGCGCCGCCATGCGGCCCGTACTTGGCCGGATCGGTCACCGAGAACAGGCCCAGCGTGGGCGTGCCGCTGGCGGCGGCCAGGTGCATGACGCCGCAGTCGGCGCTGATGAAGCCGTCCATGCAGGAGATCATCGCGGCCATCCGGCGCAGGTTGCGCGAGTAGTACGGCGCCAGTTGCGAGCCGAGCTGCGAGCGCCCATGCGCCGCCAGCATGTCCACCAGCTGCACCTGCGGGCACAGCGACTGGAACGTGTCCACGAACTGCCGCCACCAGTCCTCGCTGTAGCACTTGGCACCGGTGGCGTTGGGGAAGATCGCCACCGTCATGTCGCGGTGCCCGCCTGCCTCGCCACGGACCCGCGCCAGTGTCTTGGCCGCCGCCTGCTTCTCGCCGGTGGTCAGGTCGAGATTGAGTCGGGGATAGTCGGCGGCGATCGTGCCGGCATACGCCTGGCGCAGCAGGAACACGCCGCGGTCGGCCAGGTGGGCAGGCCACGTCAGCGCATGCCATGCGGAGGCGGGATTCACCAGCGCATCCGGAAATCCCAGCTTGTGTCTGGCCTGCGCCATGGCCAGCGCGATCCGCCCCGACTGCGAGCCGTTGCAGGCGTCGATGGCGAGGTCGTAGCGGCATCGTCGCAGCGCGCGCAATACCCCGGCGGAGTACCAGATGTGCCGGGCGATCTTCTGCGGCAACGCGAAAACGTCGTGGACACTGAACCGGTTCGCGTACAGACAGGCCGTGGCGTGGCTGCCGAGGATGTCGATCTCCGCGCCCGGATAAAGCGTCTCGATCTCCGCGATAAGCGGGCTGATCAGCACACTGTTGCCCAGCCGGTGATTCGGGCGGCAGACCAGCACCCGATGAATGCCGGTGGTCGGCAAGCCACCCGGAGCGCATAACTGACCACCCACCTTGTGGAACATCCGGCGCAGCATCCAGCTCACCGCAACCCGTCGCCAGGCGTCTTTCGGGAGCGATCGCTTGAGCGAACCGGTGGCCGTTGGCGGCGCGGCGACGAACTGGCGGACGATAGCGGTGATGGTCATGACGCCAGCATGAGGCACGTCGCTTTCAGCTCGCTTATCGACCGGTGAGGATCTGGTTAAGGCAACGCACGAACCGTGCCCCGATGCCCGTCATTCCCGCTTTCGCGCACCGTTGTCCGGAATGAATCCGCAGGCACCCCGGCCGCTCATCGCAGCCTGCCGCACGGACTGGTTCCGGTTGACCGCTCCAGCGCGTCGTCAGGGATGCCTCAATCGTTGTCCGCGCCTTCCAGCGAGTTCTCCAGCACCTTGCCGGTCTTTGCGTCGACGCCGACCTCGTGCGTCGCCTTGGCGGAGCTGATGTCGAACGAGTAGCGCAGGCCGCTGCCGCCGGGCTCCTGCTCCAGCTCCTCCTTGACGATCTTGCCGGGATACGCCTTCAGGGCGATGTCGCGGGCATGACTCATGTCGATCTTCGCCTGCGTCTTGAGATTCGCCGGCGGGGTGGCTTGCGCCGGCAGGGTGGCGCTGGCCGCCAGCAGGGCCAGCGCGAGGGAAACAACCAGTACGTTGCGCATGTTCATTCCTTCAGTCATGGGGGAATGACAGCGTCGCCGAACAAGCTTCGTGGACGCTTAGGGATGCTCTGATCTATTCCACGCACCCGGCATGACGTCCAGAAGGCCCGCAGGGTGTGTTGCGTGGCGCAGGGCAGACTGGCCGTCCGTTCAAGCTACGCGGCGCAGCCTGCGGGCCTTCTGGACGTCACCCCATCTTTTGATTCAATGCGTCGGGGCCGCACTGTATGCGCGCAGCGATTCGCCCCAGCGTCTAGACAGACGGCCAGTCTGCCGTCGCCGCTGCGACAAACCGCTGCGCGCATACAGCGCGGTGACGGGTACGCGGATTAGATCAGGGCATCCCTGGTGCCGGCCGGATGCGGCGGTGTTCCTGCTCAACCCGGCAGTCGCCATCTTCCGCGAGGCCGATGCGGAGGGATGCCCGTGCTGCCGGCCTTCGAGGTGCTCGCGGCGGTCAGCAGATGCACGAAGCGGGCCGCGATCACGCCGGTGCTGAAGCGCTCGCGGACGAAGGCCTCGGCCGCCACGCCCATCGGCTGCCGGCGCGACGGGTCGCACATCGCCACGATGGCGGCACGCCACGCTTCGACGTCGCCGGGCGGCAGCAGCACGCCGGTGACGCCCGGCTGCAGCGTTTCCGGAATGCCGCCGATGTCGCTGGCCAGCACCGGCAGGCCGGCGGCCTGCGCCTCCACCGAGACGCGCCCGAAGGTTTCCGGGGCGATGGACGGAAAGGCCAGCATCGACATGGCGCTGTAGTACGGGTGGATGTCGTTGACCCAGCCCGGGAAATGGTGGCGGTTGCCCAGCGGATGCGCGGCGGCGCGCTCGCGCAGCGCCTGTGCATCCGGGCCGTCGCCCAGCCACAGGCAATGCAGTCGCGGCTGCTGCGCCATCGCCGCGGTGGCGGCGTCGAACAGGGTGAAGATGCCCTTGCCCCGCTGCATCCGGCCGCAGTAGCCGAGCACGACGGGGTCGCCGAAGATGTCCAGGCTGCGCAGGATCGCGCTGCGCTGCACCGGGTCGTGCCGGCACAGCGCCATGTTCACCGGGTTGTACAGCACCTGCACCAGGCCGGGCGGCACGCCGCGTTGGAGATAGGCGCGGCGTGCGTGGCGGGACACCGCGAAGAAGCGGTGCGCCAGCCGCGGCAGCAGCCAGGCCGAGACGCGCTTCATCGGTGGCACGCGGTGGCGGAACAGCACGACCGGGATGCGCAGCAGCCGGCCGATCACGATCAGCGGCCAGTACTCCTTGCCGAAGTTGCCGACCAGCCAGTGCGGCCGCAGCTGCCGCGCCGCGCGCAGCACCGCGGCGAAGCCGCGCAGGTCCAGCGCATTGCGGAACGTGGCGCGGTGCAGTTGCACGGCGGTGTCGGCAAGCTGCTGTTCGATCAGTCCGTCGGCGGCCGTGACCACGCCGACCTCGTGGCCGGCCTCGGCCAGCGCCTGCGCCAGCGCGACGAAATGGGTGGCCGCGCCGGTATGCTCCGGGTTGGTGCCGACCAGCAGGAATTTCATGCGCGGCGATCCTCGTAGCCGGTCAGCACGCGCGCCGCGAACTGCGGCAGCAGGTGGTGCCGCGCCACCTGTATCCGCGGCAGTCGCCACAGGTCGGCGCCGGCCACGGCGCGCCCGCGGCGCGTGGTGGTGGCCGCCGCGTAGCCGGCTTCGCGGGCCACCGCGACCACGCGCTCGTCGAGGTCGCCGTAGGGGTAGCAGAACTGGGTCACCGCGCAGCCGAGGCGATCCTCCAGGTCGGCCTTGCAGCCGTGGATCTCGCCGTGCAGGACGGCGTCCGTACATTGGCTGAGCCGCGGATGGCTGCGCGTGTGCGCGCCGATCTCCATGCCGGCGTCGTTCCAGCGGCGCATGTCCGCGGCGGACATCAGCGGCTTGCGGATGCCGAGCCGTTCGGCGTCCCACGTGTTGAAGCGGCCGATGCTGCCGCTGACCATGTAGATCGTGGCGCTGAAGCCGAACGACTGCAGCACCGGCAGCGCCGCGTCGAGGTTGTCGACGTAGCCGTCGTCCAGCGTGATGGCGACGACCCGTCCGCGGCGTTCGCCGCGCAGGTACGGCAATGCCGCCGACATCGACAGGCCGGCGTATCCCAGCTGCTGCAGCAGCCACATCTGCCGCGCGAATCTGGCCGGGCTGACATACAGGCTGCGGTAGCTGCGCAAGCCTGCGGGGGTTGCCGCGATGTTGTGATACATGAGCACGGGCACGATCTGGCCGCCCGCCTTTCCCGCCTTGTCCATGCCTGTTCCGCCGCACCCGGGTTTGCCCGCCACCGGCACGCATCGGCCGGGGTCATCGGCCGGCATTCTCCGGGCGGCCGGCTTTCAGCCGGCTTACGGAGGCGCAGGCTGGCGTTTCAGTGTCGTGACGGGCGCTTCGCTCAGTCGTTGCGCGGGATGCTCACGTGCACGCGCAGGCCGTGGCCGAACGGCGAATCGAGCAGCTCGATGCTGGCGCCGTGCAGCTCGGCGGCGCGCTGCACGATCGACAGGCCGAGACCGTAGCCTTCGCCGCGGCTGCTCGATTCGCGGTGGAAGCGGGCGAACACGGCGGCGCGCCGTTCGGGCGGGATGCCGGGGCCATCGTCGGCCACGTCGATGGTGGTGGTGACCACGCCCTGCGCAATCGACAACTGCACCTGGCCGCCGGCCGGCACGTGGCGCATGGCGTTCTCGATCAGGTTGCGCAGCAGCGCGGCCAGCGCGGCCTCGTGGCCTTGCACCTGCAGCGGGTGGTCGTCGTGGCTGAAGCCCAGCTCGGCGCCGCTTTCGGCGATCACCGGAGCCAGCTCCTCGATCACGTCGCTGGCCACGCGCACCAGGTCGACCGGCTGGCGCTGCTCCAGCGCGGTGCCGGATTCCAGCCGCGCCAGCGCCAGCAACTGCTCGACGCGCCGCGCCAGCGCGGCCACGTTGTGGCGCGCGCCGGCCAGGCTGGCCTCCGCTTCGGCGGGATCGCGGGTGGCCATTGCGCTCTCGATGTTGAGCATGATCGAGGCCAGCGGCGTGCGCAGCTCGTGCGCCACGTCGGCGCTGAAGCGATGCTCGCGCTCCAGTGCATCGGCGAGGCGCTGCAGTTGCCCGTTCAACGCGTCGAGCACGGGCTGCAGTTCCAGCGGCGCCCGCTCCAGCACGATCGCCTCGCGGCTGCCCAGCTTGCGCGAGGCCAGTGCGCCGGTCAGCGACTGCAGCGGGCGCAGGCCGCGCCGCACCGCCCAGCCGACCAGCAGGCCGAGCAGCGGCAGGCCGATCAGCAGCGGCAGGGCATGGTCGAACCACAGCGCGCGCAGGATGTCGTGGCGGCTGTCGTAGCGCTCGCCGGTGCGGATCACCAGGCCATCGCGCGGGTCGGACAGGGTGAACAGGCGCCAGCGGTAGCCGTCGGCGCGGATGTCGCGGTATTCGCCGTCGCCGGCTTGCGGCGCGGGCAGCGCGGCGAGGTTGGTGGTGGCCATCACCAGGCGGCCGGCGCGGTCGAATACCTGGAAGCCGACCTCGGACTCGAACGTGTGGCCGCGCCGGCGCATGGCCTGCACCGCGGGCGCCTCGATCGGTACCAACTGGCCATGCTGGCCGTGGCCGCGCAACACGTCGGGGCCTTCCTGGCCGAGGATCACCTGCAGCGTGCGGGCCGACTGCGCCAGCCGGCCGTCGGACAATTCGTTCATCTCCTGCATGATGCGCCGGAAGCTGAGCACCGCCAGCGGCAGCAGCACCGCCAGCATCACGCCGATGATCAGCCAGCGCAGCCGGCCGCGCAGGCTGGGCTGGCTCATTCGGGCTCCCGCGGGATCATGTAGCCGAAGCCGCGCACGGTGCGCACGGTGTCGTAGCCGAGTTTCTTGCGCAGCATATGCACCAGCACCTCCAGCGCGTTGTCGCCGACCACGGTGTCCAGACCATACAGCGAGTTCACCAGGCTTTCGCGGCGCACCAGCTTGCCGGCGCGTTCCAGCAGGATCTGCAGCAGAGCGAACTCGCGCCGGGTCAGTTCGATCGCCTCACCGCGACAGGTCACCTGCGAGGTGCCCAGGTCCAGCGCCAGCGCGCCGACCTCGATGCGGTTGACCGCCAGGCCCTGCGCGCGCCGGTTCAGCGAGCGGATGCGCGCGCACAGCTCGTCGAGGTGGAACGGCTTGATCAGATAATCGTCGGCGCCGGCATCGAGTCCGTGCACGCGCGCCTGCAGGCCGTCGCGCGCGGTCATCACGATCACCGGCGTGGTGACGTGGCTGCGGCGCGCCTCGACCAGCACGTCGAGGCCGTCCTTGCCGGGCAGGCCGAGGTCGAGCAGCACCAGGTCGGCGGTTTCGTCGCGCAGCGCGATGAGCGCCTCGCGGCCGTCGCGCAGCCAGCTCACCGTATAGGCGAGGCGTTCCAGCGCGCGCTGGATGGCGGCGCCGAGCTGGGCGTCGTCCTCGACCAGGATGATGTGCACGAACAGGCTCCGGTGTGGCGGCGGCCCGGCGGATTATCCGTGTGCCGGCTTAAGAAGTGCTTATGGCGCAGTCGACACGTCAAGAGCCGGTGGCTGCGCGGTCCGCGCGGAGGCGCTCGACCGGGTGCCGCCGGCAATCAGTCGGGCCCGGCCGGGCGCAACAGCTCGTCCAGCGGCTGCGCCTTGCCGAACAGCCAGCCCTGGGCAAACGCCACGCCGTGCTGACGCAGGAACTCGGCCTGGGCGTGGGTCTCCACCCCTTCGCTGATCAGCGTGAGCTTGAGCGAGCGCGCCATCGCGATGATGTGCAGCACCACTTCGCTGGTGACCGACCCGGTGCCGATGGCGTCGACGAAGATCTTGTCGATCTTCAGGCAATCGGCGCGCAGCTGGGTCAATTGCGACAGGCCGGAAAAGCCGGTGCCGAAGTCGTCGATCGCCACCCGGATGCCCAGCGCATGGATGCGCGCGATCGTGCGGTTGGCGCTGGCCGGGTCGACGAAGGAGCTCTCGGTCACCTCCACCACGATGTTGTGCACGCCGATGCCGGGCGTGGTCAGCAGGCGCTGCAGGTGCTCGACGACTGCGCCGGATAGCAGGTCGCTCGGCGCCAGGTTGACGCTGATGTAGCAGCCCGGATATCGGCTGAAGAAGCGTGGCCCGTCGATGGCGACGCGGGCGAGCACGTATTCGGTGAAGCGGGCGGTCAGTCCGCAGTCGGCCGCGGCCTGCACGAACAGCGCCGGGCGCATGCCGATCTGCTTGTTGGCGGGCCAGCGCAAGAGTGCCTCGGCCCCGGCTATCGTGTTGGAGCCCAGCTCGACGATCGGCTGGTAGTACAGCACGAACTCCTGCCGGTTCAGCGCCGCCCGCAGCAACGCGGGCAGCGACGCACGCTGGCGCGCGAACATGACGATCGCGCCGACCAACGCCGCGCCCAGTGCCAGCCCGACGGGAAGCAGCAACAGGGCGAGCTCGCGCAGGCGGGAGCTCAGGTAGGCACGCGGAATCGCCGCGTAGGCGCCCACGTCGAAGCGTTCCGATCCCTGGATCGCCACCAGGTAGCCGCCGTCGTAGAAGATCGCGCGGGCCGCCTTGCCGTGCTGCTCCAGCCATGCCGGGTCGAAGTGGCCGTCACGGGCCCAGACCTTGCCGGCGCTGCGCCCGAACACGCCCTGCGCAAGGCCCGGCACGGAAGGCGTTTCGACCAGCAGGTTGTCCGGGTGAACCGCGGTGGCGTAATGGTCGCCGCTGAGCACCACGAACGGACGGCTGCCGTCGATGGAAACCCCGAAGTGCACCCGCGTGCCCTTCGGGCTCACGTACGCCGGTGGCCCCATCTGCAGGCCGTCGGCCTGCGGGCCGATGGCCGAGCAGGTGATGCGATCGCCGGAGACGTAGCCGGCCGCCTGCACGTAGTCGTAATCCAGCAGAATCCGGCGCAACTGCGCGCGTTTGGCCTCGGAGCACGTGCCGGAGGGATTCAACTCGGTCAACCGCTGATAGGCGGCCGCGGACTGTTCGCCCACCGCTTCCGTGCGATGGATGATGGCGCTGGCGATGTTCGATGCCTGGGCGCCGGCTTCCTCCATCGACTGGTGTCGGGCGATCAGCAGTGCCGCCACCAGCGGCAGGGCGATGGCCACGGTGCACAGCGTCAGCGCGATGGTGGTGGCAAACCGCCTTGGCATCGTTTCCCCTTGCCGCGCCCGTGTCGGGACGGCTCGTCGGAGCCTCGATGATGCACCAACGCTGCCGGCGTGCCTATCCGCTCATGCGCCGGCGGCACGCCTCAGAAGCGCAGGTGGACGAACAACGAGGGACCGTCAAGTTTCATGTCGAGGTTGGCGTGGTAGGCGTGCTTGCGCTGGTGCAGCACCACGCGGCTGTAGCCGTATTCGGCGCCGAAGCCAAGGTGTGGCCACGGCAGCCATTCCACGCCCAGCGCGGCGTTCACGATGTGGCCGCTGAGCCGGCCGCCGTTCTTCTTCACCCCGGCGGCGTCGGCATACATGCGCCACTGGTCGTTGAACGCATGGCGCCAGCCGAGCTGCAGCATCGGTGCCCAGGCGCCGTCGCTGGTGCCGGAGGAGACCTGCCCGACCGGCTCGCCGTTGACGCTGGCCTCGCCGCTGATGGCGGCGTGCACGCGGTAGTAGGCGCCGCCCAGGCCCAGCCCGAACACGTCGTTGCCGTGGCCGAACCACCAGCGCCAGGAGGCGCTGCCGAAATCGAAGTTCAACTTGCCGCGCACCGTGGCGGCGGCCTCGTAGTCGTTGCCGGCGTAGCTGATCGAGCGCGCCAGGCTCTGGCTGCGCGAGCGGTTGACGCTGTAGTAGTCGAGCGAGAAACCCTGGCTGTCGCCGACCAGGAAATCCAGTCGCGCGCGCGGCACGCGCTTGCGGTCGTTGAAGCCGAGATCGTTCTCCAGACTGAAGTTGCCGCCGTACCGGCCGCCCGGATCGCTGGCGCCGAGCGTGGTGTCGACGTGCGCGTCGTAGCCGCCCAGCCACAGGCTGACGCGATCGAGTGCAGGTGACTGCTGCGCGCCGGCGAGCCCGCTGCCCAGCGCCAGCGGCAGGAGGGCGGCGAGGCGCAGCGCATGACGGGGCCGACGAAGAGGTGGACAGGTCATCGATCATGTCTCCGGATGGGTGCGAGGCAACGCATGCGCGCGGCCATCCCGGGATTCCACGGGTGATGGTACGAACAGGTGGTGTGCAAGCGCCGTGCAGGGCCGTTGCCGCTTGCGCGCGGCGAACGATAGAATCGGGCGAGGAGTCCGGACGGTTCTGGCCGCCACGCTCCCAGCCCAGAGGTGAGTGCATGCGGGTGATCGCGACGATGGCCTGCCATGCCGCGCGCCTGCATGACAGCTGGTTCGAGGCGGTAGCCGTGCGTGATGCACCCGGGCGCCGGTCCGGTGACGGGCGACACCGACGATCTTTCCATCGAACGCAGTGAGCGATGCCCGACAACCTCATCCCAGGCGCCATCCTCTGCCTGCCTTTCGCGGCGGCGGCGGCGACGTGGCTGATGCGCGAGCGCGGGCACAATAGCGCCGCCTGGCTGATGACCGGCGCCGCGCTGCTCGGCCTGGCACTTTCGTTGTGGCTGGCCCCGGCGATCCTCGCCGGCGAGGTGCTGCGCCAGACCATCCCATGGGCACCGTCGCTGGGTCTGGACCTGGTGCTGCGAGTGGACGGCTTCAGCTGGCTGATGCTGCTGCTGATCTGCGGCATCGGCGCGCTGGTGGGCGTGTACGCGCGCTACTACATGTCGCCGGACGATCCGCTGGCGCGCTTCTTCGCGCTGCTGCTGGCGTTCATGGGTTCGATGCTGGGCATCGTGATGTCCGGCAACGTGATCCAGCTGGTGTTCTTCTGGGAGCTGACCAGCCTGTTCTCGTTCCTGCTGATCGGCTACTGGCACCACGGCGCATCCGCGCGCGATGGCGCGCGGATGGCGCTGATCGTCACCTCCGGCGGCGGCTTCTGCCTGCTCGCCGGCATGCTGCTGCTGGGGCACATCGCGGGCAGCTATGGACTGGACGCGATCCTCGCTGCGGGCGAGGCGGTGCGCGCGCACCCGTGGTACACGCCGACCCTGCTGCTGATCCTGCTCGGCGCGTTCACCAAGAGCGCGCAGTTCCCGTTCCACTTCTGGCTGCCGCAGGCGATGTCTGCGCCCACGCCGGCCTCGGCCTACCTGCATTCGGCGACGATGGTGAAGGCCGGCGTGTTCCTGCTGGTGCGCTTCTGGCCGGTGCTGGGCGGCACCGACCAGTGGTACTGGATCGTCGGGGGCGTGGGCCTGGTCACGTTGATCCTGGGCGCCTACGCGGCGATGTTCGAGCAGGACCTGAAAGGCGTGCTGGCCTATTCGACGATCAGCCACCTGGGCCTGATCACCATGCTGGTGGGGCTGGGCAGCACGCTGGGCGTGGTGGCGGCGATCTTCCACATCGTCAACCACGCCACCTTCAAGTCCTCGCTGTTCATGGCCGCTGGCGCGGTCGACCACGAGGCCGGCACGCGCGACCTGCGCAGGCTCGGCGGCCTGTACCGGGTGATGCCGGTCACCGCCACGCTGGCGCTGGTGGCCGGCGCGGCGATGGCCGGGGTGCCGTTGTTGAACGGTTTCCTCTCCAAGGAGATGTTTTTCGCCGAGACGCTGGCAGTGCGCCAGGGGCCGCTGCTGGACGCGATCTCGGTGGTGATCGCGGTGGCCGCCAGCGCATTCGGCGTGACCTACTCGATCCGCTTCGTGCGCGGCGTGTTCTTCGGCCGCATGCCTGCCGACCTGCCGCGCGAACCGCATGAGCCGCCGCTGTGGATGCGCTTGCCGATCGGCTTCCTCGCGCTGGCCTGCCTGCTGGTGGGCGTGCTGCCGGGGCGGGTGATCGGACCCACCTTGCACGCGGCGGCCGGCGCGGTGCTCGGCGCGGAGATGCCGGCGTACAGCCTGGCGGTGTGGCACGGCCTGACCACGCCGCTGCTGATGAGCGTATTCGCCTTCGCCGCCGGCTGCCTGCTGTTCGCCAGCCTGCGCCGTCGCTTCGATGCCATCGAGACGGCGCCGCTGACCAGCCGCTTCAGCGGCAAGCGGCTGTTCGAGCGTGCGCTGGCGCTGTTCGCGGCGGACTGGCCGCAGCGCATCGAGCGGCTCTATCCGAGCCGGCGGCTGCAGTCGCAGTTGCTGTGGATCGTGCTGCTCGCCCTGCTGGCCGGCGGACTGGCGGCAACCACGGCACCGCTGGATTTTCGCCCGCACTGGTCCAGCATCGATCCGGCGTTCGCGCTGCTGTGGCTGCTCGGCGCGGCCTGCGCGATCGGCGCGGCAACCCAGGCCAAGTTCCATCGCCTCGCCGCGCTGGTGCTCACCGGCGGCGCGGGGCTGGTGTCGTGCGTGAGCTTCGTGTGGCTGTCCGCGCCTGACCTGGCGGCGACCCAGCTGCTGGTGGAGGTGGTCACCACGATCCTGATCCTGCTCGGCCTGCGCTGGCTGCCCAAGCGCATTGCCGGGTTCACGCCCGAGGGGCGGCGCCAGCGCTTCCGTCGCCGCCGCGACATCGTGATCGCGCTGGCGGTGGGCGTCGGCGTGGCCAGCCTGGCCTACGCCGCGATGATGCATCCGGTGGCCGATTCGATCTCGCGCTTCTTCCTCGAACAGGCGTACACCGAGGGCGGCGGCCACAACGTGGTCAACGTGATCCTGGTCGACTTCCGCGGCTTCGACACGCTGGGCGAGATCAGCGTGCTGGCGATCGTGGCGCTGACCGTGTTCGCCTTGCTGCGCCGTTTCCGCCCGGCCGCCGAAAGCATCCACGTACCGGAGCAACAGCGCCAGCAGACGGCGCTGGAGGCGGATGAACCCGGGCGCGCGGCGGACCATTCGCTGACCGACTACCTGATGATCCCCGGCCTGATCATCCAGTTGATGGCGCCGGTGATCCTGCTGTTCGGGCTGCACCTGTTCCTGCGCGGGCACGACCTGCCGGGCGGCGGCTTCGTCGCCGGGATCACCGTGGCGGTGGCGCTGATCCTGCTGTACATGGCGCGCGGCGCGCGCTGGGTGGAGTCGCGCCTGCGCGTGCTGCCGCTGCGCTGGATCGGCGCCGGGCTGCTGCTGGCCTTGTTCACGGGCTTAGGCTCGCTGGTATTTGGACGTCCATTCCTGACCAGTCATTTTCAGTACCTGGCGCTGCCGCTGTTCGGCCGCGTGCCGCTGGCGACGGCGCTGCTGTTCGACCTTGGCGTGTTCGCCACGGTGGTGGGCGCGACCATCCTGATGCTGATCGCGCTGGCGCACCAGTCGCTGCGGCGTCCGCGCCAGGTGTCGGCCGCCGCCGCGGAAGGGGAGGGCTGATGGAACTGGTGCTGGCCGCCGCGATCGGGATTCTCGCTGCCTCCGGCGTGTGGCTGCTGCTGCGTCCGCGGAGCTTCCAGGTGATCATCGGGCTGACCCTGATCTCCTATGCCGTGAACCTCTTCATCTTCTCCATCGGCGGCCTGCGCACCGGCGCCGATCCGGTGCTGCACGAGGTGGCCGGCAACGTCGCGCAGTACACCGACCCGCTGCCGCAGGCGCTGGTGCTCACCGCGATCGTGATCGGTTTCGCCACCACCGCGCTGTTCCTGGTGGTGCTGCTGACCTCGCGCGGGCTGACCGGCAACGATCACGTCGACGGCGAGGACGGCACGCCGTGAGCCAGCACCTGGTCGTCGCGCCGATCCTGCTGCCGCTGCTCATTGCCGCGCTGCAGCTGCTGGTGGGCGAGAAGCGCCGGCGCACGGCGCTGGCGCTGAGCATCGCCTCGTGCGTGGCGCTGGTGCTGCTGGCCGCCGCGCTGCTGCTGGAGGTGTCCGCCGACGGCGCGCTGGCGGCGGTCTACCGCATCGGCGACTGGCCGGCGCGCTTCGGCATCGTGCTGGTGGCGGACCGGCTTTCCGCGCTGATGGTGCTGCTCACCAGCGTGCTGGCGCTGGGGTTGCTGCCGTATGCGCTGGGTCGCTGGCAGCATCGCGGCGGCCATTTCCAGCCGCTGCTGCAGTTCCTGCTGATGGGCCTGAACGGCGCCTTCCTCACCGGCGACCTGTTCAATCTTTTCGTGTTCTTCGAAGTGCTGCTGGCGGCGTCCTACGGCCTGGCGCTGCACGGCTCCGGTGCGCGGCGGGTCAGCGCGGGGCTGCATTACATCGCGGTCAACCTGACTGCCTCGATGCTGTTCCTGCTCGGCGTCAGCCTGATCTTCGGCGTCACCGGCACGCTCAACATGGCGGCGCTGGCTGAGCTGATCCCGCACGTGCCGGAGCGCACCCGCGCGCTGCTGCATGCGGGCGCGGCGCTGCTCGGCGTGGCGTTCCTGATCAAGACCGCGATGTGGCCGCTCGGCTTCTGGCTGCCGCGCACCTACGCGGCCGCGGCGCCGGCGGTGGCCGCGATGTTCGCGCTGATGACCAAGCTCGGCATCTACGTGCTGCTGCGCCTCGGCCTGCTGCTGTTCGGCGCTGGCGCCGGGCCCGCCTCGGCGCATTTCGGCAGCGCGTGGATGCTGTGGGGCGGCATGGCCACGCTGGTGGCCGGCACCATCGGCATGCTGGGCGCGCGCGACCTCGGCAAGCTGGCCGGCTACAACGTGGTGGTCTCCGCCGGCACCCTGCTCGGCGCGATCGGCCTGCAGCAGAGCGCGGTGACCGCCGGCGCGCTGGCCTACCTGGTGATCTCCACCCTGGCGATCGCCGCGTTCTTCCTGATTGCCGGCCTGCTCGCCTCCGACGGCGACGACGACACCGACGACACGCTGAGCCTGGAACCGTACGAGCAGCCCGGCGAAACCCCCGCGAACGAAAGCCTGTACGCGCAGGAGGACGAGAGCCGCGTGGTGATCCCGGCGCCGATCGCGATGCTGGGCCTGAGCTTCTCGGCCTGCGCGGTGCTGCTGGCGGGGCTGCCGCCGCTGTCCGGTTTCCTGGCCAAGTTCGCCCTGCTGGCGCCGATGCTCGATGACGCCGGGCGCGGCGCGCAGCTGCTGTTCGCGCTGGTCGTGGCGGCCGGTTTCTGCACCGTGACCGCGCTGTGCCGCGCCGGCATCCAGATCTTCTGGGTCGAGCCGGAGCGGATCTTTCCGAAGGTGCGCCTCACCGAGAGCGTCTCCGTCGCGCTGCTGCTGGGGCTGTGCCTGCTGCTGACGGTCTGGCCCGAGCGGCCGCTGCACTATTTGCGCGACACCGCCGCGCAGCTGCATGCGCCGGGCAACTACATCCACGCCGTGCTGCCGGGCGCCGAGGTCGCACCATGATCCGCCGCTGGCTGCCGCATCCGCTGCTGTCCGCGCTGCTGGCGCTGATCTGGCTGATCTTCAACCAGAGCGTGTCGCCCGGCACCGTGCTGCTCGGCATCGTGCTCGGCATCGTGCTGGGCCGGATGCTCGACCTGCTGGACCCGCCCAAGGCGCGGCTGCGCAACTATCCGTTGCTGCTGCGCCTGTTCGTGCGCGTGGTGCTGGACATCGTGCGCTCCAACCTCGCGGTGGCGCGCATCGTGCTGTTCAACAAGCGCCCGTTGCACTCGGGTTTCGTGGCGATCCCGCTGGAGTTGACCGACCATTACGGCCTGGCCGTGCTGTCGTGCATCATCACCTCCACCCCCGGCACGATCTGGGTCAGCTACGACTCCGACGCCAACATCCTGCTGATCCACGTGCTGGACCTGGTCGACGAGGCCGGCTGGATCGACTCGATCAAGCAGCGCTACGAACGCCCTCTGCTGGAGGTTTTCCAATGAGCCACGAACTGCTCGACGTGTCGATCCGCGCGGCGCAGATCCTGCTGCTGCTGGCGATGGCCTTCTCGCTGATCCGCATGGTGCGCGGCCCGCGCGCGCAGGACCGCGTGGTGGCGCTGGACGCCCTGTACGTCAACGCGATGATCCTGCTGCTGACCATCGGCATCCGCAGCGGCAGCATGCTCTACGTCGAGGCCGGCCTGATCATCGCCCTGCTCGGCTTCGCCAGCACGGTGGCGCTGTCGAAATTCCTGATGCGCGGGCAGGTGATCGAATGAGCCATCTCGACGCCCTGCCGCCATGGGCAGCCATCATCGTCGCCGTGCTGATGCTGCTCGGCGCGCTGTTCGCCTTCGTCGGCTCGCTCGGCCTGCTGCGCCTGAAGAACTTCTACCAGCGCGTGCACGCACCCACGCTGGGCACCACGCTGGGCACGTTCTTCATGCTGGCCGCCTCGATCACCTGCTTCTCGGTGCTGCACGGCCGGCCGATCTTCAATGAAGTGCTGATCGGCGTGTTCCTCACCCTGACCACCCCGATCACCCTGATGCTGCTGGTGCGCGCCGCGCTGTACCGCGACCGCGAGGAAGGTTCGCAGGACGTGCCGCAGCCGACGCGAGAGGACTGACCGCGCGCGAGCCGCAACGCGGCGTGGCCGATGCGAACGTGCCGGCCCCGCGATCCGATGCCGCGGCGAACCGCTTGCAGCATCCGCTCGAACACCACCTGTCGTTTGGCCTCGTCACGCGCGATCCTGCGTGTGACGAGGCACGCCATGGTCATGCATGCAATCGTTTTTCGAGATCGGGCACCGGAACGAACACGAAGGCCTTTCCTTCGCGGGATTGGCGCAGGAACCCTTCGGCCACCAGGGCAAGCAGGTCGGCCCTGGCGGTCTGGTATGACGTGCCGTGGCTTCTACGGTGCATTTCGATGGTGAAGACCTTTCCCGGGTTCTTGAGGGCGTTCAGAAGGAGCGCTCTTTGCCTGTGGTTGATCCGGTGAGCCAACGGGCTGCCGGGTTTGAGCAGCGCCGCGGCGGCTGCCTGCTCATTCTGTTTTCGGGTGATGTAGCGATGAACGCCGTCGATGGCTTCGAGAATGGCGGTCAGCTGGTGAGCCACGAAATAGGTGGTGTCTCCCTCATCAGTCTCCGTGTACAGGTATGACCGCATGTATTGGGCGGGCGCCCGTTTCAGGATGCTCGATATCGACAGATACTCCGCCATCCAGAAACCCGATCTCAGCAGCGACCAGTAGAACAACGTCCTGGCGGTCCGGCCATTTCCGTCGACGAACGGATGGTCGTAGCCGATCTGGAAGTGGATCAGGATCGCCCTGACCACCGGATGCACGAAGTGCTCGCCGTCGTCCGACTGGTTGGCGAAGTCGCAAAGGGACTGCAGGCGCTGCTCGAGCTCCCGTGCCGGTGGAGGCACGTGGAGAACGCGACCGGTCTCGTCCTCGATGACGATGTCTTCCGAGGGCAACCGGAACCTTCCCGCGCATCCCTCGTCCTCGAGCGTTCCGTCGGTCAGTTTGCGGTGGATCTCGAAAACCGCCGCAGGGGTCAGCGGCCGCTGCCTCCATGCTTTCAGTTCGCGCATGGCCAGGTAGTTGTTGTAGATCATGCGTTCGCCGTAATCACGCGGCTCCCGCCCACTGCGAAGCATGTCTTTTGCGACTTGGGTGGTCGTGGCAGCTCCCTCAAGCTGCGACGAAGTCATCGCTTCTTCCATCAGGGATCGAACGAGGTAATGTTCGCGGGTGACTTCTGATTGAGATGCCTCCTGGCCACGAAGCGCGCCAGCGGCATCACGGCCAATCAGGAACAGGTTTCGCTGGATGCTGTCACTCAGAACGACGGTGAATGGGTTGCCCGCCTTGTCCTTCAACGGCATTTCCTGGCGCAACCCGCGGCGCGCCATCTTGATTCCCAGCCACCATTCTTCAGGCGTCAGGTTCTCGGGTGGCGTGAGATGGCGCAGCTGATCCCAGTGCTCGTATCGTCCCTTGACCTCGGGGCCAAGCTTGGCGAGAAGTATCTTGCGGACGTCGGAACGCTCGAACAGGTCGCCGAGCGCCGGGGGTGGCATGGGGAGTTTCATGGGGCACCTGTCAATTTGCTACTAATTGATAGCGTAATTAGTAGCAAATTGACAGTGCCATGCGCCGGCTTCGCGACGGGCCGCCCGTACGCCATGAACCCGGAGCGGGCGGTACCTCCTCCACCCGCAATATGTACGAGCCCACGCTTGTGGTGTGCAGACCCGATAGCCGACGAGGGTGGTGGTGATCAGCCTGCTTGGGCGGCGGCTGCCATCGGGGCCGGGCACCTGGGCGCCGAAGGCCGGCTGGCCTTTGGTGTGCGTGACACCAGTTCGAACTGCCGGCCCGCGCTGTACCGCGACCGCGAGGAAGGCTCGCTGGAGGTGCCGCAGCCGACGCGAGAGGGCTGAACGCGGCAGGGCCGATGCGAAGCTGGCCCTGCCGCGAACCGGCGCGGCGATTACAGCGTGCGCTCGAACTCCTTCACCTGGCGCTGCGCCTCGTCGCGGGCGATGCCGTAACGCTCCTGCACCTTGCCCACCAGGTATTCGGTGTTGCCCTCGGCACGGGTCAGGTCGTCGTCGGTCAGGTCGCCCCACTTGGCCTTGATCTTGCCGGTGAGCTGTTTCCAGTTGCCTTGGATGCGGTCGTTGTTCATGTGTGTCGACTCCGTGTTGGGGACTCGCGGCGGGGGCTTCCGGGGGAAACCCTCCCGCGCCACCCACTCTCCGGAATCCGTGTGAGCGGCGGGTCGTCAGTTCGTGTAGAGGGGGCGGGGGCGTTCATGATGGGCAGGTCGCGGGTGCGCCTGCCGCGCCGGATCAGCGTTTGCCGAATGCGCTGTCGGCATCGTCCTCGAGCGCGGCGATCACGGCGGCGGTGTCCTGGTCCAGCACCGGCGCGGCAAACGGCGCCGGTCCCGGCGTGCGGCCGAAGCGGATCGACTGGGCGACGCCGCGGTAACGGCCCACCAGCGGGTGCTCGAAGGTGTCGATGATGCCCTGCGATTGCACTTGGGGGTGGTCGAACATGTCCTCGATCCGGCGCGCGGCGGCGCACGGTACCTCGTCGCCGAACAGGTCCTCCCATTCCAGCGCGCTGCGCGCGGCGAGCGCCGCGTGCTCCGGCCGTGCACCGGGCACGAACAGCTTGCTACGCATCGGCTTGCCCGCCTGTCGCCATCCTCGTCATGAGCGGCAGTGTGCGGCATGGCACGACGGCAATCGAGCCGATGCGCCATGTTCAAAAGATAGTTTTTCTATCGAACCGGCGGCGGTGGCGCAGCAGCGAGGCGCTGTAGATGCGGCGGGTTTCCCGATGCGCTGACGCTCGGTGCGCGCCTGCCCGGGCGGGGTGCCGAATGTCGTGAAATGGGCCCACCAGGACTCGAACCTGGAACCAAGGGATTATGAGTCCCCTGCTCTAACCATTGAGCTATAGGCCCGCGAGCGTGGGAGTTTACCGTAGGGCGCGGCGCGCCCACGAGGCCGGACCTTCGCCGGAACGAAGAAGCCCCGCGTCGGCGGGGCTTCCTGGCAGGCGCGGCGGGTTGTCCGGTCATTGTCTGGCTTGCTGGGGCACCTTGCGCACCTTGTCCATCGGGTAGCCCAGCGCCTGCACCCGCGCCAGCAGCGCGTCGTAGTCGGCCTGCGCGATGGTCGGCGTGCGCGCCATCACCCACATGTAGTCGCGCGCATCGCGGGCCACGATGACCTGGCTGTAGTCGTCCTTCAGCCAGGCCACGATGTACTGCGCCTTCAGCGGCCAGAATACCTGCACGCCCCACACCGCGTTGCCGGTGCCGGGCTTGACGAAGCCGGTGGAGTGGATCTCCTTGCGTTCGCCGTCGAAGCTGCCGTTGCGGAAGTGGAACGAGGTGGCGACGTTGCCATCGGGCCTCAGCGTGTAGACCTCGACCGCGTTGTACGCGTTCTTCTCGAAGCGGGTGGGGATGGTGGCGATCACGTACCAGTCGCCCATGAAGCGGGGCAGGTCGACATGGGCCACCGGCGTGATCGGCGGCAGCTCCCTGGCGAAAGTGTTGACGTTGAACAGCATGAGGCAGGCCAGCAAAAAGGTCGTCAGGATTCTCATGGCGTCTCCGCGGCGATCGAGGGGCGGGTGTCGACCGCGGGGCGCACGAAGCGGTAGTGCGCGACCAGCCACTGCTGGCCGTCGGCGTAGCCGAACAGCTCGGCGCAGGACATCCAGAACATGCGCCAGCGCTGGAACCACAGCGGCGCGGCCTTGCTGCCGTAGGCTTGCGCCAGTACCTTCATCACCTCGTCGTGGTGCGCATCCTGGTTGGCCAGCCAGTGGTTGGCGGTGCGCTGGTAGTGCGTGCCGTCGACATGCCAGCGCTGCTCGATGTGCAGCGCGGACTGGAACCACAGCAAGGTGTCCGACGCCGGCATCAGCCCGCCGGTGAAGAAGTGCCGGCCCATCCAGTTGTCGTCGCCCTCGGTCTCGAACGGATACATCGCCGTGCGGTGCGCGAAGATGTGCACGAACAGCTTGCCGCCGGGTTTCAGCCAGCCGGCGATGCGGTTCAGCAGCGTCTCGTAGTTGCGCATGTGCTCGAACATCTCGATCGACACGCAGCGGTCGAACTGCGTCGGATCGAGTTGCAGCGCGTTGACGTCGCAGGTGATCACCTGCACGTTGAACAGGCCACGTCGGCGGCATTGCGCCTCGATGTGCTGGCGCTGCGGGGCGGAGTTGGATACCGCGGTGATCCGCGCGCTCGGAAAATGCTCGGCCATCCACAGGGTCAGCGAGCCCCAGCCGCAGCCCAGTTCCAGTATCGACTGGCCATCGGCGAGCTGGGCGCGTTCGCCGTACAGCTTGAGCATCGCTTCCTCGGCCTGGTCCAGCGACTCGTCGCCGCGCGGGTAGTAGCAGGACGAATACTTCAGGCGCTTGCCCAGGCAGAGTTCGAAGAACGCCGGCGGCAGCTCGTAGTGCTGCGCGTTGGCCGCGTCGGTGTGGATCGCCACCGGGCTGTGGCGCAGCATCTCGATGCGCTGTGCATATCGCTCGGCCTGCGCGTCCAGGCCGCCGGCCTGTTCCTCGCGCAGGCGTTGCGCACACAGTCGGCGGATGCCCTGGCGCAACAGCGCGTCGGGGATGCGGCCGCGTTCGGCCATGCCCAGCAGGCCTGGCGCCGGGCGCTCGCTGGCCAGTTCGGTGGAAGCGGGGGTGGTCATCGCGGGGTCCTCCTGGGGAACCATGGAATAAGCATCGCCGTGGTGCGCTGGTAGTCGCGGTAATCCTCGCCGCGCGTGCGCAGCGCCTGTGCCTCGGTGTATGGCACGCCGCTGATCCAGCGCAGGAACACGTACATGACTACCGGCCCGGACCACGCCAGCCAGCCGATCGGCGAACCGATCGCCAGGCAGACGTAGGCGAACCAGTGCAGCCATTCGAAGAAGTAGTTCGGGTGGCGCGAATACCGCCACAGGCCATCGCGGCAGGTCTTGCCACGGTTGGCCGGGTCGTTGCGGAAGCGCGCCAGTTGCGCATCGGCGAGCGACTCGCCCAGCACGCCCAGCAGCCAGATGGCAACGGCCGCGGCCAGCCACGGCGCGGACGCCTGCGGGTTGCGCGCGACCGCCGCGAACGGCAGCGCGAACAACACGATCAGGAAGGCCTGGAACTGGAAGAAGGCGAAGAACTTCCACTGCGCGCCCTGCCAGTGCGCGCGCAGGTTGCGATAGCGACCGTCCTCCGCTTCGCCACGCACGCGCCGCCAGAGGTGCAGGGACAAGCGCAGGCCCCACGCGCCGCCGAGGCATGCCAGCATCGCGCGTGTCCACGGCGCGCCGCTGCCGGTGAGCGCCAGCAGGACGGCGCTGCCGCCCACGCCCGCCGCCCACAGCACGTCGACGATGCCCGCATTGCTGCGCCTGCGCTGCCACTGCCAGCCCAGCGTCATCATCAGCGCGGCCAGCAGCCACACGATCAGAAGTTGCCACCCGGGATTCATGCGCGGGCTCCCCGCGTTGCCGGCCGCGGCTGCGTCGAGGCGCGGCCGAGGCGCGCCAGCCACGCCAGCGCCGGTGTCGCCAGCGCCCAGCCGAGCGCCAGTGTTAGCAGCGCGCGCCACGTCGGTTCGGCAAACGTCACCACCTGCCAGCCGCGCGCCGCACCCAGATAGGCCAGCGGACCGCCGACCAGCCCCAGCAGCGCCGCCAGCCACAGCCGCGTCTGCAGGTAGCGCAGGGACTGGCTGAAGGTCAGCGCGAAGGTCACCCACAGCGCGAGAATCCACGCCGGTGCCAGCGCCGGGTTCGGCCAGCCGGCCGCGTAATCGGCCAGCCCGCTCCGACTGAGCGTGCCGTCCAGCAGGAAACCCATCACCAGCCCGGCGGCCATCAGGGCGAGATCGACGCGGAGGTTGCGGGCGCAGGCCAGCTGCACCAGCGCGTAGACCAGCATGCCGAGCACGCCCGGCCACGCCAGCCCGTGACCTGCGCCGATCACCGCGGCAAACCACACGGCCTGGTAGCCGATCAGGCTGAGCCAGAAACTCATGCCGGCCGGCCCGGCGACGATGCGGCAGGGCGATGACCCGGCTTGGCCATCAACAGGTGCGCCACGCCGATCGAGCGTTCGCGGAAGCCGCCTTCGCAATACGCCAGGTAGAACTCCCACAGGCGCACGAAACGTTCGTCGAAGCCCTGCGCGCGCACTTGCGGCAGGCGGGCCATGAAGCGCTCGCGCCATGCCTTGAGCGTCTGCGCGTACGAACTGCCGAAGTCCTCCAGCCGGATCAGGCTCAGGTCGCTGGCGCGGGTCTTGGCCGCGAGCAGTGCGCTGATCGAGGGGATGAAGCTGCCGGGAAACACGTGGCGCTTGATGAAGTCGACCGACCTCAACGCCTGCGCGTAGCGGTGGTCCTCGATGGTGATCGCCTGCACCAGCGCCAGGCCCTCCGGCTTCAGCAGGCGGCCGAGCTTGCCGAAATAGACGTCCAGATACGGGGCGCCGATCGCCTCGACCATCTCGATCGAGACCAGCTTGTCGTACTGGCCGTCGAGGTCGCGGTAATCTTCCAGCAGCACGGTGACGTGTCCCTGCATGCCGGCTTCGGCGACGCGCTGGCTGGCCAGCGCATGCTGCTCGCGCGAGATCGTGGTGGTGGTGACATGGCAGCCGTAGTGCTGCGCCGCGTACAGCGCGAAGCCGCCCCAGCCGGTGCCGATCTCGATCACCCGGTCGGCGGGCTGGAGGTCGAGCTGGCGGCAGATCCGCTCCAGCTTCCGTGCGGAAGCGGTTTCCAGCGTGTCGGCCGGGTCGCTCCAGATCGCCGAGGAGTACATCAGGTCCGCCGAGAGGAACAGGCTGAAGAAATCGTTGCCCAAGTCATAGTGCGCGGCGATGTTGCGGCGGCTGCCGTCGCGGGTGTTGCGACGCAGCGCGTGCCACAGCCGCATCGCCATGCCGCCGAGCCGGGCCACGCCGCTCTCCATCCCGTCGAGCAGGTCGCGGTTGCGCACCAGCAGCTGGATCAGGCCGACCAGGTTGTCGCAGCGCCACTGGCCGTCCATGTACGACTCGCCGGCGCCGACGCTGCCATGGCGCGCCACTGCGCGGTAGAAGCCCGGGTCCAGCACCTGCAGGTGGATCTGCAGCGTGGGCTGCGCACTGGCGGGTTCACCCAGCTCGGCCGTGCCGCAGGCGTCGCTCAGCACCAGCCGGCCGTGGCGCAGGCCGCGCATCCGCTCGAGCAGTTGCCGGCGCAGGAAGCGATCGAGCCCGCCGAATGCGGCGTCGTCGCGGGTACGGGTGCTGGCGATATCGTTCATGGCAAACCTCGGGAGCGTTCGTTTCAGTCGGCAGGGCGCGCGGGCGGCGCCGGATGGTCGTGCACCGGATTGCGCTTCAGCCACAGCCGCAGTGCATGCCAGTGGATCGCGCCGACCACCTGGGCGGTCATCAGCGGATAGCGCCAGAGCACGCGCGCCAGCGACGCGCCGGTCAGCGGCAGGCGCCGCAGGTTCAGCGTGGCGTCGAACGTGCGCCGGCCTTCGCGCATCACGTTCATGTGCACGCGCAGGTCCTCGGCCGGCACGGTGAAGCGCCAGTCGTAGGTGCAGTCCATCGGCATGAAGGGCGACACGTGGAAGGTCTTGGCAAAGTTCCAGTGCAGTGCGCGGCCATGCACCTGTGCGTCCTCGACCGGCAGCACATAGGCGTGGCGCTGCTTCCACGGCGTGTTGGTGATTTCGGCCAGCACCGCCAGCAGGGTTTCGCCATCCTCGGCGAAGCAGTAGTAGAAGCTGACCGGGTTGAACACCATGCCGGCGTAACGCAGGTGGGTGAGCAGGCGGATCGGACCGCTCGGCCGCGTGCCGGTGGCTTGCTCCACCCGCTGGCGCACCGCATCGGTCAGCGACAGGGTCGCCGGTCCCAGGTAGTCGCTGCGGCGGAACTGCGCCAGGTTGCGATGCGTGGTCGACCACAGCCAGCGCTCGGCGAATATCCGCTCGACCTCGTCCAGGTCCAGGTACAGCTGGGCCATGCGATAGCTGAACGCGTGTGCGTGCGGCTCATGCCGACGGTGGCGCACCACGCCTTCGTACACGGCGCTGGCCAATCGCAGCTTCGAGCTGGCCGGTTTCGTCGTCACGCCATCAGCTCCGCCTGGTGCGGAGTGGGCGTCGCCACCGGCGCATGGTCCGGTGGCCAATGCACGCCGAGCGACGCAGCCACCTCGACCGCGCTGCGCATGCCGTCCTCGTGGAAACCCCAGCCCCAGTACGCGCCGGCAAACCAGGTGCGGCGCCAGCCCTGGATTTCGGCCTTGCGCGCCTGCGCCTGCACCGAGGCGCGGGTGTAAACCGGATGGTGGTAGCGCATGCGCGCCAGGACCTTGGCCGGGTCGATTGCCTCGCTGCGATTCAGGCTGACCACGAAGGGCTCAGGCGAGGCGATGCCCTGCAGCAGGTTCATGCAGTAGCTGACCGTGCACGGCGCGGCGGGATCGCGCGGCAGCCACGCATTCCAGGCCGCCCACGCCTTGCGCCGGCGCGGCAGCACGCTGGCGTCGGTGTGCAGCACGGTGTCGTTGGCCTGGTAGGTCATCGCGCCCAGGATCGAATGCTCGCGCTCGTTCGCGTCGCCCAGCAGGCGCAGCGCCTGGTCGCTGTGGCAGGCCAGCACCAGCTGGTCGAAATGCTCCACGCCCGCCGCGCTGCACACCTCGACGCCGCCGGCGTGGCGCAGGATCGAATGCACCGGGCAGTGCAGCCGCTCGCGCACCGGCCAGTGCGCGCGCAACGCCGCCACGTAGGTCGACGAGCCGCCCTTCACCACGCGCCACTGCGGACGTCCGGCCAGTTGCAGCATCTGGTGGTTGGCCATGAACTGCACCAGGTAGCGCGCGGGAAACTGCAGGATCTGCGTGGGCGGCGACGACCACAGTGCCGAGGCCATCGGAATCAGATGTTCGTCGCGGAACGCGGTGCCGTAACCGTGCTGCAGCAGGTAATCGCCGAGGCTGGTCGTGTCCTCGGGCGTGAGCAACAGCGCGGGTGCCTCGCGGTAGAAGCGGGCGAGGTCGCGCACCATGCCGAGGAAGCGCGGCGACAGCAGGTTGCGGCGCTGGCAGAACAGCGTGTCCAGCGTGGTGGCGTTGTACTCCAGCCCGCTGGCCTCGCTGTGCACCGAAAAGCTCATCGTGGTCGGCTGCGAGGCCACGCCCAGCTGCGCGAACATCCGCGTCAGCAGCGGATAGTGCGCCGGGTTGTGCACGATGAAGCCGCTGTCGATGCGGTAGCTTTTTCCGGCCTGCTCCACCTCGTGCGTATGGGTGTGCCCGCCGAAATAGTCATTGGCCTCGAACAGCGTCACCTCATGCTTGCGCGACAGCAGCCACGCCGATGCCAGCCCCGCGATGCCCGACCCGACCACGGCGATGCGCATCGCTCAGCTCCCCGCCCTGGCCAGCACCCACGCCGGCACCGGTTTCAGCCCGCGCACCAGGCCCAGCATCGCCATCAGCTTCAGTCCGTACCAGGTCACGTCGACTTCCCACCAGCGGAAGCCCTGGCGACTGGAGCCGGGGAAGAAGTGGTGGTTGTTGTGCCAGCCTTCGCCGAACGTCAGCAGCGCCAGCCACAGGTTGTTGCGGCTGTCGTCCTTTGTCGCGTAACGACGACGGCCGAAGCGATGCGCCAGCGAGTTGATCGTCACCGTGGCGTGGAACAACACGATGGTGGACACGAAGAAACCCCACACCAGCATCTGCCCGCCACTGGTGCCCAGCTGCGGCGCCACGTGTTGCAGCAACGCGCCCAGCCCGTACATCGCCATGGCCAGCAGCAGCGGCACCGCGATGTCGAACCGATCCAGCCAGCGCAGCTCCGGATACTTCGCCAGGTCCGGTACGCGCGCCAGGTCGGTGCGGAAATTGCGCGGGGTCAGGAACCAGCCGACATGGCTCCACAGGAAGCCGTGCACGCGCGGCGAATGCGGATCGGCCGGCGTGTCCGCAACCCGGTGGTGCTGCCGGTGATGCGCCGCCCACCACAGCGGTCCGCGTTGCACGCAGGACGCACCGATCAGCGCAAACACGAACTGCACTGCGCGCGAGGTCTGGAACGTGCGATGCGAGAAATAGCGGTGATAGAACCCGGTCAGCGCGAACATGCGCAGCATGTAGAGCGCGCCCGCCACGCCCAACGCGACCGGCGACACGCCGACCCGGATCACCCCGAGGCAGGCAAGGTGCATCGCGACGAACGGTGCCGCGCGCAGCCAGTCGATCCGGTCCTCGCGGCTCTCGTCGATCTCCACCACGGTGCTGGTGTCGAACCAGCGACGCAGCGTGCGGGCCGCCCAGGAGCGCTCCGCGACCGCAACGGGGCCACCGGCAGGTGCCTGGAGGGGCGAAGGCGTTGCAGGCGATGTCGATCGGGCGGCCATCAGGGAAACATCCGGTGAGCGGTTCAATGACACATACGGCGCGAATGGCGCCGCGGATGCATGCGGATGCGAAGCCGTCGTTCGCGCCACCTCGCGGCGGCGTGTGCTGTTCAGTGCCGATCTCGCCTTGCCGGCGACGGGCGACGCGCAGGCAGCGAGCATCAAGATCTTCGTGGCCGTGCCGATACCGCATTGCGCAACGAGTGAAAAATCGCAAAAGGGGTCACCAATCGAGTCGTTGCCGCATCCATGCAGGACACGCCTTGGGTGAGCCAAGGAGTTCGCATGTCCAGTACCGATCTCGCCTTGCCCGGGCCGCAGTCCATCGCCGACCCATCGTCGGCGCTGGAAACCGTGTCTCGCCCCCTGCTGCGCGTGGTCCAGCACATCACCGGCATGGAAACCAGTTTCGTGACCGCGATTGACTGGGAAGCGCAGCGGCAAGACGTGCTGTTCAGCCTGAACACCGGGGAGTTGCAGATCGTCGAGAAAAGCCAGACCGCCTGGCATGACTCGATGTGCCGCTCCATGTTCCTCGCCGGCCAGGCGGCCAGCATGGACGTGGGCCGCGACGTGGTGGCCACGGGCGACGCGCAGACAGCGGGCATCAAGAGCTTCGTCGCCGTGCCGATCCTTGCTGGCGACATCACGATCGGCACGGTATGCAGTGCCAGCCGCCGCCCGATCGGGTTGAGCGGGGACCAGGTCGAGGCCTTGCAATGCATTGCCGACGCCGTGCAGCAGCTGCTGCAGATCGAGCTCGAGAAAACCCTTGCGCTGAGACGGGCAACCGCTGCCGAGCAGGAGGCGCGGGAAGCAATCGAAGAGGCCAGCCGGAACGCGGTCGAAGTCGAGCGCATGGCCCACCTGGCGCATACCGACGACCTCACCGGCCTGCCGAACCGGCGCGCGTTCGTCGCCCGCTGGGAGGACACGCTGGCGCGCTCCGGCCGTCTTCATTACGGCATCGGCGTGCTGCTGATCGACGCCGATCGCTTCAAGACGATCAACGACACGATGGGTCACCACATGGGCAACGAGGTGCTGGCCGCCGTCGGTGCATCGCTTCGCCAGGCGGTGCGCGGCGAGGACTTGATTGCACGCCTTGGCGGTGACGAATTTGCCATGGCCATCTGCAGTGCCAGCGGCGAGGAACTGGTCAGCCGGGCGCAGTTGATCCGGCAAAATTTTGCGGCGATTACCGCCGGGCTGGGCGTCGATTCCACGCTCAGCATCGGCATCGCCCACAGCAAGAACGGTTCGCGTCACGAGCTGCTCGCTGCCGCCGACCGGGCGCTGTACCGCAGCAAGGCCGCCGGTGGCGACCGCGCGACACTCTCGGACGGCGACGACACCTGAGCAGCCAACCCTGCCTCAGCGGGCAAGCGCGCCGTAGGCATCCAGCGCCTGCTGGCGCGATTGGCCGAGATCGACCATCGGTGGGGGGTAGCCGCTGCGTTGAAGCAGGGCGGCGTCCTTCCACGGCTCGTGGAGCAGCGCTGCGGGCGCAGCGGCCAGTTCCGGCAACCAGCGGCGCAGGTAGGCGCCATCCGGATCGAACTTGCGTGCTTGCGTCACCGGGTTGAACACGCGGAAGTAGGGCGCCGCGTCGGCGCCGCAGCCGGCCACCCACTGCCAGCCCAGCGTGTTGTTGGCGAGGTCCGCGTCGACCAGGGTGTCCCGGAACCAGCGCGCGCCGTGCTGCCAGTGCTGGCGCAGGTTCTTGGTCAGGAAACTGGCCACGACCATGCGCACGCGGTTGTGCATCCAGCCGGTGTGCCACAGCTCGCGCATGCCGGCGTCGACCAGCGGGACGCCGGTGCGGCCGCGTTGCCAGCGTTCCAGCAAGGCCTGATCCGCGGACGCCCACGGGAAATCGTCGAAGCGCGGATTGAAGTTGTCGGTGGGCGTGTGGGGAAAGTGGTACAGCAGGTGATGGGCGAATTCGCGCCAGCCCAGCTCGCGCAGATACGGCTCGATGTCGGGGCGGCGTGTGGCGTCGGCGGCACGGGCGCGAAGATCGAGTTCGAAGTGGATTTGCCGCGGCGAAATCTCGCCGAAGTGCAGGTGTGGCGACAGCCGCGAGGTGCCATGGCGCGCGGGCAGGTCGCGTGCGTGCGCGTAGTCGCCGATGGCGTCGTCGGCGAATATCTCCAGCAACTCCTGCGCGCCGGCTTCGCCCGGTTGCCAGCTGGCGGCCAGGCCATCGGCCCAGGCGATGCGCGGCAGCAGCTCGAGTGCCGCCAGCGGCAGGCTGCCGGACAAGTCGCGCCAGCCCGGCACGCGTGGCGCGGGCAGCGGTCCGGTCGCCTGCAGTTGCGCACGCAGGTTGCGCCAGTACGGCGTGAACACCTTGTACGGCTGGCCTTGCTGAGTGGCGATCTGCCATGGCTCGCACCACAACGCGGCGTTGTGGCTGTGCACCGCGACGCCGTCGGCCTGCAGGGCGCTCTTGATGCGCGTGTCACGCTCGATCGCGGCCGGCTCGTACAAGCGGTTCCAGTACACCGTGCGTGCACCGCTGCGGTCGATCAGCTCGCGCAGGGTGCCCAGCGGCTCGCCACGACGCAGGTGCAGGGCGGCGCCGGCATCGCGCAAGTCGTGGTCCAGCGCCAACAGCGAATGGTGCAGCCACCAGCGGCTGGCGGCGCCGGTGGAGCCGGCGTCGTCATCGGCATGGATGAAGACCGGCAGCACCCGTGCGTGTTGCGTACAGGCCGCGCTCCACGCCGGGTTGTCGGTGAGGCGCAGGTCGCGCCGGAACAGCACCAGCGCCGTGTCCATCGCGTCGCGCGCGGACACGGTTCTAGAAGCCGAACAGCGGTTGCAGCGTGCGCGCGAGCCAGCCGGAGAACTTCAGCGGCGCATCGGTGGCGGCCACGCAGATGCACGGCACGCCGGGCGAGGTCACCGGCTGGTGCAGGGTTTCGCCGTCCAGGTCGGCCACGTCGCCGGGGCCGAAGTGACCGAGCAGGTCGTCGTAGGCGCCGTCCAGGATCATCGTCAGCTCGCTGCCGCCGTGGCTGTGCAGAGGCAGTTTGCTGCCTGGCGCGATGCGCAGCAGCATCAGGTCGCCGCCAGCGATGCCGCCGGCGCGAATGCGCTGCACGCCCGGCGCCACGCGCTTCCAGCGCAACGCGCGCAGGGACTGGCCGAACCACGGGTGCAGGGCGCGCGGCAGGCGATCGGGATCGCGGGCATCGACGGCCTCGGGCGGCAACGCCGCCTGCCCGGTCTCCGGCTCGGCATCGAGCCGGGCCAGGATCGCGATGCGCGCATCCTCCGCCGGGCCTTCTGCGCGTTGCTGTTGCAGCAGGGCACCGCCGATCTGGTCGGCGTCCCGCAGATGCGCGCGGCACTCCGCGCAGCGTTCCAGATGAGCCGCCGCAACCACCGCCAGCGCGGCGGGCAGGGCGCCGGCGGAATAGCCGATCAGGGTGGCGTCGTCGAGGTGACGATTCGGCTTCATCGCGCGCCCCTCATGCTGCCCTGCAGTTTGGCGAACGAGCGCCGCAGCGAGGATTTGACCGAGCCCAGCGGCATGTCCAGCTCCCGCGCGATCTCGCTGTGGCTTTTGCTTTCTAGGTAACACATGCGAACCAGCTTGGCCTGCACCGGGGGAAGTTGATCGATGGCCTGCTTCAACAGGTCCTGGTCGAAGGAGGATTCGGGCTGCGAGTCGAGCCGGCCGGATTCGAGCTGGTCGAGCTGGTCCAGGCCTTCCTGGATCGGCGACCAGTGCGGTTCCCTGCGCACGTGGTCGATGTAGAGGTTGCGCGCCACGCGATACAGCCAGGTGGCGAGGCTGGCGCGCGCCGGATCGAACATCGCGGCCTTGCGCCACAGCGTCAGCAAGGCCTCCTGCACCAGCTCGTCGGCGATCGATTCGGGCACGCCGAGGTTGCGCAGGTAGCGCTGCAGGCGTGGCGCGAAGTGATCGAAGATGCGCATGAAACTCGCGCGGTCACGCTGCGCGGACACGGCGGCCATCTGCGTCGACCAGTAACGTGCGTCAGGCATGGCGTGGTTCACGGCGGCAGGCACGGGTCGTATCGCCCGAAAGGGCGTCACCTCGGTGGCAGAGCGATCCGGACCCATCATACGCAACTTTCCGCTGGCGACCGGGGCCACATGCCCGACGATCGGACATGCTCCCTGTCACAGGCATACGGCGGGCGCGGCCATTCGGATTCAACCGCATCGAAAATCGCCGGCGAGCGGCCGGGCAAAAGAAAGCCCCGCACGTGGCGGGGCTGTTCCGGTGGTGCGTTGGCGTGCGCCTACTCGACGTCGAGGAACGAGCGCAGCTGTTCGGAGCGGCTCGGGTGGCGCAGCTTGCGCAGCGCCTTGGCCTCGATCTGGCGGATCCGCTCGCGGGTGACGTCGAACTGCTTGCCGACCTCTTCCAGGGTGTGGTCGGTGTTCATGTCGATGCCGAAGCGCATGCGCAGCACCTTGGCCTCCCGCGGGGTGAGCCCGGCGAGCACGTCGCGCACGGTTTCCATCAGGCCGGTCTCGGTGGCCGAGTCGATCGGCGAGCTGGCGTTGCCGTCCTCGATGAAGTCGCCCAGGTGGGAATCCTCGTCGTCGCCGATCGGGGTTTCCATCGAGATCGGTTCCTTCGCGATCTTCAGCACCTTGCGGATCTTGTCCTCGGGCATCTCCATTTCCTTGGCCAGTTCCTCCGGCGTCGCCTCGCGGCCGAACTGCTGCAGCATCTGGCGGGAAATGCGGTTCAACTTGTTGATCGTCTCGATCATGTGCACCGGGATGCGGATGGTGCGCGCCTGGTCGGCGATCGAGCGGGTGATCGCCTGGCGGATCCACCAGGTGGCGTAGGTCGAGAACTTGTAGCCGCGGCGGTATTCGAACTTGTCCACCGCCTTCATCAGGCCGATGTTGCCTTCCTGGATCAGGTCGAGGAACTGCAGGCCGCGGTTGGTGTACTTCTTGGCGATCGAGATCACCAGGCGCAGGTTCGCCTCGACCATTTCCTTCTTGGCGCGCCGGGCCTTGGCCTCGCCCGAGGCCATGGCGCGGTTGATGTCCTTGATGTCGATCAGCGGCAGGAACAGCTTGCGCTCGATCGCGGCCAGCTTCTCCTGCTCGGCGTCGATCGCCTCGCGGTAGATCTTGATGTTCGGCGACCACTTCTGCCGCTTGCGGCTGAGCTCGGCGACCCACTCGAGGTTGCCCTCGTTGCTGGGGAAGGCCTTGATGAACTCGGCCTTGGGCATCTTCACCTGCTTGACGAAGATGTCCAGCAGCACGCGCTCGTGATGGCGGATGTCGCCCACGACCTCGCGCAGCTTGCGCACGAAACCGTCGATCAGCGCGCTGGGCAGCTTGAGCTTGAGGAACTCCTCGGCCATCTGGTCGCGCAGCTTGACGATCTTCTTGTCGGTGATGCTGGCGGCTTTCGGCGCGGCCTTCTGGAACTTGGCGTAGTACTCGCGCAGCAGCTCCATGCGGCGCTTGACCTCCTCCGGGTCCGGACCGGTGGGGCCGGCTTCTTCCTCTTCGCTGGCGTCGTCGGAATCCTCGTCGTCGCCATCGGATTCCTCGTCCAGGCCAAGCTCGGCGGCCTCGGCGGCGGCGGCTTCCTTCTCCTTGCGGGCGAGGTCGGCGGCTTCCTCCAGGTCGAGGAAGCCGGCCAGGATCTCGCTGAGGCGGCGCTTGCCGTCCAGGTGCTGGTCGTATTCCTCCAGCAGCAGCTCGATGGTCAGCGGGAAACTGGCCAGTGCGGTCTGCACCTGGCCCAGGCCTTCCTCGATGCGCTTGGCGATGGCGATCTCGCCCTCGCGGGTGAGCAGCTCGACCGTGCCCATCTCGCGCATGTACATGCGCACCGGGTCGGTGGTGCGGCCCACTTCGGCGTCCACGGCGGAGAGCAGCGCCACGGCCTCTTCGGCGGCGGAGTCGTCATCGCCCGGGCCGCCGCCGGGGGCGGCGCTGTCGGAGATGGTGTCGGTATCCGGCGCGGCGTCATGGACTTCGATGCCGACGCCCTTGAGCACCGCCATGATGTCTTCGATCTGCTCCGGGTCGACGATGTCGTCGGGGAGGTGATCGTTGATCTCGGCGTAGGTCAGATAGCCCTGCTCCAGGCCCTTCGAGATGAGTGCCTTGATTTCCGACTGTTGCTCATGGGGAGCTTTGCTGTTCATGGATTGACCGACCGCCAAAGGGGTGCAAGAACCGGACATTATAGCGATGTGCTGCTTTTCTGACCAGTTTTCAAGTGAAAAATTCTGTCGTCTGCCGCGTCGGACGACACGCAAAATTCGAGCCAGACCGCGGTGTTGGCGCTGTCTGCGGGGTGCCGCGCGGCACCTCGGTCAGGCAGTGTCCAGCCAGAAGGTGACCGGGCCGTCGTTGACCAGCTGGACCACCATATGGGCACCGAAGCGTCCGGTTTCCACCCTCGGATGGGCAACCCGCGCCAGTCCCAGCAGGTAGTCAAACCAGTGGCGCGCATGCTCGGGCGCGGCGGCGCGGGTGAAGCTGGGGCGCATCCCCGAGCGGGTGTCGGCGGCCAGGGTGAACTGGCTGACCAGCAGCAGGCCGCCGCCGGTGTCGCGCAGCGAGCGGTTCATGCGGCCGGCATCGTCGGCGAACACGCGGTAGCCGAGCAACCGTTCCAGCATGCGCCGGGCCTGCGCCTCGCCATCCTCCGGCTGCACCGCGACCAGCGCGAGCAGGCCGGCGTCGATCGCGCCGACGGTCTCGTCCTCGACCTGCACGCTGGCGGAGGTCACGCGCTGGATGAGGGAGATCATGGGGTGGCCGGGATTGGGGAATCGGGAATGGGAAAAGCATAGCGCCCGGCGGCTGATGCCACGCAGTCGGGCGAGCCCATCCGGTGCGCGCCTGACTATTCCCATTCCCGATTCCCCATTTCCGGCCCAGCTACACTTTCGCTCATGCGTTTCGACATCTACATGATCTATCTGCTGTTGCGCCTGTTGGCGCTGTTGCCGTTGCGGGCGCTGCATGGCGTCGGGGCGGGGCTGGGGCGGCTGGTGCTGTGGCGCGGGGGGCGCACGGCCCATCACACCGCGGTGAACCTGCGGATCGCGCGGCCGTTGTCGGACGCGGTGCGCCAGCGCGAGCTGCTGCGCGAGGTGATGGGCGAGAGCGGCAAGTCGATCACCGAGATCGTCAAGGTGTGGGGCGGTGGCGCCGAACGTGCGCTGGATCTGGTGCGCGAGGTGCGCGGTGAGGCGCTGCTCGATGCCGCGCTGGCGGCGGGCAGGGGCGTGATCATTGCCGCGCCGCACCTGGGCTGCTGGGAGTTGCTGAACTACTGGCTGTGCCGCAAGACGCCGATGGCGATCCTGTACCGGCCGCCGCGCATCGCCGCCATCGAGGGCCTGCTGCGCAAGGTGCGCGGGGCGCTGGCACCCGAGCAGATCCGCGCCGACGGCGCCGGCGTGCGCGCCTTGTACAAGCGCGTGGCCGCCGGCGGCGCGGTGGGCATCCTGCCTGACCAGAAGCCGCGCGCGGGCGAGGGGCGGCTGGCGCCGTTCTTCGGCCGCGATGCGCTGACCATGGTGCTGCTGCCGCGGCTGGCCGCACGCACCGGCGCCACGGTGCTGTTCGCCTTCGCCGAACGCTTGCCCGCCGGCGCGGGCTACCGCATCCACCTGCGCGAGGCGCCGCCCGGCATCGCCGATGCCGACCCGCAGGTCGCCTGCACGGCGCTCAATCGCGGCGTGCAGGATTGCGTCGAGCAAGCGTTCGCGCAGTACCAGTGGCAGTACAAGCGCTGGTCGGCGGTGGGCCTGGTCAGTCCGTACGACGACGAGAGGCGTCAGGACTGAGCCGCGTCGCCCGGCGCGGGCGATTTCTCCAGCCGGCGCAGGAACACGGTCATCTCCTTTTCGGCCTGCTTGTCGCCGCGTGCGCCGGCGGCGGCGATGCCGCGACGCCAGGCGTCGGCCGCCGAGGCGAGCTCGCCGCTGGCGAGCCGGGCCTTGCCCAACAGTTTCCACGCGGCCGAATAGGTCGGGTCGAACTCCAGCGCGCGTTCGAGTGCTGCCACCGCACCGGCGGCGTCGCCCGCATCAAGCAGGGCGCTGCCCAGCGAGTAGCGCAGCAGCGCGCCATCGCGCGGGCCGTCGCATTGGCGGCGCAGGTTGTCGAGCAGGGCGTTCAAGGCAGGCGGTAGCGGCGTTCGTCGGCCGGATAGAGCTGGGTCGGCTGTGCCGGTTCCGGCGGCGTGTGGCCGGCGCGCAGATCGGCCAGCGAACTGGCCGTCCAGATCACCACCCACGACGAGCGGAACGGCTGCGCCAGCAAGGCGTAGCGCAGGTCGGCCGGGGTCAGGTGGTCCGGCCGGTCGACCACCAGCGCATCGGGATGCGCGCGTGCGTAATCGGCCAGCGCCTGGTCGCCGTACAGCTCGGTGATCGGCCGGGTCAGCCGGCCGGCGAAGTGGAACTCGCCGGCGTAGCTGCCCATGAAGGCCAGCGGGTGGCCGGCCTGCTCGGCGCGGCCCAGCAGTTCGGCCGACGGGCGCAGGTCCCAGCGCGGCCACAGGGTCAGCGTGAACAGCGCATTCAGCGCGAACACGCCGATCAGCCCGGCCACCGCCAGCCGGCGCAGCTCGCCGCGGCCGCGCATCAGCAGCAGGATGCCGAGCAGCAGGAAGATCACGCTGAAGTAGCGGCTGTACGGCGCGACCGTGTGCGCCCAGTCGCCCTGCACGACGGCGTGCTCCACCAGCATGGGCAGCGCGAACAGCAGCAGCGCGAAGACGATCCCCCCCACGCCCAGCGGCCAGGTGCCGAGCGCGTAATGGTTGGCCAGCGCGGCGCGGCGCTCGCGCAGCACGGCGATCGCACCGGCCATCAGCAGAGCCACGCCGGCCAGCTCCGGCAGCGGGTAATACAGCTGCTTGCCGCTGATCAGCGAGAACACCACGAATGCGGGAACCAGCCAGCACAGCGCGAAGCGCAGGCCCGATTCCAGCGGCCGGCGCAGCCCGGCCACGGCCACCCACGCGCGCGGCCAGCCGCTGAACGGGAACAACAGCACCGGCAACCAAAGCACGTAGAACCAGAACGGTTCGGCGTGGTTCTGCAGATCCTTGCCTTCGGACAGCTTGTCGACCACGCGCCCTGCGGTCTGGGTGAAGAACAGCCGTTCGCGATAGGCGTCCCCCCCGACCAGGCCGGCCGGCAACGCCCATGCCAGCAGCATCGCGCCGCCGAGCAACAGCGACAGCACGCCGGAGCCGTACCAGCGCGCGCGATGCTCGCGCGCCCATTCGTTCCACAGCGGCCCGAGCAGCCACGGGAAGGCGACGTGCAGCAGCATCACCGGGCCCTTGGTCAGCAACCCCAGCCCCACGCAGACACCGAACAGCAGCCAGCGCGGTTCGACCCGTCGCGGCTTCGGCGTAAGGCACAGCAGCGCGGCCAGCACCCAGACCGCCAGCAGCACGTCGTACATGATCTGCAAGGCGAACAGGAACGCGTAGCCGAACGCCAGCAGCATCCACGGCGCGGCCTTGGCCATCCACGGCCGGTGCGGGAACAGCCGCCGCGCCAGCAGCGACACCAGCACCAGCTGCGCGCCGCCGAACAGCACCTCCAGCACGCGCGGCCACACGTCGCTGACGCCGAACACGAACCAGCCGGCCTCGATCAGCCAGAACAGCAGCGGCGCCTTCTCGCTGTACGGCGCGCCGTTGATGTGCGGCACCAGCCACTGGCCATGGCTGAACATGTCCCAGGCCACCGCCAGCGTGCGGGTGGAATACAGCGGCATCGGGCCGTGCGCGAAGATCGCCAGCAGCGCCACCAGCATCCACAGCGGCAGCCACGGCCAGACCGCGCGCAGGTGTTCGGAACGGCTGAAGGAGCTGGGCGGCACGGGGTGCACTCGCGGTGGGAGAGAGAGATTCTAGCCTGCGACCGGATCAGGGCATCGCTAGGCCGGACCCCAGTAGCCGATGCGGCGACGCAGTTTCAGCTTGCGCCACAGGTTGAGCGGCTTGCGCCGGCGGTTGCGACCGCCGCGGGCGAGGAAGGCGTCGATCGCGTCAAGCACGCGCTCGCTGGAGCGGCCGTCGCGGCGCGGATGGATGGCGTTGCCGTAGTCGGCGATCGCCTGCATCAGTTCCGGCGGCCGCGCCAGCGCGCGTTCGATCGCCGGCTCGAAGTCCTTCGCGTCGTCGATGTCGAGCAACTGCGGCCCGGGGCGCCGGTTCTTGAATGTCACCACCGGCTTGCCGGTGAGCAGGAACTCGTTGAGCGCCGAGGAGGTATCCGAGCACATCATGTCGACTTGCGGGAACAGCTCCAGGATGTTGTCGTTCTCGGCGAAGGTGAGGTACTCGTTCTGCAGCGCCTTGAACTTCGCCGTGGTCTCCGGGTTCATCTTCGGATGGAAGGTGACGATCCAGTGCCAGCGACCGTCGCGCGACAACCGCTTCACTTCCTCGTACAGCGTCTCGGCGGCACTCCACGACGGCGAAAAGGTGGAGTGGTAGAGGATCACCGGCGGCCGGCGCACCGGCGGCAGCGGACCGGCGATCTCGCGCATGAACGGGTCGAGCTTGGGCCAGCCGGTCTCGGTCACCGTGAAGTGGCCGAGCCGGTCCGCCAGCGCCTGGAACTGGGCGGTATCGCGTGGACCGGTGGTGCAGTACAGATCGAAGAAACCGCGGATGTAGATGTGGCGCGGCTTGCCCGCATCGAAACCGTGGAACACCTCGACCTTCACGCCGGTGAAGAAATGCGGCAGGTGATTGCCCGGGGTCAGCACGGCGTCGGGCTTCCATGCGCGCACGCCGGCCACGTCGAGCAGGCGCTCGCCCTCGACCAGATCCTCGGCGCCGGGGCCGTCGAAAAACCACGCCGCCTCGCCGCCGCGGGCGCGCACCGCCTCCTGCAGCGGGCGCAGGATGGCCAGCGCGTAGCGCTCGGAGCCGTACATCAGATAGCGTCTGGGACTGTTCATTCGATGCTCGCGCCCTGCGCGCGCAGCGCGCTGGCGGCCTGTTCGACGGATGCCGGGTTGCGCGTCATCTCGTAGTAGCGCATGCGCTTGTACAGCGCGTAGCTGGCGGCGGTCTGCGCGATCACGAAGCCGCGCCAGCCATCCAGGCAGGCCAGCCGGAACAGGTAATCCTTGAGGAAAGCCAGCGCGTAGACGAACGGCGCCTGCCACATCCGCGCCGGCTTGCCCTTGTCCAGCCAGTCGCGGCATTTCAGCTCGGCGTACTGCAGCACCTTGAGCTGCTTGTGCACCAGGGTCGGGTTGTTGGTGTGCAGGAAGCTGCCGCGCAGGGTGGGCGCGGGGCCATCGAACTGCAGCGATTCGTGCACGCGCGCATCGCTCCAGCGCGCGCGGCCGCGGTGGTACAGGCGGGCCATGCGCTCGCCCGTGGCTGGCCGGTACCAGCGCATCGGCGCGCCCATGTAGACCGTGCTGCGGCGCAGGTACGCGGCGGCAGCGTGGCCGGCCATCAGTGCGGGCAGGCGCCGCTGCAGTTCGTCGGCGAGGTCGCCGCCGAGGTATTCGTCGGCGTCCAGGACCAGGATCCAGTCGTGCGCGCACTGGCCGGCGGCGAAATTGCGCTGCGGCCCGAAACCCAGCCAGTCCTGGTGGACGACGCGCGCGCCATGCGCCTGCGCGATCGCCACGGTGTCGTCGTCGCTGCCGCAATCGACGACCAGTTTCTCGGCGGCAAACGGCACGCTGTCCAGGCAGCGGGCGATGTGGGCCGCCTCGTTGCGGGTGATCACGGCGAGGGTCAGGGGAAACGCGGGCATGGCGGCGATTCTAGCCGAATCATGCGAGTGGTCCGCCGCTGCGTTATGCTGTGAATGCGGAGTGAATTCCGTGGCTGGCGTGCGATTGGAGGGATTCCGGACGCCGCAGCCTCCTGGAGCGGTTGCCGTGGGACGGCGTAAGGGGCGCAGGGCGCCCACAGTCAGCGTCAGGTTCGCCGCAAGCCGGATATCGGCGCGGATCGTCCGACGCGAGACATGGAAGCGGAACATCGCGTCCGCCAGCGGCCGGAGGCCGCATCCAATGCAGTCTTCATGTACCGCTGTGGGGGGCATGCCATGCGCATCAGTGTTGCCGTGATCACCTATAACTGGCCCGAGGCGCTGGAACTGGTGCTGCGCGCGCTGGCCAGCCAGACCGAACTGCCGCACGAGGTGATCGTCACCGACGACGGCTCGCGCCCGGCCACCAGCGAACTGCTGCGACGCCTGGCGCACGACTATCCGGTGCGGCTGGTGCACCTGTGGCAGCCCGACGACGGCGCGCGCATGAGTCGCGCGCGCAACCGCGCAATCGCCGCCGCGCAGGGCGACTACATCATCCTGCTCGACGGCGACATGGTGGTCGAGCGGCATTTCATCGCCGACCATCGCCGCTTCGCCCGGCGCGGCTGCTTCACCCAGGGTTCGCGCGTGCTCACCGATGCCCGCTCGGTGCAGGAGATGCTGGGCCGCGGGCCGACCTTTCCGGATTTCTTCCGCCGCGGCATCGACCGTCGCCGCCACACCGTGCGCCTCCCGCTGCTCGCCCATCTGTTCGCCCGTCCGAGCATGCGCCAGCGTGGCATCAAGAGTTGCAACATGGGTTTCTGGCGCGACGACCTGTTGCGCCTCAACGGTTTCAACGAAGCGATGACCGGCTGGGGTCGCGAGGATACCGAACTGGCCGTGCGCGCCTTCCACGCCGGGCTGCTGCGCCGCGACCTGCGCCTGGGCGCGCTGGCGGTCCATCTCTACCACCCCACCCGCAAGCACCTGGTGGACAACCCCAACGACCGCATCCTGGCCGAGACGCGGCAGCGCAACCTCGTTCGTTGCGAACGCGGCGTCGAGCAGTACCGCGACGAGTTTGCCGTCGCGCCGCTCGACCTGCGCGCGGTCGTTGCACCGACCCCGTTGCGGCCATCGATGCACGTGGGTCACGTGGCCGCGCCACCGGCCGCCGCCACTGCGTAGGACAGTCGTCCGCCTCGGTCAGGCCGCGGCCACCCGCGGCGGCTCGCGGTGGCGCAGCCAGGCAAGTCGCAGCGCCAGCCCCAGCACCACGAAGAAATAGAACGACTGCGTCATCACCCGGTAGAACACCGCGTCGGTGAGCGCGCAGAGCATGTACAAGGCGATCACGCCGACGCCGACGGCGGCCGGCAGCGCTACTTCGTCGTCCGCATCCAGCACGCGCCGGCTGAAGTAGCGCAGCGGCACCAGGAACACCGCCAGCAGCACCAGCAGACCTGGCACGCCGCCGGTGGCGGCCGCTTCCAGATACTCGTTGTGCGGCTGGTTGTAGCGTTCGATCGCGGCATGGCTGCGGCCGGCGGCGACCTCCTCGCGCGTATACGCGTCGAATTGGCCCACGCCGATGCCCACCAGCGGGTGTTCGCCGAAGGCGCGCGCCGCGGTGCGCCACATCTCCAGCCGCTCGATCACGGCGCCGCGGGTGGCCTGGCTATGGTCGAAGCGGGTGACCTCCGGCGCGATGGCCTGGAACCGCTCCACCATTTCGCCGCGCATGCCGAAGGTGACGGTCCCGGCCACCACAGACACGGCACCGACCAGCAGCAGGCTGGAGCGCCAGTGTCCGCAGCGCCGCGCGTGCAGCAGCACCAGCAGCAGGAACACCGGCGCAAATGCCAGCAGCGGGCCGCGGCTCTGGGTCAGCAGCGCGCCGTACATGGCGCAGCCCATCGCCACCAGATGCAGCCAGCGTTCCCGGCGCCCCGTGCCGCGCGCCAGGAATTGCACCAGCGCCATCGTCGACAGGCCCAGCAACACCGTGGCCAGTTCGATCGAGGCCGACGGGCCGCCATTGAGGCCGTGCGGACGGTCGATGCCGAGCGCGTAGGCCTGCACCACGGCGGCCGCGCCCAGCACGATGGCGCCGAGGCTGAAACCGGCCCACACCACGCGCATCCGCAACGGCAGGCTGAAGCACGCCGCCACCACCAGGAACAGCAGAATGTGCGCCGGGCGATCCAGCGGTCGCCAGCCCAGGTCGTGCAGCAGCACGTTGAAGATCACGAATCCGATCATCGCCAGCGCCACCGCCACCGGCGGCCACGCCGCGCGATAGCTGCGCCGGATCGAGGCGGTGCTCGCCACCAGCGCCAGTCCAAGCAGGAACAGCAGCGCCGGCGGCAGCGCCTTGATCCCCCAGTCGATCGAGAACGACAGCGGCATCAGGGCCAGCAGGATCGACACTGTCCACGCCGGCCCGGGGCGCGCGAACACCTGCGCGAGGCGGGTATCGGTCATGCGCGCGTCACACTCGCGAAGACCGCCGCGAGACAGGCTGGGCGGCGTGGAGAGGAAGTGGTGCGGTTCATTCGTCGTCGTCGCCTGCGGTACGCGGGATGCACCCGGGTATTACCGCGTCGTGCCTGAACATCCACCACTCGCGGCGGTTGGCGTGGCCGACATGGATCGCCCGCGCGCGATCCACGCAAGCGCCCATCGCCTCGTCCAGGCTGAAGATCCAGCGTTGCGCGGGATCGCCCTCGAGCCAGGCGATCGCCTCGGCGTACTGCCGCGGCCACGGTTTGCGGAAGCCGAACTCGGTCACCGGGCCCTGCGCCATCAGCAGGTTCTGCTCCTTCCACGCGAGCAGGCCGATCGTGGCCTGCGGGCCGGCGATGGCGCGCGCCTCGACCATCACGTCGCGCGCCGAGCGGTCGCCGTTGAGTAGCGGATAGCCCCACACCCCATACACGCTCCACAGCACGCCGGCGAACAGCAGCCATCCCAGCGGCGCGCGGCGCACCCGCGTCAGCGCGGCGATGGCGAGGCCGGCCACGCCGATGGCCAGCAGCATCCACCAGATCCGCGGGTCCAGGCTCTGTTCTATCTTCAGCGCCCAGGCCGGGTGGCGATGGATCGCCAGCGCCGAGGCGGCGGCCAGCGTGCCGGCCAGCAGCACGGTCAGCGCGAACACCGCGATGCGCACGCCGCGCCGGCGCAACAGGCCGGGCAGCAGCGGCGCCAGCGCCAGCGCCACCATCGGCAGCGCCGGCAGGATGTAGACGTCGCGCTTGCCGGGGCTGAGCGAGAAAAACAGCAGCACCAGCACGGCCCAGCCCAGCGGCAGCAGGAAACGCGCATCGCGTCGTTTCAGCCGGCGCCACCACGCCGGCAGCGCCCACGGCAGCAGCAGCGACAGCGGCAGCCAGTCGACCACTATGATGCCGAGGAAGTAGAACGGCGAATGGATATGGCCGGTGGGCGTGGCGTAGCGGTGCACGGTCTGCCCGAACAGGATGTTCTGCACGTACTCGGCGTGCTGCGGGTCGCCGTCGGCATGGGCGATCAGCAGCATCGGCAGCAGCCAGCCGAGGATCGCCACGAAGAACAGCGCCAGCCCGCCGGCCCAGCGCCAGCCGCCGGTGGGCAGGGCGAGGTGCCGCCAGTGGCCGCGGCGCGCGACCATGTACGGCACCAGCATCAGCAGGGCCAGCACGCCCACGCCCTTGGTCGCCACGCCCACGCCGGCGAAGAAACAGCCCACGGCGAACCAGCGCCAGCACGGCCCCAGCAGCAGATGGCGCAGCAGGCCGTAGTTGGCCAGCGTCATCCAGCCCAGCAGCAGCGGGTCGATCTGCGCGTTGCGCATCTGGTAGGTGAAGTGGATCGTGACCAGCAGCGTGGCCGCGGCCAGCAGCGCGCTGCGGTGACCCCACAGCCGCCGAGCCAGGTCGTAGACCAGTGCCAGCGCGCCCAGCGCGGCGAGCAGCGAGGGCAGCAGGAAGGCGATGCGCCAATGGCCGGTGAGGTAGTAACTGAGCGCCTGCAGCCACATGAACACCGGCGGCTTGTCCGGGTACAGCTCGTGGCCGCGGTGCGGGAACAGCCACTGGCCGTGCTCGACCATCCATTGCGCGACCAGCGCGAAGCGCGGTTCGTCCGAAGGCCACGGATCGCGCAACCCCAGCCCGGCACCGAGCACCAGCAAGGCGAACGCGCCGAACACGACCAGCTCCCAACGGGCATCGCGCAACCACAACGGACGGGCGCGGGACAAGGGCACCGGGGGATTCACGATGAAGGGAGTTCCGCTGCGGGGACAGGGAGGGCAAGCATAAACGGCCGGCGCGATCCCGCACAGCCCCGCCCTGTGGCGGCGCGGCCGCGAGGTGCTCAGCCGCGCTTGTGCACCACCGCGTAATACATGCCGTCGAGATCGCCGTCGCCGGGCAGGATCTGCCAGCCCACCGCGGCGGCCTGGCCGATCGGCAGGCTGAGCGGCACGGCCTGGGCATCCGCTTGCTGCGCCAGCCACGTGCCGACCACGGCCTCGTTCTCCGCGCGCAGCACCGAGCAGGTGATGTAGACCAGCCGCCCGCCCGGCGCCAGCAATGGCCACAGCGCGGCGAGGATGCGCCGTTGCTGCGCGCCCATCGCGGCGATATCGCTCTCGCGCCGGTGCAGGCGCACGTCCGGTCGCCGGCGCAGCACGCCGGTTGCCGAGCATGGGGCATCGACCAGGATGCGGTCGAACAGCTGGCCCTTCCACCAGCGCGCGGGCACGCCGGCGTCGCCGACCACGATCTTCGCGTCCAACCGCAGCCGCATCAGGTTCTGCCGGATGCGTTCGGCGCGCGCGGGTTCGAACTCCAGCGCGGTGAGGTCGATCTCGGCGCGCTCCAGCAGATGGCAGGCCTTGCCGCCGGGCGCGGCGCACGCATCCAGCACGCGCAGGCCGTCGCGCAGCTCGGCGAGGTCGGCGGCGACCTGGGCGGCACCGTCCTGCACCGCGAAGTGGCCGGCGTCGAAGCCGGGCAGCCGGGTGACGTCGGTGCTGTGCGGCAGCACCAGCGCGTTGGCCAGCCACGGGTGGGCGCTGGCCGCGTGACCGGCAGCCTGCAGTTGGCCGATCAGCGTGTCGCGCTGGCAGCGCCGGCGATTGACCCGCAGCATCAGTGGCGGCTCGCCGTTGTCGGCCGCCATCACCGCGGCGGCCTGTTGCGGCCAGTCGCGTTCGAGCGCCGCGGCCAGCCAGGCGGGGTGGGCGTGGCGGGTGGCGGGGTTGGCGTCGAGCGCGGCCAGCCGCGCGGTCCGTTCGCGCTGCCAGCGGCGCAGCACGGCATTGACCAGGCCGGCGAGCTGCGGGCGCTTCAGCGCACGCACCGCCTCCACGGTGGCCGCCACGGCGGCGTAATCCTGCAGTTCGAGGATTTCCAGTTGCACCAGCCCCAGCACCAGCAGCGCATGCACCGCCGGGTCTTTGGGGCGCAGGGATTTCTCCAGCAGGCCGTCGATGGCCGGGTCGAAGCGCAGCCACCAGCGCGCGCCTTCGCTGAGCAGGGCCATCAGCAGCGCGCGGTCGCGCGGATCGGCCAACCTCGGCGCGTTGCGCTCCATCACTTCGCGCAGCGAGGCGCCGCGCAGGGCGATCTCGGCCAGACCCCTGGCGGCGAGGGCGCGGGTATCGGTTTTCACGGGCGCGGGCGCAGGTCGGGGCGGGCGTTGAGGTAGTCCGTCGCGCCGATGCGCTTGCCGCCGGCGCGCTGCACCGCGGTGATGCGCAGGGCGCCGCTGCCGCAGGCGACGTCGATGCCTTCGCGCCCGGCCGCCAGCACGCTGGCCGGGGCGGCATGGTGGTCCACTTCGATGGCGCGCGCGGCCCAGATCCGCAGCGATTCGCCGGCGATCTCCGCCTCGGCTACCGGCCACGGGTCGAATGCGCGCACCTGGCGTTCCAGCTCGATGGCCGGGCGGCGGAAGTCGAGCTTCGCCTCGGCCTTGTCCAGCTTGTGCGCGTAGGTCACGCCGTCGGTCGGCTGCGGCGTGGCGACCAGCGTCTCGCCCGCCAGGGTACGGCGCAGGCCCTCGGCCAGCAGCTCGGCGCCCAGCGCGGCGAGGCGGTCGTGCAGCGAGCCGCCGGTGTCGTCGCGGCGGATCGGGGTGCGCCGCCGCAACAGCACCGGACCGGTATCGAGGCCGGCCTCCATCTGCATCAGGTCGACCCCGCTCTCGGCGTCGCCGGCGAGGATTGCGCGCTGGATCGGCGCGGCACCGCGCCAGCGCGGCAGCACGCTTGCGTGCACGTTCCAGCAACCCAGGCGGGGGATCGAGAGCACTTTGCGCGGCAGGATCAGGCCATAGGCGACCACCACCAAAAGGTCGGGGCGGTAATCGGCGAGCCGCTGCTGCACCTCGGCGGATTTCAGCGACTCGGGCTGTTCCACGGTCACCCCGGCGGCCAGTGCGGCCTGCTTGACCGGGCTGGGCGCCAGCTTGCGGCCGCGGCCGGCCGGGCGGTCGGGCTGGGTATAGACGGCCACCAGCTCCGCGCCGCTGTTGCGGCACGCCTCGAAGCAGGGCACGGAGAATTCGGGGGTGCCGGCAAAGGCCAGCCGCAGGCCGGCGCTACTCAAGCACCCGCCGCCTGCTTGCGCTGCTTGTCGAGCCGCTTCAGCAGCAGGCTGCGCTTGAGCGGCGACAGGTAATCGACGAAGACCTTGCCGTCGAGATGGTCCATCTCGTGCTGGATGCACACCGCCAGCGGGCCTTCGGCTTCCACCACGATCTCCTTGCCGTCCACGTCCTGCGCCTTGACCTTCACCTTCAGCGCGCGGGTGACGTCGGCGTACAAGCCGGGAAACGACAGGCAGCCCTCCTGGTAGACCTGCGAGCCATCCTTTTCCAGCAGCTGGGCATTGATCAGCGCCAGCGGCTGGTTGCGCCCCTCGCTCATGTCGGCCACCAGCACCCGCTGGTGCACGTTGACCTGGGTGGCGGCCAGGCCGACACCGTTGGCCGCGTACATGGTTTCGAACATGTCGGCCACGAACTGCTTCAGCTTCGCGTCGAACGCGGTGACCGGCGCGGCGCGGGTGCGCAGGCGCGGGTCGGGGAACTCCAGGATGGAAAGTACGGACATGGCATCACCTCGGCGTCGAAAGTGCGGGCGACTTGGTAAAAATCCCACCCCGACGCGATCTAGAATGTGCATCATTGTACGTCGGCAAGCACGCGAGCGCAGACGATTTTCGCCAACCCGCGCCGGTTGCGCGGGTTAACCATTCGGTTACACTCGACCGAGCATCTGGGGAAGGGGGATTCCCGCCAATGATCAGAAAGACAATCGTGTTGCTGGCCGGCATGCTGGTCACCCTGACCGTCTATGCCGCGGGCGCGCAATTGCGTGCCAATCACCCCGACAGCTACACCGTTCGCCGTGGCGACACGTTGTGGGACATCTCCGCCAAATTCCTGGCCAAGCCGTGGTTGTGGCCGGAGATCTGGCAGGCCAACCCGCAGGTGCGCAATCCCCACCTGATCTATCCCGGCGACGTGCTCAACCTGTCCTTCATCAACGGCCCGAGCCTGCGGCTGGAGCCCGGCGTGCATCGCGAAGGCGAGGCGGTGCCGGCGATTCCGCTCAGCCAGCTGAAGATGTTCCTGAAAGACATGCGGGTGATGGATTCCAACGCGGTCAGCTCCGCGCCCTACGTGGTCGGCCTGGAAGAGAACCGCCTGCGCGGCGCCGTCGGCCAGAACCTTTACGTGCGCGGCTTGCAGGGCGAGCCGGGCCAGCGCTGGGCGATCGTGCGGCCCAGCCACGTGTTCCGCGGCTTCGACCAGAACGATCCGGCCGATGCCGACCTGGTGGCGCACGGCCTGGACAGCAACGCGGCAATGGTCAATGCGCCGTGGCGCGAGGATTCGCGCAACGACGGCCACTATGGCAAGGGCGACGACCTCGGCGTCGAGGTGACGGTGATCGGCACCGCCGAGACCCTGCGCACCGGTGATCCGGCCACCCTGCTGCTGCTCGACTCCACCCGCGAGATCCGCAGCGGCGACCGCATCATGCCGATCGACGAGCATCCGTACGACGCGTACTACTACCCGCATGCGCCGAAGTCGCTGCCGGCCGACGCCAAGGTGATCGGTTTCGCCGACGCCCTGCGCGCGGCGGGTTCGCGCCAGGTGGTGCTGCTCTCGGTGGGTGCCCGCGACGGCGTCGACAACGGCACCACGTTCTCGATCTTCGAGCCCGGCGAGACCATCCACGACGATGTGGCCAGCAACAGCTGGAACCGCGGCGTAGGCGAAAAGGTCAAGCTGCCGGACGAGTACGTCGGCCACGTCATGGTGTTCCGCACCTTCGACCGGGTCAGCTACGGCCTGGTGATGGACAGCCTGCGCCCGGTACACGCCGGCGGCCGGCTGACCATGCCCGAATAGCGGCCATCGCAACGGCATCCTCCTACACGACGGCGCGGCCACCACCGCGCCGTCTTCGTCTGCGGTCGCTGCGTACACTCCCGGGCATGCATGATCCGCACCCTGATGACGACCACCGCGCCTGGCTGACCGCGCTGCGCACGCCCGGGCTCGGTCCCGGCGGCCTGCGCCAGTGGCTGGATCGCGGCGACGGCGACATCCATGCCGCGCTGGCGCAGTTGCGCCGTGACGGTGCCGGGCTCGATTCCGCCGCGCTGGCCTGGCTGGAGCACCCGGACGAGGCGCGCCTGGCGCAGGACCTGGCCTGGCTGGCCGAGCCCGGCCACCGGCTGCTGCGGTGCACGGATGCGGATTTCCCGCCGCAACTGGAGCACATCCCGCAGCCGCCGGCGGTGCTGTTCGTGGCGGGCGATGCGAGCCTGCTGCTGCATCCGCAGGTGGCCATCGTCGGCGCGCGCGCAGCCAGCGCCAGCGGCATGGCGCACGCGCGGGCGTTTGCCCGTACGCTGGCCGAGGCGGGTTTCACGATCACCAGCGGCATGGCCGACGGCATCGACGGCGCGGCACACGCCGCCGCACTGGATGCCGGCGCGAAGACGCTGGCGGTGATCGGTACCGGGCCCGATCGGGTGTATCCGCGCAAACACCACGCGTTGGCCCGGCGCCTGGTCGAACACGGCGCGCTGGTCAGCGAATTTCCGCCCGGCACGGCGGCGCGGGCCGACCATTTCCCCCGCCGCAACCGGATCATCTCCGGGCTGGCGCTGGGGGTGCTGGTGGTCGAGGCGGGGCTGCGTTCGGGTTCGCTGATCACCGCGCGACTGGCCGCCGAGCAGGGCCGCGAGGTGTTCGCGCTGCCAGGATCGATCCACAATCCGCTGGCCAGCGGCTGCCACCGGCTGATCCGCGATGGCGCGCGACTGGTGGAATGCGCGGCGGAAATCGTCGAATTGCTGGCCCCCGCGGCGCGTTCACTGGGCCTCGAACTGGCCGCTCGGCTGGGTGGCGAGGAGGTCGGAACCGTCACGACGGCGACCGCGGCGGACGCCGATTATCGACGATTGTTGTCCGCACTTGGCCACGAACCGGCGACAATGGATGAACTTGTGCAGCGCACCGAGCTGTCGGCCGCGGCACTGTCCTCGATGCTGCTGATGCTGGAACTGGACGGGCGCATCGAACGCCGGTCGGGCAACGCCTACCAGGTCATGCCCACGTCCCTGCGGGCTTGACAGCCGAAGCCATGGCGTGGTTTCAACTATATATATGTCCGGCACGGAAGCGCCGGTGGTTCACTTTTGGATATCCCGCTTCATGGCAAAAAACCTGCTCATCGTCGAATCACCGGCCAAGGCCAAGACGATCAACAAATACCTCGGCAAGGACTTCCAGGTCCTCGCATCCTACGGTCACGTGCGCGACCTGAAGCCGAAGGAGGGCGCGGTCGACACCGAGCACGGTTTCGCGATGGCCTACGAGGTGATCGAGCGCAACCAGAAACACGTCGACGCGATCGCCAAGGCGGCCCGGGAGGCTGACGACATCTATCTGGCGACCGACTTGGATCGCGAAGGCGAGGCGATCAGTTGGCACATCAGCGAGATCCTGAAGGAGCGCGGCCTGACCAAGGGCAAGCAGCTGCACCGGGTGGTGTTCTCCGAGATCACGCCGAAGGCGATCAAGGCCGCGGTGGCCGCGCCGCGCCAGCTCTCGCACGACCTGGTCGACGCGCAGCAGGCGCGCCGCGCGCTGGACTACCTGGTCGGCTTCAACCTGTCGCCGGTGCTGTGGCGCAAGGTGCAGCGCGGGCTTTCCGCCGGCCGCGTGCAGTCGCCGGCGCTGCGCATGATCGTCGAGCGCGAGGAAGAGATCGAGGCGTTCAAGGCGCGCGAGTACTGGACCGTGGAAGCGCAGCTCAAGCACGTCGAAGGCGACTTCAGTGCGCGGCTGTCGCGTCTCAACGGCAAGAAGTTCGAGCAGTTCGACCTCACCAACGAAGCCGATGCCCAAGCCGCGCGTGCGGCGCTGAAGCAGGCCGCACGCGGCCAGCTCACGGTCAGCGACGTCACCTCGAAGGAGCGCAAGCGCCGCCCGGCCGCGCCGTTCACCACCTCCACCCTGCAGCAGGAGGCCGCGCGCAAGCTCGGCTTCACCACCAGCCGCACGATGAAGGTGGCGCAGGGCCTGTACGAAGGCGTGGCGCTGGGCGACGAGGGCAACGTCGGCCTGATCACCTACATGCGTACCGACTCGACCATGCTCGGCGACGACGCGATGGCCGAGCTGCGCCAGCTGATTGCCCGCGACTTCGGCGCGAAGGCGCTGCCGGACGCGGCGCAGGTATACAAGACCAAGTCGAAGAATGCGCAGGAAGCGCATGAGGCGATCCGCCCCACCTCGGCGATGCACACGCCGAAATCGGTGGCCGCCTTCCTCAACGACGACCAGCGCAAGCTGTACGAGCTGATCTGGAAGCGCACCGTCGCCTGCCAGATGATCCATGCCACGTTGAACACCGTCACGGTGGAGTTCGCGTTGCCGGACGCCCCCGGTGGCGACGCCTCGTTCCGCGCCAGCGGCACCACCGTGGTCGATCCCGGCTTCCTGGCCGTATACGAGGAAGGCCGCGACCAGAAGACCGCCGAGGACGACGATGAAGGCCGCCGCCTGCCGCGGCTGGCGAAAGGCGAGGCGGTGCCGCTGCATGAGATCGTCGCCGACCAGCACTTCACCGAGCCGCCGCCGCGCTACTCCGAGGCAAGCCTGGTCAAGGCGCTGGAAGAACATGGCATCGGCCGCCCGTCGACCTACGCCAGCATCATCCAGGTACTGCAGAACCGCGAATACGTGTTCCTCGACAGCCGCCGCTTCAAGCCCAGCGACGTGGGTCGCGCGGTGAGCAAATTCCTCACCCAGCACTTCACCCAATACGTCGATTACGACTTCACCGCCAAGCTGGAGGACGAGCTCGACGCGGTCAGTCGCGGCGAGGAAGCCTGGGTGCCATTGATGCAGCGCTTCTGGCTGCCGTTCAAGCAGCAGGTGGACGAGAAGGCCGAGTCGGTCGACCGCAGCGAGGCCACCGGTGCGCGCGAACTGGGCAGCGATCCGAAGACCGGCAAGCCGGTGTTCGTGCGGCTGGGCCGCTTCGGGCCGTATGCCGCGATCGGCGACAAGGACAGCGACGAGAAACTGCAGTTCGCCTCGCTGCGCCCGGGCCAGAGCATGCACACGATCAGCCTGGCCGAGGCGCTGGAGCTCTTCAAGCTGCCGCGCCAGCTCGGCCAGGCGGACAACGGCGACGAGGTCAGCGTCGGCATCGGCCGTTTCGGCCCGTTCGTGAAGCAGGGCAGCACCTACGCTTCGCTCAAGCCCGAGGATGATCCGTACACGATCGAACTGCCGCGTGCGCTGCAACTGGTGGCCGACAAGCTGGAGATGCTGGCCAACCGGATGATTCTCGATTTCGGCAACGGCGTGCAGGTGCTCAACGGCCGCTACGGCGCCTACATCACCGATGGCGAGAAGAACGCACGCATCCCGAAGGAGCAGGAACCGAAGCTGCTGACCGAGGCACAGTGCCTCGAACTGCTTGCCGCCGCGCCGGTGAAGAAGGGCCGCTTCGGCAAGAAGACGGCGACCAGGAAAGCCGCCGCGAAGAAGGCCGCGCCGGCGAAGAAGGCCGCAGTGAAGAAGGCCGCGACGAAGAAGGCGCCGGCGAAAAAGACGGCCGCGAAAAAAGCCGCGGCGAAGAAAACCGCCACGAAGAAGACCGCGGCGAAGAAGTCTCTTGCCGGCAAGGCCGGCGCCTGATGCTGCAGCGTTTCACGCTCGACGAAGTCGATGCCGCTGCTGCACTGCTGCATGGCGGCGGCGTGCTCGCCTATCCGACCGAGGCGGTGTTCGGCCTCGGCTGCGATCCGTTCGACCGCGGCGCGTTCGAGCGGGTGTTCGCGCTGAAGCAGCGCCCGTCGACGCAGGGCGTGCTGCTGATCGCGGCGGACTTCAGCCAGGTCGAACCCTGCATCGACTTCGCGGCGGTGCCCGATGCGGTGCTGCGGCAGGTGCGCGCCAGCTGGCCGGGGCCGTACACGTGGATTTTCCCGCGCTCGGCATGGGTGCCCGACTGGGTGGCCGGCGCGCATGCCGGCGTCGCGCTGCGGGTCAGCGCGCACGAACCGACGGCGTTACTGTGCCGTGCCTTCGGCGGCGCGCTGGTGTCGACCAGCGCCAACCCGCACGGGCAGCCGCCGGCCCGCGCCGCGCAGACCGTGGCCGAGTATTTTGGCGATGCCCTGGACGGCCTGCTGGATGCCCCGCTGGGTGACCAATCCAGCCCCACGGTGATTCGCGACGCCCTTTCGGGCGCTATCATCCGCGCCTGAACGTGCGGGGGGAGCGCACGTCGGGGCATTCACGCCACCGTCCGCGTGGCGGCGCGATGCTGCCGCACGCCATTTGAGCATCCACGGAGACAGCCGTTTGGTTACCGTCCACGACCCGCGCCAGCGCGAGCTTCCACCGCTGCTGCCCTTGCTGGCGGCTGCGGACCCGGCGCGCGTGGTGGCCTGGCGGGAGGGCGAGGCGATCAGCGCCGGACACTTCCTCGCCGAGGTCCGCGCGGTGGCGGCGTCGCTGCCGCACGCACCGGCGGTGGTGAACCTGTGCGAGGACCGCTACGCCTTCCTGGTCGCGTTCTGCGCGGTGGCGTTGCGCGGCCAGGCCAACCTGCTGCCGTCCTCGCGTGCGCCGCAGGCGGTGGACGAGGTGATGAAGGCTCACCCCGGGTGCCACGCGCTGGGCGATCAGCGGCTCGACCCGGCGCCGCCCGGTTATCAGCAACTGCCGTCGTTCGACGCGCCGCGACCGGCGTACGTCGAGGCGCCCTGGCCGACCTTGCCGGCCGACCGGGTGGTGGCGATCGGCTACACCTCCGGCTCCACCGGCACGCCGATGCCGAACCCGAAGACCTGGGGCAGTTTCCACGCCAGCAACGCGGGCAACCTGGCGCGGCTGCACGCCATTGTCGGCGAGCGCTTCGAGCTGGTCGCCACGGTGCAGCCGCAGCACATGTACGGCATGGAGATGTCGGTGCTGTTGCCGCTGCTGGGCAATGTCGGCGTGCACACCGGCCGCCCGTTCTTTCCCGCCGACGTGGCCGCCGCGTTGGCCGCGGTGCCGGCACCGCGGGTGCTGGTGACCACGCCGGTGCATCTGCGCGCGCTGATCGATTCGGGCATCGAGCTGCCGGCGGTCGCGGCGATGGTATCGGCCACCGCGCCGTTGCCGGTCGGGCTGGCGCGCGCCGCCGAGCAGCGCTTCGCCGCGCCGCTGCTGGAAGTGTTCGGCTCCACCGAAACCTGCGTGTTCGCCAGCCGCCGCCCCACCGTGGACGAAGACTGGCTGCTGTACGACGACGTGACCTTGCACCCGCAACCCGATGGCACCGCGGTCGAGGCGCCGCAGCTCGGCGCGCCGGTCAGCCTGGCCGACCTGGTCAGCCTGTCGCGCGACGGCCGCCGTTTCCGCCTGTGCGGACGGCATGCCGACATGCTGGAGATCGCCGGCAAGCGCGCCTCGCTGGCCGACCTCACCCGCCGCCTGCTGGCGATTCCCGGCGTGCGCGACGGCGTGGTGTTCCAGCACGGTGACGGCGACGCGCTCGGCGTGCACCGCATCGCCGCGCTGGTGGTGGCGCCGGAGCTGGACGAGCACGCCATCCTCGACGCGCTGCGTCGCGCGATCGATCCGCTGTTCCTGCCACGCCCGCTGAAGCGGGTGGCCGCCTTGCCGCGCAACGAAACCGGCAAGCTGCCGCGCGCGGCACTGCTGGCGCTGCTGCAACCGCCAGGCTGACGCCCGGGCGGCGGATCGCTGCCGCTACAATGGGCGACTGCGCCGGGTGGCGAGCGGGAGTGCGGCAATGAAGGTTCTGGTCATCGGCAGCGGCGGACGCGAGCACGCGCTGGCGTGGAAGCTCGGGCAGTCCGTGCAGGTCGACGAGGTGATCGTGGCCCCCGGCAACGCCGGTACCGCGCGCGAACCGGGCGTGCGCAACGCCGAGGTCGCGATGAACGACCTCGATGGCCTGCTGCAGTTGGCGAAACGCGAGAAGGTCGGGCTGACCGTGGTCGGCCCCGAGGTGCCGCTGGTGGCCGGCGTGGTCGACAAGTTCCGCGCCGCCGGCCTGCGCATCTTCGGGCCGCGCGCGATCGCCGCGCAGCTGGAAGGTTCCAAGGCGTTCGCGAAGGATTTCCTGCAGCGGCACAACATCCCCACCGCGCACTACGCGGTGTTCACCGAACTCAATCCCGCGCTGGCCTACGTACGCCGGCAGGGCGCGCCGATCGTGATCAAGGCCGACGGCCTCGCTGCCGGCAAGGGCGTGGTGGTGGCGCTGACCCTGGCCGATGCGGAACTGGCGCTGCACGACATGCTCGGCGCGCACGCGTTCGGCGACGCCTCGGCGCGGGTGGTGATCGAGGAATTCCTCGACGGCGAGGAGGCCAGCTACATCGTGATGAGCGACGGCAGCCACGCGTTGCCGATGGCCTCCAGCCAGGACCACAAGCGCCGCGACGAGGGCGACCTCGGTCCGAACACCGGCGGCATGGGCGCGTACTCGCCGGCGCCGGTGGTCACGCCGGAGGTCGAGCAGCGCATCCTGAAGGAAGTGATCGAGCCGACCCTGCGCGGCATGGCGGCCGAGGGCGCGCCGTTCATCGGCTTCCTCTACGCCGGCCTGATGATCGACAAGTCCGGCGCGCCGAAGGTGATCGAGTTCAACGTGCGCTTCGGCGACCCGGAAACCCAACCGATCTTGTTGCGGCTGAAGTCCGATCTGGTCGAGCTGATCGACGCCGCGCTGGACGGCCATCTGGCGCAGACCCGCGCGCGCTGGGACAGCCGCCCCTCCATTGGCGTGGTGATGGCCGCCGCCGGTTACCCCGGACGCGTGCGCACGGGCGATTCGATCGCGGGCCTGGACGACATCGACGATGGCGACGTGAAGGTGTTCCACGGCGGCACCGCCCGCGACGCGCAGGGTCGCGTGGTGACGTCGGGCGGGCGCGTGCTCTGCGTGTGTGCGCTGGGCAGCGATCTTGCCGCGGCGCGCGAGCGCGCCTATGCGGCGGTCGGCAGGCTGCGCTGGGAGGGTGCGTTTCACCGCCGCGACATCGCCCATCGCGCCTTGCATCGACGCTGAAAGCGCTGCAGCGCCGGCATGCAGCGTACGCGCGCGCACGGCGGGCGGGCGGGGATTGACTTTTCCGCGCCCGCTTTTTTGCGATATGCTTGCAGGCTCCCCCGCGTAGAGTCGTGGCGCCACCAGGCCCGCGCGACCACGTGTCGATTTCACGCATAAAGAGGTTTCTGGCATGCGCAAGACGGTTTTGTCGCTGGTATCGGTTGCTGCGCTGGCCCTCGCCGGCTGCCAAGGTTCGTCGTCGGATCAGGCCGCAAACGGCGGTCCCGCCAACGCCGAAAGTGCGGCCAAGGTATCGATCCCCAGCGAAGTCAGCGGCACGATCTCCCTGCGCGCAGGTACGCCGCAGCCTTCGGACAAGGCAACGCTGGTGCTTAACCTGGTCGATGTCTCCTCCACCGCGGTCGGCTCCGCGCCGCTGGCCACCAAGACCTCGCCGGCCGGCAGCTTTCCGCAGCCGTTCAAGCTCACCTTCAACCCCGCCGACGTCAAGCCGAACGACCTGTACGTGGTGCAGGCGATCCTGACCGACGGCGAGCGCCAGTACGTGATGCCGATCCAGGCGCCGGTGCTGGCCAAGGGCAGCCAGAACGACGCGGTGTCGATCCAGCTGGTCGCCGAGCAGACCCCCGGGGAAAAATTGCTGGCCGCATTCGACGACGTGCAGAAGCAGCTCGGTGCGATGAAGGTCAACCACGGCACCAAGCTGGAGAAGGACGCCTCGCGCGGCTGGCAGCTGTTCCGCCAGGACGGCCAGATCCAGTTCATCCGCGAGCTGGTCGAGTACACCAAGGACGGCTTCACCAGCACCGACTATGCCTACAAGGACGGCAAGCCGTGGGCGATCGTGCAGCAGCACATGGCCAGCCGCGACGGCAAGCCCTCCTCGATCGACCGTGCCGGCTGGAGCGATGACGGCACGCTGGTGCTGAAGCAGCACCAGGTCGGCAGCGACGTGCAGCCGCTGGACCCGGCCGAGGCGGCGAAGCTCAAGCAGGAGGCGATGACCATCCTCGGCCTCGCCACCAACGGCAAGAACAAGTAAGTCGCTGCAGAGTCTCCCGCGTCGAGCGGGAAGCTCGCAAAGAAAAAGCCGCCCGCATCAGCGGGCGGCTTTTTTCATGGACGTGACCCGGGCCGGCCGAGTCGCGGCCTGGCCGGATCAGAGGTCGATCCGCACGCCCATGTTGACGCTGTTGTACTTCTGGCTGTTGTCGCCGAAGCGGCCGCTGTAGCCGATCCAGCTTTGCACGCTGGGGGTCAGCCGGGCGGACAGCCCCAGCGTGGCGGCGCCCCAGCTCTGGTCGGGGCTGAAGCCGGTCAGCGCGAAGCTGCCGTTCATGCTGTTGAGGCCGGCGCGGACCTCACGTGCATCGGCCTTGCTGTCGTGGTTCCAGCCCAGTTCGGCATACGGCGACATCACCAGGTTGTTGACCTGCCACTGGCCGCGCAGGCGCCAGCCCAGGGTGGATATCAGCGAGTCGCGCTGCTGGCGGCCGAACCACATCGCGCTGCTGTCGTTGCCGCTCTCGCTGTAGCCGCTGATCTTCACGGTCTCCCAGTCGACGGTGGCGAACGGGCCGGTCTGCAAGTCGTTGCCCAGCTCGAACCACCAGCCGCCGGTGACGCCGCCGCCAAGGTGCGAGCCGTCGGTCTTGCCGGTCTCGGTGCGCTGCATCGCGCCGATGTTCATGCGGCGCTCGATGTCCTTGAAGTTGGACTGGCCGAAGTTGACGTAGCCGCCCACGTAGCCGCCACCGTTGTGGTAGCCGACGTAGCCCAGGCCGCTGACGTCCTGCAGCTTGTAGCCGCCGCCGCCGGAGAAGTCGGCGTTGTGCTGGCCGACGCCGAGCGCCACGCCGGCAGTGACGTGCTCGCCGGCGAAATAGTTCGCGCCCAGGGTGAAGTTGAGGTTGTCGCTGTTGGTGCGCGGCGAGTTGTTGCTGGCGTCGAAGCGTTGCCGGGCGTAGTCGATGTTGACGAAGGTGCGCACGTCGCCGTCCTTGCCGGTGGTCAGCATCTGGTCGCGCATCACGCGGTTCTGCACGGCGCTGGCCGCCAGCGGCGCTTCGCCGAGCAGCGAGATCTGCTCCGGCGCGTGGATCACCGACAGCACGTACTGGCCCAGCATGGCGTGGGCGGCGGTGGTCGGGTGCACGCCGTCGGCGAACAGGTAGGTCTGGTCGGCGCCGGCCGCGTAGCTGTACGGCAGGCCCGAGCCCTGCGGGCCGCACTGCACCGAACTGGAACCGGCGCCGCAGGCCGGCGCGGTGACGTTGCTGAAACCGTAGGCGCCCGGGTTGGCGATCACTTCGTTGAGCAGCGCGTAGGTGTTCGCCGGGATGATGTTCAGGCCGTTGTTGCTGAGTTGCGCCAGGCCGCTGTTGAGCACGCCGTTGTAGAGCACGGCGAGCTGGCTGGCGCCGGCCTGTGCGGTGGCGCCGCCGAGCGCGGCCTGCGGGGTCTTGCCGAGATCGGGCAGGTTGTAGACCAGCACGTATTTCGCGCCGGCCGCCTGCAGGCCGGCGAGCACGCCAAGCTCGGTCTGCGCCGCATTGACCGCGCCGGCGGAGATCGCGTTCGGATCGCTCAGCGTACCGCTCAGGTAGAAGATGTCGTTGGCGCCGCCCCAGACCTGGTACAGCGCACGCGAGTCGGCCTTGCCGCCGTTCGCGCCGAGGTACATCTGCAGCTGCTGGGTGATGGTCGGTACCGCGGCGACGTTGTTGACGAAGCCCGCGCCGCCCCAGGCGTAGTCGGTGCCGCCGGCCGCCGACGGCGCCAGCGTGAAGCCCAGGCCCGTCGCCACGTTCTCCGCCGCGGTGGTGCCCGGGTTGGTGGTGAAGCGCAGCGGCGGCTGGATCGTCGGTGCGCTGGCCAGCGAGATGTTGCCGTTGTCGCTCAGGCTGTCGCCGAAGACGATGACGTTGCTGAAATCGGCGGCTGCGGCGGCCGTGCTGAACAGCATGGCGGTTGCGATGGCGCCGGCCAGATGGCGGGTGCGAAGCATGGAAGTACTCCTCGGCCGGGATGGCCTTGTTCGTTGCGGGTTACGGTACGGTATTCCATACGGAACCGCATGCTGCAGCGCATCGCCGCCGCAGGCGGATGGTGGTCGGCGCTTCAGCGCTTGCCGGCGCGCGCGAACGCGTCGGCGAAAGCGTTGCTGGCGGGCGCGGCCGCGGGCTTGGGTGCGCCGCCCCCCGGACGCGGGCCGCGGCCGTCGCGCGAGCCGCCACGGGCATCGCTGCCGGCGCCCGGACGGCTGCCGCGCGCCTGCCCCGGTTCGTCGTCCAGGCGCATGCTGAGGCCGATGCGCTGGCGCGGAAGGTCCACCTCCATCACCTTGACCTTGACGATGTCGCCGGCCTTCACCGCGTCGCGCGGGTCCTTCACGAAGCTGTGCGACAGCGCCGAGACATGCACCAGGCCGTCCTGGTGCACGCCGATGTCGACGAAGGCACCGAATGCGGCGACGTTGGTGACGCGGCCTTCCAGGATCATGCCGGGCTTCAGATCCTTCACGTCCTCGACGCCTTCGGCAAAGCGCGGCGCCACGAACTCCGGGCGCGGGTCGCGGCCGGGCTTTTCCAGCTCTTTCAGGATGTCGCGCACGGTCGGCACGCCGAACTTTTCATCGGTGAATTGCTCGGGCTTGAGCCCGCGCAGGAAGCCGGCGTCGCCGATGATGTTGCGCACCTCGCGGCCGCACTGGGCGATGATCCGCTCGACCACCGGGTAGGCTTCCGGATGCACCGCGCTGGCGTCCAGCGGGTTGTCGCCGTCGGGCACGCGCAGGAAACCGGCGCACTGCTCGAAGGCCTTGTCGCCGAGCCGCGGCACCTTCAGCAGCGCCTTGCGGTTCGGGAACGGGCCGTTCGCATCGCGGTGCTTCACCACATTCTCGGCCACCGAAGCGGACAGCCCGGCCACGCGCGCGAGCAGCGCGGCCGAGGCGGTGTTCACGTCCACGCCGACGGCGTTGACGCAGTCCTCCACCTTGGCGTCCAGCGCGCGCGCCAGCTTGATCTGGTTCACGTCGTGCTGGTACTGGCCCACGCCGATCGCCTTCGGCTCGATCTTCACCAGTTCGGCCAGCGGGTCCTGCAGCCGTCGCGCGATCGAGACGGCGCCGCGCAGGCTCACGTCCAGTCCGGGGAACTCCTTCGCGGCGAGTTCGGAGGCCGAATACACCGAGGCGCCGGCCTCGCTCACCACGATCTTCGACAGCTTCGCGTCGGCCAGCTTCCTGATCAGCTCGCCGGCCAGCTTGTCGGTCTCGCGCGAGCCGGTGCCGTTGCCGATCGCGATCAGGTCGACGTTGTGCTGCTTGCACAGCTTCGCCAGCGAAACCAGCGATTCGTTCCACTGCCGCCGCGGCTCCAGCGGGTAGATCGTGTCGGTGGCCAGCAGCTTGCCGGTGGCGTCGACCACCGCCACCTTGCAGCCGGTGCGGATGCCGGGATCGAGCCCCATCACGGTCTTCGCGCCGGCCGGTGCGGCCAGCATCAGGTCCTTCAGGTTGTCGCCGAACACGCGGATCGCCTCGTCCTCGGCGCCTTCGCGCACGCGGCCGAACAGGTCCAGCGTGAGGTGCAGGTGCAGCTTCACGCGCCAGGTCAGGCGCACGGTCTCGCGCAGCCAGGCGTCGGCGGCACGGCTGCGGTCGTGGATGTTCGCGTGCGCCGCGACGCGGCCCTCGCCCTCGGCGTGGCCCTGTTCGCTGTCGGCGGCGGGCGCCAGTTCCAGTTCGATCACGCCCTCGTTGCGCGCGCGCATCAGCGCCAGCAGGCGGTGCGAGGGGATCTTGCCGATCGGCTCGACGTGGTCGAAGTAGTCGCGGAACTTGGCGCCTTCGTTCTCCTTGCCCGCGACCACCTTGGCGCGAATCTGCCCTTGCGACCACAGCCAGTCGCGCAGCTCGCCGACCAGGTGCGCGTCCTCGGCGATCGCTTCCATCAGGATGGCGCGCGCGCCGTCGAGTGCGGCGCGCACGTCGGCCACGCCCTTGTCCGCATCGACGAACGCTTCGGCGAAGGCTTCCGGCGATCGCGTGGGATCCTCGCGCAGGCCAGCTGCCAGCGGTTCCAGCCCGGCCTCGCGGGCGATCTGCGCCTTGGTGCGGCGCTTGGGCTTGTACGGCAGGTACAGATCCTCCAGCCGCGCCTTGGTGTCGGCGGCGAGGATGTCCGCCTTCAAGGCGTCGTCGAGCTTGCCCTGTTCCTCGACGCTGGCGAGGATCGCCGCGCGGCGTTCTTCCAGTTCCCGCAGGTAGCGCAGGCGTTCTTCCAGCAGGCGCAGCTGGGTGTCGTCGAGGCCGCCGGTGACTTCCTTGCGGTAGCGCGCGATGAACGGCACGGTGGCGCCGCCGTCGAGCAGGTCCACCGCCGCGCGCACCTGTTCGGTCTTCGCGGCGATGTCGTGGGCAATGCGTTGTTCGATGCTGGGCATGGGTGGAGCGTTCCTGGCGGCGGCGCGGTGCCGCCGAATGAAAAGGTCAAGCCGTTGATGATAACAAGCGCCCGGGAATCGTCGGCGCGCCAATGAAAACGGCGCCGCGGACGAACCGCGGCGCCGTGCGTGGAGCAAGGCCGATCAGGCGCTGAAGGAGTTGCTCTTGCCGGTTGCAGTGGCATCCGGCTTGAACTCGCTGGCGCGGCCGTTGAGCACCAGAGTGCTGCAGAGCATGTCGTGCAGAGCCTGCTTGCGGCGCGTCCAGCCGGCCATCATGAAGCCGATGAAGAGGATGATCGTGCTGAGGAACTTGGCCAGGTAGCGGCCCAGTGCCCGCCAGAAGCTGATCCGCCGGCCTTCGAGGTCGGTGACGCGGATGCCCAGTGCCAGCTTGCCCAGCGTGGCCTGCCACGGCGAGCTTTCGCACACGGCGAAATACAGCCAGGTCAGCACGGCGGTGAGCAGGATCGCCGTGCCCATCGTCGCGTAGTACTGGCCGTAGGCGGCGAGCATCACGTGCGGATCGCCGGGCGCCGCCATCATCGCCTGCTTCATCGTTTCCTGCGCGGCACCGTCGCCCATCGAGCGCATGATCACCAGGTTGTTGGGGATATACAGCACGATCGCGTCGAGGATGTAGGCCGCCAACCGCTTCCAGAAGCCGGCGTAATCCTCCAGCACCGCGGCGGTGGTCTGCGGCAGCGCCTGCAGCGGGGTGGCCGGTGCCGCGTAGGGGTTGTCGGCAGGCGGAGTGGCGGCCGGTACCGCGTCGCGGAACAGTACCGACAGCGGCTGCCAGTCGGCGAGGCCTTCGTACCAGGCGAGATCGTCGGGGCTGACCTTGCCGCTGCGCAACCACTCGCGCACGTCACTTTCCTTGTATGGCCCATGCCGTTCGCCGTCGCGGCCGATCCAGATTTCCATTGCGCACTCCCCGGGGCTGTGTGGAGTGCGCATGATGCCATGAGTGCGCGCGCCGGCGCTGTGCCGGGAGCAGGGGGCGATTCTCAGGCTGCGTCGCGGCGCTTCAGGTGGACCAGCAGCAGCGAGATCGCCGCGGGAGTGACGCCGCTGACGCGCGCGGCCTGGCCCAGCGTCGCCGGCAGCGAGCGCTTGAGCTTGAGCAGCACTTCCGCCGACAGCCCGCGCACCTTGTCATAGTCGAAGTCGGCCGGGATCGCGGTGTGTTCGTGCCGGCGCTGGCGCTCGATCTCTTCGCGCTGGCGTTCGAGATAGCCGGCGTACTTCACCTGCACCTCGACCTGCGCCGCCACGTCCTGGCGCGCCACCGGCGGGCCGAACCCGGGCACGCCGGCGAGGCTGGCGTAGTCAAGTTCGGGCCGGCGCAGCAGGTCGACCGCGCTGGTTTCGCGGCTGAGCGCGATGCCGAGCTGGCGCTCGAGCGCCGCACCCAGTGCATTGGCCGGCGCGGCGCACAGGCCGCCGAGGCGCTGCAGTTCCCGCTCGACCGCCTCGCGCCTGGCGCGCAGCGCCTCGACGCGTGCCGACGGCACCACGCCCAGCGCGAAACCCTGCTCGGTCAGGCGCAGGTCGGCGTTGTCCTCGCGCAGGTGCAAGCGGTATTCGGCGCGCGAGGTGAACATGCGGTACGGCTCGATGGTGCCGTTGCTGGTGAGGTCGTCGATCAGCACGCCGATGTATGCCTCGTCGCGGCGCGGATACCACGGTGCCTTGCCCTGCACGGCCAGCGCGGCGTTGAGCCCGGCGAGCAGGCCTTGCGCGGCGGCTTCCTCGTAGCCGGTGGTGCCGTTGATCTGGCCGGCGAAGTACAGGCCGGGGATCGCCTTCGTTTCGAGCCAGGGGTGAAGTCCGCGCGGATCGAAGTAGTCGTACTCGATGGCGTAGCCGGGGCGGGTGATGTGGGCGTGCTCGAAGCCGGGGATCGAGTGCACCAGCGCCAGTTGCACGTCGTACGGCAGCGAGGTGGAGATGCCGTTCGGATAGATCTCGAACGTGTCCAGTCCTTCCGGTTCGATGAAGATCTGGTGCGACGGCTTCTCGGCGAAGCGCACCACCTTGTCCTCGATCGACGGACAGTAGCGCGGGCCGACGCCCTCGATCTGGCCGGTGTAAAGCGGCGAGCGGTCCAGCGCGCCGCGGATGATGTCGTGGGTGCGCTCGCTGGTGTGGGTGATCCAGCAGCTGACCTGGTGCGGATGCTCGGCGCGGTTGCCGAGATAGGAGAACACCGGCGCGGGATCGTCGCCGTGCTGTTCTTCCAGCCCGCTGAAGTCGATGCTGCGGCTGTCGATGCGGGGCGGCGTGCCGGTCTTCAGCCGGTCGGCGGCGACCGGCAGCTCGCGCAGCCTTTGCGCCAGCGTGCTGGCCGGCGGATCGCCGGCGCGCCCGCCGGCGTACTGCGCCTGGCCGATGTGGATCTTGCCGGCGAGGAACGTGCCGGCGGTAAGCACCACCGTGCGCGCGTCGAAGGCGAGTCCCATCTGGGTGACCACGCCGCGGACGCGGCCGTTCTCGATGATCAGGTCGTCCACCGCCTGCTGGAACAGTTCGAGGTTCGGCTGGGTTTCCACCATGCGCCGGATCGCCGCCTTGTACAGCGCACGGTCGGCCTGGCAGCGGGTGGCGCGCACGGCCGGGCCCTTCGAGGCGTTCAGCGTGCGCCACTGGATGCCGGCAAGGTCGGCGGCGTGGGCCATGGCACCGCCCAGCGCGTCGATCTCCTTCACCAGGTGGCCCTTGCCGATGCCACCGATGGCGGGGTTGCAGCTCATCTGGCCGATCGTCTCGATGCTGTGGCTGAGCAGCAGGGTGCGCGCGCCGGTGCGCGCGGCGGCCAGCGCGGCCTCGGTGCCGGCGTGGCCGCCGCCGATCACGATGACGTCGTAGCAGGTGGGGTGACGCATGCTGTTGCCCGGAGCGCGCAAAAGTGACAAAAGTGGGCGTCATGGTAACGCGATACGTCTGCCGTCGAAGATTGCCTGAAAGTGGCATGGATCGTGCTTCATCCGGCTTGCACTTTCATGGGCAGACGCTGCGCGAGGATCGCGCGCCGAGGTCGAGCGGACAGGGGTTCGATCGCGTACCGTGAGAGGAAGCAAGACGGCACCTTCGGGTGCCGTCGTCTTTTGTGGCGCCGGTGGATGCGCGATGCGACGCCAGGCCCGGAAACACGAAGCCCCGCGGCATGCGCGGGGCTTCGTGTCATGTAGATCTGGCGCCAGGCGGTCTCAGGAACAGGGGGAATCCAGGATGACCGTATTGCCGGGCGCCAGAAAGCGATGGGAATTCGAAGGTGAAACGTGAGGTTGATCTTCGCCGGAAACGCGTGAACGAAGGGTGACTGAAAGGGGACTTTATGCCGGCTCGCGGCAACAGCTGACGCGGGACGTCAGTGTCGCGGCAGACGCGGCAGGTTGGCTGTGACGGGAATCACACATTGGCACGGGTGATGCTTGTTCATCACTACCCACCCATTGACCCATTCAGGAATTCGCCATGGACATGAACTTCGATTTCCAGCCCGTCTATCCGCATCACGACCTGCTGGTCGAGATCGGCGAGGTGGAGATGGCGATGGACCACCTGAGCGAGTTCGACAACGACGTGCGCGACGACATGCAGCCGGACCTGGAATCGCGCATGCAGAGCCTGCTCGAGGCGCTGGACCACCTGGCCGTCTGAAATGCCGGCTGCCGCCGCGCGGCGTCGATGCCGTGCGCGCCAGGCAGCCGAAGCGATCGGCCGCTGCCCGCATGCGTCGCGCGGATTTCAGTGGTTCAGCACGTTGCCGATGATTTCGCCCAGGTTGCGTGACAGGCCGGCGCTGCCGGCCAGCTCCGCAATCGCCGTCCGCGCCAGCGCACGGCGCCCCGGTTCCAGCCGCTGCCATCCGTTGAACGCCGTGGCCAGGCGCGCTGCCACCTGCGGGTTGAGCGCGTCCAGCGTACCCAGCCGCTCGGTCAGGAACCGATAGCCGGCGCCGTCGGCGCGATGGAATCCGCTGGGGTTGCCGCGCACGAACGAGCCCAGCAGCGACTGCACCCGGTTCGGGTTGTGCAGGGTGAACGCCGGGTCCTTTTCCAGTCGCATCACGCGCGGCAGCGCCGCGTTGCCGGGCAACTGCGCCTGCACCGCAAACCACTTGTCCAGCGCCAGTGCATTGCCGGCATGGCGCTCGCGATAGTCCGCCAGCGCCTGTTCGCCCGCAGCGGACTGGCCGCGCACCAGCACCGCGAGCGCGGCGAGGCGGTCGGTCATGCCCGGCGCGTCGTGGTACTGCGCCGCGGCCAATGGCTGCGCGCGTTCGCTGGCGCAGGCCTCCAGCAACTCCAGCAGGCGGCGGCTGAGTCGACGGCTGGCCTGGCTGGCGGCATCCAGCGCGGTCGAGCGGCGTGCGGCCAGCGTGCGATAGCGCTGCTCCAGCGCGTCGGCGCCGAGCCGTTCGGCCAGCCTGCGTTGCAAGGCCTGGCGCAGCTGGTGGATGCGCTCGGGATCGACCGCGCCTTCGCGTTCGGCCAGTTCGATCTCGCCCGGCGGGGTGAGCAGGTCGGCCAGCAGGGCATCGTCCATGTTGCCGTCGGCGAACAGGCGGGCCAGCGCATCGCCCCAGGCCTGCAACGAGGTGTCGGTGCCGCCGTCGCGCAGGTTCTCGTAGGCGCGTGCGGCCAGCAGCTGGCCCGCTTCCCAGCGGTTGAAACCATCCGGGTCGTGCGCCAGCAGCAGCGCCAGTTCGGCCGGCGTGTAGTCGCATTCCAGGATCACCGGGGCCGAAAAGCCGCGCAGCAGGGATGGCACCGGCGGCGCGTCCACGCCGGTGAACACCAGTGCCTGCTCGGCCTGTTCCAGCACCACCACGCGTTCATTGCCGGCGTCGTTCGCCTCGCCGGCCAGTTGCAGCGGCAGCATGCGGCCGTCGCTCGCGAACAGGGCCAGCTTCACCGGAATCGGCAGCGGCGCGCGGGCCGACTGGCCGGCGACGGCCGCCGCGTGCTGGCCGAGGGTCAACGTGTACTCGCGGCGTGCGGCGTCGTGCTGGCCGTGCGCGCGCAGCCGCGGCGTGCCGCTCTGGCCGTACCAGGCCAGGTACGCCATCAGATCGACGCCGTTGGCTTCGCCCAGCGCGCCGAGGAAATCCTCCAGCGTGGCGGCGCGACCGTCGTTGCGTTCGAAATACAGGTCCATGCCGCGGCGGAAACCATCCGCGCCGAGCCGCCCGGCCAGCATGCGCACCAGCTCGGCGCCTTTCTCGTACACCGTGGCCGTGTAGAAATTGTTGATCTCGCTGTACTGCGCCGGGCGCACCGGATGGGCCAGCGGGCCGGCGTCCTCGGGGAACTGCGCGCGGCGCAGCAGGGCGACGTCCTCGATGCGCTTGAGCGGCGCGGAATTCATGTCGGCCGAAAAGCTCTGCTCGCGGAACACCGTGAGGCCTTCCTTCAGGCTGAGCTGGAACCAGTCGCGGCAGGTGACGCGGTTGCCGCTCCAGTTGTGGAAGTACTCGTGCGCGACGACCGCCTCGACGTGGCGGTACTCGTCGTCGGTGGTGGAGTCCGGATCGGCCAGCAGGTATTTCGCATTGAAGATGTTGAGGCCCTTGTTCTCCATCGCGCCCATGTTGAAATCGTGGGTGGCGACGACGTGGAACACGTCGAGGTCGTAGTTGCGCCCGTAGCGCTGCTCGTCCCAGCGCATGGCGCGTTCCAGCGCGTCCAGCGCATAGCCGCAACGGCCGATCGCGTCGGCCTCGGCCCAGATCTTCAGCTGCACGGCGCGGCCGTCGGCGGTGCGATAGTCGCGCCCGATGCTTTCCAGGTGGCCGGCGACCAACGCGAACAGGTAGCTCGGTTTCGGGTGCGGATCGACGAATCGCGCCCAGTGCCGGCCGTCCTCCAGCTCGCCGGCGCCGGCCGGATTGCCGCCGGCCAGCAGCACCGGGAAACGGGTGCGGTCGGCACGCAGGGTCACGGTGTAGGTCGACAGCACGTCGGGGCGGTCGGGGAAGAAGGTGATGTGGCGAAAGCCCTCGGCCTCGCACTGCGTGAGCAGGAAGCCGCTCTCGCGCGGGCCGGACAGGTACAGGCCCTCCAGTGCGGTGTTGGCGGCCGGGTGCACGCGGACGCGGGTTTCCAGCACGCTGCCGTCGTGCGCGCCGTCGATCTCCAGCACGCTGCCGTCGTAGCGGTACGCCTCGGTATCCAGCTGGCGACCATCGAGCGCGATCGACACCAGTTGCAGGTTCTCGCCATCCAGCCGCAGCGGCAAGGGTTGCGCCGGATCGCGGCGCAGGTGCAGGCGTGCGGCGATTTCGCTGGCGTCGATGCCGAGCTCGACCTCCAGTTCGATCGACTCGACGCGCCAGGCGGGCGGCTGGTAATCGCGCAGCCGGATCACCGGACCGGCTTGCTGGGGAAGTGCGTGCATGAGCGGAACAACGTGGGTGGGGGATGGATCAGGCTAACATGGGCAAGTTCAACCGCAGGAGAATCCGGTGACTGCTTCCGGCTCGACCCGCTACGGCGTGGAGCGTTCCTGGCTGGGCACGCAGCCCGTCATGGCGTTGCACGATCACGCGGGAAACCGCCACGTGCGCGTGGCCTTGCATGGCGCCGCCCTGCTCGGTTTCGAGGTGCCTTTCGGCGACGGCCTGCACGACCTGGCCGACGGCTACCACGATGCCGACGAGGTGCAGCGCCGCCCGGGCTCGCGCTTCGCGATCATGGTGCCCTTCGCCGGTCGCGTTGCCGATGCGCGCTACCGCTTCGACGGCGTGGCGCAGGATCTCGATCCCGGCGTGACCGGCAGCGAACGGGCCAGCCGTCACGGCTTCGTGCGCGATGCGTTGTTCGAGATCGAGAAACTGGCCGCCACCGATACCGCCGCCAGCGTGCGGTTGACCACCGCGGCGATTCGTCCGCGCCCGGGCTACCCGCACGCGATCGACCTGGCGGTCGAGTTCACCCTGGATGATGCCGGGCTCGGCCTGGACGCGTGCATGAAGAACGTCGGCGACACTCTCGCCCCGTGCTTCTTCGGCTGGCATCCGTACTTCCGGCTGCCTGGCGGTGGCCTGGTCGACGACTGGCCGCTGCAGATTCCCGCGCAGACGCTGATCCGCACCGGCGCCGACCTGATCGCACTGCCCGGCGCCGCCGCCTACGTCGCGCTCGACGATGCGCCGGCGCTGGATTTCCGCGAGCCACGGCAGATCGGCGACAGCATCCTCGACCAGGGCTACACCGACCTCGAAGCCGATGCCGACGGCCGCATCCGCACCCGCCTGGGCGATCCGTCGCACGGCTTCGCGCTCGCGCTGTGGCAGGAGCGCGGCGTGATGCACGCGTTCACCGCCGACACGGTGGCGCGCGACGTGCGCCGCGCGGTCGCGCTGGAGCCCATGGAATGCATGGCCGATGCGTTCAACCGGCCCGAGTGCTCCGACGCGATCGCGCTGGCGCCCGGCGCCACGCGCCATTTCCGTTGCGGCATCGAGGTCGTCGGCGCATGAGCCATTCCATCGAAGAGCTTCCCGAGCTGGCGCAGGTTCGCGCCGCGGCCACGCGCATCGCGCCGCATGCGCGAGTGACGCCGGTGATGTGCAGCCCGGCGCTGGATGCGCTGAGCGGCGCCAGACTCTATTTCAAGTGCGAGCACCTGCAGCGCGGCGGTGCGTTCAAGTTCCGCGGTGCCTGCAACGCGGTGTGGTCGCTGGATGAGGAGCAGGCCGCGCGCGGCGTGGTCACCCATTCCTCCGGCAACCACGGCAACGCGCTGGCGCTGGCCGCGGCCACCCGCGGCATCGCCGCCCACGTGGTGGTACCCGAGGGCGCGGTGCGCGCCAAGCTCGCGGCGATCGAACGCGCCGGTGCCACCCTGCACCGCTGCGCGCCGACCCAGGCGGCGCGCGAGGCGATGTGCGAGGAGGTGCGCCGCGCCACGGGTGCGGAGCTGGTGCATCCCTATGCCGACAGCCGGGTCATCGCCGGACAGGGGACGGTCGCGCTGGAGCTGTTGCAGCAGATTCCCGAACTGGATGCGTTGATCACCCCGGTCGGCGGCGGCGGGCTGGCCGGCGGCATGGCGATCGCCGCGCACGGCATCGACCCGGCACTGGCGCTGTTCGGCGCCGAGCCGCTCGGCGCCGACGACGCGGCGCAGTCGATGGCGCACGGCGAGCGCGTCACCACGGTGGTGCCGGACACGGTCTGCGACGGCCTGCGCGCGCTGGTCGGCGAACGCAACCTCGACGCGTTGCGCGCACACCATGTCGAGATCATCACCGTCAGCGACGCCGAGACGATCGCGGCGATGCAACTGCTGTGGTCTGAACTGAAGCAGGTGGTGGAAGTCTCCAGCGCCACCGTGCTGGCGGCGATCCTGCAGCAACCGGCGCGCTTCGCCGGTCGCCGCGTCGGCGTGGTCATCACCGGCGGCAACGTCGACCTGCAGGCCTTGCCGTGGAGCTGGAAGTGAGTGGAGAGGAGCGAGAAGTGAGAGAGAGCGGCAGGATCGCCGCGCCCTGCTGTTCTCTCACTTCTTACTCCTCTTCACTCACTCCTGAGCCTTGCGCCCCAGCCCGCTGACCGCGAGCAGGCCCAGCAGCACGAACGCGATGCCGGTGGCTTCCAGTGACGACGGCTGCTCGTGCAACAGCCACCAGGCCAGCAGCACGCTGAGCACGGGCACGCCGAGGCTGGACACGCTGGCCACCGTAGTCGGCAGCCGCTGCAACACGATCGACCACAGCCACCAGGCCGCCGCCGACGCCAGTACCGCGCTGTAGGCGAGACCGCCGATGAAGGCCCAGTTCCACACCAGCGGTCGCTGCGGCATCACCAGCGCAAGTAACCCCAGCACCACGCCGCCAGCCAGCATCTGCCAGGCAGTGAGGCTGAGCACGTCCGGCGCGTGGCGCTGGAACAGGCGTTTGCTGAGCACGGTGCCGGTGGCCCAGGCGAGTCCACCGAGAATGGCCAGCACGGTGCTCGCGGCGCTGCCCATCGGCCGCCAGGGTTCGATGATGCACAGCAGGCCGATGGCCGCCAGCGCCAGGCCGAGCCAGTGCCGCGGCGTCGGCCGGTCGCCCAGCAGCAGCCACGCCAGCAGCACTGCCCAGAACGGCATGGTGTAGGCGAGCAGGGCCACGTGGCCGGCACCGCCGTCGAGCAGCGCCCACTGCTCCAGGCCCTGGAAAGCGGCGGTCTGGCACAGTCCGATCAGGATCGTCGGGCCCAGCGGCGGCGGCCGCAGCGAGCGTCCCGACAGCAGCAAGGCCACGAACAGCACCCCCGCGCCAAGCAGGTAGCGCAGCGCCGCGAAATCGAACGGGCCGGCCCAGGCCAGCACCTGTTTCATCACGATCCAGCTGTAGGCCCACAGCACGATGGTGACGAGCATGGCCAGCACGGCGCCGCGCTGGGGTGACGGGGAAGGCGGCATCGACATGGGGCCAAAAGAGGGGCGACAAGTGTAATGGCCTCCGTTACGGTTGGCGGATCGACAGCCACATGAAGTCGCCATGAGCAAACGCGCCGAACCCACCCGCTGCCACTGGGCCGCCGCCGACGACGCGCTGATGTGCGCCTACCACGACACCGAATGGGGCGTGCCGCTGCATGACGACCGCGGCCTGTTCGAGTTTCTCTGCCTGGAAGGAGCCCAGGCCGGTCTGTCCTGGCGCACCGTGCTGGCCAAGCGCGCGCATTACCGCAAGCTGTTCCACGATTTCGAGATTCCCCGCGTCGCCGCGATGAGCGACCGCGAACTGGAGAAGGTGCTGCTCGACCCGGGCATCATCCGCAACCGGCTGAAGGTGTACTCGACCCGCGACAACGCGCGCGCCGCGCAGCAGGCGATCGCCGAGTTTGGCAGTCTGGACGGCTATCTGTGGTCCTTCGTCGATGGCCGCACCGTCGTCAACCGCTGGCGCGAACCTGCCGAGGTGCCGGCCAGCACGCCGCTGTCCGACCACATGAGCAAGGCGCTGAAGAGGCGCGGCTTCCGCTTCGTCGGCAGCACCATCTGCTATTCGCTGATGCAGGCCACCGGGATGATCGACGATCACCTGGTGGGCTGCTTCCGGCACTGCGGGGCGCGCTAGCCGCCGCAGAAACTTTCGTTCGGCGCCGAATGCGGGCGCGCACGATGGCGAAATGCGCAGTCGCTCACACAATCGCGTGAAAGAGGGGCCGGCAGCGTTCAGCACGCGAAATGCATGCTGAACAAGTCAGCGGTGCGCGCTTGTGCGTCGCGCGCACACGAACTGAAGATGCGCGAGCAGGTGTCGGCGGCATGCGGATCGACCTTGGCCAGGGGGCGGGGTTCGGGCAGGGAATGCAGCATGTCGTCTCCTCCCGCAGGCATTCCGCCATCGCAGCATTGCCCAGGAGCCACTTCATGAAATCCCGCCATCTCAAATCCACGCTGCTTTGCGCCGCGGTGCTGGGCGCGTTGTCGCTCGCGCCGGCCATGGCGCAAACCGCTCCGCCGCCTGACGCCCCCGTGTCGGCCAGCGCCAACGGCCAGGAGTCGACCCGGCTAAGCACCGAATTCGCTGCATTCGCCGGTTCGGATGCCAATGCGCAGGCACTGGTCGCCGGGTTGCGCGACGGCAGCGCCATCGCGCTCGACGACGTGATCACGAACGCCGATGGCACCACCACCACGACCACCACCACGTTCACGCCGGCCACCGGCCAGATGGGCTACGGCAACGTGAAGATCGCGCTGTCGCTGGCCGAAGCCAGCCTGGCGCAGGCGGGCATCACCGAGCCGACCGCCGCCGAGATCGAGGCCGCGCTGAACGGCGGCACCATGGTGCTGGCCGACGGCACCAGCATTGATCTCGACGGCGTGCTGGCGGCACGCGCCGCCGGCGAAGGCTGGGGCCAGATCGCCAACAGCATGGGCTTCAAGCTGGGTGACGTGATGCGTTCGCCGAAGGCAACCGGCAGCGCTTCGGCCAGCGCGCATGGGCATGTCGACGTTTCGGTGGCCAAGGTCGAGTTCGGCAAGAGCCACATGGGCGACCATCCGACGGCGGCCGATCACCCGGGCAAGCCCGATACCGCCGGCAAGCCGGACATCGCGAACAGGCCCGCTCTGCCGGAACGCCCGCAGCGCCCCGAGCGCCCGCAGATTCCGGATCATCCCACCCACGTCGGCCGCCCGGGCGGCTGAGTCCGCGGTTCGCCTTACGTGCTTCTCCGCGCAGGCCCGGCAGACGCCTGGCCTGCGCAGTTCCCTGTCAGCAAGGATACTTTTCATGCGCAACGCACAACACTGGATGGTCGCCGGCGGACTGCTGCTGATCGGCGCGCCGGCAGCGCACGCCGCCACCGCGGACGGCGGCCAGTTCAGCCTCTCTGCCGGTGCCGACTACAGCAGCGGCAAATACGGCACCGACACCACCACCGACATCTGGTCGGTGCCGCTGACCGCGGCGTACCAAAGCGACCGCTGGACGTTGAAGCTCACCGTGCCGTATATCCACGTCAGTGGTGCGGGCAACGTGATCCCCGGCGTGGGCAAGGTCAACAACGGCAACCCCATTGGCCGCGGCCTCGGCCACATCATCGGCGGTGGCGGCTCCGGCGGTTCCGGTGGCAGTGCGGCGACGTCCAGCGGCTCCGCCTCGGGCCTGGGTGACGTCACCGCGTCGGCCGGCTACCAGTTGTTCACCAGCACCGACCGCACGGCCGGCCTGGATCTCACCGGCAAGGTGAAGTTCGGCACCGCCGACGAGAACAAGGGGCTGGGCACCGGCAAGAATGACTACGGCCTGTCGCTGGACGCCTACAAGGTCAGCGGCGCGTGGACCGCGTTCGGCGGCGTGGGCTGGACCAAATACGGCAGCTCGCAGTACATCCAGCTGCAGAACGGCTTCAACGCGAACATCGGTGCCGACTACAAGGTCGGTGCCAGCGACAACGTCGGCGCCTACTACTACTACCGCGAGCGGATCGCCGACACCGGCGCCGCGCAGAGCGAGCTCGCCGGCTATTGGAACCACAAGTTCAATCCGAACCTGCGCCTGCAGGCCTATGCGCTGGCCGGCTTCACCGACGGCAGTCCGGATTACGGCGTGGGCGCATCGGTCAAGTACAGCTTCTGATCGAAGCGGCGCCGCGCGCGAGCGTGCGCGGCGCCGGCTGCGCGAGGTTCAGTCCGGCAGCGCCAGCACGCAGTCGTCCGCGCCGTAGCTGCGGCAGCACACGGCGAAGATCGACAGCTCGCGACGGTCCAGCACCGGCGCCAGCAGGCCCTCCAGGAAACCGCTGAAGAAGATGCAGCCGGAGTGGCCGGGTTCGCCGCACAGCGGGCTGTGGCGAATGTGCAGCTGGCTGCCGTCCTGTTCCACCTCTACCAGCGCGCGCAGTGCCGGCACGCCCCGTTGCGCGATCGCCTGCTCCAGGTCGAGCCGCCCGCCCGCCGTCGGTTCGCGCTGGGCGAGCCATGCACCGGTGCGCCGGCCCGCCAGCGCCAGCGTGGGTTCGCGCGCCGCCTCGGCGACCGCGCGATCCAGCTGCTGCAGCCGCGGCATGATTTGCGGGTACTCGGTGGCCAGTTTCGCCAGCAGCTTGTCGATGGCCTCCTGGTCGGGTTCGAGCGGGACCAGCTCCACGAACGGCGCCTCCGCCACCACGGCGGGCGCAGGCGCCACCGGAGCCGGCGCCGGGGGCGGCAGGATGAATTCGAGATCCGGCTCGGGCGTCGGCCGCGCGGCGACCGCAGGCGGGGGCGCGGGTGCCGCCGTCGGCGTGACCAGCCTGACCGGCGCGACCTCGTCGAAAGCGGGGACAGCCGGCGCCGTCGCAGCCGCGGGCCTGGTCGGCGCCGTCGGCGGGGCCGCCTCCGGTGCCGGTGGCGCCACTGGAAGGACGGGCGGAACGTACGCCGACGGCGCGCGCGAGGCGGCGAAGTGCGCGCGTTCCTCGCCCTCGGTGACCGGTTCCAGTTCGAAACTGATGATGCGCTCGTGGGCATCCAGCGCCGCCGCCAGCGCGCGCTTTTTTCGCGGCGGCCCGCGCACCACCATGGTCAGCAGGATGCCGTGCGGGTCCTGGACCAGTCGCTGCCGCTGCAGGCTGAAACCGCTGGCCAGCACCAGCCGGCCCACTTCCATCAACAGGCCCTCGCGTCGTTCCGACAAGGCCTGGATTTCCAGCTCGATCATCAGGCCCCCCTGTATGCGTTGCTGGTCCACCGAGTTGTGGCCGATACCATGATCGCATCCGGCGCGAAAAAGCGTGCGCTGGTTGTTGAATCCGCGAAGTCAGCGCTGCATCGGCGCCCCCGGGGCATGTTTCATGCTTCGTCTTTCTGACGCCGCGAGCCGCGCAGCTTGTCGATCGAGAAGCTGGCGATCTCCATGCCGCCCACGCGTCGCGGCTGCCCCACCGGCGGGCCCCATGCATGCGCGCTGACCACCTCCCAGGTGGCCGGGATGCGGCCGTCCACGCGCATCGTTTCGTAGGCGGCCAGCATGCGCCGGTAGCGCGACTTGCCGGTCAGTCCGCGCTCGCGCTGGCGGTCGGCATTGGTGGCGCCCAGGCCTTGCAGCTCTTCCAGCAACTTGCGCGGCTCGCTGTAGGTCAGGGTGTAGCGGAACACGTCCAGCACCGGGTCGCGCAGGCCGGCGGCGAGCATCGCGTCGCCCACGTCGTGCATGTCCAGGAAGCGGCTCACGTGGGCGCGCTCATCCGCCGCGGCCCACGCGGCGCGCAGCTCCATCAGGGTGTCGGGGCCGAAGCTGGAGAACGCCATCAGCCCGCCGGGCTTGAGCACGCGCATGCATTCGCCGAACAGCGCGGGCAGGTCGTCGATCCACTGGAAGCAGAGGTTCGAATGCAGCACGTCCACGCTGTGGTCGGCCAGCGGCAGCGCGCATGCCTCGGCGCAGACGCGGTCGAACGGCCGGCGCCAGCTGCTGTGCTGTTTCGCCACGCGCAGCATCGGTAGCGCCAGGTCGAACGCGATCACCTCGGCCTTGGGATAGCGCCGCTTGAGCGCGGCGGTGCCGCGGCCGGTGCCGGCGCCGATGTCGACCACCCGCTGCGGCGTGTCGAGGTAGAACGAGAGCCGCTCCAGCAGGTGCGTCTGCACTTCGCGTTGCAGCGCATCGTGCTTCTCGTAGGTGGTCGCCGCACCGGCGAAATTGCGTCGCAGTTGGCGTCGGTCGAGTTGGAACTCACTCATGGGCAAGGCTCGCGCTGGCCCGGCCACCGTGCCGGGCGAACAAGGGTTGCAGCGCCGCGACCACCGCGGCGGCATGGCTGAAGAACGGCGCGTGGCCGGCCTGGGCGATCTCGTGGCTGTCGCCGCCGCACTGGCTCGCCGACCAGGTCATCGCCTGCGGTGGCACCAGCCGGTCGCGGCGCCCGGCGATCCAGGCGCTGGGTACCGCCAGGTCGGGCAGGGCGGCGCGGCGGTCGCTGTCGTGCAGGATGCGGATGCCCTCCTGCAGCACGCGCGCGTCCGGTTCGCCGCGGGCGAACACCAGCTCGCGCAGATGGCGCAGCTCGCCGCGCGGGTCGGCGCTGCCCATCGCCTCCAGCGCCAGGAAGCGCTCGATGGTGGCGTGGTAATCGGTTTCCAGGTCACTGGCCAGTTGCTGCACCAGCGCCGGATCGCTGCCGTGCGGCCAGCCGGCGTCGCGCACGAATTTCGGTGTGGCGCACAGCATCGCCAGGCCATGCGCCTGATGCGGCAGGTCCAGCGCCGCGGTCAGCGCGATCAGCCCGCCCAGCGACCAGCCGAGCCAGAGCGCCGGCGGCGTGGCGGCGGCGATCGCGGCGGCGCAGGCGTGCGGTTCCAGCGGCAGGCCGCAGTCGCGCGAACGGCCGTGGCCGGGCAGGTCGACCACGTACATCGTGCACTGCGCTTGCAGCGCCTCGACCAGCGGCGCCAGCACGCCGCCGTGCATTGCCCAGCCGTGCAGCAGCACCAGCGGCAGCGGGCCATGGCCGGCTTTCTCGATGAACAGGCTCATGCGCCCGCCTCCTGCGGAAGCGGAAGCAAATCGGCGCCCACGGCGCCGCGTCCGTCGAACACGAAGCAGCCGCCCTGCCAGTGCGCGCCGTCGGTGAGTTCCAGGTATTTCAGGATGCCGCCTTCGAGCTGGTGCACGTGTTCGATGCCCAGTTCCTGCATGTAGATCGCGGCCTTCTCGCAGCGGATGCCGCCGGTGCAGTACGGCACCACGGTCTTGCCGGCGTAGCGTGTGCGGTCGGCGGCGAGCGCGGCGGGGAAGTCGGTGAAGCGGGCGATGCGATAGTCCACTGCCTGCGCAAAAGCGCCGGCGTCGGTCTCGTAGTCGTTGCGGGTGTCGAGCATCACCACCTCGCGGCCGGCGTCGTCGCGACCCTGGTCCAGCCAGCGCTTGAGCGTTGTCGCATCCACGCCGGGCGCGCGGCCCTCGGCGGGGCGCAGCGCGGGCAGGCGCAGGGTGATGATCTCGCGCTTGAGCCGCACGCGCAGGCGGCCGAAGGGCACGGTGTCGGACAACGATTGCTTCGCTTCCAGCGCGGCAAAGCGCGCGTCCTCGCGCAGCCAGGCCATGAAGGCGTCGGTGGCCGCGCGGGTGCCGGCGAGAAACAGGTTGATGCCCTCGTGTGCCAGCAGCACGGTGCCCTTGAGCGCCAGCGTCTCGGCGCGTTCGCGCACGCGCTCGCGCAGCGCGGACAGGTCGTCCAGCGCGACGAAGCGGTAGGCGGCGATATTGACGACGTTCATGGGGGAAAAGGCACAAGACAACGTGTCATTATACGGGGCCGCTCGCGCGCGGTTCCTGCGGCAGATCAGCCAGCGCGTCGAGCAGCCGGTCCACCTGGGCCTCTTCGTGCGCCGCGGACAAGGTGATGCGCAGCCGCGCCTGGCCAGCGGGCACGGTCGGCGGGCGGATCGCGACGACCAGCAGGCCGCGCCGTTCCAGCGCCTGCGCAGCCTGCAAGGCCGCCCGGGCGTCGCCCAGCCGCAACGGCTGGATCGCGCTCGCCGAGTCCATCAGCGGCAGGCCGAGCTGCGCGGCGCCGGCGCGGAAACGGGCGATCAGCGCGGCAAGCTTGTGGCGCCGCCAGGTTTCGCTCTGTGCCAGCCGCACTGCTTCCAGCGCGGCTCCGGCCAGCGCCGGCGGCATCGCGGTGGTGTAGATGTACGGCCGCGCGAACTGGATCAGCCCCTCGATCAGCGCCGCCGGGCCGGCCACGAACGCGCCGCTGCAGCCGAGTGCCTTGCCCAGCGTGGCCATCAGCAGCGGCACCTCGTGCTGGTCCAGCTTCGCCGCGCTGAGGCTGCCGGCGCCGTCGTCGCCGAGCACGCCCAGGCCGTGCGCGTCGTCGACCATCAGGGTGGCGTGCTCGCGGGCGCACTGCTGCGCCAGCGCGCGCAGCGGTGCGACGTCGCCGTCCATGCTGAACACGCCGTCGGTGGCCAGCAGCGCGGCCGCTTCGGGGCTGGCCGCCAGCTGGCGCGCGGCGGCGGCCACGTCGGCATGCGGATAGCGCTTCAGTTCCGCGCCGCTGAGCTTCGCGCCATCGAGCAGGCAGGCATGGTTGAGCTTGTCCTGCACGCACACGTCGCCGCGCGAGAGCAGCGCCTGCAGCACGCCGAGGTTGGCCATGTAGCCGGTGGAGAACAGCAGCGCGCGCTCGCGCCCGGTCCATGCGGCCAGCGCTTCTTCCAGTTGCGCGTGCGTGCGGCGGTGGCCGCAGATCAGATGTGCCGAGGTGCTGCCGACGCCTTGTTCGCCCGCCGCGCGGGCGAGCGCGGCAACCAGTGACGGGTGCTGCGCCAGGCCGAGGTAATCGTTGCTGCAGAACGAGAGCAGGCGCCGGCCGCCACTGTTCAGCCACGGGCCGTCGGCGTGCTCGATCACGTGCAGGCGGCGGCGCAGATTGGCGCGTTCGCGTTCGGCCGTCTGGACGGCCAGTCGCTGGAGGAGGTCGGGGCGGGGCATGGCTCAGTGCACTGCGCAGGGCGAGGAGCACCCCCTCCCGACCTCGCCCTGCGATGCAGGGGGAGGAGGCAAACGTGTGCCGCACGCCTTGCTCCCTCCCCTGCTTGCCCCAAAGGGACTTCCTGCGGCCGCAGGGGAGGGCCGGGGTGGGGCGCTGCTATGCCGCCGCACTGCAGCCGCAGCCGTGCCCGCAGCTGGCGTTTTCGCCGATGTCCGCATGCACGGTCTCCGCATTCTCGACCACCTCCATCGGATGCAGGTCGAGCCGGCGGAACAGCGCGCGGTCGGCCTCCACGTCGGGGTTGCCGGTGGTCAGCAGTTTCTCGCCGTAGAAGATCGAGCCGGCGCCGGCGAAGAAGCACAGTGCCTGCACCGCATCGTCCATCTGCTGGCGGCCGGCGGACAGGCGCACGATCGACAGCGGCATCAGGATGCGCGCCACCGCGATCGTGCGCACGAACTCGAACGGGTCCAGCGGTTCGGCGTTGGCCAGCGGCGTGCCCGGCACCGGCACCAGCTGGTTGATCGGCACCGAGTGCGGGTGCTCGGGCAGGTTGGCCAGTGCCTGCAGCAGGCCGGCGCGCTGCTCGCGCGTCTCGCCCATGCCGACGATGCCGCCGCAGCAGGTTTTCAGGCCGGCGTCGCGTACCTGTTCCAGCGTGGTGAGGCGATCCTGGTATTCGCGAGTGTGGATGATCTCGCCGTAGAACTCCGGCGCGGTGTCGAGGTTGTGGTTGTAGTAGTCGAGGCCGGCGTCCTTGAGCTGCTGCGCGTGGCCGTCGCCGAGCAGGCCCAGGGTGGCGCAGGTTTCCAGGCCCAGGTCCTTCACCGCGCGCACGATCGCGGCGACCTTGGGGATGTCGCGGTCCTTCGGCCCGCGCCACGCCGCGCCCATGCAGAAGCGGCTGGCGCCGGCGTCGCGGGCGGCCCTGGCGCGCGCCAGCACCTCGTCGACCTCAAGCAGTTTTTGCGGCAGCACGCCGGTGTCGTAACGCTGCGCCTGCGGGCAGTACGCGCAGTCCTCGGGACAACCGCCGGTCTTGATCGACAGCAGGGTCGACACCTGCACCGCGTTCGGATCGTGGTGTTCGCGATGCACGCCGTGCGCGCGATGCAGCAGGTCGTTGAACGGCAGCGCGAACAGCGCGGCGACCTCGTCGCGGCTCCAGTCGTGGCGGATGGCAGCGGGCATGGCGGGCTCCTGGGTCAGAGGCCGCGCAGTGTGGGCGGCGTACGCCGCTTCGTCAACCTTGGTAACTGTGTTTCAGGTTGACAAAGCGGCGGGTGCCCGCGTTGCTACTTGCTGCCGTCGCGCACGGCCTTCACCTGCTCCGCGGTCACCGGCTTGGCCTGGTTGCCCCAGGAGGTGCGCTCGTGGTTGGCGATGTCGGCGATGTCCGCGTCGTTGAGGGTGGCGGCGAACGGCGGCATCGCGCTGGGGTAGCTGACGCCGTCGATGGCCACGCCCTGCAGGCCGTGCAGCATCACGTCCAGATGCTTGGTGGGGTCGGCATCCAGCACCGCCGGGTTGCCCTTGAGCGGCGGGAACGCACCGGGCAGGCCCAGCCCCGTGGGCTGGTGGCAGGCGGCGCAGTAGGTCGCGTAGAGCTGCGCGCCGTGCGCGGGATCGAACGTGTACGGGCCGGTGGCGGCCGGTGGCGGCGCGGCGTTCGCATCTACCGGTGCCTTGGTGATCTGCGGCTTGGCAAGCGCCTCGCCTGGCGTGGCGATCTCCAGGATGCCCTGCGCGCCGAGCACGGCGTGCGCCATCGAGTGATCTACGAACGGATAGTGGCCCGCCTCGTCCAGGGTGAGGTCGAACACCGCGCCCTCGCCCGGCCCCACCGAGTAGGTGGAGACACCGTCGATGGCCTGCGCCGGATTGCCGCCGGGATAGACCTTGTCGAAGATCGCGCCGATCACGTGGAACGCGCTCCACAGGTTCGGACCGGCGTTCACCACATACAGGCGAACCAGGTCGCCCGGTTTGGCGGTCAGTGGATGCTGTGCGTACTGGAACGCGGCGCCGTTGAACACGACTTCATCCGGGCGGATCTGCTGCATCTTCTCGTAGCTGCCCGCCATCAGCGTGCCGGAGACCTGCTGGGTGTACCACTCGCCCTGCACCAGCACGTAGCTCTCGGCCGCCGGCGGCAGCGGCTCGGCCGGGTCGACGATGATCGCGCCGTACATGCCGTTGCCGATGTGCAGCAGCACCGGCGGCGTGCCGCAGTGGTAGAGGAAGGCGCCGGGCACCTTGGCCACGAACGAGAACTTGATCGACTCGCCCGGCATGATGTCCACGTAGTGCAGGCTCGGCGGCGTGATCGCCGAGTGGAAGTCGATCGAGTGCTGCATGGTGCCGCGGTTGGTGAGGGTGACGTTCACCGTCTGCCCCTGGCGCACGTGGATCACCGGGCCGGGCACGGTCTTGCCGAAGGTCCAGGCCTGGTACTGCACGCCGCTGGCGATCTCCACGGTGTCGTCGCTGGAGGTGATGTTCACCTCCACGCTGTCGCCCGGTTGCAGCGGCGGCAGGCGCGCGTCGCGGGCCTGCTTGATCGGCTGGTTGGAGGCCAGCGACAGCGGCGTCACCGCGGCGGCGGCGGCGGCGGGGCTGGCGCTGCGCACGTTCAATGCGCTGTGCAGGCCGGCCAGCAGCAGCGCCACCAGCAGCAACACGCCGGCCAGCGCCGGTCCCTGCACGCGCCACGACACCGGCCGCACCTGTTCCAGCGGAACCCGCGTGTTCCATTCGGAGAACCGCCGCCAGCGCGGCCAGCGGCTCTCGATCAGGTAGTCCAGGCTGTACGGGCTGGGGCCGGCGCGCAGGTTGATCACGATCAACGCGGCAAAGATCAGCACGAAGCTGATCGCCGCGCCGATGTTGTTGGCGCCCACCGAATACGGCCCGCCGAAACCCTCGGCCGTGCTCCAGATCAGCAGGCTGAACAGGATGCCGACGACGTAGGTGATCTTGCGCGCGAAACCCAGCAGCAGGGCCAGCGCCAGCAGCGTCTCGGCGATCCGCGTGGCCCACACGAACAAGCCCGCGTGCGGCGTGACCACCGCGATCCACATGTCGAACCACCACGCCGACCACGCCGGCTGGCCGGTGGCGGCATTGTGCAAGTAGCCGACGTAGTGGTCGGCGAAGCCGTCGGTCCAGGTCAGCGCGGCGCTCACCGCCCAGATCACGCCGAAGGCCACCCGCAGCGCGGTGCCGGCGATCGCGGGCCAGGTCGATGGAGCAGGGTGGTCGTCGTGGATCGAGCTCATGCGAATCTCCAGGTTTTCGATGGGCGAAGTGCAGGCGTGGCAGGGCGCGCCACGGTTGGTGATCGAGTGTAGACCGCAGGTGCACTGCGCGCGACCCGCGGTTGCCGCTACCATCGGTCGAGGCGGGGACGGGGGAGACCATGCACAAGACCAGTCTGCTGCAATCCTGGCCAGCGCTGCAGCGATGGCTGCTGCCGCTGCGCTGTCTGTTGTGCGGCGCGCCGGGCCACGGCGGCATGGACCTGTGCGCGGATTGCGCCGCCGAGATGCCGCGCAACCGCAATTGCTGCGCACGCTGCGCCTTGCCGCTGGCGACCGCGGCGACGTTGTGCGGCGAATGCCAGCAGCACGCGCCGCCATGGGACGCGGCATGGGCGCCGTTCCGCTACGGCTGGCCGCTGGACCGGCTGGAATCGCGCTTCAAGTTCGGCCGCGACCTCGCCGCCGGCCGCGTGTTGTCCGGCCTGTGGCAGAACGAGCCACGGGTGATCGAGCGGCCTTCGCTGCTGATTACCGTACCGCTGCATCGCAGCCGGCTGCGCCAGCGCGGCTACAACCAGGCGCTGGAGCTGGCCCGGCCGCTGGCGCGTGCGCTGGGGGTGCCGCTGCGCCACGACGTGCTGCAGCGCTCGCGGCGCACCGAGGCGCAAACCGAACTGGACGCGGTCGACCGTCGCCGCAACGTGCGCGACGCGTTCGCGCTGTGTCCCGGGCTGGCGCCGCCTGCGCACGTGGCGATCCTCGACGACGTGATGACCACCGGCGCCACGCTGGCCGAATGCGCCGGCGTGCTCAAGCGCGTCGGCGTGCCGCGGGTGGATGTCTGGGCGCTGGCGCGCGCGCCCTTGAGGCGGGAGTGAGTGGAGAGGAGTGAGAAGTGGGAGAAAGCATCGTCTCGCCACGCTCACTTCTCACTCCTCTCCACTCACTCCTCGCTATTTCACCGCCAGCGCCAACACGATGCCCACCCACAAGGTCAGGCCCAGCCAGTTGTTGTGGCGAAAGGCGGCCAGGCAGGCGTCGCGCCCGCGCTTGCGGATCAGCCACAGCTGGTAGCCGAACAGGCCGACGACGGCGAGCAGGGCCAGCCAGTACGGCCAGCCCAGGCCGGCACGCTGGCCGACGAACAGCAGGGCCAGCAGCAGGGTACCCATCAGCATGCCGAGGATCGGCACATCGGCATCGCCGAACAGGATCGCTGTGGATTTCACGCCGACCTTGAGGTCGTCGTCGCGGTCGACCATCGCGTACTCGGTGTCGTAGATCACCGACCACAGGATGTTGCCGAGGAACAGCAGCCAGCCCAGCGGCGGCACCGTGTGCGTCACTGCGGCGAACGCCATCGGGATCGACCAGCCGAACGCCGCGCCCAGCACCACCTGCGGCAGGTAGGTCCAGCGCTTGGTGAACGGGTAGATCGCCGCCAGCACGGCACCGGCGAAGGCCAGCTTGATCGTCAGCGCATCGGTGAACAGCACCAGCACGAAGGCGACTGCCAGCAGCACGGCGAACACCACCAGCGCCTCGCGCGGCGTCACCCGCCCGGCGGCGATCGGTCGCCCGGCCGTGCGCGCCACCTGCGGGTCGAGCTTGCGGTCGGCGTAGTCGTTGATCGCGCAGCCGGCCGCGCGCATCGCGAACACGCCCAGGGTGAAGATGATCAGCGGCTTCCACGGCGGGAAATCGCCGGCGGCCAGCCACAGCGCCCACCAGGTCGGCCACAGCAGCAGCAACGCGCCGATCGGCCGATCCATGCGGGTCAGCACCAGGTAGTCGCGTGCCTTTTCGCGGTGGCGTGCCGGCAGTTTCCGCAGCAGCCAGTCGAGCACGCGGGTGGCGCGGGTGGAGCTGTCCGCGGGGCGCGAGACGGCGGGCCTGGCGGCGGTCTTGGTTGCCGCCGGTCGCGCGCGCGGTCGCGCGACCGGCGCGGGTGCGCCGGTCTTGCGGGGCTTGCGTTTGCGCGGAGGCGTGGCCATCGCCCGGAAGTTTAGCGTGCGTCGCGCGGGCGCAGCGCCAAGCCCGTCACTTGGCGGACGGCTCCGGCGCGGGCGAGCGTTCGAAGCTGCCGGCGAAGCCGGGGAACACCACCGGGCTTTCGTAGCCGTCGGCCGAGACGGCCGACACCCCGAAGAACCAGTCGTCGATCACCACGTCGGCCAGCACGGCCTGGTCGACATCGCCGACCGCGCGCACGTACTGCCATTGCGACGCGGTGGTGTCGCGCCAGTGCACGCGGTAACCGGCGGCGCCGGGCACCTTGTGCCAGCTCACCGTGGTGTCGGTGGCCAGCGCGCCCTTGATCTCGACCTGCGTCGGCGGCGCCGGCGCGCGGCTCAGGCTGGCCATGGTGATGGCGTTGAGCGCGGTGACCCGTGCCAGGTAGCGGAAGTCGACGCCGTCGATGCTGTCGCCGTAATCGATGCCGCCTTCCTTGCGCAGGTCCTGGTGCTGGCGGGTGTAGTTCTCGTGCGCCTCGCTGACCCGCACGGCCGGATAGCCGGCCTGCAGGAACGGCACCTGGTCGCCGCCGCGGCCGAAGCGGTCGGTGCGGTAGATCATGCGCACGTCGAAATCGGGCAGGTACTGATCGGCAAGGCGGTCGATGTAGCGCGCCAGGTTGCGGGAGGGCGAATCCACCTCGCCGCCGTGGTAGCGGCGGTAGTCGGCCTGAGCCTGGCTTTCGTTGGTCTTGGTGCCCTCGGAGAACACCCGCACGGTGGTGTTGCCGATCACGCCGTTCTGGCCGTGGCTGTTGCCGACGATGTCGTTGTTGAGCTCGGCCTCCACCTTCCAGTCGTGCGCCACCGCGTAGTCGGCCAGCACCTTGCCGCCGTACAGGCCCTGCTCCTCGCCGGACAGCGCGGCGAACACCAGGGTGGCGCGGTTGTCCTGCCTGGACAGCAGCCGCGCGGCCTCGATCAGCGCCGCCACGCCGGAGGCGTCGTCGTTGGCGCCGGGGGCGTCGCTGGTGGTGTCCATCACGTCGGTGACGCGCGAGTCGAGGTGGCCGGTGATCACGATGACGCGCTGCGGGTCCGTGCTGCCGCGCTTGATCGCCACCACGTCCATCACCTCGGTCGGCGTGGGTGCGCGCTTGCCGGTGAACATCTGCGAGGGCGTGACGACCTCGATGCAGCCGCCGCAGTCCTTCGAGATCGCCTCGAAGCGCGACTTCACCCAGCGTCTCGCGGCACCGATGCCGCGGGTGTCGGACTTGGTGTCGGACAGGGTGTGGCGGGTGCCGAAGCCGACCAGGCGGGTGATCGTCATGCGCAGTTCGACCTGGCTCGGGGCATCGGCCAGCGCGTGCAGCGACGGTTGTTCGCGCGGTACCGCGGGCAGGCTGGTTGCCGCGACAGCGGGTACGCAGGCAAGCGCGAGCAGGGCACACGGCAGGATCAGGCGGCGCATCGGCGGGTTCCTCGGCGGGGAAAACTCCGACCATACAACCTCTGCGCCGATGCGCGCCGCAAAAAAAAGGCCCGTCCGTTGCCGGGCGGGCCCGAAGCGTCATCCGGTGCTTCCGTTGTGCGCTGCGCGTCCCTGCGCAACGGGTTGCCGTTGACCGCTTACGGCGTGTAGCTGCCGGTCAGCGTGACGCCGCTGTAGCTGCGGTAGGCGCGCACCATGATGTAGTAGGTGCCCGGGGTCGGTGCCGACGCAGTGCAGCTCTCGCTGTTGCCCGAAATGTAGGGGCGGCAGTCGTAGCTGCTGGTAGTCGGCGTGGAACCGAGCTTGACGTACAGGTCGGCGTCGCCGGTGCCGCCGGCGATCTTGATGTTGAGGTTGCTGGCCCCGCTCGGCACCACCATCGTGTAGTACACGGCGTTGCCCGTGCTCGCGCTCAGGCCGGATACCGGCACGCCGTTCTGCAGCACGTTGCCGCCACCGCCACCGCCGCTGCCGGTGCTCCAGGTCGCCTTGACGCTGACGCCCGAGAACGCCTGGTAGCCATTCAACATCACGTAGTAGGTGCCCGCTTGCGGCGAGGCCACGGTGCAGCTCTCGTTGTTGCCGGTGAGATACGGCCGGCAGTCGTAGCTGGACAGGGTCGGGGCGGAACCGAACTTCGTGTACAGGTCCGCGTCGCCGGTGCCGCCGGACTCGGAGATCACCAGGTTGCTGGCGCCGGCCGGGATCACCACGGTGTAGAACAGCTGGGCACCCTGGGCGCCGGACTGGCCGGTGAGCGCCACGCCGTTCTGCAACTGGTTGCCGCCACCGCCGCTGGAGCTGACCGTCACCGATTGCGTCTTGGTGTTGGTCGCGCCGTCGTTGTCGGTCACCGTCAGCGACACGCTGTAGGTGCCGGCCGCCGCATAGGTGTGGCTGGGGTTGGTCGCGGTGGAGGTGGCGCCGTCGCCGAAGTTCCACGAGCGCGAGGCGATCGAGCCGTCGCTGTCGGTGGAGCTGTCGGTGAAGTTCACGGTCAGGCCGCTGATCGAATCGCTGAAGTTGGCGACCGGCGGCACGTTGGCCGGCGGCGAACTGCCGCCGATGTCGCTGGCCGCGCCGCTGATGATCAGTTCGCCGCGACCGGTGGCCAGGTCATAGCCGGCGCTCGCCGTCTCGCCGCCGTTGTTGCCCGAGGTGATGTCGTGGAAGTCGGACGCGGGCAGCTGGTACAGCAGCGGTGCGGCAAAGCCGACGCCGGAACCCTTGATCGCGATGATCCGCGCCCACGCGCCGGCAAACAGCGGTGCCGACAGGCTGGTGCCGCCGTACTGCTGGGTGGCGCCGCTGACGATGATCTTCGCGCCCGAGTTCGGGTCGGCATCGTAGGCGATGTCCGGCAGGCCGCGCGTGCTGCCCGGGGCCACGCCGTTCTGCCAGCTCGGCTGCGGCTCGAAGGTGCTGGAGCTGCCGCCGCCGCTGGTCCACACGGTGGCGCTGTTCCAGGTGGTGGTCGATGCGTTCAGCGTGGTGCCGCCCACCGCCACCACGTATTGCGAGGCGGCCGGCCAGCTCGGCGTGACGCCGCCGTCGCCGCACTCGTCCGCGCCGGAGTCGCCGGTGGAGATCGAGAAGGTCTGCCCCTGCGCCACGGCCTGCTGGAAGATCTGGTCCTGCGCCGCGGCCGAGCCGTCGCTCTGCGCGCTGGTTTCGCACTCACCCAGCGAGACGTTGATGATCTTGGTCGCGTTGGCGTTGACGATGGTGTTGAAGTCCGCCGTCAGGTTGCTGTTGGACAGCGTGGGGATGTTGTAGAAGATCAGGCTGCCGACATGGCCGCCGGCCATGCCGACGATGTCCTGGCTGTCCAGGCTCCACTCGCCCAGGCCGCTGGTGTCGCTGCTGGTGCCGTTGGTGTTGACCGTCTGCGTGGTCACCGTCGGCAGGCCGTTCTGCGAGGTGAACGTGTTGAGGTCGGTAATCGTCTGGGTGATCTTGCCCTGGGTGACGATGCCCACCGGCACGCCGGCCGCCGTGGTCACGCCGCTGCCGCCGTAGATCGAGGCAAACTCGACCGGGTTGTGGCCGGTCACTGCCTGCGTGGTGTAACCCGATTGCATCGGCTTGGCGAAGGTGTGCGCCTGGTGCACGCTCTGCAAGCCGATCACCGACAGCACCACGTCCTGCAGCGAGGCAGGGATGTGCACGTCGTCGTTGTGCATGTACGCCATGCGGCCATCCTTGGTGCGCACCTGGGCAAACGTGGTCTTGAACGCGGCGCCGGCGGTATCGGCGCGGCCATCGGCCGACACCAGCATCCGGTTTGGCGAGATCTGCACGTTGGTGAAGCCGGCTGCGCGCAGCCAGGCCGCCACTCTGTTCGCCTGCGTGGCGGTGGGCGAATAGCTGGTGACGAACTGCGGCGTCGTCATCGAGCGCTGCACCATCGACAGCGGCGAGCTCTTGGCGGTGGCGATGAAGCTGTGCAGCTGGGCCGGGTTGCGCAGTTTCAGCGCCACCTCGATGTGCATCGGCTGTGCGCTGGACAGCGGGCCGCTGACCACGTCGCCCTGACGCAGCACGGTGGCGTGCTGGTTCAGCGCGACGAAAGTGGTGCCGCTGGTGATGCTGGCTGGCGTGGCGCCCAGCGCACCGGCTGCCGCGAAACTGATCGCGGCGGCCAGCAACTTGAGACGATGATGACTTGGCATGGTGACTCCCGAAGTTTTTTGAGGCAAAGCGCTGCCCTGAGACTGCCCGCGCCTCATTGGTTGATTTGCCGCGCGTGCACGGCATCCGTGATTTTTTGAAGCGGACCGACGATCCCGTACCCGCTTCGGTCGGCCCTCCCCTGGTGAGTCCTTGAGGGCCAGCTGCGGGCATGTCGCATGCCATTGACTGCAGGCCATGCGTCATTGCATGGCTGCTTGACAGGATCATTCGCCAAACTCCCCGTTGGCGAACCGCACGACGGTATGGCGCTGCGATTAATCCGGTCAATAGGACTTTTTCCGGCTCGCAGTGATTTTCGTCACAACGGTTCGAGCGTCATCGGGCGGTCCCGGATGGCGTAATTATTTGCGGTATGTTGCGCTGCGTCCGCTTGCTCGGGAGCCCGGCTGAAACGGCGCCATGAAAGGCATGGGCGGCAGCGCTGGTGATGAAGGATTCCATCAGGCAAGGTCTCCCTTCCTGGATTATTCAGCGATTTCACGTGGCCCGCGAACATAATCGCATTGTCGAATGAAATTACGTTTTCCGCAGCGCCGCGCGGCGAAAGAACTTGCCGAATGGAGTGTTGCCCGGAAGTGCGCCCTGCGACCCCGAACAGCATGCCGCGGTCAGTTTCGATTCAGACTGCACCGGCGGGTCGGCATGCGTCGTTTGGTGACGCGTGCGACCATGGCCGGATGTCTATCCCCGCAACGCCCCGACTCGCCGTCATCGGCGGTGGCCCCGCCGGCCTGATGGCGGCGGAGACCGCGCGCGCCGCGGGCGTCGAGGTGGACCTGTACGACGCGATGGGCTCGGTCGGGCGCAAGTTTCTCCTGGCCGGCAAGGGCGGCCTCAACCTCACCCACGGCGAGGCGCCGGATCGGTTCGTGGCCCGCTATGGCGCGCGCCAGGCGGAGGTCGGCCGCTGGCTGGCCGTGTTCGATGCGCCGGCATTGCGCGCGTGGGCGGCCGAGCTTGGCGTGGAGACCTTCGTCGGCAGTTCCGGTCGCGTGTTTCCGCAGGATCTGAAGGCGGCGCCGCTGCTGCGTCGCTGGGTTCGCCGCGTGCGCGACGCGGGCGTGGGTTTCCACATGCATCATCGCTGGCTCGGCTGGCAGGCGGATGGCGCGCTGCGTTTCGCCACGCCGCAAGGTGAGCGGATGATCCACGCCGGCGCGACGATCCTCGCGCTCGGTGGCGCCAGCTGGCCGCAACTGGGCTCCGACGGCGGCTGGGTGGCACCGCTGCAACGCGCCGGCATCGACATCGCGCCGCTGCAGAGCGCGAACTGCGGTTTCGAGCTCGACTGGAGCGACCACCTGTGCAGTCGCTTCGCCGGCGCTCCGCTGAAACCGGTGGTGGCGCACTGGGTGGACCGCGACGGCACGGCCCGTTCGCGTCAGGGCGAATTCGTGCTCAGCGAATACGGCATCGAGGGCAGCCTGGTCTACGCGATCGGCGCCGAGCTGCGCGAGCAGATCGCCGCGCGCGGCGAGGCCGGCTTGATGCTGGACCTGGTGCCGGGCTACGCGCAGGCGGTGCTGGCCGAACGCCTCGCCGCACCGCGCGGCAAGCACAGCATCGGCGACTGGCTGCGCCGCCGCGCCGGGCTGGACGCGGCGAAGTGCGCGCTGGTGTTCGAGCTTGCCGACAAGGCCACGCTGGCCGATCCGCTCGCGCTGGCCGCGCAGCTGAAGGCCTTGCCGTTGCGGTTGCGCGGGCCGCGGCCGATCGCCGAGGCGATCAGCACCGCCGGCGGCGTGCGGCTCGAAGCGCTCGATGCCGGCCTGATGCTGCGCGCCCGCCCGGGCACGTTCTGCGCCGGCGAAATGCTGGACTGGGAGGCACCCACCGGCGGCTATCTGCTCACCGCCTGCTTCGCCGGCGGCCTGCTCGCCGGCCGCGCTGCCGCGCGCTGGCTGGGCCGCTGAGATCCCGCCGGCTCAACGCGCGGGCTGTATCACCAACTCGATCTCGAACAGCTTCGGCCAGTGCTTGCCGGTGACGAACAGGCGCTTGCCGCGTGCGTCCCAGGCGATGCCGTTGAGTACGTCGTTCATCGGCACCGGCAAGCTGTTCACGTCGAACAGGCCGGTCAGGTCGATCCAGCCGACGACATGGCCGCTGGCCGGATCGATGCGCGCGATGCGGTTGGTCAGCCAGATGTTGGCGTAGATCTCGCCGTCCACCCATTCCAGCTCATTGAGGTTGGTCACCGGCGCGCCGTCGGCGGTGACGGTGATGCTGCCCACGCGGGCCAGCGTGGCCGGGTCGAGGATGCGCAGCACCGACGACCCGTCGCTCATGTAGATGCGGCGCTCGTCGCGGGTCAGCGCCCAGCCTTCGCCGGGATAGCTGAAGCTGCGGCGCAGCTTGAAGTCGTCCAGGCCGTAGACGAAACCGGTCCCGGCCTGCCAGGTAAGCTGGATCAGCTCGCCGTTCCACGCGACGATGCCTTCGCCGAAATACTGCGCGGGCAAGTCCAGTCGCTGCAGCACCTTGCCGGTTTCCAGCTGCACCTTGCGCACGCTTGAGGCACCTTTCTCGCCGGTGCTCTCGTACAGAAAGCCGTCCTTGTAGAACAGCCCCTCGGTGTAGGCCGAGGTGTCGTGCGGATAGGCACGCACCACGCGGTAGCCATAGGTCGGGATCGCCGCACCGCAGGCGGTAGTGGCAAGCAGCAGGGCAAGCAGGGTGAGCAGGCGTCGCATGCGGGCCTCCGTGGGGTCAGTTCAGCGCGCGCACGCGGAAGTTGCGGCCCTTGATCTTGCCGGCGCGCAGGCGCTCCAGCGCCTTGTTGGCCAGCGCGCGGCTGATCGCCACGTAGGCGCGGGTGGCGAACACGTCGATCTTGCCGATGTCCCCGGCGATGAGGCCCGCGTCGCCGGTGAGCGCGCCCAGGATGTCGCCGGGGCGCAGCTTGTCCTGGCGGCCGGCGTCGATCACCAGGGTCTTCATCGGCGCCAGGTGCAGGGCCTTGCCGCGTGGCGGCGCGATCTTCAGCGGGCGCCACGGCAGCGGCGTCCCGTTCAGCGCCTCGATGTTCGCCGCCTTCGGCCGCTCGCGCGGCGTGCACAAGGTGATCGCCAGGCCCGATTCGCCCGCGCGGCCGGTGCGACCGATGCGATGGGTATGGGTTTCCGGGTCGTGCGCGACGTCGTAGCTGACCACCAGCGGCAGCGCCACGATGTCCAGCCCGCGCGCAGCCACGTCGGTGGCCACCAGCACGGCGCAGCTGTGGTTGGCGAAGCGCACCAGCACCTCGTCGCGGTCGCGCTGTTCCATGTCGCCGTGCAGGGCCAGCGCGGAGTAGCCGCGGCGGTCGAGTTCCTGCGCCACCGCGTCGACGTCGCGGCGCATGTTGCAGAACACCAGTGCCTGCCCGCCCCGCTCGCCCGCCAGCAACTGCGCCAGCGCATCGGGCTTCTGCGCCGGCTCCACTTCGTGGAAGCGCTGCTCGATCGCGGGCCTCGCGTCGGCTGGCGCATCCACCGTCACTTCAACCGGATCGTTCTGCACGCGCTGGCTCACCGCGCGGATCTCGCCCGGGTACGTGGCCGAAAACAGCAGGGTCTGATGGTGTTTCGCGATGCGCGAGATGATGTCGTCGATCGCCTCGGCAAAACCCATGTCGAGCATGCGGTCGGCCTCGTCCAGCACCAGCACCTTGATGCCGCCGCCGTGCAGGCTCTGCCGCTTCAGGTGTTCCTGCACGCGGCCAGGCGTGCCCACCACGATGTGCGGGTCGTGCGTCAGCGAGGCGAGTTGCGGACCCAGCGGCATGCCGCCGCACAGGGTCAGCAGCTTCACGTTGGGGATGTTCGCGGCCAGCTTGCGGATCGCCTTGCTGACCTGGTCGGCCAGTTCGCGGGTGGGGCAGAGCACCAGCGCCTGCAGCCGGATCGTGTCCACGTCCAGTGCCTGCAGCAGGCTCAAGCCGAATGCCGCCGTCTTGCCGCTGCCGGTCTGCGCCTGCGCGATCACGTCGCAACCTTCGAGCATCGGCGGCAGGCTCTGCGCCTGCACCGGGGTCATGTCGGTGTAGCCAAGCGCGTCGACGCTGGCGAGCAGGGCGGGTTTGAGCGGGAGGGTGCTGAAGGCGGTCATGGGCGCATGATCGCATCTTGGGCGGGGGGTTCGCTGGGCGTGTGCCGTGGGGCACGCCGCCCGGGCTTGCATCCGCAAGCCGCGTACCCGACCCTGTACGGCCCCGCCACAGCAGTCACCGCCATGGATACCGTGTTCATCGAAGACCTGCGCATCGACGCCGTCATCGGCATCTACGACTGGGAGCGCCGCGTGCGGCAGACGCTGTCGTTCGACATCGAGATGGCTTTCGACAACACGGTGCCCGCGGCCAGCGACGACATTGCCCTGACGCTCAACTACAAGGACGTGTCCAAGCGGCTGATCGGTTACGTCGGCGCATCGAGCTTCGGCCTGGTCGAGACGCTGGCCGAGCGCTGCGCGGCGATCATCCGCGAGGAGTTCGGCGTGCGTTGGGTGCGCTTGAAACTGTCCAAGCCCGGTGCGGTGCGCGGCGCGAAGGCGGTGGGTGTGTGCATCGAGCGCGGCACGCGGTCGCCATAGCGCCTGCGTCGAAAGGCCCGCCGGGGTTGTTGCGGTGCCGCCTGGCCGCCATGCTTGTCAGGATTGGCCACGTGCCTTCCGCGGTCCATGCCGCCCCGTCCTGCCCGCTGACCATGGCGCGGGCTCCGAGCCGACAGGAACGAATTGATGCAGACCTTGCAGAACTTTCTCGACCTTCCCTGGATGCGCACCGCGCTGGGCGTCATCGCGCTGCTGGCGCTGGCCTGGCTTGCCGGTCAACTGGCGCAGCGACTGCTGCTGCGCGTGGTGCGCGGCATCGCCCGGCGCACGACCTGGAAATGGGATGACGCCCTGTTCCGGCGCCACACCTTCCAGTGGCTGGCGCGGATGGTGCCGGCACTGGCGATCCAGTACGGCATCATGCTGGTGCCGGGCGTATCGCCTCGTATCGAGGTGCTGGTCGGCAACCTGATGACGGCGTTGCTGGTGTTCTTCGTGGTGATGGCGATCAGTGCCGCGCTGTCGGCGCTGGAGGATCTCTACCGGGAGACCCCGCGCGGGCAGCAGCGATCGATCAAGGGCCTGGTGCAACTGGTGAAGCTCGGCCTGTTCGTCGTTGCCGGATTGATCATCATCGCGGCGGTCACCGGCAAGCACATTGGCCTGCTGCTGTCCGGGCTGGGCGCGATGTCGGCGGTGCTGATGCTGATCTTCAAGGACACCATCCTGGGCTTCGTGGCCGGCGTGCAGTTGTCGTCGAACGACATGCTGCGGGTCGGCGACTGGATCGAGATGCCGCAGCTCAATGCCGATGGCGACGTGATCGACATAGCGCTGCACACGGTCAAGGTGCGCAACTGGGACAAGACCATCACCAGCATCCCCAGCTGGCGCCTGATCAGCGACTCGTACAAGAACTGGCGCGGCATGCAGGAGACGGGCGGGCGGCGGATCAAGCGTGCGCTTTATATCGATGCGGCCAGCGTGCGCTTTCTCGATGCGGACACGCTGGGGCGGCTGGCCGAGTTGCGCCTGCTGGCCGACTACCTGCCCTCCAGGCAGCAGGAAGTGGCGCGGTGGAACGCAGCACTCGGCGAGGCCGGCGAAGTGGCCGGCAATCGTCGCCGGCTCACCAACCTGGGCACCTTCCGCGCCTATGCGCAGGCCTACCTCGACACTCATCCGGAAATCCACCACGGGCTGTTCTGCCTGGTGCGCCAGCTCGCCAGCGGCCCGCAGGGCATTCCGCTGGAGCTGTATTGCTTCACCGCCAGCGTGGCCTGGGCGGACTACGAGAACACCCAGAGCGATATCTTCGACCACCTGTTTGCGCTCCTGCCCGAGTTCGGCCTGGCGCTGTACCAGCAGCCGTCGGGGCAGGACGTGCGCGCCGCGCTGGCGTACCGGCAGGAACAGTCGCTACGCCTGGCGGCGGGTGGTTGAGACGATGGTGCGTGTCTACCTGAGTCTGGGGTCCAACCTCGAACCGCGGAAACATCTCGTCGCGGCCATCGACGCCTTGCGCGAACGCTTCGGCGAAATCACGGTGTCGCCGGCGTACCGCAGCGCGTCGGTGGGTTTCGAGGGCGCCGAGTTCGTGAACCTCGCGGTGGCGCTGGATACCGACCTGACCCCGCAGGCGCTGAACGACTGGCTGCACGCGCTGGAAGATCGCCACGGCCGGCGCCGCGACGTGCCGCGCTATTCGGACCGCACGCTGGACATCGACATCGTGTTCTACGACGCGCTGGTCATCGACGGCCCCGGCCATCTGCAGATTCCGCGCAACGAGTTGCGGCACGCCTTCGTGCTGCGTCCGATCACCGATATCGCACCGGATTTTCGCCACCCGGTCAGCGGCTTGAGCATGGCCGAGTTGTGGGCGGCGTTTCCGCGACAGCGCGAACCCTTGCAGATGGAATCGCTGGCGGATTGAACAGGTACACTGCAGCGCACGCGGTGTGGGTGCTGGCGGGGCGCATCACCGGCGCAGGGCGGGCACGGCCCGCCGGCTTTTTTCCCGGTGACGGCAACAGCGGCGGACGGTGCGTGCCCTGCAAGACAAGTCGGATCCAGACACGAAGGGGAAACAATCATGGCCGGAAAATTCGCGCGCAGCTGGGCGTTGATGAAGGCGAGCGCGGCGGTGCTGCGCTCGGACAAGTCGCTGCTGGTATTCCCGCTGCTGTCGGGGTTGTGCACGCTGCTGGTGGCGGCCAGTTTCCTGGTGCCGGTCGCGGTCATGGCGATCGGCGGCGAGCATGCGGGGCAGGAGATCCAGGAGCGCCTGTCGGTGGGTGCCTACCTGCTGATGTTCGCGTTCTACCTGGTGCAGTACTTCGTGATCATCTTCTTCCAGACCGCGCTGACCGGCGTGGCGCTGATGCATCTGCGCGGCGAGCCGACCAGCGTGGGAGCGGGCTTCGCGCTGGCGCGCGCCAGGTTGCCGCAGATCCTCGGCTATGCCTTGATCGCCGCCACCGTCGGCCTGCTCCTGCGCATGGTGCAGGAGCGCCTGGGCCTGATCGGCCGCTTCGTGGTCGGCCTGATCGGCCTGGCCTGGACGGTGGCCACCTTCCTGGTGGTGCCGGTGCTGGCGAGCAGGGACATCGGCCCGATCGACGCGGTCAAGCACAGCGTGGAACTGCTCAAGCGCAGCTGGGGCGAGAACCTGATCGGCCAAGGCGGCATCGGCGTGGTGTTCGGCCTGCTGATGTTGGTGGCGGTGCTGGTCGGCGCGCTGCTGGTCGGCGGCGCCATCGCCATGCATTCGATCGTGGCGGCGGTGGCGGCAGTGGTGATTGTGGTGCTCGGCTTCATCCTGCTCGGGCTGATCCAGTCCGCGCTGCAGGGCATCTACGCGGCCGCGCTCTATCGCTATGCCGAGGCGGGCGAGGCCAGCGCGGGCTTCGACCAGGCCCTGTTGCAGCAGGCCTTCGCGCCGAAGAAGAAATGACGCTGCCGATTCACTCCGCCGGCACCTCGCAGAAGCCCGCTCGCGGGCGATGCTTTTGATCGGGATTCGGGATTCCAGGGTCGGAAAAGTATCGCCCGCGGTTCCTACACCGACAGCGTGCGCCCGCCGTCCACCCGGATGATCTGGCCGGTGACGAACGGCGCGTCGCGCAGCAGCCACAGCACGGTGCCGGCCACGTCGTCGGGCGTGCCGGCGCGCTGCAGGGGCGTGCGCGCGAGCATCGCCTGCTGGTCGGCGTAGGGCTTGCCGTCGCTGGGCCACATCACCGCGCCTGGGGCCACGCCGTTGACCCGCACCGCGGGCGCGAGGTCGAGCGCCAGCGAGCGGGTCATTGCCGCCAGTGCAGCCTTGGCCATGCAGTACAGCGGGTGGTCGGCGAGCGGGCGTTCGGCATAGATGTCGACCAGGTTGACGATGCTGCCGTGCGCGTCGCGCAGCGCCGGCAGCGCGGCCTGGCTCAGGAAGAACGGCGCCTGCGCATTGGAGGCGAACAGCGTGTTCCACTGCGCCGGCGTGACGCTGCCCATCGGCGTCGGAAAGAACGCGGAGGCGTTGTTGACCAGCGCGTCGAGTCGGCCGTAATGCGCCACGACGCTCTCGACGGATGCCGGGAGCGCGGCCAGGTCGGCGAGGTCGGCCTGCACCAGCAGCACGCTGTCGGCGCGTGATGTCCGCAGCTCGTCGGCCAGCGCGTGTGCCTCGTCCGCCGAATGGCGATAGTGCAGCGCCAGGTCGTAGCCGGCCGTGTGCAGGGTGCGCGCGATCACCGCGCCGACGCGGCGCGCGGCGCCGGTGATCAGCGCGACGGGGCGATCAGGGCGTGGCGTCATCGCGGGCATCCGGCAGCAGGTTGGGGACCAGCTTGCCGCAAAGCGGCGCGGGCGTCATCCGCGCGGCGATTTGCGCGACAGCGTGGCGGCATCGTCGCGCGGGTCTTCATCGTCGCGCGCATCCCCGTCGAGCTGCTCCATCACGATGTCGCTTTCGAACAGCGCGATCGCGGTGCCGGCCACCTGCCGGGTGTCGTAGTACGCGTAGGCGCCCACGCCGAGCGCGCCGATCGCCGGCAGCCAGCGCGAGGCGCCCTTGCCCAGCGTGCGCCGGGTCAGCTTGATGCCGATCTGCCGGGCGATGCGCTCGATCACGCCGTGCGACATGCGCCGGAACACCAGTCGATCGCCCATGCGCACCACCAGGTCGCGGAATGCCTGCGCCGCGGTGTGGCGGAACAGGCACCACAGCATCTGTTCGCGCCCCAGCGTGGCGTGGCGACCGTAGGCGGCGGCGATGTCGCTGACCATCTGCGCCTGGATCTTCCAGATCGCGATCAGTTCCGGCAGCAGGGTCAGCCAGCCCAGCGGCCCCGGCGGCAAGGCCAGCGAGCCGGCGGTGACTGCGGCGCGTCGGGCGGCGCGGTCGGCCAGCCGGCGGGCCTCGGTGGCTGGTTGCGGACTGTTGCCGACGGTGCTGTCGGGCACCTCGCTGACGAAATCCAGGATCGCGCCGGTGATCCGGCCGTGGGCGGTCGGCACGACGACGGCGGGTACCTGCTTGCCGGGTGGGGTCATGCGTGGCTCCGATGGCGGACGCCGGACGCGCCCCGCGCCTTCGCAGTCTAGAGGTCGCGCGTGAAGCGCGGGCCAACCGTGCTGTGACCGGCGTGACTTTCGGCCCGGGCGCCTCTTCTGCAGATACAGGAATGTTATAACATTACAAAAACTCCCCACCTCCGGTCTTCGATGAAAGCCTCCCCGATTGCCCTGGCCCTCGCTGCCGCCCTGCTGGCGAGCGGTATCCACGCCGCCGAGCCCACCCCGACCAGCACCGGCGCGCCGGTCGCCGACGACGCCACCGTGGCCGCCGAAGGCAGCGGCGGCCAGCCCCCGCTGCCGGTGCGGGAACTGGGTGAAGTGTCGGTTTCCGCCGCGCTGGACCAGGCGCGCAATGCGCTGTCGCCGGATACCGGCTCCAGCCAGTACGTGATCGACCACAAGGCCATCGTGCAACTGCCGCTGGGCGCGTCCACGCCGATGAGCCAGGTGCTGCTGCAGGCGCCGGGCGTGGTGCAGGATTCCTACGGCGGCCTGCACGTGCGCGGCGACCATGCGAACCTGCAGTACCGCATCAACGGCGTGATCATCCCCGAGTCGATCGGCGGCTTCGGCCAGAGCCTCGACGCGCACATGATCGACACCGTGACGCTGCTCGATGGCGCGCTGCCGGCGCAGTACGGACTGCGCACCGCGGCGGTGGTCGACATCACCACCCGCAACGGCCACGACCTGGGCAACGGCGGCAGCGTCGGCATCACCGGCGGCAGCAACGCCACGCTGAACCCGAACGCGTCGGTGTGGGGCAGCAAGGATCGCTGGAGCTGGTTTTTCACCGGCAACTACCTGGAGAGCGACGCCGGGATCGAGAACCCCACGTCGAGCAGGAAGCCGATCCACGACCACACCGATCAGGTGAAGGGCTTCGGCGACGTCAGCTATCTGATCGACAACGACACCCGCCTGAGCTTGCTGTTCGGCGTCGCCAACAACCGCTACCAGATTCCCAACAACCCGGGGCAGATACCGGCCTTCGGCTATCTCGACACGGTCGATTTCAATTCCGCCGACCTCGACCAGCGCCAGCGCGAGACCACCCGTTTCGGCGTGCTGGCACTGCAGGGCAGGCTGGGTGCGACCGACTACCAGCTGTCGCTGGGCCAGCGTTACAGCCGCCTCGCCTACACGCCGGACCGGATCGGCGAGCTGATGTTCAACGGCGTCGCCTCCAATGTCACCCGCAGCAACCGCGCCAGTACCTTGCAGGCGGATTTCTCCACGCCGCTGGGTGGGCGCCATACCCTGCGCTACGGCATCTGGGGCAGCTTCGAGCGTGCCGTCAGCGGCAACGATGCCTGGGTGTTCCCGGCCAATGCCGATGGCGAACAGGCCAGCACCACGCCGATCAACATTCTCGACAACAGCCGCCTCACCGCGAAAACCTGGTCGGCCTATGTGCAGGACGAATGGAGCCTCGCCGAGAACTGGACGCTGAACGTCGGCCTGCGCGGCGACCGCTACCAACTGGTGCGCAGCGAGAGCCAGCTGAGCCCGCGCCTGGGCCTGGTCTGGCAGGCCAGCGACGGCACCACCGTGCACGCCGGCTACTCGCGCTACTTCACCCCGCCGGCGACCGAGATGATCGCGAGCTTCAACATCGCGAAGTTCGACGGCACCACCAACGCGGTGGCGGACAGCGGCAACAACACGCCGCTGGCCGAGCGTTCGGACTATTTCGACGTGGGCGTCCAGCAACGCCTCGGCGATGCCTGGACGCTGGGCGTGGATGCGTATTACCGCAAGGTGCGGCGCCTGCAGGACGAGGGCCAGTTCGGCTCCGCGCTGGTCTACTCCACCTTCAACTACGCCGAAGGACGGGTGAAGGGCGTGGAGTTCACCGCCAACTACGAGCAGGGGCCGCTGTCGGCATACTTCAATGCGTCGCTCGGCAAGGCCATCGGCAAACGCATCATCAGCAGCCAGTACAACTTCGCGCCGGACGACCTGGCCTGGGTCAACCAGCATTGGATCTTCCTCGACCACGACCAGAAACTCACCTCGTCCGGCGGCGTCAGCTACGCGCTGGATGACGCCACCCGCCTCGGTGCCAACTACCTGTACGGCAGCGGCCTGCGCAAGGACGGCGCGGTGCCGAACGGCGCCTCGTTGCCGGCATACTTCCAGCTCAACCTCAACGTCACGCATGATTTCATGATCGACGACTTCGGCCCGTTGCATGTGCAGCTGGCGCTGATCAACGCGCTGGATCGCACCTACGAGCTGCGCGACGGCAGCGGCATCGGTGTCGGCGCACCGCAGTTCGGCCCGCGCCGCGGCGTGTACCTGAATCTGCAGAAGGATTTCTGAGGGGCGGGGAACAGGGAATGGGGAACAGTGAATCGGAACGGCAAAAGCGGAGGCGGGCTGGCGGTTGCAGACCATCCGTTATGCTTGCCGCGTTTTCATCACCGGCAAGACCGATGCCTTCCCGCCTCCCCGAACCCGGCGCCGACGAACGCGCCCATGCCGACCGCCTGATGCAATTGCTGCGCGAGCAGATCGCCTCGCACGGGCCGATGCCGTTCTCGCAGTACATGGAGCGTTGCCTGTATGCGCCGGGGCTGGGCTATTACAGCGCCGGTCGCACCAAGTTCGGCGCGGCGGGAGACTTCGTCACGGCGCCGGAACTGGGCGAGCTGTTCGCACGTTGCGTGGTGAATGCGTTGCAGCCGGTGCTGGCGATGCTGGGCGGGGAGGCCGACTTCCTCGAACTCGGTGGCGGCAGCGGTGCGTTCGCCGAGGCGGCGTTGAAGACGCTGGCAGCGGGCGACACCTTGCCGCGGCGATACTTGATCCTGGAACCCAGCGCCGACCTGCGCGAGCGCCAGCGCGAACGCCTGCAGGCAAACCTGCCGGCGGAACTCAACGCGCGCGTGGCATGGCTGGATCGCCCGCCCGAGCAGGACTGGCGCGGCGTGCTGTTCGCCAACGAGGTGATCGACGCGCTGCCGGCCACCCGTTTCGCGATGCGCGATGGCGAGGTGTTCGAGGAATATGTGGCGCTGGACGGCGAGGGGCGATTGATGCGCGTCGATCGTCCGGCCGATGCGCTGGTCGCCGGCGCGGTGCGGCACGTCGAACGCGACCTCGGCGCCGAGTTCGCCGACGGCTACCGCTCCGAACTGCTGCCGCAGTTGCCGTACTGGATACAGGCCGTGGCCGGGGCGCTGGTCGCCGGCGTGATGCTGTTCGTCGATTACGGCTACGTGCGCCGCGAGTACTACCTGGCCGAGCGCGACGACGGCACCTTGATGGCGCACTACCGCCACCACGCGCACAACGATCCGCTGTACCTGCCCGGCTTGAACGACCTCACCGCATCGGTGGATTTCACCGCGCTGGCCGAGGCCGGCAACAGCGCGGGTTTCGGCGTGGCCGCGTACATGCCGCAGGCGCAATTCCTGATTGGCGCGGGCTTGCAGCAGGTGTTCGAGCAGCTGCAGCCGGCGGACGAACGCGGCCGCCTCCAGCTGGCGCAGCAGGTGAAGAAGCTGATGCTGCCCGAACAGATGGGCGAGCGCTTCCAGGCGATGCTGCTCGCGCGCGGCATGGAGGCGCTGCCGCTGCCGGCCGAGCTGCTGGCCGCCGATCAGGGCGGCCGGCTCTGAGCTAGCCCGCGACGGATCCGGCGGTCGGCGGCGCAGTGGCCGTCGACGTGGCCGCCGCCGGCGCCGATGCAGCTGGCGCGGGAACGGACGCGGCCGGCGCCGGCAATGGCTCCACCTTCGTCGAATCCTCCGGCCGCCGCCGCATCGCGCCGCTGGCGAACTGCTCGCTGGCCACTTGGTAATACGCCACTGCGTCGTCGATCAGCGATTGCCGCAGTGGCTGCACCGGCGTGGCGTCGCCGGTGGCGTAGTCGGGCTTGAGCTGCTCCAGCCGGCGCCGCGGCTCCAGGATGGTGAGCACGTCGTCTTGCAGGTAGCCGAGCTTTTCGTAGGTGCCGGGGAAGGCGTGTTCGCGTTCCGGCGGCAGCGCGAACAGGTCGTGGCCGAAGAAGCGCGTGCGATAGCTGAAATTGAGCATGCCCAGCAGCGTCGGCGGGATGTCCAGCTGGCCCATCAGCCGGTGCACGCGTTCGGGCTTGAAGTGCGCCGGCGCGTAGATCCACAGCGGGATGTGGTAGCGGTTGATCGGCAGGCTGGTCTTGCCCGCGCTGGAGGCGCAGTGGTCGGCGGTGATCACGAACACCGTGTTGTCGAAGTACGGCTTAGCCCGCGCGCGCCTGATGAAGTCGCCGATCGCCCAGTCGGTGTACGCCACCGCGCCGGCGCGCGATTGGTTGGGAAACTTCACCCGGTTGTCGGGGAAGGTGTACGGCCGGTGGTTGGAGGTGGTCATCACGTGCAGGAAGAACGGCTTGCCCTCGGCGTGGATCTGGTCCATCTGGCCCAGCGCCAGGGTGTACAGATCCTCGTCTGCCACGCCCCACACGTTCTGGCCGTGGATGGTGGCGCCCTTGGGGATGTCGCGCCGGTCCACGTCGCGATAGCCGTTGTGGCCGAAGAAGTAGTTCATGTTGTCGAACTGGCCGTAACCGCCGTAGACGAAGTCCGACTGGTAGCCGCGGTCATTGAAGATGCCCGCCAGCGAGAACAGGTCCTCGTTGTCGTGCTCGCGGATCAGCGAGTCGCCCGGTGTCGGCGGCACCGACAAGGCCAGTGCCTCCAGCCCGCGCACCGTGCGCGTGCCGTTGGCGTAGAGGTTGTCGAAGAACACGCTGTGATCGACCAGCGAATCGAGATACGGGGTGAGCTGCTGCTGGTTGCCGAACGTGGCCAGGTAGTCGCCGGACAGGCTCTCCACGCTGATCAGCACCACGTTGAGATGCTTCTCCGGGCCGACGTGGCGGATTGCGCGGGTGAGGTCGCGCGGGTCGTCGCTGATGAAGGTGGCGTCCGGCGTCTGCAGCAGTTCGCGCAGTCGCGCATAGGCCTGGTCGTCGGGCAGCGTGCGGTAGAACTTGGCGTAGTCCAGGTGCGAGGAGCGGAACGCGGCGAAGAACTGGTAGATGCCGTTGCCGGCCAGCTCGTCGACATAGGTGTTTCCAGTGCGATCCTTCATGCCGCCGTTGACGGCGAACACCGAGACCACCGTCAGCACCAGCCACAGCAGCACCAGCTTGCCGCGCTGCCACAGCCGGCTGCCGCTGTCGCGCGCGCGCAGGCCGCGGCGGCCGATGAAGAAGATCACCAGCGCCAGCACCACCAGCAGCGCCAGCCAGCGCCAGATCGGGTAGGACTCCCGGATGTTGCCGATCACCTCGGTGGTGTAGACCAGATAATCCACCGCGATGAAGTTGAAGCGCACGCTGAATTCGTTCCAGAACACCAGTTCGGATGCAGCGATGAACAACAGGGCGTAGACCAGCAGCAGCCCGAAGCCGTACACCACCCACTGGCCGGCGCGCGAGGTGTAGGTGAACCCCGCCAGCGGCAGCACGAACAGGAACGGCAGGATCGCCGGCCAGGTCACCTTGAGGCTGGCGTGGTAGATCAGGTGCAAGGCGCCGACGCACAGCACGCCGGCCAGCGTCACCCCCACCGCGTACAACAGCCAGCGCAGCAGCGGCGGCGTGCGGCCCGAGCGGGTCGGCACCAGCCACAGCAGCAGCACCATCGGCCAGGCCAGGTAGATGAAGGTCACCAGGTCGTAGCCCAGCCCCACGCCGAACGCGTAAAGCAGGTTCAGCGGGGTATGCGGCACGTTGCTGCCGGACATCACCAGCAGCACCACGCGGGTGACGAAGCTGATCGCCAGGTAGGTGATGCCCAACCACCACAGCGGTCGGAAGCGCTGGCGCAGCGGTGAGGGCGCGGTGAACAGGTCGGACACGGACGACTCCAGCGGGTTGGCCGATCCCCCGATCGGCAATCCGCTCTTTATACCGCGGATCAGCTTTTCGGATGCTTTGTCTTCACCGCGGCGATCGCGTCGATGCGTGCCGCCGCCATCGCCTGCCCGATCGCCGGGCCGGTCAGGCCGGCGGCGACGAAGCCGGCCGCGTCGATCGCCGCGGCGGCATCGCGGCAGGCGCGCAGGTAGTCGGCCTGCGGATACGCATCCAGCGCATGTCCCGTGCGACCGCGCTTGTCCGCCATGCAGGCAGCCAGGAACTTGTCCAGCCGTGCCGGGCGCCGCAGGGCGTCGAGCGCGGTCAGCAACTTCAACACCGTCGCGGGCTTCAGCTCGAACGCCCGGTGGGCGTTCAGGTGCTCGCGGCAAACCAGCTCGGCCAGCGCGGCATGTTCGGTGGGTACCTTCAGCCGTGCGGCCAGCGCGCGCAGCGGCTTCACGCCGCGCTGCTCGTGGCCGACGTGGCGCGGCAGTTCGTGCGCCGGGGTCAGCGCCTTGCCCAGGTCATGAGTCAGCGCGCAGAAGGCGACCAGGTCGTCGCCCGGCGCCAGTTGTGCCGACTGGTCCAGCACCAGTTCCAGGTGAACGCCGCTGTCGATCTCCGGGTGGAACTCGGCGCGCTGCGGCACGCCGTACAGCGCGTCGACCTCGGGAAACAGCACCGCCAGTGCGCCGCACTCGCGCAGCACGCGCAGGAACGCCGAGGGCTGCGCCTCGCCCAGTGCCTTGCGCGTCTCCGCCCAGACCCGCTCCGGCACCAGGTGATCGATCTCGCCATCGCGCACCATCTGCTGCATCAGCGTCATCGTCTCCGGCGCCACCGTGAAACCCAGCGGGGCGAAGCGCGCCGCGAAGCGTGCCGTGCGCAACACGCGCACCGGATCTTCGGCGAAGGCCGGCGACACATGCCGCAGCACCCGTACGGCGATGTCGCGCACGCCGCCGAACGGATCGGTCAGCACGCCTTGCGCATCCTCGGCGATCGCGTTGATGGTCAGGTCGCGCCGCGCCAGATCCTGCTCCAGCGTCACGTTCGCGTCGGCCTGGAACACGAAACCGTGATAGCCGCGCCCGCTCTTGCGCTCGGTGCGCGCCAGCGCGTACTCCTCGCCCGTCTCCGGGTGCAGGAACACCGGGAAATCCCTGCCCACCGGTCGATAGCCGCGCGCCAGCAGGTCCTCGGGCAGCGCGCCGACCACCACGTAGTCGCGGTCACCCGCCGCCCGCCCCAGCAACTTGTCGCGCACCGCGCCGCCGACCAGATAGGTTTGCATGCGGGCATGATGCCATGCGGGAAGCGTTACGCCGTGCGTTGACCGTCGCAGACGAGGGGTGGAACATGCGCTCGGCGACATGGTACGGACCGTGAGTCCTTCTTGTCCGCGCTTGACCGCGCCGCCGCCATGAATGGCCGCAACAAGGGGGGCATCATGCTGGGCAGCTTCATTTCCTCCCGTCATTACGCCGAACTGCTCGCCCGAGGTCGTCAAGCCGGGCCGCGCATGCTCGAGCTCGATCCCGCGCAACTGGCACGGCACTACAATCGGCAGCCGTTTGTGTTCGCCCATGCCTTGGCCGGCAACGAACACTTCGCGCTGCCTCGCCTGTTCGACCTGTGCCGGCGCATGGATTCCCGGAAGATCCGCTACCGGATCGGCGAGATTCCCGACGACGCACACTTCGACAGTTCGTTCGATCGGTACAAGGCGGGCCTGAGTCTCGAAGACGCGATCGATCGATTCGAAGAAGAGCGTGCCTACGTCGTCATCTACAACCCCGAGCTGGACCCGGAATACCGGGTGGTCATCGAAGGCGTGCTGGCCGAAATCGCCGCGGACACCGCGTCCCTCGATCCGGAAATGACCTGGTATTCGACCTACATCTTCATTTCCACGCGCGACGCCGTCACGCCCTATCACATGGACCGGGAGATGAACTTCCTGTGCCAGATCCGCGGTACCAAGCGCGTGCAGCTGTGGAATCCGGCCGACGAGGAGGTGATGACCGACGCGCAGAAGGATCTGCTGCTCGCCCACGTCGGCGAGCGACCGACGTTCCGGGATGCGCTCGAGAACAAGGCGAGCACGTTCGACCTCGGCCCAGGCATGGGCGTGCATCATCCGTTCATCGCCCCGCACCGCGTGTACACCGGACGGGACCTGTCGGTGTCCTTGGCCGTCACCTACCGCACGCGTCGTTCGGACGTCTGCACGGCTGCCCACGTCTTCAATGCGAAACTGCGTCGACTTGGCTGGCGACCTCTGCCGGTCGGCCGCTCCCGCGCGCTCGATCGCTGCAAGGCAGCGGGCTTGCGTCTGTTCCGGCGTGGACGCGGCCTGATCCGGGGCAGGGGCGACGGACGGGCGTGAACGCCGCGGCGCTCAGTACGCGAACTCGCGGAACACCGGGTCCACGCTGCCGCCCCACGCGCCGTGGAACAGTTCAAGTTTGCGCTCGGCCGGGGTCTGGTTGGTGGCGACGATCTCGAGCAGCGGTTCCAGGAAGATGCTTTCGTCGGCACCGTTCTTGTTGAGGCAAGCGCGGCGCTTGAGCCCGTGGGCGGCGATCTTCAGCGCCTCCTCGGCGAGGTCACGCACCGTGCCGCCACGGAACGGCAGTTTCAGCGCGTGCTTCGGTACGCCGTCGCGCAGGGCGTGGCGCTCGGCGGTGCTGAAATCCTTGACCAGGTCCCAGGCTGCGTCCAGCGCCTGCTGGTCGTACAGCAGGCCGACCCAGAACGCGGGCAGCGCGCACAGCCGGTTCCACGGGCCGCCGTCGGCGCCGCGCATCTCCAGGTACTGCTTCAGGCGCACCTCGGGGAAGGCGGTGGTGAGGTGGTCCGCGAAGTCCTTCATGGTGGCGCGCACGCCCGGCAGCGCGGGCAGTTCGCCGGCCATGAACTTCCTGAAGTCCTGCCCCGCCAGGTCGAGGTACTGGCCGTTCTGCAGGCTGAAGTACATCGGCACGCCGAGGATGTAGTCGACGTAGCGCTCGTAGCCGAAGCCGTCGGCGAACACGAAGTCGAGCATGCCGGTGCGATCCGCATCGGTATCGGTCCAGATGTGCGAGCGATACGACAGATAGCCGTTTGGACGTCCCTCGGTGAACGGCGAGTCGGCGAACAGCGCGGTGGCGATCGGCTGCAGCGCGAGGCTGGTGCGGAACTTCTTCACCATGTCCGCTTCGGACGAGAAGTCCAGGTTCACCTGCACCGTGCAGGTGCGCGTCATCATGTCCAAGCCGAGCGAGCCGACCTTGGGCATGTACTCGCGCATGATCTTGTAGCGGCCCTTGGGCATCCATGGCATCTCGTCGCGGCGCCACTTCGGCTGGAAGCCCATGCCGAGGAAACCCACGCCCATGCTCTCGGCGACCGAGCGCACGTCCTTCAGGTGCGAGTTCACCTCGGCGCAGGTCTGGTGGATGGTCTCCAGCATGGCGCCGGACAATTCCAGTTGCCCGGCCGGCTCCAGCGTGATGGAGGCACCGTTGCGCGACAGCGCCACCGGGTTCTCGCCTTCGCGGGCGACGTCCCAGCCATAGCGGATGGCCAGGGTCTCCAGCAGCACCTTGATGCCGCGCTCGCCCTCGAAGGTGGGCGGACGCAGCGTGTCGGTGAGGAAACCGAACTTCTCGTGCTCGGTGCCGATGCGCCAGGCCTCGCGTGGCTTCTCGCCAGCCGCCAGGTAATCGGCGAGCTGCTGGCGCCCCGCGATCGGGGTGCTCTTGACGGCGCTGGGTATGGACACGGGGGAAGCCTCGCTGGGAGTGCGCACCATGTTGGGGCTGCGGCGCGAGCACAAAAGGGGGTGACGGAAAATAATTGTACGCGACGGTACAGATGAGCCGGGAATCGGGAATAGGGAATCGGAGGAGCGTCGCCTGGCCGGCATGTTTGTCCGGTGGAAGAATCCGGGGACCGGAAAACAACAGGGCCGGCATGAAGCCGGCCCCGTCGCGACGCTTTTCTATTCCCTATTCCCTATTCCCCATTCCCGATTCCCGGCTCTTTCACCGCTTCATCGAATTGAAGAACTCGTCGTTGGACTTGGTGTTCTTCATCTTGTCGAGCATGAACTCCATCGCGGCCAGCTCGTCCATCGGGTGCAGCAGTTTGCGCAGGATCCAGATCTTGGCCAGCAGGTCCGGGTCGATCAGCAGGTCTTCGCGGCGGGTGCCGGAGCGGTTGATGTCGATCGCGGGGTAGACGCGCTTCTCGGAGATGCGCCGGCTCAGGTGTACTTCCATGTTGCCGGTGCCCTTGAACTCCTCGTAGATCACCTCGTCCATCTTGGAGCCGGTTTCGATCAGCGCGGTGGCGATGATGGTCAGCGAACCGCCTTCCTCGACGTTGCGCGCGGCGCCGAAGAATCGCTTCGGGCGCTGCAGCGCGTTGGCGTCCACGCCGCCGGTGAGCACCTTGCCGGAGCTGGGCACCACGGTGTTGTAGGCGCGGGCGAGGCGGGTGATCGAGTCGAGCAGGATCACCACATCCTTCTTGTGCTCGACCAGGCGCTTGGCGCGCTCGATCACCATCTCGGCGACCTGCACGTGGCGCACGGCCGGCTCGTCGAAGGTGGAGCTGATGACTTCGGCGCGCACGGTGCGGGCGATCTCGGTGACTTCCTCCGGCCGTTCGTCGACCAGCAGGATCATCACGTGCGCTTCGGGATGGTTGTAGGTGATCGCCTGGGCGACGTTCTGCAACATCATCGTCTTGCCGGACTTGGGCTGCGACACGATCAGGCCGCGCTGGCCCTTGCCGATCGGCGCGATCAGGTCGAGGATGCGGCCGGTGATGTCCTCGCTCGACCCGTTGCCGCGCTCCAGCTTGAACGCCTTGCGCGGGAACAGCGGGGTGAGGTTCTCGAACAGCATCTTGTTCTTCGATGCTTCCGGCGGGTCGCCGTTGATCGTCTCCACCCGCAGCATGGCGAAGTAGCGCTCGCCTTCCTTCGGATGCCGTACGCGGCCGGTGATGTAGTCGCCGGTGCGCAGGTTGAAGCGACGGATCTGGCTGGGGCTGACGTAGATGTCGTCGGGGCCGGCCAGGTAGCTCTCGTCGGCCGAGCGCATGAAGCCGAAGCCGTCCTGCAGGATTTCCAGCACGCCCTCGGCCCAGATGCCGCCGCCGGAGCGGGCGTGCGCCTTGAGCACGTTGAAGATCACGTCCTGCTTGCGCGCGCGGGCAATGCCTTCGTGCAGGCCCAGCGATTCGGCGAACTCCAGCAGCTGCGGCGCCTTCATGCGCTTGAGCTCGGTGAGGTTGATCAGGCGGGTGTCGCTGCCCGGATCGGCGTTGTCGTCGTCCATCGGCAGGCCGTTCGGGTTCGGGCGCGGGTGGCGCTCGCCCTGCGGCCGCTGCTGGTTGTTGCGCTCGCCGCGCTCGTTGCGGCGGCGCCGGCCGCGACCGTCGCGACCTTCACGGGGGCCGTTCTGGCCCTGGTTGGAACCCTGGCCCTGGTTCTGGTTCTGGCCCTGGTTCTGGTTGGCATGGGGGTTGGCGGCGCCGGATTCCGTGTTCGCCGGGGTGTTGTTGCCCGTTGCGGCCCCGGCTTCCGTGGCGGCCGGGACGGGTGCCGGAGTTGGAGCCGGTGCGGCGGGCGCGGGCTGTTCGCTGGCGGGCGCCTTGTCGGCTGCGCCTGCCTTGGCGCTGGTGCCGCCGTCGTCGGTGGTCGCGGCGGATTTCGCGGCGACCCGGCGCGGCGCGCGGGCGCGGGGCTCGGGCTTGCCTTCGGTCACGGTGCTGGCATCGGCGCCCCGGGTTTCGGGCGGAATCTGGTTATCGGTATCGGACACGGGCAATCCTCGCGGGGCGCCGTTGAGTTGCAGGAGGGAGGGTGTGCGTCGCGCGGAGGCGCAAGGGGACAGGACTGTCCCGACGGACGCAGATCAATCTAGCACCCGTCGTGGGGCGGCGTAAAGCGGCGCAGGCCTGCCGGACCATGCCGGACAGGCTGCGACGGACGGGTGGCTTGCGGGAAAGTCAGATGGCCTTGTCGATCATCTGGGTCAGCTGGCCCTTGCTGACGGCGCCGATCTGGGTCGCCTCGACCTTGCCGTTCTTGAACACCATCAGGGTCGGGATGCCGCGCACGCCATAGGCTCGCGGGGTCTGCTGGTTCTGGTCGATGTTGACCTTGACCACGCGCAGCTTGCCTTCGTACTGCTGGGCCAGCTCGTCCAGCATCGGCGCGATGGCCTTGCACGGGCCGCACCATTCGGCCCAGAAATCCAGCAGCACGGGGGTTTCGGATTTGAGCACCTGCTGTTCGAAGGCGTCGTCGTTAACATGGGTAATCAGGTCGCTCACCGGGGATCTCCGTGGCTTGGGGTACGCAAAAACTGCAGGCAGGGAACAATGGGGTGGCCAGCGCCACAATACAAGGAGTGGCGTCATCGGCTACACTCGGGCGCCCATGAAGCATGGGTTGAGCTGAGAGGGAGGCGGGCCGGCACGGCCAGCGTCCATTCCAGCGCAACCCCGGGCACGATTCAAGAGCGGCCCTTGCAGGCCGCTTTCGGGCCGCCGTCAAAACCGGCGTCGCACGCCGCGGCGCGACCTTGCCGACCCCCGGGATTGCACGCTTCACTGCGCCACGCGCACCCGTCCTGCACCGTTTCGCGCCGGTTTTCGGCCGCCAAAGCGGGTGCAGCGCATTACGCCGCCCCAAGGCAAGGTTCCCAGTTACCCATATGTCACAAACCGTACTCACCGATACCTTTTTCACCAACTTCGATCTTCATCCGCTGCTGCAGCAGGGCCTCGACGACAGCGGTTTCACCCGCTGCACGCCGATCCAGGAAATGACCCTGGCGCCGGCGCTGGCCGGCCGCGACGTCGCCGGCCAGGCGCAGACCGGTACCGGCAAGACCTGTGCCTTCCTGGTCGCGCTGATGAATCGCCTGCTCACCACGCCGGCCGTGGCCGACCGCAAGGATTCGGACCCGCGCGCGCTGATCATCGCGCCGACCCGCGAGCTGGCCATCCAGATCGACAAGGATGCCCAGGCGATCGGCCGCCACACCGGCCTGAAAACCGCGCTGATCTACGGCGGCGTCGACTACGACAAGCAGCGCCAGCAGCTGAAGGACGGCTGCGACATCATCATCGCCACGCCCGGCCGCATGCTCGACTACCACAAGCAGGGCGTGTTCAGCCTCAACAGCGTCGAGGTGATGGTGATCGACGAGGCCGACCGCATGTTCGACCTCGGCTTCATCAAGGACGTGCGCTTCATCTTCCGCCGGCTGCCGCCACGCGAGCAGCGCCAGGTGCTGCTGTTCTCCGCCACGCTCAGCCACCGCGTGCTGGAGCTGGCCTACGAGCACATGCACGAGGCCGAGAAGCTGGTGGTCGAGAGCGACCACGTCACCGCCGACAAGGTGCGCCAGGTGGTCTACTTCCCGGCCAAGGAAGAGAAGATGCCGCTGCTGCTCAACCTGATCGACCAGCACAAGCCCGCGCGCAGCATCATCTTCGTCAATACCAAGGCCGCCGCCGAGCGCGTCACCGAGCGCGTCAAGCGCCACGGCTGCCGCGTCGGCGCGATCTCCGGCGACGTGCCGCAGCTGAAGCGGCAGAAGTTGCTGCAGCGCTTCCAGGAGGGCCAGCTCGACATCCTGGTGGCCACCGACGTGGCTGCGCGCGGCCTGCACATCCCGCATGTCAGCCACGTGTTCAACTACGACCTGCCGCACGAGGCCGAGGATTACGTGCACCGCATCGGCCGCACCGCGCGGCTGGGCGCCGAGGGCGACGCGATCAGCTTCGCCTGCGACCTGTACGCGATGTCGCTGCCGGACATCGAGGCCTATATCGGCCAGAGCATCCCGGTGGCGTCGATCGACCCTGCCTGGCTGGTGATGCCCAAGCCGCATGCCGTGGACGCGGAGTTCGCCGCGAACGCGGCGGCCGACAGCGCGGCGTTCGGCGACGTGGTACCGCCGCGGCCGGGCGAGAAGCCGCGCCGTACCGGTGCGAGCGGCCGCGGGGGTCGTGACGGTGAGCGTGGCGCGTCGAGGCCGCGGCGCGAACACAAGCCGGCCGTGGCGGAAGCGCCGGCCGTGGCGGTCGCCGCGGCGGCGCCTGCCGCCGAGGCTGCACCGGCCAGCGACAACACCGAGGGCACGCGCAAGCCGCGTCGCCGTCGCGGCGGACGCAATCGCCGCCGCGACGGCGCGCCGGTGGCCGGCGCCGAGGTGACCACGCCGACGCAGGCAGCGCCTTCGGGCCACCACGGCGGTCGCGGCGAACGCCGTCCGCCGCGCGAGCGCACCGCGGGCGAAGCGTCCGCCGCCGTCCACCACGCCCGCCCGTCGCGCCAGGTGGCGGTGACCTCCGGCAAGGCGGTCGAGCATGCGCGTCCGGACAAGCCCGGCCTGTTCCGCCGACTGACCCGGCTGTTCACCGGCAAGTAGCCGCGCCCGCTCCGCGCAGACGACACGCATTCGGCGATGCCGGCAGCCGCACCTGGTTGCTTCGCTTCCCTTATCCTTGGGGTCGGCATGACCACATCCAGGTGCGGGGAGCGGCGGTGATCCAGTTCGATCAAGTCAGCAAACGCTACGAAGGCGGCCACGAGGCGCTGTCGCAGCTGTCCTTCGAGGTGCCCGACGGCGAGATGGCGTTCGTCACCGGCCACTCCGGCGCCGGCAAGAGCACCTTGCTCAAGCTGCTCGGGTTGATCGAACGCCCGTCGCACGGTTCGATCAGCATGGACGGCAAGAAGCTGTCGAAGATCCGCGCCAGCGGCGTGCCGAAGTGGCGCCGGCGGGTCGGCATGGTGTTCCAGGACCATCGGCTGCTGATGGATCGCACGGTGTTCGCCAACGTGGAGTTGCCGCTGGTGATCGGTGCGGTGGCGCGCGCCGAGCGCGCCCGCCGCGTTCGTGCGGCGCTGGAGAAGGTCGGCCTGCTCGCCTACGAACGGCAACTGCCGGCCACGCTGTCTGCCGGCGAGCAGCAGCGCGTGGGCATCGCCCGCGCGATCGTGGCCCGACCGGCGCTGCTGATCGCCGACGAGCCCACCGGCAATCTCGACCCGCAGCTGGCGCTGGAGATCATGGCGCTGTTTGCCGAGTTCCAGCAGGTCGGCACCACCGTGCTGGTGGCCAGCCACGACCTGCCGCTGATCAAGCGCATGAAGAAACGCGTGATCGTGCTCGATCACGGTCGGCTGGTGGCCGACCTCGCCGCGCAGGAGGTCTTGTGAACAAGGCACCCGAGCAGCGCGCCGCGCCCGCCGACGCACCGGCGCGCAACGAACACAGCCGCGGCCGGCGCTTCGCCAGCTGGCGCGAGCACCACGGCTGGAGCGCCGCGGCGAGCCTGCGCCGTCTCGCCGCGCGCCCGCTGGGCAGCGTGCTGACGATCGCCGTGATGGGCCTGGCGCTGGCCTTGCCGCTGGCGTTCTACCTGCTGCTGGGCAACGTGCAGCGGCTGGGCGATGCGCTGGGCCAGAACCCGGCGATCAGCGTGTTCATGAAGTCCGACCAGGGCGCGCAGCAGGCGCAACTGCTGGCCAGCGACCTGGGCGCCCGTGCCGAAGTGGCGTCGGTGGCGATCAAGACGCCGCAGCAGGGCATGGACGAGCTGGCGAAGATGCAGGGTTTCTCCGGTGCGCTGCAGACGCTCGGCGACAACCCGCTGCCCTACGTGCTGCAACTGCAGCCGCGCGACGGTGCCAGCGCCGCGGCGCTGGAACAACTGGTGGCCGACGTGCGCGCGATGCGCAGCGTCGAGCTGGTGCAGGACAGCGGCCACTGGCGCCAGCGACTGGAGGCGTTGCTGGGCGTGGGCAATCGCATCGTGCTGATCGTCGCCTCGCTGCTCGCGCTGGCGGCGCTGCTGGTGGTGGGCAACACGGTGCGGGTGGATATCGCCAGTCGCAGCGAGGAGATCGGCGTGCTGCTGCTGGTCGGCGCCGGCAAGGCGTTCGTGCGCCGGCCTTATCTGTATGCGGGGATCTGGTACGGCCTGTTCAGCGGCATCCTCGCCGCCGCGCTGGCGGTGGCGATCGAGCTGGTGCTGGCGCGGCCGGTCGCACGACTGAGCGCGGCGTACGATGGCCAGTTGCAGGTGGGCGGGTTGCCGGCCTGGCTGCTGCTGGCCGTGCCCGTGGCGGCCGCGTTGCTGGGCTGGCTCGGCGCACGCCTGGTCAGCGCCTGGCAACTGCGCACGGTGGCGTGATGGCGCGGCGCGGCGGTGACGTGAATCGCAGCCTGCGACGCCCTGCTTCGGGCATCATCGACGGATCGGGGTGCGCTCTTCGGCACGGATCGCGGATCAGTCGGGTGAGTGAGGCATGAGTACAAACATCAGCGGTCGTCTGCTGACCGAGGCACCGCGCGTGCTGGTGGTCGACGGGTCGCGCGTGGTGCGCAAGTTGATCGGGCGCGTGCTGAACGAGGAGCTGCCGGGCGTGGAGGTGGTCGGTTGCGACACCGGCGCCGAGGCGCAGCAGGTGCTCGGCGAGGGCGCCTTCGACTTCGTCACCATCGCGCTGCGCCTGCCGGACATGGACGGGCTGGAACTGGCGAAGTTCGTGCGCGAATCCGGCGCGCAGGCCTACGTGCCGATCGTGGTGGTGTCCGGCGACGTGGACGCGCGCCTGCACCGCCGCTCGCTGGGCGAGCACGTCACCGACTATTTCGACAAGGCGCTGGGTTTCCAGGCACTGGCCGAATTCATCCGCGGCTACGTCAGCCCGCAGGTCAGCGCCGAGGGCAGCGTGTTGTACGTGGAAGACAGCCGGGTGGTGGCGCTGGCCACCCGCCGCATGCTGGAGAAGATCGGCTTGACCGTGCGCCACGTGGTCAGCGTGGAGGATGCGATCGCCCTGCTGGAAACCGACCGCGCGCTGGGCTGGATCGGCGCCGACGTGGTGCTGACCGATGTCAGCCTGAAGGGCGAGCTGACCGGCGGCGACTTGCTCGAACACATCCGCACCGTGTTCGGCTACGGCAAGGGCCGCCTGCCGGTGCTGGTGATGACCGGCGACGAGAACCCGGCCAACCAGACCGCGCTGATCCGCGCCGGCGCCAACGACCTGGTCGAGAAACCGGTCGAGGAAAAATTGCTGATCACCAAGTTGCTGTTCCAGCTGCGCGTGGCGCGCCACCTGCGCGAGCGCGAGCGGGCCGACAAGGACGCATGAGCGGGCATCCGGTCAGGCTGGAGCCGTCCTGGAAGGCGCGCATCGGCGATTACCTGCAGCGGCCGGACATGCAGGCGCTGGCTGCCTTCCTGCGCGAGGAGAAAGAGGCCGGCAAGCGCATCTATCCGCCCGGGCCGGAGATCTTCGCCGCGTTCGCGCACACCCCGTTCGACGCCGTGCGCGTGGTGATCCTGGGCCAGGACCCGTACCACGGCCCCGGCCAGGCGCACGGCTTGTGTTTCTCGGTGCGCCCCGGCGTGCGGGTGCCGCCGTCGCTGGAAAACATCTTCAAGGAAATCCAGCGCGATCTCGGCATTGCGCGCCCTGACCACGGCTGCCTCACGCCGTGGGCCGACCGCGGCGTGTTGCTGCTCAACAGCGTGCTGACGGTGGAAGAGGGCCGCGCCGGCGCGCACGCCAATCGCGGCTGGGAAGGCTTCACCGATGCGGCAATCGACGCCTTGAACCGCGAGCGCGAAGGGATCGTGTTCCTGCTGTGGGGCAGCTACGCCCAGCGCAAGGGGCAGCTGATCGACGCCCGCAGGCATTGCGTGCTGAAGAGCGTGCATCCGTCGCCGCTGTCGGCGCATCGTGGCTTCCTCGGCTGCGGCCATTTCTCCGCAGCCAACCGCTATCTGGAAAGCCGCGGTCAAGCACCCATCGACTGGTCGCTGCCGCCGCGGGCTTCGTTTCCCGCCGGTTGAGATGCAGACGGTCGGTGCTGTCGACCGACCAGCACGGCTCGCACGTGGGCTTTCGCGCGACAGACGGCGTCACCCAATGGATAACCCCGGGCGACGTTGGCCGCGATGCCGGCCGCGAGCATGCAACCGGTGCCGTGCAGGCGGCGGGCAGCCACCCACGGCGCGGCGAAGCGCTGCGTGCCTTCGCCGGTAACCAGCAGATCGACCGCTTCCGGCAGCGCGGCATGGCCGCCCTTCATCAGCACCGCGTGCGGCCCGAGGGCGAGCAGGGCGCGGCCCTGCGCCGCCATGTCCGACTCGCTGCCGGCGCAGGACGTGCCCAGCAGCGTGGCGGCTTCGGCCAGGTTCGGCGTGAGGCAGTCGACCTGCGGAAGCAGGCGCGCGCGCAGCAGCTCCAGCGCTTCGGCATCGAGCAGCCGGGTGCCCGAACTGGCGTGCAGCACCGGATCGAGCACCACGAACGACGAGCGCCGGTATTGCAGGTGCTCGGCCGCGACCGCGACGATCTCCGCGTTCGCCAGCATGCCGAGCTTGACGGCACGGATATCCATCGCCTCGAACACGGACTCCAGTTGCGCCCGCACCATCGCGGCGGACATCACCTGGATGGCGCGGATGCCGTTGGCGTTCTGTGCGGTGACTGCGGTCACCACGGTGGCGCCGTCGACGCCGAAGGCGGCGAAGGTCTTCAGGTCGGCCTGGATGCCGGCGCCGCCGCAGGAGTCGGAGCCGGCGATCGAGAGCACGCTGACCGGCGGCGGCATGCGTCTGCGCGTCATGATGGCAGGCCGGCAAGAGTCACCAGTGCCAGCTGCCGGTAGCCGCGGGATTGCAGCTGCCGCGCGGCACGCCATGCGCGCAGACCGCTCTGGCAGCACAGCACCACCCGGCGGTCGGTGGGCGGGTGTTCGGCAGTGAACGCGGCGAGGCGTTCCGGAGTGAAGCGCAAGGCGTTCGCCAACGGCGAGGTCGGCGCTTCGTCAAGACCGCGCAGATCGATCACGACGTCGCGGGGCGTGACCTCGTCGACGTCGATGAAGCGCAGCACCTCGCCTGCGGGTTCGCCGGCGTGGTGGAAGTCGAAGCCGCCGAACGCCAGTCGGCCGGCGTCGAAACTCGTCAGTCGACCCAGCGGCGACGGCTCGATGCCCAGCAGCCACTGCAGCACGAATTGCGCCTGCAGGCTGCCAAGCAGGCCGACGACGCTGCCGAGCACGCCGGCGCTGCTGCAACTGGGCGCGCGTGCGGGCATCTCGGAAAATACCGCGCGGTAGCTGGGCGCGCCGGCACAGAAGCCGCCGACGTAGCCGGCCAGGCCGACCGCCGACGCGCTGATCAGCGGCGTGTGCTGTTGCAGGCAGGCGTCGCTCAAGACGTAAGTGGCGGCGAGGCTGTCCGCGGCATCGACGACGATGTCGGCCGTGGCGACCAGCGCCGCTGCGTTGCCTGGTGTCAGCCGCTGCGGCCGTGCTTCCACGGCGATGGTCGGATTCAGGCGCAGCAGGGCCGCGTGCGCCGCTTCCACCTTGCGAGCGCCGATGTCGGCCATCGTGTAGAGCGGTTGCCGGTGCAGGTTGCTCTCTTCGACGCGGTCAGGGTCGACGACGATCAGCCGGCCGATGCCGGCGGCGGCCAGGTAGTGCAACACGGGACAGCCGAGACCGCCGGCGCCGATCACCAGCACCCGCGCGGCCGCGAGTCGGGCCTGGCCGGTCGGGCCGACGTCGGGCAGGGCGATCTGGCGCGCGTAGCGATCGGTCATGCGCGCGCACCGGCGAAATCGACCCAGTCCGTGACGCGGAGAGTCGGGTCCGGATGCCGGGTCACGTCGCTGACCATGGCGACGCTGTCCGCGCCGGCATCGAAACAGCCGGCGGCGCGTTCCAGCGTGATGCCGCCGATCGCCACCAGTGGCCGCGCGCCGATCCGCCGCTTCCACTCGCCAATGCGCGGCAAACCCTGCGGCGCCCACGGCATCGCCTTGAGCGTGGTCGGATAGATCGGGCCCAGCGCGACGTAGTCCGGGGCGAGAGCCAGCGCCCGCTCCAGCTCGGCGTGATCGTGCGTGCTGATGCCGAGCTTCACGCCGCGCGCGCGGATCGCCGGCAGGTCCGCCGCGAGCAGATCCTGCTGGCCGAGGTGGATGAAGTCGGCGCCTTCGTCCAGCGCGATCTGCCAATGGTCGTTGACCACCAGTTGCACGTGTCGCGCGCGGCAGATCGCCAGCGCCGCGCGCACTTCACGACGGATCAGCTCCGGCGGCCGTTCCTTGATGCGCAACTGCAGCAGCCGGACGCCGAGCGGGGCGAGTCGGCCGACCCAGTCGGCGCTGTCCACGATCGGGTAGAACGCGGGGAACGCGTTCATGCCAGCCACGCCGTGCCCGCGACCGGCGTCGAGGGCACGGCGAGATCGCGCGGCTCCATCGGCTGCGCCTCGAAGCCGGCGCGACCCGCCTCGACCGCCCGGGCGAACGCCCCGGCCATCGCCACCGGATCGCCGGCCAGAGCCACCGCGGTGTTCAGCAGCACGCCGTCGACGCCCAGTTCCATCGCCTGCACCGCGTGGGACGGGCGGCCGATGCCGGCGTCCACGATCAGCGGCACGTCCGGGAAATGCGCGCGCAATGCACGCAGGCCGAACCCATTGTTGAGGCCGCGGCCGCTGCCGATCGGCGCACCCCACGGCATCAGCACGCGGCAGCCGGCCTGCAGCAGGCGATCAGCCACCACCAGGTCTTCGGTGGTGTACGGAAACACCTCGAAGCCGTCGGCGGCCAGTTCGGCCGCGGCCTCGACCAGGCCGAACACGTCGGGCTGCAGCGTGTCGGCATCGCCGATCACTTCCAGCTTGATCCATGCGGTGTGGAAGATGTCGCGCGCCATCTTCGCGGTGGTCACCGCCTCCTTCGCCGAGTGGCAGCCGGCGGTGTTCGGCAGCACGCGCACGCCGAGGCCGCGGATCAGCGACCAGAAGTCCTGGCCGCTGCGCTGCGTGCCGGCTTCGCGACGCAGCGACACGGTGACCACCTCGGTACCCGAGGCGCGCACCGCGTCGGCGAGGATCGCCGGCGAGGGGTAGCGTGCGCTGCCCAGCAACAGGCGCGATGCCAGTTCGACGTCGTAGAGCTTCATCGCTCAGCCGCCCTGCATCGGGGCGAGGATTTCCAGCGCATCGCCATCGGCAAGAAGCAACTCTTCGCGTGCGCCTGCCGGCACGAACACGCCGTTCACGGCGGTGGCGACGGCGGCCTGCCGATAGCCGAGCACTTCGAGCGCCTGTGCCAGGCGGGCCACCTGCAGGTCGTGGCTGACGCCATTCACGCGGATGTGCATGCGGGGGTTTCCGTGGTGTGGGGGAAAATCAGCCGTGCGGCCTGTTGCGCCATGGCGGGCGCCAGCAGGAAGCCATGGCGGTAGAGTCCGTTGAGGTACACGGTGCGGCCGCGCCTGAGCACGCGCGGCAGGTTGTCGGGGAAGGCCGGGCGCACGCCCACGCCCAGTTCCAGGATCTCGGCCTCGGCGAACGCCGGGTGCAGCGCATAGGCGGTGTTGAGCACGTCCATCGCCGAACGCACCGTCATCGGATCATGGCTGCTGCTTTCCAGCAGCGTGCCGCCAAGCATGAATACGCCGTCGCCGCGCGGCACCACATACAACCCGAAACGCGGATGCAACAGGCGCACCGGGCGCGACAACTGGATGTCAGGCGAGCGCACGACGATCATTTCGCCGCGCACGCCGCGCAGATCTTCCAGCGTGTCGCGCGCCGCAAGGCCGCGGCAATCGACTATCCGGTCCGCATCGATGCGCGCGGCATCGGCGTCCACGCCGTAGCGGATCGTCACGCCCGCGGCGGTCAGTTGCGCGGCCAGTGCGGGCAGCGCACGACGCGGATCGAGGTGGGCTTCGTCGGGGAAGAACAGACCCTGGCGGAAACGCCCGGCCAGCTCCGGTTCCAGCGCGCCGATGCGCTCGGCATCGATCGGTTCGAAGCGTTCGGTACGCCGGCCGAACAAGGCCAGCTCGCCGGCGTCGCGGGTGGCCGTGACGACCAACGTGCCGCGCTGCACGGTCCCGTCGAAATGGCGCTGCCACCACGCGACGGCGGGCGCGCCCAGCGTCGCCACCTGCGGTTCGGCGGTGGCCTGCTCGCACCACGGCGCCAGCATGCCGCCGGCGACCCACGCGCAAGCCTCGGCGTGGTCTGGCGCGCGCTCGATGATCTCCACCCGGGCGCCGCGCCCGGCCAGCTCCACCGCCGTGACCAGGCCGGCGACGCCCGCACCGAGAATGCCGATGCGCATGGCCCCTACTCCCCGGTCGGCACGTAGAGCGTGGCGCCGCGTTCGACGAACTCGCGCGACTTGCCGTCCATGCCGGCGCGCAGCGCGGTCTCCTCCATCGCGCGCACCTCGCGGCGCAGGTCCTGGGTGATCTGCATCGAGCAGAATTTCGGCCCGCACATCGAGCAGAAATGCGCGGTCTTGTGCGCCTCCTTCGGCAGGGTGGCGTCGTGGTAGGCGCGCGCCGTGTCGGGATCGAGCGACAGGTTGAACTGGTCCTCCCAGCGGAATTCGAAGCGCGCGCGCGACAGCGCGTCGTCGCGGCGCTGCGCGGCCGGGTGGCCCTTGGCGAGGTCGGCGGCGTGCGCCGCGATCTTGTAGGTGATGACGCCGGTCTTGACGTCGTCGCGATTCGGCAGGCCGAGATGTTCCTTCGGCGTGACGTAGCAGAGCATGGCGGTGCCGAACCAGCCGATCATCGCCGCGCCGATGCCCGAGGTGATGTGGTCGTAGCCCGGTGCGATGTCGGTGGTCAGCGGGCCCAGCGTGTAGAACGGCGCCTCGGCGCAGTGCTCCAACTGCTTGTCCATGTTGAGCTTGATCTTGTGCATCGGCACATGGCCGGGCCCTTCGATCATCACCTGGCAGCCGTGCGCCCACGCGATCTTCGTCAGCTCGCCCAGGGTTTCGAGTTCGGCGAACTGGGCCGCGTCGTTGGCGTCGGCGATCGAGCCGGGGCGCAGGCCGTCGCCCAGCGAGAAGGCGACGTCGTAGCGGCGCATGATCTGGCAGATCTCGGCGAAGTGCTCGTACAGGAAACTCTCGCGGTGGTGGCTGAGGCACCAGCGCGCCATGATCGAGCCGCCGCGCGAGACGATGCCGGTGACCCGCCGTGCGGTCAGCGGCACGTGGTGCAGGCGCACGCCGGCGTGGATGGTGAAATAGTCCACGCCCTGCTCGGCCTGCTCGATCAGGGTGTCGCGGAAGACCTCCCAGTTCAGCCGGGCCGGATCGCCGCCGACTTTTTCCAGCGCCTGGTAGATCGGCACGGTGCCGATCGGCACCGGCGAGTTGCGGATGATCCACGAGCGGATGTTGTGGATGTTGCGGCCGGTGGACAGATCCATGAGGGTGTCCGCGCCCCAGCGGATCGCCCACACCAGTTTCTCGACCTCCTCGGCCACGCCGGAAGACACCGCCGAATTGCCGATGTTCGCGTTGACCTTCACCAGGAAATTGCGCCCGATCACCATCGGCTCCAGCTCGCCGTGGTTGATGTTGGCCGGGATGATGGCGCGCCCCGACGCGATTTCGCTGCGCACGAATTCGGGCGTGACAAAGGCGGGCAGGGCTGCGCCGAACGCCTCGCCATCGGCCAGCCGGGCGGCGGCATCTTCATGCATCTGCGCGCGCCCCAGGTTCTCGCGCTGGGCGGCGTAGATCATTTCCTCGGTGATGATGCCGGCGCGGGCGAATTCCAGCTGGGTCACCGGCTGGCCGGCTTTGCCCATGCGCAGCGTACGTTGCGCGGGACACGGCGCCACCAGCCGTTCCGCGCCGACCCCACCGTTGTCCTCCGGGCGGGCGGCGCGTCCTTCGATGGCCGGAAAGCCGCGCGCCTCGATCCACGCGTCGCGCACCGGCGGCAGGCCCGCGGCGAGATCGATCCGTGCGTCGTCGTCGGTGTAGGGTCCGGACGGATCGTAGACGTGCAGCGCCGGCGTCAGCGGGTCCTTCAGCGCGATCTCGCGCATCGGCACGCGCAGCGACGGATGCCCGGGCGGGCTGACGTAGACCTTGCGCGAGCCGCGGATCGGGCCGGTGGTAACCGTCGAGGGTGCGGTGGCAGCGGCGGGATGGTTCATGGATCTCCTCCTTGGATGGAGATCCGGGGCGTGACGCTGCAACGGCGCACGGACGCGCCGATTGGGGCCGCCCGTGGTGATTCCCGTTCCTACGCCGGCATGACCCGGATCAGGTTCAAGGGTCAGCTCGCGCTATCTCAGCCCCTTGCGGGGCACCCCTCGGAATGCGGCGGAGGATGGCGGCGCGGGTTGGTGGCTGTCAAGCCGGCACGGCTGGATCGCGGACACGGCGCGGAGGGTTTGTGCGGCGGCTGACACGGTGCCATGACACGTTTTGAACGGCGTGCCGGGCAAGCTGGTCTTTACTCCCGGGACGGCTGGACAGTCGTCGCAAATATATGTACCATGCAGTTCATTAAAAGCCCGGAACCAAAGGCCGGGCTTAGCACTCCAATCACCCGAGTGCTAAACTTCGACGTCTTGCAGGAGGTTCCACCCATGTCCCAAGCCCTGGTGACCGCCAACTTCCCCTTGCCCAGCGTGGTTGGCAGCCTGGATGCCTACATTTCCGCAGTGCATCGCATCCCGGTGCTCAGCGTGGAAGAGGAACAGGCGTTGTCGCGTGATTATCTGCAGCAGGACAACTTGGACGCGGCCAAGAAGCTGGTGATGTCGCACCTGCGTTTCGTGGTGCACGTGGCGCGCGGCTACTCCGGCTACGGCCTGCAGCTTGCCGACCTGATCCAGGAAGGCAACATCGGCCTGATGAAGGCGGTCAAGCGTTTCGACCCGGACATGGGCGTGCGCCTGGTCAGCTTCGCGGTGCACTGGATTCGCGCCGAGATGCACGAGTTCATCCTGAAGAACTGGCGCATCGTGAAGGTCGCCACCACCAAGGCGCAGCGCAAGCTGTTCTTCAACCTGCGCAAGAGCAAGAAGCGCCTGGGCTGGATGAACGCCGCCGAGGTGAGCACGGTGGCGAAGGATCTCGGCGTGCCCGAGGCGACCGTGCGCGAGATGGAGTCGCGGCTGTCCGGTCGGGACGTGGGTTTCGAGGCGCCGGTGGATGCCGACGACGACGCCAAGCCGGCACCCGCCGCGTTCCTGATCGACCACGGCGCCGACCCATACGAGAACGTGGCCGACGAAGACCAGGCCGACAGCCAGTTGCAGACGCTGACCGATGCGCTGGGCCACTTGGACGCCCGCTCGCGCGACATCATCCAGCGTCGCTGGCTGGACGACGAGAACAAGGCCACGCTGCAGGATCTGGCCGACGAGTACGGCGTCTCGGCCGAGCGCATCCGCCAGGTCGAAGCCAACGCGATGAAGAAGATGCGCGCGTTGTTCGCGATGTAATGTCCCTCACAAGAGCCCGCACATCCATGTGCGGACTTCCGGAACGAGCGGCGATGTTGGCCTTGCTGCGCGGAGTTCCTGCAACGGCATCGACGGCCCGGGAAACCGGGCCGTTTTGCATGGGCTCATTCGTCGTGCGGCGGCGCCGTGCCGCTGACGATGCGGGCCTGGCGCTGGTGCGTCCAGTAGGCCCAGGCCCAGTCCAGCATCACCGCCAGGCGGTTGCGGAAGCCGATCAGAAAATAGATGTGCACCAGCAGCCAGACGATCCACGCCGGCAGCCCGGACATCTGCAGCTTGCCGAACTGCGCCACCGCCGCCATGCGGCCGATGGTGGCCAGCGAGCCGGCGTCGCGGTAGCGGAATGGCGGCCGCGGGCGGTCATCGCCGCGCAGTCGCCGCGCGATCGTGGCGGCCACGTACTTGCCCATCTGCTTGGCCGCCGGCGCCACGCCGGGGACCGGCGAGCCATCCGGCCGGAGCACGCTGGCGAGATCGCCGACGACGAACACCCCGGCGTGGCCGGGCACGCCGAGATCCTCGTCGACGCGCACGCGGCCAGCCTTGTCCAGCGGCACCCCGAGCATGGCGCCCACCGTCGAGGCAGCCACGCCCGCGGCCCACAGCACGGTGCGCGCGGGCAGGCGGCGCTCGCCGAGCTTCACGCCTGCGGCGTCGATCATCGTCACCGGCACACCGGTATGCACTTCCACGCCCAGGCGTTCGAGTTGGCGGCGTGCCTTGTCCGACAGCACCGGGTCGTAGCCGGCCAGCAGCCGCGGCCCGGCTTCCACCAGCCGCACGCTGGCATTGCGCGAATCGAAGTGGCGGAACTCCCCGCGCAGCGTATGCCGCGCCAGCTCGCCCAGCGTGCCGGCCAGTTCCACGCCGGTGGAACCGCCGCCGACCACGACGAAATTCAGCCACGCCTGGCGCCGCTCCGGATCGTCTTCGCGCTCGGCCTGTTCGAATGCGAGCAACACCCGGCGCCGAATCGACTGCGCGTCGTCGAGCGTCTTCAGCGCCGGCGCGAACGGCGCCCATTCGTCGTGGCCGAAGTAGGCGTGGGTGGCGCCGGTGGCGATCACCAGCCAGTCGTAGTCGAGCCAGCGCGAGCCGCAGCCCACCCGACGGGCGGCCAGGTCGACCGCGGTCACCTCTTCCATCAGCACGGTGAGGTTGCGTTGCCGCCGCAGGATGTGCCGCAGCGGTGCGGCGATCGAGGTGGCGGAAAGGCTGGCGGTGGCCACCTGGTAAAGCAGGGGCTGGAACAGATGGTGGTTGCGGCGATCGATGAGCGTGATCTGCGCGTCTGCGCCTGCCAGCCGTCGCGCCGCGCTCAACCCGCCGAAGCCTCCGCCGAGAATCAGGATGCGGGGCTTGCCCGCATCGGCAACACGTGGATCGCTCATTGCTGCAGCATGCGCGCCGTGCCGTGCACGCCGCGTCGACCGCGCAGGCGCCGGCTCACGGCTGCCGCGTCGCCGGCATGCGCAGCGCCATGCCCTTGAGCACGTTCAGCGCCTGCGCCAGCGCGTAATCGCTGGTGGCCAGCCTGGCGTCGGCGGCGCTGCCGTCGTCGTCGATGTCGGTTGCAGTGGCTGCCTTCTCGTTGGCGAGGTGGTTGGGCAGATCCGCCTCGGAGCTGATCAGCACCGGCGGGTGGTCGGCCTGGCTCACCGCGAGGTCGGCCAGCGCGATGTCCGGCTTGATTCCCTCGGCCTGGATGGACGTGCCGTTGGGCGTGTAGTAGCGCGCCGTGGTGATCTTCACCGCATGGTCGGCATCCAGCGGCAGCACGGTCTGCACCACGCCCTTGCCGAAGCTGCGCTGGCCCATGGTCAGCGCGCGGTGATTGTCTTTCAGTGCGCCGGAGACGATCTCGGCGGCCGAGGCGGTGCCGTGGTTGGTCAGCACGATCATCGGCGCGCCGTCCAGCAGGTCGCCGGGGTGGGCGCTGAAGCTCATGTTGGCGTCGGGCAGCCGCCCGCGCGTGGTCACGATGACGCCGCTGTCGAGGAAGTCGTCGCCGACGGCCACCGCCGCGGTGAGCAGGCCGCCGGGGTTGTTGCGCAGGTCCAGCACGGCGCCCTTCTGCGGGCCGTTCCTGGTGACCAGCTCGCCCAGTTTCTTCTGCAGGTCGGCGGCGGTGTCATCCTGGAACTGGCTGATGCGGATGTAGGCGTAGCCGGGTTCCAGTTCGCGCACCTTGACGCTGCTGACCGAGATCAGTTCGCGCACCAGCGGCATGTCGACCAGCTTGTCGCTGCCCTCGTGCATGATGGTGAGGGTGATCTTGCTGCCCGGCTTGCCGCGCAGCCGCTGGAACATCTCGTTGACGTTCTGCGGGTCCACCAGCTTGCCGTCGATCTTGACGATGTTGTCGCCCGGCTTGATGCCGGCGCGCGCGGCGGGCGTGTCGTCGATCGGCGAGACGATCCTGAGCCCGCCATCCACCTGCAACACCTCGATGCCCAGGCCGCTGTACTGGCCGGAGGTGTCCTCGCTGAGCTGCTGCAGGCCCTCCTTGTCGAGGTACTCGCTGTGCGGGTCGAGCCCGGCCAGCATGCCGGTGATGGCCGCCTTCATCAGGGTCTTGTTGTCGACCTTCTCGACGTAGGCCTGGCGCACCATCTGGTAGACGCGACTGAAATTGCGGATGTCCTGCAAGTCCACCGGGTCGGCCGCGGCGGTGCTGCCGGCGCGGGCCGGTTCGCTCGCGCTGGCCGCGCTGGCGGGCGTGGTCTGCGCCTGACCGGCGCCGACGGCCAGCAGCGACAGGAAGGCCATGCAGGTGGCCGCTCTACGGTGGGAACAAGGCATGCAGTTGACTCCGCTCGACGGAAAGACGGCGCGCCGCAGCGCCGCCGAAGTATGGCAGGAGGTGGGACCGCCGGATCGCGCAACAATTCACCACGCCGTGCGGCGGTGCCTCAGCCGTGCTTGCGCAGCCAGCTGGCCGGGTCCACCGGCTGGCCATTCTTGCGCAGCTCGAAATACACGCCGGTGTTGACGCCGGTGACCGCGCTGGCGGTACCGATCGCCTCGCCGGCCTCGACCTCGTCGCCAACGCCGTGCAGCAGGCTTTCGTTGTTGCCGTACATGCTCATCCAGCCGTTGCCGTGGTTGAGGATGAGCAGCATGCCGTAACCGCGCAGGAAGCCGGCGTAGATCACCCGCCCGCGCGCCACCGCGTGCACCTCGCTGCCGGCGGCGGCCTTGATCAGCACGCCGTTGCCGAACGGGTTGACCGCACCGCTGGCCGGCCACGGCAGCTTGCCGCGGATGTCGGCCGAGCGCGACGGCGGCGGCTGGCCGCGTTGCGGCGCGGCGGCCTCGTCGATGGCCTTCTGCAATTTGTCGAGCAGCTGGTTGAGCGATTGCGCGTTCTGTTTCATCGCGGCCAGGCGCTGCGCCTGGTCCTTGTACTTCGCGTCGGTTTCCGCGGCCAGCTTCTGCCGCGCCGCGCGTTGCCGCGCCAGCTGCTGCGCCTGCTGTTGGCGCTGGGCCTTCGTCGCCTGCAGCGTCTGCTGCTGGGCCGCGATCGAGCTTTCCAGTTCCTGCAGGCGGGCCAGGTCGCCCATCAGTTTCTCCACGCGCTGCACGCGATCGCGCTGGAAGTACTGCGAGTAGACCAGCGCGCGGGCGATCCGGGCCACGTCCTCGTCGCCGAGCAGCAGGCGCAGGTCCGAGCCGTGGCCCAGGGTGTAGGTGGCGCGCAGCAGGTCGGCGATCGCGGCGCGCTGGTGCTGCAGTTCGCCTTGCAGCGTGTCGCGCTGCTGTTGCAGCTCGTCGAGCTGCTTCTGTCCCGCCGCCAGCGCGGCATCGGTCTCGCGCACGGCCCTGGCCGCGGCGGCCAGCGCATTGGCCTGCTTCGCCAATTCCGCGTTCATGCTGTCGCGCCTGGCCGCGGTGTCGGCCTGCTCGGCGGCCAGCGCCTCCATCTTGCGGCGCAGGTCGGCCAGCTTCTGCCTGGCGGCGGCCTGTTCGGCGCGGCTCCCGTGCTGGCCGGCCGGCGCGGCGGGTGCGGCGTACGTCACGCCGAGGCAGGCAACGATGAGCAGCGCGCCGAGCACGCGGCGGATCGAACGGGATGGATTGCGCATCGGTCGATTATCACCGAGCCCGCGGCGCGGGGCGAGCGTGCCGGCGACGGTGCTATGTTGGCGCGACATCTGCGGCGCCACGGTGCGGCGCCGACGAAACGTCGAGAGAGGGTGTGGGTGCATGTGCGTGATCGCGTTTGCCTGGCAAGTCCATCCACGCTGGCGCCTGTTGCTGGCCGGCAACCGCGACGAGTTCCATGCGCGGCCCAGCGCCGCGCTGGCGCGTTGGGACGACGTGCCGATCCTCGCCGGGCGCGATCTGCAGGCCGGCGGCAGCTGGCTCGGCGTATCCGATGCGGGGCGTTGCGCGGTGGTGACCAACGTGCGTGATCCGCGCGACCCGCAGCTCGGCGCCTCGCGCGGCCTGCTGATCCGCGACTACCTGACGGGCGCCGAGGATGCCGCCGCGCATGCGGAGCAGCTGCTGCGCGTGGCTGCGGACTATCGCTTGAGTTAAGCGGCGGCGAAGCCGTCCGCCTTGAACGAGTGGTTAGGCGCGTACGCTATGGCGAGCACGGGAGCCCAGAGTAAAAAATACATAGCCAGAACATGCAATTGCTATAAGCGCGACAGCCGGTGGAATTAGAAAATATTCGCTAAGTAGGAATACTAGGCGGTAGTCCAAGATTGCCAAAGTCACCCAAGCCAAGATAAAAGCGAGGCTACTGTACAAAAGGAACGGTCTGCCACCGATACACCCGGCAGCAAACGCCAACGGAGCAGTTACGACAAGGCTGGCGATAGAGGCGCTCGGAAGCGCTGAACGCATAAATGATCCTGCGCTAGCCAAATTGTAGAATCCAAAGCGCGCGCCAATCGACGCACACACGACGCCAAAAACGAACGCATGCACGAGCGCAAGAAGCATAATGGCGGCTGACTTCGTGACTTTCACTTTTGGAGCCTAACGCCCGTTCAACCTGCTCACCTTCGATGCGCAGGCGGCGTTCTATCTCGGCAACCGGCCGCAGCCGGAGGCGCAGGCGGTCACGCCCGGCGTGCACGGCCTGTCCAACGCCGACTTCAATACGCCGTGGCCGAAGACGCGCGCGCTGATGCAACGCCTGCAGCGCTGGATCGACGATGGCGACGACACCGACTTCGCCGCGCTGTTCGCCGCGCTGGCCGACGAGCAACTCGCGCCGGACGAGCATTTGCCGGACACCGGCGTCGGCCTCGAGCAGGAGCGCCGGCTCTCCAGTGCCTTCATCCGCGGCGCCGATTACGGCACCCGTGCCAGTACCGTGGTGGCGATCGACCATGACGGCGCCGGCGTGATCGCGGAGCGTCGCTTCGGTCCGCACGCGCGCTACCTCGGCGAAACCTTGCTGCGTTTCGGTGGCCGATTGCCGGCCTGAGCGGACAGCGTTCACCTACGCAGCCCGGCGGCGCAGCCGGCTGGGTGGGCCGCCGGGCGGCGGGCAGGCTGGTTCCCTGGTCCGGGTCGAGGGGATGGGCATGCGCAAGGGATGGCTTCTGCTGGCGGCGATCGTGCCGCTCGCCCACGGCGTGCACGCGGGTTGCCCGGACTGGCCGCCCGCGCGGGCGCAACAGGAGTTGCTGGCGCTGCACGATCGCCTCGACGGCTGGAACCACGCCTATCGCGTCGAGGGCGCCGCGCCGGTGGACGATGCGGTGTACGACCAGGCCTTGCAGCGGTTCGAGCAATGGCGCCGCTGCTTCCCCGGGCAGGCGCCGGCGGCGCTGAACCACCTGGGTGATGCCGGTGGCCGGGTCACTTCGCCGGTGGCGCAGACCGGCCTGGCCAAGCTGCCCGATGCCGCCGCCCTGGCGCAGTGGATGCGCGCGCGCGGCGACCAGGATCTGTGGGTGCAACCGAAGGCGGACGGTGTCGCGGTCACGCTGCTCTACGTCGATGGACGCCTGCGCCAGGCCAGCAGTCGCGGCGACGGTTTGCACGGCTCGGACTGGACCGGACAGGCGCGGCGGATCGCCGCGATCCCCAGGCACCTGCCGCATGCGCCGGCGCGTGTGGTGCTGCAGGGCGAGCTGGTCTGGCGCCTGCCCGGCCACGTGCAGGCCACGGACGGCGGCCTCAACGCGCGTTCGGCGGTGGCCGCGGCGATGGCGCGCGATGAGCTCGGCGATGCGGCCGCGCACATCGGCCTGTTCGTGTGGGATTGGCCCAGCGGCCCGCCCGACATGCCGGCGCGGCTGGCAGGATTGCAGGCGATGGGGCTGGCCGACAGCGTGCGCTACACGCAACCGGTCGCCTCGCTGGCCGAGGTGGAGCGCTGGCGTGAGCAGTGGTATCACCACGCGATGCCGTTCGCGGCCGATGGCACCGTCGTGCGCCAGGGCCGGCGGCCAGCCGCCGCGAGCTGGCGTGCCGCGCCGCCGGAGTGGGCGGTGGCATGGAAGTATCCGGCTGCCTCCGCATTGGCCGAGGTGCGCGCGGTGGAATTCACCGTCGGTCGCAGCGGCCGTATCACGCCGGTGCTGCAACTGGAGCCGGTGCAACTGGACGACCATCGGGTGCAGCGCGTCAGCGTGGGCTCGCTCAAGCGCTGGCGCGAGCTCGACATCCGTCCCGGCGACCAGGTCGAGGTGGTGCTCGCGGGCTTGACCATTCCGCGCCTGCAGTCGGTCGCCTGGCGCGCGCTGCAGCGCGCGCCGGTGACGCCGCCGGACCCGCGCATGCACGGGCCGCTGACCTGCTGGCAGGCCACGCCGGGTTGCGAGCAGCAGTTTCTCGCCCGGCTGGCATGGCTCGGCGGCCACCACGGACTGCAGCTGGAAGGGTTGGGCGAGGGCACCTGGCGGGCGCTGGTCGACGCGGGCCTGGTACGTCATCTGCTGGACTGGATGAGTCTCACGCCGTCGCAGCTGGCCGCCGTGCCCGGCCTCGGCGCGAACCGCGCGGCCGCGTTGGCGCGGGTCTTCGCCAGTGCGCGCGAGCGTCCGTTCGCGCGCTGGCTGCAGGCGCTGGGCGTGCCGGCCGGACAGGCGCGCGGAGCGGCCGACTGGCCGACGCTGGAGGCGCGCGGAGCAGACGATTGGCAGGCGCAGGAGGGCGTCGGTGCCGGCCGCGCGAACCAGTTGGTGGCGTTCTTCGATTGCGCCGAAGTTCGCGAGCAGGCCGTGCGCCTGCATGCAGCCGGCGTGCCCGGCTTCTGAAGCTCAGCTCTTCAGTTCGCCGTCGTGGTAATACCAGCGGCCGTCTTCGCGCACGAAATGGCTGGTCTCGTGCTGCCGCTGCGCGCGACCGCCGCCGAGGCGATAGCGGGCGACGAATTCCACCGTGGCGTGGTCGGCATCGATCATCTGCTGGCGCCGCACCTCCAGCCCCAGCCAGGTCGGCGCAGGTTGCTGCGCGGCCAGCCGCAGCGAGGCGGGCCGGGTGTCGGCGTGCCAGCTGGCCAGCAGGTAATCCTCGCGCTTGAGCACGTAGGCGCTGTAGCGCGAGCGCATCAGCTGCTCGGCGCTGGCAGCGGGGGCGCCGTCGTGCAGCGGGCCGCAACAGGCGGTGTAGCCGGCGGGGTTGCCGCAGGGGCAGGGGGTCAGCGTGTCGATCGACTTCATGCGGCCTTTGTACCTGCTTCGGCCCCGACTTGCAGGTTCAGCCGTGCATGCGCTGCCATACGCGGCAGCGGTTGTGCGCCGGCATCGAGACGTCGAGCAGCAGGTGGAAGCCCGCGGCCTCGGCCAGCGCGTCCACCGCCTCGGCGTTGCGGATCGCCATGTGCGCGCCGCGCGTGCGCAGCCAGGCGTCGAACGCGGCGTTGCTGGCGCTGGTGTAGCGGCCATGCTGGTTGAACGGCCCGTAGATCGCCAGCACCGCATCGGCGGTGGTGACCGCGGGCAGCCGGGCGAACAGCCGCTGCACTTCCGCCCAGCTCATGATGTGCAGCGTGTTGGCACTGAACACCGCATCGAAGGGGCCGGCCGGCCAGTCGCCATTGACGTCCAGCTCCAGTGGCGGCGGCGTATTCGGCAATGCCGCCTCATCCAGCCAGGCGCAGATGCCCGGGAGATTCTCGGCGCGGTCGGAGCATTGCCAGCTCAGCCAGGGCATCGCCGCGGCGAAATGCACCGCGTGCTGGCCGGTGCCGCTGCCGATCTCCAGCAGGTGCCGGCATCCGGCGACGTGCCGGCGCAGCACGCCGAGGATGGATTCGCGGTTGCGTTCGCACGCAGGCGAGTGGGGTTTGTCCACGCCCGCGCCACGCTCAGGCGGGGCGACCGCGCAGCACGCGCGCCGGCAGCATCAGCAACGCGCCGAGGAAGGCGAACACCGCGCTCACGGTGATGCCGACCAGCCGCAGCGGCAGCAACACCAGCCACACGATCGGGTACAGCACCAGGGCGAGCAGGGCGATCGGCCAGCAGAACACCAGCAGCAACAGCCAGAGCAGGAAACCGACCATGCGTTGATCCTCCGCAGGGGTGGGGACGCCGGCACTGTAGCGCAGCGCGCGGCGCGCGCGCAGATGACTCCCGACACCCCCCGCCGCGATTTCAGGCCATCGGGCTCACGCCGATCAGCCACAGGTGCAGCCGCAGCACGAAGGCGAGCCAGAGCGCGCCGCCGATCACCACGGTGAGCACGTCGCCCTGCACCGTGCCGGCAGCGTAGACGGCGGCTTCGCGGCGATCGCGCCGGCGCGAGACGGCGAACAGCACGACCGCCCACAGCAGGAACGCGCCGAACAGCACCATGTCGTGCAGCATGCCGGTGGCCAGCAGGTGGCCGAATGCCCACACCTTCACCGCCAGCACCTGCGGGTGATGCAGCTTCGCCTTGAAATGGTTGCGCGGCACCCGCGCCGCGATGAACAACACGAAGGCCACCAGGGTGAACAGCGCATTGAGATGGCGCAGCCACAGCGGCGGCACATACAGCAACACCGGTTGCTGGCGCGCCAGTCCGAAGCCCCAGCAGAGCAGTACGAAACCGGCGATCGCCACCGCGGCATACAGCACCTTCCAGCGCATCAGGCCCATCCGCGCGATCTGCCGCCCCCGCCAGTCGTCGGCGAAGATGCGCAGCGAGTGGATGCCGAGGAACAGCACGAGGCCGAGAATCAACACGAGCATGGCGGGGTGACTCCGATGGCGGCGACGAAGGTCGAGGATAGGCCAGCGCGGCGCCGCGGCCCAGTGACATCCGTCAGGCGACGGGTTCGACGTGCACGACCAGCGCCACCGCATTTGGGTGCAAGGTCATCGATGCCGCGCCCGACGAAGGTCGCCAGGCATCGCCTGCTTGCAGCGTACCGTCGACGCAGTCGATGGCGCCGCGGGCGCAGTACACCAGCACGGTGGCGGCGCCCGTCGCGTGCGCTCCGGTATCCCGCCACACTTCGATGCCGCCGCGCGCGCGGCCGCGGCGCAGCATCAGGTTGAAGTCGCGGGTGGGGCCGCCGGCCAGTGCCACCTCGACCTTCGCCTCGCCGGGAAACGCGAACGGCACAAACGGAGCGGTCAGCGCGTGGCTGCGGCCGTCATCCAGCGTCATGGTGAAGCCGGCCCCGTCGAGAAGCGCGATCTGCCGGTCGATGCCGGGAAACGCGGAGAACGGCGCGGCGCTGTCGACCTCGGCGAGGCTGACGCGCCACAGGAAATCGTCCATGCCGGCGGCGGACGGCTGGACGGCTATTTCGCGGGTGCGGCCCAGGCCGTTCTTCCACGGCCGCAGCGGGCAGTCGGACAGGCGGACGATCATGCGGTTCTCTCGATGACGCGCTCGAACGGCGGCAATGCGCGCAGCATGCCGCTGCCGTAGCGCTTGGTGACCACGCGGCGGTCCAGCAACACGATGCGGCCGTGGTCGGTTTCGCTGCGGATCAGGCGGCCGCAGTACTGGGTGAGCAGGCGGGTAGCCTCGGGCACGCTGACCTCGATGAACGGGTTGCGGCCGCGCGATTCCAGCCACTCGGCGTAGGTCGCGCCGACCGGGTCGGTGGGCACGGCGAACGGCAACTGGGTGATCACCACCGTCTCGCACAGCTTGCCGGGCAGATCGAGGCCTTCGCCGAACGAGGCGAGGCCGAACAGCGTGCTGCCCTTGCCGGCCTCGATGTCGGCGCAGTGCTCGGCGACCAGTTGCGACTTGCCCAGCGACCCTTGCGCGCGGACCTTGCGCACGTGCGCGATCGGCAATTTCTGCAGCACGCGGTCGAGTTTCGCGCGCGAGGTGAACAGCACCAGGTTGCCGGCGTCCCAGTCGAGGTGGTCAGCCAGCCAGGCGCTGATTTCCTCGGCGTGCGCCTCGCGCGCGTCGGGAAGCGTGTGCATCGCGGGCACTTCCAGGCGTGCCTGCGCGGCGAGGTCGAACGGCGAGGGCAGGCTCAGCGTCACCGCATCGTCGGGCAGGCCCACGGCATCGGCGAAGCCGCGGAAGTTGCCGCCGGCACTGAGCGTGGCCGAGGTCATCACCACGCCGCTGGCGTTGTTCCACAGCACGTTGCGCAGCAGGCCCGCGGCGGAGACGGCCGAGGCATGGCAGACCAGTTGCTGGTCCGTGCCCAGGGTGACCCAGCGCGCCAGCGGCGGGGCGTTGTCCGGATCGTCGCTGGACCACGCGCGCCAGCAGGCGGCCTGCCGGCCGATGCGCTCCAGCGCGATGCCGAGCTCGCGCGACAAGGCCTCCTGGGTCGGTCCGCCGTCGGTCATCTCCACCACGGCGCGCCGCACCGCGGTGAGCCAGCGCTGCACCTCGCCGGTGAGCAGGTCGAGCGCGCGCGCATGCTCCACCCACGGCTCCGGCAGCTGGCCCAGCGAGCCGCGGTACATCGGTTCGGTCTCGGCCGGGTCGGGCAGCCAGGCGAGGCGGATTTCCTTCTCCAGCTCCTCCAGCGTGTTGCTCAGCTCCTGCAGCTTCTCGTCGCCCTGGTCCAGCGCGAGCTTGCCCAGGCGTTCCTTGTCGGTCAGCGAATAGGCCGCATGCACCTGCCGGCCGAGCCGGCTCAACTGGCGCACGGTGGCGGTCATGAAGACTTCGGCCGCGCCGCGTTCGATCGCCTTGCCGGGCACGTGGTGGCCTTCGTCGAAGATGTACAGCGTCTCGTCCGGGCGCGGCAGGATCACGCCGCCCCAGCTGTCGTCCTCGCCCGGCATGGTGAGATCGGCCAGCACCAGATCCTGGTTGGCCACGATGATGTCGGCGTCGTCGACCGCGCGGCGCGCGGCGAAGAACGGGCAGTTCATGAACTGCCCGCACTTGCGCCCGGTGCAGCCGCCGGCGCTGGTGGTGATCATCGGCCGCAGCAGGTCGCTGACCGGCTCCGGCGCGCTGTCCATGTCGCCGTTCCATTCGCCGCGGTCGAACGCGTCGCGCAGCTTGGCCAGCGACTGCTTGTCGCGCGGTTGCGGCGGCTTGTTCCACAGCAGCAGGTCGGCCTCGAAACCGGCCAGGCCAAGCTGCGCGTCGTGGATGCTGTTGGCCGCCATCAGCAGGTTGCGCGGGCACAGGTAGCGGCCGCGGCCCTTGGCCAGCGCCACCTTCGCTTCGATGTCGTTGAGTTTCAGGTACAGCGGAATGTCGCGCTGCACGAGCTGTTCCTGCAGCGCCACGGTGGCGGTGGCGATCAGCAGCTTCTTCTTCTGGAAGCGCGCCACTTCATGGCCGGCGACCAGGTAGGCCATCGACTTGCCGGTGCCGGTGGGTGCCTCGATCACCGCCACGCCGCCGGCGCTGGCCAGCGCCTTGGCGACCTCGGCGATCATGCGCCCCTGCGAGGCGCGCGCGCGAAAGCCCGGCAGGCCCGCCTTGACGCGGGCATAGGCGGCACGAATGGCGTCCTTGGTGGAGTCGGCGAGCATGCGGGGTGGCGGGTCCGTGACACGGTGCAGGGCCGGGGCGCGCCGCGCGCGTGCGCTGCCCTGCCGGCCGGCTGCCCAGTCTATCGGACATGTCAACGCGGCTGCGGCTTGCCGATGGCCCGCGGAATGTCGCACAGTGGCAGGCGCGTATGCTGGGCCGGGCCGCGGCTCGAACCTGATCCGGCGATATCCCGGCGACAGGAAAGGGGGCACGATGGAGTCGATGTCCATCGACGACTCGCTGCAATTGAATTGGCTGACCCATCTGGTCGGCGCCCGCTCGCCAGCGGAAGTGGCTGCGGCAATCGCCGCGCTGGCGCGAGACCGGCCCGGCTGCGAAGCCGCCAGCGTGTTGTGGCGGCTGCACGATCGGGCCGGCGTCTGCAGCATGCCGCCCATGCCGGTCGACGATGCCGATTGGCCGTGGATCGAACTGGCTGCCGGCACCGCCGGGGCACAGTGGCATGCGGACGGTCAGCGCGTGGCACTGCGCCTGTGCGAGCTGCCGCAGCCGGCCGTGCTGGTGCTGCGCCTGCAGCCTGCATCGGCGGGTCCCCGCTTTCTCGACGAGATGGCTGCGCTGCTGCGGCCGGCCCGCCTGCATCTGCAACGTGCGCTGGAATGGCTCGAACTGCAGCACTCGCACGAGCAACTGGAGCGCTCGGAGAACCTGCAGCGCGCCTTGTTCGCGATCTCCGACCTCGCCGGTTCCGAGCGCGACATGCCCACCGTGCTGCGCGGCATCCATGCCATCGTCAGCGGGCTGATGTACGCGGACAACTTCTTCATCGTGCTGCACGACGCCGCGCGCGACACGGTCCGTTTCCTGTACTACGTCGACGTGGAAGATCCCGTGGCGCCAGGCGGCGGCCTCGACATGCCGATCAGCGCGATCGAGCACACGCTGACCTGGTATGTGCTGCGCGACGGCAAGGCGCGCATGGGCGACGCCGAGGAGCTGCGCATCCAGGCGCAGGGCCCGGTGAAGGTGATCGGCACCGACAGCCGCGACTGGCTCGGCGTGCCGATGATGCGCGACGGCCGCCCCGGCGGGGCGCTGGTGGTGCAGAGCTACCGGCCCGAGATCGGCTACACCCCGGGCGACCTGGCGCTGCTGGAGTTCGTCGCCAGCCACATCCTGATCGCGCTGGAGCGCAAGCAGGGCAAGGAGGATCTGGAACAGCGCGTGCAGTTGCGTACCGCGCAACTGGCCGAAGCCAATCGTGGCCTGCAGCAGGAGATCGTCGAGCGGCAGCGCGCCGAGCACCTGCAGACCGCGCTGTTCCGCATCGCCGAACTGGCCACCGCGCACATCGACCATGGCGAGTTCTACCGCCGTGTGCACGGCGTGGTGGGCGAATTGCTCAACGCGCAGAACTTCTACATCGCGCTGCTCTCCGACGACCGCCAGCAGTTGCTGTTCCCCTACGCCGTCGACGCCAAGCTGCGTCCGCCGCCGAGCCGCCCGCTCGGCCGCGGGCTGAGCGAATACGTGCTGCGCCGGGGCACCGCATTGCGCGCCGACAACGCCGACATCGAGGAGCTGGAACGCAGCGGCGAGATCGTGGCCGGCCGTTCCGGCTCGCCTTCCACCTGCTGGCTCGGCGTGCCGTTGATCGTCGGCGACGAGGTCATCGGGCTGGTGACGGTGCAGAGCTACGACGCCGACGTCTCCTACGGTCCGTCCGAGCAGGAATTGCTGAGTTTCGTGGCCACCCAGGTCGCCAACAGCCTCACCCGCCGCCGTGCCGCCGAGGCCCTGCATCGCGCCTACGAGCAGCTGGAACACCGGGTGGAAGAGCGCACGCTGGCGCTGCGCAAGGAGATCATCGAGCGCGAACGCGTGCAGGATCAGCTCAAGCACCAGGTGATGCACGATCCGCTGACCGGCCTGCCCAATCGCAGCTATCTGCGCGACCGCATCGACCGCGTGCTGTCGACGCCGGCGTCAGGCACACGCCCGCGCTGCGCGCTGCTGTACATGGACGTGGACCGCTTCAAGATCATCAACGACAGCCTCGGCCACCTGGCCGGCGACGAGGTGCTGAGAGAGGTCGCCACGCGGTTGTCCGGCTGCGTGCGTCATCCGGACCTGGTGGCGCGGCTGTCGGGCGACGAGTTCGCCATCCTGCTGGAATCGGTGGAGCAGCCGGCCGACGCCAACGTCGTGGCGCAAAGGGTGATGGATGCGCTGGCCGAACCGATGCCCGCCGGCGGCAAGGAGTTGCAAGTGGCGGTCAGCGTCGGCATCGCCATCGGCGACGGCCGCTACCTGACCGCCGACGAGGTGCTGCGCGATGCCGACATCGCGCTGTATCGCGCCAAGGAACTCGGCCGCAAGCGCTACCAGCTGTTCGACGAGACGCTGGCGCGCAGCGTGGTCGACGTGCTGACGCTGGAAGGCGAGCTGCGCCAGGCACTGAAGCACGGCCAGTTCGAGCCGCATTTCCAGGCCATTTGCCGCCTGGAGGATCGCGCGGTGGTCGGCTACGAGGCGCTGATCCGCTGGAACCATCCGCAACGCGGCCTGCTGCTGCCGGGCGATTTCCTCAAGATCGCCGAGGACAGCGGGCTGATCGAGGCGATCGACTGGCACATGTTCGAGATCAGCTGCCAGCGCCTGCGCCGGCAGGAGCGCACCGACACCTTCATGACGCTCAACGTGTCGGCGATGCACCTGCGCCACGACAATTTCGACTCACGCCTGATCGAGCTGCTCGAACGCACCGGCCTGCCGCCCACGCGGGTGGTGGTGGAAGTCACCGAGGGCGCCCTGCTCGACGATCCGGAGCGCGTGCGCACCACGCTGGAGCGCCTGCGCGCCGCCGGCGTCGGCGCGGCACTGGACGATTTCGGTACCGGCTATTCGTCGCTGAGCTATCTGCACTCGCTGCCGCTGCGCATCCTGAAGATCGACCGCGCGTTCGTGAACGAGCTGGACAAGGGCGCCAACACCAGCAGTACCACCGTGGTCGCAGCGGTGCTTGCGCTGGCCCGCGCGCTGGACATCGACGTGGTCGCCGAAGGCATCGAGACCGAGATCCAGTACGCCGCGCTGCACGCGATGGGCTGCGCCATGGGGCAGGGCTACTGGATCGGGCGGCCCGCGCCGTTCGAGTCCTGAATCGCGCGCCCTATCGCGCGGCGGCGATCTGCCGCAACGCCTGCTCGAACGCCTCCGGCGGCTGACCGCCGGAGATCAGGTGCTGGCCGTTGACGATGGTGGCCGGCACCGAGTGGATGCCGCGCGACATGAAAAACTGCTCCTGCGCGCGCACCTCGTCGGCAAATTCGTCGCTTTCGAGCAACTGCCGCGCCCGTTCGCCATCCAGCCCCGCTTCGACAGCCAGCCGCGCCAGCGTGTCGTGCGAACTCACGTCCTCTCCGTCGGTGAAATACGCGCGCAGCAGGATCTGCTTCAGCACCAGCTGCCGCCCTTCCAGCTCGGCCCAGTGCAGCAGCCGGTGCGCGTCGAAGGTGTTGTAGACGCGGCTGCGCCGGTCCATGTTGAAGGTGAAACCGAGTGCCGCGCCGCGCGCACGGATCGCCTCGCGATTGGCGTCGATCTGCTCGGCCGAACTGCCGTACTTGCGCCGCAGGTGCTCGGTGGAATCCTCGCCTTCCGCCGCCATCTGCGGATTCAGCTCGAACGGCTGGAAGTGGATTTCCGCGGACACCTCGCCATCGAGCTTCGCCAGCGCATGCTGCAATGACGCCAGGCCCACGGCGCACCAGGGACAGGACACGTCGGAGACGAAATCGATGCGCAGCGGAACGGGAATCGCTGACGTGGACATGGGATACCTCGCAAATCCGGGGGGGAGGCAGCGGCGCTGCGGACCCGACCCAAGATGCGGCCGGGGCGCGGCACAATCAATCGTCTGCGCGAACCCGGCTTTTCGCCATGTCCAGTGCCAGCGCCTCGGCCACCTTGATGCCGTCCACAGCGGCGGAAAGGATGCCGCCGGCGTAGCCGGCGCCTTCGCCGGCGGGATACAGGCCGCGGACGTTGAGGCTCTGCAGGCTGTCGTCGCGCGTGATGCGGACGGGCGAGGAGGTGCGCGTTTCCACGCCGGTGAGGATCGCGTCGTGCATCGCGTAGCCGCGGATCTGGCGCTCGAACGCGGGCAGCGCTTCGCGGATCGCGGCGATGGCGTAGTCGGGCAGCGCGCTGTCGAGGCTGCCCAGGGTGACGCCGGGCTTGTAGGAGGGCTGCACGTCGCCCCATTCGCGTGATGCGCGACCGGCGAGGAAGTCGCCGACCAGCTGCGCGGGCGCGTTGTAGTTCTCGCCGCCGAGGGTGAAGGCGTGGCTTTCCAGTGCACGCTGCAGCGCGATGCCGGCGAGCGGGCCTTCACCGTACGGCGCGAAGTCGGACGGCTCGATGCCGACCACCACCGCCGCGTTCGCGTTGCGCTCGTTGCGCGAGTACTGGCTCATGCCGTTGGTGACCACGCGGCCCGGCTCGCTGGTGGCGGCCACCACGGTGCCGCCGGGGCACATGCAGAAGCTGTACACCGAGCGGCCGCGTCCACCCTGATTTCCCTTGCCGTGATGTACCAGCTTGTAGTCGGCCGCGCCGAGGATCGGATGGCCGGCCTGCGGCCCGAAGCGGGCGCGGTCGATCACCGACTGCGGGTGCTCGATGCGGAAGCCGATCGAGAACGGCTTGGCCTCCACGTATACGCCGCGCGCGTGCAGCATCTCGAACGTATCGCGCGCGCTGTGGCCGAGTGCCAGCACCACGTGATCGGATCGCAACTGCTCGCCGCTGGCCAGGGTGACGCCGCGGATCTGCTGCCGGCCGTCCGCGCGCGGTTCGAGCAGCAGATCGTCCACGCGCTGGCTGAAGCGGATCTCGCCGCCCAGCGACTCGATCGTGGCGCGCATGTGCTCCACCATCGTCACCAGCCGGAACGTGCCGATGTGCGGCTTGCTGACGTAGAGGATCTCCTCCGGCGCGCCGGCCTTGACGAACTCGGTGAGCACCTTGCGGCCGTGGTGTTGCGGGTCGCGGATCTGGCTGTACAGCTTGCCGTCGGAAAAGGTGCCGGCGCCGCCCTCGCCGAACTGCACGTTCGACTCCGGATGCAGGTTGCGCTTGCGCCACAGGTCCCAGGTGTCCTTCGTGCGCTCGCGCACTTCCTTGCCGCGGTCGAGGATGATCGGGCGGAAACCCATCTGCGCCAGGATCAGGCCGGCGAACAGGCCGCAGGGGCCGAAGCCGATCACCAGCGGGCGGTGTTCGAACCGCGGCGGTGCCTCGGCCACGAAGTGGTAGCGGGTGTCCGGCGTGGGCCGCACGTGCGCGTCGTCGGCGAAGCGTTGCAGCAGTTCGGCTTCGCGCGGGGTGTCGATGTCCAACGCGTAGATCAGCGTGATCGCGCCACGCTTGCGCGCGTCGTAGCCGCGGCGGGCGATGGTGTAGCCGGTCAGCTCGCCGGGTTCGAGCTCAAGCCGCCTGGCGATGGCAGCGGCAAGCGCGGCCTCGCCGTGGTCGAGCGGCAGCTTGAGGTCGGTGAGTCGCAGCATGCGTGGGGTCCGGTGCGCCGATGGCGCGCGCGATTCCCGGCGCCTTCGATGGGCCGGCCATTGTCGACGCCTTGCGTGCGGCCGACAAGGCGGCCGGCGAGCGGAAACTGACGCTGCGGGTCACTCAGGCCGCCAGCAGGGTCAGGAACTGCTCACCGGTTGCCCGCGGGTGCAGCAGGATGAAGCGCGTGTGCGCCGGGTCCGTGTGCTTGCGTGCCGCGGCGACGCAAACCTCGCCATCCTCCGCGATGATGGCGGGGGGCGTGGCACGCTGCTCATCCCAGGGCGCGCGGCACAGTTGGCCGTGTTGCGGGCCGCCGGCGATGATGCATTCAAAAATCCTGTTCATGGAAAGTCACTCGAAGGGGAAGAACCGTGGGGACGAGTGACAGCAAGCAGGGGACGCGCCAGCAGCGGGCAGGCAAAGGTGGTGTGCGTCACAGTTTGGGACATGCGCCGCCAGTCGCGGCTGATCGCCGTGGTTTCAACGAGTGGAGCGGCTGGGGCGACTGCTTGCGGTGGCGAGTCCGGCCTCCGCCCGGACTCGCTCCCGCAGGACGGAGTTCGCCCGCTCAGGCTTCGCCGATGAAGTCTTTCTTGCCGATGTCGGTGCCCGCTTCGCGCAGGATGTTGTAGGCGGTGGTGCAGTGGAAGAACAGGTTGGGGATGGTGAAGCCGAACAGGTACGCCTGACCCTCGAGCGTGACTTCGCCGGCGCGTGTCTTCATCACGATGGTGCGGGTCTCGCTGCCGTCGATCTGTTCGGCGCTGAAGCTCTTGACGTAATCGATTGCGCGCGCGATGCGGTCGTAGGCCTGGGGCAGGGTGGTCTCGTTGTCCTCGAAGGACTTCGGTTCGACGCCGGCGAGGCGTGCTGCGCCGCGCGTGGCCATGTCGCAGGCGATCTGGATCTGCTTGATCAGCGGCAGCATGTCCGGGATCAGCCGCACCTGCAGCAGCACCTCGTCGCTGACGTTCTTCGACTTGGCGTGTTGCTCGCCCTTCTGCAGCACATGGTTGAGGTTGCCCAACGCGCGGACAAAGACGGGGACGGAGGCCTGGTACATGGAAAGTGTCATGGTTTTTCTTCCTGCGGGTGAACCGCCTGCGGCGGATGGGTGGGTGTTGCCGGATGGATGGCGGACAGTGCCGGCGCGTCGCCGGGCAGCGGTTCGGCCGTGATGTGGGCGGCGGGTTGCGGCAGGCGCCGGGTGGCCCGCGCGGCGATCACCAGGCCCGCCAGCATCAGGCCCGCCGACAGCACGAAGGCGGCGCCGGGCAGGTGCAGCGGCGAGCCCGGCGCGATCGACAGCGCAAACACCTGGGCGAACAGGTACGGCCCGAAGATGCCCGCGAAACTGCCCAGGCTGCCGATCGCGCCCTGCAGTCGACCCTGCTCGGAGGGATCGACCTGCTGCGTCATCAGGGACTGGATCGGCGGCATCGCCAGGCCCCACAGGGCCAGCAGGGGGATGCCGAACAGGAAGGCCCAGCCGACATCGGCCACGCCCATCACCAGGAACGCGCCCACGCCGAACAGCATGCCGGCCAGCAGCACGCGGCGTTCGCCGAAGCGCGGCGCCAGCTTGCCGGTGAGCACCGCCTGCACGAAGCCGTCGCAGGCGCCGACCAGCATCAGCACGTAGCCCACCGCCTGCGGGCCCCAGTGGTAGCGGTAATCCGCGTACAGCACGAACACCGTCTGCAGCACGTAGTGGGCGAGGTAGACCAAGAACAGCACGATGGCCAGGTGGAACACCTGCCGCTGGCGGCGCAGCAGCTTCAGCGAGCCGAACGGATGCGCGCTGTGCAGCTCGATGCGCGCGGTGCGGCGTTCGGCCGGCAGCGACTCGGGCAGGATGAAGCAGCCGTACAGGAAGTTGCACAGCGCCAGCCCGGCCGCCACCCAGAACGGCAGCCGCAGCGCGATGCCGCCCAGGAAACCGCCCAGCCCCGGGCCGATGATGAAGCCCAGTCCGAACGCGCTGCCGAGGATGCCGAACGCGGCGGCGCGCTTCTCCTTCGGCACGATGTCCGCGATGTACGCGTTGGCGGTGCTGAAGCTGGCCGCCGTCATGCCCAGCAGCACGCGCGCGGCGAACAGCAGCCACAGCGTGGGCGCCAGCGCCAGGATCACGAAATCCACGGCCAGGCCGAGGTTGGAAACCAGGATCACCGGCCGCCGCCCGAAACGGTCCGACAGCGCGCCCTGCACCGGCGAGAACACGAACTGCACGATCGCGAACACCGTGCTGAAGATGCCCACCCACCACGCTGCCCGGGCGATGCCGCCGCCGGCCAGCTGCTCGATCAGGTGCGGCAGCACCGGGATGATGATGCCGAACGCCAGCATGTCGAGCAGCACGGTGACGTAGATGAAGGCCAGCGCGGCGCGATGGCGCGGAGCGACAGGCATCGACGGCTGGTCCATGGACGTGGCGAAGCGAGGGGAAGGCGACGATAACCCACGCCTGCCGCGGCCGCATGTGCAACCGGTCAGGTATCCCCGTGCCGCCGGAGCGATACCATGCAACATTCTCTCGCCAGGACACGATCATGCTGCGACGCCTGCTTCCCGCCTGCCTGCTGCTCGCGCTGTCCGCCTGCTCCTCCCATCCCGACGCCGCGCAGCCGGTGTCGAAGGAAGAGCTGGCGCCCGCGCCGACGACCTCCGTGGTCGCGCCCGCCGCCGTCGAGACGGCGGCACAGGTGCAGCGGCATCTGTCCGACTACGCCACGGTGAAACTCACGGCGGACCTGTCGGCGTTCGATGCCGGGCGGAAGCAGATGATCGCCCTGCTGGTGGAGGCCGCCGACAGCATGAACGCGCTGTACTGGAAGCAGAGCTGGGGCGACCGTGACGCTCTGCTGGCGAAGATCGGCGACCCGGCGGTGCGCGAATTCGCCGAGATCAACTACGGCCCGTGGGACCGGCTGGACAACGACAAGCCCTTCGTCGACGGCATCGGCCCGCGCCCGGCCGGCGCGCAGTTCTACCCGGCCGACATGACGAAGGAGCAGTTCGAGCAGTCGCCGCTCAAGGACAAGACCGCGCTGTACACCCTGTTGCGCCGCGACGCGCAGGGCCAGCTGCTCACCGTGCCCTACCACGAGGCGTACAAGGCCGAACTGGAAAAGACTGCCGGCCTGCTGCGCGAAGCCGCGAAACTGGCAAAGGACGCCGGCTTCCGCAAGTACCTGACGATGCGCGCCGACGCGCTGCTGAGCGACGACTACCAGCCCAGCGACTTCGCCTGGATGGACATGAAGAGCAACCCGGTCGACATCGTGATCGGTCCGATCGAGACCTACGAGGACCAGCTCTACGGCTACAAGGCCAGCTACGAATCCTACGTGCTGATCAAGGACCAGGCGTGGAGCGCGAAGCTCGCGCGCTTCGCCAAATACCTGCCCGAACTGCAGCGCGGCTTGCCGGTGGCCGACAAGTACAAGGCCGAGAAGCCCGGCTCCGACGCCGACCTCAACGCCTACTTCGCGATCTACTACGGCGGCGACGCCAACGTCGGCGCCAAGACCATCGCGATCAACCTGCCCAACGACGAGCAGGTGCAGCTGAAGAAAGGCACGCGCCGGCTGCAGCTGGAAAACGTGATGCAGGCGAAGTTCGACAAGATCATGCTGCCGATCGCCCATGAGCTGATCGCCGAGGATCAGCAGAAGAACCTCACCTTCGACGCATTCTTCCAGAACACCATGTTCCACGAAGTGGCGCACGGCCTGGGCATCAAGAACACGCTGGACGGCAAGGGCACCGTGCGCAAGGCGCTGAAGGACCAGGCCTCCAGCTTCGAGGAAGGCAAGGCCGACATCCTCGGCCTGTACATGGTCAGCAAGCTGGCCGACAAGGGCGAGCTGGACAAGTCGAAGCTGATGGACAACTACGTCACCTTCCTCGCCGGCATCCTGCGCTCGGTGCGCTTCGGCGCCAGCGATGCGCATGCCAAGGCGAACATGGTGCGCTTCAACTTCTTCAAGCAGCAGGGCGCGTTCAGCCGTGACGAGAACACTGGCCGCTACCGCGTCGACTTCGACAAGATGACCGCGGCGATGAACGCGCTGTCGGCCAAGCTGCTGACCATCCAGGGCGACGGCGACTACGCCGCGGCGAAGCAGCTCACCGAGCAGATGGGCGCGGTCGACGCCGAACTGGCCGGCGACCTGAAGCGGCTGGATCAGGCACACATCCCGGTCGACATCCGCTTCGAGCAGGGGTTGGACGTGCTGGGCCTGAAGAAGCTCTGACGAGTCTCGGACGCGGTAGGGCGGGCACTGCCCGCCGGCTTCTGCTCCTGCCTTGTGTCGTCATGCAGTGCGGCGGGCATTGCCCGCCCTACGGCAGCGGTGACGAGTTTTTGATCCAGTCGGTGACGGCTTGCGGGTGTTCGAGGTGCAGGTGGTGGCCGCCGTCCATGTGACTGACTGCGATGTGCGCCACGCAAGCGGCGCGGGTCTGCATCATCGCGTCGGGCAGGTAAGGCGTCGTCGGCTGCGCCAGCAACAGCGCGGTGGGTGCGGTGATGCCGCGCAGCAGCGCGTGCACTTGCGCCTCAGCCATCCGCACGGCGCTGGAACGGGTCAGCCGCGGGTCGCTGCGCCAGCGCCAGCCGCCGTCGGTTTCGAGCAAGCCGCGTTCGACGATCGGTCGTGCCTGTTCGGTGGGCAGGCCACTGGCGATGCTGCGTGCGCTGATCGCCTGGGCGACGTCGCGGAACACCCGCAGCGGCTTGCCGTTGCTCTCGCGTGGCGCCAGCGCGTCATGGAAGCGCTGCAGCGTGTGCGAACCGTCGTCGCCGAGCGGGCCGAGGCCTTCGATCAGCAGCAGGCGCTCGATCCGCTCGGGCCGCGCCGCAGCGACCAGGCTGGCGATGCCGGCACCCAGCGAGTGGCCGAGCAACGCGTAGCGATCCAGCTGCAGCGCGTCGACGGCTGACAGCACCGCCTGCACGTGGTCGACGTAGTGGTAGCTGGCGCCGGCGGGGAGATGGCCGGAATGGCCATGGCCCGGCAGGTCCAGCGCGATCACCCGCCAGTGCGCGGCCAATCGCGGCGCCAGGCGCGCGAAGCTTCCGGCGTTGTCGAGCCAGCCGTGCAGGGCCAGCAGCGGTGGCAACGTGGCCTCGCCCCAGACTTGCGCTGCCAGCGTCGACGCGGGCAGCGCGATGCGCCGCTCGACCGGTTCGGTCATGCGCCGCCTTCCGGCCAGCCACCGAGGTGTCGGTGTATCAGCGCGGCGAGGCCGGCCACCTGTTCGGCGCTGTCGTTCAGTGCGGGGATGTAGCGCAGCGTCTCGCCGCCGGCTTCGGTGAAGAAGTCGCGGTTCTGCATCGCGATCTCCTCCAGCGTCTCCAGGCAGTCCACCGCGAAGCCGGGGCAGGCCACGTCGAGCCTGCGCACGCCGGCGGCAGCGAGCCGGCGCACGGTGGCGTCGGTGTACGGCTGCAGCCAGCGCTCGCGCCCCACTCGCGACTGGAAACTGACGACCATGTCCGCTTCGCCCAGCTGCAACCGTTCGCGCAGCAGTTGCGCGGTGCGCCGGCATTGTTCCGCGTAGGGATCGCCGAGCCGCACGTAGCGCTCGGGAATGCCGTGGAACGACAGCAGCAGTTTCTCGCCGCGGCCGTTGGCCGCCCACCAGCGTTCGATGCTGGTGGCCAGCGCTTCGATGTGGCCGTCGTCGTCGTGGTAATCGTTGACCAGGCGCAGCTCCGGCGGCCAGCGCAGCGTCTTGAGCGCGTCGGCGACGGCGTCGATGACGGAACCGGTGGAGGTCGCCGAGTATTGCGGGTACAGCGGCAGCACCAGCAGCCGGCGCACGCCCTCGCGCTGCAGCTGTTCGGCGGCGCGTATCACCGACGGCTCGCCATAGCGCATCGCCAGTGCCACCCGCAGCGTGCCGGGTTGCCGGCGATCGAACTCGGCCTGCAGCGCCGCGGCCAGCGCCTCGCTGAGGTAGCGCAAGGGTGAGCCGCGTTCGTCCCAGATCCGCGCATAGGCGTGCGCGGAACGTTTCGGCCGCACGCGCAGGATCACCCCGTGCAGGATCGGCCACCACCGCCAGCGCGGGTAATCGATCACCCGGCGGTCACCGAGGAACTCGGCCAGGTAGGGGCGCACGGCGGCGGCGGTCGGCGCGGTCGGCGTGCCCAGGTTGACCAGCAGCACGCCAGCCTGAACGGTGGCCGGTGCGGCCTCGTGGGAATGGCCGGCAACGCCGGTATAGTGATCGGGCAAGGGCATCGTGACAGTCGTGAAGCGGCGCGGTCGTACCGGCCACAAACCGCAGTCTGCCACAAGCACGCCGGCAGCCGACGCCCGACGAAATCATCTCAAGCCTATGGAGCTCCCATGTCCAAGACCATGCTGCCCCACGTGTTGCTGATCGGCCTTGCCCTGCTGCTGCCGCTGACCGCGGCGCACGCTGAGGACCCGCCGCTGGTGCGCGCGACCAATGCGGTGACGGTGCTCAACGAAATCATGCAGGCGCCCGACAAGGCGATTCCGCGCGACCTGCTGCGCGACGCCAGGGCGATCGCGGTGATTCCCGGCATGCTCAAGGTCGGTTTCGTCTTCGGCGGCCGCCGCGGCGAAGGCCTGGTCTCGGTCAAGGCCGCGGACGGCACCTGGTCCAACCCCAGCTTCATCACCATGACCGGCGGCAGCGTGGGTTTCCAGGCCGGCGTGTCGTCCACCGACGTGGTGCTGGTGTTCCGCACTCAGAAGGGCGTCGATTCGATCGTGAACGGCAAGTTCACCCTGGGCGCCGATGCCGCTGCCGCCGCCGGCCCGGTCGGACGCACCGCGCACGCCTCGACCGATGCGCAACTGAAGGCGGAGATCTACTCCTACTCGCGCAGCCGCGGCCTGTTCGCCGGTGTCGCACTGGATGGCGCGGCGCTGCGCATCGACTATGATGCGAATGCCGCCGTGTATGGCACGGGCATCACGCCGCGCCGCATTTTCGAAGGCGGCGTCAGCAACGTTCCTGCGCCGGTCGTGAAGTTCCGCGACCAGCTCGAGGAGTACACTTCGCAATGATGCGGAAGGCCGGCGCGCGCGTCGCGATGGTTTCCGGCCGTCCGTTTTCGAGGTAACACATGAGCATCTGGCATCTCGTAATCCTGCTGGTCGTGGTGGTGGTGATCTTCGGCACCGGCAAGCTGCGCAACATCGGCTCCGACCTCGGCAATGCCATGCGCGATTTCAAGAAGGGACTGAACGGCGACGAGGAAGAAGCCCGGCGCAAGGAAGATGCCGAGCGGCTGCGCGCCGATCCGCCGGCCGGCTCCGCCGACCGGGCGACGCAAGGCCAGCGCGACTCCAGCGACCCGAAGTAAGCCGCGGGCGGCGGGCGGGTTGCGGCGATGATCGAGATCAGCTTCGGCAAGCTGGTACTGCTCGCGCTCATCGCGCTGATCGTGCTCGGCCCGGAAAAACTGCCGGGCGCCGCGCGCACCGCCGGCGCCCTGCTGCGCCGCATGCGCAGCGGCTGGGACAACGTGCGCGCCGAGGTGGAGCGCGAGCTGCAGGTCGAGGAGATCAGGCGCGCCGCACGCGAGGCGGCGGCACAGGCAGAAGCCGCGCAGCAGGAAGTCCGCGACGGCGTGGATCGGATGCGCGAGCCGCTGGCGCGAGCCGTCGATGAAGTCACTGCGGCCGGCGAGTCACTGACCGCGCCGACTCCGGCCGCAGTTTCCGCGGAGGAACCCGCCGAGCCCAACCCGCAGACCGAGTTGCCGCTGGGTGAACCGGCCGCGAACCAGACCGCGGCACCGACCCGCCGGATGGCCCATGGCGACAGCTGAACCGCGCGCGCCGGAGCCGGAGCAGGACGACCTGCAGCAGGGACTTTTCTCGCACCTGCTGGAGTTGCGTTCGCGCCTGCTCAAGGCCAGCGCCACCGTCTTGCTGGTGCTGCTGGCGTTGGTGCCGTTCGCCAACCGGCTGTACACCGAGCTGGCCGCGCCGCTGGTGACGCGCCTGCCCGCGGGCGCACACCTGATCGCCACCGAGGTCGCCAGCCCGTTCGTCACCCCGCTGAAACTGGCGTTCTACGCGGCGTTGTTCATCAGCATGCCGATGATCCTGTACCAGCTTTGGGCGTTCGTCAGCCCCGGCCTGTACAAGAACGAGAAGCGCCTGGCCCGGCCGTTGCTGGCCGCGGCGCTGGTGCTGTTCTACCTTGGCTGCGCGTTCGCATACTTCTTGGTGCTACCAGCGGCGTTCCGCTTCCTCACTGCGATCACCCCGCAGGGCGTGGAGATGATGACCGACATCACCCACTACCTCGACTTCGTGACGCTGATGTTCTTCGCGTTCGGGCTGTGCTTTGAGGTGCCGGTGGCGGTGGTGGTGCTCGCCGCGGTGGGCATCGTGGACGTGGACAAGCTGCGCGCCAGTCGCCGCTACGCCATCGTGGGCGCGTTCGCCGTCGCCGCCTTCATTACCCCGCCGGACATCACCTCGATGATCATGCTGGCGGTGCCGATGTGCCTGCTCTACGAGCTGGGCGTGGTGGCGGTGCGCTGGCTGGTGAAGCCGGGCGCCTCGAAACCCGACACGGCCCGCTAGCGCGTCAGTACAAATCGATCGGGTCGACGTCCAGCGACCAGCGCACCTTGCGTGCGGTCGGCAGTGCGCCCAGCGCCAGTTGCCACGGCCGCAACACGTTGCGCAAGCCCGCGCGGCTGGCCGATTCGATCAGCAACTGGCCGCGCTGGCGCCCGGCGCGCAGCGCCATCGGCGCCGGCATCGGGCCCGCGATCTGCAGCGCCGCGCCGGCGGGCAGCGCGGCATGGGCGGCGGCAAGGAACGCATCGACCGCCTCGCGCGCGGTCGCCTCGGCACGCAGCAGCACCTGGTGGCTGAAGGGTGGCAGCCCGGTCAGCCGGCGCTCGGCCAGCAGCTCGCGCGCCGTGGCCGCGTAGCCGTGGGCGAGCAGGTTGCGCAGCAGCGGGTGGTCGGGCTGGTGCGTCTGCAGCAGCACCTGCCCGGGCTTGCGCGCGCGGCCGGCGCGGCCGGCGACCTGCACCACCAGTTGCGCCAGCCGTTCCTCGGCGCGGAAATCCACGCTGTGCAGGCCCTCGTCCACGCCGACGATCGCGACCAGGGTGAGGTTGGGCAGGTCGTGGCCCTTGGCCAGCATCTGGGTGCCGACCAGGATCGCCGGCTGGGCGTCGTCCAGCGTCGCCAGCATCGTCTCGAGGGCATCCTTGCGCCGGGTGGTTTCGCGATCCACGCGCAGCACCGGCACTCCGGGGAAGTGCGCCAGCAGCGCTTCTTCCAGTCGTTCGGTGCCGTGGCCCTGGGCGGTCAGTTCAACGGCGCCGCAGGCCGGGCACGCCGTGGGCATGCGCTGGCGGCGGTCGCAGTGATGGCAGATCAGCTGGCGCCGCCCCGCGTGCAGGGTCAGCGGGCGCTGGCAGCTCGGGCATTCGGCGTGCCAGCCGCAAGCGTGGCACAGCAGCACCGGCGCATAGCCGCGGCGGTTGCGGAATACCAGCGCCTGCTCGCCGCGCGCGATCGTCTCGGCCACCGCACTCAGCAGCGCCGGCGACAAGCCGTGCTGCAGCCGCTGGGCGCGGATGTCGATGATCTGCACCTGCGGCGCCCGCACCGCGCCGGGGCGCGCGCGCAGGTGCAGCTGGCGGTAGCGGCCGGCCTCGGCGTTGGCCAACGACTCCAGTGACGGCGTGCCCGAGCCCAGCAGCACCGGGACGCCCAGCGCGCGGGCGCGCACCACGGCCAGGTCGCGGGCGTGGTAGCGAAAGCCTTCCTGCTGTTTGTAGGAGGCGTCGTGCTCCTCGTCGACGATGATCAGGCCGGCCTGCGGCAGCGGCGTGAAGATTGCCGAACGCGTGCCCAGGATCACCCGCGCGGTGCCGGCACGGGCACGCAGCCAGGCGCGCGCGCGGTCGCCTTCGGCGAGATTGGAGTGCAGCACCTCCACCGCCACGCCCAGCCGCTCGCGCAGGCGGCGCACGGTCTGCGGCGCCAGGCCGATCTCCGGCACCAGCAGCAGCGCCTGGCGGCCTTGCGCCAGCACCTGCTCGATCAGCGCCAGGTAGACCTCGGTCTTGCCGCTGCCGGTGACGCCATCGAGCAGGAACGGCTGGTACTGGCCGAGGCTGGCCCCGACGGCGGCCACCGCTTGCTGCTGCTCGTCGCTGAGGACGGGAGCCGTCGATGGGGGGGCACGCGGTTCGGTCGGCGGTCGGTCGCGGCGCTCGACCAGGTTGGCAGCGGCGAGGCGCCGGGCGGCCTCGCGCCAGCCGCTCTGGCGCTCGTTGAGCTCCTGCGCGCCGAGCGCGCCGTCAGCCAGCAGAGCCAGCAGGGCGCGGCTGCCGCCACGGCGACTGCCGGCCGCGAGCGCTTCGCGGCCGGTCGCGGTGAGCGCCCAGTATTCCTCGCCGATTGCCGGCAGCGGCCGGGCTTCGCGCAGCGCCAGCGGCAGCGCATTGGTGCAGACCTCGCCCGGCGCGCCCAGCCAGTAGTCGGTGGCCCAGGCCAGCGTCTGCAGCAGTTCGGCGTCGAGCAGGGGGTCGTCGTCCAGCGCCCGCAGCACCGGTTTGAGCCGGGGGCCGTCCAGCGTCGATTCGACACCGCTCTCCACCACCACGCCGACCAGCTTGTCGCGGCCGAACGGCACCAGCACCCGGCTGCCCGGGCGCGGTACATCCCCGGCGGGCGGCAGGTAGTCGAACAGGGTGGGCAGCGGCAGCGGCAGGGCGACGCGAAGAACGGTCGGCATGGGGACCTCGATGGCGTCCGCCAGTGTAACCGAGGGTGCTTTTCGGCCCGCCCCGCCGGCACCCGCAGCGACCCGTCGAGTTGCGTGCACTTGCTGGCCGAAGGTCGAGAAGTTCCGGGTAAGTCGCTATGGCTACGGTGTTTTCATGCTTATCCACAATCGCTGTGGATAACTCTGTGGATGCGGCGGGGAGCGCAGCCCGCGAAGCCCGTCGTGGCGCCTTCCGTGACGGCTTGGCGAGCTTTTCGTCATGAATAAAACCGGATTTTATTCAACGACTTGCAAAACGGGTTCGGTCACCGTTCACAGAATCGACAAATGCCCGTCACATCCTTGCCGGGCGTTGCGGTGCTGTGCAAAACCTCCCCGGGCGCTCATTCCGCCAAGCCCATCGCGGCGGCGCCGAGGATGGCAAACGCCAACAGCCAGCAGTAGCACCAGCCGACCACCAGATACTTCAGCACCGTCATCGGCCAGCCCTGCCGGTAGACGCGCTTCTGCATCACCAGCAGGTAGATCGGCGCCCAGATCCAGAGTGCGTTGATCAGCCAGCCCAGCGGCGTGGAAAGCCAGGGCGCGTGTGGCTCCAGCGCCACCGCCAGCAACTGGAACAGCACCCCCAGCAGCAGGCACAGGAACAGGAAGGCGTGGCTGTGCAGGGCCACGATGAGATGCTCGACGTACAGGCGGCGGCGGAACAGGTACATCACCTTCAGCAGCAGGGCGAACGCCGGCAGCATGAAGAACATCGTCCCCGGCAGGGCGGCGAGCACCTGGCCCAGCAGGCGTGCCTTGACCGCCGAATGATCGCCCGGACCGCGCATGGCGGCGAGGTTGTCGTGCATGCGCTGCAACGACCGGTTCATCCGCGTGTTGAGGAAATCGGGCAGCCAGCTCACGTGGACCGGGTATTTCTGCGCGTCCCAGGCCATGTCCAGCGGATTGTGCCGGGCCGCTTCGGAGGGCGCGCGCGGGGCAGGCAGCGCGGGCAGGTCGGCAACCGTCTGCGGCACCACCGCGGTGGTGTCGCCCAGCTCGATGCGCCGCTGCATCGCCTCGCGGGTCAGTTGCAGGCGCGCCTTGTCCAGTTGCTGCGCGGCCAGCGAACCGACCACCGGGATCTGCTCGGTCGGCGCGAACTGCTTGAGCTGCTTCTTCAGCAGGCGATCCACCTCGGCCGGGGTTTTCGCATCCTGGAAGCTCGCGCCGGCCACGGTCACCTTCATCGGCGTGTCCGCGGCGCCGCCGGTGTCCAGCGCCATCGGCAGCAGGAAGAATGCGGCCAGGCACAACAGGAACATGGTGCGGAACGGCGCCAGGTAGCGCACGCGGCGGCCGGCGAAGTACTCCAGGGTGAGGAAGCCCGGCCGCAGCAGGAGCGGCGGCAAGGTGTGCACCACGCGGCCGTCCCAGTTGGCCACCAGGTCGAGTGTGTCCTCCAGCATGCCGTGCACCGGCCGCAGCACGCTGCGTACCGATTGTCCGCAGGCGTGGCAGAACTCGCCCTGCAGCACGGCGCCGCAATTGGCACAGTGGCTTTCGGTGGGCAAGGTGAGGGCTTGCGGCATCGGGGTCCCCGGGCAACGGCGCCGCCGATCTTCGCACAGGCGGGCCGCGTCGTACCCATGACCGATGGCTCGGGTAAAATGCGCGGCCCTGGAGTCAGATCGTGTCATGAATCCGTTTCGTCCCGAGCGTGCGCGCCTGCGGCATGAGGTGCGCGCCACCGTGCGCCTGGCGCTGCCGCTGATCGCCGCGCAGCTGGCGGCGGTCGGCAGCAACGTGATCGACGCGGTGCTGGCCGGCCACGTCAGCGCGCACGTGCTGGGCGCGGTGGCGGTGGGCGCCAGCATCTGGTCGCTGGCGATCGTCTGCGGCATCGGCATGATGATGGCGGTGCCGCCGTCGGTGGCGCAGCTGGACGGTGCCGGTCGGCGCCATGAGGTCGGCGCGGTGTTCCACCAGGCGCTGTGGCTGGCGCTGGGCATGGGCGCGCTGCTGTGGTTCGCGGTGCGCCATGCGGAGCCGCTGATCGAGCTGATCGGGGTGACGGCGAGCCTGCGCCACGACGTGCAGCGCTTCCTGCTGGCGATCAGCTGGGGCGCGCCGGCGCTGACTTGCTATTTCGCCTTGCGCGGCCTGTCCGAAGGCCTGTCGATGACGCGGCCGTCGATGTACTTCAGCCTCGGCGGGCTGGTGCTGCTGGTGCCGCTGGGCTATGTATTGATGTTCGGCAAGCTGGGCATCCCGCCGCAGGGCGCGCACGGCTGCGGCGTGGCCACCGCGATCGTGCTGTGGCTGGAGTTGCTGGCGTTCGGCATCTACGTGATCTTCCGGCGCAACTACCGCGGGCTGGGCCTGTTCGAGCGTTTCGAGTGGCCGGACCTGCACCGGATCGGCCAACTGGTGCATATCGGGGCACCGATGGCGGTGACGCTGCTGGCTGAGGCCGGATTGTTCGTGGCCACCGCGCTGATCATCGCCACCCTGGGCGAGGACGTGATCGCCAGCCACCAGGTGGCCATCAACATTGCCTCGCTGTTCTTCATGATCCCGCTGGGCCTGGCGATGGCAATCACCGTGCGGGTGGGCAACGCGGTGGGTCGCGGCGACGAGCAGGGGGTGCGCTACGCCGGCTTCTGCGGCATCGGCCTGACGCTCGGGACGCAACTGCTGTCGGCGGCGCTGATGCTGAGCCTGCCGCACTTCATCGCGTCGCTGTATACGCACGACAACCGGGTGATCGCGCTGGCCGCGCAGCTGATCATGCTGGCCGGACTGTTCCAGTTCTCCGATGGCGTCCAGGTCGCCGCCAACGGCGCGCTGCGCGGGTTGAAGGACACCCGCGTGCCGATGGCGATCACCTTGTTCTCGTACTGGGTGGTAGGCATGCCGGTGGGCTGGTGGCTGGCCTTCCACCACGGCATGGGCGCGCGCGGCATGTGGGTCGGCCTGATCGCGGGCCTGTCGGTGGCGGCGGTGATGCTGTTCGTGCGGTTCTGGCGCAGCGCGTGGAAGCAGCGCTGGCGGGCGGCTGCCATGACCGCCGTGGCCCGACCGGTTACGCTTGACGCCTGATCCCCGGGACCCTTTCCATGACTCCACCCCTGCCGCCCCCGTCCCGCCGCCGCAGCGCGCTGCAGCAACTGGGGCACGGTCTCAACGTGGTGCGGCTGATCATCATCAACGTGGTGTTCTTCGCGTTCCTGGCGATCGTGCTCATTCTGGTGGTGGCCGTCACCGCCGCCGACGAGCATGGCGTACTGCCGGGCAGCGTGCTGGTGCTCAAGCCGCAGGGGCAACTGGTCGAGCAATACAGCGCCGCGCCGCTGCAGCGGGCGATGTCGCGGCTCTCCGGCGAAGACGTCAGTCAGGTGCAACTGCGCGATCTGGTCGGCGCGATCGACGCCGCGGCGAAGGATGCGCGGATCAGCCGCATCCTGCTCTTGCCAGGCGATCTGGACAGCAGCGGCTTCGCGGCGTTGCGCGAGGTGGGCGCGGCGCTGGACCGTTTCCGTGCCGCCGGCAAGCCGGTGATCGCCTGGGGCGTCAATCTCGACCAGGGCCAGTATTACCTCGCTGCCCACGCCGACCGGGTGCTGCTCGACCCGCAGGGCGGCGTGATGCTCACCGGGCTGGCCAACTACCGCCTGTTCTACAAGGATCTGCTCGACAAGCTCGGCGTCGACGTGCACCTGTTCCGCGTCGGCGAGTTCAAGAGCGCGGCCGAACCGTACATCCTCGACCACGCCTCGGCCGAGGCGAAGCAGGCCGACAGCTACTGGATGGACGGCTTGTGGGACGGCTACCTCGACGAGGTGGCCGGCCTGCGCAAGATCGACCCGGCCGCGCTGCGCGACGACGTCGACAACCTGCCGCAGCACATCGCCAGCACCCAGGGCGATCTGGCCAAACTGGCGCTGGACCAGCATCTGATCGATGGCACCGCCACCCGCGCCGAGCTGATCGCGATGCTGCGCGGGCAAGGCGTGCCGGCCGGGGAGAAGCAGCGGGGCTTCCGCCAGGTCGATCTGGCGCGCTACGTCGACCACCTGCCGCGCGAGGGCAAGCTGCTCGCGCCCGGCGTGACGGTCGTGGTGGCCGAAGGCGAGATCGTCGGCGGCAAGCGCGCGCCGGGCACGATCGGCGGCGAGTCCACCGCCGCGCTGATCCGCGCCGCGCGCGAGGACCACCGCACCAAGGCATTGGTGCTGCGCGTGAATTCGCCCGGCGGCGAGGTCTACGCCGCCGAGGAAATTCGCCGCGAAGTGGCGCAGACCCGCGCGGCCGGCATCCCGGTGGTGGTGTCGATGGGCAACGTGGCGGCCAGCGGCGGCTACTGGATCTCGATGAACGCCAATCGCATCCTGGCCGAGCCGAACACCATCACCGGCTCGATCGGCATCTTCGGCATGTATTACACGGTGCCCGGCACGCTGGCCAAGCTCGGCATCCACAGCGACGGCGTCGCAACCGGCCCGATGGCCGGAGCCTTCGACATCACCCGCCCGCTCGATCCGAAGGTCGGCACGGTGATCCAGGCCGTCATCGACAAGGGCTACCGCGATTTCGTCGGCAAGGTCGCCGCGGCTCGCGGCAAGACGTACCAGGCCATCGACGCGATCGCGCAGGGCCGCGTGTGGACCGGCCGTCAGGCACTCGAGCGCGGCCTCGTCGACCGGCTCGGCGGGCTGCGCGACGCCGTGATCGAGGCCGCGACGCTGGCCAAGCTCGGCAAGGATTATCCGGTGCGCTACGAGGAGGCCCCGCTGGGCGGTTTCGAGCGCTTCCTGGTCAACCTCAACCACGAGGCCGCCACGCGCGTGTTGCAATCGTGGGGCGTGCGCCTGCCGCGCTGGTTCGCGCAATTGCCCGAGCTGGCGCCGGAGCTTGAGCTTCTGCGCCACGCCAGGGCCGGTACGCCGAACATCTACGCCGACTGCTTGTGCAGTCCGCGCTGAGGCGCGGGCGTTACTGCTGTTGCGCCTCGATCTGCTTGCGCTGCTCCTCGGCGTGCTTGTCGACCAGTTTCTGCACGTCCTTCGCCCGCTGCTCGTCCGCCTTCAGCGCATCGAAGGGCGTGCTGGCGGCAGCGGCGGGCTTGGCCTCCGGCTCGGGCGGCTTGTTCGAACAGGCGGCCAGGGCCAGCACGCAAAGCAGGATCGGCAGCGGCTTCATTGAGCGGTTCTCGGCGAGATGACGCTGCGAGTGTCCCGCCGCGCGACGCGGCAGGCAAGCTGTTGCCGGCAGCCGCGCGCGAGCACGGACACGTTGCTAAGCTGGCGTCATGAACAGCCTCCCGTATAACCGCGCGGACGCGTGGCAACTGCGCGGGCATACCGCCCTGGTGACCGGCGCGAGCAAGGGCATCGGCCTGGCCACGGCGCGCGAACTGGCCGGCCTCGGCGCCGACCTGCTGCTGGTGGCCCGCGACGAAGACTGCCTGGAGCAGGTACGCGTCGAGCTGGCCGAGGACTTCCCCGCAGTGCAGGTGCTCGCCTGTGGCGCCGACCTGGCCGAGGCAGAGGAGCGCTTGGCGGTGTTCGACTGGATTGCCGACCTGGGCGTGCCGCTGTCGCTGCTGGTCAACAATGCCGGCGGCAACCAGAGCGCTGCCACCCTCGATTACAGCGACGAGGCCTGCCACGCGATCTTCGAGCAGAACCTGTTTTCCGCCTTTGCGATGTGCCGGCTGGCCCATCCGCACCTGGTCCAGCACGCCAATGCGGCGATCGTCAACGTCGGCTCGGTCTCGGCGGTCACCCATGTGCGCACCGGCTCGCCCTACGGCATGAGCAAGGCGGCGCTGCACCAGCTCACCCGCAACCTGGCGGCGGAGTGGGCGGTGGACGGCATCCGCGTCAACGCGGTCGCACCCTGGTACATCCGCACCCAGCGCTCGGAGCCCGCGCTGGCCGACCCGGATTACCTGGACGAGGTACTCGACCGCACGCCGCTGCGACGCATCGGCGAGCCCGAGGAGGTCGCCGCCGCGATCGCCTTCCTGTGCCTGCCGGCCGCCGGCTACGTCACCGGCCAGGTGCTGGCGGTGGATGGCGGGTTTCTCTCGTACGGGTTCTGAGCCGCGGAGCGCGGCGGCGGCCTCAGAACTCCGGTTCGTGCTCCTCGGCCACCAGGCCCAGGGTGACCGCGCCTTCGCCGACATTCACCATGCCGGTGATGCTCATCGGGGCTTCCATCAGTTCGACGCTGCTTTCTTCGCACGCCGCGCGCAGCTCGGCGTACCCGGGGAACTGGTCCAGCACGGCCAGGTCCCCGCCGTAGCTGACGCAGACCAACGGCACCAGCAGGCCGGCCCTGACCCGCTTGGCGGCGTAGCCGAACAGGGCTTCGGCGCCCTGCTCGAAGCCGCGCACCTTGCCAACCGGGCCGGTCTCGCCGCGGAAGCAGCGCAGGATCGGCTTGATGTCCAGTGCCGAACCCAGCATCGCGGTGAACAGGCTGACGCTGCGATCGTTCTTCTTCTTGGCACGCGCGCGAATGTAATAAAGGTCGCGCGGCAGCATGTAGCCGTAGGTGTGGTTGGCGAGATCCAGCAACCGCTCGCGGATCGCCGCGGGTGCGGCGCCGGCGGCGATCATGCGGGTGGCCGCGTACACCACCGGCGCGGCGCCGGCGAAGATATTGCGGGTGTCGATCACGCGCATCATGAACGGTCCGGCCACCCCGGCCTGCTCGCGGACCTGGCGGTAGTTTTTCAGGATGGCGAAGCTCGCCTTGTTGACGTTGTCGTTGATCGGGCTGCGCGTGGCGGTGATGGTCAGGCAGAACACGCAGTCCTGTTCCAGCACCAGCTTGCCCAGGAACAACTGCTGCACGTCCTCCACCGGGCAGGGCTCGGTCTCTGCCGAATGGCTGCGGCTGCCCAGCCGGCGAGCGATGAATCGCTGCAATTCGCCGGGCTTGCGATCGTCCATGAACGTTTCGCCGTCGATCTTCACCGTGATCGGCATGACGGCGATGTTGTTCCGTTCCAGGAAGGACTGCGACAGGTCGCAGGCCGCGTCGATTGCCAAGCCCATTCGCATCATGTCGCCCCCGCCATGAGTGACCATCAGAACATAGCACGTAGCCTGCCACACCAAGGCCGTCAGCGGAGCACGTGCGACCTTTTTGCGGTACGGCTGGCCGGGCGGTGGCGCGTCCTGCCCCAGCTTTTCACGGCCGAAATGCCGAAGCGGCCGCGCCAGACGGTTCAACAAAGGCTGAATGACGACGCTTCGCCAAGTGTATGATGTCGGTTCACATAGCGTTATTTGCCTGTTAGTATCGGCGCGGATCGGGAGCTCATGGGTCCGAAATCCATCGGTCTGAGAACAGGTCGGGTTGTACTTCTGGGCTGAGCGGTGCAGGCCCATGACAAAAATCAATTCGGAGGGTGTCGTAATGAAACTTGGGGTCAAGAAACTTTCTTCGGCAGTTCGCCTGGCGCTTTCGCTGGGTGCTGTCATTGCGGTCGGTGCTTCCGGCACGGCCTTCGCCCAGGACACGGGCAACCAGGATGCGGCCAACCAGCCCAGCACCCAGAAGGCACAGACGCTGCAGACGGTGGTGGTCACCGGTTCCAACATTCGCCGTGTCGACCTGGAAACCTCCAACCCGGTGGTTGTCATGGACGCGCAGGAGATCAAGGCCACTGGCGCGCTGACCGTGGGCGACCTGGTGCAGGAACTGCCCTCCGTCACCGGCGGCGTGGTCAACCCGCAGGTCAACAACGCCGGCGGCACCGGCGGCTCCTCGATCGGCCTGCGCGGCCTGGGTTCGCAGCGCACCCTGATCCTTGTCGACGGCCGTCGCGTCGTCAACACCGACCCCAACACGATTCCGGTCGACATGATCGAGCGCGTTGAAGTGCTGACCGACGGCGCGTCCGCCATCTACGGCTCCGACGCAATCGCCGGCGTGGTCAACTTCGTGCTCAAGAAGGACTACCAGGGCGCGCAGTTCTCGGCGACCTACGGCGAGTCCGATCGCAACGACGGCAAGTCCACCGGCTACTCCTTCACGTTCGGTCAGACCGGCGACAAGGGCAGCATCATGGGTGGCATCGACTACAACAAGACCGATGGCGTGGAGGCTTCGAACCGCGACTTCTCGAAGAACTCGGTCTCGATCACCGGCAGCCCGAACAGCGCGATCTACTCGTACATCGGCGGTTCCAGCTTCCCGGCCTACGGCAACATCCAGTTGCCGGCCGCGCTGCAGGCCCAGTACGGCTGCAAGAACGTGGCGCTGAATCCGGGTGCCAGCGGTCAGAACGTCAACACCGACTACCACTGCTTCGGCAACAGCGACAAGTACAACTACGCCACGGTCAACCTGATCCAGACCCCGCAGGAGCGCACCAGCGGCTTCATCAAGGGCACCTACAACCTGACGGATCATGTCGAGGCCTACCTGACCGCGTACCACAACAAGACGACCTCCGGCTTCCAGCTGGCCCCGTCGCTGTTCGGCGTCATCTACGGCGGTTACATCTCCAAGGACAGCTACTACAACCCGTTCGGCGTGGACTTCAACCCGGATGGCAATGACTTCCGCCTGCGCCTGGTGTCCGCCGGCAACCGTTCGGCCAACTTCGGTCTGACCACCGACCAGGTGGCGACGGGCCTGAAGGGTGACTTCACCATCTTCGACCAGAACTGGACCTGGGATGCCGGCTACAACTACGGCCATCTTTCCACGAACACCATCACCCGCGGCCTGCCCAACGTGGACCTGATGAACAAGGACCTCGGTCCGTCGTTCATGGACACCGACGGTGTCGTGAAGTGCGGCACGCCGGGCAACATCATCGCCGGTTGCACCCCGTTCAACCCGTTCAACCAGTTCGATCCGAACTCGGTCGCCGTGCTGCAGAAGATCGCCTCGCCGGCCATCAACAACCAGATCGACATCCAGAAGACCTACTCGGCCAACCTCACCGGCGGTCTGTTCGACCTGCCGGCCGGCACGGTGCAGCTCGCCTTGGGTGCGGAGTACCGCAAGGAGTACACCCACAGCACGATCGATCCGGTGCTGCTGCTCGACCCGGAGACCGGCAACTGCACCTTGGGCAGCCAGTGCAGCTCGCCCCTCCAGGGTGGCTACAACGTGAAGGAAGGCTACGGCGAGCTGTTCATCCCGGTGCTCAGCAACCTGCCGGGCATCCAGGCGCTGAACGTCACCATCGGTGACCGCTACTCCAAGTACAGCACCTTCGGCAGCACCAACAACTTCAAGTTTGCGTTGGAATACCGGCCGATCCAGGACCTGCTGCTGCGTGGCACCGTGTCCGACGTCTTCCGTGCCCCGACCACGTCGGATGTGTTCGGTGCTCCGCTCAGCGACGCACCGAAGCTCAGCAACGATCCCTGCGACGGCATCACCACCGCCGGCAACCCGGCTTGCGTGGGCGTGCCGACCGACGGCACCTTCGTCGACCGCGACGTCGCCCTGGGCCAGCAGAGCAAGGGCATTGCCGCCGGCTCGCAGTACTTCAACTTCCCGCTCGGGCCGGAGCAGGGTCGCTCGTTCGACTTCGGCGCGGTCTACTCGCCGAGCTGGGCCCCGGGCCTGTCGATGAGCGCGGACTACTGGCGCCTGTACCTGACGGACACGATCACTTCGATCGGCGCCCAGACGGTGCTTGACCAGTGCTATGCCGGCAACACCAAGTTCTGCCCGCTGATCACGCGCAAGCCGCTCAGCTCCAACGACCCGGGCCAGATCATCCAGATCGGCGAGCCGACCGGTAACCTGGGCCGTACCGACGCCAGCGGCGTGGACTTCTCGGTGCGCTACAAGCTGCCGCAGTTCAGCTTCGGCAACTTCGTGGTGGGCGTGGACGGCACCTACCTGACCCGTTACGACCAGCAGACGGCGCCGGGTTCGGACGCCAACGTCACCTATCATGACGCCGGTTACTTCGGCTTCTACGGTTCGCCGGAATCGGCTTCCTGCCCGAGCGGTGGCGGCGTCTGCCTGTTCCCGCGCTGGCGCGGCAAGGGCTTCGTGAACTGGAACCTGGGCAACTGGGATGCGTCCTGGCGCATGCGTTACATCGGTGGGTTCCAGATGGGCCGCGCAGTCCCGGGCTACGCCGCTTCGCCGATCCCGAGCTACCCCAACTACGTGATGAAGTTCGGTTCGACGATCTACAGCGACGTGTCGATCGGCTACAACATCGAGCCGCTCAACACCCGCGTGTCGTTCGGCGTGAACAACGTCGCCGACAAGCAGCCGCCGTTCCTGTATGCGAACAACACGCTCAACGCCAACACCGACCCCAGCGACTTCGACCTGCAGGGTCGCTACTTCTGGGGCCGCGTGGAAGTGAAGTTCTGATCGTTCGCGTCGGCTTCGGCTGACAACGTTGCAACGAGCCGCGCAGGGTTCCTGCGCGGCTCTTTTTTTGGTGCCATCGTGACCAACCAAGACATCATCGCTGCTCTGCAAACCGGCCGTCCGGACGTCGCCGAAGCGTTGTGCCGCCAGGCGCTGGCGCAAGGCGGAGACGACCCTGACACCTTGTTCCTGCTGGCTCTCGCGCTGTCGCATCAGAACAGGCGGGCCGACGCCCTGCCGGTCTACGCCCGGCTGGTGGAGCTGTGCCCCGGGGACGCGGTCCACTGGGGCAACTACGCCACCGTGCTGCGCCAGGACGGACAGCTGGCCGAGGCGGCGCGTGCCGTCGACATGGCGCTGCGGCTGGCGCCGGACAATGCGGAGCAATGGATCAACCGCGGTCTGCTGCAGTTCCACGACCGGGACTTCCTGGCGGCGCGGGACTCCCTGCTCAAGGCCACGGTGCTGGCGCCGGACTCGGTCGCGGCACGCATCCATGCCGCGCGCGCCTGCGCGGTCTGCCGCGATTACCGGGCCGACCAGCTCACCGAGCACTGGCGCGAGTGGATGCCCCTGGACGACGAGCTGCAGGCCCAACTGGCGGATCTCAAACTGGTCATGGGCGATGCCAACGCGTCGCGGGTGCTGCTGGAAGACCTTTGCGCCCGCTCCACGCCCTCACTGGGCGCGCGGTTGCTGCTGGCGGCGGTCTACGAGCGGGTCAACCAGCTCGACCGCTCGCGCGCCGTGATGCAGGAGATCAGCGCTCAGGCCGGGAAGCTCGACGACGCCCAGCGACGCGACCTTGCCCATCTGTCCGCCGCACTGGAGGCGCGCAGCGGCAATCATGCCGGCGCGCGCGAGCTGCTGGAGCAGACCGGTCCGCGCCACGACTACGATTTCGCGCACTATTTCGCGCTCGCCGAGGCTTGCGACAAGCTCGGTGACGTCGAGGCCACCCTGGCTGCGCTGGCCGAGGCGCATGCCCTTCAGGTAGAGGAGCTGAAGCAGGCGGTGCCGGCGCGATTCGAACCCGGCGCACCGCTTCTGCCGGCTGCCGTCGCCCGCGTGACGCGGGAGGATTACCAGCGCTGGCCACACCTGTCCGCCCCGGAGTCGAAGGACTCGCCCGTATTCATCGTCGGCTTCCCGCGCTCCGGCACCACCCTGCTCGAGCAGATGCTGGATGCCCATCCGACCTTGCAGTCGATGGACGAGCGGCCGTTCTTCAACCTGCTCGCCGACCAACTCGCGGACCATGGCCTGCACATGCCCGCCGATATTGCCCGGCTCGACCAGCATGCCTGCGACGAACTGCGCAAGGGCTACGTCTCCATGGTGTGCTCGAAGATCGCCCGGCGCTGGGACAGTCGCCTGGTCGACAAGAACCCGTTGAACATGCTGTGGCTGCCGATGATCCACCGCCTGTTCCCGCAAGCACGGTTCATCCTGGCCCTGCGCCATCCCTGCGACGTGCTGATCAGCAACTACATGCAGAACTATCGTGCCAGCGTGCTGGCGGCGGCCGGTGCCTCACTTGAGCGCCTGGCACAGGCCTACGTCGAGGCGATGCAGTCGTGGCTTCACCACGTCGAGGTTTTCCAGCCTTCGGTGCTGGTCTCGCGCTACGAGGACCTGGTGGCCGATCCGGCGACGCAGACGCAACGCATCGGCGATTTCCTTGGCCTGGACGATGCCTCGCCGCTGCTCGATTTCGACAGGCACGCACGACAGAAGGGTTACATCGCCACACCCAGCTACACGCAGGTGATCCAGCCGGTCAACCGCAAGGGGCTGGGGCGCTGGTTGCGCTACGGCGAGGCGCTGGCGCCGGCCCAGGCGATCCTGCAGCCCATGCTCGACCACTGGGGCTACACGACGGAAGGCGGTCACTGAGCCGCATCCGCGGTCCGCGAAAAGAAGCACGCCCGTGGCTTTCGATCGCAGGTCCGGCGCGTGCACGCTCGTGCCCGCCCGAATCAGGCGCGCTGGCCTCGCGGCGGATGCCGTGCCGTTTCGGTGCAGGCTCAGTCCTCGGCGATCTGCATGAGCTCGGGCAGGAACGGCGCGTAACAGCGCCACCGATCGACCGAGCGCGTGTGGACCGGCTGGCGCGCCTGCCACAGGCTGGCGGTGCTGATCGCATGATCGTGGTCGGTGGATGCGGCCGGTGATCGCGGCAAGCCGAGCCATTGCGCCAGTCCGGCCAGGGACGTCGCCGGGTCCGCCGCCAGTTCCTCGTAGCGGATCGTTCGCACAGCGTGCGGGTAGCGTGCCTGCCAGCCGGCCATCAATTGACGCGCGCCGCGGATGTAGGCCGCGATGTCGGCGAAGTCGCAGGAGAAATCCAGGCTGCGGTCGTGGAATGACTGCATCCACAGCGACAGCGCGATGTCGCGCGCGCGACGCTGGCACTGGATGATCCTCGCGTTCGGGAACAAGGAAAGAATCAGGTCGACATGCAGGAAGTTGCGCGGCTGCTTGTCGATGAACCAGCGCGCCGCGGGCGCATCGTCCTGGCGCAGCTGTGCGGCGTATGTCGCTGCGGCGTCAGCCAGTCGTTGCCGATAATCCCCGCCCTCCGTGCCGTCGATCCGTTCGGCCAGCGCGGGCAGCCACGGCGATTCGCCGCGATGGCAGACCAGCGCATGCTCCGCCAGCTGTCGCGCCACCAGGGTGGTACCCGAACGCGGTACTCCGACGATGAACACGGGCGTCCAGCCCGGCTCGGGCTCAAGGGTGACCGCGGGCAGCCGACGCTTGCGCCGAACTTCGATGCTCCGCGCCCACCGCTTGCGCGACCAGTGCGCCTTGGCCGCGGCGCGGGCGTTGGCATCGCGCAGGAAGTGCGCCGCTTGGGCGTACTCGCCGATGTCGTCATGGGCCTTGCCCAGCGCAAACAGCAGCGACGTGCGGGCGTCGTCGTTCAACGGCGCGGCCAGGTAGCGGCGAAACAGGGCAAAGTCAGGATGACCGGCATCGGCATAGCGTTGCAGCCCCGCCAGCCCCTGCGGCACGTGCCAGTCGGGAGCCTGCGGGCTGTTTGCCGCCACGAAGGCATAGCGCTCGCGCGCCACGTCGAAGCGGCCCAGTTGCGCCTGCAGCATGCCGGCGTAGGCATGCAGCCGCGGATCGGCATTACCGGCCGCGATCTCCACCTCGGCAAGGTCCGCCGCATCGTGCTTGCGCCCGCAGTCGTCCAGCAACTCGATGGCCTGGATGCGCTGTTCGAGGTCGCCTCCGGACGCAGGGAACGCACCGCGCATCACGTCGGCGACCGCGCGCATGCGGCCCTGGCCCTTCAGCAGCCGCGCCAGCGTGAAACTGCTGGCCAACTGCGCCGAGGGTTCCGCCAGCAGCGCCCGCAGCAGCTCTTCGGCGGCGCGGGCGTCGCCACGCTGGAGCAGCAGGCCCGCCTGCGCCTGACGCAATGCAGTGGAGCGGGGATGGGCCTGCAGTGCATGCTGCAGCATGTTCCACGTGCAGTGGTCGCGTTCCAGCATCAGGCGCTGGATCAGCGCCAGCCACTCGGCGTCGGTGGCGTCAGTCCAGGCCTGGAGCAGCAGCTTGCCGTCGTCCGGCGTCGATGCGGCCCGCCGCAGATGTTCGGTCAAGGCCTGTTCGCGCCGGGCGGCGACTGAACCGGGCTTGTCGGTCGCGCTCATCCCGGCTCAGTGGACCGCGGACTTCCACGGCGCCAATCCGAGCGCCCGGCGCAGCGGATCGAGCAGCTCGGCGTAAGCCGCGGTGTGCGCGGTGTCGCGCCGCAGCGGCTGACGCACCTGGCTGGCGCTGGGCGAGCGCACCTCGCGGCTGCTTTCGTGGAAGCGTTCGCAAGCCTCCTCGTAGGGCAGGTCGCAGAAATCCAGCAGCGCGCGGATATGCTGCGGCGGATCGGCCTGCAGATCCTCGTGGCGGAACTCCAGCACGTGCTGCGGATGCAGCCGCTGCCAATGCGTGAGGCTGCGATCGAAATCGCCCCAGAAGCTGGCCAGATCGTCGAAGTCGCGGGTGTACTCGTTGTTCTCCAGGCGTTGCCGGTAGCACGAGAAGCAGGTCTCGAGCGGATCGCGCCGACAGCCGATGATGCGTGCCTGCGGCAGCATGGCGCGGATCGCGCCGGCATAGATCCAGTTGCTGGGGAGCTTGTCGGTGAACATCGGACGATGGCGCCGCCAGTGTGCGGTCCGCTCGAGGTAACGCTGGCCCAGTCGCTGCCAGTCGGCCGGCTGCATGGCTTTCACCCACTGCGGGAAAGGTTGTCCGCGCCGACGCGATTCCTCGGCCAGCACCTGCGGGAGGTCGGACAGCTCGCCGGCGCCCTCCACCCGGGAATGCGAGGCGAGGATCTGCTCGACCAGGGTGGAGCCGGAGCGCGGCAGGCCGACGATGAAGATCACCTCCCTTCCCAGCTCGCCGGGCGCGCCTTCGGGCGGCGGGTCGAACGCCTGGTTGAGCGCCGTCACGCTGGCGGAGAACGCGCCGCGATCCCAGTGCCGGCGGCGTCGCGCCAGGTTGTTGGCCTGCTCGATGGCCCGCAGGGCGGCTGCCGGGTGACCATGATCGTGCAGCGCGGCGGCCAGCGCGAAGCCGGTCGCGATCAGGTCGTCGTCGCTGTTGCACCGGTCCTGCAGCGTCGCCTGCATGCTGGCGATGTCTTCCTCGCTGAACTGGCCGCTGCGCAGGTCGGCCAGGCCCCACCATGCCATGCCCGCGCCGGGGTTCTCGGCCAGCACGCGCCGATACTCGGCCGCGGCCTCGTCAGCACGACCCTGCATGCGCAGGATGTCGGCAAGCAGCGCACGTGCCTGCATGTGGCGTGGTTCCAGCTCCACTGCGCGTTGCAGCGCCGCGGTGGCCTCGTCGTTGCGCACCGAGCGCGTCAGCATCACGCCCAGGTTGTACCAGGCCATGCCCAGCGTCGGCTGCAGCTCGCAGCTGCGCCGCAGCGATTCGATTGCCGCGTCGTAATCGCCCGCCTGGCCTTGCAGGCTGCCCAGCGTGTTGTGGTAGACCGGGTCGTCGGGCCGCATGGCCATGGCGTCGCGCATGACGGCGATGGCGTCGCGGTGCTGACCGCGCATGCCGAGGATGCCGGCGTGCATGCGCAGGATTTCCGGATGGTGCGCCTCGTTGCGCTCGATGCCCGCCAATTGCCGCATCGCCTCCTCCACGCGTCCCGCGTCGAGCGACTCACCCGCCGCGACGACGCGGCGGGCGGTGGTCGGGGTAAGTCCATCCAGCCGCGTTGCCATGCTTTCTCCACGATCCGGTTTGGGTGAGCCGTGGCCGAAGGCGCGTCCGGCGCAGTCCGGCTGCCACCATCGAGCGGCAATGAACGCGTATTATGCCCGTTTGGCTCCCGCCCGTGCTGGCGCACGGCAGCACTCCAAGGCACTGTTCCATGGACATGACCCACCCGCTGACTCCCGAAGCCTGCCGCCGCGCCGCCCACGAGCGGTTGCAACGGCGTGACCCGGAAACGGCCGAGCAGTTCTTCCGTCACCTGCTGGAACTGCTGCCGCACGATGTCGAGGCGCTCAGTTTCCTGGCCAGCCGCCATTACGCGCGCGGCGAGCTGGTTCCGGCGAGGGATCTGTCATTGCACGCTGTCGCGCGGGAACCGGAGCGGGTCGACCTGTTGCAGCTGCTGGGGGCAGTGCAACTGGCCAATGGCGATTTCGGCGACGCCGCCGGCACGCTGCAGCGCAGCCTGCAACTGGCGCCGCAGGCATTTGTCGCGCGGCTGCAGCTGGGCGTGGCCCAGGAACAGCTCGGGCGCGCGCACGATGCGCTGGTGACCTGGTACACCGCCATCCGCACGGCGCAGAACCAGGGCCGCTGGACGAACGACCAGACCACCGCACCGGCCGTGCGCGAGCTGGTGAAGTACGCCATCAACTACGTGAACCGCGAACGTCGCCGCTTGTTCAGCGAGGTGCTGGAGCCGCTGCGCGATCGTTACGGCGCGTCGGAGCTGACCCGCGTCGAGCAAAGCCTTTCGATCTATCTTGGCGAGCAGCCGGCGAACATCCCCGACGCCCGCCAGCAGCCGAAATTCCTCTACTTCGCCGGCGTGCCGAGCCAGCCCTACTACGAGCGCTCGCGTTTCCCGTGGCTGGAAGCGCTCGAGCAGGCAACCGGCGATATTCGGGGCGAACTGGAAGAGCAGCTGGGCGCAGCGCGCGATCTCGAACCCTTCCTGGGCACATCCGCCGGCCCGGCGACCGGCGAGATGCTGAAGTCGTGGGGCAAGGACGAGGCGGCGTGGGACGCGTACTTCTTCTATCGCCACGGCAAGCGCTACGACGACCATTGCGCGGCTTGCCCGATCACCGCCGGCATCCTCGACCGGTTGCCGCTGGTCCGCATCCGCGACCACGCGCCGGAGACGCTGTTCTCGGTGCTGCGGCCTGGCACGCACATCCTGCCGCATCGCGGGGTCACCAACACCCGGCTGGTCACCCATCTGCCGCTGATCGTGCCGGACCATTGCGCCATCAACGTCGGTGGCCAGGAGCATGTCTGGCAGCCCGGCAAGTGCGTGACGTTCGACGACACCTTCCTCCACGAGGCGTGGAACCGCAGCGGCGAAACCCGCGTGGTGCTGATCCTGGACAGCTGGAACCCCGACCTGAGCGAGGCCGAGCGGGCCGCGGTGACCGACCTGGTCGAGGCGATCAGCGATTTCAACGACGCCACCGCCCCGCCCGCGCAAGCCTGATGGGGTCCGGCCGCCCGGGCCGGCGCAGAGCCGGCCGGGTGGGCGAAGGCGTGCTTACTTCGCGCCGGGGAAGGTCAGGCTGAGTCCCTCGCCCTGCACGGTGGAAACCCAGTCGATCACGATGCCGCGCGCGCGCTGGGCGCTGGCGGGGTCGAAATGCACTTCCAGTCCGTTGGACTGCGTCACCACGTCATGTTCGCCGGCCGGTGCCAGCTGGAAGCCGGCGCCGTGATCCGGGCCGATTTCCAGGTGCAGGACCATGCCTTGCGCATTGGCCGTGCCCTGGCGGATCGCCTCGGCGGCGGCATCGGTGATGGTGATTTCCGGCGGGGTGCGATCCGGTGCCGGCATGCCGAACACCGCATGCAGCTCGCCGCTGCGGTACATCTGGCTGATGATGTCGGCGCCGCCGATCAGCTCGCCGCCGACGTACAGCTGCGGGATCGTGGGCCACTCGCCGTAGAGCTTGATGCCCTCGCGGATCTCCGGGTCGTCCAGCACGTTGACCGTGTGGTACTCCGGCAGCAGCTCGTTGAGCGTGTTGGTCGCGGCGGCGGAGAAACCGCACATCGGCTGGTGGCGGTCGCCTTTCATGAACAGCACCACGCGGTGCTCCTTGAGCAGGCTCTCGATGCGTTCGCGGGTGGTGTTGTCCAGTGACATGCAGGGCTCCGGGTAAAGGGACAAATGATACGCCGTGGAGATGACGGCGCGCAGCGAAGCTTTCAAGGTGGCCGCGACAGCGCCGCGCGCGCGGCCGGCGCGATCGCATCTGCCCAAAGCGCGTACTGCTCCGCCGACGGATGCAGGCCGTCCGCGGCGACCAGCTCCGGATGCCGGCGCGAGATCGGGGTGATGTCGACAAAGCGGACGCCGCGGCTTGCCGCCAGGCCGCGGGCACGCGCGTTGAAATCGTCCAGTTCGCGGGCGATCCGCGCCGCATCGCGGCCTTGTTCGCGCGCAAAGGGGGTGACGCCCCAATCGGGGATGGAGACCACCAGCGTCCGCGCGACGCGCCCGCCGGCCAGCGCGATGGCGCGTTCGAGCAAGGCGGCGAACTGCGCCGCGTATTCATCGAGGCTGCGGCCGCGATACTGGTTGTTGACGCCGATCTGCAGGGTGACCAGATCGTAGGGCGGCGCCAGCGCGGCCTGATCCATGCCTCGTGCCAGCTCGTCGGTGGTCCAGCCGGTGACGGCCACGAGGCATGGCTCGTCGACCGCCGCGCCGCCGCGGCGCAGCTGCTGCGCCAGCACCGCGGGCCAGCACGCGTTCGCGGCCACGGCTTCGCCGACGGTGTAGGAATCGCCGAGCGCGAGGTGACGCAGCGGCGAGCGGGATGCGGGCATCGACAAGCCTCAGGCCGCGACGACGGCGTTGTCCGCCTGTTCGCGCGCCATCCGCTGCAGCACCTGCTCGATCCGCACGAACACCTCGTGCAGCTGCGCGGGCGGCGGCAGCAGGGTCAGCCGGAAGTGGCGGCTGCGCGACACGTTGAAGCTGCTGCCGGGCACCACCAGCACCGACTCCTCTTCGAGCAGGCGCAGGGCGAAGGATTCGTCGTCGAACTGCGGGATGCGTTCGGCGCGCACCGCGGGGAACGCATACAACGCGCCGGCCGGCGCCACCAGGTCGAGGTGTTCGCTGGCGACGACTCCCTGCAGCACCGCCGCGCGCGCCTCGTGCAGGCGCCCGCCCGGCGCGGTCAGGGCGCCGATCGTCGGCGCGTCCTGCAAGGCGGGCGGCACCGCCCACTGCGCGGTCACGTTGGCGCACAGGCGCAATGCGGCCAGCAGTTGCAGCGCGTCGCGATACACCGACGTTCCCGCGGGCGCGCCGGACAGGCTCATCCAGCCGACCCGATAGCCGCAGGCGCGATGCACCTTGCTGAGCCCGCCGAAGCTCAGGCAGGGCAGTTCGCCGGCGACTTCCGCCAGTGGCTGGAAGTGCGCGCCGTCGTAGAGGATCTCGTCGTAGATTTCATCGGCGAGCAGCAACAGGCCGTGCCGCGCTGCGACTTCGGCCAGCCGCTGCAGCAGCTCGCGCGGATAGACCGCGCCGGTCGGGTTGTTGGGGTTGATGAGTACCAGCGCGCGGGTGCGCGGGGTGACCAGCGCCTCCACCTCGTCCGGGTCGGGCAGGTGGCCGCGGCTGGCCGGGCAGCGGTAGTACTGCGGCCGTCCGCCGTTGAGGATGGTGGCCGCGCTCCACAGCGGGTAGTCCGGGCTCGGCAGCAGCACCTCGTCGCCGGGCTGCAGCAGAGCCCGCAAAGCCAGGTCGATCAGTTCGCTGACCCCGTTGCCGATGAAGATGCGCTCGGGCTGCACGTGCCGCGCTCCGCGGCTGCGTTGCTGCGCGGCGATCGCCTCGCGCGCCGCTTCCAGTCCCTGCTCGTGGCCGTAGGCGTCGCTCTCGTGCAGGTGGCTGGCGATCGCCTCGCGCAGGTGCGCCGGCGCCTCGAAGCCGTAGCGGCCGGGGTTGCCGATATTCAGCTTGATGATGTCGCGTCCGGCGGATTCCAGCTCGCGGGCACGGCGGGTCAGCGCACCGCGGATCTCGTAGCGCACGTCTGCCAGGTGCGCACTGGGGATGATCGGAGCCAACGCCTGGGTTCCTTTGCGGGTGGGAAACGGCGCGAACGCCGGCGACGTGGATGCTAGCAGCGTGATGCAGTGCAGCGCGAGCCGATCGGCGGGCGCGACGCTGACCATCGTCGGGCCGTGGCCGGGCAGGGCATAATCGCCCCACCATGCCAGGCAAGTCTCGCCATGAGTGATGTCGAAACGATCGAGCGGCTGCGGCATATCGGCTGGCGCGGCGACCGCCTGCCGGCCGGCGGCCTGCGCCTGGCGCGGGTGGTGGCGCAGCATCGCGCCGGTTATGAACTGCACGATGGCCACGCACTGTTCGGCGCGCAGCCGGACGGCCGCTTCCTCAAGCGCGGCATCGACCCCGCCGAGCGACCGGTGGTGGGCGATTTCGTGGAGGTGGCCGACGGCACGCCGCCGCACATCGTCAGCGTGGGAGCGCGCCGCAGCATGTTGTCGCGCGCCGCCGCGGGCGAGCGCTACGAGCGCCAGCTGATCGCCACCAATGTCGACTACGTGCTGGTGCTGACCGGGCTGGACGGCGACTTCAACCCCGCCCGCATCGAGCGCTACCTGTCGCTGACCGAAGGCTCCGGCGCGCAGCCGGTGGTGCTGCTGAGCAAGCTGGACAAGCACGAGGATGCGGCGGCGAAGGTCGCCGCGCTGCGCGCGCGCCTGCCGCAGGACACGCCGATCCATGCGCTCAACTGCAAGGACCCCGCCAGCGCGCAGGAGCTGGCGCGCTACCTGCAGCCGGGTGACAGCGCGGTGCTGGTGGGCTCCTCCGGCGCCGGCAAATCGACGTTGACGAATACCTTGTTCGGCACCGCGACCATGGCCACCGCCGCCGTGCGCAGCCACGACAGCCGCGGTCGCCACACCACCACCCACCGCGCGCTGCTGCAGTTGCCCTCGGGCGGTTGCCTGATCGACACCCCCGGCATGCGCGAGCTGAAACTGACCGGCGAGGAGCAGCTCGACCTGTTCGCCGACATCGAGGCGCTCGCCGAGCAGTGCCGCTTCGCCGATTGCGGCCACGGCAGCGAGCCCGGTTGCGCGGTGCAGGTGGCGCTGGACACCGGCGAGCTGAGCGCCGAGCGCTGGCGCAGTTACCTCAAGCTGCACGACGAGCGGGAGGAACAGGCTGCCACCCTCGAAGCGCGATTGCGCCGTCAGCGCGGCGGCCGCCCGCTGGAGCCGCCGCGCGGCCACCGCGTCAAGCGCGAGCGGGAGTAGTTCGATGGCGCGCGGGGGCAGCCCGGGAAGAATTCGCGCCGACGGTGCGCGGCGTGCCGGGGTCTCGCGATGAACGCGGCCATTGCACCGGAGCTGCAACGCTACGCGGCGCTGGACCAGCGCTTGCTGGCGGCGGTGCGCGGCATCCACATATTGCCCACGGTGGCGTGGCCCGCGTCGCTGGAAAACCGCATGATCGAGGCCTACGGCCAGGGCCGCTTCAGCCTGCCGGCGGTGTCCTACCAGGTGCCCGGGCTGGCGGCGGCGCGCACCGAACTGGCGGCGATCGAGACGGCGGCGGTGGAGGTCGGCGCGGGCGATCCGCTGGGCGAGTACCTGCGCCGCACCGCCGAGTCCTGGCAGGTCGCCGCGCAGATGCTCGAGGCGGTGGGTACGGCCGGCGTGACCGCGCCGTCGATCGCGCTGTACGGCAAGCCGGACGACCGCATCCCCGGCAGCCAGCGCAGCAACCTGGATGCCGCGCGCTATTTCGTCGAGCTGTCCGACGAACTGGGCGCCGACCTGCTCGCCGACGACGGCGGCGACATCGACGCGGAGGTGCTGCGCGCGGCGCTGGCCGAGACGCTGGATGTCTTCTTCGGCGACGGCACGATCCGCGTCGAGGTCGATCCCGAGCTCACCGCCAAGGCCGCCGCCGGCGCCACCCGCATCCGCCTGCGCGGCGGCGCCAGCTTCAGCCAGTACGACCACCACCAGTTGCTGGCGCACGAGGCCTTCGTGCATTCGCTGACCGCGCTGAACGGCCGGCGCCAGCCGTTGCTGGCGTCGCTGGGGCGCACCTCGCCGCGGGTCACCGCCACCCAGGAAGGGCTGGCGGTATTCGCCGAGCTGATGTCGGGGGCGATCGACATCGCCCGGCTGAAACGCATCAGCCTGCGCATCGTGGCGATCGACATGGCCCTGGGCGGCGCCGATTTCGTCGAGGTCTATCGCTACTTCCATGCGCGCGGGCAGAGCGTGGCCGACAGCTTCCATTCGGCGCAGCGGGTGTTCCGCGGCGTGCCGCCGGGCGGCGGCGCGGTGTTCGCCAAGGACAACGTCTACCTGTCCGGCCTGCTCACCGTGCACACGTTCTTCCGCTGGGCCCTGCGCCAGCGCCGGCTGGATCTGCTGCGCTATCTGTTCGCCGGCAAGCTGGCGCTGCACGACGTGATCAGCCTGCAGCCGCATTTCGCCTCCGGCGCGATCGTGCCGCCGCGCTGGCTGCCGCCATGGATGCAGCACGTGCACGGGCTGGCCGGAAAGCTGGCGTTCTCGGTGTTCATCAACGGCATCCACATGGATCGGGTGCGCGAGGACGACCTGCTGCCGGGCGCGTGAGGGCGCCGGGCGTGGGCCAGCGACGCAGGCCCAGGTGCTAACATTCTCGCCAGCCATCCGCGCTCGCGCGATGGCGCCCACTCACTGGAAAAAAGCCCCTCCCATGGCCCTCCCCGAAGAACTGCGCCTCGCCGCGCTGGAGTATCACCGTCATCCGCGGCCGGGCAAGATCAAGATCACCCCGACCACCGCCCTGCTGACCCAGCGCGACCTGTCGCTGGCGTATTCGCCGGGCGTGGCGGCGGCGTGCGACGCGATCGTCGAGGACCCCGCGACGGCGGCGGAGTACACCGTACGCTCCAACCTGGTGGCGGTGATCACCAACGGCACCGCGGTGCTTGGTCTGGGCGACATCGGGCCGCTGGCGGCCAAGCCGGTGATGGAAGGCAAGGGCATCCTGTTCCAGAAGTTCGCCGGCATCGACGTGTTCGACATCGAGATCGACGAGAACGACCCGGACAAGCTGGTCGAGATCATCGCCAGCCTGGAGCCCACCTTCGGCGGCATCAACCTGGAGGACATCAAGGCGCCGGAGTGCTTCATCGTCGAGCGCAAGCTGCGCGAGCGGATGAAGATCCCGGTGTTCCACGATGACCAGCACGGCACCGCGATCATCGTCGGCGCCGCCCTGGTCAATGCGCTGGAGGTGGTCGGCAAGAACATCGCGGACATCAAGCTCGCCACCACCGGCGCCGGTGCAGCCGGCATCGCCTGCCTCGACATGCTGGTGGCGCTGGGCGTGCGGCCGGAGAACATCCTCGCGTTCGACCGCGAGGGCGTGATCCACACCGGCCGCAGCAACCTCGACCCGGACAAGGCGCGCTACGCGCGCGACACGCCCAAGCGCAGCCTGGCCGAGATCGTGGCGGGGGCGGACGTGTTCCTGGGCCTGTCCGCCGGCGGCATCCTCAAGCCGGAGATGGTCGCCACGATGGCCGAGCGCCCGGTGATCCTGGCGCTGGCCAACCCGAACCCCGAGATCACCCCGGAAGACGCCAAGGCGGTGCGGCCGGACTGCATCATCGCCACCGGCCGTTCGGATTATCCGAACCAGGTCAACAACGCGCTGTGCTTCCCCTATATCTTCCGCGGTGCGCTGGACGTGGGCGCCACCGTGATCAACGAGGCGATGAAGACCGCCTGCGTGCGCGCCATCGCCGCGCTGGCACGCATGGAGGCCTCCGACCTGGGCAGTGCCTACGGCGGCGAGATCCCCTGTTTCGGCCCGGAATACCTGATCCCGCGTCCGTTCGACCGGCGCCTGCTGGTGATGCTGGCGCCCGCGGTGGCGCAGGCGGCGATGGATTCGGGCGTGGCCACCCGGCCGATCGTGGACATGGACGCCTACAAGGAGAAGCTCGGCCAGTTCATCTACCGCACCGGCCTGCTGATGAAGCCGGTGTACGAGCGCGCCCGCGCCGATCCCAAGCGGGTGGTATACGCCGAGGGCGAGGAGGAGATCGTGCTGCGCGCGGTGCAGACGGTGATCGACGAGCGCATCGCGCGGCCGATCCTGATCGGCCGCCCGGACGTGATCGACACGCGCATCCAGCGGCTGGGCCTGCGCATGCGCGCCGGCGTGGATTTCGAGCTGACCAACATCCACGACGACCCGCGCTTCAACGACTACTGGCAGCAGTACCACGCCATGACCGAACGGCGCGGGGTCAGCCCGGCGGCGGCGAAGAACCTGCTGCGCTCGCGGCCGACCCTGATCGCCGCGATGATGGTCGAACGCGGCGAGGCGGACGCCATGATCTGCGGCATCGTGGGTCGCTACCACAAGAAACTCGGCTACCTGCGCAGCGTGTTCGGGCTCGACCCCGGCGTGTCGTGCACCTCGGCGATGAGCGGCGTGATCAACGACAAGGGTGCGTGGTTCTTCCTCGACACCCACGTGCAGGTCGATCCCACCGCCGAGCAGATCGCCGAGGCGACGCTGCAGGCCTGCTACCGGCTGAAGAACTTCGGCATCGAGCCCAAGGTGGCGCTGCTCTCGCACTCCAACTACGGCAGCCACGACAACCCCAGCGCGGCGAAGATGCGCAAGGCCTGGCAGATCCTCAAGGCGCGCGCGCCCAAGCTGGACATGGACGGCGAGATGCAGGCCGACACCGCCTGGGACGAGGCGCTGCGCCTGCGCATGTTCCCGCACACCACGCTCAGCGGCCGCGCCAACCTGTTCGTGATGCCGAACCTGGACGCGGCCAACATCGCCTACAACATCGTGCGGGTGATGACCGACGGCGTCTCGATCGGGCCGATCCTGATGGGCGTCAACCGCTCCGCGCACATCCTCACGCCAGCCTCCACCGTGCGCCGCATCGTCAACATGACCGCGGTGGCCGCGGTCGATGCACAGATCCGCGCCGCGCAGGGCAGCCGGCGCGGTTGATCGGAACACACCACCACCGGCAGGGACGCAGCGCATGGCACGCAGTTCGATGGACGGCATGATGGGGCAACTGCGCCAGATGGCGAAACGCATCGCGCCGTTGTACTGGCTCGTCGGTGCCGCGAGGTACGCGCAGTTCCGCCTGCGGTTGGCGCGGGCGAACCGGGTGGACCCCGGCGTGCCGGCGCTGGGCCTGCCGCCGCCCATGCTGCGCTACCGGGTGCATCGGGCTTTCGATTCGGCCAGCTACCTGGCCAATGGCCGCCGCATCGCGCGCTGCCTGCTTGACACGCTGGCCGCGCACGGTGTGCGGCCGGAGCACCTGGTCGTGCTGGACTTTGCCTGCGGGCCGGGCCGGGTCATCGGCGAATTGGCGGCTGCCGCCAGCTCCTGCGAAATGCACGGCTCGGACATCGACGTGGAGGCCATCGACTGGGCGCGGGAAAACCTCTCCGCCGTGGCCCGGTTCGCGATCAACACCCCGGCCACGCCGACGGCTTATGCCGGCGGGATGTTCGACGTCATCTACAGCGTGTCGCTGTTCACCCACCTCGATGCGCCGGCGCAGGACGAGTGGCTCGCCGAAATGGCGCGGCTGCTGAAGCCCGGTGGCCTGCTGCTGGCCACCACCCACGGCCGTTCCGCCACCGGCAGCTGCACCGCGGAGGAACTCGCCGCGCTGGCGCTTGACGGGTTTGTCTATCGCACCGACCGCAAGGGTCGTTTCAAGGTCGACGGCCTGCCCGATTTCTACCAGACGACCTTCCACACCGTGGACTATGTACGCCGGCACTGGGCACGCCATCTCGCCGTGGTCGAGCACATCGAAGGCGGCCTGAACGGCAACCAGGACATCGTCGTGCTGCGCAAGCCCGTGCCGCAGCTCGTGCAAGCCGGATAGCCGTCCCTCTCCCGCCGGAAACCGTCTTCGTCGGTGCCGGCGCCATTGGCAGGTATCCGGGCAAACAACTAAACTCATGTGTTGTCGCGCCGCGGCCCCGGCGGCGCGAACCTTTTGCAGGCACACCCCACGGTGCCGTGGAGAACCCCGATGGACCAGCTCGACGAAATCCTGGACCAGGATCTTGACCCCACCGAAACCCGCGAGTGGATCGATTCGCTCGATGCGGTGATCCAGCACGACGGTACCGAGCGCGCGCATTACCTGCTGGAGAAGATGGTCGACACCACCCGTCGCTCGGGTGGCTACCTGCCGTTCAACCCGACCACCGAATACGTCAACACGATCCCGCCCGGGATGGAGGCCAAGAGCCCCGGCGATGCGGCGATGGAGTGGCGCATCCGCTGCCTGATCCGCTGGAACGCGATGGCGATGGTGGTGCGCGCCAACCGCCGGCCCGGTTCGCTGGGCGGCCACATCGCCAGCTTCGCCTCCTCGGCCACGCTGTACGACGTGGGCTTCAACCATTTCTGGCGTGCCCCCAGCGCCGACCACCCCGGCGACTTGATCGGCTACCAGGGCCACATCAGCCCTGGCATCTATGCGCGCTCCTTCCTCGAAGGCCGCATCGGCGAGGAGCGGCTCGACCTGTTCCGCGCCGACGTGGTCGGCGGCGAGCAGTCGCTCACCTCCTATCCACACCCGTGGCTGATGCCGGACTACTGGCAGGTGCCCACCGTGTCGATGGGGCTGGGTCCGATCCAGGCGATCTACCAGGCGCAGTTCTTCCGCTACCTGGAGAACCGCGGCCTGATACCCAAGACCGACCGCAAGATATGGTGCTTCCTCGGCGACGGCGAAGTGGACGAGCCGGAATCGCTGGGCGCGATCTCGCTGGCCGGCCGCGAAGGCCTGGACAACCTGATCTTCGTGATCAACTGCAACCTGCAGCGGCTGGACGGCCCGGTGCGCGGCAACGGCAAGATCATCCAGGAGCTGGAGGGCGTGTTCCGCGGCGCCGGCTGGAACGCCATCAAGGTGATCTGGGGCAGCTACTGGGATGCGCTGCTGGCGCGCGACAAGGACGGCACGCTGCGCAAGCTGATGATGGAAACCGTGGACGGCGAATACCAGGCCTGCAAGGCCTTCGGCGGCGCCTACACGCGCGAGCATTTCTTCGGCAAGTACCCGCAGACCCGCGAGATGGTGGCCAACTTCAGCGATGACGACGTCTGGCGCCTGAATCGCGGCGGCCATGATCCGCACAAGGTCTACGCCGCCTACCACGCGGCGGTGAACACCAAGGGCATGCCCACGGTGATCCTGGCCAAGACGGTGAAGGGTTACGGCATGGGCATCGGCTCGGGCGAGGCGGAGAACCCCACCCATCAGCAGAAGAAGATGACCGGCGATGCCGTGCGCACGTTCCGCGATCGTTTCCAGATTCCGGTGCCCGACGACAAGCTGGACAGCGTGCCGTACTACCACCCCGGCCCGAACTCGCCGGAGGTGGAATACATGCTGGAACGCCGTCGCGCGCTGGGCGGCTTCCTGCCGCAGCGCCGCCGCCGCACCGACGTGCCGTGCAAGGCGCCGGAGTTGTCCGCGTTCGAGCAGATCACCAAGGGCAGCGGCGAGCGCGAGATCTCCAACACCATGGCGCTGGTGCGCGGCATGAACCTGTTGCTGCGCGACAAGCAGCTCGGCCCGCGCGTGGTGCCGATCGTGGCCGACGAGGCGCGCACCTTCGGCATGGAGGGCATGTTCCGGCAGATCGGCATCTACGCGCCGTTCGGCCAGAAGTATCGTCCGCAGGATGCCGACCAGCTGCTGTACTACCGCGAGGCGCAGGACGGCCAGGTGCTGCAGGAAGGCATCTCCGAGGCTGGCGGCGTGTCGGCGTGGATCGCGGCGGGCACCAGCTATTCGCTGTCCAACCAGCCGATGCTGCCGTTCTTCATCTACTACTCGTTCTTCGGCTTCCGGCGCATCGGCGACCTGATCTGGGCCGCTGGCGACCAGCGCGCGCGCGGCTTCCTGGTCGGCGCCACCGCCGGCGCCAGTTTCCCCGGCGAAGGCCTGCAGCATTCGGACTGTGCCTCGCACCTGATGGCAGGCACCTTCCCCAACTGCCGCGCCTACGACCCGACCTGGTCGTACGAGGTGGCGGTGTTGCTGCACCACGGCGTCAAGGAGATGTACGAAGAGCAGCAGGACGTCTTCTATTACATCACCACCACCAACGAGAACTATGTCCACCCGGACATGCCCGAGGGCTGCTACGACGGCATCGTCAAGGGCATGTATCTGTTCCGGGACTCGGGATTGGGGAATCGGGATTCAGGCAAGGGCAAGAGCAAGGGCAAGACCGGCGCGCCGTGCGTGCAGCTGATGGCGGCGGGCGGTTCGCTGATCGAGGCGATTGCGGCGGCCGAGCTGCTGGATGCCGACTTCGGCGTGAAGGCCGACATCTGGTCCTGCCCCAGCTTCAGCGAACTATCGCGCGACGGCTTCGACTGCGAGCGCTGGAACCGCCTGCATCCGGAAGCGAAGCAGCGCGTGCCGCACGTCACCGCCAACCTGGCCGGGCGCGACGGCCCGGTGATCGCCGCCAGCGAATACGTGCGCGGCATGGTCGACCAGGTGCGCGCCTTCATGCCCGAGGGTCGCTCGTTCACCGCGCTGGGCGCCGACGGTTACGGCCGCTCCGACACCCGCGAGCACCTGCGCGAGTTCTTCGAGATCAGCCGCTACTGGATCGCCCACGCCGCGCTGGCCGCGCTGGCGAAGGAAGGCAAGGTCAACGCCAAGGACGTCAGCCGCGCGATCAAGGAGTACAAGCTCGACCCGGACAAGCCCAACCCGCTGACCGTCTGAGCCGGGTCGCCGCGATCGGAAAAGCCGCCCTCCGGGGCGGCTTTTCGCTGCCTGTCACTCCGCCGACAGAGCCTGCTGGATCGCTTCCAGTCCATGCCCGCGGGTCTCGATGCCGCGGCGGGCGAGCATCCATGCCGCCAGCCCCATCGGCAGGGCGATCAGCAGCGCCGACAGCACGAAGTGCCCGAACAGGCCGGACACGCCCAGCAGCGCGCCCAAGATGCCGCCGAACTTCGAGCCGCCGGCGATCAGTCCGGCGCCGGTGCTGCGCAGGTGCACCGGGTAGATCTCCGCCGCGTACGGGATCAGCGTGGCGATCACCCCGCTGATGCTCAGCAACAGCAGCACCGTGGCGGTGGTGGTCAGCGCCGGCGAGCGCAGCTGCATGGCGCCGATCGCGCAGAACAGCAACAGTGCGGCGGCGGTCAGGGCGATGAACAGCACCAGCGTGCGGATGCTGCTCCAGCGCTGATAGCCCCACACCACCAGGGCGATGCCGGGCAAGGCGAGCAGCGCCGAGCGCGCCAGCAACGCCGCGCTGGCCTGCGCATCGACGCCCAGCGTGACCAGGTTCGCCGGCAGCCACAGCAGGAAACCGAAGTTGGCCAGACCCCAGGCCACCGCGCAGGTCAGCAGCCCCCAGGTGATCGCGGCGTGGCGGCCGCGCAGCAGCGCGCGCATGCCGAGGCGCGCCGCATGGGCCGGCGCGATGACCGCCCCGGTATCGAGGTGGACCGGCGCCGCCTGCCCGGAGAAGCGCTGCAGCACCGCGCGCGCCTGCTCCTCCAGGCCACTCAGGGCGAGGAAGCGCGGCGACTCCGGAATGTAGCGGTTGAGCAGCACGATCAGCGCGCCGGTGGGCAGGTTCAGCAGCCACAGCGAGCGCCAGCTGTAGGTCGGCTCGAAGAGGGTCGCCGCGCCGGAGGCGAGCAGGTAGCCGGCCGAAGTGCCGACGCCGCCCAGCGCCACCAGCAGCCAACCGCGGTGCCGCGTGGGGATGGTCTCGGCCATCAGGGTGAAGGTGATCGGCAACATGCCGCCGGCAGCGGCGCCCATCATGAAGCACATCACCAGGTTGCCGCCGAACGCCGGCATCGCGCCGCAGATGGCCGTGCCCATGAACATCAGCGCCGACAGCAGGATCGCCGCGCGGCGGCCGAACAGATCGCCCAGCCGGCCCCATACCACCGAGCCGACCACGGTGCCGGTCAGCGCCGACAAGGCCAGGAAGCCCGCGGTGGAACCGCTGATGCCGTACTCGGCCGCCATGCCCGGCATCGCGAAGCCGATCGTGGCCGGCTTCATCACGTCCACCGCCAGCGCGACGGTGAGCACGCCGACCAGCTTCCAGTGCTCGCGGTTGAGCGGCACGTTGTCGGCGACGTGGAACGACACCGCGCCGCGATCCGGATGGGCGGTGCGGCGCATCTGCTCCATCCGCGGCATCAGCCCGTAGGCCGCCAGCAGCACGCCCAGCGGCACCAGCGCCATGCCGGCGAGCATCAGGCCGTCCATCGGCATGCCGGCGAGCCGGTAGTGCATCGGCGCGGCCATCGCCAGCATCGGCAGATGCGCCAGCACGCCGGCGATCACCGCGGCACAGCCAAGCCAGAATGCGACCGGGTGATGGAAAGTGAGATCGGTGCGAGCCATGCGACGACCGCCGGAAGGGCAAGTCGCAGCTTAGCAGCGACTCGGCGGCATGCCGCCACGACGCCGGCCATTACCGGTGCCGGGGCGGCTTGCGCGTGGTTCAGTGGTTCATTCGTCGTCGCTGCGGAATGCGCGACGCAACAGCAGGAACGCGCCGATGGTGCCGGCGATGATCGCGACCGTGGCCACCGGATGCCGCTGCACCTGGCGGCGTGCGCGGCGATAGCGGTAGTTCGCCTCGTCGGCGAGATCGCCGGCGACGCGCGTCAATTGCCGCCGGTAGTCGCTGCCGCGGTCGGAGAAGCGGTCGCGGATGCGCTGGCCGTGCCGGAACAGGCCACGCATCGCGCTGCCAGCGCCGTCGGCGTATTCGTGCGCACGGTCGCCGGCACGCTCGGCGGCGACCTCCGCGGCATCGCGAAGATGCTGCTCGATTTCCCGGTGATGCATGGCGGTCTCCTTCAGGTACAGCGGGAACGCCAATCTGCCTGTGGCGCCGTGACCACCGCGTAAAACCAGGTCGCCGTGACCATCGCGCCGTTCAGCCGCCGAGCCGATACTCGCCGCCGCGCTGCAGCGCGCGCTGGTAGGCGGGCCGCGCATGGATGCGCTGCAGGAAGGCGGACAGCCGCGGATGACGTGCATCCAGTCCGCCGCGCGCAGCGAAGGCTTCCAGCGGAAAACTCAGCTGGATGTCCGCCACGCTGAAGCGGTCGCCGACGAACCAGTCGCGCTGGCCCAGCTCGCCTTCCATGTAGTCGAGATGGAGTTTCAGTTGCGGATCGACGAAACCGCGCTGCGCCGTACGCGCGATGCGCTTCGCCACCGGCCTGGCGTAGAACGGCATCGGCGCCGCCTCGACGCGCCGGAACACCAGCTTGAGCAGCAGCGGCGGCATCGCCGACCCTTCGGCGTAATGCAGCCAGTAGTTGCAGCGCAGCCGTTCGGGCGTGCCGTGCGCGGGAATCAGCGTGCCGGCGCCGTGGCGATCGGCCAGGTACTCGACGATCGCGCCGGATTCGGCCAGCGTGAGTTCGCCGTCCGTGATGACGGGCGACTTGCCCAGCGGGTGCACCGCGCGCAGCTCCGCCGGGGCCAGCATGGTCCCGGGATCGCGCAGGTAACGCTTGATCTCGTATGGCAGGCCGAGCTCTTCCAGCAGCCACAGGATGCGCTGCGAGCGCGAGTTGTCGAGATGATGGACGGTGATCACCCGTGCATCAGAACGTACCGCACCGCCAGCTGCAAGCTCGGGGTTCCGGCACCGCGATCCGCGACAGCCCCGACCCCCCGCGTTCGTCGGATGCCTCCACCGTCACCACGTACGTCGCGCCCTTGTTCAGTGCGTGCAATTCCAGCCGCGTCGGCGGGCCCGCGAAGCGCTGATTCGTCTGGTGCTGGCGATCCGCGGAGATCTCCCGGCTCGCGATCAGTAGATCTCGCCCACGCAGCAGCGCAGGCTGCCGCCGGCCTTCTCGATCTCGCCCAGTTCCACTGCGCCGATGGTGAAGCCGTAACCGGCCAGCGCCGCGCGCTGTGCGCCGGTGAGCGAGGCGGCGGCGCGGGCGCTCATCCACACGCGCTCGTCGGAGAGCGTGATGGCGTTGCCGGCGAACGCCTGCTTCTGTGCCGGCGTCAGCCAGATCGCGCGATCGCCATACGCCGTGGCGATCGCCTGTGCCGCGGCCGGATCGCGGAAGCCATCGGCCGCGATGATCGCCGCGCGGCTGGCGAGCAGAGTCAGCAACACGTTGGTGTGGTATTCGGCGTCGGCCAGCTCGAAACAGTAGGTCAGGCGCAAGTCGAAAGCCTTGTGCATGGCTTGCGCGCCAGCCATGTCGCAGCGTTCGCTGAGGCCGCAGTAGCCGACGCCGCGGGCGCGGTCGATGACCAGCGAGCCGGTCAGTTCGGCGACCAGGCCCTCGCAGCCGGACAGGTCGATCTCGTCATAGCCCAGCACCTCGCCGAAGAAGGCGCGGATGTCGTGGCGTTCGGCCTCGCGCTGGCGCACCGGATGGCGCATGCGGCCGACGATCAGCCGCCCCGGCGCGGTGGCGAACACATTGTTGGGGAACACCGCGTCAGGGGTTGCCGGATCGCCGGGGAAGGTGATCACCGGCAGATCCGCGCGCAGTGCCTGCGCCAGCGCTCCGTGCTGGGCCAGCGCCTTGAGCGGGTCGACCGCCAGGTTCATGTCCATGTAGCGGTTGTCGCGTGCCGATTCCGCCGCCAGGGCGAACTCTGCCGGGGCCACCAGATAGGCGGCGCGCGCCGTGGCGGCGGCGCCGTCCCGTGGCGCGAGTGTGGCGAAGGCGTGCAGGAATTCGCTGGGCGACGTGGTGATCAACGGGACGGCTCCATGGGTTCTCGCGGGCTGGCAGCATATCCGTTCCCGTCCCCGGGCGCGCTTCGTTGACGCGCCCTTGCCGCGGACGCGGATAGGGTCGGGCTTCCACTGGTCAGTGAGGGCTGTCGCATGGGCCAAAACGCACCCAGCGTCCTCGTCCGCGAGGACGACATCGATCGACTGGAGGCACTGGTGCACCAGCTGCCTGCCAATGGCCACGTGGTGCTGTTGCTGAGCGATGGCAGCAGTTGCGACGGCGTGGTCAGCATGCGGCCCAGCGTGCAGGTGTTTCGCGACCCGCAGGGCCGCGAAGGCATCAACGCCGAGGTGCAGCTGGAGCGCCCGGATGTTCCGACGTGGCACCAGCGGGTATGGCTGGATCGGATCAGGCGGGTGGAGCACGTCGATTCGATCATGGCCAGCGAGAGCTGAAAGCATCCCGCGCGGTTGCACCGCGACCGCGGATCGTTCCAAGCTAGCCGCTGCCCTTCGCCTGGTATGCCGTCGATGAATCGCGTCCTGCTCCGTTGTGCCCCGCTGGCTTTCTGCGCCGTGCTGCTCGCCGGCTGTTCGCAAGGCCCGGGCACGCCCGAGCTCACCGCGCAGCAGCAGAAAGCCGCAGCCGACGCCGCCACCGCGGCGCGCAACCTCGACACCTATCGCCAATTGCTGAAACTGCACAACGACGAGATGGTGGTGACGATGGGCAAGGACATCGTGCAACGCTTCCCGCACAGCGATGCGGCGAAGGAAGTGATGCAGACGTTGCCCGCGATCGAGAAGCGCTACAAGGAAAACAGCGAAAAGAACCGGCTGGCCGCGCTGTGGACCTACCAGGTCGCGCCGATGGCCGGCGGCACGCAATCGACCGCCAGCATCTACAGCCAGGGCGACGACGGCGAGCCGGTGCGGCTGGTGCTGCGCCGGCATACCAGCTGGGGCCAGAGTGCCTTCCTCTATGGCAGCAAGCCCGGCTTCGTGTGCCGCGGCAACTGCACCATCACCGGCCAGGCCGACGGCAAGCCGGTGCGGATCAAGGCATTCGCCCCCGACGGCGGCGAACCGGCGCTGATGATCCGCGACGACAAGGCCTTCATCGCGCTGCTGGAGAAGACCCGCAAGCTGCAGCTGGACGTCACCCAGGTGGAGGGCACCAGGGATCGTCACCTGGTCTACGAAGTCGGCGGTTTCGACCCTGCCAGGTGGCAGCCGGTGCGCAAGGCGGGCAAGCGCTGAGCGTCGCGCGGTACACGTCACCGCGGGTTGGCGCGTTGTCCGTGATGTCTTTCCGTGGAGGATTCGCCATGTCCACTGTTCGTTCCTGCCTCGTTTTCGCGCTGGTTGCCGTGCTGGCCGCCTGCTCCAGCGTGCCCCTGGCGCAGCGCGAACGGCAGCGCGAGGCGGCATACGCCAGCGCGGCCGGTGCGCCGGTGCGCAGTTTCCATTTCTTCACCCTGTGGTCGTGGGAGCCGCTCGGCGACCACCAGGTGGTGGTCTACACCCGGCCGAGTCAGGCCTGGCTGCTCGACCTCGACGGCCCCTGCCAGAACCTGCCGTTCACGCAGGCGATCGGCCTTACCTCCAGTTCCGGCACCGTGTTCAGCCGCTTCGACAAGGTGCTGACCGGCGGGCCGTACGCGCCCTGCGTGATCTCGCAGATCCGGCCGATCGACGTCAGGCAACTGCACATCGCGCAGGAGGCGCAGCGCCAGATCGACGCCAAACCGCGCGAGACGCCGGCGGCCGACCACTGAGAAAACCGCTGCCGTCAGCGCACGATCGTCACCGGCACGTGCGCGCGCGCCAGCACGTTGCCCGAAACCGAGCCCAGCAGCCAGCGCGCCAGTGCACCGCGTTCGGTGTGGCCGATCACGATGTGATCCACGCCGTGCTCGTCGACCTGGCTGAGCAGCACGTCGCCGGGGCTGCCGTGGGTCAGCTCGATGTCCACCAGCTGGGCCGAGTCCGGCACGATCGTGGCCAGTTCGGCCAGCAGTTCCTGCGCACGCTGGGTGCCGGAGTCGGCCATCATCAGCGCGCAGGCGTCGGCGCCGCCTTCGCTGACCTGCAGCACCCACACCACGCGCACGCGGCCGCCGGTGCAGCGGGCCAGCTCGACCGCGAACCGGAATGCCCGTTGCGACGCATCCGAGCCGTCGTAACCCACCAGGGAATACTTGATCATCTCGATCTCCTTGCGCTGCGAGGCCCACCCTACGGCGAGCGCACGCCGCGAGGCAACCGTCACGCCGCAGTGCGCCTGCAGATGAACGGTGGTTCATGACCCTGCACGCGATTGTCACGCCGCGATGCACACGATTCGCACGTCGTTGCCGCAGCGCAACGAGCGGGCGGCCGCCGTGGCCAGAGTTCGGTGCCGCCTTCCATCCCTGCATTACAAGGAGCAAAGTCCATGATCAAGTCCACCTTTGGAATGGCCGCCCTGGTGCTGGCCTGCGCCGGCGCGATGACCGTGCTGCCGGCCGGCAACGCCCATGCCGCCGACGCCAGCGTGAAATGCGACATGGTCTACAACCTGTCCGGCTGGTCGTTGCTGTACAAGCACGCCGAAGGCACCGGCAGCGTCACCTGTGACAACGGCCAGCACGCCAACGTCAAGATCACCGTGGTCGGCGGCGGTCTCACCGCGGGCAAGTACCGCATCAACAACGGCAAGGGCGAGATCAGCAACGTGCACGGCATCGCCGATGTCTTTGGCGACTACGCCCAGGCCGGCGCCGAGGCCGGCGTGGTGAAGAGCTCGCAGGCGCAGGTGCTGACCAAGGGCACCGTTTCGCTGGCGCTGGCCGGTACCGGCGAGGGCGTCAACCTGGGCGTCTCGGTGGGCAAGTTCACCATCAGTCGTCCCTGATCGTTTCCGCCAGGAAAGCCGCGAGGGCGCCCGTCGGGCGCCTTCGCCTTTTCAGCGGCGCTACACTGCGCAGGTCGCCCCGTTTTTCGTCGTGGAGAAACCGCCATGCGCCGCCTCGCCCGCCTCGTCATCCTGTCGCTGTTGTGCGCATTCGCGGCTCCGGTGTTTGCCGCCGGCCCGCAGGTCGGCCAGGCCGCCCCGGCGTTTCGCCTGCAGGACCAGGCCGGCCATTGGCGCAGCCCGGCCGACTACCACGGCCACTGGCTGGTGCTGTACTTCTATCCCAAGGATTTCACCCCCGGCTGCACCACCGAGGTATGCACTTTCCGCGACGACATCGCCAAGCTGCGCCAGGCCGGTGCCGACGTGGTCGGCGTGAGCCTGGATGACGTCAAGTCCCACGCCGAGTTCGCCGAGAAATACCACGTGCCATTCCCGCTGCTGTCCGACGCCGAGCGCACGGTCGCCACCGCCTATGGCGTGCTTACCTCGCGCATGGGCATGCACTACGCCAGGCGCACCACCTTCCTGATCGATCCGCAGGGCCACATCGCCAAGGTCTACACCGACGTCGACCCGGAGAAGAACTCCGCCCAGGTGCTGGCCGATCTGGCCACGCTGAAGGCGGCTTCCTGATGCCGGTGGCGATGCGCGCGGAGCCGCTGTCGCGCGGTCGCCGGTTCATGCTGTGGCGTGTGCTGGTGTGGCTGTTGCTGCTGCTGGCGGCGTTCGGTTGCGTGCAGTATCTCAGCCACGCGCAACTGCTGTGGAGCCAGCGCCACGCCTACGCCGCCGACAGCGCCGCCCTGCGCACGCTGCACCGGCTGCTGGCCTGGGATATCGCCTACCTGCTGGCCGCTTTCACGCTTATCGTGCTGTGCGCCGGCTGCATCCTGCGCCAGGCCTGGGCGCGCCCGGCGATGCGCGTGGCCGCCGCGGTGCTGGCGCTGTGGATGCTGGCCAGCGGCGGCGCCATGCTGGCGCAATGGCCGCAGCTGCTGCAGGCCAGCCGCGACGCCCTGGGCCAACTGCACGACCAGGCCGCCCTGCAACAAGCCGTGCTGCACGCGCGCCGCAGCTACCTGCTGGCGCTGGTGCTGAAAGGCCTCGCCGTGCCGGTGCTGCTGTGGCTGAGCTGGCGGCTAGGCACGCCGGCGGTGCGCATGCAGTTTCACGCGCGGCGCTGAGAAGTCCGGCTGCGCAAAAGCCACGGAAGCATCTTCGGGCGGAACAGGCTGCCCGACAGCCAGGGGGAGAAACAATGAAGCGCTGCATGCTTGTCTTGTGCTGCATGATGTTGGCTGGCGTGGCCATTGCGAACGGGCGCGACGACCTGCGCGACCGCGTTCAGGCGAGCATGCTGGTCACCGGCACGATCGAAGTCGCGCCGGACGGCAGTGTCGTGACATACACGGTCGATCACCCGGACAAGCTGCCACCGGTGGTGAAGGACTTGCTTGCCAGGGCCGTCCCGGCGTGGAGGTTCGAACCGGTGACGCGTGACGGCAAGGCGGTCGGAGCCAAGGCGCCGATGGGGCTGCGCGTCGTGGCGAAGCCGGTGGGTCATGGCGGCTACGCCCTTGCCGTGGCCAGCAGCTGGTTCGGGCATTTGAACGACGAAGGCAGGCACGAGGCCGCGGCGGACGACTTCACGTACAAGCATCGGTTGTCGGTCGCGTACCCTTCCGATGCGGCGAGCGCCGGCGTATCCGGCACGGTGTATGCGCTGCTGAAAGTGGGCCGCGACGGCAAGGTCATCGACGCGGCGGCGGAGCAGGTGAATCTCCGCATTCGTGCCAGCGAGAGGGACATGGCGACATGGCGGAAAAAGCTGGCGGATGCTGCCTTGCGTGCCCTGCGACGCTACACATTCCATGTCCCCACGACGGGCCCGGATGCCGCCGAACCTTATTGGCTGGCCCGCGTCCCCGTGGATTTCGCCCTCCATGGATTCCATGCGCCGAAAGTTGCGCGGAAAGCGGATTACGGCCAATGGCAGCCCTACGTCCCGGGCCCGCTGCAGGAGCCGGACTGGGCCGACAAGCGCCGTCTCGCGGGGAGCCCGGATGCCACGCCCGAGGATGGGTCGCTGCTCGCCGACATGTCATTGCACCTGCTTGCACCGCTCGGTGGCAGCTGACCCGTTCCGCGGCGTGCGAGGCGTGCTGGCGAAGGCGCCTGAGCGGCGCGGTATTCCGTTCAGCACGGGTTGGCGGGTAGCTCGGTATCCATGCAGGTTGTCGTTTAAGGAAGATTGCCGATGCGCGTCCTGTTTTCAGCAGTGATCGCTGCCGCCGTGCTGGCGGCGATGCCCGTGCAGGCGCAGGACCTGGCGGCGACCTGCCACGCCAGCAGCAGCTATGACGTGACCCTGCAGCCGCAAGGCGTGCTGTTCGACCGCTCCACGCCGGCGCCGACGCGGGTGGAGCTGCACGACGGCAGCCTGCGCACGGATGGCGTGGCGGTGGTGTTGACGCCGCCGCAGCAGGATCGGCTCAGCGTGTTCCAGCGCGACCTGCAGGCGCTGGCGCCGCGGGTCCGCCAGGTGGCGCAGAACGGCGTGGACATGGCGGCGCAGGCGTTGCGCGAGGAAGTGGCCGGGCTGGGCTTGGCGGCGGCGACCCGGGTCGAGTTCGACCGCCGGCTGGCCGCGCACGCGAGCGAACTGAAGCAGCGCATCGCGCGCAGCCAGAGCACGCACGACTGGCAAGGCGACCTGATTCAGCAGTATGCCAATCAGGTCAGCGCCGACCTGATGCCGCTGGTCGCCGGCGATCTCGGCCAGCAGGCGATCGACGCGGCGCTGGCCGGCGACCTGCAGAGCGCGGCAGACCTGCGCGATCGCGCCGGTTCATTGGTCACCACCTTGCAGCCGCGCCTGCAGCAACGCATGCAGGCGCTGCGTCCGCAGATCGAGGCGCTGTGTCCGTCGATCCAGCGCCTGGCGCGGTTGCAGCAAGGCTTGCAAGACGCGCACGGCCAACCGTTGAACCTGCTGCATGTGGACGCGACCTCCGGCGCATCGGCGGCGGCGCCGGCGGATTGAATCGCCGCGCCGGCTTGCCCGTCGCGTGTCGCCACGTGAAGATGGACGCCCTTCATCGCAGGCTTCGGGCGAGGTGCGCATGGCCGTGCAACCGCGGGACGTTCTTGATTTCTGGTTCGACCCGGCGCATGCCGCGCACTGGTTTGCGAAGGATGCCGCGTTCGACGAGCAGATCCGTCGACGCTTTGCCGTAGCGGCCGACGACGCCGCGCAGGGGCGCCTCGATGCGTGGGCCAGCAACCCCGCTGACTGGCTGGCGCTGCTGATCCTGCTCGACCAGCTTCCGCGCAATCTCCATCGCGGCGATGCGCAGGCCTGGGCGGCCGACGTCAAGGCGCAGCGCATTGCCTTGTCGGGTCTGGCCGGCGGTTTCGATCAGGCACTGCCGCCGCTGCAGCGGGTGTTCGCCTACCTGCCGCTGGAGCACGCCGAGGACATGGGCTTGCAGCAGCGCGCGGTGACCTTGTTCGAGGCGCTGCACGCGCAGGCGCCCGTTGCGGGGCGTGCCCGCTTTGCCGAATTCCTGGACTATGCTCGGCGCCATCGCGAGGTGATCGCGCGCTTCGGCCGCTTTCCGCATCGCAATGCCGTGCTGGGCCGCGACAGCACGGCCGCGGAACGGGAGTATCTGGCGCAACCGGGCGCAGGCTTCTGACCGATCTGCGCGAGCACACCCCCCATCACCGACCAGGGAGCAGGTCATGCGCAAGATTCTCATCGTTGTCCTCGGGTTCGCCCTCGGCACGGCCGCGCAGGCGTCCAGCACCTTGCGCGTCGGCAGCCAGGTGCTGGTGGCTGGCGACAGCCAGGAGCGGGTGGTCGAGCTGCTGGGCAAGCCCTCCTCGAAAGTGCATCCGCATCGCGCGCGACACTCGCGCCGGCGCGTGCAAGTGCTGGAGCGCACCGACGGCGGCGAGCGCTGGCGCTATCGGCGCGAGGGTCACATCACCGTGGTCACGATCGTGGATGGCCGCGTGGTCGACATCGACGACCGCAAACTCTGACGCGACGAGTCGCAAGCGTTTCCCTGATGGCCGATTTGCTAGGCTGTCGCGGCCTTGTCGCAACGAGTCGATGTCATGCACGATTTTCTGGAGCAACTGCTGGGCAGCACGCTTTCCGAGGGCGTCATTCAGGCCGGGCTGAACCTGCTGGTGGCACTGGTGATCCTGCTGGTCGGGATCTGGCTGGCGGCGCGGCTGGCCAATTTCAGCCAGCGCGCGCTGCAGCGCGCCGCGGTCGACGTCACGCTGGCCGGTTTCCTGCGCAACCTGATCTACGGCGTGCTGGTGGCGGTGCTGATCGTGATGGCGCTGACCAAGGCCGGCGTGCCCTCGGCACCGCTGGTGGCGGCGCTCGGCGCCGGCGGGCTGGCGATCGGCCTGGCCCTGCAGGGCTCGCTGAGCAACCTCGCGTGGGGCGTGCTGCTGGTGGTGTTCCGGCCGTTCCGCGTCGGTGACTACGTCAGTGCCGGTGGCACCGAAGGCACGGTGCAGAGCATCAACCTGATGCATACCCTTGTTCTGTTGCCGGACAACCGCGAGGCCACCTTGCCGAACGCGAAGATCGGCAGCGACGTCATCGTCAATTTCAACCGGCGCGGCACGCGGCGTTTCGAACTCAAGCTCGGCATCGGCCATCGCGACGATACGGACCAGGTGATGGCAGGGATCGTGCGCCTGCTCGAAGCGGACGCGCGCGTCCTGAAGGACCCCGCGCCGGGCGTGTGGATCGACAGCCTGGCCGGCCAGACGGTGAACCTGGTGGTGCGCGGCTGGACCTCGAGCGCCGACGGCTGGAACACGCAAACCGACCTGCTGCGTGCGATCAAGCGGCAGATCGACGCCGGCCAGATCAGCATCCCGACCGCGCCGCTGGATGTCCGGCTGATGGGCGATGCGGCGGCGTCCGCGCGGGACTGAGCGCGGACGCTACTGCAGCGTCACCGCACGCCGGTTGTCACTGGAGACCTTGTCGATCAGCTTGTTGTACGGGTCGATGCCGGCCACCGCGGGCTTGCTGTCGACGGTGACGGTGACGGTGCTGTCGCCGTCACCGATCATCCGTTTCTCCAGGTACAGCGGCTTGCCTTCGATGCCGGCGCCTGCGGGCGCGGCGAACACGCCGACCTCGATCGGGAAGTCGATCTTCCCGCGGGTTTCCTTGCCCTTGCCGTCGACGTGGATCTTGCCGGCGTGCAGCTTCATGGTCACCTCGTACTTGCCGTCGGGCAGTTTCTTCGCGGTGGCGTCGGTCATGCGGTTGTCGAACAGGGTGATCTTCCAGAAGAAGTCGTCCAGCATCGGCTGCCACGTCGGGCCGAGGTACTTGCCCAGCGCGTCGACGAAGATCTTCGAGGTCACGTAGGGCGGCTGCTGGAAGCCGTAGTCGACGAGGAACTGCTTGAGGAAGGCGTCGAGCCTGTCCTCACCCACGTAGTCCTGCAGCGCGTAGAAGATCAGCGAGCCCTTGCGGTAGTGGATGTAGGGCTGGTTCTCCACCTTGGCCAGCGGCTCCTCGGCCACCTTCTCCGTGGCGCGTCCGGTGAGGTACATGTCCAGCTCGTACTTGAGGAACTTGCGCATGTGGTCGGCGCCGTACTTGTGCTTGAGCACCATCAGCGAGCTGTACTGCGACAGCGATTCGCTGAGCATGGTCGAGCCCTGCATGTCGGCGCCGATCACCCGGTGCGCCCACCACTGGTGCGCGATCTCGTGCGCGGTGACGTCATAGACGTAGTCGATGCGGCTCTTGTCGCGCAGGTCGGCGATGAATCCGATGGATTCGGAGAACGGAATGGTGTTGGCGAAACTCTGCGCGAACGCCATGTAGCCCGGGAACTCCAGGATGCGCAGCTGCTTGAACTGGTACGGCGTGTAGTGGCTGTCGTAGTAGGCAAGCGAATCGCGCGCGCTCTCCAGCATGCGGTCCACGTTGAAGGCATGCGCGGGGTCGTGATAAACCGACACCTTCACCCCGCCGACCTCTTCGCTCTTCACGGCATAGCGCGCGGAAAGATAGGCGAAAAAGTTCAGCATCGGCTGCTGCATCACGTAATGGAAGTAGCGGCGATCGCCCTGCACCCACTCCTTCTGCAGCGTGCCCGGCGCCAGCGCGATCTGGTCGGCGGCCGTCGACACCGTGGTGTCGAAGCTGATCCAGTCGGCGTCGTGGCTGATGTAGGTGTTGGCGCGCGCGGCCTGGTCGCCCAGCGGCGGCATGCGCGGCACGTCGAGCCTGAGGCCGTACTTCCTGCGGTCATTGCGGTCGGTGAGCTGGAACCGACTCTGGTAGCCGAACTGGGGCAGCATCTGGTTGTTGAAGAAGGTGCCGTTGTGCACCAGGAAGGTTTCGCCCGAGTCGTTGGTGAAGCCCCTGGGTGCGTAGTCGAGGGTGAAGTCGAAGGACATCGACGCGCCAGGCGCCAGCGGCGTCCTGAGCCGGTAGATGGTCACGTTGAGGCGCTTGTCCTGCTTCACCGTGTCGTGCGGCGCGAAGTCCAGCCTCGTGGGCGCGAAGCCGTCGGCATGGTTCACGAACAGCTCGGTCACCGGCACCGCGAGCTTGTTGGTGAGGGTGTAGTGCCCGCGGATGAGCAGCTTGCGCCGGTAGGGGTAGATGTCCACGTCGGCCTTGACTGCCGTGATGCGCGGCTGCGGCATCGTGGCGTATTCCGCATAGCGCTTTTCGTAGTCGGCCTGTTCGCGTTTCTGCTCCGTGCTGCTGGTGTAGGTGTTGAGCACGTGGGTGTTGTAGTAGATGAAGCCGCCCAGCCCGGCGAAGCCGAGCAGCGACAACGTCAGCACCGCGGCCAGCGCCGGGTTCGCCCGCGCGCGCGCCTCGCGCAGGCGGCCGCGCCAGCCGGCACCGGTGCCGCGTACCCACAGCAGCGCGGCGAGCACCAGCAGCGCCAGCGCCAGGCAGCCCCAGTACGCGTTGAACCACAGCGCGCCGACGATGAAATGGCCGAAGCCGTTCATGTCCGAGTACGGCACGCTGGGCGCGCTGCCGTAGTTGTAGAGGTTGTCTTCCCAATGCAGCAGGCTGAAAGCCAGTGAGCTGACCAGCCACAGGATGCTGAGCAGATACGCGGCGAACTTGTGGTTGCAGACCACCTGCAGGAACAGCGCCAGCGCCGCCACCAGCACGAACGGGATCGCGTACAACCCCAGCATGCGCAGATACAGCCACGGTTCGATATGCGTGTAGCCGTGGGCGAGTTGCCAGCCCATGCCGACCAAGGCGCCGGCAAGAAGCATCAAGACGATCACCGCGAGCAGCGCGCCGAGCTTCGCCAGCATCGCCACCCAGTCGGGCGCGGGGAAGGCGTCGCTCACTCCGGCCATGCCGTGCGTGCGTTCGCGCCACACCAGTTCGCCGGCGTAGAAGATCACCACGATCATCAGCGACAGGCTGAAACTGCCGTTGATGGTGGCGAGCACCTGGTGGGTGACCGGCCATACCGGCGTGCCGTAGACCAGGCCGGCCGTCGACAGCGAGACGAACATCACCGCCAGCGCCAGCAGCAGCAACACCAGGAACGCGGCGCCGCGCAGCACGCCCAGCGTGTCGAACACGAACTGTGCACGCAGCTGCGCCAGTCGTGCGCGACGGTCGTTGCCGATGGAAACTTTCGGCAACGCGAGCGCGCTGCTGCCGGCCTGCGGGCGCAGCATCGGCGGCTCCGCGCGTTTCTTGCGCCGCGGCAGCTTCAGGCCTTCGCGGTCGGTGCGGAACAGCGCGAACGCGGCCACCAGCAGCAGCGCCGACACCGCCAGCCATAGCAGGCGGTTGAACAGCAGCACGCCATCCAGCGCGGGCAGCAGGTGGTTGGTCTGCTCGGCCGTCCAGTAGCGGGTGACCAGGCCAACGGTGCGCCCGCCGAAGGGATCGAGCATCGCCGCGAGCCAGCGGTTGTCGAGGTCGCGGCTGAGTGCGCCGACGATGCCTTGCAGCACGAAGTAGGCGATCACGCCGATGTAGCTGGCCAGCAGCGAGCGCGTGACCGTGGCCAGCAGGAACAGCAACGCGGCGATGAACAGCAGATTGGGCAGCACCAGCACGCCGAAGCCCCAGGCGTAGCCGCGCCAGTCGGGCGCGCCCATGCGCGCGGCGTCCACCCACGGCATCGCGCCGCCCAGCGCAATGGCCAGCGCGCAGGCGGCGAGGATCGCCACCAGCACCAGGTAGCCGGCCAGGAAGCGCCCGCCGAGGAAGGCCTTGCGGCTCATCGGCGTGGCGAACAGCAGCTCCGCCGTGTTCTGCTCGAAATCGCGCGTGGCGGCGGCGGCGATGAACACCACCACCAGCAGGATGCTGAACACCGTCATCACGTCGAGCAGGCGCGCGATCACCAGTGGCGCGTTGCGCGTCACGTTGCCGGTGGCGCCGGCCACCACGATGGCATCGGTGCTGGCCAGTGCGAAGGCGATGCCCACGGCGGCGGCGAGGATGACCCAGAACAGCGGCGCCCTGAGCTGCTGGCGCCATTCGAAGCGGAGGATTTCGAGCAACATGGCTTCCTTCCCGATGGGCGACGTCAGGCGGCGCGCGCGGTGGCCTGCGCGCGCAGGCGGCCGAAGTAGACGTCTTCCAGGTCCGGCGCCACCGGTTCGAAGCCCGCTTCGGGCCGCTCGTCGGCGAGCACGTGCAGCAGGGTGCGCCCCGCGGCGAGGCGCGTGGAGAGGATGTTCATGCGCGCGCGGTAGCCGTCCAGCTCGGCCTTGTCGATGCTGCGCCGCCAGACCCTGCCCTCCAGCGCACGGATCGCCTCGTACGGTTCGCCGGTCAGCAGCACCTGGCCCTGGCCGATGATCGCCATGCGCGAACACAGGTCGGTGACGTCCTCCACGATGTGGGTGGACAGGATCACCACCATCCGCTCGCCCAGCTCGGCGAGCAGGTTGAGGAAGCGGTTGCGTTCTTCCGGATCGAGGCCCGCGGTGGGCTCGTCGACGATGATCAGGCGCGGTTCGCCGATCAGCGCCTGGGCAATGCCGAAGCGCTGGCGCATGCCGCCGGAGTAGGTGCCGAGCTTGCGCTTGCGCACGTCCCACAGGTTGACCTGGCGCAGCAGGGCCTCGACCAGCTCGCGCCGCTCGCCCTTCACGGTGACGCCCTTGAGCACGGCGAAGTGCTCCAGCATGGCCTCGGCCGAGACTTTCGGATACACGCCGAACTCCTGCGGCAGATAGCCGAGCAGGCGGCGGGTGGCCTGCTTGTCGGCGAGCAGGTCCATGCCGTCCAGCGTGATGGTGCCTTCGTCCGGGTCCTGCAGCGTGGCGATGGTGCGCATCAGCGAGGACTTGCCCGCGCCGTTGGGACCGAGCAGGCCGAACATGCCGGCCGGGATGTCCAGCGATACGCCGCGCAGCGCCCGGACGCCATTGGCGTAGGTCTTGGAAAGGTCACGCAGGATCAGCATCGAGAAGGTTCCTGTGCCGCGTGCTGCGGCTTGTCATGGCATCAGGGTAGGGCACGAACGCGAACGCCGCGCCCGCTCAAGGTAATGCATACGCCTGCGAATGGAAGGTGCCGTTGGTATGGCCCGGCATGGCGCCGCCCGGGCGCACCGCGCGCGCCTTGGTTATGATTGACGTCTTGACTGGCGCCGCGCCATCCCCGAGCGCCGCACCAAAAGCCTTGCAGGAGTCATCATGGCCGACCTCAAAGAAGCCCTCGTCCCCGACATCGGCCACGACGGCGTGCCCGTCATCGAAGTACTGGTCAAGGCCGGCGACAGGGTCGAGAAGGACCAGAGCCTGGTCACGCTTGAATCGGACAAGGCCACGATGGAAGTGCCCGCGCCGTTCGCCGGCACCATCAAGGAGATGAAGCTCAAGGTGGGCGACGAGGTTTCCGAGGGCGCGGTGATCGCCCTCATCGAAGCCGACGGCGCAGCCGCCGAAGCGCCTGCCGCCAAGCCCGCCGCCGCAGCGCCGGTGCCGGCGCCGCCCGCGCCTGCCCCGGCCCCCGCCGAACCGAAGCCCGCCCCCGTCGCCGCCCCGGCCGCCCAGCCGGGCCACGCGCCCGAAGGCGACGTGTCGCCGCAGGCGCGCCCGCCGATGGATGCCAGCATCGTGATGCCCGGCGACGCGCCGTATGCCAGTCCCGCCGTGCGCGCCTTCGCGCGCGAGCTGGGCGTGGACATCCGCCAGGTCAAGGGCAGCGGCCGTGGTGGGCGCATCCAGCGCGACGATGTCAGCGGCTATGTCAAGCATGCGCTGGCCTCCGGTGCGCGGCCGTCGGGCGGGGCCAGCGCTGCGGTCGGCGGCCTCAGCCTGCTGCCGTGGCCGAAGGTCGACTTCGCCAAGTTCGGCGCGATCGAGGAGAAGCCGCTGTCGCGCATCCAGAAGATCTCCGGCGCGAACCTGGCGCGCAACTGGGCGATGATCCCGCACGTCACCCAGCACGAGGACGCCGACATCACCGAGATGGAGGCGTTCCGCAAGCAGCTCGGCGCCGAGAACAAGGACCTCAAGATCAGCCCGCTGGTGTTCCAGATCAAGGCGGTGGTGGCCGCGCTGAAGCAGTTCCCGCAGTTCAACGCCTCGCTCGACGAGTCGGGCGAGAAGCTGATCCTGAAGAAGTACTTCCACATCGGCATCGCGGTGGACACGCCCGACGGCCTGGTGGTGCCGGTGATCCGCGACTGCGACAAGAAGGGCCTGCTCGACCTGGCGCGCGACCTGGCCGAAATCTCGAAGAAGGCGCGCGACAAGAAGCTCGGCCCGGCCGAGATGTCCGGCGGCTGCTTCTCGATCAGCTCGCTCGGCGGCATCGGCGGCACCTACTTCACGCCGATCGTCAACGCGCCGGAAGTCGCCATCCTCGGCGTCTCCAAGTCGGTGACCAAGCCGGTGTGGAACGGCAAGGAATTCGCGCCGCGGCTGATCCTGCCGCTGTCGCTGTCGTACGACCATCGGGTGATCGACGGCGCGCTCGCCGCGCGCTTCGCCAGCTTCCTCGCCAATCAGCTCGGCGACATCCGCCGGCTGCTGCTCTGACGGGGGGCGATGACCATGGCGAACACGATCGAGATCAAGGTTCCCGACATCGGCGGCCACGACAGCGTGCCGGTGATCGAAGTGCTGGTGAAAGTCGGCGACACGGTGGCGACGGAACAGAGCCTGATCACGCTGGAGTCGGACAAGGCGACCATGGAGATTCCTTCCAGCGCCGCCGGCGTGATCAGGGAGCTGAAGCTCAAGGTGGGCGACGAGGTTTCCGAGGGTGCGGTGATCGCCGTATTGGAAACCGACGGTGCAGCCGTCTCGCCGTCCCCCTCTCCCGCTTCGGGAGACGACCGCAAGGATGCGGGAGGTAGAGCAATGCAAGGAGCAATTGCCGAGGGCAGGGGTGAGGGTGCGGGGTCGCCGGGCAGCTCCAACGAAGAAGCGACCAAGAGCAGCCAGCCTCCTGCGAGCTCCCCCCCTCACTTCAATCTTCTCTCCAGGGGAGAGAGGAAGCGAAGGCGCCGCAGGCGGCAGCGGCATCGTCCAAGCCCGCCGACATCCAGTGTCAGCTGGTCGTGCTCGGCTCCGGCCCCGGCGGCTATTCGGCCGCGTTCCGCGCCGCCGACCTTGGCGTCGACACCGTGCTGGTGGAGCGCTATGGCACGCTCGGCGGCGTCTGCCTCAACGTGGGCTGCATCCCGTCCAAGGCGCTGCTGCATGCCGCCGCGGTGATCGACGAGGCCGCGGCGATGGCCGCGCACGGCGTCGCATTCGGCGCACCGAAGATCGACCTGGACAAGCTGCGCAGCTTCAAGGGCAAGGTGGTCGGCCAGCTCACCGGCGGCCTCGCCGCGATGGCGAAGCAGCGCAAGGTGCGCACGCTCGTGGGCACCGGCATGTTCGTGTCGCCGCACGAGATGGAAGTCCAGACGGCCGAAGGCACGAAGCTGATCCGCTTCGAGCATGCGATCATCGCCGCCGGCTCGCAGTCGGTGAAGCTCCCGGCGTTCCCGTGGGACGACGAGCGCGTGGTGGATTCCACCGGCGCGCTGGAACTCAAGGACGTGCCGAAGAACCTGCTGGTCGTCGGCGGCGGCATCATCGGGCTGGAAATGGCCACGGTGTACTCGGCACTGGGCAGCGCGGTGACCGTGGTCGAGTTCATGGACCAGCTGATCCCCGGCGCCGACGCCGACCTGATCCGGCCGCTGGCCAAGCGCCTGGCCGGCCGGCTCAAGGGCGTGCACCTGAAGACCAAGGTGGTCAGCGCGAAAGCCACGAAGAAAGGCATCGAGGTCGGCTACGAAGGCGACAGCATTCCCGAAACCACGCTGTTCGACCGCGTGCTGGTCGCGGTGGGCCGCTCGCCGAACGGCAACAAGATCGGTGCGGACAAGGCCGGCGTGGCGGTGAGCGAGCGCGGCTTCATCAACGTCGACACGCAGATGCGCACCAATGTGCCGCACATCTACGCCATCGGCGACCTGGTCGGCCAGCCGATGCTGGCGCACAAGGCCACCCACGAGGCGCACGTCGCGGCGCAGGCCGTGGCCGGGCAGAAGAGCCACTTCGACGCGCGGGTGATCCCGTCGGTCGCCTACACCGACCCGGAAATCGCCTGGGTCGGCGTGACCGAGCGCGAGGCGAAGGAGAAGGGCCTGAAGGTCGGCGTCGGCAAGTTCCCGTGGGGCGCCTCGGGCCGTGCCATCGGCATCGACCGCACCGAGGGTTTCACCAAGCTGATCTTCGACGAAGACACCCACCGCATCGTCGGCGCCGGCATCGTCGGCGTGCACGCCGGCGACCTGATTTCCGAGCTGGCGCTGGCGATCGAGATGGGTGCCGAGGCGGCCGACATCGCGCTCACCATCCATCCGCATCCCACCCTGGGCGAGTCGGTCGGCATGGCGGCGGAAGTCTACGAAGGCACCATCACCGACCTGTACCTGCCGAAGAAGAAGTAGGCAGGGCGGTGGCGGAAAGCGGAAGCCCGGGGTGATCCGGGTTTTTCCGCGGGCAGATCCGAAGGTAGCGCGAGCGCTGGGCGCTCAAGGCAGCGAGGCCGCCATGTCATTGAAGGTATGCGTCGCCGGCGCCACGGGATGGGCCGGCTCCGAACTCGCCCGTGGCATCGCCGCGGCCGGGGACCTGGCACTGCTGAGCGCGGTGTCGCGTCGCCATGCCGGGCAGCTGCTCGGTGACGTGCTGGGCGAACCGCGGCTGGCGGCGCCGGTGTTCGCCACGACCACCGAGGCACTGGCGCAACCCTGCGACGTGTTCGTCGAGTACACCCATCCGGACAGCGCCAAGGCGAACATCCTCGCTGCGCTGGAGCAGGGCGCGCACGTGGTGGTGGGCACCTCGGGCCTCACCGACGCGGATTACGCGCAGATTGACGCGCTGGCGCGCGAGCGGCGGCGCGGCGTGCTGGCCTGCGGCAACTTCGCGCTGACCGCGGTGCTGCTGATCAAGTTCGCCGAGATGGCGGCCAAGCTGATCCCGCAGTGGGAACTCATCGACTACGCCGGCGCCGGCAAGCCGGACGCGCCCAGCGGCACCGTGCGCGAGCTGGCCACGCGCATGGGCAAGGTGCGCCAGCCGCAGCTGGAGGTGCCGCTGGAGCGGACGGTCGGCCTGCGCGAGACGCGTGGCGGCACGCTGGCCGGCAGCCAGGTGCACGCGTTGCGCCTGCCCGGTTTCGTGCTCGGCGCCGAGGCGATCTTCGGCCTGCCGGACCAGACCCTGACGATCCGCCACAACGCCGGCGGCAGCGCCAAGCCCTACGTGGACGGCGCGCTGCTGGCGATTCGCAAGGCGCCCGGCCTGCTCGGCCTGCACCGCGGGCTGGACGCCGTGCTGGATCTGTAGGAGCCCGCTGGCGGGCGATGCTTTTACGTCACGCGACGAAGAGCATCGCCCGCCAGCAGGCTCCTGCAAGCCGGGTGGAAGGGCATCGTGGCCGGCTCAGTTTGGCCGCTTCCCTATCTGCCGCTGCCATAGTCCCAGCAGCCACGACGCGCCGAGGCAGCCGCCCAGCGCCAGCAGCCAGTGCGTGGCCGGGGCGTGCGGGGCCGGCAGCAGCGCCGCGAACGAGGGCAGCCAGGTGCCGCCGTAGATCGCCACCACCGCGCCCGCGGCCACGGCCAGGGCAATCGCCAGCGCCAGCGCCAGCAGGGATTCGACCGAGCGACCGGCGGGACCGGCCGCGACCCGCGCAGCCAGCTGTCGCGCGAAATCCGCCGGCAGCGCGTCCGGCAACGGTTCGCGCAGGGTGCGCGCGAGCAGGCGGTAGCGTCGGCTGCGCGCATCGTCGCCGGTGGAGTCGAGCTGCAGGCGCTCGCGCCGCATGGCGTTTTCCTGCGCCAGCCATTCGCGCTCCTGCGCGGCGTCGTCGAAGGGCGGGATGTGGTCGTCGATGTGCTGGATCATGCTGCAACTCCGGTCCGTGTTTCGAGCGCACCGCGCAGGCGCAGGCGCGAGCGGAACAGGTGGCTCTTGATGGTGCCGTTGGCCAGTCCTGTCATCCGGGCGATCTCCGGAATGGTGGCCTCTTCGAGGTAGTACAGGGTCAGCAGCGTGCGCTGCAGGGGCGGCAACTGCTCGATCGCGGCGTGCAGGTGCCGCGCCGTTTCCTCATCCGCGCAGGCCGCCTCCAGGTCGAAGCCGTCGCCGATGTTTTCCACCAGCGCGTAGTCGTCGCTGTCGTCGCTGGGCTCGACCAGCGCAATGCGCTTGTGCTGCAGGTGGCGCAGCGCGATGGTGTACGCGACGCGGCCGATCCAGGATTTCAGCGCGCTCTCGCCGCGGTACTGGTGCAGGCACTGGTGCACGCGCAGGAAGGTGTCCTGGCACAGCTCGCGCGCGTCCTCCGGGTTGCGCACCATGCGCTGGATGATGTGCCAGCACAGTCCCTGGTGTTCGCGCACGAGACGTTCGAACGCGCCCGGCCGGTTGGCCAGCACGGCGTCGACCAGCTCGCGGTCGGGGCTGCTGCGGATGTCATCCATGGGCAATGGATACGTGCCGGCGGGAAACGGTTGCGGCGATCTTGCTGCAACCGTTCGGTGAAAGCCCGTATCCAAGGTCACGAAGGTCCACCATCCGCCGCCGAGGAGTCACCCCATGAATTTCGAAGCCCTGATCCCGATCAGCCTGTTTGTCTGCATTGCCTATGCCATCAAGGTCGTGGTCGACGCGCGGGTGCGCCAGCGCATGGTCGCCGCCGGTGGTTCGGCGGACCTGGTCGACTCGGTGCTGCGCGACGAGGAGCTGCGCCGGCGCCATTCCTCGCTGCGCTGGGGCATCGTGCTGGTCGCGCTGGCGCTCGGCTTCGGCCTGATCCAGTGGTTCGGCTGGCAGGACGTCACCCCCGGCATGGTCGCCGTGCTGGCCGGCGCCACCGGCCTGGGCAACCTGGCGTTCTTCGCGATCTCGCGCAAGCTCGCCTGAAGCTGGTTCAATGGCGGGCATCGCCGCGCTGTCGGCATGCCCGCATGAGCCGGTCGCGTGAACGAACAACTGCTGTTCAACCTGGTGGACCTGGCCGGCACGTTCGCGTTCGCGATCAGCGGCGCGACCGCGGCCAGGCGCGGCAACCTCGATCTGTTCGGCATCCTGGCAATCGCCTTCATTACCGCGTGCGGCGGCGGCATCGCGCGCGACCTGTGCATCGGCGCGATCCCGCCGGCCGGCCTGTCGGACTGGCGCTACCTGTTCACCGCCGTGGTCGCCGCGCTGCTGACCATCGTGGCCTATCCGTGGGTGGAGCGGCTGACCTATCCGGTGCGGCTGTTCGATGCGATGGGGCTGGGCCTGTTCGCGGTGTATGGCGCGCACAAGGCGCTGGCGTACGGCAACAACGCCGAGGTCGCGATCCTGCTCGGCATCGTCACCGCGGTCGGCGGCGGCATGGCGCGCGACGTGCTGCTGACCCGCGTCTCGATCGTGCTGCAGCGGGAGATCTACGCTTCGGCGGCACTGATCGGCGCCGCACTGACGGTGCTTGGCGAACATCTCCACTGGCCGGCGGTGTGGGCGACCTGGCTGCCGATCCTGGTGTGCTTCGGCCTGCGCTTCCTGTCGCTGCACCTGCACTGGAACCTGCCGCGCTTCGGACGCAGCAAGCCGCACTGACGTGCCGCTCTTCCTCCCGTGCGCGGCACGCACTGCCATTGGTCACCTTTGCCCGGTTGGCATCGCATGCTAGTTTTCCGGATTCGGGCGGGGAGCCCGTCATTCCAGGGAACTGCTACATGACTGCAGCGAGCGTGCGCATCGAGTCCGTCACCAAGCGTTTTTCCGGGCACACGGCGGTGAATCGCCTGTCCATGGAAATCCCCGGCGGCGGCATCTTCGGGCTGCTTGGCCCCAACGGCGCCGGCAAGTCCACCACGATCCGCCTGATCATGGGCATCCTGGAGCCGGACGAAGGCAGGATCGTGCTGTTCGACTCGCCGCACAACAGCCGCGCGCTGTCCCAGCGCATCGGCTACCTGCCGGAAGAGCGCGGGCTGTACAAGAAGATGAAGGTGCTCGACCACCTGATCTTCCTGGGCGAGACCAAGGGCATCGGCCGCGCCGACGCGCGCAAGCGCGCGCAGGCCTGGCTGGAGCGGCTCGGCGTCAGCGACTGGGCGCAGAAGAAGGTCGAGGACCTGTCCAAGGGCATGCAGCAGAAGGTGCAGTTCGCCGGCGCGCTGCTGCACGAGCCCGAACTGGTGATCCTCGACGAACCGTTCTCCGGCCTCGACCCGGTCAATGCGCAGGTGATGAAGGACATCGTGGTGGCGATCGCCGCCGAAGGCCGCACCGTGCTGTTCTCCACCCACGTGATGGAGCAGGCCGAGCGCATGTGCGACCGCATCGCGATCATCGCGCGCGGCGAGATGGTGGTGAACGGCACGGTGGCGCAGGTCAAGGAGGATTTCGGCGGGCGCCACGTGGCGCTGGGCTTCACCCACGACAAGGCGCGCGCCGCGAACATCCTGGCCGATCGCGCGCTGATCGCCCGCGTCGACGATTATGGTGCCTCCGCCGAGCTGCAGATGGCCGATGGCGCCGACCCCGAACAACTGCTCGCGGCGCTGGTGCGCGAAGGCGTCGGCCTGCGCCGGTTCGAGGTGGTCGAACCGTCGCTGCATGCCATTTTCATCGCCAAGGTCGGCGCCGAAGCCGCCACCGCCCACGCCGGAGTCGCCGCATGAAGAAGATCATTGCCGTTGTCCGCCGCGAGTTCGTCGAACGCGTGCGCACCAAGGCGTTCGTGATTTCCACCGTGCTGCTGCCGGTGTTCATGGTGGCGATGGTGCTGTTGCCCGCGCTGATGATGAGCGGCGGCGACCGCACCAGCCGGGTGGCCGTGGTGGATGCCTCCACCACGAATCTCGGCCAGCGCGTCAGCCAGGCACTCGAGGCGGAAAAGATCGGCAAGGGAGCCGACGCCAAGTCGCGCTACACCGTGCAGGTGTTTCCGGCTACCGGCGATGATCTTGCCAAGGTGCGCGACGGGCTGATCGCCGAGACCGGTTTTTCCAGCAGCAAGAAGAAGGATGGCTGGAACGGCGTGCTGGTGCTCACCGATGAGACGCTGGCCACCGGCAAGCTTGCCTACTACGGCGGCAATGTCGGTTCGCTGGAAGCCATGAGCAAGTTGCAGCGCGTGGTGTCGAGTGCGCTGACCGGCGTGCGCCTGGCCAAGTCCGGCGTGGATACGGCCCTGCTCAAGGAGGCGATGAAGCCGGCCGACATGGACACCACCAAGGTCACCGACGGCAAGCAGACCGGCCAGAGCGGCACCGAGTCGTACCTGATCGCGTACTTCATGGGCTTCATCCTGTACATCGCGATCCTGATCTACGGCCAGCAGACGATGACCTCGGTGATCGAGGAAAAGACCTCGCGCATCATGGAGGTGCTGACCTCGTCGCTGACCCCGTTCCAGATGCTGCTGGGCAAGGTGCTCGGCGTGGGCCTGGCGGGGCTGGCGCAGATGGGGATCTGGGGCGGCACCGCGCTGGTGCTCAGCAGCCAGCGGTTGCCGCTGGCCGGCATGTTCGGCATGAGCGCCGATGCGGCGCAGAGCTTCCCGATCCCGAGCATGCCGCCGGGGTTGCTGGTGGTGTTCCTGCTGTATTTCGCGCTGGGTTTCATGCTCTACGGCGCGCTGTACGCGGCGATCGGCGCGATGTGCAACACGATCCAGGAGACCCAGCAGTACGCGATCTTCGTCACCGTGTTCATCATCGTGGGCTTCTTCGCGGTGTTCGCCCTGATCAAGGACCCGACCGGTCCGCTTGGCGTGACGATGTCCTACGTCCCGTTCTTCGCGCCGTTCACGATGCCCGTGCGCTGGTCGCTGACCTCGGTGCCGCCCATGGAACTGGTGTTGTCGCTGACGCTGATGGTGCTCGCCCTGCTGGCCTGCGTGTGGCTGGCCGCGCGGATCTACCGCACCGGTATCCTGATGTACGGCAAGAAGCCGTCGTGGGGCGAACTGTGGCGCTGGATCAGGGCGTGAGCGTCGCCTACACGCGGTAGGCGACGGTCTTCATCAGCATCGAGCTCACGTGCATCAACTGCGGCAGCGGAAATGGCAGCTCGATGCCGCCGCGCTGCTGCGCGGCTTCGGCGTGGCGGATCTCGTCGGCCTGCATGGTGGTCAGCACCGCGCGCGAGCGCGCATCCTGCGGTGGCAGCTTTTCCAGGTGTTCGGCCAGGTGGGTTTCCACCTGGCGTTCGGTTTCCACCACGAAACCGAGGCTGAGCGGGTCGCCGGCCAGTGCGGCGGCGGCACCGATGGCATAGCTGCCGGCGTACCACAGGGGATTGAGCAGGCTGGGGCGGCTGTGCAGTTGCTGCAGGCGTTCGGCGCACCAGGCCAGGTGGTCGGTCTCCTCGCTCGCGGCGTGCAGCAGGTGTTCGCGGTTGTCGGCGTCGCGGGCCAGCGCGGCCTGGCCCACGTAGAGCGCCTGGGCGCAGACCTCGCCGGTGTGGTTGACCCGCATCAGGCCGGCGGCGTGGCGGCGCTCGGTCTCGTCCAGGTCCGACTCGGCGATGCCGGCGGCGGGCGAGGGGCGTGTGGCGGGCGGCGTGCCCGCGATCGCTTCCAGGGCGCGTTCGCCGGCCATCAGCAGGCGATCGAGGCGGCTCAGGTGACGGATGCTCATGGTCTTCCAGGCGGCGGGCAGGGGCGGGACTTCTCAAGCCCGCCGACGTTCATGCTATCATTGCCGACTCACAGCTCGCCGGCCGGTGGGCTTGCGCCCTGGATGACAGCTCCGCTATCATCTTGCGCCTTTGTTCCACCGAAGCATGCTTCCCATCATGGGTACCGCCTCCCGGCGGTCGACAGGTATTTGAAATGAAAACGTTCAGCGCCAATGCCGACAACGTCAAGCGCGACTGGTTCGTGGTCGATGCCACGGACAAGACGCTCGGTCGCCTGTCGACCGAGATCGCCCGTCGTCTGCGCGGCAAGCACAAGCCGGAATACACCCCGCATTGCGACACCGGCGATTATATCGTCGTGGTCAATGCCCAGAAGGTGCATGTCACCGGCGCCAAGCTGGACGACAAGATGTACCACCGCTTCACCGGCTACGTCGGCAACCTGAAGACCATGAGCCTGAAGGACCTGCTGGCGACCCACCCGGAGCGCGTGATCGAGATCGCCGTCAAGGGCATGCTGCCGAAGAACCCGCTGGGCCGCGAGATGTACCGCAAGCTCAAGGTGTACGGCGGCGCCGAACATCCGCATACCGCACAGCAGCCGCAGGCGCTGGAGATCTAAGGAAATGAGCATGACGACCCAGCAGAATTACGGCACTGGCCGCCGCAAGACCTCCGCCGCCCGCGTGTTCCTGCGCAAGGGCAGCGGCGCCATCGAAGTCAACGGCAAGTCGCTCGAGCAGTTCTTCGGTCGCGAGACCTCCTGCATGATCGTGCGCCAGCCGTTGGAACTGACCGAGAGCACCGGCAAGTTCGACATCAAGGTGACGGTCGCCGGTGGCGGCATCACCGGCCAGGCCGGCGCGATCCGCCTGGGCATCGCCCGCGCGCTGGTCGAGTACGACGAAAGCCTGAAGTCGCCGCTGCGCAAGGCCGGTTTCGTGACCCGCGACGCCCGCGAGGTCGAGCGCAAGAAGATCGGCCTGCACAAGGCCCGTCGTGCGACCCAGTTCTCCAAGCGCTAAACTGAAGCTCTACAGCCCCGTCGCCAAGCGGTAAGGCACCTGACTCTGACTCAGGCATTCGGTGGTTCGAATCCATCCGGGGCTGCCAAATCCGATCGAAAGCCCGCCTTCCGGCGGGCTTTTTCGTTGGCGCGGCCGGTTGTGGCAGCGATACGCAAATTCGCAGAAAATTACGTGATCTGGCGCGGCCTTACCCTTTTTTTCTGCATTGCAGCAGCGTAAAATTCCCGCTTTCCACGCTGTGAAACCTCGATGACGCCAGCCACTGACGATCCTGTCGGGCACGCCGACGTGCGCACGGTCGGCAGCACCGACGCGCTACCGATCGCCCCCGCCCTGGGGCTGTCGCTGGATGCGGCGCGGATGCCGCGCAAGTCCACCCTGGTCAACCACCGCATCCTGCTGATCAGCGTGCTGGCGGTGATCCTGGGCGTGGCCTCGGCCTACGTGGCGCAGCTGCTGATGCTGCTGATCAACCTCATCACCGACCTGTGCTACTACGGCCGCATCTCCGACGTGATCGGGCCGAACGCGAGGCCAGGTTCGTTCGTGTTGTCGCCGGCCGGCACTGCCATCGGCGCCTGGGTGATCCTGATGCCGGCCATCGGCGGCCTGACTGCCGGCATCATGGCGCGCTGGGGCTCGCGCGCGATCCAGGGTCACGGCATCCCCGAGGCAATGGAGCAGATCCTCACCAACGAATCGAACATCCCCGCGCGGATGACCTGGCTCAAGCCGGTGTCCTCCGCCTTCGCCATCGGCACCGGCGGTCCGTTCGGTGCCGAGGGCCCGATCATCTCCACCGGCGGCGCGCTGGGTTCGCTGATCGGGCAGTTGCTGCGCGTCACCGCCAACGAGCGCAAGGTGCTGCTGGCAGCCGGCGCGGCGGCGGGCATGGCGGCGGTGTTCGGTGCGCCGGTGGCCTCGCTGGTGCTGGCCGTGGAGCTGCTGCTGTTCGAATTGCGCCCGCGTTCGCTGATCCCGGTGGCGCTGGCCACGGTGACCGCGGTGGGCGTGCGCTACGCCAGCTACGGCGCGGCGCCGGTGTTCCCGATGCCCGACGTGCCCGAGCCCGGCAGCCTGGCGCTGGCCGGTTTCGTGCTGATCGGCGGGCTGGTCGGCTACGCCTCGATCTGGGTGACCCGCGCGGTGTACGGCGTCGAGGACCTGTTCGAGAAACTGCCGATCCATTGGATGTGGTGGCCCGTCATCGGAGCACTGGTCGCCGGTTTCGTGGGCTGGATCGACCCGCGCACCCTGGGCGTGGGCTACGACAACATCGACGCCCTGGTGCAGGGGCATTTCGGCCTTGCCGTGCTGCTCAGCTTCGGCGCGCTGAAATTCATCTCCTGGGTGATCTCGCTGGGCAGCGGCACCTCCGGCGGCACGCTGGCGCCGCTGTTCATGATCGGCGGTTCGCTCGGCGCGGCGCTGGCCATCGGCTTCAACTACGCGCTGCCGGCATTCCACATCGACCTGCGCATCGCGGCGCTGGTGGGCATGGCGGCGATCTTCGCCGGCTCCTCGCGCGCACTGCTCACCGCCGTGGTGTTCGCCTTCGAGACCACGCGCCAGCCGGCGGCGCTGTTGCCGCTGCTGGGCGGCTGCACGGCGGCCTACCTGATCTCGGCGCTGATCATGCGCAACACCATCATGACCGAGAAGATCGCCCGCCGCGGCGTGCGCGTGCCCTCGGAATACGCCGCCGACTACCTGGAGCAGGTCAGCGTGGGCACGGCCTGTTCGCGCGACGTGGCCACGCTCAAGACCACCCAGGCGCTGGCCGAGGTACGTCGCTGGCTGAACGACGAGGCGCCGCACTCGCATCACCAGGGTTTCCCCGTGGTGGACGAGCGCGGCCGCGTGCAGGGCGTGCTGACCCGGCGCAGCCTGCTCGATCCGCAGTGGCATTACACGCTGACCCTGGGTGAGCTGATCACGCGCCCGCCGGTCGCGGTGAACGAGAACCACTCGCTGCGCGAAGCGGCCGACCACATGGTGGCCGAAAGCGTAGGCCGCGTGGTGGTGGTGAGCAAGGACGACCCGCACAAGCTGGTCGGCATCCTCACCCGCGGCGACATCCTGGCCGCGCACGGCAAGCGGCTGCGCGAGGCGCGCTACGCCGGACGCCACATCAAGCTCGGCAAGTCGAACAAGCCAAGCCCCGCCGCGTAGGGCAGGCACGGCCCGCCGCCCTCCCGCGAGCACCGACGACAGCGGCGCGCCGCGAGCGCCGCTCCGACTTACATCTCGCGATCGCCGACCAGCACCACGTCGGCCGGCCGGCGTGCGAACAGGCCGACGGTGACGATGCCCGGGAGCTGGTTCAGCTTCTCCTCCAGTCCTACCGGGTCGGTGATCTGCCAGCCGTGTACGTCGATGATCCAGTTGCCGTTGTCGGTGACCACGCCATCGCGCCATACCGGATTGCCGCCCAGCTTGACGATCTCGCGGCCGATCAGGCTGCGCGCCATCGGGATCACCTCGATCGGCACCGGGAACTTGCCGAGCAGCTCGACCTGCTTGCTGGAATCGATGATGCAGACGAACTTGTCGCTGGCCGCGGCGACGATCTTCTCGCGCGTGAGCGCCGCGCCGCCGCCCTTGATCAGCCGCTTGTGCCCGTCGCACTCGTCGGCGCCGTCGATGTAGATCGACAGCGGGCCGGTCGCGTTGAGGTCGAGCACCGGGATGCCGAGCTTCTTCAACTGCGCGGTGGATTGCTCCGAGCTGGACACCGCACCCTGGATGCGATCCTTCAGGTCGGCCAGCGCGTCGATGAAGAACGCCACGGTGGAACCGGTGCCCACGCCGACGATGGCGCCATCCTCGACATAGCGGATCGCGGCTTCGCCGGCCTGGCGTTTTTCGTTGGCGTTGCTCATGGGGGTGCGGTCCCGAAGAAAACCGCATTATGGCGGTCAGCAGTCCGCGCGGCGAGCACGGCTCTTGCGGCTCCCGATTCAGAGGGCGGGCAATGCCACCCTGCGAGCGGAGCCCGGTGGATGCGGGTCATCACTCGAGAGCGAGGATGTACTCCCAGTGCGCCGCCTCCACCGGCATCACCGACAGCCGGTTGCCCTTGCGCAGCAGGGCCATGCCCTCCAGCGCGGGATCGCCCTTGAGCTCGTCCAGGCTGATCGTGCGCTTGAGCTTCTTCACGAACTTCACGTCGACCAGCATCCAGCGCGGGTTGTCGCGCGAGCTGCCGGCGTCGAAGTACTTGCTCTTGGGATCGAACTGGCTGGGATCGGGGTAGGCGTCAGTGGCCACTTCGGCGATGCCGACAATGCCCGGTACGGCGCAGTTGGAGTGGTAGAAGAACACCTTGTCGCCGGGACGCATGCCGTCGCGCATGAAGTTGCGCGCCTGGTAGTTGCGCACGCCGTCCCAGGGTTCGCGCTTCTTGCGTTTCAGGTCATCGATCGAGAAGGCGTCCGGTTCGGACTTCATCAGCCAGTGGTTCATGCGGCGTGCTCCGGCGAGTCAGGATGGTCGGGACCGGTGCGGTTGCAGTCGATCAGTTCGCGTTCGGTGGCGACGAAATCCAGCGGCACGTCCCAGTCCTGCTCGTCGATCTCGGGCAGTTCCTGGAACGCATAGGCGATGCCGACCAGCAGTGGTTCGGTGGGGCGCACCTGTTCATTGAGGAAGGCGAAGCCGCGGTCGTAGTAGCCGCCGCCGTGGCCGAGCCGGTTGCCGCGGCGGTCGAAGCCGAGCAACGGGACCAGCACCAGGTCGAGCTGGAACGGTTCGAACAGTTCGCCCGGCTGCGCCGGTTCGGGAATGCCGTAGCGGTTGGCCTCCACCGCGTCGCCGGGCTTCCAGGCGGCAAAGCGCAGCTGCCGGCCCGGGCCGGTCACCGGCAACAGAAACTGCTGCCCGCGCGAGGCCAGCGGCGGGATCACCAGGTTCAGCGGCAGCTCGCCGTGGCTGGCCCAGTAGCCGGCGACCCGCTGGTCGGTGAAGTATTCCGGAAGTTGTTCCAGGCTGCGGCGCAGACCCTGCGCGGCCGTGATGCGTTCGGTGGGGGGCAGCGCGCGGCGCTGCTGGGCCAGGCGCTGGCGAAGCTCGCGGCGTTGGGCGGGGGCGTCCACGTGTCGCTCGGCTCCGTCATGGGTGCGCCCTGTTCGTCATCCGGCAATCCGGATGACGAACAGGGCGGGAATCAAGTGGCGTAAACCGCAATGCCGCTGCCCACCAAACGACCTTGATCCACGATGGATCAGGTGGGAGGGCAACATGGCCTCGAGGCTTTCCGCACGCGGCGGACATGCACAACAGCCGATGTAGAGCCGACCCGGGGCCGTATTTAGGAACAAGGCAAATGTAAGAGTGTGCTGGCGAACACCGCAGAAAACGCCGAGGTCAATTCTAGGCGCTTGCCCGGAAATGTCCACCGTTCGCCACGGCGCGGCGCGCGCCGTTCAGGACTTGGCCGGGTCGCCTTCGAGCGCCGCGCTGAGCTTGCTGCGCAGGCTGGCCAGCCCGTCGCTGAGGCGCTGGTTCTGCCCCTCGTGCTGCTTGCGCAGGATGATGAACTCGTGCGCGACGCTGATCGCCGCGAGTACGGCAAGGCGCTCGAAGCCTGGTGCCTTGGCGTGGGCGCGCAATTCGCGCATCTTGCGGTCGAGGTATCCGGCCGCCTCCAGCAGGCCTTCGCGTTCTTCCGGCGCGCAGGCGATCAGGAATTCGCGATCGATGAGTCGCAGCGCGACCGGTTCAGTGCTGGACATGGGTTCGGTCAACCGTTGCTCTCAAGCGATTTCAGCCGCTGGATCATCGCCTCGACCCGGCTGCGTGCCTGCTCGTTGCGTGCCAGCAGGCCGGCGCGTTCGCCGGAAAGCTGCTCCTGGCTCTGGCGCAGGCTGCGGTTCTCCTCGCTGAGCCGGCGCACGGTATCGAGCAGGCGATCCATCTGCTGGCCCAGGGCGGCCAACTCTTGCTGGACAGGGTCAACATGGTCTGGCGTGCTCATGCGCGAAACTATAGCAGGACGCCGGCGGATTTCCGCCTCGTGGCGCACGCTGCCGGCAGCGTGCGGCGGCTGCATTAAACTTGGCTCACTGACCGCAGGACAAGCGCCGTGACCGATACCGACGAGATGGACCACGAGGAGCTGCAGGCATTGGTCGTGCGGCTGCGCCTGGGCACCAGCGCCAGCGAATTGCATGGCTCGCTGACCGGCTACCTGGCCGGTGGCGGGGCGGTGGGCGGCGATGCGCTGCTCGGCGTGCTGGAACTGGATGGCGAGGCAACCGAACCCACCGCCACGGACCGCGCCGAACTCGATGCACTGGCACGGCAGAGCCAGGCGGCGCTGGTCGATGCCGAGCTGGGCTTCGAGCCGCTGCTGCCGGCGGACGACCGCCCGCTGCACGAACGCGCCGACGCCGTGGTGGAATGGTGCCGCGGCTTTCTCGGCGGCTTCGGCCTGGCCGGCGCCGCCGCCCAGGCGTCGCTGTCGGGCGAGGCGCAGGAGGTACTGCGCGACCTGGGCACGATCGCCGGCTCCTCGTTCGATTTCGGCAACGAGAGCGAGGACGAGGACGCGCTGATCGAGGTGCACGAATTCGTGCGCATGGCGGCGATGCTGCTGTTCGCCGAGTGCGGCGCGCGCGATGGCGTTGGCGGGAACACCGTGCATTGAATGCTCCCACGGCCAGCCTGGCGGGGCTTGCGATCGCCGCCGAGGAGTTCGCGCGCCGCCGCCGCCAGCTGATGCAGATGGCCGGCCCCGACGCGGTGCTGCTGGTGGCCGCCGCGCCCGAGCGCATGCGCAACGCCGATGCGGCGTGGCCGTATCGGCAGAACTCCGACTTCCACTATCTGGCCGGCTTCCCCGAGCCCGATGCCGTGCTGGCGCTGCTGCCCGGACGCGCGCATGGCGAGGCGGTGCTGTTCTGTCGCGAGCGCGACATCGAGCACGAGCGCTGGCACGGCCCCAGCATCGGCACCGAGCAGGCGGTGGCGGCCTGGGGCATGGACGATGCGTTCCCGATCGACGATATCGACGACATCCTGCCCGGCATGATCGAGGGCCGCGCGCGGGTGTACTGCCACTTCGGCCACGAGCCCGCGTTCGACGCGCAATTGCTGGGCTGGATGCGCCGCCTGCGCCAGTTGCGCGGCGGCGGCGTGGTGCCCAAGGAGTTCGTCGCGCTGGGCCACTTGCTGCACGATCTGCGCCTGTTCAAGTCGCGCGCCGAACTCAAGCTGATGCGCGCTTCTGCAGCGATCGCGGTGGAGGCGCAACTGGCCGCGCTGCGGCTGGCGCGGCCGGGTCGTCACGAGTACGAGGTCGAAGCCGAACTGCTGGGCACGATCCGCCGCCACGGCGCGGTGCCCGCGTTTGCGCCCACCGTGGCCGGCGGCGCGAATGCCTGCGTGATGCACTACCAGGGCAATCGCGCACCGCTGCGCGAGGGCGAGCTGCTGCTGATCGACGCGGGCGCGGAACTCGATTGCTACGCCTCGGACATCAGCCGCACGTTTCCGCCCAACGGTCGCTACAGCCGCGAGCAGCGCGCGCTGTACGAGGTGGTGCTGGCCGCGCAGCTGGCGGCGATCGAGCAGGTGCGGCCCGGCCTGCCGTTCAACGCCGCGCACGGTGCGGCGGTGCGCGTGCTGAGCGAAGGCCTGTGCGCGCTCGGCCTGCTCGACGGCGATGCGGACGCGGCGGTCGCCAGCGGCAGCTACCGGCGGTTCTTCGCCGCCAAGACCGGCCACTGGCTGGGCCTTGACGTGCACGACGTGGGCGACTACCGCATCGACGGCGAATCGCGCCTGCTCGAACCGGGCATGGTGCTGACGGTGGAACCGGGGCTGTACGTGGCGCCGGACGATCGCTCGGTGGCCGAGCGCTGGCGCGGCATCGGCATCCGCATAGAGGACGACGTGGCGGTGACCCGCGACGGCCACGAGGTGCTGACGGCGGCGATGCCGAAGGACCCGGTCGAGATCGAGGCGCTGCTCGCGGGGCGCTGATCCCCGCGCGGCGAAACGCCACGCGGCGTACCGCCGCGCACCACGAGGCGTGCACGTTTGCCGGCTTATAGTCGGGCGATCCAAGCCGCAGGCGATGACGATGACGGCCGAGTTCCTGTCGCGGATCCAGTTCGGTTTCGTGATGTCGTTCCACATCCTGTTTCCCGCGTTCACCATCGGCCTGGCCAGCTGGCTGGTGTTCCTGGAGGCGCTGTGGCTGCGCCGGCGCAGCGAGATGTTGCGCGACCTGTACTTCTTCTGGCTCAAGGTGTTCGCCGGCTCGTTCGGGCTGGGCGTGGTTTCCGGCATCGTGATGAGCTTCCAGTTCGGCACCAACTGGGCCGGCCTCTCCACCGTGGCGGGCAACGTGCTCGGGCCGCTGCTGAATTACGAGGTGATGACGGCGTTTTTCCTGGAGGCCACCTTCCTCGGCGTGATGCTGTTCGGCTGGAATCGCGTGGGCCACCGCACGCATTTCTTCGCCACCTGCATGGTCGCGCTGGGCACGCTGATCTCCAGCTTCTGGATACTGGCGGCGAACAGCTGGATGCAAACGCCGCAGGGCTACGCGGTCGTCGACGGGGTGATCCATGCCACCGACTGGTGGGCGGCGATCTTCAACCCGTCGTTCCCGACCCGGCTGGTGCACATGGTGCTGGCGTGCTTCCTGAGCACGGCGCTGGTGATCGGCGGCGTGGCGGCGTGGTATCTGCTGCGCGGCATCTGGCAGGACAAGGCGCGGCTGATGCTGCGCTGCGCGCTGGCGCTGGTGGCGTTGGTGATCCCGTTGCAGATCTTCGTGGGCGATCTCTCCGGCCTGGTGGTGCGCGAGTACCAGCCGGCCAAGCTGGCGGCGATCGAGGCACGCTGGACCACCGGGAAAAGCGTGCCGCTGACCCTGTTCGCGTGGCCGGACGAGAAGGCCGAGCGCAACGATTACGCGCTCGACGTGCCGCACCTGGGCAGCCTGATCCTCACCCACAGCTGGAGCGGCGAAGTGCGGGGGCTGAAGGATTTTCCCGTGCACGACCGCCCGCCGGTCGCCGCGCCGTTCTTCAGTTTCCGCATCATGGTCGGCCTCGGCGTGCTGATGTTGCTGCTGGCACTGACGGGCGTGCTGCTGTGGTGGCGCCGACGCCTGTTCGAGCACCGCTGGTACCTGCGCTGCTGGATCGCGATGATGCCGGCCGGTTTCATTGCCCTGCTCACCGGCTGGTACACCGCCGAGATCGGCCGCCAGCCGTGGGTGGTCTACGGCGTGATGCGCACCGTCGACGCCGCCAGTCCGGTGGCAGCCTCCAGCGTGCTCACCTCGCTGATCGTGTATTTCGTCACCTACATGATCCTGTTCGGCTTCGGCAGCTGGTACCTGTTCAAGGTGCTGCGCCACGGTCCGGAGGCGGCACCGCCGCGATTCGGCGCCGAGGCCACCGCGGCGCGGCCGCTGGCCGTGGTCGACGATGGCGGGGAGGACTGAGCATGGAACTTTCCACGACGCTGCCGGTGGTGTGGTTCCTGATCATCGGCTTCGCGATCATGATGTACGTGCTGCTGGACGGTTTCGTGCTCGGTATCGGCATCCTCACCCCGTTCGCCGATGACGAGGCGCAGCAGGAGCTGATGATGAACACCGCCGCGCCGATCTGGGACGGCAACGAGACCTGGCTGGTGATGGGCGGCGCCGGGCTGATGGCGGCGTTCCCGCGCGCCTATGCGGTGATCCTGTCCAGCCTGTACCTGCCGGTGCTGGCGATGCTGATCGCGCTGATCTTCCGCGGCGTGGCGTTCGAGTTCCGCTTTCGGGCGCATACCTCGCGACGCATCTGGGGCGTGGGGTTCCACCTGGGCTCGGTGGTTGCGGCGTTTGCGCAAGGCCTGATGCTGGGCGCCATCGTCGAAGGCATGCCGGCCGAAGGCGGCAAGTACCTGCACGGCGCGTTCGCCTGGTTCAGCCCGTTCGCGGTGATGACCGGCATGGCGCTGGTGTTCGGCTACGGCCTGCTCGGCGCGACCTGGCTGGTGCTCAAGACCGAAGGCCGGCTGCAGCGCATCGCGCGCGACCTGACCCGCCCGCTGATGCTTGCGGTGATCGCGTTCATGGTGATGGTGAGCGCGTGGCTGCCGTTCCTCGATTCGCGGTTGATGGATCGCTGGTTCGCCTGGCCGAACTTGCTGTATCTGTCGCCGCTGCCGATCCTCACTGTGGCAGTCGCCGCCTGGTTGTGGCGCGCGGTGCTGGCCAATCGCGAGGTGGCGCCGTTCGTGCTTGCGCTGAGCTTCTTCGCGCTGGGCTTCCTCGGCCTGGTGGCCGGCATGTGGCCGAACATCGTGCCGCCCGACATGAGCATCTGGGACGCTGCCTCGCCACCCTCCAGCCAGGGTTTCGTGCTGGTCGGCGCGGCCGTCATGATCCCGGTGGTGTTGTTCTATACCGCGTACTCGTACCGCGTGTTCCGCGGCAAGGTGCGCGCGGGCGAGGGGTATCACTGATTGGAGCAGGGAATCGGGAATGGGGAATAGGGAATAGAAAAATCAAAGCACCCCCTGCACGGCTGGGCGACGCTTTTACCATTCCCTATTCCCTATTCCCTATTCCCTATTCCCGCCCCCAGGCATCGCGGGTGAGATTCTCCGGCTCGCCCTCGGTGCACGCCACGTCGTCCTCGATGCGGATGCCGCCGTACTGCTTGAACGCCTCGACCTTGTGCCAGTCGATGTCCTTCGCCAGCGGCTTGTCGCGCAACTCGGCCAGCAGCATCTCGATGAAGTACAGGCCGGGCTCGATCGTCACCACCATGCCGGGCTCCAGCGTGCGGGTCATGCGCAGGTACGGGTGGCCGTCCGGCCGCGGTACGGTGTCGCCGCGGTCGTTCCTGGCGAAGCCGCCCACGTCGTGCACCTGCAGGCCGATCGAATGGCCCAGGCCGTGCGGGAAGAAGGCGCGGGTGACGCCGCTTTCGAGTGCCGATTCGGCCTCCATGCGGATGAAGCCGTGGTCCTTCAGCAGCGCGGCCAGTTGCCGGTGCGCATGCAGATGCAACTCGGCGTAGGGGCGACCGCTGCGCACCATCGCGGCCTGGCTTTGCTGGTTCGCGTCCATCGCGTCGATCAGCGCCTGGAATTCGCCTGCGTCGGCGGCGGCGTGGGTGCGCGTGATGTCGCTGGCGTAGCCCGAGGCGCTGGCACCGGCGTCGATCAGCAGCGAACGCGGGCGTGCCGGCGGTTGCCGGGTGAAATCCATGTAGTGCAGCACGGCGCCATGCTCGTTCAGCGCCACGATGCTGGAGTAGGGCAGTTCGGCGTCGATCTGGCCAGCCGCCGCCAGGTAGGCCTGATGGATGCCCAGCTCGCTGGCGCCGGCACGGAATGCCTGTTCGGCCGCGCGATGCGCGCGCGTGCCGATGCGGCTGGCCGCGCGCATCAGTTCCAGCTCGTACGGCGTCTTGTACGCGCGGTGGTAGTGCAGGTAATCCAGCACCGCGGGAGGGTTGTTGAACGCGATGCCGGCGACGGCGGCGTTCGCTTCGCCGATGCTGGCGCAGCGACCTTGCGGCAGCTCGGCCACCGCTTCCTCGGCGGTGCGCACCACGACGATCTCGAAGCCGTCCACCCAGTAGCCGGCGGGCGCATCCGGCACCACGTGCCAGTAGTCGCGCGGCTGCAGGAAGATCAGCTTCGGCTTGCGGCCCGGGGTGTACGCGACCCAGCTGCCCGGCGCGTCGGTCAACGGCAACCAGTGCTTGAATGGCGGGCTGACGGCGTACGGGTAGTGATTGTCGTCGAGGAACTTGACGCCGGGCATGCCGGCGGCAATCAGCAGGTGGTCGAAGCCGCCGCGGGCGAGCGCCTGCTCGGCATGGTGCTGCACCGTGGCCAGGTGCGCGGGATAAAGCGTGGCGAGTCGATCATGCATGGAGAACTCCCGGCAGGCGCACGGGAAAGGCCCGGCGAATCAGCAAAGACGAATCGCCATGATGACGCCCGCAGGTCGGCAGTTCCAGTGGAGGTGATGCGGCCAGTGCGCCTACGCCTGCGCCAGCCAGCTTTCCAGGCGCGCTGCGTCGATGTCGGTGATGGCGATGATCCGGTAGCCGGCCCAGATCTGGCCGGAGCTGGCGGCGTGCTCGTGCCATTGCTCCTGGATACCCACCTCGATCGGCTGCGACTGCACCAGCGCGCGGCCGGTGGCGGGCAGGTCGATGCGTACCTGGTACAGCGCCTCGCTGCGCGGTGCCTGCGAGGTGATCAGCAGCAGGCCGGTGCTGGACAGGTTGCCCAGGTGGCCGATCGGCTCGCCGCGGATCACGTCGGTGACGATGGCGTTGCCGGGCGCCCGCTTGCGCGGCGCACGACGCTGGTTGGCGGGGCTGTTGGGCGGATTCATCGGTGCCGGAACTCCGCGGGTTTGCCGCTGCGCCCGCTTGCGGCGGCCTGGCGCAGGCTGCCGGTGAGGCCGCGCCACGCGCGGTCGAGCAGGCTTTCCGGCTCGGCCGGCACTTCGCAGACGCGGCCGCGGGCAACTTCGTGGGCGAGCTGGGCCATGGTCATCTCCTCGCCGCGCTGGCCGCGCCGGCTGACCAGCAGGCAGCGTCCCGACATCGGCGAATACCAGGCCAGCTTGCGTCGCGCGATCTGCCCGCTGGCGGGGTCGATGAACTCGAACCAGCTGCCGAACGGCAACTTGCGCAGATGTTGCTCGATGCGCGCCTCGCGCGGATCGACCGCCGGTGGTCGGGTCGATGTCGCCGTTGTCGTTGCGGGCCGGGGCGGCGTCGGCTTGACGATCGGGCTGGCGATCGCGGCTTCGTGGCTGGCCTGCTGTTCACCCAGGCGCTGGTGCTGCTTCAGTCGCAGCGCGAGATCGGTGGCGCTGGGCAGCTCGCTGGCCGGATCGGGCGTACCGACGCCGAGCAGGCGTTGCGCCACCTGCACCGATTCCTCCGCGTGCATGCCGATCTGCTGCAGGCCGCTTTCCACTTCCTGCTGCAGCTGCCGCGGGTCGGGCACCGGCAGGCGGCCGAGCAACTGGTCGGTGATCGCCAGTTGCGCCTTGAACGCGGGGCTGTCCTCGCCATGACGCAGCAGGGTCAGCGCGAGCACGTCGGACCAGGCGCGGTCCAGCAGGGCGCGCAGCAGTCCGCGCGGCGGCGATTGCGCGAAGCGGTCCGCCATCAGCTCGCCGGCGCGATGGCGCGCCTGGTCCAGCCGTTCGCGGCCCTGCGCCGCTTCGACGTGGCGCCGCTCGGCGGCCTGCGCCTTGCGCGTCAGCAGCGCCAGATGGTGTTCGATATCCGCCAGCAGCGTGGTGTAGAGACCGGCGCTGGGCGGCTCCTGGTTGGCGCGGCTGACCAGTTGCTCCAGCTTGCTGGCCAGCGGACGGTTGCTCTCGTCGTCGCTGCCGTCGAGCCAGTCGTTGGCGGCGGCGGCGACGGTGTCGAGCAGCTTGCGCGCGGGATGGTCGCGCTGCTCGAAGAAGTCGTGGTCGGCCACCGCCACGCGCAGCACCGGCAGCTGCAGGTTGCCGAGCAGGCCGCGGGCGTTGCTGCCCTGCTGCAGTTGCTGGCCCAGTTGCTCGAACAGTTCGGCGACCAGCTCCACCGTGTCGCCCTGTTCGCTGGTGAGCTGGGTGCGCGGCGCGCCGGCAGGCTTGCCGAGGTTGAGCTGGGTCAGCAGCTCCTCGCGCAGGCGCGCGGCACTGCGCAGTTCGCGGCTGGCGTGGTCGGTGACCTTGGCCAGATGTTGTTGCAGCGCGCCCAGCGCCGATTGCAGTTCTTCCTCGCTGGCGGCCGGCCCGGCGGCTTCGCCGCTGCCCGTGCCCTGGCCGGCGCGCCGCTGCGACAGCAGGTCGCGCAGCGATTCCAGCACGTGGATGGAATCTTCCGGGGCGCCGCCGGTCGCCGGCTTGGCGGCAGCTTCTGCCGGCGCGGCGGGGGTTTCGCTGGCGGCGCCGATCTCGCCCGTGCCCTGGCGCGGGCGCTTGTTGACGTGGCGCGGTGCCGGCACGCTGCGCAGCTGCGGCAGGATGCCGTCGGACTGCCAGCGCAGGTTGATGGTGCCGTAGAGCTCGCTCAGCGCAGGGAGCACGCACTGGTCGAAGTGCTGCAGCAACAACAACTGGTGCTTGAGTGGCAGCTCCAGCGCGGCGCTGGCCTGGTGGAATGCCTTGGCCAGCGCATGCGGGCCAAGTGGCAGCGATGCGCCTTCCAGCGGCGGCGCGCCGATCAGCACCGCCAGGCGATGGCCCAGTTCGTACAGCGCGCGACCATGGCGTGCGTCGCCGCGGGCGCCGAGCTGGTCCAGCGCCATCGTCATCTCCTGCACGCCGGGGTCGAGCAGTTCCAGCGTCTGCCACGGACTGGCGGTGGCCGCGGTTTCCGCATCGGCGGGCCGGTGTGCATGGCGGTCAAGCTCATTGAGCGCCTTGCCCAGTTCTTCCATGAACGCCTGCACCAGCGCGTTCTGCCCCTGCAGCACGCGTTGGCGGCTGGCGAAGCACTCGTGCTGCTCGTCGGATCGGTGCGCGTGGTCGGCCAGCGCGAAGAGCTGCTTCTCGAATTCGCCGATGCAGCGGCGCACGGGTTCGTGGAGACCTTCCACGCACAGGGTGTAGGCGGTCTCGATCAATTGCTGGGCACGCGCCGGCCACCGCCCCTGATTGAACTGGGCCGTGCCGCGCGATGCCGACATGCGTCGCCGGTCTTGTCCGACGTCCATGCAAAACCTGTGATTTCCCCGGGTTGGCCAAGTCTATGCTGCTTGCCGGGGCTATGCCATCGCCGCGAGCGCGTCAGTCGAGGAAGCTTGCGATCACGTCGTTCAGGAAGCGCTGGCCCAGCGCGGTGGTCTGCAGGCGTTGCGCGTCGCCATGCAGCCAGCCGCGGTCGCGGGCGGCGGCCAGCGCCGCGGCGATCCTCTCCGGCGCCAGCCCCGTGCGCGCGGGGAAATCGGCCATCGGCACGCCGTCGATCAGGCGCAGCGCGTTGAGCATGTACTCGAACGGCAGCTCGGCGGGGGCGACCACGTGGTCGCCCCCGATCCGGCCCGCGCCGCCGGGTTCGCCCATGTACGCGCGCGGGCCGCGCGTTTTCCAGCGCCGGTGGATCTGGCTGCTGCCGGCGTCGCTGAGCTTGCCGTGGGCCCCGGCGCCGATGCCGAGGTAGTCGCCGAACCGCCAGTAGTTGAGGTTGTGTGCGCAGCGCCGGCCGGGCTGCGCGTAGGCGGAGATTTCGTACTGGCCGTAGCCGGCTTCGGCCAGGCGCGCCTCGCAGGCTTCCTGCATTGCCCAGGCGTGGTCGTCGTCGGGCAGCGGTGGCGGGTTGGCGGCGAACACCGTATTCGGCTCCAGCGTGAGCTGGTAGTGCGAGATGTGCGTGGGCCCGAGCGCGATGGCGCGCTCGACGTCGGCCAGTGCGCCGTCCAGTTCCTGCTTCGGCAGCGCGTACATCAGGTCGAGGTTGATGTTGGCGTAGCCGGCGTCCTGCGCGGATTTCACCGCGGCTTCGGCTTCGCCGGCCGAGTGGATGCGGCCGAGCCGCTTCAGCTTGTCGTCGTCGAAGCTCTGCACGCCGAACGAGATGCGGTTCACGCCGGCGGCGAGATAGCCGTCGAAACGGCCGTGCTCGACCGTGCCGGGATTGGTTTCCAGGGTGACCTCGGCGTCGTCGGCCAGCGGCAGGCGCTCGCGCACGCCGTCGAGCAGGCGCGCGATCAGCTCCGGCGCGAACAGGCTGGGCGTGCCGCCACCGAAGAACACGCTGATGACCGCGCGGCCCTCCAGCGCCGCGGCGAAGTCGGCGCGGTCGGCGTCGAGATCGGCCAGCAGGTGGTCGATGTAATCGGCGTACGGCGGCGGCTCGCTGCGCAGGCCGTGCGAGTTGAAGTCGCAGTACGGGCACTTCTTCACGCACCACGGCATGTGCACGTACAGCGACAGCGGCGGCGAGACGATGCTCATGGGCGAAGTTCGCGCAGGCGGTCGTGCAGTTTCGCCAGCGCCTGGCCACGATGACTGAGGCGGTTCTTCAGCGCCGGCTCGAGTTCGGCGGCGCCGAGGGTCTGCCCGTGTGGCAGGAACAGCGGGTCGTAGCCGAAACCTTGCGTGCCGCGCGGGGCGTCGAGCACGCGACCGTGCCAACGGCCTTCTGCGATCAGCGGCGCGGGGTCGTCGGCGTGCTGCAGCAGCGCCAGGACGCAGATGAAGAACGCGCCGCGTCGTTCCGTCGGCACGCCGTCCAGTTCGCGCAGCAGCTTCGCGTTGTTGGCGGCGTTGTCGCCGTGGTTGCCGGCATAGCGCGCCGAGTACAGGCCGGGCGCGCCGCGCAAGTGGTCCACGCACAGACCGGAGTCGTCGGCCAGCGCGGGCAAGCCGCTGGCGCGGGCGGCGTGGCGTGCCTTGAGCACGGCGTTCTCCACGAAGGTGAGGCCGGTTTCCTCGATGTCGTCCACGCCGAGGCTGGCCTGCGGCACCACCTCGAAGCCGGCGTTGGCGAGCAGGGCATGGAACTCGGCGAGCTTGCCGCGGTTGCTGCTGGCGAGGACGATGCGCCGCATGTCAGAGTGCGAGCGCCGCGCGCTGCGCGGCGACCAGTTCGCCGATGCCTTTTTCGGCCAGCGCCAGCATCTGGTCCATCTCGTCGCGGCGGAAGGCGTGGCCTTCGGCGGTGCCCTGCACTTCGATGAAGCCGCCGCCGTCGTTCATCACCACGTTCATGTCGGTGTCGCAGTCCGAATCCTCGGCGTAGTCGAGGTCGAGCACCGGCACGCCCTGGTAGATGCCGACCGAGACCGCGGCGACCGCGCCCACGATCGGGTTGCGCTTGAGGTTCTCGCGCTTCATCAGCAGGTTCACCGCATCGACCAGGGCCACATAGGCCCCGGTGATCGCCGCCGTGCGCGTGCCGCCGTCGGCCTGCAGCACGTCGCAGTCCAGCGTGATCACCCGCTCGCCCAGCGCCTGGCGGTTGACGCAGGCGCGCAGGCTGCGGCCGATCAGCCGCTGGATTTCCATGGTGCGGCCGCCCTGGCCGCCGCGGGCGGCCTCGCGCTGGGTGCGGGTGTTGGTGGCGCGCGGCAACATGCCGTATTCGGCGGTGATCCAGCCCTCGCCTTTGCCGCGCAGCCAGGCCGGCGCGCGATCCTCGATGCTGGCGGTGCACAGCACGCGGGTGTCGCCGAAGCTGACCAGCACCGAGCCTTCGGCGTGGCGGGTGTAATGACGTTCGAGGCTGACGGTGCGCAGCTGGTCGCTGGCGCGGCCACTGGGGCGGCTGGGATTCATGAAGGGTGGCCGGATTGGGCAAGGGGGACCGGAGAGTTTACCATTGCGTCCTTTCCCCGATGTCCGGAAGGCGCCGATGATCCGCAGCATGACGGCCTACGCCAGTGCCGAAACCACCGGCCCCGCGGGCACGCTCAGCTGCGAGCTGCGCACGGTCAACCATCGCTACCTGGAGCTGAGCCCGCGCTTGCCGGACGACCTGCGCGCGTTCGAATCGCAGTTGCGCGAGCGGGTGGCGGCGAAGCTGTCGCGCGGCAAGCTGGACCTCACCGTGCGTCGCGCGGGCGAGGGGCGCGGCGAGGCGTTGCAGGTGAACGGCGCACTGCTCGCGCGGCTGTCCGAGCTGAACCTGGACATGGCCGCGCTGTTCCCCGGCCTGCAGGTGCAGTTCACCGAGCTGCTGCGCTTTCCGGGCGTGATGCAGCAGGCCGAGGTCGATCCCGAAGCGCAGCAAACCGCGCTGTTCGACGTGCTCGACCGCGCGCTGGATGCGCTGGCGGCCACCCGCGAACGCGAGGGCGAGAAGCTGGGCGCGATCCTGCACGAGCGGCTCGACGCGATCGAGCGCGTGGTCGCCGAGGTGCGCGGCTGGATGCCGGAGATCCGCACCGCGCTGCGCACCCGGCTGGAAACCCGGCTGGCCGACCTCAAGCAGCCGGTCGAGCCGGGCCGGCTGGAACAGGAGCTGGTGCTGCAGATCACCCGCAGCGACGTGGACGAGGAGCTGGACCGGCTCGCCACCCACATCGCCGAGACGCGCCGCGTGCTGGGCCTGGCCGAACCGGTCGGCCGCCGGCTGGATTTCCTGATGCAGGAGTTCAACCGTGAGGCCAACACGCTCGGTTCCAAGTCGGTCGACGCGCGCAGCACCAACGCGGCGGTCGAGCTCAAGGTGCTGATCGAGCAGATGCGCGAACAAGTGCAGAACATCGAGTAGTGCCGGCCGGCCCGGATCGAGCCGCGGTTGTGGTTTCAAATGCATGCGTTCTGGAGATGGGCATGGCAAGAGACGGAAGGCCTGGTGCGCCCCGCGGGGGGTTGCGCCAACCACGGCGCACCACGGCGCAGCTCAGGGTGAATGCGGCTCGCTTAGTAGGCGGGCTCAACCCGAACGCTGCCGTCAATGATGTCATCCTCGAGGCCGCGAAAGCGGAGGTCCGTTACCGGAATGGAGTGACGCTGCCCGCAAATGCAGAGCGGCTTCTGGCAGACGCCAGACGCGAGGGTGCGAGACACTCGACTGACTTGGCGCGGAACTTGGCGTCGGCAAATATCGACCGGCCGAAGGGCGCCGCGGCCCACCACATCGTGGCCCATGGAGACTCGCGAGCTTTTCCGTCGCAGGAATTGCTGTTTGGCTGGGGTATCGCCATCAATGACGTTGACAATGGCGTCTATCTGCCCCGCTTCAAGAAAAGCATCGTCACCGGCATGCCTGACGCCATCAAGCACTCGGTTTTGCATACAGGGCTCTACCATCTTGAGGTCTATGCGCGACTGGTCGACATTGATCAGGGTGCGGAGCACAGTCAGGCAGGACGCGAAGCGCTTCGGGGAATCAAGACGCAGCTGCTTGACGGAACCTTCCCCTACCGGTCGGGAGACGGGGCATGACAGTCTGGGAGATCAAGGCTGGCCCAGCCGACCGGATGGCGATGCTGGTGGTGCCGCAGGCCGAACAGGTCATGGGCGCGATGAAGCGCTTCGGTGGCAATGGCAATGTTCTGCATTGGCACGAGCGACCAAAGCTGCAGGTGTACGCCGACAAGCGCCGGAAGCGCCTGCCACGAAGCGACGTCAGCCCCTTTGTCCCCGGGGCGTTGGTGTTGAATTCCAAGGCGTTCGCCACGCTGGGCGGGTTCCTGGCTGATTTCGGGCAGTTGCTGGAGCTCGATGTCGACGGCGAGGTCGAGTACTTCTTCAACGCCACGCACCTCGTGCCGTGCATAGACCGCGAGCGATCCGAAACGCGCCCCGGTGGCACGGTGGGCCGGGAAGCGTTTCTCGCCAACGCCGTTCCGTCCGAGGCTGCGGTGTTCAAGGATCCGGCGACCGCACGCTCGCGTCTTTACACCAATGATGCCGGCAAGCGAACCTTGGAGGATGTCGCCGCTGCACATTCCGTCAGCGGCTTGGTCTTTACTCGGGCCGGCCTGTGATGTGCGATGCCCTCCATGGTGGCTTGATTCGATGCAAGCGCGTTTGCCATGGAGCTTGCCGGGCATGACGAGGCACGCGAAAGGTTGCTTGTCACCATGATGGAAATCGGAACGCTGTTCGTGGTTGCCGCGCCTTCGGGCGCCGGCAAGTCGACCTTGGTCAATGCGCTGCTGGAGCGCGATAGCGCGATTTCGCTGTCGGTGTCGCACACCACGCGACCACCGCGGTCGGGCGAGCTGTACGGACGTCACTACTATTTCGTCGAGCGCGAAGTGTTCGAGCAGCAGGTCGCGGAAGGCATCTTCCTGGAGCATGCCGAGGTGCACGGCAACCTCTACGGCACCTCGCGCAACACCGTGCAGAAGCTGCTGGCGCAGGGGCGCGACGTGCTGCTGGAGATCGACTGGCAGGGTGCGCAGCAGATCCGCGCGAGCAAGCCCGACTGTGTCAGCGTGTTCATCCTGCCGCCGTCGCGGGCGGAACTGGAACGGCGCCTGCGCGGCCGCGGGTCGGACAGTGCCGAGGTGATCGAACGCCGGCTGCGCAACTCGCGCGGCGAGATCGCCCACGCCCACGAGTTCGACTACATCATCGTCAACGACCGCTTCGAAACGGCGCTGGACGATCTGCAGGCGATCGTGCGCGCGGTGCGCCTGCGCGGCGCGCTGCAACTGCGCCGGCACGAGGCGCTGATCGCCGAACTGCTGGACGGCGAGGCCGGTTGAACCGCGGCGCCTGCGCATGGTCTTAGTCCGACGCTTCCGCTACCTTGTCCGCTTACCCACCTCCTTTGCCGCCCATGAACGAAACCGCTCGCGCCACGCCTGACGACGCCACCCTGGTGCGCATCCGCGGGCTGACCACGGTGCTCAACGGCAAGACCATCTTCGACACGCTGGATCTCGACATTCCGCGCGGCAAGATCACCTCGATCATGGGCCCCAGCGGCACCGGCAAGACCACCCTGCTCAAGCACATCACCGGGCAGATGCGCGCCGATGCCGGCAGTGTCCACGTCGACGGCCACAATGTCGCCGAGCTGTCGCGCGAGGAGCTGTACAAGCTGCGCGAGGGCGTGGGCTACCTGTTCCAGAACTCCGCACTGCTGACCGATTTCGACGTGTTCGAGAACGTGGCGTTCCCGCTGCGCCAGCACACGAAACTGCCGGAGGTGCTGATCCGCAACCTGGTGCTGATGAAGCTGCAGGCGGTGGGTCTGCGCGGCGCGGCGCGGCTGATGCCGAACGAGCTGTCCGGCGGCATGGCGCGGCGAGTGGCGCTGGCGCGGGCGATCGTGTTCGACCCGCAGCTGATCCTGTACGACGAGCCGTTCGTGGGGCTGGACCCGGTGGCGCTGAACCAGGTGCTGAAGCTGATCCAGACGCTGAACCAGACCCTCGGCATCACCAGCGTGCTGGTCTCGCACGAACTGCCCGCGGTGCAGCGCATCGCCCACCACGTGGCCCTGCTGTCCAACGGCAAGGTGGTGGCACAGGGCAACCCGGCGACGATCGCCGACGACGGCTCGCCGTGGACGCGGCAGTTCTTCGGCGGCGAAGCGGACGGCCCGATCCCGTTCCGCTACCCGGCTGGCGACTACGCCGCCGCGCTGGGCTTTGCCGAGGCAACGAAATGAACGCGCACGCCCCGCAACCCCGCAACGTGTTGACCCAGTCGCTGGCGCAGATCGGCGGCTGCGGCCTGTTTCTGCTGACCCTGCTGGCGGCGATCCCGCGCAGCTTCCGCTACCTGCGCGAAACCGTCCGTCAGCTGTGGTTTGTCGGCGCCATGAGCCTGACCATCATCATGGTCTGCGGCCTGTTCGTCGGCATGGTGCTGATGCTGCAGCTGTACCACGTGCTGTCGATCTTCGGCGGCACCTCGGCCAGCGGCATGGTGGTGGCGCTGTCGGTGTACCGCGAGCTGGGGCCGGTGGTCACCGCGCTGCTCTTCGCCGGGCGCGCCGGCACCGCGATCACCGCCGAGATCGGCCTGATGCGCGCCACCGACCAGATTTCCGCGATGGAGATGATGGCGGTCGACCCGATCGCCTACGTCGCCACGCCGCGCTTCCTGGCCGGCCTGATCGCGATGCCGCTGCTGTGCTGCGTGTTCTGCGCCATGGCGATCTTCGGCGGCCACCTGGTCGGCGTGACCTGGCTCGGCATCGACAACGGCACGTTCTGGTCGAACATGACCGCCCAGGTCGACGTGCATACCGACATCGTCAACGGCGTGCTGCTGAAGAGCCTGGCCTTCGGCGCGGTGGTGGCGCTGATCGCGGTGTTCCAGGGCTTCACCACGCCGCCGACCAGCGAGGGCGTGGCGTACGCCACCACCCGTACCGTGGTCGCCTCGTCGATCGCCATCCTGGCGCTCGACTTCGTCCTCACCGCCTTCCTGATGTGACTGCCATGACCCATCGTTTTCCGAGGATTCTGCCGTGAGCCAACCGAGAAGTTCCTATGCCGTCGGCACCGGCCTGTTCATCGTGCTGGGCTTCGCCGCGCTGGCCTACCTGGCGACGCAGACCAGCTCGGTGGCCAACAACGTGCGCCAGGGCGACAGCTACGACGTCACCGCGCAGTTCACCAACATCGGCCAGCTGAAGGAGCGCGCGCCGGTGAAGATCGCCGGCGTGCGCGTGGGCCAGGTGCAGGCGATCACGCTGGCGCCGGGGCGCGACGCGGCCGAGGTGAAGCTGTCCATCGACAAGCGCTACGACCACATCCCGCAGGATTCGGTGGCGACGATCTTCACCAGCGGCCTGCTCGGCGACCAGTACGTGGGCATCGACTACGGCAGCGCGAAACAGATGGTGGCCGCCGGCGGCACGCTGGCGCGGACCAAGTCGTCGCAGCCGCTGGAGGAGATGCTGGGCAAGTTCTTCGGCGCCGGCGGCGTGGTCGACAACATCGGCGGCAGCTACACGGTCAAGGCCGATTTCACCAACGTGGGCACCTTGTCGGCGGGCGCGCCGGTGAAGATGGCCGGCGTGGTGATCGGCAGCGTGCAATCGGTGCGCGCCGACCCGACCAAGCTCAACGCCGAGGTCATCCTGGCGATCGACAAGCGCTACGACCAGATTCCCGACGATTCGGCCGCCGCGGTGTTCACCAGCGGTTTGATCGGCAGCCAGTATGTTGCGATCCAGCCGGGCGGCTCGCCCGACGTGCTCAAGAACGGCGACGAGATGATCCTGACCCAGTCCGCGATGCAGCTGGAGGATCTGATCGGCAAGTTCCTGGTCAACGGTTCGCCCGGCGACAAGAAGGACGCCGGCAGCGGCAAGCAGTAGAACCCCATCGAATCCCCGTCGGCGGCGCCTGCCGCCGGCCATGCCCCAAGGAGTAACCCCATGCTGCGCAGACTGGCCCTTGCCACCGCCCTTGCGTTCGCCACTGTTGTGGTCGGTGCCCCGGCGTTCGCCCAGGATGCGGCCACGGCCGCCGCGCCGGCGGCCGTCCAGCAGACCCCGGTGCAGATCGTGCAGGGCATCGCCGACCAGCTGGCCACCGCGATCGAGGGTCACCGCGACGAGCTCAAGCGCGACAAGGAAAAACTGATCGCCATCATCGACGACGTGTTCCTGCCGCACTTCGACATCGACTACGCCTCGATCCTCGTGCTCGGCCGGCATGCACGCGAGGCCACCCCGGCACAGCGCGACCGCTTCGCCAAGGCGTTCTACAACTCGATCACCCATCGCTACGCCGAGGGTCTGCTCAACTACACCCGCGGCAAGGTCAAGGTGCTGCCGTTCAACGGCGACCTCAACGACAAGCGCACCGTGGTGCGCACCCAGGTGGTGCTGGACGACGGCAAGCTGGTGTCGATCGACTACGCGTTCCGCAAGAGCCGCAGCGGCGACTGGAAGGCGTACGACGTGATCATCGAAGGCATCTCCTACGTCACCAATTACCGCAACCAGGTGGACGCGGAGATCCGCAAGGTCGGCATCGAGCAGCTGATCACCAACCTGGAAACCCAGGGCGAGAAGGCACTCGACACGCTCGACAAGGACAGCAAGGACAGCCAGTGAACGCGCCCACGGGTTTCCGCCTGGACATCGTGGCGCCGACTGTCCTGGCGGTGAACGGCGTGCTTGATTTCGGCACCGCCGCGGCTGCGCTCGCAGCCATGCGCGCGGCGCTGGATGGCGAGGTGACGCAACTGGACCTGGCGGGCGTCAGTCATTGCGACAGCGCCGGCCTGGCCTGCGTGCTGGCTGCCGCCGCGGAAGCGAACCGGCGAGGTCGTCCGTTGCGGGTGGTCGGGATGCCGGCCAGCATGCAGGCGCTGGCCCAGGTCTGCGAGGTCGATACGCTGCTGGCGTGAGTCGTGCCCGCAGGGCTCAGTGCTGGTCGTCCTGCTTGGGGTGACCCTTTTCCCAATCGTGCTGCTGTTCCAGCAGCTCGTCCGGGTCGAAGCCGGGCGTATCCAGTCCCTGCATCCGTTCGATCAGCGCCGCCGGCGGGTTGCCGTCGTAAAGCTTGTACAGGCGCTGTTGCCGGTAGGCGTCGCGGATGAACACGTACGGGTCGTAGGCCGATTGCAGGAAACTCTCCGCGTCGATCGCGCGCGAGCGCAGCGTGATCAGATACATCGCCTGCGGCGCGTACTGCAGGCCGTTGTAGTGGTGGTTGGCGGCGTACAGGCTCAGCGGATCGAAGAAATAGCTGTCCACCGGCATCCGCCACATGTCGCGTGCGGTACTGGGGCCGAACAGCGGCAGCATCAGGAAATCGCCTTCCGGCGCACCCCAGCGTGCCAGCGTGATGCCGAAGTCGTTGTCCTCGATCGGCAGTCCCAGTTGGCTGGCCGGGTCGAAGAAACCGCCGATGCCCAGGGTGAGGTTGACCAGGAAACGGGCAGTGCTCTGCAGGGCCTGCTTGGGCCGCGCCTGCAGCAGGTCGTTGGCGACCGTGACCGGGGTGCGGATATTGGTGAAAAAGTCGCTGAACGAACGCCGCACCGGCGGGTTGGTGACCTTGCGGTAGACCAGCGCCACCGGCCGTATGGCCACTTTGTCCACTGCAGTATTGAACTGGTACGCCTCGCGGTTGTACTTCTCCAGCGGGTCGTCGGTGCGCGGCTTGGCAATGGCGCAGCCCGCCAGCAAGGCGATCGCGAGCACCGCCAACCAGCGGCTCATGGAATGGGGGCGAGGCAATGAGGGCATCGTGCGGTGGGGATTCGCGTCGGGGACAGTATAAGTGTACTGTCTGGTTTTATATCTTGCACGGCTTTCGGGCCGCTTTCGTGAATGCAGCCGTATTCGCGGCCAGCCCACCATGATACGCGTCGCCCGCATTGCCAGCAAAGCACCTGCTGGCTACACTGGTCGACCGTATAAGTCACTATTCTCCGAAGGATTTCACATGGCACGCATTACCGTGGAGGACTGCCTCGAGGTGGTCGACAACCGATTCGAGCTGGTCCTGATGGCCACCAAGCGCGCACGACAGCTCGAGAAGGGTGCCGAACCGGCGGTCAACCCCGACCACGACAAGCCCACGGTGCTGGCGCTGCGCGAGATCGCGGCCCGTCGCATCGACCAGGCCACGATCGACCAGATCGACAAGGCCGAGCGCGAGCGCGCCGAGCGCGAAGCGCTGGAGTGGGCCGCCGCGGAAGTCGACGACGACCTTTCCAAGGGCGGCGACGACTGATGGGCGATGACTGCCGGCGCTGCCGCGATCATGCCTTGCAGGGCATGAGCAAGCGCGCGCGCCCGACAGTCTCCGGACACCTCGCTTCCGGGGTGGGCGCCTGAGCCGGCGCCAGGCACCGATGCCCGCGACCGCTCCACCGGCTCCGGTCGATCCGGCCGCCTGGCCACCCTACGTGCTGGCGCTGAAAGAGCGCATCGCTTATCTGCCCCCCGCACAAGTCACCCTGGTGTTGCGTGCGTACGCCGTCGGCGCACAGGCGCATGCGGGGCAGGAGCGCAAGAGCGGGGAGCCGTACATTACCCACCCGGTGGCAGTGGCCAGCATCCTGGCCGAGCTGGGGCTGGATGCCGAAACAATCATCGCGGCCATCCTGCATGACACGCTGGAAGACACCGAACTGAGCCGCGAAGCGCTGGCCGGCGAGTTTGGCGAGGTGGTGGCCGAGCTGGTGGACGGCGTCACCAAGCTGGACAAGATGCGCTTCGGCACGCGCCAGGAAGCCGATGCGGAAAGCTTCCGCAAGATGCTGCTGGCGATGGCGCGCGACATCCGCGTGATCCTCATCAAGCTGGCCGATCGCCTGCACAACATGCGCACGCTGGGCGCCAAGGACCAGGGTTCGCGCCGCCGCATCGCGCGCGAGACGCTGGAGATCTTCGCGCCGATCGCGCAGCGCCTGGGCATGAACAAGTTCAAGGCCGAGCTGCAGGATCTAGGTTTCCGCGCGCTGTATCCGGACCGCTACCGGGTCATCAGCGAGCGCATCCGCGCCGCGCTGGGCAATCGCCGCGAGGTGATGAGCAAGATCGAGACCGCGCTCACCACGCAGTTGGCGTCCGAGCATCTGAGCGCCCACGTGGTCGGCCGGATCAAGTCGCCGTGGAGCATCTACTCGAAGATGCGCAACGAGCACAAGACGTTCGCGCAGCTGATGGACGTGTACGGTTTCCGCGTGGTGGTCGACAGCGCCACCAGCTGCTACGTGGCGCTTGGTGCGGTGCACGCGCTGTACAAGCCGGTGGACCGGCGCTTCAAGGATTTCATCGCGATCCCCAAGGCGAACGGCTACCAGTCGCTGCACACGGTGCTGCTCGGGCCGTTCGGCGCGCCGATCGAGGTGCAGATCCGCACCGCCGAAATGGATTCCGTGGCCGAACGCGGCGTGGCGGCGCACTGGGCCTACAAGACCGATTCGGGCCCGGCCAACAGTGCCCAGGTGCGCGCGCGCGAATGGCTGGCGTCGATGGTGGACAGTTCGGCGAACACGGTGTCCTCCTCGGAGTTCATCGAGAACGTCAAGATCGACCTGTTCCCCGACGAGGTCTATTTGTTTACCCCCCGCGGCGACATCCTCTCGCTGCCGCGCCATGCCACTGCGCTGGATTTCGCCTACGCGGTGCACACCGACGTGGGCGACCACGCGGTGGCCGCGCGCGTGGACAAGAAACTCACCCCGCTGCGCAGCCGGCTCGAATCGGGCCAGCTGGTGGAAATCATCACCGCGCCCTCGGCCGTGCCCAACCCCGCGTGGCTGGAGGTGGTGGTCACCGGCAAGGCGCGCACCGCGATCCGCCAGTACCTGAAACATCTGCAGCACGAGGACGCGGTCGATTTCGGCCACCGGATGCTGGATCGCGCGCTGGATGCGCTCGGCAGCAGCCTCGACGCGATCGCGCCGACGACGCTCGACCGCTTCCTGAAGACCTCCAAGTTCAAGCGGTTGGAGGAGCTGCTCTCCGACATCGCGCTGGGCAACCGCATGCCTGACGTGGTCGCGCGCCAGTTGCTGGGCTCGCGCTGGAAGAAGGCCGCCGGCTCCAAGGCAGGCGTGGCGCTGGCGCAGGAGAAGATCCGCATCAGCGGCGGCGAGCGCGGCGTGCTCAGCTTCGCCAACTGCTGCCACCCGCTGCCCGGCGACGACATCGTCGGCTACCTGTCCTCCGGCAAGGGCATCGTGGTGCATCGCGTGGAGTGCCCGAACGTGGTCGAGTTGCGCCGCTCGCCGGAACGGCTGGTGGCGATCGAGTGGGATCGCGACGTCAAGGGCGACTACCGCGCGCAGTTGCACATCGAGGTGATCAACCGCCCGGGCGTGCTCGCCACCGTGGCGGCGGCGATTGCGGCGGCCGATTCCAACATCGAGAACGTCGAGTACGTCGAGCGCGATGCCTCGGCGGCCACGCTGCTGTTCTCGATGGAAGTGAAGAGCCGCAAGCACCTGGCCGACGTGATCCGCCGCGTGCGCCGCACCGGCGTGGTCAGCGCGGTGCGGCGGTATCCGTTGTAATGACCGGGAATAGGGAATGGGGAATAGGGAATAGGGAATAGGGAATAGGTCGCTCCGACCGATGCCGCGCGTAGGGCGGGCAACGCCCGCCGGCCTTGCATCGCAGTGGTGCGGGCGCCGTGCAGTGAAGCGGGGCCGAGTTATCATCGGCGGTCTCAATCGGCTGCAGCACGCTCCTTCGAATCTCCAATCCCGACTCCCGCCCCCAAGGAAACGCCATGCCTTTCGACATCATCGCCACCGACCAGGCACCGGCCGCCATCGGCCCGTATTCGCAGGCCGTGCGTGCCGGCAACACCGTCTATTTTTCCGGCCAGATCCCGCTGGACCCGACCACCGGCAGCCTGGTCGACGGCGACATCGGCGTGCAGACGCGACGGGTGTTCGACAATCTCGCCGCGGTGGCGCAGGCTGCCGGCGGCTCGCTGGCGCAGATCGTGCGCGTGGGCATCTATGTCACCGACCTGGCCAACTTCGCCGCCGTCAACGCGGTGATGGCCGAATACTTCCAGCAGCCGTATCCGGCGCGCTCGACCATCGAGGTTTCCGCGTTGCCGAAGGCGGCGCAGGTAGAGGTCGATGCGATCATGGTGCTGGACTGATCCACGTCGCGGCTGTCGCCGACAGCCCGCAGCGGCGGCATCCTTACGACTGACGGGGATGCTCGGTTAGGCTTGGGTTTCATGGCCACGCGCAACGCCCGTCCCGTTTCTCCCGCCATTGCCGACCCCGGCATCGCGCCGCTCGCCACGTTGCCCGGCGTGGGCCCGGCGCTGGTCGCGTCGCTGGGCAAGCTCGGCCTGACGCGGGTGCAGGATCTGTGGTTCCACCTGCCGTTGCGCTACGAGGACAAGACGCGCATCACCGCGATCGCGGACTTGCGCGCAGGGGAACGCGCGCAGGTCGAGGGCGTGGTCGAGGCCGTCGAGCGCGGCTTCCGCCATCGCCCGCAACTCAAGGTGGCGATCGGCGACGCCAGCGCGCAGACCCTGCTGCTGCGCTTCTTCCATTTCAATCGCGCGCAGGCCGAACAACTGGTGCCGGGCACGCGGCTGCTCTGCTACGGCGAGGTGCGCCACGCCGCGCAGGGGCTGGAGATGGTGCACCCGAGCTACCAGCGCCTGGGTGGCAGCGAAGCCTCGGTGGTCGACGAGCAGCTCAGTCCGGTGTATCCCACTACCGAGGGCCTGGGCCAGAAGCGCCTGGTCGCGGTGATCGGCAAGGCACTGGCCCTGCTGCCGCCGGCCGGGCAACTGGAGCTTATTCCGCCGGCGCTGTGCCGCACGCACGGCCTGACATCGCTGCGCGATGCGCTGCTCTACGTGCACCGGCCACCGCCGGACGCGCACCTGGGCCAGTTGCTGCTCGGTCGCCACCCGGCCCAGCAGCGGCTCGCCTTCGAGGAGTTGCTGACCCAGCACCTTAGCCTCAAGCGCCTGCGCGCCGTGGTGCGGCAACGCCGTGCGCCGGTGCTGGGCGCACCGCGGCAGCTGCATCGGCAATTGCTGCGCGCATTGCCGTTCCGCCTCACCGCGGCGCAGCAGCGCGTGAGCGAGGAGGTCGCGCGCGACCTGGCGCAGGCCCAGCCGATGCTGCGCCTGGTGCAGGGCGACGTCGGCAGCGGCAAGACCGTGGTGGCCGCGCTGGCCACGCTGGCCGCGGTGCACGCGGGCTACCAGACCGCCCTGATGGCACCGACCGAATTGCTGGCCGAGCAGCATCTGCGCAACTTCCGGCAGTGGTTGCAGCCGCTGGGCATCGAGGTGGAATGGCTGGCCGGCAAGGTCACCGGCAAGACACGCCGGCAGGCGCTGGCCCGCGTGGCCGACGGCGCGGCGGTGGTGATCGGCACGCACGCCTTGATGCAGGAGGGCGTGGCATTTGCGCGGCTGGGCCTGGTGATCGTCGACGAGCAGCACCGCTTCGGCGTGCAGCAGCGGCTGGCATTGCACGAGAAGGGCCGCCAGGACCGACTGGTGCCGCATCAACTGGTGCTCACCGCCACGCCGATTCCGCGCACGCTGGCGATGAGCGCGTATGCCGATCTCGACGTCTCGTCGATCGACGAATTGCCGCCCGGACGCACGCCGGTGCAGACCATCGCGGTATCCAATGCGCGCCGCGCCGAAGTGATCGAGCGCATCCATGCCGCCTGCGCCGAGGGGCGGCAGGTGTACTGGGTGTGCACCCTGATCGAGGAATCCGAGCAGCTGCGCGCGCAGGCGGCCGAAGTCGCCCACGCCGAGTTGTGCGCGGCGCTGGAGGGCTTTGCCGTGGGTCTGATCCACGGCCGCATGAAGGCAAAGGACAAGCAGGCGGTGATGGACGCGTTCAAGGCCGGCGAGCTGGCCGTGCTGGTGGCCACCACGGTGATCGAGGTCGGCGTCGACGTGCCCAATGCCAGCCTGATGGTGATCGAGAACAGCGAGCGGCTTGGCCTGGCACAGCTGCACCAGTTGCGTGGTCGCGTCGGCCGCGGCGCGGTGGCCTCCAACTGCGTGCTGCTGTATCAACCGCCGCTGGGCCAGCTCGCGCGCGAGCGCCTGCAGGTCATGCGCGAAACCAGCGACGGCTTCCGCATTGCCGAGAAGGATCTGGAACTGCGTGGCCCCGGTGAAGTGCTCGGCACCCGCCAGACCGGCCAACTCGCCTTCCGCATCGCCGACCTGTCGCGCGACGCGCACCTGCTGCCCGCGGTGCAGGCGGTGGGCGAACGCATGCTGGCCGAGTTCCCCGACCAGACCAGCCGGTTGATCGAGCGCTGGATCGGCGGCGCCGCGCGGTTCGCAGATGCGTGAGCGGTCATCGGCAGTAGTCGCCCCCCGCCGTTTCATCCCATAAACTGGACGGCTGGACAGGAACCCGATGCACATGACCAAGCCGCAACTCCTGATCGACACCGATCCCGGCGTCGACGACGCCCTCGCCATCCTGATGGCCGCCGCGCATGCCGACATCGCCGGCCTCGGCATTGCCGCCGGCAACGTCGGCCTGGAGCACACCCTGCGCAACGCACGCACGCTGGTCGACCTGCTTGGCCTGGCCACGCCGGTGTTCGCCGGTTGCGCCATGCCGCTGGTCCGTGCGCCGGAGGAAGATGCCGCGTTCGTGCATGGGCGTGACGGTTTCGGCGACGTCGGCTTCGCCGAGCCCGCCGCCGCGGTCGCCGCCGAGTCCGCTGCGCTGGCGCTGCTGCGCCTGACCCTCGAGCGTCCCGGCGAGCTGACCTTGGTGGCACTGGCGCCACTGACCAACCTGGCGCTGGCGCTGCGGCTCGACCCCGGCCTGCCGCAGCGGGTGAAGCGGCTGGTGGTGATGGGCGGCGCGGTGACCGGCCACGGCAATACCGGCAGGGTGCCGGCCGAGTTCAACATCGGTTTCGACCCCGAGGCTGCGCACGTCGTGTTCGAGGCGTTCCCGTCGTTCGACCTGGTGGACTGGGAGGCAACCCTGCGCCACGCCTTCGACGACGCGGAGTTCGACCGCTGGCTCGCTGCCGGTGACCGGCGCGCGGCGTTCTTCGGCAAGATCGCGGCGACCGCGCGGGGCTACAACGCCAAACACGACCGCCACGGGCTGGTGGCGGCCGATGCGCTGGCGATGGCGGTCGCGCTCGACCCGACCATCGTCACCCGCAGCGAACGCCGCGCGGTCGCGGTAGAGCTGGACGGCCGCCTGACCCGCGGCGCCACCGTGGTCGACTGGAAAGGGCGCCTGGGCCGGCCGGCGCAGGCCAACATCGTGCTGGAGGTCGACCACACCCGCTTTGCCGCGATGGTGCAGCGCGCGCTGGGGGTGCCCGGCTGAACCCCCGTGCTTGCGCGTTCCCGGCGTTGCCCGCTACAATGCCGCTCTTTTCACCGCCGCATTCAGAGTCTGTCATGAAAGCCGATACCCATCCGAACTACGCCCCGGTGGTGTTCCAGGATCTGTCGTCCGATTTCTCGTTCCTCACCCGGTCGACCATGTCCAGCAAGGAAACCGTCAAGTGGGAAGACGGCAATGAGTACCCGCTGATCAAGGTGGATATCTCCAGCCATTCGCACCCGTTCTACACGGGCAAGCAGAAGACCCTGGACGTGGGTGGCCGCGTGGACAAGTTCCGCCGCCGCTACGCCGGTTCGGTCAAGGAATAAACCCTTTTACCTCCGCTCCCTCCGGGTTGCGGGCGGTTCGAGACACGGGGCAGGCGCAGGCTTGCCCCGTGTCTTTTTCGTGCCCGGCGTACGACCATTCGCCATCGAATGCGCGACCGCCGTTGTGCGATAATGGGCAGTGGCCCGATGCCTGCAGCAGAGTGGCGCAAGTCTTCGCGGAGCTTGTTCCAGCCGGTTTCCGGCATCGGTTGCGTCGCGTGCTTTCCCCGGCTGCCGACATCCACCCTTTCCCTTGCCGCGCGATGACGTCCCCACCGTCGTCGCCGGCGACGAACCACATGCGAGGAGGTTTCCGTGTCCGACCCCAAGACCGTCAAGCTGGTCGATGAATCGAGCCACAAGAGCAGCGAACTGCCGCTGGTTTCCGGCACGCTCGGTGCCGCGTGCATCGACATCGGCACGCTGTACAAGGACACCGGCCATTTCACCTATGACCCGGGCTTCGGCAGCACTGCCAGCACCAAGAGTGCCATCACCTACATCGACGGCGACAAGGGCGTGCTGCTGTATCGCGGTTACCCGATCGAGCAGCTGGCCGAGAAGTCCAGCTTCCTCGAAGTGGCCTATCTGTTGCTCAACGGCGAGTTGCCCAATGCTGCCGAGTTCGACACGTTCGAACATGACATCACGCATCACACGATGATGCACGAGGCGCAGAAGAACTTCTTCCAGGGCTTCCACCACGACGCGCACCCGATGGCGATGCTCGCCGCGGCAGTGGCGTCGCTGTCGGCGTTCTACCACGACAAGCTGGACGTGGAAGACCCGGCCGACCGCAAGATGGCGGCGATCCGCCTGATCGCCAAGATGCCGACCATCGCGGCAGCCTGCTACCGCTACACGATCGGCTGGCCGGTGCGCTACCCGCGCAACAACCTCGAGTACGTCACCCGCTTCCTGCACATGATGTTCGAGGTGCCGAGCGAGCCGCTGCAGATGAACCCGGTGGCGGCCAAGGCGCTGGACCTGCTGTTCATCCTGCATGCCGACCACGAGCAGAACGCGTCCACCTCCACCGTGCGCCTGGTCGGTTCCACCGGCGCCAACCCGTATGCCTCGATCGCCGCCGGCATCACCGCGCTGTGGGGCCCCGCCCATGGCGGCGCCAACGAGGCGGTGCTCAAGCAGCTGGAGGAGATCGGCACGCCGGACAACGTCGAGTCGGCGATCCTGCGCGCCAAGGACAAGAACGACAGCTTCCGCCTGATGGGCTTCGGCCACCGCGTCTACAAGAACTTCGACCCGCGCGCCAAGATCATTCGCGAGATGTGCCACAAGGTGCTGGACGAGCTGGGCGTCAACGATCCGATGCTGGACGTGGCGATGAAGCTGGAAGAGGCGGCGCTGAAGGACGACTACTTCGTCGAGCGCAAGCTGTATCCGAACGTCGATTTCTACTCCGGCATCATCTACAAGGCGCTGGGCATCCCCACCGAGATGTTCACCGTGATGTTCGCCATCGCGCGCACCGCCGGCTGGATCGCGCACTGGATCGAGCAGCACGAAACGCCCGGATCGCGCATCGGCCGTCCGCGCCAGGTCTACACTGGCGCCGACGTGCGTGATTACGTGCCGGCCGGCAAGCGCTGATTCACCGCTTGGGCTGATCCTCGGTTTCGCGCAGAACGCCCCGGCCTGGCCGGGGCGTTCTGCATCTGGCGCTCGGCGCGGTCAGCGCAACGCGGCGCGCAGGCGCTGTTCGAAGCCCTCGTCGGCATCGTCCTCGGCCAGCAGCATCTCCACCTGGGCCAGCGCGGCGCGGCGCATCGGCCGGTCGTCGGTGCGATCCAGCGGCGCCTGGCGCAGCGCGTTGCGCGGCAGCACGGTGAGGTCGAACGGCACGGCGTCGGCGGCGAACAGCAGCACCGGGTACTCGGGCTGCTCGGTGCGGCTGTAGCGCAGGCGGCGCACCTGCATTTCCAGCGGCACGCCGTGCTCGCGCAGGAAGCGCACCACCGCTTCGGCATCGTCGCTGTACACGTGCAGGCACACCGCCGAATGCATGTCGGCGGTGCCGTCGAGCACGGCGCCGACCAGGCGCGGTTCGAACGGGGCGAGGAAGGTCATCGCCTCGACCGCCGCCTCGCGCCGCTGGCGCAGCAGCTGGGGTTGGCTGTCGCCGAGGAACAGGCGCTGGTGTTCGCGCAGCGCCTGTTCGATCTCGAGGTTGCGCGGCAGCGCCTGGCTGTCGAGTATGCCCAGCCGTTCGGCGGCCTTGAGCTTGGCATGGTGGAAATTGCGGATGCCGTGCTCGCTCATCAGCCGGGCCGCTTCCTGGGCCACGCGCAGGCGATTGCGTTGCAGCCGGTCATGGGCGTGGATGCGGTGGTGTTCGCCTCGGGACATGACGCACTCCTCGACATTGGATGGCGGCGTCCGGGAGCGGCGTCGCCTGCCCCCGGGTCAGAAGATCTCGTAGGCGTGCTGCTTGTCCTGCTCCTTCTGCTGGGCGGCCTGGCTGCGCAGGCGGTCGACGTCTTCCACCTTGAACATCTCGTTCATGCCGTTGGGGTCGTCCGCACCGGTCGGCAGGCCGCTTTCGCGGTTGATCCATACCGTACTGATTCCGGGCGGCATCGGCAACGTGCTGGGCGGCAGCCCCTTCAGCGCCGCGCCCATGTACTGCATCCACACCGGCAAGGCCGCCTTGGCGCCGAATTCGCCGCGGCCGAGCGAGCTGTAGTCGTCGAAACCCACCCAGACCGCGGTGGACAACTCGCCGTCGAAGCCGACGAACCAGGCATCGCGATGGTCATTGGTGGAGCCGGTCTTGCCGGCCAGGTCGGGGCGCTCCAGCGCGCGCGCGGCCGAACCGGTGCCGCGCAGGATCACGTCCTTCATCAGCGAGGTGATCAGGTAGTCGTTGCGCGGACCGATCACCCGCGGGGCGAGCACCGGCGCATGCCGGGCGCCGTCGTGGATGTCGGCCGGCAGCACCGCATCGCCGACACCGTCGACGCTCTCCGACTCGGCGGGCGCGTCCGTGCTGCCGGCGGTCGCCAGGCGATTGGCCGGCGGCCGGGTCATGTCCGGCGGCGGCGGGCCGGGCGGGCGCGTGTCGAGCAGGCGTTCCTGGCAGTTGCGGCAGGCGCGGGCGGGATTGGCCAGGTACACCGGCTTGCCGTCGCGGTCGTCGATCTCGTGAATGAAATACGGCGTGACCAGGTAGCCGCCGTTGGCGAACACGGCGTAGCCGCGCGCCATGCCCATCGGCGAGACCGAGGCGGTGCCCAGCGCCATCGACAGGTTGGCCGGGATCGCGTCCTGCGAGAACCCGAAGCGGGTGGCGTATTCGCGCATGTAGCTCACCCCGATGGCATCCAGCAGTCGCACCGAGACCAGGTTCTTCGATTGCACCAGCGCCTCGCGCAGGCGCATCGGGCCGGCGAACTTGCCGTCGTCGTTGGACGGCGTCCAGATGCCGTTGGGGCGCGAGGGGTCGGGCAGCGCCAGCGGTGCGTCGTTGACGATCGAGGCCGGGGTGAAGCCGCGATCGAAAGCGGCGGAATAGAGGTACGGCTTGAAACTCGAACCCGGCTGGCGCGCGGCCATCACGGCGCGGTTGAACTTGCTGCGGTTGAAGTTGAAGCCGCCCACCAGGGCCTCGATCGCGCCATCTTCCGGATTGAGCGAGACCAGCCCGCCCTGCACGGCAGGTATCTGCGCCAGCTGCCAGTTGCCCTTCTCGTCGCGGGCCAGGCGGATGACGTCGCCGCGCTTGAGCACGGCATCGACCCGCGTGGGCGCGGCGCCGACGCGGCTGTCGCTGATGTGCGGCCGAGCCCATTTCACCGCGTCGAGGTCGAGCCGGGCGCTCTCGTGACTGGACAGGTACACGCTGGCATGGTCGGCGTCGCTGCTGATGACCAGTCCCGGCTGCATACCCGAGACGCTGCCGTAACTGGCCAGCACCTGGTCGAAATCCGCCTCGCCGGCGCCCTCGGCCAGCTCCTTGTGCGCCTCCGGCCCACGCCAGCCATGGCGGTGGTCGTAGGCGACCAGGCCGTCGCGCAGGGCGTCCACCGCCTCCTGCTGGCGCATGCTCTGCACCGTGGTGCGGACCACGTAGCCTTCGGTCAGGGCGTCATTGCCGAGGCGGTCGAGCACCTGCCGGCGCACCATCTCGGCGAGGTAGGGCGCGTCGACCTCGATCGGCTGCTCGTGGGCAAAGGCGCGATTCGGCTCGGCCACCGCCTGTTCGTACACTGCCTGGGTGATGTAGTTGTGCCGCAGCATCTCGCCGAGCACCCAGTTGCGCCGTGCCATCTCGCGCTTGGGGCTGTTGATCGGATTGACCGCCGAGGGCAGCTGGAAAGTGGAGGCGATCGCCGCGCACTCCGCCACGGTGAGCTGGTCCAGCGTCTTGCCGTAGTAGTACTCGGCCGCCGCCGCCACGCCATAGGAACGATGGCCGAGGAACATCTTGTTGAGGTAGAGCTCCAGGATCTGGTCCTTGGTCAGCTCGTGCTCGATGCGCAGCGCGATGAAGATCTCGGTAAGTTTGCGCGAGTACAGCTTTTCCGGGCTCAGGAAGAAGTTGCGCGCCACCTGCTGGGTGATGGTGGAGCCGCCGGGTCCCTTGTCGCCGCCGGTGATGATCACGTGCCAGCCGGCCCGGGCGATGCCGCGCCAGTCCACGCCGGGGTGGTGGTAGAAGTCGGCGTCCTCCGCCGACAGCACCGCGTGCTTGAGCCGGTCGGGCACCTCGGCGATGTCCACCGGGATGCGCCGGGTTTCGCCGAAAGTCGCGATGAGCTTGCCATCGGCGCTCAGCACGCGCAGCGGCACCTGCATGTGATAGTCCTTGAGCACCGCCACCGAGGGCAGCCGGGGAGCTATCAACCAGTACGCCACGCCTGTCGCGAGCACTGCCAGAAGCAAACCGGAAAAGGCCAGGAGCAGTGCCCAGCGCAACAAACGCTTGAAAATTCGCATGGTGTGGATAGCGAGACCTGAGTCAAAGCATGACAGAGTATAGATGTAGCAACATGCTCGTCAGGCAACCGAGGACGGCTCCGCAAAGCAAGAGGCGCGCCAGCCGGGCAAGCTCTGCAAATGTGGTGGACATCACGCCAATTACTTGAGAAAGTTCCTGTAGACCGTTGCCATTGCGTTAATTTTTAGATTTAATGCCACTGCGCATCCCGCCAGAACTCTGGTCAGGGCGTCAGCGGCAAGGGGGACACACCGTGGGGCTCTTTACACCGAAGAAGCCGGCGCTGATCGGCGTCGACATCAGTTCGACCGCCGTCAAGCTGCTGCAGCTGAGTCAGGCGGGCGGGCGCTATCGCGTGGAGCACTACGCGGTGGAACCGCTCCCGCCCAATGCGGTGGTCGAGAAGAACATCGTCGAGGTCGAGGCGGTGGGCGACGCGATCCGCCGCGCCCTGGCCCGCTCGGGTTCCAAGCTCAAGCACGCCGCCGCCGCGGTGGCCGGGTCGGCGGTGATCACGCGGATCATCCCGATGACCAGCGAGCTATCCGACGATGACCTCGAGGGCCAGATCCAGGTCGAGGCCAATCAGTACATCCCGTATCCGATCGACGAGGTCAGCCTCGATTTCGAGGTGATCGGCCCGGTACGCGACAACCCGGACATGAACAACGTGCTGCTGGCGGCCTCGCGCACCGAGAACGTCGACATGCGCGTGGCGGCGTTGGATCTGGGCGGCCTCACTGCCGGCGTCATCGACGTGGAGGCCTTCGCGATGGAGAACGCCTTCGCGATGGTCGCCGACCAGCTCAACGTCGGCCGCGACGCCCTGGTGGCGGTGGTCGACATCGGCGCGACCATGACCACGCTTTCCGTGCTGCGCAACCAGCGCACCATCTATTCGCGCGAACAGGTGTTCGGCGGCAAGCAGCTCACCGACGAGATCATGCGCCGCTTCGGGCTCTCCTACGAGGAGGCTGGCCGCGCCAAGCGCAAGGGCGGCCTGCCGGAGTCCTACGAGACCGAGGCGCTGGAGCCGTTCAAGGAGTCGCTGATCCAGCAGATCAGCCGCCTGCTGCAGTTCTTCTTCGCCGGCAGCGAATACAGCAAGGTCGACCAGGTGGTGCTGGCCGGCGGCTGCGCCTCGATCGAGGGACTGGGCCCGATGCTGGAAGAGCAGCTCGGCGTGCCTTGCGTGGTCGCCAACCCGCTGGCCCGCATGTCGTTGTCGCCGCGGGTGCAGGCCCAGGCGCTGGCGCAGGATGCCCCGGCCCTGATGATCGCGGTCGGCCTCGCCCTGAGGAGCTTCGACTGATGGCACACGTCAACCTACTTCCGTGGCGCGCGGAGCGGCGCAAGCAGCGCGAACGCGAGTTCTACATGCAGCTGGCCGCCGCTTTCGTGGCCGCCGTGCTGCTGCTGCTGCTGTGGATCTTCTGGATGGACCAGCGCATCGACAACCAGAACGACCGCAACGCCTACCTGCAGACCGAAATCAAGCAGCTGGACGTGCGCATCGCCAAGATCAAGGACCTGGAAAAAGTGCGCGAGCACCTGCTGGCGCGCAAGCAGATCATCGAGCAGTTGCAGGCCGATCGCTCGCAGATGGTGCACCTGTTCGACGAACTGGTGAAAACCATCCCGACCAGTGCGCGGCTGACCGCGCTCAAGCAGAGCGGCCAGTCGATGTCGCTCGACGGCGTGGCGCAGTCCAACGCCAGCGTCGCCGAGTACATGCGCAACATCGAGTCCTCGCCGTGGATGGGCCATGCGGACCTGCGCAAGACCGAAAACACCCATGATGCGACCCGCATGCCCTACCAGTTCGGCCTCAACGTGACGCTGAGCCGGCCCAAGACCGACGAGGTCGACCCGACCAAGGCGCAGGTGGAACCGACTACCTCCACGGCCACGCCGGCCGTACCTGCAGCGCTCAACGCGCCGCCGGCCAGCGCGACCTCCGCCACGGCCAGGTCAACGCCGGAAGTCACGCCCACCCCTGCCGCCGCTGCCAAGGGAGGTGCCGGATCATGAGTTTCTTCAGCGATCTGCAAAACCTCGACAAGAACAACGTCGGCGGCTGGCCGCAGTCGGTCAAGATCTTCTTCACCGTGCTGGTCCTCGCGGTGGTGCTGCTGGTGGGCTGGTACTTCATCGTCAGCGACCAGCAGGACAGTCTCGACACGCTGGCCACCAAGGAGAACAGCCTCAAGCAGGAGTTCTCCACCAAGCAGGCCAAGTCGGTCAATCTCGAGGCGCTGGAGCAGCAGCTCAACGAGATGCAGGACATGCTGCGCCAGTTGCTGCGCCAACTGCCCAGCAAGACCGAGATGCCCGAGTTGCTGATCGACATCTCGCAGACCGCGCAGGCCGCGGGGCTGGAGAGTGACCTGTTCGTGCCTGGCGCGGAAACGCCCAAGGACTTCTACGCGGAGAGACCGATCGCCTTGAAGTTCACCGGCACCTACCATCAGTTCGGCACCTTCATCAGCGGCGTGGCTTCGCTGCCGCGAGTGGTCATCCTCACCATGCACGACGTCTCGCTGACGCCGAAGGCGCCGACCAAGGCGGGCACCGCTGGCACCGGACAACTGGTGCTGGAGGGCACGGTCAAGACCTACCGTTATCTCGATGACGACGAAAGCGCTGCCGCGGCAACCAAGGCGGGGGCGAAGAAATGATGAACAAGTCGATTGCCCGCAAGTCCGCCGGCGTGACGCGGCTGCTGCTGATCCTGCTGGCTGTGCTGGTTCTGGCCGGTTGCACCCGCGGCATGTCCGACCTGCGCACCTGGGTCGCGCAGGAGAAGGCCAAGAAGGGTGCGCCGATTCCGCCGCTGCCCGTGATCAAGACCTTCGAGACGTTCAAGTACGAAGACCAGGACAAGCGTGATCCGTTCAGCCCCAGCACGGCCGAACTGCAGAACGACAACGCGACCAGCGGACCGCGGCCGGACGCCAACCGGGCCAAGGAGCCGCTGGAGATGTTCGCCCTCGACAGCCTCAAGATGGTCGGTACGGTCGGTGTCGGTCCGAAGATGGAGGTCCTGATCAAGGACCCGGGTGGTGTCATCCATCGCGTCCATGTGGGGGAATACATGGGACAGAACTACGGACACATCACCGCCATCAGCGAAGACCATGTCGATCTGGTCGAGTTGGTATCCAACGGCAATGGTGGCTGGATGGAACGTCCCGCCAGCGTCGCACTCGGCGAGCAATAGGTACACAGGGGCAGATGCAATGACCAACCAATTCCAATCCGTGCGGGGCCGAGTCATGCGCCATGCGAGCCGTTACTTCCTGATGGGCCTGCTGATCGTCGGTGCCACCTGGGCCAGTGCCGCCATCGCGGCCACCACCACGCTGAAGAACATCAGCTACGACGCCTTGCCAGGCGGCAGCGTCCAGCTGCACCTGAACTTCGGCGACGGCCCGGTGCCGGAGCCGAAGATCTTCACCACGGACAATCCGCCGCGCATCGCGGTCGACCTGCCCGATACGACCAATGCCGCCGGGCGGCACATGGACATCGGCAAGGGTTCGACCTCCGGCGTCTCGGCAGTGTCTGCCGGTGGGCGCACCCGCGTGGTGGTCGAGCTGATGCGCGCGTCGAGCTACCGCGCCAGCGTCGATGGCAACAGCCTGGTGCTGACGATCAACAACGGCACCGCCGACCAGGCGGTCACCACCGCCTCCACGATCGACCCGACCAAGCGGCTGCCGTCGTCCTCCGATGGCCCGGCGATCTCCAACATCGACTTCCGTCGCGGCCCGAACGGCGAGGGCCGCGTGCTGGTCAGCTTCAGCGGCAGCGGCGCGCAGCCGGAAATGACCCGTCAGGGCGACAAGGTGGTGGTCACCATCGATCACGCCAACCTGCCGGCCAACCTCGCGCAGCGCCTGGATACGCTGGACTTCGCCACCCCGGTGCAGTCGATCACCAGCCGCGTCGGCAACGGCGGCGGCGCGCGCATCGAGATCGACACCAAGGGGACGGTCGAGACCTCGGCCTACCAGACCCCCGACCAGTACGTGGTCGAGGTGGCACCGAAGAAGGCCGCCGCCAAGGATGAGCGCCTGGCCAAGCTGGACGCGCAGCCCAATTACAACGGCAAGCGCGTCACCTTCAACTTCCAGGACATCCCGGTGCGCTCGGCGTTGCAGCTGATCGCCGATATCTCCGGGCTCAACCTGGTCGCCTCCGACAGCGTCGGCGGCAGCGTCACCCTGCGCCTGGTCAACGTGCCGTGGGATCAGGCGCTGGACGTGATCCTGCGCGCCAAGAGCCTGGACAAGCGCCGCAACGGCAACGTCATCTGGGTCGCGCCGCAGGCCGAGCTGGCCAAGTACGAGCAAGACCTGGCCGATGCCAAGCTGAAGGCACAGGACACCGCCGAACTGGTCACCGACTACGTGCCGATCAGCTACGGCAAGGCCTCCGACATCGCCAAGCTGCTGACCACCGGCAGCATGCAGGGCGGCGGTGGCGGCGGCTCCAACACCCAGCGCGGCTTCCTCTCGCCGCGCGGCAGCGTCTCGTTCGACCAGCGCACCAACACCCTGCTGCTCAACGACACGCCGGAGAAGATCAAGCAGTTGCGTGAGCTGATCGCCGTGCTGGACAAGCCGGTGCAGCAGGTGCTGATCGAATCGCGCATCGTGGTGGCCACCGACGACTTCACCCGCGAGCTGGGCGTGAAGTGGGGCGTGTCCGGCAACCAGACCAACAACAACAACATCATCACCACCGCACCGACCGGCGATGGCGCGCTGAAGTACGGCACCGGCGTGCACAACAACATCGTCAACTACAACAACGCAGTCACCGACTGGGTGGCCAACGGCAGCCAGGGTGCTCCGCCGCATCCGGGTGCGGTGACCTTGCCCGGCGGCTTCAACGTGAACATGCCGGTGAACGGCGGCAGCACGCTGGGCTTCGCCATCCTCGGCGCCAACTACGCGATCGACCTGGAGCTCTCCGCAGCGCAATCCGAAGGCCGTGGCGAGGTGATCTCCAGCCCGCGCGTGATCACCGCCAACCAGCAGGAGGCCGTGATCCGCCAGGGCCAGGAAGTCGGCTATGTCACCTACCAGAACCAGGGCTCCGGCACCGGTGGCGCACCGACCGCCTCGGTGCAGTTCAAGGACGCCGTGCTGGAGCTGAAGGTGACCCCGACGATCACCGCCGACAACCGCGTCTACCTGGCGATCAACGTGAAGAAGGATGCGCTGGCCGGCTTCCTCAACACGCCGAACGGCCAGGTGCCGCAGATCGACACGCGCGAGGTGAATACCTCGGCGCTGGTCGACAACGGCCAGACCGTGGTGCTCGGCGGCATCTACGAGGTCAACAAGAGCAACACCGTGTCCAAGGTGCCCGGGCTGGGCGACATCCCCGGTCTCGGCGCGCTGTTCCGCAACACCAAGCGCAGCACCACCAAGGCGGAGCTGCTGATCTTCGTGACGCCGCGCATCCTCAGCGACACCTTGCAGTAAGCCGCCACGCAGCGGCGAAGAAAAGGGGCGGCTTCGGCCGCCCTTTTTCGTGCGCGCCGGCCGCCGGCGCACGTCACATTAAACTTCCCGTGCCGATGATGGTCTGAAGCACGCCGACGCGTCCGCTCTCCAAGGATGCCGCAGGCCTTGCCCCGTAACTGGAACTGCCCATGGACATGCCCGAAAACCCGCCTCTCGGCGCGCTGCAGCAATCGTTCGCCCGCCTGCGCGAGGAGCTGGCGGATTGCATCATCGGCCAGCCGAAACTCATCGATTGCCTGCTGGTGGCGCTGCTGGCCGACGGCCACCTGCTGGTCGAAGGCGCGCCCGGCCTGGCCAAAACCACCGCGGTGAAGGCGCTGGCGGCGCGGATCGAGGCGGATTTCCACCGCGTGCAATTCACCCCCGACCTGCTGCCGGCCGACCTCACCGGCACCGACGTGTTCCGGCCGCAGTCGGGCAGTTTCGAGTTCGAGCGCGGGCCGCTGTTCCACAACATCATCCTGGCCGACGAGATCAACCGCGCGCCGGCCAAGGTGCAGTCGGCCCTGCTCGAGGCGATGGCCGAGCAGCAGATCACCGTGGGCCGCAGCACCTGGAAACTGCCCGAGCTGTTCATGGTGATGGCCACGCAGAACCCCATCGAGCAGGAGGGCACCTTCAGCCTGCCGGAGGCCCAGCTCGACCGGTTCCTGATGCACGTGACGATCGGCTATCCCGATGCCGCGGCAGAGCTGGCGATCCTCAAGCTGGCGCGCGAGCAGGCCAGCCGGCGCGCCCACCCGGCCGCGCCCCCACGCGCGCTGCTCAGCCAGCACGAGGTGTTTGCCGCGCGCGATGCGGCGATGGCCGTGCACATGGCGCCGGCGCTGGAGGAGTACCTCGCGCAGCTGGTGCTGGCGACGCGCGACGCCGGCCGTTATGGCGCGGAATTGAAGCGCTGGATCGCCTGGGGCGGGAGCCCGCGCGCCACCATCGCGCTGGATCGCTGTTCGCGGGCGCAGGCCTGGCTGGCCGGCCGCGCCTACGTGTTGCCCGAGGACGTGCATGCAATCGTCCATGAGGTGCTGCGCCATCGGGTGCTGCTCAGCTACGAAGCGCAGGCCGAAGGCGTCACTCCCGACCAGGTGGTGGCGCGCCTGCTGGATCTCGTGCCGCTGCCGTGAGTGTCCTGGCGTCACAAGTCGCGGATGGCAATGGCGCAAGCGAGGTGTCGCTGGCCGAGCTGATCGCGTTGCGTGCGCGCGTCGGCTCTGTGCGCATGGCGCCGCTGAGCACGCGCGCCGCCCGCCACGGCCAGCAGTCCAGCCGTCTGTACGGCCGCGGCATGGATTACGCCGAGTCGCGCGTCTACCAGGCCGGCGACGATGTGCGCCGACTCGACTGGCGACTCACCGCACGCAGCGGCAAGCTGCACACGAAGCTGTTCCAGGAGGATCGAGAAGGCTGTCTGCTGATCCTGCTCGATACCCATGCCAGCATGCATTTCGGCACGCGGGTGCGTTTCAAGTCGGTGCAGGCGGCCCGCGCGGCGGCACTGGCCGCGTGGTTTGCCACCCGTGCCGGCGAGCGCGTGGCGATGCTGGGCTTCGGCGGCGTCGACCAGTGGTTGGCGCCGCAAGCCGGTGCGCATGGTGCACTCGCCGTATGCGGTGCGCTGGCGCGATGGCACGCGGCGGATCGCGCCGACCAACAACAGCCGCTCTCCGATGCGCTGACACGCGCGGCACACGTGGCGCGGAGTGCGAGCCGCGTCCTGCTGCTCAGCGACGGCTTCAGTTGCGACGCCGCCGCGCGCCAGCGACTGATTGAACTGACCCGGCACGCGGGCGTGGCCGTGCTGGTCACGGCGGATGCGCTGGAGCTGGAGCTCGCGCCGCCGGGGCGCTATCCGCTGGAGCATGCAGGCGAGCGTCGCGAGGTGCGGCTGCAGTCGGCGCATCAGCGTGCAGATTTTCGCCAGGCATTGGGTGCAGGCGCCCGACGGCTGAGTGAGTTGGCCGGCTCGCTGGGTCTGCGCCACGCCACCATCGATACCGCGGCCGATCCGCTCGATGCCGTGGCGGGCCTGATCGGTCGCAAGAGGTCGCCGCGATGATCGCGGCGGCGACGCCGCCGACGGCCGCTGCGCCGGGGCCGGTACTGCGCGACATCCACCTGCCGGCCGAACCCTCGTGGTGGCCGCCCGCACCCGGCTGGTGGCTGCTTGCCGTGCTCGCGCTGCTGGTGTTTGCGGGCCTCGCGTGGGTTTGGCAACGCCGCTGCCGCGTGCGGCAACGGCAGCGGCGCATTCTTGGCGAGCTGGAGAACCTTGTCCGGCGGCACCGCGAGGACGGCGATCGCGCGGCCCTGCTCGGCGGCCTGCATCAACTCTTGCGGCGCGTCGCCCGTGAACAGGACGCCGCCGCGGTGCATCTGCGTGGCGATGCCTGGCGGCACGTCCTGGCGCGGGTGCCGGTGGACGCGGCCACGCAGGACAGCCTGCATCGGCTGGAGCAGCTCATCTACCAGCCACCCCGCAGCGGCGACGAGAACGATCTCGTCGAGGCCGCACGGCGGTGGCTGCGTTTGGCCGTAAAGCCGTCCACATGGAAGCGGAAGAAGCCCTCCTCGGAGCCAGCCGATGCCTGAATTCGCCTGGCCCTGGGCCGTACTGCTGTTGCCGTTGCCGTGGTTGCTGCGCTGGTGGTGGCGTGCGGCCGCCCCGGGCGTCGCGCTGCATCTGCCACAGCCGGGCGTGAAGCTGGATTCGGTGGCTGATCGGCGCAACCACGGTGCCGCGCCGTGGCTGCTCGGGCTGGCCTGGTTGTGCTTGCTCGCCGCCGCGGCGCGGCCGCAGTGGCTGGGTCCGCCGCAGGCGCAGCAGCGCAGCGGGCGGGCGATGATGATGGCGGTGGATCTCTCCGGCAGCATGCGCACGCCGGACATGCAGCTGGCCGGCCAACCGGTCAGCCGCTTCGGCGCGGTGGAGGCGATCGCCAGCGACTTCATCAGCCGGCGCCGCGGCGACGAAATGGGCCTGATCCTGTTCGGCAGCCAGGCCTATCTGGTCACGCCGCTGACCTACGACCTCTCGGCCGTGCGCGCGCAGCTGCAGACCGCAGCGGTGGGCCTGGCGGGCGACCAGACCGCGATCGGCGACGCCATCGCCGTGGCGGTGAAGCGATTGGCGGGCCTGCCGGAGGCAGCGCGCGTCCTGGTGTTGCTCACCGACGGCGTCAACAACGCCGGCGGCATCGCTCCGCGCGAGGCGGCGCGTGCCGCCAAGGCCGCGGGCGTGCGGATCTACGCCATCGGCATCGGCGCCACCGCGATGCAGGTGCCGGGATTCTTCGGCCTGCAGATGGTCAACCCCTCGGCCGACCTCGACGCCGACATGCTCAAGGCGATCACCGCCGAAACCGGCGGGCGCTTCTTCCGTGCCACCGACAGCAGCGAGCTGGCCGACGCCTACCGCACCATCAACGCGCTGGAGCCGATGCCGCGGCAGGGGCCGGCGTTGCGGCCGCGCCACGAACTGTTCCGCTGGCCGCTGCTGGCTGCGCTGGTGTTGCTGCTGCTGGCGATCGTGCCCACCCGGCTGCGTGTGCGGGAGCAGGCGGCATGAGCGAGCTGCTGCAACAGTTCCATTTCCTGCACCCCTGGTGGTTGCTGGCACTCCTCGGCCTGCCGCTGCTGGCGCTTCCGTGCTGGCGGCGCGACAGCGGCCAGCTGATCCTGTCGCGACTGGTCGACCCGGCTTTGCTGCCACGGCTGCTGCGCGGACAGCCGCGCCGGCGCCAGTTGCCGCTGTGGCTGTTCGCGCTGGCCTGGCTGCTGGCCACGCTGGCGCTGGCCGGGCCGACCTGGAACCGCGTCGAGCAGGCGCTGTACGCCAACCGTCCGGCGCAGGTGCTGGCGATCTCGCTGTCGCGGCACATGCTGGCGCGCGACGTGGCGCCGAGCCGGCTCGATCGCGCACGGCTCAAGGCGCACGAGCTGCTGGCGGCCAACCGTGCCGGCCTGAACGCGCTGATCGGCTACGCTGGCGAGGCCTTCGTCGTCGCGCCGCTGACCTCCGATGCCCACAGCCTCGACGATCTGCTCGACGCGATGGCGCCCGACACCATGCCGGTGGACGGCAACGACGCGGCCGCGGCGATCGACCGCGGCGTGCGTCTGGTCCAGCAGGCGAATGCCGACGGCGGCACGCTGGTGCTGATCACCGACCAGGCGGATACCGCCGCCGACGCGGCCGCGCGCAAGGCGCTCGCCGCCGGCGTGCGCGTCTCGGTGCTCGGCGTGGGCAGCGTCCACGGCGGCCCGGTCCCGCTGCCCGAGGGCGGCTTCCTGCACGACGCGCAGGACCGCATGGTGCTGGCCGCACGCGACGCCGCCGCGCTTGACGCGCTGGCGCGCGCAGGCGGCGGCGTCTACGTGGCGATGAGCGCCGACCACGGCGACATCGACGCCCTGCACGCGCAACTGCGCAGCAGCGGCGCCGCCCAGGCCAGCGGCCAGCACGGTGCGCAGTGGCAGGATCGCGGGCCGTGGCTGTTGCTGCCGCTGCTGCTGGTGGCCGCCACGGCGTTTCGCCGCGGCTGGATCATGCTCGTGCTGCTGGTCAGCCTGCCGCTGCTGCCGCGCACGGCGCAGGCCGGCACCTGGCAGGACCTGTGGCAACGCCCCGACCAGCAGGCCGTGCAGGCGCTGCGCGACGGCCATGCCGTGCAGGCGCAGCAACTCGCCCGCGATCCCGCCTGGCGCGGCGTGGCGGCTTACCGCGCCGGCGACTATGCCGCGGCGGCGGACGCGCTGCAGCACGCCCCCGGCAGCGATGCCGCCTACAACCGCGGCAATGCGCTGGCGAAAGCGCAGCAGTATCGACAGGCGATCGAGGCCTACGACCAGGCGCTGCAACTCGATCCGGCCAATGCCGACGCCAAGGCCAACCGCCAAGCCGTGGAAGAGTGGCTGAAACGGCGGTCGAAGCAGCAAAAATCCTCGCCGGACAGCGCGGGCCAGAACAAGTCCGAGCAGGACAAGTCGGGTGACGACAAGTCGGGCCAGGAGAAATCAGGCCAGGAAAAATCGGGTGGGAACAAATCGGAGCAGGACGAGTCGGGGCAGGGCAAATCCGACAAGAGCCAGCCGCCTTCCGGTGCGGGGGAACAGGACAAGTCGTCGAACGGTTCGCAGCGACCCGGCGACGCCGGCACGCACGATCAGCCCGCGCCACGCAGTGCGCGGGAGCGCGCCGAGCAGAAGGCGCAGGCCGAGCAGGCGCAGCGCGCCTTGAAGCAGCAGATGGACCAGGCGCTGGCCGCCGGCCAGTCCGCGGACGCGAAGTCGCCGGCCACGCACCAGCTCGGCACGCTGGACCGGGATGATCCGCAGTCGAAGCTGCCGGCCGACCTGCGCCACGCGCTGCAGCGCGTGCAGGACGACCCCGGCGGCCTGCTGCGGCGCAAGTTCGAACTGGAATATCGCGAGCGCCACGGTGGCGGCGCTCAGGAGGACGACCAGCCATGAGTCACGCACGCATCATCGTCTTGTGCCTGTTCGCGCTGATGCTGCTGCCGGTCGCGCACGCGGCGCAGGTGAGCGCGACGCTGGATCGCGATCACGTGCAACTGGGCGACACGGTCACGCTCAATATCCGCGTCGAGGGCGCCGCCGCGTCCGCCGCGATGCCCGACCTGCAGGCGCTGCAACAGGATTTCAGCATCCTCGGCACCTCGCAGAACAGCAGCCTGTCGGTCGAGAACGGCAAGGCGACGTCCAGCCTCACCTTCGGCATCGCGCTGCGGCCTCTTCGCGCCGGCAGCTTGCAGATCCCGTCGCTGCAGGTCGCCGGCGAACGCACGGCGCCGCTGTCGCTGCAGGTCGACGCGCAGGGGCCCGTGGCGGGTGCCGCGCCGAATCGCGACGTGTTCATGGAGGCGACGGTGGAGCCACAGCGCGGCTATGTCGGCGAGCAGTTCAGCTATGTGGTGAAGCTGTTCTACGCGGGCAACCTCAGCGGCGGCTCGATCGACATGCCCGATGTCCATGGGGCGACGCTGCAGCCGCTGGGCAAGGACATCGGCTACGACACGCAACGCGGCGGCCGCAGCTACCACGTGCTGGAACGGCGCTATGCGCTGATCCCGCAGCAGGCCGGCCGGCTGGAAATCCCTGCAGCGAGTTTCCAGGGCAGTGCGGTTGACCCGTACGACCCGGGCAGCTTCTTCGGCGCCACCAACAACGTCTCGGCCAGCGCCGCGCCGGTGGCGATCGATGTGCAGGCGGCGCCTGCGGATTGGGGCAACAAGGCGTGGTTGCCGGCGCGGGCGTTGAGCCTGACGATCGACGGCTGGCCGGACGCGCAGCAGCCGGTGCGCGTGGGGCAGCCGCTCAACCTCACCATGACGTTGCGCGCCACCGGCTTGTCCGACGACGCGCTGCCGAGCCTGAGCCTGCCGCCGCTGGACGGCGCCACGGTCTATCCGGACAAGCCGGTCAGCCGCAACCACGTCGCCGGGCAGTGGACCGTGGGCGAGCGCGAGCAGGCGTTCGCCATCGTGCCCGAGCGCCCCGGCCCGCTGACGATCCCGGCGACCACGGTGACCTGGTGGAACGTGCTCACCGACCGGCTGGAGGTGGCACAGATCCCCGCGCGCAGCATCGAGGTGCTGCCGGCGATCGGCGGCAGCACGGCATCACCTGCAGGCGCGGTCCCGGCGGCGACGACTGCGCCCGCCACGACCGCACCCGTGCCCATGCTCGCGCCCGCCGGTGCCATGCCATGGCGCTGGATCGCGCTGGCCAGTCTCGCGCTGTGGTTGCTCAGCGTGCTGGCCTGGTGGTGGCAGCGTCGGCGGCGCGCCATGCCCAAAGCTTCCCCGGCGCCCGCGGTTGTGCCGGACAGCGCGCGCCGGGCGCGACAGGAGTTCATCAGCGCCGCGCGCGGCACCGACGCCGCACGACAACTGCACTGCCTGATGGCCTGGGCGCGCGCCGAGCGACCGCACGTCCAGCATCCGGGCGAGTTGTCCGCTGCCCTGGACGATGCGGCACAGCGCGCGGTGATCGACGACTTGCAGCGTCGTCGCTACGCCGCCGGTACGGCGGCGGGCGACGTCGGCGGCACGGCACCGGCGGAGGCGTTCAAGCGGGGTTTCGCCTGGCGCCAGACTGGCACGGGCGATCACTCGGACGACGCGTTGCCGCCGCTGTATCCGTTCAAGCTGCGTTGAAGGGTGTGCCGTCGTCCGGCGTGGCGTCGCGCACACGCCGGAAGATGTCGGCCACGCTGTTGCTGAAGCAGCATACGGTGATGCTGACGCGATCGTCGCGGGCGAGTTCGTCGCGCAGGCTGGCCAGCGCCACCGCGGCCGCCTGCGCCACCGGATAGCCGTACACGCCACAGCTGATTGCCGGGAACGCGATCGTGCGCAAACCGTGCTCGCGCAGCAGCCGCATCGCGTTGGCGTGGCAACTTGCCAGCAGTCGCGCCTCACCTTGCGTGCCGCCCTGCCACACCGGGCCGACGGTGTGGATCACGTGTGCCGCCGGCAACGCGAAGCCCGGCGTGATGCGCGCCTCGCCAGTCGGACAGCGCACGCCCGGACGCACCGACGGAAGCTGCCGGCAGGCCTGCAGCAGCGCGGGACCGGCGGCGCGGTGGATCGCGCCGTCGACGCCACCGCCGCCGAGCAGGCTGGCATTGGCGGCGTTGACGATGGCATCCACGTGCAGCGTGGTGATGTCGGCAATGACGATGTCCAGGGGCATGGCTTTGCAGGAGGCGGGCGGCTTATGCTGGCCTCAGGTTTCGGGCGGCCGGGGGCAGCGCATCATGGCGAAAACGGAAGACCTATCCTTCGGGTATCTGCTCAACGACGTGACCTTGCTGTTTCGCAAGCATTTCGATCGGCGCGCGGTGAGATTCGGGCTGACCCGCGTGCAGTGGCGCGCCACCAAGATGTTGTACCACCGCGAGGGCCTGCGCCAGACCGAACTGGCCGAATCGCTGGAGATGGAGCCGATCGCGGTGGGCCGGGTGATCGACCGGCTGCAGGCCGCGGGCTTCGTCGAGCGCCGCGCCGATCCGCGCGACCGCCGCGCCTGGCGACTCTACGTCACCGACCGCGCACGCGTCGTCATCGGCGACATGGAGCTGATCGCGCGCGACCTGCGCAAGGATGCCACCGCGGGCATCGAGTACGCCGAACTCGAACACGCGCTGGGCGTGCTCAACCGGATCAAGGAAAACCTGCAGGCGCTGGATGCGGGCGAGAACCCGGGCGCCTCCGACTGATCCGCGCGATGTCATGTGCCATCGGTCCTGCACGGGTTGCCGGCGCGCGGGCGCAGAATGGAGCGTCGCCGGTACCGGGTGGGCCCCTGGCCCCCACGGCCGGGCAAAAGCATTGAATGTCGTGGTCAAGCCGCGTGTCGCCCACGCGCCGGTTGACCCGGCGTGGCCGGAGCGAGCATGCCGCAGAACAAATCCGGGAAACTGCTGTTGACGGCAGCTGCGCTGCTGCTCGCCGGTTTCGGGGCGCAGCAGTTCTGGCGCGGGCGTGATGGCGCGGCGAGCGCGCAGGCAACCCCACCCGCCCAGGCCGTGCCGGTCAGGGTCGCCACGGCGCAGCGCGGCGACATCGATCTCTCGTTGAAGGTGATCGGCAGCGCGCAGGCATGGTCCACGGTGACCGTGCAGTCGCGCGTCAGCGGCCAGTTGCAGGCGCTCTCGTTCAAGCCCGGCGGCCATGTCGCCAAGGGCGACACCATCATCCGCCTCGACCCCAGCCTGCTGCAGTCGCAGCTGGACGAGGCGAAGGGCAACCTGGCCCGCGACCAGGCGCAGTACGCCAACGCACAGGCCCTGCTGAAACGCTACGGCCCGCTGCTCAAGGACGGCTATGTGGCCAAATCGGCCTACGACGAGGCCAAGGCCAACGCCGGCCTGTATGCCGCAGCGATGAAGGCCGACCAGGCGGCGGTGGAACTGGCGCGCACGCAACTGGGCTATGCCACGATCCGCGCGCCGTTCGACGGCATCGCCGGTGCGCCGCTGGTGTATCCCGGCGCGCAGGTCAGCGCCAACAGCACCGATCTGGTGGTGCTCAATCAGGTGCAGCCGATCCACATCCGTTTCGCCGTGCCCGAAGCCGAACTGGCCGGGCTCAAGGCCGCGCATGCCCGTGGTGCGGTGCCGGTGATCGTGCGCTTGCCGGGCAAGGCCGCGTCGATGCAGGCCACGCTGGACTTCATCGACAACGCGGTGGACGCCAGCACCGGCACGATCCAGCTCAAGGCCCGCTATGCGAATGAGGACGATGAGCTCACGCCCGGCCAGTTCGTCGAGATCACCCTGCCCACCACGCGGCTGACCCACGTGGTGACGGTACCCGCGGTGGCGCTGCAGAACTCGCCGCGCGGCAGCTTCGTGTTCGTGGTTGATGCGGGCGGCGTGGTGCACCAGCGGATGGTCACGATCGGCAGTGGCACGGCCGACCGCGTGGTGGTCAGCAAGGGTCTGGACGGTGGCGAGCGGGTGGTCACCGATGGCCAGTTGCTGCTGGTCGACGGCGCGCGCGTGCGCGTGCTGAGCGGCGGTTGAGCGGGCCGTGAACCTGCCTGCGCTGTGCATCCGCCGGCCGGTGATGACCGTGCTGCTGATGGTTGCCCTGGTGGTGTTCGGCGTGGTGGCTTATCCGAAGCTGCCGGTGAACGAGTTGCCGAACGTGGATTTCCCCACCATCTCGGTCAGCGCCAAGCTGCCCGGCGCCTCGCCGGAGACGATGGCCACCGCGGTGGCCACTCCGCTGGAGAACGAGTTCTCCACCATCGCCGGCATCTCCACGATGACGTCGACCAGCGCCTTGGGCTCGACCTCGATCACGCTGACCTTCGGCCTGGACCGCAACATCGACGCCGCCGCGCAGGACGTGCAGGCGGCGATCTCGGCCGCGCAGCGGCAACTGCCCACGACCATGCCGACCCCGCCCACGTTCCGCAAGGTCAACCCGGCGGACAAGGCGATCCTGTATCTCACCCTGAGCTCGGACACCTTGCCGCTGTCGACGGTGAACGAGTACGGCGAGACCCAGCTGGCGCAGCGGCTGTCGATGGTCGACGGCGTGGCTCAGGTGAACGTGTTCGGCTCGCAGAAGTACGCGGTGCGCATCAGCGTGGATCCGAACAAGCTGGCCGCCAACGGCATCGGCATCGACACGCTGCAGCAGGCCATCGCCGACGCCAACGTCAACCTCGCCACCGGCTCGCTCAACGGCAGCCGGCAGTTGCTGCAGGTCAGTTCGGACGGCCAGCTGCAGCGCGCCGCGCCGTACAACGACATCGTGGTGGCCTATCGCAACGGCGCGCCGATCCGGCTGTCCGCGCTGGGCCACGCCAGCGACGGCGTGCAGAACGACCAGGTCGCCAGCTGGTTCGACGGCAAGCGCGCGATCGTGCTGGCGATCGACCGCCAGCCCGGCTCCAACACGGTGGCCACCGTGGACCGCATCCGCCAGGTGCTGCCGCAGTTCCAGGCCAGCCTGCCGCCGTCGGTCAAGCTCGGCGTGCTGTACGACCGCTCGGAATCGATCCGCCATTCGGTCGACGACGTGCAGTACACCCTGCTGCTGGCCGGCGTGCTGGTGATCCTGGTGATCTACCTGTTCCTCGGCAACGCCTCGGCCACGCTGATCCCGGCGCTGGCGCTGCCGGTCTCGGTGATCGGCACCTTCGGCGTGATGTACGCGCTGGGCTACAGCCTGGACAACCTCTCGCTGCTGGCGCTGACCTTGGTGGTCGGCTTCGTGGTGGACGACGCGATCGTGATGCTGGAGAACATCGTGCGCCACGTCGAGCACGGCATGGATCCGTACGAGGCGTCGCTGAAAGGCGCCGCGGAGATCGGCTTCACCATCTTCTCGATGACGATCTCGCTGGTGGCGGTGTTCCTGCCGGTGATGTTCATGGGCGGCATCGTGGGCCGGCTGTTCCACGAGTTCGCGGTGACCATCAGCACCGCGATCCTGATCTCCGGTTTCGTCTCGATCACCTTGACGCCGATGCTGTGCAGCCGCTTCATCAAGCATGGCGGGCACGCGGAGAAATCACGCGTGGTGCGCTGGTTCGACCAGGGCTTCAACCGCGTGCGCGACGGCTACAACCGCTCGCTGGCGTGGTCGGTGCAGCGCCCGCGCGTGGTGCTGGGGGTGTTCTTCGCCAGCCTGCTGGCCACCGCGGCGCTGTTCGTGCTGGTCGACAAGGATTTCATCCCGGCCGGCGACACCGGCCAGCTGATCGTCAACGTCGAAGGGCCCGACGACATCTCGATCACCGCGATGAAGGCGCGCCAGCAGGAACTGGCTGCGATCGTGGCGCAGGACCCGAACATCGACAGCTTCATGTCGTCGGTGGGCAGCGGCGGCTCGCGCGCGACCACCAACAACGGCACCATGTTCCTGCGCCTGAAACCCGCCTCCGAGCGTGCGCTCGATCCGGCGCAGATCATCCAGGAGCTGCGGCAGAAGTTCGCCCGCATCCCCGGCATCCGCGCCTACATCCAGAACCCGCCGGCAATCCAGGTCGGCGGCCGGCAGTCCAAGGCGCAATACCAGTACACCTTGCAGTCGGTCGACCTGGATGCGCTGTACGCGGCGTCCGGCAAGGTGGAGCGCGCATTCGGCGCCTTGCCCGGTTTCCAGGACGTCACCAGCGACCTGGACCTCAACGGCCCGGCGATCGCGGTGCAGGTCGATCGCGCCCGGCTGGCGCCGCTGGGCCTCACCATGCGCCAGGTGCAGAAGGCGCTGGGCGCGGCGTTCGGCGCCAACCAGGTCTCCACCATCTACGGCTCGGCCACGCAGTACTGGGTGATCCTGCAGGTCGCCTACGCGCTGCAGGATGATCCGGCGGTGTTGTCGCAGCTGTACGTCACCTCCGGCAGCGGCGCGCTGGTGCCGCTCAGCGCGGTGGCCAGCTTCCAGCGCACGGCGCGCCCGCTCACGGTCAACCACCAGGGCCAGCTGCCCGCGGTGACGATCTCCTTCAACCTGGCGCCCGGGGTCAGCCTGAGCCAGGCGGTGAGCCGCATCGACGGCGCGATGGCGCAGTTGCACCTGCCGGCGACGATCACCGGCAGCGTGCAGGGCACCGCGCAGGCGTTCCAGGATTCGATGCAGGGCATGGGCCTGCTGCTGGTGCTTGCGGTGTTCGTGATCTACCTGGTGCTGGGCATCTTGTACGAGAGCTTCATCCACCCGCTGACGATCCTGTCCGGCCTGCCGGCCGCCGGCGTCGGTGCGCTGCTGACGCTGATGATCTTCCGCGCGCCGCTGGACCTGTTCTCCTTCGTCGGCATCGTGATGCTGATCGGCATCGTCAAGAAGAACGCGATCATGCTGATCGACTTCGCGCTGGAGCGGCAGCGCGTCGAGGGCATGGCGCCGATGCAGGCGATCGTCGAGGCCTGCCACGTGCGCTTCCGCCCGATCATGATGACCACCATGGCGGCATTCGCCGGCACCTTGCCGATCGCGCTGGGCATCGGCGCCGGCGCCTCGGCGCGGCGGCCGCTGGGCCTGGCCGTCGTCGGCGGCCTGCTGGTGTCGCAGGTGCTCACGCTGTACCTGACGCCGGTGATCTACCTGTACATGGATCGCCTGCAGCAGCGCTTCGGGCGAAAGCGCAAGGCGCCGCAACTGGCTGCCGACTGAGGAACGGTCTCCCCCGCCGTTGCGGCGGGGCAACCAGGCATCATTCGCCGGTGCCGTCCTCGGCGAACGCACCCGGCGCCGAACCGAAGTCGCCATCGGCCTGTGCCGCCATGTACACCCACGCCGCGTAGACCGCCACGTTCTGCGCCAGGTCGGCCGGGTCGATCTTGTCCAGCGTGTCGTTGGCGGTGTGGTGCCAGTCGAAGTAATGCGTGCCGTCCTGGGTCAGGCTCAGCGCGGCCATGCCGCGGGCGTGCATCTGCGACAGGTCCGAGCCGCCGCCGCCGGGGCGGCTGGCGTCGTAGGCCACGCCCAGCGGCGCCAGCACGCTGGCGATCTGTGCGATCGCGCCGCGCGCCTCGGGTTTCACGCTGGCGCTCATGCGCCAGATCCGGCCAGCGCCGAAATCCGAATCGGTACCGAGCTGGAACTTCGCCACCTCGCCGGCATGCTTCTGCGCATAGGCGCGCGAGCCCCACAGGCCCATTTCCTCGTTGGCGAAGGCGATCACGCGGATGGTGCGGTCGGGGCGCTGCGGCAGGTCGCGGATCAGCTTGGCCGCGGCCATGGTGATCGCGATGCCGGCGCCGTCGTCGATCGCGCCGGTGCCCGGGTCCCACGAATCGAGATGGCCGCCGATGGCCACTACCTGGTCCGGATGCTTGCGACCGGTGATCTCGCCGATCACGTTGGCGCCGGTGTATTCGCCGACGATGCCGCAATCCAGATCCATCCGCACCGTCACCGGCTTGCCGTAGGCGAGCACGCGATCGAGCTGGTCGGCATCGGGGTTGGACAGCGCGGCGGCGGGAATTGCCCGGGCTTTCGGGTCGCGGAAGCCGGTGACGCCGGTGTGTGCGATGCGCTGGTGCTCATCCGTACCGGCCGAGCGCAGCAGGTAGCCGGCGGCGCCCTTGGCCGCGGCGATCACCGCGCCAGTGGTGCGCACGGCCGAGCCCATGCCGTAGTCGTGGCCGTCCTTCTGGCGATGCATGCGGTAGTCGACGTAGACGATGCGGTCCTTCACGCTGGCCGGGTCGGCCGCCTTGAGCGCATCGAGGCTGGTGAACTTCACCACCTGCGCGGTGAGTCCGCCCGCAGGCGTGGCAGGCGAATAGCCCAGTGCGGTGAGCACCAGCGGCTGCGGAAACGGGGCCACGATGGCACCGCTCTCGCTGCGGCGCTGCCACAGCGGAAACGTCACCGGCTCGCTGTAGACCTTGTCGAAACCAAGCGCCTTGAACTTCGCCAGCGCCCACTGGCGCGCGCGCAAGTCGGCTCCGCTGCCGGCCAGGCGCGGCCCCACCTCGGTGGTGAGCGAGGTCACCACGGCCATGGCGGTGCCGTCGTGCAGCGCCTGGTCGCGCAACTGTTCGGCCGTCTTTACGGCCGTGGCGGGAATCGTGGTGGCGGCGCTGGCGATGCCGCCGGCCAGCAGCAGGCCGGCAGCGAGCAAAGTGAGGGGGAGACGGCGCATCGGGGCACTCCGCGGAGGAAACCCCGATTATGGCGTGGCGGCCGGGTCGTGCTTAGGCCAGAAGTCATGGGCGGCGGCAGCGACCAGGGCCGCTACCGCCGGCGGGTCACGGCTGTCTGTTCTTCAGCAGGTCGCGAATCTCGGTGAGCAGGGCGACGTCGGCCGGCGGCGCGGCGGGCGCCTCCTCCTGCTTCCTCTGCATGCGGTTCATCGCCTTGATCACCATGAAGATCGCGAACGCGATGATGATGAAGGTGATGATGGTGTTGATGAAGCTGCCGTAGCTGATCGCCACCTCGGCAATCTTGTGTGCCGGATCGCTGTCGTCGGCCGGCTTGATCACCCACTTCAGTTTGGAGAAGTCGATGCCGCCGGTGATCCAGCCGATCGGCGGCATGATCACGTCGCTGACCAGCGAGCTGACGATCTTGCCGAACGCACCGCCGATGACGATACCGACGGCCATGTCCATCACGTTGCCGCGCATCGCGAACGCCTTGAATTCCTGCAGCATGCTCATGCGTTTCTCCCCGGGTTTTGCCAGATGGCAGGGGGGACTTTAGCGCAGCGTGAGGGCGCAGGACAGGCAGCGAAACGCGGTTTCAGACGATCTGTCCGGCCAGTTCGGCCACGCCGACCAGCTCGGCGTGAAAGCGGTCGCCGCGCTGGAGCGCCGCCACCCCGGCGGGCGTGCCGGTGAATACCAGGTCGCCGGGTTTCAGTTCGAACAACCGCGACAGCGCGGCGAGGATGTGCGGCACGTCGTGGATCATCTCGCCCAGGCGCGCCTGCTGGCGCAGCGCGTCGTTGACGTGCAGGCGCAGCACGGTGTCCGCGTCCACGTACGCCCGCGCCGCCGGGCACAGCGCGGAGACCGGCGCGGAATGGTCGAAGCCCTTGGCCACGTCCCACGGATGGCCCTTCGCCTTGGCCTGCGCCTGCAGGTCGCGGCGGGTCAGGTCCAGGCCCACGCCGTAGCCCCACACCAGCGCGGCCGCGGCCGCCGGTTCAAGCCCGCGCCCGCCTGCGCCCAGCGCCACCACCATCTCCACCTCGTGGTGCAGGTCGGCGGTCATGGTGGGGTAGGGTACGTCGCCGCCATCGGCCACCACCGCGTCGGCCGGCTTGCAGAAGAACATCGGCGCGGCCTTGTCCACCGTGGCACCCATTTCGCGCGCATGCTCGGCGTAGTTGCGGCCGATGCAGAACACCCGGCGGACCGGAAAGCGCTGGTCGCTGCCGATGACCGGCAGGCTGGGGATGGTGGGTGCGGCAAGGATGTAGTTCATGTCGGCAAGCGTAGCAAAGCCGGGCGGCGCAATGGCGGGGGAACCGCAGCAGGGCCGCTGCGACAGTGCTGCAGGGTGTCGATTCCACCCGACCTCGTTCGTCAATGCTTGATGGCGCCGGTCTCGGCACGGTGGCAGGTGACAGCTGTCACCAACGATGATTGATGCTGTGCCATGGCAGGGCGCAGCCACGTCGTCCATGCTGGAAGTCGTCACTGGGCAGCCGTAAAAAACGGGGATGGATGTGGATAACGATGAACTGTTGAAAGAACTGCGCATCGAACGCCACCAGCGCGAGGACCATGGTGATGGTCGTGGCCGCTGGCCATGGATCGCCGGAGGGCTGATTGCGGTGCTGGTGCTGCTCGGTGGCGCGGGCTGGATGCTGCTCGGGCATCGTGCGGTGGCCGTGCAGACGGCCACTGCGGTCGCGCCCACGGCCAACAGCGAAGCCGGCGCGGTGCTGCAGGCCACCGGCTACGTCACCGCGCGGCGGCAGGCCACGGTGTCGGCGCAGATCACCGGCACGCTGACCGCCGTATTGATCGAGGAAGGCGATCACGTGACGCAAGGCCAGGTGCTGGCCCGGCTGGACGACAGCGGGTACAAGGCCAACCTGGCGGCCGCGCGGGCGCAGGCGGACGCGGCCCATGCACTGGTCGCGCAGAACCGGGCGCAGCTGGCGCAGAGCGTGCACGATGCGGCGCGGCTGCAGTCGCTGGCCGCCCGCGGCCTGGTGTCGAAACAGAGTGCCGAACAGGCACAGACCCAGGTCGACAGCCTGCGTGCCCAGCTGGATTCGCAGCGGCAGCAGGCCAGGTCCGCCGACGCGCAGGCCCATGTGGCGAAGGTGAACTTCGACTACACCGTGGTACGCGCGCCGTTCAGCGGCGTGGTCACCACCAAGGACGCGCAGGTGGGCGAAATCATCTCGCCGCTTTCCGCCGGCGGCGGCTTCACCCGCACCGGCGTGGGCACCATCGTCGACATGGGTTCGCTGGAGGTCGACGTCGACGTCAACGAGGCGTACATCGGCCGCGTGAAGCCGGGCATGTCGGCCGAAGCGGTGCTGGATGCGTATCCGGACTGGCGCATTCCTGCCCACGTGGTCGCCATCGTGCCCACCGCGGATCGTGGCAAGGCCACCATCAAGGTGCGCGTGGCGCTGGAAAGGAAGGATGCGCGCGTGGTGCCGGACATGGGCGCGCGGGTGTCATTCCTGGAAGAAAAACAAGGCGCCAGCGCGCCGCTGCCGCAGGGCGTGCTGGTGCCGGCCACTGCAGTCGTGCGGCGCGATGGCCGCAGCGTGGTGTTCGTGGTCGACGGCGAGGCGGTGCGCCAGCGCACGGTGAGCCCGGCGGCGCAGGCCTATGGCGAGTTCCGCCTGTTGCCGGCCGCGGTGAAGCCGGGCGACAGCGTGGTGGTTTCGCCGCCGGCCGAACTGCACGATGGCTCGGCCGTCCAGACGAAGAAGCCGTAATTCGATTCACAACTCCTGCAAGCATGTTCACTGGAGATCCACCATGGGCGCATTGATCGAGATCCACGACCTTGCCAAGACCTACACGCGCGGCAAGCAGAAAGTCGAAGTGCTGCACCACGTCAACCTGGACATCGCCGAAGGCGATTTCCTGGCGCTGATGGGGCCATCGGGCTCCGGCAAGACCACCTTGCTCAACCTGATCGGCGGGCTCGACACGCCCAGCGCCGGCAGCATCCGCGTGGGCGGCCAGCGCATCGACCAGCTCGGCGGCGGCGCGCTGGCGAAATGGCGCGCCTCGAACGTGGGCTTCATCTTCCAGTTCTACAACCTGATGCCGATGCTCTCGGCCCAGCGCAACGTCGAGTTGCCGCTGCTGCTGACGAAGCTTTCGGCCGCACAGCGCAAGAAGAACGCGGCCATCGCGCTGCAACTGGTCGGCCTCTCCGATCGCGCCAGCCACAAGCCGAGCGAACTGTCCGGTGGCCAGCAGCAGCGCGTGGCGATCGCACGCGCGATCGTTTCCGACCCGGCCCTGCTGGTCTGCGACGAGCCGACCGGCGATCTCGACCGCCAGTCCGCCGAGGACGTGCTCGGCCTGCTTCAGCAACTCAACCGTGACCACGGCAAGACCATCGTGATGGTCACGCACGATCCGAAGGCCGCCGAATACGCCAGCCACACGCTGCATCTGGACAAGGGCACCCTGGTCGAACAGGCCGCGGCGTGAGGAGACGGCGATGAAATACTTTCATCTGATCTGGGCTGCGCTGTTCCGGCGCAAGACCCGCACGATACTCACGCTGGTGTCGATCATTGCCGCGTTCCTGCTGTTCGGCATGCTCGATGCGGTGCGCACGGGTTTCGACCAGGCCGGCAACAGCGCCAACGGCGCCGAGCGGCTGCAGACCGGCTCGCGGCTGTCCTTCATCCAGACCCTGCCGCAGTCGCTGGAGGCGCGGATCGCCCAGGTGCCGGGCGTGAAGATGGTCACCTATGCGAACTGGTTCGGCGGCGCATACCAGGACCCGCACAACCAGGTCTTCAGCTTCGCGGTGGAACCTAACTACCTCGACCTCTATCCGGAGATGGAAGTGAGTCCGGCCGAGCGCAAGGCGTTCGAAACCACCCGCACCGGCGCGCTGGTCGGGGAAAAACTGGCCCAGCGGTTCCACTGGAAGGTGGGCGACAAGATCCCGATGCAGTCGACCATCTTTCCCAACCATGAAGGCAGCAAGAACTGGACCTTCGACATCGTCGGCATCCTGCATTCGAAGGACAAGAAGTCCGGCGGCTTCTACGACCAGATGTTCCTGCTGAACTGGAAGTATTTCGACGAGACCACGCCATACAACCGCGGCCAGGTTGGCTGGTACGTCACGCGCGTCACCGATGTGAACCAGGCCGATCGCGTGGCCAAGGCGATCGATGCCATCTCGGCCAACTCCGATCACGAGACGCGCACGCAGACCGAAGCCGCCGCCACCGCATCGTGGATGAAGCAGCTGGCCGATATCGGCCTGATCGTCACCTCGATCATGGGCGCGGTGTTCTTCACCCTGCTGCTGCTGTCGGGAAACACCATGATGCAGGCCGTGCGCGAACGGACGTCCGAACTGGCGGTGCTGAAGACGATCGGCTTCTCCAGCCGCAGCGTGCTGGCGATGGTGCTGGCCGAATCGGTGCTGCTGTTGCTGCTCGGCGGCGTGCTGGGTCTGGCGCTGGCGATGCTGGTGGTCGGTGGCGTGCATGCGGCGATGGGCGGCGCGATTCCGATGGCGCCGGTGGATGCCGGCATCTGGCTGCGCGGCTTGTTGTTGATGATCGCCGCCGGCCTGCTGGTCGGTGCCTTGCCCGCGATGCGCGCGATGCGCCTGAACATCGTCGATGCATTGGCTGGCCGCTGAGGAGAACGACCATGTTCCTGCATTCCCTGATGTTGTTTTTCTCCGCACTCACCGTGTTTTCGGTCGTGTTGCTCGCCGTGTGGATGCTGTTCGCCCGCCAGGGCAGGCAGGCCATCTCGGTCACCGCGGTCGGCATCGGCACGCTGCGCCAGCGGCTTGGCATGTCGTCGGTGATCGTGATCGGCATCGCCGGCGTGGTGGCGGTGCTGGTGGCATTGCTGGCAATGAGCGATGGCTATCGCGAGACGCTGAGCAAGACCGGCAGCACGGATACGGCCATCGTGATGCGCGGCGCATCCGCCTCCGAGGTGATGTCGGTGCTCGACCATGACAGCGTGACGCTGATCCCGCAGACCGCCGGCATCGCCAAGGACGCCAAGGGCCAGCCGATCGCCTCGCCCGAGCTGGTGGTGGCCGCGAACCTGCCGATCAAGGGTGGCCAGCCGGACGAAGAGGGCAGCGTGCAACTGCGCGGCGTCAGCGACCAGGCCTGGGCGGTGCGGCCGAACCTGAAGATCGTCGAGGGCCGCAAGTTCACCCCAGGCATGCGCGAGCTCATCGTCGGCAAGGGCGCCGCGCGGCAATTCGCCGGGCTGGAGCCAGGCCATCAGGTCCGTCTCGGCAGCCAGCTGTGGACCGTGGTCGGCGTGTTTGCTTCCGGCGACTCGATGGATTCGGAAGTGTGGGGCGATGCCGGCGTCGTGGCCGATACCTACCGCCGTGGCAGCAGCCGCGCATCGGTCACCGTGAAGCTGGCCGATCCTGGCGCATTCGATGCCTTCAAGGCCACGCTGGAAGCGAATCCGCAATTGAAGGTGGACGTCAGCACCACGCTCGACTATTTCAGCAAGCAGTCCGAAGGCATGAGCAGCTTCCTGACCATCATCGGCATCGTGGTCGGCTCGATCATGGCGATCGGCGCGATCTTCGGTGCGCTCAACTGCATGTTCGCCGCGGTCGCGGCACGGGCGCGCGAGATCGCCACGCTGCGGGCGATCGGCTTCCGCGGGCTGCCGGTGGTGGTGGCGGTGATGCTCGAAACCATGTTGCTTGCGCTGCTCGGCGGCCTGATCGGCGGCTTGCTGGCGTGGCTGGTGTTCAACGGCTACAGCGCGTCCACACTCGCGGCCGGTTCGGTCGGCAAGCTCAGTTTCGAGCTCAAGGTCTCCGCCGAACTGCTGTGGGTGGGGCTGTTGTGGGCGCTTACCATCGGCTTCATCGGCGGACTGTTCCCCGCGGTCCGCGCGGCGCGATTGCCGGTGACGACGGCGTTGCGCGAGCTATAGCGTCGACGGCGGGAGCGCATGGCGCGCTCCCGCCCTGCCGGCTACGGCATCACCGGCGGCACGTAGTCCAGCGTCATGCCCAGCAGCCACAGCATGCCCAGCACCAGCGGCACGTGCACCACCAGTTGCACGAAGGTGTAGCCGACCACGTCGCGCGCTTTCAGCCCCAGCACGCCGAGCAGCGGCAGCATCCAGAACGGGTTGATCAGGTTGGGCAGCGCCTCGGCCGCGTTGTATACCTGCACCGCCCAGCCCAGGTGCACGTGCAGGTCGTTCGCCGCCTGCATCACGTACGGCGCCTCGACCAGCCACTTGCCGCCACCGGAGGGCACGAAGAAGCCGAGGATCGCCGAGTACGCGCCCATCACCGCGGGGAAGCTTTCCTGCCCGGCAATGTGCACGAACAGGTTCGACAACCGGTGCGCCAGGGTGGAGCCGTCGGCGCCGGGCACGTGGGTGAGCAGGGCGGCGATGCCGCCGTACAGCGGGAACTGGATCAGCACGCCGGCGGTGCTCGGCACGGCGCGATGCACCGCGTCGAGGAAGCTGCGCGGGCGCCAGTGCAGCAGGAGCCCTGCGGTCAGGAACAGGAAGTTGTAGGTATTGAGGTTGGCGATCGCGGTCACCGCCGGCTTGGTCGCGAACTCGTGGCCCAGCCAGCCCAGCCCCAGCAGGCCGATCGCCAGCGCCAGCAGCGGGCTGTATTCCAGCCATTCGCCCGGGCGCGTGCGCGGCGGCAACGCGGGCGTCGAGCTTTCGCCGATGTCGAAATCCTTCGAGGTGCGCGCGTTCGCATCCGACGGCGCGGTGAACCAGCACACCAGCAGCGACACCACGATCAGCACCGCGGTCAGCACGATCGACTGCCACAGGAAGATGGTCTGGCTGAAGGGCAGCACGCCGGTGATCGCGAGCAGGCCCGGCGGCATGCTGGCCGGGTTCGCCTGCAACTGCGCCGCCGACGAGGACAACCCCATCGCCCAGATCGCGCCCAGGCCGAGATACGCCGCCGCACCCGCCGCGCGGTAATCCATGTGCAGCTCGTCGCGCCGCGCCAGCGCGCGCACCAGCAGCCCGCCGAACACCAGCGAGAAACCCCAGGAAAGCAGCGACGCGAGCATGCTCACAAACGCGACGTACACGATCGCGCCGCGTCCGGTGCGCGGCGCGCGCGCCAGCACGTCGATGAAGCGCGCCACCACCGGCGCAGTGGCCAGCACGTAGCCGCCGATCACCACGAAGGCCATCTGCATGGTGAACGGGATCAGGCTCCAGAAGCCGTCGCCGAAGGCGTTGACCGTCGCCGTCGGCGTGGCCCCGAACGCGAATGTCGCCAGCGCCACCAGCACCACGCCCAGCGCGGCGAACACCCACGCATCGGGGAACCAGCGCTCCGCCCACGCCGCGCTGCGCAGGGCAGCGCGCGCCATCCAGCCGTCTTGCGATGCGTTCATGCCGTTCTCCGCCGTGGTCGGGTCATCGTCGCGCCGCGGCAGCCGTGCCGGCAAGCCGACCATGGTCGAGCGCACCATCAGGGGTAGGAGCCCGCTCGCGGGCGATGCTCTTGGGGCAGGGATTCGGGATTCGCCAGAGCAGGAGCATCGCCTGCGAGCGGGCTCCTACGGTTTCGCCACGCGCCGTGTCCTGGCGAGCGTGATCACCGCCACGCCGGCCAGGATGATCGCCATGCCGGCCAGGTCGAACGGCCCCACGTGTTCGCCGGCCAGCAGCACGCCGAACAGCACGGCCACCGGCGGGTTGACGTAGGCGTAGCTGGTGGCCAGCGCCGGGCGCGCGTGCTTGAGCACGTACAGGTAGGCGCTGAACGCGATGATCGAACCGAACACCGCCAGGTAGACCAGTGCCAGCGTGGCGCGGGTGCTCGGGTGTGCGGGCAGGTGCTCGCCACTGGCGAAGCCCACGACGAGCAGGGCGAGGCTGGCGCACAGCATCTGCGCGGCGGTGTTCATCGGGCCGGGCGGCATCATCTGGCGTCGGCTCCACACCGAGCCGAACGCCCATGCCGCCGCGGCCAGCAGCAGGGCGGCCGCGCCCAGCGACGAGCCGGCCAGGCTGCTGCCCAGGTTGAGCACGATCACGCCGGCGAAGCCGATCGCCAGGCCGATCGACTCGCGCCGGTGCGGCCACTCGCCGTACATGCCGGAAAACAGCGCCGCGAACAGCGGCATGCTGGCCACCGCCACCGCGGCGATGCCCGAGCTCACCCGTTCTTCGGCGAAGCACACCAGTCCGTTGCCCATGCCGAGCAGCAGCAGGCCGGTGATTGCCGCGTTGCGCCACTGCAGCGGTGTCGGCGGCGCCATCCCGCGCCAGCGCAGGAAGCCGTACAGCGCGATGCCGGCGCCGAGGAAGCGCACGCCGGCGAGCAGGAACGGCGGGTAGCTTTCCAGCGCGAAACGGATGCCCAGATAGGTCGAACCCCAGATCACGTACAGCGCGAACAACCCCAGCGGGATCAGGACGCGGGGATCGGTCAGGCGGCGCGGCGCGTCGGCCGCGAGGGAGGCGGGGATCTCGGACATGGGGAAGTATCGGGTGGGGGAGCCGCATTATCCCCGTGCCGCGGGTAAGCGCGCACGTGCGCCTCAATGCGTGACGGGACGCCCCTGGCGGATCACCCGGAACTCGCCTTCCAGCACCGCCGGCTGGGGCTTCGCCGGGCCCTGGGTCGGCACGCCGGCGGGTGCCTGCGCCTGCTTCCACTGGCGAATCGCCAGCACGATCACGCCGCCGATCAACAGCACGCCGGCCACCACCAGGCCGAACACCAGCAGCACGCCGATCACGGCCAGACCCAGCAGCAGCGACAGGAAGCGCGCCAGCGGATGGCGTGGGCGACGCATGGAATGCAGGTAGAGGCGCATGTGTTAAAAACTCGTGTGGTAAAATCAACGACTTACGCTACCACGATGGGGCCTCGCGAACCGCGAGGCAAGTGCCGATGGATACAGTGAACGAGACCGGATCGTCGCAGGCGCATGCCGTATGCGCACTGGAGCAGGTACCCGATGGCGGCGCCACCGCGGTGGACGCGATGCTGGCCGATGGCGAGGAGAGCCTGATCCTGCTGCGCCGGGGCGAGCAGGTCAACGGCTATCTCAACATCTGCCCGCATGCCGGCAACCGGCTCGACTACGCGCCGGGCAAGTTCCTGCTGAAGAACGCCAGCCTGATCTGCGCGGTGCACGGCGCCGTCTTCAACCAGGCCGACGGCCTGTGCACCGGCGGTCCCTGCCGCGGCCAGTCACTGCGCGCCGTGCCGCTGCGGGTGGTCGACGGCTTCATCTGCCTCGATCCCGCCGCGCTGCCCTGAAGTTCGCCGACTCCCGAATCCCGGCTGCTCAGCGGAACATCAGGTTCACCATCAGCAGCGTCGCCACCAGCATCAGAACCGTCAGCGGCGCGCCGACGCGCAGGAAATCCTTGCCCTTGTAGCCACCGGGGCCGGTGACCATCATCAGCGCGGGGTGGCCGGCGCTGATCAGGAAGGTGTTGGAGGAGGACACCGCCACGATCAGCGCATAGGCCGCCGGATTGGCGCCGGTGGCCACCGCCACGCTGATCGCCACCGGCACCATCATCACGGTGGCGCCCACGTTGGACATCACCTGGGCAAAGAGCAGGGTGAGCAACGCCACGCACAGTTGCAGCACCCACGGCGCGACGCCGCCAAGATGCGTCAACACCAGCTGCGCAAGCCAGGCGGCGGTGCCGGTGGCGTCCATCGACCAGCCCAGCGGGATCAGGCAGGCGACCACGAAGATCGTCTTCCAGTTGATCGCCTTGTACGCCTCGTCCATGTTCAGCACGCCGGTCAGCAGCATCGCGATCGCACCGGCCATCATCGACAGCGACAGGTCGAGCGGAGTGAACAGCGCCAACCCCTGCGCCATCAGGAAGAAACCCACCGCCTGCCAGATCTTGCCGGGGCGCTGCTCCTCCTTGGGGATGTCGGTGACCACGACCAGGTCCTTGTCCTCGGCGGCCAGCGCCAGGTCGCGCCAGTTGCTGTGCAGCACCACCGTGTCGCCGGCGCGCAGGCTGACCCCGCGCACGTCGTCGCGGAACACCTGGTCGCCGCGGGTAATCGCCAGCACCGAGATGCCGAAGCGCTTGCGCAGGCGCAGGTCGGCCACGGTCTGCTTGATGAAGCGCGACACCGGCGGAATCACCACTTCGGAAATGCCCGCGCGGGTGGGGTTGAACAATTCGCCCAACTGACGCATGCGGGTGGACAGCCGGCACAGCTGGTTGTTGGCGAACCGGTTCAACTGCTCGCGCGGGCCGAGCACGCCGAGTACCGAGCCGACCCAGATCACGTGATCGGCCGGCGGCGCCATGCGTGACTCGTTGCCGCTCTTGATCGCCAGGATCAATGGCGCCTGGTGCAGCGCTTCGGCTTCGCCGATGCTCATGCCCACCAGCGGGCTTTCCGCGGTGACGGTGAGCTCGGCGGTCTCGCCGCCGATGCCGTAGGTCTCGGCGAAGTAGCTTTCGGTGCGCCCGGGGGTCACCTTCAGGCGTTCGTCCTCGTGCCCGGGCAACAGCTTGTGTCCGAAGAAATAGAAATAGGCCACGCCCACCGCGGCCAGCACCAGGCCTATCGGCGTGACACTGAACAGGCCGAACTTGGGGATCGTGTGCGCGCCCGGCGGCAGGTTGAGGTTGGCGCTGGCGATCAGGTCGTTGAGGATGATCAGCGGCGAGTTCGCGATCAGCGTGGTGTTGGTGGCGGTGAAGATGCAGAACGCCATCGGCAGCAGCAGCCGCGAGATGGGTACGCCGGTGCGCGCGGCGAGTCGGCTGCTGATCGGGATCATCAGGGCCGCCAGCGCCTGGCTGGGGATCACCGCGCTGAACAGGCTGGCCACCACGTTGATGACCAGGCTCAGGCGCGATTCCACGCCGTTGGCCATGCGCATCATGACGCGCGCGGTATAGGTGAGCACGCCGGCGCGATCCAGGCCTTCGCCCATGATCATGATGGCGATGATCGAGATCACCGCGTTGCCGGCGAAGCCGTCGAACACCTTGTCCGCGGGAATCAGCCCGATCAGGCCGATGGCCACCACCACCAGCAGCGCCACCATGTCGGCGCGGATCCAGTCCAGCACCAGCATCAGCATGGTGAAGCCCGCCAGGCCCAGCACCAGGATCATTTCCGGGGTGAGCGACAGGCCCATCAGCGCAGGTCTCGCGGGGGCGACGCGCGCAAGTGGTCAGGCGATGGCAGTGGAAGCTTCACGCTGCGACGATTCGTCCCTGGATGGATCGCTTGAGTATAAGCGGGCCCGCGCGCGAGCTGGTGAATCGGAGGGCAAGAGCGGCACAGGGAGAATGCGGCGCGGCGGCATGGGCGTACCGATTCTGGCTCCTCCCCCTGCTGGCAGAGGGAGGCTGGGAGTACCGACGCCGGGTGCCGCCTTGGGTACTTCCTGCGCCGCCGCCACCTGGCCGGCCACGAGTTCCGCTGACAATAAATATCCGCTGGCCGGCCACAGCGCGGATCTCGTCTGCATCCCGACGCGCCTGTTGCACTTCCTCCCTCGCGAAACAGGGGAGGGTTGGGGTGGGGTCAAGCCTTTCGGTACAGCAGATCCCGCACCCCGTGCCCCAGCTTCAAGCCACGCCGTTCGAAGTGTGTCTCGATGCGCCACTCGGGTTTGTCGGCGTATGCGCCGGGGGCGATGGCGTTGCGCCAGCCGGGCGCGGCTTCCATCACCTCCAGCATGTGCTCGGCATAGGGCTGCCAGTCGGTGGCCAAGTGCAGCAGGCCATCGGAGGCCATGCGCGAGGCGAGCAGGGCGACGAATCCGGGTTGGATCAGGCGGCGCTTGTGATGGCGCTTCTTGTGCCAGGGGTCGGGGAACCAGATGCGCGCCTCGGCCAGCGTCGCGGGGGCGATTTCGTGCTCCAGCACCTCGACCGCGTCGTGCTTGTAGATGCGCACGTTGTCGGCGTCGCGCGCGGCCAGTGCGTTCATCAGGCGGCCGACGCCGGGCCCGTGCACTTCCACGCCGAGATAGTCGCGCGCCGGGTCGTGCTCGCTGGCCCAGGCCAGCGCCTCGCCGTTGCCGAAGCCGATTTCCAGCACGCGTGGCGCATGGCGGCCGAAGCTGGCGTCCAGGTCCCGCGGGGTGCCGGCGTAGTCCAGGCCATAGCGCGACCACAAGGTGTCGAAGGCGCGCTGCTGCGCCGGGGTCATGCGCCCCTCGCGCAGCACGAAGCTGCGGATGCGGCGCAGGTGCGCCGGCAGGTTGTCGGTGTCGCCAGCGGTCATGCGAGGGTCCAGGGGCCAGCAGGTGGCCGGCGCCACGAGGTCGCCGGCAGGAGCGGGCGAAGGCGCGCGCCCGCCGCGGGCGGCAGACTTTAGCAGGTCGGCGCGGGCGGGCTTTCCATCGCCCGTCGTGGCCGTCATCGGGTCAGCTCAGCGCTGGTGATCCTTGCGGGGGTCGGCTTGCCGCAAGCGTTGCGCGTCGGCGCGCGCCGGCGGCGGCGCCTCGCGCCGCGGCGGCGGCGTATAGCGCGGTGTCGGCGCGGGCGGCGGCGCCTGTCGCTGCATCGGCTGCGGCCGTGGTTGCTCGCGCGTGAACGTGGGGCGGGCGATCTCGCGCGGTTGCTCGCGATTGAAGGTCGGGCGGGCGACTTCGCGCGGTTGCTCGCGTTCGAAGTTGGGGCGGCTCATCTGCGCACGCTCGATGCGCGACTCGGGACGCGCGCGCGGCGGGTTGTCCACCGACTCCGGCATGCGGGCGCGGCGTTCCGGCATGGCCTGCCCGTCGGCATCGGCGCGGCGGATCGGCGCCACCCGCGGCAGCGAGGGTTCGCTGCGCGCGGCCGGGCTGATGTAGCTGACCCCGGGTCGCGGCATCGCCGCCGATTCATCGCGCCGACGCTCCTGCGGGTGGGCGTAGCGTGCCGAGCGCAGTTCCTCGCGCGGCATCGGCGTGGCGCGGTTCACGCGCTCGGGTACCGGCAGCGTGGCGGCGTCGTCAGCGCGGCGCGCCGGCAGCCGGGGCCGATCGGCGACCGCCGTCGCGGACATCTCGGCGCGGCGGGGATTCAGCACGCGCACATTCGATACCGGTCGCGGCTGCACTCGCCCGTCGCCTGGCCGGTGGGCGAGCTCGGCGGCCACCATGGGCGGCGCGCGGCGGGCGACCACCTCGCGCTGGAAGCCGCCGGTGGGCAGCTGGCGCACGTGCCCGCTGCGCTGGTCGATCGCGTTGCGCGGCAGCGGACGGATCATGTCGACGCCACGCGGTGCCACCCGGGTCGACGCCAGCCGGGCCGGATCGAGCTTGACCTGGTGGCGCTGCACGCCGGCACCGGCGGCAAACTCGCGTGCCGACATCGCGGTAATGCCTCGCGGCGCGTAGCGGTTGGCGTAGTGCTCGTCGAATGGCCGGTTGTTGCGGTAGCGGTCGTAATGGCTGGCGACGCGATCGTCGACGATCACGCGGGTGATGTGCCGGGTCACGCGGATGTTGTTGACGTTGACCCGGCGGTAGTAGTCGCGATCGCAGCGGTACCACGGGTTGTAGACCTCGCCCGGACCGAGCGGGAACCAGCCGACCGGACCACTGCCGATGCCCACCGAGAAACCGCCGCCGCCGATGAAGGCGACCAGTGCCGGTGCGTAGATCGGCCGCGCGTAACGCGGCCCGGGGATCCAGCCCCAGCCGCGATGGGTGTGCGCCCAGCGGCCGTAGTGGTACGGCGCGTAGCCCCAGGGCATGGCGTCGATCCAGGTCCAGCCCCACGGCGCGATGTAGGCCCAGTGGCCGTCACGGTAAGGCGCCCAGCCCACGGCGACGTTGCTCGGATACCACACGGCGCCGTAGTCGCTGTCGTCCTGCCATTCGCCGTACTGGTCCAGGTCCTGGTAGCCGACCACCTCGGGCGAGACGTACTGGCCGCTGCGCGACTGCGCATAGCGCTGGTCGCGCTGGTCCACCCAGGCGTCGAAATCGTCGCCGCCGTCGATGTCGCTGATCGCGATGGCGGCCAGGTCGGAGTCGACGAAGCGGTAGCTGCGCCCGGCGAACACGTCGCGCTGCGTGTTGTTCTCGCCGTACACGGTGGCCTTGCCGTCGAACACGGTGACGCGGGTGGCGCCGCGGTCGATATCCACGCGTACGCGGCCGGGCTGGTCGATCACCAGCGCCACCGTCGGCGTGTCGATCTCGTAGCTCTGGCCCTGCTCGAGCTGGCGCACACTGAGGCTCAGCGTGCCTTGGGTCAGTTCGATCTGCGCCAGTTGCTCGTCCAGGTCGAGCAGGCCCATGTCGGTGCGCTGGTCGAGCCGCAGCGTGGCGCCGCCCAGTTCCAGCTCAGCGCGCGCGTCGTCGCCGCTGGAGAGCTTGTCGCCGGTGGTCAGCGGGCGGTTGACGCTGGCGTCGCTCCAGTCGCGGGCACCGGCCGGCAGCAGGCCGAGGTCGCCGCTGGACCATGACAGCCGCGCCACCCGGCTCGGCGGCGCGTAGCCGTCGTCGCCAGCGGCCGTCTGCGCATGGGCGGCGCCGATGCCGGCGAGCAGCAGGCCGAGCGCGAGCAACACGGCATGTCGCGAAGGTGAAGCGAACAGTCTGGCCAAGATCCGCATGACGGTCTCCCCTGTGAACGGTGGGCGCCGGTGCCCGATGCGGGGGCGCATCGGCGGTCGCGTGTGGATTATGTGCATGGACAACGTTAGGCCAACCTTAGGCGCAGACGCGGCGACCGCCGCCGGTTCAGCCGCCGGCCATTCGCGGTTAAGCCGCCATTGGGCCGCGCCGGCAGTTCCAAAGCACGCGGCGCACGGGTTACCATGCGCCGACCCACCGGCGGGTGTAGCTCAATGGTAGAGCTGTAGCTTCCCAAGCTACTGACGAGGGTTCGATTCCCTTCACCCGCTCCACTCCCCGATCCCGCGATTTGCGAACTGTCTCGAACCATGGCGGATCCGATCGCTGCACGGCTGGTGATCCTGGGTTGGCGCGAGCGACTCGCCCTGCCGGCGTTGGGTATCGCGCGGCTCAAGGCCAAGCTCGATACCGGGGCGCGCAGCAGCTCGTTGCATGTCGACACGCTGGAACCGTTCCGGCGCGACGGCGAGGTGTGGCTGCGCTTCTCGCTGCATCCCGGACGACGCACACCGGTGGTGCACGCCGAGGCCCGCGCCGTGGACCGGCGCATGGTCACCGACACCGGCGGGCGCCGCTCCGAGCGCTGGTTCATCCGCAGTGAGGTGGAGCTGGCGGGGATGCGCTTCATTGTTGACATCAACCTCACCGATCGCCGCCATATGCTGTTTCCGTTGCTGCTCGGGCGCACCGCGCTGGCCGGGCGTTTCGTCGTCGACCCCTCGCTTTCCTATACCCAACCCTCGCCGTGGCCGACACCCGCCACGGACGTCGCGAGCCCCGCATGAAGATCGCCATCCTGTCGCGCAACACCCGGCTGTATTCGACCAAGCGCCTGGTCGAGGCGGCCCGCGAGCGCGGCCACGTGGTGCGCGTGCTCGATCCGCTGCGCTGCTACGTGCGCATCGCGCCCGGCGCGGTGGCGATCCGCTACAACGGCAAGCCGCTGCGCGACATTGACGCGGTGATTCCGCGCATCGGCACCTCCACCACGTTCTACGGCACCGCGGTGCTGCGCCAGCTGGAGATGATGGGCGTGTACACGCCCAACCCGTCCGATGCGGTGCTGCGCGCGCGCGACAAGCTGCGCTGCCTGCAGATCCTCGCCGCGCAGGGTATCGACATGCCGGTCACCGTGTTCGGCGACAACCCGGACGACACCGCCGACGTGCTGGCCCTGCTCGGCGAGCCGCCGCACGTGATCAAGCTCAACGAAGGCAGCCAGGGCACCGGCGTGGTGCTGGCGGAGAAGCGCAGCGGCTCGCAGAGCGTGATCGAGGCGTTCCGTGGCCTGTACGCGAATTTCCTGGTGCAGGAGTTCATCGCCGAGGCGAACGGGAGCGACATCCGCTGCTTCGTGGTCGGCAGGAAAGTGGTTGCAGCGATGCAGCGCGAGGCCAGCCCGGGCGATTTCCGCGCCAACCTGCACCGCGGCGGCAGCGCGGTGGCGGCGAACCTGAGCGCGGAGGAGAAGCGCCTCGCGGTCAAGGCCGCCGCCGCGCTGGGCCTGGGCATCGCCGGCGTCGACCTGCTGCGCTCCCGGCGCGGCCCGCTGCTGCTGGAGGTCAACGCCTCGCCCGGACTCGAAGGCATCGAGGCTGCCTCCGGTGTCGACGTGGCCGGTGCGATCGTGGGTCATCTCGAACGGCACGTGGCCCGGCGCGGGAGTTAACCGGCATCTAACCTGCATCTCGCTATAAGATCCGCGTTGTCTGTCGGCGGGTGAGCCCGTGATGGATGGCAGGTGATGGTAGCGGGGCAGTTGTTTGGGTCCAGGTGGGCGACGGCGAGTCGTGCATCTGGGCCTTTTTCTTGGAGACCCCGGGAAGAAGGCCACTTCCCGTGGCTTTCTTCTGTCGCAAGCCCGGTACGAGCCCGGACTTGCTCACGCGAACCAGGCACCGGTGTGCCCGATCCGCGTGCGGCCATCGGGCCACTGCTCCGGCATTGCCTCAACTCGGGCATCGGGCAATTGCTCCATGCATTGCCTCAACTCGGGCATCGGGCAATTGCTCCATGCATTGCCTAAACTCGGGTATCCATGCCCTCGCCATGCCCTCGCCATGCCCTCGCCATGCTCTGGCCGTGTCCTCGCCATGGCCGGGAGATTGAAAGTCGCCATCTTTCAGCGCCGCGTTCACGCAAGCTTGTTAAGCTGGCAATCCCACCGGCCCGGCGCCGGTTGTGCAGGAGTGGCACATGCGCGTATTGGTGATAGAAGACAACAGCGACATCGCCACCAACATCGGCGATTACCTGGAGGACCGCGGCAACGTGGTCGATTTCGCCGGCGACGGCGTGACCGGGCTGCACCTGGCGGTGGTGCACGATTTCGACGTGATCGTGCTGGATCTGACCCTGCCCGGCATGGATGGCCTGGAGGTGGCGCGCAAGCTGCGCCACGAGGCACACAAGCAGACCCCGATCCTGATGCTCACCGCGCGCGATGCGCTGGAACAGAAGCTCACCGGCTTCGAGTCCGGCGCCGACGATTACATGACCAAGCCGTTCGCGCTGCAGGAGCTGGCTGCGCGGCTGGAGGTGCTGGCGCGCCGCGGCAAGGGCCCGCAGAGCCGCGTGCTGAAGGTGGCCGACCTTACCTTCAACCTCGACACGCTCACCGTGAATCGCGAGGGCAAGTCGATCCAGTTGAACCCGATCGGCCTGAAGCTGTTGCAGGCGCTGATGGAAGCGAGCCCGTCGGTGGTCACCCGGCAGGACCTGGAACAGCGCGTGTGGGGCGAGGAGTTGCCCGATTCCGACTCCCTGCGCGTGCACATCCACGGCCTGCGCGCGGCGATCGACAAGCCGTTCGGCAAGCCGCTTATCCACACGCGGCACGGCATTGGCTACCGCATGGTCGAGCCGGATGCAGTCCAGGCGTAAGCTTCGTTACCGCTTGATCGTCTCCTTCGCGCTGTTCGGCTTCGGCCTCAGCGCGTTGTTTGCCGTGGCCTCGCTGTACGTGCGCGCCAAGGTGGAGGATCAACTGGTGGTGTCGGCGCTGCAGCACGACGTGGACCAGGCGGTCGACAAGGTGATCGCGCACCCCGACCAGCAGGCCAGCTCCGAACTGATCGACGCCTGGTTGTGGAGTGACCGCACCATCTACAAGGCACCGCTGGATTGGCAGGGGCTTTCCACCGGTGTCTACGACATGAACGACGTGGACGAACAGGGTCGCCCCCGGCACTACAAGCTGGCGGTGCGGCGCAAGGACGGCATCATAGGTTTCGTGCGCTACGACGTGAGTCGCGAGGAACTGGGCAAGCGTCAACTCATCACCGCGCTGGTGCTCGTGGTGTTCCTGTTCAGCGTGCTCTCGCTGGCGATCGGCGTGTGGCTGTCGCGCAAGGTGCTCAAGCCGGTCAGCGAACTGGCCAACCGCCTGCGCGATTTCCGCAGGGCCGGCAAGGCCGAGCCGCTGGCGCCGCATTTCGCCGACGACGAGGTGGGCGAGCTGGCGCATGCGCTGGACGAGTATTCGGCGCGGCTCACCGCGATGGTCGAGCGCGACCGCGAGTTCAACTCCGACGTCAGCCATGAACTGCGCACGCCACTGGCGGTGATCGCCAGCACCACCGAGCTGCTGCAGGGTTCGCCCGACCTCACGCCCAAGCTGGCCGAACGGCTCAAGCGGATCGAGCGCGCCTCGCGCCAGGCCACCGAGCTGATCGAGGCGCTGCTGCTGCTGTCGCGCGCCGAGCGGCGCGGCCCCACCCGCGGCGAGACCACCGACGTCGGCAAGGTCGCCGCCGACGTGATCGAGAGCCAGCGCCCGCAGATGCGCGGCAAGCCGCTGACGATCGAGCTGGACGTGCGCGGCGCGGTCAGCGTCAACGCGCCGGCCTCGGTGCTGGCGGTGGCGCTGACCAACCTGATCGGCAACGCGATCAAGTACACGCTGGAGGGCAGCGTGCAGGTGGTGGTCGGCGATGGCGGCGTCGAGGTGATCGACACCGGCCCGGGGATCAAGCCGGAGGAAGCCGAGCGCTTGTTCCAGCGCGGCGTGCGCGGCGAGGGCGCCGGCGGCAGCGGCGCCGGCCTGGGCCTGGCGATCGTGCGCCGCCTGTGCGAACTGTATGGCTGGGATGTCGCGATGCGCCCGCGCACCGACGCCAACGGCGCGATCGCCAGCATCGCGTTCTCCTAGGCGCAACCCCCGCGATCCCGTTAGCCGCTCCCGCGTGCGGGTCAGGACGTGGCGGTGTCGAACAGGTCCGTCTGTGCCTGGTAGCTGTCGCGGTCGACGAAACCGGCGAGCCCCACGCCGACCAGCCGATAGCGCGTGGTCGTCGGGCGTTCCACGCGCTCGCGCAACGTGCAGGCGATCTCGCCCAGCTCGCGTGCCGAACGTGGCCGCTGCGGCGGTGTGAGGCTGCGGGTCAGGGTGTGGAAGTCGGCCGTTTTCAGTTTCAGCACGACGGTGCGGGCGACCCGTTCGCGTTCGCGCTGATAGCCGCTCCACGCCTTGTCGGCCAGGCGGCGAATGTGCGGCTCCAGCTCGTCCAGCGGCAAGTCGTGCTCGAAGGTGTCCTCGGCGGAGATCTGCAGCGTGGGTCGCTCCGGCTGCACGGGATGCTCGTCGATGCCGTGGGCCAACTCGTGCAGGCGCCGGCCCCAACGCCCGAAACGCAACTCGAGCGTGGCGACGGCGAGCGCGCGCAACTCCCCCACGGTGGCGATGCCCAGCGCGGCGAGCTTGCCCTCCATCACCTTGCCCACGCCGGGCAGGCGACCCACCGGCAGCGGCGTGAGGAAGTCCAGCACCTGGCGCGGGCGGATCACGCACAGGCCGTCGGGCTTGTTCCAGTCCGAGGCGATCTTGGCCAGGAACTTGTTCGGCGCCACGCCGGCGGAGGCGGTCAGTGCGGTCTCTGCACGGATCGCCGTGCGGATCGCCTCGGCGGTGGCGGTGGCCGAGGGCAGCGCGGTTTTCGTGGTGGTGACGTCGAGGTAGGCCTCGTCCAGCGACAGCGGCTCGATCAGGTCGGTGTGGCGGGCGAAGATCTCGCGGATCTGTCGCGACACCGCCTTGTAGCGCACAAAGTCCGGCGGCACGAACACCAGCTGCGGACACAGGCGTTCGGCGCTGATCGCCGGCATCGCCGAGCGCACACCGAACACGCGCGCCTCGTAGCTGGCCGCGCACACCACCGAGCGCGCGCCGCGCCAGGCCACCGCCACCGGCTTGCCGCGCAACGCGGGATCATCGCGCTGCTCCACCGAGGCGTAGAACGCATCCATGTCGATGTGCAGGATTTTCCGGGGCGCTGGCATCAGGCAGTCGCCGGCACGGCGTGACGAGTGGATCCTGGCATTGTACGCAGCAACGGCGTGGCGTTCAGCGCCAGAATGGGATCACGTACTCGCTGGCCTGGTCGCGTCGGCGCTTGCTGCCCGGCTTGGCGGGTGCGCGCATTACGCGCAGTTCGTGGCGGCCCGGCGCGAGTGCGCGCAAGTCGATCATCGCCACCAGCGCCGGTCGCCGGGCGCGCGCGTCGCTGCCCGATTCGTAGCGCAGGCCCGGGATGGGCTTGCCGTCGAGCGTCGCCGCGTGCAGTTTGCCCAGGCAAACCAAGGTGCCCTCCGCGCGTGCTTGCGCGTCGGCCAGCGCCAGCATGGGTGCGCAGGTGCGCTGAAGGGCGTCGTCGTCGCGGTCGGGTTGGTAGGGCACCACCAGCCGCAGGTATGGGTCGGTGATCACGTCGCTCTGGATGAACGGCACCAGCTTGCTGTGCACCACGTCGCGCTGGTCGTCGTAGTACGACGAGCTCATTGTGTGGCTGCCGTCGGTGAAGTACGGGAACCTTGCGTAGTTGCCCAGCCAGCCGGGCGAGTTGAGCGTGATCAGACCCAAGCTGGCGCCGCCGCTAGCAAGGACGAAGACGAGCGCCACCAGCAGTGCCGCACGTACCTCGCCCGTCCGGCTGGATACCAGCACGCTCACGTAGGAGCCGCCCACGCCGGTGCGGGCATAGACCCGGTACATCCGAGTGAGTGCACGGCGCTGCCAGCTGGTCTCGGCTAGCGCTGCACCGAACCGGCGATCGAGCAGATGCGCCGCCAGGAACGGCAGCAGAAACACGGCGAGCATGCTGATCAGCACCAAGACGAGATCGAGACGGATACCCGTTGTCCAACGCAGCGCCGTGATCGCGCCGCACACCGCGCCAGCGACGAGACTGAACACCAGCATCAAGGTGCCCAGCGTCACGCCCAGAGCGAACACCATGGTGGCGCGGTTGTCGCTGCGCTCGATCGCGTCGCTGGTCGAGCCCAGCCGCTGTTGTTCCAGGGTGCGGCGGATCGGGCCGATGCGCAGGCGATCCCAGTGTACCCCGTCGGGGAATACCGAATGCATGCCCACCAGCGCGATCCAGTGTGCCCGCAGGGTCAGGTGCAGCATGAAGGTGATCGCCAGGATCAGGGAGGCGGATTTCAGATACACATACAGGACGGCCAGCATCCCGGCCGAATCGCTGTCGAAACGTGGAATCAGCGCAAAGAAGCGCTCGTCCAGCCAGCCCGGCAGCTGCAGCATGGCGAATACCGCCACGCCGGAGATCAGCAGTTCGACCTCCCAGGTCGGCGTGGTGTGGCGAGGCAGCGCACCGGCTTCCTGCACGGACTCGGTGGACGGATCGTTGACGGTCATGCAGCAAGGTTTCCGGTGGTTGGCTTCAATGGCTGGGCGAAGATAGCGCGGCACGCCGAAGCGCAGGATGGTTGGCCAGCAGGTGCGCGAAGCGCTCGGCCGCCTGCGGTTGCCCGGCGAGGAACAGCGACGGTTCGATCAGCTCCAGTTCCATCAGCACGAAACGCCCGCCGCTGACCACGCCATCCACCCGCGCATACGCCGGCACGTCGTGGCCCGCGACAGCGAGCGCGGCCAGGGCGCGCCCGGCCGCGGCGCGCGTCGCGGCATCGGGCACCGCCGGTTCGCTGCGGCCGCCGTGTTCGTCCTGCACGCGGTAGTCGCCCGCGGCGGGGCGCTTGATGACGGCGTGGCTGTACTCGCCGCCGAAATACAGCAGCGACCACTCGCCGGCGCCGGCGATTTCGGAAAGGTACGGCTGCACCAGGTAATCCAGCGCCGTCGGCAACTGCGCCACGGACGCGGCGAACGCATCGTCGCCGACCTCGCCACGCAGGGTCTGCCACGCGCCGCCGCTGATCGTCGGCTTGACCACCACCGACGCGCCGGGCATCGACGCCAGCACGCGCGCCAGTTCGCTGCCGTGCGCCAGCCGGGTCGGGATGGTCGCCACGCCCAGGCGCGCGAGTTCGAACAGGTAGCGCTTGTCGCTGTTCCAGCGCAGCAGGCGGCTGTCGTTCAACATGGCGACGCCGAGCCGGTCGAGGCGATCCAGCCATTGCCCGAACGCCGCGGGGTGCTTGTGGTAGTCCCAGATCGTGCGGATCAGCACGAGGTCGAATGCCGACCAGTCGACCTGCGCGTCGTTCCACACGCACACCGTCGGCGGTACGCCGAGTTGCGCCAGCGTGGCGGCGAGGTGCGCGTCGTCCGGGTCGATCCAGGGGCGCGCGGTACAGGTGGCGAGGGCGAGTCGGGCGGGGTGATCGGGCAACGGCATCGGCGCAATCTAGCAGCGCTGGCCGGCGTTGCGCGCGGTCCCGTGCCAGACGGGACTGGTGAAAGCGTCCCCGACAATGGCAAGGTAGCCGGCGTGCTGACCGAACCCGCCAATGCCTACGCCCGCCGCCTGAACACCTGGGACGCCGCGATGATCGTCATCGGCGGCGTCATCGGTGCGGGCATTTTCCTCACCCCGTCGACGGTGGCGCGGCATACGTCATCGGGCGTCGAACTGCTGATCCTGTGGGCGATCGGCGGCGGACTGACCCTGGCCGGCGTGCTGTGCTACGCCGAACTGGGCGCGCGGCGGCCGCAGGCGGGCGGCATCTACGTCTACCTGCGCGAGGCGTTCGGCCTGATGCCGGCGTTCCTGTTCGGCTGGACGATGGCGCTGATCAACTATCCCGGCAGCGTGGCGGCAGTGGCGACGATGTTCGCCGAATACCTGTGCAGCGCGCTGGGGCTTGGCGGGCAGGGTTACGTGAAGCCGGTGGCGGTGGGCGCGATCGTGTTCATCGTGGGCATCAACCTGTTCGGCATTCGCGCCGGCGCCTGGCTGCAGAACGTGTTCACCGTGCTCAAGCTGCTGGCGATCGCGCTGCTGGTGATCACCGGCCTGGTGCTGGCGCACGAACACCTGGGCGTGGCGCTGATCGGCCAGCCGGCCACGCCAGCCTCGCCGTGGGCGTTCGCCGGTGCGCTGCTGCCGGTGCTGTTTTCCTATGGCGGATTCCACTACCTCAACGACTTGGCCGGGGAGGTGCGCAATCCGCAGCGCACCCTGCCGCGCGCGTTGGGCATGGGCATGACCGGCGTGGTGATCTGCTACCTGCTGGCCAACTGCGCCTATCTCTCCGGCCTGGGGCATGCCGGCCTCGCCGCCAGCGACGCGCCGGCGGCGGACCTGCTGCGCCGCCTGTTCGGCGAGCGCGGCGCCACCGTGATCGCGGTCGGCATCGCCTGCTCCACCTTCGGTTATTGCGCGATCGCGGTTGCCGGTGGTGCGCGCGTGCTGCAGACGATGGGTGCCGACGGGGTGTTCTTCCGCGCCGCGGGGCGGGTCGACCCGCGCACCCGTGCACCGCAGGTGGCGCTGGCCGTGCTCGGGGCGTGGGCGGTGGTGCTGGCGCTGTCCGGCACCTTCGGCCAGCTGCTCAACTACACCACGGTCGGCGAGTGGCTGGGCCACGTGTTCGGCATCGGCACGCTGTTCTGGTACCGCAAGCATTTCATCGACGAGCCGGCGCCGTACCGGGTGCCGTTCTACCCGTTGCTGCCGCTGATCTTCGTCGTCACCGTGTTCGGCGTGATCGTCGCCAGCGCGATCCACGCGCCGCGCGATGCCGGCATGAGCCTGGTCATCATCGCGCTGGGCGTGCCGGTGTACTACGGCTGGCAGCGCTGGGTGCGCCGGCATCCGCTGGCGTAGGCTGGCGGCGGGTTGCTGCCGGCGGGGACGCCGATGAACGTGCGTGTGTGGATGGCTTGCTTCGGCCTGGCCCTGCTGGGCGCCGGCCATGCCGCGGGCATGGATGCGGCGCGCCGCGAGGTCGTCGGCACCCTCCAGCTGGAGCAGGTGCGACGGGTAGGCGGTGTCGAGCACGCCGCCGACGGCGTGCCCCAGCGCCGCTACACCTTCGCACCGGCGGCGCAGCCGTCGATCGTGCTCGTGCCGCGCAGCGGGACGTGGGACTGGTCGGACCAGGGCGAGCTGCACCTGCGCGTGCAGAACGCGATGCCGTGGGCGGTCACGCTCGATGTGGAGATCGACAGCGCCGGCCGGCGCCTGCAGGCGCGCGTGGGCTTGCCGCCGGGACCGGCGCAGACGCTGGTGGTGCCGCTGCGCGCCAGCTCGCCGCGCGCGCAGGGCATGCAGGTCGGCCCGCCGATGCCGTTCGATGATGGTGGTCACAAGGTGTTGCTGGCGATCACCGTGCGTGGCGCGCTGGACCGGCGCCGCGTGCAAGCCATCCGCCTCGGCATCCCCTCGCCGCAAGCGGAACAGACACTGCTGCTCGGCGGCATCGGCACGCGGCCGGGTGAGCCGACCGTGCACGCGGCCTACGCCGGCATCGTCGATCGTTACGGGCAATCCACCCGCGCGCAGTGGCCGGAGAAGATCGGCTCCGATGCCGCCTTGCGCGCGGCGGTGCACGCGGATGCGGGCAGCGCGGCCCCGGCCGCCGATGCCTACGGTGGACAGCCAGGCCAGGCGCTGGATCGCACGGGCTGGTTCCACGTGCAAAAGCGGGGCGGTCGCTGGTGGCTGGTGACGCCCGACGGCCACGCGTTCTTCTCGCTGGGCGTCAATGCGGTCAACGCCGGCGGCGGGCGCAGCTACGTGGAGAGTCGCGAGTTCATGTTCGACGACCTGCCGCCCGATCGCGGCGAATGGGCGGCCTTTTACGGACGCGGCGACAGCCGGCGCCCGGGCGAAGGCGCCAGCCAGGGCATCGCGTACAACCACGGCCGCTGGTTCGATCTCTACGCAGCCAATCTCCACCGGATCGACGGCAGCGACTGGCCGGCCGCCTGGCGCAAGCGCACGCTGGATCGGCTGCAGGCCTGGGGCTTCAACACCCTCGGCAACTGGAGCGATGCCGCGCTGGGTGCCGCGCATCGCCTGCCGTATACGCGTTCGATCAACATCGCCGGCGACTATGCCGACGTCGCCAGCGGCTACGACTACTGGGGCCGCATGCCCGATCCGTTCGACCCGCGCTTTGCCGCCGCCACCGAGGCGGCGGTAGCGAAGGCCAGCGCGGGTGTGACCGACGATCCGTGGCTGCTCGGCTACTTCGCCGACAACGAGCTGGCGTGGGCCGGCGAAGGGCCGCAAGGGCGTTGGGGATTGGCGCGGGGCACGCTCGCCGGCGACGCGCGAAGCCCGGCCAAGCAGGCTTTCGTCGCGATGCTGCGCCAGCAGTACGCCACGCCGCAGGCGCTGGGTGAAGCCTGGGGCATCGAGCTGCGTTCATGGGATGCGCTGCAGGCCACCGGCTATGCGGCGCCGGCGCCGAACGAGGCGCATCCGGCACTCGCCCGCGACTATGGCCACTGGCTGCGCCGCTACGCCGACGCCTATTTCCGCATCGTGGCCGCGGCGCTCCGCCGCCACGATCCGCATCACCTGTTTCTGGGCGGACGCTTCGCGGTGTACACGCCCGAGGCCGTCGCCGCCTGCGCGCGGTATTGCGACGTGGTCAGCTTCAACGCCTATGCCGACCTGCCGCAGCATCACGTCGACATGGCGTTGATGCGGACGCTGGATCGGCCGGTGCTGCTCGGCGAATTCCATTTCGGATCGAACGACCGCGGCCCGTTCGGTGCGGGCGTGGTGCCGGTGGCCGACGAGGCCGCACGCGGCGCGGCCTACGCGCGCTATCTCGCCGCCGCCACGACGAACCCGCTGGTGGTCGGCGCGCACTGGTTCGAGTACGCCGATCAGCCGCTCGCCGGTCGTCTGCTCGACGGCGAGAACAGCCACATCGGCCTGGTCGGCATCACCGACATTCCGTTCGGCGGCTTCGTGCGGGCGGTGCGTGCAGCCAACCGGAGCGTGGCGCCGCCGCCGCGGGGCGCCCCGAACGGGCGCTGAATCGCGACGCGCGCGCGATCGGCTATGCTGGGGAACCACGCAGCCGGCATGTGGTCGGCTGAACTCGTGACCTCAATTCATCCGGAACCGCCACCATGAACCTGCCTCGTCTCACGCTCGCTGCCGCGCTCGCCCTCGCCACCGGTTTGTCCGTCGTTCCCGTCCAGGGGGCGCACGCCCAGAGCGCGCAAGCCGCCGACGAGCTCGGCGGCAACGCGGTGGCCGGCGTGTGCATGCTCTCGCGCGAGGCCGTGTTCGCGCAGTCCAAGGTCGGCAAGGCCGCCAGCGAGCGGCTGGGCCAGTTGGCCGAGCAGGCGAACAGCCAGTTGTCGAACCAGCGCAAGCCGCTGGATGCGGACATCCAGGCCTTCCAGCAAAAGGCCGCTTCGCTCACCGAGGACCAGCGCAAGCAGCAGGGCGCGGCGCTGCAGCAGCGCATGCAGACCTTCCAGTCGCAGGCCGGCGAGCAGAACGAGCGCATCCAGCTCACCCGCGCCAAGGTGATGCAGCGGATCGGCCAGGAAGCGCAGCCGGTGGTTGCCGCCAGCTACAAGAAGCACCAGTGCGGCCTGTTGCTCAACCGCGACGCGGTGCTCGGCGGCAACACCAGCAACGACCTGACCAGCGACGTCGTGCAGGGTCTGGACGCCAAGCTCACCACGATCAGCTTCAACCTCGAACCGCTGCCGGCCAAGGGTGCCGCGAACGGCGGCGCGAAGTAAGCGTCCCCAGGTCATCGGGACCGGCGGCGCGGCCGTCGGCTTCCCGTCGCCCACGCACGGAACCACGATGAACCAGTCCAGCTTCTATCCCGTAGGCACGGCGCTCCAGCCCTGGGGCGAGGCCGAACGCGAGACATGGCGCTCGCGCCAGCGCGTGCAGCGCAGCTACGCGGATGACGTGTTGCGCCGGATCGACGCGCTGCGCGCGCACTGGGCGGTGGCACCGTACGGTGAGCTGGCCTATCCCGACGCACGCCATCCGCTGTACGCCCTGCGCAGTGCATCCTGGCGCGACGAGCTGCCGGTGATGCTGGTCACCGGCGGCGTCCACGGCTACGAAACCAGTGGCGTGCACGGTGCGCTGCAATTCGCCGAGCAGCATGCGGCAGACCTCGCCGGCCGGGCCAACCTGCTGGTGGTGCCGTGCGTGAGCCCGTGGGGCTACGAACGCATCCAGCGCTGGAATGCTGCTGCGCTCGATCCCAACCGCTCGTTCCATGCGCACAGCCCGGCACAGGAATCGGCCGCGCTGATGGCGCTGGTGGCGCCGCTGCGCGAGCGCGTGCTGATGCACATCGATCTGCACGAAACCACCGACAGCGACGAGGCCGAGTTCCGCCCGGCCCTGGCGGCCCGCGACGGCAAGCCGTTCGAACCCGGCACGATTCCCGATGGCTTCTACCTGTGCGCCGACAGCGCGCAGCCGCAGCCCGCGTTCCAGCAGGCGATCATTGCCGCGGTGGCCAAGGTCACCCATATCGCGCCGGCCGACCCCGACGGCACCATCATCGGCTCGCCGGTGGTGGCGCATGGCGTGATCGAATACGACTACGGCCGGCTCGGCCTGTGCGCCGGCATCACCGCCGCGCCGTTCAAGACCACCACCGAGGTCTACCCCGACAGCCCGCGCGCCACGCCCGCGCAGTGCAACGACGCCCAGGTGGCGGCGGTGGTGGCAGCGATCGACTTTGCGCTGGCGCATCCGGCCGGCTGACGCCGGCCGCCCGGCGTGGTCACGCGCCGGGGCTGTGCTAGCATCGACCGCTGAAGGGGAGTAGCTCCCGATCGCTGTCGCCGTCATGACGGGCCTTGCGCCCCGGTGCAGCAGCAAATGGCACAGCCATTTGCGAGCAAGACCTTCGCCGTCCCACGGCGAAGGTGCGTCCTGCAAAGATGCCTTTCCGCCGTGGCCCCAGAGCCTCACCGGAGCATCAACCCGCCCTTTGGCGTCCAGAACCCATCGTGAAGCGTGCTTGCGCGCCTTCGCCGTTTCCGCGGGCCAGGATGCTTTCCGGCCGGCGCCCTTCGATAGAGACCACCCATGGAACAACTGGCCAACCCCGAAATCTGGATCGCCCTCGCCACGCTGACCGCGCTCGAGCTGGTGCTGGGCATCGACAACATCATTTTCATCTCGATCCTGGCCGGCAAGCTGCCGCCGGAACGACGCGACAAGGCGCGGCGCCTGGGCATCATGCTGGCGGCCGTGTCGCGGCTGGGCCTGTTGCTGGCGATTGCCTGGATCGTCGGACTCACCGCGCCGCTGTTCGAGCTGTTCGGCCACGCTTTCTCGTGGCGCGACCTGATCCTGATCGGCGGCGGCCTGTTCCTGATCGGCAAGGCGACCCACGAGATCCACCAGAAGCTGGAGGGCGCCACCGAGCACGTCAGCACCGGCGGCGCGGCCGCGGCGACGGCCACCTTCGGCGGCGTGATCGTGCAGATCATGCTGCTGGACATCGTGTTCTCGCTGGACTCGATCATCACCGCCGTGGGCATGGTCGATCAGCGCTGGGTGATGGTCACCGCGATCCTGGCCTCGATCGTGTTCATGCTGATGTTCGCCAGGCCGCTGGGCGAGTTCGTCGAGCGCCACCCCACGGTCAAGGTGCTGGCGTTGAGCTTCCTGATCATGATCGGCCTGGTGCTGATGGCGGACGGCTTCGGCCAGCACATCCCGAAGGGCTACGTGTACGCGGCGATGGCGTTCTCGGTGTTCGTGGAGCTGATCAACCTGGCGATCCGCCGGCGCACGCAGCGCCCGGTGGCGCCGGTGGCGCTGCACGAAAAGTACGCACCGGGCGAGTAGCGGCACAGGCACGAAAAAAAACCCGCAGAGGGGAGTCTGCGGGTTGGGGGTCCATCTGTGTCGGGTGCGGAGGAGGAGGGGGAGCCTCGCCGCACGGTGGGAAGCGTGTCTCACGACATGGGGATAATGTACTAAGCGGTATGTTAATGGAGTGTGACTGGCCGGTGCGCCCGTGTGCAACCTCGCGGACGCAGCGGGCTGAACCGTTGTCCGGCCGCACGGGCGACGCTGTCCGCGGACAGCCGCCCGCAGCGGCAATCGACATCAAACATAAAGTAAATCAAAAGCTTGCAACAAATTTTCGGGTTGGCACGCCGATTGCTCCATGGACAGCACAGGGACTTTCTGTTCAATCGGAGAACGCGTCATGAAATTCGAATCCATCTTTCTGACCATGCTGTTCGTTGCCTGCTCCAGCGTCTGCGTGCTGGTGATGGGGGCAATGCTGGCCGCCAGCCCGTCGTCGTCGCAGCAGGCCAGCGCGCGCCGTGCCGCACCCGCGGTCGCCGTGCAGGCCGATTGCGCCAAGCCGGTTGCGATGGATGTGTGCGGCGCGGACGAGGTCTGAGGCGCTGCGCCCAGGGATGACATCGACCAGGCCGGCGCCTAGGCTGCAAGGCAGGTATTCACGGGCCGCCACGATGTTCGATCCGACTGCATCACCCGCGCCGCGGAAGGCGCGCCTGCTCGCCAGCATCCTCGCCGGGGTGATCGGCCTCGCTGCCTTCGCGGCTCACGCCGCCGCCCCGCTGCCTCCGCCTCGCGTGTCACTGGCCGATGGCAGGATCGAAGGCAAGCTTGCGAAGGCGAACGGCATGGCGCTGGAAGAGTTCCAGGGTATTCCGTACGCGGCGCCGCCGATCGGTCCGCTGCGCTGGAAACCGCCGCAACCCGCTCCGGCCTGGAGCGGCGTGCGCCAGGCGACGCGCTTCGGCCCGCGCTGCATGCAGCTGCCGCTGTTCGGCGACATGCGGTTCCGCTCCGCCGGCATGGGCGAGGACTGTCTCTACCTCAACGTGTGGAAGCCTGCAGGCGCGACCGCCAGGCTGCCGGTGCTGGTGTATTTCTTCGGCGGCGGGTTCGTTGCCGGCGACGGCTCGGAGCCGCGCTACGACGGCGCCAACCTGGCCAGCCGCGGCATCGTCACGGTGACGGTGAACTATCGCCTGGGCGTATTCGGCTTCTTCGCCACGCCGGCCCTCGCCGCCGAATCGCCGCAGCACGCGGCGGGCAACTACGGCTTGCTCGACCAGGTCGCCGCGCTGCGCTGGGTGCGCGACAACATCGCCGCTTTCGGCGGCGACCCGGCGCAGGTGACGATCGCCGGCGAGTCGGCCGGTTCGATCGCGGTGAGCGCGCTGATGACCTCGCCGCTGTCGCGCGGGCTGTTTGCCCGCGCGATCGGCGAAAGCGGCGCCCTGATCGCGCCGATCGCGCCGGTGCCGCTGGCGACGATGGAGCGCCGCGGCGAGGCGTTCGCGCAGCGTCTCGGCGCCGACTCGCTGACCGCGCTGCGTGCGTTGCCGGCCGATCGCCTGCTGCAGGCCACGCGCGAGCAGCACGGCGACGCCGACGCGAATCTCGACGGCTGGTTCCTGCGCGAGCCGCCAGCGGCCACCATGGCCCGCGGCGGGCAGGCACCGGTGCCGCTGCTGCTGGGGAGCAATTCGCAGGAGAGCCATTACACCGCGATCCTGAAAGATCAGCCGCCGACCCCTGCCAATTACCGCGCAGCGCTGAAGCGGCTGTTCGGCACGCAGGCGGCGCACGCACTGGCGCTGTACCCCGGCGACGACGCGACGCAGGTGAAATCCTCCGCCACCGCGCTGGCCGGCGACATGTTCATCGCGCACACCACCTGGCGCTGGATGGACCTGCAGCTCCGCCACGGCGGCGCGCCGGTGTATTTCTATTATTTCGACCAGCCGCGCCCGGCCAAGCTGGCGCCGGCGCCGGGTGAAACGCCCGATCCCGGCGCCGTGCACAGCGGCGAGATCGAGTACGCGCTGGGCAACCTGGCGGGCAATCCGGTCTACGCGTGGACGGCTGCCGACCGCGCCGCGTCCGCCACGATGGAAGGCTACTTTGCACAGTTCATCAAGACCGGCGATCCCAACGGCGCGGACCTGCCGCCCTGGCCCGCGGTGCGCGAATCCGCTGGCGGACTGCTGCGCCAGGTGATTGCGGCGCATTGCCGTACCGAGGTCGACCACGGGGCGGCGCGGCAAGCGTTCCTGCAGGCTTTCTTCGCCACGCATGCGGACCCGTTGTAGCGGATCTCGCGGTGTTCACCCATGGCTTTAGTCATGGGTGCGTGGCACAGGCTTTGGGTAGGATCGGGGTTCCCCCACGTCGAGCAGACCTTGATGAAGCCCACCCTTTCCCTGGCGATGACGATCGCGTTGACCAGCTCCATGGCGGCCTATGCCGACACCGCGGCGGACAAGCAGCACGCCGGCGCACACGCCTCCCACGCGGCGGCTGCCGACGTCCGCGCCAATCCGTTCTTCGCCGAAAGCACGCTGCCGCTGCACTACCCCGCGTTCGACAGGATCAAGGACAGCGACTACGCGCCCGCGTTCGACCGCGGCATGGCCGAGCAGCTGCGTGAAGTGGCGGCGATCAGCGCCAACCCCGCTGCGCCGACCTTCGACAACACCATCATCGCGCTGGAGAAATCCGGCGACGTGCTGCAGCGCACCTCGACCGTGTTCTTCAGCCTGTCCGGGGTCGAGAACAACGATGCGCTGAAGAAGCTGCAGGCCGAGTACGCGCCGAAGCTGGCCGCGCACCGCGACGCGATCACGCTGGACCCGGCGCTCTTCGCGCGCATCCAGAAGCTGTACGACGCGCGCGCCAGCCTGGGCCTGGACGCGCAGGGCGTGCGGCTGATCGAGCGCTACCACACCGATTTCGTGCGGGCCGGCGCCAGGCTGTCCGACGCCGACAAGGCGCACCTGAAGCAGATCAACGGCGAGCTGGCCAGGCTCGGCACCAAGTTCACCCAGAACGTGCTGGCCGAGGTCAACGACTCGGCGCTGGTGGTGGACAGCCGCGCCGAACTGGCCGGCCTCACCGACGCCCAGATCGACGCCGCGGCCGCCGCCGCCAAGGCGAAGGGGCTCGATGGCAAGTACGTGATCGCCCTGCTCAACACCACCGGCCAGCCGCCGCTGGCGCAGTTGGAGAACCGCGCGCTGCGCGAGCGCCTGTACAAGGCCTCGATTACCCGCGGCAGCCGCGGCAACGCGTACGACAACACCGCGATCGTGTCGCAGGTGATGAAGCTGCGTGCGGAGAAGGCGGGCATGCTCGGCTACCCGACCTGGGCTGCCTACGTGCTGGCCGATCAGACCGCGAAAACGCCGGAAGCGGTCAACGCCATGCTCGGCAAGCTGGCGCCGGCGGCAGTCGCCAACGCCAGGCGCGAAGGCGTCGCGTTGCAGGCGATGATCGACAAGGAACAGGCGGCGAAGGGCCAGCCCACGTTCGCGCTGCAGCCGTGGGATTGGGCCTACTACACGGAGAAGGTCCGCGCCGACAAATACAATTTCGACGAGAGCCAGCTCAAGCCCTACTTCGAGATGAAGAACGTGCTGGAGAACGGCGTGTTCTACGCCGCCGGCCAGCTCTACGGACTCAAGTTCAAGCAGCGCACCGACCTGCCGGTCTACAACCCCGACGTGCTGGTGTACGACGTCTACAATGAAGACGGCAGCCAGCTGGCGATCTTCCTGGCCGACATGTACGCGCGCCCGTCCAAGCGCGGCGGTGCCTGGATGAACTCCTACGTGGACCAGTCCGGGCTCACCGGCAACCTGCCGGTGGTAGCCAACCACCTCAACATCACCAAGCCGACCAGCGGCCCGACCCTGCTGACCTGGGACGAGGTGACCACGGCGTTCCACGAGTTCGGCCACGCATTGCACGGCATGTTCTCCAACGTGAAGTACCCGCGCTTCAGCGGTACCAGCGTGCCGCGCGACTTCGTCGAGTTCCCCTCGCAGGTGAACGAGATGTGGGCCGACTGGCCCAGCGTGCTGGCCAACTACGCCAGGCACTACCAGACCGGCGCGCCGATGCCCAAGGCGCTGCTGGACAAGGTGCTGGCCACCTCGAAGTTCAACCAGGGCTTTGCCACCACCGAGTATCTGGGCGCGGCGATGCTCGACCAGAGCTGGCACCAGCTCGGCGCGGACAAGATCCCCGACGCCGGCGGCGTGATGGCTTTCGAGGCGGCCGCGCTGAAGGCCAACGGCACCGATTACGCGCCGGTGCCGCCGCGCTACCGCACGCCGTACTTCAGCCACATCATGGGCGGCTACGCGGCCGGCTACTACGCCTACATCTGGTCCGAGGTGCTGGATGCGAACACGGTCGAGTGGATCAAGAGCCACGGCGGCCTGACCCGGGCCAACGGCGACCGCTTCCGCGCGACCCTGCTGTCGCAGGGCGGCAGCAAGGATGCACTGCAGCTGTTCCGCGATTTCGCCGGCCACGAGCCGCGGATCGAACCGCTGCTGGAGCGTCGCGGACTGGACGGCAGCGCCGAGTGACCCGCGTCGCCTGAGGGCGGCATGACGAAGCCGCCCGGAGCGATCCGGGCGGCTTTTTCGTGGCGGCAGCGGCCGAAACTGCGGTCGCGTGCGTGGCCGATTCAGATGCGGACTGCTACGGTGGCCACACGATGTGCCGACCCGCGAGCCGATTGCCGCCCCGTATGTCCGCTGCCTCCCACCACGCTGACGAAACGCTGCGCCTGGCGACGCTGCGCGCCATGGGTGCGCTGGATACTCGCGCCGAGCCGCTGTTCGATGCACTCGTGCGCAGCGCCGCGGCGGCGAGCGGGCGGGCGCTTGCGCTGATCGTGCTGGTCGATGCCGACGGCCGCGGGCTCGCCGTGCATGGGCCGGCGGCGGATATCGACGAGCCGAGCGTGCTGCGGGTGCTGGCCAAGGCGAGTTCCGGCGTGCTGGCGATTCCCGACGCACGGCTCGATCCGCGCTGCGCCGACGATCCTCTGGTTGCCGGCGCGGCGGGCATCCGTTGCTTCGTCGCCGTGCCGATCAGACGGGGCGAGAGCGCGAAGGCGGGCGCGTTGTGCGTGCTCGATCGCGTGCCGGGTACACTCGACGAGCGGCAACACGAGACGCTGCGGCAACTGGCCCGCGCGGTGGCACAGGTGCTGGAAACGCGGCCGGTCGCGCACCGGAACAAGCCCGCGCCGGTCGGCACGGCACCGTCGCTGCGGCAGCCGCCGGAGTCGGCCCGCGAGACGGAACCGAAGCGGCGCACCCACGCAGCGCTGCTCGAACGCACCGGATGCCTGCTCGGTGCCGGCGGCTGGGAGCTGGACCTGGCCACCAAGGCGATCACCTGGTCGGACCAGACCTGCCGCCTGCACGACGTGCCGCCGGGTTTCCACCCGAGCCTGGAAGAAGCGGTGAGCTTCTACGATGCGGGGGCGCGGCCGGTGATCGACGCGGCCGTGCGCAAGAGCATCGACACCGGCGAGGGATGGGATCTGCAACTGCCACTGACCACCGCCACTGGCCGGAGGATCTGGGTGCGCGCGGTCGGCATCGTGGAACGCGCCGAGGATGGCACCCCGCTGCGGCTGGCCGGCGCTTTCCAGGACATCACCCTGCAGCGGCGCGCGATCGCGGCGTTGGAGGCCAGCGACCGCCGCTACCGCAAGCTGTTCCAGTACAGCCCCGGCCTGATCTGCACGCACGACCACGAGGGCGTGCTGCTGTCGGTGAACCCGGCGGCGGCCAAGTCGCTGGGCTATTCGGTGGGCGAGATGATCGGCCGCCCGCTGACCGATTTCATGCGCGCCGAACAGCGCCCGCGGTTCGCCGAATATCTGCTGCGCATCATGCGCAAGGACAGCGACACGGGCATGCTGCAGGTGATCGCCAAGGATGGCAGCGAACACGTGTGGCAATACCACAACGTGCTCGACGACGATGTCGAGGGCGACGATCCCTACGTGCTGGGCCATGCGCTGGACGTCACCGAGCGCTTCCGCCAGGAGAGCCAGTTGCGCGAGTGGTCGATCCACGACGCACTGACCGGCTGCTTCAATCGCCGCTATCTGGCCGAGCTGACGGCCGGGCCGGCCGCGGGTTGGGGCTGCATCGTGTTCGACCTGGACCATTTCAAGCAGGTCAACGACACCCATGGCCACGCGCGCGGCGATGAGGTGCTGGTGGCCATGGCGACGTTCCTGCGCAACCATGTGCGGCCGCAGGATGCAGTGATCCGCCTCGGCGGCGACGAGTTCCTGGTGTTGCTGCGCGGAGCCGGCGAGGAGCTGACGCAAGGCGTGGTCGACCGGCTCGATGCCGATCGCGCCGCTGCGCCGATCGGCTTCACCATGGGCGCGACCACGGTGGTGCCGGACGCCTCGCTGGAAGCCGCGCTGGGCGAAGCCGACCGGCGTCTGTACAAGGCCCGCGAAGGCCGGCCGAAGCGCGCAACGTGAAGTCGTCCGATCGCGGGCAGCCGGCGGAACAGGGCGGTGGACACGACCCGCACCCCGCACATCCCCGCCACACCGGTCTGGTGCGCTGGCTGCTGTTCATCGCCGGCGGCGTGGCGTTGTTGCTGGGGCTGATCGGCCTGATGCTGCCGGTGATGCCGACCGTGCCGTTCCTGCTGCTGACGGCCGCGTGCTGGTCGCGCGCCTCGCCGCGCTGGCATCGCTGGCTGCTCTCGCTGCCCCGGTTGGGCCCGGCGATCGCGCGGTGGGAGCGCGAGCGCAGCATTTCGCGGCGCGCGCGCTGGATGGCGCTGGGCCTGGTCACGCTGTCGATGGCCGGCACGATCTGGTGGTTCCGCGGGCACGCCTGGTTGCCGTGGCTGCTGGCCGCGCTGGTGGTGCTGCTGTGGCTGCTGATCCTGCGCCTGCCGGTGACGTCGGACGAGGGCGGCGCGAGCCTGCAGCAGACTCGCGAGTGAGAGGTTGCCCGCCGCGCGCTCCGCGGGGAGGGCAACCGTGCGGATGGATCAAGGCGCGCTGAGCGCGGGCGTCATCGCCAGTCCGCCGCTGCACTTGAGGTAGGGCGAGGCGCCCAGCCACCTGGCATCGGGATAATAGGAGAACACGTACTGGCCGCCCTTGAGCGCGTCGATCAGCGGTCGCGCGATCGCGCTGCGCACGGCCGGGCAACCGTAGCTGCGGCCGATGCGGCCTTGCTCGCGGGCCAGTGCCGGGTTGACGTAGGCCGCACCGTGGATCACCAGCGCGCGCGCCAGTGCGCGGTCGTTGGTACCCGGCTCCAGCCCTTGCAGGCGCAGCGAGTAGCCGTTGCGGCCGGCATAGGTGTCCAGCGTGCGGAACAGGCCCAGGCTGGATTGCCGGCTTTCCGGCGCATTGGAGAACCTGCTCGCCAGGTTCTCGCCGGTGTTGCGCCCGTGCGCCACCAGTTCCTGATACAGCAGCTTGCGCCGGGCCAGGTCGAACACCCACAGCCGCGGCTCGGTGGATGGCCGGGAATAGTCGATCACCGCCAGTCGCGCGGGCGGCGGCTGGCCTTGCGCCGCGGCGCAGTCGGTGGCCGCCAGCGCCAGCGCGATCACCTGCGGATTCGCCTGCGGCGCGAGTTTGCTGAGCGTGTCGCGCAGTGTCGGCGCGGTCGCGTGCGCCGTACCACAGAGCGGCAGCAGCAGGATGGCAAGGAGGCGCAGTCGACTCATCGGGACGGCTTGGGCTTGGGGCGCGAACAGGCGTCGATGCTAGCAGTCGATCGTTAAGAACCTGTCCCGTGCGACCGGTCGCCGCGCCCGCCTGCGCCGGCCGGCGGTTGTGCTATGACTGGTCGCATCCTCCCGCACAGGACTTTCCATGTCGTCCGGCTTTTCCCGCGCCGTTTGCGCTGCCGCCTTGCTGGGCTGGCTGGCGGTCGCCGCGGCGCCTGCACAGCCGGCCGCAGTCGAGTCGGTCGGCATGGAACAAACCGTGGCCCCGCCGCCGGGCCCGGTGGCCGAGCAGATCCGCGAACGGATCGAGCAATGGCGCGTCGCGCAGGCCGATGGCGCGACGGCCGCGGCGCCGGTCGCCGCGGTGGCGGCGTTCTACGAGCAGAACCGGTTCGCGCCGGCATGGACGCGACCGGACGACCTCGACCAGTTGCTGGCCGCGCTGCGCGGCATGGCCGCCGACGGCCTCGACCCGCAGGACTACGCGCTGGACGAACTGCAACGTCGGCGCCACGTGCTGGACGACCCGCAGGCCACGGCGCAGCAACGCGCGCAGTTCGACCTGCTGGCCACCGACGCCTGTTTCACCGCGTTGCTGCACCTGTATCGCGGCAAGGTCGATCCGGCCACGCTGGACACGCACTGGAACTTCGACCCGCGCCAGCTCGATCAGGCGCGGGGCCTGCAGGCGGTGCGCGAGGCGCTGGCGCAGGACACGATCGGCGAGCTGTTCGCGCGGGCGCGGCCGCAGCACCCGTACTACGCCCAGCTGCGTGCGGCGCTGGCGAAGTTGCGCGGGGTGGCGGCGCAGGGCGGCTGGCCCGTGATCGCCGACGGCCCCACGCTGAAACCGGGCAGCCACGATCCGCGCGTGCCGACGCTGCGCGAGCGCCTGCAACGGGTCGGCTTTGCGGTGGGCGAGGGCATGGATGACCTGTACGCCCCGGCGCTGGAAGCTGCGCTGAAACAATTCCAGCGCGAACATTACCTCGTCGCGGACGGCCACCTGGGCAAGGCCACCCTGGCCGCGTTGAACGTGCCGGTCACCACGCGCATCGAGCAGCTGCGCGCGAACCTGGAGCGCGCGCGCTGGCTGCTGCACCAGCTGCAGGGCGAGTTCGTGGTGGTCGACATCGCCGGCTACCAGGTCGTCTACTACAAGGACGGCAAGCCGGTATGGCGCTCGCGCGTGCAGGTAGGCAAGCCGTACCGCAGCACGCCGGTGTTCAAGTCGAAGATCACCTACCTCACGCTCAACCCGACCTGGACGGTGCCGCCGACCATCCTGAAGAACGACATCCTGCCGAAGCTGCGCAGGAACCCGGGCTACCTCGCCGCCAACCGCATCCGCGTGCTGGACAGCCAGGGCCGCGAGCTGTCGCCGGCCAGCGTGAACTGGGCCAACCCGCGCGGCATCGTGCTGCGCCAGGACGCCGGCCCGGGCAATTCGCTGGGCCGGCTGGTGATCCGCTTCCCCAACGACTACGCGGTGTACATGCACGACACGCCGCACCAGGAACTGTTCGCCAGCGAGCAGCGCACGTACAGCTCCGGCTGCATCCGGGTGGAGCGCCCGCGCGAACTGGCCGAGCTGCTGCTGGACGATCCGGTGCAGTGGAATCGCGCGGGCATCGACCGCGCGATCGACACGCTGAAGACGCAGACCGTGATGCTGCCCAGGCCGGTGCCGCTGCTGCTGGCGTACTGGACGGTGGACCTGCGCGAGGACGGCCGGGTCGGCTTCCGCCCCGACGTCTACCGGCGCGACCCGCCACTGCTCGCCGCGCTGGCGCGCCCGCGCGTGTCGCCGTGGCTGCCGGCGGCCGCGACGCTGCCCTGAAAAAAGCCGCGCCGGCGGGAGTGCCGGGCGCGGCCAAGGTCTGAACCGATCCACTGCCAATGCATCGGGCGCCGGCGACGGAGCGAGCCGCGCCGGCCCGGGCAGTTTGCCGGGCGCAGGTCTCACCGGCTGGGATTGCCCTGATCCCGGTCAGGGCGCCGGGCCGTGCCGGGCGCCATCATCGCCCCCGGCGGATGTGCCGCCTCTCAACCCTGGAGACCGTACCGATGCTGTTTCAAGTGAAGGATCTTGCCGGTGATACCGGCGCCATCGCCGCCATCCTGCGTGCCCATGACGCCAACGCGCAGGTCACCGGCGATCCCGTCGCGGGACAGATCGACGTGGCGGCGCAGTTGACCTCCGGCCAGGTCATCACCGCCCTGCAGGAGGCCGGTTACGAGGCCAGCCGCGTGTCCGAGCCGCGGCAGATCCACGTCAGCGGCGGCAGCACCTGCTGCGGCAGCTGCTCATGAGCCGCTGACGTCCTCGCCGCGCGGCCGCTTGCGCGGCTTGCGCGGCCCCGGCGCAGAATGCCGGCCCTGCGCCGCGTCGATCGCGTCGATCCAGCCCGCGCGTGAACCCGGAAACGCATCCGCGTACGGCACGTACGGCTTGATGTCGAGGATCGGCGTGCCGTCCAGCAGGTCGACGCCGCGCACGCGCAACCCGCCTTCCTCCACCGCCACCAGCTCCACTGCTGACAGCCCGATCGCATTCGGCCGATGTGGCGAGCGCGTGGCCAGCACGCTGCGCTTGCCGCCGCCGCGCGGCGGGCGCACCTCGGCCTTCCAGCCCTCGCTGCGGTGGAACGCGAACAGCAGCCAGATCCGCTCGAAGCCGGCCAGGTCGCGCCAGGCCGCCGCCGGAAAATCCGCCACGAACGCGATCACCGCGTCGACTGCGGCCCCGCTTTCGGTGCCGGCCACCACGGTGGGCTGGTGCGGCGCGTCGATGCGCTGCGCGTAGGGCGAACGCACGAAGGCGATCGGCCGGCAGGACAATTCGCTGAAGGTATCGGCGCGGGTGTTCATTGCGGCATTATCCCTCTTCGCCCCGCCTTCCCCGCCGAGGACGCCATGAAATATCTCGTGATGATCTATTGCGACGACCAGCTGCTGGACGCGCTGCCCGAGGGCGAGTTCGACAGCCGCATGAAAAGCTGTTTCGGCAAGGCCGACGCGTTGCGCGCGCAGGGGCAGTTGCTCGATTCGCAGCAGCTGGAAGCGCCGGGGACCGCGCGCACCGTGCGCGTGCGCGACGGCCGCACCAGCGTGGTCGACGGTCCGTATGCGGAGACCAAGGAATACTTGGGCGGCTTCAACCTGATCGAGGCGGCCGACATGGACGAGGCGGTGCGCATCGCGCAGTCGTTCCCGTGGTCGCAAACCGGCGCCATCGAGATCCGTCCGGTGCGCGACATGGATGCGGTACGCGCACGGGTGGGCGCCTGATGCTGCAACTGGTCGGCTTCGACGGCGACGACACGCTGTGGCACAGCGAGGGCTACTACCGCCAGGCCGGCGAGGCGTTCGCGGCGATCATGGCGCGCTACGTGGACGTGGCCGATCGCGATGTGCACGAGCGCATGCTGGCTACCGAGCAGCGCAACCTCAAGCTGTTCGGCTACGGCGCCAAGGGCATGGCGCTGTCGATGGTGGAAACCGCCATTGCGGTCTCGGACGGGCGCATCGGCGCGGCCGACATCCACGCCTTGATCGAGCTGGGCAAGACCGTGCTGCAGCATCCGGTGGAACTGCTGCCGGGCATCCGCGCCGCGGTCGAGGCGGTGGCGCAGCAGTACGAGGTGGTGCTGATCACCAAGGGCGACCTGTTCCACCAGGAGAAGAAGGTGGCGCAATCGGGCCTGGCCGACCTGTTTCGCCGCATCGAGATCGTCTCGGAGAAGGACGCCGCCGCCTACCGCCGCGTGCTCGGCGAGTTCGACCTGCAGCCGGCGCAGTTCGCGATGGTCGGCAACTCGCTGCGCTCGGACATCGAGCCGGTATTGCGCTTGGGCGGCTGGGGCGTGCACATGCCCTACCACGTGACCTGGGCGCACGAACTGGAAAACGGCCTGGCCGCCGACGAGCCGCGCATGCTCACGGTGGATGCGCCCGCGGCCATCCCCGCCGCGGTGGAACGCCTGCGCGCGCTGGCTGCCGCGGCGTAGGGCGGGCACCGCCCGCCGTCCATCGCCACGAGCCGGTCCGGCCCGCCTAATCGTCGAAGCCGGTGTAGTCCTCGGGAAAGATCGGCGTGCCGTCCGCCTCCAGTCCCGTCATGTTGGCCAGCGCCTTCGCCGCGGCGGCTTCGGCCACGTCCTTGTCGCGGAAGCTGCGGTTCTCGCAGATCGCGTAATACACCGGAAAGCCGTGGCGGCGCGGCGTGATCGCCAGCCACGCCGCGTAGCGCGAGCCTTCCAGGGTGGCGCCGGAGCGGGCCAGGTAGTCGTCGAACGCGCGCTCGGCCATGGTCGTCGGTTCCGCTCGGAAAGCCCGCATTGTATCGGCTGGGTCCGGGTTTGCCGCCGATCCCGGCGCTTCCTGCGCCTCAGCGGTTGCGCGTGCCGTTCGCGGCGCGGATCTGGTCGATGCTCAACGCTTCGCTTTCGCCCGGGGGCGGCAGGCCGATCCTTTCGCAGAAGGCGATGAAGCGCGGATCGTCGCGCAGGTTCAGGATGAACGGATCGGTCGGCAGGAACAGCAGATCGGCGGCCGAAGCATGCTGCAACCATTCCACGGCGTGGCCGGCATCGCCGCGCAAGGCGTAGATCTGCGCGATCAGATGCGGATCGGCGTTCGCCTCGGCCTTGCCGGCGAGGGCGTTCGCCAGCGCGGTGTCCGCGGCGGCGCGATCCGGCCCGATCTGGGCCGCCAGCGCCGTGTACGGGTCGCGGTACTTCGCGGGCATTTGCAGCGCGCTGCCCATGGCCTTGACCGCGTCGCCACGCGCCAGGGCAACCGCCATGCGCAGGAACAAGGATGAATAGCGCCAGTGCGCGTTCGTCTGCGGCAGGCTTTCGGCGGTGCCAAGGTATTTCTCCGCTTCGTCCAGCCGGCCGGACGCCAGCAACAGCTTCGCGTACTGCTGGTAATTGATGATGTACAGCGGTTCGATTGAAAGCAGATGCTGCCTCGACCGGATTGCCTCGCGCAGTTTTCCGACCTGGGCAAACACATAACCGCAGCCATTGAGGACGGTCCCGTCCTCCGGCGCCAGTTGCACGGCGCGACGGCATTCGGCCAGGGCGCCGCGATGGTCGAAGCTGTAGACCATCAGGTAGGCGCGGGCCGCGTGGGCCGCCCCCAGCCCGGGCGCCAATTGCAGCGCCTGGTCCGCTGCGCGCCTTGCCTCGTTCATGTGCTGGCGGGCGGCCTCGGCGGGTTCGTTCGAGAACGTGGCGACGGTGCTCAGCGATCCCGACAGGTGTGCCCATGCCATCGCATAGCCGGGGTCGAGTTGCACGGCCTTGGCCATGTATTCGGATGCTCGGCGGAAATCCTCGTCGTGCCAATGCTTCAGGCCCTGCAGATAGGCGTTGTAGGCTTCGATGCTGCCGCTGGGCGGCCGGTCGTCATGCCTGACGGATTCGCCGGGCGACAGCAGCTTCACCTGCAACGCACCGATGACCGCGGACGCGATTTCGTCCTGCAGGGCAAACAGGTTCCGGTACGGGCGATCGTAGTGCTCGGCCCACAGCGTGCTGCCGTCGACGGCCCTGGTCAGCGCGGCGTTGATGCGCACGACGTCGCCCACGTGCTGCACGCTGCCGCTGAGCAGGTAGGACACACCCAGCTTGCGGCCGATGGTGCGGCTGTCGTCCCTGCTGCCGCGGAACTGGAAAGCGGAATCGCGACCGATCACCTTCAGCCCGCCGAAGCGGGAAAGGGAGTTGATCAGGCTTTCCGACAAGCCGTCGGAAAAGAACTGCTGTCCCTTGTCGTTGCTCGCGTTGACCAGCGGCAGCACCGCGATACTGCGCTCCGGCGCCGGCTTCGGCGCGCTCGGCGCATGCGGCCACCACTGCCAGCCGGCCACCGCGAGCAGCGCCAGCAGTGGCAGCAGCCACCACATGGCGCGCGGCATGCCGTGCCGGTCGCCGGCGCGCCGCCGGGCCACCGGAGGATGTGACGCGGCAGGCGGCACCGGCACCGGCACCGGCATCGTCGGCGCTTGCGACGCGGGGACCGGGACGGCCCGTGACGGCGCGTCGGGCGTGGCTTCGGGAAGGTCGAAGCGGTAGCCCACGCCATGCACGGTGTGCAGGTAGCGCGCCACTTTCGCGTCCTCGCCAAGCGCATGCCGCAGCAGGGTCATCAGCCGGTTCAGCACCCCGGGGGTGACGTGGCGGTGGCCCCAGACCGCGTCGAGTATCTCGTCGCGGGTGAAGACCCGGCCGGGCGTGCCGGCGAGCAGCGCCAGCACGGCGAAGGCCTTCGGTTCCAGCGGCTGCCCGATGCCCCCGCGCAACAGACGCCGGCCGGCGAAGTCGATCGTGCAGTCGTCGAAGGCGAGCGGGGCGGGCGTTGACGGGTCCATGGCGTCCTGTGGCGGGTAGCGCACGAGAGTGGACGAAAACCGGTGCTGCGGGCGACCCCAATGTTTTCCCAAGGAATCCAAGCAAAGTCCAGTCTTTCCCGAGCGGCCGCCTCAAGACCCGCCGCGCCACACCCCCGAAGCTGGGCGCGCCGGCCCTCGCCGGCACGCTCGCGTGCAGTCGCGATGCCCGCGCCTGCACAGGGTGAGCGACGCGTCGCCATGGCGCAACCAGTCCGCGGCGAAGGGTTTTCTCCGCGGTCGTCCACACCCATGCAAGGAGAGACCCATGAACCGCAAGTACCCACAGTGCGCACTGGCCATCGCCGCCATCCTGTCCGCCAATGTCTACGCGCAGCACTACGGCGCGTGGAGCAACGCGCAGCTTGCGCCCGGCATCAACACCGCGGCCGCCGAAGGCTGTCCGATCGAGTCGCCGGACGGGGACAACCTGTACTTCATGTCCACCCGCAATGGCGGCCTGGACAACTGGCGCGCAACGTGGAATGTCGCGATGCGCAGCTGGGACCACGTCACCAACCTCGGCGCACCGGCGAATTCGCCCACGGCCGCCGACTACTGTCCCACGCCGTTGCCCGGCAAGTGGCTGCTGTTCGTCAGCTCGCGGCAGAACGCCGAGGATTGCACCGGCTGCAAGGCGATGCCGCCGCCGCCGCCCGGCAGCCCGCCGGCCGGCGACATCTTTCTGACCCGCGAGAATCCCGCGCACGGCTGGGCGACGCCGGTGGATCTGGGCGGCTATGCGGACGGTGGCCCGAACACCAAGGGTTCGGAATACAGCCCGTCGGTAGTGAAAACCGCCCAGGGTACCTTCCTGTACTTCTCCAGCGATGGTTATCCGGACAGCAAGGGCCATGACATCTACATGAGCCGCCAGCGTGCCGACGGCAGCTTCGGGCCCGGCGTGCGCGTGGCCGAGCTGAGTACCGATGCCGCCGACCTGATGCCCAACGTGCGCAGGGACGGGCTGGAAATCGTGTTCAGCAGCAACCGGGCCAGCGCCGATCCGCGCAACCAGGACATCTGGTACGCCACGCGCCCGAACACCGCTTCGCCATGGACGGTGCGCGGCCGGATCGAGAATCCCGCGGTCAACACGGCGGACGGCGCGGAAACCCGCGCCACGCTGTCCAGCGACGGCACCCGCTTGTACTTCGGCCGCAAGCACTTCGCCCAGGTGCCGGCCGACCCGGGCGATGTCTACGTCAGCACGCGCGTCAGGTTGACGTGGGGACGCGGCCACGACGAGCACCACGGGCGCGGCCGGTCCCACGATCACCACGGACACGGCACGCACTGAACCCTGCGTCGGCGGGACGGAACATGCGGTCGCGGCGGTGGTCGTCGCCGCGACCGCATGCGCAGCCGGAGCCCGCTCGTCCGTGCCGCGGGGGAGGCATCACGTGCATCGCGTGACCCGCTTGCCGCATCATGTGCCGATGATCGCCGCATTCCCGAATGTGCCCCGTGTGGTGCTCGACACCAACGTGTGCCTGGACATCTTCCTGTTCCACGATGCGCAGTCCGCCGCGCTGCACGTGGCGATGCACGAGGGCCGCATCCAGGCGGTGACGCGCGCCGACTGCCGCGCCGAATGGCTGCGCGTGCTGCACTATCCGCAGGTGCCGCTCACCGCCGAAGCACGGCCCGGCGTCGAGGCCGCGTTCGATGCCCTGGTGCACTGCCTGCCCGACGATCAGGCCACGGCGTCGCCCGAGATGCCGCTTCCGCGCTGCGGGGATCCGGACGATCAGAAATTCCTGGAACTGGCACAGGCGGCGGGTGCGCGCTGGCTGGTCAGCAAGGACAACGAGTTGCTGAAGCTGGCCCCGCGCTGCAAGCGCGACGCGCTGTTCTGGATCGGCCTGCCGCAGGCGTGGTCGTTGCGCCACGCTTGACGATCGCGTCACCCGGAGCCGTGCTTCACTGGCCCGGCCATCCGCGGAGACACGCCATGCTCACGCCCCACACCATCGACTGCCCGTACTGCGGCGAACCCGTCGAAATCCTGCTCGACGCATCGATCCCCAGCCAGCAATACATCGAGGACTGCCAGGTATGCTGCCGCCCGATCACGCTGACGGTGGACGTGGACGACGACGGCGCGATCGCGGTGCGCGCCCGCGGCGAGAACGACGCCTGAGCGAACTTCATGCCAGCGCGCTCCGCACGCGATGCTCTTGCGAATCCCGAATCCGTGGGAAGAGCATCGCGCACAGGGCGCTCCTACAGGGCGTCGATGTCCTGCGCGAGCAACGCGGCGCGGGTGGCTTCGTCGCTGGCCGGGGTGACCGGGCGGGTGAGCTCCCACAGCATGCGCGCGCGAAAGCCCAGCGCCACGGCGTCCTGCGCGGTCCACAGCACGCACACGTCGCGCGCCAGTCCGCACACCACCACCTCGTCCACGCCGCGCTCGCGCAGCCAGCCGGCCAGGCCGGTGCCGGGGCGCGTGCCTTGCGGGCCGTGGTTTTCGCGAAAGCCGCTGTAGGAATCCACGCCCGGGTCGCTGCCCTTGCGGATCACCGCGTCCAGCGCCGACCAGTCCACCTGCGGATGCAGCGCGGCGCCCGCCGTGCCCTGCACGCAGTGATCCGGCCACAGGGTCTGCGGCTGGCCATGCAGGGTGATCTCGTCGAACGGCGCACGGCCCGGATGCGAGCTGGCGAACGACGCGTGGCCGCGCGGATGCCAGTCCTGCGTGGCCACCACATGGCGAAAGCGGCGCGCGCGCAGCAGCGCGTCGATGCCGTCGATGATCGCGTCGCCGTCGTGGCAGGCCAGCGCTCCGCCGGGCATGAAGTCGGGCTGCACGTCGACCACGATCAGGGCCGTCGTGGCGGAAACGGCGTGAGTCATGCAGACTGCTCCGGACAGGTGGAGCGGCAGTCTAGCGTGCGCGCGCGGCAGGCGGACACGCGCGCGGCATCCCGAAGGGGCAGCGCAGTGCATTACGACCAATCATGGATGGGCAGTGGCATCGTCGGCGGCCTGCAGGCCGGCGCGATCTCGGCAGCGGCCGGGCTACTGCTGTTCCTGGCGCTGCACTGGCTGGGCCGACGCCGCGGCTGGAGCGCTGCGCGCAAGATCGGCTGGGCGTTCCTGCTGGCCTGCGTGCTCACCGTCAGCGGCGACCTGTGGGACATGTTCTATCTCAACTACGCCAACCTGCAGTCGATCGCCCTGCTGCAAGCGGTGCTGGCCGGCATGCACGATCCGGAGCACCTCGGCCTGCGCGTGCTGTGCGAGTTGCTCGGCGTGTCGCTGGGCATCGGCGTGGGGTACGCATCGTGCGGTGGGGATCGACGCAGCCGTGGCGGCAGCGACGCACGGACGTGATGGCGAGTTGACCGTCTTTCTCCGGATGGCGAGCCTCGCTCTCGCGCGGTGAACTCAAGCCGTCGGCTGCACCCGATTTGCAAGTGATCGACGCGCCGATGGCACTCGTCATCCGGGAGTCGCCTCCGTGCGCCGGTGCGCGACGCCAGCGCCATCGCATCGCCGTCCGGGAGAATTTCATGCCGACTTCAGCGCCAGTCCTGGCCAGGATCGCCTAGAGCGACAGCATGGTTGACTCGTAGCATGGCGCTCGGTTCGTCGGTGCGTCGGGAGCGCACTCCATGCGCATCCAATGCGTGATGAACCAGGCCACGGGGGGCCTTTGCTGGAGGGGAACATGAATACTTGCGCACGCAAATCGCGTCCGCGATGCGCCAGCCTGTCGCTGTTGACGCCCGGATGCAGTCTGCCGCGCTATGCGGCACCGACAAAGGCCCGGAAAAAGGCACCGGCACCCGCCGCGACTGCCTTGCGCACCACCAGCTTGTTGCCGACGGTACGGCATCAGCAGGCCCGCCCACTCAAGCCGAGCGGGCGCCCGCCGCAATCGTCGTCGAAGGCTCACCTGTACACCGACTACGGTCGCCCGGAGCGCAATCCGTCGGCTTCGCTGCGCATGAGCGTGGCGGCCGCCGCCATCCATGATGTCAACGCGTTTGCGTCGGCCGGCGGCAGCAGCCTGGTCATCATTACTACGGACTGGAGTTGTTCCTCGAGCATCCGTTTGACGGCAAGTGGTTCGGCAAAGTTGACTACCTGTTCTCGCGCAGCTACGGCAACAGCGAGGGCCAGGTGCGTTCGGATATCGGTCAGGTGGACGTATCCGCCACGGTGGACTGGGATTATGCGCAGGTCATGGAGTACGCCAACGGCGAACTCTCCAACAGTCGTCGCCATCAGATCAAGGCGTATGGCTCCTACCAGCTGACGCCTGAGTGGATGTTGTCCGGCAACCTGGCCATCATTTCCGGTGCGCCGCGCAGTTGTCTTGGCATGTACGGCCTGGACGAGACCAACCCGGGACTTGGCTACGGCGCCTATTACCACTGGTGTGCCGGCAAGGTGTCGCGACCGGGCGACGCCGGCCACAACCCGTGGCAGTACACCGTCAGCCTGAGCGCCGAATACCGACCCTTGTGGGCCGACAAGAAGCTGGGCTTCAACGTGATGGTCTACAACTTGCTCAACAATCGGGTAACCACGCAGACCGACCCGTTCTACGGCGCGACCGGTGGCGAATACACCACCTACCGCATGGCAGTATCCCAGTCCCAGCCTCGTTACGTGCGCCTTGGCGTCAGTTACGACTTCTGACCGCGCGTGGCGCCGGCAGCATGGCTTGGCGGTATCGACAGGCCCGGCGCGTCGGACACTCCTCGGGAGCCCATGGAAAGGCGCTCCCGACACTCACGGTACGAAATGCACGTCAAGCGCGGGTTGCCGCGACAGGCCACCCGGCCCGGAGACTTTCCCCGAGGCTAAGCCGGCACAGGATGTGCCGGCTTCTTTTTCCGGTCGCGCGACGCTGCAGCCGCTCCTACAGCAACGGATCGAACAGCCGCGCCACGTGCATCGCGACGCGGCGAAGATACGACGCGTCGCGATACTCGCGCTCGTCGATCGCCACGGCACGACTGAAGTCCGTGCGCAGCATCGCTTCGACTTCGCCGGCGAACGCCCCGTCGACGACCAGCGCGCCGACTTCGAAGTTGAGTCGGAACGAGCGGCTGTCCAGATTCAGGCTGCCGATCGCGGCGGCATCGTCATCGATCAGCAGCGCCTTCTGGTGCAGGAAGCCCGGCTGGTAGCGGAACATGCCGATGCCGGCGCGCACCGCGTGGTAGGCGTGCAGGGTGGAGGCGAGGAACACGGTGTGGTGATCCGGTCGCGACGGGATCAGCACGCGCACATCGACCCCGCGCAGCACCGCCAGCTGCAATGCCGCGCGCACCGCGTGGTCGGGCACGAAGTACGGCGTGCTCAGCCACAGTCGCCGGCGTGCGGCGTGGATCGCCGCGGTGAAGAACAGCGAGCCGGTTTCCAGGCGGTCGGCGGGCCCGGCTGCGACCACCAGCGCGCTGGCGCGGCCTTCGTCCTGCGGTGCGTCCAGCAGCGGCGGCAGTTGCCCGGTGATCCATTGCCAGTCGTCGGCGAACACCTGCTGCAGGTCGGCCACCGCCGGCCCGCACAGTTCCAGCATGGTGTCGCGCCACGGCGACAGCGGCGGCTTGCGGCCCAGGTATTCATCGCCGGCGTTGAGGCCGCCGACGAAGCCGCGTGCGCCGTCGACCACCACGATCTTGCGATGGTTGCGGAAGTTGAGCTGGAAGCGGTTGCGCAGGCGATGCGTGGCGAAGCGGTGGATCGCCACGCCGCCCTCGCGCAGCGCCTGCACGTAGCGGCGCGGCAGCGCATGGCTGCCGACGCCGTCGAACAGCACGCACACTTGCACGCCGGCGGCCGCGCGCTGCAGCAGCACCTGCTGCAGGCGCCGGCCCAGCGCGTCGTCGTGGATCACGAAAAACTGCACCAGCAGACAATGCTCGGCCGTTGCCATCGCGGCCAGCATCGCCGCGAAGGTGCCTTCGCCGTCGATCAGCAGGCGCAGGCGATGGCCGCTGCGGAACGGCCGCCGCTGCAGCGCGCTGATCGCGGCGAAGCGTGCGCAGGCCGGCTCGACGGTCGCGGCTTCCGTGTTCGCCGTCACCGGCTGCGATGTCGGCGCGCCGTGGCCGGCGTGGTAGCCGAAGAACCGGCTGGAGCCCAGGTAGAGATAGGGCAGCAAGGTCACGTACGGCAGCAGCAACAGGCCCAGCATCCAGCCGATCGCACCCTGCGGCGTGCGTGCGTGGCGGATCGCGTGCAAGGCCGACAGCGCGCCGAGCAGATGCAGTGCGACGATGCAGGCGGTGAGGACGCTGGCAGTCATGGTGACGGCCGCGCCGGTTCAGCCGGCCAGGATCTGGTCGGCCAGGTTGCGGGCCTGCTGGCGGATTTCCGGCATCGCGGTGGATTCCCACAAGGTGCCGCGCAGCAGGCTGCCGATGGCGAACAGGTGCGGCCACGGCTGGCCGTCATGATGCAGGCGGCCATCGCGGCTGGCCACCAGGCCGAGGCCGAGCGGATCGCCGGTGACGTGGGCATTGGTGAGCAACTGGCGCACCAGTCGATGACGGCTGTGCCGCACGTCGGTGGCCAGCCCGGTGGTCTGGATCGCCAGGTCGGCGTGCTGTACCTCGCTGTGCCCGGCGTGCCGGAACTGCAACTGCAGGCCCTGACCGCTTGGCTCAGCGGCCTGCAGGCGGCCGCGTCGGCGCTGCAGGCGACCTTGCTGTTCGAGCGCGACGATGGCCTCGTGCACCTGCGGCGGCATGCGGTGGCGCGCACGTTCCCACGCCCAGCGGGCATGCCGCATGAAGCGCGCGCGCTGCTCGGGCGGCAGCTCGCCCCACAGGTCCGGCAGGTGTGGGCGCAGACTGTCGACGACAGTGCGCCACTCGATGCCATGCGGCGCGATCGCCTCCCGCAACAGGTGCATCCAGCGGCGGATCTCCGGTCCGTCGCGCATGGCATCCACCAGCTCGGCGCTGTCGCCGGCAGGCGTGCCGGCATGGGCCAGGTGCGCCTCGGGCAGCAGGCCATGGCGCGAGGTGGCGACGAAGGTGGTGTGTGGCCAGCGCGCGGAGAGTTCCAGCAACACGTCGACCGCGGTGAGCCCCAGGCCGATCACCGCCACGGTACGCGGTGGCGGCACCGCGTCGAGCTGCGCCAGCCAGGGCCACGGGTCGACGATGTAGCGACCGCTGTCCAGCGCGGCCGCGCTCACGCCCTTCAGCGGCTGCGGCGGCAGTGCACCCAGCGCCAGCACGGCGGCATCGGCGCGATGGCTGCGTTCGCCGTGGATCACGGTGACGCCGTCGCGTTCGGGCACCAGCGCATCGACCTCGAACGGCACCACGTTGACGTGATGATGGCCGCGCGCCATGCCCTGCTGCAGTGCGCGGGCCACCTCGGCCTCCAGGTAGTCGCCGTAGCGCCGGCGCGGCAGGAAATCGGTGCCGCCGATCGCCGGGTCGTCGCGCTGCACGAAATCCAGGAAGCCCTGCGGCTTGCCGGCGAACATGCCCATCGACGCGGCGCGCACGTTCAGCAGGTGGCGCTCCGAGCCAGTGCCGTAGGCCACGCCGCGCACCGATTCGCCGGCACCGGTGAACCAGTCCAGTTGCAGCGGTTGCGGCGGCTCGCGCTCCAGCAGCTCACTGAGCAGGCTGGCGGCCGCGGCGCCGCCGCCGATGATGGCGACCCGTCGAAACATGCGGTTTTCCTGTTCCCCTGGCGTGGCGTCGGTCAGGCCGGCCAGTGCCCGGCCACGGCGCAGTCGGTGGCCCGCGCGGTCCACGGCCCGGCGGGTGCGGTCTGCTCGTATGCCTGATAGTGGTTCAGTTCGCCGCCGTAGACGTGCAGGGTGAGCGCGGTCTCGTGCTGGGACAGATTGCGGCAGCGGTGCACGTGATTGGGGTCGCCCTCGAACCAGATGCCGTCGCCGGGGCCGAGCCAGTCGCGGCCCAGCGCGCGCAAGGTGCCCGAGCCCGGGTCGCGGCGCCACGACTGCACTTCCAGCGCACCGACCAGGGCCAGCTCCAGCCCCCACAGGCCGGCATGATCGTGCACCGGCGTGCAATGGTTTGCCGGCCACGCCATCACCAGCATGCTGACCGGCGGCTGGTTGCGCTGCGCCAGCTGCCAGCGACCGAGGCCCTGCCCGCGCCGCGGCAGGCGCGCCAGCCGCGCAGCGATCGCCGCGTTGTCGCGGTGCACCAGCTGCCCCAGCTCGCGTGCCATCGAAGCCAGGTCCGGGTGCGCCACGCTTGCGTGCTCCAGCGCGATCTCGCGCAACAGCTTCAAGGTTCGCCGTGGTCTGCCCATGCGGGCCTCCCAGCAGGATAAAGGGGCGCCAGTGGATCATGCGCCCGGTTAAAGTGGCGTAAGCCGGCCGGGGCGACGGGCTCCCCAATCGATCCGGCCAGGCTCGGAGTGGTCCGTGGAAATCCGGCGCGTGCCACCCACGCCCGTTATCGCAGGTTTTTCCGTTTTCCTCTCAACCGATCCGGCGCGGCTACGCTCAGAGAGATCGTGAAAACCGGCCGCCGCGGTCAGCCGCGCAGGGTGAACGTGACCGGCACGCTGGCCCAGGCGCGCGTCGCGTGCCCGTTTACGATGGCCGGCTGGAAGCGCCAGTGCGCCAGGACCTGCTCGCGGGCGCTGCGGTCGAGTTCCGCGTGGCCGCTGCTGCGCAGCACGCCGACTTCGAGCGGCTTGCCGGTCTCGTCCACCAGGACGCGCAGCACCACCGTACCCTCCAGATGCCCGCGCAAGGCATGCGCCGGGTAAGTGATGGGGTGGGCCAGGTAGGCGAGGCTGGCTTCGACCGCGGCGACGGGTGCCGGGGTGCCGCTGTCCGTTGCCGCAGCCGGCGCCGCGTCTTGCACGGGCGCGGCGAGCTGGCCGTCGGCGACCGGCATCGACGGTACACGGGCCACCGCCGGATGCGGCATCACCTGCGGCGTGGGCAGCGCCTGCGGCAGCGGCTTGAGTTCCACCGGCGGCGGTGCCGGCGGCTGCGGGGACGGCGATATCAGGCGCACCAGCGCCGGCGGCGGGACGAGTCGGGGCAGGGTCGGCAGCGACACCGGCAGCGGCCGTGCGGCGATCAGGATCACGGCAAGGTTCAGTGCGATGGCCGCACTGAGCGCGGCGATGCGGGCGGGTTCCGGGCGGGCTTGGGCAAGCGGCAGGCTGATGGAAGACATGACGACCTCCTGGCTGCATGGCGGGAGCGGCAGTCACGCGGCTCGCGCCGGGGGATCGTGCTGTCGCGCCTGCAGCCTATGCCTGTTGCGCCGACGCGCGCAAGTGGACGGCTGGACGTCCATCTGCCGCCAGGCCTCGCGTACGGCGATCGGCGAACGACGCAGGTGGCATCGGGCGCAACCTCTGCGACAATCGTCCCGCGGCGACGGGCCGATTCCACGGGAGCCAAGACATGCGCATGAACATCTGGTGGGCCGCGGGTCTGCTGGCGGCGGCGTCGATGCTGTCGGTATCGACGGCGCGGGCGGGCGACATCTCGTGCAAGATGACGTTCCAGCTGTCCGGCTGGTCGGTGTTCTACAAGACTGCCAGGGGCACCGGCACGGTCCGTTGCAGCAACGGCCAGAGCCTGCAGGTGAAGCTGCGCGCCAAGGGCGGCGGGCTGACCTTCGGCAAGACGAAGATCACCGACGGCATCGGCAAGTTCACTGGCGTCAGCAACGTGCGCGACGTGCTGGGCCACTATGCCGAAGCGGTGGCGCACGCAGGCGCGGAGAAGTCGGCGGCGGCGCAGGTGCTGACCAAGGGCAATGTCTCGCTGGCGCTCAGCGGCAAGGGCGAGGGCTGGAACCTCGGCGTGGCGTTCGGCGCGTTCATCATCGAATAGCGACACCGCGCGTGCGACCCTGTGCCAAGGCATGCAGGGGCGCACGTGCGCGATCAAGGTGTGTCGGCGCACCCCGCGCCACCGGAGGTTTCCGATGTCCGCCACGTCCGGCGCAGTCATTCCCAGCTACAGCTTCGGCGATGAGCTGGCCAGCAGCATCATCCACGGGCTGGGCATCGTGCTCAGCATCGCCGGGCTGGCCACCCTGGTCGCGTTCGCGGCGCTGCACGGCAATGCAGTGGCGGTGGTCGCCTGCGCGGTGTTCGGCGCATCGCTGGTGCTGCTGTACACCGCCTCCACGCTCTACCACTCGATCCCCGCGGCGGGTGCCAAGCCCACCCTGCGCGCACTCGACCACATCGCGATCTACGTGCTGATCGCCGGCACCTACACGCCGTTTACCCTGATCGCCCTGCCGGCCACATGGGGCTGGAGCCTGTTCGCGGCGGTATGGGCGCTGGCGCTGGCCGGCAGCGCGCTGGAGCTGGGCCTGCTCAAGCGCTACCACAAGCTGGCGGTGCTGCTGTACGTGGGCATGGGCTGGATCGGGATGGTCGCGTTCAAGCCGCTCAGCGAACACCTGCAGGCCGGCGGCACCGCGCTGCTGGTGGCCGGCGGGCTGGCCTATACGCTGGGCGTGCCGTTCTACCTGTGGCGGCGGCTGCCGTTCCACCACGCGCTCTGGCACCTGTTCGTGCTGACCGGCAGCGTGCTGCATTTCCTTGCGGTGTTGCTGTACGTGATCCCCGGCCCGCAGCGCTGAGAGGCGTGTTCAGCCCAGCAGCATGGCCAGGCCGAACAGGCCGACCATCAGGAACGACAGCACCAGCTTGAGCAGCGTGCCGAACAGGAGCCCGAGCCAGGTACCCACGCCCACGTGGGTCGCGCGCAGCACGCTGTTGCCCGAGGACAACTCGCCCAGCAGCGCCCCCGCGAACGGCCCCAGGACCAGGCCGGGGATGCCGAAGAACATGCCCACCACGGTGCCGATGCCGGCGCCCCACAACGCGCGCCGGCTGGCGCCGACGCGCTTGGCGCCCAGCGCGCTGGCGACGAAATCGACGACCACCCCGACCGCGCCGATCGCGCCGATGGCCAGCAGCCACCACAGCCCGAGATGGCGGTAGCCATCCACCGCCGCCGCCAGCCAGATCCCGCCGAACACCATCGGAATGCCCGGCAGCACCGGCAACACCGAGCCGGCCAGACCGCCGAGCATCAGCAGGGCGGCGAGGATGTAGAGGGCGATTTCCATGGCGGGCTTCCGTTGGCGCGGTCACGCGGGAGTCACGGCCGCACGGCCATGGGGGTGGGGACACTATGGCATGCAACCGCGCGTCGTTCGCACCATTCGCGGCCGTGGCCGGTCATCGGCGAACTGCAGGAACGCACCGTGTGCGCGATGCTTGCTTTTACGTGACGACCAGGTTGCGCACAGGGTGCGCTCCCGCAGCTATTTCTCGACGAAGGCGCGTTCGACCACGTAATCGCCCGGCTCGCGCGTGCGCGGCGAAGCTTCGAAACCGCGGCCGTCGAGCAGGGTGCTGAGGTCGTCGAGCATGGCCGGGCTGCCGCACAGCATCACGCGGTCGGTTTCCGGGTTGAGCGGCGGCAGCCCGGTGGCCGCGCTCAGCGCGCCGTCGACGATCGCATCGGTGATGCGGCCGTGGTGGCGGAACGGCTCGCGCGTGACGGTGGGGTAGTAGATCAGCTTCTCGCGTACCAGCTCGCCCAGGTATTCGTGCTGCGGCAGCTCGTGCTCCAGGTAGTGCGCGTAGGCGAGATCGTCGATGCGGCGCACGCCGTGGGCCAGCACGATCCGGTCGAAGCGCTCGTAGGTGTGCGGGTCGCGAATGATGCTGAGGAACGGTGCCAGGCCGGTGCCGGTGCCGAGCAGGTACAGGTTGCGGCCGGGCTTGAGGTCGCCGAGCACCAGCGTGCCGGTGGGCTTGCGCGTGACGATCAGCGGGTCGCCGGGCTTGAGGTGCTGCAGGCGCGAGGTCAGCGGGCCGTCGGCGACCTTGATCGAGAAGAACTCCAGGTGTTCCTCCCAGCTGGCGCTGGCGATGGAATAGGCGCGCATCAGCGGGCGGGTTTCCGCCTCCAGGCCGATCATCACGAACTGGCCGCTGTCGAAGCGGAAGCCGGGGTCGCGGGTGGTGCGGAAGCTGAACAGCGTGTCGTTCCAGTGCTGCACGTCGATCACGTGCTCGGTTGCCATGGCCACCATCAGGGGGTTTCTCGTCCGGGTGATCGGCGGCGCAGGGCGCCGGCCGTCGGGTTGCAGGAGGTCGTGGCCGCGGCCATGCAGCGGGGCGCGAAGCGCGCGGCGGTCAACCTGCAAGGATACGCCAGCACCCCGGTGATCGCCGAATCGGATTCCGTGACGGGTTGCCGCATCCCCCGTGCGGGCATCGTGTATCAGGTGATCGTAGGTCGCCGCCTACATCCTTGGCCTCCCGCGGATGGCAGCAGACGCGTTCTTGAACTACAGCCGCCGGCTGCGCATACTGCGACCGTTGCTCCGATCCGGCGGCGCCAGGCCGGACGGGAAGGAAGCCAGGGGGATTCCTAGGCACGCCGATCACGGCGCGGCGGGGTTTTCTTGAGGTCGACTTCGGGAGCTGATGATGCCGATCATGATCGGCCAATCCCAGGCAATCGTCGCGGTGCGCGCGCAGTTGCAGCGCTTTGCCGCCTGCGACGTGCAGGTGCTGATCGAGGGCGAAACCGGCACCGGCAAGGAAGTCGCCGCGCGCGAAATCCACTACGCCAGCGCTCGCCGGGATTTTCCCTTCGTGCCGGTCAATTGCGGCGCCATCCCCGACAGCCTGATCGAGAGCGAACTGTTCGGCCATGGCCGCGGCGCCTTCACCGACGCCAAGGTGGCCCAGCCCGGCCTGGTCGACCATGCGCGCGGCGGCACCCTGTTCCTGGATGAGGTCGATGCGCTCTCGGCCAAGGGCCAGGTGACCTTGCTGCGCTTCCTGCAGGACAGCGAGTACCGCCCGGTCGGCGGCGGTGCCATGCGCACTTCGGATGCGCGCATCATCGCCGCCACCAACAGCTGCCTGGCACGGCAGGTGGAAGCCGGCCGCTTCCGGCGGGATCTGCAGTACCGGCTCAATGCGCTGTACCTGCAGTTGCCGCCGCTGCGCGAGCGCGAGGGAGACGTTGCCCTGTTGGCGCAGCATTTCCTGCACGCGGTGGCGATTCGCCTGCACGGCCCCTTCAAGCACTGGAGCGAGCCGGCGATGGCGGCGCTGCAGGCACATGCCTGGCCGGGCAACGTGCGCGAGCTGGACAACGTCGCGCTGCGTGCCTACATGTGCAGCGACGACGCCATCGTCGGCCTGACCGCGCTGGCCGCAGCAGATCCGGCCTTCATCGGTCCGCGACCGCAGCCGCGGCGGCGGGCTAACGAACCGGAGCTCGGCTTCCGCGTGGCCAAGACCCGTGCGATCCACCAGTTCGAGCACGACTACCTGGTGCAGCTGATGCAACGTGCCAGCGGCAACATCAGCGCCGCCGCGCGGCTGTCCGGCACCGAGCGTCGCCAGCTCGGCAAGCTGCTGGTCAAGCACGGCATCGGCATCAAGGCTTTCCGCACCCGCCAGTGAATTTCCGAGGCCGCCGCGGCCGCGGGTGCGCCGTTACCCATGGCGCGCGCGGAACGGGTCAGCACTGCCCCGGCATCGAGCCGCGGAATCGTTCGCGCCCACCTGCCGCGCCATTTTTCGTCCTCCGTTCCATGGCATGCCTGTTGCCAGTCCAGCGATGGACTGGCGCCGCGGGGAGGTGACGAATCCCGCCGAGCCGGCCCCGCGTCGCGATCGTGGCTTCCGGGCCGCGCAAGGCGCGCCACCTGGCCGGGGAGAACGAGATGGCAACGTCGAAAACCAGCAAGTCGAAAACCGCATCCAGCCGACCCCCTGCGCGGTCGGCATCGGCCCGTGCGCGCACCGCCGCGGCCAGCGGGGGACAAGGGCAGAACTGCGCGGTGATCAACCCCTACGCACTGGCCGAGCTGGTCGCCGGCCAGCCGATTCCGTGGAGCGAGGTTCCCGATGTGCCCCGCGTGCTGGAACAGGTGCTGGCCACGCCCTACGAGGAGCTGTTCGATCCCAAGTTCGGCGGCCCGCTCTACATCGGCATGGCACTGGACGCGAACCTCAAGCTGGTGCCGCAGCGCTCGCCGCTGCTCGACCTGCCACCGCGCGGCGAAGGCAACGACGCCACCGGCGGTGGCCTGGAGAGCGTCGACCAGTACGCCACGCTGGCCGCGCTGGCCAGGGCGGGCGCGCTGAAATCCATCCTGGATTGGCCGATCCTGTGCGCCGACCTGTCGCGCTTCGCGCGACTGCAAGTGGTGCTGCGATTGCCGCCGGCGCTGCGCGACTTGCAGCTGGGCAACGCGCTGTCCGCCGACGTGGTGCGTGCGATCACCGTCGACACCCATCTCGTCAAGCAACTGGCCGTCACTGGCTGGACGCCGCCGGGCGCGCACTGGGCCGCATCGGGCGACTTCTTCAACGAGACTGCCGAGTTCTTCGATCCGGTGCAGGGCGCCGTGGCCAATTGCTATTACATCGCGGCGCTGTCGGCGGTGGCCTGGGCCACGCCGTTCCGGCTGGCGCACCAGACCCGCGCCACCGGCCCCAGCCAGGCGCAGTTCAACGACCAGATCAGTTTCTGCGAGCCCGACTCCGGTGGCACCCTGGACCGCGCGATCCAGGTGACCGAAGCGGTGCCGTTGACCGCGGGCGGCTACCCGATCTACTGCCGCTCCAGCGAAAGCGGCGAGAGCTGGCCGGCCATCTACGAGAAGGCCTACGCCAAGCTCAAGACCGGCACCGCCACCGACATGCCCGACATCACCCAGACCGCCTGGGGCGATTGCGTGTGGGCCACCGCCCAACTCAACGGCGGCACGCGTCACTACTACAACACCGCCGACCACAGCGCCGACGAGCTGTGGCAACTGCTGCGCTCCAACTGCCTGTCGTATCGCACCTTCAATCCGATGACGGCGTGGACTTACTCGACCGGCGATGCGGCGCCCGACCATGTCGACTACGCCAGCGCCCATGTGGTGGGCTCGCACTGCTACACCGTGCTCGGCTGGGCGTACGCCCGGTGCCGGCGCTGGATCGTGCTGCGCAACCCCTGGGGCAACGCCGAGGCCACCGCCAGCGTGCTGGACGCCACCATCTCGATGTACGACGTGAGCTGGTGGCGGCCAATCACGCTGAAGACCACCGATGGCGTGTTCGCGATGGAGATCGGCGCGTTCAAGAAATACTTCGCCGGTTTCGGCACAGCCCATTGAACGCGCCGTGCCCGCCCTCCGCACCAGTCCGAAGCCTGCGCCGCGTCTGCCCCGTGGCAAGCGGCGCGGGAGAAGCAACCGGGCAAACCGGGTGCAATCGTTCGCGCTGCGCCTCGGGGCCGGGTCAGTCCTGACCCGGTCGCAGCGCCGCCGGCGGGGCCGCGGCCCGGCGCCATGCCGTTTTCACGCCGGCGGCCACTGGCACACTCGTTGCCAGAGTCGACGCAGATGCGGGATGTCGCCATGACCAAGCCCTCGACTAGCGGGTCCCCGGCAAGCGATGACGACGAGATTCGCCATTCGGTGCTGGCGTATCTGCAGGATCACCCGCGCGCGGCAGACACCTTGCGCGGCGTCGTCAACTGGTGGTTGCCGCAGCAGCGCTACGAGAACAGCCGCCAGCGCATCGAGCAGGTGCTGTCGGCGCTGGTGGCGGAGGGCCTGCTGCATCGCGACCGGCTCCCCGATGGCGAGGTGTTGTACGCGTTGAACGAGCACCGGCGACCGCCGCCGCATTGATCGCCACAGGGGTTTTCACTTTCGGAGGACCGATCCCATGCCATCTGCGCTCACCTATCCGGGCGTCTACATCGAGGAAATTCCCAGCGGCGTGCGCACCATCACGGGGGTGGCCACGTCGATCGCGGCGTTCGCCGGCTGGGCGCCGCGCGGGCCGACCGGGCGCGCCGCCCTGGTGCTCGGCTACGCCGACTTCGCGCGCCAGTTCGGCGGCATCGACAGCCGCAGCCTGCTCGACTACGCGGTCAACCAGTTCTTCGCCAACGGCGGCCAGCAGGCTTACATCGTGCGCCTGGTCGACGCCAGCGCGAAGGCGGCCAAGGTCACCCTCGACGGCAAGCTGCTGCTTGCCGCGAGCAGCGAAGGTCTCTGGGCCAACGACTTCGCCGTGGTCATCCGGAAGTCGAGCTTCGACGCCAGCCGGTTCCGCCTGAGCGTGGTGAACTGGCAGCTCGACCCTGCCGGCGTGGCGGTGGAGACGTTCGACAACCTGTCGATGAAGGCCGACGACGCCCGCTTCGTCACCAGCGTGCTGGCCGCGCAGTCCGCCTACGTCACGGCTGCGGTGCAGGGTGGAGCCACCGATCCGCCCGCGGATACCGCGGCCGGCAACATTCCCGACGGCGCGAAGCTGGCCGGCGGCGCCGACGGCACGGTGCTGGCGCCGAACGACCCCGCGTTCGAGACCGCGCTGCTGCCGCTGTCCGGCACCGGTGGTCTGTACCAGCTCGATCGCGTCGACCTGTTCAACCTGCTGTGCGTGCCCGGCGAAACCGGTACCGGCACGATCTCCGCCTTGCAGAAATTCTGCCGCGATCGCCGCGCGTTCCTGATCGCCGACAGCGCCGATGGCACCACCTTCGACACGCAGAAGGACGGCCCCGGCGACATCACCGGCGACGACGCGATCAACGCCGCGTTCTACTACCCGTGGATCATCGCCGCCGATCCGCTGCAGCAAAACCGGCCGCGCGCGTTCCCGCCCAGCGGCTTCGTGGCCGGCATCTACGCGCGCACCGACGCAGCGCGCGGCGTGTGGAAGGCGCCCGCCGGCAGCGAGGCCAGCGTGACCGGCGCGCTCGGCGTCGGCACCGTGCTCACCGATGGCGAGAACGGCGTGCTCAATCCGCGGGCGATCAACTGCATCCGCAACTTCCCGGTCTACGGCACCGTGGTGTGGGGCGCACGCACCCTGCAGGGCAACGACGAACGCGGCTCGGAGTGGAAGTACGTGCCGGTGCGGCGCACCGCACTGTTCATCGAGGAGAGCCTGTATCGCGGCACCCAGTGGGTGGTGTTCGAGCCGAACGACGAACCGCTGTGGTCGCAGATCCGCCTCAACGTGGGCGCCTTCATGCAGAACCTGTTCCGCCAGGGCGCGTTCCAGGGCAAGACGCCGAACGACGCGTACTTCGTGAAGTGCGACAAGGAAACCACCACGCAGAACGACATCAACCTCGGCATCGTCAACATCGTGGTCGGCTTCGCGCCGCTCAAGCCCGCCGAGTTCGTGGTCATCCAGCTGCAGCAGATGGCCGGCCAGATCCAGTCTTGAGGAAACCACCATGGCTCAGTTCAGCGTCAATGCGCAGCGCTTCGATCCGTACAAGAACTTCAAGTTCCGGGTGAAGTGGGATGGCCGCTACGTGGCCGGCATCAGCAAGGTGTCGGGCCTGAAGCGCACCACCGAGGTGGTCAAGCACCGCGAGGGCGGCGACCCCAGCAGTACGCGCAAGTCGCCGGGGCGCACCGAGTACGAGGCGATCACCATCGAGCGCGGCGTCACCCACGACACCGAGTTCGAGAAGTGGGCGAACAAGGTGTGGAACTTCGGCGCCGGGCTCGGCGCGGAAGTCTCGCTGAAGGACTTCCGCAAGGACCTGATCCTCGAGGTCTACAACGAGGCCGGCCAGCTCGCGCTCGCCTACAAGCTGTACCGCTGCTGGGTCTCGGAGTACCAGGCGATGCCCGACCTGGACGCGAACGCGAACGCGGTGGCGATCCAGCACCTGAAGCTGGAGAACGAGGGCTGGGAGCGCGACGTCGGTGTGTCGGAGCCGGCCGAGCCGAGCTTCACCGTACCCGCCGGCTGAGCGCCATGCACACGCCCACGCCCGCGCAGCTGCTGCAGGTCTGGGAACGCGGGGGCGAGCCGTCCGCCGCGGCACGCGGACTGTTGCTGCTTGGCTGCAGCTGCGACGACGAAGCTTCTGTCGATGCACTGGCGGCGATGCCGCTGGGTCGGCGCGACGCGCGGCTGCTCAAGTTGCGCGAGCGCCTGTTCGGCGCCGCGATCGACGCGGTGGCGGCGTGCCCGCAATGCGCGGCCACGGTCGAGGCGACGTTCCGCTGCGATGACCTGCGGCTGCCGGATGCGGACGCCGCCGCCTCCACGCTGGAGCACGCCGCGCACGGCATCCGCGTGCAGTTCCGCCTGCCCGACAGCCGCGACCTGCTGGCGCTGGAAAGCTGCGGCGATGGCGGGGCCGCGCGTGCGCTGCTGCTCGAACGTTGCGTGCTCGCCGTGCAGCATGGCGGCGAATCGCTTGAGCCTCGCGGTTTGCCGCACGAGCTGCAGGCACAGATCGCGCAGGCGATGGCGCAGGCCGATCCGCAAGCCGACCTGCAACTGGCCTTCCGCTGCCCGGACTGCGGCCACGAATGGCAGCCGCTGTTCGATATCGCGCGCTTCCTGTGGCAGGAGCTGCACGCCTGGGCGCTGCACATGCTGCGCGAGGTGGACACGCTGGCCGCCAGTTACCACTGGGCGGAGGCCGACATCCTCGCGCTGAGCCCCCGCCGCCGCCAGGCCTACCTGGAGCTGTGCGCGCCATGAGCGATTTTCTCGACCGGCTGGCGGCACGCGCGATCGGCAGCGGGGCGGCGCTGGCGCCACGGCTGCCGTCGCTGTTCGAACCGCTGCAGCGCGCGCCGGTCACGCCGCCGGCCGACGAGAGCGAGGCGCTCGCGCGCGCTCGCGAGGCGAGCCCGGCAGTGCCGCCAGTGCCGGATGTCGCACCGCCACCGCGCGCGCCGACCCATGCGCGCGAGTCGATCGAGCCACGTGCCGCCCGCGTCGCGCCGGTGGAGCACCCGGCGTTGCCGACGACGGCAGGCACCGCCGCCGATGTACCGCACGCGCCGATGCCGTCGCCACCGCGCGCGGCCTCGCCGGTGCGCGCCATCGGCGCCGAACAGGCCAGCACGCCGCCCACGCCGGAACGTCCGGCGGTCACTTCCTCGTTCGCCTTCCCGCGCCCGCCGCGCGTGGCGCGCACTCGCCGGGAAGCCGCATCGACGCCCGCACCGAACGGCGTCTTGCTGCCTGCACCAGCACCGGTGTTTGCCGCGACCGGTGCGACATCCACGCGATCCGAACGCGCCGTCGCCGCGCGGGCCGCCGCCGCGCGAGCCGAAGGCAAGGCCGATGCAGCGCGCGAGCCGGTGGTACACGTCAGCATCGGCCGGCTCGAAGTGCGCGCCACGCCGGCGGCTGCCGCGCCGCCGCGTCGTCGCGACGGCCCGCAGCCGGGCAGCCTCGACGACTACCTGCGCCAGCGCGGCAAGGCCTCGCCATGAGCAACGTGCTGGCCATCGCCGCGACCACGCGCACGCTGCGCAACCTGCTGCTGGCGCAGATGCCCGTGCTGGATGCGGAACTGAGCGACCTGGAGGTGACCCTGCAGCCGCCCGACGTGGCGCGCAAGGGGATCAGCAAGGCGCAGCTCAACCTGTTCCTGTACCAAGTGGTGGCCAACGCGGCCTGGCGCAACCTCGACCTGCCGGGGCAAGTGCGTCCCGGCGAGACCGCGCCGCCGCCGCTCGCGCTGAACCTGCATTACGTGATCACCGCCTGGGGCCGCGGCGAGAACGACAACGACGCGCTCAGCCACCGCGTGCTGGCCGCCGCGATGAGCACCCTGCACGACCGCGGCGTGCTCGACGGCAACGACATCCGCAACGCGCTGCCGGACAACGACCTGGCCGGCCAGATCGAGCGCGTGCGCGTCACCCCGCTGCCGCAGAGTGTGGACCAGCTGTCCCGGCTGTGGACCGCGTTCCAGACCAACTACCGCGCCTCGGCCGTCTACGAGGCGGCGGTGGTGCTGATCGACAGCCAGGCGGCGATGCGTGCGCCGCTGCCGGTGCTGCGGCGCGGCGCGCAGGACCGCGGCGTGATCGCCACCGCGTCCGCCGCCGCGGTGCTGGATGCGCTCGACTACCCGCGCCATCAGGCTGCCGTGCGCCTTGGCGAGGACATCGTGCTGAACGGGCGCCAGCTCGCGACGGATCACGCGCTGGCCCGCTTCAGCAGCCTGCGCCTGGACGCACCGATCGATATCGCGCCGCGACCCGGCGACGCGGCCGGCAGCTTGCGCGTGCATCTCGCCGACACCGCCGACGATGCCGATGCCGTCGCGCGCTGGACGCCGGGCATCTACACCGTGGCCCTGTTGGTGCAGTCGCCGGGACTGCCGCCGCTGCTCAGCAACGAGCTGCCGCTGGTGCTGGCGCCGCGCATCACGCTCGGCTCGCTCGCCGCCGCGGCCGGCGACTTCGCCTTGAACCTGACCTGCACCCCGCGCATCCGCGACGGCCAGCGCGTGTTCCTGCTGTTCGGCGATCGCCTGCTGGCGCCGGCCAGCCTCGGCAACCCGGCCGACACGCACCAGCCGACCGCACTGGTCTTCCAGCTCACCGGCGTGGCCGCGGGCAGGTACACCGTGCGCCTGCGCGTGGACGGCGCCGACAGCATCCCGGTCGACTTCAGCGGCAGCGTGCCCGCGTTCGCCGCGGACCAGCAGGTGGTCGTGTCATGAACGACTACGCGCCGTGGCTGGAAGCGAACGACCGCTACCTCGCCGGTGCGCTGGCCGAGCTGCGCGCGCGGCTGGAACGCGCCGCGCAGCGGCACGACACGCCGCCGGCCGCACCGGCGGCGGCCACCGCGCTGATGGAATCCGCGCCGGCGGTGAGCGCGCCGGCCGGGCCCAAGCATTCCTGGGTCGCGCGGATCTTCAGCGGCCAGCACGCACCGCCGCCGCTCGCAGCGGCGGCTGCCGACGAACCGCCCGCCGCCCGACCGCTCGTCGCCGCGGTGCCGGACGACGGCGTGGCCGCTGCCGCACCGGACGACGACGAGGGCGGCCACACCCCGGCGCTGGCCGTGCTCGCGAACCGCCTCGGCCTGTCCACGTTCGAGCGCGACGTGCTCCTGCTGTGCGTCGGCATGGAACTGGACACGCGTTTCCCCGCGCTGTGCGCGCAGGCCCAGCACGATCCGGCGCGGCCGTATCCCACCTTCGCGCTGGCCTTCGCCGTGCTCGATGCGCCGAGCTGGGACGCGCTGTCGCCGCAGCGGCCGTTGCGCTACTGGCGCCTGCTCGACATCCACCAGCCCGGTGCGCAGCCGCTGATCGGCGCGGCGCTGAGTGCCGACGAGCGCGTGGTGAATTTCGTCAAGGGCATGAACTACCTGGACGACCGGCTGACGCCGCTGCTCACCGCCTTGCCGCCGGCCACGCTGCCGCCGTCGCAGCAGGCGATCGCCGATCAGCTGCTGGACAGCCTGCACCACGTGCCGCCGGGCGAGCCGCTGCCGCTGGTGCAACTGCTCGGCAGCGACAGCGTCAGCAAGCAGGCGATCGCGCAGGCCATCGCCGCCGCGTTTGGCGCGCAGGCCTATCGCTTGTCGGCGGAGCTGCTGCCGGCCGCGGTCGCCGAACAGGAAACCCTGCTGCGGCTGTGGCAGCGCGAGAGCCAGCTGCTGCCGCTGGCGCTGTACCTCGACGCGGCCGAGGTCGAACACGGCGACGCCACTGCCGCATGGGTCAAGCGTTTCCTCGCGCGCACCGGCGGGCTCGCCTTCGTCGACGCGCGCGAGCCGTGGGCGGGTGCGGCCACGCAGGCGCTCAGCGTCGACGTGGCCAAGCCCACCGCCATCGAGCAACGTTCGCTGTGGCAGCGCCTGCTCGGCGACGCCGCCGGCGCGCAGCCGCAGCAGCTGGCCGGCCACTTCGATTTCAACCTGGGCAGGATCGAGCAGATCGCACACGCTGCGCTGGCAGCGGCCGAGGACAAGCCCGCCGCGCTGGCGCCGACGCTGTGGCAGGGCGCACTGGCGCATACGCGACCGGCATTGGATCAACTCGCCCAGCGGATCGAGCCGAAGGCCGGCTGGGACGACCTGAAACTGCCCGACAGCGAGAAGGCCCTGCTGCGCCAGATCGCCGACCAGGTTGCCCAGCGCACCACCGTCTACGACGACTGGGGTTTCCGCCAGCGGATGAATCGCGGGCTGTCGATCAGCGCGCTGTTCACCGGCGAGAGCGGCACCGGCAAGACCATGGCGGCGGAAGTGCTGGCGCAGGAACTCGGCCTGTCGCTGTACCGCATCGACCTGTCGGCGGTGGTCAGCAAGTACATCGGCGAGACCGAGAAGAACCTGCGCAAGCTGTTCGACGCGGCCGAGGGCGGCGGCGCGATCCTGTTCTTCGACGAGGCCGACGCGCTGTTCGGCAAGCGCAGCGAAGTGAAGGACAGCCACGACCGCTACGCCAACATCGAGGTGAACTACCTGCTGCAGCGGCTGGAGTCGTTCCGCGGGCTGGCGATCCTGGCCACCAACATGAAGGGCGCGCTGGACAGCGCGTTCCTGCGCCGGCTGCGCTTCGTCATCAACTTCCCGTTCCCCGGCACGGCCGAACGCCGCGCGATCTGGGCCTCGGTGTTCCCGGCGCAGGCGGCGGTGGGCGCGCTGGACTTCGACCGGCTGGCGCGGCTCGCACTCACCGGCGGCAGCATCCAGGGCATCGCGCTCAACGCGGCATTCATGGCGGCCAAGGCTGGCGTGTCGATCGGCATGCCGCTGCTGCTGGATGCCGTGCGCACCGAATACCGCAAGCTGGACAAGCCGATCAACGAAGCGGACTTCCGCTGGCTGGAAAGCGCCGGAGGCAAGCCGTGAGCATCGAGCTGCACATCGAGCGGCTGGTGCTGGACGAGGCGCTGCTCGGCGGCGAACGCGCGGGCAACGTGCGTGCCGCGCTCGAAGGCGAGCTGGCCCGCTTGCTGACGCGGCCAGGCGCGGTCGACGCGCTGCGCGGTCTCGGCGCCGTGGCCACGCTGCCGCCGGCGAGGCTGCCGACTGCCAGCGATCCGCACGAGCGCCTCGGCCCGCGCATCGCCACGGCGGTGCAGCACGGCCTCGGCATCACGCCCGCCGCGCGCGTCGCGGGCAAGGAGCATTGACATGAAAGCGATCCCCAAACCCCGTCCCGACGGCATCGTGCGTTTCGGCAAACGGAAGGCCAGACGCGACGACCGCAACCTGATGTTTGCCGCCTTGCTGAAGGCGCCGCCCGTGCTGCCGGCCGAGTACGACTTCGACGTCGTGCACCACGGCATCCCCACGCCGATGTTCGGCAACGACCAGTACGGCGACTGCGTGATCGCCGGCCGCGCGCACCAGACCCTGCGCTTCGAGAAGGCCGAACAGAACAAGCTGATCGCGATCAGCGACAAGGACGTGCTGCACGAATACTTCGGCGAAACCGGTGGAGCGGACAGCGGCCTGGTCGTGCTCGATTCGCTGAAGAAGTGGCGCAGCAAGGGCTGGCTCGCCGCGAAGCGGCGCTACAGGATCAAGGCCTTCGCGCAGATCGACCAGGGCAAGCGCAGCGAGGTCAAGCGCGCGGTGTTCATGGATATCGGCGTCGGCCTCGGCTTCAGCCTGCCCGACGCGGCGCTGACCCAGTTCTATGCCGGCAAGCCGTGGGCCGTGGTAAGCGGCAAGGCCGGCCAGCCGAACCCGCGCAACGGCCACTACGTCTACGTGCCCGGCTACACGAAGAGCGGCCCGGTCTGCGTCACCTGGGGCCGCAAGCAGCAGATGAGCTGGGCCTTCCTCGTCAAGTACTGCGACGAAGCCTACGCGGTCATCGACGCGATCGACACCGCGAAGAAGAAGCGCGGACTGGATGCGGGCAAGCTCGACGCCTTCCTCGCCGGGTTGCGCAAGACGAAGCGGGCGGCGAAGAGGGCGGCTGCGCGCACCGGAGGCGGACGTGGCTGAGCGCAGCGCCAGCATGGCGGCGGCGCAGGTGGCCCCGGCAACCGCCTTCGTGCTGCAGCGGAAGTGCGGCTGTGGCCGGCATGTGCCGGGCGGCGGAACGTGCGCCGAATGCGCCCGCAAGCGCCATCCCTTGCAACGCAAGGCCGGGCCATCCCTCGCGTCCGGCACCCAGGCACCGGACGCGGTGCTGGCCGTGTTGCGTTCGCCCGGAACGCCGCTCGATCCGGCCGCCCGCCAGTACATGGAGCCGCGGTTCGGCCGCGATTTCTCCGCGATACGCGTGCATGCCGACGACAGTGCGGCGGCTTCGGCCAGGGCCGTGGGCGCGCTGGCATACACCGTGGGGCAGCACATCGTGTTTGCCGAGGGGCAGCTCGCCCCGCGCTCCGCCGCGGGGCGCCGCCTGCTGGCGCACGAGCTGACGCATACCCTCCAGCAGGGCACGTCACCGGCGTCGTTGAGTCCCCGGCTCGCCGTCGGTGCGGTGGATTCGAGCGCCGAAATCGAGGCGGATCGCGTTGCCGACCGGGTGGTGACCGGTGCCGCCGTGCCAGCCGTACGCGCCGCGCCTTCCGCCGCCTTGCAGCGCCGGCCCGGACCGACGCTGGCCGACACGCCGGATGTCGCCGACGCCGAACCGGATTTCAAATCGCCGCAACTGCGAGGCGGTCGCGGGCGTGCTGCCAGCGTCGATGGCGGAAAGCGTGGCGACGACCAGGTCGTCATTCGCATCATCCGCTATCTGTGTGCCTGCGCCGGAAGCAACGTCACGCGCACGAGGGCATCCGCGCAGCTGACCCCGAATCCCGGCGTGACGCTGGAGATCTGCAGCGGCAAGGTCACCGCGCGGGTCACTGGCGACATCGTTCCCAAGACTCTCACGACGGGTACGGCGAAGGTCGGCGTGGACGTCAACGTCGCAGGCAACGTGAATGTCGGCGTGCAGGGGCAGGTGCAGAACACCGGCAAGGAACCGCAGGCCGGCGGTTCGGCGGATGTCCGCGTCAAGCTGCCGAACGGCGGCCAGATCGGCGGCAGCGGGGGAGTCCTGAAGGGAACGCAGTCGGGAAAACTGGACATACAGGCGGGGGCCGGCTACGAAACGCCGGGTGGCACCAGGATCGGCGTTCAAGTAACCGATACGCCGGGCGGCCCCTTCACGATCACCGGTGGCGTGGGCGGAAATCTTCCCGGCCAAACCGTCAGCGACCAGACCTGCCGCGAATGCCGCTGCCCGGTTTCCTACCAGTGCTACGAGGACATTCCACCGCGCGATGTCCAGGAGCCGGTCACCGTGGATGTCGTGCAGCGTGGCCGGTTGCGCTACTACTTCAGTCTGGACAGCGACCGCGACACGCTTGATCCGCAGTTGAAGGGAGAGTCGAAGCACACCCTCGATGAGGTAGCGCAGCAGGTCGCGGCGGGAAGCCAGGTCAATTCCATCAGTGGCTATGCCTCGCCGGAAGACAACCGCGAAAAGCCCGAGCCGAACCAGAAGCTCTCGCTGTCGCGCGCACGGCGCCTGCGCGACCTGCTGGCCCAACGGCTCGGCCCGCGCGTCCCGCTGCCGGCGCCGATGGCCGGTGGCGAACTGCTCGGTCGCGTGCCGACGATCGCGCCGGGCAGCAGCCTTGCCGACGCCCTGCGCGACGTGGGCTTCGGCGATGCGGAAGACGTCACCCAGTTCCTAGTCGGCGGCGACATCCCCAACCCCCGGCTTGCCGATCAGTTCCTTGGCCTGCTCGATCGCGTCACCGACCCGGGTGAGCGGTTGAAGCTGTTCGGCGTGGCCGCCGATTCACCGGCGGCACCGAAGCTGCTGGCCGCGATCGAACAATTCCGCAGGAACCGGGGCCGGGGGCGTCGCCCATGGGAAGGCATCTTCGGCTACCTGCGCTACGCGACGGTCGAACTCGACACCACGCACAAGGAACAACGCATGGAGCAGCACCGGACCAGTGGCTCGCTCACCCCCATGAACGAGGCGGCCTGCAAGCCCCATTCGCGCCAGGCGGAGGACGCGGGCAAGTTCGGCCCGGCCGAGAGGGAGCCGGACAGGAATGCCGATTGTCCCCTGGGCGAACCACGCAACCAGCCGGAGACCGCAAAGCAATGCAACTACGACTGACTCTGCATGGGCCGGGCCGGCTGGACCGCTTGCCTGGCTGCGGCGGCCAGCCATGAGCACCTTCCCCGGCTCCCCGCGCATTCTCAAGGGCGGCATCGTGCTGATCGACGCGGCCAGCTCGGCGGTGCTGCGGGTGATAGCGCTGCAGTACAACCCCGATTCGCTCACGCGCTCGCTGCAGGTGCAGGCGGTCAGCGCGGATGGCGGCGATCGTTCCGAGGTGCTGCGCCTGAAGGGGCCGCCGGTGGAGACGCTGAAGCTGGAGGCGGAGATCGACGCCACCGACCAGCTGGAATTTCCGGAGCAGAACGGCGGGGTCGCCGAGTCCGGCATCTTCGCCCAGCTGGCGGCACTGGAAACCATGGTCTACCCGCGCAGCGGGCAACTGCGCGCGAACGATGTGCTGGCGCAGATCGGCACGCTGGAGATCGTGCCGATGGAGACGCCGCTGGCGCTGTTCGTGTGGAGCAAGTCGCGCATCCTGCCGGTGCGCGTCACCGAGTTCGGCGTCACCGAGGAAGCGTTCGACGCCGCGCTGAACCCGATCCGCGCCAAGGTCAGCCTGGGCTTGCGCGTGCTGTCGGTGAACGACGTGCCCTCCGGGCACAAGGCCGCCAGCCTGTTCATGAGCTACCTGCAGCAGAAGGAGCGCCTGGCCGGCGGCGCGGGCGGCCAGCTGTCCGCGCTCGGCTTGAGCGGCGTGCCGTGAATACCCCGCGAACACATCGGAGAGCGACATGCGTATCGAGGAAATGATTGCCGCCGTACAGCAGGCCCTCGGCGTGGAGGTGGACGGCAAGGCCGGCCCGCAGACCTGGGGCGCGATCTACGCGCGGCTGGTGGACAAGAAGATCGATCAGATGAAGCCGGCCGAAGCCGTTTCGCCGGTGGACGATCGCAGCGAGAAGGTGATCGCCACGCTGCTGCCGCAGGTACGCCCGATTGCGCGCGCCCTGGTGCAGAAGGCGGCTGCTGCGGGCATCAGCATCCGCGTGATCAGCGGCTTGCGCAGCTACGAGGAGCAGGCGGCGTTGTATGCGCAGGGGCGCACGGCGCCGGGGAAGAAGGTGACCAACGCCCGCGCCGGCTACTCCAACCACAACTTCGGCATCGCCTTCGACATCGGCGTGTTCGAGGGCAACCGCTACCTGCCGGAGTCGCCGAAGTACAAGGCCGTCGGCGCGCTGGGCATGGACCTGGGCCTGGAGTGGGGCGGCAACTGGAAAACCATCGTCGACCAGCCGCACTTCCAGTTGCGACCCGCCTGGGCGGCGGACGAAAGCGAACAGCAGATGCTGGCCGAGCTGCGATCCCGGAGGGATCGCGGCGAGGCGGTGTACGCCTGACGGAACCGGGTCGATCGACACGCCCGCGACGGAGAAGCCTCCATGACCTCGAATTTCCCGCCCACCAGCCGCTACGCGCTGACGCCCACGACCAGCCTCGTGCGCGCCGACGGCAGCATGGTGACGTACCTGAAGCGCCGCTTCGTGCCGCCGCCGGAAAGCCTCGCCCTGCTGCAGTGGCATCGCGTGGTGCAGGGCGAGCGGCTGGACAACATCGCGGCGAAGTACCTGGGCGATCCCGAACAGTTCTGGCGGCTGTGCGACGCGAACCGCGCGCTGCGCCCGGACGAGCTGACCGGGACGATCGGGAAAGAGCTGCGCATCACCTTGCCCGAAGGCATCCCGGGGGTGCCGCATGCTTGAAGGCGTGCACCTGACGCTGTTGGTCGGCCCGGTGGTGCCGGTGCCGGTGCCGCAGCTCGTGCTGGATGCGCTCACCCGGGTCGAGGTGAACGCGCCGGACGAGGCGGCCGGTGCGTTCACCCTGCAGTTCACGCTGAGCGTGCAGTCGCCGCTGCACACGCTGTTCCTGCTCTCGGGTGGCGGCGTGGTGCCGCTGCTGCGGGTGATCGTGGTGGTCACCGTGAACGGCATGCCGCAGGTGCTGATCGACGGCGTGGTGACCCGCACCGAAGTGGTGCCCGGCGCGGACCAGCGCCACACCACCTTGCAGGTCACCGGCGACGACCTCACCACGGTGATGACCAAGCTCGAATTCTCCGGCCTGCCCGGGGTGCCGTACCCGGCGATGCCGGCCGAGGCGATCGTGGCGCTGCTGCTGGCGAAATACGCCTTCCTCGGCATCGTGCCGCTGGTGATCCCCAGCATCGCGATGGACGTGCCGATCCCGACCAACCGCATCCCGACCCAGCAGGGCAGCGACCTGGAGTACATCCGCCTGCTGGCCGAGCGCGTGGGCTACGTGTTCTATCTCGATCCCGGTCCGGCGCCGGGCATGAGCATCGCGTACTGGGGGCCCAAGGTGAAGGTGGGCGTGCCGCAGCCGGCGCTGAACGCGGACATGGACGCGGCCAGCAACGTCGACGAGCTGAGCTTCAGCTACAACGGCAACGCGCGGCAGTTGCCGGTCGTCTACATCCAGAACGAGCAGACCAAGGTGCCGCTGCCGATTCCGATCCCGGATGTCGGCCCGCTGAATCCGCCGCTGGGGCTGGTCGATCCGCCGCCGCAGCAGTTCCGACCGCTGGACGAGACCGCGAAGTATTCGCCGCAGCGCGCGATGCTGCTGGGCATGGCCGAGGCGGCAAAATCGGCCGACACCGTCACCGGCCGTGGCAGCCTCGACGTGGTGCGTTACGGCCGCGTGCTGAAGTCGCGCCAGCTGGTCGGCGTGCGCGGCGTGGGGCCCGCATTCGACGGCCTGCACTACGTCAGCCAGGTGCGTCACACGATCAGGCGCGGCGAGTACAAGCAGAGCTTCGAGCTGTCGCGCAAGGGACTGGTCTCCGCCGTGCCGCTGGTGCTGCCATGAACAAGTTCTTCGGCAAGTACCGCGGCACCGTGATCCAGAACGTGGACCCGGAACAGCGCGGCCGCATCCAGGCGATGGTGCCGGACGTGTCCGGGCTGATCCCGTCGAGCTGGGCGATGCCGTGCGTGCCGATCGCCGGCAAGCAGAGCGGCGTGTACGTGGTGCCGCAGATCGGCGCCGGCGTGTGGATCGAGTTCGAACAGGGCGATCCGGATTATCCGGTATGGGTCGGCGGCTTCTGGGGCAGCGCGGCGGAAGTGCCCGCGCTGGCCTTGGCCGGCAATCCGGCCAGCCCGAGCGTGGTGCTGCAGTCGGGTCTGCAGAACACCATCTCGATCAGCGACGTGCCGGGGCCGGCCGGCGGCATCCTGATCAAGAGCGTCACCGGCGCGATGATCATGGTCAACGAGGTCGGCATCACGATCTCCAACGGCCAGGGCGCCACCATCGTGCTCGCGGGGCCGACGGTGACGGTGAACAACGGCGCATTGGTTGTGACCTAGGGAGATGCGCGATGCCGGGCTTCCTCATCCATGTCGGCGCCAGCGTGCTCTGCTCGCACGGCGGCCAGGCGCAGGCCACCGCACCGAATCCGCGCGTCACCGTCAGCGGCCAGCCCAGCGTGACGATGCCGGCGCCGTGGCTGGTTGCCGGCTGCGCGCTGCCGCCACCACCGGCGGCGAACGGGCCATGCGTCAGCGCGCAGTTCGTCACCGCCGCCACCCGTGTCGCTTCCAACGGACAGCCGCTGCTGCTCATCGACAGCCAGGCGATCTGCGCGCCGACCGGCACGCCGCTGCTGATCGTCGCCAGCCAGACGCGCGTCACCGCGATGTGAGGGTCCCATCATGAACCTGGACTACCCGTTCCATTTCGACCCCCGCGGCCGCGTCGCGGAAACCGGCGACGACGAGCACGTGCGCGAGATGATCGAGCAACTGCTGTTCACCAGCCCGGGCGAGCGGGTGAACCGGCCCGACTTCGGCAGCGGCCTGCTGCAGCTGGTGTTCGCGCCGAACAGCCCGGAGCTGGCCGCTGCGCTGCAGTTCACCTTGCAAGCGGCGTTGCAGCGCTGGCTGGGCGATGTGATCGACGTGGGCAAGCTCGAAGTCAGCAGCGAGGACGCCACCCTGCGCGTCGACCTCAGCTACACCGTGCGCGCCAGCGGCGACACGCGCAGCGACAGCTTCGTGCGGAGCCTGCCATGAACCGCGCGAACGTCCATGCGAGTCTCGGCACGATCGGCTGCGCGCCGCTGCCGGCCTGCAGCGTGCCGGCGCGGCGCGAGAAGCTGCGGCTGGCCGGCACGCTCAACGGCATCGACTACGTCGAGGTCGGCGACGACGGCGTCAGCCTGTGCGTGCATTTGTTCGGCGAGATCCCGCAAGGTCTCGGCGTGACCAACGTGCGCATCAGCGGCGGCGACCGCATCACCGGGCTGCGCGTGCTCAGCGTGAACCCCGAGCTGGAACCGGACATGCACGATGACGCCTGCCTGCGCATCGTGCTCGACCGCGAAGGCGACCACACCGCGTACTGCCTGTGCCTGGTGGATGCGGCCTCCGGCAATGACCCGGCGAGCTGGCATGCCTATCCCGGCTTCGATCCGCGCTATGCCTGCGTCCCGCTGCACTTCCGCCTGGACTGCGCGAAGACGCTGGACTGCGCCGACGAGACGCCGTGCGTGTCGCCACCGTCGCCCGCGCCGGAGATCAACTACCTCGCCAAGGATTACGCCAGCTTCCGCCAGCTGTTCCTCGACCGCCTCGCGCTGGACATGCCGGCGTGGCAGGAGCGTCACGTGCCGGACCTCGGCATCGCGCTGGTGGAGACGCTGGCGTATACCGCCGACTACCTCAGCTTCTACCAGGACGCGGTCGCCACCGAGGCCTACCTCGGCACCGCGCGCAAGCGCATCTCGGTGCGCCGGCATGCGCGGCTGGTGGATTACCGCATGCACGAGGGCTGCAACGCGCGCGCCTTCGTCACGCTGGCCTCGAGCAACGACCTGAGTCTGGACCTCGCCAACCTGCTGTTGCTGGTGCCGCCGCCGGGGCAGGGCCATCCGCAACCCGGCGTGATCGACGCGATTCAGCTCGACGCGGCGCGTGCGCAGGGTGCGCTGATCTACGAGCCGATGCCGCTGGATGGCATGACCACGTTCGACGTGGTCGCCGCGCACAGCGCGATCCGGCTGCACAACTGGGGCGACGAGCTGTGCTGCCTGCCGCGCGGCAGCACGCGGGCGACCCTGGTCGATGCGCCGCCGCCCCCGACGACGCCACCGGCTGCATCGGCGCCGCCCTCGGCACTCGCGGCAGCGAACGATTCCGCACCGGTTGCCTTGGCTGCCATCGCAACGCAGCGGGCGCTGAAGCTCGCGGTAGGCGACCTGTTGATCTTCGAGGAAGTGTTGGGGCCGCAGACCGGCAATCCGGCCGATGCCGATCCCGCGCATCGGCACGCGGTGCGCCTCACGGACGTCCGGACGTCCGTCGATCCGCTGGACGGCACGCTGCTGCTGGAGGTGGCGTGGGATGCCTGCGACGCGCTGCCGTTCGACCTGTGCCTGTCGGTGCGCACGCCGGCGCCGGACTGCGCGTGGCTGCACGACGTCAGCCTGGCGCGCGGCAACGTGCTGCTGGTCGACCACGGCGAGCACCTGCGCGGGCAGTGCACGTCCAGCGCCATCTGCACGCCGAGCGGTGAGGATGGCGACTATCCCGGCCTCGCCGCCGCGCTCGCCGCGATGCCGGATGCCTGCACGCGCTGCGCCGCGCTGGCCGAGGATTGCTGGCTGGTGCCGGGCGACACGCAGTACGGCTGCTGCCGTTGCGACGACGCGGTGCCCGACGTGCGCCGTCCGCCGTCCGACACCGGCCACGTGCTGCCGGATGCGCCGTTGACCTGGGCCGAGCCGCTGCCGCCGCACGCGCCGGTGTGCAAGCTGCTGGCGCGCGATCCGCGCCTCGCGCTGCCGCAGCTCGTCGTGCATGGCGGCGCCTTGGCCGACTTGCTGGTGGACGGCACGCCCGACCCGCGCTGGCGCTGGTGGCCGCAGTACGACCTGCTGGAAAGTGGCCCGGACGACCGCCACGTCGTGGTCGAGATCGACGACGACGGCGCCGCGCACCTGCGCTTCGGCGACGGAGTGCTCGGTGCACAGCCGCAGGCTGGCGACTTCTTCCGCGCCGCCTCGCGCATCGGCAACGGCCCGGCCGGTAACGTCGGGCGCGACAGCATCGTGTGGCTGGCGCTGAAATCGGGCGTGCTGTCCGCCGACCTGGTGCCGCGCAATCCGCTGCCGGCCAGCGGCGGCACCGCGCCGGAAAGCCTGGCCGAGGTGAAGCTGTACGCGCCCGGCGCATTCCGCGCCAACCCGCTGCGCGCGATCGTCGCCGACGACTACGCGAGTTTCGCCGCGCGCGCATCGGAACTGCAGGGCGCCGCCGCCGCGCTGGAGTGGAGCGGCAGCTGGTACGCCGCCGACGTGGCGCTCGATCCCCTGGGCCGCGAAGACCTGCCGGCGGGCCTGGCGCGGCGCATCCGCGCACAACTGGAGCGCTACCGCCGCATCGGCCACGACGTCGAGGTGCATGCCGCCCGCTACGTGCCGCTGCGCATCGCACTGTTCGTCTGCGTGCGGCCGGATTTCCTCGTCGCCCACGTCGAGGCCGCGCTGCGCGACCGCTTCAGTTCGGGCCTGCGCCGCGACGGCACGCCGGGCTTCTTCCATCCGGACCGGCTCAAGCTGGGCGCGCCGGTGTTCGCCAGCGCACTGCTGGCCGAGGCGCAGGCGATCGCCGGCGTGTCCCACGTCGAGGTGTCGTGCCTGGCGCGCGCCGACGATGCGACCGACAGCGTGCCCGACGACGGCGTGCTGCGGCTGGCCGCGCGCGACATCGCCCGCGTCGACAACGACCCGGATCATCCCAATCACGGCAGCATCCGCTTCACGCTGGGAGGTGGCCGATGAGCTGCTGCAGCGCCTGTGGCAAGCACGCCTGCGCCTGCGGTTGCGGCGCGATCGCCGGTACGCCGTTGCCGCTGGCCAACCGGCCGGGGCTGGACGCGCTGAATTACCGCGTCGGCCGCTACGCCGATTTCCGCGCCACCATGCAAGCCGGCTTGAGCGACGCCGTCCTGCCGGCGCTGGCTGGGCTGCGCACGCGCGCAGCGGACGACCCGGCGATGGCTCTGCTCGACGCCTGGGCGGTGGGTGCCGACGTGCTGAGCTTCTACACCGAGCGCATCGCCAACGAGGCCTACCTGCGCACCGCCACCGAGCGCCGCTCGGTGCTGGAGCTGGCGCGGCTGCTCGACTACCGCCTGCGCCCCGGCGTCGCCGCCAGCGTGTACCTCGCCTATACGGTGGAAAAGGATTCGCCGCCGGTGACCATCCCTGCCGGCGCGCGCGCGCAATCGGTGCCCGCGCCCGGCGAGCAGATGCAGACCTTCGAGACCGCCGAGCCGCTGGATGCGCGCTACGAATGGAACGCGCTCAGGCCGCGGCTGACGCTGCCGCAGGACATCACGCTCGACAACGTGGCCACGCTGGACGCGCTGTGGGTGGCCAGCACGGCCACCGGCCTGAAGCCGAACGATCGGCTGCTGTTCCTGTTCGGGGAACTTCCCGCCTGCGTGCCGGTGGTTCGTCAGGTGCAGTCGATTGAAGTACAGCAGCAGAGCGGGCGCAGCAGGCTGGTGCTGCAGCCGTTCGGCGCATTGCAGGGGCAGATCGTGGCGGCGGCGAAAGTGGCGGTCGCCGCGTTGTCCGGCGGCACGTCATTGCGCGACCGGATCGAAAGGCTCTACCGCGGCTTGCTGCTCGGCGGCGGCGACGTCGGCAGCGTCAACCGTCTGCTGGGAAGCTTCGGCCTGGAGGTGGGGAATCTTGCCGGTGGCCCGGCGCCGGCGCAGGCGTTCCTGCTGGCCGTGGTGAAGGCGTTTGGCGGCGACGGCGCCGTCAGCCCGCCGCCGGCGGGCGGCTTCGGTGCGCTGTTCGGCGCGTTGACGCGGCAAGCCACGCTGCAGCCGGCCAACAGCTTGCGCCTGCAACGCAGCGTCGCCGCGGCGCTGGGCAAGGCCAGCGATGCGCGGCCGCAACTGCTGCTGAAATTCGCGCCGCAGCTGCATGACACCTTCTACCGTGCCTGGGCCAGCATGCCGCAGGGCGAGCCTTCGCCGGCCCTGAACGGCGTGTACGCGCTGCGCCTGGCCGCGCCGCTGTTCGGCTACAACGCGCCGCGCATCATGGGGCTGGGACTGAATGACGACCCCGCCACCAAGGGCACCGTGCCCTACGTCTCCAGGCCCGACGGCGACTGGGATGCCATCGCGGACGGCGGCGAGGAGGACGACCTCGTGCAGCTCGACAACGCCTACGACGGCGTGCAGGCGGGCAGCTTCCTGCTGATCCAGTCGGGGCGCTACGGGCCGCCGGTCGTCGCGCAGGCCAGGCGCGTACAGGTGCATCCGCGCAGTGCCTACGGCATCAGCGGCAAGACCACCGGGATCGAATTGGTCAAGCCGGATGCGGACACGTCCGTGTGGCAGGCGCCGAGCATGTCGACCCTGCGTGCCACGCAGGTCCACGCACAAAGCGAGTCGTTGCCGCTGGCCGAGCTGGTGATCGGCGACGAGGTCGGCGCGCTCGTCGCCGACGGCAGCCCGCGCAGCACCGGCGACAGCGCCACCCGGCTCACTCTCGATGGCGCCGTCGACGGCCTCGAGGCCGGCCGCTGGGTGATCGTCGAGGGCCGCCGCAGCGACGTGCCGGGCACCGACGCGGTAAGCGCCGCCGAGCTGGTGATGCTGTCCGCAGTGGAGCAGGGCGTGGACGCGAACCTGCCCGGCGACACCGTGCACAGCACCCTGGTGTTCGCCAACGCGGGGCTGGCCTATCGCTACGCGCGCGACAGCATGACGGTGCGCGCCAACGTAGTGCGCGCCACCCACGGCGAGAGCCGCCGCGAGGTGCTGGGCAGCGGCAGCGGCGCGGCGTCGATGCAGGCCTTCGTGCTGAAGCAGCCGCCGCTGACCTGGGTGTCGGCGGCCACGGTGGATGGCGTGCAGAGCACGCTCACGCTGCGCGTCAACGACCTGCAATGGCACGAGACGCGCAACCTCGCCTTCGTCGGCGCGAACGACCGCCGCTTCGTCACCGCCACCGACGACGACGGCAGGACCATCGTGCAGTTCGGCGACGGCGTGCACGGCGCGCGCCTGCCCACCGGCATCGAGAACGTCGTCGCAACGTACCGCAACGGCATCGGCGCGCCGGGCAACGTACGCGCGGGGCAGGTCAGCCTGCTGGCGACGCGGCCGCTGGGCGTGAAGGAGGTGATCAACCCGCTGCGCGCCTCCGGCGGCGCCGACGCGGAGACGCGCGACCAGGCGCGCCGCAACGTGCCGCTGGCAGTGCTGGCGCTGGACCGGCTGGTCTCGGTGGCGGACTACGCCGACTTCGCACGCACGTTCGGCGGCGTCGGCAAGGCGGCGGCAGTCAAGCTGGGCAACCTGGTGCAGGTGACCATTGCCGGCGCCGCCGATGCGCCGATCAATGCTACCTCCGATCTTTGCCGCAACCTGCTGCAGGCGCTGCGGCGCTACGGCGATCCGTCGCTGCCGGTGCGGCTGGGCGTGCGCGAGCTGCTGGCGCTGACCGTGAGCGCGAAGGTGGGGCTGCTGCCCGATTTCGCCTGGGAGTCGGTCGAGCCGGCGCTGCGTGCGGCGCTGCTGGATGCGTTCGGCTTCGAGCGGCGCGCGCTGGCGCAGAGCGTCTACCTCAGCGAACTGGTCGCCTGCGTGCAGGCCGTGCGCGGCGTGGCCTGGGTGGACGTGGATGCGTTCGGCAGTCTCGACGAGGCCACCTTGCTGGCCGGCTTCGGTGTGGGCGGCGACAACGGCAAGGCGGGCGACACGACCGCGCTGGCGTCACATGCCGCCTCGACAGCCAGCACGGTGCCGCCGCGCGTGCCGGTGCGGCCGGCCCGCTACGACGAGCACGGCATGTTGCGTCCGGCGCAGCTCGCCTATCTGCCGCCGAACGTTCCCGACACCTTGCTGCTGCAGGAGGCCACGCCATGAGCGCGCGTCCCGATCGCCTGTACGACCTGCTGCCGGTGGTCTACCGCATGCGCGACGCGGAGCAGGGCTGGCCGCTGCGCGACTTCCTGCGCGTGCTGACGCGCCAGGCCGACGTGCTGGAGCAGGACATCGCGCGGCTGTACGACAACGCCTTCATCGAGACCTGCGACGACTGGGTGGTGCCGTACATCGGCGACCTGCTCGGTTATACGTTGCTGCCGGAAGCGGCCACGCTGGGTGAGGACGGGTGCCGCGACGCCCGCCTCGGCCGCGTGCTGGCGCCGCGCGCCGACGTGGCCAACACGATCGACGCGCGGCGGCGCAAGGGCACGCTGTCGCTGCTGGAAGACCTGTCGCGCGATGCCGCCGGCTGGCCGGCGCGTGCGGTGGAGTTCTATCGCCGGCTCGGCTGGATGCAGCATCTCGACCACCAGCATCCACACCGCGGCGGCACCGCCGACCTGCGCGATCCGGGCCGGCTGCAACGCATCGGCTGGGTCGACGGCGCGTTCGATCCGTTTGCGCACAGCGTGGACGTGCGGCGCCTGGGCAGCGCGCAGCGGCGCGGCCGCCACAACGTCCCTGCGGTGGGCGTGTTCGCCTGTCGCCTGCGCAGCTATCCGGTGACGTGCACGCCGGCGTACTGCATCGAGGAGCGCGGCCCGCAGTGTTTCAGCTTCAGCGTGCTGGGCAACGACACGCCGCTGTTCCAGCGTCCGGTCGCGGAAACCGAACCCACGCACATCGCCGACGAGCGCAACCTGCCATTGCCGCTGCGCCGCTGGCAGTTCGCCGAACGCGGCCCGCTGGCCGATTACGCCAGCGTGTCGGCCGAACTCTACGGCGAGGGACGCAGCGTGGAAGTGTGGGCGCCGGACTGGCCGGCGAAAGGCCAGGGTGTGCCGGTGCCGCGTGAGCTGCTGGTACCGGCCGACCTGTCCGGCTGGCGCGGGCAGGTGAAGCGCGGGCGCGTGGCGGTCGACCCCGAGTGCGGCCGCCTGCTGTTTCCTGCCAACCAGCGGCCGAAGCGCGGCGTATGGGTGAGCTACCAGTACGGCTTCGCTGGCGATCTCGGCGGCGGCGAATACGCGCGGGTCACGCCGGAGCTGGAAGGCGCCACGCGCTACGTGGTGCACGCCGCGCGGCGGGATCGCGCGGCGAACGTCGGCTGGCCGGCCGGCCACTTCGGCAGCATCGCCGACGCCTTGGCGGCGTGGGCCGCAGCCAAGGCGGCCACGCCGGTGTTGCGCGCGCTGGTGATCGAGCTGGCGGAGAGCGGCGTGTACGAAGGCAGCGTCGAACTGCAGCTCGACGCCGGCGAGGCGATCCAGCTGCGTGCGGCCGAACGCACGCGGCCGGTGCTGCGCCTGCTCGACGTGCGTGCCAGCCAGCCGGACGCGCTCAGCGTCAGCGGTCGCGCCGGCAGCCGAGTGCTGCTGGACGGCTTGCTGATCGTGGGCCGCGGCATCGAGGTGCACGGGCCGGACGAGGAATCCGCTGCTGGCGGCGACCTGTGCGAGCTGCTGATCCGCCACTGCACGCTGGTGCCGGGCTGGGCGCTGCACTGCGACTGCGACCCCAAGCGCCCGGGCGAACCCAGCGTCACGCTCGACGGCACGCGCGCGGCGCTGCGTGTCGAGCACAGCATCCTCGGCGCGATCATGGTGATCAGCCCCGAGCGCCGCGGCGAGCCGCCGCCGCTGGAACTGTGCGACAGCATCCTCGACGCCACCGGCATGGAGCGCGTGGCGCTGGGTGCGCCGGACGAGGCGGTGGCGTACGTCGAGGCCAGCTTCCGCCGCTGCACGGTGATCGGCGAAGTGCAGGCGCATGGCATCGCATTGGCCGAGGACTCGATCTTCGCCGGTCCGCTGCGCGTGCTGCGCCGGCAGCAGGGCTGCGTGCGCTTCTGCCACGTGGCGGACGGTTCGCGCACGCCGCGTCGCTTCCATTGCCAGCCCGATCTGGCGCTGGCCGCGGTGGCGCCGGAGCAGCGCGTGCACGAACGGCTGCGCCTGGTGCCGCAGTTCCGCAGCTGGCGCTACGGCACGCCGCACTACCTGCGCCTGGCCGACGGCTGCTGCGCGGAGATCCGCCGCGGCGCGTCCGACCGTTCGGCGATGGGCGTCTGGCACGACCTGTACGAGCCGCAGCGCGAGGCGAACCTCGCGGCGCGGCTGGCCGAATACGTTCCGGCGGGCACGGACGCCGGCATTCTTTTCGCGAGTTAGGAGATCGACATGAAAGGCGACTTCGCACGCGTCAGCTTCGACCCGACCCTGCATTACAGCCAGGTGTTCCAGCAGCAGGGACGCGTGCTGCTGGAGGCGGACTGGAACGAACAGGCGCACATCCAGCTGCACCTGCTGCGCAGCCTGGTGCGCGACCTGGTCGGCCCGTGCTGGGCGGCGGGTGGCGGCTTCGCCATCACCGACAGCACCACCAAGGCCGATGGCAGCAGCAAGCCGTTGCCGCTGACCGACTGGCAGCTGGCGCCGGGGCATTTCTACGTCGACGGCATCCTGTGCGTGAACGAGGCCGCGTGCACGCTGGCGCAGCAACCGAACGCGCCGACCCCCGACTATGGTGTGGCCGACGGGAAGAGCGGTTTCGAGAATCCGCCGGCGGGTTTTGCGCTGTGGCTGGACGTGTGGGAGCGGCACCTGTGCGCGGTGGAAGCGCCGCGCATCGCCGACGTGGCGCTGGACGGCGTCGACACCGCGTCGCGCGCGCAGGTGGTATGGCAGCTGCGCCTGCTCGACCAGCCGTGGGCGCAGCAGCAGCTCGACGACGTCACCGCGGCACTGAAGACGCGCCAGCAGGCCGCCGGCAGTTCTGCCGACGCCGCCGCGATCAAGCAGCAGCTCGCCGAGGTGGCGCAGTTGCGCAAGGGTCTCGACGGCGGCAACCAGACCAACGCCTCGCCCTGCGCGTTGCTGCGCCAGCTGCTCGGCGCGCGTGCGGCGTACGCGTTGCCGCGATTGCGCGCGGAGCTGGCTCCGCAGGAGTCCGATGACGATCCCTGCGTGATCGCCGCCGACGCGCGCTACCGCGGCTGCGAGAACCAGCTGTACCGGGTCGAGATCCACCAGGGTGGGCCGGCCGGCACGGCCAGCTTCAAGTGGTCGCGCGAGAACGGCTCGGTGGTGTTTCCGGTCATGCGCAGCGACCTCGGCGCGGCGGCCGATGACGGCAGTGCGCCGCTCACGGTGACGCTGGCCCGGCTCGGTCGCGATGCCCGGCTCGGGCTGGCGGCGAACGACTGGGTGGAGCTGGTCGACGACCGCTACACGCTGGGGCAACGCGCGTATCCGCTGCTGCAGGTGATCGCGATCGACCTGGCAAGCTGCAGCGTCACCCTGAATGTGCCGAAGAACACCACGCCGTGGCCGCTGGACGACGACCCGCGCCGGCATCCGCTGCTGCGCCGCTGGGACCAGCACGATGCGGTGAGTGCGCAAGGCGTGCTGGCCGTGGCCGAGGGCGCGCCGATCGCGCTGGAGGACGGCATCCAGGTCAGCTTCGAACAGGGCGGGTTGTATGCCACCGGCGACTACTGGCTGATTCCCGCGCGGGTGGCCGGCAACGGCCAGCTCGACTGGCCGATGACGGGTACGGCGCCCGCCGCGCTGCCGCCGCGCGGATTGCATCACCACGCGGTGCTCGGCGTCAGCGGCGACAACGGCGGCTACGACGAATGCTGCTGCCGCTTCGACAGCCTGTGCGAGATGCTGCGTGCCTCGACCAAGGCCACGCCCGGCACGACTACGCACACGTTGTTCGCCGCGCCCACGGCCGGCGCGGCCAAGTCCACGGTGGCGGGTGGTGCCAGGCGCAAGCGAGCCCGCAAGCCGGTGAAACCCGCCGGCCCGGCCTGAGCATCGTCGTGCCGATGTCTTTTCCGCCCGAGAACATCAAAGAGGAAACGGCCCCATGGATCCGCTGACCGCCCCCTACTTCCCGATCATCTACGTCCGCGGCTACGCGATGACGGCGAACGAGATCGCCGACACCGTCGCCACGCCGTACATGGGCTTCAATCTCGGCTCCACCAAGGTGCGCCAGGCCTGGGACGGCACCGTGCGGCGCCACGTGTTCGAATCGCCGCTGGTGCGGCTGATGAAGGACTACGGCTACCGCGACACCTACACCGATGGCAGCGAGATCGACGGCGAGCTGCCGGCGCGCAGCGTGGTGATCTACCGTTACTACGAAACGGCCGATACCGACCTTGGCGACGGCAAGGTGCTGTCGATCGTCGAGGCCGCCACCGGCCTGCGCGACCTGATCCGCAAGTTGCGCGACCAGGTTTGCGGCGCCGACGCGGCGCGGAAGAAGGCATTCCGCGTGTACCTGGTCGCCCATTCGATGGGTGGACTGGTATGCCGCAGCTTCCTGCAGAACGACAAGATCAGCACCGGCGCCGACCGTGCCATGGTCGACAAGGTGTTCACCTACGCCACGCCGCACAACGGCATCGAGATGGCCGGCTTCAACGTGCCGGCGGTGCTCGGCCTGTGGGACATGAACAACTTCAACCGCAAGACCATGGCCGGCTACCTCGGCCTGAAGGGCACGCCGGAGCGCGTGGACACGCTGGACGGCAAGTTCGATCCGCAGCAGTTTTTCTGCTTTGTCGGCACCAATCACCGCGACTACGAAGCCGCGCTCGGCGTGTCGCGCAAGCTGGCCGGCGAGATGAGCGACGGCCTGGTGAAGATCGAGAACGCCACCGTGAGCGGCGCGCCGCGCGCGTTCGCCTACCGCAGCCACAGCGGCGTGTACGGCGTGGTCAATTCCGAGGAGGGCTACCAGAACCTGGTGCGCTTCCTGTTCGGCGACATGCGCGTGGACGGCACGCTGGAGGCCGACGCGCTGCCGCTGCCGGCCTCGGTGCAGAAAGCCAAGGACGACGGCAAGCAGGTGCGCGCCTCGTACTATTTCGAGGCCACCGTGGCGCCGCGCGGCACCAACAGCTACCGCCTGACCGAGCGCCGCCGCGACACTTTCAGCGCGGTGCTGCGCAGCTTCGACGAACTGCTGCGCCCGGCCAACGCCGGGCTGGACGCACCGCGCTCGCCGGTGCTGTTCTCGGCCTTCCTCGACACCAGCAAGATCACCTCCGGCAAGACCGTCGTGTTCAGCGTGGAGCTGACCGTATCGACCACCGGCTACACCATCGACAACAAACTGTGGCTGGACAAGCACGTCGAAGGCGAATACCTGTTCCGCGACACGCTGGTGGTGCGTGCCACGCAGACCGACGAAGGCTGGAACCTGCGCTACCTGCTCGTCGACGAGCAGTCCAGCGAGAGCCTGGGCACCCTGGTCGAGCCGCAGGACGACGGGGGTTACCTCATTCCGCTGTCGTCGCAGAAAGGCTTCCAGGGGCGATTGCGCCTGGTGGTGTCGATGACGCGCGGAAAGGCGTAGCCGCCGCCATGCGGCCCGGCTGCCGCCAGTGCGGGCGGCGGCAGCACGTACACTACGCGCATGAACGATTCCGCCGCCGCCTCGCCGTGGCACTTCAGCGTCGCGCCCATGATGGACTGGACCGACCGCCACTGCCGCTACTTCCACCGGCTGCTGTCGCCGCGTGCGCGGCTGTACACCGAGATGGTGACCAGCGCCGCGCTGGTGCGCGGCAAGCAGCTGCGCCTGCTCGAACACAGCCAGCAGGAACATCCGCTGGCGTTGCAGCTGGGCGGCAGCGAGCCGCAGGAACTGGCACAGGCGGCGCGCTTCGGCGCCGAGGCCGGCTACGACGAGATCAACCTCAACGTCGGTTGCCCCTCCGACCGGGTGCAGTCGGGCCGCTTCGGCGCCTGCCTGATGCGCGAACCGGCCCTGGTCGGCGAGTGCGTGAAGGCGATGCGCGATGCGGTCGAGGTGCCGGTGACGGTGAAGTGCCGCATCGGCGTGGACGACCAGGATGACTACGCAGGCCTGCAGCACTTCACCGAGACCATGCTGGAGGCGGGCGTGCGCGTGCTGGTGGTGCACGCGCGCAAGGCCTGGCTCAAGGGCCTGTCGCCGAAGGAGAACCGCGAGATCCCGCCGCTGGACTACGAGCGCGTGTACCGGCTCAAGCGCGAGTTTCCCGAGCTCGTGGTGGTGGTCAACGGGGGCATCACCACGGTCGAGCAGGTGCGTACCCACCTGGCCCGGCTGGATGGGGTGATGCTGGGCCGTGCGGCATACCACGATCCGTACCTGCTGGCGCAGATCGAGCACGCGCTGCACGGCGAGCCGCTGCCTACCCGGGAAAGCGTGCTGCAGCGCCTGCGGCCCTACATCGAGGCCGAGCTGGCGCGCGGCACCGCGTTCAAGCACATCAGCCGCCACCTGCTGGGCCTTTACCAGGGCGAGCCTGGCGCGCGCGCATTCCGCCGCGCGCTCAGCGAGGGCGCGCATCTGCCCGGGGCAGGCTGGGCATTGCTCCAGCAGGCCATGGCGCCGTGCGCGGCGGCAGCGTGACAGGCGCGCCCCGTCCGGCCAGTATTCAGGCCTGACCTCTTAGGCTGGGCGTTCGCTCAACGCCGGACAGGATATTCACGCATGATCAGGTACAAGAGCATGCTGCTGGCCGCCCTGATCCCGTTCGGGGGCGTGGCGGCGGCGCAGACGGGCAAGCCGGCGGTGACGCTGGATCAGGCGGTGCTCCAGGTGCAGCAGGAAACCGGTGGCAAGGTGTTGTCGGCGGAATCGCGCGGTGTCGGCCGCCGGATGGAGTACCGCATCAAGGTGCTCACCCCGAACGGCCACGTGAAGGTGATGGCGATTTCCTCCGAAGCGAGCAAGAATCCGGGGTCGGCCCAGTCGACCAAGAACCCGCCCGGGCGGAATGCGGGCAGCAAGGAGAAACATTGATATGCGCATCCTGTTGGTGGAAGACGAGGCGCCGTTGCGCGAGACGCTGGCGGCCCGGCTGAAACGCGACGGCTTTGCCGTCGATGCGGCGCAGGACGGCGAGGAGGGCATCTATCTCGGCCGCGAGGTGCCATTCGACCTGGCCATCATCGACCTGGGCCTGCCCAAGATGTCCGGCATGGACCTGGTCAAGGCGCTGCGCGAGGCGGGTCAGCGCTATCCGATCCTGATCCTCACCGCGCGCGGCAGCTGGCAGGACAAGGTCGAGGGACTGAAGTACGGCGCCGACGACTACCTGGTCAAGCCGTTCCACGTCGAGGAGCTGCTGGCGCGCATCAACGCGCTGGTGCGCCGGGCCAGCGGCTGGTCCAAGCCGATCCTGGCCTGCGGGGTGATCAAGCTCGACACCACCGCGCAGACGGTGACGGTGGAGGGCAAGCTGGTCGACCTCACCAGCTACGAGTACAAGGTGCTCGAATACCTGATGCTGCACGCGGGCGAACTGGTCTCCAAGGCCGACCTCACCGAGCATATCTACCAGCAGGATTTCGACCGCGACTCCAACGTGCTGGAAGTCTTCATCGGCCGCCTGCGCCGCAAGCTCGATCCGGAAGGCACCCTGAAACCCATCGAGACGGTACGTGGACGCGGATACCGCTTTGCCATCCCGCGCACCGACGGCGACGACGAATGAGCCATCGCCCGCGCGCCGCCCGCTGTCGCTGGCGGCGCGCGCGGCGATCGCCACCGGATTCGTGCTGGCCGGCTTCCTCGGCCTGGTCGGCCTGACCCTGTCGCAGGCGAACAAGGAGCGTGCGCTGAGCGCGCTGCACGACCGCCTGCAGAACTTCGCGATCGCCTACATCACCAACTTCGACGTCAACCGCTACGGCCGCATCCTGTCGCCGGACACCTCGCCGGATCCGAATTTCTCGCGCCCGGGTTCCGGCCTCTACGCGGTGGCGGTGGGCGACAAGGACTTCCGCTGGGAGTCACCCTCCGCGATCGGCCGTGACTTCAGTTTCCTGGTGCCGCTGGAGCCGGGCGCCAGCCGCTTCGTCGGCCCGATCGACACGCGCATGGGTCGCCTCTACTACTACAGCTACGGCGTGGCCTGGGACACCGAGGCGGGCAAGTCGGTGCGCTTCACCGTGATGGTGGCGCAGACCGAGGATCAGCTCGAGGGCGGCAACATGGCCTACCGGCGCGCGCTGGTGATCTGGCTGTCGATCCTGGGCGTGATGCTGATGGTGCTCCAGCTATTGCTGCTGCGCTGGAGCCTCACCCCGCTGCGCAAGGTGGCCAGCGACATGAGCCGGGTCGAGCGCGGCGACAGCGAGCAGCTGGACAGCCAGTACCCGCTGGAACTGACCGGCCTGACCGAGCGCATCAACGCCTTCATCACCAACGAGCGCGAGCAGCGCACGCGCTACCGGCACACGCTGGCGGATCTCGCGCACAGCCTGAAGACGCCGCTGGCGGTAATCCGCTCGCAACTGGAATCCACCACCGGCGAGGTGCTGGCCGGACGCAGCACGGCGGTGCTCGATCAGGTGCGCCGGATGGACGAACTGGTCGCCTATCAACTGGCCCGCGCGGCCACCTCTGGCCGGCAGACTTTCGCCAGCGCGGTGCCGATCGCGGGCGCGGCCGAGGATCTGGTGCAGGGTCTGGAGAAGGTCTACGCGGCCAAGAACGTGTTGTGCGAGTTCGACATCGGCGAGGGCGCGGCGTTCTACGGCGAGCAGGGCGACCTGCTCGAACTGCTCGGCAACCTGCTGGAGAATGCCTTCAAGTGGGCCTCCCACCGCGTGTTGCTGGAGGTCAAGGCGCAACCGGAGCACGGGCGCAAGCGGCCGGGCCTCTACATCAGCGTGGAAGATGACGGCCCCGGCATCGCCGAGGACAAGATCGAGAAAGTCCTGCAGCGCGGCGTGCGCGGCGACGAGCGCGTGCAGGGCCACGGCATCGGCCTGTCGATCGTGCAGGACATCGTGCACGCCTACCAGGGCGAACTGGTGGTCGACCGCTCGCCGGAACTCGGCGGCGCACGCTTCAGCGTGCGGCTGGCGGCGAGCTGAGCCGCCGCGCCGGGCTGCCGGAAAGCTGGAGAATCTGACAGACCCGTCCCGGAATTCGCGGTAGGCTCGACGAACCGCCCAAGGCCTGGCGCAGGATGCCGGCGATGCGTGGCGCTTCCGATCGACACGACCGACAAGGACATCACGATGCCGAAACTGCCCCCGCCCCCGGTTCCGCAGCGTCTGCGGGAAATGCTCAAGGACTATCCGGGGCACATCGATCGACTGCAGGAGGTGCTGAACTATGTAGTCGAAACGTCCTCAGCGGGCGTTGGGCCGTTTGATCGTGCGATTTGGGTGCTCGAAAGCAGACTGGGAACCTTCATCGACGAAGCCGGCACCGAACTGCACGCCGCTGAAGCCAGTGGCGATGCGGAGGCGATCGCGAGGGCAGAAGCCAAGAATCTGCTTATGGGGCGTGCCCGATCAAAAGGTCGATGGATAGCCGATGACGCGCTGTGGGAGTACTTCCAGGCGAACAAGGAAGCGTTCGAAAAATGAGCTCCTCTGCCGACATCCTCGCCCCTCTGACTCATGCACGCGTGTTTTCCGAAACGGTCGTCCCTCGAAGTGAACTGGACGAAGCGCTGCCTCATGCGCGACCGAAGGCGATTATCTTGGGAGGGCAACCAGGCGCAGGAAAAGGTGGACTGACCCAAGCCGCGATTCACGAGTTTCATGGCGACATAGTCCCCATCGATCCCGACGAACTGCGCGACTACCACCCCCGCGTCCGGGAGTTCCGCTCCGCCCATCCCTACACCTGGTCAAGTCACACGCAAGCCGACGCCGGCCAGTGGGCCGACGAGTTGCGCGAGGCGGCAGTGGCCGGGCGCAAGCACTTCATCTTCGATACTACGCTGAGCAACGGGTCATGGTCGGCCGAGCTGATCCGCGACCTGCAGGCCCAAGGCTACGACGTCGAGGTGCGGGTGGTGGCATCGCCCAAGCTGGAGAGCGAACTGGGCGTCGACAAACGGTTTCTGGACCAGCTCAATATCGACGGTTACGGCCGCCACGTCCCCGAAGGTGCGCGCGACGCGATCTACGACAAGGTGCCGACGAGCCTGGACACGATCCACGCGGAAACGACCACGCCCATCCGCCTCTTCGATCGCGAAGGCCGCGAGCTTTACGACAGCCGCACCGATGCCCGCTCGCCGGGACAGGCGTTGATCGAGGCGCGCGAAGCGCGTCTGCACGATCCGGCGATCACCCGCAGCCTCAAACGCAGTTGGCAGGATCAGCGGCTGTGGCACGAGACGTTGCCCGAAGCGATCACCGACAACCCGAAGGTTGCACCGGACACGGCCCGACGCCTGTTGATCGAGCGCGATGCCTCCAGGGTGGTCGAGGGCGTCCAGGGCAACCTCTCCCGGATCACCCATGTGGACTACACCACCCGGGTCCACCCGAACGTCGTCAAGGGATTGGGCTTCGCCAGCGCCGCCGCCGTCGCCTGGGACGCCACGACCACCGCGCGCCACACGGCCACCCTGCTGCAGCAGGACAACCCGACGGGCGCCGCCTCGGCGGTCGAGCATTTCGGCTCGCGCAACCTGGGCATGCTCGGCGGCGCACTGCTGGGGGCGCAAGTCCTGGGCGCGGCGGGGATCGAGTCCGGCCCGCTGGATCTGATCGTCGCTGGCGTGGGAGGCATCGGCGGGGCGGTTGCCGGCGACAAGCTGGTCGACTGGCACGACCAGCACAAAATCCACAACCAGACCGATGCACAAGGCCGCAGCTGGCACCACGACCCGCAGCATCCGGAACACGGCTGGACGCGCGAGGTGCCCACCGGCGAGATCGGTTATGCGCCCAACCATCCGGTGGTCGGCTACGGCGTCATGCCCACGCCGGGCTGGCGCAGTGTCCGGGCCGATCCCGCGCTGGCTGCGCAACTCACGTTTCAAGCCAACAACACCGCGGTGGAACTGGCCCTGGCACACCCGGCCCCACCGCGCGATCCGTACACCCAGCCGGCCAGTGCGCAAGACACATCCAGCCGGCTTCCCGCGCCATGGCAGCGCGATGCCGCCTCGGGAGCGTGGTCGCGCACGGTCACCGACGCCGTACTGGAGCACGGCCTCAAGAGCACGCACGTGGAAACCGCCACGCCGTCACGCACCGCCGCCCTGGATGCCGCCGCGCATGCCACCCTCGCCGACAATCTGGCGCACTCCCGCCGCGGCATCGCCGCGCGCTATCAGGCGATCTACGCGCAACGCGGCTGGCAACAGCTCGGCCCCCTGCCCGATGCGGTAACCGACGCACTGCATGCGCCCACGAACATCTTGGACGCCTCCGACGGCCATGCTTACACCCGCGACGCGCGGGGCCACTGGAGCACGCCGGGCCGGCTGTGGGGTCGGAACGCGGCCGAGGGCAACCTGCGCGCGGAGCTCGATGCCACCGCGCAGCTGATCTCCACGACCTTCGCCATGCACGCGGCAACCCACGCCACGCAACAAACGCCGGCGCACGCCGCCGTTCCACCCATCCCGCCGCACCTGCACGACTTCCGCCATCCCGGCCACCCTCTGCACGCGAGCTACGGCACCCTGCTGCAGCACGTGCACGCGATGGAAGAGCGAGTGCGGATGGCGCACGGCGAGCACAGCGAGCGGGCGGCAGCCGCGCTGCTGGACCGGCACAGCGCCGACCGCCTGGGTCCGGCGGCGCGGGTCGAGCTGCACGGCGAAGGCAAGGCCATGGCGATGCATCTGGTCACCAACGAGCGCGCGCCCGGGAACACCTACCTTACCGTCGAGCGCCGCACCCCGGTCAGCGTGTTCGACGCGGTGGCCCGGTCAGTCGACGACGCCAGCCGCGACTGGTCGCGGCGCGAACTGCCGCATCTGTACCAGTCCCCAGTGCGAGTGGCCGAGACGCCGTCGCGCGATCCGTCGTCGCTCGAACCTTGCGACCTGCGCCGCCCGGACCACCCGCGCCATGCCGCATTCGTCAACATGCGCGAACACGTCGGTGCGGCCTATGCCCAGTACGGCATCGCGCGCAGCGCCGATCAGCTCGATCGCGCCACCGCGGCCGTCATGCTCGATCGGCCGGTACACGCTCGCCAGCCGGACCAGGTGCAGCTGTTGCCCGGTCCGCAGACCGGCCGCATCGGGCCGGACAGCGGCGTGCTGACCCGCGACTCCTCATCGTTCCTGCCCTGCACCACGACCACCCACGCCGCGGCCATGCAACAGCCACCGGAGGCGATGTTCCGGCAGCTCGACCAGCTGACCATGCTGCAGAGGCAACAGGCGCAGGTGCAACAGGCGCAGATGCCGATGCAGCCGGCGCAGGCGATGGGGCGGTAGGAACACTCGCTCGCGTGGATTGCAGCAGCGCGGTGCGGCTGTCATCCGGACAGCTGTGCAGCCATGCATGCCACTTCCCTCAGCGACGGCACCCGCCAGCGAGTTCCTCGCCGTCGGCGGGCGAGGGGCCGTAGAACGCGTGCAGCAGTTCGGCCACCGCCGGCTCGGTTTCGCGCAATACGGCTGGCTGCGAGTAGTGCAGCTCGCTGACCACGGCGAAATACTCGCCGGCGCTTTCGGTCGCGTAGTGGTCGATCGGCGCGTGGCCGGGGCCGGCGGCCAGCAGGCGGTCGTAGGCGCGCTGGAACTCCCCGATCCAGCGCCGCCGCGGAATCTCGCGCAATGGCGGCACGCCGTCGGGCGGGCCGTCGAGCATGTCCAGCTTGTGGGCCATCTCGTGCACAACCACGTTGTAGCCGTCCCACGGCTGCTCCAGGTCCAGTTGCACGTCGGCCAGGGACAGCACCAGCGGGCCATGCTCCCAGGCCTCGCCGATCAGCACCTCGTCGCTCTCGGTGACCACGCCGGTGTGGTCGTCATGGTGGCTGCGGCGCACCTTGAACTCGCCCGGGTAGATCAGCACGTCGCGCCAGCCGCGCAGGCTGGTCGCACCCTGCTGCAGCGCCGGCAGGCAGGCCTGCATGGCAATCAGCAATCGCCAGTAGTCGTCCAGTACCGCGCCGGCCAGCGCGTGAAAACGCTTGCGCGCCAGGAAGATGCCGGCGAGCTGGCGCAGTTGCAGTTGTCGCGCGGGGTCCAGCCGACGCGCCAGCGGACAGGCCGCCAGGGCGCGCCGCCACAGCGGGTCGGCGATCGGTGCAGGTTCAAAGTGTGCCCGCAGGGATGTCCACCAACGGCGCGGCATGCCGCCGAACGCTTACTGGATCGACCCAGGCAGCAGCGATTGCCAACCCAGATGTGGCCGGGGCGCAGGGGCCGGTGCCGGCGAAGCCGCGCCGGAACGGTCGTTGCTGCTGCGCACGGCGCCGCTGGTGCTGCTGCTGCCGGGGCTGCTGTTCTCGCGGTTCATGCCCAGCACGTCGCCGGCGATGCCGTCTTCGCTATCGTGCGATGACGCGTTGCTTGCGGTTGGGCTGCCGCTGTCCACGCCCCGGCTATCGAGGCTGGCCGCTGCTGTCGCGCCGGCGAAGGCGAGGCACAGGATGCAAGCGATGATCCGGTGGGTGGCGCGCATGGCAGTGAAACTCCCCAGGCCGCAAGCGAAGAATCCGATCGTCGCAGAAACCGGGCGCTGCTGCCAGTGCAAGCGGCGGGCGCGCGTGCCGCAGTGCAGCGTGCGGCAGGCTAGAATGATTCGATGGTTCTTTTCTCCACCGTTCCCCTGCCTCGCGCTGCCCCCACGGCGCGCGCTGCCGCGCGCCGGGTTCGCTGATGCAGCCGCTGCAATTGCTGGCCTTGCTGGCTCCCGGCGCACCGCTTTCCGGCGCGGCGCTGGCCGAGCGCAGCGGGGTGACCCGGGCGGCGATCTGGAAGCAGGTCGAGGCACTGCGTGCGCGGGGCGTGCCGGTGCAGACCCGCGGCCGGGCCGGCTATTGCCTGCCGTGGCCACTGCAGATGCTCGACGCGCAGCGCATCCGCGCCGCCTTGCCGGCCGATGTCGCACGCACGCTGGGTACGCTGGAAGTGCACGACGAGCTCGACTCGACCTCCAGCGAACTGCAGCGGCGGCTTGCCGATGCAGCCGACCTTTGCGTGGTGCTGGCCGAATCGCAGAGTGCCGGGCGCGGCCGGCGCGGTCGCGACTGGCTGTCGCCGCCGGGGTTGAACATCTATCTCTCCTGCCTGAAACGATTCGGTGCGGGCTTCGCGGCGCTGGGCGGCCTGTCGCTGGCGATCGGCGTGATCGTGCTGCGCGCGCTGGATGAACTGGGCGTTGCCGGTGCGGGGCTGAAATGGCCGAACGATGTCTTGGCCAGCGACGGCAGCGGCAAGCTGGCGGGCATCCTGGTCGAGCTCAGCGGCGAATTCCAGGGGCCGTGTTCGGCGATCATCGGCATCGGACTCAACCTGCGCCTGACCCCGGCCCTGCAAGGCCAGGCCGGCCAGCCGGCCACCGACCTGGCCAGCCTGTGCGCGGGCGCGCCGCCGGATCGCAACCGCGTGGCCGCGGCGCTGATCGCTGCGTTGGCGCAAGGCTTGGCCGAGTTCGAGCGCGAAGGCTTCCACGCCTTCGCCGCCGACTATGCGCGCCACGACCTGCTGCGCGGCCGGCCGCTGCAACTCAGCGGAGCGCTCGGCACGTTCGACGCACTCGGCGCAGGCATCGACGCGCGCGGCGCCTTGCGGGTGCAACTGCCTGACGGCAGCGAGCGGCGCATCGACAGCGCCGACGTCACGGTGCGCCGCGCATGAGACTGCTGCTGGATCTGGGCAATTCGCGCCTGAAATGGGCGCTGCAGGGACCGTCGCCCGCATGGCTGGCGCAGGGCGTGCTGGAGTGGCGCGAGGATCTGGCCACGCTGCCGGATGCGGCGTGGGCGGGTTTTCCGCGATCGACCCAGGTGGTCGGCGCGTCGGTGGTCGACGACGCGCGCGAGCAGCGCGTTGCCGCCGTGCTGCGGCAGGCATTCGACAGCGCGCCCGAATGGCTGCGCACCCCGGCCAGCGCCTGTGGCGTACGCAATGCCTATGCCGAGCCACAGCGGCTGGGCGTGGATCGCTTCCTCGCCATGGTTGCCGCGCATGCCGCCCATCGCGAGCCGTGCGTGCTCGCCAGCGCCGGCACCGCGCTGGTGCTCGATGCGCTGGCCGCCAATGGCCGGCACCTGGGCGGGTTGATCGCGCCGGGCGTGCAGCTGATGCAGCGCTCGCTGCTCGATGCGACTGCGCTGGTGCGCCCGCAGCGACCCGGCGACATCCTGCAGCTGGCCGACAACACCGCCGATGCGGTGACCTCCGGCTGCTGGCAGGCCGCCGCCGCACTGATCGAGCGCTTCCATGCGCAGATGCGTCCGCGCCTGGGCGGCGAACCGGCGCTGATCCTCGACGGCGGCGATGCGCCGCGACTGGCGCCGTTGCTGTCGCTGCCCGTGCAAGTCGGCCAGGACAGCGTGTTGCGTGGCCTGGCATTGTGGGCGGATGCGCACATGCCGACGCCGGCCAGCCACTAGAATGAGTGGTTGGCGGTCTTGATGGGGGTTCGATGTTCCTGCGTCTGCTGTTTGTCCTGTTGAGCGCGCTGAATATCGCGGTCGGAGCGTGGCTGCTGCTGGGCCAGCCCTACCGGCACGTCGGCGACGCCACCGACCCGGGCGTGGCGCCACTGCAACTGTTGTCGGAACTGCCCGCGGCGGAAGGCACGATCGCGGTGCCCGAAACGCCGGCCGCGGCCGTCGATGCCTCGCAAGGCTTTCGTTGCATGGCGCTGGGGCCGTTTGACACGCCGCAGGACCTGCGCAGCGCGCGCCAGGCGCTGGACGGGCACGTCGCGCGCATGCGTTCGCGCCAGCAACAGACCACCCAGCCCAGCGCGTGGTGGGTCTACCTGCCCGCCGTCGCCAGCCGTGCGCAGGCGCTGCAGACGGCCCGCCAGCTTGCCGCGAAAAACATCAACGACTATTTCGTGGTCGGCTCCGGCGACCAGGCCAACACGGTGTCGCTCGGCCTGTTCCGCGACCCGGCCAATGCGCGCAAGCGCCTGGACCAGGTGGCCGCCGCCGGCTTTCCCGCGCGCATGAGCGAGCGCAGCGAAAGCGTCCCGGAGTACTGGCTCGACCTCGCCATCGCCACCGCCCAACCCTTCGACTGGCGCCAGTACCTCGGCGCCAGCGACCTCGGCACGCACGACATCCGCTGCTTCTGAGCGAGCGCAGCGCCCCGCTGCTAGAATCCCCGCCTGCGCCGGCATAGCTCAGTTGGTAGAGCAGCTGATTTGTAATCAGCAGGTCCCGGGTTCGATTCCTGGTGCCGGCACCATCCGCCTGCATGGCCGCCGCCGCGCCATCCGTCCGCGGCGCGCCGACTCCCCACAGCAACTGTAGGCCTGCGCTGACAGACCCGGCGCCAGGCCTCGACGCATCCTTGGCAAGCTCCGGTGCGCCCCTGCGCGCATCGGTCTCTATTCTTCGGCCGAGGGGGCGCCCATGAGCGTGGTCCTGACCATCAAGGAAAGCCGCCACGGCCTGTGGCGCATCTGCAGCGGCCCGGACGTCCTGTTCGACCGCCTGCGCTTTGCCCATGCCATCCGCCTGGGCCGCGGCCTGGCCCGCGAGGAGCACGCCAGCTCCGGTACCGCCGCCCGCGTGGAGATGATCTGCAACGATTTCAGCATCCCGCTGGTGCAGTACGCCGAGGTACGCCGCTCCCCGATGACCGCCGTGTCCTGAGCCCAAAGCTTGGCGGTACGTTGCGGCGCGGCGTGCGTGCGTCGCGAAATTTGTTACGATCGCTTCAACGGCTACGCAGGGGTAGCCGGGAGTGATCGACATGCAAACACCGTATGTGCAGCCCGCCCTTTGGCGCGGCTTGCAGCTGTTTGCAGGGATGCTGTGGGGGAAACCGGCCAAACCAGCTACCGCGGGCGCGACAGCGCGTGCGGCGGGCGATCTGGTGACGTGGCGGGCCGGCGCGCGATCGCGCCGCGAGGATGAACTCGAACGCATGCGCGACGACGCACCTCTGACTTGACGGCGTCCCGACCCGGTTTCGGGCTCGTCGTTCCGGCGAAGGCAAGCTGTTGTCCGCAGCAGATCCGTCCTTGACGTCCACCGCGTCAAGGCGCAAGACGGGCGTTGCGTGGCCCACCTCGACACGCCCGCTTGCCCCTTCGTCGGTCCGGCGGAGGCTGGCATTGTCCTTCCGTCATGCCACCACACGGCGCGCGGGCCAGAGCGTGGCCATGGCAGCCCACGGGCGTCGGGTTCCGCTGTCGTCGCAGGCCACCCGCCCGTCATGGCGTGGTGGGTCATGCATCGCGCGTGACGCGGCCCCCACGACCTGATCCGTTAGACTTGCACCATGCGCGGCGGTCATCGCCGCGCATGCATTCTTGCGTCCACGACCGCGCACCATGTTTGCGCGATGTCCCGGTACAGCGCCATGGACGCCGCGTGATCCACCGTGCCGGTGCACCGCGTCAGCGTGCGCGCCGGACTCCACCGCAGGCAAGAACTTCATGAACACACAAACCGTTTCACTGATCGGCGTTCCCACCGACATCGGCGCCGGCCACCGTGGCGCCTCGATGGGGCCGGAAGCCATGCGCGTCGCCAACCTGGCCGCCAAACTCGAACAGCGCGGCCTGCAGGTAATCGACCGCGGCAACCTGCAGGGGCCGCTCAATCCGTGGCTGCCGCCGGTCGACGGCTATCGCCATCTCGACGAAGTGGCCGCATGGAATACGGCCGTCTATACGGCTGTTCGCCAGGAGCTGCAGTCCGGCCGCCTGCCGATCATGCTCGGCGGCGACCATTGCCTCGCCATCGGCTCGATCAGCGCGGTGGCCGACCACTGCCGTGAAACCGGCAAGCAGCTGCGCGTGCTGTGGCTCGACGCGCATTCGGATTTCAACACCGCCGAGGCGACGCCGTCGGGCAACATCCATGGCATGCCGGTGGCCTGCCTGTGCGGCCGCGGCCCCCGGGTGCTCACCCACATCGGCAGCGCCACCCCCGCGATCACCCCCGACGTGATCCGCCAGATCGGCATCCGCTCGGTCGACTACGGCGAGAAGCAGCTCGTGCGCGAAGCCAACGTGGGCATCTTCGACATGCGCCGGATCGACGAGGACGGCATGAAGCGGGTGATGGAGCAGGCACTGGAAGGCATGGACGACAACACCCACCTGCACGTGAGCTTCGACGTCGACTTCCTCGACCCCAGCATCGCGCCCGGCGTCGGCACCACCGTGCGCGGCGGCCCCGGCTACCGCGAGGCGCAGCTGTGCATGGAAATGATCTCCGACAGCGGCCGGATGGCCTCGCTCGACCTGGTCGAGCTCAACCCCGCCTTCGACCGCCGCAACGCCACCGCCAAGCTGGCGGTGGATCTGATCGAGTCGCTGTTCGGCAAATCCACGCTGATCCGCTGAGGCATTCATTGGTCGCGGTCGCACTCAACCATCGCGTGACGCCCGCGGCCGGATTGCCTTGGCGGGGCGATGACGTAAACTGAAATCTTTACTTGCGCAGCGCAGCATGCAGACTCGAGTCCTTACCGGCATCACCACCACCGGCACCCCCCACTTGGGCAACTACGTCGGGGCGATCCGTCCCGCCGTCGCGGCCAGTCGACGGGCGGACGTGGACGCGTTCTACTTCATGGCCGATTACCACGCGTTGATCAAGAGCGACGACGCGGCGCGGATCGAGCGGTCGCGGCTGGAGATTGCGGCGAGCTGGCTGGCGGCGGGGCTCGATCCGGCGCGGGTGACGTTCTATCGGCAATCGGACATCCCGGAAATCCCCGAGCTGACCTGGTTCCTGACCTGCATCGCGTCCAAGGGCATGCTCAACCGCGCGCACGCATACAAGGCGGCGGTGGACAAGAACGCCGCGGCAGGCGAGGACGCCGACGCCGGCATCACCGCCGGCCTGTACATGTATCCGGTGCTGATGGCGGCCGACATCCTGGCGTTCGATGCGCACCAGGTGCCGGTGGGGCGCGACCAGATCCAGCACATCGAGATGGCGCGCGACCTCGGCCAGCGTTTCAACCATCTGCACGGGCGCGAATTCTTCGTGCTGCCCGAGGCGCTGATCGAGGAGCAGGTGGCCACGCTGCCGGGGCTCGACGGACGCAAGATGTCCAAGAGCTACGACAACACCATCCCGCTGTTCGCTGGCGGCAAGAAGCAGCTGCGCGAGGCGATCATGCGCATCGTCACGGATTCGCGCCTGCCCGGCGAGCCGAAGGACCCGGACAGCTGCGCGCTGTTCACCATCTTCCGCGCCTTTGCCAGCGAGACCGAAACGGCGGCATTCCGCCGCGCGTTGGAGGAGGGGCTCGGCTGGGGTGAAGCCAAGCAGGTGCTGTACGAGCGCATCGAAGCCGACGTGGCGCCGATGCGCGAGCGCTACGACACGCTGATGGCCGACCCGGCCGCGATCGAGGTGATCCTGCAGGAAGGCGCGCGCAAGGCGCGGGCGATCGCCACGCCGAAAGTGGCCGGCCTGCGCGAGGTGCTGGGTTTGCGTGCGATGCGCACGGCTGGCGCAGCGGCGGGCCCGGCGCGGCCGGCGAAGGTGCAGCGCGTCGCACGGCTGGCCAGTTTTCGCGACGACGACGGCCGCTTTCGTTTCCGCCTGTTCTCGGCCGAGGGAGAGGAGCTGCTGCTGTCGGTGCCGTTCGCCGACCCCAAGGCGGCGGGTGCAAGCCAGAAGCGCCTGAAGCAGTTGGGCGCCACCGCGGCCGTGGTGCAGGTGCGCGGCGCGAATCTGGTGCTGGAGATCGATGGCGAGGCCGTGGCGAGCACGCCGGATTATCCGGACGAAGCCGCGCGCGAGCAGGCGCTGACGCGCCTGCGGCTCGCGCTGGACCAGCTCGCGACGCAGGATTGAATGGTCGTGGTGCTCTCGTCGTTCCGACTCGCCGCCGCGCCCTGAAAGGAGATATCCGTGCGTTACCTGTCCATCCTGTTGTTGGCCCCCTGGCTGCTGGTGCTGTGCGTGATCTACTGGATCTGGCCGCGCAGCCTGCCGCGAACGGCGGGCCGGCGCACGTTCGACGTGCTGGTGCTGCTGCTGGCCGGCATCGCCACCGCGCTCGCCGCGCTTGCCGGTTTCGATTCGGCCGTGCTGCCGGAGCCGGGCGAATTCGGCCCGGTCAGCGGGTCGATCTGGCAGCAGGTGCTGCCCGCGTTGTGGGGCTACGGCGCATTTGCCGCGGTGATCGTGCCGGCGCTGGTGCTGCGCCAGTGGTGGTGGGGGCGCAAGCGCTGATCGTGTCCCGGCGCGGTGCGGGCCGCGCCTGCGTCATGCCCTTTGCATGACCAATGGCCGTCGAGGAATTCAAACCTTCGCGGCAAGCTGTGCATCTACCCCATGCCGAGCGCGCCGGTTCCACTGCGCCGCGCGGCATTCTCTCCCCGTGGATTCCCCGACATGCGCCTTGCATGCCTGTTGTTCCTGACCCTGGCCGCGGCCTCGGCGCCGGCGCTCGCCGTCGAGATTGACGGTCACATCCAGCCGGCCGAGTGGGCCGGCGCACGACACATCACCGATTTTCGCCAGACCCAGCCGCTCAACGGCCAGCCCGGCACGCTGCATACCGAGGCCTGGGTGCTGGCGACGCCGGAGGGGCTGGCGGTGGCGTTCCGCTGCGACCAGCCACCGGAGGTGCCGCGCACGCGCCAGCGCGTGCAGCGCGATTTCGACGACCAGGTGGACCGCGTCAACGTGATGGTCGACTTCAACGGCGACGGGCGCACCGGCTACGATTTCGTGGTCAGCTCGACCAACGGCATCAACGATGCGGTGATCACCAACGAGAGCCGGTTCAACAAGGACTGGGACGGCAGCTGGCAGCACGCGGTGAGCGAAGATGCGGCCGGCTGGAGCGTGGAGATCCTGATCCCCTGGTACACCGCGCCGATGCATGCGGCGAAGGACGGCCAGCGCACGCTCGGCATCTATCTCGATCGCGTCACCGGCTCCACCGGCGAACGCGACGCATGGCCGGTGGCCAGCTTCATGCGCCCGCGCTTCCTGTCCGAGTTCGAGCGGATCGAGGTGCCGCAGTACCACCAGTCGCTGTTTGCGATCACGCCGTATGCGTCGGGCCTGTACGACAACGTGCGCGGCCGCAGCCATTTCCAGCAGGGCGCCGACATCCTGTGGAAACCGAACGGCCAGTTCCAGCTGACCGCGGCGTTGAACCCGGATTTCGGCCAGGTCGAGAGCGACGACCTGGTGGTCAACTTCGGCGCCACCGAAACCTACGTCAGCGACAAGCGCCCGTTCTTCACCGAGAACCAGGGCATCTTCGATTTCAGCCTGCTCGACGACAACAGCCAGCTGGTCTACACGCGCCGCGTCGGTGGTCCTTCGGACGATGGCATGGGCGCGGCGGACATCGACGCCGCGGTGAAGCTCAACGGCAGCGTCGGCACCACCAGCTACGGCGTGCTGGCCGCCGACGAGGACGGTCGGGCCGGGCGCTTCTTCGGGGCTGCGCGGGTGACCCACGACTTCGGCACGCAGAGCCTGGGCATGCTGCTGACCCGCGTCGACCGGCCATGGCTGGATCGCGAGGCGACCGTGCTCGGCGTCGATCACCACTGGCAGCCCACCGCGCAGCTGACCATCGCCACCAACGTGGTGGCCAGCGACATCCTGCAATCGGGAACGCACACGCGCGACAGCGGCGGCACCGTCATCGCCGACCTGGAAATGGGCGACGGCTGGCGCCAGCAATGGCTGGGCATGCACTTCGGCGACCGGCTGCAGGTCAACGATTTCGGCTACCTCGAACGCAACAATTTCAACTACGCCCACTGGGAGGTGCGCAAGCGCTACGCCTCGCTGCCGGCGGACTCGGCCTACAGCTCGCACGACTGGCATTTCCGCGTCGACGCGCTGGACAACGACCACGGCCTGCGCCTGCGGCGGCAATTGCGCATCCGCCGCACCAGCACGTTGCGCGACGGCACCACCGAGGATGCACAGCTCAACGTCAACACGGCCGGCTGGGACGACTTGCTGACGCGCGGGCATGGCGCGCTGTTCCTGCCGCCGTCGCTGGATTTCTTCTACGAGCGCATCAGTCCGCGCCACGGCGATTGGGCGTTCAAGCTGGATGCGGAGGTTTTCACCGGCGGCCTCGGCGGCAACCGGCAGGCCGCCTTCGACATCGAGTTCGTGCCCACCTACTTCATCAACGACGCCTTCAGCGTATACGCCGGGCCGTCCTGGCAGCGCATTCCGGACTGGCTGGTCTGGCAGCACGACAACCTGATCGGCCGCTTCGACCAGCACACGCTGCAACTCGATGCCGGTTTCGACTGGGCCATCGACCCGCGCCAGGAACTGCGCGTGAAGCTGCAGGCGATCGGCCTGGACGCGCGCCTGCGCGGCGGCTACCGCGTCGGCGCCAGCGGCCGCGCCGAGGCCAGCGACGAGCCGATCGACGACTTCAACGTGCGCAACCTCGGCCTGCAGATCCGCTACCGCTACGAGCTGGCTCCGCTGTCCTACCTGTACGTGGTCTACGGCCGCGGCGGTTACGCGATGGATGGCCTGGCGCGCCACACGGGCGATGTCCTCGGCAACAGCTTTGCGTTGCGCGACGACGAGCAACTGCTGGTCAAGCTGAGTTACCGCTTCGACATGTAGCGGCGCGCGTCGTCGCATCCGCGCGACTTCCGTGGGCGCTCCACCCGGATCGAGGCGGCGCAGTGCGAGAATGGCCGCATGGTCGCGCTCAAGTATCTCCAGGCATACCCCGCCACGCTGCAGGGCAAGGTGCGCGCGCTGATTGCGCAGGAGCGCCTGGGCGAGCACCTGGCCAGGCGTTACCCGGCGCGCCACGACGTGCAGAGCGACAAGGCGCTGTATGCCTACGTGGCTGCCTTGAAACAGCAGCACATGAAGAATGCACCCGGCATCGACAAGGTGCTGTACGACGCCAGGCTCGACGTGCTGCGCAACGCGCTTGGCCTGCACACCGCGGTCTCGCGCGTGCAGGGCGGGCGGCTCAAGGCGAAAAAGGAGATCCGCGTGGCCAGCCTGTTCAAGGCCGCTGCGCCGGAGTTCCTGCAGATGATCGTGGTGCACGAACTGGCGCACCTGAAAGAGATGGAGCACAACAAGGCGTTCTACCAGCTGTGCACGCACATGTTGCCGGACTACCATCAGCTGGAGTTCGACCTGCGTGTCTACCTGACCTGGCGCGAGCTGCCGTCGAACGACACCACCCCCTCGCAGGCATGACGATGGACAGCGCGGCGTTGCAGAAATACCTGTTGCAGTTGTTCGAGCGCCACGACGTCGAGCTGGAAGCGGACGAGGACGGCTGGCTGGTCACCGACGGCGACTTTCCGGCGATCCGCGCTGCCTGGCATGCGGGTGCGGCGGGCGAGCCCGGCCGGCTCGACGTCGACGTGGTGCTGAGCGAGGAGCGCTACATCGAGGAGAGCTTCGCCGGAGCGGGCGGCGGCGACACCGGTTGCCGCGACGCGCTGCGCGCGTTCGAGCACGATGCGTTCCACCCGCTGCTGGCCGCGTGCTGGTACGTCACCGACGACCGCCGCATGCGCATTGCCGCGTGGGAGATCGGCGTGCGCACGTGGGACGTGTTCATCGGCCCGTTCGGTGCACGCGGCGCGGATGCCGCCAGCATGCCCACCGAGGCGCTGGCGTCGATCGAGGCGGCATTGAAGCGCGAAGCGCTCAGCCCCGAACTGCACTGGGTGCGCCTCGTGCACAGCCATGCCGCGGATGGCGATTCGCGCTGCGAGGCACTGCTCGACAACGAGCTGTGGACCGCCGGCACGCTGGCGCTCGCCAGCGTCGCATGGCCGCAAGCCGGCGACTACAGCGCGCGCTGTTTCCTGTTGCTGGACGTGCGCGATTATTGAACGGGCGCCACCCGCCGGGCACGCGCGAAGTCTTCCGGTTTGGGTGGTGAATCCCTGGCGGGCATGGCGCAGCGATAGCAAGCTGGCGCTACCGCAGATGCGGCAGCCACAGCATCATCGACGCGGCGAAGATGCCGGCCGCCGTCAGCAGCGTCGCGGCAAACAGGCTCGCGGCCATGGCCGTGCGTCCGCGCGACCCGCCTCGGTCCTGCGCGTGGAAGTAGAGCTGGAGCACGGCCAGCGGCAGCAGGTACTGGGCGAACGCGAGGGTGGTGAGCGCCGGCCCGGTGAACGTCTCCGGGTCGAAACCCGCCGGCCCCTGGTTCAGCAATATCCAGAACGTCAGGCCGATGCGGAAGAACCACACGCCGCTCACCGCCAGGAACAGGCGCAGCGCCCAGCGCCGATGCAGTGCGAAGCGACGGTCCATGGCGTGGCGCAACGCCATCGCCGCACACAACAGGATCAGGATCGCGTTGATGCTGATCGCGACGTGCTGCCATGGGCCGCCCACCTTGGTTCCCGTCCATACCATCGCCAGGCCACCCACGCCCATCACGAACGCCGAGGCGAGATAGATGCGTCCGTTCCAGCGATGGAAACGCGGGAACCGCCGCCGCACGCCCGTCGCCAACTGAAGCAGGCCGCCGATGGTGATCAGCGCCGCGAAAGCCAGGTGCGCGGCCACCGCGGCGTTGTGCAGCGGATCTCCCGCCACGTGGGCGCGTGGAAAGATCCGGTTCCAGGCGTCGAATTGGCCGAGCAGCGCGGTGCGGCCGTAAAAGCCGAACAGGTACGCGACGAAGATCAGCTGGCCCAGTCCGGCCACCACGAACCAGCCCGTCGCCGCGGCCTGCAGCACGGATTTTCCGTGCGCAGGTGGTCGCGTGCCAGCGAAGGCCGCCGCCGGTGAATTGCGTATCCGTGGATCGGAGGCGCAAAGGCTGTCGCTGGCAGGCGTCGTCGCGTCGGGCGGAGGAGTCATCGGGCCGGTTCCGGAGTGCATTGCCCGGCAGTGTTGCCAGTGGCGGCATTGCCGGGAACACGTCAGGCGACGGACGGCGGTTTGAGGTTGCCGAGGCACGGTGGGAGACGACGGCGAGCGCTGCCGCCGACCGGTTTCCCCGCGCGGCGGCCTGCGCGCCCGAAGTCGGAGGGCAGCGCCTCGACTTCCTCGCCCTCAAGTGCGAACGGATCTGGATCGGGTACGGCGGTACTGCGCGTCGCCGGTAGCGCGGGATGTTGTCCGGGAACGGGGGCCGTACCCGCCCGCGAGCGTGAAAGAAACAGGGCGCCCGCGGGCGCCCTGTTTTCTGCCGGGGGTCGCCCGCTCAGTTCGGCAGGGACAGATCGTCCAGCAGCGCCTTGAGGAAGCGGGCTGCTTCGCCGCCGGTGGCGGCGCGGTGGTCGAAGGTCAGGCTGATCGGCATGCGCCGGTGCACTTCGATGCCGCCCATCACCGCCACCACGTCGTGGCCGAGCTTGCCGGCGCCGATGATGGCGACGGTCGGCGGCACCACGACGGGCGTGGCGTAGCGGCCGGCGAACATGCCGAAGTTGCTCAGGCTGATGGTGTAGCCGGACAACTCGGAGGCGGGGATGGTGCGGTCCTCGACCTGCGTGCGCAGGCGCTTGATCGCGGTGCGGATGCCGGCCGCGTCGAGCATGTCGGCGTTGCGCAACGCCGGCACGAACAGGCCGTCGTCGGTGTCCACCGCGATGCCGATGTCCACCTGCGGGTGCAGCGTGCGGGTGAGGTTCTTGCCGTCGAACCATGCGTTCAGCGCCGGCACCGTCTTGCACGCGGCGACGATCGCGCGGATCAGGCGCGCGGTGATGTCCTGCTTGCCGATCCAGGCGTGCAGGTCGGCGTCGTCGACCAGGGTGGTCGGCACGACCTGCGCGTGGGCGTCGGCCATCACTCGGGCCATGTTGCGACGCACGCCCTTCAACTGTTCCGGCTGGCCGGTGGCGGTGACGCTCGGCGGCGCGGTGCGCACCGGCTTGCCGGCCAGCGAGACCGGTCCGCGCTGCGGCTCGGCCGGCGGCAGTTCGGGCGCCAGGTGGCGGCCGGCGGAAGCGGGCACGGCGCGGGCCGGGGCGGCACCGAGCGCGGCGGTGCCGTTCGCGGCGGCGTCCTTGACGTCCTTCATCGTGACCACGCCGCCGGCGCCGCTGGGGCTCACGCGGGAGAGGTCGACCTTGAGCTTCTTCGCCAGCGCGCGTACCGCCGGCACCGCCTTCACGCCGCCGATGCTGGCCGCCTGCTCGACGTGCACGGTGTTGCCGCTGACCATCGCGCCGACCACGGTGCCTTCGTCTTCGCGCTCCTTGCCGGTCTGCGCGATCTCGCCGCCTTCGTCCGAGGCGATCACCTGGTCGTCGGCGTCGTCCGGGTTCGGCGTGGGCGTGCCGGCGCCGGCGGCCGGCTTTTTCGGGCCGTGGTGGTGGCCGGTGGCCTCGGCCTCGGCGCGCTGCTTGGCGTTCGGATCGGGTTCGAACTCGGCCAGCGCGGCGCCGGTCTCGATGATGTCGCCGGGTGCGCCATGCAGCTTGACGACCTTGCCGGTGTAGGGCGAGGGCACGTCGACCACCGCCTTGGCGGTTTCCATCGAGCACAGCGGTGCGTCGAGCTTGATGGTGTCGCCCACCTTCACGTGCCACTCGACCACGGTCGCGTCGGGCAGGCCTTCGCCGAGGTCGGGGAGGTAGAACGTCTTGATGTCAGCCATTGGTTTTTCCGGGAATAGGGAATAGGGAATGGGGAATCGGAAGAGCGGGCGGGCATTGCGCTTTGGCTTTGCCCATTCCCTATTCTCTATTCCCGATTCCCGGCGGCAAGCTCAGCTTGCCGCCAACGTGCGCTTCGCCGCGTCGACGACGCGTTCCACGCTCGGCAGGTATTTCATTTCCAGGCGGAACAGCGGGATGTGGGTGTCGGGGCCGGTGACGCGTTCGACCGGGGCAAGCAGGTCGTACATGCATTCCTCGGCCAGGCGGGCGGCAATCTCGGCGCCGAAGCCGGCGGTCTTGGGGGCTTCGTGCACGATCACGCAGCGACCGGTCTTGGCCACCGACTCGGCGATGGTGTCGAAGTCCAGCGGGGTCAGCGTGGCCACGTCGATCACTTCGGCGCTGATGCCTTCGGCGGCCAGCGCGTCGGCCGCTTCGAGCGACTCCTTCACCTGCGCGCCCCACGTGACGATGGTGACGTCGCTGCCGTCGCGCAGCACGAAGCACACGTCCAGCGGCAGGGCTTCGCCATCGTCCGGCACCTCTTCCTTGTACTGGCGGTAGATGCGCTTGGGCTCGAAGAACATCACCGGATCGGGGTCGCGGATCGCGGCCAGCAGCAGGCCGTAGGCGCGCGCCGGGGAGGAGGGCAGCACCACGCGCAGGCCGGGGATATTGGTGAACAGGTGCTCGTTGGCCTCGGAGTGATGCTCCGGTGCGCGGATGCCGCCGCCCCACGGCGCACGCCACACGGCCGGCACGGTGAGGCGGCCGCGGGTGCGGTTGCGCATGCGTGCGGCATGGCAGGCGATCTGCTCCATCATCGGGTAGATGAAGCCCTCGAACTGCGCCTCGGCGACCGGCTTCATGCCCTGCACGGCGAGGCCGACGGTGACGCCGGCGATGGTGGTTTCGTCCAGCGGCGTGTCGAGCACGCGCAGTTCGCCGAATTTTTCCTGCAGGCCCTGGGTGGCGCGGAACACGCCGCCGTTGACGCCGACGTCTTCGCCCAGCACCACGACCGATTCGTCATGGGCCATTTCGTAGGCGAGCGCCTGGGTGACCGCTTCGATGAGAGTGATTTGTGCCATGGCTTAGTGGGCCTTCTGGTCAAGCGAGAGAACGTGGTCGCGCTGTTTTTCGAGGTCGGCGGGCAGCTCCGCGAAGGTGTAGTCGAACATCGCCGAGACCGGCTGGGTCCTGGTTTCCAGGTACGCGTTGACCTCGTTGTCCATCCACTCGTCGCATTCGGCCTTCCACGCCTCTTCCTTCGCGTCGTCCCACACTTTCTTCGCCACCAGCCAGTTGCGCAGGCGCTTCATCGGCTCCTTGGCCCAGGCTTCGTCGACCTCGTCCTTGCCGCGGTAGCGACGCGCGTCGTCGGCGGTGGTGTGGTCGCCCAGGCGATAGGTGACCAGTTCCAGCACGCTGCCGCCTTCGCCGTTGCGCGCGCGATCGAGTGCGTCCTCCATCGCCTTGCGCACCGCGATGATGTCGTTGCCGTCGACCTGGATGCAGAACAGGCCGGCCGCGATGCCCTTCTGTGCCAGCGTCGGCGCACCGGACTGGATCTTGCGCGGCACCGAGATCGCCCACTGGTTGTTGACGATCACCGCCACCAGCGGCAGGTTCTGCGCGCCGGCGATGTTGATCGCGCCGTAGAAATCGCCCTTGGACGAACCGCCGTCGCCGATGGTGCACACCGCCACGCGCTTCTCGCCGCGGATCTTGAACGCCAGCGCCGAGCCGGCCGCGTGCAGGCATTGCGTGGCGATCGGCACGCTCCACGCGAAGTCGTGGCGCGCCGGCTCCTTCTGGTAGTCGTTGCCGCGTTCGTCACCCCCCCAGTACATGTAGACCTCGCGCGGCTGCACGCCGCGATACAGCTGCGCGCCGTATTCGCGGTAGCTCGGTGCGTAGACGTCTTCGGGCTTCATCGCGCTGCCGATGCCGACATGGGCAGCCTCGTGGCCGAGGCAGCTGGCGTAGGTGCCCAGCTTGCCGGTGCGCTGCAGCGCGATCGACTTGGCGTCGAACACGCGGGTGGACAGCATCAGCTTGTACAGCTCGACCATGTGGTCGAGGTCCTTGGCGAAGGCCGGGAGATCCTTGCGGACTTCCTTGCCTTCGGCATCGAGGTACTGCAGGTATTCGATTTCAAACTTGGCGGCGATGGTCACGACTCGCTCCGGAGTGAGTACAGAGGAAAACCTGGTGGCGCATGTCCCGCCGGTTGCGATCGGGCCGCAAACGACTGCGCAAGACCGCGCTTGATAACAGGCTGGCATGTTGCACTGCAAGGTACAGTGCAGCATGCGTGGCGGTATGGAAGGGCGGTTGCGGAGCCCGAAACCCCTGCAGGAGAGCACTCCGTGCGCGATGCTTCCGCGAATCCCGGATTCCGTTCCGGAAAGCATCGCGCACGGGGAGGGCTGCGCCTCTGTCCTGGATCAAGGTTCATGCGTCGCCCCAGCCGTTACCATGCCCGTTTCCGATGACACGACGGAACACCATGAGCGACAACCAGCGCGATCTCGAAGCGGGCATCCAGACCGACCTCAACGGACAGATCACCTACGGCGGCTACCTGCAGCTGGACACCTTGCTGTCGGCGCAGCAGCCGCTGAGCAATCCGCCGCATCACGACGAGATGCTGTTCATCGTGCAGCACCACGTGGCCGAGCTGTGGATGAAGCTGATGCTGCACGAGCTCACCGCCGCGGTGGCGCACCTGCAGCGCGATGATGTCGATGCCTGCCTGAAGATCCTGGCGCGGGTGAAGCAGGTGCAGCGCCAACTGTTCGAGCAATGGGCGGTGCTGGAGACGCTCACTCCGTCGGAATACCTGGAGTTCCGCGGCGTGCTGGGGCCATCGTCGGGTTTCCAGTCGCTGCAGTACCGCAAGATCGAGTTCACCTTGGGCAACAAGAATGCCGCGATGCTCAAGGTGTTCGCGCATGACCCGGTCGCGCAGGCCGGATTGCGTGCGGTGCTGGAGGCACCCAGCCTGTACGACGAGTTCCTGCGCTACCTGTCGCGCCGCGGCCATGCGGTGCCGGCCGAGCTGCTCGATCGCGACTGGACCCAGCCCTACCGCCGCAACGCGGGCCTGCTGCCGGTACTCAAGCGCATCTACGAGGGCCGTGCGGATTTCTGGCCGGAGTACCACCTGTGCGAGCAACTGGTGGACGTGGAGGAGAGCTTCCAGCTTTGGCGCTTCCGCCACATGAAGACGGTGGAGCGCATCATCGGCCATCGCCGCGGCACCGGCGGCTCGTCCGGGGTGAGTTTCCTGAAGAAGGCACTGGACCTGGAGTTTTTCCCCGAGTTGCTCGACGTGCGCACCGAACTCGGCGTCTGACGACGGCGACTCGCTCAGCCGGAAACGGCGTCGAGCGCGTCGGCGTCGATGCCGAACTCGCGCGCCAGCGCCGCCGCGCCCAGCGGGGTAGGTGTCAGTGCGCGGCTGCTCGGCCGCCGGCGCAGCCAGCCGACCCGATCGATCATGCCGTGCGCCAGATCGCGTCCCAGCGTACCGCCGACGTGATGGCGGCGTTCGGTCCAGTCCAGGCATAGCCGGCCGCGCAAGGTGGCCGGGCTGTCGGCGGCCAGCAGGTCGAGCCGCTGCAGCGCGTCGCGTCCTGCCCGGCTGAGGCCGCAACCGTCGCCATCGAGTTGCAGCCAGCCGCGTTGCAGCAGCGATTCGCGCAACAGCACGCCGAGCTGGCCGGCCAGATGGTGGTAGCACAACCGCGCACGCCACAGCGACGGATCGCCCGGCCGCTGGCGCGGTGGCGGTCGTGGCATCAGGCTGGCCATCGCCTCCAGGGCGGCGGCCACGTCGGCATTGGCCAACCGGTAGTAGCGGTGGCGGCCCTGCGGCTCGACCGCGACGAAGCCCTCGGCGACCAGTCGCGCCAGGTGCGCGCTGGCAGTGGCGGCACTGATGCCGGCCAGTTGGGCCAGCTCGCCGGCAGGCAGGGCGACGCCATCCAGCAGCGCCGCGAGCATCGCGGCGCGGCTGGGTTCGGCCAGTGCGGCGGCGGGTTTGAACAGGTGTTCGGGCCAGACGGTTTTGCGCATGCCCGCAGTGTAAGTCGGCGGCCGCGGGGAGGTTTCGTCGCGCGACGAAGCATGGCGGTGGCGACGGTGCGCCGGCGTGCCGCGGGTTGACGGCGCGCCGTGGGCCGGTTACATCTTCGACGCAATATCTTGCGATCACGCCGGCCGCAGCCGGCGCATCACTCTCACGGAAACCCCATGACGACGAGCAACTCCACGGCCGCGCCGCTGCCGGAATACCCGCAACTGCTTGGCCACCCGCGACCGCTGTGGATGCTGTTCATGTCGGAGTTCTGGGAGCGCTTCGCGTTCTACGGCATGCGCTGGGCGCTCACGCTCTACATCGTGGCGCAGTTCTGGGACGGCAACGACGCCGGCCAGGCGGATGCCAGCCGCACCTACGGCGCGTACCTGGCGCTGGTCTACGCCACCGCGGTGTTCGGCGGCTACGTGGCCGACAAGATCCTCGGCTACCAGCGCTCGATCCTGCTCGGCGCGGTGGTGATGGCGGCCGGCCTGTTCATGATCATGCTGCCCAGCCACGAGGTGTTCATGCTGGGCCTGGCCACGATCATCGTCGGCAACGGCCTGTTCAAGCCGAACATCTCCTCGATGGTCGGCCAGCTCTACGCGCCGGGCGACTCGCGCCGCGACCGCGGCTTCACGCTGTTCTACATGGGCATCAACGCCGGTGCGCTGATTGCGCCGGTGCTGACCAGCATCCTGGCCAACAAGGTGTTCGGCACGCCCGGGCACCACAGCTACAACGTGGTGTTCGCCGCCTCCGGCGTGGGCATGCTGATCAGCCTGGTGTGGTTCTGGTTCGGCCGGCGCCAGCTCGGTCCGGTCGGCCGGCCCTCGCCGGAGATGGCCAACCCGATGCGCGTGGTGTACGTGGCGATCGGCGTGCTGGTGGCGATCCCGCTGGTGTACCTGCTGATGGATCGCGCCGGCGCGGTGGTGCTGCAGTGGCTCCTCACCGCGCTGTTCCTGGGCGTGGGCGTGATGCTGGTGATCGAGGCGATCCGCACCGGCCGCGTGCAGATCCAGCGGGTGATCGCGATGCTGATCATCTTCACCTTCAACGTGCTGTTCTGGATGTTCTTCGAACAGGCCGGCAGCTCGTTCAACTTCCTGGCGCAGCACATCGTGGATCGCGACCTGGGCGGCTGGATGTTCCCGATCGGCTGGTTCCAGTCGGTCAACCCGGTGGCGATCGTGCTGCTGGCGCCGCTGATCGCACTGGCCTGGGGCTGGCTGGACAAGCGGCGCATCGAGCCGTCGATCCCGCGCAAGTTCGGCCTGGGCCTGATCGGCAACGCGCTGGGTTTCGCGGTGCTGATGTATGCCTTGTCCAGCCTGGTCGGCGACAACGGCATGATTCCGCTGTGGACGCTGGTGCTGTGCTACGTGCTGCAGACCGCCGGCGAGTTGTGCCTGTCGCCGATCGGCCTGTCGATGGTGACCAAGCTGGCGCCGGTGCGGCTGGTCGGGCTGGGCATGGGCGGCTGGTTCCTGTCCACCGCGATCGGCAACAACCTGGCCGGCCTGTTCGCCGCCCACGTCAGCGGCGAGTCCGGCATGACCGTGGACTCGGCCCTCTCCGGCTACACCTCCGGCTTCTGGATCCTGCTCGGCGGCGGCGTGCTGCTGTTCCTGCTCGCGCCGCTGATCAACAAGCTGATGCACGGGGTTAGGTGAAGGCAGGGAATAGGGAGTAGGGAATAGGGAATGGTCAAAGCGGCAACGCGAAGCCTCGTCCCGCTCTTCCGATTCCCGATTCCCGATTCCCCACTCCCTGACTCTCAACCATTGACGCGACGCTTGGCGCCCGGTTACATCTGGGCGCTTGCGGCTGCCTCACGCATGCCGATGAAGGACTTGCATGAGCCAGACCGGTACCGTCGACGTCGTCCCGACGCCTGATTTCCCGCCATTGCTCGGGCATCCGCGACCGCTGTGGATGCTGTTCATGACCGAGTTCTGGGAGCGCTTCGCGTTCTACAGCGTGAGCTGGGCGCTGGCGTTGTACATCGTGGCCGAGTTCTACCACGGCGACAGTTCGGGCCAGGCGTGGGCCAGCGCGATCTTCGGTTCGTACACCGCGCTGATCTACGGCACCGGCATCTTCGGCGGCTGGGTGGCGGACAAGTTGATCGGCTATCAACGCACGATCCTGCTCGGTGCGGCGGTGATGGCGGCGGGACTGTTCGTGCTGGCGCTGCCCGACCGCGTGATGCTGCTGCTCGGGCTGGCGCTGGTGATCGTCGGCGACGGCCTGTTCAAGCCGAACATCTCCTCGATGGTGGGCCAGCTCTACGGCCGCGACGACCCGCGCCGCGACCGCGGCTTCACCCTGTTCTACATGGGCATCAATGCGGGCGCGCTGATTGCGCCGCTGCTTACCGGCTGGATGGCCGCGCAGTTCACCGCCACCCCGCTGGAGCAGAATTACCGGCTGGTGTTCATCACCGCCGGCGTGGGCATGCTGCTGAGCCTGCTGTGGTTCTGGTTCGGCCGGCGCCAGCTCAAGGGCGTGGGCCGGCCTGCGAACGGCGCGGAAAGCCGCTGGCGCGTGCTGTGGGTGGCGGCCGGCACGTTCGCCGCGGTGCCGGTGATGTACTGGCTGCTCTCGGGCATCGGCGCGCGCGGCCTGCAATGGGTGCTGGGTGCGCTGTTCGTGGTGGTGGCGGCGATGCTGCTGACGGAGGCGGCGCGGCACGGCCGGGTGCAGACCCGGCGGGTGATCGCGATGCTGATCATCTTCGCCTTCAACGTGCTGTTCTGGATGTTCTACTACCAGCTCGGCACCACCTTCAATTTCCTCGCCGAGAACCTGGTGGATCGCCGGCTGTTCGGCGGCTGGACCTTCCCGGTGGGCTGGTTCCAGTCGGTGAGCCCGCTGGCCATCATCGTGTTCGCGCCGCTGGTGGCGGCGGTGTGGGCGTGGCTGGACAGGCGCCGGCGCGAGCCCTCGATCCCGCGCAAGTTCGGCTTCGGCCTGGTCTTCAACGCGCTGGGTTTCCTGGTGCTGGTGTACGCACTGGGACAGCTGCTGGGCACCGACGGGCTGATCCCGTTCTGGCCGCTGGTGCTGTGCTACGTGATGCAGACCCTGGGCGAGCTGTGCCTGTCGCCGATCGGCCTGTCGATGGTGACCAAGCTGGCGCCGCCGAAGCTGGTGGGCTTCGCGATGGGCGGCTGGTTCCTGTCACTGGCGGTGGGCGGCAACCTGTCCGGCCTGTTCGCCAGCCGCATCACCGGCACCCACGGCCTCACCGCCAGCGCCGCACTCGACGGCTTCACCTTCAGCTTCTGGCTGCTGCTCGGCGCCGGCGCGCTGCTGCTCGCCATCGCGCCGCTGGTGAACCGGCTGATGCACGGGGTGCGTTGAGGCCGGGAATGGGGAATAGGGAATGGAGAATCGTCAAAGCTCACGCCGCGGCGCTGTGCTCTCCCATTCCCGATTCCCTATTCCCCATTCTCGGCCTTCAGGCCAGCAGCTTGTCCAGTATCCGCTCCAGCCACTGGCGCTCCTCGGCATCGAGTTTGGCCAGCACTTCACGTTCGCGGGCGCGGGCCATCGGGGCGACGTCGTCGTGGATGGCCCAGCCGGCGGCGCTGAGCTTGAGCACCGAGCGGCGCTTGTCGTTGTCGTGCACCGTGCGATCCACCCGGCCCGCGGCGACCAGGCGCGCCAGCGCGCGGCTCACCGCCACCTTGTCCATCGCCGTGCGCTCGGCCACCTCGCGCGCGGACAGCCCTTCGAAGCGGGCCAGCACCGCCATCACCCGCCATTCCGTCACCGAGAGATCGTGGCGGCTCTGGTAGTCGTCGGCGATCGTCTGGCTGATCGTGTTGGACAGGATCGACAGCCGGTAGGGCAGGAAGTGCTCCAGTTGCAACGGGGCGTGCTCGGCGCGGGCCGGCGTGCTCTTGTGGCGGAGGGACATGGACGGGTTCCTTGCAATTGGTTTCATTTGTAACTATAACGAAGGATTACCAGTGGTGATGGCACGCTCGTGGGCGGCCATCGTGCACCGACAATCAGGAGAGCGCCATGAACGCCCAGCCCAACCTTGGCATGCAGGTCAGCACCTTCGACAACCCGATGGGGATCGACGGCTTCGAATTCGTCGAGTTCGCCGCGCCCGCCGGTCGTGCCGGGGAGCTGCACGAACTGTTCAAGCGGATGGGCTTCGCGGCAGTGCTGAAACACAAGTCGCGGCCAATCACCGTCTACCGGCAGAACGGCGTGAACTTCCTGGTCAACGAGGACCCCGATTCCTTCGCCGCGGATTTCGCCAAGGCACACGGCCCCAGCGCCTGCGGTTTCGGCATCCGCTTCCGCAAGCCCGGCGCGCAGGTGCTGCAGGCGGTGCTCGACAACGGCGGCGAGCAGGTCGGCCACAAGGAAGCCAGCAAGGCGGTCAACGCGGCGGTCATCAAGGGCATCGGCGACTGCATGCTGTACCTGGTCGACCGTTACGGCAACCTCGGCAGCATCTACGACGCCGATTACGTGGCGATCGCGGGGGCGGAGCAGAACCCGACCGGGTTCGGCCTCACCTTCATCGACCATCTCACCCACAACCTGTACTTCGGCAACATGCAGAAGTGGTCGGACTACTACGAGAAGCTGTTCAACTTCCGCGAGATCCGCTACTTCGACATCAAGGGCGCCAAGACCGGCCTGGTCTCCAAGGCGATGACCGCGCCGGACGGCGTCGTGCGCATCCCGCTGAACGAGTCGAACGACCCGAAGAGCCAGATCAACGAATACCTCGACGCCTACCACGGCGAAGGCATCCAGCACATCGCCTGCTTCACCGACGACATCTACGCCACGGTGGAGAAGATGCGCGCGTCCGGCGTGGAGTTCCTCGACACCCCCGACACCTATTTCGAGGTGATCGACGAGCGCATCCCCGGGCACGGCGAGGACGTGCCGCGGCTGGCGAAGAACAAGATCCTGATCGACGCCGACAAGGAAACGAAGAAGCGCCTGCTGCTGCAGATCTTCACCCAGAACTGCATCGGCCCGATCTTCTTCGAGATCATCCAGCGCAAGGGCAACGAAGGTTTCGGCGAAGGCAATTTCCAGGCGCTGTTCGAGTCGATCGAGCGCGACCAGATGAAGCGCGGTTTCCTCTGAGGAGCGGTTCCCATGGCGATCGGCGTCAGCAAGGGTTACCAGTCGGGTTTCGGCAACGAGTTCGCCAGCGAGGCCATTCCCGGCACGCTGCCGGAAGGACAGAACTCGCCGCAACGCGTGGCGCACGGACTGTATGCGGAGCAGCTGTCGGGCACCGCGTTCACCGCGCCGCGTCATAGCAACCGGCGCAGCTGGCTGTACCGGATTCGCCCGGCGGCGGTGCACGAGCCGTTCCAGCCGCTGGCGCATGCCACCTTCCACAATCGTTTCGACGAGGCGCCGGCCACGCCGAACCAGTTGCGCTGGGATCCGCTGCCGCTGCCGGCGCAGCCGACGGATTTCATCGACGGCCTGGTCACCCTGGCCGGCAATGGCGGGCCGGCGGAGCAGGCGGGCATCGGCATCCATCTGTATGCGGCCAATCGCTCGATGCAGGGGCGGTTCTTCCACGACGCCGACGGTGAGCTGCTGATCGTGCCGCAACAGGGTCGGCTGCGGCTGGCCACCGAGCTGGGCGTGATCGAGCTGGAGCCGCAGGAGATCGCGGTGGTTCCGCGTGGCGTGCGCTTCCGCGTGGACCTGCTCGATGGCGAGGCGCGCGGTTACGTCTGCGAGAACTTCGGCGCGCTGCTGCGGCTGCCGGATCTCGGCCCGATCGGCTCCAATTGCCTGGCCAACGCGCGCGACTTCCTCACCCCGGTGGCAGCGTACGAGGACGTCGAGGGCGCGTTCGAACTGGTGGCGAAATTCCAGGGTGCGTTGTGGTCGGCGAAGATCGGCCATTCGCCGCTGGACGTGGTCGGCTGGCACGGCAATTACGCGCCGTACAAGTACGACCTGCGCCGTTTCAACACGATCGGCTCGATCAGCGTCGACCATCCCGATCCGTCGATCTTCACCGTGCTGACCTCGCCCAGCGACACCGCCGGCACGGCAAACGTGGATTTCGCGATCTTCCCGCCGCGCTGGCTGGTCGCGCAGCACACGTTCCGGCCGCCGTGGTTCCACCGCAACGTGGCCAGCGAGTTCATGGGCCTGATCACCGGCGTGTACGACGCCAAGGCCGAGGGCTTCGTGCCCGGCGGCGCCTCGCTGCACAACTGCATGAGCGCGCACGGCCCGGATGCGGCGACGTTCGAGAAGGCTTCGACTGCCGACCTGTCCAAGCCTGACGTCATCACCGCCACCATGGCCTTCATGTTCGAGACGCGCAAGGTGATCCGGCCCACGCAGCAGGCGCTGGACGCGCCGCAGTTGCAGCAGAACTATTACGCCTGCTGGCAGGGCATCGCGAAGCACTTCGCGCCGTGACGGCCATCCATCCACGAAGCACATACAAGGCGACACGATGAAACTCGGATCTCTCAAGGAAGGCGGCCGCGACGGCACGCTGATCGTGGTCAGCCGCGACCTCTCCCGCGCGGTGAAGGCCGACGCCATCGCGCCGACGCTGCAGGCGGCGCTGGACGACTGGTCGAACGCGGCGCCGCGGCTCAATGCGCTGTCCGAAGAGTTGAATGCCGGCCATGCCGCTGGCGCCTTTGCGCTGGACGTCCACGCGCTGGCCTCGCCGCTGCCGCGCGCCTACGAGTTCGTCGACGGCTCGGCCTACCTGCCGCACGTGGAGCGCGTGCGCAAGGCGCGCGGCGCCGAGGTGCCGGCCTCGTTCTACACCGACCCGCTGATGTACCAGGCCACCAGCGCCGGCTTCCTCGGCCCGCGCGATCCGGTGGTGGTGCCCAGCGAGGATTTCGGCATCGACCTGGAAGCGGAAGTGATCGTGGTCACCGACGACGTGCCGATGGCGGCGACGCCGACGCAGGCGTCCGGACACATCCAGCTGGTGGGCCTGGTCAACGACGTCAGCCTGCGCGGACTGATTCCGGGCGAGCTGGCCAAGGGCTTCGGCTTCCTGCAGTCCAAGCCGCGCTCCGCGCTGTCGCCGGTGCTGGTGACGCCGGACGAACTGGGCGACGCCTGGCAGGGTGACAAGCTGCACCTGCCGATGCGCACCTGGCTCAACGGCGCCTGGTTCGGCGAGGCCGAGTGTGGCGTGGACATGCAGTTCTCCTTCGCCGAGCTGGTGGCCCACGTGGCGAAAACGCGTCCGCTCACCGCCGGCACCATCGTCGGCTCCGGCACCATCGCCAACCAGGACACCGGCAAGGGCGCCTCCTGCCTGGCCGAGCAGCGCACCGTGGAAACGCTGCGCGATGGCAAGCCGTCCACGCCGTTCCTCAAGTTCGGCGACCGCCTGAAGATCGACGTCACCGACGCTGCCGGCGCCTCGATCTTCGGCTCCATCGAGCAGCAGGTCGAACCGCTCAAGCGCTGAAAGGCCGGGAATGGGGAATAGGGAATAGGGAATAGGGAATAGGGAATAGGGAATAGGGAATAGGGAATAGAGCATCATGCCCGTCGACACGCCGCGCGAGCCAAGCGCTTCACCGAGGACGGGCGATGCCTGCGTGTGAAGCGTTTCGCCAGCGGGAGCACCTCGGCGTGCGTGTTTCCCCGATTCCCGATTCCCTATTCTCCATTCCCTGCATCAAAGACGCTGCGGCAGGTTGACGCGACTTCCGGCGGGTTGATCCGGATCAAGGCGGACGGGCAGGGGGGTGGACAGACTCGTCCCCATGGCCACTCCCATCGAACCTCCCGACTTCGACCCTGCGCTGATTGCCCGTTACGACGTGGCCGGTCCGCGTTACACCAGCTATCCGACGGCGCCGCAGTTCAAGACCGAATTCGACGAAACCGTGCTGCGCGGCGTGATCCGGGCGTCCAACGAGGAGCCGATCCCGCGCCCGCTCTCGCTGTACGTGCACGTGCCGTTCTGCATGAGCCCGTGCTTCTACTGCGGCTGCAACCGCATCATCACGCGCGACCACAGTCAGGCCGATCGCTACCTCGAACGGCTGTACCGCGAGATCGAGCTGATCGCGCCGTTGTTCGACCGCGACCGTCCGGTGCGCCAGCTGCACTTCGGCGGCGGCACGCCCAACTTCCTCGACATCCGCCAGATGGGCGAACTGCTGGAATCGCTGGCGCGGCATTTCAGCTTCAGCCGCGCGGCGGATCGCGAATTCGGCATCGAGATCGACCCGCGCTTCGCCGACGGTGCCTATGTGCACGGCCTGGGCGAGCTGGGTTTCAACCGCATGTCGGTGGGCATCCAGGATTTCGACCCGGCGGTGCAGGAAGCAGTCAACCGCATCCAGAGTTTCGAGCAAACCCGCGAGGTGCTCGAGGCGGCGCGCAAGTCGTGGTTCCGCTCGACCAGCGTGGATCTGATCTACGGCCTGCCGCTGCAGACCGTCGAGGGCTTCAGCCGCACGCTGGAGCAGGTGGTGTCGCTCGACCCGGATCGCGTGGCCGTCTACGGCTACGCGCACCTGCCGGAGATGTTCAAGGCGCAGCGGCAAATCGCCGCAGCCGACCTGCCCGACGCCGCCACGCGGCTGGCCCTGTTCGGCCGCGCGGTGGCGCAGTTGTCGGCGGCGGGTTACGTCTATGTCGGCATGGACCATTTCGCCAAGGCCACCGACGAACTGGTGCTGGCGCAGCGCGCCGGCACGCTGCAACGCAATTTCCAGGGCTATTCGACCCACGGCCACTGCGACATCGTGGGGCTGGGCGTCAGCGCGATCGGCCGCATCGGCGACAGCTACAGCCAGAACGCGCGCGACCTGATGGGCTATTACGGGGCGCTGGACGCTGGCCGGCTGCCGGTGGCGCGCGGGCTGGAGCTGGATGAGGACGACCTGATCCGGCGCGAGCTGATCGGCGAGCTGATGTGCCACGGGGTGGTCGACAAGCAGCAGTTCGGTGCGCGCCATCGGCTGCTGTTCGACGAATATTTCGTGCGCGCGCGCGAACGCCTCGCGCCGCTGGTGGCCGACGGTTTGGTGGAAGACGACGCGCGCGAGGTGCGGGTGACCTCGCGGGGCCGTCTGCTGTTGCGTATCATCGCCATGTGCTTTGACGCCTATCTCGACGACAAGGCACAGGCGGCGCGCTATTCGCGCGTGATCTGATCCACGCAGCTCCGACCAGGCAACCCGATCGCATCATGGATTCCAAGCACCCGGCAGGGCGCCTGCCCGAGCCGCCCAATCCGATTGCCGACGACGGCGACGAGGCGCACTTCTGCGGTACCTGTGCGTTCTCCAGTGCCTGCATCGCTGCGGGCTACAACAAGCCCGAGCTGGCGCAGTTGCAATGCCTGGTCGAGCACGTCGGGCCGTTCCGTGCCGGCGAGCACATCTTCCGCACCGGCGATCCGTTCCGCGCGATCTTCGCGGTGCGCAGCGGCACGGTGAAAACCCGCATGGTGGACAAGGAGGGCCGCGAGCAGGTGCTGGGTTTCTACCTGCCCGGCGAGGTGATCGGCCTCAACGCGATCTATCCCGAGCACTTCCCCTGCGACGCGGTGGCGCTGGATACCTCGTTCTTCTGCCGTTTCTCCTTCCCCGCGATGAGCGCGCTGGCCTCGCGCATACCGGCAGTGCAGAAGCACCTGTTCCGCCTGTTGAGCAAGGAACTGGGCAGCGCCAGCCTGCTGGCCGGCGACCACAGCGCGGACGAGCGCATGGCGGCGTTCCTGATGGATCTCGCCGGACGCTATGCCGCGCGCGGTTTCTCCGCCACGCGCTTCCACCTCAGCATGTCGCGCGGCGACATCGCCAACTACCTGCGCCTGGCCGCCGAAACGGTGAGCCGCGTGCTGAGCCGCTTCCGCAGCCAGAACCTGATCCGCATCGAGGGTCGCGAACTGGAGCTGCTCAACCCCGATGCCCTGCGCCAGCTCGGCCAGGCGCTGCTGCCGGACTGAGTTCCAAGGTGTTCTGACCAGGCCGTCGTTCCAGCGAGGACTTGGCCATGGTGTCTCTAAGCTGCCGGCACGGCTTCCTCGATCACTCGCGGACGCGCGCGCGAGCGGCGATAGCTGGCGATGATGTCGCCGTAGTGGATCACCCGGCCGATCGTGTAGGTGGTGATGCGGGTGACGTCGCGCACCGGTTTCAGGTGGCTGGGGCGGAACGTGCCGTGGTAGCGCGAGGCGATCGGCACCGAGACGATGCCGAGTTTCTTCTCGCGCGAGGCGGCGATCAGGATGGCGGCCTCGAACACGAAGTTCTCCGCGGCCAGGTCGACCAGTTCCAGTGCCTCGCGCGGATACCAGCGCTGGCCGCTCTGGGTGTCGGCCACCGGTTGGGCGCAGGCCCACGAGATGCCCCAGTCGGCGACCGCGTTGGCCCGGCGACGGCCCTTCGGTTGCTGCGCCTTGTCCAGCAGCCGCGCGCCGATCACGATGTGTTGCGGGTAGCGCGCGGCGGCGGCGACGATGCGCGGGATGTCGCTGGCCAGGTGCTGGCCGTCGCCGTCCATCGTCAGTACCGCGTCGTAGCCCAGGCGCAGCGCCTCGCGGAAGCCCCGGCGCAGCGCCTCGCCCTTGCCGCAGCGTTGTTCGTGGCGCAGCAGGGTTACCGGCAGGCTGGCAGCGATATCCGGCGTGCGATCGTCCGAGCCGTCGTCGATCACGATCACCGGAGCCTCCAGCGCGAGCACGGATTCGATCACTGCGCGGATCGCCGCCTCCTCGTTGAGACAGGGGATCAGGACGCACCAGCGTGCGGTGGATGTATTCACGCGACCTTCTCCATGGCGATCTGCAATCCCAGCGCGGGGGCGGCGGCCAGCCGGCATGATCCCGCATTACTGGCCAGCACGGCGAGCAGGGCGAGGCTGCGGGCCGATGGATTGCCCCGGCACCAACCGGCCAGTGGCTCGGGCAGGGCATCGTCGGGCTGCGGCGGGGCCAGCTGCAGGTCGAGCCGGGCCAGCGTGGCCGCGCCCGCCGCAGGGGCCAGCACCAGCGCGCAGGCGAAAGGCTGGTCGCAGTCGGTGACTTCGGCCAGTGGCCAGCTGCCGGCGCCGTCGCTGCACACCAGCAACACCGCGCGTTGCTCGGTCAGCACCTGGCTGGCCGCTTCGAGCAGGCCGGCACCGAAGCTGGCTGCCTGCGCGGCGATCGCGGTGGACGGCGCGTGGCAGCCGGTGGCGATGGTCCAGTAGCCGACGGCGGCGTTGTGCACCGAGTTGTGGAAGCGGATCGGCGACAGCTCGGCCGGCGCATGGGCGAGCGTGGCGCACATGTAATCGGTGATCGTCTGGTCGCCGTGCGAGGAGGCGAACACGCACGCCAGCGTGGCGGCGTCGCGGCCGCTCATCGCGACCGCCTGTCCGGCCGCCTCGATCGCCAGCAGCACGCTGGCCGGCGCGCGCCGGCGCTCGTTCGGCGGCAGCGTGGCGGCAGTGGGGCGCGCCGGCGGCGGCGCTGGCGTCTGTCCGGCGAGCAGGCTGCGCAATGCGGCGAAGTCGGCCAGCTGCGGCGACCACAGGCCGATGCCTTCGACGTAGACGCGCAAGTCGCTCATGCGACGAACCCCGCGCGGGCGAAGGCCAGGCAGGCATTGTTGCCGCCGAAGCCGAACGAGTTGCTGAGTGCCACGTCGATGCGCTGCTGCTCGTTGTGCCAGGCGAACTGCGCGCCGCAGACCGGGTCGGGCGTGTCGCCGCCGAGGTTGCCGGGCACCAGGTCGTGTTCGATCGCCTGCAGCGCCATGGTCGCCTCGACGATGCCTGCGGCACCCAGCGTGTGGCCGGTGAAACCCTTGGTGGAGCTGGCCCGCGTGGTAGCCGGGAAGGCGCGCGCGACCAGCGCCGCTTCCACTTCGTCGTTCTTCTGGCTGGCGGTGCCGTGCAGGTTGATGTAGCCGACCTGCGCAGGATCGAGCCCGGCGCGCGCCAGCGCGTCGTTCAGTGCCAGCTCCGCACCGAGTCCTTGCGGGTGCGGCGTGGACATGTGGTGCGCGTCGCTGGATTCGCCGTAGCCCAGCAGGCGGGGTGCATCGGGTGCGGTGTCGATGCGCTCCAGCAGCGCGAAGCCGGCGGCCTCGCCGATCGAGATGCCGTTGCGCGCCGCGTCGAACGGCCGGCACGGCTCGGGCGAGACCAGTTCCAGCGCGTTGAAACCGAACAGCACGCTGTCGCACAAGGTGTCCACGCCGCCGACCACGGCCGCGTCGATCAGGCCCAGCCGCAGCATCCGCTCGGCGCTGGCGAACACCTTGGCGCTGGACGAGCAGGCGGTGGAGACGGTCAGGCACGGCCCTTCCAGTGCCAGCGCCGCGGCCACGAAGGCGGCCAGCGAATGCGGCGCGTGGATCGCCGGGCGCAGCATGTCGTCGGGAAAACCGCCGTCGGCGTCGAGCCGCCGATACGCCTCCTCGGTGGCGCCGATGCTGGCGGTGGAGGTGCCCAGCAGCAAGGCGACGCGGCCGGCGCCGTAGCGCGCGCGCGCGGCGCGCACGCGGTCGAGGAAGCCGTCCTGATTCAGGCCGAGCCAGGCCAGCCGGTTGTTGCGGCAATCCCATGACGCGAGCGCGGCGGGCAGCGCGGCGGTTTCCAGGCCATCGACGCGGCCGATCCAGCATGTCAGCGGCGCACTGCTGAAATCGTTCGGACGCAGGCCGCTGCGCTCGCCGCGCAACGCGTCGAGCTGGGCGTCGAGCCCGTGGCCGAGTGCCGACGTGGCGGTGTGCGCGGTGACCGCGAGAGGTGTCATCACATGAGGCATCGCGAAAGCCTAGCGGTCGCCCTGCAGCTTGCCTAGCCTGCGACCATCGGCGGAGTCCGATCGTGGCCAGCACGGCATGAAGATGCCGCGAACGTCGTACACCGTTAAGCTGTCGCGTCTCCCGCACCGACGATGCCTTGGCGTGTCCGCCCCGCGAAAACCCTCGAAATACCTGCGCGACGCCGACGTGCTGCATGCGGCAGTGGTCACCGGGCTGGTCGTGGTGCTCAGTGCCGGCCTGGTCTGGCTCGGCTATCTGGTCCATGTATGGCGCATCGCCACGCGCAGCCCGCTGTCGCCGCCGCGACGGATGACCGTGCTGGTGTTCGGCCGCCGGCTGGAACATGACGCGCCCGGCCATGATTACCGGCAGCGCCTGCAGCGCGCGCTGGTCCTGGCACGGCAGCAACAGACCGATCATCTGCTGCTGCTCGGCGGTTGCAGCGGCAGCGAGCTGAGCGAGGCCGCTGCCGGCGAGGCCTGGTTGCGCCAGCACGAGCTGACCGGCGACGTGCGCGTGGAGCTCGAACAGGATTCGATCGACTCGCTGGAGAACCTGCGCCATGCGCGCCGGCTGCTGCTGGAACGAGGCCACCTGCCGCCGGTGGCGCTGGTGACCAGCCGCTACCACCTTGCGCGCTGTCTGCTGCTGGCGCAGCGGCTCGGCTTCGACAGCATTGCCGTGGCGGCGGAACCGACGCTGCCGCGGCATGCGCGCTACCTCGGCCGGCTCGTGCTGGAAGCGGGCTACCTGATGTGGATCGACATCGGCATGCGCTGGGCGCGGTTGATCGGGCACGCGCGCATGGCCGCACGCATCAGTTGAATTGTGCCGGATCAGGCCGGCGCGGCGCTGCACCGCAGCCGGTCGCGCACGGCTGCTTGCTAAGCTTGGCGCCATCGAATCTTTCGGGCCAGACGATGAGTGCACAAGCCGACCTTGCCGAAACCTTCCTGCGCGAACTGCAGGACCGCATCTGCGCGGCGATCGAGCAGGCCGACGGCGGCGCACGCTTCGTCGAGGATGCGTGGACCCGCGCGGCGGGCGGTGGCGGGCGCACCCGCGTGCTGCGCGATGGCGCGGTGTTCGAGCAGGCCGGGGTGAATTTCTCGCGCGTGCATGGGCATCAGCTGCCACCCAGCGCCACCGCGCACCGGCCCGAGCTGGCCGGCGGCAGCTTCATCGCCACCGGCGTGTCGCTGGTGCTGCATCCGAAGAACCCGCACGTGCCGACCACGCATGCCAACGTGCGCTACTTCGAGGCCAGCAAGGAAGGCGTGGAGCCGGTGTGGTGGTTCGGCGGCGGCTTCGACCTCACCCCGTTCTACCCGGTGGACGAGGACGTGCGCCACTGGCATACCGTGGCGCGCGACCTGTGCGAACCGTATGGCCCGGACGTGTATCCGCGCTACAAGCAATGGTGCGACGAGTACTTCTACCTGAAGCACCGCGACGAAACGCGCGGCGTGGGCGGGCTGTTCTACGACGACATGAACGAGGGCGGCTTCGAGCGCTGCTTCGCGTTCACCCGTGACGTCGGCCAGGGTTTCCTCGATGCCTATCTGCCGATTGTCGAACGGCGCAAGGCCACGCCGTACGGCGAGCGCGAGCGCGAGTTCCAGCTGTACCGGCGCGGTCGCTACGTGGAGTTCAACCTGGTCTACGACCGCGGCACCTTGTTCGGCCTGCAGTCCGGCGGCCGCACCGAATCGATCCTGATGAGCCTGCCGCCGCGCGTGCGCTTCGAGTATGCGTACCAGCCGGAAGCCGGCTCCGCCGAGGCGAAGCTCGCCGACTACCTGAAGCCGCGCGACTGGGTCTGACGCAGCCGCGCGTAGGGCGGGCACCGCCCGCCGATGCCCGTTAGCATGTCGCGACCGCGGCGGGCATTGCCCGCCCTACGATCTGACCTACGGAGTGGCCCCGCTGAATTTCTCCACTGTTGCCCCCTTCACCGGGCCGATCGTGGCGCTGTCGCTGACTTTCAGTTCCACCTCGCGGCGGAACTCCAGCGTGCCCTGCACCACGGCGTGCGGGCCGATCACCACCACCGGCTTGCGGCTGTTGAAGTTGAACCAGCCGTTCTGCTTGTCGATCAGGATGCCGCCTTCGACGCGCGAGTTTTCGCCCACGCTGATGTCGCCGCTGACCGTGGCCAGACCGCCGGCGACGTGGGCGGCATCCAGCACGATGGCGCCGTTGACGTTGCCCAGCTTGCCGCCGACCTCGGCGCCGCGCGCCAGGCGGATGCTGCCGTTGACCGCGCTCACGTCACCACTGACCTTGCTGGCTTCGCCCAGCGTGATCGAGCCGTTGACGGTGTCCACCGCGGTGGCCTGGGCGCGGTCGCCGAGCTCCACCGCGCCGTTGACCGTGCCGGCCTTGCGCACGGTGGCGCCATCGCCGACATGGACCGCGCCGTTGACCGAGCTGACGTCGCCGGCCTGTTGGCCCGCCTCGACGCGTACCGCGCCGTTGACCTTGTCGATGTCGCCGTCGCGGGCCACTGCCAGGGCAGGCAGCAAGGCGAACGTGCACAGGAGAAGAATGGTCGAGATGCGATGCATGGCAGGCTCCGTGGTCGGTGGGAGTCTCTAGGATGCCGCCGCCGCGGCAAAGGTTTGCCATGACCTGTGGCAGGGTGCGGATTTGACGCTGCCGGAGCCGCACTGCACCATTCGCGGTTCATCCCGTTTGCTGAGCGCACCCATGCACAAGCTCGTCCTGATCCGCCACGGCCAATCGCAGTGGAACCTCGACAACCGCTTCAGCGGCTGGGCCGACGTCGACCTCACCGAGCAGGGCAGGGCGGAGGCGCGCGAAGCGGGCCGCCTGCTGACCGAAGGCGGCTACAGCTTCGACGTGGCGCACACCTCGGTGCTCAAGCGGGCCGTGCGCACGCTGTGGGGCGTGCAGGACGAGATGGGCCTGATGTGGCTGCCGGTGGTCACCGACTGGCGCCTCAACGAGCGTCACTACGGCGGCCTCACCGGCCTGAACAAGGCCGAGACCGCGGCGAAGTACGGCGAGGAGCAGGTGAAGATCTGGCGGCGCAGCTACGACGTGCCGCCGCCGCCGCTGGAGCGCGCCGCGAACGAGTCGGTGCACGATCCGCGTTACGCGAAGCTCGACCCGAAGGACATCCCCGATACCGAGTGCCTGAAGGACACCGTGGCGCGCGTGCTGCCGTACTGGCACCAGGTGCTGGCGCCGGCGATCAAGGCGGGCCAGCGCGTGCTGGTCGCCGCGCACGGCAACTCGCTGCGCGCGCTGGTGAAATATCTGGACGGCATCTCCGACGAGGCGATCGTCGAGCTCAACATCCCCAACGGCGTGCCGCTGGTGTATGAATTCGACGACGAACTGAAGCCGTTGCGCCATTACTACCTGGGCGACGCCGAGGCGATCGCGGCGAAGATGGCCGCGGTGGCCAACCAGGGCAAGGCGAAGTAGCCGGGATTCGGGCTTCGCCAGGAGCAAAATCGCCGGCAGCCGGTGCGGGTGCCTTCCCGAACCCCGGCCCCCAGTCCCTCATCCACCGGACCACGCCATGCCCGCCCATCTGACCAGTTATCTGATCATGCTGCCGCTGCTGGCCTGGATCGTGTGGCGGCGGGTCAGCCGGCAGTTCGGTCGCCAGCCGATCCGGCGCAAGCGGATGATCGCCCGCATCGTGATCTTCGCGGTCATCGGTGGCCTGCTGGCGCTGAGCGGTTTCCATCATCTGGCGTTGGCCGAAGGGTTGCTCGGCGGGGTGCTGATCGGCGCCGCGATCGGTCTGTTCGGCTTGCGGCTGACCCGCTTCGAGGTCGATCCGGCCAAGGGCGACTGCTACGTGCCCAATCCGTGGATCGGCGCCCTGCTCACCGTGCTGCTGCTCGGGCGCCTGGCCTGGCGGCTGATGGTGGTGTGGCCGCAGCTGCAGCACGCGCAGGCGGCGGCAGACGCGGGCACGTCGATGCAGCCGATGGGCTACGCGTCCAGCCCGCTGACCATGCTGGTGATCGGCCTGCTGGTCGGTTACTACATCGCCTATTACAGCGGCGTGCTGGTGCACCATCGGCGCTTCCTGCGCGCGCATCCTGCGGCGGCGGCCGCGCACGTCGAGTGATCCGGGGCGGCCCGGCGCTTCACGGCCCCGCGGCTCCCAGATAGTCCAGGCTTGCCTGCAGCATCGACTGCATGCCGACCTTCAGGGCGCCCTCGTCAAGGAAGAACTTCGGCGAATGGTTGGCCGGCGCGGTCGCGGCATCCTGGCCTTTCGGCGTGGCGCCGACGAAGAAATACACGCTGGGGACCGCCTCGGCGAACAGCGCGAAATCCTCCGACGCCATCCACGGTTTCGCCTCGCGCACCTGCGCTGCGCCGTTGATGCGCACCAGGCTGGCGCGCACGTCTGCGGCCAGCTTGTCGTCATTCACCAGCACCGGGTTGCTGAGCAGGGGAATCTGCTCGTCCACCGTGGCGCCATGCGCGGCGGCGACGTTTTCGGCGATGCGCTTGAGGCCGTCCAGCGCCTGCTTCCGCATGGCGGGGTCGAAGGTGCGCAGCGTGCCTTGCAACTCCACCTGGTCGGGCACGATGTTGTAGCGCGCGCCGCCATCGACGATGCCGAAACTGAGCACCGCCGGAAGCTTGCTGATGTCGAGCTGGCGGCTGACGATGGTCTGCGACGCGCTGATGATCTCCGCCGCGGTGACGATCGGATCGATTCCGTTCCACGGCATGGCACCGTGGGTCTGGCGCCCGTGCACGACCAGCTTGAACCAGTCCGAGCCGGCCATGGTCGGCCCCGGCCGCACCGAGACGGTGCCCACGTTGAGCGAGCTGACCACGTGCATGCCGAACATCGCATCCGGCTTGTAGTCGCGGAACATGCCTTCCTTCAGCATCAGCTCGGCGCCACCCTCCTCGCCGGCCGGTGCGCCTTCCTCCGCCGGCTGGAACACGAACAGCACCGAGCCGTGCAGTTGCCTTTTCATGCCGGCAAGCGCCTGCGCGATGCCCAGCAGCATCGCCGTGTGCGCGTCATGGCCGCAGGCGTGCATCACGCCGGTCTCCTTGCCGCGGTACTCGCCCTTCGCCTTCGAGGCGAAGGGCAGGTCGACCTCTTCGGTCACCGGCAGCGCATCCATGTCCGCGCGCAGCGCCAGGCGCGGCCCGGGCAAATCCCCCTTCAACAGCGCGACCACGCCGGTGTGGGCGATCCCCGCATGCACTTCCAATCCCAGCTTCTTCAACTCCCTGGCCACGAGCGCCGAGGTGCGCACCTCGCGGTTGCTCAGTTCCGGGTGCTGGTGGATATCGCGCCGCCACGCGGTGACCTGCGGCAGCTCCTGCTGCACCATGGCCTCTACCTGACGGGTCGGCGTCTGGCGGGTATCGGCGGCGTGCAGCGGCGAGGCGACCAGGGCGGCAAGCGCCAGGGCGAAGGCGGTGCGATGCATGGCTGTCTCCATGGCGGGGGTCGCTCGATGCTAGCGCCTGGACAGGCTGGTGCCTACGTGATGGCCGGCCTCTGCGCCGCGCAGGCGCCGCCGGCTCATTCGGGTCGATGCTCCAGCGCGAGGTATTCCTCGCTCTGCATCTCGATCAGGCGCGATTCGGTGCGGCCGAATTCGGCGCGCAGGCGCTCGCCGTCGTAGAGCTCGGTGATCGGCGCGGCGGCGGAAAGCACCAGCTTCACGCGCCGGTCGTAGAACTCGTCGACCAGTTGCACGAAGCGTTTCGCCGCGTCCTCGCTGTAGATGGTGAACTGCGGCACGTTGGCGACGATCACCGCCGGGCCGGCCTTGGCCAGCGCGATGTAGTCGGCCACGGCGCGCGGGCCCTCGCACAGCGCGGCGAACTGGAACCACAGGATGGTCTCGGCGCGCTTGTGGAACGGGATGTCGCGGCCGTTGATGCGCAGCATGCCGTCGAGTTCGATCGCGCCACTGGCCTGGCTGGCGAAGATGCGCTCCAGTGCGCGATGCGACTCGGCGCCCGGCGGGGTGAGGTAGACCGGCGCCTGGGTCAGCGCGCGCAGGCGCCAGTCATGCGCGGAAACCATCTCGACCACGTGGCAGTGCTGCTCGATCAGCGCGATCGCGGGCAGGAATCGGGCGCGCTGCAGGCCGTCCTTGTACAGGTTCGCCGGCGCGGTATTTGAGGTGGTGACCAGGCTCACCCCGCGCTCGAACAATGCGTCGAGCAGGTTGGCCAGGATCATCGCGTCGCCGATGTCGTTGACCAGGAACTCGTCCAGGCACAGCACGCGGCAGCGTCCGGCAATGCCGGCAGCGACCTCCACCAGCGGGCTCTGCCGCTCGCCCAGGGCGCGCAGGCTGTCGTGCACCTCGCCCATGAAGCGGTGGAAATGCCGCCGCAGCACCACGCCGTGCGGCAGGCTGGCGGCGAACAGGTCCATCAGGAACGTCTTGCCGCGACCCACGCTGCCCCACAGGTACAGTCCGGGCACGGCCGGCGGCGGCTCGTTGCCCAGCAGCGATTTCAGCCGGCCGAACAGGCCGCCTTCGCCGGCAGGTTCCGCGCACAGTGCCGCATGCATGCGGTCGAACTCGGCCAGCAGCGCCAGCTGGGCGGGGTCGGACTCCCAGCGATGGGCGGCCACGCCTTCGGCATAACGCGCGCTGGGCGCGAGCAAAAACGTTTCGGTCATGGAGGGGGTCAGGCCTGGCGTGTCGGCGGCAGCCAGTCGCGCACGGCGTGCTTGATCGCGCCGCGCAGATCCATCAGCCGGCGATGGAAGAAGTGGCTGGTGTCGGGCATGCGCACCAGTTCGGGCGGGTGTTCCAGGCTGTCGAGCCAGTCGAACACCGCCTGCGGTTCGACCACCTCGTCGGCCTCGCCCTGCACGACCAGCCAGGGGCAGGTCGGCGGCGTGATCGCATCGAGCCCGTAACGGCCCGCCGGCGGCGCGATGCTGATCAGCGCATCGGCGTGCAGCGGCGCCGCCTGGGCGATGCTCACGCCGCTGCCGAACGAGAAACCGGCCAGCCACAGCGCATCGTCGGGTCGCACGCGACGCACCCAGGCGACCACGGCGGCGAGATCGTCGCGCTCGCCGCGGCCCTTGTCGAAACTTCCCTCGGAACTGCCCGCCCCGCGGAAGTTGAAGCGTACGGTATCCAGCCCCGACTCGCGCAGCGCGCGTTCGACCATGGTCACCACCTTGTTGTGCATGCTGCCGCCTTCGCTGGTCAGCGGGTGGCAGATCACCGCCACGCCTCGGCGCGCGCCGTCAGGCTCGGCGATGTCGGTGACGGTTTCCAGCTTGCCGACCGGGCCGGTCAGCACGAAACTGGCGGCGACATCCGGAAAGCCGGCAGGGTCGGCAGGGAACGAGGCGGGTTTCATGCCCACGATGATAACCGCGACGCCGCACTGCCGCCCGCGGCAATGAACCATCTGGCGCATGCGCTGCTGGCCGGCGATGACGAGGCGCTGCAACTGGGCGGCCTGCTCGGCGACTTCGTGCGCGGCCAGCCCGATCCGGCGCAGTTCCCGCCACGGGTGATCCGCGGCATCCGCCTGCACCGCGCCATCGACGGTTACACCGACGCCCACCCCGCCGTGCTGGCCGCCAAGGCGCAGCTGCCGCCGCCGTATCGCCGCTACGCCGGCATCCTGCTGGACATGTGGTTCGATCACTTGCTGGCCCGGGAATTTCCACGCTGGAGCGCACAGCCGCTGGAGGACTACTCGCTCGGCCTGCGTGGACTGCTGCGGCGGCGCGATGCCTTGCTGACGCCTGCGTTGCGGCGGTTCCGCAGTTACATGGAAGCCAACGACTTGCCTGGCGGCTACGCCGACCGAGCAGTGCTGGGGCGGGCGCTGGTCGGGATCGGGCAACGATTGACGCGAGCCAATTGTAAGCGGCCACTTGGTTTGCAAAGTCGGGACACTTGGTTTGCGGAGCGCCGCGGAGGGGGAATGACGGCATCGTAATGGGCCGTTGAAGGGGGTTCAAACCACGCTTGTGCGGCCGGCGCCTACAGGGCCCCGCTGCGGGGGATGATTCCGCTGCCTGATCCTGGCCGGCAGGATACAGGCATGGACGAGCGAATCGACTTGCGCAGCCCGCTCAGCCGGGCGCACTGGTGCGGCAATTTCAGCTGTAGCGACGCCGAGCTGCTGGCGGCCGTGAGAGCCACGCACAGCACGGACGTCGGGACGGTAGGGCTGTATCTGGCCACCAGGCATGCCCTGGAGGACTTCGACCAGCCCACCGCCCGTGGTTCCGCTACCGGGTGACCATGAGCAGTTCGCCGGCGGCCTTCCTGCCTCCACCGATGGTGTAGGTGGCGGTGAGTTTGCGCTGCTTGAAGCGGGCGAACGCGCGGCGGATGTCGGGGTGGTCATTGATGCTGAGGATGGCGCGGCCCAGCAGGTTGGCCATGACTTCGGCGAGCTGCTCGTATTCCGTCCAGGGGAACGCGTTCGCGTAGCCCTCGGTCTGCCAGTATGGCGGGTCGAGGTAGAACAGGGTGTCGGGGCGGTCGTAGCGGCGGATGCAGTCTTGCCACGGCAGGTGCTCGATGGTGACCCTGGCCAGGCGCAGGTGCGCGGCGGACAGGTCCTCCTCCAGACGTAGCAGGTTGAGGCGTGGCGGTTGCATGGCCGAGGTGCCGAAGGTGTGGTCGCTGACCTTGGCGCCGAAAGCCAGCTTTTGCAGGTAGAGGAACCGCGCGGCGCGCTGGATATCGGTCAGGGTCTCGGGTCGCTCCATCTTGGCCCACTCGAACATCTCGCGGCTGGCCAGCGCCCAGCGGAACTGACGCACCAGCTCGTCCAGGTGATGGCGGACGCAACGGTACAGGTGCACCAGTTCGGAGTGCATATCGTTGAGCACCTCCACCGGCGCCGGCGTGGCACGCATGAACAGCAGCGCGGCACCGCCGGCGAAGGGCTCGACGTAACACTGATGCGGGCTGTCAAAGAGCGGGAGGATGTGCTTTGCCAGCCTGCGCTTTCCGCCGGGCCAGGCGAGGATCGGTTTTGCCATGTTGCGTCTCCACTTCTGAGATCGTTGGTTCGTACGCTGGCCCCGCCGTGATCACGGAAGGGGCCGCGCTTGATCCACGCTCACTCGTGGGGAAAGGCCGGGCTGTTGACGCAGCCCGGCGCTCCGCTTAGGGCCGGGTGAAGATGCGGGTCATACCATTTGTCCATCCCGTTTGATTGCTCACCGCCCATTCATTGACCCATGTGCCGTCGAGGCCGGTGGTGCTATCGGCGCTCGATTGAATTCGGAAATCCTTCGGGCCTTGTCCATAAACGGTTGGGCCGTCGGGACGCACCTGAATCGAGACCTCGGCCACTTGCGACGTGGTGGGAAGCTGATAGGCGAGTATCCAGGGGCCGCCAAGCACGGCGCTGCTCGCCCAGAACGTGGATGCATTCGCGTCGAAGGCCTTCGACGCAATATAGGTACCCGAGTACGTGGCGTTGGCGGCGGCGACCCCACCCACGCACAAGGTGCTTCCGCCAGAAACCGCACGCAGTTGCAGTTCGGCGATGCTCGATCCATCAGGGCTGCCATCGCTCGCGGTGATGTAGATGCGCCAGTATCGGCGCGCGCCGCTCACCGTGATCGGGAGGTTGACCGTCGACGCGCTGCCGTTGGCGTCGGTGACCGTGAAGCTCACTGACGATGTGGCAATCTCGCCGCCGGTGCCGTCATAGCTGATCAGGCCGGCCGCATCCATCGTGACGCCAGCAGGCAGCGCCCCGGAGCTGTAGGTAAATGGCGCGGTGCCGAACTGTTCGGTGAGCTGGTAGCCGGATGCGGTGCCGGCGACGAAGGTCACGAAGGTGCTGGTGATCTGTGGGGCGCCGAAAGAGAACGTCGCCGTCAGCGGTTGCCAGCAGGTATAGCCATCGCGCACGGCCTCGACCTCGATGCGCACGATGCCACTGCCGGGGTTCGCCGGCGTATGCGTGGTGCCGGTGATGCCGGCGGTAGTGGACTTGAGCACGCCGTCGAGATAGGTGCGCACGGTGTACGTCGTCCCCATTTCCGGGCCGACATTGGCGGCGGTCGTGTCGATCAGCTGATCGGCCTGCAGGCCGCGGTCGCGGTGCGACCAGGTCAGCACCAACGCGCTGGGCACGCTGGCGGGGTACGCCACGCCATTGATCTTGAGGTTGCCGGGCGGGTACGGGCGGATCTGACGCTTGTTGAGCAGGATGCTGGCCGTGGTGGCCAGGGCCGGATCGAGCTTGCCGTTGCCGGCGTTGGTAAGCAGCTTGGCCTCGATGGTTTCGCCAGTGGTGTATTCGGTACGGTCAGCCGCGGTGAAGTGGTCGGTGCACCACACTCGCGCGCCCAGCGCATGTTCGGCTGGAACGGTGTCGACGCAGCCGCGGGCGAGCGTGGCGGTGCCGGCGGCGGCGTCGATCGCTTCGACGCGGAAGAGCTCGTCATCGATCAGCGCCTCGCTGCCGATGGCTACCAGGTCCAGATCCTTGGGGCTGGTGAGCGTGATGGCGACCGGCACGGCGCCGACAGGCACGGCTGCAGCCAGCAGGCCGGTAGGCGCGAAGTCACCGGCGGCGACTTCGGTGAAGGCGCCGGTGGTGCCGATGCGTGTGGTCAGCGCGTAGTTGATCGGCACGCCGGCGGGGCGCGCAGCCAATGAACCGACGTAGCCGGCCAGCGCCGTGACGGCAGCCAGATCGGCGGCGCGCAGGTTGGCGGCCAGGTCGCGATAATTGGCTTCGACCAGGCGCTGTATGGTGATCGGCTGGGGCGCAAGGTTAGGCGCCGTCCACAGCGGCGGCTGCGCGACCAGATAGGTGGTGGTGGGCAGCGCATAGACGTCTTGCGCGCAGCTGAGCGTGATGGTGTTGATGGTGGGTGTGCCGCGGTCGATATCGAGCACGCGGATCGGCATGCGCGAGAGGTTCAGGCGCGACCAGCTGAACGCCAACACGTCGCCCTTACGCACGTCGAGCGAGGAAAACACTTTGAGCTTCATGCGCGCCGGCAGGCTGCTGCTGGCATGCAGGTCGCGCATGCCAAGCCGCAGGGCCAGCTCTGCATTCCAGACGCCGTCGTAACGCACGGATTGGCTGACCACCCGGCCCTGCGCCTGGATATTGGCCAGATTGTTGATGGCGGGCGTGGCCGCATCCTTGTTGGTCTCGCTGTCGTGATAGGTCACGACGATCTGGTTCACCGAGCCGGCCAACGCGCTCTGCTCGTAGCTGACCAGATCCACGATGTTGGATTCGTCGACCAATGGCACCGTGTTGATGTCGTAGTCGCCGCGGTAGAGCTTCAGATATTGCTTGCCGGTGGTGGGGTCGTCGACGAAGTCGCCGCCCACGTGATCGCACACCGTGCGAATGAAGTTGCCGGTCACGTCGCTGCGTGACCACTTGAGGCATAGGCCGAGACCTTCGTCATGGAGCGTCTGCGCCGCGGCTTTCATGCGCACCAGGTCCAGCGCCTGGTCCGGGTTGCGGCCCAGACCGGTAGTCGGGTCCGTGATGGCACGGTAGATGAAATGCGCCCCGTTCATGCCCTGATCGATCTGGCACAGGCCCGGCTCCCAGACGGGCGTGCGCCAACCGGCGGTCCAGCGCTGCACCTGGAAGCCCCAGGGTTTGATGTATGGGTTCAGCGCACCGACGATGCCGCGGTACACCAACATCACCTTGCCGCGGAAGGCCGGCATGGGCGTGCCGAGCTGGCTGACCAGGTAGGCGTTGGGCATCTGGTCGGCCTCACCCATCATCAGGTCGGCGGTGCCCTGGATGCCGCCCTCCTTCTTTTCGCCGCCATAGAGCTCGGGCGCGTTGATCGTGATCGGGCCGCTGGTGGTGGCGTTGCCGGACCATGCCAGGCGGCCGCCGCCGGTGATTTTGCGCAGGGCATCGATCGGGCCGGTGCTGAGCCCGAACAGGATGCCCATCTGGTACCAATAGCCGATGGTGACCTTGCCGCCCTTACCCATTGTTGGCCTCCGCTTCCGCGCGTGCGATCGCCACCACGCGTTGGGCGTAGGCGTCGTCGATGGCCTCGGCCTGGCTGATCGGCAGGCCCTCCTCGGCCAGTTGGCGCAGATCCACATGGTGGCGATCGCACCAGGCACGGATGCTCGGGGCGCATAGCACGCCGGTGCCACCCAGCTTGGCCGCGCGCACATGCTGCATGGTGATACGGATCTCGCTCATTACTTGCCGCTCGATACCTGGATGGGCGGGTAGACCTTCAGATCGCCGTACCAGGTGATGTTGGGGTCATCAATCCAGACCGTGCCGCCGAAGTCCACGACTTCGCGGCCGTCCTCGACCGTAGGCACGTCGAAGTCGGTCAGTGCCGGCGGCTTGGCATTCTTCGGTTTGGGGGCCAGCGCGATCGCGAGGATCAGCGAGATGACCATGACGATCAGGTATACCCAGGTAATCGGGTCCATGTCGGCTCCTAATAGATGGGGTCGCTGCCCATCGGGTTCTTGTCGGGGATAAACGGATCGCCGCCGTAGTTGATCGCGTTGTTGAATTTCTGGTCGCATGTGGTGAGCGTGTGATCGTCGCCGGGGTAGGTGGCCACCACGGTGCCGACGCCGAGTTGTGCCGGACGCAGCAGAGTCAGCACAGTGCCAACATGCGAGACGATGGGCCGACGTTCGATGACGCCGTCGACGCTCCACTCGATCCAGCCGCCGTCGAACCAGCCATCCGGCTTGTCGGCCCATGCCGCGGCCGTGACCGTCAATCCGACAACGGAGATGATGGTGGCGTTCACCCGCATGGTCTCGCGATCCACGTTGCACTCGCCCAACCCAGCGCCATAAGTGGTCAACGGACAACCTTTCTGCCAGTTGCGCTTGAGCCCGAGGCCCTTGAGGCTGGCCATCGGCGGCAGGCCGTGGATGATCGCCTTTGTGGTCGACCACTCGACACTGCCGATCACGCCGACCCAGCGTGTTTCGATGACGCCATCGCTCTTGCGTTGGCGTCGCAGGATCATCTCCACGTCCTGCATCGGCGCGGTGCCGCGGTAGAGATCCAGCAGTGGCAGATCCACGGGTACGGACAGGTCGAGCACGTTACGGGTGAGGTCGCCGCTTTCGGCCAGGCCGCTGCGCTTGATGTTGGCGTAGGTGTAGGGCTGGCCGAGGTATACCAACGCCTTGTTCTCGGTGACGTAGCGCCAGTGCTGCACGCCGCGAGCGAACTCGTAGAACTCGATCCAGCGGCTGATGAAGCTCACGGCTCCTCCTTCGGCACGCCGACGAAAGTAGTGCCGGCCGTGGCCGTGCCCGTGCTGTCGTGTACGTGGCCGATCTCCACGCGGTCGCTGCTGAGGCCGGCCAGCATCATCCAGTTGATCTGCCGCACCTGCGCCGGCGCGATCGGCGCGCCGATCGCGGTGTCGATGGCGAGTTGCTCGGTTTGCGCGTCGACCTCGACGGCGTTGGTGAGTCGGCGGTAATACACCGTGCCGGTCTTGAGTTCGATGCGGATGTGCGTGCGGCCGGGTTTGCCGAAGGCGAAGCGCGTGATGCCCGATGCCACCACGACCATCGACGTGGCCGAGGCCGTCATCGGTGCGGCCAGCGTGATGTCCGCGTTCCAGCTGGGCACCCAGGCGACATTGCCGCGGCCGTTGAACCAGTAGAGCAGACTGCGCAACGCGGCCCGCGCCGCGCGGCCCTGCACCAGCCAATAAAACGGCTGGCTGATCCATGTCTGGCCGCTGATGTCGTCGAGGGTGGGCGCACCCAGATCGTTGTCGATCGTGACGATCTGCCGGCGATAGGCGGCGGCCAGGTCCTGCGGTTCATCGGTGCGGGTTTCCAGCACCGGGATGCCGAGATACATGGCGGCCGGCGCGACGGCTGGCCAGGCGCAATCCTCGGCGGCCATGAAGCGCACCTGCGCGTCGACGCGTTCGTCATGCTTGCGGTTGAGCGTGGGGAAATCGGTGAGCGTGGCCGTGCGCACCGGCACAATGCGGTCGCCCTTGCCCCAGCCGTTGGCCAGCGGCTGCTTGAGTGTGATGGATGCGGTGGTGAGGGTGAGGATTTCGGCGAGCTCGAAGCTCGATGCCGAGCGGTAGAACGCGACGAGGCCGCCCTCGACATAGTCCAGGCCGGTGGTGTCGAACGCGATCACGCTGGCGCCGGCGGCGATCGGCGCGGTCAGCCAAGTCATGTCGACCCACACAGGCAGAGCCCAGGTGCGCGAGCTCCAGTCGTACAGTGCGTTCTCCATGATCTGGCGCTCGACGCCTTCGGCGATCACGCCAAACTCCCATTCGCGGCGCGGCGCCTCGCGGCATGGCTGGCGCAGCTGGCTGCCGTCGGCCGCATCCTGTACGTCGGTGAGCCAGCTGAGTGTCTCGGTGAGATTGTTGGCCCAGTCCGGCGCGATCATCCAGGCGGTGAGGCGGTTGCCGGTGATGATGGCTTCGACCGGATCATGACCAGCGAAAAGCCAACGCAAGGTGGCGTCGATGATCGGTGGCCCGGACGTGTCGATGGCAACCGACCAAGTGCGTTGCTGCAACGACGCGAAATTCAGCGGCAGCGCGCCCTCGCCCGTGAGCGTGATGCCATCGAGGCGGAGCGTGAGCAGATCCGTCAGCGTCAGCGATCGATCCGGCCACGCATTCCAGACCTCCAGCTCGCGCGTCTGTGCGGTAATGAGGTTGCCCAGGTCCAAGCGGCTGGGGATCACGTGCACCCGGAAATAGAAGTCCGCCAGATAGCTCGGCGGCATGCCACCGCCAAGCACGCGTGCCGAAGCGGTCACCGGGAGCTGGTTGATCAGGGTATTGCCGAAACGCTGTGCGCCGTCGATCGCGTGCGGCGGCCAGTAATCGACGCCGTATCCATGCATCGCCTTGGTGAGCGCCGGCGTGACGAGCGCGCCGAGCGCCGACCTCATGAGGTTGCCGGCCAGCACGCTCATGTCATGGCCCGTCGTAACGCACGGCCCAGCCGAGCGTGCCGGAATGCGTGACGTTATTGCCACCATCGCGCGCGCCGGCGAACTTGCGGAACCACGGGTAGATCCGCCAGCGATCCGTGCCCAAGGTGATGATGTCGCCCGGGGCATAGTTGTCGATGCGGATATAGCGCGCGTGCGCCAGGCTGCCGGCGATCGAGCGCCAACCCGACCCGCGCGCCACGCTGGGCTGGATCGGCATCAGCACGGATTCGCCGTTCCATGTGTTTGGCTGGCGACCCATGCGCGGCTGCAATTGCCCGCTGGCATTGGCGCGGGACCCGGCCGACGAGTTCACGCTGTTGTCATTGGTGCCGGACCAGCCGGCATCCCACCCGTGATGGATGAACGAGTTGTACAAAGCCACTGCCGTCGCCGCCTGTCCCCAGAACAATGCGGCGCTGGTAGGGCGGTCCACCGCACCGCCAAGCTGGGTCACGCCGGTGGGCTCGATCCAGATGTTGCAATTGCCATTCAACCGCGGCTGGTTCGAGGAAGTGGCGCCGTACCACACGCCGGTGCCCGGCACCCCCGGCGCGGGGCTTTTGCCGAAAGCCAGCCAGGCGTAGTACTCCACCGAGTAGCTCGCCACCATGTAGACCTCGTCAGGCGAGGTATGGATGTGGATGTCGTAGTTGATCGGTGACGTCAGCAACGGCGTGCTGCCCACCGGCCCCACATAGCAGGCGGCGGGACCAGCGCCGGTGAGGTTGTTGCTGCCATCGATGCCGGTGCCACCCAGAATGGACAGGAAATTGGTGCCGCCGGCCAGCGGCGCGCCGTCGACGATCTTCGCATCGACATAGACGCCGCTCTTGGAGAGCACATTGCCGCTCAATGTCCAGCCGTTGGCAGTGCAGGCGCCGCGCAATGCGGCGAGCAGATCCGTGACCGTATTGGCAGTGCCGCTGACGTGCGCCATCAGTTGAGCCTCATTGCGTAGTAGGCGTCGAATCCGCTGCGCCAGACGTCCTGGATCACGATGTATGTCACGCCGTCGATCACCAGGGTATTTTCGGTGGCGTTGGGGCCGTAGCCGGTGATCTGATAGATGCCGTCGAGCTCGCCGAGGTCACCCAGTGCGCTGTTGAATACGACGGGCAACAACTGATAGGTGGTATCGGTCACCCAGATGCGCGTGTTCACGCCGTCGCTGCCGTTGCCGTTGAACATCGGGCTGTTCCACGGCGCGCATTCGGGTTGCTGCCAGCTGCCGTCTAGGAAGCGCAGCAGGCAATTGGCGCGCGCGCCACGGTACGGGATGGCGTGATTGACATCGGAGAAGCGGATGGGTGGCAAGCCCGCCAGCATGCCGGCCACCACCAGCGGGTAAGGGAATTGCGAGGGCGTGGCATAAGGCAGGCATTTGCCCACGTAGGCGCTTTCATAGACCGGGTTGCCGACCTTCAACGCCATCGCGACGCGCTGGCCGTTCACCGCCAGCCAGTAGTCGATGCGGGTGCTGGTGGCCGGAATGCCGGATTCGGCATAGCCCGGCTGCGCCGTGAAGGCGTTGCCGGCGACATAGCCGGTGAAACCCGCCACCGAGAGGTTGTAGTAATCGAGGATGACATCGTGATAGCTGCGGAACCCGATGAAAATTTCCTCGGTGCCGCTCAGCCCCACGCCCTTCATGATTAGCTCGCGATTGCTGCCATCGGTAGGATTGAGATAGCGCAGCGTGGTCCAACCGTTGGCCTCGGCGAAGGTCTTGATCTTGAGCAGCATCTGCCAGTGGGCGAGGCCCTCGCTGCCGGTGTTGTCGACGAATCCGATTTCGTAGGCCATCAGCGTGCGATCTGCCGGATCTTGGTTTCGTTGCGCGAGATGATGTTCATGACGCTGGTTTCTCCATCGCCGCTGTCCAGGTAGTCGCGGACCAGGGCGGGGTCGATGACGTTGACGTTGCGCAGCGCGACCTGGGTGCCGGGCCGCGAATCGTTGGCGGCGGTGGTGGGCAGGCGCGTGCGTGCGATGGGTGCCGGCAGGCGCGGCGCATCGTTGAGCGGGTTGACGTAGCCGCCGTCGGCGTAGCCGTAGGCGATGGCATGACGCAGGGCGTAGAAGCCGGATGGACCGCCGAGCGCGGCGATCTCGCGTTGGTTCAGCACGCCTTCGCCGCGGTGGACCACGCCGGCGACCTGATACTTGCCGCCGTGGCCGGTGTAACCGCCCTCCGCGAAGCCGCCGACGCTGCCAATACTGTTGGCGATGAGCAGCGTGGTGGCGGCTGCCTGCAGCTTGTCGGCATTGCTGCCGAGCAGCGCGGCCGCACCGCCGACGACGCCGCCGGCCACCGCCAATTTGGTGGCACCCTGGCCGATGTCCTTGTTCTTGTCGCCGCCGCCGCCGAACAGGTTGCCCAACGCGTCGATCGCCTTGGCGGCCAATGCGCGCGCGGCGACCTGCGCCAGGCTTTGAATCACCGTGCGGGCCAGCGTCTTGAACGCTTCGCCCACCGTCATGGTGCGGGTTGACAGGCCTTCCAGAGCCTGTTCCAGACCGCTGGTCAAACCGCTTTCAAACGCCGTTTTCAGGTCGTTCGTCTGCAGCTTGAGGCGGCCCAGCTCGGCCTCCAGGTTCTTCAGCTGCTCGACCGCGCGCGGGTCGCCGGTGGCGGCCACCAGTTCGCGCATCTTGGGGATGAGCTGATCGAGTTGGGCGGCGGTGGCCTGGTGCAGATCGAGGATCTGCTTGCGCGCGGAATACTCGCTGATCAGGCCGGCCTGTTGCTCGGCCTGGATGCTCTGCTCCTGCCGGCTGGCGCCGGCCAGCACCTGGTCCACCTGTTGCTGCAGCTGCTGCAGTTGCGCGCGCGCCTCGCCCACGTTGATCAGCGATTTGACCAGGCGCACGCCGGCCTCGTCGCCACGGCGCTGCAGATCCGCCAGCAGCTCGCCGTACTGCGCCTCGATCTGCAACCGCGCCGCCTCGCCCTGCTGGCCGGTGGCCTGGAGGTAGGCGATGTTGAGGCCGCGCGACTGATCCGCCAGGGCGCGATCGCGCGCCTGAGCCGCCAACGTCTGCACCTGGCTGACCTGCGCCTGCACCGCCGTAACATCGCCACCAGCGGCGATCGCCTTGCCGCCAGCAGCCGTCGCGGCCAGCATCGCCTTGGTGTACTGATCCCAGATGCCCGTGACCGGTCCCAGCGCCGTGTTGCCGAGGGACAGAATCTGGTTTTGCAGCTGTTGCTGGGCGGCTGCGAGCGCGTTGGTGGTGTCCTTGGCCGCCACGGCCTTGGGTTGGGTGCGCTCGAACTGCGCCTGCGCGCCGGCCAATGCCTTGGCCAGGTCTGCGTTGATCTTGTCCGCATCGTTCGGCGCGGCCCTGATGGCCGCTGCTGCGGCATCCTTCAGCTCTTTCACGCGGTCGGCGTATTTTTGCGCCGCACTGCGGTACTGCAGAACGGCCGCATGCAGCACATCCGCGCCGGCTTTGCCTGCTGCGTCGGTCTGTTTATCGGCGCCTTGCGCCTCGGCCGTTTTCTGTTCCTGGAACTGCAGTTCGCGGAGCGCGGAAACCTGAGCGTACAGGCTGTCGATGCGCTGCTGGGCGAGGCGCTTGACGCCGGGAATGTTTCCCGTGAGCGGATTGTCGGCCAGGTCCTGCGCCGCACCGATCTTCAGGTACAACTGGTCGATCTGCTGCCCGAGATCCGCGCTGCCCCATTGCTTGATCAGCGCGATGCCGTGCGAAATCTCGCTGTGCAGATCTTTATAGGCCTGCTGGATGATGCCCAGGTTGGCGGCGTCACGCTGCTGGCGTTGCTCCAGTGTATCGGCCAGCGTGCGCATGGTGAGCGCATCGGCATCGGCTTCGCGACCGTGATCCTGCAACGCCTGGATCTGCAGGTACGTGGTGGTGGTGAGGAAGTGGAACTGGTCATCCAGCGCCTTCACTGCCTGCGCCGGGCTGCCTTGCAGGCGCAGGATCGAGGCGACGGACTTGTCGATGCTCTGACCGGTGAGCGCCGACATGGCCACGGCCGCGCGTGTCGCGTCGGTCATGCTCTCCGCGGTCACACGGCCGGACTGAGCGAACAACAGGATCGCGGTGCGTGCGTTTCCGTAGCTGCCGGTTGTCGCGCCCACCTCGATCGCCAGGTTGCGCATCTGGGTGCCGGTGGTGCCGGCGTAATTGCCGGTGGCGATCAGCGCACGGTCCAGCGTCTGCGCTTCCAGGTAACCCTTGACGGCCACTGCGGCAAGGGCGGCCAACGTCACTACCGTCAACCCTATGCCCAGGCGCAAGGCCGAAATGTCGCCCAGGGTCGCCCGGCTGTTGGTACCGAGCGTCGCCACGTTGCCCGCGGCGCCGCTGATGTCACCACTCGCGAGGTTGCGGCCCAGACTGACCACTTCACGCCCCAGACCTCTGGCGCTGGTGCTGGTAGCGTCCATGACCGTCTGCGTTTGGCCGAGCTGTTTGTTGAGGCTCGCCGCCTCTGCCTGCATCTCGCCGATGCGCTTGCCTGCGGCACCCAGCAGATCCGCGCTGGTCTTCGAGGTGTCGCCCGTTGCCTTGACGGATTTGGTCAGGTCATCCAATTGCTTGCGGGCCGACTCCAGATCGGCTTTGATGCGGAGCGCGATTTCCAGGTTGCGGTCGGCCACTGTTATGCTCCCGCCGACCCATCATGAAGGGGACTCGACATGGCACTGGTTACCTGCCCCGACTGCGCCGCCAAGATCTCCGATGTGGCGCCGGCTTGCCCGCACTGCGGACGGCCGCGCGACGGCATGACCACCATGCTGGGCCGCGCCAACGGGCAGCACGGCGCGACGAAGGTGCTGTCGGTGCTGTTGCTGTTGGTGGGCGGGTTCATGTTCGTGTCCGGATCCTGGCCGTTGATTGGTGCGTTTCTCGCCATCTGCGGCATCGTGTGCCTGATCATCGCCCTGGCGACGGACAGGCGCGGCTGATCAGTCCTTTCGCAGGGCCTCCACCAGCGCCCCCATCTTTTGGAGTGCGTCCTTGCTCTGGCAGCCACCGTAGCCATTGGCCACGGCTTCGATCAGGTTGGCCTGTTGCTTGTCGCGCAGATGCATCAGGCGGCCGTGGAAGAGGCGGAGCTGGCGCTCGGTGTATCGGCCGAGCTGCTCGGGGGTGCCGAAACCGGCATCGGTGAGTTCGACGTAGACGTCTGCCCAGCGAACAGCTCCTGACGTCGCATGCGCTCCCTCGCCCGGCGCAGCAACTGCCGCAAAAAAAAAGGGCCGCAGACTTCCCACCAGGTGACCAGCAGTGCATCGCTGTCCGCGTCGCCCAGCGCCTCCACCCACGCCAGTTCGACCTGCGCGCTCAGCGCGATCACCGGATTCATGATCTCGCGGTATTCGCCGACCACCGCCAGCACGTCGTCGGTCAGACCTTCCGAGTCCTGAAAGAGCTTCTCCAGCGCAAGCAGGAACGGCCGGGTTTGCGCACGGACCTGAAGGCCCCTTGGGTGGTCGTATTCGTGCACTGTGATGGCGCGGCCGGCGATCGCGATGTCACGATCGGGATGCGAGATCGAAAGATCATCGCGGCCCGTATCGGGCCGCTTGACGGGTTTCTTGGTGGTGACTTTGCGGGCCATGAATAGTCCTTGCGTGGACTCGTCGCGCCGGCATGGCGCGGCGAGTCAATGACGTCAGCCCGGCAGTTCGATCTTGCCGAAGCCGCCCAGGGCGCTGTCCGCCGCGTTGATCGTGTCGAACAGCACCGAGCCGCCGAGCTGCAGCTGGCCGAAGTCGTCGCTGATCAGGTCCAGCTGCGAGATCGGGTCGAACGCGCAACGCCACAGCCGCACGATCGCGCGCGAGTTGTCGACGGTGTTGATGCCGTCGAGGAACAGGTAGCGCTCGGGGATGTCGCCCGTGAACATCGTCACGTCGGTGCCACCGGCATAGCTGTAGGCGGCCTTGAACGGCTGGGTATAGGCGCCGAGCGCCTTGAGCGTGATCAGGCCACCATGCGCGGATTCGATCGCATAGTCGGTGTCCGGGGTCAGGGTAGCCGGACCGACGGCGCTGTCCGTGATCACCACCGAACTGACATTGCCATGCGCCAGCGCGATGGTGTTGCCGACAACCAGGTCATCTGGGAACGCCTCGGCGGTCGCCGTGCCGCTGGTTACCTGGTTGACCGTGCCGTAAAGGCCCAATGCGAGCTGCTTGGCGCCGAAATAGTTCAGCGTCATGGAGAGTTCGACCTTCTTGCCCTTCTTCAGCTGGGCCGACTGCACGCGGTTGCCGCTGAAGCTCTCGGTGCGGTCGCTCTTGTCGGTCGAGAACTTGAGCTGCAGCGTGGGGGCGTCGCCCACCCATTCCAGCGCGAGCGGCTTGCCATCGGTGCCGCGGCTGCCGAGCCAGATCTTGCCCTGGAACGAGAAATCCTGCATGTCCATTACGCTTTCTCCTCGGCGGCGGCGCCGCGCTTGGTGGACGACAACGGCGCGATCACTTTCTGATCGGCCAACCAAGTGGCGTCGTGATCGGCCACGTCGATCTCGTCGCCGGCCTTGTGCGGCTTGCCCGCATGGGTATGGTCTTTCAGCAGCTTGACTTTCATGATCATTGCGCCTCTGCGCCGATGAAGGTTTGGGTTTTCCACACGTCGCACCAAAGCGCGGTGGCGTCGTCGTACCGCAGCAAGTCGCCGCGTTGCATCTCGAAGGGGCGGGCACCGGGTACGTCGGGCACCCAACCGGCCAGCACGCCGCGCACGGACCCGATGAGCGCGTTCATGGCGTCGCTGAGTTGGGCGCCGCCCTGCTCGCGGTAGTTGCGCCCCACGATCACGACACCCACCGCCACCGTGCCGCGCTGCGTGGTGCGCACCTGTTCACCGCGCTGGCCGTTGCCGGTCTTGGCGCCGTCGAAGTTCTCCTGCGCCAGCACCACGAACACGCTTGGCGGGGTGAAGTCGCGCAGGCTCTTCACCGCCGCGTAATCCGCCGCCAGGCCCACTAGGCGAAGCCCGGCCACACCGGCCTTGATGCGGTCGGCAACCGGCTGCACGTCGAACGGCGCGAAGCTCATGGGTAGCGCCCCGCGTCGCGGCGGAACACGCGGCCATCGCCGGTGAACTGCACGTCCGCATCCTCGGTGTCGGCGAGCACGGGATCGTCGGCGCCCAGGCTGAACTTGCCGTCCGCGGTGAGCTGCAACATTTTCATCGCGTCGCGGTAGTCGCGCAGGATCGGATCGTCCTTGTCGTTGCTGATGCGGTCCTTGTGCAGCAGGTAGCGGGTGATCGAGCGCGACCACTCGACCACGACCGGCGACACGGTGGCCAGCGGCAGCGGGTAGCGGCGCGCCAGGAAGCCGTCGATCACGCCGGCGGCGCCGGTGATCGCTTCGTTGATGCGCGCCAGGGCGTCGTCGGCAATCGCTACCTGGTCGGATGACCAGGTGCTGCGGTCGGCATTGCGCAGCGTGGCGTCCATCAGGTCATCAGCCACGATCGCATCACGCTCGCGCGTCGCCACCTGGGCCAGCTCGCGGGCACCAGGTCGTTCGGCAAGTTGGGCGGGCGTGATGTACATGCGTCAGTCGGCCGGGGTGATGTCGAAGTAGTACGACTTGCCAATCTCGAACTGCGCGTTCGCCGCCGGATTCGTGCACAGCATTTCGAACGTGCCACTCGGAGTGGCTTCCTGGAAGCGCTGATCCTCCGGAATGGCGGTGTCGTACTGCGCCGAGAACTTCAACGTGCGGGCGCTGGTGTTCCAGCTATGGGTGGAGACGGTATCGAGACGAAACTTTGCACGGACGCTCATGGCGGATTTCCTTGGTTGGTCGGTGGCCAGGCTCTCCTGGCCACCGATTTCTTCGGCGTGCGAATCGAACGCCAACGCGCGCTCCCGGAATTACTTGCCGGCCTTCTTGCCGGCGACGGTTTTCTTGTCGCTGCTGGCCTGCTTGTCGCCTGCCTTCGCGGCATCAGCCGCGGCCTGCTTCTCGGCAGCCTTCGCGGCATCAGCCGCGGCCTGCTTCTCGGCAGCCTTCGCGGCATCAGCCGGGGCCTGCTTCTCGGCAGCGTCTCGCGCGACGGCGGCGCGCAGATCCTCGATTTGCTCGGCGTTGGGCCTGGGGAGCTTTTTGCCGTCTTCCAAGAAGATCAGCAGAGGCTCGCTGAAGATCGCCAGCGCCTGCGCCGGCGTCAGGTCGTTGCTGTCCACTTCCACGCCGGCGCGACTGAACTCGATGCCGGCGCGACGGAAGCTCTCGGTTTTCGATTTGACGGTGATGACGGACATGGGGGCTCCTGGCTCGGTGTGACGAAGCGGGCGGCGGATGCCGCCGCCCGTTCGCTTTCACTTCACGGCTGCGGGTTGTTCGGTCAGATGATCCAAGCCGTGTCGAGGACGTCGACGACGCCCTTCATCACGTTCTCGGCGCCGTTGGCCAGGGTGGTGGCGCTGACGATCTTGGCCGCGGCGAACTTGGCGCCCGGGCGCACCACCAGCAGGTTCGGCTTGAGGCCCAGCGGCTTGCCGTTGTCGCCGGTGCGCTCCGTCATCGCGGTGTAAGCCGCGGTGATGTTCTCTTCCGTCAGCGGCTGGTTCGAGGCGTACGCCATCTGCCAGAAGCCGAAGCCGACGTTGCGACGGCAATCGACGCCGTAGACGTATTCGGCGCGGTCGAACACATTGTCATCGGTCTCGGCCGTCTTGCTCACAAAATTGAGCGCCTGGCGGTTCTGGAAGATCAGCGGCTTCAACGCGCGGCTGGTATCCAGCAGGTACCAGGTGCTGCCGCCGCCGGAGCTGTCGTAGTTGGACTGACTGGCAACGACGCCGTTCGCACCGGTCACCGGATGATCGGTGTCGAAGAAATACTGGCCGTCGTAGCACAGCGAGGAGATACCTGCCTTGAGCAGACCAAAGGTCAGCTCGTCGGGGTGCGCCTCGGCGGCGCGGCCCATCTCCTGCATCATGGGCGTGAACACGCCGTACTGATCGTCCTGGATCGCCGGTTTCGGCACAGACACGGTCAGCTCGAACGGCTTGTTTTTGATGGTGTAGCCGTGCGTCTTCACGCCATTGACGACGCGCTCTCCGAGCCACTCGCGCATGCCGGGGAAATTGCCCAGCCAGCCGTACTCTTCGCTGCCCGTGGTGGACGGCACGATGGTGGCGATGCGCTTGTATGCCGTTTCCGCCGTGCCCACGCCGGCCGCGAAGGCTGCCTTGAAGGCGATGAACAGGGTCTTCAAATTGCCTGCGTTGATGATCATGAATAAAGCCTCTTGGGTTTAGCCTGGGCCAGCCGGTTCCACGGCTCGGCTACGGAAGGTGTCGGGTCAGCAGGTCAGAACTCGACCCAGACCCCGTAGGAGTCGACGAAGCGCACCACGCCGGCTTTCGAGCGGGCGCTGGAGCCGTCGGTCTTGGCCACCGTCTGGTTGTCCACCAGGTAGCAGGTGGCGCCGATGTCGGTGTTGGCGATCGCGTCGGTGCTGGCCGAGTTGGCGAACGGGAACACGCCGCGGCGCACCTGCACCTGCACGCCGCCGGCGCTGCCGCCGGTGTTGTCGACGGTCTCGTCGAACACGCCGACGCAGGTCTTGCCGGTGGCCGTGGTGGCCATCTCGGCGTTGCCGGCGGTGTTGAGCACCGCGATGGTGCCGGCCAGGCACTTGCTGGCGGCCGCCGGGAAGCTGAACAGCACGCCGTCGCGGCGCTGGGTGTTGCGTTCGGTGGTGGTAGCGGTCATTGCGGGTTCCTCAAGGACTGGAGTTCGGGACTCAGGCGGCTGCGGCCGCGCGTCGGGGTGGGGTCAGGCGGCCTTGGCGGCGGCCGCGAAGTCCTTGGGGTCGATGCCGGTGGCGCTGCACACCGCCAGCTGCTCGGCGTTCAGGCCGTTGGCCTCGTCGACGATCGGCTGCTTGCCCTTGGTCTGGCTGTTGTTGAGCGCGGCGATGGGCGCAGCGCTGTCCAGGTAGGCGGTGAGCTGGGCGATGTCGGACGCACCCAGCTTGCGGGCCCAGTCTTCCTGGGCCTTCAACAGGCGGCCATCGGCCAGGCCAGCCTTGACCAGAACGTCCACGTCGGCGCCCTGGACCTTGGCGGTCAACGCGGCAAGGTCGCCCTTGACGGACTCCAGCACGCTGACCGGCACGAACTTGGCCGGGTCCGGATCCGCCGAGCTGGCGTCCGCCTTGGTCTTGAGCGCGGTGCACGCGGCCACCAGGGCCTCGGGCTTGTCGTCGGCGCCGGCACCGATCGCCTTGCGGATGTCCGCCAGCGGGTCCGCCTTGAAGTGGGCGGTGAGCGCGGCCGCGGCCGCGTCTTCGGTGGTGCTTTCAGCGGAAAGGGCGAGCGCGGCGCACACCGCCAGCAAGAGCTTGTTCATGGGTGGTTCCTCTGGGTTGATGCCGAACGTGGCGGCAGCGCGGAGCGCGAGCGGCTCCATGCCATCGATGCCCGCGTAATTGGTGAGCGCGGCCATCTGGACATCCAGCACGTCGCCGGTGCGGCTGTCGTAGCTGAAAACGGGACTGACGAACTTGTACTCGCCGTCGTTGATCGCCTGGCGGGCGCGGGCCGTGAGCTCGACGGTGGCGAACAGGCCCTGGCCCTCGCGCCACGACAGCGCGGTGATCCACGCCGCGGCCGGGGCGGGCTGCCCGTTCTGCTCCTTGTGGAGCGTCTGGTGCTCGTAGTCGACGACAGCCGGGTTCTTGCGGTTGTTGAACCGCGCGATCACGCGGCTGGCCACCGCCTGGTCGATGTGCCAGTGCGGCACCTTCAGCTCGCGCCCGTCGCTGGGCAGGAAGTCGCCTGCCGGCGTCAGCTGCACGTCAATGGTGGTGTCGGTGCCGTGGCCCAGCGCAAACGCGCAGGCGGCAAGGGCAATGGCGAGGGATGTACGACGGGGCATGCGCCCAGTTTCGTGATGCCACCCTGGGCGGGTGGACCGAAGCGCTTCGCTGAATCAGCCGAGGAGGAAAACACCCGGATTGCGCGTGTTCAGCAGCCTACGCCGCCCGGCACGGTGCCGGCAAGCCGCCCCGATGGCGTTTGAAGGCATTTAAAACCCGTTTAAAAACGCCGAGGCCCCTCCAAGGCGTACCAGTGCCGCCCCCGCGGGGCCGCGAGGCGCGCACAGGCGCGCGTTAGGGCTTGCCCTCCTGGAGATGGGCGAGCAGATGATCGCGCGTCAGCGCCACGATCTTCTCCTCGTCGGCGGCGCTCACGCCGAGCCAGGGGCGCGCCGGGATCCCGTGCTCGCCGTTGCGCGCGCCGAACTGGTGGATGGCGCCGTAGATGGCACTGGTGCCGACCAGCACGGCCGCCTCGCCGTCGAGCTGCCAGCTCAACTGGTCGCCGAGCATGTGGTGGTCGAACTTGAGGATGGGCACGCCCGGGCGCTTCTTGGCCTTCCAGCGCGCATAGGAGGGTTCTAGTGCACGCCAGCGGTGGCCGCCGGGGTCGACCTGGTCCACGCCGCGGTCGCGGGTGGAGCGCAGCATGTATTCGCCGATATCCGACAACAGCAGCTTCTGCCCGGCCGGGCTGAGCTGCGCCGCGACGGCATCCAGCCCTGCGGCCGCGCCGGACGTGTCGACCTGGACCTCGATGCGTGCGCCAGCCATTACAGCGCCCCCTGCAACAGCACGAACTCGCCGGCGTCCAGGTGCTGCTGCAGGGTCGACACCTCGACCGTGTCGTCGCCGTCGTAGACGTTGGCGGTTTGCGCGCCAGTGGCCGCTGTCACCCAGGCGACATGCACGTTGCCATCGGCAGCGGGCGTGTCCACGTACAGGAGCTGGCCACCACGCACGTCGAGCAGCACCGCATGCGGCGCGGCCAGCAGTTGTGGCACGTCGGCGGACTGCGAGGCGCCAATGGCTTCGGGCGTGCCGATGATCGGGGCGGCGGCTGGCGTGATGCCGGCGCCGGCCAGCGCACGGACCAGGTCGGGCGCCAGCGCGCCCACCGCGGCGTCGTCGGGTGGCGCCTCGGTCGTCGCCAGCAAGCCCGCGCCGAGCACCAGGAGCTGCAGCGCGCTGAAGGTGCTGCTAAGCGTGCGCACGATGCGGGGGTTGGCCAGCAGCTGCGCCAGTGCCTCGGCGCCGGCCAGCGCCGGCAGCTGGCCGGCCTTGCGCAGCGTGTCCTGGGCGAGCCTGGCCAGCGGGTTCACCGGCGGCGTGGCGCCACGCTCGAACGCGCTCTTGCCCGGCGCGTAGCCAAAGCCCGGATCCACGCCGGCCGGCGTTTCCACCTGGCGCGGATGCGGCCCGTTCTTGCCCACCAGCACCTGCTGCATGTCCACCGGCGGGGCGGTGTCCGGCCCGTTCTTGCCCAGCCGCTTCAGGTCGCGCTCGTTCAACGCCTCGACCGTGCACTGGCAGCCCCAGCCGTTCGGCGGGAAGTGCGTGTTCCACCACGGGTGGTCCGCATCGAGCACCAGGCCATTCCACGCCAGGTGCATCGGCCGCGGGTGTTGCACGGCATCGCTGTGGCGGTAGCGCCAGAACGGCCGCACCGTCTTCAGCGCCTGCAGCTGCGAATAGCGCCCCGCCGCGTAGCTGGTGCGCAGGTTGGTCTCGTAGATCACGCGCGTGCGCCAGTTGCGCCCGCCGTTGTAAGCCCAGCCGTACTTCGCCACGATCCGGTCGAAGTCGCTGCGGAACGCCTCCAGCCCGGTGCCGTCCGCGATCGCGCGATCGACCGCCGCGCGCAGGTCGACCAGCAGGTCGATGCGGTTGGCCCCGGCCACCATGAACGCGTGGTCGTGTTCGGCCAGCCACAGATCCGTCCATGCTTCGGTGAGCACGTTCCGCTTGGCGCGGAAAAACGCGATCTGCTCCTTGAACGGCAGGGAGCCGTAGGCGACCCGGTCAGCCACCAGGCGCTCCCTGGGGTTTCGCAGCGATCTGCACGGCTACCGCCTTGCCGACGGACTGCGCCATCCAGCCCTGCGCGATGACGCCAGCCGCCTGGCCGAGCAGGTAGACCGATACCAGCCAGGTAAACGCGTTCACGAACTCCTCGCCGGTGAGCTTACCGACCAGCACCAGGCCGACCAGGACGCCCAGGGCGATCGTCGACCACAGATCCTTGAAACCTGCTTGCGTCATAGCGCACCCGCCTCTTGGAGAATCTCATAGCGGCCGGCCAGCGCCGCCGCGGCCAAGCCCTGCGCCATTGCTTCGGCGTACTGGTCCAGGCTCATGTCCGGCACCAGTTGCAGGATGCCCTCGCGCAGCGCATCGAGCGAATCGACGCGGCCGGCCAACGCGCGGACCTGAGCCAGCCAGTCGCCCAGCGCGGGCGCCACCGCCTTGTCCAACTGGTCGACCATGCGCGCGGGCGGATCCTGTGGCTCGACGGGGATCTGCGCGCTGGCGGCCGCGGTACCCGGCGGCACCTCGGCCGCCGCGTCGGCCGGCGCGGGCGTTGCAGCAGGCGCCGGCGGCTTATCCGCCACCAGCAGATCCGCGTCGTCGGCTTCGGGCTCCGGGATGCCCAGGCGTTCCTGCGCCCACTGGCGCGGGATCTTGAAACCGATGTTGACCAGTTTGGGCAGGGACTCCGAATACGCCGTGATGTCTTCGGTTTCCTCCACCGGGAAGGTGAAGCGCGGCGCGCGGCGGATGGTGGTGGCCAGGCCATTGAGCACGGCGATCGGGTAGATCAGGTCGCGGGTAAGCGTGGCGGCGATCTGCTTGGCGTCGCCGTCGCGCAGATCCTTGCGCACGTCGTCATGGACCTTGCCCAGCGCGTTGGTGCTGGTCTTGCCGTCCGCCTGACTGGTGAGCGTGCCGCCCAGAACCACCTTGCTCTGGGTCTTCTCGCACCAGTCGATCATGGCCATGAACGAGTCGGGGTCGCCGGTGGCCGGGTCGTGGAACTCCAGCGTCATGCCGTCCGGGATGATGCCGGCGGCGTTGTGGCCGAGCTCGGCCAGCGCGCGCAGCAGCGTGGCCTTTTCCGCCTTGCCGCTGCCGGGCGGGTATTTGCCCACGCGCAGCGGGATGCCGTAGATCTCCAGGAACTCGGCCAGGTCCGCGACGGAGTAGTTCTTGAACAGGTACGGCCACACCAGTACGCGGAACATGCCGCTGCGCGCCAGGTAACCGCTCTTGGCCTTGTGGGTGTGCGTGATCCAGCCGAACGGGTTCAACGGCTGGCCGTCAGCGGTGCCGTCGCGCAGGCGCACCTCCTCGCGGTAGCCGCGATAGATGTGGAACCAGCTCTGAGGACGGTGCGTGATGCTCTTGGGCAGCCAGTAGCCGTCGAGCTGGTGCCACTCGATCTCCAGGCACACGTAGCCCTTGCCGATCGCGTCGGTCACATCGAACAGCATCTCGTCGAAGTCCGGGATCTCGGCGAGCAGTTCCTTCAGCGCCTTGGCGTTCTTCTTTTCCGCCGCGTAGGGGCTGGACGGCGGCACGATGTCCCAATCCAGCTGGCGGATGGCGCCGCGGCGCTTGAGCATCTCGCTGGCCAGATGGCCGTCCTTTTCCTCCATGTCCTCGTACAGCTCGCACTGCGCGACCAGGTCACCCTGCTCGGCGCCGTCGAGGATGGCGGCCACGCGCGATGGCGTGAGCCCGCGGCTCGGGTGGCCCTGCCATTCGTTGCGTAGCTGCATGCTGCGGCTGGTCTGCGGCTCGGCCAGGTCCGCCGTGCGGATGGGCTGGCCATCCGGGCCAAGGATCGTGGAGGTCACCATGCTTTCGATTCCGGTAGGGCAAAGTCGGCGCTGTCGTCGGCACGCATGCGCATGCCGTCCTCGTCGCGCACGTTGTCGAAGCCGCGCGGTTGCCGCGGCAGCGCGTCCCACGCGATCTCGGCGGACAGGTTGAGCGTGGCAAACCATGCCAGCACCAGGAACACGGCAAAATCGCCGTGTCGGTGCAGGTCAGGGTCTTTCAGATCCTTGCGGCGTGTGGCGACTATCAACGGGATGCCGTCGACATCCTCGATTGCGCGCACGTCGTTGGCCAGGTCCGCATCGGCCGGATAATCGATCGTGGCGTCTTCGTGCGCCTGGATCAGCTTGGGCATCCAGGTGCCGTACCAGTTCCGGCTGAGCTTGACCTGGTGCACGCTGGCGCCGTATTTGTCGCCGGTGTATTCCGCGAAGGTCTCGCCCGATCCAGTGGCATCCATCGCACCGCCACAGCGGCGCGGAAGACCGTCGATCATCGTCCAGACGATCTGCTCCTGCTGACGCGCCGGCACATTGTTCATCTCGATCACGAACGGCACCGAGCGGCGCATGTCCTGGTGAATGGCGACTGGGCCGGCAATTGAAAAGTCGCGGTGACGTGCCCAGTCCTGCGCGAACACATGACGCAGCGTCGGATCCAGCTTGGCCAGCTCGGGCTTCAGGTAACGCTGTATCCAATCCTCGACATAGGACTCGCGTTCGAGCATGGACTTTTCGGTGAAGTCGCTGTCCAGCGCCAGGCGCAGCACCTTGCGCCCAGGAACCATCGCCTGGTCGATCCACACACCTGGGATGCATACGCCATTGCCGTCACGCGGGATCGCATCGAGCTCCTCGCGCATTGCCGCCTTTCGGGTGCCGTAGCCGTTGCGGATCTTGGCGTACCATTTGGCTTTGCCTTCGGCGCTGGGCGTCCAGCCCTTCATCATGCACACGCGTTCGTAGATGCCATTGCCCACCGCATCGTCGAATGTCACGGTGAACACCTTGGCGTCCTCGCCGTAGCGGCCTTCCTCGATGTCCTTGATCAGCTGGTTAAATGGGTTATTGCGCCCGTTGTGGCTGGAAATGATGATGATCTCGCCGCCCCAAATCAGCAGCGCCGTAGCGGCATCGAGCACGCCCTGAACGTCGGGATGGAATGCCGCTTCGTCGATTACAACCACGCCCTGGAGGCCGCGTATGTTTGCGGGGCGTGACGATAGCGCCGTGATCTGGAACCCGCTGGCAAAGCGGATGCGATACGACGTGATGTTGCGTGTGTGGCCGTCCTCGTCCTGGTCCTCGAACAGGAACTCCTCGATGCTGGACACGCCCATGCCCTGCGCCTGCGCGATGACGCGCGCGAACTTGGCGCAGTAGCCGACGAACTCCAGGCCCTTTTCCTTGGTGTCGCCGATGTAATAAATGTTGTCGCCGCCGGCGCTCTTGCGCGATGCGGCCTTGATCGTGCAATCCAGCGCCACGGCAAAGGTGATGCCGGTGCGCCGGCCCTTCGACGCCACCTTGATCGACGCATGAATGGCCAGGAACGCCGACTGGTGCTTCATCAACACGCCGGCGGCCAGCGGGTTGAAACCGTCCGGCACCTCGCGCACGCTGGCGGGCAGCTCGTCCCATTCGACGCTGCGCAGGGTGCTGCTCAGTGGGCGGAGGGAGCCGTCAGCCATCAGCCGATGCCCAGCACTTTCTTCCGCCAGAACTCGACCTGCGCGACATCCATGCCCTGGGCGCGAGCGACCTCCTGCAGGTTGCTCTCCTGCTCGGCCTGAAGCTGCTCGCGCGCCAGCCGGGCGATCTCCTGCCGCTCGGCCAGGCTCATCTTGCGGGCCTGCAGCACGGCCTTGGCGCCGCGCGCCAGCTCGCCGATCTGCTTGATCGACACGCCATCGTCGCCGTCGCTCTGCGCCTTGAGCGCGGCGTCGGTGGCCAGCGTGGTCACCGCCTGCACCAGCAGCTGGCCAGCGCGGTCGTTCGGATCCTCGCCCAGCTCGGTGACCAGGGCGGTGCTGGCCGCCTGGATATCGCGCATGCGGCCAGCCAGTTCGCTGACTTGCTTGCTGTAGCGGCCGATGGCGCTGCGACTGGGTACGGTCGCTTCGGGGAAGCGCTCGCGCGCCATCGCGAGGATCTCGTCCAGCGTATGGCGGTCGGCCCGGATCAGCTTTTCCAGAAACCGTCGCTGCTCGTCCGGCAGGCGCTTGATGCTCGATGCGCGGGGCATGGCGTTACCGCGGCCCTGGGCGGCGCACGCCCGGCACGACTGCGACGCCGTTCACCACGTCGTCACCGCGCGAGGTGATGGTGGCGATCGCCAGGTCCGGCACTTCCGGCAGCGTTTCCAGGCGCACCAGCGACTGGTCGCGCAGCCAGTGCAGGTCGGTGGTCACGTCGTCGCGGCTGGCGGCGATCCCCAGGCTATACAAGCCGGCGTGCAGGTTGCTGCTGTTGGCGCGATAGCCGGGCTGCTCGCTGAGCAGGCGCAGCAACACCAGGCGGCGGTCTTCGCGCAGGCGGTCGGTGAAGGTCTTGCTCATCGGTCGTTCTCCAGCAAGTGCTCCTGAATTGTGCGCAGCATCTGGGTCATGGCCTGCGTTTGGCCGCTGATGGAGGCAATGGTCTCCACAACCTCGCTGATCCCGCTGCGCAACTCGGTGAGGTCGCGGTGCGTGGGTAGGTTGTCCACGCGTGATTCCAGCTTGATCAACCGGCCCCACATCTGCCGGCTGTCGGCGGTCTGGCCGCTGATGCGGATCCCGACCATGAACAGGCCGATCAGGTCGATCACCAGCAGGGCGATGATCACGGCGGCAACGGTCTCGTTCATCGGCGGAAGCCTTTCAAGCGGTGTTCGTGGTCCGTGGCGCAGCTGGCGCAACGGCTTGTCATGTGGTCCAGCGCGGCCAGCCGGGCCGGCTCGATGGGTTCGTCGCAATCGATGCACAGGCCGTCGATCGAGGCGTTGCGCGGTGCGTGCGAGTCGGCAATGCGTTGTAGTGTCTGCGCCGTAGCGCGGGCCCGGTCTTGCTCGTCGCTCTCCTGGGCGCGGTCGATGTCGTCGCTCAAGGCTTCACTCCTTTTGGTACGGGCGCGAAGCCGTGCGTCCACATCAACCGCTGCAAGGCGCTGGCGCAGGCGGCCTTGGTGTTGCCGTGCGCGATCGCCGCGCTGCGCTCAACGCCGGTGAGCCGCTTGGCGACACGCTCCTGCTCGGCGGCATCGCCCTGCCACTCGCGGATCAGCGCCTGCGCATCCTTGGTCCAGTCGAATAGGCTCATGGCTGCGGCCCCGCGCTGACCTTGGCCGCGGTGGCGCGGTCGGCGTTGGCCTGCTGCAGCACGCCGCGCCATTGTTCGATCGAGATCAGCGCATCGAGCATGCACACCGCTGGCGCGACGGCCCAGGTGCAATGCGCCGGCGGCGCCGGCGGTTCGGCCAGCGGCTTGGTCAGCGAGGCATCCAGCGGGCGGTATGCCGGCACGGGAACCTCAATGATTTGCGCCGGGCGGGGCGCCGGCCGCAGTGCCCCACAGCCGCTCAGCCACGGCAGGGCACACAGGCAGGCGAGCCAGATCGGCACATTCAGGCGTCGCATGGGCGGCTTTCCTCAGGTCGAGCTCACGCGCGGCGGTGGCCGCGCTCAGTTGTTTGCGCAAGGTGCCGGACTCGGCGATGGCCGCGTCGGCGTAGAAGTTGGCGACCTGTAGCGCGCGCTTCTGATCGGTCAGGGTCTGGCGCAGCTGCGCCAGTGTCTGGGCCAATGCGTCGCGCTCACCGATTGCCTGGTTGCGTTCGGTCGCTGCCGCGCGGATCTGCGTCTGCGCTGCCTTCTGGACTGCCGCGGCGCCGTCGTCATAGCCGCGGTGGTGTCCCGCCCACAGCAGGCCAAGCGCGATCGCGCCAACGGCGAGCAAGCCGGCCACGAGCTTCACGAGCACACCGCCTTGCCGGACCAGCCGGCGTCGAGGTACGCCGGCTCGAGCACCAGCAGGATGCGGCGCACATAGCCGCGGTTCTCGCGCCACGCGGCGACGCTGCGCGATCGCTGGGCACTGACGGCTCCGAACCAGGTGCCCGGATCCTCGCGCATGCGCTCGGCCAGTTGCATCTCCTGGCGCAGGCGCTTCTCCCCGCCGTTGTAGGCGCTCAGGCCAAAGGCCCAGCTATCGCAGGCGGTGGTGCCCGGGTTGCGCTCGACCAGCCAGGCGTCATAGATCGCCGCCGCCAGGGCGGCCTGCTGCGGATCCCAGGGATCGAACTGGCCCAGCCGGTCCGGGAACTTCTCGGCGATCCAGCGACCGGTCGCCGGCATGAATTGCGCCAGGCCCTCCGCGCCGACGCGGCTGCGCGCGCGGGGGTTCCAGCTCGACTCCTGGTGCAACTGCGCGGCCAGGCGCGCGGGCGATCCATCCACGCCCCATTCCTCGGCCACCGCCTGCTCCACATAGCGGCGATACATGGTGTTGACCTCCGGCAGCGCCACGCGCACCTGCGCCGGCGTTGCCGGCGCGCTGGCGGGCGTGGCGCGGGCCACGGTGGCCAGCACCGCCAAACCGATGCAGAGCATCAGGATGCCTTGGGGCATGCACCCGCGCGGCATCTCGAAACCGATCATGCGGCGCCCGGTGGCACCGGCCATCAGCGAGATGCCGATCAGAACCAGCAGCGCGCCGCCGATCATGGGCTGACCGCCACGACAACCCGCACGCCGATCGCGGCCAGGAAGAAACCCCAACCCAGCAGGATGAAAAGCAACGCACGGATGGCGCGGTACGGCGCCAGCGGGTTGGCCGCCTCGCTGGAGCGATGTGGAAACAAGCACCAACCGCGCACCCAGCAGATGATGGCCAGCAGAAGGCACACCGCGCTCATGGCATCAACCCCGCCGCGATGATCGCCGCGGCCATGAGCGTGGCGCGGCGCGTCTGCGCCATCGCCATCTCGATGCCTTCGAGCTCGCTGGGCCGGCCGTCCGGGCTGGCGGCCCGGTCGAAGCCGTAGCCCAGCACCGCGGCCAGGCTCAGCTTGCTGATGATCCACAGATAGCTGCCGACCTTGGCCGGGTTGAGCCAGGCGGCGATCGCGGCCAGCAGCAGCAGGGAAAGCAGCGCCCACAGGGCCATGCGCCCGAAGTCGTTCACCGCAGCCGCAAACGCCTGGTAAGCCGTGCTCAAACGGGATTTGCTGGTGCCCATGCGCCGCTCCTGAATAGGGTGCCGGCGGGGCTGCAGGGGATCAGCCCCACCGGCGTACAGCGCGCAAGGGGTTACGCGCTGTGGCGTCAGGATGTGAGAGGTGCGGCGGTGAGCGTGGACGAAGCGCTTCGCTCAAATAAAAGCCCCGCACAAGGGCGGGGCTGGGTGGTGGGGTTGTAGGTGGTCAGCTTACCGATGTCGTGCAGTGTTGCGCAATGCGTTCACCTGGAGGCGAAGCCTGCCAGATCGATCACGTTCTTCATGCGCTTTCCCCTTTCGTCACGCCGAACAGATCCGGCTGGATGCGCCGAATGTACACCGCGCGCTGCTCCGCCGCGATCTGCTCGATGCGGCGGTCGGTGAGGCCGTGGCGGCGCGCGAGCTCGTCCTTGTTGGTGCCCTTGTACTCCAGGTAGATCGCCCGATCGCGCAGCCATTCCTTGAGCCGGTCGCCGCGCGGCAGGTAGATCTGCCGCCCGCCCAGGTATTCGCCGATGGCCAGCGCCGCGTGCTGCGCCTCGGCGATCGCCTCGCTCTCGCTGCGGCCGCGGCGCTGGAACGAGGCGCGCAGCACGTCCACCAGCTCGGCCAGCATGCTCGGCCAGACGTCGCTGGGTGCGTCGATCGCCACGTCCTGCAGGGTTTCCAGCGGCGTGCTCATGCGGTGGCCCCGTACTTCGCGAATGCCTTCTCACGCTCGGCGTCCCACTCCGGCTCGGTCAGCCGGCCGTAGTCGCGCATCTGGTCCAGGTAGGCGAGCTGCTCGGCGAGCGGGTCGCGGGCGACGGTGGGCGGGCTGGGGCCCACCGCGCGCCGGCCGGAGCGGGCGGCGGTTTCGCGCGCCTGCTCGGCCGCGGCGCCGGCCTGGTCGGCGATGCCGTAGACGATGGCGCGCAGGTAGTGGTGGTTGGCCAGCGGCAGCGTGAGCCGTGCGCGTTGCTCGATCATCTGCTCGATGCCAGCGGCCCAATGGGCGGCGGTGGCCGGGCGGCGCACGCCGCCGCGCTCGTCGCGGCACACGGTGCCCTCGCGCACCAGGGCGTCCAGCGCGGCGACCAGCTTCACCGCCCTGGCCAGGCGCAGCTTCTGCTTCGGCGGCGTGAACAGGCCCAGGTACTCCACCGTCGCGCGGCCCAGCACCGGCTCCATGCCGGCCAGCAGCATGCCGAAGCGCTTGCCATCCGGCTCCAGGAACCCGGCCACCAGCGGGAACGATTCGTTGCAGCTGGGGCAGGTCACGTGCATGCGGGCGCCCTGCTCAGCTGCACGACGTTGCCGGCGACCGGCTGCGCTTCCGCGGGCGGCGACACGTCGCTGCTGCTGACGCACTCCACACCGGCGGCGGTCCTCACCAGGTAGTCGACGGTCAACGGCCGAAACGTGACGCCCACCACGGTGCCGCGGCGCCGCGAGGCCCCGTGGTAGATCCACACCGGCGCGCCAATGGCGAACCGCGACGGCAGATCGTTGGAGCGGTGGGCGAAGTCCTGGTGGCAATGCGGGCAAGTGACGTGCATCACAGCGGCAACACCTGCTGGCCAGCCGCTTCGAGCTCGGCGTGTGTGGGCACATCCGGTTCGGCGTCGGTGTGTTCCCAGCAGTGCTCCTCTGCCACGTCTTCGTCATCGAACGTCGCGTGGCATACCGAACATTGAAAAACCTCACTGATCGTCGGCGCGCAGCACTCCCTGGCCTCGATGTCATCTTCGTGGATGTCGCCACACTCGTCACAGCGGTATTTGGTGTGCATCGTTGCCATGTCATTCCCCCTTGGCTTTCCGTTCGCGCTTCTGCGCATAGCTCAGCGCCGCCACCAGCTTGTGCAGCTGGTCCGCGCGCAACCACTCCACCCGGTGCACCTTGAACATCCGCTTGGCGGTGCCGTGGGCGTAGTTCCAGCTCTTGTCCAGCTCGGCCAGGATCGCGCCGACCTTGCCCACCATGCCGGCGATCTCGTCGCGCACGTTCTGCGGTTCGGCGGGCAGGTGCACGGCGTTGCGCATCTGCTTCTGGCCCTCGCCGGCCAGGCGGCGCAGTTCGTCCAGCACCTTGCCGCGGCCGCGCTGGTCCAGGTCGGCCGAGCTGTTCACGCCGCCCACGCGCTGCAGCAGCGCCACGTACGTCTCGCGGTCCAGGCGCAGCTGCTTGCTGGCCATCACGTGGATCGCGGCCAGCTCGCGGTTGCGTTGCGCCTTGGGTTTACTGATTGACGTGGCCATGTTCCGGGTCCCGTGCTTGAAGTTGTTGTTGCCGATCGAGCGCCCAGCGGCGCCAGCGTTGTGCGGTCGGCCTACTCATGCCCCAGATGTCTTGGAGCTCTTGGGGAAGTGGCACCGGCCGGCCGCGCAGGATGCGCTCGGCAAGCCACCAGGCAATGTCCCGGCGGTCGATGTCGAAATACCTGGGGAGGCGAGGCATCAGGCGGCCGCTGGCTCGAACAGCTCGACCGCGCTGTTGTGCTTGTGCAGGTGGCGCAGCAGGGTACGCACCGACGACCAGTACGGCAGGTAGTAGGTGTGCGTGTGCTTTTCGCGCTGCGCGTCGCACCACCGCTTGCCCAGGAGCTTCACCTGCTTGGGCGTGTAGGGCTTCGGCCGGCGGATCACTGGCCGAAGGAAGCGTCGGCGTTCCTCGCAGTCCTCGGCCATCCACTTCCCTTTGAAGTGGCCGTCGACATACACCATGACGACCATGCGCATCTTGTCGCGCTGCACTTCCAGCGCGACAACGTACTGGTCGCACTGGAGCTTCGCCACCGCGCCCGGGAACACCAGCCGCCGTTCCAGCTCCATTTGCTCGCCGCGGGTCATGGCGCGTCTCCACCCGCCAGCGCAACCCACAGCGTCACGCACGGCACCAGGTTGATGCACCAGCGGCGGTGGACCGGCGAGTAGTGCGCGCCGATCCAGAGGCTGCCTGGGCGGAACAGGAGGCCGGCTTTCATGGTTTGCGCCCCTTGGCCGCGGTCTCCAGCAACTCATCAGATTGCCAGCCGCCGCGCCGCCAGTAGCCCAACTCGCGTGCGACATCGTCTTGAAAATGGACGGTCACTTCATGCGGATTTTCGGCGCACCAATAGACATTCAACACCTTCCGCAGGTCGCCGTCGCCGTTGTCGATCTCCATGTCGATGGTGGGGACAAAGGGCATTTCGCCGTGCTTGAACCAGTTGATCCCGTCGATGCCCTCCGGTGCGGGCACATCGGTCGGCCACGGTGTTTCCATCTCATAGCGGACCTTCACGCCGACACCTGCTGCGCTGCTGGCACGGGTGCGGGCGCCATGATCGGGCGGTACGCGTAGACGTGCATCCGCAGCTCAAGCTCGGCGCCGCTGATCATCCACACGTGGTAGCCGCACGGCGTCGTGCCGCGCCACGCCATGAATGTGTGCGGGATGCCGTCGTCGGGCGAGTACGCGGAAACCAGCACGTCGACCAGCGGCGCCGGTTCGGCATCGGTGATCGGCTTCCAGTCGCCGGCGGCGAAGTCCTCCGCGTGCAGCCACTCGCGCTTGCCGTCCGGGTGGTGCAGGCACCAGGTGGTGTCGTCGCCCAGCGTGGTGGCCAGCGTGGCGAGGCTGGCGACGATCTCGGCGCGCTGCGCCGGGTCGAACGTCAGCACGTTGCGCCAACTGCCGCTGGTGTTGACCTGCAGCATGCAGGTGGTGCGTTGTCCAAGGATCTCGGCCACGTCACACCCCCGCAAGGTCCAGGCTGAGCGCCTGGTAGCTGCCGTTGGCCTGGCGACGGTAGAAGCGCACGTAGCTGCTGGTGCCCACGACTTGCACGGCGTCGCCGATGGCGTCCATCGCCCGCTGCCAGCGCTCGTCGTCGATGGCCAGGCGCTTGAGCGCCAGCACGTTGCCGGTGCGGATGTTGCCGGCCTGGTCGACGCGGAACGCGTCCTGCACCAGCAGCGCGATCTCCGGCCGGGCGTCGGCGGTCCATTCGGTGAGGCACTCGTCGATCAGTTGCTTGGCGGCCTGCAGGCGCTCGTCGAACACGATGCGCTCGGCGATCGCGCGCTGGATGCGCAGCTCGCCGTCGAAGCTGAGCAGCGATACGTTGCCCTTGGTGCCGCCCAGGTTCACGCCGTACTCCTCGGCGCTCAGATCCACGAACGCCTCGACGTCGGCGAACGCGGCCCGCTTGAACTCGCGCATGGCCTGGTTCAGCGCCTCGGCCTTGGCGTACAGCTCATGCACCAGGTCATCGCGGGTGCGGTCGATCGGCTTGATCTGCGACTCGGGCACCAGGCGCCCCTTGGCGTCGCGGCGGTGACCGGCAGGGATGGTGGTGTCATTCATCGTGCGTGTCCTTGGAATCGAGCGCCGCGGCGTGCGCGGCTAGGTGGATGTGGTGCGTGGTGTCGCGGTGGCGTTCGCCCAGCCACGGCGGCAGCTCGTCCTCGTCGTCGAGCGGCCGGCGCTGCGCGTTCGCCAGGCAGGGCGGGAGCGTGCTGTCGCGGGCGGTCATGTCGCAGTGGCCTTGAAGGCATCGCGGGCGGCACGCGCGGCGTGCACGCTTGCCTGCAGCCAGGTGTAGACATCGGCGTCGACCTTGGACAGCACGTAGGTCTCGCGCGCTGCCTCGGCCATCTGCACGGCGTAGTCGAGCGCGTCGGCCTGCTCGCTCGTCGCGGGCGGGCGCGGCGACTTGGGCGTGGCGGGCGCCGCGGGCGGTGCGGGCGGTTGGGGCTGCGCCGGTGGCGGTGCGGCGGGTGCGGACGTGGTGACATTGCGCACGTTCACGGCGACCGATACGCCGCCGCGGTCGGCGAGGCTATAGGCGAATTTGCGTCCTGTCCGCGAGGCGGTGAACTCACCGGCGCGCGCGCGCTGCGATAGCATGGACTGCACGCTGCTCTCGTTCGCATCTGGCAGCGCCGCGCAAACCTGCGCGGTGGTCAGTGGCTCCGAAGCGCTGCGCAGCAACTCGCGGATGCGCCCGATCAGCTTGGCGCGCGGCGGGGCGGTACTGGCCCAGGAATACGCCAGCCGGCCATCCTCCACCGAAGTCACCACCTCGCCGCGATCCTTGAGCTGGCGGCACGCCGCGCCGACCACGTTGCGTTCGGCGGTATCGGGCAGCTGCTCCATCAGATCGTCCAGGGTCAGCGGCGCGCCGGAGTCCTTGAGCGCTGTGCGGATAGCGTCGACGAGGCTCATTGCTGTTCTCCGCTTTGGCGCGGTTGATTGCCGACCACCTTCACCTTGGTGATCCGCATGCCGTGCTTTTTCAGCACGATCTCCCGGGCGTCCTTCGCGGTCTTGGCCTCGATATGGAACACGGCCTTGTCGGTGTGTACGGCGAATTTCATGGCTCAGCCCTCCATGACCAGGTGATTGATATCGACGCCACCGGTGCGGCCCTCGATCTTCACGACCACGGCGCCGTGGCCCAGCGTCCAGGCTTCGGAGCGAGTCTTCGTCTTGAGGTGTTCGCTGTCCCCAGCGACCGGGTAGTAGCGGCATGGCGTGCCGACCGGATACTGGGCGGTGAATGCATCGGCAGTCAGGTCGGGTTCGATCGCTGCGACGCGATAGTGGACGGTGAAGACGGTCGTCGCATCGGCGTCCCTCGTGAACGCCACCTTGGACCCCACCTTTAGCCGCTTGGGGTGCAGCACTGTGGCGCCGCACCAGAAGGTCGCCTGGAACGGCAGGCAATCCACCACGACGCCGTTGTTGTCGAGCTGCCAGGTGAGGAAGTCCTGGCCGTGATCCTCGAAAGTGATGCGCATGGCTCAGCCCTCCCGCTGCAGCAGCACGTGCGCTTCGCGCTCGATCCACTGCACCTGGCAGCCCAGCACCGGCGCGACGCGGACAACCTCGCGGTACCGCCCGTTCACGCGGGTGATGTGCATGGAGCCTTTCAGCCATTCGCCCGGCTGGTCGATCTCGATCACGACATGGTCGGGGCGGATGGTGACCTGCTGCACGGTGCAGCCGTGCAGGTGCAGGTAGCGGATGGCCTTGGCGGCCTTGTCCACCGCGCGCATGGCCGCGACGGACTGGGTGCGCAAACGCAGTTGGATGGACTCTCGAATGTCGTTCAAAACGCTCATGAGGCTTGCTCCAGGGGCAGCCCCAGCTGCCCGCGCAGGTCCGGCAGGGCGACGCGCTTCATCGCGCACACCTGGCGGAGGGATGTCATGGCCCGGTCGTGCAGGAAACTGCACGTCCGGTCGAGCTCGGTGTCGCTGGCAGCGAGGTAGTAGCCGTGGGCCGGGTTGGCGCAGATGCGGTGGCCGGCCGTGCGCAGCGCCTCGATCACGGTGCGCAGGCGGCGTAGGTCGGCGGCACTGCGCCGGCCGGTGATCGCCAGCACCAGCTGCTCGGCGGTGGCGCCGGAGGCTTCGCCGACACAGTTCTGCAGAGCGGCCAGAACGGTGTCGGGCGTCAGATCGTTGCTGCGGAACAGTTCGGCTTGCATGGCGCTACCTCACAGGCGGCTGGGCGGGTCGGCGGCGGCCACCGGATGCAGGTACTCGATGCGCGCCTCGCCCTCGTCGAGGCTGATCGGGCGGAACCCGGTCTGCGGTACGTCGGTGACCTCGCTCAGGGCCAGCGCCACCAGCGCAGCCGCGTCGAAGATCACCAGGCGCCGGGTGGCGCTCTCGTACACGCCGACGCGGAGATCCGGCGTCTTGAGCTTGTAGACGTCGCAGCCGTTGTGGTTGGTCAGCAGCTCGGCCTGCGTAGCGACCAGGAACGCCGCATCACCGCTCAGCACGGTGGTGGCCAGGCCGGTCACTTGGCACCGTCCATCGAGCCAAGCTCGGTAGCGGCGGCGCGCACGTCTTCGCAGCACACGCCGCGGCCTTCGGCGGCGGCGTACATGCTGGCCAGGCGCAGGGTCTTGGTGAGCGTGCGCAGGGCGCCGGGGCCGCGGGCCACGGCGATCAGGGTGGCGTGGCACTTGGCGTCGACGATGCCCCACGCCTTGATCAGCGCGACGATGTCGGCCTCGGTGCTCTGCTGCAGGCGCAGGCGCTTGCCGATGCGGCTGTACAGGCGATCCAGCTGCTGGGCATTGCGCCCGCCGGCCATGCGCGCGAACACGCCGTCATTGCCGACGAAAGCCAGGCCGATGCCGGTGGCGTCGTGGATGCTGCGCAGCTCGTCGAGCGCCTGCACGGACAGGTGCTGCGACTCGTCGATGATCAGCAGGCCGTGGGTGTCGCGCACGCGGCGCTCGATGCGTTTGTTCATCGCCCGCGCGCCGCCGCTGGAATCCAGCCCCAGCGCCTCGCAGACCTCCTGCAGGGCGGTGACCACGCCGGACGTGCTGGGCGTCATGGTGGCGATCCACACGCTGGGGCTGCTGGTGCGGTAGTGCTGGCAACTGGCGGTCTTGCCGACGCCGGCGTTGCCGTAGGCGATGGCGATGTCGCCCGCCATCTGTGCGTACGCCAGGGCGCCGAGCACGCGGCCGCTGGTGGGCGTGCTGATGTAGCCGGGCGCGACCGGCATGGCGCTGCCGGCGGCGCGGCGGGCCATGTCGGCCTCCAGCCACAGCCGCATCTTGCCGTCGATGCCTTCGTTGTCGCCCTGGTACTTGCCGGCCAGCCACTGGTTGAGGGTGGCCGCGCTGATGCCGGCCTCCTTCGACACGATGACCTGGCTCATGCGCTTGTCGCGCGCCATGCACGCCTGCACCTGGTCGCGGAGGTCGGCGTCGCCCTGATAGATTGATCGTACGGTTGCGGTATCGCTCATGATCTAGCCCCTTGGGTTGTGGTGGTGCTGCTACCTAGTCGCGGCGGTGCTCGTAACACCGCCGCGGCGTCTTTAAATCTGTTCCGCCTTCATTTGCTGGGCCCGCTGGAACATCAACACGTCCAGCGAGCTGGGCCCTTCGGTGCCGGTGGACGCGGCGCGCGGCGCGGGCGCTTCCGGCTTCTTGCCATGCAGCCCGAACACCGGCGCGATCACGCCGGCCGGGACGGTGTCCGGTGGCGTCATGTCCGGCAGCTGGGCCGCGACGGCGGCGGCATCCATGAGCTGCTCGGCGGCGAGCATGTCCTTGGCGGCGCGCTTGTATTGCTTCTTGCCACGGGCGTGCTCGCGTGCCGCATTGACGTCGGCGAAGCCGACCGCCGCGACGCACTCGGCGCCGGCGATGTAGGTGCCGTCCAGCGCGTAGACGTGGGCCACGCCCTGCAGGTGCCACGGATCCACGCGCAGCACGACCTTGCGGCCGGCGTGCTCGCTCAGCGCCTCGGTCCAGTAGCGGTTACCGGCCAGGCGCACGCTGCCGTCGATCGGGCTGGCGGTAACGGCCTCGGCGGCGAGCAGCAGCTGGCGCAGCTGTTCCTCGCTGACCTTGCGCACGGTGATGCGCGCGTAGCTCTCGGCGAACGCCTGGTCAAAGCTGCGGCCGGCGCAGGATTTCAACTGCCGGCCGGTGCGCGCGTTGTGCGCGTGGATCTCGCTGTTCACCACGCGCTCGAACTCGGCCCACTCGATCGCGCGGCTACCGTAGTTCTCCGGCTTGTTGGCCACGTTGTTGCCGACGTAGGCACCGGCGAACGCCGGGTGGCGCGCGATGCGGTCGCAGAAGTCACGCCACATGCGCTCGATCGGCTTGGCCTGGCCGTGGTACGGCGTGACCCAGTGGACGTTGTCGGCGCCGACCAGGCCGGTGATCAGGCCGGTGGGGTCTTCCTCGCGGATCTTGAAGCGGTAGCGGTTGGGTGTGCCGCCGGTCATCCACTTGCTGGCGAACGCGCGGCCGTTGTCCAGGTACACGCTGCCGGGTACGCCGTAAGTGCGCACCATGTCGCCGAAGCTGAGCCGCACCATGTCGCTGTTTTCGTGGTCGCCCAGGCGCCACGCCAGCAGCTTGCCGCGGCCCAGGTCCTGCCAGCCGAGGATGCACGGCCGACCGATGCTGCCATCGGGGAACCGCACGTTGATGTCCCAGCGGTGGCCGTCGGCGTTGACGCCTTCGAGCGCCTCCAGCATGGAGCGGTCGCGCTCCTGCGCCGGGTAGGTTTTCGCCAGCGCTTCCTCTCCCTCGCGGGCCAGTACTCGCACGGCGCGCGGCAGTTCGCGCATGACACGCCGGGTGAAGGTCTTGAGGCTCGGCAACTCCCAGCCGCGCGTGTCGGCGATGCGCTGCAGGCGGTCATAGCAACTGCTGGCGGTGGGCTGCTCCTGGCGCAGGTAGTCCGCCTTGAACAGCTCCCAGGCGTCCGGCTCGATCTCGACGGTGGTGGTGCGGCCGCTGTAGTGCGGCAACAGCAGCGCGAGCCAATCCTTGCGGTCGGCGTGCGCCACATCCTGCTGCCAGCGGCCGATGCTGGCGGCACTGCCGCCGCGCACGCCGTCGCGCTGGAGCTGGGCGGCGATGATCTCGCGCGCCTGCATTAGCGACGTGCCGCCGCGCACCAGCGCGCTGACGGCGTCGAGCGCCTGCAGGCGCAGGGCCGCCACGTCTTTCATGGCTTGCTTGGACTGGTCGAAGCGCTGCCACACGGTGGCCAGGCGAGCCTCGCTCGGCGCCAGCGTGTTGCGGGCGCGGACCGGGCGCGGTGGACGCTCGCGCAAGAGCAGCGCGGCTTGAGTGATCGCCGGCAAGCTGGCAAACGAGTATTCGTTCCCGCCGCCGCGGCCGCTGCGCGCGCGCGCCTGCCAACCTTCGCGCTTGGCTCGACTCGTGATGTTCTGCGGCGTGCTCGGCAGGCCAGCCAGACCCACCAGGTCGGCTGCGGCGTACCAGCGCTCGTGGACAGTGCCGTCGGCCATCAGCGGACCCTCCGGCGCAGCTCTTTCAGGTCGCGCATGCGTGCGTCCGCCAGGTCACGCTCGCGCATGAGCCGTCCGATCTCGGCGTCTATCGTTTCGGCGCCGACGCTCATGCGCCCGCCGTGCACGCCCACGTGCCAGGCGGCCAGCGGCGTGCTGCTGCAGACGATCTCCAGCACCGGTGCCAGCCACAGCGGGCAGTTGAACTCCTCGCGGGCCGGCGCGGTGTAGCCGTCGAGCATGTTCTTGGTCACGTCTTTGCCGGTCAGCCGGCTGGCGCGCGCGGCCACTTCGTGGCGGTCCATGCCCGAGTTGTGGGCGACCGCCAGCATGGCGGAGATCAGCTCGCTGACCACCGGGCGGAAGTCCAGAGACCCAGGCGCGGTGCCGACAGGTTGCGGGATCTCGAACAGATCACCGGAGGCCGCCCCTACGGCCCGGCGAGTCACAGAAGTTCTCCCAGCGGCTGCCAGCGACTGCGATCGGAAAGCATGGCGACCCTGCGGACAATGATGGCGCCGGTGGCATCGCAGCACAGGTAACGCTCGTCTGCGAGGCACCAGAACACGCGCCATGTCGTGCCGCGAACCGCTGGACCGATGGCGTGCCGGTTGTACAACACGGCGTCCAAGGGGAATGGTTGTGCGCTCGCGCTGGGGAGATACGACATCGCCGATGCGCGGCAACGCGCCACTGCGACCGCCGCAACGCGGCAAGCCAGCTCACGCACTGCAGGAAATGGAAACGGGGTTTTCGCGAGACGCGACGCGGGGCACTCTCCGGCTGATCCCCGCCCGTTTGCCCGGGCCAGGCGGTAAAGGGCGGCCATGTCTAGCGGCCCGAAGGGTTTTGTGGATTGCCGCTGCGCGCCACGGTGGTAGCCTTGGACACGATGCGGATATGTTCCGGGCGCATGGGCTTCATGCCACGCGCCCGGTTGGAGGTTCCGTCGGCGTTGTAGCGGGTTGGCCAGATCACCTGGGGCTTGATGCCCAGGGCTTCCGCGATCAGCTGCTCGGCCTTCGGGTACGGTTGGGCAAGAGCCTTCGCGAGAGAGGTCCGGCTGGCGTAGCCGTGGAACAATGCGAGCTGCTGCAGCGACCAGCCTTTCTTGCGGAGGGCGGCGACGACGTCGGCAGCGTGCCAGTCGATTACGACTGGCTTTTTTTGAGCCGTGGCGATGGACATGTGGCGCGTTTCCCCTTGGTGATATTTGCGACGTAGATAGTACGCATATCCGCGGCACTGTCAAGCGGATGCGCGGCATTCAAGTTCGTTCGCGGCGGCATATGCGCGGCACTCTTACTAAACCAGTGATTTACATGGATATTTCGTTATGTTGAATGCTGGAAGCGAACTTGAACGCGCCAGCCAAGTTCCAGCGCCGGAACTTGAACGCCGCATATCCGCGTTGATCAAGCTGTTCGACAGCCGCGCGGAAGCGGCCAGGGTGGCCGGGATGTCCACGGACCAGCTCGCTCGCTATGAAAAGGGAGGCACACCGTCATTCCGGCCCTTGGTCAAGCTGGCCGCCGCGAAGGGCGTTCGCCTGGAATGGCTCGCCACTGGCGATGGGGAGATGTACGCCCAGGAGGTCAGGGAAGCGCCCGCGCAATGGTCAACAGACGAGGCTTCGCAGTCCGTGAGACTTGACGAGCTGACGATGGCGTTGCAGCTGGCCGCTGATGCACTCGGCGAGAAGGAACTGCCCCCGGCCAAGCACGCCGAGCTCGTTTCCCTGATCTACGAACTGCTCATCGAAGGGCTGCCGGAGGCCCGGGTGCTTCACTTCGCGCGCGCATTCGCGGCGTGATTCCACTACCTACAGGGGGTAGACCATGCTTGAAGGGAAAGTGACAAGGGTCCGTCAGCTGCTGCAGGAAGCGACGGTTCAGACCCCGCCCAGGTCCGCGGCGTGGCTGCGTAGCGGCCCGCTCGGCACGGTCCGGCGCAAGGGCCTCATTTCAGACGCCAGGCTGTTGGCCGCGCGCTACTCGCTCCAGGAGCACCTGGAGAATTTCGTCTATTCGGCCGGCTGCGAGGCGATCACGGGCCTGGACCTGCCACAACTGGAGCAACTGGTCGCCACACTCGCCCGCCAGGGCGCGGCCCTCGACGCCGCCTGCGATCCGCCTTGCGCGCCGCCCGCCCGCTAACTTGTTGCAGACAACGTTCAAAAGCGTTGCTGGCAACACTTTTAAACGCCCCTCAAAGACGCATGAAGCCGGCACACACGCCGGCTTCATTTCGCAAACCTAATGTCTCTGGCCCTTTTTTCAGCCCCATTTCGCAAACCTGCGATATGGCGCGACTGCTACGGCGAAACGCCCCTAAACCCGCGCCGTTGTTGGCTTTCGTCCCGTTCCATCCCGCTATAATCCGCCATGTCCCGATTCCTCAAACCCCGTGTCCCTGCACACCAATCCGCTGGATACCGCGCTGCCGGTACTGGTGGCGCGGCAGGAGGAGTTGCAGCGGCGGTTCGAAGTGTTTTTTCCGGAGTTGCGGGGGTTTGTGGCGGGGTGGATGGAGGGGCAGGGTGATGGGGGTGTGGGAGCGAAACCTGGTTTCCTTCTCCCCTCGGGAGAAGGTGCCCGGAGGGCGGATGAGGGTGCGTGAGGAGTGTGATGGTTCATGCTGCGTCGAACGCTCAAGGCCCTTCACCCGCGAGTACGCACAGGGCCGGGAACCCTCTCCCCAACCCTCTCACCCGCAAGGGGACTCCCTTTTGTCGCCGCAGGGAGAGGGGGCGAACGAAAACGCCGCCCGGAGGGCGGCGTTTATCTTGAACTTCATTGAAGCCGAAATTACTTCGCCTGATCGACGATCCAGTGCACGGCGGCGGTGACCTGCTCGTCGGTGAGCGCGGGATTGCCGCCCTTGGGCGGCATGAAATTGCCGTCGGGGCCGTGGTAGCCCTCGATCGCATGCTTGACCAGCACGTCGATGCCCTGCTTGATGCGTGGGCCCCACATGGCCTTGTCGCCGAGCTTCGGCGCGCCGGCGATGCCGGCCGTATGGCAACTGGTGCACAGGTGGTCGTAGATTTCCTTGCCGTCGGTGGTGCCGCCGTAGGCCACCTGGGAGGCGGCGGCCTTGGCGGCCTGGTCGGCGGCGGCCTGCATGGCGGCACGGCCGGTGTCGCCGGCATAGACGGCGCCGGCGGGGGCGAGCCGTGCGGCGACCGTGGCCGGGTGGTTCGGATTGGTTTCCTTGGGCTCGCTGTTGTTGATCGCCAGCGCGGACAACACAAGGATCACGGTAAGAACCATCAGCGCGCCGATGGTCAGCGAGAACTGACGCAGGAAGCCCTGGTCGGATTTGCTAAGGGGACCGCTCACGCACGTACTCCTGTCAGTGGGCGGGCTTGGACCGCCTTGTTGCCTTACCGTCACGCCGGAATCGCGAAACCGCCGCAGCCGCCAGGGTCGAAAACCTCGATGCACCCCAACCCCTGCTGCCGGTGTCCGGATCGCGCCCTCGGGGGCGCGCTGGCGACCAGTCCGGTATTATAAACGAAGCGCCCGACAAGTTTCAGGGTGACCGATCGGGTGTATGCCGATGCGGTGCCCGGAACGTTGTGCACACGGCCCGGTCCCATGTGCGGCGGGGCGCAAAACCCTGCCATCGGTCATGCCCCACCCCTGTCGACCGGCATTGTTCAAAGCGGTTGCCGTCCACCTATGCTTTGTCCATGGGGGCGCGTCTGCCCACGTGGTGCCTGCGGCAGCGGCCTTCCCCGGTTGCTCGCCCCGGTTCAATCCAGGAGTTCCACATGTCGCGTTTTTGGAAGATCGCGTTGATCGTGCTGGCGGTGGTCGTGATCGCCGTGGTCGGCATCCGCATGTTGCACAAGCCGGGCGATGGCGCGGCGAAGGGCGCCAACGGCAAGGGCGGCGACGCGCCGCCGGTGCCGGTGACCGTGGTGCCGGTGGTCAAGCAGAACGTGCCGGTGTACCTGACGGCGCTGGGCACGGTGCAGGCGCTCAACACGGTGACGGTGATCCCGCAGGTGTCCGGGCGGCTGCTCAGCATCGAGTTCACCGAAGGACAGCCGGTGAAGCAGGGCCAGGTGCTGGCGCGCATCGACCCGCGCACCTTCCAGGCCAACTATGACCAGGCGGTCAGCCGGCGCAAGCAGGATCAATCCCTGCTGGCCACGGCGCGCAGCAACTACCAGCGCTCGCAGGACCCCAAGTACAGCCAGTACGTGGCCAAGATCGACCAGGTCACGCAGAAGAACACCGTGGCCCAGTACGAGGCGGCCGTGGCGGCCGACGAGGCCGCGATCCGCGACGCCAAGGTGCAGCTCGACTACACCGAGATCCGCTCGCCGATCGACGGCCTGGCCGGTATCCGCGCGGTGGACCCGGGCAACGTGGTGACCACCTCCAGTGCGATCGTCACGCTGACCCAGCTGCACCCGATCAACGTGATGTTTACCTTGCCGGAGCAGAACCTGGACATGGTGCGCAGCGCGGCGCAGGGCGGCAAGCCACTGGAGGTCACCGCGCTCGATCGCGTCGACGCCCATCCGATCGCCAGCGGCGGCGTGCTCAAGGTGATCGACAACCAGATCGACACCAGCACCGGCACGTTCCGCCTGAAGTCGGAGTTTTCCAACGAGCACGACGAGTTGTGGCCGGGCCAGTTCGTCAACGTGCGGCTGCTGGTGAACACCGTCGACGGCGGCCTGGTGATCCCCTCGCAGGGCGTGCAGCGCGGGCCGGACGGCGATTATGTCTACCTCGTGCAGGGCGACAACACGGTCAAGATGCAGTCGATCGTGGTGGCCGGCGAAGTCGGCGACAGCCACGTGATGGTCGGCAGCGGGCTCAAGGTCGGCGACAAGGTGGTGACCGAAGGCCAGTTCCGGCTCAAGCCCGGCAGCAAGGTCAACCCGCTCAAGCCGGGCGAAGTGCCGGCCGCGCCCACCGCGGCGGAATTGCAGAAGTCCAGGCAGGACAACAAGGGTGGCCGCGGTCGTCACTGATGTCCGCGTGAGCCCGCGGCGTTGCCGCGGGCTGGCGCGCGTCTCGAACGCGGCAACTGCCGCCCCACTTCGTCACGGATAGTCATGGGCTTCTCCACCCTCTTCATTCGCCGCCCGATCGCCACTTCGCTGCTGATGGTGGCGGTGCTGCTGCTCGGTATCCTGGGCTTTCGCCAGTTGCCGGTGTCGGCGCTGCCGGAGATCGAGGCGCCCAGCCTGGTGGTGACCACGCAGTATCCGGGTGCCAGCGCCACCACCATGGCGACGCTGATCACCACGCCGCTGGAGCGCAACCTGGGGCAGATCTCCGGGCTCAGCATGATGAGTTCGGACTCCTCCGCGGGCCTGTCGACGATCGTGCTGCAGTTCAACATGGGCCGCGACATCGACATCGCCGCGCAGGACGTGCAGGCGGCGATCAACCAGGCCAAGGGCACGCTGCCGGGCAACCTGCCGTATCCGCCGGTGTACAACCGGGTCAATCCGGCCGATGCGCCGATCCTCACCCTGGCGCTGCAGTCGGACAGCCGCCCGCTGCGCGACGTCAACGACCTGGCCGACTCGATCCTGGCGCAGAAGCTGTCGCAGGTGCAGGGCGTGGGCCTGGTCTCGATCGCCGGCAACGTGCGCCCGGCCGTGCGCATCCAGGTCAACCCGGCGCAACTGGCCAATCTCGGCCTGACCATGGAGGACGTGCGCAGCGCACTGACCCAGGCCAACGTCAACGCGCCCAAGGGCACGCTGAACGGCAAGACGCAGAGCTACTCGATCGGCACCAACGACCAGTTGGCCGATGCCGAGCAGTACAAGAGCACCATCATCAGCTACCGCGGCAACGCGCCGGTGCGGCTGTCCGACGTGGCCAGGGTGGTCGACGGCGTGGAGAACGACCAGCTCGCCGCGTGGGCCAACGGCAAGCCGGCGGTACTGCTGGACGTGCGCCGCCAGCCCGGCGCCAACATCGTGCAGACGGTGGAGCAGATCCGCCGCATCCTGCCCGAGCTGCGCAACGCGCTGCCGGCCGACGTGCACCTGGACGTGTTCGCCGACCGCACGGTGACCATCCGCGCCTCGGTGCACGACGTGGAGTTCACCCTGATCCTCACCGTGTTCCTGGTGGTGGGCGTGATCTTCGTGTTCCTGCGCCGGCTGTGGGCCACCATCATTCCGGCCACCGCGGTGCCGCTGTCGCTGCTGGGCACGTTCGGCGTGATGAGTTTCACCGGCATGTCGCTGGACAATCTCTCGCTGATGGCGCTGACGGTGGCCACCGGCTTCGTGGTCGACGATGCGATCGTGATGATCGAAAACATCGTGCGCTACATCGAACAGGGCAAGAGCGGCAAGGAGGCGGCCGAGATCGGCGCGAAGGAGATCGGCTTCACCGTGCTGTCGCTGACCGTGTCGCTGGTGGCGGTGTTCCTGCCGCTGCTGCTGATGCCCGGTGTCACCGGCCGGTTGTTCCACGAGTTCGCCTGGGTGCTGACCATCGCGGTGAGCATCTCGATGCTGGTCTCGCTGACGCTGACGCCGATGATGTGCGCCTACCTGCTCAAGCCCGACCAGCTGCCGGAAGGCGACGACGCGCACGAGCGCCACGCCGCCGCCGGCAGGCGCACCGTGTGGGCGCGCACCGTGCACGTGTACGAGAATTCGCTGGACTGGGTGCTCGACCACCAGCGCCTGACCATGCTGGTGGCCGGCGCCGCGGTGGTGCTGACCGTGTTCCTGTACATCGCCATCCCCAAGGGCCTGCTGCCCGAGCAGGACACCGGCCTGATCACCGGCGTGGTGCAGGCCGACGACAACATTGCGTTTCCGGCGATGGAGCAGCGCACCAAGGCAGTGGCCGAGGCGTTGCGCAAGGACCCGGCGGTGGCCGGCGTGGCGGCGTTCATCGGCGCCGGCACGATCAACCCCACCTTGAACCAGGGCCAGCTCAGCATCGTGCTGAAGGATCGCGGCGACCGCGACGGCTTGGACCAGCTGCTGCCGCGGCTGCAGCAGAGCGTGGCCGACATCCCCGGCGTGGCGCTGTACCTGAAACCGGTGCAGGACGTGACCCTGGACAGCACCGTGTCGGCCACCGAATACCAGTACGCGCTGTCCCAGGTGGACTCCGCCGAGCTGGCCAAGTACGCCGACCAGATGACCCGCGCCATGCGCCAGCGGCCGGAGCTGGCGGACGTCAGCAACAACCTGGCCGACCGCGGCAACGCGCTCAAGCTGACCATCGATCGCGAGAAGGCCAGCCGCATGGGCGTGCCGGTGCAGACCATCGACGACACCTTGTACGACGCCTTTGGCCAGCGCCAGATCTCCACCATCTTCACCCAGCTCAACCAGTACCGCGTGGTGCTGGAGGTGGCGCCGGAGTTCCGCAACAGCAGCGACCTGCTCAACAAGCTCACCGTGCGCGGCAACGGCTCCGGCGCGCTGACCGGCAGCAACGCCACCAGCTTCGGCCAGGTGAAGTCGAGCAACTCGGCCACCCCCAGCGGCATCGGCAACACCGGCAACATCGGCATCGCGCTGGGCGGCGGCGGCACCATCCCGCTGTCCTCGCTGGCCAATGCCGAGGTCACCAGCGCACCGCTGGTGGTCAGCCACCAGCAGCAGCTGCCGGCGGTGACGCTGTCGTTCAACGTGGCGCCGGGCTATTCGCTGTCCGACGCGGTGTCGGCGATCCACCAGATCAACGCGGAGCTGAACTTCCCGCCACAGGTGCGCGGCCAGTTCATCGGCAAGGCCGCCGAGTTCAACTCCTCGCTGGGCGACGAGGTGCTGTTGCTGCTGGCCGCGATCGTGGTGATCTACATCGTGCTGGGCGTGCTGTACGAGAGCTACATCCACCCGCTGACGATCATCTCCACCCTGCCGCCGGCTGGCGTGGGCGCGCTGCTGGCACTGATGATGTTCGGCATGAGCCTGTCGGTGGACGGCATCGTGGGCATCGTGCTCTTGATCGGCATCGTCAAGAAGAACGCGATCATGATGATCGACTTCGCGATCGAGGCGCGCCGCACCGGCCTCAACGCGCATGACGCGATCCGCCGCGCCTGCCTGCTGCGCTTCCGCCCGATCATGATGACCACCGCGGCGGCGATGCTCGGCGCCTTGCCGCTGGCGCTGGGCACCGGCATCGGCTCGGAGCTGCGCCGGCCGCTGGGCGTGTCGATCGTCGGCGGCCTGCTGCTGTCGCAGCTGGTGACGCTGTACACCACGCCCGTGATCTACCTGTACATGGAGCGTTTCTCCGACTGGCTCGCCGCACGCCGGGAACGGCGTGCGCTGGAACATGCACGGGCCGACGGCACGGCGTGACCTCGATCGCTTCCCTTTGCCCCTGCCCGCGCAATGCCGGCAGGGGTTTTTCCTTTTCGCGTCCCGATCAACCGTTTTGCCGCTGGTGCGTTGAGGGTGGGATGATTCGCCTGGATCCCGCCCGGCATCGTGCCGCCTGCACCACGGTCGTGTTTCCCGCATGAATGTCTCCGGCTCCTTCATCCGCCGTCCGATCGGCACCAGCTTGCTCGCGATCGGCCTGTTCGTCGGCGGCATGATCTGCTACTTCCTGCTCGGCGTGTCGGCGCTGCCGAACATGCAGTTCCCGGCGATCTTCGTGCAGGCCAGCCAGGCCGGCGCCGACGCCAGCACCATGGCCTCCACCGTGGCCGCGCCGCTGGAACGGCACCTGGGCCAGGTCCCCGGCATCGAGACGATGCGCTCGTCCAGTTCGGAAGGGCGCACCTTCGTCTTCATGATGTTCCGCAACGGCACCGACCTGGGTTCGGCCGCGCGCGACGTGCAGGCGGCGATCAACGCGGCCGCGCCGGACCTGCCCAGCGGCCTCAACGGCGCGCCCAGCTACCAGAAGGCCAATCCCAACGACGACCCGGTGATCGCCTTCGCGCTGACCTCCGACACGCAGGCCGCGGGCGATCTCTACAACGTCGCCGACACCTTGCTGGCGCAGCGCCTGCGCCAGTTGCCGGGTGTCTCGTCGGTGGAGATCGCCGGCGCTTCGACCCCGGCGATCCGCGTCGACGTGAACCTGCGCGCGCTCAACGCGATGGGCCTGTCGCCGGACCAGCTGCGCAACGCCTTGCGCGCGGCCAACGTGACCTCGCCGGAAGGCTTCCTCAGCGACGGCAAGACGCGCATGGCGGTGGCCGCCACCACCTCGCTGCACAGCGCCGCGGACTTCGCGAAACTGGTGGTGGCCAGCCACGATGGCACGCCGGTGCGCCTCGCCGACGTGGCGAACGTCTACGCCGGTACCGAGGACGCCTACCAGGCGGCGTGGTTCGGCGGCCAGCCGGCGGTGCTGATGTACGTGTACAAGAAGGCCGACGCCAACGTCATCTCCACCGTGGACCTGGTCAAGGCGCAACTGCCGGCGCTGCGCACGTTCCTGCAGCCAGGCACCCGGCTCACCCCGTTCTTCGACGGCACGCCAACCATCCGCGCCTCGCTGCATGAGGTACAGGCGACCTTGCTGATCTCGCTGGCGATGGTGGTGCTGACCATGGCGCTGTTCCTGCGTCGTCTCGCACCCACGCTGATCGCCGCGGTGGCGGTGCCGCTGTCGCTGGCCGGTGCGTTCGTGGCGATGTACATCCTCGACTACACGCTCAACAACCTCACCCTGCTGGCGCTGGTGATCGCGATCGGGTTCGTGGTGGACGACGCGATCGTGGTGATCGAGAACATCATTCGCCACATCGACGACGGCATGACGCGCATGCAGGCCACCCTGGCCGGCGCGCGCGAGATCGGCTTCACCATCGTCTCGATCACCGCCTCGCTGGTGGCGGTGTTCATCCCGCTGCTGTTCGCCGGCGGCATCACCGGCATGTTCATGCACGAGTTCGCGGTGACCCTGGTGGCGGCGATCGTGGTGTCGGCCGCGGTGTCGCTGACGCTCACGCCGGCGCTGTGCGGGCGTTTCCTCGGCGGCCATCGCGCACGCGAGGCCAGCGCCGGGCCCGAGCGCAGCCACGTGCTGGACCGCTTCCACGCCCGCATGCTCGGCGTGTACCGGCGGGCGCTGGATTTCTCGCTGCGCCACGTGCTGGCCTTCTCGCTGACGCCCCTGGTGCTGATCGTCGCCACGTTCTACCTGTTCACCGTGGTCAAGACCGGTCTGTTCCCGCAGCAGGACACCGGCCTGATCTGGGGCCGCGCCACCTCCAGCGCCACGGTATCGTTCGACGAGAGCCGGCAGCGGCTGGAGCGGCTCACCGCGATGCTGCTGGCCGACCCGGACGTGGCCACGGTGGGCACGCGCCTGGGCAGCAGCCGCCAGGGTGCCAGCGGCTCGTTCAACATCGACCTCAAGACGCGCAGCGAAGGGCGCACCGACGACACCTTCACCGTGCTGGCCCGGTTGAGCGCCAAGGCCGCGAAGTATCCCGACCTGCACCTGCGCCTGCGCGCCGTGCAGGACCTGCCCAGCGGCGGTGGCGGCGGCACCAGCCAGGGCGCGCAATACCAGGTCTCGCTGCAGGGCAACGACCTCGCCACGCTGCAACTGTGGCTGCCGCGACTGGTGGCCGAGCTGAAGAAGAACCCGCTGCTGCGCGACGTCGGCAGCGACGTGGAGGAGGGCGGCCTGCGCCAGAACATCGTGATCGATCGCGACACCGCGGCGCGGCTCGGGGTGTCCATCGGCGCCATCGACGGCGCGCTTTACGACGCCTTCGGCCAGCGCCAGGTGTCGACCATCTACTCGGACATCAACCAGTACAGCGTGGTGGTCAACGCGCTGCCCGCGCAGACCGCCACGCCGGACGCGCTCAATCGCGTATACGTGAAATCGAACCAGGGCCAGATGGTGCCGATCACCGCGTTCGCCCGCCAGGAATCCGGCCTGGCGCCGTCGCAGATCACCCACCAGAACCAGTTCACCACGATGGACCTGAGCTTCAACCTCGCGCCCGGGGTGAGCATGGGCCAGGCGATGCAGGTGATCCAGGCCACCGTGGGCAACATGCGCATGCCCGGCGACATCAAGCTCAACATGGGCGGGGATTTCCGCCGCTTCCAGGAGTCGCAGAGTGGCATGCTGTGGCTGGTGCTGGCCGCGATCGTCACCGTCTACATCGTGCTTGGCATGCTGTACGAGAGCCTGATCCACCCCGTCACCATCCTTTCCACGCTGCCGGCGGCAGGTGTCGGCGCGTTGCTGGCACTGTGGCTGACCGACACCGAGTTGTCGGTGGTGGCGCAGATCGCGCTGGTGCTGTTGATCGGCATCGTCAAGAAGAACGCGATCATGATGATCGACTTCGCCCTGGTCGCCCAGCGCGAACACCACAAGCCGCCGCTGGAGGCCGTGCGCGAAGCCTGCCTGGTGCGCTTCCGCCCGATCATGATGACCACCATGGTTGCCATCCTCGCCGCGCTGCCGATCGCCATCGGCCTGGGCGAAGGCAGCGAACTGCGCCGCCCGCTCGGCATCGCCCTGATCGGCGGCCTGCTGATCTCGCAAAGCCTCACCCTGCTCAGCACCCCGGCGCTGTACGTGGTGTTCTCCTGCCTGGCCGAACGGCGCAAGGCGTGGAGCGCGCGCCGGCGCGAGCGCAAGCTGGCACGGCGTCGTCAGGTTGTTGCCGGGACCTGATGGTTTCGCCCCTGCATTGTGCAATGCGGACGGTGGGCTGCCTGCGCGCCACGAACTGGGCACGAAGGTCGGGGGCGCGGCGGGTTTCTTTCTGAGCTGCCTGCGCGGCAGCGAACAACGCGGCCTGCTGCGGATCGACGCCGGTGCTTTTCTGAGCTGCCTGCGCGGCAGCGAACCATGGATGGTGCGAAGCGTCAGATCTGCGCGCTTTCTGAGCTGCCTGCGCGGCAGCGAACCTCGGTGAACTTCCCGGCGACGACCTTGCCCATTTCTGAGCTGCCTGCGCGGCAGCGAACGCCATCCCGTCGCCGCATCAGGTGGCCTTCGATTTCTGAGCTGCCTGCGCGGCAGCGAACAGAAACGCGCACCACCGCGCCGGTGTTCTCGATTTTCTGAGCTGCCTGCGCGGCAGCGAACGCACGATGGTATCGCCCGCGACGCCATACGGTTTTCTGAGCTGCCTGCGCGGCAGCGAACATTCGCATCAGCCACCTGTCGCACATCGACAATTTCTGAGCTGCCTGCGCGGCAGCGAACGCTGGCCTTGTCCAGCGCCTGCAGCAGCACTTTTTCTGAGCTGCCTGCGCGGCAGCGAACGCGGATGCTGCGCGCGGCCACGTCGGCGTCCATTTCTGAGCCGCCTGCGCGGCAGCGAACATCAGCGCGACCTATTGACACGGATTGCCGAATTTCTGAGCTGCCTGCGCGGCAGCGAACGCCATGTCGAGCGGCGTGGCGGCGGGCTTGGCTTTCTGAGCTGCCTGCGCGGCAGCGAACGAAACCACGCTCACGGCCGTCAACGGCCTGCATTTCTGAGCTGCCTGCGCGGCAGCGAACGGAGGACGCATTCCCGGTATTGCGTCGGGGCTTTTCTGAGCTGCCTGCGCGGCAGCGAACCCGGGGTCGGGCGGGAGGATGAACGCCTGGGCTTTCTGAGCTGCCTGCGCGGCAGCGAACGATTCGCCGTCTAATCAGGTGTTATGCCTCGCTTTCTGAGCTGCCTGCGCGGCAGCGAACTTCATTCTCCGTAGGGCAGCGCCCTAACTATCTTTCTGAGCTGCCTGCGCGGCAGCGAACGGACCGATCTGGTACTCGCCGCGGATGGTGCGTTTCTGAGCTGCCTGCGCGGCAGCGAACGGGAAATGGGTTTGCAGATCAGCGGCATCTCTTTTCTGAGCTGCCTGCGCGGCAGCGAACAACCAGGTCCGGGCGGCCAAGATCCACGATCTTTTCTGAGCTGCCTGCGCGGCAGCGAACACGTCTTCCACGCGCGGCTGTCCGCCCATTTCTTTCTGAGCTGCCTGCGCGGCAGCGAACGCCCCGGATGCGGCGCTGCATGGCTTCGCGTTTTTCTGAGCTGCCTGCGCGGCAGCGAACAAGGCGGGCCGCGGCGGCGCACTTACGCTGCATTTCTGAGCTGCCTGCGCGGCAGCGAACGATGGCCACAGCGCATGGGCCAGCCATCCTTTTCTGAGCTGCCTGCGCGGCAGCGAACTCGTTGCTGAGCCCGGTCTCAATGCGCGTCTTTTTCTGAGCTGCCTGCGCGGCAGCGAACGTCTCGCGCGTGCGCAACCGCGTCACCTATGCTTTCTGAGCTGCCTGCGCGGCAGCGAACTCCGTGCGGATGGCCTGCACGTAGAACGACGCTTTCTGAGCTGCCTGCGCGGCAGCGAACAAGTGGTATGCCGTGGCCCCCAACGGCTACAATTTCTGAGCTGCCTGCGCGGCAGCGAACATCGACCGTCAGGGCAGCGTGTTCCGCGACATTTTCTGAGCTGCCTGCGCGGCAGCGAGCCCGCTGATGGCGATGCGCAGCGCGGCCTTGGTTTTCTGAGCTGCCTGCGCGGCAGTGAACGTTCGGCGTGTCGGTCTCGGTGTTCGGGTCGTTTTCTGAGCTGCCTGCGCGGCAGCGAACACCATGAAGGAGATGACCATGATTGACCTGAATTTTTGAGCTGCCTGCGCGGCAGCGAACGAGCGGGAGGCGCACCGGGTCGATGCCGAGCATTTCTGAGCTGCCTGCGCGGCAGCGAACCATCGACCTGCACAACGATCGCAAGCCCGACTTTTCTGAGCTGCCTGCGCGGCAGCGAACCACCAGGGTATGCAGGGCGCGGCCGAACAGCATTTCTGAGCTGCCTGCGCGGCAGCGAACGCTGCGAGTACTTCGCGAGTGGCTCAGCCAAATTTCTGAGCTGCCTGCGCGGCAGCGAACTCGACGAAGCCTTTCGGGAAGCCTTCGCCCAATTTCTGAGCTGCCTGCGCGGCAGCGAACTTGCCGGCAGCGCAGGGGCAGCCGCATCCTCCTTTCTGAGCTGCCTGCGCGGCAGCGAACAAGATTGCCCAGCAGATCGCAACACAGAACAGCTTTCTGAGCTGCCTGCGCGGCAGCGAACGCCAGCCTTCCACAGCTCCGCAAGTTCGCGCATTTCTGAGCTGCCTGCGCGGCAGCGAACAAGGCGGAGTTCTTCGAGGACCGGCGCGACTTTTTCTGAGCTGCCTGCGCGGCAGCGAACGTGCAACAGTCATGGCATGGCTCCGTGGGAAATTTCTGAGCTGCCTGCGCGGCAGCGAACCTGCGCGTCGAAGCGATCCAGCAGAAGATTCATTTCTGAGCTGCCTGCGCGGCAGCGAACGTCGTTCGCGGAATACCTGTTGCCGATGCTGTTTTCTGAGCTGCCTGCGCGGCAGCGAACGTGGATGGTGACTGCTGGTACTGGCCGGCGAATTTCTGAGCTGCCTGCGCGGCAGCGAACCTGCCCCCAGCCCGAAACCCCGATCCGCGATATTTCTGAGCTGCCTGCGCGGCAGCGAACGATGACCGCGCTCATGTCTTTCTCCGTAGCTGTTTCTGAGCTGCCTGCGCGGCAGCGAACCAGCTCGGCGATGTAGGGGGTCATGGGCGTCATTTCTGAGCTGCCTGCGCGGCAGCGAACTCACTTCCGCGGATGTACCACTCGCTCTCAATTTTCTGAGCTGCCTGCGCGGCAGCGAACTCGAACTGACCGAACTCGTCCGCGTGAAGGAATTTCTGAGCTGCCTGCGCGGCAGCGAACCTCGCGTATGGTTATTCGCAAACCGCTGATTATTTTCTGAGCTGCCTGCGCGGCAGCGAACTGGCCGAGATGCAGCCCGAACTTCCGGCGATTTTTCTGAGCTGCCTGCGCGGCAGCGAACCCTCACCTTCCGCTCGATGGGTTCCGGCGTCTTTTCTGAGCTGCCTGCGCGGCAGCGAACGGTGATTATGGCGATGTACCGGCGCGCGTTCTTTTCTGAGCTGCCTGCGCGGCAGCGAACCGCCTCCAGTGCGCGCACGGCAAGCTCGACCTTTTCTGAGCTGCCTGCGCGGCAGCGAACACGGCCGCGCGCCGCAGGGCCTGAATCCCCGTTTTCTGAGCTGCCTGCGCGGCAGCGAACGACGAGAGCCCGTCGAATGCCTGCGACATGATTTTCTGAGCTGCCTGCGCGGCAGCGAACGTGTAATTCATCTAGCCACCTTTCTCGCGTATTTTCTGAGCTGCCTGCGCGGCAGCGAACAATTGAACGCAAAGACCCCAGCCGATTTATCGTTTCTGAGCTGCCTGCGCGGCAGCGAACTGTTCAAGCTGCTGCGGCTTCGGAGTTTGTAATTTCTGAGCTGCCTGCGCGGCAGCGAACGCAGCGAGGCGCGCCGCATCGCGGTTGAGTTCGTTTCTGAGCTGCCTGCGCGGCAGCGAACTGGATCGACCTGCGCCGCCTGTGCTGGCGGGTTTTCTGAGCTGCCTGCGCGGCAGCGAACCGCTCGACGTCCGTTCGTACAGTGCGGTACATTTTCTGAGCTGCCTGCGCGGCAGCGAACAGGCGCTGCTCGATCGCAACAGCCTGGAGCTTTTTCTGAGCTGCCTGCGCGGCAGCGAACGACGCCTTCGAGCTGACTCGGACGTTCGTGATTTTCTGAGCTGCCTGCGCGGCAGCGAACTTCGGCTTGTACGGCCAGGCCGACCCCATCCTTTTCTGAGCTGCCTGCGCGGCAGCGAACGACCTGACCGACGCGCGCGCCGTGATGCGCGTTTTCTGAGCTGCCTGCGCGGCAGCGAACGGCTGCTTGAACGAGTTGCGGAACCGCGGGCTTTTCTGAGCTGCCTGCGCGGCAGCGAACGAGTCCGGCGCGACCCTGCGCGACTACTTCGCTTTCTGAGCTGCCTGCGCGGCAGCGAACGGGGATCGACGTCGGCCGGGACGCGCTCGGGATTTCTGAGCTGCCTGCGCGGCAGCGAACGGTGCGCAACTACGCCGCCATCGCGCTGACATTTTCTGAGCTGCCTGCGCGGCAGCGAACCGTCCACGCCCACGAATCCACCGACGCATTGATTTCTGAGCTGCCTGCGCGGCAGCGAACATGGGGGTCTCGCGCGGGACGCTGCACCGCATTTTCTGAGCTGCCTGCGCGGCAGCGAACCCGCTCACGCTCACCGCCGGCACCGACTACACTTTCTGAGCTGCCTGCGCGGCAGCGAACTCATGGGTGTTCTCCGAAAGGTGGGCTTCGATTTTCTGAGCTGCCTGCGCGGCAGCGAACGACACCGAAAAGGCCGACCGCATCCGTGCGGATTTCTGAGCTGCCTGCGCGGCAGCGAACCGGCGCAGCAGCACGCTGCCGGGGCCGTGCCATTTCTGAGCTGCCTGCGCGGCAGCGAACGATTTCCGACCCGTGCACCGGTGGCTGCACGCTTTCTGAGCTGCCTGCGCGGCAGCGAACCACCACCAGGGTGGCGCCTTCGGGCAGGTGCATTTCTGAGCTGCCTGCGCGGCAGCGAACGCCAGCAACGGCGACACCGGCGCCAGCCGCATTTTCTGAGCTGCCTGCGCGGCAGCGAACGCATCGGGCTACTTCGAATGGCGCGTCGAGGCTTTCTGAGCTGCCTGCGCGGCAGCGAACTCGAGGCGCCGGACAACGACCACGTGCTGTTCTTTCTGAGCTGCCTGCGCGGCAGCGAACTGTGCGTACAGGCACAGGTTCAGGCGCTCGACTTTCTGAGCTGCCTGCGCGGCAGCGAACGCTGGCCTCGGTGGAGGTCAGGAAGAAGTCACTTTCTGAGCTGCCTGCGCGGCAGCGAACGCCGGGGACGCTATCGAGCTCGGTCGTGTACTTTTCTGAGCTGCCTGCGCGGCAGCGAACGATCCGTGCGGACGCGGGCCGCCAATCGCAACTTTCTGAGCTGCCTGCGCGGCAGCGAACGATGAGCTGCTAGGGCTGGCGCCGATCCGTGCTTTCTGAGCTGCCTGCGCGGCAGCGAACGCGAGACTTCACCGTTTCAGCACCGGGGTCTATTTCTGAGCTGCCTGCGCGGCAGCGAACGATCAGGTCGAAGGCGTACGGGTGCAGGAACTTTTCTGAGCTGCCTGCGCGGCAGCGAACTGGGCGAAAGATCAGACTCATGCCATTCATAGTTTCTGAGCTGCCTGCGCGGCAGCGAACACCTGCCGGCCAACGTGCTGCCGCTGCAGCCTTTTCTGAGCTGCCTGCGCGGCAGCGAACATCACGCACATCGGCGACATCGCCCTGGCGCTTTTCTGAGCTGCCTGCGCGGCAGCGAACATTGAAGATCGTTGCGATGAGATCGCGGCCGATTTCTGAGCTGCCTGCGCGGCAGCGAACTATCCGTCTGGCGCTTTGTCGTTGACGTACAATTTCTGAGCTGCCTGCGCGGCAGCGAACGTCCTCTGCTGAACCTCGTTCAAGCCAGCTTTTTTCTGAGCTGCCTGCGCGGCAGCGAACGGGCTGGCCGGCAACGCGTGGGGTCATCCACTTTTCTGAGCTGCCTGCGCGGCAGCGAACAGGATCACGCATCGACGCTGGATGATGTGTTATTTCTGAGCTGCCTGCGCGGCAGCGAACCTCAGCACCAGGCGGGCGCCATGGCTCCCAGATTTCTGAGCTGCCTGCGCGGCAGCGAACCCAGTGGTGGGCCAACAGAAGTGCAGGGTTTTTTTCTGAGCTGCCTGCGCGGCAGCGAACGCCTGGTGTGCTGCTTCGACTTCCTCGGGGCAGTTTCTGAGCTGCCTGCGCGGCAGCGAACTTGGTCACGGCACGGGTTTCCACCTTCTTCTTTTTCTGAGCTGCCTGCGCGGCAGCGAACGGCAGACCGTTCCACATGTCGCGCAGGCGGTTTTTCTGAGCTGCCTGCGCGGCAGCGAACTCGCCGAGTAACCACTATGGCGGCACGGACCATTTCTGAGCTGCCTGCGCGGCAGCGAACTACGCGACATGGCAGGACAGGCAGCGCGCGCATTTCTGAGCTGCCTGCGCGGCAGCGAACTTCCGTGCCGCCTTTCGCGCGCGGCGGTGCCTTTTCTGAGCTGCCTGCGCGGCAGCGAACGAGCACCAGCGCTTTAGGCGCGGCGGCGATCATTTCTGAGCTGCCTGCGCGGCAGCGAACGACAACCGCCGGGCCTACATCGCGCAGTCGGCTTTCTGAGCTGCCTGCGCGGCAGCGAACCTGCATGGCTGCCGTGCAGGAGGTCGCGTGATTTTCTGAGCTGCCTGCGCGGCAGCGAACGCCGGCGATGACCACGGACGGCTTGCCGACTATTTCTGAGCTGCCTGCGCGGCAGCGAACGACTCCAGCGAGATCGAGAAAGAGGCCGATCATTTCTGAGCTGCCTGCGCGGCAGCGAACCTCGCGTGGACCGCGATGGTCGCGCTGTCGCTTTTCTGAGCTGCCTGCGCGGCAGCGAACTCGCCCACCCCGCTTGGCGTCCGACTCGGATATTTCTGAGCTGCCTGCGCGGCAGCGAACGGCAACGGCGATGCCGTCACCGGATTTTCTCTTTTCTGAGCTGCCTGCGCGGCAGCGAACGGGATCACCCACGGCTCGTGGGTTTCCAGCATTTTCTGAGCTGCCTGCGCGGCAGCGAACTTGGTCGCATCGGCGGCGCTTGCCTTGCGACATTTCTGAGCTGCCTGCGCGGCAGCGAACAGAACAGGGGAGGTGTTCGGCGCATAGTTGGCTTTCTGAGCTGCCTGCGCGGCAGCGAACTTGAAGGTGTCCTCAGTGGCCTTTGTGGTCATTTTCTGAGCTGCCTGCGCGGCAGCGAACACGTTGTCACAACTGCGGCAGGCATTGGCAATTTTCTGAGCTGCCTGCGCGGCAGCGAACCAGAACTGCGACGTGTGCTGTGGCAGCGGGTTTTTCTGAGCTGCCTGCGCGGCAGCGAACACCCCGCCGCTGACCGCGCTGCAGGTGACCATTTTCTGAGCTGCCTGCGCGGCAGCGAACGGGAGGAAGCGCGTGGGTAGGGGGTGCGATGCTTTCTGAGCTGCCTGCGCGGCAGCGAACGAAGCCGCTATCTGCCGGCGCCTGCCGTTCCTTTTCTGAGCTGCCTGCGCGGCAGCGAACGCGGTAGCTGCTTCCTCGGCCGTTCTCGCCTATTTCTGAGCTGCCTGCGCGGCAGCGAACGCAGGGTGCATGGGACTACTACGTGCGCAATTTTTCTGAGCTGCCTGCGCGGCAGCGAACGACTCCTACGGCATATCGCACGGGATCATTCATTTCTGAGCTGCCTGCGCGGCAGCGAACGTGTATTTCATCTCGCCACCTTTCTCGCGTATTTTCTGAGCTGCCTGCGCGGCAGCGAACTGTCCATGCCAACCTTTCAGCGCGGCAGGCAATTTCTGAGCTGCCTGCGCGGCAGCGAACACAGAATGGCAACAACGCGGCGCTGGCGGGCTTTTCTGAGCTGCCTGCGCGGCAGCGAACTACACAGCGAAGTTGAAAACCCGCGCGCAGATTTTCTGAGCTGCCTGCGCGGCAGCGAACGTATGGATTCCACCTGTACGGATTCCGCGCCTTTTCTGAGCTGCCTGCGCGGCAGCGAACCTTCCAGGTCAGCGTGTACGAGGTCGATCCAATTTCTGAGCTGCCTGCGCGGCAGCGAACAGCTACATCGACCCCAACGCGCGCTGCGGCGTTTTCTGAGCTGCCTGCGCGGCAGCGAACTTGATGACCTTGTTCATCGCCGCGGTCTCGTTTTTCTGAGCTGCCTGCGCGGCAGCGAACTCGAACGCGAGCGCCATCTCCTCGCGGCGGCTTTTCTGAGCTGCCTGCGCGGCAGCGAACGAGGAGAGCTGAGATGGGCCTGAAGAATAAATTTTCTGAGCTGCCTGCGCGGCAGCGAACTGACGAAGGTGAGAGCGAGGTCACGCTGTGCTTTTCTGAGCTGCCTGCGCGGCAGCGAACGATTCGGTCGCCAATGCTGAGACGTGGCGGAATTTCTGAGCTGCCTGCGCGGCAGCGAACGCCCGCGCATTGATCGCCCGGGCGCCGATCTTTTTCTGAGCTGCCTGCGCGGCAGCGAACGAAATCACCCGCGAACTGAAGATGACGGCCAATTTCTGAGCTGCCTGCGCGGCAGCGAACCATGTTTAGACCTTTGCGCAGCGAGCCGGCCATTTCTGAGCTGCCTGCGCGGCAGCGAACACCCCTAACAGGGATCGGCGTTGATGAAGGTTTTTCTGAGCTGCCTGCGCGGCAGCGAACCACGTCCGCAACCTCTTTCGGGTAGCGCGTGATTTCTGAGCTGCCTGCGCGGCAGCGAACATCTCCGCGCGCCGGCAGGACGTGATCAACGTTTTCTGAGCTGCCTGCGCGGCAGCGAACGCCCACGATTTCGCGGTGTACTGGCGGTTTCTTTTCTGAGCTGCCTGCGCGGCAGCGAACTTGTGCAGACAAATTGCCGCCGCCGTCCCGATTTTCTGAGCTGCCTGCGCGGCAGCGAACTAATCGCCTGGTACTGTCATCCTATGCTGTATTTTCTGAGCTGCCTGCGCGGCAGCGAACTAGAGCGGAACTCATCCAAGTATCTGACTCGCCACGGCAAAGCGCAAAGAAGGAAGCCAGCTCCCTTTGATGAGAGCTGGCTTCCAAGTGGTTGAATGTGCTGACTTGTTGCGTGTTTCAAAAAAATGGGTCAGAACCAGGGCACGGTGGCTGGGCCGCCAAGTCCGTGGCTGTTGAAGGGACCGGCGGTGGCCTCGGGCTGGAGCGGGCCGAGCGCGATGAACAGGCAGAAAGGTTGTCGGGTACTTCGGCTGTGTAGGTGGATGTAGGGCAGATCAGGGCGGCGTTCCACGCTGGTGGGAATGGCATCCCTGGCCTGTTCCATGGTTTCGTCCTTGCGGCGCATGCGCCGTCGTCGCAGCCGATCGGCATTGGTCTTGAATTGCTTGCGTTGCACGGTGCGGTGCGGCGCGTCGGTGGGCGAAGCGGCGATCTCCTTTGTGCGGACGTGATCGCGCATACCTTTTAGCCAGTCGGTGGCCATCAGTTGTTGCAGATCGGCTTGACTACCATGAAGACGAAGCGTGGTGCCCAGCGTGCGCGGGCTCAAGCTGTAGTCGGGGAAGCTGATACCGATGGTGTCCCGGCGCTGCTGCACCAATGCAAGATGCAGGTTGTCGTAGAGCGCGCCCAAGAGTTGTGTCGGTCCCGATTCAGGGTCGGGAACGACCTTGAGGTCGATGTAGTGCGTGGTCATGGCGTCAGTTCGCTTCGCCGAACACGCCGCCGCGGATCAGGGTGGCGATCACGAAATGCTGCTGGTCGGGTTCGGGCGCCTTGTCCTTGATGATCCAGTTGTCGAGAAGGTTGTAGAAGTCGGTCTTTTCCTTGGGCTGGCGATATGCCTTGCCTTGGGTAGTGACTGAGCCGTAGGGCTCGATGGCAATGGGGCCGTTCGCGGCCGCTTCGGGATACCAGGTGTCGATGGTGCGCAGCGCATTGCCGATCTTCTGCGAGTGGATGGCGGCCACGCCATCGACATCGTACAGCGTCTTGCTCTTGTCGCTGCGGCCGCGGTCCAGGATCAGCTCCTGCGAGGGGAACACCTCCTGCCCGGCGCCGATGCGCACGAAGGCAGTGACCTGCAGCAGCACATGGCTATTGCCGGCGAGGCCGTTGGCGATGAGTGCTGCCAGCTCGGACAGTGGCTTGGCTTCCGCGGAAGGCGCCTTGAGGTCGAGCAACGAATGGGTCAGTGCATCGAAGGTCCAACTGGTTTTTGCCTGGCCGTTCTCGATGTGGGCCACGGTCACTTCTACCTGCTCCGCGCAGATGCGGTTGCGCCACAGGAAGCGGCCGTTGGCGAGGTTGGCGGCGTAGCGGTTGGCCAATTCGGCAAAACCGTTCTGTTGGACGTAGCCCGCCACGGTGGCCAACAGTTTCTGCCGATAGGCGGCATCGTTGCAGGCGGAGGGCTGCCCGGTGCCGGCCAGCACACGCAGGGTGAACTGAACCTTCAGCGTGTCGGCATCGGCGGGCAGGGTGGCCACGTCTACGGTTTGCAGGTTGGGGTTCTGGATGGCTGCATCCAGTTTGGCCGGGTCTGTTGCGCCACCTTTCAGGCGGTTGGAGATGGTGCCGCGCACGGATTTTGCGCGCAGCGTGATGGGCGTCCAGTTTTGCGACTCGGTGCGTGCGCTCCAGTTGCCACTGGACATCAGTGCATCGGAAGGGTCGAGTTTGCGCTCGAAGGCGAGGACGGAAGCGGTCTTGAGTTCATTGGCCATGATGGAATTCCTTGTCGTGTCAGAGAGTGGTGTCGGCGGAGCGGTAGTTGTTGCGGCAGCGGTACAGTCCTTCGTCGGGACGGCTGTCGGCGTACCAGAGCAGGTCTTGCGGTGCATGCAGGCGGTGCGGGCCTATCCATTCGCCCATGGAATACAGGCTTTCGACGAAGCGGAAGGGCGTGGTGGCGTCGCGCGCGTGGGCCACGGTGCCCGCATCGTGCAGTTCTCCGAGAGCGCCGTAGCCCACGGGAATGGGCACGACCCAGCCCGAGCCTTTCTTGCGATCGTTTTGCCAGCCACCATTGCCTTCATTGGCCTTGGCGTCGTAATGCCAATTGATGCGCGAGAGCGATAGCCACGCATCGAGACGCGTGGCTTGTGGCGACTGCTTGCGCAACTCGTCCAGCCGGCTGTCGATCAGGTCGTCGCGGGCCACCAATGCCGAGCCTGGCAACAGGCGAGCGCGCAGCTTGCGGAACTCCCTGGCTTGGTCGTCGCTGTCGCCGGTGAAGTTGGCCAGCCATGGGCGATGACGCGAAGCCGCCGCTTGCGTAGCCGGCAACAGCGTGCCACCGGCGATGCGCATGCCTTGCAACAGGTCGAGGATGGTTTCCAGATCGTGCTGCTGCGCGTCCCTGTCCCATGCCCCGGCGTTCACCGCCAGCACCATACTGAGGTCCAGGTGGATGCGACCTTCCTCGACGATGGCAGGCATAGCGGCTCTTCCATCCTTGTCTATGAGTTTCCGCTCGATATCACGCTGAATCGGGTTGCGGGTGAGCCGGAAGCTTTTGACGAAGCCACCCTCGGTGGTCTGCTCCTGCCGGTCGTGGCAGACCACGCCCACGGCACCGAACTCCAGATCCAGCCCGGCGGCGCGGGTTTTGCGTTCCAGTGCCCACATCAGCCCGAGAAAGGCAGTGATGGACGGGAAACCGTGAGTCAACGGGCTGGAGACAGCGTTGGCGTTGTGCACCTTGAGATGCGGCAACACCAGTAGATGGGTGAAGTGCGGAAGCGTATTCATGCGGCACCTGCCTTGGCGCGGGGTTGCAACGGGATGGGCCAGGCCACGTCGAGGATGGCCTGCCGGGCGAAGTGACGCATTTCCGCCTCGCCGAGCATGGTCAGTTTGTCGCTACGCTTGCGGAGTTGACCGTTGAGCCAGAGGCCGAAGCGAACCGCTACTTCGTCGGCCCAGTCGCCATGCTCATAAGCTTGCTTGAAGGCGAGGTCGTCCTCTTGCCAGTGTGGATGCCATGGATCGTTGCGTTCCGGCAGCTCGAAGCGGTCGGGGTCGAGCCAGAGTTGCTCGCACAGCGGTAACTGGCAGGCCTCGTCCCGCGTCCAGCCGGCTGGGTAGCTTCCTCGAATCGCCACGCCGAACATGGCCAACTCTTGGCCGATGGCTTGTTCGATGGTCTCTCGATGGTTGCGGGTTTCCATGGTGGGGTCAGGGTTGGCCTTGAGGAAGGCGGTCAGGGTGCGCAGCAACTCGCGCATCCCGCCGAACCGGTTCAACTCGCCATGCCTTTCCCCGAACACCGAATCGAGCCTGAGCAGGTTCATCGCGGCACCCGGTTTCCAAGCCGGTGGCGGCAACGAAGCCAGCAGGTAGTTCACGCCGCCGCGCTCGCTGTTCAGTTGCGAGATGTTCTGTGGCTTGGTGCCACCCAGCTTGCGGGCGACGAGGTCGCGGTAGTCGCGGTAGATGACATCGGCCGGCTTGTTGTCGCGTCTGGCTTGTCGCATTTCCTTGTTGGCTTCACCAAAGCGCGCATCCTGGATGTCGGCGTGGACGGCATGGGCCAGCGAGCTGGAAAACATCGGCTGCAGCAGGTGGTAGTGGGCGTCGTCCTGCGGATCCTCGCCGACCAGCCAATAGAGCTGCTTGGCCATGGGATGGCTGGACGGCTGCGTTTCTTCGCGCACCAACGAGGCGAAGGCTTTCATCCAGCCTTGAGCCTGTTCGACGTCGTTGGACAGCGCGGCCTGCAGGTCGGTATCGCCGGCCTGCATCCAGTCGAGCAGGCGGCGGCCATCCACCTCTAGCTTGAGCAGCTTGAACACGTCCAGTGCAGCAGCATTGCCCACCACGTCCTCTGCGTAGCCCTCACCCAGCAGGTGGCTGCCGATTTCGGTATGCCGCGGCAGGCCGGACGGGGCGACATGCAGGCTGCTGCCGCGCGCGTCCGGGTGGGTGGCCTTGAGCACATGGGTCACGGCCTGGATCTGGCCCACCCGTCGTGCCGCATCGGCCAACCAAGTGGTGTACTCGTATTTCGATGCCGTGTCGGCATCGTCTTCCTTGCCTTTCAGCTTGGCCTCGCGCCGGGCTTCGATGAAGCCGGTGATGGTGGCGCGGAAGGCCTTTCCTCGGTCAGTCAGTTCGCTCATTCCCCTCTCCCTTTGCGGTTTTCCATCGTTAAGAAGTTCTAGCCCCGGGTGATCTCAGTACTTGCGACGGTTTTCGAGCGTGGCATCGCCCGAAGTGAGTGATTACAATGCAGTCATTGCAATCACTTATGGAGGCCCAGCCATGGCCACCATGACCATTCGAAACCTGGACGACGACCTGAAGGCGCGCCTGCGCGTGCGGGCGGCACGGCATGGGCGCTCGATGGAGGAGGAGGCGCGCAGCATCCTGCGCGCCGCCTTGGCCAATCGTGTTGAGGAAGATTCGGGTGCGTCGCTGTATGTCGCCATCCGCACCCGCGTGGAACCGTTCGGGGGCGTCGACCTGGAGTTGCCGCCGCGTGAGCCGCAGGGCGATCCGCCGGACTTCGGCGAGTGATCGTGCTGGATACCAACGTGCTGTCGGAGTTCATGCGGCCGCAGCCGGACGAGCGCGTGGTGGCATGGCTGAACCGGCAGGCGCGCTCGAACCTGTTCACGACAGCGGTGACGCGCGGCGAGATGTTGTATGGGGTATTGATCCTGCCCGACGGTCAGCGCAAGACGCGCCTGCAGCAGGAGGTCGCGGCGATCTTTGCGGTCGACATGGCGGGGCGCGTGCTGCCTTACGATGAGGCGGCCGCCGATACGCACGCCGCCATCGCCGCGGAGCGGCGCGCCCAGGGACGTCCGGTCGACCAATCCGATGTGATGATTGCCGGCATTGCACGATCGCACGGCGCCACCCTGGCCACGCGCAACTTGCGCGATTTCGAAGGTTGCGGCATTCCCCTGGTTGATCCCTGGCATTGATCTTCCTCAGCGTTGTCTGGTGAAGCCGAGCCATGGGTGCCAGCGCCAGCCTTGATGGTTCTCTTTGAGAGAAGGCACTTCCACGGTGGTGAACCTGCGAGCGGCGAGATCGAGCGGCAGGTCCTGCGCTTCGGCCTGTTCGCCCACCAGCGACGGCAGGTCGAACTCGCCCCAGCAGCTGATACCTGGCGCAACGCTCAACGTGACCTCGTGAAGCAGCTCCCTGGCGGGGACGTAGAGTTTTTCACCGCGGCGACTGCCCGGCGCGTCTTCCACGCGATGCGGCAGCAGATCGTCTTCATCCTCATCGGGCAGCCATGCCAGCGTGGTGCCGGGTTGCTCGTCATGGCGGAACGGTTGCTGTTGCGGCAGCACGCCGGCGAGCGCGGCGTGTGGGTGTTCCCAAGCCGCGGGCGCGTAGTCGCGTTCCAGTCGCGGGGCTGGAACGGCGCTGCGGCGTGTGGAATGAGTGGTGGGCGTAGGCGGCACCGGCAGCATGGCGGCGCGGATGCGCGCCTGCTCCAGATCCACCCAGCGATCGCGCGGCTGCAGTTCGGTTGCGCGCGGCTGGATGCGTGGCTGGGCGTCGAGATGGCGGTATTCGTTCTCGGCCAACAGCATGCGCAGGCTGTGGCTAGCCAGCAGGAAGCGGCCGTTGTCGCGCTCCGTCTCGAAGCCGGGGCGGGCGAATACCGGCTGGCGGCCGTCGCGCTGTTCGATGCCTTTGAGATTGGTGTCGAACACCAGCACGTTGGGCGTTTGCGGCGGCTTGCGGCGGTGGCGCTGCACGCGGCCGGCGAGCTGGATCAGCGAGCGCATCGAGGACGGCTCGGCCACCGCCCAGTCGGCATCCCAGTCGCGGCCCACCTCGCATACCGGCGAAGCCAGCACGACGAACAGATGGTCATGTTCGGCATGCGTGTCGAACGTGTGCCGGACCTGCGGCAGTTGCCATACCGCGTCTTCGCTGCGCCGATTGAACGCGGTATCCAGCATGGCTTCGATGGCCGAGCGCTGTGCCAGCGGAAAGCGGGCGTGATACACGCACAGGTGGATGCGCGTACCTTCCGGCGCGGCCTGCGTGTAGAGCGTGCTGGCCACGTCGAAGATCGGGTCGATGTTGGCCATGCGTACCAGGCCGAAGCTGACGCGCTTGCCGGTGACGGGGTCGGAGTGGGCGTGATCGCGGTGCAGGCGCAGGCAGGCGTCGCGTACGTGCCCGGCGAACTCGGCATGGATGCGCTCGGGCTGTTTGGCGGCGATGTCGATCGGCAGCAGTTCGGCGAGGCGCAAGGGTTCGACGGATTGCAGCTTGGCCACGCGGCGTCTGACGAAGCGCGCATGGCCCGCAGCGAAGCCGTCAGCGTCGGCAAGGATCTCGGTTTGTGCGCCGAATTCGTCCGTCCACAGGCAAGGCACCTCGACCGGTCGCTCGGCACCGCCATCGCGCCCGTGGTTGCGCTGGTAGTGGCGGCGACCGGCGCGATAAGCCATGAACATGCCCTCCACCAGAGCCGGCGGCAATGTGGCCGAGGACAACACCACGCGGCTTCCGAGCAGGCCGGCCCAGTGCATCAGCCGGGTCAGTGCGGGCAGGTCGTCGAGGTCATAGTCGTCCAGTTCGTCCAGCACCAGGTCGCTGCTCATCAGCCGCAGCATCGGTGCGATCTGGCGGCCGGCGCGCAGCGATTCGGTGGCCGGTGCGAGGTGATCGACGGTGCACACCAGCATCGGAGCGGAAATCAGCTTGCGGATTTCGGGGTTGGCCAGCGCCCGTGACAGCAGAGGGTGATCGGCCACGTTGCCCTCGTAGAGCACGTGGCTGTCTTCCTCGATCAGCGCCTGCACAGACGCCGAGCCGCTGGCCTCGGCTTTCGCTTCGTAATGCTCGAACAGGGCGCGGCTGGCGGAGCCGCCGACCAGCACCGCCAGCTCGTCGTCGTTCAAGTGCAGATCGTGGCGATAGCTGCGCCCGGTCTGCAGGGTAAGCGTGCGCAAACCCAGCGCGTAACTCACCCGCAACCCCAGTTGCGGGTCGGCCAGGGCATACAGGATGCGGGCGTTGGCCAGCGTCTTGCCGCAGCCGGTGGAAGCCATGTTGACGATGAAGGCACCATGTTCGCGTGCTGCCTCGCGCATGCCGGTGGCCGCATCGAAGGCTTTGTCCTGCCAGGCGAAGCGTGCGTCGCTGCTGCGTTTGCGCAAGCCACGATGGTTGGCCAGTCGCGGCAGGTAGCGCTCGAAATTGGGCAGCGCGTGGGCGATCAGGCTGGCGGTATGGCCCACGCCGAGGAGGTGTTCCAGCAGTGACTGGTTCATCACGCCGGGACGCAGGGTATTGGCGAACACGGCTTGGTCACGCTGCAGGAAACGCACGCGCTCGGTCGCTGGTTTGCGCTCCTTGTCTACGCCGAGGCTGGAGTAATGGTGGTCGGCCAGCATCAGGCACAGCCGCGAAAGGTGCATCGCGTAGGGATTGCTCAACCAGTCCTCGTTGCGCCGCGACTTGAGTTCCAGCAGTGCCTTGGCGGCACGACGGGCCTGTGTTCGCCACGCGGATGCGACTACCGGAAGCGCTCCGGCCAGCTGCCAGTAGGGCAGGGCCTCCATCGGCGAGCAGCGCTGGTCGATTTCATTCCAGTCGTGGGCCACGCTGGCCAAGGGTGCCTCCAGCCACGTGGATTCGAAGCGGTTCGCGCGTTTCCCCAGCCAGTCCTGCCCGTTGCCGTCTCTCCGTGGCTCGGGGATGAGCGGCAGGCGATGGTGGGTGACGATAAGCCATCCGATGGCGGCGGCAAGAGGCGCTTGGGCAGTGAGGCGGCGAAAAGGATGGCGCTCGATATTCTCGTCCACACCGTCGCGCAGATAACGGCCCGCAGCCGTCCAGTTCGTTTCGCTGGCTTCATCCTCGCTTGCCAGCCTTGCCAGCCAGGCATCGTCGTTGTCGGTGCCGACGAAGGCCAGGAACAGGCGCAGCGAAACCCATTCGTGCCGGTAGCGGTTGCGTTCGTCGAGCTTGTCTTGCAGCCGTTGCTGGAAGGCGAGGCTGGCCTTGCCGAGGTCGTGCAGCAGCGCGGCCAGTTGTGCCAGCAGGCGGATGTCCTGCGCAGTGTTCCAGTCGTTCTCATCGCCTTTGCGGAGCACATCGCTGGTCGTGCTGTTGGTGGGTACGGCGCCTTCGGTGTTGAAACGTCGACCGTCACCGACGATCCACAGAAGTTCGCTGTGGTCCTGCCCGCGTATCCAGTGACAAGCGACGGCGGTGTTCTTGCGTGCAGTCTTGCGCAAGAGCTTGCGCAGGGTGTCCAGCCCGGCTTTGGTGATCGGCGTCTGCCAGGTGCGGTCGCCACGGCGTTCGGCAAACTGGTCAAGGATGCGGCGCGTCTCGGTCAACGCGCGTTTATCGCATTGGCTGACCAACAGCACGTTCATTCCTGCTCCCTTTTTGCCGTGCCAGCCAATGCAGCGGTTTCCAGCGCCACGGCCTTCAAGGTGTCGATCATGAAGTCCAGCGATTCACTACGGGTTAGTGCCTCGATGCAGTTCTGGCGGAAGGCCTGCTCCTCGTCGCCTCGCATTGCCGAGAGAAATGCCTGCGGCAGGATGGTGGCGTCCTTGACAAGGTCGGCAACATCAAACACCAGTCCACCGCGGCGCGTCTTGCCATGCAACACCGCCAAGCCATGCGGCAGGCCCAGCACCCAGGTGGCAGTTGCGCCAAGGCCATAGGCCAGGTAGTTGCCGTGATCCAGAAAGCGATTGGCCGGGTCGCTGCCGCTACCGCGTTTGGCGCGGGTGAACTCGCCGTAGCCCACGGCATCCACTGCCAGTTTGAACAGCGCCTTGGTCAGCCTAGCCTCTTCAGTCAACAGGCTGGCGTTGTCAGGCGCAAGGTCGATGAGGCGATGGGTGCGGGCCAGCAGCTCGGTGAGCCGGCCCGGATTCACGGCGAAGCCCGCGTCGCGCAGCGCGCGATGTTGCCACGCATCTGCAATGCGTCTCGCGCGGGCGTGCTGAAAGGCCTTGGCAGCTGCGAGCCGGAAGTCGTCGTCGAACCAGAAGCGTACCCAGGCCTGCAGGTATTCCGTGGGCCGATACTCGCTTTGTGGCGACAACCATGCGACTTCGACGTCGATTTCATTGGCTGAAAAAAGCGGCGTGCCGCCGCCACCGCAGAAGCCGACCAGGACACCAGCTTTGGCCAGCTCGCGCATCGCTGACTGAGTGATCGAAGTGCCGGTACCCAGCAGCACCGTGGTGGTATTGGCGATGGGTATGTTCCAGTACAGCGACTGCCTGCCGGCGTCGGTGACGTATTCGACCCGACCGCCGTTGACCAGCACGCGGCAGTGCTGGAGGTAGTAGATATTGGCGCGCTTGGAATGCAGGATTGACTTGAGGTCGGTAGGGCCGAAATCGTCCATATCCCTCCCCTTTCCATGTGGCTCGATAGTACACGTTGCGCACCGTGGCCTCCCCGTGTCTCACGTGCTGCGATGGAAGGGACGTCTCGATGGAACGGGCAGCCGGGTGTTCCGCTTCCATGATCGCCATCGCGCAAGCATGAACGTCGCGGCACACGCGCTCACGGGCTGTTGATGTCGCGCTGGTTACCCATGGTGCTTCCCATCGAGTCGGAGAGAACCATGGGCCACGACACTGACCAGCGCGAAGAAGTGCGCCGCCAGGCGGCGGGGATGTCGCCGGCGGGCAAGGCGGATTTCACCGATACCGCGTCGCACGCCAGCGGTGCGGTGGACGGGACCCGCATCTACGAGGTCGCCGCCGGCGACGACCTGCAGGGCATCGCCCGTCGCTTCTACGGCAATGCCGACGGCTGGCGGCGGATCCTGGACGAGAACCGCGACCTCATTGCCGACCCCGGTCGGCTCGTGGCGGGGCAGATGCTGAAGATTCCGGCGAAACCGTGAGCCTCGCGCGGCCAAGGCGACGCGCCGACATCGCGCGTTCAGCTGGCCGCCTCAAGCTGAACGGCGCACCGCGGTGCTGATGGCCTGCTCACGAGCCGTTTACCGCGCCGCCGTTACCTGTGGTCGCCAGCTTCCCGCAGTGCCTTGGTGAAGTCTCGTGTTCGACGCGCTTGGCGACGAACTCCCAACCCGGATCGGACCCAAGCCAGACGGGTCCGTGCAACCCCGGGCTTTCCGCGATGAAAAGAGGTGCCCCCATGAAAACTACCCGACAACCCCTGATGCTTGCCGCGTCGCTGGCCGCAGCACTGGCGCTGGGTGCGTGCGGCAAGAGTGAGCCGGCCTCGCCGGTGCCCTCCAGTCCGCCGCCGAGCGGAACGGCAGCGTCCACCTCGCCGGAGCCACCGGCATTTCCGCCCCCGGCCACCAGCACGGGCTTGGCCAATGAGGGCGCCGTCGCGGCCGTGAGCTTCACCTCGCTTGAAGTGGGTTCGAGCGTCGACGCCAACCACAAGGTCGTGGCCACGGCCACCAGCTTCGCGCCGAAGGACACCATCTACGCGTCGGTCGAGACCACGGGTTCGGGCCACGCCACGCTGACGGCCCGGTGGCTCGGCCCGCGGGACCAGGCCTTGCACGAGGACAGCAAGGAGCTCGATGCGTCCGGCCCGGAAACGACGGCCTTCATGATCAGCCAGCCGGAGGGCTTCCCGCAGGGCGACTACAAGATCGAGATCTCGCTGGACGGGCAGCCGGTGGCGAGCAAGGACTTTTCCGTGAAGCCATGACGCTCCCTGCGCCTGGCCGCCGAAAGGGACGCGCTCGCCGCGTCCCTTTCGTTTTGCGGTGGAAGGGTCGGCGGGCATGACGACATGAAGGCGACGCGCTTTCCCGTGGCACGCTAAAACGCGACAATGGGCAGATTGCACGCGCGATGATCGGGTCTTTCGCCGCCGCGATGACGCCGAGCGTGCAACGACATCCATCCCGCGCCACGCGGCAGCAGAGAGGTTCACTCATACCATGTCCACGTCGTCCAAGATCATCTACACGCTGACCGACGAAGCCCCGTTCCTCGCCACGCAGTCGCTGCTGCCGATCATCGCTGCCTTCGCCGGCACCGCCGGCATCGCGGTGGAGACGCGCGACATCTCGCTGGCCGGGCGCATCATCGCGCTGTTCCCCGAGCGCCTGCGCGAGGACCAGCGCATCGCCGACGACCTCGCCGAGCTGGGCCGTCTGGCCACCACGCCGGAGGCGAACATCATCAAGCTGCCCAACATCAGCGCCTCGATGCCGCAGCTGAAGGCCGCGATCAGGGAATTGCAGGGCCAAGGCTACGCGCTGCCGGATTATCCCGACGAGCCGAAGGACGCCGACGAGAAGGACATCAAGGCGCGTTACGACCGGGTCAAGGGCAGCGCGGTGAACCCGGTGCTGCGCGAGGGCAACTCCGACCGCCGCGCGCCGGTTTCCGTGAAGAACTACGCGCGCAAGCATCCGCACCGGATGGGCGCGTGGAGCACAGATTCGAAGACCCGCGTGGCGCACATGGACGGCGGCGATTTCTACGGCAGCGAGAAATCCGTGACCGTGGAGCATGCCGGCAGCGTGCGCATCGAGTGGTTCGGCAGGGACGGCAGCCAGGTCGTGCTGAAGCCGAAGACGACGCTGCTCGCCGGCGAGATCATCGACGCGGCGGTGATGTCGCGCCGCGCGCTGGCCGCGTTCATCGACGCGCAGATCGCCGACGCAAAGAAGCAGGGCGTATTGTTCTCGCTGCACCTCAAGGCGACCATGATGAAGGTCTCCGACCCGATCATGTTCGGCGTGGCGGTGGGCGAGTTCTACAAGGACGTGCTGATCAAGCATGCCGACGCGCTGAAGCAGGCCGGCTTCAATCCGAACAACGGCATCGGCGATCTGTACGCGCGCCTCGGCAGTCTGCCGGAGGCGACCCAGGCGGCGATCAGGGCCGACCTCGATGCCGAGTACGCGCAGCGTCCTGCGCTGGCGATGGTCAACTCCGACAAGGGCATCACCAACCTGCACGTGCCCAGCGACGTGATCATCGACGCCTCGATGCCGGCGATGATTCGCGACTCCGGCAAGATGTGGAACGCGAAGGGCGAGCTGCAGGACATCGTGGCGGTGATCCCCGACCGCAGCTACGCCGGCGTCTACCAGGCCACCATCGAGGACTGCAAGGCGCATGGCGCGTTCGATCCGGCCACCATGGGCAGCGTGCCGAACGTGGGCCTGATGGCGCAGGCGGCCGAGGAATACGGCTCGCACGACAAGACCTTCCAGATCGCTGGCGACGGCGTGGTGAAGGTGATCGACGAGGCCGGCAAGGTGCTGCTGCAGCATGACGTGGAAGCCGGCGACATCTGGCGCATGTGCCAGACGAAAGATGCGCCGATCCAGGATTGGGTGAAGCTGGCGGTGAGCCGCGCGCGGCACACGCCGGCGGTGTTCTGGCTGGACCCGCAGCGTGCGCACGACCGCCAGGTGATCGCCAAGGTCGAGCGCTACCTGAAGGACCACGACACCAGCGGCCTGGACATCCGCATCATGGATCCGGTGGCGGCCACGAAGTTTTCGCTCGAGCGCATCCGCCAGGGTCTGGACACGATCTCGGTCACCGGCAACGTGCTGCGCGACTACCTCACCGACCTGTTCCCGATCATGGAGCTGGGCACCAGCGCGAAGATGCTGTCGATCGTGCCGCTGATGGCCGGCGGCGGCCTGTTCGAGACCGGTGCCGGCGGCTCGGCACCGAAGCACGTGCAGCAGTTCCTGGAAGAGAACTACCTGCGCTGGGATTCGCTCGGCGAGTTCCTCGCGCTGGCCGCCTCGCTGGAACACCTCGGCAACCGCCACGGCAACGCCGAGGTGGACGTGCTGGCCAAGACGCTGGACCAGGCCAACGGCAAGTTCCTCGACACCGACAAGTCGCCCTCGCGCAAGGTCGGCGGCATCGACAACCGCGGCAGCCACTTCTACCTCGCCATGTACTGGGCACAGGCGCTGGCGGCGCAGGACGTGAGCGCCGCGCTGAAGGCGAGGTTCGCGCCGCTGGCCAAGGCGCTGACGGAGAACGAGGCGACCATCGTCGACGAGCTCGCCCGTGTGCAGGGCAAGCCGGTCGACATCGGCGGCTATTACCACCCGGACCGGATGAAGGCCGGCGCGGCGATGCGGCCCAGCGCCACGCTCAACACGGCGCTGGGGTTGTTGTCCGCGTGATGGCGTGATCGCGGCAGATCAGGCGCTGGCCTGATCCAGCGCCGCGATCTCGTCGGCGCGCAGCGAGAGCTGCAAGGCGCCGAGCAGTTCGTTCAATTGCGTCACGCTGGTGGCGCTGGCGATCGGCGCACTGATGCCCGGGCGCGCCATCAGCCAGGCCAACGCCACCTGGGCCGGCGTGGCGTGATGGGCGGCGGCCACCGCGTCCAGCGCAGCCAGCACGCCGAGTCCGCGCGGATTGAGGTGGGCGCGCACGCCACCGCTGCGTGCCGGATGGCCGGCGAGGTCGGCCGCCTGGCGGTACTTGCCGCTGAGGAAACCGCTGGCCAACGCGTAGTAGCAGATCACGCCGATGTTTTCGCGGCGGATCAGCGGCTCCAGTTCGGCCTCGTAGCCGCGGCGGCTGACCAGGTTGTATTCCGGCTGCAGCACGTCGTAGCGCGGCAGGTTGTGCTGCCTGGATACGGCCAGTGCGTCGGCGAAGCGTTCGGCGCTGTAGTTGGAGGCGCCGATCGCGCGCACCTTGCCCTGCTCGATGAGTCGCGCGAAGCCGCCCAGGGTGTCGGCCAGCAGCACGCTGGCGTCGTCCTCGTGCGCGAAATACAGGTCGATGTGATCGGTCTGCAGCCGCTGCAGCGAACCCTCCACCGCCTGCTGCAGGTTCACCGGCGCCAGCCCGCGGTGCCGCGTCCATTTGCCGACCTTGCTGGCGATCACCACCTGGTCGCGCTTGCCACTGCGCCGCAGCCACTTGCCGATGATGGTCTCCGACTCGCCGCCGTGGTTGCCCGGCACCCATGCCGGGTAGACGTCGGCGGTGTCGATCAGGTTGCCGCCGCCATCGACGAAGGCGTCCAGCAGCTCGAACGCGCGCGGCTCGTCCACCGTCCAGCCGAAGACGTTGCTGCCGAAGGCGAGCGGCGCGATCGAAAGGGAGGTGCCGCCGAGTGACCGCTGTTGCATGGAACGCCTCTCCTGGTAACGAGCATGGAAAAAGGCGCGCGACGGTTGTCGCGCACCTTCATTCACATGGTGCATTCCAGACCGCATTCAAGCCGCGGATGGCTAGTGCGGCGCCACGATGCGCGGCCACACGGCGGCGCAGCAGGCCAGTGCCGCGGCCTTGGCGTCGCGGCTGACGGGTGCTTCGACGGCCTCGGTGTCGGCGGTGTCGGCGGCCGGGGTTTCCGTGCGCCATTCGAGGTCGTCCTTGTGCAGCAGGTGGCCGTGCAGGAACAGCAGATCTTTCCAGATCGAGCTCATGGGGTGCCTCCTCGGGAGGGTGTCAGGCTTGGGGTGTGCTCAAGATACGCGCGCGGACAAGCGCCAAAAAGCGATATATTCGCAAGCCAGACTTGAGAGATATTCAAGATGGGCAAGCTGCCGCTGGGACTGCTGCAACAGTTCGTGCTGATCGCCCGCCAGGGCAATCTGTCGCGCGCGGCGCGCGAGGCGAACCTCACCGTCAGCGCGCTCAGCCATCAGATGAAACAGCTGGAGGAGCGGCTGGATCGGCGCCTGTTCGAGCGCGGGCCGCGCGGGGTGACGCTGACCGTCGACGGCAACTGTTTGCTGGAAGCGGTGGGCGAGCACGTCGACGGCATCGAGCACGCGCTCGGCGCCTATCGCACGCGCCACCACGACGCGCTCACGCTCAGCGCCAGCCCCGGCATCATGTCGAGCTGGCTGGTGCCGCGGTTGCCGAAACTGGTCGCTGCGTATCCGGAGCTGGAGCTCAGCCTGCAATCCGGTTCGACCCTGGTGAACTTCGCGCGCGAACCGGTGGACGTGGCGCTGCGTTACGGCCGCGGCCAGTGGCCGGAGCTCCTCTGCGAAAGGCTGTTCGGCGAATGGATCGCACCGGTGGCCGCGCCCGCACTGGTCGCGCGGATGGCCGGCGTCGATCCGCACGATTTGTCGCGCTGGCCGCTGCTCGGCGAGCCCGGCGAATCGACCCGCTGGAGCGACTGGTTCGGCCGCACCGGCGGCACGCCGCCGAAACGCTACGTGGCGCAGTTCGACAGCCTCGACGCGCTGCGCCATGCGGCGCTGGAGGGTCTCGGCGTGGCGCTGGGGCGGATGGTGACGTCGAAGTCGCTGATCGACGCCGGCCGCCTGCAGGTGCTGGGCAACAGCTACCTGGCGGTGAAGGAGGCCTATTGGCTGGTGTATCCGCCGCGCTCGCAGGAGCACCGCGGCCTGCAGCGCTTCCGAGACTGGCTGCTGGCGGAGGCGGCCGAATACCGGGGGCAGATGTCGAGCTTCCGGCCCGACGACCCGGCGGTCGATTGACGCAGTTGCGCAAAGTGGCTGAAAACAGGCCATCATCGCGGGTCGTTGCCGATCCATTGCGAGGAGTCGAACCATGAAATCACGTGCCGCCGTCGCCTGGGCCGCCGGCCAGCCGCTCTCCATCGAACAGGTCGACGTGGCCAGCCCGAAGGCGGGCGAGGTGCTGGTGCGCATCGTCGCCACCGGCGTGTGCCACACCGATGCGTTCACCTTGTCCGGCGACGATCCGGAAGGGCAGTTCCCGGTGATCCTCGGCCACGAGGGCGGCGGCATCGTCGAGGAAGTCGGCGCGGGCGTGACCTCGCTCAAGGTCGGCGACCACGTGATTCCGCTGTACACGCCCGAATGCGGCGAGTGCAAGTTCTGCCGCTCGGGCAAGACCAACCTGTGCCAGAAGATCCGCGTCACCCAGGGCCGGGGCCTGATGCCCGACGGCACCTCGCGGTTCTCGCTCGACGGCAAGCCGCTGCTGCACTACATGGGCACCAGCACGTTCAGCGAGTACACCGTGCTGCCGGAAATCTCGCTGGCGAAGATCAACAAGGCCGCGCCGCTGGAAAAGGTCTGCCTGCTCGGCTGCGGCATCACCACCGGCATCGGCGCGGTGCTCAATACGGCGAAAGTGGAACCCGGCGCCTCCGTCGCGGTGTTCGGCCTGGGCGGCATCGGCCTGTCGGTGGTGCAGGGCGCGGTGATGGCCAAGGCCGGACGCATCATCGCGATCGACCGCCACCCGGAAAAGTTCGCGATGGCCAAGGCGCTCGGCGCCACCGACTGCATCAACGTGGCCGACTACCCCGACACGCCGATCCAGCAGGTCATCGTCGAGCTCACCGATGGCGGCGTGGACTACTCGTTCGAGTGCATCGGCAACGTGCACGTGATGCGCTCGGCGCTGGAGTGCTGCCACAAGGGCTGGGGCGAGTCGATCATCATCGGCGTGGCCGGCGCGGGCCAGGAGATCAGCACGCGGCCGTTCCAGCTGGTCACCGGCCGGGTGTGGCGCGGCTCGGCGTTCGGCGGCGTCAAGGGTCGCTCGCAACTGCCCGGCTACGTCGACCGCTACCTGGCTGGCGAGATCCACATCGACGAGATGATCAGCCAGGTGCTGCCGCTGGAGCGCATCAACGAGGCGTTCGAGCTGATGCACGGCGGCAAGGTGATCCGCTCGGTGATCCATTACTGAGCCGTTCTTGCGGGCTGCGGGATGCCGTAGAATGGGTGCGCGAGAGGGGCGGGCGCACGGCTCGCTTCCACCTGTCCACCTGGTCTGCACGGTCTTTCCGCCATATTGGCCGCCATCAACCGCTTTGTGCTCCACCTGCCCCGCGACGGCCTCGGCCGGAGGCGGGCAGTCGCGTGGCGCATTCGAACCACCACTGCATCGCGTCCGGACGGCCTGCGGGCCAGGGAGTCAACGATGAACCAAGCGAATCCTGCCAACTCTTCGTCCCGCGCACGATCGCGGCCGCGTTTCGCCTGGCTGCTGATCGCCGCGCTGGCGCTGCCGGCATGTGCGCAACAGGTGGCGCCGGGCGCCTCCACCGAAGCGGACCAGCCGGCCGATGCGCTGGTGCCGCCGACCAGCGCCAGCGATTTCACCGCCTCGCAACTGGACCAGGTGCTGGCGGGCAGCTGGCGTTCGCCGGCCAACCGTGCGCGTGACGTCTATCGCCATCCCAAGGCGACCTTGCAGTTCTTCGGCGTGCAGCCGGACCAGACGGTGATCGAGATCACCCCCGGCGGTGGCTGGTACAGCGAGATCCTGGCGCCGCTGCTCAACGACAACGGCCACTACATCGCCGCGGTGACGGCGCCGCGCCGCGACGCCGAGGCGCGCCGCGACGACAGCGCGCTGCATCGCCTGTTCGCCGCCGATCCGGCGCACTACGGCAACGCGAAAATCATCGAGTTCGATCCGCACGCGCCGGTGTTCGGCCCGCCCGCCTCGGCGGACGCGGTGCTGACCTTCCGCAATGTTCACAACTGGGTCCAGGCAGGTACCGCGCCGGCCATGTTCAAGGCGTTCTTCGCGGTGCTGCGGCCCGGCGGCGTGCTGGGCGTGGCCGACCATCGCGCCGCGCCGGGTGCCAGCCTCGAATCGGTGAAGGGCAGCGGCTACCTGCCCACCGACTACGTGGTGAAGCTGGCCGTCGAGGCTGGTTTCGTGCTCGACGGCAGCAGCGAGGTCAACGCCAACCCGCAGGATACGCACGACCATCCCAAGGGCGTGTGGACGCTGCCGCCCACGCTCACCCTGGGCGAGCAGGATCGGGCGAAGTACCAGGCCATCGGCGAGTCGGATCGCATGACGCTGCGCTTCGTCAAGCCGACCGCGCCGACGAGTGCCGCCACTGCCGCCGCCACGTCCGCCCGGTAATCCGGGCGGTCGCTGCACCCGTCATGCTGCTGGCGCTGAACAAGCCGTACGGCGTGCTCTGCCAGTTCACCGACCGCGAAGGCCGCGCCACGCTGGCCGATTACGTCGCGCAAACGGACGTCTATGCGGCTGGACGGCTGGATCGCGACAGCGAAGGTCTGCTGCTGCTCACCGACGACGGCGCACTCGCACACCGGCTCACCGACCCGCGCCACAAGCAGGCCAAGACCTATCTGGCCCAGGTCGAAGGTTGCATCGACGAAGCCGCGCTGGCCGCGCTGCGCCGTGGCGTGAGATTGAACGACGGCCCGACCCTGCCGGCCGAGGCCGCCTTCGCCGCCGAACCGGACTGGCTGTGGCCGCGCGACCCGCCGGTGCGCTTCCGCCAGGCGATCCCCACCAGCTGGCTCAGCCTCACCCTGCGCGAAGGCCGCAACCGTCAGGTGCGTCGCATGACCGCCGCGGTCGGCTTTCCGACCTTGCGGCTGATCCGCGTGCGCGTCGGCGACCACACGCTGGATGGCCTGGCCCCCGGCGAGTCGCGCGTGCTGACGGTGTAGGGCGGGCGCTGCCCGCCGCTCTTCACTCTTCGGGACGCGGAATCCGGCGGGCAGTGCCGCCCTACGCCAGCGGCGGCAATCCGAAGAACGCCTCGGCGGTCGCCGTGCTGTTCGCGGCGGTGACTTCCGGACTCTCGCCGCGGTCGCGGGCGATCTCCTCGCAGATGTGCCTCAGGTACATCGGCTCGTTGCGCCGATGCGCCGGCGACGGACGCACCGTGCGTGGCAGCAGGTAGGGCGCGTCGGTCTCGATCATCAGGCGGTGCGCGGGGATCTCGCGCACCAGCTCGCGCAGGTGGGTGCCGCGGCGTTCGTCGCAGATCCAGCCGGTGATCCCGATGTGGCAATCCAGTGCGAGGTAGTCGCGCAGCGCCTCGCCGGTGTCGGTGAAGCAGTGCACCACCGCGCCGGGCACCTTGTCGCGCCAGCGCCGCAGCAGCGCGACGAAATCGTCGTGCGCATCGCGCTGATGCAGGAACAGCGGCTTGTGCACATCCGCCGCGATCCGCAGTTGGCGCTCGAACACGGCCAGCTGGACCTCGCGCGGCGAGTAGTTGCGGTTGTAGTCCAGCCCGGTTTCACCGACCGCGCGCACCGCCGGGTCGCGCGCCAGCTCGCGCAGCAGCGCCTCGGTGGCGTCGTCGAAGTCGATCGCGTGGTGCGGATGCACGCCGGCGGTGGCGAACAGGCGGCCGGCGTGGTCGTGTGCCAGGGCCAGCGCGTGGCGGCTGCCGTCGGCAGAGGCGCCGGTCACGATCATCCGGCTCACGCCGTGCTCCTGCGCACGCGCCAGCATGGCGTCGAAGTCGTGCCGGAACGACTCGTGGCCGAGATTGGCGCCGATGTCGATGAGCTGCATGAAAGGCCTGCGGGAAGCGGGAAATGGGCGACGAAAGAACACGAGTTTGGACAGGTTCTCGGAATTTTTCCAATTGACGGGCCGTGCGCCGCTCTCCTACGGTCGCCGATTCGCCGCTCCGGGGAGGGCGGCGGAATCCAGCTGACCGTGCTGCGGCGCCTGCGCACCGCCACGGCAGATCGTCTGACTGTTTTGGGGGATGGAAATGCTCAACAAGAAACTCGTCGCTGCCCTGGTCCTGGCTCTGGGTGGCGCCACCGCCGCGTCGTGCATGGCCGCAACGCCGCTGCACATCCACGCCGGTGCGATGGGTCGGATCGCGCCTGCAACGCTGGCGAACCGACTGGGCCTGGGGACGGACGCCTCGTTCCAGGCGGATCGCCAGCTGCGCACCGCGCACGGCACGCTGAAATCGCGCGAGCGGCAGACCTGGCGCGGCGTGCCGGTTTACGGCCGCAGCGTGGTGGTGGAACGCGACACGCGCGGCGCGGTGCTGTCGGTAGCGGGCTCGGCCGAGCGCGACATCGGCGCGCAACTCGCTTCGGCGCAGCCGCGGCTGACGGCCGCCGCCGCTACCGCCGCGCTGCGCCGGCACATGGGCGATACCGGCCTGGCGGCACGCAATGTCGACAGCGAGCTGTTCGTCTACCCGCAGGCCGGTCGCGCGCCGCGGCTGACCTATCGCGTGTCCTACGTGCTGGACAACCACGGCCAGCCGTCGCGACCGACCGCGATCGTCGACGCCGACACCGGCGCCGTGCTCAAGCAGTGGGACGGGCTCGCCCACGGCCGGCGTCCGCCGGGCGGCGGCAGCACGCCGGTCGCGGTCACCGCCACCGGCCCGGGCGGCAACGCGCTGACCGGCTCGTACAACTACGACAACTCCGGCCCGGGTCTCGAGCGCCTCGATGCGGTGCGCATCGGCAGCGTGTGCTACCTGCAGGACGCCGACGTGGCCACCTACAACCTGGCCGGCGGCCAGCGCGTCACGCAGTGGTCGTTCGGCTGTGCCGGCAGCAATCCGGCGCTGTGGGTGAGCCAGGGCGACGCGATCAACGGCGCATATTCACCGATCAATGATGCGCATCATTTCGGCGGCGTGGTGCACGACATGTACTCGACCTGGTTCGGCGAGCCACCGCTGAAGAACACCGACGGCTCGGCGATGCAGCTGTCGATGTGGGTGCACTACGGCACCAACTACGAGAACGCGTTCTGGGACGGCCGCGAGATGGTGTTCGGCGACGGCGACCAGTACTTCTTCCCCTTCGTGGTGCTGGACGTGACCGGGCACGAGATCAGCCACGGCTTCACCGAGCAGCATTCGGGGCTGGAATACACCGGCCAGTCCGGCGGCATGAACGAGGCGTTCTCCGACATGGCCGGCGAGGCGGTGAAGTACTTCGACCGCGGCAGCAACGACTTCATGGTCGGCGCGGACATGGTCAAGCCGGCCACGGTGCCGCTGCTGGGCATGGCGGCGCTGCGCGACATGTGCACGCCGAGCAACGATGGTGCATCCATCGACAGCGCGCGCGATTACAACGACTCGCTCGACGTTCATTACAGCAGCGGCGTGTACAACCGCGCGTTCTGCCTGCTGGCCAAGACCAGCGGCTGGAACACGCGCAAGGCGTTCGAGGTGTTCCACGACGCCAATGCGCTGTACTGGAGCCCGGCCGAAACCTTCGACGGCGGCGCCTGCGGAGTGGAACAGGCCGCCACCGACCGTGGCTATGCCGAGGCCGACGTGGCCGCTGCCTTCAACGCAGTGGACGTGGCCTGCGCCGCACCCTGAAGCGGCCCGTTCGGGCCGAATCCGCCACCGGGCGTGACCGGCGCAAGCCGCACGCCCGGGTGGCTGCACATCACACGCCAGGCACCGCCACGCGCATCGTCGCGCGGGCGGCGCCGCACAGGAATCTCAAAATCATGAACACGATCTACAGCAAGATCTGGAATGCCGCGCTGGGCGCGGTGGTGGTGGTATCGGAGCTGGCCTCGCGGCGCGGCCGTCGCGGCGGTTCGCGCCTGCGCCTGGTCGCCGCCGGCGTGCTGGCACTGGCGCTGGCGCCGCTGACGATCCACGCGCAGACCGCAGCCGCGAGCTGCACCTACACCGTCGACGGCGTCACCACCACGGTGCCGGCCACGCCCACCGGCGACGGCGCCTTCGTCTGCGGCGTGGATGCGGTCGCCAGCGGCGACAACGCCAGCGCATTCGGCTCCCACGCCAGCGCCACCGATGGTTCCGCCACGGCGGTGGGCGGCGACTATGTCGATACCGACGGCACGGTCTACAGCACCGAGGCGAGTGCCTATGGCGCGACCGCGTTGGGCGCCGGCGCCGGCGCGGACGGCATCGACAGCACGGCGGTCGGCTCGCTGGCGTACGCCACCGGGCAGGGCGCGTTCGCCGGCGGCGCCAACTCCGGCGCGGATGGCTACAACAGCGTGGCGCTCGGCGCCAACGCGCAGGCATCGGACCGCGGCGGCATCGCGATTGGCGGCGGCGATCCGGACCCGGCCAATGGCTTCCTCGCCACCGAAGCCCAAGGTGAGGGTTCCATCGCCGTCGGTTCGCTGGCGGCTGCCGAAGGGCGCGGCGCGATCGCGCTGGGCTACCAGACCGTCGGCGTCGGCGACAACGCCACCGCCACCGGCAACGGTGCCTGGGCGCAGGGCGCCGGCGCAACCTCGGTCGGCGGCGCGGCCTACACCGGCGCCGACGCGGCCACCGCGGTAGGCAACAACGCCACCGCGCTGGCGCAAGGCGCGTTGGCACTGGGCGCAGACAGCCATGCCGAAGGCGTGTTCTCGATCGGCATGGGTACGCAGGACAGCAACGGCTACGGCGGCGCCATTGGCGAACAATCGCTGGCGCTGGGCTACGACAGCGGCGCGCTGAATGCCGGCACGGTCGCGCTGGGCGGCTACAGCGTTGCGCCGGGCTTCCTGGGCACGGCGCTGGGCTACAACTCGATGGCCATCGGTGACTACTCCCTGGCCAGCGGCACGGGTGCAGCGGCCAGTGGCGCCAGCAGCGTGGCGGTGGGCGAGAACTCGGCGGCCAGCGGCGACGAGAGCGTGGCCGTGGGTGGCAGCGCCGTCGGCGGGCAGTTCTTCACCGAGGCATCGGGCGTCGGCGCGACCGCGCTGGGCGCCGGCAGTTACGCCACCGGCGACTATGCCGCGGCGTTCGGCTGGCTGGCCGGCGCCGACGCGGTCAACGGCACCGCGCTGGGTTCGGGCGCGTGGGTGCAGTCCACCGCCGACAACGCGGTGGCGCTGGGCGCGCAGTCGCTGGCCGATCGCGCCGACACGGTGTCGGTGGGCAGCGCCGGCTTCGAGCGCCAGATCACCAACGTGGCCGCCGGTACCCAGGGCACCGATGCGGTGAATCTGGACCAGCTCAATGCGCTGCAGGCGCAACTCGACCTGACCGGCGCCGCGCTGGGCGACAATACCGCCGCGATCACCACCAACACCGCGGCGATCGGCGCGTTGGACGGCCGCGTCACCACCATCGAGGGGCAGATCGGCGATCTGCGGCAGAGCACGATGGAGCTGGGCGCGGTGGCGATCGATACGGTCGGCGACGGCAGCGACGACGCCAACGTGCTGGCCGGCTCCAGGGGCCTGGCGATCGGTTCGGCAGCCTCCGCCGGTGGCGATCATGCCACCGCGATCGGCGGTGACAGCCTGGCCGCCGGCGCGAACGACACCGCGATCGGCGGCAATGCCAGGGTGAACGCCGACGGCAGCACCGCCGTGGGCGCCAACAGCACGGTCGCGGCGAGCGCCACCAACGCGGTGGCGCTGGGCGAAGGCGCCTCGGTGACCGCTTCCGGCGCCGTCGCGCTGGGCCAGGGTTCGCTGGCCGATCGCGCCAACACGGTGTCGGTGGGCACGGCCGCGAACAACCGCCAGGTCACCAACGTGGCGGCCGGCAGCCAGGCCACCGACGCGGCCAACGTGGGCCAGGTCGAGCAGGCGCTGGTGACGGCCAAGAGCTACACCGACGCCAACGCGCAGCAGACCCTGCGCAGCGCCAACGCCTATGCCGACGCCAAGTTCGCCAACGTCGCCTCCACCGCCGACGTGAACGGCTTGCGCGACCAGATGAACGACCGCTTCCACGGCGTCGACAAGCGCATGGACCAGGTCGGCGCGATGGGCACGGCGATGGCGCAGATGGCGTTCAGCACGCAGGGCATCAACACGCCCAACCGGCTGGGCGTGGGTGTGGGCGGCTACCGCGGTGAAGCGGCGTTGTCGGTCGGTTATTCGCGGCAGCTGTCGCCGCGCGCCAACCTGACCTTCGGCGCGGCGGTGAGCGGCAACGAGGCATCCGGCGGCGTGGGTGTCGGCTTCGGCTGGTGACACGGTGGGGACGGCGGGCGGTCTGATGCCCGTCGTCCCCGTTTCGCGGTGGGTAATGCCCCGCAGGCTCCGTTGTGATACCAATGGCGTTTTCCGCGCGGTGTCGGGGGGCGCCGCGTATCGGGCATGCATTGAACGTGAGGTGACGGATGTCGGCAGCCATCGAGCCGGCGGGTGGCGGGGCAGGCGTGGGCGATGACCGCGAGGCCGCTGTCTGCGCCTGGCTGGTCGCGCGCGGCCGGCTGAAGGATTCCGACCTGGGCCGCGCACGGCGCCTGCACGAGGAATCCACCGAAGGTACGCTCACCACGCTGATGGCGCGGTTGGGGCTGGTTTCCGAACGCGACCTGGCCGAGGCCTGGGCCGAACTGCTGCAGGTGCCGCTGCTGGCCGCGCGCGACGCGCCGGAATTGCCGCCGGCCGAGCTGGAACTCTCGTTGCGCTTTCTCAAGCAGCAGCATGTGGTGCCCGTGCAGGAAGGCAGCGACGGGCTGGCCCTGCTGGTGGCCGATCCGGCCGATCCGTATCCGCTGCACGCGGTCGAGCTGGCCGCCGGACGCCCTGTCGCACTGCGCGTGGGGCTGCGTTCGGAGATCGATGGCCTGATCGAGCGCTATTACGGCTCCGGCCGTTCGGCGATGGGCACCATCGTGGAGAACCTCGACGGCAGCGCCGCCGAGGAGGACGACGTCGAGCACCTGCGCGACCTCGCCTCCGAGGCGCCGGTGATCCGGCTGGTGAACCTGATCCTGCAGCGCGCGGTGGAGCAGCGCGCCTCGGACGTGCACATCGAGCCGTTCGAGAACCGCCTGAAGGTGCGCTACCGCATCGACGGCGTCCTGCATGAAGTCGAAGCGCCGCCGTCGTCGTCGACCGCCGCGGTGATTTCGCGCGTGAAGATCATGGCGCGGCTGAACATCGCCGAGCGCCGCCTGCCGCAGGACGGTCGCATCCAGCTGCGCGTGCAGGGCAAGGAGCTGGACCTGCGCGTGTCCACCGTGCCGACCAGCTTCGGCGAATCGGTGGTGATGCGCATCCTGGACCGCGAATCGGTGGTGTTCGATTTCGCCTCGCTCGGCTTCACCGACAGCTTCCAGCAGCGCTTCGTCGACGTGCTGAACAAGCCGCACGGCATCCTGCTGGTCACCGGCCCCACGGGCTCCGGCAAGACCACCACGCTGTACACCGCGCTGAGCCAGATCAACACCAACGACGTGAAGATCATCACCGTCGAGGACCCGGTCGAATACCAGCTCGAAGGCATCAACCAGATCCAGGTGAAGCCGCAGATCGGGCTGGATTTCTCCGGCGCCCTGCGCTCGATCATGCGCCAGGACCCGGACGTGATCATGATCGGCGAAATGCGCGACCTGGAAACCTGCCGCATCGCGATCCAGTCCGCGCTTACCGGCCACCTGGTGCTGTCCACGCTGCACACCAACTCGGCCGCCGGCGGCGTCACCCGATTGCTCGACATGGGCGTGGAGGATTACCTGCTCGGCTCCACCATCAACGGCATCCTGGCGCAGCGCCTGGTGCGCCGGCTCGATCCGGAAACCGCGATTGCCTACGAGGCCTTGCCCGAGGTGATCGCGCAGTTCGAACTGGAGAAATACACCGACGAACGCCCGATCCGCCTGTGGAAACCCGGCACCAGCGCGACCAACCCCAGCGGCTACCGCGGCCGCCGCGCGATCATGGAGTTCCTCACCATGAGCGACCCGCTGCGTCGCCTGGTGATGCAGCGCGCCAGCGAGGGCGAGATCGAGAAACAGGCCCGCGCCGAAGGCATGCGCACCATGTACGAGGACGGCATCGCCAAGGCCGTCGCCGGCATCACCACGCTGGAGGAGGTGATGCGTGTCACGCAGGAGGGCTGAGAATCGGGAATCGGGAATAGGGAATAGGAAGAGCAGGGGCCGCAAACTCGCGGCGACCCGCTTTTCCCATTCCCTATTCCCTATTCCCCATTCCCGGCTGGCGGAGCCAGCCAAGTGAGCCAGTTCCGCTACAAGGCCGTCAACGACGCCGGCGAAACGCTGCAGGGCCAGATGGAAGCGGGCAGCGTCGACGAGGTGATCGCACGGCTGCAGGACCAGGGGCACACGCCGCTGGAGGCGCGCTCGGCGGAGGGCGCGGCGACCGGCAGTGGCTTGGCCGGCATGTTCAAGCGCGGGCCGTTCACCGGCGATCAGCTGGCGCTGTTCACCCATCAGCTGGCGACCCTGCTCGGCGCGGGCCAGCCGCTGGACCGCGCGCTGACCATTCTGCTCGACCTGCCCGAGGGCGAATCGGCGAAGAAGCTGATCGAGCGGGTACGCGATCGCGTGCGCGGCGGCACCACGCTGTCCGCGGCGCTGGACGAGGAGCACGGCGTGTTCCCGCGCCTCTACATCAGCCTGGTGCGCGCGGGCGAGGCGGGCGGTTCGCTGGAGGAAACTCTGCGCCGGCTGGCCGACTACCTGGAGCGCGCGCAGGCCTTGCGCGGCAGCATCACCAACGCGCTGATCTATCCGGCGTTCCTGATGGTCGGCGTGCTCGGTTCGCTGGTGCTGCTGCTGGCCTACGTGGTGCCGCAGTTCGTGCCGATCTTCCAGGACATGCAGGTGCCGATCCCGTGGATCACCTCGGCCGTGCTGGCGCTGGGCAACCTGCTGGCGGACTGGTGGTGGCTGATCGCGGTACTGCTGATCGGCGGCGGGCTGGTGTGGCGCGCGCGGCTGCGCGATCCGGCGGCGCGGCTGGCCTGGCACACGCGCCTGCTGGGGCTGCGCGTGATCGGCCCGCTGCTGCTCAAGGTCGAGACCGCGCGCATCGCCCGCACGCTGGGCACCTTGCTGCGCAACGGCGTGCCGCTGCTCGGCGCGCTGACCATCGCGCGCCAGGTCACCGGCAACGTTGCGCTGGACGCGGCGCTCGGTGCGGCGCACGAACAGGTCAAGGGCGGTGCCGGCCTGAGCCTCGCGCTGGGCCAGTCGAAACTGTTCCCGCGCCTCGCGCTGCAGATGGTGCAGGTGGGCGAGGAAGCCGGCCAGCTCGACGGCATGCTGCTGAAAGTGGCCGACACCTTCGAACTGGAATCGCGCCGCTCGATCGACCGCCTGCTCGCCGCGCTGGTACCCGCGCTGACCATCGTGATGACCGTGCTGGTGGGCATCATCATGGCCGCCATCCTGCTGCCGCTGCTGAGCATGACCAGCAGTATTCAGTGATTGAGAGCAGGGAATAGGGAATGGGGAATAGGGAATAGGGAATAGGGGAGTACGAAGCAGTTGGGTTTTTCGATTCAGTGATGGAGAGAACGTGATGGTGATGTCTTTGGTGTCGATGGAACGGAGAGTTGGAGATCGGGAGCGGGGAGGCGGGAATGCGGCAGGCTCCCGAGCGCGCCCTATTCCCTATTCCCCATTCCCTATTCCCGGGCGAAGCCGCGGGCGCACGCAGCGCGCCGGCGGCTTCACCCTCCTCGAAATGCTCGCCGTGATCGCGCTGATCGGCATCGTGGCGGTGGCGGTGATCACCAAGGTCATCCCCAGTTTCGACAAGGGCAAGTACAAGACCGGCAAGATTCAGTTGAGCACGCTGTCGCAGGACATCGACAACTACATGCTCGACAACGGCACGCCGCCGCAGCAGCTGGTCGACCTGGTGAAAAAGCCCGGCAACGCGCCCAACTGGCAGGGCCCGTACGCCAAGGAGTCGCAGCTGAAGGACCCCTACGGCCACGACTACGGCTACCAGTACCCCGGCCAGCACGGCAAATACGACCTCGTCTTCTACGGCGAGGATGGCAAGCCCGGCGGCGACGGGCTGAATGCGGATGCCGGGAACTGGCAATGAAGCCGGGAATAGGGAATAGGGAATGGGGAATGGGAAGAGCGACGTGCTCGAGCGCTCTTCCCATTCCCTATTCCCCATTCCCTATTCCCTGCCGTGGGCGCGCGCAGCGCGCCACCGGCTTCACCCTCCTCGAAATGCTCGTGGTCATCGTGCTGATCGGGTTGGCGGCGGTGGCGGTGTCGGTGTCGGTGACGCGGGGGCTGGCCGGGGCGCGGGTGCGCGCGGCCAGCAGCGAACTGGCCGGGGCGTTGCGCGCGACGCGGGCGCAGGCGATCGTGCATGCCGACGAGCAGGTCTTCGACGTCGATACCCGCGCCAACAGCTACCAGGGTGCCAGCCATCGCGACGTCGCCCTGCCCAAGGGCCTCAAGGTCAGCATCACCAGCGCAAAGGAAGACCGCCCCGACGACCATACCGGCCGCATCCGCTTCTTTCCCGACGGCAGCTCCACCGGCGGCCGCATCACCTTGAAAGCCGGCCAGCGCGAATGGCACGTCAACGTGTCGTGGCTGACTGGCGAGGTGCGGGTGGTGGATCAGCCATGAGGGCGGGGAACAGGGAATCGGGAATAGGGAATAGGCAAAGCAAGTTGCCGCGGGGCCGTGGCTGTTGCTCTTCCCATTCCCTATTCCCTATTCCCCATTCCCGGCGCGCTCCGCGCGCCAACGGCTTCACCCTCCTCGAAGTGATCGCCGCGATCGCCCTGCTGGCGATCGCGTTCACCGTGTTGATGCGGGTGGCGGGCGGCTCGATCCGCCTGAGCGAGAATGCCGCCGACCACAGCGAGGCGGCGTTGTGGGCGCGCAGCCTGCTCGACACGGCGTTCACCAACGAGCCGGTGCGGCCGGGCAGCACGTCCGGGCGGTTCGACCAGCGCTTTCGCTGGCAGTTGAACGTGGCGCCGTGGCGTCCGGGCTCGACGCCGGCGCAGGCACCGCTGCAGCTCTATCAGCTCGATCTGGAAGTCAGCTGGGGTCCGGCGGTCCATCCGCAGGTGGCCCATTTCCGCACCCTGCGGCTGGCCGCGGCGGAGCCGGCGCAGGCGCAGCCATGAAGAAGCGCGCCGCCGGCTTCACCCTGCTGGAAATTCTCGCCGCGCTGGTGCTGCTGGCGCTGCTGCTGCTGGGCGTGTACTCGGGCATCGCCAGCGCCAGTCGCAGCGTGCGCTCGGGCACCGCCGCGATCGAGCGGATGGACCAGCTGCGCGCGGCGCAACAGTTCCTGCGTCGCGAACTGGCGCAAAGCCTGGCTGCGCCGATCAGCCGCACCGATCGTGGCGAGCCGGTCTATTTCCAGGGCGACGCGCACGAGATGCGTTATGTCGCGCCGCTGCCGGGCTACCTCGGCAAGCTCGGGCCGCAATTGCAGCAGTTGCAACTGGTCGACGACGGCGCCGGCGGCCTGCGCCTGGAGCTGCGCCTGGCCCTGCTGCCGCCCGATGGCGGCCCGCCGCAGGCGCTGGGTGAGCCGCAGGTGCTGTTCGACCACATTCGCGCAGGCGGCTTCCACTATCTGGGCACCGATGCCGACGGCAGCGCCTTGCCGTGGGCAGGCGAGTGGACGGCCGACCGCTCGCTGCCGCAAGTGGTGCGCATCGAGCTGCAGCCGCAGGGCCGCGCCAGCTGGCCGCGGCTGGACATCCCGCTGCGCATCGAACCGCTCGACGCCGGTGGGCCGTTGCGCATCCACGTACTGCGACGTACCCCGCCATGAGCGGCCGTCTGGAAAACGCGTCCAGCCAGCGCGGGGTCGCCCTGCTGCTGGTGCTGTGGGCGTGCACCTTGCTGGCGATCCTGCTCGGCGGTTACGCCGCGCTGGCGCGCACCGAGGGCTTGCAGGCGCGCTACCAGTTCGCCGGCACGCAGGCACATTACGCCGCGGAGGCCGGCCTGATGCGCGCGATCTACGGTCTGCAGGACCCGCGCATCAAGCAGCGCTGGATCGGCGACGGGCGGCCTTACCCGTTCACCTACGACCACGCCAGCGTGGTGGTGCGTGCGATCGACGAGGACGGCAAGGTCGATCTCAACAGCGCCACGCCGGAGGTGCTGCAAGGCCTGCTGCATGCCGCCGGCTTGCGGCCGCGCGAGGCCGGCGAACTGGTCCGCCACATCGTCGACTGGCGCAGCCCGCCCAGCCTCGCCGGTGAAGTGGACAGCCAGCGCGCCGCCTATGCCGCCGCCGGTCGCGACTACGGCCCGCGCCACGGCCCGTTCGTCACCGTGGAGGAGCTGCAACTGGTGCTGGGCATGACGCCGGCGCTGTACCGCCAGCTGGCGCCGGTGCTGACGATCTGGTCCGGCAGCCCCAGCCCCAACCCGAACACCGCGCCGCCGCTGGCGCTGGAGGCGATTCCCGGGATGACTCCGCAGCAACTGGCCGCGATCCGCGCCACCCGGGCGAAAAACGCCAGCGATCCGAGTCTGGCTCTCAACAACGGAACCACGCATAGTATCGAGTCCGTCGCCACCCTGGCCGACGGGACGAGCGCGGTGTTGCGCGCGACGATCCGCATGCAGCCGGGGCAGGCTGGCGAGAAGCCTTACGCCGTATTGCGCTGGCAGGAGGGAAAGTCCGAATGAGTACGGCGATGCCGTCGCTGCAGCCGGGTTGGGAGCGCGTTCGCCGCCAGTGGCGCGCCTCGCCGCTGCCGGGTTTTCTTGCCTGGTGGGGCGGCGAACTGCGCGCGCTGCTGCCGCCGCGCTGGCGCAGCTGGTTCGGCAGCGGCGCGGACTGGTACCTGCTGCAGGTCGAGGGCGAGACCTGGTCGCTGCGCCGGCGTGGCCATGCCGAGGTGCTGGCGCAGTGGAACGAGGCGGTCGAGGATCTGCCCGGGCGCAGCTTCGGCGCGGCGCTGGCACAGGTCGATCGCGAGGATCTGCGCGTCGCCCTGCTGCTGCCGTCCGCCCAGGTGCTGCGCCGCAGCCTGTCGTTGCCGCTGGCCGCGCGCGACAACCTGCACCAGGTGGTCGGTTTCGAGATGGATCGGCAGACCCCGTTCGGCGTGGCGCAGGTGTATTACGCCGTGCGCGAACTGAACGCGACGGCCGCCGGGCGCTGCCAGGTGGAACTGGTCGCGGCGGCCCGCGCCGGCGTCGATCCGCTGCTCGCGCGCCTGCGCACGCAGGGCATCGCGGTCGATGCGGTGGACGTGGCCGCGGCCGACGGTCGCCTCGGCGTGAACCTGTTGCCGCCGGAGCAGCGCCCGCGCCGCGCGCATCCGCGGCGACGGCTCAACCTGATCCTTGCTGCCGGCGTGGTGTTGCTGTTGCTGCTGGCCGGCCTCGAATGGCGGCACAACCGCGAGGTCGCGCTGGCCACCATGCAGGACCAGGTCGCCGCGATGCGCGGCGAGGCGGCGCAGGTCGCCTCGCTGCGCCAGCAACTGCAGGACAACGCCGGCGCCGCCGGTTTCCTCGCCCAACGCAAGAAGAACACCGTCGGCATGCTGGAGCTGCTGCGCGATGCCACCGCGCGCCTGCCCGATGGCACCTGGCTGGAGCGCCTGAGTGTCGATGCCACCGGCCAGATCGGCATGCAGGGGCAGAGTCAGCAGGCGGCCAAGCTGCTCGACGCCTTGAAGGATTCCAGCGTGATCACCGATGCCGGTTTCCAGGGCAGCATCCAGCCCGACGCCGCCACCGGCAAGGAGCGCTTCTACCTCACCGCGCGCATCAGGCAAGCCGCGGCGGCCAGGCCCGCGCCGACCGCCGGCAGCGGGGACACGCCATGACGCGCCCGACCCTCGCGCCGCGTGAACGCCGCATCGTTGCGGTGGCGCTGCTGCTGCTGGCGGTCGCGCTGGCCTACCTGGTGCTGCTGCACTGGTGGTTCGTCGCGCCGCTGCGGCAGATCCACGAGGAGATGGCGCACCTGCGCGACACGCACAGCCGCTACGCCGCCGCGATCGCGGAGAAGCCGGCGCTGCAGCGCCGGCTGGACGAGATGGGCGCGGGCCAGGCCGCCAGCGACGCGTTCCTCGCCGCCAGCGATCCGAACAATGCCGCCGCCGACCTGATGCAGCAGGTGGTGGACGTGGTCGGCCGCAACACCGGGCGCGGGCGCTGCGTGGTGAGCCAGAAGATGCCGTTGCCGACGCCGCCGACGTCGGCCGGCGAGCCGTATCGCAAGGCCGCCGTCAGCATCAGCCTGAGTTGCGACATCGAACCGCTGGCGGCGGTGCTGCAGGCGCTGGAGCAGGGCCGGCCGTACCTGTTCGTCGACGACCTCAGCATCTATCGCAACCCGGTCGCCGCACAGCGCGAGCAGGGCGCGCCGCTGGAAGTGCAGTTCACGCTCTCCGGTTACGTGCGCCCCTCGGCCGGCGCGCCGATGCCCGCCGATGCCGATGCCGGAGCCGCGCCATGAACGCCGCCCAGCAACGTCGACTCACTCCCGTGCTGGCCGGCGTGGCCGTGCTGTTGGGCGTGCTGCTGCTGATGCTGCTCGGCGGGGTCGGCCGCGCCATTCGCTGGACGGCGCCGCGCACGCTGTCGCCGCTGCCGCCGGCCGGCAGCGCCGACCTGCCGCAAGCCGTGCCGCTGCAGCAGTTCAGCGTGGTGTGGAGCAAGCCGCTGTTCAATCCCGACCGCAAGCCGGTGGCGCATGCCAGCGAGGGCGGCAGCAACCTGGGCGACCTGGAGCTGACCGGCATCATCATCACCCCCAGCCTGCGCATGGCGCTGCTGCACGACAAAAACGGCAACCACGAGATCCGCCTGCGCCAGGGCGAGAGCCTGCCCGACGGCAGCGTGACCCTGGTCGAGGTGCAACAGCGTTCGGCGGTGTTCGATTCGGCCGCCGGCCGCACCGAACTGAAACTGCCGGCCGGCGCGCCGATCGACCAGGTTCGCGGCGACGCCGCACCGGATCGCGACCGACCGCCGGCGGCGGGCGCCTCGATGCTGCACCCGCAGCCCGATGCCTCGGCGCGACCGCACTTCGAATCCGGTCCCGGGCCCGCCCGCTCGTCCATGGCGCCGGCCGCCTCGAACAGCCCATCCCGGTCGACGCTGGAACAACTGCGTCGCACCATCGAAAAACGTCGTGCGGAACGCGCTGCCGCGTCCCACGAAGGAGAGCACTGAACCCATGCCTCGCCGATTCCTCATGCGCACCGCGCGCACCGCCATCCTGGCCGCCGTGGTCGCACTCGCCGGCTGCGCCAGCCTCCCGCAGCCGCGCGACGACGGTGCGCTGCAACGCGAAGCGATGGCCGGCACGCACGCCCCGGTGCCCGCGCCGCTGCCGCTCAACCGCGACCTGGCCGCGCCCACCGCCGCGCCGCCGGCGGCCACCATCAGCGCCGGCAGCGGGCAGTTCGTGCGGCCCTCCGCGCTGGTCACGCCGCGCAAGAGCGCCACCGGCAAGGATGCGGTCACCTTCAACTTCGAGAACCAGCCGGTGCAGGCGGTGGTCAAGGCGATCCTCGGCGACCTGCTCAAGCAGAACTACACCATCGTGCCGGGCGTGGAGGGCAACATCTCCTTCTCCACCGCCGAGCCGGTCGAGCAGGAGCAGGCGCTGCCGATCCTGGAAACCCTGCTGGGCTGGACCCACAACGCGCTGGTCAAGCGCGCGGGCGGTTACGTGGTGTTGCCGGAGAAGGATGCCGTCGCCGGCAACCTGGTGCCCAGCCTCGGCGCGGCCGCGCCCGGCGGCGGCCTGCAGGCGCGGCTGTTCCCGCTGCGCTACATCTCCGCCACCGAGATGCAGAAGCTGGTCAAGCCGTTCGTGCGCAAGGATGCGGTGCTGCTGGTCGATCCCTCGCGCAACCTGATCGTGCTGGCCGGCACGCCACAGGAGCTGGCCGACGACGAGCGCATGATCCGCACCTTCGACGTGGACTGGTTGCGCGGCACCTCGGTGGGCGTGTTCAACCTGCAGTACGCCCGCGTCGCCGAGCTGATGCCCAAGCTGGATGCGTTGTTCGGCGAACACGGCAGCACGCCGCTGGCCGGCATGCTGCGCTTCATCCCGATCGAGCGCACCAATGCACTGGTGGTCATCAGCACCCAGCCCGACTACCTGCGCGAAGTGGGCGAGTGGGTCGCCAAGATCGATGCCGGCGGCGGCAACCAGCCGCAGCTGTTCGTCTACGACGTGCGCAATCTCAAGGCCTCCGACCTGGCCCGTTACCTGGCGCAGATCTACACCAACGGCGCCGGCAGCGGTGGCGACAACGGCGGCCAGGTCGGGCCGGGCCTGAGCAGCGGCACGCTGGGCAGCGCCGACAACGTCAACGCCAACCCGCTGGGCAGCACCGCCGGCAGCTTCGGCAACACCGGCACCGGCGCGGTCGGCGGCGGCGCGATGAACGGCGCCGGCAGCGGCGGCTTCAACAGCGGCGGCGAGAGTCGCGACGGCAGCGGCAACGGCCAGCCGGGCGCGATGTCCGGCGGCATGGCGACCAGCTTCGGCAACAGCGGCGGCAACGCGGAAACCAGCCAGCAATATGCCTCCAGCGACGGCAGCGTGCGGATCAGCTCGGTGGACAGCAACAACCAGTTGCTGATCCGCGCCCGCCCCTCGCAGTGGGAGGAGATCAAGCGCGCGATCGACAAGCTCGACAACGTGCCGCTGCAGGTGCAGATCGAGACGCGCATCCTGGAAGTCAGGCTCACCGGCGCGTTCCAGTTCGGCGTGCAGTGGTACCTGAAGGGTTTCGTCGGCAGCACCGTCGACAACAACGGCAACTTCATCCCCGGCTCCACCACCGCCAGCCAGTACGGCGCGCTGGGAGTGGGCGGGCCGGCGTACGGCGGCCAGCCGTTCTTCTACTCCTTCCTCAACTCCAACATGCAGGTCGCCGTGCGCGCGATGGAGACCAGCGGCAACACCAAGACGCTGTCGGCACCCTCGATGGTGGTGATGAACAACCAGGTCGGCGCGATCCAGGTGGGCGACAGCATTCCGATCAACCAGACCACGGTCAACACCGGTATCGGCACGGGCACCAGCTACAACTCGGTGGACTATCTCAACACCGGCGTCATCCTCAAGGTTCGCCCGCGGATCAATCCCGGCGGCCTGGTCTACATGGACGTCAGCCAGCAGGTCAGCCAGCGCGATTCCTCGCAGCAATTGGTCAACGGCAACCCGTCGATCTCGCAGCGCGCGCTGTCCACCCAGGTCGCGGTGCAGAGCGGCCAGACCGTGCTGCTCGGCGGCCTGATCCAGCAGGACGAGGGCGTCACCAACACCGGCATCCCCGGCCTCAACCGCATCCCCGTCATCGGCCGGTTGTTCGGCAACACCAACCGCAACCGCGACCGCACCGAACTGATCGTGCTGATCACCCCGCGCATCATCCGCAACAGCGACGAGGCCAAGCAGGTCACCGACGAGTACCAGGAGAAGTTCGAGTCGCTGGCGCCGCTGCGCCAGGGCGGCGAGGCGAGCGCCGCGAGCGTGACGCCGGTGGCTGCCGCACCCGCGCCGAGCTGGCCCGAGCAGTTGCAGCAACATGCCGAGCTTGCGCTGGGCAAGGCCGACTACGCGAACGCGGAGCGCCTCGCGATGCAGTCGTGGCAGCAGGGCACGCGCCAGGGCAGCCTGTGCGAGCGCAACTGGCAGGTGATCGCCCAGGTGCGCCAGCACAACCAGGATGCCGCCGGTGCGCAGACTGCACGCCAGAGCCAGCAAGCCTGCCGCCAGCCGTCGCCCTGAGAGCGTGTGAAAAAATCCCCCGCCTGCTGCGGACATCGCCGAACGCCCCTGGCGGGGGCCGCGCCGTTGAATCAGCCTGGGGCGGCCACGTCATCGAGCGACAGGACGGACAGGTAGCCTTTGGCGACCAGCACGTCCAGATCCACCGTGATTTCCCCTGGGTCGGTGGCCAAGGCCGCATCCGTCGGGACAACCCCGACCCAGCGGTTGCGGCCATCGCGTTTGGCCCGATACAGGCACTGATCGGCCAGGTTGACCACGTCCTCCCAGCCAAAGTTGTGCTTCGATGCGGCAAACACCGGGTACGAGGCAAAGCCGACCGAACATGTGCGGTGTATCGTCAAGCCGTTGCCGAGGTCGAAGGGATGATCGGCAACCATGGTGCGGATCCGGTCGGCAACGACGGGGCCGAAGGCATTGTTGGCGAAGCGCGCGACGATGAGGAACTCCTCGCCGCCCCAGCGTACCGGGGTGTCCGTCTCGCGCGTCGCCGCGACAAGAATGTCCCGCAGCTGCGCCAGGACGCGGTCGCCGGCAGCGTGCCCGTAGCGATCGTTGACCTCCTTGAAGTGGTCAAGATCCATCATCAGGAACAGCAGATTGATGTTGGCGTCGGCGTGATCGGCATAGCCCAGGGCGAGGTTCCGGTAGTTGCGCTGAACCGTGGCGATGTCCTTGTCGACATGGTCGATGACGTAACGCCGGTTTCTGAGTCCGGTCAGTGCATCCGTAATCGTCTGATCGACCAGCGCGGAGTTGGCGCACTCCAGCGCTTCGGTACGTTCCTCCACCAGCTTTGTGAGCGCCTGGTTTCGTCGACGTTGCGCAGACGCCAGCGCATGGCCCCTTTGGCGACAAGCAATAGCAGGGCGCACCACGTCAGGTAAGCCCACCAGCTGCGATACCAGGGCGGCAACACGCGAAAGCTGAAGTTTGCCTCGCTGCCGAGACCGCCATAGGCGTCGCGCGCGCGAACGCGGAAACGATAGGAGCCCTCGGGCAGGTTGGTGTAGTCACGATAAGTTTCGTTGGTCCACGCCGACCAAGTGTTATCCATGCCCTCGAGCATGACCTGGTAGCGCTCGGCAGCACCCATTTCGAAGTCGGGTTGCGCGTAGTCGAAGCGCAAGCTGTTCTCGCGCCAATCCAGCTCAGCGGGGGCAACCCTGCCGGCCCCGCCCCAGAGCAGTTTCCCGCCGTGCGTGGCGACGTTCCGCAGCAGCGTCGCGGCAGGTGTCGCGTAGTCTTTTTGCCTGTGGGGATCGTGGCGATAGAGACCGTCGTTCGTGCCCACCCAGATCACGCCATCCGGTTCCGACGTCAGGGCGAACACCGTCTTTCCCGACAACGCCTGCAAGGGGCGCTCCTGCCAGTGATAGCGGCCTTGGGCGTCGGCCACGGCGACACCCAGCGCCTTGAGGTGGCGGGCAGGGTCGACCGTGTACATCCACACGCTGCCGAACGCATCCTGCTCAAACTTCCAGACTTGCCGGGTGCCGGACCCGAACAACCCGGAGAAGCGTTCGTCCGGCACCAGCGCGCGCCCGCTCGCGTCGAGTTTTTGAATGCCTGAGGCCGTACCGAATCGGATGTCGCCGTTGACAAGGCCAAGAGTGACGAAACGAGGTTCCTCCGGATGGGTCACACTCGGCTGGAGCCTTTCCATCCGGGGTGATGTTGCTGGCCGCGCCTGTCCGGAGAGATCAAGCCTTGCCGCACCTTCATCCATGAAGCCGATCCACAAGGTGCCGGCGGCGTCCGCGAGCAGCGAATGGATTTCGCCCGCCACGACCTTGCCCTCGTCGACCAGCCTGCCCGATGCAAACCGCATCGACAGCAAACCGTCACGCTGGCCTGCCAGCAAACGGTCATCGTGCGGGGCAACGCGCGCCAGGGTGAAGGAAAACTCTCGCGAGAGTTGCCGCGCCGCACGGTTCCCATCGACCTCGAAAAGACCTTGCGCGCTGGCAACCAGCAAGGACCCATCCATGTCCAGCATGTCCCAGACCTGGCCATGGATGCCCGCAACCCGAGTGAACCGGGCCTTCGTCTCGTCGAGTCGGAACAGACCCTTGGCCGTGCCTGCGTACAAGGTGCGTCCATGGCGGTGGATCGCCATGACCGAACCGTCCAGGCCGCTCATGCGGGTGAAACGGGTCAGCGGCGAACCCACTTCGACCCGCGCCAGGCCATTGTCCAGCGCGAGCCAGAGCCCGGCGTCGCGATCCTGCATCATGCCGTAGACGGTGTCGCCAATGAGACCTTCCGCCATGCCGACACGGCCCACTTCGTCGCCCTGGCGGTCGAGCAGCATCACGCCACCCTGCAGCGTGGCAACGGCGAGCCGGCCATCGGCAAGCCACTGCGCGCCGTAGATCTGATCGGCTTTGAGCGCTTCGGCGTTGCGGGTGGACCAGGGACGGTAGGCATGCCCGTCGAAGATCGACCATCCGGCCTGCCGGCTTCCGATCAGGATGGACGCGGGTTTTCCCGCCTCGGCCCAGGGAACCATGGCGTAGATCCTGTCGGTCGCGAATCGCGCGCCGCCCTCGACCCGTTCCAGCCGACCGGCCACCAGCTTCTCCAGCCCCTGGTCCATTTGCTGGATGTACAACTGGTGATCCAGGTAATAGGCGAGGTGGAACTCGGTTTGTGCCTTCCACACCCGTACCTTGCCGGAGGCCAGATGGAACAGCCGGCTGCTGGTCGCAAAGTAGATTCCATCGTCGCCAGGCAGTACGTTCCACACGTCGGCGAAATCGCGATCCTCCGGCGGTATCCGATCGAGCAGCGACACGTAGTGCATGCGACCCGCGGCATCCGGCGCGAGATATCCGAAATCGCCAACGCAGCCGACGTAGACGCGTCCCCGCGCATCGGTGGCCAGTGAGCGCACCGTGCTCTGGCGGGGAACCGCGATGTGCCGCCACTGGGTGCCATCGAACTCCAGCACGCCATCGTCGCCATTCCCGACGTAGATGATTCCCCGTGCGTCCTGCACCACGGCCCAGTTCTGCGGGTAGCCGCCGTAGTCCTCGGGATTGAAGTTCTTCAGCAGCGGCATGCCGATCGGGCGTGCGGACAGAGGCGCGACATCAGGCGCCGGGGGCGCGGCCCAGGCGGCGGCTGCGAAAACCCAAAGGCCCCCAAACAGGCAACGCAGGAAGCGAAGGCGCCGCCCCTTGCTGGATGGTGGCATGGTGAACAATCGGGATACTCCTGGTTCCATGAAAACGTGTGGCGACCCATGAGCGGTTAGCCCAATCAGTACATCGGCCACCTGAAGCCACGCTTGAGGCCAGCTCGCGGGCAGTACCCTTGCTCTCGCGAATCCCGAATCCCGACGCGGGAGCATCGCTCGCGAGCGGCTCCTGGCTGTCCTGGTGGGGCGGGCCTTTATCATGCAGCGGATGACTGCGCCCGATTTCCCGATCCTCCCGTTGCTGCCCGAGATCCGCGCCGCGCTCGCGGCAAATCCGCGGCTGGTGCTGGAGGCGCCGCCCGGCGCCGGCAAGACCACTCAGGTGCCGCTGGCCCTGCTCGATGCGCCGTGGCTGGCCGGCCGCAGGATCGTGATGCTGGAACCGCGCCGTCTCGCCGCGCGCGCCGCCGCGCAGTTCATGGCGACGCAGCTCGGCGAGCCGGTCGGGCAGACGGTGGGCTACCGCATTCGCTTCGAGTCGAAGGTGAGCGCTGCCACCCGCGTCGAGGTGGTCACCGAAGGCATCCTCACCCGGCTGATCCAGGCCGATCCCGAACTGGCCGGCATCGGCGCGATCATCTTCGACGAGTTCCACGAGCGCCACCTGGCCGGCGACCTCGGCGCCGTGCTCGCGCTCGACGTGCAAGCCACCTTGCGGCCGGACCTGCGCCTGCTGCTGATGTCGGCCACGCTGGATGGCGAGCGCATCGCCGGCTGGCTCGACGCGCCGCGCCTTTCCAGCCCCGGGCGCAGCTTCCCGATACGCATCGAACATCCGCCGGCGCGCGCGCAGGAAAGCGCCGAGCAGCATCTCGCCCGCACCGTGCGCCAGGCGCTCGATGAAACCGACGGCGACGTGCTGGTCTTCCTGCCCGGTCGGCGCGAGATCGCGCGAACGCAGGCGCTGCTGGAGAGAATGCTCCCCTCCCCCTTCGGGGGAGGGGTTGGGGGAGAGGGTGCGGTCGGAGCCGAGCGCCCCGCTCCGCCCGTACCCTCTCCCGCCCCTAAAGGGGCACCCTCTCCCGGAGGGAGAGGGGAACAAATCGACATCGTGCCCCTGCACGGCGAGCTGTCCCTCACCGAGCAGCAATACGCCCTGGCCCCGGCCGAACCCGGCACGCGCCGCATCGTGCTGGCCACCAACGTGGCCGAATCGAGCATCACCTTGCCCGGCATCCGCGCGGTGGTCGACAGCGGCCTGGCGCGCGAGCCGCGCTTCGATCCGCACTCCGGCTTCACCCGGCTGGAGACGGTCACCATCTCGCAGGCCTCGGCCGATCAGCGCGCCGGCCGCGCCGGTCGCGTCGCGGCGGGCGTGGCGTATCGGCTGTGGCCGCAGAGCCGCCGGCTGGAGCGCAGCCGTGGCGCGGAGATCGCACAGGCGGAGCTGTCCGGCCTGGCGCTGGAGCTGGCGGCCTGGGGTGTCACGGCGGCGGATGGCGGCGACCTGGCCTGGCTCGACCCGCCGCCGCCCGGCGCGCTGGCCCAGGCGCGCGAACTGCTGCAGGCACTCGATGCGCTCGACCGCGACGCATGCATCACCGCGCTGGGTCGGCGCATGCTGGAGCTGGGCGCCAGCCCGCGGCTGGCCGCCGCGGCGCTGCGCGCGCCGCACGAACAACGCGCCGTGGTCGCCGACCTGCTGGCCCTGCTGGAGGCGCGCTCGCCGTTGCGCGGGGCGCAGGCGCGCAACGACGATCTGCGCGTGCGCGTGGCCGCCTTGCACGCTTGGCGCGACCGCCGCGGCGGCGCGCCGCGCGGCGAGGTCGACGCCGGCGCGCTGGCCGCGATCGAGCAGGCCAGCAAGGGCTGGCGCAGACGTCTGGACGTCCGAACCGCGGCCACCGGCGTACCCGACAGCCACGCCGTGGGCGACCTGCTGGCGCACGCCTTCCCCGACCGCGTCGCCCATCGCGATGGCGACGATCCGCGCCGCTACGTGCTGGCCAACGGCCGCGGCGCCCGCCTGCACGAACACACGGCGCTGCTCGGCGAACCCTGGCTGGTGGTGACCGACCTGCGGCTGGAGTCGCGCGACAGCCTGGTGTTCAGCGCCGCGCCGCTGGACCCGCGCACGCTGGAGCGCGACTTCCCCGCGCATTTCACCCGCGAACGCACGCTGCGCTGGAACGAGCAGCGCGGCGCGGCCGAGGCGTTCGAGGAAAGCCGCTTCGGCGCCATCGTGCTGAGCCGCCACAGCGTGCCGGTGCGCCCGGCCGATGCCTTGCCGGCCATGCTGGCGGCGATCCGCGCGCGCGGCCTGGACGCGCTGCCGTGGAGCGACCACGCCCGCCGCCTGCGCGCGCGCATGCAGGCCTTGCGCGCATGGCTGCCCGAGCGTGGGCTGCCCGACGTGTCCGACGCAAACCTGCTGGTCACGCTGGAACAGTGGCTGGCGCCGTACCTGCATGGCAAGCACCGACTCGACGCCCTGGGCGCGGAGGAGTTGTCGCAGGCGCTGGCGTCGCTGTTCGACCATTCGCAGCGCCAGCTGCTGGACGCCCAGGCACCGGAACAAGTCGTGGTGCCCAGCGGCCAGTCACGCCGCCTGGAATACGCCGGCGCCGACTCGCCGGTGCTGGCCGTGAAACTGCAGGAACTGTTCGGCCTGGCCGACACTCCGCGCGTCGGCGGCGGCCGCATCCCGGTCACCCTGCACCTGCTCTCCCCCGCCGGCCGCCCGATCCAGGTCACCCAGGACCTGCGCGGCTTCTGGGAACGCACCTACCCCGAGGTGAAAAAGGAACTCAAGGGCCGCTACCCCCGCCACCCCTGGCCCGACGATCCATGGACGGCGCAGGCCACGCATCGGGCCAAGCCGCGGGGAAGGTGAGGCCGGCCAGCAACAGCTCAATCATCCGCCCCTGCGGCCGATAGCCGGGAAGGGGGAGATTCCGCCGGTCGACATGGGCGGGGACCCTGCGGCCGTGCGCTTTTCATCTGGCGCGCGCATTCTGCTCCTGTAGCATCGAACACACTGGACCCCATGGCAGCGGAATTGCCACAGCTTATGGATCTCCACGAGCTCCATCCAACGCGAACGGATCGCCGGACCGGCGGTGCGTTCGAGCCCGTGGCTGTGGCAGCTTCGGGCTGGCGCCGCAGCGCCCTGTGGTGGAGCTTGCTCGCCTTGCTGGCGGGCCTGGCGCTGGCCTTCGCGGCCCACCTGCAACAGCAGCGGCGGCATCTCACCGAGCAGTCGCTGGTGCGTGGCGAGATGGCGGGCAAGACCTATGCAGCCCTGCTGAACCGCCTGCACGAGTCCGAATCGCTGCTGCGCGCGGTGCAGACGCTGTTCCTCTCCTCGGACGAAGTCAGCGAGACCGAGTTCACCAACTTCTACGACAACATGCGCCCGCACGTGCAGTTCCCCGGCCTGCTGGCGCTGGCCTACGCGCAGCGCGAGAGCGGTCCGCAGGGCGAGCATTTCATCACTAGCTGGGTGCAGCCGCGCAAGGGCAACGAGGCGGTGGTCAGCCTCGACGTCGCGGCGCAACCGAGCAACCTGGCTGGGCTGCTGGCGTCGCGCGACAGCGGCGAGGTGGCGTTGTCCGCGCCGTTCCGCCCGGTACAGCAGACCGGCGCCGGCGCACCGGACGGGTTCACCATGCGCCTGCCGGTGTTCAGCCCGGGCGACCCGCCGCGCACCATGGCGCAGCGCCGCGAGCGCATGCGCGGCTCGATCGCGGTGTCGTTCCGCATCAGCAAGCTGCTTGGCAACGTGCTGCAGCCGGACGTGGGGCGGCAGCTGCGGCTGACCTTGCACGACGTCACCGACCCGGCGCGCGCAGTGCCGATGTTCGATTCCGCGCCCGCGGCGGCGACCGGCGACGACTTCCGCTTCGAGCGCCGGCTCGCCTATGGCGGGCGCGTGCTGGACGTGGTGATGCGCTCGCGCCCGATGCGCCCGACGGCGTTCGACTGGAGCCAGTCGGCGCTGCCGGTGGGCGTGCTGGCCAGCGTGCTGCTGGCCATGCTGGTGTACTCCATGGTCAACACGCGGCAGCGCGCGCTGGAACTGGGCTGGCAGATGAGCCGGCGTTACCGCGAGAGCGAGGAGCGTTTTCGCGCGCTCAACGAGTTGTTGCCGGCGCTGGTGATGCTGGCCGATGCCGACGGCGGGCGCATCACCTACGCCAATCAGGCGTCGCGCAATCGCCTCGGCGACCGCATCATCGATCAGCGCCTGCCCGAACTGTTCGACGACGACGACCTGCACCGGCAACTGCAGGCGCGCGACACCAGCGGCTGCGGCCGGATGGAGGCGCAGTTGCGGGACGCCGGCGGCGAGCGCTTCTGGGCCAGCGTGGCGGTTTCGCGGGTGGAGCTGGGCGGCCACGCCAAGCTGCTGCTGGTGGCCAGTGACATCAGCGAGGAGCGCCAGCTCAACCAGTTGCTGAGCTACCAGGCCAGCCACGACGTGCTGACCGACCTGTACAACCGCCGCGAGTTCGAGCACCAGCTGCAGGCGCTGCTGGCGGCCGGGTCGTTCGCCTCGCCGGTCGCCGCCCTGCTGTACGTGGACCTGGATCAGTTCAAGCTGGTCAACGACACCTCCGGCCACCCCGCCGGCGACCAGCTGCTCACCCAGCTGGCGATCGTGATGCGCCGGCAGCTGGGCACGGGCGACGTGCTGGCGCGGCTCGGCGGCGACGAGTTCGGCGTGCTGCTGACCGGCGTGGCCGACCGCGAGGAGGCCGAGCGCAGCGCCGAGCGCATCCGTCGCTGCATCGACGGCTACGTGTTCATCTGGGAGCAGACCAGCTACATGGTCAGCGCCAGCATCGGCGGGGTGGTGATCGACCACTCCGGCGTGTCGGCCCGCGACCTGCTCGCCCAGGCCGACACCGCCTGCTACATGGCCAAGGAGATGGGCCGCAACCGCGCGCATTTCTACTCCGGGCGCGACGACCAGACCGTGCGCCGGCGCAGCGAGATGGACTGGGCCAACCGCCTGCGCTGGGCGATCGACGAGCGCCGCCTGCAGCTGGCCTACCAGGAGGTGTGGCCGCTGCCGCCCGGCAGTGGCCGGCCGGGCATCGAGATGCTGCTGCGCTTCCGCGAGGAATCAGGCGAACTGATACTGCCCGGCGTGTTCGTGCCGGCGGCCGAGCGCTACGGACTGATGCCGCTGGTCGATCGCTGGGTGATCGAGACCACGCTGGCGAATTTCGACCGGCTGCATCCGGACGGCAGCGCGATGGAGATGGTGGCGATCAATCTCTCCGGCGCCAGCATCGAGGACACCGCCCTGGTCGAGGACATCATCGACTGGTTGCGCCGCTACCGCGTGGAGCCCGCGCAGGTGTGCTTCGAGATCACCGAGACGGTGGCCGCGCGCAGCCTCTCGGCGGTGGCGCGCTGCATGGCGCAGCTGCGCGCCGCCGGCTGCCGCATCGCGCTGGACGACTTCGGCGCCGGCATGTCCTCGTTCACCTATTTGAAGCACCTGCCGCTGGACATCATCAAGATCGACGGCAGTTTCGTGCGCGACATGCTGACCGATCCGGTCAGCCACCTGATGGTCAAGGCGGTCACCGACATCGGCCACCGGCTGGGGCTGGAAGTGGTCGCCGAGTGGGTCACCGACACGCCCACCGTGCAGGCGCTGACCGCGCTGGGCGTGAATCGCGTGCAGGGCTTCGGCCTGCACCGGCCGGAGCTGGCGCTGTTCCAGCGCGAGTGAGGGCGTCGGGCCGGGGCTGATGCAGGTCATGGGGCCGGCATGCATGGCTGTGGCACGATGGGAAGTCATTCGCATTCGCGGGATCACGCCATGTCCGACCAGCCCTCCACCTCGTCGCCGCTTGCCGACATTCCCCGGCTGCTGGCGGCGGCGCCGCACCGGCCGCTGTTCCTCGCCGGCACCGTCGCGGTGATGTTGAGCATGGCGTGGTGGGCGCTGGAGCTGACCTCGCTGCGGTTCGGCCTGGCTGGCTGGCCGCAGCCGTCGATCCCGCCGCTGTATGCGCACGGCGTGCTGATCCAGTACGGCCTGTTCCCGCTGTTCATGTTCGGCTTCCTGATGACCACCTTCCCGCGCTGGCTGGGTCGCCCGGACCTGCCGCGCACGCGGTTCCTGCCGGTGGCCGGCTGCCTGTTCGGCGGCTACGTGCTGGCGCACGCGGGTCTGCTGGCGCTGCCGCGCGTGCTGGAGCTGGGCGTGCTGCTGATGCTGCTCGGCTACGCGATCGGCGTGTGGACGCTGGCCGGCGTGCTGCGTGCCTCGGTGGCCGAGCGCAAGGGGCATGCGCGCTCGTGCCTGGCGGCGCTGTCGCTCGGCACGCTGGGGCTGGCGATCTTCCTCGCCTACCTGTTCGGCGCGCCGGCGCAGTGCGCGCTGCTGGCGGTCAGGATCGGCACCTTCGGCCTGCTGCTGCCGATCTATTTCACGGTGATGCATCGCATGCTGCCGTTCTTCACCGGCAACATGGTCAAGGGCTATGCGGTGGTGCGCCCGGACTGGAGCATGCCGGTGGTATGGATGCTGCTGCTGGCGCACCTCGTGCTGTCGTGGCGCGGCGTGCTGGGCTGGCTGTACATGGTCGACGTGCCGCTGGCGCTGGTGTTCGCCTGGCACTCGCTGACCTGGCGGCCGTGGCGGGCGATGCACCCGGGCCTGCTGGCGGTGCTGCACCTGGCATTCGCGTGGCTGCCGGTGGCGTTCGTGCTGTTCGCGGTGCAGGACGTGGTCTACGCCACCAGTGGCCAGTTCATCCTCGGCCGCGCGCCGCTGCATGCGCTGGGCATCGGCTTCTTCGGCTCGATGCTGGTGGCGATGGTGACCCGCGTGACCATGGGCCACTCCGGCCGGCCGCTGCAGATGGGCGCGGTGCCGTGGCTGTGCTTCGTGCTGCTGCAGGTGGTGGCCTTGCTGCGCATTCGCGCCGAACTGGGTGGCGACATGTACCTGTGGCTGGTGATCGCCGCCTACGGCTGGCTGCTCGCCTTCCTGCCGTGGGTGCTGCGCTCGGCGTGGATCTACCTGACCCCGCGGGTGGACGGCAAGGCGGGGTGATGGCGGAGCGCGGGCTGCGGCCTTCGCTTCGCGAGGTCGGCGAGCCTTCCCGGTTTCTGCAGGTTCTCCATGCCGTACCGCTCGCCCGCCGGTTGCCGCAATTCTCCCCGCCGTCATTCCCGCTTTTGCGGGAATGACGCCGTGTGATGAGCGGCGACGTGGGGTGAATGACGCCGTCGTGGATATGGCGATTCTTGCGGGTCAGGCGCGTCGGCTGAAACCGATGTGGCGCGGTGACGCAGCGGGCGGGTTTCGGGGAGTCTTTTGACGCCGGTCAAATGGCGGCGGGTTTTGCCGGGCATGCTTCGAGCCAGGCACAACCAACGGGAAGATCCCCATGTCGCGTCCGCTGTCCACCGTCCTCGCCGCCCTCGCCGTGTTCGCGCTGGCGGCCTGCTCCGACAAGCCCCCGGCGTCGCCCGCCGCGGCCACCCCACCGGCCAGCACCTCGGTGGCTTCCCAGCGCGGCGATTTCGGTCCGCCGCAGGGTGAGCCAATCAAGGCGGTGCTGACCAGCCCGCCGCACGTGCCGCCACCGATCCATCGCAACTACCCGGCGAAGGTCATCGTCGAGCTGGAGGTGATCGAGAAGGAGATGCCGATTTCCGAAGGCGTCAGCTACACGTTCTGGACCTTCGGCGGCACCGTGCCGGGCAGCTTCATCCGCGTGCGCCAGGGCGACACGGTGGAGTTCCACCTGAAGAACGCGCCGGACAGCAAGATGCCGCACAACATCGACCTGCATGGCGTGACCGGGCCGGGCGGTGGCGCGGCGTCCAGCTTCACCGCGCCGGGGCATGCCTCGCAGTTCACCTTCAAGGCGCTGAACCAGGGCATCTACGTCTACCACTGCGCCACCGCGCCGGTGGGCATGCACATCGCCAACGGCATGTACGGCCTGATCCTGGTCGAGCCACCGGAAGGCCTCTCGCCCGTCGACCACGAGTACTACGTGATGCAGGGCGACTTCTACACCACCGGCAAATATCGCGAGAAGGGCCATCAGCCGTTCGACATGGAAAAGGCGATCGACGAGCACCCGACCTACGTGCTGTTCAACGGCAAGGAAGGCGCACTCACCGGCGACAACGCCCTGACCGCCAAGACCAACGAGACGGTGCGCCTGTTCATCGGCAACGGCGGCCCCAACCTGGTCTCCAGCTTCCACGTGATCGGCGAGATCTTCGACAAGGTGCAGCCCGAAGGCGGCACGGTGGCGCAGCACAACGTACAGACCACGCTGATCCCCGCCGGCGGCGCGGCGATGGTGGAGTTCCACACCGACGTGCCGGGCAGCTACGTGCTGGTCGACCACTCGATCTTCCGCGCGTTCAACAAGGGCGCGCTGGGCATCCTCAAGGTCGACGGGCCGGAGAACAAGCTGGTCTACTCGGGCAAGGAGGTCGACTACGTCTACCTGGGCGACCGCTCGGAGCCGAACCTCAAGGCGGTGACCGCCGCGGCCAAGGCGCACGCGGCCGGCACGCTGACCAAGGAGGAGCAGATCGCCGCGGGCAAGCAGCTGTTCACCGGCACCTGCTCGGTTTGCCACCAGGCGAACGGCGAAGGCCTGGCCAACGTGTTCCCGCCGCTGGCCAAGTCGGATTTCCTGGCCGCCGACCCGAAACGCGCCATGACGATCGTGACGCACGGCCTGACCGGCAAGATCACCGTCAACGGCCACGAGTACGATTCGGTGATGCCGCCGATGAGCCAGCTCAATGACGACGAGGTGGCCAACATCCTCACCTACGTCATCAACAGCTGGGACAACCCGGGCGGCCAGTACAGCAAGGAAGACGTGGCCAAGGCGCGTGCCGAAGCCGGCCCGCACGCGGACCCGGGGCACTGAGCATGCGCATGCGGCTGGCCCTGGCATGGTTCGGCCTGGTGCTGGCACTCCCGGCAGCGGCGGCGGAATACGCCGCGCTGCCGGGAGGCACCTTCGCCAGCGTGCTGCCTGCCGACGGCAAGGCGGCCGCGGCGCAGGTCGCGCCGTTCCGCCTGCGCACCGAGCTGGTCACCAATGGCGAGTACCTGGCGTTCGTGCGCGAGCACCCGCAATGGCGGCGCGACAAGGTCGCCGGCATCCTCGCCGACGCGCGTTATCTCACCCAATGGGCCGGCGCCGATGAACTCGGCGAGCAGGCACTCCCGCGCCAGCCGGTGACGCGGGTGAGCTGGTTCGCCGCGCAGGCGTATTGCGAAAGCGAAGGCGCGCGGCTGCCGAGCTGGTACGAGTGGGAGTTTGCCGCGGCGGCGGACGCCAGCCGTCGCGACGCGCGGGCCGACCCGGCCTGGCGCGAGAACATCCTGGGCTGGTATTCGCGGCCATCGAACGCCGCGCTGCCCGCCGTCGGCGGTACGGCCAACGTCTACGGGGTGCGCGACATGAACGGCCTGGTGTGGGAGTGGGTCGACGATTTCAACGCGCTGATGGTGGCCAGCGACAGCCGCCAGCAGGGCGATCCCGACCTGCTGAAGTTCTGCGGCGCCGGCGCGATCAGCCTGCAGGAGAAGGAGAACTACGCGGTGCTGATGCGCATCGCGATGCTCTCCGCGCTGAAGGCCGCCGATACCACCAACAACCTTGGCTTCCGCTGCGCGAAGTCGAACTGAAGGAGCGGCGATGAAACACTTTCTGGGTGCACTGGCACTGCTCGCTGCGCTGTGCGGCGGCACTGCCGCGGCCGCCACGCCGCTGCCCGGCGATTCGGTCTACAACCTGCCGGTGCAACTGACCACGCAGGATGGCCGGCAGCAGATGCTGGCCGCGCGTCGCGGGCGGCCGCAGCTGGTCACGATGTTCTACACCTCGTGCCAGATGGTCTGCCCGATGATCATCGACAGCCTGCGCCTGACCCGCAACGCGCTCGATCCGGCCGCGCGCGCGAAGATCGACCTGCTCGCGGTGAGCTTCGACCCGGCTAAGGACGACGTGGCCACGCTGAAGAGCTATGCGGAGAAGCGCAAGCTGGACGGGCGCATCTGGACGCTGGCCCGCGCCGAGCCGGCGCAGGTGCGGCAATTGTCCGGCGTGCTCGGCCTGCAATACCGGCAGCTGCCCGATGGCGAGTTCAACCACTCCAGCGAGCTGATCCTGCTCGACGCCGAGGGCCGCATCGCCGCGCGCACCACGCTGATCGGCCGGCTCGATCCGGCGTTCGTGAAGGCCATCGAGGAGACGCTGGCGAAGCCGTGAGCCGGTGCGCCAAGTGGACGTCCATGCGTCCGTTGCCGAAGCCGCCGTCATGGCGGCTTTTTCGTGCACCCGCGCGGCGTGTTGTCACAGTCGCCGCTTCGATGGCGCCGAGCTGACGGCGGTCAACTGGCCGGAGGCGGGCAGTCCGCAGACTGCGCGCATCCAACAAGGGGACATCCGATGAAGCCGATCCGCCACATGCTTTCCGCCAGCTGCGTGCTGGCCGCCACGCTGGGTGCACCAGCGGCCCGGGCCGCCGTCGACGCGATCGCGCCGCCGGCGGCGAACGCGCCGCTGCAGCTGGAATGGGATGCACGACTGCGCCACGAACAGGTCGACGACGACGCCTTCAGCCGCGACGCGGCGGCCACGACCTTGCGCCTGCGGCTGGGCCTGCGCGCCAGCTTCGGGGAGGGCTGGAGTGCGCTGCTGGAAGGTGCCGGCGTGGCCGCGGCCAACGAGCACTACAACAGCGGCGCGAACGGCCGCACGCAGTATCCGGCGATCACCGACCCGCGTGGCAGCGAACTCGACCAGGCCTGGCTGGCATGGCAAGGCGACGTGTTCGGCGCCACGCTGGGGCGCCAGCGACTGCTGCTGGACAACCAGCGCTGGGTCGGCAACAGCGGCTGGCGCCAGCACGAGCAGACCTTCGATGCGCTGGCGCTGCAATGGCAACCGCTGGACAGCGTGACCGTGCGCTACGACTGGCTCGATCGCGTGCATCGGGTGGCCGGCCGCGACGCGCTCAATCCGCTGGCGCGCGAGCGCGCTCTGGACACGCACCTGCTCAACGCCGCATGGGTCCGCGGCGCGCAGCAATGGGTCGGCTATGCCTACCTGCACGAGGACCGCGACGTGGCCAGCGCATCGAGCGCCACCTGGGGCGCGCGCTGGAGCGGCAAGGCGCTGCACGACGGCAACGGCGCGGGCTGGACGCTGGAAGCGGCGCGGCAGCGCGACTACGCCAACAATCCGCTGCATTTCGCGCACAACTACTGGCTGCTGGAACCGACCTGGACGCAGGGCGGCATCACCGCGAAGCTGGGCTGGGAACATCTGGGCGGCAACGGCCAGCATGCGTTGCAGACGCCGCTGGCGACGCTGCACGCGTTCAACGGCTGGGACGATCAGTTCAACGTGACGCCCGCCGGCGGCCTGGAGGATCGCTACGTCGGCGCCGCCGGCAAGTTCGGTCGCAGCGGGCTGGCCGGCAAGCTCGCCTGGGTGGTGGCCTACCACGACTACCGCGCGGATTGCGGCGGCCGCTACGGCAGCGAGTGGAACGCATCGCTGAGCCTTCCGCTGATCGCCGGCCTCGACGCCATGCTCAAGCTGGCCGACTATCGCGCCGATGGTCTCGGTCGCGACAACGCGCGGGTGTGGCTGCAGCTGGAATGGCGCGGCCGGCAGGCGCTGGCGGGCGCGCGTTGAGCGTCGCTGGCGCGGCTGCGTTGACCCAGGTCAGCGCGCCCGCGCCCCTGCTGCGTTGAGATGGCCGCATGCCTGTCTCTCCACCGCCGGCCCACCACGACCACGCCACCGACGATGGCACCACCATCGCGCTCGACCTGCGCGCGCTGCCGGCGCCGGAGCCGATGATGCGTGCATTGGAGGCAGCCGATGCGCTGGCGCCGGGGCAGACGCTCGAGCTGCTCACCCCGCTGCTGCCGACGCCGCTGCTCGACCTGCTGTCCGGTCGCCGTCTGCATGTCCGTGCGGAGATGCTGCCCGCCGGCGGCGCGCGCGTGCGGATCCATCGCCCGGACGACGATGGCCCGACTGGCGCTTGACCAGGCGCCGCCGGCATCGTTGCCGCGGCGGTTCCTGCTGAGTGCGCCGCTGTGGGGCGTGCTCGCCGGCGCGCTGCTGCTCGTCGACGGCGACGTTGCGCTGCGCACGCGCTGGCAGCCGGCCACGCTGGCGCTGGTGCACGTGTTCACCCTGGGCGTGTTCGGCAACGTGATGTTCGGCAGCGTGCTGCAATTCCTGCCTGCCGCCGCCGGCGTGCGGGTGCGTGGCGGCGCGCGGCTGGGGCGATTGCTGCACGCCGTGTTCAACCTCGGCGTGCTGTTGCTGGTGGCCGGCCTGCACGAAGGCTGGCGCGGCGCGCTGCGCGGCGGTGCCGTGCTGTTGCCGCTGGCGTTCGCGACGTTGGCCGGGATGACCGTGCCCGGCCTGTGTGTCGCCGCGGGTCAGCGGCTGCTGCGCGCGGGCATCGGCGCGGCGATCGCCTTCGGCGTGCTGACCGCGCTGCTCGGCGCGCTGTTGGCGCTCGCGCTGGTCGACGGCACGACGCTGTCGATGGCGGCGCTGGTGGACGTGCACGCCAGCTGGGGCGTGCTGGGCTGGACCGTGCTGCTGCTGGCCAGCGTGGCGCGGATCGTGATGCCGATGTTCCAGGGCACGGCGGCGATGCCGGCGCGGGCGCAGACCCTGTGGCTGGCCAGCGTGCTGCTGATGCTGCCGGCCGCGGCATGGTGGCGCTGGGCCCGCGACGACGGCCGCTGGCTGCTCGCCACCGTGGCGGTGCACGTCGCGCTGTTCGCCGGCGCTGCGTTGTGGCTGCAGTGGCGCTCGCCGCGCGTGCGTCGCGCACCCTTGCTGTGGAGTTGGCGCGGCGGCCTGATCGTGCTGGCGCTGGCCGCCGTGCTGCTGACCGGAGGCGCTCGCACCGCCGTGCTGGCGGCGACGCTGGGGCTGGGCATCGCGCTGCCGCTGCTGCTTGCCGGCATGGCGCTGGAGATCGTTCCCTTCATCGGCTGGATCGACCTGCACCGACGCTGCGGCCGCGGCCTGCAGTTGCCCGGCGTGCAGCGGTTGCTGCCCGACAGCGACAAGCTCGGCGTGCTGCTGGCGCAATGGCCGCTGCTGCTGTTGCCAGCCGCGGTGCTGTGGCCGTCGCCGTGGCTGGTACGTGCGGCCGGCGTGGCGCTGGCGTGCGCGTGGCTGGGCACGTGGTCGGCGTTGCGCGGCGTGCACCGGCGCGCCGAGGCATTCGTGGCGGCGTTGCCGCAGCACCCGTGAGCGGAAAGCGTCCGACGTCATCGCGGTGGTGCGTCGGTTGCGGTTGACCTCGATCAAGGCGCGCCCGCGCGGTTGCCGGCGATGATGCGCGCCATCATGCCAAGCCTCTCGTTGCGTTGCTCCGTTCTCCCGCGCCTGCGGCCGCCGCCATCGCGGTTCGCCTCGCGCCCGCACATCGGGTTGCACTGCCTTGCGCGCATCGCGGCTCGTCGGGCGGACTGAACCGGCCAGCTGCGCCCTCGGATACTTCGCCCACCCTCCACCGCGGATCGCCATGCACGACCTCGCCGCCGTCCCCGTGCCTGTCTGGCGCGATGAACTCGAACACGAATACGCCGCGCTTGCCGAGCGGCTCGAACCGCTGGTGCCGTGCCTGGAGATCCCGCTGCACCTGCCGTGGATCGACGCGATCAACAAGCTGAAAAAGCAGCGCGGCGCGGTGATCATGGCGCACAGCTACCAGTCGCCGGAGATCTTCCACGGTGTGGCCGACATCACCGGCGACTCGCTCGGCCTGGCCCAGGCCGCGGCCGAGTGCGAAGCCGAGCTGATCGTGCTGTGCGGCGTGCACTTCATGGCCGAGACCGCGAAGATCCTGGCGCCGCACAAGACCGTGCTGCTGCCCGATCTCGAAGCGGGCTGCTCGCTGGCCTCCTCGATCACCGCCGCCGACGTGCGCGCATTGCGCGCGCAGCACCCCGGCGTGCCGGTGGTGAGCTACGCCAATACCTCCGCCGCGGTGAAGGCGGAGTCCGATGCGATCTGCACCTCGGCGAACGCGGTGCAGGTGGTGGAGGCGATGGGCGCGCCGAAGGTGATCTTCCTGCCTGACGAATTCCTCGGCCGCCACGTGGCCAAACAGACGGCGGTGGAAATCATCCTGTGGCACGGCCGCTGCGAAGTGCACGAGCGCTTCACCGCGCAGGAAGTGCGGCACGTGCGCGAGCAGTTCGGCACCCGGGTGGTGGCGCATCCGGAATGTTCGCCCGAGGTGCTGGCCGAGGCCGACTTCGTCGGCTCCACCACCGCCATGGGCAAGTGGCTGGCGCGCGAGAAGCCGGCCCGGGTGGCGATGGTCACCGAGTGTTCGATGGCCGACAACCTCAAGTCGCAGTTCCCGCAGACCGAGTTCATCAAGCCGTGCAACCTGTGCCCGCACATGCAGCGGATCACCTTGCAGAACATCTACGCCTGCCTGCGCGACCTGCGCCACGCGATCGAGATTCCCGCGGACGTGAGCGTGCGCGCCCGCGCGGCGCTGGAACGCATGCTCGCCGTCGGCCGGCGCGAACGCGTGTGAGGCGAGCGCACCTGCCGATCGTGGTGGTGGGCGGCGGCGTGGCCGGGCTGGCGACCGCGCTGGCCGCGGCGCCCGCGCCGGTGCGCCTGCTGTGCCGCGCCCACGACGGTTGCGGCAGCGCCACGGCGCTGGCCCAGGGCGGCATCGCCGCGGCGCTCGATCCGCATGACAGCGCCGCCGCCCACGCTGCCGACACGCTCGCCGCCGGCGCGCAGCACAACGACGCGGCGATGGTCGCGTGGCTGACTGCCGCGGCACCGGCGGCGATCGACTGGCTGCAGGCGCAGGGCGTGGTCTTCGATCGGACGGCGGATGGCGCGCTGCAACTGGGTCGCGAAGGCGGCCATGCAACCGCCCGCATCGTGCACGCCGGCGGCGATGCCAGTGGCGCGGCGGTGTTCTGCGCCTTGCGCGAGCAGGCGCAGGCGGCCAGCCACGTGCAGTGGCGCGGCGGCGTCGATGTCGATGGCTTGTTGCTGCGCGGCGGTCGCGTGGTCGGCGTGCGCACGTGCGACGAGCGCGGCCGCCACGAACAGGTCGAGGCGGCGGCGGTGGTGCTGGCCACCGGCGGCATCGGCGCCCTGTACGCGCGCACCAGCAATCCGCCGGGTGCCGATGGCGCGGGCCTCGCGCTCGGCCTGGCCGCCGGCGCGGCGGCGCGCGACCTCGAGTTCGTGCAATTCCATCCCACCGCGCTCGACGTGCCCGGCCACTGCCTGCCGCTGCTCACCGAGGCGCTGCGCGGCGCCGGTGCGCGATTGCACGACGATACGGGCACTGCGCTGATGGCCGGCGTGCATCCGCTCGGCGACCTGGCGCCGCGCGACGTGGTGTCGCGGCGCGTGGCTGCGGCGCAGGCCGCCGGTGGCCGCGCCTGGCTTGACGCGACGGCGGTGGAGGGCGCCTGGGAGCAGCGTTTTCCCACCGTGCTGGCCGCGTGCCTGGCGCATGGCATCGATCCGCGCCGGCAGGCGTTGCCGGTGACGCCGGCGGCGCACTTCCACATGGGCGGGCTGGCCACCGATGCGGACGGACGCACCAGCGTGCCGGGTCTGTACGCCGTGGGCGAGGTGGCCTGCAATGGCGTGCACGGCGCCAACCGGCTGGCCAGCAATTCGCTGCTCGAAGGCGTGCTCTGCGGACAGCGGCTGGGTCACGGCTTGCGTGCGGCTGCCGCCGCGGACGTCGGCGTCGGCCCGCTGCGCGTGATCGAACGCGGCGCCAGCCTGCCGCCGGCAGAGCTTGCCGGTTTGCGTGCGCTGCTGTGGCACGCGGCCGGTCCGCGGCGCGAGGCGGGTGCATTGCGCGACGCCTGGCGGATCGGCGCGGCGCTGGCCGACTCCGGCTGGCAGGCACGCCTGGCCAAGGCGCTGCTGCGCGCGATGCGCCTGCGTCGACGCTCGCTCGGCGCACACTGGCGTGAAGATCGCGGCTGCCCGTCCTGATGCCTGCGGACGTCGTCGCGAAGGCTTCACGATGCGCTGGCGTACGGCCGTCGCACGCGTCGCACGTCAAGACAGGACGGCGTCCAACTGGCACACTTGGCATTCCCCCACCCCCGAGCATTTCATGACACGTCCTTCCTCTTTCGACTACGAGCAGCTGCGCGCCTGCGGGCGCGGCGAACTGTTCGGCGACGACAACGCGCGGCTGCCTTCGCCGCCGATGCTGATGTTCGATCGCATCACGCACATTTCCGAAGAGGGCGGCAGCCACGGCAAGGGCTGCATCCGCGCCGAAATGGACATCCATCCGGACCTTTGGTTTTTCGGTTGCCACTTCATCGGCGACCCGGTGATGCCCGGCTGCCTGGGCCTGGATGCCATGTGGCAGCTCAGCGGTTTCTACCTGCCGTGGCTGGGCGAACCCGGCCGCGGCCGCGCGCTCGGCGTGGGCAACGTGAAGTTCTCCGGCCAGGTGATGCCCACCGCCAAGCTGGTGCGCTACGAGATCGACATCCGTCGCGTGATGCGCGGCAAGTTGCGGCTGGTGATCGCCGACGGCAAGACCTTCGTCGACGACCGCCTGATCTACGAGGCCAGCGACATGCGCGTGGGCCTGTTCCAATCCACCGAGGGTTTTTGACATGCGTCGCGTGGTGGTGACGGGCATGGGCATCGTCTCGTGCCTTGGCAACGATCTGGAAACGGTGGCTGGCGCCTTGCGCGACAGCCGCAGCGGTATCCGCGCGATGCCCGAATATGCCGAACTGGGCATGCGCAGCCATGTGGCGGGCGTGCCGAACATCGACCTGGAGGCGGTGATCGATCGCAAGCTGAAGCGCTTCATGGGCGACGCGGCGGCGTATGCGTACGTGTCGATGCGTTCGGCGATGGCCGATGCCGGGCTGGATGCCGATCAGGTGCGCAACCCGCGCATCGGCGCGATCGCCGGCTCCGGCGGCGGTTCGCCGCGCTGGCAGATCGAGACCGGCGACCTGCTGCGCAACAAGGGCGTGCGCAAGATCGGCCCGTACATGGTGCCGCGCACGATGTGCTCCACGGTGTCGGCCACGCTGGCCACCACCTTCGGCATCCTGGGCCTGAGCTATTCCATCTCCGCCGCCTGCGCCACCTCGGCGCACTGCATCGGCGCGGCCGCCGACCTGATCCGCCACGGCGCGCAGGACGTGGTGTTCGCCGGCGGCGGCGAAGAGGAGCACTGGGGCATGACCTCGCAGTTCGACGCGATGGGCGCGCTGTCCAGCCACCACAACGACACCCCGGTCAGCGCCTCGCGTCCCTACGACACCACCCGCGACGGCTTCGTCATCGCCGGTGGCGGCGGCATGCTGGTGCTGGAGGAGTACGAGCACGCCAAGGCACGCGGTGCGCGCATCCACGCCGAGCTGGTTGGCTACGGCGTCACCTCCGACGGCGCCGAGATGGTCGCGCCGTCCGGCGAGGGCGCGGTGCGCTGCATGCAGATGGCGCTGGCCGACGTCAAGGCGCCGGTCGACTACCTCAACACCCATGGCACCGCCACGCCGCTGGGCGACATCGTGGAACTCGACGCCGTGCGCGCCGTGTTCGGCGACGCGGTGCCGCCGCTGTCCTCGACCAAGGCGCTGACCGGCCACTCGCTCGGCGCGGCCAGCGTGCACGAGGCGATCTACAGCCTGCTGATGCTCAAGGAAGGCTTCGTCGCCGGTTCGGCCCACATCACCGACCTCGACCCCCGCGCCGAAGGCTTCCCGATCCTGCGCGAAAGCCGCACGGCCACCCTGAACACGGTGATGTCCAACAGCTTCGGCTTCGGCGGCACCAACGGCACGCTGGTGTTCGCGCGGGTTTAGGGAACGTTCCCTGCGAGCAGGGAGAGGGCAGGAGCCGACTCTCCCTCCGCGCGAAGGCGTGCGCTCAGCGACGCCGCGCCGTGCCGCTTCGTTTCGCCGCCTTGCGCGTCGCGGGGGCGCAGTAGATTCCATACAGCGTGCCGATGACCGCCTGCGCCGGGCCCGGCGGCAGCGAGTACCACACGGTCTGCGCTTCGCGCCGGGTGTCGACCAGGCCTTCCTCGCGCAGGCGGGCCAGGTGCTGCGACAGCGCCGACTGGCTCAGTTCCGGCAGTTGTTCGTTGATCTGGCCGACCGACAGTTCGCCGTCGGCGAGCAGGCACAGCATGCGCAGGCGTTGCGCGTTGCCCAGCGTCTTGAGCAGGCGCGACGCCTCCTCGGCATTGGCCTGCATCAGTGTCATGTCGGTGCGGGAAGACGTGTCCATGGGGATTCGGGTCCGCTGCAGTTTGGCGGCTTGACTTTACCACGCCATACTAATTAAGCTATTTCTAATTTAGAAATAGTTGTTGATTCGCGATGTTCGCGGACAACCGCCAACCGAGGAGTTCAACATGAATGTCGATCGCATCGTGATGGGGTTCGCCGGCAGCGTGGTGCTGGCCGGTATCGCGCTGGCGCATTTCGTGGCGCCGGGCTGGATCTGGCTGTCGGTGTTCGTCGGCGCCAACCTGCTGCAGTCCTCGTTCACCGGCTTCTGCCCGCTGGCGATGATCCTGCGCAAGCTGGGGCTGAAGCCCGGCTGCGCGTTTCCTTCCTGACCCGAGCGAGGCCACGCCATGTACCACATCGTCGAGACATCCAAGGGCTTCGAGCAGGCCGCGGCGGATCTGGCCACCGCCGTCGCCGCGCACGGCTTCGGCGTGCTGCACGTGCACGACCTGGGCGGCACCTTGCGCGGCAAGGGCGTGGAGTTCGGCCACGAGTGCAAGGTGTTCGAGGTGTGCAACCCGCGCCAGGCCGGCCGCGTGCTGGCCAACGACCTGCGGCTGAACATGGCGCTGCCGTGCCGGGTGTCGGTCTACACGGAGGAGGGCAAGACCTGGATCGGCATGATCCGGCCGACGCCGATGCTCGGCATGCTCTCCGCCGATCCCGCGCTGGCGGCGATCGCGCGCGAAGTGGAGCAGACCCTGGTGGACGTCATCGCCGAGGCGGCGTAGCGCCGGCGAGGCGGCCTCGAATTGACCAGGCTCAAATCCGTTGCGGTGCCGCCGGCGCACGCTGTCGGCACCTTCAATGCAGGAGTTAGTCACCATGAGCGACGTCGTCATCCTGGGGTCGGGCCTGGGCGGCACCAGTGCCGCCTATGAGATCAAGGCTGCACTGGGCGATGCCCACCGCGTCACCGTGGTCGGCGAAGGGCGCCTGTTCTCCTTCACGCCATCCAACCCGTGGGTGGGCATCGGCTGGCGGCAACCGGCCGACGTGCAGCTCGACGCGGCCGCGGCGATGGCACGGCACGACATCGCCTTCATCGATTCGCCGGCCAGCGCGGTGCGCCCGGCCGACAACCTCGTGGTGCTGGCTGACGGCCGCGAACTGAAGTACGACTACCTCGTCGTCACCACCGGCCCGCGGCTGGCGTTCGACGAGATCCCCGGGCTGGGCCCGGTCGACGGCTACACGCAGTCGGTCTGCACCACGCCGCACGCGACCGCCGCGTGGCAGGCGTACCGGCAGTTCCTGGAGAACCCCGGACCGGTGGTGGTCGGCGCGGCGCAGGGCGCCAGCTGTTTCGGCCCGGCCTACGAGTTCGCGCTGATCCTCGACACCGACCTGCGCCGGCGCAAGTTGCGCGACCGCGTGCCGATGACCTTCGTCACCAGCGAGCCGTACATCGGCCACATGGGCCTGGGCGGGATCGGCGATTCCCGCGGGCTGCTGGAGCGCCAGTTGCGCCAGCGCCACATCAAATGGATCTGCAATGCGCGGATCGACAAGGTCGAGGATGGCAGCATGCACGTCACCGAAGCCGACGCGCATGGCCAGGCGCAGGAGCAGCACGCGCTCGCGTTCCGCTACGCGATGGTGATCCCCGCCTTCACCGGCGTCGCCGCCGTGCGTGGCATCGAGGGCCTGGTCAATCCGCGTGGCTTCGTGCTGATCGACAAGCACCAGCGCAACCCCACCTTCCGCAACGTGTTCTCCGCCGGCGTGTGCGTGGCGATCCCGCCGGTGGAGGCCACCCCGGTGCCCACCGGCGCGCCGAAGACCGGTTTCATGATCGAGTCGATGGTCAGCACCCTGACCGAGAACATCAAGGCGGACATCGAGCACCGGCCGGCCACGGCGGAAGCGACCTGGAACGCGGTGTGCCTGGCCGACATGGGCGACAGCGGCGCGGCGTTCGTGGCACTGCCGCAGATCCCGCCGCGCAACCTGACCTGGGCGAAGGAGGGCAAGTGGGTACATCTGGCCAAGGTGGCATTCGAGAAATACTTCATGCACAAGATCCGCACCGGCAACACCACGCCGGTCTACGAGAAGTACGTGATGAAGGCGCTGGGCATCGCGCGCATCCGGCCCGGCACGGGCGGCGAATGAGTACTCCCCGCGAACCGCTGACGGAAGCACGCGATGCAAACCCGCCATCCCGCCTGGCGTGTCGCGCGCGCCCACGCCGACCCGCGTTGCGAGGTCGCGTCGTGATGCGCGCGCTGCGCCCGGCCATGCTTGCGCTCGCGCTGGCCGCGCTGGCCGCGTGCGGGCGCACGCCGGCGCCGCCGGCTGCCACGGCACCGCCGCCGCTGGCCGCGCTGACCGTGCACCTCGAAACGGCGCACGACGAGCAGGCCTGGGATGGCGTGGTCGAGGCGGTGCACGAGGCGGTGATCTCGGCGCAGACCAATGCGCGGGTGGTCGAGTTGCCGCATGACGTCGGCGATGCCGTGCGCAAGGGCGACGTGCTGGTGCGTTTCAGCGACGTCGAGCAGAAGTCCGCAGGGCGCGCCGCGCAGGCGCAGATCGCCGCGGCGCAGGCGGCGTATACCGAGGCGGATACGTCCTACCGGCGCTTCGCCGGGATATTCGAGAAAGGCTTCGTTTCCAAGGCGCAGCTCGACGCCGAGCGTGCCCGTCGCGACGCCGCGCTGGCGGCGCTGCAGTCGGCCCGCGCGCAGTCCAGCCAGGTCGGCCAGCAGCTCGATTACACGGTGCTGCGCGCGCCGTACGACGGCATCGTCACCCGCCGCTACGTGCAGGTGGGTGAGGCGGTGCAGTCGGGCCCGCCGGCGCCGCAGCCGCTGATTGCGCTGGCCTCGCTGCAGGATCTGCGGGTCGGCGTGCAGGTGCCGCAGAGCGCGATCGCCGCGATCCGCCGCTACCACGCCGCCGAGGTGGTGCTCGACGACGGCCGCCGCGTGGCGGCCGGCAAGCTCACCGTGTTTCCCTATGCCGACCCGCAGACGCACAGCTTCCGCGTGCGACTGGAACTGCCCGGCGACGGTGCCGGCCTGGTGCCGGGCATGACGGTGAAGGTCGCCTTCGCCAGTGGCGAGGCGAAGCGATTGCTGCTGCCGATGAGCGCGCTGGTGCAACGTGGCGAGCTGGTCGGCGCGTACGTGCTGGGCGCGCATGACGTGACGCTGCGCCAGTTGCGCCTGGGCCATCGCCACGGCGATCGCGTGGAGGTGCTGGCCGGGCTGGACGACGGCGAGCGCGTCGCCACCGATCCGGCCGCGGCGGCGCGCTGGCTGGTCGCGCAGCGACGCGGGGACGCGCCGTGAGCGGGCCTCGGCTCGGCTTCTCCGGCCGCATCGCGCGCGCGTTCCAGGATTCGCCGCTGACCCCGATCCTGGCGATCGCGGCGCTGCTGCTGGGCCTGGTCGCGGTGATGATCACGCCGCGCGAGGAGGAGCCGCAGATCGACGTGACCATGGCCAACGTGATGGTACCGTTTCCCGGCGCCGACGTGCGCGACGTGGAGAACCTGGTGGCGTTCCCGCTGGAGCAGAAGCTCGCCGAGATCGAGGGCGTCAAGCACGTCTATTCGGTGAGCCGGCCCGGCATGGCAGTGATGACGGTGGAGTTCCAGGTCGGCGTGCCGCGGCAGGCCGCGATCGTGCGGCTGTACAACCAGGTGTTCCAGAACCAGGGCTTCGTGCCGCCCGGCCTCGGCATCGGCCCGCCGCTGGTGCGGCCGATGGGCATCGACGACGTGCCGGTGATGGCGCTCACGCTGTGGAGCGACGACCCCGCACAAGGCCCGGTGCAACTGGCCGAGGTGGCGCATGCTCTGGAGACCGAATTGAAGCGCGTGCCCGGCACGCGCGACGTCTACACCATCGGCGCGCCGACCCGCGCGGTGGTGGTGCAGCTGGACGCGGCGAAACTGGCTGCCTACGGCATGACCGCGGGCGACCTGTCGAACGCCTTGAAGGCGGCCAACGCGGTGACCCAGGCCGGCGACCGGGTGAGCGGCGACCGCGATGTGCCGGTGACCGCCGGGCGTTTCCTCGCCGACGCGGCGGAGGTGTCGCAGCTGGTGATCGGCCTGAAGAACGGCCAGCCGGTGTTCCTCTCCGACGTGGCCACGGTTCGTCCGGGCGCGGACCTGCCCGACAGCTACGCCTGGTTCGGCGCGCCGGCGGGCCGGGCCGGGCCGGCCACCGGCCACGCGCCGGCCGTGACCATCGCGGTGGCGAAGAAGCCCGGCACCAACGCCGCCGACATCACCGGCGCGATCCGCCAGCGGCTGGCCGCGCTGCGCAACGTGGCGATTCCCGCCGACGTGCACGTGGTGGTCACCCGCGACTACGGCCAGACCGCCACCGACAAGGCGGACAAGCTGATCCACAAGCTGATCTTCGCCACCTTGTCGGTGGTGCTGCTGGTGCTGCTGGCGTTGAGCTGGCGCGCGGCGGTGGTGGTCGGCAGCGCGGTGATCGTCACCCTGGCGCTGACCTTGTTCGCCTCGTGGGCGATGGGCTTCACCATCAACCGCGTCTCGCTGTTCGCGCTGATCTTCTCGATCGGCATCCTGGTCGACGACGCCATCGTGGTGGTGGAGAACATCCACCGGCACATGGCCGGATCGGAGACGACTCGGGGCGGACGCACCTTGCGCGAGGCGATCCCCGAGGCGGTCGGCGAGGTCGGCGGGCCGACCATCCTGGCCACCTTCACGGTGATCGCCGCGCTGCTGCCGATGGCCTTCGTGTCCGGCCTGATGGGGCCGTACATGCGGCCGATCCCGATCAACGCCTCGGCCGGCATGCTGCTGTCGCTGGCCGTCGCGCTGGTGGTCACGCCGTGGCTGGCGCTGAAACTGCTCGGCCACCACAGCCACGCCGAAGCCGCGCCGGGGAACGCCGACAGTGCGAATGACAGCCGCCTGCACCGCACGTTCCGACGGCTGATGCTGCCCTTCCTCGATGGCCCCCGCGCGCCGCGCCGACGGCACCTGCTGTTCGCCGCGATGGGCGCACTGGTGCTGGGGGCGGTGGGCCTGGTGGTGGTCAAGGCGGTGGTGCTGAAGATGCTGCCGTTCGACAACAAGTCCGAGTTCCAGGTGGTGGTGGACATGCCCGAGGGCAGCACGCTGGAGCGCACCAACCGTTTGCTCGGCGAGCTGGCGCAGGCGGTGGCCAAGCTGCCCGAGGTGAAGGACTGGCAGGGCTATGCCGGCACCGCGTCGCCGATCACCTTCAACGGGCTGGTGCGCCAGTACTACCTGCGCAGCGGCCCGATCGTGGGCGACCTGCAGGTGAACCTGGTCGACAAGCACGAGCGCTCGCGGCAGAGCCACGCCATCGCGCTGGCCGTGCGCCCGGCGCTGGCGCAGATCGGCGCGCGCTACGGCGCCTCGGTGAAGGTGGTCGAGGTGCCGCCGGGGCCGCCGGTGTTGGCGCCGATCGTGGCCGAGGTCTACGGCCCGGACTACGCCACCGTGCGCAAGGTGGCGCTGGGGCTGGAACAGGATTTCAAGGCCAACCCGGACATCGTCGACGTCGACACCAGCGTGGAAGCGCAGGCGCCGCGCGACGTGCTGGTGGTCGATCGCGCCCGCGCGGCGCGGCTGGGGCTGGATCAGGCAAGCATCGCGCAGGCGCTGCGCACCGCCTTGTCCGGCGACGACGCCAGCTGGCTGATGGACGGCCACGCGAAGTACGCGGTGCCGATCCGCCTGCGCCTGGGCGCGGGCGACCAGGCGTCGATGGAGCAGTTGCTGGCGCTGCGCGTGCGTGCGGCCGGCGGTGCGTTGGTGCCCCTCTCCGAGGTGGTCCGCGTGCAACCGGCGCAGCGCGAGCAGGCGATCTGGCACAAGGATCTGCTGCCCTATGCCACCGTCACTGGCGACGACGCCGGCAGCACCGACAGTCCGCTGTACGGCATGTTCTCGCTGGTCGGCAAGCTCGGCCACGACAAGGTGGCGGGGCAACTGCTGCAGCAGCACTTCATCGCGCAGCCGACCGATACCACCGATGCCGCGGTGAAGTGGGACGGCGAATGGCAGATCACCTACGAGACGTTCCGCGACATGGGCCTGGCCTATTCGGCGGGCCTGCTGCTGATCTACCTGCTGGTGGTCGGCCAGTTCAAGAGCTACCTGGTGCCGCTGATCATCATGGCGCCGATCCCGCTGACCGTGATCGGCGTGATGCCCGGGCATGCCCTGCTGGGCGCGCAGTACACCGCCACCTCGATGATCGGCATGATCGCGCTGGCCGGCATCATCGTGCGCAACTCGATCCTGCTGATCGACTTCATCAACCACGCGCTGGCCGCCGGCCAACCGTTGCGCGATGCGGTGATCGACGCCGCGGCGGTGCGCGCCAAGCCGATCGTGCTGACCGGCCTGGCGGCGATGATCGGCGGCTTCTTCATCCTCGACGATCCGATCTTCCAGGGCCTGGCGGTGTCGCTGATCTTCGGCATCCTGGTCTCCACCGCGCTGACCCTGCTGGTGATCCCGCTGCTGTACTACGCCTGGCTGCAGCGGCGCGCCGGGCCGGATGGCCGATTGTCGCAGGCGCCGCCGGCTTGACCCCGGTCAGGCCGGAGTGCGGGCGCCGGGCGCTAGCATGCATGTGTCCGCGGCGTCCGCGCCGCCAAGCCGGAGATATCCGCATGAAAGCTGTACGCATTCTTCTCGCCAGCGCCTGTGCGCTCGGCCTTGCCACTGCGGCGCAGGCCGGTCTGCAACACGCCCACGCCGAGCACGACAGCCACGCGGCACACGCCGCCAGCGCCGCCACGCAGGTGCCGGCGCAGCGCTGGACACCGGATGCCCCGCTGCGCGCGGGCATGCGCCGCGCGCACACCGCGGTGGCCGAGCTGGCCCACTACGAGATGGGCCACATGAGCGCGCCGATGGCGGTCGATCGCGCCACCGAGGTGGAGAGCGCGGTGACCTACATGTTTGCCAACTGCAAGCTGTCGGCCGAGCCCGATGCCGCGCTGCACGGCATCCTGGTGCCATTGCTCACGGCCGCGCAGGCGCTGAAGGCCGACCCGGCGAAGGTGTCCGCGGTGGCCGACATGCGCGCGGCGATCGCGCATTACCCGCAGTACTTCGACGATCCCGGCTGGGACAAGCCGGTGCCGGCCGAACACGTGATGCACGACGAGCCCTGAACATCGCGCCGCGCCCGTGATCAGCCGATGCCGCCCAGCGCCGCGGCGGCATCGCGCGCGGCGATCCATTCCTCGTTGGTCGGCTCGACGCCGACGATCACGCGACTGCCGTCGGCGGAGACGATCGGCGCGTGCGCGGTGTTGCGGTCCTCGTCCAGCGCGACGCCGAGGAAGGCGAGATCGCGGCACACGCGTTCGCGCACGAAGGCGTTGTGCTCGCCCACGCCGGCGGTGAACACCAGCAGGTCGAGTCCGCCCAGCACCGCCGCCAGCGCGCCGATCTCGCGGACGATGCGGCGCACGTAGAGTGCGAGCGCCAGGCGTGCGCGTTCGCCGGGCTCGCCCGCGTCGCCTTCGTGCTGCACGATCACGCGCGGTTCGGACGACACGCCGGAGACGCCGAGCAGGCCGCTGCGGTGGTAGAGCAGGTGGCCCACCTCTTCGAGCGAGAGCTTCTCGATCTCCATCAGGTACAGCAGCGCGCCGGGGTCGAGTGCGCCGGTGCGCGTGCCCATCATCAAGCCGTCGAGCGCGGAAAATCCCATCGTGGTGGCGACGCTCCGGAGGTTGCGCATCGCGCACAGGCTGGCGCCGCTGCCCAGGTGCGCGACGATGGTGCGCCCGCGTGCGGCCTCGCCGTGGCGTTCGGCCAGCGCGGTCGCCATGAACGCATACGACAGGCCGTGGAAACCGTAGCGGCGCAGGCCTCGCTGCCAGGCATCCCACGGCAGCGGCAGGATCTGCTCGACCGTCGGCATGGTGTGATGGAAGCCGGTGTCGAAACAGGCAACCTGCGGCAGCTCGGGCGACTCGCGCAGCAGGATCTCGATCGCCTCCAGCGCGAACGGCTGGTGCAGCGGCGCCAGCGGCACGTAGCCCGCCAGGTCGGCCAGCACGCCGGCATCGATCCGCGTGGGCTCGAAGTAGCGGCTGCCGCCGTGCACCACGCGATGCGCGACCGCGGCGAGGCGTCGGCCGTCCAGCCGCGCGCGCACGCGCTGCAGGATCAGCGTCAGCGCCGCGCGGCAGGGCTGTGCCGGGTCGAGCGCAATCGCGAACGGCGCGACCCCGGTTTCGCCGAAGTCGGGCGTCGGGCCACCGATGCCCTGCACCTTGCCGTTCCACACCGGCTTGCGCGGCAGCGGCACGGCGGCCGCGTCGAACAGCGCGAACTTGATGCTCGACGAGCCGCAGTTGAGGACCAGGATCAGGGGCGTCATGGTCGCGGTCGGATCAAGGCGGGCTGGTGCGGTAGTGGTGCGCCAGCAGCAGCGCGATGGCGCACGAGGCGAGCCGCGAGCGGCGCGAATCGGAGCGGCTGGTGAGCACTATCGGCACGCGCGCGCCCAGCACGATGCCGGCGCTGTCGGCATGGCCCATGTATTCCAGCTGCTTGGCCAGCATGTTGCCGCTTTCCAGATCGGGCACCACCAGAATGTCGGCCTGCCCGGCCACGGCTGAGACGATGCCCTTGACGCGCGCGGATTCGGGCGAGACCGCGTTGTCGAACGCCAGCGGCCCGTCCAGCAGGCCACCGGTGATCTGGCCGCGGTCGGCCATCTTGCACAGCGCCGCCGCATCCAGCGTGGACGGCATGCGCGGGTTGACGGTTTCCACGGCGGCCAGGATCGCCACCTTCGGCTCGGCCACGCCGAGGACGTGGGCGAGGTCGATCGCGTTGCGCACGATGTCGGCCTTGTCCTCCAGCGTCGGCGCGATGTTGATGGCCGCGTCGGTGATGATGAACGGGCGCGGATAGGCGGCCGTCTCCATCACGAAGCAGTGGGTGATGCGCCGCTTGGTGCGCAGCCCGGCGGCGGTCGGAACGATCGCGGCCATCAGTTCGTCCGAATGCAGGCTGCCTTTCATCAGCGCATCCACCTCGCCGCGGCAGGCCATCGCCGCGGCTTCGGCCGCGGCGGCGTGGCTGTGCGGCACGTCGATGCACTGGATGCCGTCCAGGTCGATCCCGGCTGCCGCGGCAGCGGCCTGCAGCCTGGCGCGCGGGGCGACCAGCACCGGCCGGATGATGCCGGCATCGCGCGCGTCGATCGCGCCGGCGAGGCTGAGTGCGTCGCAGGGATGGACGACCGCCATGCGCACCGGCTCCATCGCCTGCACGTGGGCAATCAGGCGTTCGACCCCGCGCAGCACGGGTTGCGCCGACGGCGCATGAACGGTGCTGGCAGGCTGGCTGCGGCTCATGGTGTGTCCCTGGGTTTTGGCGTCGACGATCGGCTTGCGGCACCGATGCATGGACGCTAGCTGAAGAGGCGCGGCGCGCGCAAACCGGCCTGGACCGGCGATTCAGTGCGCGAGAAACAGCGGCAGGCTCGCGTTCCTGAGCATCCAGCGCGTGACGCCGCCCATCGCCAGCTCGCTGAGGCGCGAGCGGCCCCAGGCGCCCATCACCAGCAGGTCGGCATCGAATGCCCGGGCGGCGGCCAGCAGCGCGGGGCCTTCGTCGTGTTCGGCCGGGAACGGCTGCCATTGGGCCTCGATGCCGTGGCGCGCGAACCAGCCGCGCAGCGGCAGCGGCGGCGGACTGATGCCGGGCAGGCCGCCACGCTCGCCATCGAGCACCCGCACGACGGACGCCTGTGCCAGCAGCGGCAGCGCAGCCTTCACCGCCTGCGCGGCTTCGCCGGAGCCGTTCCATGCGATGACGATGCGCCGGGCCTGCAGCGTGTCGCCGCCGATGTCGGGCATCAGCAGCATCGGCGAGGCGCGGGCGAACAGCGCGCGCGTGACATCGTCGACACCGGGCGCGGCATCCGGATCGCTGACCTTCAGTTCGCCGATCATGAAATCGGCCAGCCGCGAGCGCTTGCCCAGCGCCTGCCCGGAGATGCCGCGCATCACCTCCCATTCGCCCTCGACGCCCGCGCTTCGGCACTGCTGCAGCCACCAGTCGCGTCGGGCCAGCGCCGCCTGTTCCTCGGCGGCCAGCACGTCGATCACGTCCGGTATCGCCATCAGCGAAGGGCACACCGCGACCACCTGCAGCCCGGTGACGAAGGCGCTTTGGCGCTTGGCCAGCGCCAGCGCCGCACCCGGCCACGACGGGTTGTCCGAGGTCCCGCCGACGTTGACGATGATGTCCAGCACGATCTCTCCCGCACCGGCCGTGATGGCCGGGCACGCTGGCATGCTCTGGCCGATGGCGCCGCGCGGTTTTGACCGTGGTCAAACCCCGGCACGAAAGCGGCGTGACCGGGCCGGCGGCGCGCCGCGGGACCCGACGGCCTACGCCATGTCGATGTCGCCGCCGCAAAGTTCGTCGAGCAGGTCGCGGCGCAGGATCTGCACCGACTTGCGATTCACCGAGAGGATGCCGGCCGATTCCATCTTGCCGAACAGCCGGCTGACCGTCTCCAGCGCCAGCCCGAGATAGTTGGCGATGTCCTCGCGCGACATCGGCAGGATCAGCGCCAGCGGGTCGCGCGACAGGCGCGCATAGCGGTCGGACATGCGCCGGATGAAGAACGCCAGCCGCCGCTGCGCCTGCTGCTTGCCCATCAGCACCAGGTGGCTCTGCTCGTTGACCAGCGCGCCGCTGATCACCCGCATCAGCTGGTGGTTCAGCGCCGGCAGGTTGGCGGTGGCCTCCTGCAACTGGGCGTAGCGTAGTTCGCACACGCTGGAGCGTTCCAGCGTCTGGGCGGTGCACGGGTAGTGCTCGTTGATGAGGCCGCCGATGCCCATGATGTCGCCGGGCAGGTGGAAACCGAGGATCTGCACGTCGCCTTCGGAACCTTCCACGAAGGTCTTAAGCGCGCCGGCACGCACCACGTACAACGCGCTGAACTTGCGCCCCTGCGGGAACAGCGTCTGCCCGCGATCGAGCGGCAGCATGTCGTGCGCGGAGGCGTTGAGCGTGTGCAGGTCGCCCGCGCTGAGTCCCACCGGCAGCTGGAAATCGTGGATCGCGCAGTAGCCGCAGTTGCGCCTGAGCTCGTCAAGATCGAGATCTGATGTCATGCCGTTCGACGCCCTCGCTGCCTTCAATGGCTCATCCGCCGGCACACGTGGCAGCAGGATCGAACCTGCCGTGCGTCCATCGACGGGTGGCTCAGATTAACCCTTCTGCCGTCGGGCGGGCGCATCGCCCTCATTCGCATTCGGGCCGCGCCGCGATCGCCATGCCGTCGTCCGCGTCGACCAGCAGCTGCCGGTGGATGCGCTCCAGTTCGCGCAGCAGGCTTTCGCGCGCTTCGGCGGCGTACGGATTTTCGCGCTGGATCGCGCCGAACAGGTGGCCGGCATCGCCGCGCACCGCCTCCAGCATGCGCTGCAGGCCCTGGAACGACGGCGGCGCCATCGGCATGGCCTCGTCCACGCCCATGTCGATCAGCCCCTTGGCGATGAAGAACGCCAGGGCGTGCGTGCCGGCCATGGCGCGGTCGTGGCTTGCCGGGTCCTGCACGATGACCTCGCAGTCCAGCGCGCGGAACAGTTCGCCGGCGCGCGCGGCAGCTTGCGGGTGCGCCGCGGCGGGGCACAGCACCACGCGGCGCGGGTGGTCGCCACGGGCCAGGCTGATCGGACCGAACAGGGGATGCGTGCCGAGGTGCGGGATGTCCATGCCGAGCAGCTCGTCCATCAGCGCGCAGGGATGCAGCTTGACGCTGCCCACGTCAAACACGGTCTGCCCGGCGTGCAGCAACGGGCGCAATGCCAGCAGCGCGGCGCGCAGCTGCGGCACCGGCATGGCCAGCACGATCCAGCTGGCGTCGGCAGTTGCGGCGACCAGCGAGGGCGCCGCCAGCTCCGCCGGCACCGTCGCCTGCGGGTCGAACACCTGCACCGGATGGCCGGCCTGCAGCAGCAGTTCGACGAAGGCCTTGCCGAAGCGGCCGTAGCCGAGCACGGCCACGCGCGGCAGCGCGGCGCTCACGGCGGCGCGACCGTCGTCGCCAGCAGGCGGCGCACGCGCCGGCCGAGGAAATCGAAATAGCGGTCGATGTAGCTGATGCCGTTCTCGTGGTCGATCAGGAACGGGTTCATCAGCGTATGGCGCAGGATCAGCAGGCGGTCGTCGTCGGCCACGAAGCTGGCCGGGTCCAGCCCGAGTGCGGCGAAGATGCGCGCGGTCTGCGCCGTGCCGAGCATGTCCGCGCGCAGGCTGGTCACCGAGCCGAAGAACTCCTTGGTCTGCAGTGGCTGGCGCGGATCGCAGCGCAGTTCGTCGTGCAGCGCGCGCACGAAGGAGTTGGCCGTCGCCACCGACGTGTTGCCGCGCGGGTTGAGCGCGAGGCAGACCAGGTTGCTGTCCGGCGCGAACGGCACCAGCGCGTGCACGCCGTCGGCCAGCTCCAGCGCGAAGCGCTGCGCACGCGCGTGGAAGGTCTCGGCGGCGCGCACGGTGGCACGCGGCAGGGCGCCGAAGTGGGCATGGTCCAGCGGCAGCACCTTGTGCGTCACGTACACCGCGGCCGCCGCGGCGCCGGATTTGGAACCTTCCGGGATGAACTGGCCGAGGCTGCGGTAACGCGCCAGGTAATCCTTCGGCGTGCCGCCGTGGAATACGTAATCCGCGCGCTCGGCCAGCAGCGCCATCGCGCGGTGGTCGCGGCAGACGAAGGCACCCGAGCCGTAGGGCAGGTAGCCGAGCTTGTGCGGGTCGACGGTGGCCGAGTCGGTATCGCCCAGCGCGGCGAAGGCGGCGTGCACTGCCGGCGTGGGGAACTGCACGTAGTCGGCGGCCACTTCATCGCGTGCGCGCAACGAGCCGTCCTCGTGGCGGAACACGGTGGCTAGGTAGCCGCCCCAGGCGGCGTCGACGTGCACGGCGAAGTCCAGCCCGCGCCCGCGTGACGCCTGCCGTGCGGCCAGCACGGCGTCGATCGGGTCGATGGTGCCGTACTCGGTGCCGCCGAGCACGGCCACGCACATCAGCACACTCTGGCGTTCGCGCGCACAGCGTTCCAGCGTGTCGCACAAGGCGGCGCCGTCCAGCCGCATGCCGTCGGTGGGCAGCAGTTCGAGCTGGTCGCGGCCGAGGCCGAGCAGCTTCAGCCCCTTGCTCCACGAGTAGTGCGCGGTGACCGGCGCCAGCACCAGCGGGACCTTCAGCTGCACATGCGCGGCGAAGAAGCCGACCAGGCCGCGCTGTTCGATGCGCTCGCGCTCGACGCGCCGCAGCCAGCGCGAACGTTCGGCCGGCGTCTGCGCGGCGAGCCAGGCTTGCCACGCCGTCAGCAAGGCGATGCTGTCGGCCTGGGTGAGGTTGAAGGCGCTCCAGTCGTCCGTCGGCAGGTCGAGATCCGGCACCTGCGCCGCGCGCAGCGCCACCGGGAATGCCTTCAGCGCCAGCGCCAGGCGCAGCGCCTGGTAGTTGGCCAGGGTGCCGCCGGAGGTGAGATGGCCGAACGCGCAGGCGTCCTGCGCCGGATCGTGCGGGTAGCCGAGCATGCGCGCCAGCTGCAGGCCGGCCTGCACCTCCATGTCGACGGTGACCGGGGCGGCGTCCTCGCTGACGTTGTTGGGGTTGTACGGCAGCGTCAGCATCTGCGCGGCCAGCCCCGGCAGCAGCAGGTCGCTGGCCATGTGCCCGATGTAGCGCGGGCTGTGGAACGGCACCGACTTCTTCAGCGCGGCGGAGAGCTGGTGCAGCTCGCGGCGCATGCGCGATTCGAAGGCGAGGTAGTCCGGGTGGTGCGCGGCGCCGGTGCCGATCGCCGGCGGATCTTCGGGGTGGAAATTGCGCCGCCAGTACACGTGGTCGCGCAGGAACTCCACCAGCATCTTCTCCAGCAGCGTGTCGTTCTCGCCGTAGGGGCCGAGGAAGCACGCGTCCAGCGTGTGGTCGCGCGAGACGTCGTGGTTGAACGGCTGGGCCGCGCTCATGCCAGCCATCCGTGCAGCCAGCCCAGCGGGTGGTGCATGCGCGCGACGCCGAGCATCCAGGTATAGGTGGCCAATGCAGCCACGTAGAAGATCATTCGGGCGCGCGGCGCATGCACGCGCTTCATCGCCAGCATGGCCAGCGCAACGTAGGCAAGCAGCAGGATCAGCTTGACCGTGAGCCAGCCGTTGGCGAACAGCGCACCGGGCAGGATCGATACCAGCATCAGCGCGGCGGTCAGCAAGACGGTGTCGATGGTGTAGCTGAGCAGGCGCAACGGCGCGCCCTGCGCCACGCCGGCCAGCCGCGTCTGTGCCATCAGCCCGCGCAGCGCGAACAGGCCGCCGCTGAGCAGCACGCAGAGGATGTGGACGGCCTTGATCTGGGGGTAGAACTCGATCATTTCGGCGCCGGGATTCGTGATTCGGGACTTGGACAAGCATCAGGGCGCGCCATGTGGCGCGCCCTGATGTGGGTCATGCGCTCTCGGACGCTGCGTCCGGCAGCGGCGTGGCGGCGACCCGTCGTTTCGGCCACAGCCACAGCGAGGCGACGAAGCCGGCGATCAGCATGGCGCCGATGGCGAACACGGTGTCGCCGGGCACGCGCATCCACACCAGCAGGTGGATCAGCGGACGGTCCATGAACTCGGCCGAGCGGGCGAACCAGTAGCCGTGCTCCAGCACCGCCTTCAGTTGCAGGATGCCCAGCGGCAGCAGGGTCAGCACGGCCATCAGGCCCAGGCCGAGGTTGAGTGTCCAGAACGAACCCTTCAGCCAGCCCTCGCGCCATTCGGCCTGCGGCTTGATGCCGCGCAGGCAGAACAGCATCAGGCCCATGCCGAGCATGCCGTAGACGCCGAACAGCGCGGTGTGGCCGTGCGCGGCGGTGAGGTTGAGGCCCTGCATGAAGTACAGCGCGATCGGCGTGTTGACCAGGAAACCGAGCAGGCCGGCGCCGACCAGGTTCCAGAAGCTCACCGCCACGAAGAACATGATCGGCCAGCGGTAGCGCGCCATCCACGGCGCGGCGTGCTGCTTCTTCCAGGTGTCCCAGGCTTCCAGCCCGATCAGTGCCAGCGGCACCACTTCCAGCGCCGAGAAGCTGGCGCCGAGCGCGATCACCGCCGTGGTGGTGCCGCTGAAGTACAGGTGGTGCAGCGTGCCCAGCACGCCGCCGGCCATGAACACGATGGTGGCGAACAGCACGCTGGTGGTCGCCGTGCCCACGCGCAACAGGCCGAGGCGCACGAACAGGTAGCTGATCACCGCGGTGGCGAACACCTCGAAGAAGCCTTCCACCCACAGGTGCACCACCCACCAGCGCCAGTACTCCACCATCGCGATGTGGGTGTGTTCGCCCCACATCAGGCCGGCGCCGTAGAGCAGGCCGATCGCCACGGTGGAGAGAAACAGCAGGCCCACGATGGAGGCGCCTTCCTTGCCGCCGCGCATCGCCGGCCACAGCGCGCGGCCGACCAGGAACAGCCACAGCATCAGGCCGATGAACAGGAAGATCTGCCAGAAGCGGCCGAGGTCGACGTATTCCCAGCCCTGGTGGCCGAACCAGAAGTTCTTCGACAGGTCCATCTTGTCCATCACCGCCATCCACTGGCCGGCAAACGAGCCGACCACGATGACCAGCAGGCACACCCACAGGAAGTTCACCCCGAGCCGCTGGTATTTCGGCTCGTGGCCGGAGATCAGCGGCGCGATGTACAGGCCGGTGGCCAGCCACGCGGTGGCGATCCACAGCACGGCCAGTTCGGTATGCCAGGTGCGGGTGAGGGCGTAGGGCAGGTAATTCGCCAGCGCGAAACCGTAGGCCTGCTGGCCTTCCACCTGGTAGTGCGCGGTGGTGGCGCCGAGCAGGATCTGCACCAGGAACAGGCCGATCACCGTCCAGAAATACTTGGCGGTGGCCTTCATCGACGGCGTGGGTTTCAACTCGGTGAGCGGATCGCGCGCGGGGATCGGCGGCAGCGGCTCATGGCTCACCTGGCGCGCGTGGTGCCAGCCGAGCAGGCCGATGCCGAGGATCAGGAACAGCACGCTGAAAACCGACCACATGAAGTTGGCCGCGGTCGGCGTGTTGCCGGCCAGCGTGTCGTGCGGCCAGTTCTGCGTGTAGCTGATGGCGCTGCCCGGGCGTTCGGCCGCGGTGGCCCAGCTGGCCCACCAGAAGAACGCGGTGACTGCGCGGCGCTGGTCAAGCTCGGCGATGGTGTTGTCGCGCATCGCGTAGGTTTCGCGCAGCTTGGCGGTGGCCGGGTCGTTGCTGAACAGGCTCATGTAATGCGCGCCGACCACCAGCATCGCCTGCGCGCGCAGCGGGGAGACGTAGATGGTGCCCTTGGCCGGGTCCCAGGTGTTGGTGCGCAGCTCGCGCTGCACGCGCGAGCGCAGTGCGGCCTGTTGCGGCGCGTCGAGTTCGGCGTAGGAGCCGGCGCCTTCGTCGCGCGCCAGCAATTCCAGCATGGCCACGCCTTCGCGGTGCAGCCAGTCGGCGCTCCAGTCCGGCGCGAGCAGCGCGCCGTGGCCCCAGATCGAGCCCAGCTGCTGGCCGCCGATGCGCTGCCAGACCTGCTTGCCCAGCTCGATGTCGTCGCCGGTGAACAGGGTCTCGTTGCCGCTGGTGACCACCGCCTGCGGCAGTGGCGGTGCGTACTGGTGCACCTGGTCACCCACCCACAACAGCACGCCAAACGAGGCGATCAGCAAGGCCGCCAACCCCAGCCAGAGTTTTCGAGTACTGCTCATTGCGCGACTCCCTGAAAGATGCGCGCATGCTCATTGACGGCTGCCGGATCGCTCTTGATGCAGGTCAAGCGGTCCAGCGCTCGCCGTGCGCGAATTGTCGCGGCCGGCGCCCGGGCGCGTGGCATCATCGGCACGACGCATGACGCGGAGGGATGGCACACAGCAATGAACGAACGACCCGGATCGAAGGACGCCCGTTTTCCGCTGCTGCTGCTGGCCGCCTTCCTGGTCGTGGCGGTAGCGCTTGCCATCGCGCCGCACTATCGCCAGGACTGGTTGCTGGAGAACCTGCTGGTGATGCTGGCGTTGCCGGCGCTGGTGCTGGGGTTCCGCCGGCTGCGCTTTTCCGATGCCAGCTACGCGGCGCTGTTCGTGTTCCTCGTGCTGCACGAGATCGGCGCCCACTACACCTATGCCGAAGTGCCGTGGGATCGCTGGTTTGCCGCGCTGTCCGGCTTCTCGCTGCACGACGCGTTGGGCTTGTCGCGCAATCCCTTCGACCGTGCCATCCATTTCGCCTACGGCCTGCTGCTGACGCCGGCGGTGGTGGAACTGGTCGCTGCGCGCACGGTGTCGCCGGGCGCGTGGCGCTGGATCGTGCCGGTCAGCATGGTCACCGCCAGCTCCGCCTTGTTCGAGCTGTTCGAATGGGCTGCCGCGGTGTGGTTCGGCGGCGACCTGGGCGTCGCCTACCTCGGCACCCAGGGCGATCCGTGGGATGCGCAGCAGGACATGCTCCTCGCCCTGCTGGGCAGTGTCGTCACCGTGGTCGTGCTGGCGGTCGTGAGCGAGCATCGCCGCCGGCGGGCCGCTGCATCCGCCAACCAATAGCGCCTGCGCCGCTGCGGCGGCACGTCGGCTAGTGCTGCATCAGCACCGGGATGGTGGCTTCCTCCAGCACGCGCCGGGTGGCGCCGCCGAACACGCGTTCACGCATGCGCGAATGGCCGTAGGCACCCATCACCAGCAGGTCGGCGTCGATGTTGCCGGCTTCCTGCAGCAGGATTTCCCCGGCCATCGCCGAGGAGGCGCGGACGTAGCTGGGCCGGGGCGTGATGCCGTGACGCAGCAGGTAGACGAACGGGTCGAAGCGCGGATACGCATCGTCGCCGTTGCCCAGGTCGCCGTCGACCAGGGTCACCTGTTTCGCCACCTTGAGGAACGGCAGCGCGGCGTGGATTGCGCGGATCGCCTCGGTGCTGCCGTTGCAGGCGATCACGATGCGCTCGAAGGGGATCTCCCGCCGCCATTGCGGAGGCAGGACCAGGCACGGCACGCCGCAGGACAGGATCGCTTCGCCGAGAATGTCGAGCAGGCTCGATGCGTGCACCATGTCGCGCTCGATCACCGCCAGGTCGTGCCGTGCGCCGAGCCGGCGCAAGGTGGATGCGATGTCGGTCCGGGCGATGACCCAGTCGGCGTTGCGCAAGCCGGACTGGCGTGCAAAGGCTGCGAAGGCGGCGTGCTCGTCGGCGGATTCGATGCGCGGTTCGAGCAGCAGGCCGAGCACGGTGGGCTCGCTGCCGGCTTTGCCGCCGGTGGGTTTGCGCAGCGCCGGGTCGATGAAGCATCCGGTCAGGTTGGCCTCCCAGCGCAAGGCGATGGCGATGGCGGCGACGGCAGCCGGGCTCCACGGCTCGGTCGCGGTCACCAGCGCGAGGATGTCGCCCGGGCGCGTCGTGCGCGGTATTTGTTCGGTGCTTGTCATGGCGATGCGGCCCGGGTTCGGCGTCGTTCAAAGATCCAGGGTGTGGATCACCTGCGTGGCGTCGTCCGGGTCGATCCGGCGCTGGAAGCCGAGGTAGCCGGCCAGTTCGCGCATCGGTTCGTTCTCCGCGGCATCGATCGAGAACATGGTGTGGAACCCGTTCTTGCGCGCGATGTCGATCAGGCGCCGCATCAACAGCACGGCGAGGCCGCGCTGGCGCCAGTCGTCGGCCACGGTCACCGCGCATTCGCACTGCTTCTCGTCGCCGCTGGCGCCGTAGCGGCTGACGCCGACCATGCGCAGTTCGCCGTTGTCGTGGGCGAGCGCGACGAAGGCCATGCGGCTGCGCTGGTCGACATCCATCAGCTGGTCGAGCAGGGCCGGGCTGGCTTCCTTCAATTTGCCCAGGAAGCGGAAGCGGCAAGCCTGTTCCGACAGGCGCTTGATGAAAGCCGTTTCGCGTTGGCGATCCTCCGGGCGCAGCGGGCGGATCAGCACCGGGCTGCCGTCGTTCAGGGTCTCGATCCAGTGGGTGCCTTCGATGGCGCCGAACGGCGTGGCGGAAGCAGTGTGGTGGTCGGCGGAACGGATCTCGGACATGGGCGGTTCCCGATGGTGCAACGTGATGCTCATTCGTGCCGGATGGACGGCCACTCGGCGCAGCCTTGCCGGATCAGTTCTACGCCGGGTCGTGCGGGTCCGAGTTGACCGCGGTCAATTTGGACAGGCGCGCGGACATGCGGCAATCGGCCGCTGCCGTGGCGCTTTTCGTGCGCATTTGACCGGGATCAAACCACGCTGACGCCGTTCATCGCAGGCTGCGGGCATGGGCCGGATCGAGGCCGCCGAAACACCACCTGCGGAGATCGCCGTGAACTGGAAAAACACCACCGACCGTTACGGCTCACTGTCGATCGGCATGCACTGGCTGATGCTGCTGTTGCTCGTTGCCGTGTACGCCTGCATCGAGCTGCGCGAGTTCTACCCGCGCGGCAGCGACCTGCGCGACGGACTGAAAACCTGGCACTTCATGCTGGGCCTGAGCGTGCTCGCGCTGGTCTTCGTGCGGCTGGCGATCCGCCTGGTGTCGGGCCCGATCCCGCCGATCCGGCCGGCACCGCCGGTGTGGCAGGAGCGCCTGGCCGCGCTGATGCACCTGGCGCTGTACGCCTTCCTGATCGCGATGCCGCTGCTCGGCTGGCTCACCCTCAGCGCTTCGGGCAAGCCGATCCCGTTCTTCGGACTGCAGCTGCCGGCGCTGGTGGGTGCGGACAAGGCACTTGCCGATTCGCTGAAGGAGATCCACGAAACCATCGGCACGATCGGCTACTACCTGGTCGGCCTGCACGCGGCGGCGGCGCTGGTCCACCACTACGTGAATCGCGACGACACCTTGCGGCGCATGCTGCCGCGGCATGGCCGACAACTCTCGTAAGCTCGCCGCATGAAGAAAGGCCGCCGGGTTGCCGGCGGCCTTTCGTTTGCGGCTGCATGCCGTCGGGTGACGGACTCAGCTTTGCGCCGGCAGTACCCGCAGCAGCGGCGAGATGGCCGGTGCGCCGGCCCGCGCTTCCAGCGAGGCGATGAAGCGCCACACGAACAGCAGGGTGACCAGCAGCAGGCCCGGATAACCCACGCCGGCCAGCACGTAGGGCAGGGTGGGGTCGCCCGCCACGCGCACGTGCGGCAGGTTGAAGCTGAGCAGGCCGAGCGTGATGATCGTGCCGAACAGCCACATCAGCAGCAGCCAGATGCCGGCTTCGAATCCGGTCAGTGGTCGCCGCCAGCCGGTGGCCGGGTGCGGGGTCGTTTCGGCGTCGACGGCAGCCTGCGGACGCATGCGCCGGCCCAGGGTGAACAGGTCGTACGCCAGCACGCCGGCGCCGGTGCTCAGCACCAGGCCGAACAGCGGCAGCATGACCTTGTAGGTGCCCATGGCGCGGTTGACGTCGCCGCCGAACCAGTCCAGCCCCAGGATGCGATAGACATAGACCTGCACCGTGCCGCCGATGGCGAACGCGAACGCCATGCCCAGCACGCCGGTGAACACCAGCCAGAAACCGAGCTTGCCCAGGCGCGGATCGAACTGCGGCACCTTGCGCAGGATCGGCGTGGCGTAATACGCCGCGGCGATGCCGAGCATGCCGAAGGTGCCGAACAGCGCCAGGTGCGCGTGCCCGGCGGTGACCCAGGTGCCGTGCGACCACACGTTGGTCAGCGCGAAGGTCATCACGAAGCCGAGGATGCCGGCGCCGACCAGCTCCAGCACGGTCGAGCCGAGCAGGAAGTAGAACGCCGGCGCGTTTTCCAGCGGCCGCCTGTTGGTGTGCGCGTCCAGGTAGATGTGCCAGAAACAGAACACCAGCGGCAGCGGCTCCAGCGCGCTGAACAGCGAGCCCCAGAACTGCCAGAACTCCGGCGTGCCGATCCAGAAGTAGTGGTGCGCGTTGCCGATCAGCCCGGACAGCCACACCAGCGCGATGCCCCAGAACACGGCGAAGCCCACCGACTTCACGTCGGCCTTGAACATCAGCACCAGGAAGTAGCCGATCAGGCTGATGTGGATCACTTCCCACACGCCTTCCACCCAGTAATGCACCACGAACCAGCGGAAGTACTCCTGCAGGTCCAGCCGCGCCACGTAGAACAGGCCGAACACCCACACCACCGCCAGCGCGCCGACGCCCAGGCCCAGGCCCCAGTGCACCTCGTTCCATTCGCGCACGCGCGGGAACGTGCGCAGCACCACGAAGGCCAGGATCAGGAAGCCGACCAAGATCAGCAGGCCGGCGATGCGCCCGGCTTCGAGATACTCCAGCCCCTGCTGCAGCCACGGTTGCCCCAGCCACCAGCCGGCGATGCCGCGCTCGGCCAGGAACTGGGTGAAAAAGTTCCAGATCACGATGCCGATGACCGCGTAGAACAGGAACTTGACCAGCCACGGCGCCACCAGCTCGCGCTTCGCCAGCAGTGGCGCCACGAACAGGATCGCGCCGATGAAGCCGCAGACGATCCACATGATGCCGAGGTTGAGATGCTCGGCGCGGGCGACGTTGAAGTTGAGCCAGCCTTGCAGGATGGTCGGGTCGACCTGCTGCGCGGCCAGGATCATGCCGTAGATCACCTGCACCACGAACAGCACCAGCATCAGCATGAAAAAGCGCAGGCTCAGGCGTTGGGTCTGGTATTCGGTCTGCATCACTGCTTCTCCAGCGTGTGGAGGTAGGCCACGATGGCGTTGACTTCTTCGGTCTTGAGCAGGGTGTCGTAGGCCGGCATCACGCCCGGCGGATAACCGGCCACGATCTTCGCGTTCGGCTGGCGGATCGACTCGGCCAGGTAGGCGTCGTCGGCGGTGACCTTGCTGCCGTCGGCCAGGCTCACGCTGGATTCGTACAGGCCGCCCCAGCCCGGCCCCACCAGTCGCTTGTCGTCGCTGGCGTGGCAGGCCACGCAGCCGTAGTCCTTGACCAGTTGCGCGCCGAGCGCGGCGGGATCGCTGGCCGCTGCCGGCTTCGCCGCCGCGGCGGGCGCGGCCTGCGCCAGTGCGACGGTGCCGTGCGCCAACTGCAGGCGGCGATCCAGCGTGCCGGCCTCGACCTTCGGCGGCCAGCCCTCGGTGTTCATCGCCGAGGTGTACTTGAGGTAGGCGATCAGCTGGCCGATCTCGTCCTTGCTCAGCGGCAGGTTCGGCATCAGCGTGGTGCCGCCGCCGCGTCGCTGGATGCGGGCTGCCGCGCCGGGATACTTCTGCAGGTAGGCGTCGATGGTGTCGGTGCCGGTGCCGGCGTGCTGGTTCGGATCAAGCAGCTGGGCGCGCACTGCCGCCTCGGTCGGCCAGCCGCCGGCCGAGGGCAGGAACGCCGCCAGCCACGCCGGTCCGGCGTGCTTGTACACCTCGGTGAGGTCCGGCCCAAGATAGGCGCCGTTGCCGACCATGGTGTGGCAGCCCATGCAGTTGTAGGCCTGGAACACGCGCTTGCCGTCGTTGGCCTGGTACGGGCCGAAGCTCACCGTGTCGGGGGTGGCCTGCCCGCGCGAGGGCAGGAAGGAGAACACCGACAAGGCGATGAAGATCAGCGCCATGAGGCCCAGCAAAACCAGCGCGGCGCGGCGCCGCGGTTTTTCGCAACTGCTGTCACCCGATCCGCAGCTCATGGCCGGCTCCCCTTGTCGTCGACGGAAGGCGGCGTGGCCTGGGTGTCGTGCAGGAACAGGATGCGCAGGCTGCCGATGAACATGCAGAACACCCACACCGCCAGCACGAAGCCGACGGCGAAGTAGATCCACCACGCGAGGTGCGATTCGGCCCAATACTCGAAATCGCGCCAGAAAGGCCAGGACAACCAGAACGCTGCCACGCAGGCCAGCACCGAAAGCACGAGATCCGAAGCCCGCTGCGACATGCGATTCTCCCCTGGACTGTAAGTGAGCCTTGCCGGGAAACGCCGTGCACCGCGCGTCCCTCCCCCCGAGGAATCCGCGTCAGTCGCGCCGACTATAGGAACGGCATCCGGCGGCGCCTCTGATCCAGGTCAAGCAAAGTGGCCTTTGCCCGCCGCGTCACCCATCGCCGTGTGCGGCACGGTCGTGGACGGGCGCAGAGGGCGGCCTCCCCGTCGTCATGCCCGCTTTCGCCGCCATGGCGGCCCTGCGCTTCCGCGTTTCAGTCGCCCGGCCCCGCGCCGTCCCCGCCGACGCCGGACTGCAGGATGCGCCGTCGCACGCGCTGTTCTTCCGCGGGGCTGATCAGCCCTTCGTCCAGCAGCTCCTGCAGCACCTGCAGCTGGCGCAGGCGTCGTTGCGGCAGGGCCTGCGGCGACGCGGGCGCTAGCGTCGCCGGTGGCGTCGCAGCCGGTGCCGGGCGCGGTACTGGCGCCGCCTTCGCGGCGACGCAGTCCAGGCGCAGGTGCAGATCCTGCTTGAGGTCGCCCAGTGTCACGCGGTGCTGCAGCGGCTCGCAGCCGGCGTGGCGCAGCGTGACCGTGCCGTAGAGCGCGGCGCGTGCATCCGGATAGTTGTTCGGGTAGATGTCGCGTTCGCTGACGGTCAGCGGCGTGGTGCCGGCCACTCCGCCGATCAGCTCGACCTCGGCCGCCGAGGGAGTCGACTCGATGCGCAGCGTGCCGACCTGCAGCGCCTGCGCGTGGACGCCGGCACCGGCGGCAAACAGCAGCACGACCGCGCCGGTGTGCCATCGTGATCGTCTCGGCAGGCAGTGGGCGCGCATGTCAGAACGCCGTGTCGAAGCCGAACAGGATGTAGTTCTCGCGGCTCAAGTGGCCGGTGAAGTATGGGCCGGTCGGTGTGGTCTTGTTCTTGAAGTCGAGGTTGAGCTCGACGATGCCCTTGACGTTGCGCATGAAGTAACGGGAGGCGGTCAGGCTCAGGCTGTTGATGGCGATACCTTCGTAGATGGTGTTGCTGCGCGCGAAGTCGCCGGCGCCAGCGTAGTTGTACAGCGCCGAGAAGGCCCAGCGGTCGTTGGGTATCCAGTCGAGGCCGGCGAAGCCGCCGTTCCAGCGATAGTGGCGCGTCGGATCGACGTCCAGGAAACCGCGCCAGTCGTTCCACAGGTATTGCGCGTACCAGTGCACCTGCGCGCCGATGTCGCCGGAGGCATCCACGCCGACGACGCGCTTGTCGGTGTTGCGCTGACTCTTGTCCATGGCGGCCGGGCCGGTGGCGCCGCGCTGCTTGCCGCTGGCGCCGAACAGCCCCACGCCCACCGGGCCGATGTCGGTGCCGACGTGGGCAAAGACGGTCTTGGAGTTGTCGTTGTCGAACATCCGGTCCGGGCGCGAATAGCCGGTGCCGTTGATCTTGAAGTTGTCGGTGATGCCGTTGCCGTTGGTGAAGCCCAGGGTGATGCCGAACGGCCCGACGTCACGGTCGAACTGCACGCCGCGGTCGTAGGTGATGCCGGCCATGCGGTAGACCATGTAGTCCTGGAACGGCAGGCGGATCTCGCGCGGGAACATCGCGTCGGACAGCGAGAACTGACCGAGCATCATGCCGATGCCGCTGCCGAAGATGTCGGCGTGGCGGAACCAGGCGTCCTCCACCACGATCTCGCCGTTGCCGCCCTTCTCGGCCATGATGGCGTAGAAGTAGTAGGTGATGTCCTTGCTCAGCGGCGCGCTGGACAGCAGCTTGAGCAGGTACGGCGACTGGAAGTCGGTCGGCGCGGACTGGCGCGCGCCGCTGACCGGGTCGATCGCCTTGCCCTGGCGGGCCTGCACATAGGCCTGGGCGCGGATGGCCAGCGGCACGTGGTCGGGCAGCGCGAGGCGGTCGTCGCCGAGCTGGTCGGCGGTTTCCATCCAGTTCGGCAGGCGCATGTTGTTCGCGATGAACACTTCGCCGAACTTGTTGAGGCGCGGGAAGGCGGAGTGGCAGGCGGCGCAGCTGAGGTTGTAGCGGCGCGCGAACTCCGGCATCGCGGAGGCGTCCTGCGCCGGCAGCAGCGCCAGCCATGCGCTCAGCAGCAACAGCGGCACGCTGCGCAGCGTCGCGCAGAACAGGCGCCGGCACGTCGGTCGATCGCAGGGCGATGACGCGACCCGTCCGCCATCGGCGTCGTGCCGCGCAGGAAAGTCCAGGATGGCGGTCCGTTTCATCACACGTTGCTCCCGAGGCCGTGGGCGCCGAGCGAGCGACGGAGCACGTGCCAGCCGGCTCCGCTCGCGCGGCACAACCAGTCTAGGGTGGCGTGGATTGGCGGATTTGACGCACGTCAACCACGAAGCGTGTTGTCCGATGGAGCGTCAGCTCATCAGTCGATCTTGATCGGCTCGTGCAGCCCCGGCAGCTGGCAGGCAAGGCCGCGCGCTTGGAGCACATCGCGCATCACCTGCATGCCGCGGCCGTATTCGCCGTGCACCAGCAACACCTTGCGCCGCGGCGCGTCGCCCAGCCAGGCCAGCAGCGAGGGCTGGTCGGCATGGGCGGAGAAACCGTTGATGGTCCACACCTGGGCACGCACCGGAATCTCCTCGTTGAACACGCGCACGCTGGGCGCGCCATCGATGATCCGCCGCGCCAGCGTGCCTTCCGCGGCATAGCCGACGAACACCACGCTGCAGCGCTCGCGCCACAGGTTGTGCTTGAGATGGTGGCGCACGCGCCCGCCGTTGCACATGCCCGAGCCGGCCAGGATGATCGCGCCGCCGTCGACGTTGTTGATCGCCATCGACTCGGCCGTACCGCGGGTGAAATGCAGGCCGGGCATGGCGAACGGGTCGCCGTGTTGCAGTTCGTCCAGGAAGCCGTCGTCGAAGCATTCCGGGTGGCGGCGGAAGATCTCGGTGGCGGAAATCGCCATCGGCGAATCGAGGAACACCCGCACGTGCGGCGGGATCGCGCCGGCCGCGATGCCGCGGTGCAGGTAGTACAGGATTTCCTGGGTGCGTTCCAGCGCGAAGGTGGGGATCACCACGTTGCCGCGCCGGTTCACCGTGTCGCGGATGGCACGGTACATCTCGTCCACCGAATCGGGCACCGAGCGGTGCGGGCGGTCGCCGTAGGTGCTTTCCATCACCACGTAGTCGGCGGGTGGGGCAGGCGTTGGATCGCGCAGCAGCGGGCGCCCCGGGTTGCCGAGGTCGCCGGAAAACAGCATGCGCCGGGGCTGCTCGCCGTCGTCGATCTGCAGCAGGATCGAGGCCGAGCCGAGGATGTGGCCGGCATCGAGAAAGCGTGCGCTGATGCCATCGGTGACTTGCACGGTTTCGCCGTAGCCGGCGTCGTCGCCGAAGAAGTCCAGCGCGTGCAGCGCATCGTCCAGGGTGTACAGCGGTGGCGCCACCGTCTCGCCGCGGCGGTTGGTGCGTTGCGCGCGGCGCGCGTCCTCTTCCTGCAGGCCGGCGGCATCCAGCATCACCACGCGGGCCAGTTCGCGGGTGGCGGCGGTGGTGACGATGCGGCCGCGAAAGCCCCGGCACACCAGCAGCGGAATCCGCCCGCAATGGTCCAGGTGCGCGTGGGTCAGCAGCAGCACGTCGATGCTGGCCGGGTCGAAGCCGAACGGTTCGGCATTGGCCCGCTCGACCTCTTCGCTGCCCTGGAACATGCCGCAGTCGATCAGCACGCGGCGATCGTTGCAGGTGATCAGGTGGCAGGAGCCGGTGACCTGCTTGGCGGCACCGTGGCAGCTGTAAATGAGCATGATTTCCTCGACGGTGCGGGCGGCTGGCGCAGACTCTGGCAGGCCAGGCCAGTCGTCGGATTGATCGTCGTCAAATCGGGTGCCTGCCGACTATGCCATGGTCGGTCCGGTGCCGGCGTACTGCCGAGCTTGCGGAAGGCTCGCCGGAGTATGGGGGTGACGATGTTCACCGTGCCGTTCCATCACGATCTCGCTGTCGTACGGGGGTTCCTGAGCTTCTCGCGTGCATCTGCGCTGCTGGTCTGCGGGGCCGCGCTGATCGTGCTGGCCGGCTGGTGGTCGCAGCGTCCGCTGCTGACCACGATGTGGCCGGGACAGCCGGCGATGAGCGCGACTGCGGCGGTCGGATTCGTGTTGTGCGGAGGCTCGCTGCTGCTCAGCCACCATCCGGTGCCGTCGTGGTCCGGCATGGGCCGCTGGCTGTCGTTGGGCGTGCTGGCGCTCGGCGCGGCGACTCTGGCGGAGTATCTGTGGCTGGTCGACTTGCGTATCGATCGCCTGCTTGGCGAGCTGTCGGCTCGCGACTCCGGGCGCATGGCCGAACCGGTTGCGGCGGGCTTCGTGCTGCTCGGTGCGCTGGGCCTGCTGCCGGCGCAACGCTGGCCGCGCCTGCGCGACGCGCTGGCCCTGGTCGCGTTGGTCATCGCGATGAGCGGGCTGGCCTCCTATGGCATTGCGCTGGCCGGCAAGGGCGCCACGCCGTTCGGGCGCATGCCGCTGCACTCCACTTTGTTGCTGCTGCTGGCGACGCTCGGCTGGCTGTGCGCCTCGCCCACGCTCGGGCTGACCCGCGTGGCCACCGCCGACACGCTGGGCGGCGCCCTGGCGCGGCGGCTGCTGCTGCCGGCCTTGCTGCTGCCGGCGGTGTTCGCGTTCGTGTTCGAGTTGCTGCAGTCCTGGCTGGGCCTGCCCGAAGCGCTGGCCTTCGTGTTCGTGGCCCTGTTCAGCGGCGGCGCGGTGGCCGGGCTGGTGTGGTGGGTGGCCAACCTGTTCGACAAGCTGGAACGCCAGCGCCGCGAAAGCATCGCGTTGCGCAACGATGCCGGCACCGACATCCTCACCGGGCTGCCCAACCGGCGCGCGCTCGACGAGGCGCTGGCCGGCCTGCTGCGCGGGCAGCGCGAGCACGACACGACGTTCTCGCTGCTGATGCTCGATCTGGACCGCTTCAAGACCTTCAACGACGACTTCGGCCACCTGGCCGGCGACCAGGTGCTGCGCATCACCGGCCACCTGCTGCGCGCGGCGCTGCGCCCGGCGGACATGGCCGCGCGCTACGGCGGCGAGGAGTTCGTGCTGCTGTTGCCGGGTACCGACTTGAGCGGCGCCGGCGAGGTGGCGGCGCGCCTGCTCGACGCGTTCCGCGATTTCGCGTGGCCGCATCGCAAGGTGACGGTCAGCATCGGCGTGGCGCAGGCGGTCGCTGGCGACGCCGCGGAGGATCTGATCCGGCGCGCCGACTCCGCGCTCTACGATGCCAAACGCGGGGGACGCGACCGTGTGGTGGCCCTCGCGCTGCCGCCGGCGTCGCGCGCAGGAACCTACCCGCGCGCCGCCCTGGGTCCTTAAGACCCACGTAAGCCTTCCCGGTTGCAATGCTCCCCAAGGCAATCCTGCCGATACCGGAGACGCACCATGAAACGCATCGTCATCGCCCCGTTGTTCCTCGCCGCCGCCGTCCTGTCGGCGTCCGCCTTCGCCGCACCGCAATGCACCAGCGCACCGCGTGCGCAGTGGCTGACCGAAGCGGCGATGAAGCAGAAGGTGCTCGACCAGGGCTACACCATCAAGGTGTTCCAGGTCTCGGGCAATTGCTACGAGATCTACGGCAAGGACAAGGCCGGCAAGAACGTGGAGATCTACTTCGACCCCACCGACGGCCGCATCGTCAAGAAGAAGGGCGGTTGATCGTCACCTGACCCCTAGCGAGGACAAGCCATGAACGCGATGGTCAAAGTGTGGGACCCGCTGGTCCGCCTGTTTCACTGGTCGCTGGCGGGCTTGTTCCTCGCCAACTTTTTCACCGAGGACGGCGAGCTGGTCCACCGCGGGATCGGCTACGCCGTGCTGGCCCTGCTCGCGGTGCGTTTCGTGTGGGGCTGGGTCGGCACGCGGCACGCGCGCTTCGCCGACTGGGTGCCCGGCCCGCGCCGGCTGCGCGATTACCTGCGCGAGCGCCTGGCCGGGCGCTCGCGGCGGCAGCTCGGGCACAACCCGGCGGCCGCCGTGATGATCCTGGCCCTGCTCGTTGGCGTGCTGCTGGTCGGCGTCACCGGCTGGCTGCAGACCACCGACCGATTCTTCGGGGAGGGCTGGCTGGAGGAGCTGCACGAAGCGCTGGCCTACGGCGTGCTGGGACTGGTCGTGCTGCACGTGCTGGCCGCGGTGGGCGAGAGCGTGCATTACGGCGAGAACCTGGTCGCCGCGATGATCCACGGCCGCAAGCGCGCGCCATGAGCCTGTCGGGCTTTGGCTGGTCGAGGCGAAAATCTGGCTGCGCGAGGACAGATTTTCGCCGGTTCGCCGCGCCATGGTGGTTCCATGGCGCAAGAATCGACGGAAATATGGACCGCGCAGTCGGATTTGCAGCCCGGCCAGCCAAAGCCCGACAGGCTCATAGGGCAGGATGCCGCAGCCGGCGAAAAAGCGGCGCCAATTGCTGCAAGTCAAGTGAGCGGCCTGATCCCGCGACAAGAATGAGGCCATGCGCATCCTGCTAGCCGAAGACGACCGGGCACTGGGGCAGGCGCTGGCCGACGGCCTGCGCCAGCTCGGCCATGCGGTGGACTGGATCACCGACGGCACCCAGGCGGCTGCCGCCCTGAGCGACACCGCGTATGCCGCCGCGATACTCGACTGGAACCTGCCGCGCAGCAGCGGCCCGGCGATCATCGCCGACATGCGCCGCCGCCAGGACGCCACCCCGGTGCTGCTGCTGACCGCGCGCGACGAACTGGCCGACCGCGTCGCCGGGCTGGATGCCGGCGCCGACGATTACGTGGTCAAGCCGGTGCATCTGGACGAACTGGCCGCCCGCCTGCGCGCCTTGCTGCGGCGGGCCGACGGCCAGGTCGAGCCGGCGATCCGCGTGGGCGCGCTGGAAGTCACCCCGGCCGCGCGCAGCGCCACGCTTGCCGACGCGCCGCTGGAGCTGACCGCCCGCGAGTACGCGTTGCTGGAAATGCTGGTGCGCCATCCCGGGCGGGCGTATTCCCGCGAGCAACTGGAAGACGCGCTGTACGGCTGGGACCGCGAAGTGGCCAGCAACGCGGTGGAAGTGCACATCCATCACCTGCGCCACAAGCTGGGACCGGGCTGGATTCGCACCTTGCGCGGCATCGGCTATGCCATCAATCCGCCCGGCGGGGTCGCCGCGTGATCCGCCCCTCGCTCAACCGGCGGCTGGTGCTGCGGCTGCTGGCCGGCATCGTGCTGGTGTGGTGCGCCGCCGCCGGCTGGCTGGCCTGGCGCAGCCTGCACGAGGTCGACGAGATCTTCGACCAGATGCTGGTGCGCACCGCCGCCAGCGTGTTTGCGGTGATGCCCGACGACGTCGCCCGCGTCGGCGCGGTGCGCCTGCCGGACAAGCCGCTGCTCGACTCGGACGACACCGCCCAGCGCCCGGCCATCGTGCTGCGCGATGCGCGCGGCGAACTGCTGGTCGAGAGCGCCGAGCTGCCGCTGCTGCGTTTCGATCCGGGCGACGCGCATTTCCATTCGGTCGTGCACGACGACCGACGCTGGCGGGTGTTCCAGCGCTGGGATGCGCAGCATCGGTACTGGGTCCAGGTCGGCGCGCCGCTGGACGAGCGCGACGAGCTGCTGCGCAAGCTGCTGGCGCCGGCGCTGCTGGCCTTGCTCGCGCTGCTGGTGCTGGTGCCGCCGATCGTGTTCGCCGGTTTGCGCAGCGGGCTGAAACCGCTGCGCCGGCTGGCGCGCGGCCTTTCCGCCGGCGCCGATCCGGCCGCCGCCTCGCTCACCGACGCGCGGGTGCCGGTCGAACTGGCGCCGTTCACCGAGGCGATCGACAAGCTGGTCGATCGCCTGCGGCGCAGCCTGGAACACGAGCGCCGCTTCACCGCCGACGCCGCGCACGAATTGCGCCACCCGCTGGCAGCGCTGCGGCTGGAACTGGACCTGGCCGGGCGCGGCGACGATGTGCCCGCGCGCGCGCAGCACCTGCAGCGCGCGCAGGAGGCGCTGGACCGCATGCAGCGACTGGTGGCCCAGCTGCTGATGCTGGCGCGGGTCGAGAAGCTGGCCGAGCTGGCCGACGCCGGCCCGCTGCGCCTGGCGAGCGTGGCCGAAGCGGCCTTGCGCGACGCCAGCGAGCGCGCGGCGGCACGTTCCATCGAGCTGTCGCTGGACCACGACGGCAACGATTTCGTGCTGGGCAGCCGCAGCCTGCTCGACATCCTGGTGCAGAACCTGCTGGACAACGCGCTGCGCCACGTGCCCGAGCACGGCCAGGTGAACGTGCGTGTCGGCGGACGCGACGAACAGGTGACGCTGGAGGTGAACGACAACGGCGGCGGCTTCGCGGACGCCGCCGTGGCACGACTGGGCGAGCGTTTCCACCGCCCCGAAGGCAGCATCGGCGAGGGCAGCGGCCTGGGGCTGTCGATCGCCTGGGCGATCGCCCGCCTGCACCACGGCGAGCTGGCCTTCGGCCGCTCCGCGCTGGGCGGCGCGCAAGTCAGTTTCAGCCTGCCGCGCGTGGCAACCGACGCGGCGCATGCGCCCGGCTACGTTTGATCCATCGGCCGTCTCATTCCGGAGAACTCCCATGACCGAACCCGCTGGCAAGCTGAGCTTCCACGTCATTGCCCATCGCCTCGATGCCCACGGCAGCGTCGCCCGCTGCAAGAGCGCCGAACTGTCGCTGGACACGGCTCTGTCCGGTCGCCTCGATGCGTTCAACCCGGCCGAACTGCTGCTGGCCGCCTTGTCGGCCTGCATGATCAAGAGCATCGAGCGGGTCACGCCGATACTGAAGTTCCAGTGGCGCGGGGTCGAGGTGCGCGTGCACGGCGTGCGCCAGGACGTGCCGCCACGGCTGGAATCGATCGACTACGAGATCCTGGTGGACAGCGACGAGAGCGAGCAGCGGCTGGCTCTGCTGCACGACAACGTGCGCAAATACGGCACCGTGTTCAACACGGTGGCGCCGGGTACCCGTCTCGCCGGCGTGCTGCGACGGGCCGGCTGAAGCGCGGACCCGTCGCCGTTGTTGTCCTGCGCTCGGTCGCCCGGTGCCGCCGGCGGCAACCACGGTCGACAGCGTAACGAGTTCGGCCGTATGGACGTCTGTTTGCTGCGTCGTCGGCGGCCTGCGGCCGGTCCGGCCGGGCAACCGGCCAGCAGCGTCGCCGGCATGGCGGTGGACAGGGCTCGTGCGGGCCGCTCAGCGTTGACCGTGGAAGTGCTCGCGGAACGGCTGGCGGAATTGCCGGTGGCAGCCCAGGCAGGCGCCCTGCACGTTGGCGAACGCCGCGATCGTCGCAGAGCCGTCCTGCCGTTGTGCGGCCTGTGCCAGCTGCTGCGCGGCGTCGTGGGCCTGGCGGTCGTAGTCGCGGAAGTGGCCGGCGTCCTTGCCCATGAAGGCGAGGATGCGCAGCTTCTCCGCCAGCGGCGGTTGCGGATGGTCGGCGATGCGCGCGGCCCGTTGCGCCACCGCCGGCCAGTCCTCGCGCGCGATGCCGTCGGTGACGCCCTGCATGTCCTTGCCCAAGTCCTGCATGATCGTGGTCAGCGCCAGCGGCGTGGCCTGCTTCGGCGTATCGGCCGCACTGGCCGGCGGCGGCAGACTGCCGGCCAGCAGCGCCAGCAGGGCGACGGCGGCGGCATGGGGCATCGTGGTGCGTGGCGTGAAAGGCATGGGCGGTCTCCTTCGGGGGTTGGATGTTGGGCATCGGCATGGCGCCGGTCGCGCTGGCCGCGCTCAGGCCGGCGGTTCGCCGCCGTAGAACGCATGGATGGCAGCCACGGCCTGTTCGGCGTTTTCCACCACGCTGAGCAGTTCGGTGTCGTGGGGGTCGAGCATGCCCTGTTCGACCAGGAACTCGAGGTCGCAGGCGCGGCGCCAGAAGGCGCCGCCGACCAGCACGATCGGCAGACGCGGCATCTTGCCGGTTTGCACCAGGGTCAGCACTTCGAACAATTCGTCCAGCGTGCCGAAGCCGCCGGGAAAAGCGACGAGCGCCTTCGCGCGAAGCATGAAGTGCATCTTGCGCACGGCGAAATAATGGAAGCGGAAGGCCAGCTCCGGGGTGATCCAGCTGTTGGGCCGCTGTTCGTGCGGCAGCGTGATGTTGAGTCCGATCGAGCGGGCGCCCGCCTCGCAGGCGCCGCGGTTGGCCGCTTCCATGATGCCCGGCCCGCCGCCGGTCACCACCACGAAATCGCGGCGACCCTCGCACTGGAAACGGCACGAGACGATTTCCGCGAAGCGGCGCGCTTCCTCGTAGTAGCGGGCGCCGGCCAGCCGGCGGCGGGCGGCGGCGAGTTCGCGCGCCAGCTCCGGCTCGTCCGGATGGGCCTGCGCGTGGGCCGCGAGCCGCACCACGTCGGCCTGGGCCTGCTCGGGCGAACAGGTGCGTGAGCTGCCGAGGACCACGACAGTGGAACGGATGGCGTGTCCGTGCAGCGCGATTTCCGGCTTGAGCAGTTCCAGTTGCAGGCGCACGCCGCGCAGCTCGTCGCTGGCGAGGAACGCGACGTCTTCCTGCGCCAGCCGGTAGGCCTCGCCGTGCACGATCGCCTCTTGCCGCCGCTTGCTCTCGTCGCTGCCGTTCATGCCGGGACTCCGCTGCCGTGCCAGTGCACCTGCTGGCCCGCCGCAGGGACGGTCACGTTCCAGCCGGGGCGCACACGCAGCCCGCTGGCCAGCGCCTGCGCCGCCGTCTCCTCGCCATGCACCACGAAGGTCTGCGCCGGCGCCCGCGCGAAGCCGGCGGCCCAGGCCAGCAGCGCGTGCCGGTCGGCATGCGCGGACAAGCCGCCGACGGTATGGACCGAGGCGCGCACCGGGATGTCCTCGCCGAAGATCCGCACCTGGCTGGCGCCGTCTACCAGCCGCCGGCCCAGCGTGCCCTGGGCCTGGAAGCCGGTGATCAGCACGCTGCATTCGGCCCGCCCGAGGTTGTGCCGCAGGTGGTGCTTGATGCGGCCGGCGGTGCACATGCCACTGGCGGAGATGATGATGGCGCCGGAGCGGATATGGTTGAGCGCGATGGATTCCTCCACGCTGGCGGTGAAGTCGAGATAGGGCAGATCCTTGCCGAGCGCGTGCCAGTGGGCGAGGCGGGTGGCGTTCTCGTCGAACAGGTCCAGGTGTCGCCGGGTGATCCGGGTGGCCTCGGCGGCCATCGGCGAGTCGACGAAGATGCGCAGGTCGCGCAACCTTCCGTCCCGGCTCAGCCGGTGCAGGTGGTAGAGCACCTCCTGGGTGCGGCCCACCGCGAAGGCCGGCACGATCACGTTGCCGCGGGCAAGGGTGCGCTCGACCACCCCGACCAGCTCGTCCTGGGTGGCGGCAAGTTCCTTGTGCAGGCGGTCGCCGTAGGTCGATTCGACGAACAGCAGATCCGCTTCGGCGATCGGCGTCGGGTCGCGCAGGATCGCCCGGCCGGGTTGCCCGAGGTCGCCGCTGAACACCAGCTTGGTGGTCCGCTCGCCTTCGCTGATCCAGACCTCGAGGATCGCCGAACCCAGGATGTGGCCGGCATCGCGGAAGCGGCAGCGGACATCCGCGTGTGGCCGCAACTCGCGCCCGTAGCCGTGGGGCTGCACTTGGCGCAGGCAGGCGTCGGCGTCGCGCAGGGTGTACAGCGGTGCGACGATGGCCTGCGCGTCGCGCGCGCCGCGGGCGCCACGCTGCGCGCGCAGCGCCTCCATTTCCTGGATGTGGGCGCTGTCCGGCAACATCACCTGCAGCAGGTCGGCGGTGGCGGCGGTGGCATGGATCGTGCCGCGGAAGCCGGCGCGCGTCAGTTTCGGCAGCAGGCCGCTGTGGTCGATATGCGCGTGCGTCAGCAGGACGAAATCGATCGTCGACGGTTCGAACCCGAACGCTTGCTGGTTGCGCCGGGCGGCTTCGCGTCCGCCCTGGAACATGCCGCAGTCGACCAGGAAGCTCGTCGTTGCGGTCTCCACCAGGAAGCATGAGCCGGTGACCTCGCGGGCGGCGCCGAGAAAGGTGATCTGCATGGAGGCGGTTCTCCGGATTCGTTCAGTCGCGCCGGCGGCAAGGCTGCCCGGTGGTAGCCGGCGATCGGGCGGTCAGGGTGGCGTGGCCTGGGTGGATGCCTGGTCGGGTGATCCCCGGTCGGCGGCTGGGTTGGCTGTCAGCGGCTGCCAGTCCGGGTCCGCGAAGTAGCGCGGGTACAGTTCGAGCGCGTCGAGCAGTTGCGGCAACCCGTCGGCGGCGAGCACGCGGCCGAGCAGCAGGCGCAGGTTGGCGTCCACGCCGTCGCCGCGCGGAGGGTGGTCGACGATGGCGGCCACGCTGTCCTCGATCGATGCGGTGGCGGCGCGGGATTGCCGGGCCGACAGCGAACCCTCGGCCTGCGCCTGCTGCATCCACAGTGCGACGGCGCGGATGCGCCGCATGCCTTCGCGCAACGCGGCATCGGCAGGCCAGCGCTGGCCGTGGTCGAGCTGGAGCTGGCGCCGGGCGGTAGCTTCGGCGTAGTGCGCGTCGCCGGCCACCGCCTGCGCGAAGGAGGGCGGGGCCCCGGCCAGCGCCGTGAGCAGCAAGGGCACGAGCAGGGTCCTTTGCGAATGGCCGTCCGTCCGGCGTACACCGTCGCGGCGCCGGCAGTATCCGCGCAGGTGTCGCGGTTGCCTGTCACCCATGGGGCGGCACCTCCTGCCGTGCCGGCGACCGCGGCGCGGCCTTGCCCTGGCTGCGGCTGCCGGCATCGCCGGCGGCGGGGTCCCAGCCGCCGCCCAGCGCCTTGAACAGCGCCACCAGGTCGACGGCGGCAGCGGTATGCGTGCGCGCATAGCCGTCCTCGGCGTCGCGCAGCACGCGCTCTTCGGCCAGCAGGTCGGTCAGCGCGATGTCGCCGGCGGCGTAGCGTGCCTGCGCGTGGGCGTAGCTGCGCCGCGCGGCCTCGAGGGCGGTCCGCTGCAGCCGTACCGCCTCCACGCCGAGCCGGTAGTCGCCGAGCGCGCGCTCCGCGTCGCCCAGCGCGGTCAGCACGGCCTTCTCGTAGGCGAGCGCGGCCTGCTGCTCGCGTGCCTCGCTGGCTCGGATCTGCGCGCGCACGCGGCCGCCATCGAACACGCGCCAGGAGATCAGCGGCATGATCGAGAAGCGCTGGCTGGCCGAGTCGAACAGCTGGCCCGCCTGCAGCGCCTGGAAGCCGCCGCTGGCGCCGATCGACAGCTTCGGGAACAGCTCCGCCGTCGCCACGCCGATGTCGGCAGTGCGTGCGGCCAGGCGTCGCTCGGCCGCACGCACATCCGGCCGGCGGCGCAGGATGTCGGCGCGCTGGCCGACCGGGATCGGCGCCAGCGTGATCGGTGCCGCGGCGGTATCGAGCAGGGCCAGCTCGCGCTCGGGTGGCGCACCCAGCAACACGCCCAGGCCCAGCGCCGCGGCACGCGCGCGCGCCTGGATGGCAGGCAGGCCGGCTGAGGCGGCGTCCAGCCGCGCCTGCGCGGCATCGACATCGGCCTGCGCCGCGTCGCCCGCACGGAAGCGTTGGCCGACCAGGTCCGCCGCCTGCGCGAGCGCCTGCACCGAAGCTTCGCGCGCGGCCAGCTCGCGTTGCGCGCCGCGCAGGGTAAGGTAGCTGCGCGCCACTTCCGCGGCGACGCTGATGCGTACGCCGGCGGCATCCTCCTGCGCGGCCTGCATGCTGGCCGCGGCGCTCTGCACGGCGCGCCGGGTGGCGCCGAAAAGGTCAATCTCCCAGCCGGCGTCGAAGCCGGCGTCGTGGATGGTCTGGTCCCGCGCCAGTCCGGGAATGGCGCCGATCGGCAGCGGACCGTTCTTGCTCTGCCGGCGCCGGGTCACGCTGGCGCCAGCGCCGACGGTCGGCGCGTAACCGCCGGCCGCGCGATCGCGCAGGGCGCGTTCCTCGGCGATGCGCGCCAGCGCCTGGCGCAGGTCGGGATTGTCCGACAGCGCGGTGGCGACCAGCCGGTCCAGCGTCGGGTCGCCCAGCGTCGTCCACCAGGTCGACAGGCCAGTCGGTGCTTGCGCGCCGGCGACCGGCTGCGTCCAGCCGCGGCCGGTGTCCACCTTCGGCGGCCCGCGGTAGTCGGGGCCTGCCGCGCACGCGCCGAGCAGCAGCGTGCCCAGCGCGATGGCTGCCGCGCGTGGTGCGCCGTAGCGGCGATTCGATGAGCGGGTCATGGCAACTCCTTCATGCATGGCTTGGGGTGGTCACTGCAGGCGGCTGCGCACCAGCGCCGTGGCCAGGGTCAGCGTGACCAGCGCGATCACCGCCAGCGGCCAGAGGTTGGCGAGGACGTCCGCCGCCGGCATCGCCTTGAGGAAGGTGCCTTCGACGATGACCAGGAAGTGGGTGAGCGGGATGGCCTGCGCCATCCATTGCAGCGCCACCGGCATGTTCTCCACCGGCGTGGCGAAGCCCGACATCAGCACCGCCGGCACGCCGATGGCGAAGGCGCCGAGGATGGCCTGCTGCTGCGTCGCGCTGACCGCGGAAATCATCAGTCCGATGCCGACCACCGACAGGATGAACAGCATCAGGCTCGCCAGCAGCAGGGCGAACGAGCCGGTAAAGGGGATGCCGAACAGGAACACGCCGGCGCTGATCATGAACAGGCCGAGCAAGGTGCCGATCGCCAGTGCCGGCAGCGATTTGGAAATGATGATTTCCGGCGTCGAAGTGGGCGATACCAGCAACTGGTCGAACGTGCCCAGCTCGCGCTCGCGCGCGATCGACAGCGAGGTGATCAAGAGCGCGCTGAACAGCGCCAGGATGCCGGTCAGGCCCGGCACGATGAACCAGCGGTAGACCAGGTTCGGGTTGAACCAGTGGCGCACGACCACCGGCGTCGGCGCCTGCGTGCCCGGCACGACGGCGGCGCCGACTTCGGCGGCGATGGTCGAGAGATAGGCCACGGTGATCTGGCCGGAGTTGCTGCGCCGGCCGTCGACCAGCACCTGCGCACGGCCGCTGCCGCCGGCGGCGATCGTGCGCGAGAAATCCGCCGGGATGGCCAGCGCCGCGATGATCTCGCCGCGGTCGATCAGTTCGTGCAGCTGCCGCTGGCTGTCCGCGTGCCGGACGTGGCTGATGAAGCGGGCGCTGTCCAGCCGCTGCATCAGCTCGAGCGACCAGCGGCCGGCGTCCTGGTTGTAGACGGCGATATCGACGTTGCGCACTTCGAGCGTGGCGGCGAAGGCGAACACCAGCAGCTGCAGGATCGGCGGCACGAATACCACCATGCGGCTGCGCGGGTCGCGCAGGATGCTCAGGATTTCCTTGACGAACTGCGCGCGCAGGCGGGTGAAGCTGAGCAGGGAGCCGGACATGGGCGCTACTCCAGGTTCTTGCGCGTGGCGCGCTTGGCCAGCACGAAGAACACCGCGCCGATGGCCGCCATGGCCAGCAGGTTGGGCACGAATACCGCCCAGATGTCGCCGGCGAGGAACACCGTCTTCAGCGATTCGACGAAATAGCGCGCCGGGATCAGATGGGTGACGGCGCGGATCGGCGCCGGCATGGCGTCGATCTCGTACAAAAAGCCCGACAGCATGAAGGCCGGCAGGAAGCCGGTGAACAGTGCAATCTGTGCCGCCAGGAACTGGTTGCGCGCCAGCGACGAGATCAGCAGACCCTGCCCCAGCGCCGGCACCATGAACACCGCCGACAACAGCAGCAACGCCGCCAGCGAGCCGCGCAGCGGCACACCGAAGGCGTACACCGCCAGCGCCGCGGCGCCCAGCGTGGACAGCATGCCGAGCACGAAATAGGGCAGGAGCTTGCCGATCAGGATCTCGACCACCGACGCGGGCGTGGACAGCACCGCCTCCATCGTGCCGCGCTCCCACTCGCGCGCCACCACCAGCGCCGTGAGCATGGTGCCGATGATGGTCATGACGATGGCGATGGCGCCGGGGATCAGCGCGCGGCGGCTTTCCAGCTCGGGGTTGAACCAGTAGCGCGGCTCCAGCGCCACGGCCTGCGCGGGCGAGGCGGCGCCGCGCCCGGCGCGCCACGACTGCACCACGCCACGGGCGTAGTTCTCCACGTAGTTGGCGGTGTTGGGGTAGGAGCCGTCGGTGATGATCTGCACCAGCGGCTCGCGGCCGCGCCGGGCCAGGCGCTGCTCGAAATCCTGCGGGATCACCACGTAGCCGCGCAGCGCGCCGGAGACCAGCTGGTCGGCCACCTCGCGCCGGTCGTGCGCGAAATGCACGTCGAGGAAACGGGTGCCCGAAAAAGCCGCGGCCAGGGACTGCGCGGAGGCGCCGGGAGATTCCAGCACCACGCCGACGCGCACCTGTTTGGCGTCCAGCGACACCGCATAGGCGAACAGCAACAGCAGCACCACCGGCAGCACGAACGCGATCAGCAGCGTCGAGGGGTCGCGCAAGGCCTGATGGCTTTCCTTGACCACCAGGGCCATCAGCCGCCGCCGGTCGAAACGCCGCGAGCCGGCCGGCAGCGCGCCATCCCCGAGTTTGTGCCTGGCGGCGTTCATGCGGCCGCCTCCGTTTCGCGTTCGGCCGATTCCACCAGATGGATGAAGGCATCCTCCATGGTCGGGTCCGGCCGCTGCGGGGTGATCGCCATGCGCTTGAGCGCGTCGGGCGTGTCCAGCGCGATCAGGCGCGCACGCGAGAGCATGGCCACCCGGTCGCAGTATTCGGCCTCGTCCATGAAGTGGGTGGTGACCATGATGGTCACGCCTTTGCGTGCCAGCCCGTTGATGTGGGTCCAGAACTCGCGCCGGGTGATCGGGTCCACGCCCGAGGTGGGCTCGTCCAGGAACAGCACGGGCGGGCGGTGCATCAGCGAACAGGCCAGCGCCAGGCGCTGCTTGTGCCCGAGCGGCAGCGAGTCGGGCGTGGCGGACAGCCAGCCGCCGAGATCGAAGGTGGCAATCATCTCCTCGATGCGCTGGCGTCGCGTGTCGCCTTCCAGCTGGTACACGCCGGCCGAGAACTCCAGGTTCTGCCGTACCGAGAGCAGGCCGTAGAGCGAGAACTTCTGCGCCATGTAGCCGAGGCGGCTCTTGGCCGCGCCGGTGGCGCGGCGCAGGTCGAGGCCCACCACGTGCGCCTCGCCCGCGCTCGGCTTGAGCAGGCCGCACAGCATCTTGAAGGTGGTCGATTTGCCGGCGCCGTTGGGACCGAGCAGGCCGAAGATCTCGCCCTTGTGCACCTCGAAGCTGACGTCGTCGGTGGCGGTGAAGGCGCCGAAGCGCTTGGTGAGGTGGCGGCAGGAGACGGCTATGTCGGAGCCCAGTTCGACCGGCGGCAGCCGCTCGGCCAAGGTCGAGGTGCCGCCGGGGCCGCCGCCGAGCAGGTCGATGAAGGCGTCCTCGAAGCGCGCCGGTACCGGCGCCAGTTCCACCCACGAGCGCTCGGCCAGCGCCTGCACCTGCTGCGCGCCGGCGCCTGCGCGCAGCACCACGCGCACGCCGGCGCCCTGGATCACGCCATCGCTCACGCTGGGCAGGTCGAGCGCCTCGGTCAGTACCGCGCGGCGCTCGGCGCCGACGTTCTCGAGGCGGAAGCTGCGACCTTCGAGCTGCGCGGTCAGTTCCTGCGGCGGCCCGTCGAACAGCAGCTGTCCCTGGTTCAGCAGCAGCACGCTCTCGCAGCGCTCTGCCTCGTCGAGGTAGGCGGTGGACCAGACCACCGCCATGCCCTCGTCGGTCAGCGCCTGCACCATGCGCCACAGATCCTGCCGGCTGACCGGGTCGACGCCCACCCCCGGCTCGTCCAGCAGCAGCACCTTGGGCCGCGCCATCAGCGCGCAGGCCAGGCCGAGCTTCTGCTTCATGCCACCGGAGAGCTTGCCGGCCAGACGCGTGGTGAAGGGCCCGAGTCGGGTGAACTCGAGCAGTTCGGCGAACAGGTCGGTGTGGCGGTCTGCGTCCATGCCGCGCAGCCGCGCGTACAGGCGCATGTTCTCCATCACCGAGAGGTCTTCGTACAGGCCGAAGCGCTGCGGCATGTAGCCGCTGGCGACGTGGATGGCGTCGTTGTCCTTCACCACGTCGAAGCCGGCCAGGGCGACGCTGCCGGCGTCGGGGACCAGCAGGCCGGTCATGATCCGCATCAGCGTGGTCTTGCCGGCGCCGTCGGGGCCGACCAGGCCGGTGAGGCGGCCGTAGCGGATCGTGGCGCTGAGGCCGCGCAGCGCCTGGACCTCGCCGAAGCGCTTGCCGACGCCGTCGATCACCACCGCGGCATCGTGCTTGCCGGGTTGCGAGGCAACGCTGGCAGGCTGCGGACCCATCTCAGTGCCCCCGCGCGGGCTGGCTGGCGGTGTCGACGTCGACCGTCACCGGCATGCCTTGGCGCAGGCCCTCGTCGGCGTCGGACACCACCACGCGCAGGCGGTAGACCAGGTCGGTGCGCAGGTCGGCGGTCTCCACCGTCTTCGGGGTGAATTCCGCACGCGGCGAGATGAAGCCGACCTGGCCGTGATAGACGGTGGCCGAGGAATCGGTGTGCACGCGCACCTTGGTGCCCGGTGCGATACGGCCCAGGTCCGCTTCGCCGACATACGCGCGCAGGTACACCGGATCGCGCAGGCTCAGGCTGTACACCGGCATGCCGCTGGCCACCATGCTGCCCGGTTCGCGCACGCGGGCAATCACGACGCCGTTGCTGGGCGTGACCAACGTCGCATCGGCCACTGCGGTGCGCGCCTGGGTCAGGGCGGCCTCGGCCGCGGCGACGCGTGCCTTGCCAGCGGCGATGTCCTCGCTGCGGAAGCCGGCGCTGGCCAGCGACAGCGCAGCCTGCGCCGCGGCCAGGCTGGCGGCGGACTGGTCGCGCGCGGCGCGCGCGGCGTCAGCGGCGCGCTGGCTGCTGGCGCCAGACTTGAGCAAGGTGTCCTGGCGCTTGAAGTTGCGCTCGGCCTCGGTGGCGCTTGCCTGCGCCTGGCGCACGTGCTCGCGCGCCTGGGCGATTTCCTGCGGGCGGTTGCCGCGGTGCAGCTTGTCCAGCTGGGCCTGCGCGGCCTGGAGCTCGGCTTCGGCCGCCGCCAGCTTCTCGCGGTAAGGCGTGGCGTCGAGCTGCGCCATCACCGCGCCGGCGGCAACCGTGTCGCCTTCGTCGAAGGCCATGTGGGTCAGGCGGCCGGACTGACGAAAGGCCAGCTCCACCTCGCGGATGTCGACGTTGCCGTACAGGCGCAGCACGTTCGGATTGCCGCGGTCGCGCAGCAGCCAGAACGCCAGGATGCCGCCCAGCGCGATCACCATGACGGCGATGGCGATCCAGCGGGTTTTTCCAGTGGGAAGGCTCGGAGTTTTCATCGCGACGGTTTTTCCACGTGAGAAGAGGTGTTCAGTGCGCGTGCGCCACCGGCGCCGCGCTCACCGACAGACGCCGGGCCAGCACCGCAATGCCGAGCCACACCAGCGTGCGCAAGGTCATGGCGACCGGTGTGCGACGCTCCCACGCGCCGCCCAGGGCCACATGCAAGCCGAAAGCGAGGAAGACCAGCGCCGTCGCCAGCGCGATGGCGAGCGCCAGCCATGCCGCCCAGCGCCGGCATCGCCACAGTCCGATCCCGGCGACGACGTAGGCAAACCCGGCCAGGAAATTGAACCAGAGCACGAACGGCACGTAGTGGCCGGCGGCCTGGCGCGCGGCGCCGTCGACGAACAGCACTGCCGCACCTTCCCTGAGGGTCAACAGGCCGAAGCCGATGGCGAGCAGGGAAAGCAGCCAGGTCCAGATGCCGCGGTGCTGGTGGGTAGTCATGGTCATGGCTCTCGGTTCGTGGGGGAGCGTCCGCTTGCAGGAGGGGGATCGCCTCGGTCGGCGCGCGCGATGCCGCGGCGGTAGATCGCAAACGCGCCCGCCGCTTCCTTGCGCATGTGGCGGGTGTCGCCGGCCAGCAGGGCCTGCATCACCAGGCCCTGGATGCTGCCGATGAACAGCGTGGCCGCCGCGGCCGGGTCCAACTGCGGATCCAGTTCGCCGGCGGCTTGGCCATCCTCGATCAGGGCACGCAGGCGCTCGCCGTAGCGGCGGATCATGGTCTGGACCATGCGCTTGGCGGCGGTGCTCTCGGCCCGCTGCAGTTCGCCGAACAGCATGCGCGGCACGCCGGCGTGTTCGGCGACGAACGCGATATGCGCCATGAACATGGCTTCCAGCGCGGCCAGCGGGCTGGCCGCGTTGCGCGCGGCGCGCTCGACCCGTGCCAGCAGGTGGTCGGCCACCCACTCCATCGCCGCCTGCCAAATCGCGTCCTTGTTCGGGAAGTGGCGGAACAGCGCACCCTGGGTCAGCTTCATCGAGCTGGCGATCGCCGCGGTGGTGATCTCGCTGGGGTTCTGCTCGGCCGCCAGCTTGATGACCGCCTCGACGGTGACTGCGCGGCGCTCGTCGGCAGGCAGGTGCTTGCGCTGAATGTCCATCGTGCTGGCTTGCCAAAAGTAAGTGAGTAATTACTATCTTATTAGAGCCGGAATCGTTGTCAAGCGGTGTCGATGCGGGCTTCGCGGCTTGAGTGTTTGCCGGGGTGGCGGCCTTGCGGCGGACCGCCGGCGCATCGCGTGCCGGCGATCCGGAGGCTGGCGATGGCGAGCGGAGTTCGGCCGTTGGCGACGCCGGGCGCAAGCGTCCGCTTCAGCGCACCGCTGTCTGGCGCAGCCTTCCGCGCGCCGTGCGACGCAGCAGTTCCAGCCAGGCAATGGTGGCGGCCAGCATGGCGGCACTGGCGAGCAGCATGGGGACGCCTGGTGCCGCCAACCCCATCACGCCGCGGAAGAACGGCACGCCGATCACGCTCGCCAGCATCAGCGCCACGGCACCGAACATCCGCGGCAGCCAGGGGTTGCGCGCCGGCATGCGGCTCAGCGTCGGGCGGGACAGGTCGCGGTTGGCCAGGGTCAGCAGGAACAGCCCGACCACCAGCGCGACGAACACCGCGCTGCGGCAGGAGGCTGCGTCCAGGCCCTGGCTCAGCAGCAGGCCGTAGCCGAGCAGCAGGATGCCGGCGAAGCCGAGTCCCTGGATCACCGCGTAGCGCAGGTTGGCAACGGCGAACGGGGAGTCCGACGGTGCGCGCGGCGGTCGTCGCATGATGTCGTCGGCGGCGGGCTCGGCCTCGTACACCACCGAGCAGGCCGGGTCGATCAGCAGTTCCAGCAGCACGATGTGCACCGGCATCAGCAACACCGGCCAGTGCAGCAGGGTCGGCACCAGCGCCAGCGCGATGATCGGCATGTGCACGGCGAACACGAAGCGGGTGGCCTTGGTGATGTTGTCGTAGATGCGCCGGCCCTGGCGGATCGCGCCGACGATGCTGGCGAAGCTGTCGTCCAGCAGCACCAGCGCGGCCGCCTCGCGCGCCACGTCGGTGCCGCGCTCGCCCATCGCGATGCCGACGTCGGCGGCCTTCAGCGCGGGTGCGTCGTTGACGCCGTCGCCGGTCATCGCCACCACCTCGCCGCCTTCGCGCAGCAGCTGCACCAGGCGCAGTTTCTGCTCGGGCTTGAGCCGCGCGCACAGGTCGACGCAATGCAGGCGTTCGCGCAACGCGGCGTCGTCCAGTGCAGCCATTTCCACGCCGGTGACGACCTCGGCGCGCTCGCTCAAGCCCACCTCGCGCGCAATCGCCCGCGCGGTGGCCGGGTGGTCGCCGGTCATCATGATGATGCGGATGCCGGCGCTGCGGCATTCGGCGATCGCCGCCGGCACTTCCGGCCGTGGCGGGTCGACGAAGCCGAGCAGGCCGAGGAAGCGGAAATCGAAGTCGTGCTGGCTTTGCGGCCACGCTTCGCCGTGCCACTCGCCGCGGGCCACGCCGAGCACGCGCAGGCCGCGCTCGGCCATCCCCTCGACCTGGTGCAGGATGACCGCCGCGTCAGTGGCGGCCAGATGGCACAGGTCGATCACCGCTTCCGGCGCGCCCTTGGTCGCCAGCAGGTGCGTGCCGCGCGCGTCGCCGCGGAACACGTGAGTCATCGCCAGGATCTCCGGCGACAGCGCGTACTCGAATTCCGGCGCCCACTCGGCGTGCACGTGCTCGGTATCGGTGAGCCAGTGCAGCCCGAACTGCTGGATCGCCTTCTCCATCGGGTCGAACGGGTCGGCCGGCGTCGCCAGCATGGCGAACTCGACCAGCGCATGAAACGGCTCGGGCAGCTCGTGCGCGTCCTGGTCGTGCGTGCTGCCGTCGACCAGGCGCAGTTCGGCGACCTGCATGCGGTTCTGGGTCAGCGTGCCGGTCTTGTCCACCGCCAGCACCGAGATCGCGCCCAGCGCTTCCACCGCGGGCACGCGGCGCGTCAGCACCTTGTGCCTGGAGATCCGCCACGCGCCCAGCGCCAGGAACACGGTGAGGATCACCGGGATCTCTTCCGGCAGGATCGCCATGGTCAGCGCGATGCCGGCGAGCACGCTCTGGAGCAGGCCGTGGCCGTCCCACAGCCAGCCGAGCAACGCGTACGCCGCGGCCAGCAGCAGGCCGCCGACGGTGAGGTTGCGGATCAGCCGGCGCGAGGCCTGTTGCAGGCCGGACACCGGTTCGACGGTGTCAGCCAGCGCCTGACCGATGCGGCCGACTGCGGTGGCACTGGCGATGGCGCGGACCTCGGCGACGCCGACGCCCTTGGTCGCCACGGTGCTGGCGAACAGCTGGCCGGTATCCTCGCCGGGGAGCTTGGTGACCGGCACCGCCTCGCCGGTGAGCAGCGATTCGTTGACGTCGAGATGGCCGTCCAGCAGCACCGCGTCGGCGGCGATGCGATCGCCCTCGTGCAGCACCAGCAAGTCGCCTACCACCACTTCGCGGCCGGGAATGCGCTTTTCCTCGCCGCCGCGGATCACCAGTGCGCGCGGCGCGGACAGCTCGCGCAACGACTCCAGCGCCCGCTGGGTCTTGCGCTCCTGCGCCAGCGTGATGCCGATCACCACGAACACGAACGACAGCAGGAACGCCGCCTCGGCGCGGTCGCCCAACGCCAGATACAGGCCGCCGGCAACCAGCAGCATCAGGAACATCGGCTCGGTCAGCACGCCGCCGACGATCGCGAGCATGCTCCTGGGGGCGCTGCCCGGCAGCAGGTTCGGGCCGTGTGCCGCCAATCGGCGCGCCGCCTCGGCCGGGTCGAGGCCGCTGCGGGCGGGCGGCGCTGTCTTCCCGTTCACGCCGCGGCCCGCCGGCCGTTGCTCAACGGCAAACCAGCACCGGCACGTCGCCGTTCAAGATCACCTTGTGCGTCTCGCTGCCCAGCAACAGCCGGTCGAAGCCGCGCCAGCCGTGCGAGGCCATCACGATCAGGTCGCACTGCTGCTTGCGCGCGGCGCCGACGATGGCCGAGTAGGGACGCGCATCGATTTCGTGGCTGCCTTCGCAGGCAACGCCGGCGGCCTGCGCCCGCCCGCGCACGTCGGCCAGGTAGCGTTCGGCGTTGGCGATCGCCTCGCGGGTATAGCCCGGCTCGTTGGCCACGACGAACTCGGCGAAGTAGACCGAGGCGGGGAAGGGCGCGATGACGTGGAATGCGTATACGCGGGCGCCGAGTCTGGCAGCCAGTTCGATACCGGTGTCGACCGCCCGCAGCGACAGCTCGGACCCGTCGGTGGGCAGCAAAATGTGCTTGAACATGGTGGAGTCCTCCAGCAGTGGATGGTCAGTGGCAGGTGTAGCCGCCGTCGATGACCAGCTCGCTGCCGGTCACGAATTTCGATTCGTCGGACGCCAGGTAGACCACGCCCCAGGCGATGTCGTCCGGCTCGCCCATGTGGCCCAGCGGGTGCAGCGCGCCGACCTCGCGCCGGTGTTCGGCCGGGTCGCCGCCCATCGAGGCGATGTGCTGCTCCACCATCGGCGTCCAGATGAAGCCGGGATGGATCGAGTTGACCCGGATGCGGTCGGCAGCGTACAGCATCGCGTCGGTCTTGCTCATCAGCCGCACCGCGCCCTTGGACGCGTGGTAGGGCGGTGAATCCGGCGCGCCGACCAGGCCGTAGATCGACGACAGGTTGATGATGCTGCCGCCGCCGGCCGCGCGCAGCGGCGCGATCGCGTGCTTGGTGCAGAAGAACACGCCCTTCACGTTGATCGCCTGCACCCGGTCCCACTCGGCTTCGGTGATTTCGTGAGTCGGCTTGTTCGCGCCGGCGATGCCGGCGTTGTTGACCAGGACGTCCAGACGTCCAAACGCGGCGACCGTGCCGGCTATCGCCGCGGCCACCGCGGCCTCTACCGCCACGTCGGCGTGGAAATAGCGCGCGCCCTCGCCGAGTTCCGCGGCCAGCTGCTGGCCCGGCCCGTCCTGCATGTCGACCAGCGCCACTTTCGCGCCGGCTTCCAGCAGCCGGCGCGCGCAGGCGGCGCCGATGCCCACGGCGGCGCCGGTCACCAGTGCCACCTTGCCGCTCAGTCTGCCCATCGCCGTGTCTCCCGTGAAATATGGAAGCCAGCATGGGCCGGCTGCGGGTGGCCGGTGTTGACCATGGTCAAATCGGCCCGGCGGTGCCTGCGGCGGATTGGCGCGGCGTCAGGCGGAGGCTGTCCGGCGCAGCGGCGCGCAGCCGGTCTCGATGCTGTGGCGCAGCGACGCCTCGCTGTGCGAGCGGTCGATGCCGTGCGCGGTCAACCAGTGCGGGTCGAACAGGGTTTCGGCGTAGCGCTCGCCGCGATCGCACAGCAGGCTGACGATGCTGCCGCGCTGGCCTTCGGCGCGCATCGTGGCCGCCAGGGTCAGGCAGGCGACGAAGTTGGTGCCCGAGGAGCCGCCGTAGCGATGCCCGAACAGCTCGCCGAGCAGCCACGCGCCGGCGATGGAGGCTTCGTCCGGCACGCCGATCACGTGGTCCACCACCTCGAACACGAAGCCCGGCTCGACCCGCGGCCGGCCGATGCCTTCGATCAGGGTGGGGCGGCTGGCCACGGCGCTGCGGTCGTTGCTTTGCCAGCCGCACACGAAACCGCTGCCGACGGGGTCGGCGATGCACAGCCGGGTGTGCAGACGGCGATAGCGCAGGTAGCGGCCGATGGTGGCCGAGGTGCCGCCGGTGCCGGCACCGCAGACGATCCAGTGCGGCTCGGGCGAGCGCTCACGGGCGAGCTGGCCAATGATCGACTCGGCGATGTTGTTGTTGCCGCGCCAGTCGGTGGCGCGCTCGGCCAGGCCGAACTGATCCAGGTGACAGGCGCCGCGCGCCGCGTGCTCGGCGGCGCGCGCATGCACCTTGGCGGGGTCGTCCACCAGGTCGACCTCGCCGCCCAGCGCCTGCACGTCGCGGATTTTCCCCGGCGCGGTGCACGCCGGCATCACCGCGACGAAACGCAGGCCGAGCAGGCGCGCGAACCAGGCCTCGGAGATCGCGGTGCTGCCGGAGGAGGCGTCGACCACCGTCTGGTCCGGGCCGAGCCGGCCGTTGCACAGCGCGTACAGGTACAGCGAGCGCGCCAGCCGGTGCTTGAGGCTGCCGCTGGGATGGCTCGCCTCGTCCTTGAAGTAGAAGTCGATGCCGTGGAAGCCAGGGAAGTTGAGTTTCAGCAGGTGCGTATCGGCCGAGCGCGCGGCTTCCTGGGCCAGGCACTCGAGCGCTTCGTGGACCCAGCGCCGCCCGGCGTGGCGCAACGGATGGATGAGCGGGACGACACTGTTCACGCGGAGCCTCGACTTGCCATGGGTGGCGAAAGAACGCGAATGCCGACAATCGGCAGGGGACATGCTCGCGGCGGCGCGCGGCGGCGGCCCTGATGCAGGTCAACCGCGATGGCGGCGACGCGGGGCGGATTGTCACAGACCGGTGCAGCGGCTGCGCCGCCGGCACCGGTTGATGCAGGTCATGGCCGGCGCCGCCTGGGCGGCGGATGCTGGGCGTTGGTTCTTTCTCATGGCCAACGCGCATGCTTGCCTGGTATCCGTGGATCGTCCTGCTGCACCTGGCCTGCGCCATCGTGTTCGTCGGTGCGGTGGCGTTCGAGGTGATCGTGGTGGAGTCGCTGCACAAGCACTTCGACATCGTCACCATGCAGCGCATCGAGCAGGCGGTGATGGCGCGGGTACGGCGCTACATGCCGGTGGTGGTAGTGCTGCTGTTCGCCAGCGGTTTCATGCTGTTCGACATCCGCTGCGACGGCTTTGCCTGCGTCGGCTCGCGCTTCGGCAACTGGCTGCTGCTCAAGGTGGTACTGGCGTTTGGCGTACTGGGCGTGTTCGTCAACGCGATGTGGGCCATGCGCCACGGGAAGATGGATGTCTGCCGGTTCAAGCACACCCACCGCATCGTGCTGGCGCTGATGGTCGGCATCGTGTTTCTGGCCAAGACCATGTTCTACTTGTAGCCTTTCACAAAGCAGGAGTCGCACCATGTCCACAGTTACCCTCCACGGCAAGCCGGTTCGCGTCGACGGCAGCTTTCCCGCGGTCGGCGCGGCCGCACCGGCGTTTTCGCTGGTGGCGGGCGACCTTTCCGACGCCGGGCTGTCGCGTTTCGCCGGCAAGCGCAAGGTGCTCAACATCTTCCCCAGCGTCGACACGCCGACCTGCGCGGCCTCGGTGCGCCACTTCAACGAGGCCGCGGGCAAGCTCGACAACACCGTTGTGCTGTGCATTTCCGCCGACCTGCCGTTTGCGCAGAAGCGGTTCTGCGGCGCGGAAGGGCTGGACCAGGTGGTCAACCTGTCGATGATGCGCGGCCGCGCATTCCTCGCCGATTACGGCGTGGCGATCGCCGACGGCCCGCTGGCCGGCCTTGCCGCCCGGGCAGTGGTGGTGCTGGACGAGCACGACAAGGTGCTGCACACCGAGCTGGTGGGCGAGATCGGCGACGAGCCGGATTACGCCGCCGCGCTGAAAGCGCTGGGCTGAGCAGGACTTTCGCTTGCCTGTGAGTAGGGCGGGCACTGCCCGCCGAGGCTGGCCGCGCATCTTGTCGAAGAGCCGGCGGGCAATGCCCGCCCTACGCTGAATGCTGTAGCGCACCCTGTGCGCGATGCTCCTGGTAGACGTCGCGCAGAGGGTGCGCTCCTGCAATGGCCTTGCGCGAATCGGGGTGTGGCCGATCAGCGATGGATGCCGATCACAGGCACACCGAACGGCTTCGCTTCGGGATGCAGGCCCAGGCCGTACTTCAGGCTGCGGCCGATGCGCTGGGCGTACTCCAGCATGTGCTCGGCGTGGACCGGATCGAGTTCCTCGCCGCAGGTTTCACGCCACAGTGCCAGCCAGCGATCGAAATGCTCGGCGCGGATCGGGTGCGGGCGGTGTGCTGCCATCGGGTTGCCGCGATAGCTGCCCGCACGCAGCGCCACCGAACACCAGAACGAGGTCAGCAGGCGCTTGTGCTCGTCCCAGTCGTGCACGGCTGCATTGAACACCGGGCCGATCTCCGGATCGCGCCGCACCTTCTCGTAGAAGTGGTCGACCAGCGTGGCGATGGCGGTTTCGTTGAAGGGCTCGGCTGGGCTCATGTCGGGGCAGGGTGCACGAAACGGACGCATGACGCAGAAAAGGCGCACCCGGCCATCTCGGCCGGGCGCGCTGCCGTTGCGGCAAAGCTTACTTGCCGAGGCTCAGCGTGCCCTTCATCAGGGCGGCATGGCCGGGGAAGGTGCAGAAGAACGCGTACTGCTCGCCGGCCTTGAGCTTGGCCACGTTGATCGTGGCGGTGTCGCTCTCGCCGGCGCCGATCAGCTTGGTGTGGGCGATGATACGGCTGTCACCGGGCTTCTCGTAGCTGTTGGCCGCGCCGGCCTTCATGCCGTCGGCGACCACGCCGGCTTCATCCGAGGCGTGCGACAGCACCCAGTTGTGGCCCATCGCGGTGACCGGCAGCTTGCCGGTGTGCTTGAGCGTGACCTTGAAGGTCTTGCAGGTACTCGGCACGGTGATGGTCTTCTTGTTGAACTGCATCGCATCGCTGCCCTCGATGGTGGTGGCGCACTCGGCAGCCATCAGCGGAGTGGAGAGCAGCCCGAGCAGGGCAACGGCAATCAGTTTGCGCATGGTGTCGCTCCTTGGGGAAGATGAGAGAACGGAAGGATTCTGCGTGGGCAGCGAGCGTGGCACACTGATCTGGATCATGGTCACGGCAGCAGTTGCCGCGGACACTGTAGTTACCGCGGCGAGGCTGCGGAAGGAGGCATGATGACGCACGTCGTCACCGACAACTGCATCAACTGCAAGCACACCGACTGCGTCGAGGTGTGCCCGGTCGATTGCTTCCACGCCGGGCCCAATTTCCTGGTGATCGATCCCGACGAATGCATCGACTGCACGTTGTGCGTGGAGGAGTGTCCGGTCGGCGCGATCTTCCCCGAGCTCGACGTACCGGCCGGGCAGGAGATCTACATGTCGATCAATGCGGAGCTGGCGAAGGAATGGCCGGTGCTGACCAGCAAGATCCCGTCGATGGAAGACGCCGACAAGTGGGACGGCGTACCGAACAAGCTGCCGCTGCTCAAGCGCTGAGTCCACCCGGCACGTCGCCCTGCTGCGGGGGAGCAAAAAGGTTTATGGTAGGCGGGCGATGCGTTGACGGGGGAACCAGAACCACCGCATCGATCCGCGCGAGCCGGTTCGACACGCAGGGCGGGAGCGTTTCGCCGCCTTGTTGCGCCACAGGCTTGCGCGCACTCATCTTGCCGGAGGAGCGACGATGAACGAGGCAGCGCAACCCTTGACCGACGACGATACCGAACTGTCACCATGGTGGCTGCGAACGGTGGCGATCGTGCTGGTGTTCGGCTTTGCCGGATTGCTGGCGATCACCTCGCTGGCCTATCGCAACGCGCCACCGATTCCCGCGCAGGTGGTCGATGCCCAGGGCACGGCCCTGTTCAGCGGTGACGACATCCGCGACGGCCAGGCGGTCTTTCTCAAATACGGCCTGATGGACAACGGCAGCATCTGGGGACATGGCGCGTACCTCGGGCCGGATTACTCCGCCGAGGCACTGCACCGGCTGGGCGTGGACACCGCGGCGGCGATCGCCGGCAAGCAGTACGGCAAGCCTCCGGGCGAGCTGGATGCGCAGCAGCAGGCCGCGGTGCGTGGGCAGACGGCGGTGGTCCTGAAGACCAACCGCTACGATGCGCAAACCGGCGTGCTGCAGCTGACCGATGCCGAAGCCGTCGCCTACCGGCAGCAGATCGGCTACTGGACGGACTATTTCAAGGACCCGACGAAAAACGGGGGACTCAAGCCGGGCCTGATCAGCGATCCGGTGGAGTTGCACCAGTTCACCGCCTTCGTGACCTGGGCGGCGTGGGCCTCGGTGGCGACGCGGCCGGGCACGGAGGCGTCGTATACCAACAACTTCCCCTACGACCCCAGCGTCGGCAACGTGGCCACCGGCAGTGCCTTGCTGTGGAGCGCGCTGAGCCTGCTGGTGCTGCTGGCCGGCATCGCGACCGTGCTGCTGGCGTTCGGCAAGTTCGACTACCTGGGCTGGATCAGCCGCGGCCACCACGTGCACCCGCAGCTGTTGCCGGGGCAGGTCGGCGCGGGCCAGCGGGCGCTGATGAAGTTCTTCGTGGTGGTGGCCTTGCTGTTCCTGATGCAGACCCTGGTCGGCGGCGGCGTGGCCCACTTCCGCGCCGACCCGGGCAGTTTCTACGGCTTCCAGCTGGAGAACATCTTTCCCAGCAACCTGCTGCGCACCTGGCATCTGCAGACGGCGATCTTCTGGATCGCCACCGCGTATGTCGCCGCCGCCCTGTTCCTCGGCCGCTCGCTGCGTGCGCCGGATGACGAGCCGCGCTGGCTCGCCGGCTGGGTGCACCTGCTGTTTGCCGCCTTCGTGGTGGTGATCGGCGGCAGCCTGCTCGGCGTCTGGGCCGGCATCGAACAGAAGCTGGGCCATCTGTGGTTCTGGTTCGGCGACCAGGGCTGGGAGTACCTGGAACTGGGCCGGTTCTGGCAGTACCTGCTGGTGGTCGGCCTGTTGGCCTGGTTCGTCATCCTGTGGATGCTGGCACGCCCGCGTGCGGTGGCCAACGAGGCGGCACGCCCGCTGGCGAAGATGTTCATGTTCGCGGCCGTCGCCATTCCGGTGTTCTACGTGCCGGCGCTGTTCTTCGGCGCGAAGACCAACTACACGGTGGTCGATACCTGGCGCTTCTGGATCATCCACCTGTGGGTGGAAGGCTTCTTCGAGTTCTTCGCCACCACGGTGGTGGCGCTGACCTTCTACCAACTGGGCCTGACCCGACGCAACGTGGCGCTGCGGGTGATCTACCTGGACGCGATCCTGTATTTCCTCGGCGGCCTGATCGGCACCGGGCACCACTGGTACTTCACCGGCCACACGAACTTCAACATGGCCTTGTCGGCCCTGTTCTCGGTGCTCGAGGTGGTGCCGTTGACCCTGCTGACGCTGGATGCCTGGGATTTCGTGCGTACCACCCGCGGCGACTGCGCCGTGTGCGGCAAGTCGGTCAGGGTGCCGCACAAGTGGACGTTCTACTTCCTGATGGCGGTGGGCTTCTGGAACTTCGTCGGCGCGGGCATGTTCGGCTTCTTCCTCAACCTGCCGATCGTCAGCTACTACGAAGTGGGCACCCAGGTCACGCCGACCCATGGCCATGCGGCACTGATGGGCGTGTTCGGCATGCTGGCGATCGCGCTGATGGTGTTCTGCCTGCGCCAGGTCAGCAGCGACGCGCGCTGGCCGGGCATCGAGAAGTACGTCAAGGTGGCCTTCTGGGGGACCAATATCGGCCTGATGCTGATGATCCTGATGAGCCTGTTCCCAAGCGGGGTGATGCAGCTGTGGGACGTGGTCGAGCACGGCTACTGGCACGCGCGCAGCGTGGAGTACATGGCCACGTCGCGTTCGCACCTGGTGGAGTGGCTGCGCCTGCCCGGCGACCTGATCTTCATCGGCTTCGGCGCGATTCCGCTGGTGATCGCCTCGGTCAAGGGCTGGCTCGGCGTGCGGGCGGACGCCCGGGCACAAGCGCGCTGAGCCGCCGCCGCACATGAAAAAGCCCGCGCCGACGATGTCGGCGCGGGCCTCGCGGATTGCGTGGGAGGCGACTACTTCGCGACGACGCGCACCATCTCCAGGCACTTGTTGGAGTAGCCCCACTCGTTGTCGTACCAGCTGACCAGCTTGACGAAGCTGTCGTCCAGCGCGATGCCGGCGTCGGCGTCGAAGATCGAGGTGCGCGCGTCGCCGCGGAAATCGGTGGCCACCACCTTCTCCTCGGTGTAGCCCAGGATGCCCTTCAGCGCGCCTTCGCTCTGCGCCTTCATCTCGGCCTTGATTTCCTCGTAGGTCGCCGGCTTCTCCAGCTCCACCGTGAGATCGACCACCGACACGTCGGAGGTCGGCACGCGGAAGCTCATGCCGGTGAGCTTCTTGTTGAGCTCGGGGATCACCACGCCGACCGCCTTGGCCGCGCCGGTGGAGGAAGGGATGATGTTCTCCAGGATGCCGCGGCCGCCGCGCCAGTCCTTGTTGCTCGGGCCGTCGACGGTCTTCTGCGTCGCGGTGGCGGCGTGCACGGTGGTCATCAGGCCGCGCTTGATACCCCATTTGTCGTTGAGCACCTTGGCCACCGGCGCCAGGCAGTTGGTGGTGCAGCTGGCGTTGGAGATGATCGCCTCGCCCTTGTAGGTCTTGTCGTTGACGCCGTAGACGAACATCGGCGTGGCGTCCTTCGACGGCGCGGACAGGATCACCTTCTTCGCGCCGGCGTCGATGTGTTTCTGCGCCGATTCCTTGGTCAGGAACAGGCCGGTGGATTCGATCACCACTTCGGCGTTCACCTCGTTCCACTTCAGGTTGGCCGGGTCGCGCTCCTGGGTCAGGCGGATGCGCTTGCCGTTGACCACCAGGTGGTTGCCGTCGACCTCCACGTCGCCATCGAAGCGGCCGTGCACGGAGTCGTGCTTCAGCATGTAGGCCAGGTAATCGGGCTCCAGCAGGTCGTTGATCGCCACGATCTCGATGTCGTTGCCGAAGTTCTCCACGGCGGCGCGCAGCACGTTGCGACCGATGCGGCCGAAGCCGTTGATGCCGACCTTGATGGTCATGAGGGAACGTCCTCCTGAAGGATGCCGCGAGCGCGGCGGAAAGAACGCCGATTTTACCGCCATTTCCGGGTGCCTGCCTGCCCCGCGGGCCGTGGTGCGCGCCGGCGGCGGCAAAAAGCCGCAGTGCTCTGTGGCAGACTGCGGCCATCCCTCCCTTGCCGGAATGACTCGCATGAGCTTCGCCCGTCGCGCCACCACCGCCGTGCTCGCCTGCCTGCTGGTTACGCCGGCGCTGGCGTGGGGGCCGCTCGGCCACAGCGTGGTCGCCGAGCTGGCGCAGCGGCACTTGAGCCCCGCTGCGGAAGCCGAGGTCCAGCGCCTGCTGGCGCCGGAGCATACCGATTCGCTGGGCGACGTCGCCAACTGGGCCGACCAGATGCAGGACGATCCGGCCATGGCGAATCTGTGGAAGCAGACACGCAGCCAGCACTACATCAATTTCCGCGGTGGCCCCTCGTGCGACTACGTGCCGCCGCGCGATTGCCGCGACGGTCGCTGCGTGGTGGCGGCGCTGCAGTACTACGTGGGTGTGCTGGGCGACCGCAGCAAGCCGGACGCCGTGCGCCGCCGGGCGCTGAAGTTCGTGGTGCATTTCGTCGGCGACGTCCACCAGCCCTTGCATGCCGGCTATCGCGAGGACAAGGGCGGCAACACCTATCAGGTGCAGTTCGACGGCAAGGGCAGCAACCTGCACCGGGTGTGGGACTCCGGCATGCTCTACACCCGTGGTCTGGATTGGCAGCAGTACGCGCAGCGCCTGGATTCGGCGGTGCCGGTGCCGTTGCCGGCGCCGAGTGCGCCGCTGGACAACCCCTACGCGCAGTGGGCGCAGGAGTCGTGCCGGATCTCCGCCGAGGCCGGCTTCTACCCCGTCGGCCACAAGATCACCCCGGGCTACGTGTCGACCTGGCTGCCTGTGGCCGACCGCCGCCTGCGCGAAGCCGGCCGTCGCCTCGCGCAAGTGCTCAACCTGGCGCTCGGCGCCGGTTCCGCTGCGCGTTGAGCGTGGACCGGCGGCGCGGCGTGACGATTCTGCTAGGCTCAGCTGATGCTCATTTCCAAAATCCGCCGCACCAAGATCGTCGCCACCCTCGGCCCGGCCACTGACGCACCGGGCGCGCTGCGCAAGCTCATCGACGAAGGCGTCGACGTCGTGCGCCTCAACCTCTCGCACGGCGCGCCCGATGATCACCGCGCCCGCGCGCGGGCGGTGCGCGAAGCGGCCGAGGCTGCGGGCCGCGAGGTCGGCGTGCTGGCCGATCTGCAGGGGCCGAAGATCCGCATCGAGACCTTCGCCGACGGCCCGGTGCAGCTGGTCGAAGGTGCCAGCTTCGTGCTCGATTGCCGCCCCGGCGTGCCGCCCGGCGACGCCACCCGCGTGGGCGTGAGCTATTACGGCTTGCCCGATGACGTGAGCGCCGGTGACGTGCTGTTGCTGGACGACGGCCTGGTGGGGCTCACCGTGCGCGAGGTGGTCGGCAGCGAAGTGCGCTGCGAGGTGCTGGTGGCCGGCAAGCTGTCCAACCGCAAGGGGCTCAACCGGCAGGGCGGCGGGCTTTCCGTCGACGCGCTGTCGGACAAGGACAAGGCGGACATCCAGCTGGCCGCCGAGATCGGCGCGGATTTCCTCGCCGTGTCCTTCGTGCGTTCGGCCGACGACATGCACCAGGCCCGCCGCCTGCTCAAGCTGGCCGGCGGGCGTGCCGCGCTGGTGGCCAAGATCGAGCGCGCCGACGCCATCCCGGTACTGGGCGAGATCATCGACGCCTCCGACGTGGTGATGGTGGCGCGCGGCGACCTGGGCGTGGAGATCGGCGATGCCGAGCTGCCCGGCCTGCAGAAGAAGATCATCCGCGAGGCAGTGCAGCGCAATCGCGCGGTGATCACCGCCACCCAGATGCTGCAGTCGATGGTGCGCTCGCCGATCCCGACCCGCGCCGAAGTGCTCGACGTGGCCAATGCCGTGATCGACGGCACCGATGCGGTGATGCTGTCGGAGGAAACCGCCGCCGGCGCGCATCCGGACAAGGCGGTGGCCGCGATGACGCGGATCTGCCTCGGCGCCGAGCGCCAGTTCGAGCCCAAGGACGACCTCTCCGCCGGCGGCCACCGGCTCGACCGCACCGACCAGGCGATCGCGCTGGCCGCGATGATGCTGGCCGGCCAGCTCGGCGTGCGGGCGATCGTGGCATTGACCGAATCCGGCGCCACCGCGCAATGGCTGTCGCGCTACCGCAGCGCGGTGCCGATCTACGGCATGTCGCCGTCGGCCTCCGCACGGCGGCGCATGCAGCTGCTGCGCGACGTGCAGCCGGTGGAGTTCAGCCACGGCGAGAAGCAGAGCATGGCCGCTTCCACCCGCGCCGCGGTGCGCCTGCTGTTCGAACAGGACAGGCTGGTCCAGGGTGACAGCGTGGTGATCACCTACGGCGACCGCGTCGGCCACGTCGGCGGCACCAACACGCTGAAGCTGCTCGCAGTCGGCCCCGACGGCACCATCGACAGCCTGCGCGACCTGTGAAGCCTGAACCGGCCGCGTCGCCGCGACATCGTTGACGCTGGCGCGGCGTGCAGGCAGCTACACTGTGGCCATCGACACGTTGCCGGAGCCTGCCATGAACACCCCGTTTTCCTCCGTGTGCCGCGGCGTGCTGTTCGCGCTCGCCCTGGGCGCCGCCGCGCCGGTGCTGGCGCAGACGGTCAAGATCGACCAGCAGGACTTGTACCGCTACTGGATCCTGCTCAACACCCAGGTGCAGATGGATGCGCCCAACAGCGGCCTCAACCTGGACAAGCCCGGTTGCGTGGCGGTGACCTACACCATCGGTTCCGATGGCGTGCCGATGGACGTGCAGGTGGCCAAGGTGGAGCCGAAGAGCGACCTCGGCCCGATGGCGCGCAGCGCAGTGGCCAATTTCCGCTACGGCCCGTCGCTGAACAACAACATCCACCAGCCGGTGGCCACGTATTACATCGTGGTGTTCAACGGTCCCAAGGACCCGGCCGCGCGCGCCCAGCTGATGGCCCCGTGCAAGCTGCCCGGCTACCCGGCCTGAGCTGAGCCGGCAGTGCCTGCGGGGTGCGGCGTCGTTTCGGCCCGTCGTGGCCCCGATCTGGCCTATAATCGGCGTTTTTCACCATGCCGCTTCGTTCTCGAGGCGGCGCCCACCATGGGTGGCCGGGCATCGCCCCCACCATCGCGGAGTCACCAATGAGCATTGAAGATCTCGAAAGCGTCGCCCTGGCGATGGTTGCGCCCGGCAAGGGCATCATCGCGATCGACGAGTCGACCAACACCATCCGCAAGCGCTTCGAGGCCGTCGGCATCGAGAACACCGAGGAGAACCGGCGCGCCTACCGCGAGTTGCTGCTGACCACGCCGGGCCTGTCCGAGCACATCTCCGGCGCGATCCTGTTCGACGAGACGATCCGCCAGTCCACCAAGGACGGCGTGCCGTTCACCCAGGTGATGAAGAAGAACGGCATCATCCCCGGCATCAAGGTCGACAAGGGCCCGCAGCCGCTGGCCGGTTTCCCCGGCGACGTGGTCACCGAAGGCCTCGACGGCCTGCGCGAACGCCTGCAGGAATACGCGAAGCTGGGCGCCCAGTTCGCCAAGTGGCGCGCGGTGATCAACATCTCCGAGGAAAACCCCAGCTCCACCGCGATCGAGGCGAACTGCCACGTGCTGGCTCGTTACGCCGCGCTGTGCCAGGAGGCCGGCCTGGTGCCGATGGTCGAGCCCGAAGTGATCATGGACGGCGACCACACCATCGAAGTCAGCTACGAAGTGCACGAAGCCGTGCTGCGTAGCCTGTTCAATGCGCTGTACGAGCAGAACGTGATGCTGGAAGGCACCATCCTGAAGGTCAGCATGGTCATCCCCGGCAAGGATTGCGAGGAGCAGGCCGAGGTCGGTGAAGTAGCCGAGGCCACCGTGCGCGTGCTCAAGTCCACCGTGCCGGCAGCGCTGCCGGGCATCGTGTTCCTTTCCGGTGGCCAGAGCGACCAGCAGTCCACTGCACACCTCAACGCGATGAACCAGATCGGCCCGCACCCTTGGCCGCTGTCGTTCTCCTACGGCCGCGCGATGCAGCAGGCCGCGCTGCAGTTGTGGTCGAAGGACCTGAAGGGCAATGTCGCCGACGCGCAGAAGATCGTTCACGCCCGCGCCAGGGACAATGGCCTGGCGGCGCTGGGGCAGTGGAACGGCTGATTGCCTTTCAGGCGGGGAATAGGGAATAGGGAACAGGGAATCGGCAGAGAAGAAAAGGGCGCCTTGCGGCGCCCTTTTTTGCGTCACGCGATGGAGTTCAGAAGCGGTACTCGGCGCTCACCGTGTAGATGCGGTTACCGATGTCCAAGCCCTGCTTGGAGATGCTGTAGTAATCGAAGTTGGCGCCGATGCTCCAGCTCTTGTTGATGTCGTAGCCAGTGCCCACGCCTGCGTACCAGCCCAGCGACTGCTTGCTGGCCTTCTCGTTGAAGGGGTCGGCCGGGTCGCTGGACTGCAACTTGGCGTGCAGCTTCCACATGAAGGCGCCGCCGCGCGCGGAGATGTACCAGGCGTCGGTCGGGTTGAAGTGACCGTTGATGCCTGCGGTCCAGCCGTCACCCGAGAGTTTGGCGTAGGTGGTGCCATCGCGGCTGCTGATGCTGCCGAGGTCGGTGTAGCCCGCCTCGAAGCCGATGAACTGGGTGCGGTAGCCGGCGTTGAGAATGACGGCCGTGCCGTGTTCGCTGCCGAGGTCGTAGTTGTCCAACGTGGCGTGGTAGCTCACGCGACCGGCGCCGAGGTTGACGAAACCGCCGGTGAGATCCTTTGCCTGCACGCTGGCCGTGGCCAACGTCGCACCGGCCAGAGCGGCCAGCGTCAAGAGTGAGTTTTTCATTTGAAATCCCCTGTTGTGGTGTTTCCCGATCTTTCCTGTCGCAGTCCTGCGCGTCGGGACGCAAGGCGCCAACCACGTATTTTATATGTGGCGCAGTTCGCATAAAGAAAGAGAGCGCCCTCAGGCGCCCTCTTCTTGTAGGTGAACATCCCGACGCGATGTCGGAATCAACCTCTGCGGATCAGAAGCGGTATTCGGCGCTGGCCGAGACCATGTCCGTGCTGAGGTTCACGTGGTCCTTGCTGGCGTCGAAGTAGTCGTAGTTCACGCCCACGCTGAGCTGCGGGGTGATGTTGTAGCCGATGCCTGCGCCGGCGTACCAGCTGTTGTCGTCCAGGCTCTTGCGGATCGGGTTCACGTCGTTGTTCATGCCGTGACCGGTCCAGCTGTACAGGCCCGCGCGACCGCTGAGGTACCAGTTCGGGGTCATGTCCAGCCGGGCGTTGGCGCCCACCGTCCAGCCGTGCAGCTGCGACTTGTTGTCGGCGATCACCGGGTCGCTGTTGAAGATGTTCTTGGCGTGGATGTTGCCCAGGTCGTTGTAGCCCACCTCGGCGCCCAGCGCGAAGTTCGGCGCCAGCGACCAACGGTAGCCGCCGTTCAGGGCATAGCCGGTGTCATGGCCGTCGTACGGCCCATGGTTGATCGCGGTGCGGCCGATGTTGCCGTTGACGAACCAGCCGGCGTTGTCGGCGGGCGCGTTCTGCGCGAAGGCGGCGGGGACGGCCACCAGGCCGGCAGAGACGAGAGCGAGGGCGAGCAGTGTTTTCTTGGTTTTCATGGATGAGGCTCCAATGGTCAGGACAGTTGGCCCCGGATGGGGAGGGCCGTTTGTCGAATGCGCCCCGCCCAAGACGGGCGGCGACACGAAGACTTAGATGGGTGGTGCCCCGAAAGATTCAATACTCATTAGTTCAGTATTAAGCGCAGATTAAGCCGGCCGAATGCGGGCCGTGCCCAGGGCCGTGTCCGGCGCGCGACACCGCGCGACCGGATCGGCGACAATGGACGCTTTTGCACCCTCCGGAGACGCCTGATGACCACCCGCCGCGAACTCGCCAACGCCGTGCGAGCCCTTGCCATGGACGCCGTGGAAGCGGCCAAGTCCGGTCATCCGGGCATGCCGATGGGCATGGCCGACCTCGCCGAGGTGCTGTGGAACGACTTCCTGCAGTTCAATCCGGCCAACCCGAAGTGGCCCAACCGCGACCGCTTCGTGCTGTCCAACGGCCACGGCTCGATGCTGCAGTACGCGCTGCTGCACCTGACCGGCTTCGACCTGCCGATGGACCAGCTCAAGCGCTTCCGCCAGCTGCATTCGAAGACCGCCGGCCACCCGGAAGCCAGCGAAACGCCGGGCGTGGAGACCACCACCGGTCCGCTCGGCCAGGGCCTGGCGAATGCGGTCGGCTTCGCGCTGGCCGAGAAGGTACTGGCGGCGCATTTCAACCGTCCGGGCCACGATGTGGTCGATCACCACACCTACGCCTTCCTCGGCGACGGCTGCCTGATGGAAGGCATCTCGCACGAAGCTGCCTCGCTGGCCGGCACCTGGGGCTTGGGCAAGCTGGTGGCGATCTACGACGACAACGGCATCTCGATCGACGGCGAAGTGCACGGCTGGTTCACCGACGACACCCCGGCGCGCTTCGAGGCGTACGGCTGGAACGTGATCCGCGGCGTGGACGGGCACGATGCCGAGGCGATCAAACAGGCGATCGCCAAGGCCACCACGCAGCACGACAAGCCCACCCTGATCTGCGCGAAAACCGTCATCGGCTTCGGTGCGCCGCACAAGCAGGGCAAGGAGGAAAGCCACGGCGCGCCGCTGGGCAAGGACGAGATCGCCGCCGCGCGCGAGCAGCTGGGCTGGAAGTACGCACCGTTCGAGATCCCGGCCGAGATCTATGCCGGTTGGGATCACAAGGCCAAGGGCGCCGCCGCGGAGCAGGCGTGGAACGACGTGTTCGCGAGGTACGCCTCCGCCCATCCGGAGCTGGCTGCCGAATTCGACCGCCGCATGAGCGGCGAGCTGCCGGCCGACTGGGCCGCGAAGTCGCAGGCGTTCATCGACAAGCTGCAGGCCGACGGTCCCGAAGTGGCCTCGCGCAAGGCTTCGCAGATGAGCATCGAAGCGTTCGCGCCGCTGCTGCCGGAGCTGATCGGCGGCTCGGCCGACCTGGCCGGCTCCAACCTGACCAAGTGGAAGGGCAGCCTCGACGCCGCCACCGGCGACAGCGCGGACGGCAAGGGCAACTACGTCTATTACGGCGTGCGCGAGTTCGGCATGACCGCGATCGCCAACGGCGTGGCGCTGCATGGCGGCTTCATCCCGTACGACGCGACGTTCCTGGTGTTCTCCGACTACGCGCGCAATGCGGTGCGCATGAGTGCGCTGATCCCGGCCCATGCGATCCACGTTTACACGCACGACTCGATCGGCCTGGGCGAGGACGGCCCGACCCATCAGCCGGTGGAGCACATGGCGAGCCTGCGCTACATCCCGAACAACCAGCTGTGGCGTCCGTGCGATGCGGTGGAATCGGCGGCGTCGTGGAAGGCGGCGATCGAGCGCAAGGGCGCGCCGTCGTGCCTGATCTTCTCGCGGCAGAACCTCAGGCACCAGCAGCGCAGCGCACAGCAGGTGGCCGACATCCTGCGCGGCGGCTACGTGCTGTCCGATCCGCTGGACACGAAGTTCCAGGCGATCCTGATCGCCACCGGTTCGGAAGTGGAACTGGCGATGGAGGCGTCGCGCGCGCTGGCGCAGCAGGGCGTGGCCGTGCGCGTGGTGTCGATGCCGTGCACCGAGGTGTTCGACGCGCAGCCGCTGGAATACCGCGAAGGCGTGCTGCCGCTCTGGTGCCGCGCGCGCGTGGCGGTGGAAGCGGCCACCGCCGATTTCTGGCGCAAGTACGTGGGCCTGGACGGCGAAGTGGTCGGCATGACCACGTTCGGCGCCTCGGCGCCGGCGCCGCAGCTGTTCGAGCACTTCGGCTTCACCGTGGCGCACGTGGTCGACGCGGTGAAGCGCGTCGTCAAATAAGGCTACTCGCGGTCGCCTCCCGGTGATCGCGGGAATGCCTGTGCGAGCGCCTCATTCGGTAGGGCGGGCACTGCCCGCCGTTCTGCCTTATCCAGCGACCGAAACAAAAGCCGGCGGGCGGTGCCCGCCCTACGGAGCGGCCGCCGGGATTTCCAGCAAGGCGGCCAGTTCGTCCGGCGTTGCCGCAATGGCGTGGGCGCCGGCCTGTTCCAGTTCCGCGCGGCTGCCGAAGCCCCAGAGCACACCGAAGCCACGCACGCGGTTGGCGACGGCGCCGTCGATGTCGAAGTGGCGGTCGCCGATCATCACCGTGTCGGCCGGGTCGGCGCCGAAGTCGGCCAGTGCCTCGCTGATCATCGTGGCCTTCTCGCTGTGCGCGCTGTCCGGGTGCGGGCCGTACAGGCGCAGGAACGCGTCGCCGAACGGCAGGTGGGCGAGGATCGGCGCGGCGTGGCGGTGCGGCTTGCTGGTGACCACGGCGAGCTGGTGGCCGGCGCCGCGCAGCCGCTCGATCAGCAGCTCGATGCCCGGATAGATCTCGTGCTCGCGCCAGCCGAGCGTGTTGAAGCGCTCGTGGTAGTACGCCACCGCCGCCTCGATGCGTTCGGCGTCGTGGTCCAGGAGCGGCGCGAAGCTGTGCCGCAGCGGCGGGCCGATCCAGCGGCGCAGTTCCGCATGTGCCGGCGCCGGCACGTCCAGCCGCGCCAGCGCATGCTTCACGCAGGCGGTGATGCCGTGCTCGGAATCGATCAGGGTGCCGTCGAGGTCGAACAGGCAGAGCATTACTTCGCGGCTCGCGCCTTCAGTGCGGTGACCGCCGGCAGTTCCTTGCCTTCGAGGAATTCCAGGAACGCGCCGCCGCCGGTGGAGATGTAGGAGACCTGGTCGGCGATGCCGTACTTGTCGACCGCGGCCAGGGTGTCGCCGCCGCCGGCGATCGAGAACGCGTTCGACGCCGCGATCGCGCGCGCCAGCGTTTCGGTGCCCTTGCCGAACGCGTCGAACTCGAACACGCCGACCGGGCCGTTCCACACCACGGTGCCGGCCTTGGCGATCAGGGCGGCGTAGAGTTCGGCGGTCTGCGGGCCGATGTCGAGGATCATCTCGTCCGCACCGACCTGGTCGACCGGCTTGATCGTGGCCGGGGCCTGCGCGGAGAACGCCGGCGCCACCACCACGTCGATCGGCATCGGCACTTCGGCGCCGCGTCGTTTGGCGTCGGCCAGCACCTTCTTCGCCGCGTCGAGCAGATCCATCTCCACCAGCGAGTTGCCGACCGAGTGTCCCATCGCGGCGATGAAGGTGTTGGCGATGCCGCCGCCGACGATGAGCTGGTCGACCTTGCCGATCAGGTTGTCCAGCAGGGTCAGCTTGGTCGACACCTTGGAGCCGGCCACGATCGCCAGCAGCGGATGCGCCGGGTGCTCCAGCGCCTTGCCCAGCGCATCCAGCTCGGCGCACAGCAACGGGCCGGCGGCGGCGACCGGGGCGTACCTGATCACGCCGTGGGTCGAGGCTTGTGCGCGATGCGCGGTGCCGAACGCGTCCATCACGAAGATGTCGCACAGCGCGGCATATTTCTTCGCCAGCGTGTCGTCGTCCTTGCCCTCGCCGACGTTCATGCGGCAGTTTTCCAGCAGCACCACCTCGCCGGCGGCCACCTCCACCCCGTTGACCAGGTAGTCGGCCACCAGCCGCACCGGCTGGTCGAGTTTGCTGCTCAGCCACAGCGCCACCGGCGCCAGCGAGGATTCGGCGTCGAACTGGCCTTCCTTGGGCCGGCCCAGGTGCGACATCACCATCACCTTCGCGCCGGCGTCGCGGGCGGCCAGGATCGTCGGGAGGGCGGCGTCGAGGCGCTGGGTCGAGGTGATCCGGCCCTGTTCGTCGATCGGCACGTTGAGATCTTCGCGGATCAGCACGCGCTGGTTGCGCAGGTCGAGGTCGCTCATGCGGATGACGGACACGGCACAACTCCGTTGGATGGTGGGGGCTAGCCAGAACCGGCTGCAACCGCCTATTGTCCGGTGGCCGCGGCAGTGATGCAAACGCGGCCTGGCGAGGCACGCCGGGCCGACGACACGCGGGCGCGCGCAACGGCTGCACTTGTGGCTAAACTGCAGGCTATCCACGCAGGGGGGGACCGCTCATGGCGACCGGCTTGGTGCTCTACAGCTACTGGCGTTCCAGTGCTGCCTATCGCGTGCGCATCGCGCTGAACCTCAAGGGCCTGGACTACGAGACGCGTCCGGTGCACCTCGTGCGCGACGGCGGCGAGCAGCACACGGCGCAATACCAGGCGCTGAACCCGCTCGAATCCGTGCCGGTGCTGTGCGACGGCGACCGCGTGCTGACCCAGTCGCTGGCGATCATGGAATATCTGGACGAGATGCACCCGGAGCTGGAAACCGCGCTGCTGCCGGTCGACGCCCGCGGCCGCGCCCAGGTGCGCGCGCTGGCCATGGCGGTGTGCTGCGACATTCACCCGCTGGGCAACCTGCGCGTGCTGCAGCATCTGGAGAAGGAGTTCGGCGCCAGCGAGGAGCAGCGGGCAGCCTGGTCGCGGCACTGGATCGATGCCGGCTTCAAGGCGATCGAGGCCATGCTGGCGGAGAGCGCCGCCACCGGCCGCTACTGCCACGGCGAAACCCCGAGCATGGCCGATGCCTGCCTGATCCCGCAGGTCTACAACGCCATTCGCTGGAAACTGCCGCTCGACGACTACCCCACCATTACGCGCATCCACGCCGCCTGCAACGAGCTGGAAGCGTTTCAGCGTGCGGCGCCGGAGGCGCAACCCGACGCACCGTAAGCCGGGAATAGGGAATGGGGAATAGGGAATAGGAACTGCAAGAGCAGGAGCCGCGCTCCGCGCTTGGTTTTTCCGATTCCCGATTCCCGATTCCCGATTCCCGATTCCCTATTCCCTATTCCCGGCCCTTCAGAACCCCATCCCGTACGGGTCGTTGCCGGCCAGTTCGGCGCTGCTGTTGCCGCCTTCGGCGAGGCGGATCTTGAGGGCGAGGCCATCGCGGGAGTCGGATTTGCTGAGGGCCTCGTCCAGTTCCACGCGGCCTTCCTTGTACAGCTTGTACAGCGACTGGTCGAAGGTCTGCATGCCTTCCTGCAGGCTGCGATCCATGGCGTCCTTGATCTCGTGGATCTGGCCGCGGCGAATCATGTCGCGGATCAGCGGCGTGTTCAGCAGCACCTCGGCGGCCGGGATGCGGCGGCCGTCCTTGCCGATCACCAGGCGCTGGCTGATCACCGCGCGCAGGTTCAGCGCCAGGTTCATCAGCACGTTCTTGTGCGCCGATTCGGGGAAGAAGTTGAGGATGCGCTCCAGCGTCTGGTCGGAGTTGTTGGAGTGCAGCGTGGCCAGGCACAGGTGGCCGGTCTCGGAGAAGGCAATGGCCGCCTCCATCGTGTCGGTGTCGCGGATCTCGCCGATCATGATCACGTCCGGCGCCTCGCGCATCGCGTTCTTCAGCGCCTCGTGGTAGCTGTGCGTGTCCAGCCCGACCTCGCGCTGGTTGACGATCGAGCGCTTGTGCCGGTGCAGGTATTCGATCGGGTCCTCGATGGTGAGGATGTGCCCGGGCGACTGCGAGTTGCGCTGGTCGATCATCGCCGCCAGCGTGGTCGACTTGCCCGAGCCGGTGGCGCCCACCACCAGGATCAGTCCGCGCGGCTCCATGATCAGGTCGCGGAAGATCGGCGGCAGCTGCAGCTGCTCGATCGAGGGGATCTCGCTCTTGATCGCGCGGATCACCATGCCCACTTCGCCGCGCTGCTTGAAGACGTTGATGCGGAAGCGGCCGGCTTCCTTCACCGCCAATGCCATGTTCAGTTCGAGGTTGCGCTCGAACTGCGGCACTTGGCCCTCGTCCATCAGCGAATAGGCGATCTTCTTGACCATGCCGCTCGGCAGGCCGGTATTGCCCAGCGGATAAAGCTTGCCCTCGACCTTGATGTTCACCGGGGCACCGGTGGACAGGAACATGTCCGACGCGCCCTTGTCTACCATGAGCTTGAGGAAGTAGCCGATGTCCACGTTTTACCCCTGGGTTCCCGATGTACATTGCATTGCACGATTATGCCTGCCCACAATACGCTGCAACACACCATGAGGACTGTGATGTACTTCTTTTCCCCATCGGCCGCGCTCGCGCGCCGCATGCGCGCGGCGGCCACCATGCTGGCGCTGACCCTGGCCGTGGCCGGTTGCGCCACGGCGCCGCCGCCGAATGACGCGATGAACCTGGCCCAATACCAGCTGCAGGCCGCCCGTGACGCCGGCGCGGCGGATTACGCGCCGGTCGACCTCGGTTTCGCGCAGGACAAGTTCCAGCAGGCGCAGGAGGCGATGGCGGCGCGCAAGTTTGCCGATGCCGCGAACCTCGCCGAGGAATCCGGCGCCGATGCCGAGCTGGCGCGGGTCAAGGCGCGGCTGGGCGCGGCCCGTGCCGAGATGCAGGGCAAGCTGCAGGAAAACACCCGCCTGCGCAGCGAGGGCGAGCAACTGGCCGCCCGGCAGCAGCAGATGGAACAGGCGATCCCGGCACCCGCCGCCGACTCTTCCGCGCCGTTGCCGGTGGGCGACATGCCGGCGCCTTCGGCCTCGGTGCTCTCCGCGCCGGTCGACGGCACGCCGATCCCCGGCAATGACGATCCCGCGGCCGCCAGCAGCATTCCCGGAGGCCAGCCATGAAGCGCCTTGCCCAACTGCTCGCTGGCGCAGGCCTGGCGCTGGCCCTGGTCGGTGCCGCGCAGGCACGCCAGGACGACATCGACATCAACCGCCTGCGCGGCAGCCTGGACCAGCTTGCCAACGATCCCGGCCTCGGCCATTACGCCCTGTCCGAACAGGCGCGAGCCCGCGAGGCGATCCGCGCGCTGGAGGAGGCCGGACGTGGCGACCGGCCGCATGCCTTGTACCTCGCCGAGCGCCGCGTCGACCTGGCCAAGACCGCCGCGCAGTTGCAGGACGCCCAGGTCAAGCTGAACCAGCTCGATCGCGAACACGACCAGATCCTGCTCGCCAACAGCCGCCGCGAGGCGGACATGGCCCGGCTGGAGCTGGCCCGGCAGCGCCTGCAGAACCAGTTGGCGCAGGAGGAGGCCGCGCGCCTGCAGCAGCAGGGCATCGAATATTCGCAGCAGGCCGAGCAGGCGCGGGCCGAAGCCGAGCGGGCCAAGAAGCTGGCCGCGGCACAGAGCAAGGTGGCGCGGGCGGCCCGCCGCGAGGCGGCGCTGGCGGCGCAGGCGGCCAAGGCGATGCGCGCGCAGATGGACGATGGAAATACCCCGCCACCGGCTCCCGCCGAGCAGAAAAAGCCCACCCGCAAGCACTCCGCGGGGCACTGAAACGGCGCCGGGCGGCGCTTTGCCGCGGCGCCTCCACGGGCTGCGGCCAGCCGCCGCCCAATGCCTGCAAAACACTGTTTTGACAGGTATTTAATGCACCGGCCGAAGTGTGATCCGACGCCTTGCACCGGCCAGATCGGCGGAGTAGGGTCAAAGCCCCGGGAGGCATCCAGGCCACCGGGGTCAACGACCTGAATCATGCGCCCATCCCACGTTCAGATCCCCACCTGCGTTCCGGTTGACCGGCGTGGGTCGCGGGTGTGCGCCGATTCAGCTGTCGGCGGTCCGCCAACGTGGCGGCAACCGTCCGTTCACTCGCAGGAGGTCGGATCATGTTCGAAAACCAGCAGCGCGATGATGTCGAGGCATTGATGAAGGCGGACGCGGAGTTCCGCCGGCTTTATCAGCACCATCGGGAGCTCGACAGCAAGGTGCACGACGCCGATATCGGCGTGCTTCCCATCGACGACGCCACCCTCGCCGGCATGAAGAAGGAGAAACTGCTGGCCAAGGCGCGGCTTGAACGCATGTGGGCCGACAGGGCGCACCTCATCCACTGACGCAACGGTTCGCTGGCGCGGCCCCGGGTCTTCCCTGAAACAGTCATCGGGAAGATTGCCGGGGCCGCAGCGTATCCGGCGGCTCGGTTATCATGGGGGTTCTGCGGCCACGGCTTTGCGCCGACGCCGCCACGCCAGCGACGGAGCCCCCATGACGGTTCACCAGAGTGTCCTCGAACTGATCGGACACACCCCGATGGTTCGCGCGAGGCGCCTCGATACGGGTGCGTGCGAATTGTTCCTGAAACTCGAGAGCGCCAACCCCGGCGGCTCGATCAAGGACCGCATCGGCCTGTCGATGATCGAGGGCGCCGAGAAGGACGGCCGCATCCGCCCGGGCGACATCCTGGTCGAGGGCACCGCCGGCAACACCGGCCTGGGCCTGGCCCTGGTCGCGCAGCAGAAAGGCTACCGGCTGATCCTGGTGGTGCCGGACAAGATGAGCCGCGAGAAGATCTTCAACCTCAAGGCGATGGGCGCCGAAGTGGTGCTGACCCGCTCCGACGTGGCCAAGGGACACCCCGAGTACTACCAGGACATGGCCGAGCGGATCGCCCGCGAAACGCCCGGCGCGTACTTCATCAACCAGTTCGGCAACCCCGACAACCCGGCCGCGCACATCGCCAGCACCGGGCCGGAAATCCTCGAACAGATGGACGGCAAGGTGGATGCGGTGGTGGTCGGCTGCGGCTCGTCCGGCACGCTGAGCGGGCTGTCGAAGTTCTTCGCCGAACACTCGCCGCAGACCGAGCTGATCCTGGCCGATCCGGTCGGCTCGATCCTGGCGCAGTACATCAACGAGGGCACGCTCTCGACCAAGTCGGCGAGCTGGATGGTCGAAGGCATCGGCGAGGATTTCCTGCCCTCGATCAGCGACTTCACCCGGGTGAAGAAGGCCTACGCGATCTCCGACAAGGAGAGCTTCCTGACCGCGCGCGAGCTGCTGGCGAAGGAAGGCATCCTGGGCGGCTCGTCGACCGGCACCCTGCTTGCCGCGGCGCTGCGCTACTGCCGCGAACAGACCACCCCGAAACGCGTGGTGACCCTGGTCTGCGACACCGGCAACAAGTATCTGTCCAAGCTCTACAACGACTACTGGATGCTCGACAACGGCTTCATCGAGCGCGAGCAGCACGGCGACCTGCGCGACCTTCTGCTGCGCCCGTTCGCCCAGCGCGACACCGTGGTGGTCGGCCCCAACGAGCTGCTGATCACCGCCTACAACCGCATGAAGCTGTACGACGTGTCGCAGTTGCCGGTGATGGACGGCCGCAAGCTGGTCGGCATCGTCGACGAGTCCGACGTGCTGATGCACGTGCACGCCGACGAGACGCGCTTCCGCGACCCGGTGTCCACCGCGATGATCGCCGACCTGCACCGGCTCGACGTGCGCTCGCCGATCGAATCGCTGCTGCCGGTGTTCGAGCGCGGCCACGTGGCCATCGTGGTCGACGGCGACGATTTCCTCGGCCTGATCACCCGCATCGACCTGCTGAACTGGCTGCGCCGCAAGGTGAATTGACCGGCCGCGCCAGGCACTTTCAAAACAGCCCGGGGCGACCCGGGCCAGAACCGAAGGAAGCTTCGCCATGTGTGGAATCGTTGCCGCCGTAGCCCAACGCGATGTCGCCCCGCTGCTTATCGCCGGCCTGAAAGCGCTCGAATACCGGGGCTACGACTCCTCCGGCGTGGCCGTGCTCGACCACGGCGCGATCCGCCGCGTGCGCGCCAAGGGCAAGGTGCGCGAGATGGAGGCGCTGTACCTGGCCGACCCGCTGTCCGGCGGCACCGGCATCGCGCATACCCGCTGGGCCACGCATGGCGTGCCGAACGAGGCGAACGCGCACCCGCACATCGCCGGCCGGGTGGCGATCGTGCACAACGGCATCATCGAGAACTACGCCGGCCTGCGCGCCGAGCTGCAGGCCGCCGGCCACGTGTTCACTTCGGAAACCGACACCGAGGTGATGGCCGCGCTGATCGACCGACGCATCGGCCAGGGCCAGAACCTGCGCGAGGCGGTGCTGGCCACCGTGCGCGAGCTGGAAGGCGCCTACGCGATCGCGGTGCTCAGCAGCGACGAGCCCGATCGCGTGGTCGGCGCGCGCCGCGGCGCCCCGCTGCTGGTCGGCCTCGGCATCGGCGAGAACTTCCTCGGCTCCGACGCGCAGGCGCTGATCCAGGTCACCAACAAGATGCTGCACCTGGACGAGGACGACGTGGTGGAAATCACCCGCGACAGCGTGCAGGTGTTCGCGCTGGACGGCACGCCGGTCGAGCGCAAGGTGTACGAGAGCGAGCTTTCCACCGACGCGGTCGAGCGCGGCGAGTACCGCCACTACATGCAGAAGGAGATCTTCGAGCAGCCGCGCGCGGTGGCCGACACGCTTGAAGCGCGCATCGGCCCGCACGGCGTGCTGCCGAACATCTTCGGCATCGACAGCGAGGCGCTGCTCGCCGCCACCCGCGGCGTGCACATCATCGCCTGCGGCACCAGCTACCACGCCGGCCTCGTCGCCAAGTACTGGATCGAGGAATTCGCGCGCCTGCCGGTCGCGGTGGAGGTGGCCAGCGAGTACCGCTACCGCGAGACCGTGGTGCCGCCCGGCACGCTGTTCCTGGCAATCTCGCAGTCGGGCGAAACCGCCGACACGCTGGCCGCGATGCGCGAGTCGCGCCGACGCGGCTACCTCGGCACCCTGGTCATCTGCAACTCGCCGGAGTCGTCGCTGGTGCGCGAGGCCGACCTCAAGCTGATGACCCGCGCCGGCCCCGAGATCGGCGTGGCCTCGACCAAGGCGTTCACCACGCAGCTGGCCGGCCTGGCGCTATTGGCGCTGGAGCTGGCGCGCCGCAACGGCCTCGACGCGTCGCGCTATGCGGCGCTGTGCGAGGAGCTGCAGCGCCTGCCGCGCGCGATCGAGAACGCACTGAAGCTGGAGCCGGCGATCATCGACCTGGCCGGCGATTTCATCCATCGCCAGCATGCGCTGTTCCTCGGCCGCGGCGCGCACTACCCGGTGGCGCTGGAAGGTTCGCTCAAGCTCAAGGAAATCTCCTACATCCACGCCGAGGCCTACCCCGCCGGCGAGCTCAAGCACGGCCCGCTGGCGCTGGTCGACGAGAACATGCCGGTGGTGGCGGTGGCGCCGAACGGACCGCTGCTGGACAAGCTGAAATCCAACCTGCAGGAAGTACGCGCCCGCGGCGGTCGCCTGATCGTGTTCGCCGACGGCTCCGCCGGCATGGACGACACCGCCGGCAACGGCGTGACCCTGCGCGTGGAATCCGGCGGCAACTTCATCGCCCCCGCCGTGTTCACCGTGCCGCTGCAACTGCTCGCCTACCACGTCGCCGTGCTGCGCGGCACGGACGTGGATCAACCGCGCAACCTGGCCAAGTCGGTCACCGTGGAGTAGGGCCCGATCCGCCGGCGCTGCCCGGCGTGGCGGGTGGCGTGATCGTGGCAGCCGTGGCCGGCTTGGCCGCGACGGCTCCCGGTTGCCACACGAAGGTCGCCACGCTTTCCGCCGGCATGGTGTAGCGGAAGTCGAGCCCGCCCTGCTGCACGGAGACTTCGTGCGGCACGGTCTTGCCGTTGACCAGTATCAGCACGATCGATCCGCCGTCTGGGTTGCGGAAGGCGACGTTCTTGATGTCGTTGCCGGTGTCGGTGGACCAGATGCGCACGGCGCCGGGGTGGATGAAGCGGCTGTAATGGGCGAACGCGTAGTACTCGTCGTTGCGGCTCACCGCGCCGCTGCGCGAGTCGATCGTGACGATGCCCTTGCAGGTGTCGCAGCCGCCGAAGTGCGGGCCGTAGTTTTCGTCCAGCGCAAGGTTCCAGTACACCACGCCGCGCGCCCAGTTGCGCAGGCCGCCGAGCAGCAGGTCGCGCGCGAACCAGAGCAGTTCGCCGTGCTTGCTGGATTCCCAGTCGCCGCCGGAACACTCGGTGATGTAGGCGTCCTTGCGCGGAAAGGAGTGGTGCACGTCGCTCTGCGCGCCGGGCGTGCCGCGGTAGCAGTGCCAGGCGATGCCGTCCAGGTAGCGCGCGGCCTCGGCGTCGTAGAGCACGTCCAGCGGTTGCTGCGGTTCGTCCCAGTTGTGGTCCCAGCCGAAGATGTGCGTGGGCGGCTTGCGCCCGGCCAGTGCGGGGCCCAGGTACTGCGCGATGATGCGCGCGCGCTGCCCGGCGGAGAGCAGCATGCCGGGGTAGGTCAGCGGCACGAAGCCGGGCTCGTTCTGCAGGGTCAGCGCGAAGATCGGGATGCCGTAGCTGCGGTAGGTGTCGACGTACTTCACCAGGTACTGCGCATAGGCCGCCTCGTACTCTTCGAGCAGGCTGCCGCCGATCAGGTTGGCGCTGGTCTTCATCCACGCCGGCGCGCTCCACGGCGAGGCGATGATGCGCAGCTGCGGGTCGATCGCCAGCGTCTCCTGCACGGTGGGGATGAGGTAGGGCACGTTGGCCGCGACGTTGAAATGCTGCAGCTCGGGGTCGACCTCGCCGGCGGGCATGTCGTCCAGCGTGTACGGTTGCAGCGAGAAATCCGAGGCGCCGATGGTCAGCCGGACCATGTTGAAATCGAGCCCGGGCGGCGGGCCGAACAGTTCGAGCAGCAGCGCGTGGCGCGCCGGTGCGCTCAGCTTGTTCTGCAGCAGCCAGGCCGAGGCGTCGGTCAGTGCCGCGCCGAAGCCGACGATGGACTGGTAGGTCTTGCTGGTGTCGATGACCACGTCGGCAGGCGTCGATGTCGCGTCGCTGGCCGGCACGTCGGCCTGCCGCGCCAGCCGCAGGCGGCGATCCTGCGTGCTCAGCCACAGCTCGATGCCGGGGCCGCTCGGTTGCGCGACCGGCGCGGCGGGGAGGACGATCGGCGCTGCCGGGCGCTGCGCCACCCGCAGCGCGAGCAGCGCCAGCAGCGAGATCAGCGCGAACGACGCGATGGCGAACCAGCGCGGGACACCGCGAGCGTCATCCATGCAGCATGCCGGCCGGAGGCGTGGTCTGGGGCGGCATGGGGGAGACGCCGGTCGTCACGGCGTGCCCGGCTTGGCACAGGCGTGGATCGCCGACCAGGTGGGCAGCGTTTCCACCTCGTGCGCCGCCGCGTAGCGCAGCCCGTAGCCGGGAGCGAACAGCCAGGCCCGGTCGTGGTCGGCGCTCTGGTACGGGCAGGGCAGGCCGGGCCAGGGCATCGGCAGCGTGCCGTGGAAATCGTGCGGCCCTGCGCCACCGGCGTGGGCGAACAGCACGTCCGCCACGCCGCCGCCTTCGGTGCCCGGCAGCCACGCTGCGACGAAGGCATCGGACAGGTTGAGCAGGTCGTTGACGAACAGCGGTCGCCCGGACACGAACACCGTCACCACCGGCTTGTGCGCCTTGGCCACGGCCTGCAGCACGGCGAGATCCTCCGGGTAGCGATCGCTGTGGCGCAGCGTGGCCGGCAACGTGATGTCGCCTTTCATCTCCGCGTACGGGGTTTCCCCGATCACCGCCACGATGGCGTCGAAAGGTGCAAGGTCGATGCCGGCGGCGGTCGGGCTGTAGCTGACGTTCGCGGCGCCGTCGGCGGCGCGGATGCCGGCCAGGATCGTCTCGCCGTGCGGGAAGTCGGCGTTGCCGTTGTCGTTGCCCTGCCAGCTCAGCGACCAGCCGCCGGCCTGATTCGGCAGGCTGTCGGCGCTCTTGCCGACCACCAGGATCTTCGCGCCGGCCCGCAGCGGCAGCGCGCGGTGGTTGTTCTTCAGCAGCACCAGCGACTCGCGTACCGCGCGGCGCGCCAGCTCGCGATGCTGCAGGGCGGTGGCGTCGCCGGCGCCTTGTCGCTGCGAGGGCCGCTTGCCGAACAGGCCCATGCGCAGCTTGGCGCGCACGATCCGGCTGACCGCGTCGTCGATGCGGCTGATCGGGATCTGGCCGTCCTCGACCTGCCGGGTGGTGTTGGAGATGAAGGCCTGCCAGTCGTCGGGCACCATCACCATGTCGATGCCGGCGTTGATCGCCTGCGCGCAGCTGGCGTTGTTGCAGCCGGGCAGCTGGCCGATCGCGTTCCAGTCGGATACCACGAAGCCGTCGAAGCCCATCTTCTCCTTGAGCACGCCGGTGAGCAGCGCGCGGGCGCCGGACATCTTGCCGTAGTCGATCCCGTCGGCCACGTCGTCCCAGCTGTTGTAGGACGCCATCACGCTGAGCACGCCGGCGCGCAGCGCGCCGAAGTAGCCGGCGCCGTGCACGTTGATCATGTCCTGCCGGCTGACCCGGGCCTGGCCCTCGTCGACGCCGTTCCAGGTGGCGCCGTCGCCGATGAAGTGCTTGGCGGTGGCCATCACGTGGTGATCGTCGAAGTCGCCCTGCAGCCCGGTGACATAGGCGCGCGCGTACTCGCGCACCAGCGGCGCCTCGCTGGAAAAGCTCTCGTAGGTGCGGCCCCAGCGCACGTTCTGCGCCACCGCCAGGGTCGGCGCGAAGGCCCAGTCGATGCCGGTGGCGCGCACCGCCCTGGCGGTGGCCCGGCCGATCGCCTCGACCAGCGCCGGGTCGTGCGCCGCGCCCAGGCCGATGTTGTGCGGGAACAGGGTGGCGCCGAACACGTTGTTGTCGCCATGCACCGCGTCGGTGCCCCAGACCACCGGGATCTGCACCTTCGCATCGGTGGCCATCGAGGCGTCGCGGTAACGGTCGGCCAGGGCGAGCCAGTCGCCGATGCCGGCGTGCTTGTTCTTCCCCGGCCAGGAACCGCCGCCGTTGAGCACCGAGCCGATGTAGTACTGCTTCACCTGCGCCGGCGTGATCGACTTGATCTCGGCCTGGGTCATCTGGCCGATCTTCTGCGCCAGCGTCATGCCGGCCACGATCGCGCGCACGCGCTGCTCCAGCGCCGGGTCGGCACCCGACGGGCCGCGTATCGACGGCCAGTCCCGGTAATGGGTCGGGCCGGGCGGGGCGTCGGCGACCGGCGCCTGATGCGCTGGCGAGGGGCCGGTATCGGCGGCGGGGGCGCTGCCGGCGCAGGCCAGCAGCAGGGGCAGGGAGAAAAACCACGGGCAGCGGATACGAACCATGGGAAAGCCTCATCGCGTGGACCATCGCCCGGCAAGATCCTCGCGCGCGCGGCGCGGGCAGGTGAACGATGCCGTCCACGCCACTTTAGCGCGCTCGCGGAGCGCCTGATTCGATTCTGCGTCACATCACGCGCGACGGCATGGCCGCTGCCCGCATGAGCAGGCAGCGGCGTGTCGCGGACGGCTAGAAGTCCTGCTTGAAGCGGATGCCGATGGTGCGCGGCAGGCTGTAGCCGGTGTAGACTTGGCCGTTCGGGTACTGCGCCACCACGCCGTGCGCGCCGCAGACGTCGACGCCGCACTCGGTGTACTTGTATTGCGCGGCGCGCTTGTCGAAGGCGTTGTTGATGTAGACGTCGGCCGACCAGCTGCCTTTCTGCACGCCGGCGGACAGGTCCAGCGTGTTGTACGCGGGCAGGTCGCCGAGCAGCGCGCGTTCGCTCAGGCGAAGGTCGGTCGTGCGCTTGCCGACGTGGACCAGCGCCGCCTGCACGAACGCATCGCTGTCACCGAGGGTGAAGCTGTAGTGCGCGATCAGGTTGCCCTTGAACTTCGGCGTGATCGGCAGCTGGGTGCCCTTGGGCGCCAGTGGCCCGGACACCACGCTGCCGTCCTGCGGGTTGAGCGAGCCGGGCGGGCAGTCGGTGATCGGGCGTCCGCTGGCGTCGGTGAAGCCGCAGTAGTTGGCGGTGAGTCGCGCGCGGTACAGCGCCCAGCCGGCGGTCAGCTGCAGGTTGTAGGTGGCCTGCCAGTTCAGTTGCGACTCGAGGCCTTCGATGCGCGCGGAGTTGGCGTTCTTGATTTCGGTGAGGCCGTTCGCGCCCAGGATCGGGAACTGGAAATCGTTCCAGGTTTCGCGGAACACCGCACCGTTGAAGGACACCCGGTTGTCCAGCCACGAGGTCTTCCAGCCCAGCTCCTGGTTGATCAGGAAATCGGCATGGTACGGCAGCAGGGTGCCGCGCCGGTTGACGCCGCCGGGGCGGAAGCCTTCCGAGCGGGTGGCGTAGATCATCTTGGTGTCGCTGATGTTCCAGGTCAGGTTGAACTTGGTGAGGTTGCCGCTCTCCTTCACCCGCTTGTCGAAGTCCAGGCACGGCGCGCCCATGAACGGCTCGGGCGACACGCAGGCGGCCTCGCCCTGGCTGGAGGAGAAGCCCGCGCCGTAGCCGAAGTAGCCGTACAGCTGGTTGCTGGTGCGGTAGTAGCGTTCGCCGACGGTGCCGGTGAGCACGTCGGGGATGAAATCCCACGACAGTTCGCCGAACAGCGCCTCGTCGCGGTCGTAACGCATCTGCCGGGTCAGCCAGATGGTGTCGTTCCAGCCGGTGACGGAGATCGCGTCGGCCAGGCCGTCGACCTGGTAGTTCTGCAGGATGTCGTGCTTCTGCTTCTGCCAGAAGGCGCCGGCGACCAGGCGCAGGCGATCGTCCGCCGGCGAGACCAGGCGCAGCTCGTGGCTGCTGTTGGTGTAGCCGTCGCGGTCGCTGATGTGCTGCGAAGGATTGACCAGCGCGCCGTTGTTGTCATAGAAGGACGCGCCGGAGCCGTACAGCGCGTCGTACCAGAAGCCGTAGTCGCTGTAGTCGGTCTGTTCCTCCTGGTTGCGCTTGAGGTGCGCGTAGGCATAGGTCAGGTCGAAGTTGCCGATCTTGCCCTGCACGGTCAGCGCACCCTGCCACCAGCGGTCGTTGACGCGCTCGGGGTAGAAGTGCGTGACCGCCAGGTCGCCCACCGCCGGGTCGCTGGCGAAGTTGCCGTGCGAGATGGTCTGCTGCCCCATCAGCATCGGCGTGATCGACCAGTTGTCGTCGAGGTCGACCTTCAGCGCGGCGCGCGCGCCGGTGATGTTGGCGTCGTTGTAATTGTCCTTGGCATGGCCGACGCACTGGAACGCCGACGAGGGCGAGGTTCCGCTCGCCGTGCAGTCGGGCGCGTTGCTGATGGTGATGCCCGAGGTGGGGAAGGTGCGCGAGCCGGCCTTGTTGTCGATGTAGCCGGCGTCGTGCTCGCGCCAGCCGACCAGGCGGATCGCAGCCTTCGAGTTGATCGGCAGGTTGAGCATGCCCTCGGCCGTGTAGCCGATGCCGCCGTGCGCGAGCGTGTCCACGCCCAGGCTGTAGCCGGCCGCGTAACCGCTGGGGTCGGGCTTGTTGGTGATGATGCGCAAGGCGCCGGCCTCGGCGCTGGCGCCGTACAGCGTGCCCTGCGGGCCGGCCAGCACCTCGATGCGGGCGATGTCGTACATGTGGATGTCGAGCGGACCCTGGATCGTCGTCACCGGCTGGTCGTCGAGGTACACGCCCACGCTCGGCTGCGAGCCGGAGTGGTTGGTATTGCCGCCGCTGGTCACGCCGCGCATGTAGATCGAGACGAAGCCGGGGCCGGTGGCGATGCCGCCGCCGCCCTGCTGGAACGTCACGCTGGGCAAGTACTTCACGTAGTCGTCGAAGCTCTTCACGTGCAGCGCTTCGAGCTGGTCGGTGGCCAGCACGTCCATGCTGATCGGCACCTTCTGCAGGTTCTCTGTGCGCTTCTGCGCGGTCACCGTGACCACGCCGAGCGTGGTGGTTTTCTGTTTTGCCGATGACGTGGTGTCGGGCGGCGTGGACTGCCCGGTGTCCTGCGCCACGGCGGGTGCCGCCATGGCGAGGCAGATGGCGGCTGCCAGCGGCAACCGGATCAACGTTGCCCGCCGGGCGTTCATGACCTGTCTGGACCTGCTTGTGTGCATGCGATCTCCCCTTGTCCGGTGAACGGCAAACCAACCAAACCCCCAACCTTTCAGATGAACCCTGGCACCTCGGGATAGCTGTGCAGCACCGGCCCGAGAGCGCGTTCCAGCGGCCCCAGCCACGGCGCAAACCGGCGCCAGTGGTCCACGCCTTCGCGATAGATCGGTCGGCGCACCTGCTCCGAACTGGCGGTGTGCACCGGCCGCGGGTTCTCGAAGAAGCGCAGGCACGCGTCCTCGAACGGCAGGCCGCAATAATCGAGCAGGCGGCGAACCTCGCCCTCGGTGTCCGCCACCATGCGCTCGTAGAACACGCGGTGGATGCGCCCGGGCAGCACCGTGTCGAAGTGCGCCATCAGGCGGACATAGTCGCGGTAGTAGCGCCCGACATCCTCGAGGTCGTAGCTGAAACTCTGCCCGCGCGCGAAGTGCTGCTTGAACGCCGAGAAGCAGCACGCCAGCGGATGCCGGCGCGCGTCGATGATCTTTGCATTCGGCAGCATGAGGTGGATCAGGCCGACGTGCATGAAGTTGTTCGGCATCTTGTCGATGAACAGCGGTGCCGCGGTCTTGCGCTGGATGCGGGTGTGCGCGAGGTAGTGCTCGCCGAGCGCGCGCAGCGCGTCGGCGTCGAGCGCGGCCAGCGCATCGTGGTAGGGCGTCGCGCTGTCGACCTCGCTCTGCCGGCGCAGGCTGCGGGAGATCGAGGCGACTTCGGGCAGCTCCATCGTGCCTTCGACCTGGCTGTGGCTGGACAGGATCTGCTCGATCAGGGTGGAGCCGGCGCGCGGCAGCCCGACCACGAAGATCGGATCGCGCGCCGGGCAACCCATGCCCGCGCGCGTGGCAAAGAACTCGCCGGTGTAGTGCGCGCAGGCGCGGGTCACCCGTGCGCTGGTCTCGTCCGCGCTGTAGTGCAGTTGCGCGCGGCGGATCGCGTTGCCGCGGGCGTAGTGGGCGAACGACTCCGCGCAGGCGTCGGCGTCCTCGCGCGCCTTGCCCATGGCGAACTCCAGGTGCAGGCGGTCCTCGTCCGACAGGTCGCTGCGCGCCAGCTGGTCGCTCATGGTGGCGAGGTCGGCCGCGCTGAAGCGGAAGGTCTTGAGGTTGGCCAGGCTCCACCAGACTTCGCCGAAGGAGGGCAGGCGTTCCACGCTGTGCCGGTAGGCGGCGATCGCGCGGTCGCCGAAGCCGGCGGTCTTCAGCGCGTGGCCGTAGCTCATCCACAGGCGCGGGTTGTCGGGGTAGCGCTGCACCAGGTCGGCGTAGATCGCGATGGCCGGCTCGTAATCGCCGATGCGGCACAACACCACCGCCTTGAGGTTGCGGTAGGCCGGGTGCTGCGGGTCGTTCGCCAGCAGGTGTTCGATCTGCGCCAGTGCCTGCTCGGGCTGGTTGCTGCGATGCAGGACCATGGCGTAGTGCTGACGTGCGGCGTCGAAACCGGGGGCCAGTTCGAGGCAGCGTGCGAGCAGGTTCAGCGCATCCTCGTTGCGGCCCACGCGGGCGGCGACTTCGGCGAACATGCGGATCGCCGCGACGTCGGTGGGCGCCTGTTTGAGATGCTCGCGCAGCAGCGCCTCGGCCTGCGGGATGCGGCCTTCGGCGAGCGCCACGGCGGCGCCCATCAGGCGCGGGTCGTGGGTGGAATGCAGCACGTGCCGGGCGTAGGCGGCGTCGGCCGCGTCCTGCTCGCCGGCTGCCATCAGGTGGTCGCCGAGTTCGCGCCAGGCTTGCGGCAGGTCGGGTTTCAGGGCGACCGCGCGGCGCAGCGCGGCGATCGCCTCCTCGCCGCGGCCGAGCCGGCCCAGCACCACGCCCAGGTCGAGCTGCAGCGCCGCCCATGTCGGTTGCGACGGCGCCAGCGGAAGCAGGATGTCGAGCGCGGCCTGGGCATCGCCCTGGCGCAAGTGCGCGGCTGCCAGCAGTTGCAGCGCCAACGGATGCGCGCCGGCCACTTGCAGGATCTCCTCCAACTGCTCCACTGCCAGCGCGGGGTCGCGTTGCAGCAGCCGCTCCGCGTGCGCCAGCGCCTGTTCCAGCGTGCCGCTGGCCGACGCCGCGATCATGCGTCGCCTCGTCGCGGCGACGAAAACGGCCCACGCGGTGCGATGGGGCGAAGTGGCGACAGCAGTACGGCGCCTGGCATGGACGGCAGCGGCTTCTCGCAGGTTTCACCGCAATCTACAACCGAATCCGGCCGGTAGATAGGGGTGCCGGATCGTACCGGCCGGCCGGGCGTCAGTGCGGTTGCCGCCGGTTCGGCACAAGCGCTAGGCTCAGCGGGGCGCCCCTGCCGGGACGGGCGGGCGGCGCCGGCCGGGTTGTTTGCGGCCATCCAACCGGGGACAGCAATCCATGCACACCGACACCGTCGCTGAACCGCTCGACCGCGCGCACGCCTTGCCCGCGCGCTACTACGCGGGGGAGGCGATGCTGGCGATGGAGCTGCGCGCGGTGTTCGCGCGCAGCTGGCAACTGGTCGCGCAGCAGGGGCAGCTGGCCGGGCCCGGTGACCACGCGGTCGAACAGGTCGCCGGCGTGCCGTTGCTGCTGGTGCGCGGCGAGGACGGCGTGCTGCGTGCCTTCCCCAATGTCTGCCGCCACCGCGCCGGTCCGCTGGCGCTGTGCGACGGCAAGGGCGCGCGGGCGCTGCACTGCAAGTACCACGGCTGGACCTACACCCTCGACGGCCAGCTGCGCAGCGCGCCGGAAATGCAGGGCGCCGCCGATTTCCGCGTGGAGGACATCCGCCTGCCGCCGTACCGCGTGCACGAGTGGCAGGGGCTGGTGTTCGTCGCGCTGGACGAGGAGGTGCCGCCGTTCGAGCAGGTCTACGGCGGCATCGCCGAGCGCATCGCGCCGATCGACCTGGCGGCGATGCGCTACCTGCGCCGCGACACCTACGACATCGACTGCAACTGGAAGGTCTATGTCGACAACTTCCTCGAGGGTTACCACCTGCCGCACGTGCATCCGGGCCTGTCGAAGGTGCTGGACTATCGCGCCTACGACACCGAGCTGTTCGCGTGGCACTCGCTGCAGTCCTCGCCATTGCGCAACAGCACCGACATCTACGGCGACGGCGAGGCGTTCTATTACTTCGTCTACCCCAACGTGATGCTCAACATCATGCCCGGCCGGCTGCAGACCAACCGCATCCTGCCGCTGGGTCCGGATCGCTGCCGCATCGTGTTCGACTACTACTACGCGCAGGACGCCGCGGCGCAGGCGCGCATGGAGGCCGACCGCAGCTTCAGCGACGAGGTGCAGAACGAGGACATCGGCATCTGCGAAGCGGTGCAGCGCGGGCTGGCTTCCGGCGCCTACCGTCCGGGCCGGCTCAACCCGAAGCGCGAGAGCGGCGTGTGGCATTTCCAGAACCTGTTGCGCGCGGCATACGCGGGACCGGCCGGCGAGTCGGCATGAGCGCGCCGGCCGTGGCGGTGGCGGGATGGAGCAGCTAGCCGCCATGCACGATCGCCAGCGGATCGGCTTCTGGACCTGCACCGCGCTGGTGGTCGGCAACGTGATCGGCATGGGCATCTTCCTGCTGCCGTCCTCGCTGGCGCCGTACGGGTTCAACGCGCTGATCGGCTGGGGCATCACCCTGCTCGGTTGTCTCACCCTGGCGCGGGTGTTCGCGCACCTTTCCGCGGCGCTGCCGGGCGCGGACGGTCCCTACGGCTACGTGCGCGAGACGCTCGGGGACCTGCCAGCCTACATGGCGATGTGGGCCTACTGGGTTTCGCTGTGGCTGACCAATGCCGCGCTGGCCACCGGCGTGGTCGGCTACCTCACCGTGGTGGTGCCCGGCCTCGCGGAGGTGCCGTCGATGGCGTTCGCACTGGCGCTGGTGTGGCTGTTCGTGCTGGTCAACCTGCTCGGCGTGCGCACCGGCGGCGTGGTGCAGATCGTCACCACGGCGCTGAAATTGCTGCCGATGCTGGCGATCGCCGCGCTCGGCGGCTGGGTGCTGCTCAGCTCGCCGGGCAGCTACGTGGCGCATCCGCCGACCACGCCGGTAAGCTTCGGCGGCGTGATGGCGGCCTCCACCATCGCGCTGTTCGCGATGCTCGGCATCGAATCGGCCAGCATTCCGGCCGAGCGCGTCGACGACCCCGGTCGCACGATTCCGCGCGCGACGATGGCCGGCGCGGTGGTGGTCGCGGCAATCTACCTGGTGGTCTGCGCGGTGCCGCTGCTGCTGATCCGGCAGGACGTGCTGGCCAGCGCCGGCGCGCCGTTCGCGTTGTTGATGGAACAGTTCGGCGCGGCCGGCTCCGGCCGCTGGCTGGCACTGTTCGTGGTGGTCAGCGGGCTCGGTGCGCTGAACGGATGGACCCTGCTGGCCGGCCAGCTGACCCGCACCATGGCTGCCAACGGCGTGCTGCCGTCGCTGCTCATGCGCGGCAACCGGCACGGTGCGCCGACGACCGCGCTGGTGGTCACCGGCGTGCTTGCCTCCGTGATGGTGTGGATGAGCTACAGCAGTTCGCTGGTGGCCGCGTTCACCTTCATCACGCTGCTGGTGACCGCAGCGAACCTGCCGCTGTACCTGGCCTGCGCGCTGGCGCTCGCGGTGTTGTGGCGGCGTGGTGCCGCGCCGTGCCGCGGGCGTGGCGTGCTGCTGGTCGCCGTGATCGCCACGCTGTACGTGGTCTATGCCTTCATCGGCATCGGCGGGGCGCCGTTCGTCTACGCCCTCGGCCTGATCGCGGCCGGGTTGCCCCTGTATTTCTTCATGCGACGTCGTGGCGCGACCGCGGCGACCAAGGCCTGAACCCATGCGCGACCCGCGTTACGACCTCCTGTTCACCCCGCTCAAGATCGGTCCGGTGACCGCGAAGAACCGCTTCTTCCAGGTGCCGCATTGCAACGGCATGGGCCACGCGATGCCGCTGGCGCATGCGGCGATGCGCGAGGTGAAGGCCGAGGGCGGCTGGGCGGTGGTCTCCACCGAGGAGTGCGAGATCCACCCCAGCGGCGATCTCACCCCGTACGTCGAGGCGCGGCTGTGGGACGACCGCGACATCCCCGCGCTGGCGCTGATGTGCGACAAGGTGCATGCGCACGGCGCGCTGGCCGCGCTGGAACTCACCCACAACGGACCCACCGCCTCCAACCTCTATTCGCGCGAGGTGCTGATCGCGCCGTCGCACCAGCCGACCAAGTACGGCTACCCGCACCAGGCGCGGGCGATGACGCAACACGACATCCGCGAGTACCGTCGCTGGCATCGCGAGGCGGCGATCCGCGGCAAGCGCGCGGGCATGGACATCATCTACGTCTACGCCGCGCACGACCTGTCGCTGGCGATGCACTTCCTGCAGCGCCGGCGCAACCAGCGCAGCGACGCATACGGTGGCTCGCTGGAGAACCGCGTACGGCTGCTGCGCGAAGTGCTGGTGGATACGAAGGAAGCGGTCGGCGACACCTGCGCCGTGGCGCTGCGCTTCGCCACCGAGGAACTGCTGGGGCCGGGCGGCGTCGAACTGGCCGAGGCGAAGGAGATCGTCGCCATGCTGGCCGAGCTGCCCGACCTGTGGGACGTGAACCTTGCCGCCTGGTACAACGACTCGGTGCCCTCGCGCTTTGCCGCGGAGGGCGCGCAGGAGCCGTTCATCGACTTCGTGAAGCAAACCACCAGCAAGCCGGTGGTGGGCGTGGGCCGCTTCACTTCCCCCGACACCATGGTGTCGCAACTCAAGCGCGGCGTGCTGGACCTGATCGGCTGCGCGCGCCCGTCGATCGCCGACCCGTTCCTGCCGCGCAAGATCGAGGAAGGTCGCGTCGACGATATCCGCGAATGCATCGGCTGCAACATCTGCGTCTCCGGCGACATGACCATCTCGCCGATCCGCTGCACGCAGAATCCGACCATGGGCGAGGAGTGGCGCAAGGACTGGCACCCGGAACGCATCGCGCCGAAACGCTCGGCGGCGCGCGTGCTGGTGGTCGGCGCCGGCCCTGCCGGGCTGGAAGCGGCGCGTGCGCTGGGCCAGCGCGGCTACGAGGTGAGCCTGGCCGAGGCGCGCAAGGAACTCGGCGGCCGCGTCACCCGCGAATCGCGCATGCCGGGCCTGGCCGAATGGGCGCGCGTGCGCGACTGGCGCGTCGGCCAGATCCGCAAGCTGGCGAATGTGGCCGTCTATCTCGATTCCGCACTCACGGCGCAAGACGTGCTCGACTTCGGCGCCGACCACGTGGTGCTGGCCACCGGCTGCCACTGGCGCCGCGACGGCTACGGCCGCAGCCACGGCGCGGTCATCGACGGCTTCCCCGACAACCCGCGCGTGTTCACGCCCGACGACCTGATGGACGGCCGTCTGCCCGAGGGCCGCGTGGTGGTGTTCGACGACGACGGTTTCTATTACGCGGGCATCGCCGCCGAAACCTTGCGCCTGCGCGGTTGCGAGGTGACGTATCTGACGCCGGAAGACAGCGTCGCGCCGTGGAGCCAGCACACGCTGGACTACCGGCATATCCGCAAACGGATGGCCAAACTCGGCATCGAGGCGATCGTGTCGCACGACATCGTCGGCTACGCCGGCTGCACGCTCAGCGTCGAAAACGTGTGGGACCACCGGCACTGCGACCTGGCCTGCGACGCCATCGTCACCGTGACCGCCCGCATGCCGGACGATGCGCTGTACCAGCAACTGCTGGAACGCGAAGCGGAATGGCCCGCCACCGGGCTGCACTCGCTGCGCTGCATCGGCGACGCCGAGGCCCCCGGCCTGATCGCCCATGCGGTCTACGCCGGCCACCGCTACGCGCGCGAACTGGAAGAACCTGTTGCCGCCGGCGTCCCGTTCAAGCGGCACTTCCACGTCGCAGAGACATAGGGGCGCACTTTGTGCGCGTTGCCTTTGCGCACGTGACGAGGAGCATCGCGCACAAGGTGCGCTCCTGCAGGGTCCTGGGTGCCCTCACGCCCGGCCGTAGACATCGTCGTAGCGCACGATGTCGTCTTCGCCGAGATAACTGCCGGATTGCACCTCGATCAGTTCCAGCGTCACCTTGCCCGGATTGCGCAGACGGTGCTTGCTGCCCAGCGGAATGTAGGTGCTCTGGTTTTCGCCGAGCAGGAACACCTTGTCGTCGCAGGTGACCTCGGCAGTGCCGGAGACCACGATCCAGTGTTCGGCGCGATGGTGGTGCTTTTGCAGGCTCAGCGAGGCGCCGGGCTTGACCTGGATGCGCTTGACCTGGAAGCGCTCGCCAGCCTCCAGCGAGTCGTAATTGCCCCACGGGCGATGCACCACGCGATGCAGCGAATGCTCGCTGCGGCCGGCGGCCTTGAGCTGTTCGACGATCTTCTTCACGTCCTGCGCCGCGTCACGGTGCGCCACCAGGGTGGCGTCCGGCGTGGTCACCACGATCAGGTCGTCGACACCGACGGTGGCAAGCAAGTGGCGATCGTGCGAGCGGAGCAGCGAGTTGCGCGTGTCCACGGTCAGCGTGTCGCCCTCGCGCAGGTTGCCCGCGGCGTCCTTGTCGCCGGTGAGCCACAGCGCCGACCACGAGCCGATGTCGCTCCATCCGCAGCTGACCGGTACCACGGCGGCGCGCGCGGTCTTTTCCATCACCGCGTAGTCGATCGAATTGTCCGGCACCTGTGCGAACGCGTCGCGATCGATGCGCACGAAGTCGAGATCGACCGTGGCCTTGGCATGTGCTGCGCGCACGGCCTCCAGCATCGCCGGCGCGTGTGTGGCCAACTCCTCCAGATAGCGTGACGCCCTGAACAGGAACATGCCCGAGTTCCAGTCGTAGCCGCCGTCGGCGAGGTAGGACTCCGCCTTTGCGAGACTGGGCTTTTCGACGAACTGCCCGACGCGGAAACCATGCCCGTCGATCGCCTCGGCACGGCGGATGTAGCCGAAGCCGGTCTCCGGGCGATCCGGGCGGATGCCGAACGTGGCCAGCCAGCCGTCCTTCGCCAATGGCATTGCCTGCGCCACCGCCGCGGTGAATGCGGTAGTGTCGCCGATCAGATGATCGGCCGGCAGCACCAGCAGCAATGCGTCGGGATCGTGCTGCAGTGCCTGCAGCGCGCCCAGCGCGATCGCCGGCGCGGTGTTCCGTGCCAGCGGTTCCAGCACGATCGTGGCGCCTTCGATGCCTGCTTCCAGCAACTGGTCGGCGGCGAGAAAGCGGTGATCCTCGCTGGCCACCACGATCGGCGCGGCCACCTCCGGCAGCGCGCGGGTGCGCGCGACGGTCTGCTGGAACAACGTGCCCTTGCCGGCCAGTTCGAGGAACTGCTTGGGCAGGTTCCTGCGCGACACCGGCCACAACCGGGTGCCGCTGCCGCCGCTGAGGATGAGGGGGATCAACATGAGTTCGACGTTCCTGGCCGGATGTTACGTGTAGGAGCGCACCCTGTGCGCGATGTATCTTCATCACGTCACGAAAAGCGTCGCGCACAGGATGCGCCCCTACGCAGGGAGAGCTGTGCGGATTGCTCATTATGCCGCAACGTTCCCGCCGCGTAGGGCGGACACTGCCCGCCGGCAGGCCTTCGCGGGCCTGCGCGAAAGCGGCGGACAATGTCCGCCCTACGCGACAACGCGCGACAGCAATCGGATTACGGCGACCGGGGACCGTCGAACTTGCTGCCGAGCTGATCCATCACCCGGAGCATGCCGTCGCGCCAGTCTGGCAGCGGCGAGGCAAACCGCCGCTGAAAATCGGTGTTGTCCAGCAACGACCACGCCGGACGCACCGCCGGCGTCGGGTAGTCGGTGGTGGCGATCGCCACTACGCGCGGCGGATTTGGAAGCAGCCCGCGTACTCGCGCTGCGTCGAAGATTGCACTGGCGAAACCGTGCCATGTCGTCGCGCCGCTGGCGACCAGATGATGCGTGCCGATGAGCGATTCACGTGCCGCGTGATCCGACGTCATCCAGCGATCCAGCGCGGCGAGCGTGCCGTCGACGATCAGCCCGGTATCGGTCGGTGCGCCGTGCTGGTCGGCAACCACGCGCAGCTCGTCGCGCTCGGCTCCGAGGCGCAGCATGGTGCGCAGGAAATTGTGCCCGTGCGCCGCGTAGACCCACGCGGTGCGGAAGATGAAATGGTCGGCACCGCTTTCCTGCAACGCCCGTTCGCCCGCCAGCTTGCTGCGGCCGTAGGCGCCGAGCGGGCCGGCGGGCGCGTCGACGGCGTAGGGTTGCGACTGGTGGCCGTCGAACACGTAGTCGGTGGAGTAGTGGATCACCAGCGCACCATGCGCTGCCGCCCAGCTGCCGAGCACGCCGACCGCCTCGCCGTTGACGCGAGTGGCCAGCGCTTCTTCCTGTTCGGCACGATCCACCGCGGTATAGGCCGCGGCGTTGACGATGACGTCAGGGCGCAGGCGGTCGAGCACGGCGGGGAGCGATGCGGGGTCCGACAGGTCGGCGATCTTGCCGAGGCCGCCGGTCGTCAACACGCCATCACGGCATGCCGCGGCCAGCTCGCCGCGCGCGGCCAAACCGCCTTGATCGAGGAACGTACGGCCCAACTGGCCGTTGGCGCCGAGCAGCAGAATCTTCATGACACGTAGACTGGCAACCGCTCCGGCGGCACATCGGCAAGCAGCGGCGTCTTGCCGTCCTTGTCCGACAGCAAGGGCGCGCTGACCGGCCAGTCGATGGCCAGCGCCGCATCGTTCCAGCGGATGCCGGCGTCGGCCTTCGGGTCGTACAGCGCGGTGCACTGATAGGTGAATGTGGCGAAGTCGGAGACCACGCAGAAGCCGTGCGCGAAACCTTCCGGTATCCAGAAGTGGCGGTGGTTGTCGGCGGTGAGCATCACGCCGACCGATTGTCCGAACGTGGGCGAGCCGCGGCGGATGTCCACCGCCACGTCGTAGACCTCGCCCTCGAGCACACTGACCAGCTTGCCCTGCGGATTCGGCCACTGGTAGTGCAGGCCGCGCAGCACGCCGCGGGCCGAGCGCGAGACGTTGGATTGCACGAAGCGGTGGTCGACGCCGGCCGCGCGGTACTTCGCTTCGTTGTAGCTTTCGTAGAAGAAGCCGCGGGCATCGCCGAATACCTGTGGTTCGAGTACCAGCGCACCGGGTAGTGCCGTTTCAATGACCTTCATCGCGCCAAGCCCTGTTGTGTCAGCTGTTGCAGGTACTGTCCATAGCCGGTCTTGGCCAGCGGTGCGGCCAGCGCCAGCAACTGCTCGGCGTCTATCCAGCCGTTGAGGTAGGCGATCTCTTCCGGGCAGCACACTTTGAGACCCTGCCGGTTCTCGATCGTCTCGATGTAGTTGCCCGCCTCCATCAGCGACTCGTGCGTACCGGTGTCCAGCCACGCGAAGCCGCGGCCGAGTTGCTCCAGATGCAGCGAACTATCGTCGAGGTAGCAGCGATTGAGGTCGGTGATCTCCAGCTCGCCGCGCGGCGAAGGTTTCAGTGCCGCGGCGTAATCACAGACGCGCTTATCGTAGAAATACAGGCCGGTAACCGCGTAGTGCGACTTCGGCGCAGTCGGCTTCTCCTCCAAACCGACGACCTTGCCGGTGGCGTCGAACTCGGCCACGCCGTACCGCTCCGGGTCCTTCACCCAATAGCCGAATACGGTGGCGCCACGCTCGCGTGCAGCGGCGCGCTTGAGCCGATCGGTGAAGCCGTGGCCGTAGAAGATATTGTCTCCAAGCACCAGGCAGCTCGGCTTGCCGTCGATGAAGTCCCGGCCGATGGTGAACGCCTGCGCCAGGCCGTCGGGCGAGGGCTGTACCGCATACTGGATGTCAATGCCCCACTGCGAGCCATCGCCGAGCAGACGCCGGAACATGTCCTGCTCGTGCGGCGTGTTGATGATCAGCACTTCGCGAATGCCGGCCAGCATCAGGGTGGCTAGCGGGTAGTAGATCATCGGCTTGTCGTACACCGGCAGCAGCTGCTTGCTCACCGCGCGGGTGATCGGGTGCAGCCGGGTGCCGGAACCGCCGGCGAGAATGATGCCTTTCTGCGTTGTGCTCATGCGCCAAGTCGCTCCATGCGGTAGCTGCCGTCGAGTACGCGCTGTACCCATGGCTGATGCGAGAGATACCAGTCGACCGTCTGCGCGATGCCGCTTTCGAAGGTCTGCGAGGGCCTCCAGCCCAGCTCGGTCTGCAGCTTGCTGGAATCGATCGCGTAGCGGCGGTCGTGGCCGGGGCGATCCTTGACGAAGGTAATCAGGGACTCGCGCGCACGACCGTCGGCCAGTGGCCGGCGTGCGTCGAGCAGGGCGCAGATCGTCTTCACCACGGTGATGTTCTCGCGTTCGGCATTGCCGCCCACGTTGTAGGTTTCGCCCACCCGACCGGCTTCCAGCACACGGCGGATCGCACTGCAGTGGTCGCCCACGAACAGCCAATCGCGGATGTTCAAGCCGTCGCCGTAGACCGGCAGCGATTCGCCGGCCAGCGCCTTTGCGATCACCAGCGGGATCAGCTTTTCCGGGAATTGGTACGGCCCGTAATTGTTCGAGCAGTTGGTGGTGAGCACCGGCAGGCCGTAGGTATGGTGGAACGCACGCACCAGGTGGTCGGAGGCGGCCTTCGACGCGGAGTACGGTGAATTCGGTGCGTACGGCGTGGTCTCGGTGAACTTGCCCTCGGCCCCGAGCGAGCCGTAGACCTCGTCGGTCGACACGTGCAGGAAGCGAAAGGCCTCGCGGGCGGCGCCTTCGAGGCTGCGCCAGTAATCGCGCGCGCATTCCAGCAGTCCCAGCGTGCCGACCACGTTGGTCTGCACGAACTCGGCCGGGCCGTCGATGGAGCGGTCCACGTGCGACTCGGCGGCGAAGTTCACGATGGCGGCGGGCTTGTGCTCGTTCAGCAGCCGCGCCACCAAGGTACGGTCGCCGATGTCGCCGTGTGCGAAAACGTGACGCGCATCACCTTGCAGCGAGGCCAGCGTGTCGAGGTTGCCGGCGTAGGTGAGCTTGTCCAGGTTGACCACGTGCAGGTCGTCGGCCACGGCCTGCAGCACGAAATTCGCACCGATGAAACCGGCACCGCCGGTGACCAGAATGGTCTTCATGAGTCACTCATTCCTTGGGTGAGTAAACCTCTATTGTGTCACGCCGGCTGCTTCAGCCGGCAATTCGCGTAGCGACTGGCTGGCCACGCAGCAGTCAACGTTAAGGCAAAGCACGGCTGCACGGGTACAATACGCGATCCCTCACGCGGCGCCGGTCTTCACCGATGTCGCCCTGCCTGCGATGCCTGCCATGCCCAAGAAGACGCCTGCCACCCACCACGGACTCGGAACGCGTGCGATCCACGCCGGCCAGCATCCCGACCCCAGCACCGGCGCCATCATGACGCCGATCTACGCCACCTCGACCTACGTGCAGGAGAGTCCGGGCAAGCACAAGGGCTACGAGTATTCGCGCACGCAGAATCCGACGCGAATGGCCTACGAACGCTGCGTGGCTGACCTGGAAGGCGGCGTGGCCGGCTTCGCGTTCGCCTCAGGCTTGGCGGCGGCGGCGACCGTGCTGGACCTGCTCGACTCGGGCAGCCACGTGATCGCGATGGACGACCTCTACGGCGGCACCTATCGCCTGTTCGAGCGGGTACGCCGGCGTTCGGCCGGATTGGACTTCAGCTTCGTCGACCTGAACGACACGGGGGCGCTGAAAGCGGCCCTGAAGCCGAACACGCGGATGATCTGGGCCGAAACCCCGACCAACCCAATGCTGAAGCTGGTCGACCTGGCCAAGGTCGCCGTGTTCGCGAAGAAGCACGGCCTGATCCTGATGGTGGACAACACCTTCTGCTCGCCGATGGTGCAGCGGCCGCTGGAATACGGCGCCGACCTGGTGCTGCATTCGGCCACCAAGTACATCAACGGCCATTCCGACATGGTCGGCGGCATCGTCGTCGCCAACAGCAAGGAACTGGCTCAACAGATGGGCTTCCTGCAGAACTCGGTGGGCGCGGTGGCCGGCCCGTTCGACGCCTTCCTCGCCATGCGTGGCCTGAAGACCTTGCACCTGCGCATGCGCCAGCACTGCGCCAGCGCACTGGAGTTGGCCACCTGGTTGCAGAAGCACCCGGCCGTCGAGCGGGTGATCTACCCCGGCCTGAAAAGTCACCCGCAACACGCGCTGGCCAAGCGCCAAATGCATGGCTTCGGCGGCATCGTGACCATCGAGGTGAAGGGCGGCCTGAAGAAGGCCCGCCGCATGCTCGAACGCTGCGAACTGTTCGCGCTGGCCGAGTCACTCGGCGGCGTTGAAAGTCTGATCGAGCACCCGGCCATCATGACCCATGCCTCGGTACCGGTTGCCAACCGCAAGCGGCTTGGCATCAGCGACGGCTTGGTGCGGTTGTCGGTGGGGGTGGAGGATCTGGATGACCTGCGAAACGAATTACAGACGGCGCTTGATTGATTCGAATCCCTCTTAGGTTGCTCAAGCAACATCGCAGCCGGGGAAAGACCAATGACTGTTCAGATGTCAAGATTCTGCAACAGCTGCGGACTTGTCAGCATCAAAAGAAAGAAACTGTCGGAAATTTTATGAATGTGGCCTATCGCCTGGCAGACCCCTCCTCGCCGTACCGCGCACTGTCAAGGCATTTCTCCCTGATAGTGCAGATCGCGCGACGCGATGTGGCGAAGCGCTACAGGGGGTCATTTGCCGGCCTGTTCTGGACGTTCTTCAATCCGATGCTGATGCTCGTCATCTACACGTTCGTTTTTGGCGTGATCTTCAACGGGCGTTGGAACGATCGTGTCACTGGCCATTTCCAGTATGCCATCGTGCTTTTCGCCGGCTTGAACATAAATGCGGTCTTCTCGGAGTGCGCCAACCGGGCGACCACGCTCATCGAGGAAAACGCGAACTACGTCAAGCGGGTATTGTTTCCACTCGAGGCGTTGTCCTGGAGCACGCTCGGTGCCGCCCTATTCCACCTGATTGTTTCGACAGTGGCACTGCTGACTCTCTCCTTGATCATCAATCAGCACATACCATGGACGGTGGTGTTTTTCCCCGTGGTGGTCACTTGTTTTCTACCCTTCATGGCTGGTGCCATCTGGCTTCTGGCATCATTGGCTGTCTATCTCAGGGATATCAGGCAGGTCGTCAGCCTGATCACGGTTGCGTTGATGTTTCTCGCTCCGATCCTGTACCCGAAGGAAATGATTCCAGAGAATTACCGCTACCTGCTGTACCTCAATCCTCTGACGGTCATCGCCGAAGCTTCACAAGACGTTCTGCTTTGGGGAAAGCCGCCGGTGTGGTCTCATCTGGCCGCGTATACGTTGGTGTCCAGCATTTTTGCCTGGGGATCATTCGCCTGGTTCGAACAGACGAAAAAGGGGTTCGCGGATGTCCTCTAAACCAGTTCGAATCCGGGTTGACGGGTTGGCCAAGCGTTACGAAATGTATTCGCAGCCTTCCGATCGGCTCAAGCAGATGATTTTCCCCAGGCTGCATCGTATGGCCCGGCGCACGCCGAAGGCCTACTTCAATGAGTTCTGGGCCCTGCGTGGCGTGAGTTTCGATGTGTTTCACGGCGAGACAGTGGGAATCGTTGGTCGCAATGGATCGGGCAAGTCGACCCTGCTGCAGATGATATGCGGCACGATCAGGCCGACGCTCGGTAATTTGATGATTGATGGACGTATATCCGCGCTGCTCGAATTGGGTGCAGGGTTCAATCCGGAATTCACTGGCAGAGAGAACGTCCTGCTGAGTGGTCTCGTGTACGGAATTTCCGAAGCCGAGATTCGCGCCAAGTATGACGAGATACTCGATTTTTCGGGCATCGGCCAGTTCATCGATCAGCCCGTAAAGACATATTCAAGCGGCATGTACGTGCGATTGGCCTTTGCTGTTGCGATCAGCGTCTCTCCGGACATTCTCGTCGTCGATGAGGCCTTGGCGGTGGGTGATGAGGCATTTCAGCGAAAATGCCTTGCCCGCATCGAAGCGATTCGGGATGCCGGCGCAACGGTACTGTTCGTATCCCATTCGGCGGGCACGGTCGTCGAGCTCTGCGACCGCGCCATCTTGCTGGACAAGGGCGAAATGTTGATGCAGGGCACGCCGAAAGACGTGGTTACCACCTATCAGAAATTGCTTTACGCCCCGGCAGATCGGGCGGAGCAGGTTCGGCAGGAGATCATTTCCACTTATCGGAGTGGCTCCGCTGTGTCCGCGCTCCCTGTGAACGGTTGCCAGCATCTTGGGTCAGATAACGTGGGGCTCTCGGTTGATCGTCCCATCCCCGACAGTGATCCCGCCTATTGGGAGGAGGGGATGCTGTCGAGCAGCACGGTGGAGTATGAGAGGCGGGGTGCGTGCATTGAAAACCCCCATGTCGAAACCCTGGATGGGCGCAAGGTAAATGTCCTGACGCCCGGTCGCACGTATGTCTATACGTACAAGGTTGCTCTCGATCAGACACTGGCCCGCATTCGGTGCGGCATGATGATTCGGTCCATGACCGGGGTGGAGATTGGCGGCGCAGCCACTTCCACGCCGTCATCGGCCGTTCCCCTGCTCAGAGCCGGTGAGAATATCGTCGTCCGCTTCGCTTTTCGGTGCCTGTTGCATCCCGGCGTGTACTTTCTGAATGCGGGAGTTCTGGCTTCTATCGGGGAAGGCGAGGAATACGTGGATCGTCGCATCGACGCGGTGATGTTCCGTGTCATGCCGTCTCTGACGCGGCTGGCGACGGGGTTCGTCGACTTGCTTGACGATGGGCCACAGATGGAAGTCGTCTGATGAACACTTCGCCGTCAACCGCAATCCTGATCGTCGGCATGCACCGAAGCGGGACGTCCGCCTTAGCCGGGCTCGTCGGCAAGCTCGGGGTGCCCTTGGGCGACCATATGCTGGAGCCCGGCAGCGACAACCCCAAGGGGTACTGGGAACACCGGGAAGTTGTCTCGGTGCATGAGCGCCTGTTGGCGGGTCTTGGGTCGCGATGGGACGACGTTCGTGCGTTTCCGGAAAATTGGCAGGAACGAGAGGTGGCCCGGGAAGCCGCCCTTGCCATCAGTGACATCATTTCCTCAGACTTTTCCGAATGCCCGATGTGGGCGGTCAAAGATCCGCGGCTTTGCCGAGTGCTGCCCTTGTGGTTCGAAGTGTTGCAAAAGAGGTATGTCCGGCCGGTCGTGTTGTTCATGGTGCGCAGGCCACGTGAGGTGTCGGCCTCCATTGAGGCCCGCAATCACTGGCAGCCGCTGGTTGGAAAGTTGCTATGGCTGCGTTACATGACGGAAGCCATCACGGCAAGTTCGGCATTGCCGCGTGAAGTTCTCTTGTATGACGACCTGCTGGATGATCCGCTTGCTACGGTGTTGGGTGCGCTCGCCAAACTCGGGATCGACGTGGGGGAATGGGCTTCGGCACGACAACGTGAAGCCATCGCCGGTTTTGTCGATGTTTCCGACCGGCATCACGTCAGCCTTGGTCCCGAGGAACCAGCTACAAAAATCGATGCGATTGCAGAAAGCCTCTATGAATCGTTGGTTGCCGTTGCCCACGGCGACAATGACTGGAAGAAGGTCGAGAAGGTCGTATTGGATTTTGATAGGGAGTGGAGTCAAAGCGGAGCTTGTACCGATGCGGTGGCCGATATGGCAGCTCGAATCGAATTGAGACTTCGAGCGGCAGAAACTGAGAATGTGCGGCTCAGTTCCGCGCTGACCGCGCAGATTCGCTGGTCGGAAGATGCGCAAGAGAGGTTTGAATTACTGCAAGCGCAAACAGCCGAGCTGTCATCGAAGCTGACTGCCCAGATTCGATGGTCGGACGAAGCTCAAGCGGAGCGTGAGTCGTTGCAAGTCGAGCATGCTGAGCTGTATTCAACTTCGAGCATGCAATCTCGGATCATTGAAGAGAGTCAGGCGAAGTGCGAGGCTTTGATCCAGGAGAATGCTGAGCTCTCATCGAAACTGACCGCGCAAGTTCGCTGGTCGGAAGATGCGCGGGCGAGATTAGAATCGTTGCAAGCAGAGGCTGTCGAGACTTTGTCGAAGCTGACGGCGCAAGTGCGCTGGTCAGAAGAAGCGCGGGCGCGGCAAGAGATGCTGCAGCTGGAGAAGGCGGAACTGTCGTCGAAGTTGGATACGCAGGTTCGCCGCGTCGAAGAGGTCCAGGCGAAATGCGATGCGCTGCTGGTCAGGTGTGCGGAGCTTTCGTCCGAGTTGATCGCGAAAGCCCGTCAATCTGACGAGGCCCAGGTGCGGCACGACGCCCTAGTGGCCCAGCACGCAGATCTGGCAGCGCGGCAACTTCGCTATGAAGAAAAATGCGGACGACTGGAGCGCGATCTGGAAAGAGCGCAACAGAGTATTCGTGGTCTGTCCCTACATTTGGCGAGATCGGAAGCCGAAGCAACGCAAACCCGTACGGAGCTGACGTCGGCACTGGATGATGCGATCCATGAACGCAGCCGGATTTCGGATGAGCTCGAACGGGCGCGTACCGCGGGGGTGGCGTTGGCTACGGAGCTCCGGAACGTCTATGCTTCCACATCGTGGAGAATGACGAAGCCGTGGCGGTCAGTGACCGGATACATCAAACTCAAGACTGGGCCGGCCAGTAGTTCAACAAGGAAATTACCGTGATCTTCTTTACTTCGATATGCGCAAACTATCTGCCCAAGGCGATGACGCTGGCAGAATCGGTCAAGCGGCACTGCGCCGATGCGAAATTCGTGCTTTGCCTCGTCGAACGCGACGTATCGGAAGTCGCTGCTTCGTACGAGCATTTCGACGAGGTCGTGCTTGCCAAGAATGCGGGATGGGTCAATTTTGACCGCTTCATGTTCAGGCACGCCATCGTGGAAGCTTCCACAGCGGTCAAGGCACAGTTCATGTTGAACCTTCTCGAGCGTTTTCCCGCCGAGTCGAAGTTTGTGTATCTGGACCCCGATGTGCTCGTCTACAGCGAACTCGTAGAACTCGAGCAATTGCTGGACCACCAGTCAGTCGTGCTGTGTCCTCACTTGCTGCGTCCGGGCAACATCGACATGGAAATAAGTTCACTTGCACACGGTTGCTATAACCTCGGGTTTCTCGGTATTTCGAGGGCACCTAATTCGCACGCATTCCTGGCCTGGTGGGCCGAACGCCTTTTTCAGTTTTGTTATGACGATATCAATAGAGGCATTTTTACCGATCAACGCTGGATCGATCTTGCTCCGTGTTTCTTTGATGTTTCGGTGCTGAAGCATCATGGCTACGACTTTGCTACCTGGTCCCTGCTGAACAGCGATCTTCGCCAGGAAGGAGAGGTGTATCAAGTCAACGGCGATCCGCTGCGCTTTATCCATTTTTCCGGCTTGGACTCCGGCACTATCGATAAAGCCATCGGTTGGTGGTTGACGGACAACAATCGCGAAACGTTTGTGAAGTTGTATAACGAATACAAGCAGCTACTCATAGAGCACGGACAGGAAACGCTCGGCAAATTGCCGTGGACGTACGCGAATTACTCGGACGGCCGCAAGATCAGCAATGAGGCGCGAGTTGCCTACCGCGCCCGGGAATTGTGGGATGCTATCCCTTCGCCTTTCGGCTCTTCGGATCGGAATATCCTCTCGCTGGCGAACCCGGCTGGAACCGAAGTAGCTCAGGCGCAGCAGCCCGCCGGGGCGGACCCGGCGTCGCCTCCGAGTGTGCTCGATCGGGTGACGGCTTCGGTGCGGGCTGTCGGCGTCGGGCCGACCATGCTGAAAGCAATCAGGAAAGTGACACGAGCGAAAGCATCGAAGTGAGTTGTACGATGGCAAGGAACAAGGGGCCAAGGATGTGAATAAGGTTTCGGTGGTCATTCCCTGTTACAACGCAGGAAAATATCTGGATGAGGCGGTCAGGTCGGCTTTGGCACAGACTTGGCAGAATCTTGAGGTGGTCATCGTAGATGACGGGTCGACGGATCCGTCAACTTTGGATCTTCTCAAGAAGGTGCCGTGGCCGCGTACGCGCATTTTCCATCAGCAGAATGCGGGTCCGGCAGCCGCGAGGAATCACGCGGTACGCGAAGCGTACGGATGTTACATCCTGCCGTTGGATGCTGACGATAGGATTGAGCCAACCTATATTGAGAAGGCGGTTGCTGTCCTCGAAGATCGGCCGGATGTGGGTTGCGTCTATTGCAAGGCGAGGAAGTTCGGGGCTGAGCGAGGGCCGTGGAACTTGCCTCCCTATACTTTGCGCGAATTGGTCATCGATAATGTCATTTTTGTGACGTCGCTGTATAGAAAGGCGGATTGGGAGAGCGTCGGTGGCTACAACGAGAAGCTGCGTCATGGAGTGGAGGACTATGACTTCTGGGTAAAGATCGTTCATCTCGGCCGCGATGTTGTGCAGCTTGACGATTATCTGTTCAATTACCGGATACAGGAAAGTTCAAGAACCATTTCATTCCAGGATCACAGGGCGAAGGTGGTTGAAACCTACGCGGAGATTTTTCGCTCCAATATAGATTTTTACGCCGCCCATGCTGACATGCTGTTCGAGCACAGATTTGGACTGTATGATGAATTGCAATACTGGCGTTCGCGGTACCACGCTGTGGATGCCTTTTTGACGCGTCACCCAAGGATGTCGCGATTTCTCTGTATTATCAGGAAAGTACTATCTAAATACCGCCACCGTAAAAAAGATAAGTAGAGATGTGCAAGGCGCGCAATCCCTCTACCCGCAGTGGCCACAACGATATGACAAGAGGATACAAGGCATGAAGAGGAAAGTGTTGATCGCACCTATGTTAGTAGTGATGGTCGCATTGGTGGGATGCGGGCAGTCGGCCGGTGACCAAGCACCTGGAGCGAACGCTACCGCGAAAAGCGAGAGCACTTCCCCCGTGGAGGAGGCGACGGAGTCTTTGTCGGGGAATGCCATCCAGCCGATGAGCGCCCAAGCCTTGGCCGAACTAAAGCCGGGAACGGCCCCTTGTTCGTTTGACTCCGTCGATGGAAATTATTCCAAAACCGAAGCGAAGCTCAATCGGTCCAGTTCCCACACTTTT